>CBDFGS010000013.1:0-1054594 GCA_965247255.1 Dehalococcoidia bacterium | reverse complement strand
TTGGCCGCGTGCATCGCCTCTGCGTCGTCGGAACTGGGAAGCGCGGCGTTGTTCCCGGGCCCCATGATGGTCGTCGTGCCGGGGGCGTGTCCCAGCATCCATGTGTGCCCGAACTCGTGCATAACGGCTCCCGGTAGGTATATCCATGGACCGGGTCCATCAACGACACCGTCATCATCTGTCCAGTAGAATTGTTGGCCGCCGCTGTACGCCGGTTGTTCGATGGTTATCGTCATATTGCCCAGGTGTCGACCGTTCGGCGGACCATACCTGACGCAGGCAATCCCGGCGCAGGGGGCCAGGGTCCCGTTCACCACGTTGATCGTAACGACTCCGCCGTCGCTGTTGCTCGCCCCGCAGCCGTTGCCCTCGCAGAAGGTTATGCCAGGAGTTGACGTGGCCACCGCCGTCTCCCACGCGCTCACCGCAATCGGAATTGAAGCAGGGATGATGACCGCCGGATTGGGTGTTGGCGTCGGCGTGGGCGTCGGGGTGGGCACCGCAGTTGGCGTGACCGTGGGAGTAGCCGTAGGCGACACCGTGCCGCCGGGTGTTGGCGTGATGGTGGGCGTCGGCGTAACAGTGGGGGTGGGCGCGGGCGTAGGGGTGGGCGTGATGGTGGGAGTGGGCGTGATGGCGGGAGTTGGCAGCATCGCGCCTATCGCATATTCCACGGTGTTGTCGTCCTGATGCAACAACTGCGCCACCGTGTTTTCGTAGCCCTGGAACACTTGGGCGTTCTGGATGGAACCCGCAGGCTTGAGCCATACGCGCACATTTGTCGCTCCGTCTCCGATGCCGCAGCGCACCAGGCTGATGGTTGAAATCGCGCTAGTCCAGACGGAATCCTGCGGTGGCCATGATTGGGCAGAGGTTGGCCATTGACACAAAGTTCTGCCCGACTGGATGCCGGTGTCCTCAGGCGCTCTGACGAGAAACTCGTAGTCCGCCAGATTTACGTTGGCCTGAGTCGTCACTGAGGCGTACCCATACTCCATGAGATACCATACAACGTTGGCGAAGCTCTGCGAGATAGCGGGACCCGCGAGGTCGAAGTTGAGGTCCACGTTGAAGTTGAGCGTTGGCGTGGGGGTGGGCGTGGGAGTCGCCGTTGGCGTGGGTGTGTTGGTAGCCGTGGCCGTTGGCGTTGGCGTGTTGGTAGCCGTGGGTGTGGGCGTCGGCGTCGGTGTGGGCGTCGGTGTGGGCGTGGCCGTCGGAGTGGCTGTCGGAGTTGGCGTGGAAGTAGCCGCGGGAGTCGCCGTGGGAGTCGCCGTGGGCGTGGCCGTGGGTGTGGGCGTCGGTGTGGGAGGCGTTATGGTCAGCGTGAAGCTCCCCGTCTGAGCGGTGTAGAACGTCGTCGCCTCGACCGTGTACGTCCCCGACGAAAGCGTTCGGACTATCTGCGAGTTGGTGCCGCTGCCGTCGTCGTCGTCAGACTCGATCACCGACCCTGAAGTGCCGCTGCCTTGCAGCAGGTAGAGGTAGGTGTCCACAGAGGACGTGAGGTCTATTGTAACCTGCGATGATTGGCTTACGCTGAAGCTATAGAAGCGCGCGTATTTGCCCGAGCGGTTCGTCGAGTTGCAGCTGTTGCTCCAGCTTCCGGTTCGCGTGATCGTCCCCGAGAGCGTCCCAAGCGACGTCACGCTGCACACAGGCGTTATGGTCAGCGTGAAGCTCCCCATCTGGGCGCTGTAGAACGTCGTCGCCTCGACCGTGTACGTCCCCGACGAAAGCGTTCGGACTATCTGCGAGTTGGTGCCGATGCCGTCGTCGTCGTCAGACTCGATCACCGACCCTGAAGTGCCGCTGCCTTGCAGCAGGTAGAGGTAGGTGTCCACAGAGGACGTGAGATCTATTTTAGTCTGCGTTGATGGGCTTACGGTGAAGCTATAGAAGCGCGCGTATTTGCCATAGCGGTGCGTCGAGTTGCAGCTGTTGCTCCAGCTTCCGGTTCGTGTGATCGTTCCCGGGAACGTCCCAAGCGATGTCACGCTACAGGTTGGCGTCGGAGTGGGTGTGGGCGTGTTGGTAGCCGTGGGTGTGGGCGTGTTGGTAGCTGTGGGTGTGGGCGTGTTGGTAGCTGTGGGTGTGGGCGTGTTGGTAGCTGCGGGTGTGGGCGTGTTGGTAGCTGTGGGTGTGGGCGTGTTGGTAGCTGTGGGTGTGGGCGTGTTGGTAGCTGTGGGTGTGGGCGTGTTGGTAGCTGTGGGTGTGGGCGTGTTGGTAGCTGCGGGTGTGGGCGTGTTGGTAGCTGTGGGTGTGGGCGTGTTGGTAGCTGTGGGTGTGGGCGTGTTGGTAGCCGTGGGTGTGGGCGTGTTGGTAGCCGTGGGTGTGGGCGTGTTGGTAGCCGTGGGTGTGGGCGTGTTGGTAGCCGTGGGTGTGGGCGTGTTGGTAGCCGTGGGTACGGATGTCGGTGTGGGCGTGTTGGTAGCCGCGGGTGTGGGCGTGTTGGTAGCCGTGGCTACGGATGTCGGTGTGGGCGTACTAGTGGGTGTCGGCGTTGCTGGGAACAGCTGCCGGCAAAGATATTCCGGCATCCCATCGTCGATGCATTCTTCGTATGCCCCGTAGTGGTAACTTGCGGGGGCTACATCGTCGTCACGTTGGCCGGTATCATCGCCCTCAGGCCGCTGCGCCGCCACTGCGGATAAGGCTACCGCGATGCCAAAGGCACCGACCATCACAAGCCGGTGGATATGCTGTAATTTCGGCATGCCACGCCACCTCCTGCGACATGCCTACTTCGCTTCTCTAGATGGATACTAGTGGTCCAACATCCTAGTATTGAAGGGTTCTGAGGTTACGGCTTGGTAGGGGCGGGTTTGAAACCCGCCCCTACCAAGCCGTAACCTCAGAACCCTTCAATACTAGGATGTTGGACCACTAGCAGCCCGTCCGAGAAACACGGTTGGCGAGTGCTTGGGGGTATGATGGGCCCAGTCCAGTAGCGGGGAGTCGTTGATGAGCAAAACCTACCTTCCCTACGAACCCGACCAGCAGTTACTGTTGCCAGCGGCGTTGCAGGAGTGGCTGCCTGACGACCATCTGGCCTACTTCATATCCGACGTGGTGGACCAGTTGGACATGTCGGAGGTCACCGCTCGCTACGAGCGGGAACGGCGTGGCGGGCCGCCGTATCATCCACGGATGATGGTCAAGGTGTTGCTCTACGGCTACTGCGTGGGGGTGGCGTCCTCACGCCGCATCGCCCAGCGTCTCCACGAGGACATCGCCTTCAGGGTGTTGGCGGCGAACAACACACCGGACTTCCGGACCATCTCCGACTTTCGCAAGGATAATCTGGATGCGCTGTCGGGCCTGTTCGTACAGGTACTGGCGTTGTGCCAGCAGGCGGGGCTGGTGAAGCTGGGGCACGTGGCGCTGGACGGCACGAAGGTCAAGGCCAACGCATCGAAGCATAAGGCGATGAGTTACCAACGGATGAAGGAGAAGGCAGCGCAGTTGGCGGCGGAGGTAGCGGAGTTGTTGCGACAGGCCCAGGCAGCGGATGATGAGGAAGACCGGCGGTACGGCAAAGACAAGCGTGGAGATGAGTTGCCGGAGGAGTTGGCCTTTCGAGAGCGTCGGTTGGAGAAGATACGGGAAGCCATGGCGGCGCTGGAAGCCGAGGCGCAGGCGGCTGCCGAACAGGCCGAGGCCGAAGGTCGTAAGCACCCGGGGGTGCCCGACGACAAGGCAACTGTCAGGCGGTGGTGGACAGCGCTCACCAGGTGATCGTGGCGGCGCGGGCCACCAACCAGACTTCGGATAAGCAACAGGCTGCGGCGATGATGGAGGAGACCATCGACAACGTCGGTGCAGTCCCCAGGGAAGTATCCGCTGATGCTGGCTATTACTCGGCGAAGGCAGTCGACGAGCTTTATGCTCTGGGCGTGGACCCGTTCGTCGCGCCGGAGCAGACCCGCCACGGCCGGGTTGTGCCACCCGCGCCCCGAGGTCGCATACCCAGCCATCTGTCTCCCAGGGACCGGATGCGACGGAAGTTACAGACCAGGCGGGGTCGGCAGCGCTACGCTTTGCGGATGCAAACTGTGGAGCCGGTATTCGGCCAGATCAAGCAGGGCCGGGGATTCCGGCAGTTCCTGCTGCGGGGACTGGAGAAGGTGAACGGCGAATGGTCGCTGATCTGCACAGGCCACAACCTGCTCAAACTGTTCCGCTTTGGGGTCAATCTGCACAGGAAAGCACGGGTCGATGGGCCAGCCCAACGCATCAGGAACTTTTGCCGAGGTAGTGAGCACGGCGCTATTCGCAAAGCTATCTGGGGGCCGGCCGGGGCAACCGGCAAAATTAGTTGTCGCGATCCATTGTCGCTGACCCGCAAGCACCGTTAGATAATCCTCGGACGGGCTGCTAGAGGAGGACTTCCCCGATCTGTACAGACGATTGCACGGCGAGCCTTTCGTCGACGCTGAGAACTGAGAACCTGCTACAGCAGCTAGACCTGCGAACTAATGGACACTCCTTCTACGACTGATGTAATATCGGACCGGCAGGCGTCATCATGCGTTGGCTGAGGTGGGCTACTTGCGCTCGGCTAGCTGAATACAGTGTCGCGGCTAGCTGGAAGTCCCGGTGTCGCCGCCCTCCGATGCACTCAGCCCCACTGCCCATGAGTACCGCAGTTTTTGGTGTCGATTGTGAAAGGGGTATGGGTGATCGCCCGTTCAGTCGAGAAAATCCGTAAGGGATGACATGTTACTAAGCACGGATGCAATGTTGAAAGACCAGAGTAAGAGCCATTAAGCGACGATCCCGAATACCCGCAGCCACCCCTGGCCCAACGGCACAGAACATCGGAGAGGTCCGGTGGATGGCGAGGACGTTTTAGTTTAGTGGGTGAAATGTGGGGTATTAGAGTCACAGCTCCCCATATTCAGCTACAAAAGTAGCCTCTTTACGAATCCCACCCCCTCCGCCAGAGCCAGTACGCCGGTTGCAGAGATTAGCAGGAGCCGGACGAGATTGAAGGTCCACGAATATCAGGCCAAGTCCATACTCTCGGGGTACGGTGTGCCTGTCCCAGAGGGCAGGGTGGCGAGGTCGCCGGAGGAAGCGCGCGATATCGCCGAAGAGATCGGGGGCGCTTGCGCCGTCAAGGCGCAGGTCCACGCCGGCGGTAGAGGCAAGGCGGGCGGCATCCTCCTGGTCTCCTCGGCAGGCGAGGCCGGAGAGGCGGCGGAGTCTTTGCTGGGCACAAGGCTGGCCACGGCGCAGACCGGCCCCGAGGGAGTCCCGGTGTCCGCGATACTGGTGGAAGAGGCCCTGGCACTTGATCGAGAGCTCTACGTCGGGATCGTTGTCGACGGCGCCGCCAAAGGCCCAATCGTCATGGCCAGCGAGGCCGGAGGCATGGAGATAGAGGAGGTGGCGGAGAGCGCTCCTGAGAAGCTATTACGGGCCGAGGTCGACCCCTTGATGGGGATGCAGGCATATCAGGCGCGGGCCCTGGCCTACCGGCTCAACCTCCCGCCGGAACAGGTCCGCCCGATGGCCGGTCTGCTGCTCAACGTGTATAAGACCTTTGAGGAAAACGACTGCTCACTGGTCGAGATAAACCCTCTGGCGTTGACCGACGACGGTCGCCTCCTCGCGGCCGACGCCAAGCTGAGCCTCGACGACGACGCGCTTTTCAGACACCCAGACGCACAGGAGATGCACGATCCCGGCCAGGAGGACGCCCTGGAGGCCGAGGCGGGCCAGTCCGGCATCAGCTACGTGAAACTGCAAGGCAACGTCGGATGCATGGTGAATGGGGCGGGGCTCGCGATGGCCACCATGGATGCGACCACTGCGGCGGGAGCGGCGCCGGCGAACTTTCTTGACGTCGGCGGCGGAGCTGACGAGGAAAAAGTCGCTCAGGCGTTGAAGATCATCCTGTCCGATCCTAACGTTAACGCGGTGTTGATCAATATCTTCGGCGGCATCCTACGCTGCGATATCGTCGCCAGAGGGATGCTTATGGCGGCTGAGGCGGCGCCCCATGCGATCAAGCCGATGGTGGTCAGGATGCAGGGTACCAACGCGGAACAGGGGCGCACACTATTGTCGGAATCGTCGCTGGATGTCAACATCGTGGACGACCTTAATCAAGCAGCCCAGGCCGTAAGGGCTATGAGCTAAGGCGCCACGTGCGGTGTCGTCTGGGAAGCCGGCGGAGTTCCTGACCCGTCGCCGCCTTGAGGTATACAGCACTTGAGCATACTCGTTGGTGAGAACACCCGCATGCTGGTCCAGGGTATAACCGGCAGGGAGGGAAGCTTTCACGCGAAGCGGTGCCGGGAGTTCGGCACCAACCTCGTGGCCGGTGTAACTCCCGGCAGGGGCGGCGCGATGTTCGACGAGACCGTGCCGGTGTACGACACTGTTGACGAGGCCGTTAAGGTGACAGGCGCCAACGTGTCTCTGGTCTTCGTCCCACCTCCTTTCGCCGCTGACGCGATACTAGAGGCGGTCGAAGCGGGAATCACTACGATCGCGTGCATCACGGAAGGGATTCCCGTAGCCGACACCATTCGCGTCGTTCGACATATAGCCGGTCGCGGCGTAAGCCTTATAGGGCCAAACTGCCCGGGAATGATTTCGCCGGGTGCGCGGTGCAAGGTCGGCATAATGCCGGGCGCCATCCATCGGCCGGGGAACGTGGGGGTAGTATCCAGAAGTGGGACGCTCACGTACGAGGCGGTGGGACAACTCTCCGCGCTGGGCATCGGCCAGTCGACGTGTGTGGGTATCGGTGGCGATCCGGTAAGCGGCACCTCCTTTGTCGATATCCTCGAGATGTTCAACGATGACAGCGAGACCGACTGCGTGGTCTTGATTGGCGAAATCGGGGGAACGCGCGAACAAGAGGCCGCCGAATATATTAGTGACGGTCTGGACAAGCCTGTAGTTGCGCTGATAGTCGGCCGCAGCGCGCCGCCCGGGCGGCGGATGGGCCACGCGGGGGCGATAGTGACAGGTCGCGCCGCCCGCGCCGACGAGAAGATTAAGGCGTTGGAGTCGGTTGGTGTAACCATCGTCCCATCGCCTGCAGACATCGGAAAGACCGTGCAGAAGGTGCTGGCCGGGGTGTGATAGGTACAGGACCACATTGAGCTCACCGAACATATCGAGGGAGATAGACGAGGCTCCTGAGCTTCGGACCTACGTCAACGGCCGCATCTTGCCGCACACCGAGGCCCTGGCCGAGATGAGCGAGGCCAGCTTTCACTCGCCGAGCGGTTTCTACGACGCCGAGCGGACCTTTGGAGGCAAGATCTTCAAGCTTCGGGAACATCTCGAACGCCTCTACCGGAGCCTCGAGGAGGCGCCATTCGAGGTGGGATTGAGTCTAGACGAGATGGAGGCGGCGACGCTAAAGGTGCTTGATGCCAACCGGTCGCTTTTGCAGACGGACGACGACTTTATCCTCGGCCAGATGGTGAGTCCCAAGAACGACGAGTCCGGCAAAGCCAATTCCGCTATCTATTGCCAGTTCATCGATTTCGCTTCCTTCGCTCATAGCTACGCCATGGGCGTCCGACTCGTCACCCCTAATACGTACGCGGTGCCTGAGCGAGTATCCGCCCCTGGAGATAACGAGCAGACGCAAGAAACGTACTCGCTCTTGGCAGACGAGAACGGTTACGTCACCGCGTGCCGGCATGAGAATTTCTTGTTTATCCGGGATGGCAAAATCAAGCTGCCCGACCGCGAAAAGACTTTGCCTGGGCTCAGCATGGAGACGGCCATCGAGCTGGCCGGCCAGCTCGGAATATCGGTCGACGAAGGTTATTACACCACCGCGGAAGTCTACCCGGCCGAGGAGGCGATCATCTCCGGGACGCGCTTCTGCATGTTGCCCGTCGCTACCATCAACGGTGTGGCGTTGGGCGACGGCGTCCCGGGTAGGTTGACGGGCCGCTTGATGGAAGCCTGGTCCGAAAAGGTAGGGCTCGACTTCGTGCAGCAGGCCCTAAGTCACGAACACACGCACCCCCCTGAAGACGAGTCCTTCGAGCAGCCGCCAGCCCAGTAGGAAGCCTCAGGCCCTAGCGCACCTGGTAATGGTCCCCAAAGAGTTCGACATAGCGGGAAGGACCGTTATCGTTACGGGGGCCGCCCGAGGGATCGGCGCGGGGATCGTCAAGGTGCTTGCTCGAGCTGGAGCACGGGTACTTGTCACGGCCCTGACGGAACGATACTTGAAACCTCTTGGCGAAGAGCTGACATCGGCGGGCCACGACGTTGAGACGCTGGCCGCCGACGCTACCAGCGCGGACGACTGGCGGCGTACCGCCGACGTCGCTCTATCGCGCTGGGGGCGGGTGGACGCTTTGGTTAACAACCTCGGAGACGCCATACGCGGTAACCTTGTACCGTTAACCGACGCTGGTGACGATGCTCCTCTTTCGGAAAAGGAGTGGCATCGGGTGGTGGATATTAATCTCACGCACGCCTTTCTGGGGTGTCGCGCCATCGGTCCGCACTTCATCGAGAGGCGCAAGGGCAAGGTGATCAATATCAGCGGAATCGCGGCGCGGCGCGGGTCTCCCGGCATGCTCGCCTATTCAGTGGCCAAGGCTGGCCTGGTACGCTTTACCCAGACCATGGCACAGGAGTGGGCCCCGTACGGGATAACGGTCAACAGCATCGGGCCGGGCTACTTCCCCGACCCGGAACACGGCGACCCCGAACAGATCGCGCGTGCGAGAGAGACGGCCCGGAGCACAGTGCCGCTGGGGCGGGTGGGCGATCCCGTAGAGGTGGGCTTTCTCGCCCTCTATCTTGTCTCGGACGCTTCGGACTATCTCACCGGCGAGACAATCTACCTGGATGGAGGCGTCAGTTCCGCTTGATTTCAAGGCGGCTCCCAGTGGGATAATGGTAGCTACGACGTGAGCAGCGTGTTCTCGTTGGGGCCACTCTGAGGTAGTATCGAGAGGTAGAGAGCGTGAAGACGTGGGGACGGCTTCCGATCATCCTTGCCTGTCTGGCGGCCGTCGCCTGCGGGAACATTCTGGGACCGGAGGACCCTACCGCTACGGCGGTTGTTGAAGTCCCTACTGCCCTCCCGGAGCCGGGGCGCCCTCCGACACCTGTGCCTGCGTTCATAGCGGTGACGCCAACCCCGAATCCCAGTGCGACGCCGACGCCTGCTCCAGAGACCGCCATATCGGTAGCTCCAGTGCTGATCGAGGAGGTAGAGCCCGAGGGCACAGAGACGCCGACTGCGACCCCCACTCGGACTCCAAGGCCTGCCCCAACGGCGATGCCCACCTCAACGCCCACCCCTGGTCCAACGTCCACGCCTATACCAACTGCCACTGCAACTCCCATCCCAGAGCTTGTGTTTTCAGAGGTTACCGCCCGGGGCAGCGTTCCCAGCCAGATACAGATTCGTTTCTCCATGAACGACCAGCAGGGCCGGCCAATCGTGGTACTGCCTGAGACGCTTAAGCGGGCCACGCGAATATACGAGACGGGCTCGGGTACAACCGGTTGGGAGGAGATCGACTACGCCGAGACGAACTTCTTCGTCCACTCCGCCGAGGACTTTAACCTGGAGATCGTCTTCGTGCTGGACTTCACCAACAGCATGGCCCAGGCCCGGCTCTCGGATGGCAGGAGTGGCGTGAAGGCGATGATGGACGCCTTCGAGGAGGCTCTTTCCGGACTCCTCGGCGCGCAACGTGTGGGTGTCGTTGAGTTCCACGACAGAAGCGTCGAGCCTCAGGTCCTTTCTGCGCTAACGTCAGACCGGAGCGCGGTCCTTGAGAAGGCGAGGGCTTTCGCCGCGTCGCCCTATGAGCCGGGTTCTTCCATCGTGTGGGACAGCATCCAGACGGCCGCAGGCCTCTTTACCAGCCGCGAGGAAGGCCCCGACGTAGTCCGGGCCCTAATATTCATCTCCGACGGGCGGGACACGAGTAGCGTAAGTGTCCGAGATGCCGCCGGTGTAACCGCGACGACGGGAGAGATTCAGCTCTACGCATTGGGAGTTGGGGAGGTCTTCGAGGGGGAGCAGCTCGAAGCGATGGTCCGCTCCACCGGAGGCGTCTACTATCCGACCAGGGAGTTGGACGCCCTGCAGGAGCAGCTCGGGGCGTTGGTGAGGGACCTTCGGGGCCAGTTCAGGGTTTCCTACGTCACGCTGAGACGGAACGGCGTCTTTAACCCCGAATCCACCGAAGGACACCGATGGACGGCGTGAGGAAAGCGGAAGGGGGGGTGAGGGAGCTACAGGGGAAATAGCCTGGGTTCCATTTGGGGTAGGGAGGTCGGCGGACGGTCTTCATCGCCGCACAGGGGCCCCTATGGCCGTCTGCGGGAGCTGCGATGCGGGGGATGGCGAGAGAATACGCAGCAGGGAACTCTCTCGGACCGGGCTGGCGCGAGTCTGCGGGGATCTTCGGTTGTCCGGTGGGTGGGTCGCCGACGGTGCCGTCAGGCCGGGAGTGGAATGGCTCGCAGCCGGGCCAAGGCGCGGCTGAACTTCTCAGCCCAAGGCCAGCGATCCGGAAGATGCAGGGTCAACCGGCGTGCCGAGCGGGTGAGCCGTCCGGCTAGGGAGAAGAACCGCCGCCGGAGGGTCTTGGTGGTGGCTATCCGCTCTCCCAGACCGATCCGCGCCGTCCAGCGGGCCAGGTTGTGGGCCATCGTCTGGACGGCCAGCCAGGCGCCGTTGGCGGCGAAGCGGCCCGAGGGGAGATGGTTCAGCCCGACGCCGTACTTGAGGTCGCGTATGGCATTCTCGATCTCGGCGTGGCGGCGATGGTCAGCCTCCAGTTCGAGCAACTCCCCGTCCCGGTCGGTGATGAAGCCGTGATAACTGTATTTGGCGAAGAGGGCCAGTTGGGAACCGGGCGTCGGCTTCACCCGCCGGACGATGAGCCGTACCGGCGCGGCGTCTGCCTCGGCCTGGAAGGGGGTGCAGGTGATCTCGGCCACATCGGCGGCACCGTCCATCCAGTAAGGAATCGGCGTCCAGGCATCTTCGGGTATCGCCTCGATGAGATTGTGCAGGCTTTTGTGCTGGCGGATGGTGATGGAGTAGCGGACATTGATCCGGCGGCAGACGGCGACCACGGCGTGGGTATAGAAGCCGCTGTCGGCACGCATGGTGAGCTGCCCGCTGGCCCCGCCGTAGCGAACCCGGCTCACCGTTTCACGCAGGAAGTGGGCGGCGCCGCGAGCGGTGTTGGCCCGGCCCTCGCGCAGCCGGGCCATCAGCACGTCGCCTGTGCCGGCGGCGACGGCCAACAGCGGGTGATAGCCCCGCTTGCCGGTATAGCCGTGGTGGCGTGCGCCCTCCTTGGCCAGTCCGTAGGTCTCGCAGATGGTGGAGTCCAGGTCAATGGTCAGGGGCCCGTCGCCGGGTCCCGCCCCGGCCTGCCAAGCCCGGGCCAGCAACTCGCGGCTCACCCGGTCGAGTTGACGGACGTGGCCCCACCGGAAGCTGCGCAGGAAGGTGCCCAGGGTGGATGGCGCCTTCACCGTGCCGCCCAGGGTGCTGGCCGTCCCCCCGGTGCGCAACACATCGGCGTCGTCAATGCAGTCGCCCCCAGCCAGCGCAGACGCCACCAGCGTCATCATCTTGTCGCTCGTGTTCGCCCGCCCCGGGGCATCGCCCAGGTCGAGGCGCTGCCGGACGAGTTCGGGCAGGCCGAGGTGCCGCGCCAGGGTGGCCGGAAGGAGCAGCCCGGCATTGGCCACCAAGCGGCGGTCGTCGAAGGTGATTTGGATTCGGTCGGGGTGGTTGCGTGGCAGCATCTATTGGGTGCTCCTTTTCCAGGGTCTGTTTTTTGCTACAAAACCATTATCCCAGAAGCACAGGAGCACCTTCTTGCTGCTTCAGGACGCTAACCCGACGCCCTCCTTCGGTGGATTCGGGTTAACACGCGGCTGGACATCTCGCTCCCGTTCGGCGTGGGGCGCGTTGAAACCGCCGGCCTGAACGTAGCTTCATTTTACGGCCCGGACAACATAGGGAGAATCGCAGTCGATTCGCCGACGGTCGACGAGGAGGAGCAGACCGCCCAGACCTACGTTCGAGCGCTCCATGTCCCCAGAAACCTCAGGAGTTATCGCTTCCGCATAGATACGCGGAAGCCGTTCGAGGTCAGCCTTGCACCGAAATCGGCGGGCGGGCTGCTCGACGGCTGGCAGTTCTCCGGGCCGGATGATGACGGGTATTACCGGGCCTCAAACAGCGAGCCACTGGAGTTCGGAGCCTTCGGCGCCCTGTTCCAGCTAACGTTGTTTAGCGTGACGGAGGAAAGCCTCGAAGTACCAATCGAGTTCGACAATAGCGCCTACGGGGCGGAGAAGAGCCTGAGCTTCCCTGAGAGCTTCTTTATTGGGGACAGCGTGCCCCTTGCCGGCAGCATCGCTTTCCTCTCAGATAGGAGCGGCAACCCGGAGATCTATGTGATGGGTTTCGATGGGCTGGACCCTGTGAATGTCAGCAACCATCCGCACGACGACTTCGTCCCCTCATGGTCTCCGGATGCGTCGCAGATCGCGTTCAGCTCGACCCGCGACGTCGTCCGCGAGGTCTTTGCGGTAAACCGAGACGGGAGCAACCTGAGGAAGCTGACGAGCCGGACTACGACGATCACACAGAACAACGCGCTGCCGGCATGGTCGCCGGACGGCTTTCGGATCGCCTTCGACTCCGATCGCGACGGAAACCGCGAGATATACTTGATGGACCCGGACGGCTCAAATCAGACCCGCATTACGAACAATTCGGCAAACGATTGGTGGGCGGCATGGTCCACCGACAGCTCCCAGATCGCCTTCACGTCGGACCGAGACGGCAACGCAGAGATCTACGCAATGCTTCCCGACGGGTCGAGCCAGAGCAACCTCACCAACCACCCCGCGGGCGATTTTCGCCCCGCCTGGTCACCGGACGGTACCCGAATAGCCTTCTTTTCCACGCGGAACGGCAACCGAGAGATATACATAATGAATGTGGACGGTACAGGGCAGACAAACATCAGCAAGAACCGCGCCGAGGACTGGGACCCAGTGTGGTCTCCCGACGGCCTGCGTATCGCATTCACCACTTCGCGAGATGGTGACCGAGAGGTTTACACGATGAACGCCGACGGCAGCAATCAGAAGAACCTCTCCGAGAACCCGGCGGACGACTGGTCCCCCGCGTGGGGTCCGTAGAGCCGCGACACAGTTGTGTCCTGTCGACAGTCGAGAGGCCCCGCTCAAGCCGATGAGATTCTCGCTATTGTTCGTGTCCCTCTGTATCTCGATCGCGTCCGCGGCATGTTCATCGCCGGCGGTCCAGAGCTACGACGCCGCGAGTGAGCTGTACCGTCAAGGTAGGTTCGACGAGGCGATAGCGGAGTACGATCGATCCCTAGAGCTGAAGCCCCACTACGCTCTCGCGTACTACGGGCGCGGCCAGGCGTATGCCTCGAAGGGAGAATACGAGCGCGCCATCGACGACTTTGGGGAGAGCATCAAACGAGCCCCGGGGTTCACCAGGGGATACAGCAGCCGTGGCGCCGCCTACGCCGCGCTGGGGCAACTCGATCGGGCCAACGAAGACTTCGAGGAGGCTATTCTCCAAAACCCGCAAGAGGCCTCGGCTTACTACGAACGAGCGGTGGTCTCGCAGGGGAACGACCAGCATGAGAGCGCGATCGAGGACCTGGATGCGGCCATAGGTATCGATCCGAGGTACGCCCGAGCGTACCAACGGCGGGGGCTCGCCTATACGGCCCTGAAGAGCTACCAGCGCGCCGTCGACGATTTCGATGGCGCGCTTAAGATCGACCCTAGGCTGGCGGAGGCCTATGCCAATCGTGGCGCTGCGTATTCTCTGATGGGTGAGAATGCGAAGGCCTTGGAAGATCTGAACCGCGCGATCGCCATAGACCCCGGCAACAGTTCTGCGTATCACGAACGCAGCAAGGCTCGTAAGGCCCTGGGCCAAGTGGAGGGCGCTGCGGCCGACGTCCAGGAGGCCCTTCGTCTGGACCCGAGCCTCGCGGGCGCGGCGCCGATCGGAAGGGCGGCTGAAGTATTCGTTCGCGGCTTGGCCGGCTTTAGCGAGGGCAATGTACGCCTGGCGATCGAGGACTTCGACGAGGCGCTACGAATCGACCCGGAACATGCGCTCGCCTACTACAATCGCGGCCTCGCTTACTTCAACCTGGGGGATATGGAGCGCGCGATCTTGGATTTCGACGAGGCGATCAGGCTCCGGCCCGGGGATGCCGCCGCCTTTAACAACAGAGGCCTAGCGCACTTTAATCAGGGCCGGTTGGGCCGAGCGATCGATGACTACGACGCGGCAATCCGCCTTGAGCCCAAGTACGCTGACGCCCTGAACAACCGGGGTGCGGCGCAGGCCGGGCTCGGCCGCTTGGATCTCGCCATCAAGGACATCGGCGAGGCCATTCGTCTGGAGCCGGAAGACCCAGTCGCTTACTATAACCGAGGGCTCATCCATCTAACGCGCGATGACCTTGGGCCGGCCGTGAACGACTTCAGCGCAGCGATCCGAATCGACCCCGAACTTGCGCGCGCCTACGCGGATCGTGCAAAAGCGTACAGCCGGCTCGGCAAGGAGGCGGAAGCCCGGAGCGACCTCGCCAGGGCCAAGGAGCTGGAGTCCAGTCCCTAAGTAACGACCGCGACTACACTACGACGACTCGGTTCTCGAGCTCCCCGATCCGGTCGATCGCGATGACGACCACGTCGTCTTCCTGGAGGGTGAACTCCGGCGGCGGCACAATATCTGTTCCGGTGAGAACGGTGGTCATGTTGGGGACCGGGTTGTGTCGCTGAAGCCAGTCGGCGATCTGGTCGCATCGCCTGGCCATGAGGGAGGTTGAGGAGGAGCGGGCGAAGACCTCAAGCCCGTCGCGGAGGACCGTCGCCCGGACGTCTAGTTTGTGAGGGTCGTCCACCATCTCGGCGGTGGCAAAACAGGGGCCGATCGAACACGAGCGATCGTAGATTTTCGCCTGCGGCAAGTAGAGCGGGTTTTCACCTTCGATCGAGCGGCTGCTTACGTCGTTGCCGATGGTGTAGCCGATGATCTCTCCCCTGAACAGGGCGAACGCCAACTCGGGCTCAGGCACGTTCCAGCCTGAGTCGGCGCGGATGCCTATGGACTCGAATGGCCCCGCGCACCGCTCGGCGGTCGACTTGAAGAAGAGCTCCGGTCGCTCGGCCGCATACACTTTGGCGTAGACGTCGGGGCTGCCACTCTCGCGTTTCCTCTCCATCTCGCTATTCTTGTATGTGACGCCGGCGGCCCAGACCTCAGGCGGGTCGAACGGGCGGCGCAGCGTCAGGCCTTGTTTCCCATCCCTGGAGTCCTCAATGACCTTCGCTAGGTCGTGTGTATCGAGGCTGGCCGGGGAGTCGAGCAGGCCGAGGACTATCTCGTCGATCCCGCGAGAAGATAGCGATGCGGCCTCGGCCAGTTGCTCGAGCCGGGTGAGGTCGGGTCGGACCGACGTCAGGTCGGCGAGCCGCCCCGGCTCGACCTCGGCGCACAGCCGGGAACGGCCGCTCCGATCAGACAGGCGGAAATATCTCATGCCGGTATACCCGCGTCCTCAAGGAGCGCGGCCGCCGGAAAACGGTGGTCTTGCCAGTGTGAGTCGTAGGGCAGAGCGCGGCGACTCCCTCTCAGATTCCTCGTCGGAGACTTCGCGGTTGCGGGGTCCCGAGTGCCTCCGAGGGACCAGCGGTGTCCGCTGCCTGACGCTGAGTGTAAGCGCTCGACGGGAGGCTTGCAAAGGGGCCGGCCCGGCTCAACACTCTGTTGACAAGGGATTTTGCCACATCCTATACTCTGCGCAACGATCTCTGAATTGGCGGACAGTGGCACCTGCAACCCTTTCGGCTGCGGTTGACGGACTGGTGGTGTAGTGGTCAAGACCACGCATCCGCCGCAGCACCAACCTCTCTCTCGCTGTCCACCGGACCGGTGTCTCTCCCTCTCCCCAGCCTTGGGCGACGTACGCCTTTTGGGCGCGGGGTCTGACCGGAGGGCCGGGCCACGATGACCAGGTTTATCTTCGTCACCGGCGGCGTCGTCAGCGGCGTAGGGAAAGGGATTACCGTTGCGTCGATCGGGCGCATCCTCAAGAGCCGCGGCATCTCGGTGTCGGTCCTGAAGTTCGATCCCTACCTTAATGTTGACCCGGGGACGATGTCGCCCTACCAGCACGGAGAGGTGTTCGTCACGGCCGACGGCTGCGAGACGGACCTGGACCTCGGCCACTATGAGCGGTTCATCGACATCGACCTCACTGAGTCCTCGAACGTCACTGCCGGGCAGATCTACGGTGACGTGATCGCGCGCGAGCGGCGGGGAGAGTTCCTGGGCGGAACGATACAGGCCATTCCGCACTTGACCGATGCGATAAAGGAGCGTCTCGACTCACTGGCGAAACAGAGCGGGGCGGACGTCATCGTGGTCGAGGTAGGTGGCACAGTCGGCGACATCGAGGGACTGCCGTTCCTCGAGGCCATCCGCCAGATGCGCAACGAGGCGGGGCGGGACAACGTCTTCTACATCCACGTCACCTACCTTCCTTATATATCGACTACTGGAGAGTTGAAGACCAAGCCGACACAGCATAGTGTGAGAGAGCTCAGAAGCATCGGGATTCAGCCCGACGCGATTATGTGTCGCAGCGACGAGCCAATAGAAGACGACACCAAGGACAAGATCGCGGTGCACTGCGACGTCTCGCGTGAGGGGGTGATTGGGCTACCTACAGTATCTTCTGTATACGAGGTGCCGCTGATACTAGAGGAGGAGGGGCTGGGCGAGCTCATACTGAGAACGCTGCGCATCCCCTCCTCGGGCAGAGATATGGCTGGATGGCAAGGAATGGTGGCCTCAATCCTGAAGCTCAAGGATATCGTGCCGATAGCGGTAGTCGGCAAGTACGTCGAACTGCCAGACTCGTACATCTCCGTGAAAGAGGCCCTGCTTCACGCGGGGCTCTCCCAGGGCAGGGACATCGAGATCATGTGGGTGCAAGCCGAGGATGTGGAGCGCGAGGGCCCGGAGATGTTCTTGGACTCCGCGCAGGGGATAGTCGTGCCTGGCGGGTTCGGGCCTCGGGGTGTGAACGGAATGATCGAGACGGTGAGGTACGCCAGGGAGAACGAGGTCCCGTATTTGGGGCTATGCCTCGGCATGCAGGTTATGGTTATCGAGGTGGCCCGCGACCTTCTCGAGCTCAAATCGGCCAACTCTACCGAATTCGACCCCGATACCGAGGACCCGGTGATCGACTTGATGCCCGATCAGCGCGGGGTGACCGACATGGGCGGGACGATGCGCTTGGGAGTATACCCATGCGAGGTGCTCCCCGATAGCTGGGCGGCGCGAGCCTATGGGGCGGTGACCGTAGGCGAGAGACACCGTCACCGCTTCGAGGTCAACAACTCCTACCGCGAGGCGCTGGAGTCGGTCCGACTGTGGCCGACGGGGCTCTCGCCCGACGGGAATCTAGTCGAGATAATGGAGATGGGCGGCCATCCTTTCATGGTTGGCGTGCAGTCGCATCCCGAATTCCTCTCGAGACCCAACAGGCCCCATCCCTTGTTCCGTGAGTTCGTGGGGTTGGCGAAGAACACGCTTAGGGAGGGCGGCCAGCACATCATGCCCCTAGAAGCGGAGAAACCAACGCGAAGGGTCTAGACGCCCGCTCATGGATGTGCTAGCATGAATTTACTTCCCCAGTTGATGATGGCGCGGCGGAGCACCTCCGCCGATAGGACGATCAGCTAACCGCGCCCGAGA
This sequence comes from Dehalococcoidia bacterium, assembly GCA_965247255.1. Classification (GTDB taxonomy): domain Bacteria; phylum Chloroflexota; class Dehalococcoidia; order Lucifugimonadales; family CAUZJF01; genus CBDFGS01. Next base: position 1,036,788 of record CBDFGS010000013.1, on the reverse strand, counting down.
GTCCCTCCCTCCCCTCTGGTGTTCTATGGGTAAGCCAGGGGCGGCCCCAGAGACCGCTTTCTTAAGTCCTTCTCTGAAGCCACATACAACGGACCCGAACGCCCGTACCCTAACGTTAGAGAGGCCTGCACGCTCTTAGTTTAGATAAGGAATCGGCGTTGCCACGGCCCTTCGGCCGGCTCGACGGTCGACAGCAAAGCGCTTCTGAGCCTCTCCACCTTTTGTTACATCCTCGTCAAGAGTTTTCCAAAGACTGCCCTTGCCACTAGCTGCGCTTAATACCGGATTCGGAGTTGTAGATCAGACGCCCAGTACTTGGGGTGGAGAATGAACCTAGCAGAGTTGCACGCGAAGACCAAGGAAGAGTTGCAGGACCTGGCCCTGGACCTTGGAATCACAGAAAACGGGGCGTCCAGGCGGCAGGACCTCATGCTCAAGATCATGAAGTCGCACGCCGAGAAGAACGGCCAGATACTGGCCAGCGGCGTCCTGGCGATAGTGAGCGACGGGGGCTACGGGTTCTTAAGAAATCAGAGCGACGACCCCGGGACGGGGGACGCCTACGTATCCCAGTCTCAGATCAGAAGGTTCGGCCTCAGGTCCGGTGACCAGGTCGCAGGACAGGTGAGGCCGCCCAAGGATGGCGAGCGCTATTTTAGCCTCGTGCGAGTCGAGGCCGTAAACGGCCTCGAACCAGACACCGCCCGGGACCGCCCCAAGTTCGAACGACTCACCCCGATCTTTCCCTCCGAACGAATAGTTCTAGAAACGACCCGCAAGAACCTCTCCACCCGCCTGATAGACCTGGTCGCTCCCATTGGGCGGGGAACGCGAGGGCTGATAGTCTCCCCGCCCAAAGCGGGAAAGACCACGATGCTCAAGCAGATCGCCAACGGAATCACCGCCAACGCTCCCGACATCCACCTTATGGTCGCCCTGGTCGGCGAGCGTCCGGAAGAGGTGACCGACGTGATGCGCTCCGTGGATGGCGAGATCTACAGCTCGACGTTCGACGAGCCGGTGGAGGACCATTGCCGGGTGGCCGAGCTAGCCCTGGAGCGTGCGAAGAGGCTGGTTGAGGTTGGGAGGGACGTAGTGATCTTGCTGGATAGCCTCACGCGCCTGACCCGCGCGTACAATTTGTCGATCCCGACGAGCGGCCGGACGCTCTCAGGAGGCATCGATCCGATAGCGCTCTACCCGCCCAGGCAGTTCCTTGGAGCGGCGCGCAACTGCGAAAACGGCGGGAGTCTGACCATAATCTCGGCGTGTCTGGTGGACACGGGCAGCCGGATGGACGACGTGATCTACGAGGAGTTCAAGGCGACGGGCAACATGGAGGTCCACCTGGACCGGAAGCTCTCGGAGCGTCGCACGTTCCCGTCCATCGACATCACGCGCAGCGGCACCCGACGGGACGAGTTGCTGCTGGACGAACCTACGCTGAAGCAGGTCTGGCTGCTGCGCAGGATGGTGAGCATGCTGTCCAGCGACTCTATGGACTCCTCAGATGCAACCGAGAAGGTGCTGGAGCAGATGGCAAGGACCACCGACAACAAGGAGTTCCTTGCCAACCTTGGGAAGGGTAAATAAGCCTCGGTCGGGCCGGTATCTCCGTCATTTAAAGTGGGCGGTGCTAGCGAGCAAGACGTTTAAATAGTGATGTCCTGGCTTATTGACAAGACAGATACGGGTAATATATAGTTTCGCTTGGTTTCGAGAGGGTATCCGCGGCGAAGGCACCGGATGCAGGAAGCAACGGTCTAACGCCGCGGTGAGCGCCCGTAGAAGCCTTGACAAGCAAATGGGCATGGTGTACAAATCTAACGGCTCATTTCTGACGGGTAGCGAGGAGTAGGTGGCGTCGAGCTACGCCGCAACCAAATCGGGTAGGTTGGAGTCCCTGGGGGGTGATGGGCGACCTAGGGCTCCGTTCCGTCTGTAACAGGGACCATCAATACTCAAGGTCGACCACGTAAGATAGCTGGCACAAGGGGGTAGTCCGTGAAGTACGTAACCAGAGCCTCATCGGTCCTAGTAGCGCTGCTGCTGCTTATCGCATTCGCCCAGGGCGGTTCACTGGGGCCTGTAGAAGCGGTGGTGACGCTCGCTGAAGACGACGTTTTGTGGACTGACTCCGCGGGCAATGACGTCGCGCACGTAGCGCCCGACACGACAGCCCACTTCTATATCAAGGACTTGGGGCTGCACGTTCCCAAGTCAGGTACCTCCACGTGGTCTGGCCAGGGGGCTCTCCCTGGCACCGTGTTTAGTCTCCCCACCGGGGATATAGGTGTACCAGGGACCACCAGTACCGCTACATATACACTGGACGCGCCCGGCTACAACACGACCTCCCCCGCCAGCACACCACTGAGCGAAAAGCCGACGGTTAAGGTGGGAACGGCCGACGCGTTCGTGATCAGTTTTGATGTAGACGCGGGCAGCTTCACGATGTTCTTGAACCCGGGCACCGATAAAACCACGACGGCGACATTCTCATTCCACGCCGCGGACTCCTACGCGTCGTCCACTCAGCGCGCGAAGGTCACCGGCACATCGGACCCCTCGGGCGAGTGGCTGGACATTGCCGAGGTGGCCTTCGGGAGCGCTACCGTTGCCGCGACGTCGGCGACCTTCCTTGGCACGCTCCAGCTGTCGTCGTCCACGGAGGCCCTGTCAGCGGGTGACGGCATGGTATGGGTCCAGGACGGCGATACCCTGGTCGTGACCTACTACGATGCAGACGGCAACGCGATAGACTCCGACTCTGTCACCGTGGACGGGGTGGAGCCAATCTTCGCGGACGTAAGCCCCGCCGACGGCACGGTCACAGCCAACACGTTCCCCCAGGTCAGCTTTAACGTGACGGACTTGGGCTCCGGGCTTACCGACGCCGGCATATCCCTCAAGATCCACGATAACATCGCGACAAGAACGGCCTTCCCGATTGCAGATGGGTTCGGAGGCATCTTCGCCAACCCGGTCTCCTGGCAGAATGACACGACCGCCGGTGGGTTCGGCGCGCCGGAGAGCAAGAAATTCACCATGGTGATGACGGCGACCGACAAGGCGGGCAACACTGCAACAGAGACCGTCTGGATAACAATCGACACGACCGCGCCATATATGACGGGCGCAGTGACCGGGAGTGACGCGAGCGAGGTGGTGGTGACCTTCTACGAGGCCCTGACAGCCGTCGCATCCGACGGCTCTGACTTCACCGTCGCCGCCGCCGCGGCGGTCGGGGCGGTCCTCGATGAGGACGACAAGACGAAGGTGACTCTGACGACGGGGACGCCCTTGGCCGCCGATGAAACCCCCGCAGTGAAGGTAGTCACCAGCAACGTCAAGGACGCGGCGGGCAACGCCGTAGCGGCCGATTCCACGATCACCGCGACCGACGGCATTGGCCCCACACTGACCGTCGCCGTGGACAAGGACTTGGCCGTGGCAGACGACGTGGTCACCGTAACGGCGGCTAGCAACGAGAGGATCGCAGGTGGCACGTCCGGGCTGTGGATCACCGTAGCTGGCCCCGTGGGCGCCACGAATAATAAGCTGCTGACCGTAAGCTCACCAGTGCCTCATGGCTTCGAGGGCAGCATCACCGTAGTCTCCGGCGACGTGACAGGCCAGTACGGTGTCTCCGTCTGGGGCCGTGATGGTGCCAACTACGCCAGCAACCTGACCGACGTGTCTGACGAAGAGATCGATGTGTCTGACGAAGAGATCGATGCTGTGACGGGGGCCACCACGTTTACGCTCGGGAACGGGCCGATCGGAGACAAGAACCGCGACGGTGTGATCGACGGTAAGGACATCAAACTTGTTGGACCGAACGGTGAGACCTCCGCTGTTGGACCGAACGGTGAGACCTCCACCGTTACTATAATGGCAGTAGACGCGACCACGCGGGTTGTGACTGCAAGTGGCCTCACCCCCGGTACCACGAAGGTGAGCTACTCACACGTCGGGAGCCACGTGTTCGAGATAGACCAGAGCGCCCCGACCGCTGTTGTCGACCAGGACGAGAAGACGATTCAGGATACATCGCCGTTCCTCCGGATGGTCTGGGACGAGGACGAGTATACAGGCGACTCCTACACGACGGTGACGCTCACCAAAGCGGAGATGACGATGCCCGATGGGACCGTCCAGGACCTGCTGGCCAGCTTCGTCACCACCGACAACAAGGAGTTCCTGTACGCCGCCAGCGGGCTGGCGTTGGGCGACTACGAGCTGGCTGTGGCCGCGACGGACACCGCCGCTAACGAGGGAACGCTTACCGCCAAGTTCACCATCGCCAAGCGGACCCAGACGATTGGCCTGAGGCCCGGATGGAACCTGATCTCGCTGGCCGACGCTCCGGCAGACGGTGCGATAGGGAGCGTGATGGCCGGTCTGGAGGCTGACATCGTCCTGACCTACGACCCCAGGGCCGCGGGCGGATGGCAATCGGCCGTGCGTGACCAGGCGGGCTGGAGTGGCAACCTGATGACGATCGATCCGAAGAAGGGTTACTGGGTCCACACCGACGGCTTCGAGACCCTGAGCGTGGACGTGCCCGGCCTGACCGCCGGAGCGGCCGGGCTGCCGCCCAGCTATAGGCTTGTGGCGGGGTGGAACCTGGTGGGCGTAGGCGTCCCGGACCTGACCACCGAAACCCGTGACGCCGACGAGTACTTCTCCGGCCTGAACTGGTCGAGGGCCTACGGCTACAGCAACACCGCCAACGCCTTCACCGCCATCGTACCGGACGGTATCACTGTGGACGATGCCGAGATCGTAGTGGGCCATGGCTACTGGATCTTCCTCCGGGTGGCTGGCGACCTGGTACCGTAGTAATCCGCTAGATATATAGACCGGACTCTGAGAAGGGACCGGATGAGGCCTCCCTCTCCAGATACATGGGGAGGGAGGCCTCTTTAGAGAGAGCAGATGCTCCACAACGCCGCGGTGGTACAGCGGATGGTAGTGGCGCTGCTGGTGTCCGCAACAGCGGCGGCGGTCACAGCCGATACAGCGCGCGCTCAAGCGCTTCCGCCGCTACCGTACTTCTATTCCGGTACGGCCAAGGTGGGAGTCGCTAACGTCCCCGACGGCTTCGCCATCGTTGCGAAGATCGAGACGTACGAGTCCAAGCCTGCGACGGTTACGGGAGGTCGGTTCACGCTAACGGTCTCGCCCCCGAACAGCACCTTCAACGACAAGGAGGTGACTTTCCACCTCGACGGCATCAAGGCCAACGAGACGGACACGTTCAAGGCGAGCGCGCTGCCCACTCTGAAACGGGACTTCAACCTGACCTTTGCGAGCCTGCCTACACCTACGCCGACCCCTTCGCCGACGCCGACCAACACGCCAACGCTCACGCCAACCCCCCAGGTGGCGCACCCAGCGATCTACGCCGGGCTAATCATCGTGGCGGGTGGCGACGTTCCGGAGAAGGCTGAGCTGACCGCAAAGATAGGCGCCTATGAGTCTACAGCGGCGCGAATTCAGGGGGCCGGCTACACTAACCTGGTGGTGGACCCCAACGACTTCAGCGTCATCGGCAGCACGATCGAGTTCTATCTGGACGGGTTCAAGTCGAGGACTACGGATATATTTCAGAGCGGGCGGACCAGAGGCGGGTTCGATCTGATCTTCGTGGGACTGCCCACGCCCACCGCGACGCCGATACCGACCAACACGCCCACCGCGACGCCGATACCGACCAACACGCCCACCCCGGCGCCGACGGCGACTCTCACGCCCACGCCAACGAACACGCCATCGCCAGTCCCCACAGCGACACGGACACCCAGGCCGACACGCACGCCTACCACGTCGCCGACCCCCACCCCAGAGCCCACCGTTGCGCCGTCGCCGACGGCCACGCCCCGGGTTCTGTCTGCGACGCCGACGCCGGCGCCGTCAGGTGGCTTCTGCTCCGCGGCCCCAGGACCACCGACGTCGGCCGGGGTCGCCAACGTGTTGCTCCTGCTTGCGCCGGTGGCTATGATTGGCGTGCGGCGACGGCTGAGGACCGGGCGCGGTCATGAAGAGCGAGGCGACTAGCACCAACTGAGAAGAACCCGTTGGAAGTGCCACGCCCCAGATACTTCGTCGGGGACTCCTCAGTATGACAAAGTGGTGTGCCGCACAAAGTGGTGTGCCGCAAGCAATGGGCGCCCGCATGGGCGGTCAGCGCGAACAATCTTCGATTAGGCTAAGGAGGGCATGATGGTAGTAGTCCGCAACTGGAGAAACATCGTTCCGGTGGTCTCGCACGAGACGGCGATCGTGTGGTCGCTCTTAGGGTCTAAGGGCGCCGCGGGTAGGTCCGAGGCCGAGGCCCCTTTGCAGGGTTTCATGGGCATGACGATGCACCGCATGCAGCCGGGCAAGAGCGGCGACTATCACATCCACGACGTGAAGGAGCAGGTCTACTATTTCACGCACGGCCGGGGCAAGATGAACATCGACGACCAGCTCTACGAGGTACGTAAGGGCGACGCGATCTGCGCTCCGGTGGGCAAGCATCACCAGATGATCAACGACTCCGACGACTGGGTGGAGCACCTCATAATCAACTCAGTAGGGACCGAGACGCAGGATGTCGCCAAGCGCAACTGGCAGGACTCGACCCCGCACATCTCTCACGGGGCGGCGCTGCTGTGGAGCATCTTCGCGCAGAAGGGCAGGGAGGGGAAGACATTCAACGAGGCGCCGCTTCAGGGTCTCGTCAACATCACCCTGCACAGGCTTCAGCCGGGGCTGGAGACGGGAGTGCATACGCACCCCGAGAAGGAGCAGGTCTACTACTTCACCGAGGGTCGCGGCAAGATGATCGTCGGGGAGGAGACCGTGGACGTGCGCGACGGCGACGCGGTCTACGGGCCTCCGAAGGTCCAGCACGGTCTGATCAACGACAGCGACGACTGGCTGGAGCACCTCATCATCAGCGCTAACGTGCCCCCCGCCTGACGCCGGCCGTACGCTTTACGCGTACTTGTCGCGGAGCCGACGCGAAGCCTCGGCCTCGTTCTTGAGCTTGAGGTACGCCTCGTCCAACGGGATATTCACCTTTAGCCCCGGCGCGAAGCCGCAGTCGGGGTTCAGGCTGAGCCGTTGCGGCTCGACGTATTTGATTGCTTCTTCGACCCTCGCGACGACCTGGTCCGGCGTGTCGATCGATTCGAACCGGCACTCGACACACCCCAGTCCGATTAGCTTGTCGTCCGGGAGCTCCTTGAGGATGGCGACGTCGCCGGCCGCGGGGATGCTGAACTCCATGACGTACTGGTCGACGTCGATCTTCTTCATGGTCTCGATGATAGGCCCGTAGCCGCCCTCGGCTCCCCATCCGCGCCTGCCCCAGTTGCGGCGGCAGAGGTGCAGCGCCAACCGTACTCCCTCGACTCCCTGGACGACCTCGTTGATCTTGGCCGCGGCAAGGTCCATCTCGTACTGCGGGTCGTCGAACATGGACCGGATCTGCGGGTCAACCAGCACACAGAGGTGGGGCTCGTCGATCTGAACGACAGAGACCCCGGTATCGCGGAGGGCCAGAAGCTCGTCCCTGAGGATGGGGACCAGGGCGTCTATGAAGCTCTCGCGGGTCGGGTACGCCCGGGCTGACCACTCCTCTTCCCACAGGCGGACCGCGAGGAGGTACGGGGATGGAAGGCATACCTTTGTCGCCCTGTCCGTGTTCTCCACCAAGAATCGGGCTTCCTCGGCAACGAGACCGGGCCGGACTACCTCCATAGGCTCGGTGATGGTGATTCCCCATCGCCGTGGCTCCTCCCGTAGGTCTTGGGCGAAGCCCCGGGCGATGTCGGCGATGATATGGGTGTAGGCGTGACGGCGCCACTCGCCGTCGCTCACCAGGTCCAGGCCGGCCGTCTCCTGAAGGGTGATCGCGTACTTTACCGCTGCGTCCATCTGAGGAGTTCGAGCAGCCCGGGCCGATTCCTCACCCGGGGTGTCGGGCAGCAGATCGACCACCGCAGGGGGCCGGGGAAGGCTGCCGACAACGCCGGCTTCGAAGGGAACTTCGTTGGTCATCTTGACTCCTATCCTGCGCTACAGTACTTTCAGGCGCGCCCAGCGGGTGTGGGTAATCCCCTGGGACGTGCACCAGAAGTAGGTCATTATGTCGCCGTCGGGTAGCAGTACGCCACCCGGCTTCCCGAACGCGATAAGCATGTGCTCGGCGAGGAAATTCTCGTGCTGCGGCTCGCCCAGCGTCGCCTCGGCGCCTGCGTCGAAGACGACGGTCTCGTTTTCCAGGTCGAAGTTGGACAGGTCTTCTGTGATGGCAACGTGGATGCCTTGCGGCTCGTGTCGGTAGTTGTATATCGCGGCCACTCGCCCGTCCGGAAGAGGGATGGGAGCGCATACTTGTCCCCGGAGATTTGTCGGTCGCGGCACTGTCCAGGAGCGCCCGAGGTCCTCTGAGACTACCCAGTGGTTGTTGAGGTCCTCGGACGTGCCGTACTTGTGTGTCCATAGCAGGGAGTGGAGCCTACCGTCGGGCAGGACCGAGCACATCTGGTCCCACCACAGTATCCGGCCTGAGGTGTCGTCGGCTACGACGGTGAGGTCACCCCAGGACCGGCCCTGGTCCGACGAGAAGACGGCGGCGGCTTTCTGGTCCGGTGGGCCGGCAAGCCCCTCCGGCTTCCAGGTCTCCAGGGGGTACATCCAGCGGTCACGCGAGAGCTGCAGCAGCGTTCCCGCGCCGTTCCAGTTGTACCTGTCCCGCGGCAGGTCCACGTCTACAACCTGTGGGCCGGACCAGGTCACGCCCAGGTCGCTCGACCAGAAGAGCAAAAGCTCGCACAGCGCGGACTCCTCAGTCTCAACGTTGAATGTGGAGTCCTTCTGCTCGAAGCGGGAGGCCTTCATCACCAGTCGACCGTCGGGCGCGGCCGCAATCCCCGGCGCCCGGTACGACCAGCCGTCACCGGTTGGCGAGTCGCCGTGGATGCTGCCTTGGTTCTCCCATGTCCTCCCGCCGTCGGCGGACCGAAGCACCTCTATATGGTTGTCGGGCGAACCTAGCCCGTGTCCCACGTACTGGGACGCGATTAACGTCCCGTTGGGCAGCGGGGTGACGACAGGCATGTACGCGCCCCGACGGGATTCGTGCGAGATGATGCCGGTGTCCACTATCTCTAGCATGGGACTCTCGCTGCAGCCACTCGAGACCTCAGAGGTACCATCGGTCATGGCGAGACCGATTGTAGCGGCGCGCCAAGGATGCGGTCAACGTGGGCCCAAAGAGCCCCGGGGACATTTCATCCTCGTCGTGTCTTCCAGTCCCTGGCCGGTACTCTGGCTTGTCCAGGGTACCCCTACGATTCGGATTGGAGGGCTTCGACAGGTCTGTCATGAGCGCTGCCCAAGGGCTTGGCACGAAGGGCTCATGTGCCAAGCTCGCTTTGCAACGGCCCTGAGATGGCCCACTTCGCCTTTACACCTGTATGGCGCGCTCGATATAATCAATAGATGTGGTCTGAACGATTTCCGGGAGAAGCATGGTGTCGGTGCTGCCGATTTTACAGTTCCCTCATCCCGTTCTGCGGCGTAGAGCGAGAAAAGTGAGAAGGATCGATGACTCGGTCCAACGACTTGCCGACGATATGATCGACACTCTGAGAGACGCCAACGGCGTGGGACTCGCGGCAAACCAGGTCGGCGAGCTCAGGCGGGTTATAGTGATCCATACACCGGAAGAAGAGGAGCCCATCGTCTATATTAATCCGGAGATAGTGCACCGCGAGGGGGAGCGAGAGGTGGGCGAGTCATGTCTGAGTGTCCGCGGTTACAGTGGCTTGATCACACGCGCGATATGGGTGAAGGCCACGGGACTCGACCGCACGTCCAACGTGGTCAGACTCCGAGCGGACGGGCTCCTGGCGCAGGCGCTCGAGCATGAGATAGACCACCTCGACGGGATCCTCTTCCTGGACCACCTGAAGGACCACGAGCACCTGATCAAAGATGGGGAGGAGCACGAGTACGCCCAAGCCGAGGCCGCCGTTGGTTGAGACTCATGTTTCGCTGAAGACGACGGCCGCTCCAACTTCCGACTCGACTAACTTGCTTACGCGAACTTCTTTCTCCCCAATCGTCACGGCGGTAGGGCGCCACCTGGCGCCCCGCGCAGCCGCCGCATTTCTCGTCGGCGGCGCAGTGCGCGACGCGATTCTCGGGCGAGCGATTGGGGATATCGATATCGTCATCAGCGGCTCCGCCAGGGAAACCGGCGACGAGCTGGCCAAGCTGCTCGATGGACGCCTTGTGGTGCTCGACGATGAAAGGGACTACGTGAGAGTCGTGATGGCCGGCGACGAGGGTCGCACCGTCGACCTGACTCCGCTGGATAACGGAATTCTCTCTGATCTGGGCCGAAGGGACTTCACCCTGGACGCTATGGCTATCCCGCTGAGCGATGTCGGGTCCGAGCCCGGCGCGGTAGATTTGATCGACCCTTACGACGGCCTAGGAGACTTGCGATCCGGTGTCATCAGAGCGCTTTCGGCGGATGTTTTCGCCTCCGACCCCGGGAGGTTGATGAGGGCGCCCAGGCTGGCGGTCCAGCTAGGCTTCGCCATAGCCGACGAGACGCGGGATATGATCAGGCGAAACGCGGGCCTGCTGCGCAGGGTCTCGTCGGAGAGAGTGCGCGACGAGTTACTCCGGATTCTAGCCGAGCCCGGGGCTACGGCTTCGCTCCGTTTGCTCGACGATTTGGGGCTGCTGAGCGAGGTGTTCCCCGAGCTGTCGGACGCTCGGGGCGTCGCGCAGCCGAAGGAGCACTACTGGGACGTGTTCGACCACTGCGTCGAGTCCGCCGGGCAGGTTGAGCGAATTTTGGGCGTCGTAGGCGAGCCTGACGAGTTCGTCGAGGCTAACGTGCCCCGGTTCGATTCATGGGAGGTCTACTTTGCGGAAGAGGTCAGCGACGGGCACACGCGCCTGACCCTGCTGAAGCTGGCCGCAGTGCTGCACGACATAGCCAAGCCGAGGACAAAGACTATCGAGGCCGATGGCAGGATGCGCTTCTTCGGCCACGACAAACAGGGAGCCGAGATGGCCTCCGACATGCTGGAGCGCCTGCGATTGAGCGGGCGAGGCATCGACCTGGTGCGGCGCATGATCGAGCACCACCTCCGGCCAACGCAGATGTCCCAAAACGTGGAGTTGCCCACCGCAAAGGCGATATACCGGTTCTATCGCGATCTGGATGATGCCGCCATCGATACGCTGTATCTCAATATGGCAGACTACCTGGCGGCCCGCGGAGCACACCTGGACAGTGGTGAGTGGGAAGCACATTGCGAGCTCATCGGCCACATCCTCCGGGAGGGCCTGGCGCCCAAAAGCTCCACTGCCGACCCCGGGCTCCTCAATGGAAACGACATCATGAAGACGTTCTCCCTGGAACCGGGCCCGGAGATCGGCGCCCTGCTCGAACTGGTGCGGGAGGCGCAAGCCAGCGGTGAAATCGCCACTCCAGGAGCCGCCGTGGAACTGGTAAGAGTAAAGCTAGGTGCGGGAGGCGGCAGTGCGTAGATACAGCCGCACTATTGCGCTGATAGTCGTCCTAATCGCTTTGAGCGTGCTGGTCCTTGGGTTTCAGACCATCTCTATAGGTGGATTTGAACGGGGCAGCGACACGATCCTCGGCCTCAATCTGGGGCTGGACCTGCAGGGGGGGAGCCACCTGGTCTACCAGGCAGTCGACCCCGAAACGGGCGAGCCTATCGATCCAGAATCGAGACCCTCCCTCGCCGACGACATGAAGCAGCTCAAGCGGTCCATCGAGGGCCGCGTCAATGCCGCGGGTCTGGGCGATCCGAACATCCAGATATTAGGCAAAGACCGGCTTCTTATCCAGCTGGCCGGCGCGGACCCGGCGCGAGCGAAGAGCCTCATCGGCGAGACGGCCAGGCTGGAGATAAAGCACCGGACCCTGAACGTCCCCCGCGATATTCAGAGTGTCTCGCTGGACAACATAGTGAGCGTCCGCGTAGAGAACCTGGACCAGATATCGCCTTTCCTACTGGGAGGACTGGGGGGAGGGCCGCTTGGGGTCACCAGCACGAGGGCGCTGGAGGCTCTGCTGGGGTCCACGAGCATGGAGGCCCTGCAATCGCTACTGGGTACCACCAGCACAGAGGCGCTCGAATCGCTGCTCGGGTCGACCAGCACCGACCCGGCGACGTCTACCGCCACCGGCACGGCTGGCACCACCACCGCTCCGGCGCTGCAGGAATCCGTTACGGGTACGCCGGTGTTGATCGTAGAGTTCACTGAAGAGGCTGCGGCAGACTTCGCCACCATCGTGGACGAGCTCGAGCAGAGCCTGGAGCCGATCCCGGGAACGGGGAGAATATACACGAACATCTTAACGATAGCTGTGGAAGGCGAGACTCCCGCGCCTCTTAGAATCACCTACGTGACGGTGGCCCAAGCAGCTGACGGTCAGATCGTCCCGTTCGGCGATCCCAACGTGAGGCGTCTCGGCGAGAGCAACAGCTATCTGCTGAACGTCTCGCTACAGCTGCGGAGCCTCGCAGAAGCAGAGGAGAGGTTTGGTGAGAACCCTCGCCTGAAGCTAGGGGAACTACTGGGCAAGGTGGACACGGACGTGGGCCTGACCGGGGAGGACCTGGCGAGGGCCTACCCCGGCCAGCACGCTGGGACAGGGATACCCATCGTGAACCTGGAGTTCAACGGCGACGGTACCAGGAAGTTCGCGGAGCTTACCGCTAGGATCGCCGGTACCCCTGACGTAACCCCCTTCATTCTGGACGACGAGGAGCTCATGGCGCCGACCGCGGACGTGGCCATTACGCGCGGTACGGCCTACATCACCTCGCCGAACTTTACTTTCGACCGCGTGAAGGAGCTGGCGCTGCTCCTCGAGTCCGGCCGGCTCCCATTGCCGGTGGAGCTCATTCAGGAGCGGAGCATCGACGCCATCCTGGGCGCCGACTCCCTTAAGAAGAGCGTGACGGCTGGAGTTGCCGGGCTCTTGCTGGTGCTACTGTTTATGGTGATGTACTACAGGGTTCCGGGTCTCGTGGCGGCCTCCTCGCTGCTCATCTACGCCCTATTCGTGCTCGCCATTTTCAAGACATTACCTATCACCATGACACTGTCCGGGGTGGCGGCGGCGATCCTGTCCATCGGCATGGCCGTGGACGCCAATATCCTTATCTTCGAGCGCATGAAAGAGGAGCTCCGGGCGGGGAGAACACTTCTCTCAGCAGTCAACATCGGGTTCAACAGGGCGTGGCCCGCGATAAGAGACAGCAACGTGTCGACGCTGATAACCTGCGCGATTCTCTTCTGGTTCGCCGATACCCTGGGCGCGACGATAGTCCAGGGGTTTGCAGTTGCGCTGGCGGTTGGCGTGGGTGTCAGTATGTTCTCGGCGATCACGGTTAGCCGCACACTCTTGCGTCTGACCGCGGCAACTCGCCTCGCCAGGCGTCTCGACCTGTATGTGCCGGCCGGCGCAGGGGACTTGCCACAGCAGCGCCAGGCGGTCGTCGCGGAGGCAAGGGAGTAGCTTTGGACTTCGTAAGCAAGAGGTACTGGTTCTTCCTGGTGTCACTGCTGGTGATCGCGCCGGGCATATTGTTCCTGGCGATAGCGCCCGGGCTCAAGCCGGGCATCGACTTCACCGGCGGGTCGTCGATCACGATGGAGTTCAGAGACCCGGCAGAGCAGGAACGGCTGAGGCAATCCCTGATAGACGCCGGGCAACCGGACGCGATCGTCCAGAAGAGTGGGGAAAGCTCGTTTCTGGTACGGACCAAGGAGCTCGACGAGGCGGCCAAGAACGGGCTGATCGACTCCATTACGGATTCGTTGGGGCTGACTGCCGGCGTCGAGCTGTTCACTCCCCAAGCAGGCACCACCACGGACCCTGCCAAGACTTACATCGGGGTGGCGTTCGCGAGCCCAGTGACCGCGGCGGCGATACGGGACGAGTTGTCCGAGCTGGGGTATCCCGACGCCGACGTCGACCAGACCGGAGACGACAGCTATAGAGTGGTCACCGAGACGCTGACCGAGGATGAGAAGACCAAGCTTGTAGATGCCCTGGAGGACAAGCTATCGCCGCCAATAAAGGTGCTCTCGTTCGACCTGGTCTCGCCGGTGGTGGCGTTCGAGACGGTGCGGAATGCGTTTTATGCGGTGCTTGCGGCAGCAGTGGGTATCTTTTTCTATGTATGGTGGGCGTTCCGGAACGTGCCCAGTCCTTTCAGGTACGGCACCGCTGCGGTGATCGCGCTTCTGCACGACTCGCTCGTGGTGATTGGGATCTTCGCGATGCTCGGCGTGCTTTTCGACGTAGAAGTCAACACGATGTTCTTGATTGCCCTTCTGACCGTCGTTGGCTATAGCGTCAACGATACGATCGTCATCTTCGACCGCCTGCGGGAGAACGTGCTGCTGTACCCGAATAGAAGCCTGGCGAGCAACGCAAATCTCAGCATATCGGAAAGTCTGGGACGCTCAATGAACACGAGTCTGACTCTGCTGTTCACGCTCCTCGCGTTGATACTTTTCGGGGGCCCCACGATTCGCGTGTTCCTGTGGGTACTTCTTATCGGTGTGATTGCGGGGACATACAGTTCTATCGGCGTGGCCACCCAGGTCCTTATGGTGTGGGAGTATGGTGACATACGCCGCATCTTCGGCCGCTCAGCCGGGACGGCGCCGGCGGCCGAAGTCACTCAAGCGGGGTAGTTACTAGCGCCCTGGGCCAGACCCGTTGGTCCGCGGACCGACGGGAGGCAAATAGCGCTTCGGGAACTTCGCCACCACCGAGTAGAGGACGTCCACCATGTTGGCGAGGCGCACCCGAGCGATCTGAGAGCAAAGCTGGTACGCCAACAGCCGCTCAATTCCGTATTCGGACTCCAGCCACATCACCAGTTCGTAGAACGCGATCCGTGCCGCATCCTCCATAGGACGCGCGCTACCTACCGTCATGATGTATTCCCCGGACTCGACCCGCGGAGTGCCGATCACCTTGTTCTTGATCAGGTCGACGGTCATGACGCCCCTCGTTGGTATCTCCGCGGCTACGCCACAGACCTCTGCGTCGCCCTGGGCGCCGTGGCCATCTCCCACGTAGAGTAGCGCCCCGTCTACCTGGACCGGGAGGAATATGGTGTTACCTGGGCATACGTCGGCCGCGTCCATGTTGCCGCCGTGCACCCCGGGAGTTAACGAATTGATGGCTTCTACCTCCGGCGCGGTCCCTATGGTGCCGTAGAAAGGTTCGTAGGGGATTGGCGGGATGGCCAGCGTTTCGGAGAACGTGATCTCACCGCCGCGTATGGGGTGCAGCATTACGCGCGGCGGCAAGGGCGGATTGAGCGTGCGGGTGAACACGGTGCTGCAGAGGCCGCCAAATTCGGGAATGATGGCGCTAACGGCGTAGTCCCGTGTGACCTCGATAGACTCGATTGTCACCGCCAGCGTGTCTCCCTTCTCGGCCCCTTCGACATAGATGGGCCCGGTCAGCGGATTCACGTAGGGAACTCTGATAAGCCTGGTGATATCTGCGTCGGGGGAGTCGATCTTGTTCTCGAAAGCGTCTAGGGTCTCGACGGCGAAGGTCTCCCCAGGTCTCACCGTGGCCTCCGGGTCTCGGTAAGGCCCGATGACGTACGAGTAGTCCCCTGCTCTATTGGCTACGGTCTTCAAGCTCCCACCTCCAAACGTCCCATTAGTACGTCGCCCGCCCGCCGCTTATGTCGAACACTGCGCCGGTGCTGAACGAGCACTCTGCGGAGGCGAGCCAGGCGATCAGGGCGGCGATCTCCTCAACCTCACCGGTCCGACCCATGGGGATGCGCTCGATCATGTACTGGACCTGGTCCGGCGTCACTTGCTCCAACATACGAGTCCGGACGACGGCCGGCGTGACGCAGTTCACGCGGACACCCGTCCGTGCAAGCTCCTTGCCGAGGGATTTGGTCAACCCGATGACCGCGGCCTTGGTCGCCGAGTAGGGCACCATGCGAGGGTTGCCCTCCTTCCCGGCAATAGAGGCGATGTTGACAATGCGGCCGTAGTCGCGCTCCAACATGTGCGGGATGACCTCTCGGCAGAAAATGAAGACGCCGCGCAGGTTGGTGCGGTACACGCGGTCCATCTCTTCGACGGGCAGCTCCCACGTGTTGGCTGCATCCCCCGCGATGCCAGCGTTGTTGACCAGGATGTCGATTCGTCCCCAGGCGTCGACGGCCCTGCTGACGCTCCGCTCCGCCACGTCCGGGTCGCCGACGTCCCCGACCTCCAGAGTTGCGTCCACGCCGCTCTCCCGCAGAATGGCTACGGACTCCTCGCCCTGGGAGGCGTCGTGGTCGGCGATTACGACTCTCGCGCCTTCCGCTCCGAGCCGCGAGGCGATTCCCAGCCCAATCCCCGTCGCGCCGCCCGTTACTATGGCGACTTGGTCATCGAAACGGCCCATGAAATCTCCCGATTCTCACCACAGAGGTCACAGAGACCGCGGAGTTTTTCTGTTGTCCGCGCTCTTAGGCGCAGCGGTGCATCAGACGCTTAGTGGAGCGGACATACCCAGATGGCGGCGCTCTCGTACCAGTCGAGCTGTGAGCTTCCCTCAGCACTTGTCTCATAGCCGTGGTTGGGCGCGAGCAGGGCCTGATTGGGAGTGGCAGAAGGCTCGCCGTTCACGGCTGCCTCCGCGATCGCGTACGCCCCGGTGAAGAAGGTGACGAGAACGATAAGCGCCAGGGCCATTGGGTAGATTAGGGGTATGTGTCTCATAGTTCGGAAACATCGTCGAGTGTCCGAGGGCGGAGTCTGAGCCGTGCGACGGCATCCGACGATGCGCTTCCGTGCCGCACTTCGCCTGCCGATGCGATAGTGCCCTGCCGAGGCGATTGGAGAAATTGGCGAAGCAACGGAGGTTTGACCTCAGGTCTGCATAACGGTCGGGTGACGAGAAGCCTACGCCGCTGACAGGGCCTGGCTCGCGGCGGCAACCCCGGCGCCTCTGCCGATCTCATAGCCCTGCGTCGGCAGGATATCTTCGAGCGCCGCCAGCAGGGCAAGGACATATTCCGCCTTGCTCGAGTCGCCCATTAGGCCGATGCGCCAGACCTTGCCGGCGAACTCGCCCAGCCCTCTCCCTATCTCTATGCGGTAGTGTCGCAGGAGCGCCTGCCGGACCTTCAGGTCGTCGATTCCCTCGGGGATCCGGACTGGGGTTATCTGGTCGAGGCGGTAGGCCTTTGGCGACACAAGCTCGAGGCCCAGGGCCTCTAGGCCCGCCCTTAACGCGGCGGCGTTCCGCTGGTGCCGTTCGACCCTCGCTTCCAGTCCCTCCTCGAGGATGACTCTGAGCGCCTCCCGAAGGCCCAGGAGCATGCTGACCGGCGCCGTGTGGTGGTAGACGTGCTCCGGGCCCCAGTAGTTTGCGATCAGGGAGAGGTCGAGGTACCAGGACGTGGGTTTGCTCTGACGTGCGGCGATCGTGTCGTGCCCCCTTGGGCTCAGGGCGACAGGGGACAGGCCCGGCGGCGCCCCCAAGCACTTCTGGGAGGCGGAGTAGGCGTAGTCGCTCCCCCATCTGTCCACGGCCACCTCGCTTCCGCCCAGGGACGTGACGGCGTCGACCATGAAAAGGGCGTCGTGCTCGGCGGCGATTCTGGAGAGGTCCTCGAGCGGCTGCATTATCCCGGTGGATGTCTCGGCGTGTACAACCGTCACGAGCTTTACATTGCGGTGTTTCCGGAGCTCGGCCTCGAGCATCTCGGGCGGGAAAGGTTTACCCCACGCCGACTGCAACTCCACAACATTGGCCCCGACACGGCGGGCCATCTCTATCATGCGCTCCCCAAAGAACCCGTGCACGCAAAGCACGGCGGTGTCGTCGGGCTCGAGGAGGCTGTTCAATCCGGCCTCCATTCCGGCGGACCCTGTGCCCGAGAGCGCCATGGTCAGACATTCTTGTGTCCCGAATACCTGCTTGAGAAGCTCTGAGATCTCGTCCAGGATCAGCATGAAGTCGGGGTCCAGATAGCCGATCATGGGAGACATCATCGCCTGAAGGACTCTTGGATTGACGTTGCTTGGCCCTGGACCGAGAAGGATCCTTGGGGGTACAACCGGCATCGCGGAGTCTGGGGGTGCGTCCGTGGTCATGGGGTCGGGCTTCCTAATCGGTAGTGAGACGTTGTGTGCTTAAAGAGAATGAGGGCCCATTAGGATACATGGGCCCTCATTCGCTCGGTGTGCGCAAGGAGGCAGGGGCGCGCTCGGTCCGTTTTCAAGACGGTTAGCGGAGCGCTATTTGAGAAGCCAGAGGAAACCGACTTTGAATACAGTGAGCAGGATGGCCACAACGACCAACACCACGACGGCGCCGGCGCCAAGTAGGGCGAAGATGAACCACAACATACCGACGCCGACGAGGATCGCGGATGTGTAGGCCACCTTTTCAACGACGATCGAATAGGTGCGTCTAAGATTAGATTCTTGCTGCATCGGCTACTCCTTCCGGTCTGCTGAAACGAGGCCCTATTATAGCACTCGCATGAGCGCTTGTGTACCGGTCAGCTACAAGGCGGTACGTCGGGCCGAGCAACTTGAGGTGATATAATCCGGAAGCTGAGCCCCAACCCTCGTAGTACGGTGGAGCGTCAAATGCTGTCGATTTCGTTCGAGGAGTTCACTCTATCCAACGGACTGAAGGTGGTGCTTCACGAGGACGACTCGGCGCCAATGGTGGCTGTCAACGTCTGGTATCACGTTGGCTCCAAGGACGAGGAGATCGGCAGGACGGGGTTCGCTCACCTGTTCGAGCACGTGATGTTCGAGGGTTCCAAGCACCACAACCGGAACTACTTCGAGCCGCTCCAGAAGGTCGGCGCGCAGATTAACGGGTCAACCACGTCCGATAGGACAAACTACTGGGAGACGCTTCCGTCCAGCCAGCTGGACCTCGCCCTCTGGCTCGAAGCCGACAGGATGGGGTTCCTGCTGGACGCGCTGGACCAGGAGCGCTTCGATATCCAACGCGACGTAGTGAAGAACGAGCGGCGGCAGAGCTATGAGAACCGCCCCTACGGCAGCGCTCACCTCCTACTGCCGGAGAGGCTGTACCCAGCGCCCCATCCGTATGGCTGGCCCGTCATAGGTTCGCAGGAAGACCTGGAGGCTGCGGCTCTAAGTGACGTGCAGGACTTCTTCAGGCGCTTCTACGCGCCATCCAACGCCAGTCTTGCGATAGCGGGAGACGTGGACGTCGAAGATGTGAAGCGCAAGGTCGAGCTCTACTTTGGGGATATACCCCCTGGTCCGCCGATTAACCGGATTGGCCGAATGGACTCGTCGCTCAGTGGCGAGGTGGGGATGACGGTGCCTGACAGCGTACAGCTCCCGAGGCTCGTGCTGACGTGGCCCACCTCCCCCGCATTCGGCGCGGACGACGCGCCGCTGGAGACCCTGGCGATGGTGCTTGGGGAGGGAAAGAGCTCGAGGCTCTACCGGTCGCTGGTGTACGAGAAGCAGATCGCTCGTCAGGTGAGCGTCGGCAACTACACCCAGGAGATATCAGGTGAGTTTCACGTCCAGGTGACGGCAAGCCCGGGGCATGAGCTGGAGGAATCGCGGGAGGTGGTGGACGAGGAGCTGGAGCGCTTGCGCCGAGAGCCGCCGTCGGACCAGGAGATGAACAGGGCTCGAAACATGCTGGAGAGCCAACACGTACACCAACTGGAGAGGCTCGGCGGATTCGGTGGAAAGGCCGATCAGCTCAACTACTACAACGTGATGGCGGGGGACCCCGGCGTTATTAATACCGACTTGCAGCGTTTCGCTGATGTTTCGCGCGACGACGTTGTGCGGGTTGCGAACTCGATGCTGGGGGGTAATCGTGTACGGCTGACCATCGTGCCGGAGGCCGACACGAAGCCCGCCGCCAGCTCGGTCGACCGCTCCGCGATGCCGAAGGGAGGCGCCCTCAAGGCGTTCGTTCCCCCCGTGCCGGCGCGCCGGGATCTGCCAAACGGTCTCAAGCTGATGCATGTCGAGAACAGGTCGCTGCCTGTGGTCGCCATGGGCCTGATCTTGGGGGATGCGGGTGCGACCTCCGATCCGGCTGGCTCACCCGGGCTGGCCCACATGACGGCGGCGATGCTGACAGAGGGGACCAAGCGCCGCTCCAGCCAGGAGATCGCGGACGAGCTGGAGTCGGTGGGAACACATCTGGACGCGGGCGCCAACCGGGACAATGTCGTTCTGGCTATCGAGACGCTCACATCCCACTGGCCGGCAGCTCTGGACGTCATCGCCGATGTCGTCCGGAACTCCACGTTTCCAGCTGAGGAGCTCGAACGAGTGCGCAAGGAGCGGCTGGCCGACTTGAGCCGCGTGTCGGACGACCCGGCGTTGATCTCACAGAGGGCTTCACGCGCTCTGGTCTACGGGCCCGATACCAGCTACGGTCATCCATTGGTGGGGACAGAGGCCTCGGTCGGGGCGCTCACGCGGGATCAAGTGACCAGTCACTTCGAGGAGCACTATGGACCCGGCGACGCCACGCTTATAGTCGTGGGGGACGTGAATCTGGAAGAGGTCTTCGCGAGGTCCGAGGAGCTGCTCGGCAACTGGGCCGGCGGTACAAAGCGTGGTAACGGAGATACGTTGGGTGCAGGGCTAGCACCGTCCCCTACAACGATCTACCTGGCGAACAAGCCCGGGGCGGCGCAGTCGATCATCCGGGCAGGGCACCTCACGATTGACCGGCACGATCCCGAATACTATGGGATGGCCCTGTTGAACTACATCTTCGGCGGCCACCCGATGGCCCGCCTGTTCATGAACCTTCGACAAGACAAGGGATATAGCTACGGGTATAGCTCGAGCATCGATTGGGCTAAGGTCCCATCCGCACTCCTGGCCGGCGGCGCAGTGGATACGGCTGTGACCAAGGAGTCCGTGGTCGAGACGCTTAAGGAGTTCGCTGACATCCGCGGCGATAGGCCTGTCTCACAGGAGGAGCTCCGCTCGGCCAAAGATGGGATTCTCATGGGATTCCCAGGGCAGTTCGAGACACAGGGGCAGATGCTACAGCAAATGAGCCAGCTAGCAATCTACGGGCTGGACGACGATTACTACACGACCCTCATCCCCAATCTGGAGGCTGTGACCCTGGACGAGTTGCACCGCTTGGGGTCAGCGAGGATTGCGGACAGCGAGCTGGTGGTCTTGGTGGTGGGAGACGCGGAGGTCGTAGAGCCGGGGCTGAGAGAGCTTGGTTTGCCCGTGGTGGCCGTTGACCACGAGGGACGGAGGACCGACTAACGGCATACGCCCAGCGTCCACTCCTTGCTCTCTGTCTTATCGTCTATCGCTGTTCCCTTTGGCCTAGTCCCGGAATAGTCCCCTGGAAACGCTTTCGCCACGTGGTAAAGCGCAGCGCTCCAGACGCACGAGTCCCGGTACCACTCCGCCAGATAGACCCCTGTGATGGATACTGAGTCAGGCGAAGAGCAACTCCCAAGGGACGGCATTCGCACGGGCCGGCGTCAGGCCGTGAGAGCTGTCGCGTTGGGCGCGGCTATCGCGGCGCTGGCGCTCTTTGCCTTCTCAGCCAGGGGCGTCGATAACTACCCAGGCGAAGTTGCCTTTTCGACGTGGCTCCAGTCCTGGCGATCGTCGTGGCTGGACTGGCTGATGGCTGCGGTGTCTCTCCTCGGCGACGAGATCGTAGCCGGGGCCGTTCTGATATTGGCGGGTGGCTGGCTTTTCATCAAGGGGCATCGCGGCGTCGCTGCGCTGGTCGTTGCAGCGCCGATCGCCGGGTTCGCGGCGCGAACAATTGTGAAGGCCGCCGTTGCACGGCCTCGCCCTTCGGAGGACCTGGTCGAAATCGTCAGGGCGGCCGACGGCTACTCATTCCCCAGCGGCCACGTGATGCACTACGTCGTCTTCCTCGGGGTGCTGCTGTTCACGATGGCCCCCGAGAAGAGGCGCCTGCGGTGGTTGGTGCGGGCCGCTGTTGCGGCCGCCGTGGTCATCGTGGGGCTATCGCGCGTCTACTTAGGAGCGCACTGGGCCGGTGACGTGTTAGGGGGGTACGCCTTCGGGGGCGCCGTGCTCGTAGGGGCTATCTGGTCATGGCGTCGCTGGGTCGAGGCCAGAAGCAGCGTTGTGGATAGTCAGGGTCAGTCGCCGTAGGTGGGCCACACGTGTGGAAGGCATCACTATGTGCAAACGCCCCGAAGGAGGTAGCTGGCGCAACTATGTAATGGCGTAAGGGCGAGGTTCAAACCCGCCCTTACGGGGTGGCTACGGGGGCGCTAAGGGGTGGCGCGTCTGCCCGAGCCAGCCTGCGGGTGCGCGCCAGTGCCGAGTTGCAAGGGCGCTAGATAGATGCCAGCTACCTTTTCGAGCCTTTGTCGCTATGGTACACTGAAGCTGGTTTTCGACCAGGCCACCAGGCCGCATAGGCAGTCCCGCCCTCCGACAAGGTGCTCGCCGGACCCCGACGCGGGCTCGGCGCTTTTATGTTACCGAGCGAGCGGTAAGAGGTGACAACGTGAACTGGCTCGACATCGCCATCATAGTTCCGCTTATCCTGGGCGCTATCGTCGGAATGAAGATCGGGCTTATCAAGGCGGCTGTCATGGTCGTCGGCGTGTATGTAGGCTGGATCCTCGCAGGTCAGTACAGCGACGACGTCGGAGCAATTTTCGAGGACTCGCTCTCCAACGATACGCTGGTTACCGTAGTGGCGTATGCGGTCATTATCTTCGGGGCCATCATCATCTCCTCCATCGCAACCCGGGTGATCAAGCCTTTGCTGACGATATTCACCCTGGGGATGTCAGGGATGGTAGACAAGCTCGGGGGAGCGGCGTTGGGCTTGCTCCTCGGCGTGGCGATCTCCGGCGCCCTTGTGATAGGCCTTGCGCGGCTGACGTACGACTTCGATTTGGAAGCTCTAACGGGAAACATACCGGAAGGCACCTCCTTGCCTGGTGACGTCGGCCAACAGATAACGGTGCTGAAGGACAAGATCGCTCGGGTCGAGGAGGTCAAGGAGGGCCTGGAGTCGGGCTTGACGGAGTCTCTGCTAGTACCTATCTTTATCGACGTCACCAATGCGATACCCGCCGACGCCCTGGGCGTAATACCGTCTGATTTCAAGGTTGCGCTCGACATACTGAAAAGCAAGATAGAGTAGCCGCGCCGCGCCCAGCGCCTTCACCGCATTAGTCATGCTGATCAACTCCCCCGTGCTGGTATTGAATCAGAACTACCAGCCGCTCAACGTATGCAACGTCCGGAGAGCGTTCGTTCTGCTGGGCCTTGGGAAGGCCGAGCCGATGGCCAACGGACTCGGTTACATACGCAGCGTCACGCAGACGTTTGAAGTCCCATCGGTAATCCGTCTGATATATATGGTGAAGCGGCCCCTGGCGAAACGACGTCTTTCGCGCCGGGCGGTATTCTACAGGGACCAGTTCACCTGCCAGTATTGCGGACTCGAGACGCGCACTCTCACTATAGACCACATAGCGCCCCGGTCCAGAGGCGGCGAGCACTCCTGGGAGAACGTGGTCAGCGCTTGCATACCTTGCAATCATCGCAAGGCCGGGCTCACGCCCAAGCAGGCCAAGATGCGCCTCTTGAGGAAGCCGACCGCCCCCAGGCCGAACCCGTACTATCTTTTTCACCACCGGACCATCATGGAGGAGTGGCGTCCGTTTATCCCTTGGGAGTCATAGCTGCATCCTCGATCTTGTCGGCCAGGGCCCGTTGCGGTGAGACGGGTTGGGTTTGGGTAGTCCCCTCCGTCTAACTCCCTCCCTGTTTCCACGTTCCAGGGCATGTGCACTCTCCCATCGAGGTTTCATGCCTTGAGGTGTAACCCATGTCTCCGAACATGTGTTACCTATGTCCTCGGTCTATACACTCCCGCCGAGGGGAGGGAGGACAAAAGCGGCGTTCAGCCCAGCGCCGACTGAACTTGTTCTCCTGACGCTCGGTCCGCCCGCGCGAGGCTTCGCCGGGCATTTCGCTCTCCCAGTCGATCGACCTTTGAGGCTTGAGCGCTGTTCTGATACCATGTCTCTATTACCGCTCTGGTGCTGTGAATACTGATATGACGCTTTCCGTGATCCCAGACCTGATGGCGATGCTTGAGGATCGCGGGTACAGGTCCACCCAGCCGAGACGCCAGGTCGCGGACGCCATCGGGGGCAAAGTGGACAGCTTCAGGGCCGAGGAGATCAACACGGAGCTTCCCGGGGTTGGGCGAGCGACCGTGTACAGGACCATAAAGCTCCTCCTGGACGCGGGCGTAATCTGCAAGCTGGCCCTCCCTAATGGGACGCCTACCTACACGCTGGCGCGGTTCGAGCACCACCACCACACTATCTGCCTGCAGTGCGGCACCGTGGGCGACTTCAGGGACGCAACTATCGAGCGTCTATTGCGGTCTATTGGCGGCGAGGTCTCCGGGGAGATCGTGGGCCACCGGATCGAGTTCTATATCACCTGCCGAGACTGCATGACGCGGGCCGCGGCCTAGCCCTCCATCCTCGATTAGCAGGAGCAACGCGGGACATAATGAGACTGCGTATCAAAGACAGTATGCCAGGCGTGGTGCGGACCATCGCGTATTGCACGCTTGGAGTAGCTGCTGCGTGCTCGACCGGTGGTGACTCGAGCCAGGGGGCCGTTTCATCGCCTGGACAGCAAGCGCGGGTCGCAGGCGCCCCAGCCGGGGCCGATGGCCCACTTGTCGTTGTGGCGACGACAAACGTAGTCGCGGACTGGGTGCGAAATGTCGGAGGCGATCGAGTCGATGCGTCCAGCCTTCTGCCCGTTGGTGCAGACCCTCACAAGTTCCAGCCCGGGGCTCGCGACGTAGCGCGGCTCGCAGACGCGGACCTGGTGGTGGGGGTCGGGCTGGGGCTCGAGGCGGCATGGCTAAACGGCCTCATTAGGAACGCAGCAGCCGATCCGTCAAGGGTCGTGATGCTGGGTAGCATCACTGACCCAATCGAGGCTGCGGGCGAGAGCCGTGGAGGCGGTTACGTCACCCTCGACCCGCACTTCTGGCTCGATCCACTGCGTGCGAAAAAGGCGGTCTCACATATCGCCGGGGAGCTGGCGGGCCTGGACCCGCAAGGCGGGGATGTATATCAAGCAAGTTCCCTTCGTTACAACGCGGAGCTTGACGAGCTTCATAGCTGGATCGAAGCGCAGGTCGACTTGATTCCGGAAAGGCGTCGTTTGCTGGTTACGTCGCATGACAGCTTCAACTACTTCGCTCGTCGATACGGCTTTGAGGTGGTGGGGACCGTCATCCCAGGCGTTACGACCGAGGTCGAGCCTTCCGCTGACCAGATCGCCAGGCTGGTGGACCGGGTGCGGCGGTACGATGCGCCCGCCGTGTTTGCCGAGCAGACCGCGAGCGGTCAGCTATCGCGCACGGTCGCAGGCGAGACGGGCGCCGCTTTCGTCAACGGCCTATACACCGGCTCGTTGGGAGGACCGGACGGCCCCGCCGCTACCTACATCGACATGATGATGTCGGACGTCGCCGAAATCGTAAAGGCGCTGAGATGACCCCGGCAACGTCGGAGCAGCTCAGCCCGACGCTCGAAGTGGAAGACCTCACGGTCGAGATGGGTGGCATCCGGGTCCTGGACGGCGTTACCTTCGCCGTCGGCCCTAGTGCCCTGGTTGGCGTCGTCGGACCTAACGGTGCCGGAAAGAGCACGCTCTTCAACGCCATCGCGGGTATCCTCGCGGCGACCAGGGGCCGGATCAAGCTCAAGACCGCCGCGGGTAAGAGCGGCGGTGGCCTGGCCTACGTGCCCCAACGGGAGCGGGTGAACTGGCGGTTCCCGCTGACGGCGCTGGAGGTGGTGATGCTGGGTCGCACGCGGCATATTGGCTGGCTACAGCGGCCGGGCCGCCGAGACCGCGATCTAGCCAAGCTGTGTCTCGAGCGCGTGGGAATGTGGGACCAGCGCTCAGCACTGATGGCGGAGCTCTCGGGTGGACAGCGGCAACGCGTCTTCGTCGCCAGGGCGCTGGCGCAGGAGGCCGAGGTATTGCTACTGGACGAGGCTTTCAGCGGGGTGGACGTCGGCTCACAGGAGGGCCTAGTTGGCGTTCTCAGGTCGCTGAGAGACGAAGGCAGGGTGGTCCTGATGGCCACACACGACCTCACGAACCTCGCCAAGCGTTTCGACCAGGTGCTCTGCCTGAATCACCACGTATGTGCCTTCGGGACCCCGGAGGTCGCATTCACGCCGGCTGTCCTGGAGGAGCTCTATGGCTCTCACGGCGTGCAGTTCGCCAGCGCCTGAGGCCCGGCCGGCCTGACGCCGGCCACAGCATCATCGAGCCTGGGAGCGGAGATGGACGCAATTCTCGAGCCACTGCTGCAGCCGTTCAGCTACGGCTTTATGGTCAGGGCGATGGCGGTCTCGGTCCTGGTGGGCGTTATGTGCCCTATCCTGGGTAGCTTTGTCGTGACCCGGGGCCTGGCGTTCATGGGCGACGCCCTGGCGCACGCGGTGCTTCCCGGGCTTGTCATCGCGTTGATCGTTGGGGTTAATCCTGTCGCGGGGGCTGTCCCCGCCGGCGCGGCGGTGGCTATCTTGATCGGGTACCTTAGCAGGCGGACCGGCGTCAGCGAAGATACGTCGATCGGGATCCTCTTCGCGGGCTTCTTTGCGCTCGGGCTTGTACTGCTGACGAGGGCCGGCGGCATCAACGTAGACCTGGAAGACCTTCTTCTCGGTCAGGTCCTTGGGGTCTCCCAATTAGACGTTTACGTCACCGCGGGTCTGGCTGCACTTGTGATCGCCTTGCTCTACCTGTTCTACAAGGAGCTGGTCTTCAGCAGCTTCGACCCGGTGGGCGCTGCGGTAGTGGGCCTTCCGGCAGTGCGGATGGACTACTTGCTGCTCGTGCTTCTGGCGCTGGTGATAGTGATGGCGCTTCAGGCGGTCGGTATCGTTCTGGTGATGGCGATGCTGGTGACCCCGGCAGCGACTGCGTACCTTCTGGTGCGCAGCTTCAGCTCGGTGATTGTAGTAGGGGCGCTGCTAGGCGTCCTGGCCGCTGTGGTCGGTCTTTACCTCTCCTTCCACTTCAACCTCCCGTCGGGCCCGGCCATGACTCTGGTGGCCACCGGCGGTTTCATCGCAGCTGCCACAATCAAGAGGCGGACGGCCTAGCCCATACACATTATGTGAGGACCTTCTCCGGCTCGAGGGTGGAGTTGAGACGCCGGCACAGCGAGATTACCTGCAGGTAGTCCTCAGGGAACCACGCCCGCATCCAGGCCTCGCGCTCGAAGAACGCCATCGGGGTCTTGCCGGCCCGCCTGATAGCCACCCTCAGTACCAGGCCACTGGCGTTGATGAAACTGACGTCCTCCAGTATTCTTCCCCCGGCCTCGAACCCCACGGCGACCGGGCAGAGCGCCCTTATTTCGGGAAGGCTTCGGGTAACTGCCCTCAAACAGAAGACATGGCTGCGAGCCAGCACACCCTCCGGGAGCTCCAGCAAAACGGTGCGCATGGTCAACCCTGAGAACACCGTGTCATCAACCACGGCGACAGACGAAAACGGCTCGAGGCCGGCGAGCTGCTTGCTCACGGTCTCGCCGGTAGTGCTAATCAGGAGATATGACGCTGTGCCGGTCTCTTCGCGGGCAACGTCGACCCTGCGCATATAGGGAAACCACCCCGTCCGCTCGTGAAGACGCTCGGCGACCCTCTCCCCGGCGCGGCCGATCCCGATGGTCACCCCATAAGGGGTGTGGGCGCGCTTAGCGATCAGGCCTTCGATCTGGTCCTCGAGCGTCAGCACAGCTACTCGTTCGCGGCGCCGGCGTATCAGCTCCAATAGCTCCTGGGTCAGCAGGAATGCCGGGGAGTCCGGCCCGTAGGACTCGCGCACGCTGTCGCTGATGTCGTCGTGGACGTAGAACCTTCGCGGAGTTGGCGGAGCGAGATCGTGAGTATCCACGACGTAGCTTTCGGCAGGGTCGCCCGGAGGGTTGGGTTAGCTGGGTCGGGCCAAGACTAGAGCGAACATGTCAGACTCGTCCGAGTACCAGCGGTCGAGGCTCAACCCCGCTTGTCGCAACATGTCCCGGGCGGAGTCGCGCGTGAACTTGTAGGAGCTCTCCGTCCATATGCGCTCGCCCGCCTCCAAGTGGAGGTCCAGCCGCAGGCGCTCCAGTCGTACGGACTGTGCCGAGCTGGAAACGAGGTGCATCTCGATGCGCTGTTCCGTCTCGTTGTAGAACGCCTTGTGCCCGAACGCTTTGGGATCGAAATCGGCGTCGAGTGCTCGATTGATGACCCGCAGGATATTGCGGTTGAACTCTGCCGTCACGCCGCCGTCGTCGTTGTAGGCTGCCTCGAGGACCGCCGTGTCTTTGACCAGGTCCAAGCCTAGCAACAGACCGCCTTGAGCGCCGAGAAGGCGGCGTATGCGAACAAGGAGCTCACTTCGCTCGAGGCCGTCCAGGTTACCGATCGTGCTACCGAAGATCACGGCCAGGCGCCTCCCGGAGGCCCGGGGCACATGGTCCAAATCGCACTGAAAGTCTCCCACGACGCCTTGGACGTGTACGCCGGGGAACCGACTGGTGACGGATAGCGCAGCCGCCTCGACTGCCTCCAGACCCACGTCGAATGGGACGTACCGGCGGACCGCGGACTTACCGTTGGCGGCGCCGAGAAGGTGGCGAATCTTGCCTGATGACCCCGGCCCCAGCTCGACCAGGTCTTGGGGGCCCAGGTCGTTCATTACCTCAGGTGCTATTTCCGCGATCAAGCGCTCCTCGACCCGGGTCAGGTAGTACTCGGGAAGCCGGGTGATACTCTCGAATAGAGTGGAGCCCCGGGGATCGTAGAAGTACTTGGGAAGGAGGTACTTTGGGCGGCTGGCGAGGCCCTTCCGGACGTCGCGACCGAGCGTCTGTGCAAAAGTGCTCTGCCCGGGGCACACATCGATTTGGTGGCTTGCCGGGGCGCTGCCGTTGGCTCTCGTTCCTCGGTGGTCGGGCCGTTCGAGGGCTAGCTTGTCAACCATCGTCCGCCAGGCGCAACCCGGAGAACTGCCATCGCGCGTCCGGGGGGAAGAAATTACGGTACGAGATTCGTATGTGCGAGCGAGGCGTTACGCAGGAGCCTCCCCTCAGGACCATCTGGTTGACCATGAACTTGCCATTGTACTCGCCGAGGTCGCCCTCCCACGGTTGAAAGCCCGGGTACGGCGTGTAAGGGCTCTGGGTCCACTCCCAGACGTCGCCGATCATTTGCTTGATGGCGTGTCCGTTGCCGTCCGCGGGGACTGGCTGGTAGAGGCCGGACTCCTGTAGGTTCCCCTGCATGCGCACGCCTTCAGCGGCATGCTCCCACTCGTGTTCGGTGGGAAGGCGCCTGCCGCTCCATCGCGCATAGGCGTCGGCCTCATAGTAGCTTACGTGAGTCACTGGGGCGTGGTTGTCAATGCGCGACATCCCGGACAACGTCTGTGTCCACCACGTGTCTCCGCGCCGCTCCCAGTAGAGAGGCGCGGTCCACTGCTGCGCCCGCACGGTCTCCCAACCCTGGGACAGCCACAAGTCCCACCGCTGGTAGCCTTCGTCTTCCATGAACTCGATGAATTCGCCATTGGTTACAGGCCTGGATGCGAGCCGGTAGGGGCGGAGGTGTACCGCGTGCCTGGGCCCCTCGTTGTCGAAGGCGAAGCCATCGCCCTGGTGGCCAATCTCATGTTCGCCGCCGTCCAGCTCAATCCAGCGCAACAACGGAGCCTTTTGCCCTCGAGGCAGCTCCCGGGCGTGGTAAGCGGGGCGAAGCGGGTTGACACCGAGATTGTATTTGATATCCGTCAGTAAGAGCTCCTGGTGTTGCTGCTCGTGGTTCGCACCTACCGCCATGAGTGTGCCGATCTCAGGAAGCTGTTGCGGGCCGGTCAGCTCAACTAGCCCGGACACGGCGCGGTCGACGTGGGTGCGGTACTCGTAGACCTCCTCCACGGTAGGTCTGGACAGGTGGCCTCGGTGAGGACGGAAGTATTGAGGTCCGGCACTGTTGTAGTAGGAATTGAATAGAAGCTTGAACTCGGGGTTGAACGTCTCGTAGCCCGGTAGGTGACGTTCCAGGATGAATGTCTCGAAAAACCAGGTCACGTGTGCCAGATGCCACTTGGCGGGGCTTACGTCGGGCATCGCCTGGACCACGTAGTCTTCCGTCGCCAGGGGAGCGCACAGACGCTCGGTGATGCGCCGCGTATCCGAGTAGAGGGTCAGAAGAGAAGCGGGATCGCTGGCGATTCCGGCGAACGTCGGCGAGGGGTTCGTGTCCATACGGGCGTCACATACGCTGAGTGGGGAGTGGGGCCGGAATCACCCTAGCAGCATAAGACGGGAGTGTCAACGAAACAGCCGCCGGGCCGCACGCCGTCGTAGTGGCAGCACATCGGTAGCTGAGAACGCCGCGAGACGGAGGAGTCCAAGGTCACGCGTGGTCGCCTGGGCTAAGCTTGCGGATAACAGGGTCTAGCGGGCCTCGGAGCTCCGAATACAGGACCTGCCCCGGCGCTATTACCACTCGGCCTTCCTTCTCTCCATCGGCCGTAGCAACCACTACCAGGTCACCGACATCGAGCTCGGCGTCCCCCGGGTCGAAGTATCGCACCGGTCCGGAGGTCTTGAACCTGACCCCGACCAGGTGCGTGACTCGTTGACGTTCGATCATCTTTCGCCGGAGGGCGTGAGAAGGTGGTTAGAAAAGCGAGGCCATAAACGGGCTGACAATAGGGAGTCTCCATCCATCATTGTATACGAGGCAAGGACAGCATCATCTGTTCCAGCGCGAGCCGCGGGTTGACGTTTCGCTCCAGGTGGGCACAAGCGTCTTGCACTCCTCTGAGCGCTCGAACGACACCGCCAACGGACATCCGATCAGCCACGGCTTGTAGCGAGTCGGCCCGGGAAAGATAGGTGACGAAGCCCTCGGCTCCTTCCTTGACGAGCAAAACGTCCCTCCACCATCCAAGCCAAATGTCCAGGTCCGCGCGCGCCGCTTCACGGTCTCGACCGAACGAAGTGGCAAGCCCGGCCGCGTGCTTGAACCGCTCCTCTAACCCTCCTCGCACGACTTCTTCGATGGTGTCCAGCCGCTCGGCGACGGTGTCCACCAGCGCGCGGTCGTTGGCGGCTTCCATAGCCCATCCGGGCCTGCCCGCCGCCAGCCGGGCGATCTCGCTCGCTCGCTCCGCGTCCAGCCCGTGCCGGGCTTCCAGCTCGCCAGCGATGACATGGAAGGGGACGGGCCGCAGGTCGATGCGCTGACACCTCGAGGTCAGCGTAGCGGGCAGCACTCCCGGCCGCGACGTCAGCAGGGCGAGCAGGACCGCGTCCGGAGGCTCCTCCAGCGTCTTTAGAAGGCTGTTCGCCGCCTCTTCGCTCAAGAGGTCCGCCGCTTCGAAGATGAAGACACGGGTGGCGCCCTCGAACGGCTTCAGGCTTGCATCCTGCTGGACCTCCCTGACACGGTCGATGCCTATTAGAGTCCGGCCGGGCCCCGAACTCTCCAGGCCTACGACCCGAATGTCGGCGTGCAGCCTGCGTTCTATCCGCACGCACTGGCCGCAGTCTTCGCAGGGCCGTTCTTCGGCGGTGCAGTTGACAGCGCGCGCCAGGTCAGTCGCCAGCCTCATCTTGCCGACCCGATGGGGGCCGGCGATCAGGTAGGCGTGCGAGGTCCGCCCCTCGTCCAAGCTACGCCGGAGGAATTCTTTCGCCTTGTCGTGGCCTATGGTCCGCCAGGTCTCGCCCATGCGGCTAGTCGAGCACGTCCAGGTGCATCATGTCCTCGTGAGTTTCCCGGCGTCGAATCAGTCGCGAGTGGCCGTCCTTGACCAGCACGATGGCAGGTCTGGGGTTCAGGTTGTAGCTGCTGGCCATGGCGGGCGCATACGCGCCGACGGCTGGCATGGCGACGATGTCGCCGGGTCCCAGGTCCGGCATTGGGATGTCGCGGACCAGGATGTCGCCGGACTCGCAGAACTTGCCGGCCAGCGTCACCGTCTCAGACTCCGGGTCGGACATGCGGCTGGCGAGCACGGCCTCGTACGGCGAGTCGTACATGGCGGGCCGGATGTTGTCGCCCATCCCGCCGTCCAGCGACACGTACTTGCGCACGCCGGGAATGTCCTTCATTGCGCCCACCGTGTAGAGTGCGACACCGGCACGGCCCACGATGGCCCGCCCGGGCTCTATAACAAGGGTCGGCTCGCCGATGCCCAGGTCGCCGCACCGCCTCTTCACCGTCGCCGCGATGACGTCGGCATATGAGGCTATCGGAGGCGGCAGGCGGTCTCGGAGGTAGCCTATGGCGAACCCGCCGCCGGGACTGAACTCCTCCAACGACAGGCCGTCGCTCATGAACCGCGCGATAAATGTGAGGACCGTATCTATGGCAATCGAGTAAGGCTCGAGCTCGAAGATAGGGGACCCGAGGTGGAAGTGTATTCCCATCACTCGAACGTTTGGCAAGCTGAGAGCCAGCCGTATTGCCAGCTCGGCATCGCCCGTCTCGATGGACAGCCCGAACTTGCTGTCGAGGACTCCCGTAGTCGTCTTGGCGTGGGTGTGAGGGTCCACTCCGGGTGACAAGCGCAGCATGACGTCCTGAGTGACCTCGCCCCGCCTCGCGATGTCGTCCAGCAGCCGGAGTTCGTGAAAGTTATCGACAACCACCCTGCCTACGCGCCCGCCCACCGCCATCTCGAGCTCGTCTCTGCCCTTGTTGTTGCCGTGGAAGTAGATATTCTCAGACGGAAAGCCAGCGGCCTGAGCCACAGCCAACTCCCCCGCCGATACCACATCCAGGCCCAGCCCTTCTTCGGCTACCAGCTTGGCAAGTGCCGGATTGACAAAAGCCTTAGCTGCGTAGAGCACCTTCGTGGCCGGATACCGTTCCGTGAACTCCTGCGTGAACTCGCGGCACATCGCCCTTAGTGTCTCTTCGTCGTACACGTACACGGGCGTGCCGTACTCCCCGGCAAGCTCCACGGTGTCGCAGCCTCCCAGGGTGAGGCGGTCGTTTCCGTCGACGGCCGCCGTCACCGGAAACAGGGCCGCGTTGTCGAACGCCATGAAGGCCTCATTCACCTTATTACGAGATTGGGAGTGGCGATAAGGGTAAATAATACACTGGGCGAGAGACGGCGACTACGGTACCAAATAATGTCACTCTGGGTCTGCGAAGAGTCTGGGGCGGCAGGGGGTCGGCGTCTCTCAACCACGGCAGGAGGCCCCGCCCCGGGTCCTTCGTCGCAGCCGCCTCAGGACGACACTCGTGTAGGCCGTCGCCCCCGCGTCCGCGAGGCTCGGGGTCCCGGCAATATCAGCAAAAACGTT
This sequence comes from Dehalococcoidia bacterium, assembly GCA_965247255.1. GTDB lineage: Bacteria > Chloroflexota > Dehalococcoidia > Lucifugimonadales > CAUZJF01 > CBDFGS01. The sequence continues at coordinate 1,003,313 of CBDFGS010000013.1, read as the reverse complement.
GGCCCGCTCCGTGGTTGCTCGGGGCGGGCCAAGTGAGGTCGTTTGGCTTAACGAGAAGTTACTGGACCGAGGCCTGATGTACCTTGTTCTTCTTGGTGTCGGCCATGAGGAGCGATCCGCTGCTATCTATAACCACATCGGTTACCTGACCGATTGCGCCGTAGCGGACCGATACCTTGCCGCTTTCGCTGGAGCGCACCGTCTCGTCGGCAACGTATGTCGTGACTATGCCGGTCGTTGCGTCTATCTTGCGGACGCGGGAGCCGGTCCCGTCGGCGAAGTAGACGTTGCCGGCCGCGTCTACGGCCACGCTCCCCGGTAGTTGGAGCTTCGCCGCGGTGGCGTCGCCGCCGTCACCCTCGTACCCATATCCGGTCCCGCCCCGACCGACTGTGACGGTGTTGTGGTTGGAGCCCCCGGAGACGGCCGAGTGTACTCCGATGCCTGCGACGGTGCTGATATGGCCGGTGGAGGAATCCACTTTGCGGATGCGGTGGTTGTCGGCGTCGGCGAAGAAGACGTTCCCGCTGGAGTCGACGGTGAGCCCCTCCGGCTCGGCGATGCCTGCTTCGTTTGCCGGCCCGCCGTCACCTGAGAAGCTCCTCTTCCCGGTGCCGGCAAAGGTCGTAATCATGCCCGTTGTGGCATCCACGACCCTAATGCGATGGTCTCCGGAGATGTATATATTGCCCTGGCTGTCGACGGCTACGTCTAACGGCTCGCGGACGAAGGCCTCCGTAGCCGGTCCGCCATCCCCTACTAACCCTTTAAATTTGTCCCCTATTCCACCGCCCGCTATCGTGGTGACGATACCGGTGGCGCCGTCGATCTTCCGGACGACATAGCTTCCGCGCTCAGTAACGTAGACGTTTCCGTTGGAGTCGATGTCGATGCCTTTGGGCTCGGCGAAGGCCGCCTCGGTTGCCGGTCCTCCGTCACCGTTGTACTTGTTCCTTCCGGTCCCGGCAAATGTGGTGATAATTCCCGTGCCGGCCTCGACTCTTCGGACGCGATTGTCCGTAGAGAGGTAGAGGTTGCCCTCGGCGTCGAGGGCCAAGCCGAAGGGGGCGAACAGCCCGGCCTCGTTGGCCGGACCTCCGTCCCCGGCGAAGCGAGGGGAACCCGTGCCCACGAACGCAGCTAGGTCCCCTGTCGTCGCAGCCGGGGCGGCGGGCGCGGCCGGGGCGCCGGGCGCCGGCTCAACCGCAGAGGCCGGGGCGGCGCCATCGGGCGTTTCGGGAGCGTCTGCGCCACCACACGAGACCAGGGCCGCCGAAACGGCAAGGACGGCCATCCATGCCGGCGCGCGTTTCATCTGTCGGAGCTGAGCAAAGCCGCTTTTCACATACAGCCTGACCATGTCCATCACGGCACCTCCGATCATCGACTAATGGGTAACTTTAGCACGGTGGTCTTCCGGGCGTCAACGCGGTGTTCATGAGGCCGAGGGGTCGGACAGCGCCTGTGTCAGGACCCCGCGATTCGCTCGACACCGAACCCCTCTGGGCGCACGAAGTCTTTGTAGCGCGTCTGAATCTCCACACCATTGACGGACCGGGTGAATCCGGCTGTGTTTGAGAGCTTGTGGGCACGTACCTCGAGGGTATTCTCGCCTCGACTGAGCAGGCTGATGTCCAGTCTATATCGGAACCAATGGGCAGCCATGACCGCCGGGGCCTCTATAGGGCCCCGCATGCGCACGGGCATGGCAACTTCGCGATCATCGGTGACCTCCGCGGCTTCTGCGGCAAGAGTCTCGCCGTTGAACCGGACCTCGATCTCGTCGTCCACGCAGTAGGCAGAGAATCGAATGGTCAGCTCGGGCTTCCGCATCTCGTTGTCATTCCGTGCGCTATCCAGGTCGTCCGCAACCATGATCTTGATCGCGGCGGTCTTACCCTCCTCCAGCGCCACTGGAAGCTGGCGTGGAGGCGGCGCGGTGATCTGGTCTCCGGGCCGGGGTGGCAGCTTGGGCCAGTCGCCCTGATAGTCGAGGAGCTCCTCGAAGACCAGCCCGGGCTCGCGCGGCTGCAGAAGGTAGCGCTTGTCGCGCCGCTCGTGCGCCTGCGGGAAGGCCGCCTCGCGCAGAATCTGGTACTCGGTCTCGCTGAAGGGCCACGAGAGGTACCCCAGGTACATCCCATCGACGCCCTGCCTGCGCGCATTCTGGGCTAGAGCGCGGTACATCTCGACACTTGGGAAGGGCGTGCGTTCGTCGTAGACGCGTCGCGTCGGGCGCACATACGACGCTGCTCCGGTGGGACTTGCGGCCTGGGCCAGCCAGCTCACGTCGAGGCCCGTGTCGACTAGCTGCTCCGAGACCTGCCCGACCAGGACGTCCACGCTCTTTTGCGTGAGCCACGCCTCGACGTCCAGGCCCTGCTTCAGGTTGTATTCGTGGTGGTCGAATACGCGCACACAGACGGGGATGTGTCTTCCCTGCGATTGCCCGATCTGGTCGGCCAGCTCTCTGACGCGCCCGACGAACTCGTTCATTATCGGGACGCCCTTCTCCTCCTCGCCGGTCTTGAAGAACTTCGGGACGAACATGAAGTCCAGCTCTATGCCGTCCGCTTCGTAGTCTCTCAAGACCTCTTCGACGACGTCCAGTTTGGCCTGCCGTACGTCGGGTTGGGCGTAGTCGTAGCAGAACTCGTAGCGGGGGTGGTGCTCGTCCTTCTCGCCGAGGCAGACCTCCTTCCAGCGCTCCCATTTGAGGAGGCCGCAACGGTCCGAACCAGGCCTATCGACGCTCTGCAGCTTGAGGCTCGGCCACACCTTGAGGCCCTGGTCGCGCCCGCGCTTGATCACCTCACGGAGCTGGTCGGTGCCCATCTCCCTGGCGTCGGCCACCATCCGCATGATCCGCCAGTCGATGAAGCCCGTCCAGACCTCTTGCATCTGCCCCGCGACACGCCCGACCTTGCTATCGTGAAAGTAGACGTCGCCGTACCCGAGGCCGAACGCGAGCACGTCCACGCCGGTCCCCAACAGCTCGTCGACGGGGTATTGGAGCTTGTGGATGCTCACCGGGGGATCGAGGCGTTTGGCGTGAAAGTGGTGGGCGTCTTGGTAGTAGATCAGCCGCGGCTTGTCCATCGCGTACGCCTCCGGCAGGGAGCGGTCAAAGACGGGATGGGGCTGAGTGTAGTTGTAGTGAAGTGCATCGTCAATCTCTCGTGAAATGGGAGTGCGCGAAGTGAAGCTATAATGGAGCGCTGCACGGCGTTTGCGCCCGACAAACTTGCCTAGGAGGTGCCGCTTGATGGAGCTCTGGAGGACCCTGATGGGTTACCTCGACGTGACGGTTGAGACGGAGATCGACGAATCGGCTGAGGACGCAAACCGCGTCGTATTCAACTACACCGTCAGCAATTCGTCGAGTCACGAGGCCGATCAACCCCTGATCCAGTTCGACGATGTGGTTCTTCGCGTAGGTGTGCCGCCTGACTGGACCACCAAAAGCATAGGAACGCCTCCGCCAGGCGAGTCGGCGACGTTTCAGTATCGCTGTAGGTATTCTGACCTCCCGGACATCGAACACGACATCGATGGCACAGTATCGCCGGAAGCCTTCTTTCAGGTGCGCCGCTCAGGGAAGGGTCCGGGAGCCCCGCACACGATCGAAATCCCTTTGGAGGCATACGTTGGGTTGTTCGAGGATCTCGAACCGCACAGATGGCTGAACTCCACTCTCCGCGAGTTCCAGGTCCCAGGCCAGGATACGACCCTCGGGGAGCTCACAGACATGGGTGTTCCCTTAGCCCGAATCCACCGAAGGACGTCCTTGGGGACAGCCCTTGAAGAAGCCAGCGGGTGCTCCTCTGAATCTGGGATAATGGTTTTGGAACAGAAACCCGCCCGGAAACAAGGAGCACCCAATAGATGCTGCCACAGAACAAACCCGACCGTATCCGCATCCTCTTTGACGACCATCGCCTGGTGGCCAATGCCGGCCTGCTCCTGCCGGCCACCCTAGCCCGGCACCTGGGCCTGCGGGAACTCGTCGACCATCACCTTGACCTCGGCGGAGCGCCGGGACGGGCGAACACTGGGGACAAGATGCTGACGCTGGTCGCTTCCGCGCTGGCAGGCGGCGACTGCATCGACGACGCCGATGCGCTGCGCGCTGGTGGGACGGTTGGTGTTCTAGGCTGCGTGGTCAAGGCGCCATCCACCCTGGGGACCTTCCTGCGCAGCTTCCGGTGGGGGCATGTCCGTCAACTCGACCGCGTGAGCCGCCAGTTGTTGGCCCGGGCCTGGGCCGCTGGGGCCGGACCCGGCGACTCGCCCCTGACCATCGACCTGGACTCGACCATCTGCGAGACCTATGGACTGGCCAAGGAGGGAGCGCGCCACCACGGCTATACCGGCGCCCGCGGCTATCACCCGCTGCTGGCCATTGCCGCCGGCACCGGCGAGGTGCTGATGTCCCGGCTGCGCGAGGGCCGGGCCAACACCGCCCGTGGCGCCGCCCACTTCCTGCGTGAGACGGTGGGGCGGGTGCGCTACGGCGGGGCCAGGAGACAACTCACGGTGCGGGCCGACAGCGGCTTCTACGCCCACACTGTCGTTGCCGCCTGCCGGGAAATGGATGTCCGCTTCTCTATCACCATCCGCCAGCGCGCCAGGCTGCGGGATCTGATCGAGGCGATACCAGAGGAGGACTGGACTCCCATTCCCTACTGGATGGACGGCGCCGCCGATGTCGCCGAGACGACTTACACCCCGTTCCAGACCAAGCCGGACGCCGCGCCGGTGCGGCTCATTGTCCGGCGGGTGAAGCCGACGCCCGGTTCCCAGCTCGCCCTCTTCGCCAGATACAGCTATCACGCCTTCATCACCGACCGCGATGGGGAGACGCTGGAACTGGAGGCCGATCATCGCCGCCACGCCGAGGTCGAGAACGCCATACGCGACCTCAAGTACGGCGTCGGGCTGAACCACATGCCGTCGGCGCGCTTCGCCGCCAACGGCGCCTGGCTGGCGGTCCAGGTGATGGCGCATAACCTGGCCCGCTGGACGGCGCGGATTGGTCTGGGCGAGCGGACCGTGATCACCAAGACCCTCAGGCGGCGGGTCTTCGCTCTGGTGGGACGGATCACCCGCTCGGCGCGCCGCCTCACTTTGCATCTCCCCCGGCGCTGGCCTTGGGAAACCCAGTTCACTCGCGCCTTGGCCCGGCTGCAAGCCATTCCGTTCCCGGCCTGACGGCCAGCCTGCAACTGACCCAACGTCCCCGCAATCTCGCGCCACCCCGGTCGCGAGAGTCCCCTGCTGCGTATCCTCTCGCCTTCCCGCGCATCGCAACTCCCGCATAGGGCCTTAGGGGCCCTGTGCGGCCACTGAAGACCGCCCGCCGGCCTCCCATCTACCCCAAGACCCCAGGCCATCTCCCCTGTAGCTCCCTCACCCACCCCCTTCCGCTGCCCTCACGCCGTCCATCGGTGTCCTTCGGTGGATTCGGGCTTAGACGAAGCTCATAAAGATATCCAAGCGGCGCGCGAGCGCCTTAATCATTTGGCAGGCCTCGTAGGCGGTGGCGTGCAGACGCGAAACGCTGCGCGCCAACACTGTAACCTGGCCAACAGATATCTAGAGGAAGTCGCACGAGGCCTAGCGCAGATAAGACAAACGCTGGCTTCGGCCAATCTGAGGCAGATCGAGGGCGTGGTTGCCGGACAGGTGGAGCGACTTCAGCAACAAGCCGACCATCTCGACGAGGCCACCGATCAGCTCAGGGGCGCCAAACGAAGTTGACGAGAGGGCAGGAACAAAAGGGGCACAGGACGTTGACTGGCAAATAGGCCTCAGATACATTTACCGTCATAGTATGCTAAGCGCGCGTCCCCTGGGGGGTCTTGATGAGCTCCCGTCCCCGTAGCCGTTGGGTCCCGACCGTCATCTCGGAGGAACAGCCGTCCGTAAAGCGCTGACCCTGGCTGTATTCGTCGCCCTGTCCGCCGCCATACTGTTGAGCCAGGGTCAGCATCCGGCAGCGGAGGGGAGCGCCCCGGACACACAGCCGGCGCCGCTCAAGTCCAAGTACCCGAAGCTTGCGTCGAGCCTTGCGCGGCTGGTGGACGCTACGCTCGAGGCCACCGGCGGGTCCGCTACAACGTCGAGTATCTCGACTCGTGGCGCGAGGCCGGCGTTAGCCGTGGTGGACGCGCCCGGGATCCAGCTCGATGGAGAAGGTCGCGTCCAGGTGTACATAACGGTATCCGACGCGGTCGAGGACGCCCTGGACAGGCTCGGCGCGATGGGAGTTGTGGTAGATGCGGTTTCCCAACCGGGGACGCTGGTCCAGGCCCGTGCCGAGGTGCTTTCACTGCCCGCCGTCGCGGAGCTTGACTTCGTCTCCTTCGTCTCCCCGCCTCGGTACGGCCGTCCCGCGGTGGGATCGAGGCTTTCTCAGGGAGACTCGCTGCTCAGGTGCGACTCCTTGCGGGCCACCCTGGGAGTGAATGGTACGGGAATCACAATAGGCGTTATCTCCGACGGCATCGGCGGGCTACTGAGCGCCGTAAACTCCGGCGACCTGCCGTCTACTCAGCTCACTCGCTCCGGCGGCGTGCTCATCTCGACGCAGGGCGGTGTCATCGCCCAGTCGTTTCGCACGGACGGCGACCTGGAAGGGGCCCTGGGGGGATCTTCCGGGTCGGAGGGCACGGCCATGCTCGAGATAGTCCACGACATCGCGCCTGGCGCGCAGCTCAGATTCGCCAACTTCGCCACCAGCCTGGAGTTCATGCAGGCGGTGAATTTTCTCGCGTCCAACAGCGACGTGGTGATCGACGACATCGGCTTCTACGGGGGGCCGTACGACCAGACCAGCGACGTTTCGGTCAACACGGCCGCGGCGCTGAACAACCTCGCAAACTCGATTCGCGGCTACTACACGTCTGGTGGCAACCAGGCGCTGAGCCACTACCAGGGTACGTTCGTCTCCGCGGGGGCGTGCCTGAGCGACGGCAGCACCTGCCACAGGTTCGCCGCCACCTCGGACACCACCGACGCCTTGTCTCTGGGCCCCCAGCCGTATAACCCCGTGTTCGTCCTCAACGGGGAAACCCTGGCGGTGGAGCTCACTTGGGACGACAGCTTCGGCTCGGCAACCACGGACTACGACTTGATGCTATTTGACGAAACCAGCGCCGTTAGCGTAGCCGTGGGTGGCGATGACAACACAGTGAGCCGGGAGCCGTACGAGTACCTTACGTGGAAGAATCAGACGGGCTCGTCGAGGTGGTACGACATCTGGGTAACGAACTTCCAGGGGACACAGCCGGCGCATGACTTGGAGCTGTTCGTCTTTGGAGGGACCCCGTTGAATGGGGGCGCCGATATCAACTTCAACACAACCCGGAGCAGCGTATCGGCGCAGAGCGACGCAGGCGGTGGTGTGGTGTCGGTGGGGGCTATCAACGCCGCAGAGCCGGGCGTGAACGACATAGCTCCGTATAGTAGTCGTGGGCCTACTAACAACGGCGTCGTGAAGCCGGACGTGACGGCTATCGACGGCGTCTCGGTGACGGGCTCAGGCGGCTTTCCTTCCACCTTCTTCGGGACCTCGGCGGCGGCGCCACATGTCGCCGCGCTGGCGGCGCTGCTTCTCGAGCTGAGTCCAGAGCTGCTCAGCGGAGGCGCCGGGGACGACCCCGCTGCGGACCGGCAGGCCCTGCGGGCTGCCATCGTAGGTACGGCGTCGGACCTGGGCATCGCGGGTGTCGACAACACATACGGCAGCGGGCGTGTAGACGGCCTAGCCGCAGGGCTGGCGCTGGCTCCGGCCACGCCAACCCCTACCCCAACGCCCGCGCCGACACCGGTACCGGGTGTGGGTCCCTGGGCGATGGTGGCAATGATGGCCCTCGTCGCAGTGCTGACTGTCGGCCGCACCGGAGGCCGGAGACGGACCTGAGAGTTGAGAGCAGTGAGGCGATGAAGTTACGCGATCTTGCCGGTCTGAGTGTGCCCCCAATCGGGATGGGCACCTGGAAGACGTTCGATGTTTCTTCAGAGGCCGAGGTATCGGTGCGGCGAAGGATCGTCGACGAGTGCGTGGCCAACGAGGTGACGTTTATAGACTCGTCTCCTATGTACGGAAGGTCGGAGGAGGTGATCGGCCTGACCGCCGAGGGCAGACGAGAAAAGCTCCAGCTTGCGACGAAGGTGTGGTGTGATGGTCGGGAGGCGGGGGAGGCGCAGATCGCCCGCTCTTTCGAGCTGCTCCGAACGGACCACGTGGATGTGTTGCAGGTACACAACCTCGTGGACTGGCGGACTCACCTCTCAACACTGGAGCCACTCAAAGCCGAGGGCAAGATCGGCGTCATCGGGATCACCCACTACGACACCAGCGCGTATCCGGCAATGTTGGAGATCATGAAGAGCGGCCGCGTCGAGGCCATCCAGATACCCTATAACGTCGGCGAGCGCGAATGCGAAGGCCGCGTGCTGCCGCTGGCCGCGGACCTGGGCATCGGCGTGATAGTCATGGAGCCGCTGGAGAAAGGTCTCTATGCGACCGGACTCAAAAGAGAGCCGGACCTCTCTCCGCTGGCCGGCGCCGGGATCAGGACGTGGGCCCAGGCGCTACTGGCCTGGGTGCTGGCGGACGAACGGGTGAGCGTGGCGATTCCGGCGACGTCCCGCCCGGAGCGGATATCGGAGAACGCCCACGCCGCGGCGGTATCGCTCGACGATGACCTGCGCGACTACGTCAGGGAAGAGACGATGCGCTGCATCTGATCGCATCGGGGCGCTTGAGCCACTTTCACGATACCGCGCTCTTTCTTCACAAAGCGCCTCTCAGCGCGACGCAGGGCAGGTTTGAAACCTGCCCCTACAAAGCAAAATGCCCTCTTTTCGAAGGGCTCCGTGCGCTGACGCAATACGCGCTGTTTCCTTGGGTTGTCGACGTCTAAGACTATCTTTCCAAGGCGGACTCGATCGAGGGGTGCAGGCTTTGTCATTCCGGGCGGGAGCGAGGAATCTGAGAGCGGTAGTAGCAAAGCGAGTTTAACAAACGAGCCGCTGACGCCCTCTCTCGGCTCCGCCATGCTGATCGGCTTATCCTCGTTTCCTGTGGAACAGGTCAACGATCTTGGCACGCAGACCTTCCTCAAGACCACGCGCGATCCCAGCGCTCGCACCGAACAGAATCATCCCCGCAGGCACAGTGACGAAGATAAGTGGACTGCCTCCGGCCACCACAAATCCGGCAAAAGCACCAACGCCCACACTTGAGGCTTTGGTGAATAGGTTTCCAATTGACTCGTCGGACAAAGGCGACTGTTCGAAGGGAACAATCTGAGCCATCGTCAAATATTCAGCGAAGCTGAAGTGACTGTTGTCTGCCTGGGGCGGGGCGGACGGCCATGACGATAGGAAATCCGGGCCTTCGGCCGCTAAAGATGCGGTAACGGCTCGTGTTAGCCATCCGTCGTCTATTGACGCGCGAATCTCCAGACCGAGTAGCTCGGCAAGAGTCGGTACTTGCTCGGGTGAGGTCTCTACCGGTAGATACTTGCTAGGGACAACAATGAACTGTGCAGATAGCCCGGCGTCTGTGTCGACTACTGTTGTCTCGAAAAATTGTGCCTTGGCCACAATGTTCTCCTCTCATGCTCCGGAGGCCTCAGAATTCAGGAAAGGGCAATCTAGGTTGGGCCGCTCAGCCGAGCTGCGGCCGCTCAATCGTCACCGTAGCGCCAAGCTCTTTGAAGACCCAGTGGATGTCTTCGGCGCCGCCGAGCTCGATCTTGTCGTTGTCCCGTAGGCGCTGTCCCTCGCCTTCGACCTGGGCCCCGTTGACGAAGGTGCCGTTGCGGCTGCCAAGGTCCTCGATCCAGTAGCCGGTGGCTTCGCTGCGGATCCCGGCATGCTGACGCGAGACGTTGCCTTCCTCCACCACGATGTTGTTGTCTTCCGAGCGGCCAATCAGGGTGATCTCGTCGGCCAGACCTACGGTCTCACCGTCGTTCGGGCCGCCTCGGACCCATAGAATGGCTTTCGGAGGAGACATGGCGTGATAAGTGGGTGTTCTTTCGGTTCGCTGCCGCCGACGTGGCCGAGCTTCGATTCAAAGCGATTATAGGATGCGCTATCAACGCGGTCAACGCCATTTGCCCTCGCCATCTCCGCTCAGGCGGCGGTCACTTGCGGGCCTGCGGTCACGCCCACGAGCGTATAATGTCCGGGGCTCGTCGGGGCCTAAGCTGCCACGGAGGACACTGCGCTATGCCAGAACCAACGGACCGGGCTGCCTCGCTCAAGAGGCGGATACACGATGGGGATATCGTTCTCGGCGTGTCGGTCCCAGCTACCACGGACGCGGACACGCTGCGGTCGATCGTGGACAGGGGCCCATACGACTTCGTGTCTGTTGACAGCCAGCACGCCCCATACAATGAGGAGCGCCTGATCTCGTTCTGCGAGACGGCAGCCGAGCTAGGCGTCCCCGTCCAGTTCCGGATCAAACACACCCGCCACACCTACTTGGTCGGCAACATTCTGGACCTTGGGCCAACGGGGATCGAGGTCCCCCAGGTTGAGACGGAGGAGACCGTAGACGAGGCCGTAAGCAACTTCTACTACCCGCAGAGAGGGGTGCGGAGCTGGGGAGGACGCGCCCGGCTCGGAGTCAAGGCCCACGGCGGCGACCACCACGACTACGCTGCGTGGTGGGCCGAGACCGGGGTGTTATGGATACAGGTTGAGTCTGTCCATTCCGTGACTAACGTGCGAAAGCTCGCCAAGCCCGGTGTCGATTGCGTCTCCTTCGGACCGATGGACCTGACCTTCAGCATTGAAGCGCACCCCGAGCACGATCTCAAAACGGTGGACGATTGCGTTGGCTACGTGGCCGATGCCCTGAAAGGCACGGATACCGTCACCTGCCACAGGAACAACACGCCCGAAACCCGCCAGAAATATATCGACATGGGCGTCACGGTGCTGCTGGAGCAGAGCACTTAGCGCCTATGACCCAAGACGGCAAAATGGCACGGAGCAAGAACGTCGACTCCTGGATTGCCGAGCTGGACCCGGAGCCCAGGCGCATCGCCAGCGCGCTCAGGGAGCTAATCCTTGAGGCCGAGCCCGGACTCAAGGAGTCGATCAAATGGAGCAACCCGACATACGAAAAGGCGGGGAATGCCTGCTATCTCACCGCGACTGAGACGTACGTCACGCTGGGGTTTTTCAAGGGCGCGCACCTCACCGATCCAGAGTCGAGGATAGAAGGTACCGGAAGAAACATGCGCCACGTTAAGTTCCGCTCGCCGGAGGATATCCCCAAAGGGCAGGTGAAGGCGTGGGTTAGCGAGGCCGTTGCACTGAACGAACGCGCCGGCCAGAATCCTGATTCTTCGTTCTCCACGAACGGCCAGAGGGGCTCGGAGTAGACCGGCGCGGCTAGCCCGATAGGCTGCTCGTCCTGAGTCTCCAATGGAATCGCGAGCGGGCGCTCTGCATCCAAACTACACGACGAGTTCGCGCTGCGTTTGTCACACGCAAAGCGTGCGGTATCTCTTCTGCTTTGGCGCCCCAAGATAATGAGGAGACCCGGAGCATTCCCATACTCGATCGCGTGAATAACTCCTCCACGTCCGGTCCGGGTAGGTCGCAGCTAAAGGGCGGGTTGATGGTCGGCCTCGTCTCGGGGCTGGCGGCTATAAGCTGCTGTGTATCGCCGGTGGTGATGGTCCTGATTGGTGTGGCCACCGCTGCAGAGGCCGTGACCCTGGGCGATACGCTGTACTACACCTACGGATGGGGCTTCAGGGCAGCGGGACTGGTGGTCGCGGCCGTCGCCGTGGCCGTCTATCTGAAGCGCGACACGAGCTGCAGAAGTGTCGGGTCCGTGTCGAACTACTGGCGACTGCTGACCGCTCTGGCGCTGAGCGGCGGCGCGACCTACGCCGGCCTGTTCTGGCTCACACGGTACCTGGGAATCTGGTTCGGATAGCCTCGACGCGAGCCCATCACGCTGCGCCTGGCTGTTTATCCGCTACGCTTGACGCTGCAGCTGCTCCAGAGCATCCCGCGACAGCATCATCTTTACCGGGCTGATGGGCCGGAACGTCCGCGAGACGCGCACATCTCCCGCAATGCTTAGCAGCGTGTATGCGTCGTATTGGGCCATGCCGATCTCGTCGGCCAGGAACTCGACCATGTTGCGGACGGCCTGCTTCATCGCAGGTCCCAGATCGTCTCCGTAGGACAGGACGATGAAGTGGTCGGGGGTTAGCGCCCGCGGACCGCGTATTGCCATGCCCTTTTGAACGGTGACGCGGATGTGGACGTCGGCGGAGGTCTCGGCGCCGGTCCCTCCGACGGCGCCGTCGCCCACCAGCGCGTGGACGTCGCCCAGCGTAAGCATGCCACCGGGGATTAACACGGGCAGGTATATCGTGCTGCCCGCCACAAGCTCCTTTATGTCCATGTCTCCGCCGTAAGGCCCGCTATCGCTGGCGGAGCTCTGCGCGTAGGTCGGCGTCGTAGCGATAAACCCCACCGATGGCTGCGTGGGGAGACGGAGACCCCCGGGGAGTAGGAGGTGGCCGTCGTCGTATTGCATGACGGTGGCGTAAGGGTCGGGGAACTCATCGGGAAGAAACCCGCGCTCCGGAATGACCATATGGACCGCCTCTTCCTTGGGCGTGATGTCGATCAGGTCGACCATGAGAGCGTCGCCCACCTCAGCGCCCTCGACGTGGACCGGCCCGGTCACCGGCGCGACGAGCGAGTCCGCCGACAACGCCGAGGCGTCACGGACCCCTTTGAAGGCGTCCCACGTCTCGACCAATACCTCTTCGCCGGATTCAACCTCCAGGGCCGGCGGGTTCTCCGGCGCAAGGATCGTGACGAAATTCTCGCGGGTGATTCTCTTCATTTTGGCCCCCTGCGTTAGTCGTTGCAATTATATCTGCAATCAATCAAACTGAGGGTGCGACCAGCGAGGCGATATGACGAACACGGCACAACGGGGCGGCCTCCTCCGGGACGGCGTTGCCTCCTGCTGCGCGGCCTCTTACGGTAGCCCCTGGGTCAAATGGCTACTGGGTGATTCGTTCCACCCGGGCGGGCTACAGCTTACCACGAGGCTGGCCGGGCTCATGGGAATCGACTCGTCATCATCCGTGCTCGACGTCGGCTCCGGGCTGGGCACTACCGCAGTGCACCTTGCGGAAACCAGTGGCGCTAAGGTCCACGGTGTCACCCTCGAGATGGAAGGCGTCCTCGCTGGACGAGAGAGGGCACGAGAGAGAGGCCTGGCGGAGAGGGTATCTTTCAGCCAGGGCGACATCCAAACATGGGGGCACCCCGAGAGATTCGACTTCGTGATGATGGAGTGCGTTCTGTCGATACTCGAGCCGAAGGCGGAGACACTTCGTCAGGCTATAGAGTTCCTCACCCCAGGGGGGGTCGTAGGCATCACGGACGTGACGGTGGACGGAACGCTACCGGCCGAGCTTACCGGAGTTCGCTCGGCGGCAGGCTGCGTTGGAGGGGCGCTCTCGCTCGGCGGCTACCGCGAGCTACTGGAGAGGTGGCGCTTCGAGGTGGAGGTAGCGGAGGACACCAGCCACGTTGCGCATCCATTCCTTCGCGGCCTGAGCAGGAAGCTCACCATGGCTAAGGTTGCCGCGAGGTTTGGGGCGCTCCCCATCGACAAGGCGGTGCTGGCAGAGGCTGGAAGGCTGCTGGAGACAGTCGAAGACCTTGTGCAGCGGGGCATCCTGGGCTACGGGCTGCTGGTGGCACGTAAGCCGCAGGTGACTGCCGATAGGCAAGAGTCATGAACGTAAGATGGGTCAACGCGTGAAAGGTGCCGGTAATCTGGCGAGGGACTCACGTGAGGCGGGCCTTACGCGAGGGCTGTCCTACAAGAGTGCCGGCGTGGATACGCAGAGTGCCAGCTCGGCCCTGGACACCGTTTTCGAATCGCTGAAGAAGACCTGGCGGAAAGGGTCCGGCGCAGAGCTGGAACTGGGCCACTTCGCCAATGTGGTCGGTCTCGGCCCGATAAGAGTGGCGATCTCCACGGACGGCGTGGGTTCCAAGGCGATGATCGCCGAACTGATGAGCAGTTACGAGTCGGTGGGAAGCGACTGCGTGGCTGTAAATGTGAACGACGTGCTGTGCGTTGGGGCGCGGCCCGCAACATTGGTGGACTACCTTGCGGTGCGGTGGGTCGACGAGGAGATGATGTCGCAAATCGGTGAGGGCCTCCGCAAGGGTGCTGAGGCGGCAAGCGTCTCTGTCGTCGGGGGCGAGACGGCGCAGCTTCCCGAGATGCTTCAGGGGGAGGAGGGTGGAAACGCCTTCGACCTCGCCGGGACCGCCATCGGTGTTATCGAAGAGTCCGGGATTATCACCGGGGAAACGATTCAGCCGGGGGACGCGATCGTAGGCTTGCCAAGCTCCGGTCTCCACTGTAACGGGTTCACATTGGCACGCAAGGCTTTTGGACTTGGCCAGGAGGTATCGCTGCGCGAGAAGCTGGAGATACTCGGCCAAACGCACCCTGGTTTGGATGGCAGCCTCGGGGAGGAGCTGCTGACGCCAGCTCGAATATACGTTGCCGAGGTGATGGCGATGTTCGAAGGCGGCCTTGACCTGAGAGGCGTCGCCCACATCACTCAAGACGGCTTCCTGAATCTACCTCGCCTTGAGAAGGCCGTCGGCTACGTGATCGACGAGTTGCCCGAGCCCCCGGCCATCTTCAAGCTCATCCAGGACAGGGGCGGCGTCCCGGACGAGGAGATGTACGAGGTGTTCAACATGGGCATCGGCTTTTGCATCGTGGTCCCCGAAGGCGACACGAGCAAGGCCATAGAGATTGCGCAACAACACGGCTCTATTGCCTCCAAGATAGGGCGGGTGGTCGACGACCCCGAGCGCACGGTTACGCTAGCCGAGCAGGGGCTACGCGGTTGGCGTAGCAAGGGGTTCGAGAAGGTGGCATAGGTCTCCCGGCGTCCCTTATTGGTTCTCGTAGGGGGCGGGTCTTAGACCCGCCCTTCGCTATTCTGGAGCGTTTGTCGCGCCGGTTGGCTAAGTAGTCACTGCTCGGACCCGATGTTATAATCCAGCGGGCCGCCCAATACGCGGCGGACGCATGGAGGGCAAGCGTGGAAGCAGGCAACGCACCGACGAAGGAAACGCTCCTGTGGATGTACGCCACGATGGTGACCATCCGCAGGTTCGAGGAGCAGTCTCGCCGCGAGGCGGACCAGGGGAGGCTGCGCGGCATGCACTCCTCCGTCGGCCAGGAGGCGGTGCCCACGGGTATCTGCGCCCACCTGAGAGACGAGGACTACGTGCTGGGGACTCACCGAAGCCACCATCACTGCATCGCCAAGGGCGTCGACCTTAAGGAGATGATGGCCGAGCTTTTGGGGAAGGCGACCGGGACCAACAACGGCAAGGGCGGGACGATGCACATCGCCGACATCACCAAGGGGATGCTGGGGGCCAATGGGGTGGTGGGGTCCAACGTCCCCGTAGCCACCGGGGCCGCCCTCAGCGCCAAGCTCCAGGGCAAGGACTCGGTCAGCGTGGTGTTCTTTGGCGATGGGGCTTCCAGTCAGGGAAGCCTGCACGAGTCGCTCAACCTGGCGGGTATCTGGCAGCTACCGGTCGTGTTCGTGTGCGAGAACAACCGGTACGCGGAGTCGACGCCGGTGGAGTACGTGGTAGCGGGCGGATCGATCGCCGCTCGCGCCGCCGGGTATGGCATCCCCGGCATCGTAGCCGACGGCCAGTCGGCGCTGGAGATGTACGAAATTGGCGGCGAAGCCGTCAAGCGCGCCAGGGCGGGCGAAGGGCCGACGCTGATCGAGGCGCAGACCTACCGCTACATGGGCCATTTCGGCGCAGATAACACCCTCCTCTACCGGACGGAGGAGGAGGAGGAATTCTACCGCAACCGTGACTGCATAGCGCAATTGAGGACCTACATCCTCGATGGGGAAGTAGCGACCGAGGAGCACGTGCAGGAGCTAGAAGACCGGGCGGAGCGCGATGTAGCCGAGGCTACGAGCTTCGCTAACGAGAGCCCACTCCCGGACCTCGAGGAGCTACATACGGACGTGTATGTCTCCTACCCCCAGGGGCATTTCAGCCGCGGGTAGCGGTGGCCCTGGCTGCCCGCCGCGCGGCGCCCCGACGCTTCTGGCTTTGTTATCTCGCTGAGTGTGTTGAGTCGATTCTTGTCTACGGCAACGGAGGGCCAAGATGGTACAGGCGCAAGACGTGAGAGCGCTGACATATGTTCAGGCCGTCAACGAGGCCCTTCACCAGGAGATGGAGCGCGATCCGTCGGTCTTCATCATGGGGGAGGACATCGCAGGGGCGCCGGGACGGCCGGACAAGTTGGACGCATGGGGAGGCGTGTTCAAGCTCACCAGGGGCCTGATCACGAAGTTCGGGGCGGAGCGAGTCCGGGACACGCCCATCTCCGAAGCCGGATTCATGGGGGCGGGAATTGGCGCCGCGGCTACCGGAATGCGACCGATCGTCGATCTCATGTTCGTCGGCTTCTTCGGCGTGTGTGCAGACCAGATTATTAACAACGCCGCCAAAATTCACTATATGTTTGGCGGAAAAGTAACGCTGCCACTGACGATCATGACCAGCACCGGGGCGGGAGGGAGTTCGGCCGCGCAGCACTCCGAGACGCTCTATTCGGTGTTCACGCACTTCCCGGGGCTGAAGTGCGTCTGCCCCTCCGACGCGTATACCGCCAAGGGGCTGTTCGTCTCGGCCATCCGCGACGACGACCCGGTAATAATCTTTAACCACAAGCTTCTGATGGGGAGGGGGGTCACCGCCGACGTAGGACAAGGGGTGGCGTACGGGGCTCACGTGCCAGAGGAGCCCTACGAGGTGGAGATCGGGAAAGCAAACGTGGCCCGGGAGGGCGCGGACGTTACGCTGCTCGGCATCAGCTACACGACGCTCCTCTGCCTCCAAGCCGCGGAGATGCTGGAGAGCCGAGGCTACTCCGCCGAGGTTATCGACCTGCTCTCGCTTTCGCCGATGGACGAAGATGCCATTCTGACGTCCGTGATGAAGACGAGGAAGATCGTAATCGTCGATGAGGACTACCCCAGGTGCAGCGTGGCCAGCGACATCTCCGCGCTGGTCGCCGAGAAGGCGTTCGATTACCTAGACGCCCCTCCCAAGCGCGTTACCGCACCTCACACGCCTGTTCCTTACAGTCTCCCGCTTGAGATGGAGTACATGCCGACAAAAGAGAAGGTGTTCGAGGCGGCGCTTTCCGTCCTCGAGTAAGAGAGGTAGACGCCGCGTGGCTGTGACAATCGTAATGCCCAAGCTTGGCATGGTTATGTCCGAGGGGACCGTTGCCCGCTGGACGCGTTCCGCCGGGGACCCCGTAAGCCAGGGCGAGGTTATCGCGGAGATCGAGACAGAGAAGATCAACTACGACCTCGAGGCGACCGAGGGCGGCATCTTCCAACCCGTGGTGGATGAGGGCGCCGTAGTGCCGGTTGACGGCGTGCTGGGTTACCTGCTCGCCGAGGGGGAACCTGTTCCGGAGGCTCCGGCGGCCACCGCGGCGCCCCCAGAAGAGGCGCCCACCCGCCCGGCACCCCCGGCGCAGTCCCGGCCCTCTCCGACCTCCGGCCCTTCGACAGGCCCGGGACGAACGGACGGGGTGCGCTCCACGCCGGGGGCCCGCAAGGTTGCGGCCCAGCTCGGCGTGGACATCGCAAACGTCACGCCGTCGGGGCCTGGGGGCAGAGTTGTGGAGGGCGACGTCCGGGCCTACGCTGAGCAAGCTGGCGAGAAGCCGTCGGCGCCGCCAGGCCTGCCGAAGCCGGCCAAGGTCGTACCGCACGCCGGGATCCGGAAGGCTATAGCCGACCACATGCGAGGCAGCCTCGCCGATACCGCGCAGCTCACGTTCCATATCGACGTCGACGTTACGGAAGCGCAGCGCCTGAGGAGGGACGCCTCTTCCGGGGCCGGCGCTCCGTTAACGTTCGCCAACGTGATAACCAAGGCGAGCGCCGAGGCGCTGAAACGCCATCCGGAACACAACGCTATCCTTCAAGACGGCGAGGTCCTCTATTTCGATGACGTAAACATCGGCATCGCGGTGGCCCTGAAAGAGGGGCTGATCGTGCCCGTTGTAAAGCAGGCCGACAAGAAGGGCCTCATCGAGATTTCTCAGGAAACCGAGAAGCTCGTTGACAGGGCGCGGGACGGGAAGTTACTGCCCGACGAGGTGTCCGGCGGTACATTCACAATAAGCGTGCTGGGGGTGGTGGACGGCTTTACTCCGATCCTGAACGCAGGTCAGACCGCGATTCTGGGCGTGGGAAGGACGTCGGATAGACCGGTGGTCCGCAAGGGAGAAGTGGTCGTCCGCGAGGTGGTAACCCTCAGCCTGACCGTCGACCACCAGGTGATAGACGGCGCGGCAGCAGCGGGTTTCCTGCGCCGGCTTCAGCAGTTGATCGAACGGCCGGCCGCGCTGTTCAGGTAGCTGCCCAGCTCGTTGCGAGATGGAGGAGCTGGGTGGCCCGCGGTAATCCCCCTTAATCTCCCTTTTCGAAAGGGGGAGACGAGCGCGAAAGGGGGAGGCAAGCGCGAGAGGGGGAGGCAAGCGCGAGAGGGGGGAGACAAGCGCCCCTGGCCTCTCCAGACTCCTGAAAACGAGCAGTTACTCGATAGGTTGCGCTTAATCCCGGGCGTTCGCTAGCCTTGCGTGGCTTGAAAGAACGTCGCGGATTGTTCAATTCAAGTGGGGAACTACGCCTAGACAACTCAAACCAGATATGTGAAATTAGGTTTATGTAGGCGTGTTGGCGTCCAGTCCTCACCATGGGGACGATCGATTGCGAAGCGGCCTGATGTCGCTCACGCTAGGCGCTGCTGGGACACAGAGCAAACGACCAGTCGTTTAAGGGGGCTCAAATGGAGGGAATCTTTTTCATCCTCATCGGAGGCGCGCTTTTCTCACAGGCCTGGTACATTCTCGGGATGTACTCAGAGGGTCGGACGATGGCAGTATTCGTAGGCGGGCTGGGGCTACTCGCGCTGGCCACCGTCATGTTCGCCCCGATGCTAGTCACTGGGGAAGCCCGGGGCGGGCCGCTGGACGCTGCAGACCATCTGGCCGAGCTTACGGTCATGAAGAGCCTCGTTATCGTATGGGCTCTCTACGGTGTTGGAGTGGCAGCCCACGGGCTGTGGGACTTCGACGAGCGCGCCATAGGCTTCTATAGTGCTTTCCTCGCAGTCGCTTCACTCGTGCCGTTCCTCTACTTCGCCACGGAGCTGCAGGAGAGGTACACCGACGCCGTCTGGCTGGGGATGTCGGGCGCCTCGCTGACTCTTGCGGTGATTGCGGGAATCATGTTCTTCTACCTTGCGTTCGCTTTCCAGAATCTGCGGCTGGTTGCGGGTTGGTTCGCCCTGCTGGGTGGAGGGGTCGTCGGCATCATAGGGCTGGCCATGGTCTCAACGGCCGTAGCTTAGTTAGGCTGTTAAACTCGACGTGGGAACGAACCGCCGTTAGCGACTCCGGGCGCGTCCCGGTGACTCTAACGCGCGAGAGCATTTGAGCGCTGTCATGACTAGCCAGCTTTCGATTGAGGACATACTCGCCGAAAGCGAGCACGAAGTAGGCCGCTTCGATTGGGAAGGGACCTTCTCCGAGTACCTGGGGATGGTGATAGATGAACCATCTTTAGCTCGGCTGTCGCACTCGCTGATACATGACGCGATCATCGCCCAGGGTGTTGACGTCACGGCCGGCGGCGAGCCGGTATACAAGATATTCGAGGGCGAGATATTCGGCCTCGAAAAGCACTTGGAAGCGGTGGTGCAGTACTTTGCCGCCGCGGCCCAGCGCATGGAAGTTCGAAAGCGAATCCTCCTTTTGCTCGGCCCCCCGGCCAGCGGCAAGTCATCTGTCGTCGACCTCATCAAGCGGGCTTTGGAGCGATATACGCGTTCTGCCGAGGGCGCGGTGTACACGATACAGGGGTGCCCGATGCAAGAGGAGCCCCTGCACCTCATCCCTGAGGCGCTGCGGCCGAAGCTCGAGGAGGACCACGGTATCCATGTCGAGGGCGAGCTGTGTCCCAGGTGCAGGTATCTACTAAAGAACGATTACAACGGCCAGGTCTCCGAAGTCCCGATCGAACGAGTGACGTTCGACGAGAAAGAGGCGATTGGAATCGGCTACTACCTCGCCACCAATCCGAACCCGACCGACGCTTCACTGCTGGTGGGAGGGGTCAACGAGGGCCTGATGGATGGAGATCGGGACGAAGTGGCCGCTAAAGCCTTTCGACTGGACGGAGAACTGAACATCGCGAACCGGGGCATGATGGAGTTCGTCGAGATGTTCAAGGCCGACCGTCACATGCTCAACACGCTTCTGGACCTGGCACAAGGGCAGGTTATCAAGAACCAGAAATTCGGCTCAGTCTATGCGGATGAGGCCATTATCGGCCACTCCAACGAGGGCGACTTCGACAGTTTCGCCACCGACGTGAGCTCCGAGGCTCTCCGGGACAGGATCATCGCGCTTCGGGTCCCCTATAACTTGAGGGTCAGCGAGGAAGTCAAGATATACCGAAAGATGATGACGAGCGGGCAACTCGAGCACATCCACATGGCGCCACTGACCATGCGGGTTGCAAGCGCTTTCGCCACGCTGTCGCGTTTGGAGCCTCCGTCGAAGCAGGGGATGAGTCTCACGGACAAGCTTCACCTGTACGACGGCCAGATGGTGTCGCCGTACACCAGGCAGGACGTGATGGAATTACAGCGTCACTACCCGAACGAGGGGATGTCGGGGATATCACCGCGCTACGTGATGAACCGCATCGGCGCCGCCGCCACCCGCCCGGGCCTGACGTGCGTCAGTCCCCTTGCCGGGCTCGACAGCCTTTGGCAGGGCTTGAGCGAGAACGTGAGCCTCGACCAAGGCGACCTCACAAAACACGTCGGTTACATCGAGCTGGCCGTGAAGGAGTACAGTGAGCTTGCGCTAAAGGATGTCCAGAAAGCTTTCGAAGAAGCGTTCGAAGACTCCGCCAACATGCTGCTCGACGGCTATCTGACCAATGTCGAATCCTTCCTCACGCCCGGCGCCGACAACCGAGGCAGCGAGGCCGACATGCGCGAGATTGAGCGCTCCGTAGGCGTCACCGACCGGAGCAAACAGGAGTTTCGCAGCGAGATACAGCAGATCGTAACCTCCTGGCGGCGCAGAGGGAGGACGTTTACCTATACGTCCGAGCCTCGGCTGCAGTCGGCGGTCGAAGGCCGGCTGTTCAAGTCTAAGAGGGTCGTCGAACGCGGCCTAGCGCAGCCGAGGTTCGCCAAGCAGCGGGTCGAATGGGCCCAGAGGCGGAGCGGGATCGCCAACCGGCTGCAGGGCTCGTACGGCTACTGTGAGGAGTGCGCTGCCGACGTTATCAGCTACGTCACCCACGTCCTCAAGAACAATCAGGTCGTCAAGACCCCAAAGAACGAGAGCGTCGAGTGGCTGTGGTCCCTTAATCCGTCCGCCACGGCCGGCGCCGAGGAATAGCCGCGCACGGTGTTGGTGCGCCGCCCACTGCCCTTCGCGAATTGCACCGCCTTGAGTGCCGCTGCGATCACCCCGCTCGTCGCTAGAAATTCCTCTCCGCTACGCTGAAGCGCCGAGTTCCCCCCAACCTCCACCGTCGCCCTCTCGCCGGTAATATTGCTCCGCTCGAGCTTCCAGCGATGGCGTGGCGGATGATCGGGAGCAACCCTTTCTAGCCAGGAGGAAACGATGCCAGACAGACCAAAATACGAAGTAGACCAGGTGGTGCAGGCATCGGCGGTCCTGCACGTCCCAGACCCTTTGGCTGCCGCCGAGTACTACCGCGACGTACTGGGGTTCAACCTCGACTTTGTGTTCGGCAACCCACCCGAATACTCAGTTGTTTGGAGGGACAACGGCGCGGTGCACTTCTCCAGATCGGACAAGCCGTCATCAAACGCGCACCTGTTCATATGGGTCACGGACGTTGATTCGCTTCACGACGAACTCGTGCAGAGGGGCGCTGACATAACCTTGCAGCCGACGACACAGCCCTACGGGACCCGAGAGTGTGCCGTCGTAGACCCGAACGGCATAAAGGTTGTCTTTGGCCAGGACGATGAGATGTCCAACGGGGAGTAGCTCGGAACCTGTCCACCTTGGAGCTCCGCCCCGTCCAGCGGGATCACCACCCCGCCTGTTCTGCAAGACATTTCAGGGTTATTACCACTGCCGCTGGGGTTGGGAAACACGCCTCTAGTTATCCACTCCGAAGTGCCCTTCGGCCCTGTTCCGGTAGGCCAGTCGAGCCACAGTCGCTGCTACGACGGAGGCGTATGATGGGCCAAACTCAAGATTTCGAACGTTAGTCACTGATAGGCAACCGTGGATCAAGACGTCTACTTCAAAAAGACCGTACCGCTACGGCACGCAGGCCGGGTGCTGCGCTTCAATGTGGCCAACGATCTCTTCAGTAGCCACCAGGTAGACTTTGGCTCCCGTTTCTTGCTGAGGACGCTGGAGCGTGGCATTCAAAGCCCTTTGCACAAGGTCCTCGACATGGGGGCCGGCTACGGCCCAATCGGCCTAGCATTGAAGGCGGCGCACCCGCAAGCCAGCGTCCACCTTGTCGACCGGGACGCTCTGGCGGTCGACTATTCGCGCCAGAACGCGGAGCTAAACCAGGTTCACAGCGTCGAGGCGTACGGCTCCCTGGGGTATGACGACGTGCGGGAGCGAGACTTCGATCTCATCGTAGCAAACCTGCCTGGGAAGGCCCGGGAGCGCGTCCTTGAGTTATTGTTGCTCGACGCCGCCCACTCTCTCAAGCCTGCGGGAATGATGGCGGTCGTCGTCGTGGCTCCGTTGGCGCACACCGTAGCCTCCGTTCTCGAGGGCTCACCCGGCATAGCCGTGTCATTGGAGGCAACCCGTTCAGGACACGCGGTATTCCACTATGGCTTCTCCAATAGCCCGCGAATAGCAGACGTTGCCTCAAATAGCTCCATCCAGAAAGACGTTTACAGACGAGGGCGGGTCACGGTAAGACATTCGGGGATCAGCTACGAGTTGGAGACGGCTGACGGCTTGCCGGAATTCGAGGCTCCCAGCTACGCCACGCAGCTTCTGATGGAAGCGGCAGCCAAGGTGCGGGACGTCAAGGCCAAGCACGTCGCGGTGTTCAATCCAGGCCAAGGCCACGTGCCGGTCGCGTTGTGGAAGCTCCTTGCGCCGGCTTCCGTGTCCCTGGTGGACCGAGACCTACTGGCCCTACGATACTCGCGGTCCAATCTTCTCATGAACGGATGCTCGCTGGAAAATACCTCAGCCGCGCATCAGGTCGGGACCTCGTTGACTGGCAATAAGCGGCCGGACGTTGTTGCCGCGGTCCTGCGGGAACGCGAGGGTCCGGGACCCACATTGCTAGCATTCGAACGTGGCGCAGAGCAGCTGTCTCCACAAGGGCACATCCTGGTGGCCGGGAGCTCGACGGCGGTCACACGGCTGGCCAAGGCCGCACGGTCACGGAAAGTGCTACGAATCGTCCAGCGCACACGCCGCAAGGGCAGCAGCGCTCTCGTCCTCAAGCGTCGTTAGAGCGCCGGGTCTTACGATTCGGAGACGGACTCGGCTGACGCCTCGTATACCTCGGTCTCGGGGTTCCAGTCCTTCCATGCGAACCAGTAGGAGAGGTGGGAGGGAGCCCGTTCAAGGCGCTTCCCCTTCAGCTCACCGTCAGTTGCCACGCCGGTCACCGCCATCCAGGTCGTGCCCGTCTCCTGGTCAACCAGGGTGGACTGATAGCCGGAGTCGCTGTCTCCCAGCCTGAAAGTCAGGCTCCGGCCGTCCACGCTCCGGTCGTAGACAAGGGCGGTCTCGGTCTCTCGCTCCACGAAGACGATGATGTCACGCTCACCCAAGGAGTCGTTGACCACGGGGTCTTCGAGTAGCCGGTCCAGCGAATACGCTTTGGTGTGCCCGTCGAAGGCCACACCTACCACTATCGCCTTCCGCTCGAGTCTCGTGTCTCTCCTCGCTTCGCCCAGCACCCCCGCGCTGTTGCCGTAGTAGTACGGAAGGTACGCGTCCCGCTGATAGCGGCCACGCTTGTTGAGCACGAGCGTGTCCGGGTGGCTCTCCTTCCAGAGAGACCAGGTGGTGTGGATTACGGGGATGAGCTCGAGCTTCTTGCCGGCGAGCGGGCCCTTAACGCCCTGGCCGAGGAACTGGCTCCACAGCGTTCTGGTCTGGTGATCGTACATTACGAGGGCGTTCATGATCAGTTTGCCCGATACACCGAACGTATGGACCCCTTGGTCGATGTCGCGGGCATACACGATGCCCGAGAAGCAGAG
Source organism: Dehalococcoidia bacterium (assembly GCA_965247255.1). Taxonomy (GTDB): domain Bacteria; phylum Chloroflexota; class Dehalococcoidia; order Lucifugimonadales; family CAUZJF01; genus CBDFGS01. The sequence continues at coordinate 978,890 of CBDFGS010000013.1, read as the reverse complement.
CGGTCACCATGTGACGACCACCGGCTCATCTCCGACGACGTCGTTCACGATCTCGTGCCTGCTAAGCATTCGAATGGGATACGCGCGGTGCTCGCCGCCTATCGACAGACCCAGCAGCTGCTCGTCCGGCTCCATCCACTCATCGGCCTCGAACGGGGTGACGAACGATGGTTCGAGGATGGCGCGAATAGCGTCGAAGTCCAGAAGCGTTACCAGCTCCAGCTCGCGCCCCGTCGAGGTGGCGGAAGCCGTGGGCGCGCTCTCCGGAACTGTGATCAGCTCCGACTCGCTGAATAGCGGGCGAGCGCGTAGAAGCTGCACGAGGGGAAACCCGACGAGCAGCAAGAAGCCGAGGATTATCGCTATGTTTACGAACTTGCCGATCAACTCATGGTCCATCTACCGAAGGTTTTGCGCTCTGCCAGCTTAGATGACGGAGTGGAGGGTTGGGGTTCCGCGGTGCAGTTAGCGGGGTGCGGACGCGATATAGCTTCTAGGGGCGCCGCCCAGATGGGCCGTCAGCGTCGGTGGGCCGGGTCCGCGAGCTCGAACGCGCAGGCCGGCGACGAAGAGCCCTACGCGAGGACGCGCTCTGAACGCCCCCAGCGTCTGCGATGCTCCGTCTCCAGCCTCCGGAATTCCTCGATGAAGCGCGGGGAACCGATCTGGTCGGCGACCATCACGACGGCGTCCTCTTTGTTGTCGTGGTAGTAGGCTTTGCGCACGTTTACATCGGCGAAGCCGTACTTGCGGTAGAGGTTCCTGGCGACCGAGTTGGAGAAACGTACCTCCAGGGCTATCTTCGTGACCTTCATAGAGGCGGCCTGCTCAAACGCGCCTATCAGCAGCAGCTCGCCAATACCCTCGCCCCGGTAGTCCCTCTTGACGCCGATCGAGACTATGTGGGCCTCGTCGGCCATGTACCAGGCGCCCAGCAGCCCAACAATAGTCGCCTGGCGAGCGCCCAGCAGCGCCTTGGCGTTCCGAATGAGGCCACCCAAGGGACGCCACGCGGCCTCCTTGCCGCCGGCCTTCGGAGACTGATAGTTCTCGGCGGAGGGAACGTTGCGCCTCCATGCCACTAGATAGCGCGCTCGGCGGTTGCTGAGCTCCCGTCGAAAGGAGGTTGGAGGGAACTGGGTAGGGAAGGCGTCCCGTTCGACCTCGACCGATTGTGGTATGTCCGCCGCGCGCAGCGGCCTCAGACCAAAGGCCATGGTCTGTTCCTGGGCGCGCTCCTGGACGGCGTTCACTACGTATTCACCATGGCGAGAGGCCCGGCGGCACGCCTACGGCGTGGTCTCCGAGGGGAGGTTCATGCGCATGGCCCCTGTGATTCCACGTCGAGCTAACGGCTGGTGATCGCTCAGTAGATTCTAGCATGCGAGCCTTGTCTGGCCCTCGTCTACGCGACGCTGCTACCCGAACGCTGGCATCGTCGTTATATAAGATGGTAGCATCGAGACATCGTCTTTGCCGACGACCTAGGCAACTGCCCCAAGGGGAGCCGGATCATGCGGGACGAGTCCGATGCTCCTGCGCTGGATATCAATGATCTAGTCAGGAAGGCACAGAAGGGTGACTCAGCGTCGTTCGCTGCGCTGTACGAGCACTTTTACAATAAGATCTTCCGATACGTCTCGTTCAAGTCTGGCAGCCCCACCGATGCGGAAGACATCACGGAGGAAGTGTTTCTGAGGATGTTGGAGTCGATAACGTCCTTCAAGTGGAAGGGATATCCGTTCTCCTCCTGGCTCTTCAGGATCGCCCACAACCTAGTGGTGGACCACTTCAGAAGGAAGGGCCGGCAGAGAACCGCCCCCCTGGAGAGCGTGAGTGGAACGATCGGCGCGACGTCTCACGATGTCGATAGCTACCTGGACACGGAGCTCTCGATGGTGCAGGTTGGGGAGGCCATGACCGGTCTCACCAAGCTTCAGCGGGAGGTCCTGTCTCTGCGTTTCGCCGGGGGACTCTCGGTGAGGGAGACCGCGGAGGCTGTTGGCAAGAACGAGAACGCGGTGAAGGCGCTACAACACGCAGGTATAAAGAAGCTCAGAACGCTGCTCAATCCAAGTCAAGATGAATCGTCGGATGCAGCGGTTGCTCAGTGGAGTCGATAGGGTGATGGGCAAGAGACAGTTCAACGATCAGCTCAACGATTGTCTGGAGCGGCTGGCCCGGGGCGAGGGGTTGGAGGCGTGTGCGGCCAGCTACCCTGACAACAAGGAGGAGCTGCTTCCCCTGCTGCGGGTGGCGGCGGCAACGATGCACGTTGCATCTACGGCGACATCTCGGTCGGAGGCCAAGGCGCGCGGCCTCGCGAGGTTGAACCACGCCTTGGCTGAAGGAGGCGTTCCGCAGCCGCGGAGATGGCTGCAGTGGCCGCGCCTCGTCCCAAGGCCCGTAGCTGCCGGGCTGGCCGCCGTCATGATGACCTCCGCCCTCGCCGTCGGCGCAGGCGCGGCGTCCGCGAGCAGCGTGCCCGGTGAGCCCCTCTACCGAGTAAAGACGATGAAAGAAGACATTTCGATGATGATGCCCAAGTCAGAGGTGGCGAAGGCACGTCAGCACTTTAGTCTGGCGAGGGAACGTGGACGAGAGGTGAGCGTCCTTGTGGGCCGTGGCAAGATGGACATGGCCGATCAGCACGTCGTGTTTGTGACGTGGCACCTCAACCAGTCTGCCGTCCTGCTGGGTGTCAGGATGTCCCTGACCCCGATGGAGATGCCGGCTAGGTCGGTACAGCCGAGGTTCAGGGAGTACGCCCCTGAGCTTAAGCAACGCCTGGAACGGGATGGCCTGATCATCAGAGCCCTGTTCAATAGCCGCATGCGGTCCCTTCCCCCCGACGAACAAGACCACGTTAGGGCGCTGATGCACCGTTGGGAGCTTAGCTATCGGGGGCTGATGGCCGCGCTAGAGGCCGGTCCTCCCCTGGGCTGGCCCCTCTGGATGACAGAGCGCGCGGGACCAGCGGGCCGCTAGAGTAAGCCGCCCCCTCACATTCGGGCCAGCCGTACCGACCCCATCGAGCTCTTCTCGCCGGATCCGTCAGAGCCCCGCAGCTGAGGTCCTGCGTCGGCTCGCGAAACGGCCTCGGTCGACGCGTGCACTTCCTGAAAACCCTATCCGCGCTCCAAGCGGTGGCTTGACGGTCCATTAATGAAGAAGAATTTAGGAATTTCGCCTCTGTAGGCCTTGAACACCGGGCCGCGCGGCGCGATAATTGCGTAGGTGGGGTGGTTGCATCCGGCCCTTTGGGCCGGATATTTCTGTGCTAAGGAGACGGGCCACCGAGGCGTGGCCCAACGATCTCGTTGCAGGTCCTCCGGCGAATTCTGAGTCTGGTCCTTGGCCATAAGTGGCACCTCGCCGCGGCTTATGCCAGCATGATTGGCGCGGTTGCCGCCTTTGTGACCCTCCCAAAGCTGTTTGGAAGTGCGATAGACGAGATCGATGCCCTCCTCAGGGGTGGTGAGGCCTCCGACAGCACGGTGCTGCTGCTTGTCTCCCTGATCCTCGTTTTGGGAGCGATCAGGGGGATTCTCTCCTTCTGGCAGACCTACCTGGGCGAGACGCTGTCCCAGGTGACCGTTTATGAGCTTCGCAACTCGTTCTACGACCACGTCCAGCACCTGAGCTTCGGCTTTCATGATCGGCTCCACACCGGCAACCTTATGTCCAGGGCGATTGTCGACGTGGAGGCGGTCCGGATGTTCATCAACCTGGGGATAGTCCGGGCTCCGTATTTCGCCATGCTGTTCGTGATCGTTGCGGCTATCCTGTTAAGGCTGGACTGGCGCCTGGGCCTCCTGAGCATGAGCTTCCTGCCTATCGCGGCGGTGTTGACCGGCCTGGTGCGACTCCGCCTGCGGAAGATCTGGCTCGAAGTCCAGGAGAAGATGGCCGATCTAAGCGTGATACTTCAGGAGAACCTTACCGGAGTGAGGGTCGTCCGAGCCTTTGCCTCCGAGGACTACGAGGAAGCGAAGTTCAACGCCGTGAGTGAAGTCGTGTCCGTGAAATTGGTGAAAGCGGCGCGCCTCCAGGCGTTCAACACCTCCTTTACCATAGCGGCCTATCTAGGGGCTACTGGCCTGGTCCTCTGGTACGGAGGGTCTCGCGTGATCGCCGGCTCTATGAGTCCGGGAGAGCTGGCCCAGTTTGTTTTCTACATGCAAATTCTCTCAATCCCCGTGAGGCACACGGCTCACGTAGTGAGCAGCATGGCGCGAGCGATGTCTGCTGGCGAGCGGCTATTCGAGATCATCGATACCCAGTCGCCGGTGCAGGAGCGGACCAAGGCCGTCGAGATGCCCAGAGCGAGGGGCCATGTGCGCTTCGAAGAGGTCAGCTTCGCTTACAGCGGCGGTCTGCCTGCCGTCAGAAGTATCGATATCGACGTCGAGCCCGGTACCGTCGTTGCGCTGCTTGGGGCTCCCGGCAGCGGCAAGAGCACGGTGGTCCACTTGATTCCGCGGTTCTACGACGTCGATTCCGGGCGCATTTCGATAGACGGGACGGACGTGCGCGACACGACCTTAGGATCGCTGCGGCGTAATATCGGGGTCGTTCAGCAGGACGTGTTCCTCTTCACAGTATCGATTCGGGAGAACATCGCGTATGGGCGCCACCAAGCGACCAACGACGAGATAGTCGAGGCGGCGCAAGTAGCCCAACTCCACGAGTTCATTTTGAGCCTGAAGGATGGGTACGACACCGTCATCGGGGAGCGAGGCGTAACCCTCTCCGGCGGCCAGCGTCAGCGGCTGTCCATCGCTAGGGCCGTGCTGCTGGACCCGCCTGTGCTGGTGCTCGACGACTCAACGTCCAGCGTCGACGCCCACACCGAGGAGCTCATCCGCAAGGCGATGGAGTCGGTGATGCGGGGGAAGACGACCTTCGTCATAGCTCACAGGCTGAGCAGCGTGCATAAGGCGGACCAGATCCTGGTCTTGAGCGACGGAGAGATCGTCGAGCGGGGGACACATGTGGAGCTGCTGGCCCAAGGCGGCTACTACCGGGACATCTACGAGTTGCAGCTTCAGCCGCAGGATGAGGTCATGCTCGAGTTCGAGACTCCGGTCCCGGCCCAACAGGTGAGCTCCTTATGATGGGCTTCATGAGTGGGTCGAGGACGAGCGCTTCCGGCAGCGTGCTGGATGAGCAGGTCTTCGGCAGCGCCTACGACCACCGCATCGTCGGCAGGCTCGTTCCCTATGTCATGCCTTACAAGCGCTTCATGGCTGTCGCCGCCGTGGCCATGCTGGTTTTCGCCGGCAGCCAGGTAGCCGTCCCGTGGATTATCAAGCTGGGAATCGACAGCTACATCGCAGGTGGCGATCTGGCCGGGCTTACCTGGATCGTGGCCGTGTTTATGGGGAATGCCGCTTTGAACTGGGGATCGAACTACATCCAGGAGGTTGCGATCGCGCGCGCCGGACAGGGCGTGCTCTTCAGTCTCCGGCGGGCGATGTTCGCGCACCTTCAGCGGCTCTCGCTTCCGTTCTTCGATAGGACTGAGGCCGGACGCATCATATCGAGAGTCCAAGGCGACGTCTTTCAGCTTCAGGAGTTTCTCTCGGTAGTCGTGCTTACGCTGGGAGACCTCCTGGCCCTGCTCGGCATCGTCGTGGCCCTGTTGCTGCTCAACGTGAAGCTGGGGCTGATCTCTATGGTGGTGCTGCCTGTCTTGGCCGTGACAGTGGTGGTCTGGCAGCCGTTTGCGAAGAAGGCGTTCATCCGGGCGAGGCGCGCTATCTCCATCGTCAACGGCGCACTCAACGAGAATATCTCAGGGGTCCGAGTGGTCCAGAGTATGAACCGCCAGGAGCGCAATCTCCAGCTGTTCGATGAGAAGAATGACGAGGTTCGAAAGGCCAATATCGCCGCGGGAAGGCTGTCCGCCGGGTTGCTTCCCGGGGTTGACATGTTGACAGCGGTCTCGGTCGGACTGGCGATCTACTTCGGGGCCGGTATGGTCACGGACAACGAGCTGGAGGTTGGGGCTTTGGTGGCCTTCGTCATGTACATTCAGCGCTTTTTCGACCCTATCCGCAGCCTGACGATACAGTACACAATGCTTCAGCGAGCGATGGCATCCGGAGCGCGCATATTCGAGCTCCTGGACACCAAGCCCGACCTAGTCGATGCTCCGGGCGCCAGCGACCTACCACAGCTGCGAGGCGAGATCGAGCTTCGCAACGTGACCTTCGGGTACGCGCCCGGCGATGCGGTGCTGCGGGACGTCAGCCTTAAGATCGGGGCCGGCGAGACGGTGGCAATCGTGGGTCCCACGGGCGCCGGCAAGACCACGCTGGTCTCGCTAATGGCCAGGTTCTATGACGTGCCTGCGGAGCAAGGGGAGATCCTGGTGGACGGCAAGCACGTCCGCGACGCGACGCGCAAATCGCTGGCGACACAGGTCGGCATGGTGCTGCAGGAGCCGCACCTGTTCTCGGGCAGCGTCCGAGAGAACATCAAGTACAACCACGTCGAGGTCACCGACGAGCAGATGGTCGAGGCCGCCGCCGCGGTCGGCGCCCACGAGTTCATCATGCGCCTGGAAGACGGCTACGACACCTACCTGTACGAGCGCGGCAACAATCTCAGCGTCGGCCAGCGTCAGCTTGTGAGCTTCGCCAGGGCTATAGTCGCAGACCCCCGCATCCTGGTGCTGGACGAGGCGACGGCGAACATCGACAGCGCCACCGAGCTCCTGATCCAGCGCGCTCTGAGCAAGCTACTCGAAGGCCGGACTGCGGTTGTAATCGCACACCGGTTATCGACGATCCGCGGTGCGGACAAGATAGTGGTGCTGGACCAGGGCCGAATAGTAGAGGTGGGCAAGCACGACGAGCTTTTGGGCCAGGGAGGCCTGTACGCGCATCTGTACCAGATGAACTACGCTGCGCTGGAGGAATCCATACCGGCATCGAACAACGGGCGTTAGCCCAACCCAAAGGCGCGGCGCGCGCAACCCAGCGCGTTTGCGTCTTGTGTTCGTGAAGGAGAGAAGCGTGCAAACGACAAGTAAAGAGGCGGTGTTCGACGAGTATGAGGCTCGGGAGTACGACGAGCGCTTGTACCAGTACGACAACGTGGCGACCGGCGTGGACTCGCTAGACTCTATTGACGATGAGCACGTCGACTACTACAAAGAGAACGGATTCCTCGCAGTCCAGAACGCGTTCACCCACGACGAGATTCAACTCGCCGTGGACGGGCTCATGGACGTGATCGACGGAAAGTACCCGGAATTCGAGCACATACACTTCGAGAAGAGCCAGAGCGACGTGCTCGACACGCTGTCGCCCCAACAAAGACGGGATGCGGTACGCAAGCTATGGCGCTTTGTGGAATACGAGCCTCGGCTCGGAGCGATGGCAAGTCACGAAAAATTGCTCTCCGCGGTCTCGCGGCTGGTCGGTTCCAAGACTGAGCTGTTTGCGAACCAGGCCCTCATCAAGCCACCGAAGATAGGCCGGGAGAAGCCGTGGCACCAGGACCACGCCTTTTTCGACCTGCCTACGGGCACCCCGATCGTCGGCTGCTGGATCGCCCTGGACAGGGCCGTCGCGGAGAACGGATGCATGCACGTGAAGCCGGGAACGCACAATGAGGGCCCCAAGCTACATTTCAAGAGGCGCGACTTCCAGATCTGCGATGCTCACCTCGACCTTACCCGGGACGTGACCGTTCCCCTCAACCCCGGCGGCCTGCTGTTCTTCGACGGTCTGATGCACCACGGGACACCTGCGAACAGGTCCTCGATGAGGCGACGCGCACTACAGTTCCACTACATCCCTGAGGGAACACCCCGCATAACCCAGGATGAGCGCCTCGCGGTGTTCGGGAGTGAGGGCAAGAACGTCGTCTGTTGAGTCCCAACACCGGGACACGACGGAGTGGGGGCTGACGCGCTGGCGCAGAGCACACTCAGTTTCTTAGCGCTTTCGACTCGCCTGGTCGCGCTTAGAACATGCTCGGCTGGGCGGGGTGGCGGCCGTCTTTGGGGAACTCGACGCCTAGGTGCTCGTAGGCGCGGCGGGTCGCGACGCGGCCGCGGCGAGTGCGGTCGAGGAACCCCAACTGGAGCAGGTAGGGCTCGTACACGTCCTCGATGGTCTCCGCCTCCTCGCTGATGGACGCGGCCAGCGTGTCCACTCCCACGGGCCCGCCGTCGAACTTCTCGATGATCGCGTTCAGGACCAGGTGGTCCGTATCATCGAGACCGAGACCGTCGACCTCCAGTCTTGCAAGCGCATCGCGTGCGACGTCCCCGGTGACGACGTTGTCGGCGATCACCTGGGCGTAGTCGCGCACCCGCTTGAGAAGGCGGTTGGCGACCCTTGGCGTGCCCCTGGCGCGCTTGGCGATCTCATCGAGGCCGTCGGGTTCCGACTCGATCTCCAAGATTCTGGCGGAGCGCCGGACGATCTTCCCCATCGCTCCCGGGTCGTAAAATTCCAGGCGATGCGCGGAGCCGAAACGGTCTCGCAGCGGCGAGCTGACCATCCCATAGCGCGTCGTAGCGCCGATGAGCGTGTAAGGCGGGATGGTGAGGTTGATGCTCCTCGCCTTCAGCCCCTTGTCGATGACCCAGGAGACGACGAAGTCCTCCATCGCCCCGTACAGGACCTCTTCGACCACGCGGCTCAGGCGGTGTACCTCGTCGATGAAGAGCACTTGGCCCTGCTGTAGCTGGGTGAGGATGGACACCATGTCAGCCGGGCGTTCGATGGCGGGGCCCGAGGTGGTCTTGACGCGGGCGCCCATCTCGTTGGCCACGATGTTGGCCAGCGTGGTCTTGCCCAGGCCGGGCGGGCCGTGGAGCAACATGTGGTCCAGGGGCTCGCCGCGCTGCGTGGCTGCGGCGATGGCAATCTCAAGGTTGCCTTTGAGCTTGTCCTGTCCGATGTAGTCGGCGATGCGGCGCGGTCTTAGGCTGGTGTCGAGGGAGAGGTCCTCCTCTTGGGGGCTGCCGGAGACGACTCGTTCGTTCAAATGGGTCACCAATAATCAGAACTGGTGTTCATTCTATGAGCGGCCCTGGTGGGTGTCAAGGAACGCCAACGCTCAAGACTCGCTGATACAATTCGGATTGCGAAGATCGGTAAAAAACGTATGGTGCAGACCGACATGGGGCGCACTGCAAGATATCGAGGATGCAGCAGTGCGGTCGGTGCTAACGAGTCGCCGGGGACTAATAGAGTCGGAGATGAGTAAGAGCCACATAAAGGACCTGGGCGACGGGTTGGTCATGCGGCATGGGCGGCCGGAGGGCGCCGAGGAGCTGGCCGACTTTCAGGCGGAGCTAAACACGGGTCCGGGCGAGCCCTCCGAAGGGCTCCGGGTTTGGACGCTGGACCTGATGCGTGGCCGACTTCCGGGGACCGACGCGTCAGACTTCACGGTGGTCGAGGACACGAACACCGGGGCGATCGTATCCTCCCTGAACCTGATCTCGCAGACGTGGTCGTACGGGGGGATCGAGTTTGACGTAGGGCGCATCGAGCTGGTGGCGACACATCCCGACTACCGCCGGCGCGGGCTCGTGCGGGAGCAGATGGAGGTGGTGCACCGGTGGAGCGCCGAGCGTGGCGAGCTGGTCCAGTCGATTACAGGGATCCCTTGGTACTACCGGCAGTTCGGTTACGAGATGGCGCTCGAGAGCGCAGGCGGGCGAGTGGGCCACGCGGAGGGTGTGCCAACGCTGAAGAGGGGCGAGGCCGAGCCTTATCAGGTGCGCGTTGCGAGCGCCGACGACCTGCCGTTTCTCCAAGAGGTCTACCGGGAGGGCATCCAACGGTACCTGGTTGCCTGCGTGCGCAACGAGGAGCTATGGCAACACGAGCTAAACGGGAGTAGTCCTCAGTCTTCCCACAAGCGTGAGATCGGAGTCATCGAAACGACAACCGGAGAGCGGGTTGGGCTCCTGGTGCATTTCCCAGTGCTATGGAGCAACACGCTATCCGCGGATGCCTACGAGCTGCGCCCCGGCGTGTCCTGGCCGGCTGTTACGCCCAGCGCGCTTCGCTACCTTCGGAGGACAGGCGAGGAGTACGCGTCTCGGGATGGTGCGAGGGACGCCCTTCGCATAGCCCTCTCGCTAGGCTCGGAGCACCCGGCGTATCCGGTGGCCGGACCCACGTTGCCCACGACGCGCCGCCCGTACGCATGGTACCTTCGGGCGCCAGACCTGGTGCGTTTCGTTGCCTGTATAGCGCCGGTGCTGGAGGAGAGGCTGGCCGCATCCGTCGTAGCGGGACACAGCGGCGACCTGAAGCTCAGTTTCGTCACGGATGGACTGAGGCTGGAGTTCGACAAGGGGAAGGTGGTAGCGGTTGAGCCCTGGGCGGTCACCCAGGAAGACAGCAGACTTGAGCCTCGCGCCCGCGATGCTCTGTTTCCCCCGCTAACGTTCCTTCAAGTCCTGTTCGGATTCCGGTCGGTCGCTGATCTCGAGTACGCCTTCCCCGACTGTTTGATCAAGTCTGAGGACACGCGAGAGCTGCTGGACGTTCTGTTCCCGAAGATGCCGTCCCAAGTGTGGGGAGTCGCGTAAACGGCGCGCGGGCAGTGAGGAGCTAGGCTCGGCTAGCTCTTGCCTCCGCGGAACAGGTTGAGGAAGCGGTCTTCGTAGTAGTGAAAGATGCCCCAGCGGTCGAGCTCTCGCTTGAGGATCTCAGGATTCGCGCCCTGCTCCACCTCGCGGAAGAGCCGATCGATATGCTGGGTGGCGGCTCCCGGCACCCCGCCGAACTCCGGTCGCGGATTCAGCATACCTTTCGCATTGAGGTCCTGGACGTTCCCTGCGATAGAGGACGACGTGAAGTCGTAGACGAACTTCAGCAGCGCCACGTCCCAGAGCTCGTCGACGCCGACCATCACCACGGACATGTCCTCTTTGCGGCTGTCCAGGTCGCCGCTAATCCTGTGGGCAATCTCGCTAGGCTCTCCTCCAACAATGTCGGTCTTAGCCGATTCATTCCGATATTGATAGAGTATGCCGGGACTATTCGGGCCGGACTGCTGGGCCTCGTGACGGAAGTACTCGTACGCCTCCGAGCTGAACCCCTGCAGGTTCATCACGTACGTCGGGGTGATCACCGCCGGGCGCTCGGCGATGACCCGTCCCGTACGGACGACGCCCTCCCGGTTGCCCGGCGCCAACTCCTGGTATATCGGCTCGGTCACGACGTAGTACTCGATATTGGTCGTGCCAAAAGTGGCGAGGTGCTGCTTGGGGAACCTCACCACCCAGCTACGCTCGATCGCTCGCCCCCAGTCGTGCTCATTCTCGATCATCCGCTTATCGTTCCTCGCCTGTATAAGTGTCGCCTATCTATTGATGCTAGTCCGGCGCGCATTAGGGTGTCAAGGGCGTTACAGCTATTGAGCGTGTGACCAGGAGCCGGGCGGCTGGGCGCCCACCCCTCAGTCCATCGGATGGGGCTTCCAACGCCGCAGGTCAGAGCTCTCGAGGACCGAGGGGTTGAGACACGCGCGCGGCCACCGGCCGGTGAGCACCAGCGCGATCTCCCTTCCGACTCTGCGGTTCCGCTCCGGGTCCGCCCTCGACGACGCGGAAGCGACGTGAGGCGTGATGATGACCTTATCGATTCCAAGTAAGGGGTTGTCGGGCTCCGCTGGCTCGACTTCGAGCACGTCCAGCCCCGCCCCGCCGATCCACCCCTCCCTTAGGGCTCGGGCCAGCGCGGCCTCGTCCACAGTATCGCCGCGCCCCGTGTTAATCAGTAGAGAATGCGGCTTCATCAGGCGGAACTGCTCCTCGCTGAGCATGTGCCGTGTCTCCGATGTGGCGGGAGCGTGCATCGAGACGATGTCGGAGCGCTGCAGCAGCTCCGTCAAACCGACCGGCTCCACCCCTTGTCGGGTCATGGCGAGCTCCCCCACATAGGGGTCGAACGCAAGTATGCGGAGTCCGAAGGGCGCGGCGCGGGTAGCGACAGCTCTTGGGACGTTGCCGAAGGATATGAGACCCAGGGTCTGCCCCATCAGCCTGGGGAAGCCGTTCAGGTGGGGCCGGCCCTCTTTCCAACGCCCGTCTCGCGCCATTGCATCCATGATGGTTAGCCGCCGGTACACTGCAAGAATCAGGGCCAGCGTGTGGTCGGCGACCTCATTTATGAAGACGTCAGGGACGTTGGTAACGGGGATGCCCATGGCGGTTGCGGCCGCGAGATCGACGGTTTCGGCGCCTACGCTGCGGAGAGCGATCACCCGGCATCGCTCCAGCTTCTCGATTATGGCGCTGGTTATGGCAAACTTGCCCCCGATGATGGCGTCGGCGTCCCGCGCACCGTCGAGGAATTCCTGTTCACTGCCGGACGGGACCGTGAGTATCTCCGCATCAAGAGGACTTAGCGCCTCCATCGCGAGTTCCCGCGCGTTCACAGCATCAGTTGGAGTCGTGAAAGCGCTGGCAGGGACGACCACTTTGAATTTCGCCACCGTATTCTCCTTGTGAGACACCGAGATTGTAATGGTGATGTTGGGTGAGCGGCGCGCCATGTTCCAGGCACGAGGGATAGAATAAGGGAGCACCTAGACGTTGTCCAGCGGGTCAGCACGGCGCAAGCCTTGCCGGCCGTCGGTGAGAGCGGCTCGTTCGGCCGAGCAAGCGACGGCAGAGGCGGGACTGAGCACCATCGCCCTCGGACGGGGTCCGGTACCGGGACAAGAATTCCCACGACGGACGTATACGTGCCTGCCTTGACACGTTGCTGCTCGCGTTGCTACCATAGGTACGAAAAGGTGTCAAAGAATACAGGAATATAGGTGGGAACAGGCGCCTGACGCGTGGCCCGGAGGCCGTTTGCGTTAGGCGCTTTTTTCTTCGGCCAGAAATGTCCAACCAAGCGGCGATCGTGCTTGCAGCGGGAAAAGGCACCCGCATGCGGTCACAGACGCCCAAAGTGCTTCACCGAGTCTGCGGCAAAGAGATGCTGGCGCTGGTCGTCGACGCCGCCAGGCAAGCCGGTTTCGATTTCCCTGTCGTAGTCGTTCCTCCCGATTCCGGCGACATTAGAGACGCGCTGCAGGACAGCGTTAGCTACGTTGTCCAATCGCGCCCCCTCGGTACCGGCCACGCTCTACTTCAGGCACAAGAAGCGCTGGAGAGCTCCGACGACGTTGTCGTGATGTCTGGGGACGTCCCCCTTATCCGCGCCGAAACCATCGAGTCGATCATGCGCCATCACCTGGAACGAGATGCGCGCGTTACGCTCCTCACCGCTACTTTTCCTCAAGCTGACGGGCTTGGTAGAGTAATCAGGGACGAGGATGGCGCGATAAGCGCGATCAATGAGGCAGCCGAGGCGGGCGATGATCCCGGAGGAACAGACAGCGCGGAGATTAATGCGGGTGTGTACTGCTTCAAGTCCTCGTGGTTGCTTCCGAGCTTGCGCGCCTTGACTCCATCCGACTCCAACGAGGTCTATCTGACCGACGTCGTGGCCATGGCGGCTGAACAAGGCGTCGGCGTCGCCTCGGTCTCGGCCAGTGAGCGACACGAGGCGCTGGGCGTCAACACCCGTGTGCAGCTCGCCGCCGCCGAGACATTCTTGCAGAGGAGCATGCGAGAGAGATGGATGCTCTCTGGCGTAACGATGCCTGATCCGGAGACTGTATACGTAGAGGTGGACGCCAGGCTCGGCGAAGATACGGTCGTTATGCCGAACACACACATCGTGGGAGCGTCCCGCATCGGCGACCGGTGCCAGATCGGCCCCAATACGATCGTGGACAGCTCCCAGATCGCCGACGGATGCCGGGTCGTGGCCTCGGTGGTGGAAGACTCGATTCTGGATGAGGGCGTAAGCGTGGGGCCGTTCAGCCATACCAGGCCGGGCAGCCATCTGGAAGAGTCCGTGCACATCGGTAACTTCGCCGAGATCACCAGAAGCCGGTTGGGCGCGGGCACGAAGTCGGGCCACTTCAGCTATCTGGGTGATGCGGAGGTGGGCGCCAATGTGAACATCGGCGCCGGGACGGTAACGTGCAATTACGATGGCAGCCGGAAGCATCCGACGCGGATCGGCGACGGCGCGTCGATCGGTAGTGACTCGATGCTTGTCGCCCCGGTCACAATAGGTGCGCGGGCTTCGACAGGGGCTGGGGCCGTGGTGACCAAAGATGTGCCGGCGGACACCCTCGTCGTGGGAGTACCCGCGAAAGAGAGCCGCCGGCGAGCTGAATCCGAGGACTCTGGTCGATGAGACGTTTCCAAGAGGGACGAGACTCACGCAATTGGAAAGTGACAGTACGTTACCCTGGCTGATACTGGCCTGCTGGGTGGGCTACTTTGTTGTATCGGTCGGGGAATCTAGCTTAGGCTCAGTTGGCCCGCTCAGGGCCGGTTGGCTCGTTTCACGCGGAGCTCGAGGCTCCCGTGCCCTCGACCGGCTGCACTCCTCCAACGGCGCTGCTTTTGCGGCGCTGTCTCTCATAAAGACCATCTTTCTTGTCGGCGGGCTGGTTTTTCTTGGGGCCTTCGTGCTAGGTCGCTGGGACGCTCACGGAGGCTGGCTCGCGCTTGCCGGACTCGGGGCAATCCTGGTCCTGTGGGCTACTAGAGTCGGAGCCAAGTCCACATCAGCCGTTGGCGGCGAGCGGATCGCCCTTTTGGCGGCGCCCTTCGCGCAGCTTTTGGCCAGGGCCCTTATGCCTGCATTGAGGCTAGAAGCCGTGCTGCTAAGACGCTCCGGCAGGGTGGACGCTGAGGCTTCAGAATCTTCGGAGGAGACTAACACCAACGGGCTGGGCATACCATTTGAGGATGAAGGCGAGCCCCTCGACGAGCAAGAGGTCCAGATGATCCGGGGGGTTGTCAGGCTAGACAAGACTACGTCCAGGGAGATCATGGTACCCCGGGTGGACGTGGTGGCCGTGGAGGTGGGGGCCTCGCTTGGCGATCTCGCCACCCAGATGGTCGCGTCCGGCCACAGCAGAATTCCAGTCTACGAAGAGAACCTCGACCGGATTCAGGGCATCGCCTACGCCCGAGACCTGGTCGACTTGCTCAACACCGAGGAGAGTGAAACACTCAGCGGTATACCATCGGGGCTGGTCCGCCCTGCCCTTTTCATACCAGAATCCAAGCCGCTGCAAGAGCTGCTTAACGAGCTACAGGAGCGCCGGGTCCACATAGCCATAGTAGTCGACGAATATGGGGGTGTATCGGGCCTGGTTACGATCGAGGACCTGTTGGAGGAGATCGTCGGGGAGATCCAGGACGAGTTCGACGTTGGCGAGCCCGAGATCCAGGAGATCAGCGAGACCGAGTTCCTGATGGACGCGCGAACCAGCATCGACGAGCTCGACCGGATATTCCAGGTCGAGATAGACGGGGATGGGTTCGACACCGTTGGAGGATTCCTGTATCAGCGTCTTGGCAAGATACCAAGCGCCGGCGACGCGGTGGAGTTCGACGGGCTGCGGATCGAGGTGGTGTCCACGGTTGGGCGCAGGCTCAAGAAGCTCAGGGTGGTCCGGCCCATCGAAGCGGAGTCTGGCTAGGGGCTAGGGGCGCGCCAGATAGGACCGATGACCCTTGCCGCAATTAGCAAGAGCCCCGCGAGCAGTCGCCCGCGGGGCTCTTATTGTTTCCGCTGTGGCCTGTCTGACGAAGAAGCCAGGTTAACTATTTCGCCGCGGATACCACCTGTATGGCTGCCGACCCGTATCCGCATACTACGCCGACCGCCTCCAGCGTGTAGAACCCAGGATCAAAGTTGTTTTCGGGGAAGGTCACGTCTTGCGTGAACGCTCCGCCCGGACCGGCCTTGCCTGTGGCGAGGGCTCTCCGTTGCGGGAGACCGTCGTCGGTGGTCCCTGTCACTGCAAGGAACTTGACGATCTCGTTGCCGCAGAAGCCGCCGCCCCACACGGTGATAGCGCCGCCCTGGACCACGGTGCCTCCGGTCAGGCTGGAGGAGATAGACGTCGCGATCGGCGGAAGCCCCTGTGCGGGAGGCGGTGGCGGCGGGGGAGGCGGGGCCTCGCCTAGCACGAATGCCGGAGCGGTGGCCCTGCTTCCGTCCGCGCCCTCAGCAATTACGCTGACGACGCCGTTGGTCAGCATCGTACTCTTCCAGTTGTTTATGCTACCAAGGCTGCCGAGGTCGACGGACATGGTCCACGCGCCGCCGCCGTTGGAGTCGATGGGCCCCGTAGACAAAGCCGGGAATCCTGGATTACAGGCCGACCATCCGGCTTCCACGGTGCCGCTGATCGTCCCCGCTGATGCCCCTTGTATACCGAGGCACTCTGCAGTGGGGCCGACCGAGAAGTAGACGAGCACGGGCTCGAAGGACCCGAAGCCCGCTCCCGACACGGTAATGCCCTCGTTCAGGTAGAAGGTGTCCGGCGAAACCTTAAGGCCGGAAGACGACCCGGCAGGTCCGACGCCTCCGCTGGGCCCCGGTAGACCCGATAGACCGGGTAGCCCGGGTGCTCCCGCATTACCCGGATTGCCCGGATGGCCAGGGAAGCCAGCGACCCCTGCGGGCCCTTGCGGCCCTGTGGGTCCTGGGTTCCCGGCGTTCCCGGCGTTCCCGGCCAGGCCAGCCAACCCAGGCTTCCCCGGGTCCCCCTGGCACGCACTCAGAAGTATCGCTGAGATACTTGTGAGAACCAGCGTTAGAATCAACCTTTTCATGTGAGCCCCCTTGATTTGCTAACCTAGCATGCATAGCCAAGACGCCGCATGGGCGCCCTTGTTGACCGCGCCTATGATATTCACGGCAACCAGGGATGTCAACCCCCCCTCGAGCGCATTCGCCGCCGGTTGGTCGGGGGAAGTGTGTCGACGCGCGGCTCGATGCCTCGCGCAGCGTTGTACTCGGGTTGAGAGATCAAGCTCGCCTCTGCTATATTCTGTCCAGTTGCCCCCGTAGCTCAGCGGATAGAGCACTGGCCTCCGGAGCCAGGGGCGTGGGTTCGAGTCCCGCCGGGGGTACTCTTTCACTGTCGTTGGGCAGGTCCTAGAACCAGCTCGCCTTGTCCACGACGTTCAGCAGCGGCTTGCCCTCGTTAAACCGAACGCAGTTGTCCAGAAACAGCTCGGCGCGCCGCTGTTCGATGTAAGGCCCACTTCCCGCAACATGCGGAGTGATGAGCATTCCAGGCGCTTTCCAAATCGGGTGATCGGCGGGAAGAGGCTCTTCCTGAAACACGTCTAGGGCGGCGCCGGCGATCTGACCGTTCTCCAGCGCCGCATTGAGGTCGTCCAGCAATACAGTGGCCCCTCTTCCTATGTTGATAAAGAACGCGCGCGCCTTCATTGCCTGGAACTGCGCGGCCGCAAACATTCCCTGAGTTGCGGGTGTTTCGGGGACCGTTGCTATCACGAAGTCGCCTTTTCGCAAGACTTCTTGCAGGGACCCCGGTGGGTGGAGCTCCGCGATCCCCTTGGGAGCTTCCGTGAGCCGGGCGTCGACTCCGAGGACCCTCATGCCGAATTCTGCGCACAATCTCGCTGCTTCAGCCCCGATCCCACCCACGCCCACGATGACGGCCACAGACTCCGACAGGTGAACGGGCTCGAATCCCGGCCTCCACGTTCTTTCGAGCTGCTGAGGCACGTAGATATGGAGCCCCCTAGCAAAAGCGAGCACGAACGCCATGATATGGGCGCTGATGTGGTCGTTAAAGATGCCGCGGGCGTTGGTTACGGTAACATCGCTATCGATAAGCTCCTGGTGATAGTATCCCGCCTTTGGGCCGGCCCAAGGTGAGCATATCCATCGAAGCCTGCGCGCTCGCCGGAAGAGCTCGGGCCCGATAGTACCGTAGGCCGCGTCGGCTTCACCTATTAAAGCCATCGCCTCTTGCGTCGAATCGCAAACGTCGACTTCGACGTCGGATACGAGGCCCTCTAGCCTCGAGGGCCAGCCTTCGATATCTACCCTCTTCTGTTCGAGGCCCTCCGTGAGTATCAGCAGCCGAAAACCCATATGTTGGTTGCTCCAAAGATGAGGTATCCGGGCAGTCTAGGTTGAGCGGATTCTCATGTCAACATACGGGGCGTGGGGCTGATGCTCTGTGGCGCTAGCCGCGCACGATGGACTAGAATAAAAGCCCTGAGGTCGCAATTAAACAGATACTCCCGCCCCTGTAGCTCAGAGGATAGAGCAACGGTTTCCTAAACCGTGTGTCGTGGGTTCGAGTCCCGCCAGGGGTACTCTCACAGCGAACGATAAAACAGGCCCCTCACATCTCGCGAGGGGCCTGTTTATGCCGCGTTGACGGTGGTGTGGACCGCAGGCGAGACGACCCGCTCGGAGTCGTCTTGCGCCCTAGCGAACTGAGGTCGACGCGCCGTTTGGAGGTTCTTCTACGAAAGCGGCGCCAGCAAGAGCAGTACCCCAATTCCGAGGACGACCGCGCTTAGTCCCAGCGCCTTCCAACCAACGCGCGTGCTCTGCCGGTATACGACGAAGCCGCCGCCTATCGATGTTGCTGATAGTATAAAAAGGGCGCTTGGCATGGTGTTATTCAGGTAGCTCGAAGGACTTGATCGCTGCGGCGATAGGGGTCTCTCGGTTGGGGTTGTCCACAAGTAGAATGCACTGGATAGCTCACGTAGGGAGACAAGGTGGGCCTAGAGTCCGAGGTTCAGCCATGAGCCGAAGAGAGATAGGTTCCACAGCGCGAGGTACACCAGCACGATAGATTGGGCGACCTTGCCGACGATGGAATAGGCCAGGAAGAGGGGGACCGGGTACCGCAGCCTCCCAGCTACGATCCCGACGGCATCCACAAAGGGATTTGGGATGATGGAGGCCGCCAATATTGTGCCTCCTATATGGCGCTCGGTGCGAGTGCTGAGCCAAGCCGGGACCTTTGCGGGCCCGAGCACGTGTCGGGACGAACGTCCTAGGGCGTATCCGGTGAGCTCTCCGATGGCCCCGCCGGCGCCCGCAAGGATGGCGACGGCTAGCGGGTTCAAGACCATGGCCGCCGCCAGCATGATGGCCCCTCTGGCCGACGGAAGGAACAGCACTGCGTTCGCAAGTGCGCTGAATACAAAAACGCCGAGGTAGCCTGTGGTCTGGGGGCCGGTCGACATCGCCGAGAACGCCAGGATGGTCCCGGCCAGGCCGGTGGCGGCGAACACCCGTTGACGGGTGGAGAGCCCGCTCAAGCGGTCCTGCGCAGCGGACGTCCACCGCGCCGCTTCGCTCAGCTTGACGCTCAGGCGGGGCGGTGAAAGTGAACTGCTCGCGGCGATAGCGGTGCCCATAGGATGTTGACTCTGCTCTTGGCTAGACGGCTACAACGGCCCTGCGGCGTGAGGCGCCGCCGGTCCGTGACCGGGCTCCGTCTGCGCCGATGCCTCGGGAAATTAAGACCCTGGACGTGAGGGTGTGCTGCCTGACCGAGACTTCGATATACACGCACTGAAGGCAGAGCTTGTCGCCGTCTTCGTCGAGCGTGAGGTCGCCGGAGGTGCATCGAGGACACGATTTGTACCAGATCATTCTCGGCCTCCCAAGTATTCTTTCGGCCTCGTCGGCCTGAGTGCGGAAGATTTACCTTGGGTGCCATGCTAGACCCGGAGAGCACGAACGTAATCCTGCGAAGCGCTGATTGTAGGAAGCAAAAAGGCCGACCACTTGGTCAGCCTTTCTGCTGAGAGGGGCGTAGTACTAACGGACGCCTACACTTTGATGATCCCCTCTCGAATGGCCTTGGTTACAGCGTCGGTCCTGCCGCCGACGTCTAGTTTCTGGAAGATGTTGGCTACATGAGTCTTCACGGTGCTCTCACTGATGGATAGGTCTGCGGCGATGCCTTTGTTCCCAGCGCCTTTCGCCATCAGACCGAGGACCTGCAGCTCTCGCTCGGAGAGCCCCTCTGCCGGGGGGGCCCGCTGAGAGAGCTCGGCGAACCGGTTCAACACCTTCGTGGCCACACCGGGCTCTATTAGTGAGTCGCCTCGATGGACAGCGCGTATGGCCTTGAAGAGCTCCTCTCGGGAGGCATCCTTCATCAGGTAGCCCTTTGCCCCGGCTTCGATGGCGTCGAAGATGTACTCGTCGGTGTCGAAAGTGGTAAGGACGATGAACTTGATATCGGGATCTTGAGAGCGGATTCGGCGCATGGCCTCTACACCGTCGAGCTCGGGCATCCGAAGGTCCATCAGGACTACGTCCGGCTCCAGGGACTTCGCGTAGTCGACAGCCTCGAGACCGTTCTTGGCCTCGCCCGCCACTCTGAAGTCTTCCTGTCGTTCGAGCATCGCCTTAAGGCCGTCGCGGACCACTGTGTGATCGTCTACTATCAGGATTTTTATTCCATCCATGCAATCATCCCCTCCCAGATATTCACCTGCGGCCGGGCTACACGAGCGGTATGTTCACTTCAACCAGGCACCCGCCGCCCTTGCTGGTGCTTACTGTCAAGACGCCTCCCAAAAGCCGGGCTCGCTGCTCCATACCAGCCATTCCGAAACCGCCATCCTCGCGCTGGTCGGGCGCGTCCTCAAGGTCGAACCCTTGGCCGTCGTCTTCAACCATGAGGCGGGCTGACTCCGCGGACAGGGTCAAGCTTACTCTCACGTGAGTGGCTTTCGCGTGGCGCCGCACGTTGGTGAGCGACTCCTGGCAGATGCGCAGCAGGGCGGTCTGAATCTCGGATGGGAGCTCCCACCGCTTTCCCGACAGCTCGAAAACGGCTTTCTCCCCGCCCCCTTCCGCCCAGCTTGCGACCTCCTGCTCGAGTGCTTCCTCGAGGGACTTATCCTCTAGCGATTTTGGGAGCAGGTTCCAAACGGACCTCCTGGCCTCTTGGAGGCTCTCCCGGGCCAGTCCCTTCGCCCGGGAGAGATGAGCCTCGACGTCGGCATGAGTCCCGTCTAGAGCGTCCTCCGCAGCTTCAAGCTGCAGCACGATGCCGGTGAAACCTTGCGCCAGAGTGTCATGGATCTCGCGGGCCACGCGATTCCGCTCCTCCAGCACGGCGATATCACGCATGGTCTGCTCGCCTTGTTGGCGCTCGGTGATGTCCGTAGAGACACCAATGAGTCCGATTACGTCGCCGGAGTCGTTTTGCACGGGCGAGTAGTAGGACTCGAAAGTGAGCTCCGCCACCTCGACTGTAGAGGTGAACGTCTCGCCGCCCAGGGCCCGATGTAGGTCTTGTACGACGCGGGGAACGTCGCTATACATCTCGAACGCCGATTTGCCGACGACCTCGCCCGGGCTAAGGCCCAGAGCTTCAAGCCCCTGGCCTTCCGACAAGGTGAAAACGCCGGTGCGGTCGATGGCGAACAACACCACGGGGGCGGAGGTCACCACGGTGCGAAGGCGCTCTTCGCTCTCCCGCAGTTCTCGAGTCCTTTCGGCCACCATGTGCTCCAGGTCCTCATATGCGCCTTGTACCCTTCGTGTCATCTCGTTGAAGGCGTTGGTGAGGACCTCTAGCTCGCCCTCCATCTCCGCGCCGTCGATCCGAACGTCCAGGTTGCCTGCGCCGACGGCTTCCGCCGCTGACGTCAGCCGCCGGATCGGCCTGAACACGATCCAGATTGCCACGCCGATGGCCACGTCGATCACGAGGAGGCTGACCGCGAGCTGAACGAGCGCGGCTCTCTCGATCCTGAGCATGGGCGCGGATACGACAGATTGGTCGACGGCCACGACCGCCTTGGTGAAAGCCGTTGGCACCGATGAGAATCCGACCAGGCGTCCCGTGCCCTCCTCGATAACCACGCCCACGCTGTCACTCAGGACCCGCCGGGCTACTTCATCTGTGAAGTGGTCCGATATCGCGCCATCCAGTTTGCTTTCATCGCCATGGGCGACGTATCTTCCATCCTCCCCAACGAGGAAAGCGACTTGTGTCGAGTCTGTCGCGGCTGAGACTGCCTCTTGGACCCGCCGCTCGTCGATGGAAGACGATATCTCTTTGGCCAGCAACGCGACCTGGCTGCTGGTGTCCACCTTGGCAAGGTTGGTCAACTCCTCCGATACATCCTGGCGAACGAAGAGCACGATCACCCCTATGGGAAGCAGGGAAAGGAGCAGGAACCAGATAGTCAGCTTCCAGACCAGGGAGTTTCTTACCATAGCCAATCACACCGTATGCGACCCGCGCGTCCAGCTTGGCCGTTCGTTCGCCGCCCCTACCAAAGCGGCCGGCGGTGCCTTCGCGGTAGTGCTAGATATACCAGCGTGGTAACCAAGGTGGTTAAGATGGCCTCTGGCACGACACCACTGGCGAGATCGCCGTACGCCCGAATCAGCGAGGTCCCTTCTCCGTAGGCCTCAGCGTACCCCTCCGGATAGAAAAGGGCCTGGCCGATGACGAATCCCGGAATGGCGAATACGTAATAGTACGCAAGGACGAGGGCAGCCCACGCAATGACGCTGATCGGCATCTGGGTGCGTTCATGGACAAGCTTCTTGTACGACAAGCCCATCCACAGCCCGGCGGAGATGTGGGCCAAGAGAGACGCGAGCGCGATGCCGCCCGGCTCGCGGACCCCGGCGAGGATCCCGATCAGTATGCCCCCGAATGGACCCGTGAAGGCCGCGCCCGTCGTCGTAAAGATTTCGCGCGGATCAGTGACGACGCCGGTGCCAGGAATGGGGAGCGTTATACCTGCCATGACGATAGCCAGTGCCGCGGCTCCGAACGCCGTTGCGACCAGAAGGCTCTTCGCTGTTGGCACAGGGATACGATTCATGAGCGGGGCACCACAGCTCTAGATCGTACGGTATGGGTTCGACCGCAGGCTGTCAGGCTAACGTAGCGAGCTATGGACTGCCGACAGACTCGGTGGCGCCGTACCTAGAGGCCCTTCTGTAGGGCCGCATCGATCTTATCATAGGCGTCCGGGGTGACCCATGTCCGCCACCGAGCATCGTAGGTCCTCAGATAGTGTAAGGCAGCCTGGTCCCAGTCCTCGACGGAGTTCTGAATAGCCCAGGCTACCGTCGAATTGAGCGGGTCTAGCCCGACTACCATCTTGTCTATCATGGCGAACACATCCGGCGCCTTGTCACGTAGCCCCGCATTTGCCAGCTTATCGATGGGAATAGACTCGTAGGCGCACCCCTGCGTGGGCGTCGTCGCGCCGTCGCCGCCTGCCGCGAGTAACACCTGCCGCCAGCAATCCTCGCCGTATGGCGGCTCCTGCAGCACGTGCCAGTCGTAGGACACCATCAGCGCCGCCGGCGTCCAGTAGTATCCAAAAACCGGCTTACGCGCCTTCTGCGGCTCGGTCAACGCCGAGTCCAGCGCTGCCGACGAGGCCGGTGAGACCGCGTTGTAGTACTCGCTGAGCCCGTAGGCGCCCAGCTTGGCCCTATTGATGTTGGCGCATTCCCACCCGGCGATGCAGTTATAGAAGACGCCTTTGGATGAGTCGTTGGGGTCGGTGAACAGCTTCCAGTGGTCCTTCATGTCGGAAACTGTACTTATTTCGTAGGTCTCGGCAACCCATGCCGGAATCACGAAGACCTGTGAGCTAGCTTCGTAGATCGCGCCCAGGTTGAGTATGTCTTTCGCCGCGATCGCTTCCTCGTACCACTTAAGGATGTTTTGCTGCCACCCCTCCAGGTTGACGTCTATCTCGCCGTTACGGAGAGCATCCTGCATCTGCGGCGTGCTCTCTACCACTGTCTCGACCGGGTATCCATAGCCCTCTTCTATGATGAATTTGGCGATTGCGTTGTTGAGCCACTGAGACTCGCTCTGAATATCGTGGAGGCGGATGACCGGCTTCTCGGCGTCGCTTTCACCCTCAGCGCACGCGGTCCCCAACACGGCCAAGGCGAGAAACGCGGATATCACCAGGTAGACGCCGCGTTTCGGGTGCTTGGCAGTGGTGTCGGATGAAGTCATACGCCGTGCAGCAGTATATGAAGGAGCCCATCCCGCCGGGGGCTGAAGTTGCTCGCGGCTCATACTATCGGACTAGGCGGACATCGGTCAATTGGGGGAGGCCAATATCGGCCATATGGGGGATGACGGCATCCCCCATATGGGGGACGCCCGCACATGCTCATACTTCCGGATGACCCTGGCGTAGTCAGAACGGTTGACCGGGCGGTAGAACCTTGCGCCGACGCGATTTCGTCAGCTTTGCCGATGTGGAAGAGGCAGCCAGGCGACCATAATCGACGGCGAACCAGGCGAAAGACACGGGAAAGCACGGCATTTAAGACGGAAGGAGAAGGGCCATGGCGATCACGGTGACGGAGCCCGGCACAGCCAGCTCGTATCCCCGGACTACTACGCCGGCTGAGGACGCGCCGACGGAGCTGTCGTATATCAAGCCGGAGCTAAGGGACAGATTGGCGCCCCTTGCTTCTAAAGACCTTCTAGCGGCCGGCGTGCGAGACGTGCTCGAGGAGGGTGGTTTCGGTCTCACTCCCGCGCGGAGCCACTGCGGCTGCAAGTCGTGCGCCCAGCGGTGTGCCGTCTGCGAGCAAAGATATCACGCACAAGGTTAGAGGCACTAATCAGACCGAAAGGAGCGTTAATTGGCAAGTACAGGTATGAACTCGAATATTTCAGATAGGCAACTGAAGCTATCTCCAACCGCTCGGGTCGCCAGGTGGAGTGCCCGTCACCGCTGGTGGGTAGTAGTCGCGTCTGTGGTCACGATTGCGCTGGCGATGTACGTGTTGAGTAGCGTCGAGACGAAGACATTGGACGGCAACGCTGGCGGTGTCGGTGACTCTCAGAAGGCATCGGAACTCATAGACGAGCGGTTCCGTGCTGAGTCCGAGCCTGCAGAGCAAGATAAGGAAAAAGGACCCACCGAAATACTGATCGTCAGCAACACCTCACTCAATGTGGAAGACTCTCTGTTTCGCTCGAGAGTCGAGCAGCTCGTGCAGGAGCTGAGAGACCTTCCCGAAGTAGCCACCGTTGCAAGCTACTACGACACGCAGAGCCCCGAGATGGCCTCGAGGGACGGGCACGCGGTGCTGGCACAGGTCAGAATCAAACGGGGGGACAGCGCAGAGCGAAACATCGAGGCCGCGCTCGTTGCAGTCAGGTCCGCCAACGAAGCGGGGGGCGGCTTCCGCATTGCGATGACCGGCAATCTCAACAATCAGATCGAAGAGGTGGTCGAGGAGGACTTCGCCCGCATCCTGTTAGTGACGATGGTGCTTGGGCTCGGCATCCTGTTGATCGCCTTCCGCGCGGTCGTAGCGGCGATCATCCCCCTTGTACTGGCCGTTGGGGCAATCTTCAGTGCAATGGCGGTTGCCGCCGTGGTCAGCCAGAGCTATGCCTTGGCGACCGAGTACCAGGAGATGATCCTGCTTATGGGCCTGGCTGTGGGGATCGACTACTCTTTGTTCATAATCAGCCGGTTTCGAACTGAGCGAGCCGCCGGCAGACCCAAGCTGGACGCCATATCCGTAGCCAGCAATACGACCGGCCGGGCGGTCTTCTACGCGGGCATCACCGTCGTGGTGTCGCTGGCGGGACTGATCATCACCAACAACCCGATATTCATCTCGTTGTCGATTGCCGCCATCATCGTGGTGCTTATAACCTTAGCCGGCTCGTTGACGCTGTTGCCAGCCATTCTCTCGGTGCTGGGAGACAACGTGAACAGGCTCAGCCTCCCGTTCCTGAACGGCGGGAGCCAGCGAGGTGGTATCTGGGGCGCCATAGCCGGCAAAGTCCTGGGCAGACCGGCTGTCTTCGCGACAGTGGCGTCCGCTGCTCTTGTCGCTCTGGCGGCCCCCGCGGCGACTCTGAACCTTGGCTTCATCCAGAGTGCAAGCAGCCTTCCCGATGCTGTCGAGGCCAAACGGGCGTACCTGCTGCTCGAGGAGCACTTCACGGTCGGCCTCACCGATCCAGCCGAGGTCGTGGTCGACGCTGTGGACGTGCGCGCGGCGGAGGTCCAGGCCGCGGTAGCCAAGTTGATCGATAGCGTCGGGCGGGACGATGCATACGCGGAGCCATTCGAGACGAGCATCAACAAGGCTGGCGACCTGCTCATCGTGAAGGTCCCGCTCAGCGGAGGCCTCGAAGACGAGCAGTCGCAGAATGCCGTGGAGCAGCTTCGCAACGTGATCATCCCTGAGGCGTTCGCCGGCACGGCCGCCAAGGCGTACGTCACCGGCCCAACCGCCGGAAGTATGGACTTCGTGAACAGCATGTACAGGTCGGCGCCTTATGTGTTCGGCTTCGTGCTGGGCCTTGCTTTCCTGCTACTGCTTGTCATGTTCCGGTCGATAGTGATCCCGGTCAAAGCCGTTCTCCTCAACCTCCTCTCGGTAGGAGCGGCGTATGGAGTGCTGGTAATGGTGTTCCAGTGGGGCTGGGGGATCGGCTTATTAGGCTCCGAGGCCACCGGGATGATCATGGCGTGGCTGCCCCTGTTCCTCTTCGGCATCCTGTTCGGGCTGTCGATGGACTACCACATGCTGCTACTGAGCCGGATTAAAGAGGCTTATGACGAAGGCCACAGCAACTCGGACTCCGTATCGGTTGGAATCACTGTGACGGCGGGACAGATTACCAGCGCGGCAGCCATTATGGTCGGCGTGTTCGGCGCGTTCGCCATGGGGAGGATCGTCGGGCTTCAGCAGTTCGGACTTGGGCTTGGGGTCGCGGTGCTCATCGACGCCACCGTTATCCGTTCGGTGCTGCTGCCAGCCACAATGAAGCTCCTGGGGGACTGGAACTGGTACCTGCCGAGCTGGCTCGAATGGCTCCCGAAGGTTAGCGTTGGGGAAGGGAACTCTCACGAGGCAGGTCGCCCGGCCACGGTCAGCGTCGCGACCGGCGCGGCCGGTGGAGACTAGGAGACGATAGAATGTGGCCCGCGGGTGTTCCGCGGGCCCGGCGTAGCCGGTTGCATTATTCGGCGTACCCAGATTAAAGAATGCGCACTCTCGAATGGCTCGAGAGTGCGCATTCTTGTGTGGCGGTCACTGGCGCCGCTGGAGACCCACCCGCTCATGAGCTTTCTTGGGGGCGGTTGGACCCCATAACTCGGCTAGACTCAGGAAGGCTTAATCTACCTGAGAGGCCAGGGAAGAGCGAGGCCCCCCGGTAGAGGCGCTGTTCCCCCTTGTGCATAGCCCGAGCAATCCGGCCCCCGATTGACAGCTTCGAGCGGCCATCACTAAACTCAGCCTTGTTCATATCCTTTACCCGGTGAGAGAGTCGCGACAGGATGAGGCCCACTTTGGCTACTCTCGGCGTGGGTTGCACCGCGACCCTGGCTCAGGCGCTGCTCCTTGGAGCTCTCATCGCCTGTTCTCGGGCCCCTCAGGAGTCTCCAGCACTCGCAGAGTCGGAAGGAGCACCTCAGGCCAAGGCGGCGTGCGTCCAGGGGGTTTGTGATGATGAGCAGCCTGGAGCTGCGGCCGCTCCGGCGGCGCCTCCGCCGACACCGATTGCGATCCAGAGTCAGGCTCCCAGTTTCCCGACAGCCCCGCGCGTTAGAGATACCCAGGCGGAGTCCGCGCAAACTGAGCCGCCCGTCAGCGTAGCTGAGGATAGCGGCGCCGCGCTAGTGGCCGGCGTGACCAGCACTCCTGAAAGCCCCGCTGGCGAGACTGGGATGTCTTTCACGGATGTGACGAAAGCCGCGGGGATCGACTATGTTCACGTCCCGCCAACGCCATCCTACCGTTTGAACGAGCCGAGCTGGTTGGCGGGAGGCGCGGTAGCGGAAGACTTCGACGGCGATGGTTGGGTCGACCTTTTCGTTCTTCGCGGCGGCGCCTCGCCGAGCCTTCTGTACATGAACCAGAGGGACGGCACATTCTCTGACGAGGCGAAGGCAAGAGGGGCTGCGCTGGCCACCCAATCGGGGATGGGCGCTGCGGCCGCCGACTACGACAACGACGGCGACGTGGACATCGTTGTGACCAACTATCTCGGACCTCACGTGCTGCTGGTCAACGAGGGAGACGGGCACTTCAGCGCGAACACGTCCATGCTGACGGTACCCAGGATCTATGTGACCAGTCCCGCGTGGGGTGACGTAGACAACGACGGACTCTTGGAGCTCGCCGTCGGCGAATGGTCGCACGACGACGTGGAGGAGAGCGCAGTAAACGGTGGGAGCCATCTGTGGCTGTACAGGAACTTGGGCAACGGCGTGCTCGAACCCTACCGCTTCCGAGCGGCGCCCTTCGCCGATACGGACGTGATGTCCCCGCGTTTCGCCGACATAAACGGCGACCGCCTCGCAGACCTCGTGGTGACAGCTGACTACAAGAGCTCCCAGCTCTATCTCAACGTCGGGGAAGGGAGATTCCAGAACATGACCGCCGCCAGCGGCACCAGCGTCGAGGAGCACGGGATGGGCTCGGCCATAGGCGACTACGACAACGACGGCGACCTGGACTGGTTCGTGTCCAGCATATTCGATGACACCGGCACCACCGGCCGAAGTGGCTTCGTCGGCAACCGGATGTACCGCAATGCCGGGGACGGCGTTTTCACCGACGCCACCGACTTCTCGGGAGTAAGGCGGGGTGGCTGGGGCTGGGGCGCGAGCTTCGGGGACCTGGACAACGACGGCGACCTGGACCTCTTTCACGTCACTGGTTGGTCCAGCACAAGGGAAGAGGGGTACGCGGAACTCTTCAACGACCAGCCCGCGCGGCTTTTCGAAAACCGAGGCGACGGCACATTTCACGAGGTCGCCGCCGCCGTCGGGGCGGGCGATCGCGGCCAGGGGCGCGGTTTGATCCTGTTCGACTACGATAACGACGGTGACCTCGATATCTTCGTCACCAACAACCAGGTCTTGGTGCGCGATGGCAGGACCGAGGCTAGGCGGCCGGCGAGCCCCGCGCTGATTCGCAACGAGACCACGAACGGGAACCACTGGCTCAAGGTGACGCTTCAAGGAGCGCGGCCCCTGCACGGGCACGGCATAGGCTCGCGTGTCTACGTGACCGCGGGCGGCGTGACTCAGATGCGCGAGCTGCATGCGTCGACGAACTTCATGGCCCAGGAGCCGGGTCGCATCGCCCACTTCGGGCTTGGTGCGTCAGCGTTGGTGGACGAGGTACGCGCCGAGTGGGTGAACGGCGACGCCACGGTGCTACAGGCGGTCGGGGTGGACCAGGCCATCTCTCTTCCCAGTCCGGTGGGGACACTATCCGCGAGACGCGTCGTGGTGGGCGCTGAGGTCACCGCAACGGCTTCCGCTGCGGGTGTCACGGGCGGCGTGGTTGAGTGGGAGGTCGACAACAATACCTATCCGGACCCGCTTACGATTTCTTTCCAGTCGGCCGGCGTGAAAGAGCTCAGGCTGCATGTTTACGGGCCGGAGAGGGCGGGTAAGATTCGCACGGAGATATTGCGGGTGACGGTGGTTGAAGGGTAGAGGCGGAGATCCCCCTCATCCCGCGGAAAATCCCCCTTAATCCCCCTTTTCTCGAAAGTGGGAGAAAAGGCGTGTCGAAAGGGGGAGAAAAGGCGTGCCTCTCCCGCTCCCGGAAACGAGCAGTTACTTGAGAGCTTGTCGAAGGACAGTTCGCCTTGAGCGAGACTTCTTGTGCAAAGCCCCCGCTGGGGGAGAAGGAGTAAGGAACCCATTCCATAACGACGACTGCGGCGTCAACCCCGCCTAATCGGGCGTGTCGTGGAACGAAAGGCCTGGACGACGTAGGTGCGAACAGGGCTTAACTCGACCCAGCCGAACGCTCACTCTCCGGCCGACTGGAAAAATGCCCCCACGTCGAAGTCGAAGGAAGGAACGTCTGCAATCGTGTGATTCAGAGAGCCTTCGTGTATCTCGTAACGCGTGTCGAGTGAGAGGTCTCGGAATATCTGGACTGTATCGCTGGCCGGCCAATAGACCGTTAGGGCGTCCAAGCGAGTCGCGTCCCCCAGCCCGATCTCCTGCTCCAGGCTCGACGCGCCGAAGCTCCCTCCGCTGCTCACGCTAGCATGGATAGAGCGAGTCCCGGTCTGCGTCGACACGTCGAGTTTGATCCGAGTGCCGATAGCGGCCCGGTTGGACTCAGTTCCAATCAGCTTGATCGATATCCAACGGTTGCCATGGCCGGGGTTCTCGTACAGAGCGTTCGCGAACGCGTTTCCCGGGTAGGCGCCGCCAATCTGGGCCACGATCTCCTGGTCACCATCGCGGTCGAGGTCGCCGAAGGCGATACCGTGGCCCTTTTGCAGGTGGCCGAAGCCGCCGGAGAAGGTGACGTCCACGAAGTGGTCGCCTCCGACGTTCCGGTACATGACGTTGGGCAGCAGCGCCTCGAAGGACGGGTATCCGGTACCTAGATAGAGGTCGAGGTATCCGTCGTTGTCGAGGTCTCCGAAGTTCGCTCCCATGGCCGTCTGCGCTCGGGCTAGACCGGCTTCCACCGTCACGTCGATGAACCCACCCTTCCGGTCGTTCTTGTACAGCCTTGGCTGCGTGTCCGGGCCACCTTCCAGTTGGTCAAGGCCCAGATAGCCAGCCGCCACTTGCGCGATGCTTGGCCCGTAGCTGGCGACGAAGATGTCCAACCAGCCGTCGTTGTCGTAGTCCCAGAACCACGTTGCGAAGCTGAAGTAGGGCCCCAGGACGCGCGCGTCTCCCGCCACGTCATCGAAGGTACCGTCGCCGTTATTCCGGTAGAGGCGGTTCTCGCCGGCGAGGTTCGAGAGGTACAGGTCCGGGTCGCCGTCGTTGTCGTAGTCCCCCCAGGTGCTTCCTTTGCAGTATCTCAGGTTGGTGACGCCGGCCTGGGTAGCTACTTCGGAAAACGTTCCATCTCCGTTGTTGGTGAAGAGCTGGCTGGGGAAACGGAAGCGCTGGGACTCGTTGCAAGAGAAGAGGTCGAGGTCCCCGTCGTTATCGAAATCGGCCCAGGCGGCGCTCTGGCTCGGGTAGGCGGGATGGGCCAGCCCCGCCTCGAGGGTGACGTCGGTAAAGGCGCCGTCGCCGTTGTTTCGCAGAAGGGAGCTGCGCATCTGCCCGGCCTCATACATCCAGGCGCCGCGCATCACGAAGATGTCCATCCAGCCGTCATCGTTGTAGTCGGTCTGGACGAGGTTCAAGCCGCCCAGCTGCCCCTGGAGCGCGGCCTGCTCCGCGTGATTGGAGAAGATTCCGCTAGACTCGTTGCGGAAGTACTTGATCGGCTCACAGGGGTCCCAGGACGAAGTTACAATATCGAGGTAGCCGTCGTTGTCGAAGTCCTCGACGATGCTTCCGCCGGCCGTGTCGATCGCGAAGAGACCAACCACCGCCGCCACGTTGTTGAATCGACCGATATTGCCGTCGGTGCTGAACGCCTCAGGGGCTATCAAGTAGTCCGCAGGGACCTGGGTGGGGTAGGTCCCCAGTGTCATATGGGCAACGTTAAGCAGCCACCTAGCCTTGAGGTTGCCCGGCTGGATTTCGAGCAGCTGGTGAAGGTGCCCGATGGCGCTGGTGGAGCCCAACGTGTCGCCGTGTACGAGGGACTTGTCCAACGGCAGTGCGCATATGAGGCCACCCGCCGGCGAGAGGCAGTTGTCCAGCTCTCCCATTTTGAGGTATGTGACCGCCAGGTCATTCAGCAGCTGTGCCCGGTGCTTACCGGGGCGGTCGTCTCGCTCTTCGGCTTTTAACGCCTCTTCCAGCAAACCTGTTGCTTCCGCCGTTTGACCGAACCTCAAATGATCATGGGCAAGCTCAATGCGGGAAGCGACGAAGGCGTCGTGGGCCTCTGGGCGTGAGGCCTCTACCCGATGCGCGAGCTCCGCCCTTTGCTGAGTCCCGAAGTAAGGGTCGCTGCTTTGGGTCAGGGTCTGGCAGTATTTCAGCAGGTCGGGGGGCGGCTGCACTTTAGCGGCCAGGACCGAATTCGAGGCTGCGGGCTCCGCCGTGGCATCGACGGCACGGTTGGGCGCCGCCGATGGGCGCTGGGAAGGCTCGGGCCTCTCGCCTGTCGGGGTCGGAACAGAGGCGGCCTGACTAAGCGGGGCCGGTGCGGTGTCAGCTTCGGTTTGAGGCGCTTGACTCGTAATGCTCGGGCTCGCCGGCGGTGGCCCTACCGGGCGAGGGGGTTCTTCGGTGTCCCCGCAAGCCGGACCAAATGCTATGGAAAGGGCCAGAAGCCCGATAAGGCTGCACCAGGCAACCGGACCGATTGCACGTACGGGGCCGAGTTGGGATTGCATGGAGAGCAGATGGACGCTGATTTCAGGTGGCGGGGACAGTGTGCCCATCATTGGAACTATTTTCGCCGATGGGACAGCCAATGCCAAGCATGAGGACAGCGAGCGGGGGAACGGATGTAGCTTCGGCGCGCAAAAGCCGGGCGCGTGAGGGTCGCGGAGATACGTGTCGCCGTCCGGTGGTAGACTTGGACACCGACACATCTACGGAGGCTAGAGATGGGGTATGCACGAGCGGCGGCCGTCGCCATCGCGCTAGTGGCGGTCGGATGCGCGAGGCCGGGGCCAGACGAGGTCGCAACGCCTGCGGGCCCCGTGGTTGCTCCGATCTTCGATCCTGCTACGGACGTCCAGTACCAGAGCAACGGCATCGATCTGACCTGGGTCTCGGTGAATGAGGAGGAGGGTTGGGTTGAGTGGGCCTACGGCGACAGCGCAGCCGAAGACCTGTCGACAAGGACGGGCACCTATGCGAAAGGGACCGACTGGCGAACGGCTAACCCGGACAGGCCGGTGGCCTGGGAGGATTTCGCGAACAAGAGGACACACCGCGTGAGGCTGATAGGCGCCACGCCGGGTTCTACTATCTTCTATAGGATCGTCTCCGGAGGCTACCTGGGTGATCCGCATCAGGCCGCTCTCCCCAGCGCGGTGTTTACAACCCCCGACAACTTCATGCTTGGCAGGGTGACCTACGAGGGCGGGGAGCCGGGCGGCGAGTGTCTTGTGTACGTGCAGTTTTCGGCGAGGAGCGCAGCTGGGAGCCCGGGGCTCCAGTCGGGGTCTCAGCGATCGGCCTGGGCGAACACAATGTCGGAAGGCGCGACGGGTATTTTCGTTCTAGGTGTGACCAACCTGCGGACCGAGGGACAGCTGGACGAGAGGTTTGTTTACTCTAACGAAGCTGGCGAGTCCAGCGTGGATGTGGTTGCCAGGTGTGGGAATGAGAATGAAGGTAAGCTTTCCGGGGCGACGAGCGATCTTAACCTGGCGGGAGGGCAGTTCCGAGAGGTCGACGTAGTCGTCCGGCGCTCCGTAGGCGCGAATTAGGTATGTCCCGCACCTTCCTCAGCTAACCGGCCAGGATCACCTCCAGCTTGGCCAGCGCATTTCTTTGCAGCCGGGAGACGTGCATCTGCGAGATGCCGAGCCGCGCCGCAATCTTTGTCTGAGAAAGGCCGGCGTAGAACTTCAGCCGTATTATAGTGCGCTCTCGATCTGTGAGGCAGTCGAGAGTGGTGGACAGGTCGATCTTGTCCGCCACTCGTTCCAAACGGGGGTCGTCGGCGCCGAGGTAGTCCAGAAACCTCGAAGCGTCGCCGGACCCGTTCTGCTCGTACTCCGCTTCCAATGAGAGCAGGTTGCCGTATTTGACCACCTCGAAGGTGTCGTAGACCTCCTCCTCCGATATCTCGGTAGCGGCGGCGATCTCAGGAACCGTCGGTGAGCGCCCGTGCTCGTGCGTCAGGCTCTCCACTGCTCTCTCGACCTGGACCTTATTTCTCTGTAGCTTTCGAGGGACCTTCACTGCCCAGCCGTGGTCGCGGAAGTAGTTCTTGATCTCTCCCAATATGACAGGGATGGCGAAAGACATGAACTGGCTCCCGCGGTCCGGGTCGAATTTGTCGATCGCCTTGAGCAGCCCCAGGCTACCGATCTGAAAAAGGTCGTCGGGTGCCACGCCGGAGTATCTGTACCTGTTGCACAGGCGTCTGACTAAAGGAAGGTACTGCGCGGCCAGCCTTGACCGGGACTTTAGATTTGGGCGGGGTCGCTCATCAGCGACGATATCCGATGGACGTTTCGCATCCGATATTTCGCCGCGTGACTGCATATGTCGCCTTCGCCCTTGTCTTGTCGATCGAACGGGAGCGTTGTGCGGAGGAGCCGTCCAATATGGCCAGGCTCACCCGCTGCGAACCGATTGAGCTATCGGGACGCAGGTGTCTCGCTGCCGGCGGTTGACCTACTTGCGTTTGATCAAGCGGATGACCCATTCGCCACCCGCTTCGGCCCCTAACTCCACACTGTCGACAACGCTTTTGAGGAGGGCTCGACTCTCTGCCTCCTCGGTGCTGTCTGGGGTCTCCGGGAGGCTTTTCGGCCCCGAGACGAGGACCTCTAACTGGCCTCGACCCAGGACAAAGCGGAAGGTCAGACCGCGCTCCTTTGAAGCGCCTCCGGCTTCGTTCATCTGCCTTGACGCGAGGTCGAAGGCGTCGGTCACGGCGACCCTAAGCTGAAGGATGTCGTCGTGATTGAACGAAGCGGTGCCTGCTACTACTCCTACCGCCGCCCGCAGCACGGGTAAATATTCCCTGCTCGGAGGAAGCCGCAACTCCACCGCGTTTCCCGGCAAACTTTGTGTCGATCCTCTTCCGGTGCGGCCGGCCTTACCTCTCGCACCCCGGTCTGTCATGGCGACCCTTCGAGGCAGTGGCCCAGTGGCTGGAGGCCTCCGTTCCCGTCCCCCCGAAAAGGGTGTGCCAGAGAAACAGTTAAACGCATTCTGAGGACCTTAAACAGGTGTGTGCCCCCAAATTCCGTGCAGCGACAGGAAACACTGGGGTTGGCGCAATTATAGCGTTCCCGAGGGCTCCGCATATCCTGAGTCGGCTTCGTTTGGGTTGCGGCAGCAGTTTAGGAGTACGCACGTAGGTTTATTACTCTGGATAAGGTCCCACTACGGGTGAGCGGATGCGGCCAGACAGCCATAGCGACACGTCGAGCTTTTTTCGAGGCACGCTGAGCAGGGTACGGTATCTGCTCGCCAGGCCGATCGCTTCGAGATCGCGGTCCGATCTCGCGATAAAGTGGAGTACCCGCTCCAGAAACGGACTGCATTCCGGGCAAGTAAGACCCGACGGCAAGGTCGCCGGCTACAGCTTCCTTGGCCGCGCCGTCAGAGTCGATGCGCGTTTAAAGGAACGAAGGCTTAACACAGCAGCGGGACTAAGGGGCAGCGCTCTCGCCCTCGAAACGAGCCTTCGCGAACTGCCGAGTCTAGGGGCCGGGGCGGGCGAGGTCCGGCCTGCCGAGAAGTTGAACGGGGGGGCCCATAACGGGGTGGCCGATAACGGGGTGGCCCATGGGGTGGCCCATCAGGCAAACGGACGTAGCCGACGGATACCCGCGAGGGGGTAGATGGCCGATGAGAGGCACAACCGGACACGGCCCATAACCGCTCGATCTCGCCCAGTTGGGGTGTTACGTGCTCTCTGGAAGCTGACCGAACGGACTGCCGCTGCGGAGCGCTCCAGGCACAACCACCGGGTCTATTGCGCCGGTGACGTGCCACCACCAGACGATGAGTGGTCTCAGCGTATTTTTGGGCTAGGCGACGGCAGGTCCGTGGAAGAGATTATTGCGACACTCTATGCGGATGAGCTCCGGTCAGGGGCATGGGTCGTCGACATTGGCATCTGGCGCGACATCTTGGCCCGGAGTGTCGTCCGCCACATCGAGGAGCTGGTGAGAGCGGGACACGTCATCGTCAGAAAGGATGATCAGCGAAGGAGCCCTGTACATTGAAAGCTACACGGACCACTCTCGAGCCGACGTACTCCCGGAACGGCCCCCCTTTAGGAGCCGCTATTCAGAGGAAACGGCGGAGGTACCTGAACATCGGCGTGAAGGCGACTCAAGACGCCGAGTCACAGGGCTACCCGCTCGCGTCAGCCGAAGGCCGGTCCCAGGTGGCTATCTCGTTGGTCGAGCAGCTGCTCGACCGCGTATCGGTATGCGACCTTTGCCTGAGAGTTACCGGCGATGGCGAGCGATGGGAAGAGGTGATATGGCCGGTGTCGGACTCGAAGAGGGTCAACCACCCGCGCACCGTGTGTCACGACTGTTTCGAGGCGGAGGTTAGACCCGAGGTCGATCTTGTCTATCGACTTTTGCGCTCTCCTGGGAGAAGAACGGGCCACGACCGTGCCATGTCCGTCCCGATCAAGCTCGTCAGGTCATAGCCAAGCCCCTTTCCAGGGGTCGAGGCTTAGCACGATGGGCCAATCCTCCTGACCCCAACGTCTGGGGGGCGCCGAGATGCCATGTTTAAGATGGGACGATCGTGTTTAAGGATAGTTGGGAGCGCTTGCGGTCTGAGGCGCCATCTAGAATCCCACTGAGGTCTCAATGAGACGAATGCTGCGGAGCACGGCAAAGGAGATCAGTCGAAGCCTCTCGCATGAGGTTCACGGCTACGAGATCCCTGAGCGGACCGGGTCCGGAGACCTCCTGGACGATCTAGGCGGCCATCTGGGCGACAAGATAGCGAGTCAAATAGGCGCCGGCCGCAGTGCGCCGGCCTCGGAGCGCAGCATCGATAGAAGGCTTCGACGGCTGGAGACCGCGCTGGGGTTGCTCGCCGGGTCGTCCGACGCCGACGTCAATGATAGTGACGATAGCGCGCTTCCCAATCTGAAATACGCCAAGCCCAAATATAAGGACGTGGAGTCGGTGTTGCGCTACGTCGAGAGCGACGACCAAAAGGGGGGTCTGAAGCTCGTCATTATGAACTTCAACGATTGAATCGCGGGGCGGTATCTACGCACATGAATCACTTCAAGCGGAGGATGTTACATGGCAGACAGCTCGAAGAAAAGACGCGGCAAGCCTTCTGCGAAGCGTACCAAGACTAATGGTACGAAGCCTGTGGCCCGCGCGAGGTCAAAGTCACAGCCTTCCAAGAGCCAGGAGCTTGTAAAGGCAGGCGTTGACGATGACGTAGTTGCGGGAGATGTGACGGCCCAGACCAGGCCGGAGACGGCCGCGAAGTTGCTGGAGCCGGAACCGCCCACCGTCGATGGAACGGTCCTGGAACGGCTAATGAGAGTGGAGTCGTTCCGGGCCAAGGTGATCTCGCGTCTCATCAAGAAACTACGATAACGACTCTCGGGAGGTCACTAATATGAGGTGAAAATCGACCCGTTGAAAACGACCGGCTGGACGGACCGAATAACAATGGAGGACAGACAGATGGGACTGATAGACACTGCCGATGTCAAGAGGTTGCTGCAGGATGCCGACCTTATGTCGGAGATCGCCAACGCGCTGGTGGACGACCCGGCGGCGATGGAAGCGCTGGCGGACGATATCGCCGACGAGCTCGACGACGAGCTCGAGGACGACCCTGAATTCAAGAAGCGCATAATCGAGGCGGCGATGGCCAACCCGCAGTTCAAGAAGAAGCTGGTATCCAAGCTCATCGCAGACATGGATGACTAGTCTGAGGGGTCCTGCCCCGGACAGGGAGCCGGCAAGAGCTACTTGCTCGTAGGGGCGAGGCATAGCCGCGGAGCTACCCACAAGAGGGCCTTGAGTAACGGAGTCATTCAGAGCGGGGCGAGAGGAATCTAGGGCCGTGGTAGCGAAGCAACGGTGTCGATTGGCCGCTGGAGCTCTTAGACCCTTTGTCCCGAGGCAGGACTCAGGGTGACAGAAGTCGGCGGCGAGACTCAGGGTGACAGAAGCGGGTCGCGGGGCTCAGGGTGACAGACGTTGGTGGCCGGACTCGGGGTGGCAGTGGGTCGCGGGACTCAGGGTGACAGACGTTGGTCACGGCGATCTCAGCCTTTTCGCTCCGATGCGTGGGCCTTGGGTCACATGACGGCGGGCGCCGGCCTCGGACCCGGTAGATACTGCCGGACCGCGCCGAGGAGAGCGTCGTAGTCGACTGCGCCAAAGTCCGTTGTATCCAGGTTAATCAGAGGGCCCTCTATATCGAGGGCCCTCCACTCTCCCGCAGATAGACGGCGATGCAGCTCCACCTGGCCCAGATCATGCCCCGGCTGATCTCCGGCATGCCCCGGATGTCGCGCCGGAGGCGACACGCTCTTCAATTCGAGAGACGAGCGAATCGAAATCCGCCGTGCAGTAAATCTGGAAAACCTTGAATCCGCCCCGGGCCCGGAGGGCCTCGAGGCGAGGGTCGTCGTACTTCGGGGTGAAGGCGCTCTCCACGACGGCAGAGACGCGCGCGGCGATCAGAGAGCCAACGACCTCGAACATCAACGCGATGCTGGCAATGCCCAGCTTCCTCGACCAATCGCGGTCGCTCCAGCCCAGCGTCTCGAACAACGATTCCTTGATGGCGTCCTTCGTTATAAAAGGGTAAGGTGAGGTCTCCCGCGATCCGTCGAGCGAGGGTCGTCTTTCCGGACGCGGGAGGCCCCGAGACGAGTACCAAGAGCGGCTCGGGCTTTCCCACCGGCCTACGGTAGCTCGGATAGCGATCGGATGATCCTATCCGGTACGGCATCGTTGTCCCGAGGCAGGCCTGTTCCACGGGGGTCGACCCAGATGCTGTAGATACCGAGGCGCTGGGGGGCGGCCACCTCCCACTCGAGATTGTCCCCGACGCACCA
This sequence comes from Dehalococcoidia bacterium, assembly GCA_965247255.1. GTDB lineage: Bacteria > Chloroflexota > Dehalococcoidia > Lucifugimonadales > CAUZJF01 > CBDFGS01. The sequence continues at coordinate 940,386 of CBDFGS010000013.1, read as the reverse complement.
TGCCTCGCTCGGCCTGGCATCGAGCGCCTCCATCGAGGCGACGTAAAACTGCCGGTCAGGTTTGCCCACGCCAAACTCGCCTTCGATGAGTACGTGGTCGAACAAGCGGGTGAGATCGAAGCGCTCGAGCTTGGCGCGCTGTACAGACGCCGCGCCGTTGGTGATGAGCCCCAGCCTGATGCCGGCCAAGCGCATGCGTTCGAGGGCGTCTACGGCGCCGGGGAAGATCTGGAGCCCTTGCTCGCGAAGACCGCGATAGGCGCCGGCCAGCTCACGCGCCAGGTCAGGCAGGTCGAAGCCCAGGCTCACCAGCGACTTGTGCAGGACGAGCTGAGACGCTTTCCGCAGGTCCAGCCGGCCGCGGCGATGGCGCTCCGCATCGGACCAGTACCATTCCCGCGTCCTCGCAATTGCGCCGAACAGGCTGTCCGCGTCGACGCCCTCCACTCTCTCCGCCGCTTCCTTGCATACGCGACGCCAGGATGACTCCATGCTGGCGTAGTCGTCCAAGATCGTGCCATCGAGGTCGCAGAGGACCGCGTGCGGTAGATTTGGCGTTTCAGGGGCCATGAGCGTCAGATTCACCTCACCCGCGGCCCCTCTTCGCGGTTGCGGAGAGGGGGGAAGGACCGGAGTGCTTTGTGGCCGAGATAGTACTACACGTCGTCCGCCCTGAGGACTCCACGTCTCCCCTGCGTGATATCATGTGCCCGGAGATTTCCGCCGATGTCAGCAGCCCAGTCGACCAAGCCAGCAGCCTGCCCGAAGTGCGGGGAAGCGATGAGGAGGGAGCGGGATGGCGTGCGTATGCCGCCGATGCCTCATGTCTTCTGGTACTGCACGAATCGGAACTGCGACGATGGGAAGCGGAACCAGCTATACAGCGGCGGCTGAACACGCTGGACAAGGTATCGGCGATAGCCCGAGGAGGCACCCCGGATGAAGATGCACATCGGCGGTGAGTGGGTCGATCGCGACGAGAAGATCGACGTAATAAACCCATACGACAACTCTGTGGTCGACACTGTGCCGCGCGGCTCAGTGGCGGACGTCGAACTTGCCGTCGCCAGCGCCGAACGGGGCGCGGCGGTAATGGCGAAGGTGCCGGCTTACCAGAGATTTGAGATATTGCGGAAGGCCTCAGAGCTGCTCGAGGAGCGGACCGAGGAGTTTGCCCGCACGATCACAATGGAGGAGGGGAAGGTCATAGGCGAGGGGCGTTTCGAGGTGAACAGGGCTGTCCAGACGTTGATGCTCTCAGGTGAGGAGGCCAAGCGGCTGTACGGCGAGACTATTCCCCTGGATGCCGCTCCCCACTGGACCGGCCAGATGGGCTTTACCCTCCGGGTGCCGTGCGGTGTAGTGGCCGCCATCAGCCCGTTCAACTTCCCGCTGATGCTGGTAACTCACAAGGTCGGGCCCGCTCTGGCGGCAGGGAACTCCGTAATCCTCAAGCCGGCGACTGACACCCCACTCGCCGCGCTAAAGCTGACGGAGGTGCTGCTGGAGGCTGGCGCACCGCCTGAGGCGCTGCAGTGCATAACCGGCTCTGGTGGGGTGATCGGCGACGCCCTGGTCAGCGACTCTCGCGTTCGAAAGGTGACGTTTACCGGTAGCCGTGACGTGGGGGAGCACATCTGCAAGACGGCGGGGCTCAAGAAGATTACGATGGAGCTGGGCTCCAACGCGCCGCTGATCGTAATGCCGGACGCCGACATTGACAAGGTCGTCGCAGCTACGGTGACAACGGGGTTCTCCAACGCCGGCCAGGTGTGCATCTCCGCTCAGCGGATCATCACCGACAAGGAGATATACGGGGACTACCTCGACGCGCTCAAAGTCGGCGTCGAGGCGATCAACGCAGGCGATCCGATGGACGAGAGCGTGAAGATGGGACCGATGGTGCGCGCTGATGACGCCGTACGCGTCAACGAGTGGATCAACGAGGCGGTGGCCCAGGGAGCGACAACCCTCACCGGGGGCGACTACTCGGGGGCAATTCACCAGGCCACGGTCCTGGCGGACGTTAAGCCGGATATGCGCGTCTCACGCGATGAGCTTTTCGGACCGGCAGTGGCGGTGACGCCTGTTTCAAATATAGACGAGGCGATTGCCCTCGCTAACGACACCAACTACGGGCTGAGCGCGGCCATGTTCACACGAGACGTGGACTCGGCAATGCGGTTTGCTCGCGAGGTGCAGTCCGGGAACCTCCATATCAACTCAGGACCGCAGTGGCGCGCCGACTTGATGCCTTACGGCGGGCTGAAGGACAGCGGTATGGGCAAGGAAGGCCCGAAATACGCCGTACAGGAGATGACCGAACTGAAGATGGTCGTTTACCACCAGTAGATGCTGGGCACTGATTGACTTCGATACCTTCAGGTACTTAGAATAGACATGAGGGAGCGTAGCCTTAGACCTAGCTGGGCACACGTGTCGAACAGGGAAACACTATGACACAGACAGTCAAAGAACCCCGAAAGCCACTCACGATCTCTATATCGAAAGAGGCGGCCGGTCACGTTGGGCAGTTCTCAGAGCAGGCCGGAAAGCCGGAGGCCCACCTTCGAGTCGGCGTGAAGGGCGGCGGGTGCTCGGGCCTGACGTATATGCTGGACCTGGTGGACGAGCCGAAAGAGGATGACAAGGTCATTGAAGAGCACGGCCTGAAGCTGTTCGTCGATCGAAAGTCCTACGTTTTTCTCGCCGGAACGATCCTCGAGTACTCCGGCGGCCTGAACGGCAAGGGGTTCGTCTTCAACAACCCGAACGCCAAGACGACCTGTGGGTGCGGCACCTCGTTCGGTATCTAGCCCCCACGGCTTTCCCTTTGGCCTTTAGCACGCCTCGAATGACAGAGGCGTGTTTTTCTTAGGAGGATATATGCGGCAGGGACCCGTGGCACAGTCTCCCGAGCAGGAGCCGCGCCCGGGCACTCGCGGCGGGGATGAGGCTTCCGACTCCGCCGTAGCCCAACAGTATGGCGCGTTAACGAAAGGTGTCGCCCTGGTTGACCGGAGTGACGTGGGCCGCCTACGCTTGACCGGCGACGATGCCCTGGACCTGTTGCAGCGCCTATCCACCAACGATCTGGAACCGTTGCAGCCCGGTACGGGAGCTGCGACGGTATTGACCTCCAACAAGGGCCGAATCGTCGACCTGCTGGTGGTGCTCAGCCTCGAAGAGGACACCCTCACCCCGGCTCTCTCCCGTAGTAGGGAGAGGGGGAAGAAAGAACTTCTGGTCCTGACCGCGGCGCACAATCGCGCCAAGGTCGCCGAGTGGATCGATTTCTACACGTTCGCCGAGGATATCCATGTAGAGGACGTGACTGAGGAGACGGCAGCAATATCGGTGGTTGGGCCGGGGGCGGCTTCCACTGTTGCTCGCGTTACCGGCGATAACCCTGCGAGCATGGACCGTTTCAGCTCGGTGCAGACTGCGGTATTCGGAGTCGGCGCCCTGATGGTCAGGACCGACTTCGCCGGAGTCCCGGCGTTCGACCTCATAGTCGCAACGTCCGAAGCGCCCCGCCTGAGGGAGAGGCTTCTCGAGCAAGGGGAAGAGGACGGCATAACGGAGGCTGGAGCCGAAGCGGTGGAGGCCGTTCGAATCGGGCACGAGGTACCGGTCTCCGGCAGGGAGCTGACCGAGGACTTCAACCCTCTCGAGGCGGGCCTAATGGAGTTTATAAGCTTCACCAAGGGCTGCTACGTTGGCCAGGAGGTAGTGACGCGCCTCAACACGTACCAGAAGGTGTCGAAGCGCCTGGTCGGCCTGCGGTGGGGACTGGATGCTTCTGTATCCCAGGGCGCAAGGCTGTTCGATGACGGGAAGCAGGTCGGAGCCGTCACTTCCGCGGCGGCGTTACATCTCACGGGCGGCGTAGGCTTGGGGTACGTCAGAAAGGCCCAGTCGGAAGACGGCACAGTGCTGTCTGTCGAAACCGATGGTGGCGAAGCGCCGGTCGAGGTCGTGAGCGCCGGTAGCTAGAGCACGACCTGGCCAGGGCTGAGTGACGCTCCTCCGTCTACCACGACCACCTGCCCCCGTATCATCTCGGCCTCTTCGCTGCAGAGGAAAGCCACCACTGCGGCGACATCCTCACCCGAGACCGCACGATTCAGTAGGGTGTTCTCGCTAGCGGACCGCATCTCGTCCTGGTTCGGAAAGCTCTCGAGCGCGTCCGTTGCGACGTAGCCGGCCGAGACCGCGTTGACCGATATCCCCATCGGCGCCAGCTCGACTGCGAGGTAGCGCGTCAACGCCTCGAGCGCGGCCTTGGACGTCCCGACGGAGAAGTAGTACGGAAGCACCCGCTGCGATCCTAGACTCGAGATATTGACGACGCTTCCCCCCTGGGGCATCAGCCTGGCGGCCTCGACAGCGCAGCGCCACGGCGCTCTGGCGTTGACGTTCATCGTCCAGTCCCAGTGCTTCTCCTCCAGCTCCAACGCCGGTCGCTGTACACCCGAAGCGGCGTTGTTTACGAGGATGTCTAGCTGAGAGAATTCTTGTGCCACCTTGGAGAAGAGGTGGCTGATCTTCTCTGAGTCGCCAAGGTGGGCCTGGACACGAAGGCATCGCACGCCCAGGTCCTCGATCTCGAGCTGAGTTTGCGACGCGGCCTCGTGGCTGCGGAGGTAGTTGAAGGCGATATCGGCGCCGCGGCGGGCGAGCTCCAGGGCGATGGACTTGCCTATGCCCCGCGACCCACCCGTGACCAGCGCGACCTTGCCTTTGAAGGACATGATTAGCCGCCTTGTGACACAAGTTGTTTCATGACGCACCAGGGGAAGCTGTTCGACGGGTGCAAAGGCACCGCTATACGGCCAGGCCGCCGTCGACGCTGATCACCTGGCCGGTGATGTACTTGGCCTTCTCGTCGGCCAGGAACGCCACCATGTGGGCCACGTCGTCGACCTCGCCGAAACGCCCTTGCGGGATGAGGCTCTCCCAGTGGTCTTTCTGTTTTTGAGTCAGGATCGAGGTCGTCTCTGTCTCGAAGTAACCCGGCGTTACCACGTTGGCGGTGATGTTCCGCGTAGCGACCTCTTTCGCGAGCGCCTTAGTGAACCCGATCACCGCCGCCTTGGCGGCCGTGTAGTTTGTCTGAGCAGGGTTTCCCCTGAGGCCGACAACCGAGCCGATGTTGATTACTCTGCCCCACCGGTTGCTCATCATCTTTCTCAGTACGGCTCGGGTGCAGTAGAAGGTCCCGTTGAGGTTCACCGATATGACCTGGTCCCACGAATCGTCGGACATGCGGACGAGAAGCTGGTCGCGAATGATCCCCGCGTTGTTGACGAGGACATCGACGTCCCCCAGCTTCTCGCTGACCTGCTCAATCATTGCGGTTACCTGTTTCAGGTCGGAGATGTCGGCGTGGACCGCCATGGCTTCGCCCCCGCCGTCGATTATGGATTGCGCCACCTCAGAGGCGGCGTCGGCAGACGAGTTGTAGTTGACGGCTACCTTAGCACCGCTCTCGGCGAGCCTGAGGGCTATCGCGCGCCCGATTCCCTTGGATGCCCCTGTTACGAGTGCCGTCTTGCCTTCGATCGTCGATTTCGCCAAAGGTGTGGCTCCTTACGTACCGCAGTTAGCTAGAGTCCGCTTATTGGCCGGCCGCGTTGAGGCGCGCCAGCTCCTCGCTTAGGGCGGGCACGAAATCGACGTCCACGGCCTGTTTGGCCGTGCCGATGGCCCTCTTAACGGAGTCCGCCTTGGCGCGACCGTGGCCGACAACGCTGACACCGTTTACGCCCAGCAGGGGCCCCCCGCCCCAGGTCTCGGTGACGTTGTTTACCTCGTAGATCTCTGAGGCCAGAGCCGCCACCTCCGCGCTCCCAAGCTTTTCATCGAGGCTCGCCTGGACCCGTTCTGAAATCGCGCTCCCGAGGCCCTCCGTCAGCTTCATGACAATGTTGCCGACAAACCCATCGCAGACTGCGACGTCGGCCTTGTCGTACGGGAGTTCGTTGGCCTCAAGGTTTCCAATGAAGTTCAGTCCGCTTGCAGAGAGTAGCTCGGTCGCCTCCTTGACTTGCCGGTTGCCCTTGCCAGCTTCGGCGCCGACACTTAGCAGTGCCACTCGCGGGCTCTCGATCTGCCAGAACTGTCTGGCGAAGACCGCTCCAATGACGCCGAAGCTGAGGAGCTGAGATGGACGGCAGTCCACGTTGGTCCCGAGGTCCAGGATCACGGTGTGCGGCGCGAGGCCTACTATGGGGCCTCCCAGAGCGGGCCGGTCGATTCCGTCGAACACTCCCAGCACCACCGCGGCGGTCGCCATCGCCGCGCCGGTCGAACCCATGGTGACCGAAGCGTCCGCCAGGCCCTTCTTCACGAGTCCCGTGGAGACGACGATCGAAGCGCGCGGTTTTTGCCGGAGCGCCCGTGCAGGTTGGTCCCCCTCCCCGATTACCCCGTCCGACGGCGTCACCTCGATGTGCAGGCCGGATACGTCGTGCCGGGCGAGCTCGCTCTCGATCACCGGCGGATCGCCTACCAGGCCGATCTTCACTCCCAGCTCCCTGGCGGCGTCGATGGCGCCGGAGACTATCTCTTGAGGCGCGTAGTCCCCGCCCATAGCGTCCACCGCGACGCGGACGGGCTGCTGTTTATTTCCCCCGGTCAAGTTTTTCTTACTCCTGCTAGTCCACTACGCCGGGGATGATGACAGAGGCATCCCCTTTGATGGCTTCCTCGCCGTTCTGTCTTCGCACGCTGACCGAGCATACCACGTGTCTCGCCCCGTCTCGTTCGGTGATGCGCTCTACGTTGCCGAGGGCTGTTACGGTATCGCCAGGGTAGACGGGGCTCTTGAACCGGAGCTTCAAGCGGCCGCTTTCCAGCCAATTGATTGAGAAGGCCGCCGTCATCGCCTCAGACAGAGTCGCGGCCACCAGCATCCCATGGGCGATGGTGCCGCCGAACCGTGACTTCGCGGCAAACTCTGCGTCCACGTGCACGGGGTTGAAGTCGCCGGAGGCTGCTGCGTAGCTATTTATCCTCTCCTGTGTGATGGACCTCTGGACTGTGGGTATTGAGTCACCCTCTTTGACTTGTTCGATCATTTTCGCCGATGCGCCTCAACCACTCTAACCGTCCTCATGCGGGCAGCATGATGGTCGTCTTACCGCTCATGACCTTGCGACCGCGACCGTCCGTAGCTTCCACTTGTATGACCAGGAATCGCCATGCTCGGCGCACGGAGTTCTGGAGGACCGTGCCGCTGCATTGCAGCGTCTCACCAATCGGAACGGCGCGGTCGAATGTCAGCTCCTGTCCCCCGTGTACGGCGCCCCCGGGGATGGCGAGTTCTTCGAGGACGCCGCGAAGACCAAGGGCCGCTACCGCCATGGCCGGCGCAAGCGCCCCACCACCGTCGCGGCTCAGGCGCGGCGATTCGTCGCCAACGGCTTCCAAGTAAGCTGTGATGGTCTCAGGGTCCAAGTCGACCGTCCTGCGTGAGACCTCTCGTCCGGGTTGCAGTAGCGAGTAGTCTACAGACACCGAGAATGTTTCCCTCCGGGAGATGCGCCCGATTATATAAGCACCTCGCCGGATGAAGGAAGGGGCCTCGACATGACAAGGTTTCCTGCGGGGCTTGTGATTCCTAAGTGGCGTCGCTTGAACCCTTGCGCTGCATTTGGGCCTCATCCAGCCAACGCTCAAGCAACTGAAACGACTCTTCGACACTCAGGTCCAGAGAAGCGATTGAGATGGCGCGAAACAGCACGCCGGTGGAGACTCTCGCGGTGACCGACTCGCCCAGAGGGGGTACCTTGGCGCCAAGCGCCTGGGCTACGTAGCCGGCAGTGGCCATGCCCGCGCGAGTGAGGTGGCACTCGACCAGCGTCTTTTCGTCGTGGAGCAGTTTCATACCGTCATCGTCCTGCCGTAGCTCCAGGGCGAGATGGGCCCTCGGCACCGAGATGAGCTCGTCAGCGTAGTCGGTAATTACGGTGTTCGGGACTGGCACTGGGGGCTCTTTTCGCGCGGCTGAGTCTCTATTGCTCCACGTCCTAGGAGAAGAACGCACGCATGGAGCTAGGTACAGAGTGCTCGGACAGGACGATTTGACGATACGAGACACAAGGGTGCGTGTCAATATCACGGCCGTTTCAAGCCGGTGGCGAAAGAGTCCTTCGACCAGGTCTCGCGTTCTCCTTTGTAGGGGCGCTCCCGTGTGAGCGCGCTCCCCGTCAGCGAAGACGGGCGGCCACGCTGGGCCGCCCCTACGTCGTGATGTGCAGCGTCGTGTCTCGTTCTCCTTTGTGGGCGCTCCCAGGTAAGCGCCTTCCCTCCGGCCAAACAACGACGTGGGCGCGGCAAGCAGCGCCCCTACGACGTTTGGGCATAGTTACTTTCCTAGGCCGGTTAGCATTGGCGGACATAAGGTTTGTTCTCGAGTAACGGCTCTATCTCAAAGGGTCTTGTGAGAGGTTGGACTTCGCGCGGCAAGCAGCGCCCTTACGATTATTGGGAGCTAGTCCAGTTGGTGAAGCTCGATGCCCGGGAGCGCTCCCACCAGGGAGAACCAGAAACTGGTACGCGAAGGCACAGGGCTGAGCCGGGTTCCGGCTAGAGGGCCCGAGACGGCCCGGCCAGCGTCGTCCCAGGTGCTTTCGGTTTCCGTGTCTTGGACCGCGCCGTCGGCGAGCTTGAAGCTAAGCTCTCGACCCCCTGAGGCGCGGTAGTAGGCGAAGGCCGCGGGCCCCTTCTTCCTGGCAAGAACCACGATGCCTTTTCCGCCGAGGGTGTCGTTCAAGAGCCAGTCCGAGTCCCTGGATAAATGGTACGCCTTGTGGGTTTCGCCCACTTGTACCGCGAAGGCTCTGGCACCCGATGGCAGCCGGTCGTCGAGCTTTTCCGGGCTGACCGGAAAGGCGAACTGCTCTAGGCTGACCTGCGCTCCGTAGCCAACGAATGGATCGCGCTCGTATGGAGGGGCCGGGCCGCGAATTCTCTGACGGCGGCTGAGGATTTGCGTTTCGGGATGCAGGCGCTTCCACTCGCCCCAGGTGACGTTGGTGGCGGGCAGCATTTCGAGTCGCTTGCCGGTCAGCGGGCCAACGATGGCCTCCCCCAGGACCTGAAACCAGTACGAGCCTGTCTCGTGGTCGTACATCACCATGTCGGACTCGTACAGGGCGCTGGTGTTGCCGAAGAGCAGCACCCGGCCGTCGAGGTCCCGGCTATACACGACGCCGCTGGCACACAAAGGGCAGTAAGATACAAGCACCGGGACGCCGTCTATTACGTCGTTCACTATCTCGTGATAGTTGAGCATCTTGATCGGGTACGCGTATGCGCCACTTTGCGAGGCATAGCCGACGACCAGGTCCTCGTCCCGAAGCCACTCACCACGACCTGCCGCCACATAGACTGGCTCGTATATAGGCTGGAGGACGTCGCGTAGCCCTTCGATCGCCGAGTCGGTTGCGACGGATAAGGGTATGAACCCGCCTCTGAAGGTGTCGAAGACCACGTTATCGAGGTCTACACCGGCGATGGTCTTGTCTACCTTGGGAGGAGGTCCGGTCGGTGTGTATAGCCACTCCTGCGGTGTTGAGGCAGGACTCGGCGTATTGGAGGGTGTGAGGTGCGGCGCCGCGGCTGTCGATTCAGCCACTATGGCGCTTTTCGCCGTAGGTTCTGGGGTGGCCGGAGCGGGGTCCGCCGCGGGAGTGGCGTCAGGCTCGCCTGCACAGGCCAGCGATAGCAACGCAACAGAGTGCAGCGTCAGCAGGCCGACTGGTCGGCGGAACGAGGTCCCCTTGAATCCCGTTGGTGTCCCGAGATTCGCCAGCCTCAAGAGTCGAGAGGCGATGACGGCAGCCATACATATAAGATTACCCTCGCTTGCAATCGGTGCTAGTCCGACGCTTGCCTCGGCCACCTCGAAGTATGAAAATGGGGCTCATGCACCAGACCAAAGCGATGCGTAGTCTCGTCCTCGAAAGCCGGCGGGTCAAGTGATTCCCCTCAAGCTTAATCTCAAGAACTTCATGTGTTACCGGGACAATGTTCCCACATTGGACATGGAGAGCTTCCGGGTGGCATGTCTGTGCGGCGACAACGGCCACGGGAAGACGGCGTTGCTCGACGCGATGACCTGGGCCCTGTGGGGCAAGGCGAGAGCGCGCTCTCAGGAGCTAGTGCACCAGGGGCAGCAAGATATGGTGGTCGAGCTGGAGTTTCTCGCCCGCGAGCAGCGACACCGCGTCAGCCGCAGGTACTCCCTGTCCCGCAGCGGTCAAGGCAACACGATACTTGAGCACCACGTCGCATCCGCCAACGGTTTCCGCGAGGTGACCGGGAACTCGCTCCGCGACACGGAGGTACAGATCAGCGAGTTGCTGCACATGGACTACGAGACGTTCGTCAACACCGCCTTCCTTCTGCAGGGACAGGCGGACCGCTTCACGACCAGCACGCCGGCGAAACGAAAGGAGCTCCTTGCTGAGGTATTGGACCTCTCGTACTACCAGGCGATGGAGGAACGGGCGAAAGACCGCGCGCGGGTGGCCCAGGATGCGATGAGAGATGCGGATAACGCGATTGCGTTGCGCCGCGAGGAGGCAGGCCGCAAGCCGGAAGATGAGGCTGCGCTCGCAACGGTCGCGGCAGAGCTGGGGCGCCTCGGTCAGGCGGTGGCAGCCCAACGGGCCAAGGTGGATGAGCTCGGGGACTCCATCGGCTCGCTGAGAGGACTCCAGCACGAACAGGAGGCGGTGACCGGGCGGCTCACAGCGAGCCGGTCGGCGGTAGCCGAGCTCGAGCGCCGGGTCGAAGACCTTCAAGCCTCCGTTAGTGGATACGAATCGTCGCTTACCAGGGAGGCTGAGATCCGCGCCGGTTTCGTAGACCTGGAGGCTGCACGTGCCGAGCTCGATCGGCTAGACAAGGTCTCTTTCAGGTTTTCTCAGCTCAACCAGGAGATGGCGACGCTCAAGCAGAGCATCGCGGTGGAGAGGGAAGGTCTTTCACAAAAGCTGAAGCAGCAACGCACCTACATAGCTACGGAACTTGAGCCGCGTGCGAAGAGAGTACCAGAGCTAGAGGCAGGACTCAGCGCTATCGCGTCGGACAAGGGCCAGATCGAAGACGTGGCGCGCAGCGTCCAAGGCCAACGCGACGCGGTCCAAGAAGCCTCGGCCAGGTTGCAATACCTAGAGGACGCTAACGCCAAATTGAAAGGTGAGATGGAGGAGACTCGCAAGAAATTCGACCTGCTGGAGCAGGAGGACGCCCTGTGCCCGGTGTGCCGGCAGCCGTTGGGGACCGAAGGTCAGTCGCACCTGCGAAGCGAGTACGCGGCAGCGGGCCGGGATGCCAAGCAAAGGTACCAGGAGCAGCACGAAGAGGGCGAGAAGCTGCGAGTGACGCAGTCGGCGCTCACAGCCGAGATCGCGCGCCGCCAATCGGACCTCGAACGGCAGCGTCACCAGTTCCAGGCAGCCCTGGCCGCCAACGAGCGCGATCTGGAGGAGTGCAGGCAGGCGCGCGAGAAGCTCCAGCCGGCGCTCTCCGAGGTCGAGCAGCTGCAGACCGCTTTAGACCGGGGCGAGTTCGCTGTAGAAGAACAGCAGAGGCTGAGGGAGATGGAAGGCGAAGCGGAGGGTCTTGGCTACGACCCGGAGACGCATCGAGTGACGCAGCAAAGGGTCAAGTCGTTGGAGCCTTTTGCCGACCTCAACCGAAGGCTGATCGAAGCCGCGGAAGCCCTGCCCAAGACCGCCTCGGAGCTTGACAATGGGCGAAACAAGCTGAGGGGACTGGCGGGAGAGATCGATAGGGACGAGGCGCGCCGAATGGAGCTTTCCCGGCTACTCGATGGGCTGCCTTCGCTCGAAGTCGAGGTGGCCAGCGCAGGCAAACTCCAGGCCGAGCTGGACGGCCAACACCGGGCTGCGGACGTGCGGAGAGGCGTCTTGACCGACCGGCTTGCGCGGCACGCCAAACTGGAAAATGAGCGGCGCGAGCTCGAAGGGGCCCGTCACAAGAGTGCCGATGAGAAGGGTGTCTACGACGAACTTGCGGTTGCGTTCGGCAAGAATGGGATCCAGGCCCTGATCATCGAGACCGCGATACCACAGCTTCAGAACGACGCGAACGAGCTTTTGGGTCGCCTAACCGACTACCGGATGAGTCTAAAGCTACAGCTTCAGGAGGGTCGCAAGGAGAGACGGATGGGCCTCCCCTCCGAGGAGCTCGACGTGAAGATATCCGACGAGGCCGGGACTCGCAGCTACGAGACCTTTAGCGGGGGCGAGGCCTTCCGCATCAACTTCGCGCTACGCATCGCACTCTCCAAGCTATTGGCTCGCCGGGCCGGGGCGCCGCTGCCCATCCTGTTCATCGACGAGGGCTTCGGCTCACAAGACTCCTCAGGCCAGGAGCGTCTGAAGGAGGCGATCCAGTCGATACATTCTGAGTTTCAAAAGATCATAGTCATAACGCATATTGAGCAGATCAAAGACTCCTTCCCGACGCGTATCGAGGTGAGCAAAGAGGGCCTCGGTTCGACCTTCGTCGTGGTGTAGCGGCGCTCAATTACGCTCGGCATGAAGTCCCGAGGGGCCGGCGCCGCAAGCTTACTCCCGCATCTCTCTCCCACTGGAGTGTGTCGATGACGAAACTGAGCGTCGTTACGGGCGCCTTCGGCTACACCGGAAAGTACATCGCCAGGCTTCTCCTGTCGGAGGGGCACCGGGTCAAGACGCTGACCGGGCACCCCCGACGTTCCAGCCGGTTCGGTGAGGGCGAGATAGAAGTGGCACGGCTGGATTTCGACGACCCTGCGGCGCTGGCCCGCGATATGGAGGGATCGGACGTCCTCTATAACACCTACTGGATACGCTACTCACACGGAGAGGTCACTTTCGAGACGGCTGTCAGGAATACGCAGGTCCTCATCGGCGCGGCGCAGGATGCGGGCGTCTGCAGACTGGTGCACATAAGCATCACCAACGCGTCAGCGAGCTCCCGGTTGCCCTATTTCCGCGGCAAAGGGCTGGCGGAAGAAGCGGTCCTAGGTTCCGGGCTGTCGCACGCCATCATCAGACCCACGCTTGTATTTGGAAAAGAGGACGTCCTCGTCAACAACATCGCGTGGTTCCTGCGGCGGTTCCCGGTGTTCGCGATATTCGGCTCGGGCGACTACGCTGTTCAGCCAGTCTTCGTTGAAGACGTGGCGCGAATTGCGGTCGACGCGAGCAAGTCGAAGGCGAACGAGACGATCGAAGCGGTTGGGCCGGAGACTCTCACTTTCGAGGAGCTGGTCCGCACGATCGCAGTGGGAACAGGTAGCAACGCGAGACTGATGCACCTGCCACCGGGGCTCGCTCTTACCCTCGCGAGGTTTGTTGGCTATCTCAAGAGAGACGTTGCTTTGACGCGTAACGAAGTCGAAGCGCTAATGGACGGGCTGCTTGTAGGTAGCGAGGAGGCGCCTACAGCGCCGGCGCGCTTTAGCGATTGGGTGGCCGAAAACGCCACCCTGTTGGGGAAGAGCTACTCGTCCGAGGTCCGCCGGCATTGGCGGCGGGAGTCCTGAGGAGGGCGCGTCGGCAGCGTTCCGCCACGACTCCCATTCTGCTAGGATAACCCGCGTTACCGGCGCGCTTGGGGCATCAGAATCGTGGAGAGACCGATATGCAACTGGGAATGATTGGGCTCGGTCGGATGGGTGGGAACATGGCGCAGCGCCTGCTAAAGGGAGGCCACGGCGTCGTGGTCTACGACCCCAATTCAGAGGCGGTGGACTCCATAACTGCTCTCGGAGCGGCCGGAGCTTCTTCTATTCAAGACCTGGCAGACCAGCTCAACGTGCCTCGAGCTGTCTGGGTGATGGTGCCCTCCGGCGACCCTACAGAGGAGACGGTGAACGAGGTCGCTGACGTCTTATCGGCAGGAGACGTAATCATAGAGGGTGGAAACTCTAACTACAAAGACAGCATGCGCCGCGCGGCGACCGTGAAGGAGCGCGGCCTGGCGTACCTCGACTCCGGCACCAGCGGTGGCGTGTGGGGGATCACAGAGGGCTATAGCTTAATGGTGGGAGGCGACGCGGAGGCGTTCCGCCGTGTGGAAGCAGTCTTTCAGACCCTGGCGCCGACGCCGGAGACCGGCTATGGGCACGTGGGTCCGCCGGGCGCAGGACACTTCGTGAAGATGGTCCACAACGGTATCGAGTACGCCTTGATGGAGGCATACGCGGAGGGGTTCGAGCTCATGAGCGCCAAAACGGAGCTCAACCTGGACCTGGCGCAGGTAGCTGAGATATGGAGGTACGGCAGCGTAGTCCGTTCGTGGCTGCTGGACCTCTCGGCGCAGGCGCTTCACGACGATCCCGAACTCAAAGACATACAGCCCTACGTTGAGGACTCGGGAGAGGGACGCTGGACGGTTCAAGAATCGATAGATCTCGGCGTTCCCGCTCCGGCAATTACCGTATCGCTGCAGCAGAGGTTCCGGTCGCGCCAGGAGAGTCCATTCGGCCTCAAGCTGCTGGCCGCGATGAGGGAGCAGTTCGGAGGCCACTCAGTCAAGAGGGTGAAGTGACCGACCAGGGAATCACCACCATCGTCATCATCGGCGCCAACGGTGATCTCACCAAAAGGAAGCTGGTGCCGGCACTTTGCAACCTGCGCCGCAAGGGAAGGCTGCCCGAAACGGTTAGAATCGTTGGCTTCTCGCGTACACCCTACTCGGACGACCAGTTTCGGGAGATGATGCTGCAGAGCGGGCGGGAGATGGGAGTCCTGGAGGTCAGCGAAGACGAATGGGACGCGTTTGGGGGAAGCCTGCTCTATTCGAGCGGGGACCTGAGCTCCGCCGAGAGCCTGTCCGGACTGCAGCAACGCCTGGCGGAACTGGAGGGCGAGAGACGGCCCGCGAACCGACTCTACTACCTTTCGATAGCGCCTCAGCTTTACGAGACGGCCGTCCGGTCCCTGGGCGCCTCGGAGCTCGCACGTCAGGACACCGGCTGGAGAAGGGTGGTAATCGAGAAGCCGTTCGGAAACGACCTGAAGTCCGCGACGGAGCTAAATAGCGTCGTGCAGCAGGTATTTACCGAGGACCAGGTCTATCGCATAGACCACTACCTCGGGAAGGAGACGGTCCAGAACCTCCTGGTTTTCAGGTTCGCCAACGCAATCTTCGAGCCACTTTGGAACCGGAACTATGTAGACAACGTGCAGATCACCGTCGCCGAGGAGGTCACGGTAGAGGACCGGGCAGGCTACTACGACAAGTCGGGCGTCGTGCGCGACATGGTACAGAACCACCTTCTGCAGCTGTTGACCATGGTGGCGATGGAGCCGCCCAGCGCTATGGACGCCGACTCGCTGAGGAACAAGAAGGTCGACGTGCTCAAGGCGATGCGGCCCTGGACACCGGAGGAGGTACCGAAGCACGCGGTCGGGGGACAGTACCTGGGGTACCTCAACGAGGAGGACGTGCCCCCGGACTCGGTCACAGCCACTTACGCTGCGCTCAAGATGTACGTCGACAACTGGCGCTGGCAGGGCGTGCCGTTCTATCTGCGCACCGGAAAGGCCATGTCCGAAAAGGTTGCCGAGCTGGTCATACAGTTCAAGAGGCCGCCTCATGTAATGTTCTCGTTGGACCCGGACAAGGACCTGGCGGCGAATATTCTGTCGATGCGCCTGCAGCCGGACGAGGGCGCGCATCTCGAGTTTCAGGTAAAGGTGCCGGACCAGGGGATGGAGATGCGCCCAGCGGTAATGGACTTCAGCTACGAGTCCGCGTTCGCCGAGCAGGCGATTCCAGAGGCCTATGAGCGTCTACTGCAAGACGCCCTGGATGGTGACGCATCTCTCTTTATCAGGAGCGACCACATCGAAGAGGCGTGGCGGCTTCTCGACCCACTGCTGCATTCTTGGGAGGCCCCGGATGGCCCGTTACCGCACCCCTACCGGCCCGGCTCATGGGGCCCGGCGGAAGCGGCCGAGTTGTTGGGGAGAGATGGACGCAGCTGGTTTCAGACATCCGCGGGCCGCGGCGGGGAGAATTGACGAAAAGTCGGCCCTCCGGCGACATTTTGAGCACTTCCCTCCCGCATCTATCGACACGCCAGATGCGTGAAGTGGACAGGGCGATGATCGAAGATTATGGCGTCCAGCTGATACAGATGATGGAAAACGCCGGACGTAGCCTGGCCCAGCTAGCAAGAGACCGTTTCCTAGGAGGTGACCCTCGCGGCCGGCGTGTGGTGGTCCTGGCAGGCAAGGGCGGCAACGGCGGCGGCGGGCTGGTCTGCGCACGGCATCTCAGTAACTGGGGGACGCATGTGCGGGTGTTCGCCGCGGAATCGAGGGCAGCGTTCGAGGGCGTCTCGGGGCACCAGATGAGCATTCTCGAGAAAATGGGGGCGAACATCAGCTACGGCACGATCTCAGGAGAGCTGCCCAACGCGGACCTTATTGTGGACGCGGTAATTGGGTATTCGCTCCAGGGCAGCCCTCGGGGGACCGCCGCTCTGCTGGTAGCTGCGGCCAACGCCCACCCCGCGCCAGTGCTGTCTCTCGACGTTCCCAGCGGTATCGACGCCACCACCGGCGCGATCGGCGAGCCAGCTATTCGAGCGACAGCAACGTTGACTTTGGCGCTGCCTAAGTCGGGCCTGTTCGCGAAGGACGTACCACCGTACGTGGGCGATCTGTATCTCGGCGACATCAGCGTTCCGCCACAGCTTTACGGGGGCCTCGGGCTTGAGCCGGAGGTCGGGCCTATCTTTGCGACAGACCCTGTAATTCGACTGCGCTAGTCTGGAGAGCTTAGTCAGATGGAAGGTATTCTGGTAACAGGCGCGGCAGGACAGATTGGCTCTGAGCTGGTCCCTGCGCTAAGGTCCCAATTCGGTCAAGAGAAGGTGGTCGCGGCGGGACACCAGACGCCATTACCACCGGACATCGAAGGATCGGGGCCGTCGGCCTACCTGGACGTCACCAAGTTCGACGACGTAGCGGGCGCGATCAAGCGACACCGCATCGACACGATCTACCATCTGGGCTCGATCTTGTCTGCGAGGGCCGAGCAGGAGAGGCAGCTCGCCTACGAGGTCAATTTCAACGGGCTGTACAACGTGCTCGAAGCGGCGGCGAACGGCGGGGTCAAGCAGGTTGTCGTGCCAAGCTCTATCGCGGCCTTCGGCCCGGAGACTCCCCGGGACAACACCCCCAACGAAACGGTCCAGCGGCCCAGCACGCTCTATGGCATATCGAAGGTCTTCACGGAGCTGATGGGAGACTACTACCAGGCCACGCTCGGGCTGGACGTCCGGGGGGTCCGGCTCCCGGGGATTATCAGCTGGAAGACCGAGCCTACGGCGGGCACGACGGATTACGCGGTGGCGATTTTCTACGGCGCGATTCGCGAGGGCCGTTACACCTGTTTCCTTGGCGCGGATACGCGGCTGCCGATGATGTACATGCCCGACGCCATCAAGTCGCTGATGGACCTGGCCTCAGCGGAGCTAGGAACCCTGGAGCACCACGCAGACTTCAACGTCAACTCCATGAGCTTCACGCCAGTCGAGCTTGCGGATGCAATAAGAGAGCGGCTCCCTGGATTTGAGATCGATTACGAGATCGACCCTCTCCGGCAGTCGATCGCGGACTCCTGGCCTGACTCGCTGGACGACACGGCTGCCAGGAAGGAGTGGGGGTGGGACCCCGGCTACGACCTGGACTCCATGGTCGACGACATGCTGGCCAACCTGAGGATTAAGCTCGGGGGCGCCGGTACTTAGTCCGGCGGGGCGCGGGCTATCGGCTCTAAGGGACGCGGCCGTTCAGAATCGCCGCCAGCTTCCCCGCGTCGATGTTGCCGCCCGAGACGACGCAAACCACCTTGCCTTCCCCCGCTTCGCCTTTGAGCGCCGCGGCGACGGGCGTGGCGCCGGCGCCCTCGGCAACCACGTGATTCTTCTCGGCTAGCAGCCTGATGGCCGAGGCGACCTCAGCGAGCCCGACGACCAGGGAGCCGTCGAGGAGGCGGCGCGCCAGCGGCCACATCTTTGGAAACACGAACGGGGTCCCGATGGCGCCGCCGATGAAGCTCGGGGTATTCTCCACCTCAACGGGCTCGCCCGCCGCCAACGACGCCGCCAATGGCGCCGCTGTCTCAACCTCGCACGCGTACAGCCGTGTTTTCGGGCTGAGGGCCCGGACCGCGAACGCGACTCCGCAGCTCAGGCCTCCTCCTCCGTACGGCATCAATATCATATCAACGTCGGGTAGGTCTTCGAGGACCTCGACGCCGATAGTGCCGGCCCCGGCCAGGACTGCCGCGTCGCTGAACGGGTGGATGAACGAGCCAGGCATGCCGTGGCTACCCTGGTCTCGGGCGATCTCCAGCACCTCGGAGAACGGCTTTTTCACGATCTCCGCGCCGAGACTTGCGATAGCTTCGAGCTTGGCTGCGGCAGCGTCGTCGGAGACCACCACGGTGCAGGGGACGCCTATTTCGTGGGCGCTCCACGCTACAGCGACGGCCATGTTGCCAGAGCTGACGGTCCAGACGCCATCGTCCAGTCTGTCCCTGTCAATCGAGCGGACCGCGTTCATGGCTCCGCGTAGCTTGAACGAGCCGCCCGGTTGCAGGTTCTCAAGCTTCAGGTAGATTTCGGCTGGCCCACCGTCGATACGGAGAGGAACGAGGGGAGTGCGCATAGCCGTGCCGGCGATGCGCTTTTGCGCGGCGCGAATATCCTCAATCGTTATCGACGGAGCCGCCCCTAGCTCTGACATATTCTCTATCGATGGGCGACTGATCCGAAGCACCATCCTCGCAACTGCGATGCAATCGGGTGTGCGGGGGAATAGCGTCGGGCTACGCCGCGGGCACAGGCTGTCCGCGCTTAAGGTGGGTCTTGAGGTACCGCCCGGTGTGTGAGTCTTCTATCTCCGCCATCTGCTCCGGGGTGCCTTCACCGATCACGTACCCTCCATCGTCGCCCGCGCCCGGCCCAAGGTCGATAATCCAGTCGGCGTTCTTGATCAGGTCCAGGTGATGCTCGATGAGTATGACGCTGTTGCCGGCGTCGACAAGGCGGTGCAGGACCCTGAGCAGGTAGGCGCAATCTTCGAACGATAGACCCGTAGTGGGCTCGTCCAGAATGTACAACGTCCGGCCGGTGGCGCGCTTCGACAACTCGGTGGAGAGCTTGACGCGCTGCGCCTCACCGCCGCTCAGGTGCGTGGCCGGCTGCCCCAGCCGGATGTAACCAAGGCCCACGTCGTGCATGGTCTGCAGCTTGTTGCGGAGTCTGGGGACGTTGGCGAAGAAGTCGAGGGCCTCGGTGACGGTCATGTCGAGGACGTCGGCGATGTTCTTGCCTTTGAAAAGGATCTGCAGCGCCTCTCGGTTGTAGCGTTTGCCTTTGCACACCTCGCAGGAGACGGTCACGTCGGGCAGGAACTGCATCTCGATGGTGATGTAGCCGTCTCCCGAGCAGGCCTCGCAGCGTCCGCCCTTGACGTTGAACGAGAAACGTCCGGGCTTGTAGCCTCGCATCCGAGCCTCCGGCACGCGGGCGAACAGCTCCCTGATCGGGGTGAAGGTGCCGGTGTAGGTGGCGGGGTTGCTACGCGGCGTGCGCCCGATGGCAGACTGGTCGATATTGACCACCTTGTCGGTGTTATCGGCGTTTCTCACACCGTCGCTGTCGCCCGGCCGCTCTTTTGCGCGATAGAAGCTCTTGGCGAGGTTCTTGTACAGTACCTCGTAGATCAGGGTGCTCTTGCCCGATCCCGAAACGCCGGTAACGCAGACGAGCAGCCCGAGCGGGATGCGAACGTCGATGTTCTTAAGGTTGTTCTCCCTGGCGCCCTTGACGATCAGGCGTTTGCCGTTGCCGCGACGCCTCGAATCAGGCACCGGTATCCGACGTCGCTGGCTGAGATACTGTCCGGTGATTGAGGCTTCGGCGCGGCTAATCTCGTCTACGGGTCCGGTGGCGACGATGTCTCCGCCATGCTCGCCGGCGCCGGGGCCGAGGTCTACGATGTGGTCGGCCGCGCGCATGATGGCCTCGTCGTGCTCCACGATCAGGACGGTGTTACCGAGGTCCCTGAGCTTCCTCAGGGTCTCGATGAGACGGGAGTCGTCCACGGGATGCAGGCCGACGGAGGGTTCGTCGCAGACATAGAGGACGCCCAATAGCCCCGAGCCGATCTGCGTTGCCAGCCGGATCCGCTGAGCCTCCCCACCGCTGAGTGTGGACGCGGTCCTCTCGAGGGTCAGGTAGTCCAACCCGATATTCACCAGGAAGCGTAGACGCGACTCGATCTCCTTCAAGATCTGGGAGGCGATGGCCATCTCTCTGTCCGTGAGGGGCCCCTCGCGGCCATTCGTGTCGCGGTCGTCGATGGAGGTAACCCAGTCGAGCGCGTCGGACACGGACTTGCTTGTGACGTCCATGATGTTGAGCCCTGCCACGGTCACCGCGAGGGCCTCAGGCTTGAGCCGCTGGCCGTTGCACGTCTGGCACGGCCGCTGCGTCATGTAGCGTTCGATCTCCGAGCGGATGTAGTCGGACTGTGAGTCGCGGTATCGTCGGCCCAGGTAGTTTACGACGCCCTCGAACGTCGAGTTCCACTCTATGGTGGCCCCCGTCCGCCAGCGTTTTTTGGGGCGAGCAGCGCCGTCCTGGTCGCCGTATAAGACCAGGTCGCGGTGCTTTTTGGACAGCCTTTTGATCGGGACTCTCGTAGAGAACCCGTAGGCCTTGCCGAGAGACTCGAACAGGTTGGAGACCCAGGGCGTCGTGGCGGTAAGGCGCGCCCAGGGCTGGATGGCGCCCTCGGCCAGAGACAGGTTTCGGTCGGGTACGACGAGCTCCGGGTCGACCTCCAGCCTGTAGCCCAGGCCGGTGCATTTGGGACATGCACCGTGTGGGTTGTTGAAGCTGAACGTCCGAGGCTCCAGCTCTCCGAGGCTGACGTTGCAGTGGACGCAGGCGAACTGCTCCGAAAAGAGCGTCTCTTCGCCGTCGGCGTTGGCGACCAGCACGGTGCCGCCGGCCATCTTGAGCGCGCTCTCAACCGAATCCGCTACGCGCGTCGGCTCCGCGCTGTCGCCTATCACCAGCCGGTCGACGATCACCTCGATGGTATGCCACTTTTGCTTATCCAGGTCGAACTTCTCGGACAGGTCCCGTACCTCCCCGTTGACCCGCACCCTCACGTACCCGGCGTCGTGCGCTTCCTCGAATACTTCCTTGTGCTCTCCTTTGCGGCGCCTCACCATGGGCGCCATGATCTGAATCCGGGACCCGGCGGGCATGTTCAGCACGGAGTCGACGATCTGCTGAACGGTCTGCCTTGCGACCCGACGGCCGCAGTTGTAGCAGTGTGGCCTGCCCGCTCTGGCGTAGAGTAGCCGGAGGTAGTCGTAAATCTCTGTGACGGTCCCGACGGTTGAGCGGGGGTTTTTGGACACCCCTTTCTGGTCGATGGATATAGCGGGCGAGAGGCCCTCGATGTAGTCCACGTCTGGCTTGTCCATGCGCCCCAGGAACTGGCGCGCGTAGGCCGAAAGCGACTCGACGTAGCGTCGCTGCCCTTCCGCGTAGATGGTGTCGAAGGCGAGCGAGCTCTTGCCCGACCCGGAAACACCGGTGATTACCACCAGCTTGTTGCGGGGGATGGTGACGTCGACGTTCTTGAGGTTGTGCTCGCGCGCACCGCGAACGACTATGTTCTCAAGGGGCATTTTCTCTGCAAGTCTCCGATGCTGCGTGCGTCAAGAAACCCAGGATATTGTAACAGTGAAAGTTGCCGCGCGAGGCGGCGCGGTTGTCCAATTCATGGTCGTCTACCCGCACGAGGCCGTACAGCACTGTGCGCCGTGGCCCCCTCCCTCTAGCTCCCTCCCGCTAACGGGAGGGAGGATAGGAGCCAACGTCGCGAATTGCGGGAGGCGCTAAGCGCGATGAGCGGCGCGACCTGCGGTGTGCCAGCGTGGAGTCGCAACGGATGGCCGCAGGGCGGAGGGGGCCAGCGCATTAAGAACCGACGCCGAAGCTGAGTGAATCAAGTGTCCTGCATCAGATAGAAGGTCATGGACTGCAAGGACATGACGGGGTCGATGTTTCTGATCACGACGTCCTCGGGCACCTCAGGGGCTATGGGGGCGTAGTTCAGGATTCCGCGTACGCCGGCGCCGACCAGAGTGTCGATCACTTGCTGCGCCTCTCGCGCCGGAACCGCGACTATGGCGACAGCAACGCTGAGCTTCTCAATGGTCTCGGCGAGGTCCGACATGGGTCGGACTATGATGCCGGCTACGCTCTTCCCAATCTGGTCCTCATGTCTGTCAAGCGCGGCGACGATGTTGAAACCCTCGGGCGCAAATCCCGGGTAGTTTACGATCGCCTGGCCCAGGCGGCCCACGCCGACGAGACAAGCGGCCCAGTTCCGGTCCAGACCCAGTATCTGCTGTAGCTCCTCGCGAAGGAACCCGACGTTGTAGCCCCGCCCCTGCTTGCCGAACCTGCCGAAGTAGCTCAGGTCCTTCCTGATCTGCGCGGGTGTCATGTGCAGAAGGACGCCGAGCTCTTGGGAGCTGACCACGGTCTTGCCTTTGGCCTGCACTTGGGTCAGTGCCCTGACATAGAGAGGCAGTCTCAGCACTACAACGTCGGGGATCTCCGTCGAGTTCATCGATCTCCTTAGCGTCAACGCCCCTGTGAGACCCTGAGGAAGTCGCCCCTTTGACCAGGCCAACGGTCAGAAACTGGCCGCCAATTCGAGGTTGATTGTATCTAGCCAACGATGCTCAGTCAACGGCTTGTGAATAATGTAACTACCTGAGAATGGATGATATCGCCCACACTGAAACGCGATTACCGGCCGGATCCTCACCGACGCCGGGGCAGGTTTGACAGTCGCCTGGAGCGCGACTAAACTCACGCTTGCGAATCTACCGAACATACGATGCTGCACGGCCGGAAGCCGAAGTTAAGGAGTCTAGAGCATGAACCGCGAAGAGCTGAGGAAGCTGATCGGGGGAACGATCGCCACACTGCCAACGCCGTTCGACGACGACTTTCGACTGGACCTGTCGCGGACCACGGAATTGACCCACTGGTGGGTGGAACAGGGGCTCGGCACGGGCATCTCACCCCTAAAGGTGGCCGCCGCCATGGGAGAGGGTCCCGATATGAGCGACGATGAGTGGCCTCACCTGCTGCGGACGGTGGTCAACGCGGCACCCTCCGGCACCGCCGTAATCTGCGCTCTAAAGCCCAAGAACACCCTTCATACCATCGAGGACGCCAAGCGGGCCCAGGACCTCGGCGCCATCGGCCTGCAGATCGATCTGCCGTTTTTTCACCACCCCCAGCAAGACGATCTGGTGCGTTTCTACACCGACATCTCCGATGCGATAGAGATAGGCATCATGATCTACAACACGCACTGGTTCTGCAAGGACCCTTTGCAGGAGGCGATGAGGGCCGATACGATGCTCAGGTTGACTGACGCAGAGCACGTGGTCGCTATAAAGTGGGGTACTCCCAATCCCGACGACTACGACACGATGCGTGAGTTCTCCGACGTCTTCAACGTGATCGACAACACAGGGCAATCGGTGCGAGCTCACAAGAACGGAGCGCGGGGCTATATCAGCGCGTTGGTCGCCGTCCACCCGCAGCACGACATGGAGATCTGGCGGCTCCTGGAAGAGGGCCGCTATGAGCAGGCCCAGGAGAAGAAGGACGGGGTGCGTGAAGCGATGGCAGCATGGATGACCGCCACGGGCGAGCGCTCAGGCGGGTACAGGCAGATCAAGGGGCTGATGGCCGCCGTGGGGCAGCCGGCCGGTCCTCCGCGCCCTCCGACGCTGCCGGTCGACGAACGCGAGCTAGCCGAGATCCGGCCCGTCGTCGAGCAGCTCGGCTGGACCGCGTCGGCGAAGGTAGCGGAGGCGGCAACGGCATAGCGGTCGAGGTAGGCAAACTGCTCCGATGTCGCGCTCGAATGCGGCATCTTCGGGGCGTGCGACAGTGAAGGCGATATTCATGGGGACCCCGGCCTTCGCGGTCCCCGTGCTGTCGTCGCTCCTCGATGCCGGGCACGAGATTGTCGGGGTGTATACGCGGCCGGACAGACCCAGCGGCAGGGGCAAGCGGTTATTGGCCCCGGCCGTCAAACAGTTCGCTCAGCAGCGCGGGCTGCCGGTATTCCAGCCAAAGAGTCTAAGGTCGGACCGCGCGCACGAACAGATGGCCGGCCTTGGCGCACAGGTCATCTTTGTGGCTGCTTACGGGGTCATGCTGCCTTCCCCAACGCTTGAGCTGCCTCCGATGGGGTGCCTCAACATTCACCCCTCGCTTCTGCCAAAATACCGGGGCCCCTCGCCAGTTTCCTCAGCGATACTTAACGGCGACCAGAGTACAGGCGTCACTATTATCAAGCTCGATGAGGGGATGGATACCGGGCCTATTATCGCCGCCCGAGGGACGCAAATTGGGGCTCGGGAGAACGCCGAAGAGCTGACGGTGCGCCTTTTCGAAATGGGGGCTTCGCTGCTCGTCGAGGTGCTGCCCGAGTGGGCTGCGGGCGGGATCGAGTCTGAGGGGCAGGACGGTTCGGCCGCTACGACGACGAAGCGCCTGTCGAAAGAGGACGGCGAGATCGACTGGAGTTTAGCCGCTGTGGTAATAGAGCGGCAAGTGCGCGCTTACCAGCCGTGGCCCGGCTCGTTCAGCCGACTGAAGGGAAAGCTCCTCAAAGTGATCGAGGCCGACGCTGTCGCTTCAGAAAGCACGACTCCGGGCCGGGTGGTCTCGCTGCCGGGCGCCGGCGTGGGCATCACCACCGGGGATGGGGTGCTAGCGGTCCATCGCCTTCAGCTTGAAGGCCGAAGCGCAGTCGATGCCGACGAGTTTCTGAGCGGCTACCCGAACGCTGTCGGCGAGAGCGTCGGCTAGGCTTATTCGAAGCCAGACAGCCGCGGTTGGACAGGGGCGGTCTCGGGGACGTCGAACCCGGACACGCCCACCCCGACCAGCCGGAACAGCCTGCCCGGCTGCAGCTCACGCTCCAGCAGCGCCTTCGCCGCGCCCGAGATTGAGTCGGGGGACGCCTCCGGTGATGGCAGCGTCCGCTGCCGAGTGAACGTGGTGAAGTCGGCCAGGCGCAGCTTGAGCTTCACGGTTCGGCCGCGCAGTCCGCTGTCGGCGAGATGGCGCGACACTCGTTGGCTCAGGCGGTCTACGAGTTCTAACAGGGCGTCGGGGTCCCCTGTGTCTTTGGCGAGCGTCGTCTCCGCGCTGACCGACTTTCGCCGGCGCTCGACTATCACCGGACTACTGTCCTGGCCCCTCGCGAGCCGCCGAAAGTGGGGCCCGGAGCGACCGAAAGTCGCTATCGCCCACTGCATGGGCCTGGTGGCCAACTCTCCGATGGCGCGAACGCCTTCCGACTCCAAACGCGCCGCTGTCTTGGGTCCGATGCCCGGAAGCTTGCTTACGGGCATCGGGGCCAGGAACCGGCGCTCGGAGCCCGGCGGAACGACGGTGAGTCCGTCGGGCTTGTCCATGTCCGATGCGATCTTCGCCAGCGACTTGCTGGTGGCCACGCCGATCGAGATGGTCAGGCCCAGCTCCGACCGCACTCTCGCACGGAGAGCGGCTGCGATGCGCCCAGCATCGCTCTGGGTCCCGGCCGCTTCGGTCACATCGAGATAGGCCTCGTCGATGGATAGCGGCTCCACCAGGTCGGTTACTTCTCGAAACATGGTCATCACCTGGCGGGACACTTGCTGGTAGCGGTCGAACCGGGGCGGGACCCTTATCGCTTTCGGGCAGCGCTGTAATGCGGTGCGCATGGGCATGGCGGACCGTACTCCGAAGCGCCTCGCCTCATAGGAAGCGGAGGCGACGACACCTCTATCTTCAGGGCGCCCGCCGACGACCACCGGCTTTCCACGTATTGCGGGGTCGTCCAGCTGCTCGACGGAGGTAAAGAATGCGTCGAAGTCGGCGTGGAGGATGTGTCGCATGCGAGGGTTATCCCGGGCCAGCCGGACCGCCGTGCGTGGGTCGCGCTAAACGGAGCCGTCTATTACGACGTCGATTACGGCCGGTTTACCGGAGTCGAGGGCGTGTCTCACCGCCGGCTGGAGGTCCGCCGGGTCTTCCACCCGCACTCCGCTTACGCCCATGGCGTTGGCCATCCCCGCGATATCCAGCGGGTCAGCGAAGTCCATGCCAACGTACCGGCTGGTGGGGGTCTGCTCGCCGACTACGTCTCGTTTGTAGGCGTTCATATTGATCTTGAGGACGCGGTACGAGCCGTTGTTGCAGATTATGTAGACCACAGGGATGTTTTCCACAGCCGCCGTCCACAGGCCCTGAACGGTCATCATTGCGCTGCCGTCTCCCAGCACCGCGACGACCGGGCGGTCGGGATTAGCCATCTTGACTCCCATGCCACCGCCTATCCCCCAGCCTAGCGCCCCGCCTCGCCCTCCATAGATACTGCCTGGCTCGTCGAATTTCATCGCTCCGCGCAGGGCCGGACGCGTGGTGACGGCGTCATCGGCGATGATGACGTCCGCCGGGACGGCGGCCGCGACTTCGGCCATCATTCGTTCCGGAGACATTGGAGCGGTGTCCCAGCGCTCTTTCACCCGGCGCCGCCAGGCCTCCCGTGATCGGCTGGTCTCAGCGGCGACATCTAAAGTGCGCCCCTGCGCGGCCTCTCTGTCGGCGCCTGACATCAGGTCCTCAAGCGCTTCGGCGAGCTCCTTGAGCGCGGTCTTAGGGTCGGCCACGATTCCAACGTCCGTGGGCTGGGTACTCCCGACCTCACGCTGGTCGGAGTCCAGGTGAACGAGCCTGGCGCCCGGCCCCATGTACCTGAGGGTGGGCTTTGAGAACATGTAGTACCCGTTAAGCATCTGCCCCACCATGAGTACGGCGTCCGCTGCGGAGAGGGTCTTGTACGAGGCGTCGTATCCCAACCTTAGCGACCCGACGAACTGAGGATGTGAAGTGGGGAAGGCGACCTCAGACGTCAACGACTCGTAGACTCGAGCGCCCAGGATTTCGGCGACCCGGACAGCCTCCGCCGTAGCCTGCGCGTCCGCCACCCTGTCGCCAACAATCAACACCGGGCTGGCTGCGCCTGCCAGAACGCGGGCGGCGCTTTCGATAGCCCGCGGGTCGGGCGCCACGCGAGCGTATGTTGTTGGAGAGGCCGCTATCTCCACGTTCGCTTCCCCGTCCAGGGCGTTAGCGGAGAATGAGACAAACGTTGGCCCCGTCGGGGGCGTTTTCGCCTCGTTGAAGGCTCGCCGGATGAAGTATGGGACCTGTTCAGGGTAGGTCGCCTCAGCGCTCCATTTGGTAAACTGCTCGACCATCCTGACGAGGTCCGTGCGCCCGTGGGCGAGCTCCCGTATGTCCTTATTGCCCGCGGAAAGGACGAGGGGTGTCCCGCCCGCCGCGGCGTTGCTCAGCAGGCTGATGCCGTTGGCGAGGCCGGTCTCGATGTGGAGGTTGACGAAAGCAGGCTTGCCAGTCGCCCGCGCGTACGCGTCGGCCATGCCCACGGCGACACCTTCCTGCAACACGAGGACGTATTTCAGGTCCGGGAACCCCTCGATCGCGTCCATGATCGGACTCTCGCTGGTACCCGGGTTCCCGAAAACGTAGTGGACGCGCTCGGCTCGGAGCGCCTCCATCAAGGCTTCTTTCCCCTTCATGATCGGCATGGCGGCGATTTCCCCTTAGCTAGCGGCGTTGCGAGCCGAAGAGCGTTTTGTGCAAAAGCTCCAGTGGGTGTGGCGTGCGAGTCCCACAAAGACCCACCTGCGGCTTTCTGGAGCGCCTATTCTATCTCATTCACCCGTTTGATCAGCGGCGTCTAATGGCGCATGATTTGACTTGGGAAGGTTTTCGAGCTTGCCGCCGTGGGGCTTGTCGCCGTGGGGCTTGTCGCCGTGGGGCTTGTCGCCGTGGTGAGTCTACGGGTATCCTTAGCACGGATGGAGGTGGCGCGTGGTCCGTACTTATGTGCTTATCGAGATGACCGCCGGACATTCTCGGAGCCTGGTGGAGACGGTCAGGGGTCTGGATGGGGTCAAAGACGTGGCCCGCGTGACGGGGCCCTACGACGTCATTGTGGTGCTTGAAGCGGAGGGAGTCGACGAGATCAGCGACATCGTGTCACAGCAGATTCACTCGATGGCTGGTGTGGTGCGCACGACAACCTGTGTCTCTATGGGTTGAAACGCTAGCTGGGCGATGAGCCATCTGTAATCGAAGGAGCCCCGGGATCGCCACCGGGGCTCCTTTCGCTGTGCTCGGTTGCAGAGTCTGGCGATTCCGACTATGAGGGCACTCGTCCAGCCTCTGTGTTCGGTTCCGACTCTACCTCCCATTCGGGGATATGGCGGCGGCGGCGGTGGCCGTTGAGAGCGTAGGCCATTACCAGTGCTGCCACCCCACCGAAGCCAAATGCGAGTGTGGTCTGCTCATCGTAGAAGAGGCTGATCCCTACGAGACTCGCATAGCCGAACGCTACACTGAGGAGAGACGAGTAGGGCATCTTCTGACCGCCCAGCGCCACGAGCATGGCTACGGCCACGGCGATGATCCCAAAGACGGGAAACATCGCCAACGCTGAGCCACCCAGGGTTACCAGACCGTCGCCCCCTCTGAATCGACTAAAGACAGATTTCCAGTGGCCGACCACCGCGCCCGCTACGGGGAGGAGGACCCATGGGCCCTCGATGCCAAGGGCCTCCGCGATAACGACAGCGGCTGCTCCCTTCGCCAAATCCCCTATCAGCACAAAAAGGCCGGGCCACCTCCCGACCGAGCGGCGCACGTTGGAAGCGCCAGCCAACCCGGTTCCGATAGAGAATATATCGACTCCAAGGCGCGCACTTATCCGGTCCGCCAGCGGCAGCGCCCCCAGAACATACGCCACAAGAATCGCCAGAGTGAGTTCCGGGGCTATTGCTAATACGTCATCCACGCTTTTGTTCCCTCGGCTTGGGTGGGTAAAAGGAAATTATACAGCGACGCAGGGGTCTTCGCCAATCCCGGCAAGGGGCAAAAGCGCCAGCCGCTCGTACCTTGCTCCCGCGGGGGTGAGAATGGAGCGCATCAGGCTCACAGAGTCGACGGCGATGGAGACTCCGCTGGCGAGAGGCGCATCGTCAAGCGAGGCTGTGGCGCGACGCAGCTCTTCCGCCGGCGCTCCGCCTTTGAGCCGCGCAACCGTGAGGTGGGGGCTGAACGCGCGTCTCTCAGGGGAAAACCCAAGCTCATTCATAGACCGCTCTATGCCCACTTGTAGGTCTCGCAAGGAGTCCAGATCGCCCCCAACTCCCACCCAAAATACTCTCGGCGCCCTTCGATTAGGGAAGACTCCCACGCCTTTCAGCTCGAGGGAGAATGGCTCCAACGATCGAGACACAGCTTCGGCTGCCACCGTTATGCGGTCGAGCTGGTCCGGCGGAACCTCTCCCAAGAACTTGAGCGTCAGATGCACTGCCCCTGGATCAACGGTGCGGACAGCCTTAACTTCGGCTTGTCGCAGATGCCGGGTCACCACCGCAAGAGCTTCCTTAGCTTCGACGGGGAGCTCCAGCGCCACGAACGACCGGACAGTACCGGTCATTGCCGCCTCAACTCGTCGCGGAGGTCGCCCAGCCGACTGTACCAACAAACGAGAGAGTCCAGGGAGAAAGCGGCGTTGGCCGGGCTCGGGTTAGGGATGACGAACACCTTGCTTGACCCGATCGGGCGAGACTGGACGCCAAGCTGCGGGTTTAGGTCGACCTCTTCCGCGTATCTCAGGTACGGGCGATAGCCGCTCATGCCATGGAAGCAGACTATGAGGGGCCCGAATCGCTCCAGCTTTTCACGCAGCACCGGCGCCCATTGCCTGAAGTCGGCAGCTCGGAGCTGCGAAGCACTTTTGGAGGGGCGCTTGACGACGTCCGTGAATCCGATGCCCTGCCCAATGCAGCGGTGGTCGGTCTGCGCATCCAGCGACTCGGTGAGAAGGCCGGAGCGGTTGATGGCGGGCCAGAACCGGTTGGTCGGCGAGGCAAAGTAGTGGCCCACGCGCGCCGAATGAGCACCGGGGTTGATCCCTACGAAGACGATATCGAGCCCTGGCGCGAGGTAGTCGGGGAGGGTCTTCATGACGGTCCGGCGGAAAGCGACCCGGCCTCAGTAAGGCAGCTTCGTATCGGGGTGGTCCTTGACATAGTGCGCCTGGCGGACTCCGAAGTTCTCTTGAAGCTGGATGCTCAGGCCTCCATCGACCGCTAGGGCATGGCCGGTGATGAACGACGCCTCCTCCGAGCACAGGAATACTACCGCGTTAGCGATGTCCACCGGACGGCCAACCTTTCTCAGCGGATACTGGTCCGCGAAGAAGCGGAGTCCGGATGGGTTGTCGTCCCACAGGGCCTGCTGGAGGCGCTCCGTGACCATATGTCCCGGCAAGACCGAGTTTACGCGAATGCCGTCGGGACCGTATTCGGTCGCCATCTGGCGCGTGAGTCCTATCGCAGCGGACTTCCCGGTCTCGTAGACCAACGCGCCGGGCGCCATCAGCACGCCGTGGACCGACGACATGTTCACGATGCTTCCTCCACCGGCCTTGCGCATCTCAGGCACCGCATATTTGGCGCTGAGAAACATCGACTTGACCAGCACGGCCATACCGCCATCCCAATCGTCCTCTGAGACTTCAATCGCGCCGCCGCTACCAGCTGTCAGTACGTCGAATGCATTGTTCACCAGGATATCCAGTCTCTGCCACTTGGCGGCGGTTGTCTCCACCATGCGCGCGATGTCGTCGTGCTTGCTGACGTCGACCTCAAGCGCTTCCGCATGGTGCCCGGCGTCTCGAATAGCACTCACGGTGGCGCTAGCGGCCTTGATGTCGATGTCCGCGATCATGACGTTGGCGCCCTCTTCGGCCAAGCGCCGCGAGATGGCCCCTCCCAACCCCTGGGCGCCGCCTGTGACGATCGCCGCCTGACCGGACAGCCTTTGCATGACTCACGCTCCGTGTCATAATCTCCGCAAGAACATTGTAATGGCGGAGCACCGGAATCGTAAGATGCAGCACGGGACTGCGGCTTCCCACGCCGCTCCCCCTTCGCAAGGGTCTTTGGTTCGAGCGCCCAGGAGAGGGACATGGCCGACGAGATAATCGGCATGGAAGACATGATGGCGATCTACGAGGTCACCGACCTGTTTGGCATAGACCGAGAGACGATTGGAGTTCCTCTGGAAAAGGAAGGGAATGGCGACGTCAATGGGGTCCCCGGGGGTCCGGTCGAGATCACCGCGCCCGCGTCGAGGTCGACGAGGGAGTGGCTCCCATCCTTGAAAGAGGGGCTCGAGAACCTGGGGTTTCAGATAGTGGCTGAAGACGAGGACCTGTGAGGGCGATGAGCCTCCAGCCGGTAGAAGATGAAGCATATGACAGCACAAGGGTCCAAGCGTAAAACGAGCAAGTAGCATGAAGTGGAGCTCCGCGGTCTCAGAGATGCCATCGCTGGGCGACGCGGTCGCCGAGTGCGTAGACGTAGTCGGACGGGATTTGGGAGGGGTTTCGCCTGACCTGACCGTCGCGTTCGTCTCGGAGCACCACGAGGCGCAGTACGAGGCGCTGCCGGACTTGGTGCGCACTTTCGTGGGCGGAGGGGTGGTCATAGGGTGCTCGGGCGGCGGAGTGATCGGCGCAGGTCGGGAGGTCGAGCGAACCCCCGGCTTCGCGATGACGTCGGCGCTGCTGCCGGGGGTCGAGCTTCGGCCGTTCCACGTCGAGGACGAAGATATCCCGGGCCCAGACGCACCCCCGGAAAGCTGGGAGTCGCTGGTGGACACCCCGGCGTCCGGCATTCCGCATTTCGTTCTTCTGGCCGACCCGTTCAGCGTTCAGGCCGAGCAGCTCCTGAGTGGCCTTGACTACGCCTTTCCGGACAGCGTCAAGATAGGCGGGCTCGCCAGTGGGGCCCAGCGGGCCGGAGGGAACGCGCTGTATGCGAAGAACCAGGCGTTCCGGTCGGGTGTTGCCGGGGTGTCCATGAGCGGGGCAATCGAAGTGGATACTATCGTCGCCCAGGGGTGCCGCCCCGTGGGTGAGCCTATGCAGGTCACGTCTTGCTCAGAGCACGTCCTACTGGAATTAGACCGGGGCAGGCCCCTGGACGTCGTCAAGGAGTTGTTCGAGGCGTCGGACGATCGGGACCGTCAGTTGCTTCAGAGCTCACTACTTCTGGGCATCGTAATGGACCCGCTCAAAGACTCGCCCGAGCTTGGCGACTACCTTGTCCGAGGGATCGTGGGGGCCGACCATAAGCGAGGCGCACTCGCGGTGGGGGCGACTTTGCGCGAAGGGCAGATCGTGCAGTTTCACGTCAGGGACGCGGAGACGTCGTCGCAAGACCTGGCAGGGCTCCTAGCGCGGTACTCCGACGGCACCTCGGTGCCACAGGCGACCGGGGCCTTGCTGTTCTCGTGCCTTGGGCGGGGCATAGACCTGTACGGCCACGCCGATCACGACACCGATATGTTCCGCGAAAAGGTGAGGCCTGTTCCGCTGACCGGTTTCTTCTGCAATGGAGAGATCGGTCCTGTTGGCGACGCTACGTATGTCCACGGCTGGACAAGCTCTTTCGGCATCTTCAAGCCTCCTGACGGCTGATCCCGGAACGGAGCGACCAGTGGCGACGGCGGCCTGAGAGGAAGGCTAGCCGGACGAGTGCTTCACCTCGTCGAGGCGCGCTTGACAAAAGCGCACATAAGTTCTAAGATGGGTAAGAAGGGACAGACCTTTCGGGGGCTGTCTCTTTTTCTTTTGTTAGCGTCGCGGACCCCTCATAGAGGAGTGAGCGCCGAGCCGATCGCGCGTCACGGCAGGGCTTCAAGGATGTGAAAGGGTTAATGCACACGATGTTGCGAGAACACCATCGATGCCTTTGGTCGCACGAGGAGAACTTCGCTGGGCCGGCGTAGCGGCCGACGTGGCACCACACCTGAGAAACGCTCTGAAACTTCACCCGGAAACCCGGTGGCTGTTTTCACCGCACGAGACCCGATTGGGTTCGTCGAGAAGGTACTTGGCGAGAAGCCCTATGACAAACAGCTCCTGATCCTGAAGCGCGTCGGGCAAAGGAGACGTGTCTCCGTGGTGGGGTGTAATGGCTCGGGCAAAGACTGGGCCGCGGCGAGGGTGGTCCTATGGTGGCTGAACTCGCGCTCGCCAGCGAAAGTGATTGTGACAGGACCGACTACCCGTCAGGTCGACGAGATTGTGTGGAACGAGATCAGAACAGCTTACACAGGGGCATCGGACCGGCTGGCCGGGAAGATGTTCCGTACTTCGCGGTACCAGATCGACGATCAGTCCTTCGCGTTGGGGTTCGCAACCAACTCGCCATAGGATCTACTGGCTGAGAGCAAGGACTACGACGTAGTCGTGGGACAGGTGACACCGGCCGAGAACACGGACTACGATGCGAACACTCAGCAGGACGGCTCGGGCACGGACATATCCAGCGAGCTAACAGTTACTCACCCAAGTACAAACGACTACAACGGCCGAGGGACTCTGATCCGTGTGAAGTTCGGCGCCACGGCAGGCTACCTGACTCTGCTCAAGCTAAGGACTCTCAACGCGTTTACGTACGACAATTCGGTACTGTTGCTGGCCGAAGACGCTACGAGCAAGACCACATACGGAGAGCGGCTCAAGACGATCGAAGCGCGGTGGACCAGGGAAGTAGATGTGGCGCAGGCTACGTTGAATAATCGGCGGGACCGCCGGAAAGACCCGAAGACGGTCCTCAACCTAGTCGTTCCCAACGGCTCCAAGCGAAACATGATGCTTATCCTGCAGCGCGGGTTTTCCGACCGGGTCAAGGTTAGCTACAGCGCAATGGGTATCGACCAGGACTTCTTTATCGAGGGTCACAAGATTAGCGTGAGCGACGGCTGGACCCTGGTCACGCGGGAGCTGCTGCTCGACGGGGTGTGACCCACTCGCACTATAGGGTGGGAGATATCGCTACACAATTTGCGCCGCGAGGAGTGAGGGCCGATGGAGATTGACCTGTCGCCGTTCTTCAACGCCGGAATCCCGGGCGTGCTGCTCGTCTGGTTCATGTTCAGGCTAGAGCGCATCCTGAGCCGCTTCGACACGACCGTCCAGCTGGCAGCCCGCGCCGTCATCCGGCTATTGGAACGCGCCGACCCGGACGAGGCGTCTGCGCTCAGCAAGGCGCTCTACCGCACCAACGACGGCGAGGCGTAGTCTCGGCCGACTCCATTCGAATGCCTCGGGAAGGGAGATCATCCTTTTGTGGAATTCGGGACGTTTTTGATATTTGTCTAAAAACTGCCCTCAGAGCCCTAGCGCCTTATTCTCGACGCTACTATCTTGTGTTAGCGGTCCATGATTCGCGGCCAAGCGGTGAAGCGCATGGGCAGCGTCTGAAAACGCGCAGGGGGTCTCAGACATGGAGATGGAAACACGAGTGGAGCGTCTGGCGGAGGAGATGGCGGCCATGAGGCACGAGTTCGGTCAGGCTCAGGCTGACCTGCGTGAGACGCTGAAGAGGGTCTCCGGTCCGGCTCCGCGGACCAACGGCGCCAGCCCCAAGGAGACTCGATCGGGACTTGGAGCGAGTCCGGACGAAAGCGCGGTACAGAACACGCTCGAACCTATTCGCAGCGGCGAAGCCTCCAAGGGGGGGATCAGCATCTCCAAATCGGAGCTGGACCTCATGCTGGCGGAGGCGCAGGCCAAGACCCGGTCGTCGGATGCGGGTATCTCGGGCGATACGAAGGCGGTTCTCTCTCTCGAGCGACTAGCGGAGGCGGTGAAAGCCTCGCAGTCGCGCACGAGCGGCACCAGCGAGGGAGACGGAGCCATGACGCTGTCACTTGGCGAGCTCGCGTCGATGCTTCGCGGCGCCCAGACGGCGCCCCGAACTCCGCGCAACGTCCGCACTTCCCGAAGCGGCGCTGTTGGGCGGCTCTTGGCCCAGCTTTCCAGCGGGCCTCGCACGAACGGCTTTTCTCAGAGCGGGACTGTGGAGACCCCCCGCCCAAAAGTGTCTAATGCCCCGGGAGGTCCTTCACCCGGTGAAGCGCCGCCCGATCCGGAAGCTGCGAGACCGCCTTGGGCCCGAGCGAACTCACCTCGGCCGCAAGATGCGAAGCTGGACGTCAACCTAGTCTCCAATCTGGTCCGGTGGGTGGGAAACGTGCAGCGCCGGCTAGGCGTCACAGCGATGCGGGAGATTCTCCGCGTGTACCGCCTCACCGGTCACCTTCCTCCTGCGCTCGATATGATGGTCTACCAAACGTCCCTTATGTCCGTGATCGCAGAAGACTCCGGCAACGAGAGCTCCG
Source organism: Dehalococcoidia bacterium (assembly GCA_965247255.1). Lineage (GTDB taxonomy): Bacteria > Chloroflexota > Dehalococcoidia > Lucifugimonadales > CAUZJF01 > CBDFGS01. Next base: position 904,943 of record CBDFGS010000013.1, on the reverse strand, counting down.
CCAGGGATGATCTGAGCAGCGCGATGCTGGAGCTGCACGGAATAATTTACGGTGCAGGGCGTGCTCCGGTGGTCCCAGACGTCGACTTCGACCACGTTGAGGCTGAGGCGTGGCTGGACGCTCAGCAGATCCAGGGCGAGGGGCGGGCCGAGAGCAAGGCCGTGCCCCAATCTGATGAACTCGACTCCTCGGACCCTCCCAAGACGGCAGACGAGGCAGTGCCAGCGCTGCAAACGTCCCAGCGCGGCGGCGAGAAGAGCCTGGAATGGCAATCGCCGATGAGACGGTATACGGAGGCTCTCAGCGAGTTCAGCGCGGCGATGCTCGAGCCGGCGTCGGGCCGCCGAGCACCCGCAAGCGCCGGCCGGCAGAGGTCGGAAACCGACGGTCCCGCCTCGCGTTCCATACGTGCAGACGCTGCTCACGACATCCACGAGCCCAGCGCGACGGCCGCCAGCCGATCGGAGCGGCCAGCCCTCGGGGACGTCGCCAAGACTGCGCCGGCACGTAAGGCCTACGCCAGTGACTTGACCGAGGAGGAGTGGGACCGGCTGGAGCCGCTGGTACCCGGTGTCAAGCCCGGGGGCAGGCCGGGCAAGTACGAGCGGCGCGAGATTCTGAACGGGATCCTGTATCAGGTGGTGTCGGGCTGCTCGTGGCGGAGCCTCCCCGAGGACCTGCCTCCGTGGAAGATAGTCCACCACTACTACCGGACGTGGAGAGACGACGGCACCTGGAGGACGGTCTTCGAGTCGTGGGCCGGACTGCGGGAAATCCCCGAGAGCGCAGACGCGGCTCGCTCAGATGTCACGGCCGGCGATGATTCGTCCGAGGGTGCTCAAGGGAGTGAGGCGCCCGCCTCTATGGGCGGCGGCTAGCCCCGGAACGCTGGCGCGTTCCCCTACCAGGAGCGCGTCGATCTCAACACCGTTCGGCCTCGTCACGAGGGCGGGGAGACCCGGCTGGGTCCCGTTACCGCTCGATCGGTGCGCCCACGATGCTTCCGTACTCGGTCCAAGAGCCGTCGTAGTTGCGGACCTTGTTGTAGCCAAGTATCTGGCTGAGCACGAACCACGTGTGTGAAGAGCGTTCGCCAATGCGGCAGTAGGCGATGACTTCGCTGTCGCCGGTAATCCCCTTGCCGCCGTATATCTTCCTTAGATCCTCGACTGACTTGAACGTCCCATCGCTCTCGTCGACCGCCGAGGCCCAGGGGATATTGGCTGCTCCCGGGATGTGCCCGCCTCGCTGCGACCCCTCCTGTGGCAGGTGGGGCGGCGCGAGGAGCTCTCCACTGTATTCTGCCGGAGCCCGAACGTCGACCAGCCCGACGTTGTTGCGAGTTGAGGCAACCTCCAACACGTATTCGCGCGTGGCCCTGATGCTTGGATCGGGGTCACCGGCACGATAGATACGGCGCTGGGGCGCGGGCACGTCGGTGGTCGTTGGCCTCCCCTCATCAATCCACTTCTGGCGTCCGCCGTTCATTATCTTGAGCCTGCGGTGGCCGTACAATCGTATCTGCCAGAAGGCGTAGGCGGCGAACCAGTTGTTGTTGTCGCCGTAGAGCACGATGGTCGTGCTCCGGGCGATCCCCGACTCGCCCAGAAGGCGCTGCAGTTGCTCGCGGTCCAGAATATCGCGCCTGACCGTGTCGTTGAGCTGGGTGGTCCAGTTCCAACCGATAGCCCCAGAAATGTGGCCTTGCTCATAGGCGGCCGTGTCGACGTCGACCTCCACAAGCGCCAGGTTGTCGTCGCCTAGGTGGTCGGCGACCCAGTCCGTCTCGACTATCGACTCCGGGTGCGCTACTTTCGCCGGCATTGTCCCCTCCTATAGCTCTGAAAAGCGGTGACGAGCGTGAACGATATCCTTCTTTTCTGCTTCCGAGGCTCAGGCGGTTACCACGGGGACGCCACAGAATGCCTCGTAATCGATGAGCCCCGTTATCGTCGGGTTGTCGCCGCAGAGATCGCAGTCGGGTCTGCGTCTAAGCTTTACTGTTCGGAAGTCCATGTCCAGGGCATCGATCAACAGGAGCCGGCCTGCCAGCGACTCGCCGATCCCCATGATTAGCTTGACGGTCTCGGCTGCCTGAATGGTGCCGACGAGTCCCGGGAGCATTCCCAGTACGCCCGCCTCGGCGCAGCTCGGCACCTCACCTGGGGGGGGCGGCTGGGGGAACAGGCACCGATAGCACCCCTGTCCGGGGAGAAACACCGTCGCGTTGCCGTCGAACACCAGGATGCTTCCGTCGACCAGCGGCTTGTCGCTGAAATACGCGGCGTCGTTTACCAGATACCTCGCCGGGAAATTGTCGGCGCCATTGACGATGACGTCGTAGCCTGCCATTATCTCCATCGCGTTTTCGGATGTGATCGGCCCCTCGTGAGGTATGGTATTGACGTCCGGGTTGTAGCTCTTCAGTGTCTCGACTGCAGACTCCAGCTTGCTACGTCCTACGTCGTCGTTGAAGTGCAGCATCTGCCGTTGCAGGTTGGTCACGTCCACGGTGTCGAAATCGACGATCCCAATAGTCCCGACGCCCGCAAGGGCGAGGTAGACTGCTATAGGAGAGCCGAGGCCGCCTGCTCCGACTATCAGCACCTTCGCATCCAGCAGCTTTCGCTGGCCGTTGCTGCCCACCTGGGGCATGATTATGTGCCGGCTGTAGCGTTGGACCTGGTACGGGGTCAGCGCCTCAGTCACAACCATTTGGCTTTCGCCTCCGTTTCTATTTGCGTTCCAAACAAAAACTCCACTGCGCGTGAATGGTCGCAGTGGAGCTTCGACAATCGACGGGGATTACCCTGAAGATCGGCCTCTCGCTGCGCCTAAGTGAAGCGCAGTGTACACTCCATCGTGCCCGGGACCGTTTCGTACAAGACTAGCCTCATTCACTCAGTCTGATGCGCTACCTGGCGGGCCCGATTCAGGCCGCTAGTAGCTGTGATTCGATTGTAGCATGAATGTGGAGGACGCCTCAATTCGCCATTGGTGGGTCATCCACCCGTGCTCCCCGAGCTTATAGACCCTTGTCAGCCAGGAACACGCACAGGTCCGCCGTTCGGCAGGCGTAGCCCCACTCGTTGTCATACCACCCCACGACCTTGACCAGGTTGCCGCCGAGGGACATCGTGGACAGGCCGTCGATGATGCAGCTGTGCGGGTTCTGCTTGAAGTCGCTGCTCACCAGCGGCTCGTCGGTGTAGTCGAGGATACCGTTTAGGCTGTTCTTCGACGCCTCCTGGTAGACCGAGTTGATCTCTTCAGAGGATGTGTCCTTTTTCAGGTAAGCCACGAAGTCGGTCACGGAGACTGTAGCGGTGGGGACACGGAACGCCATGCCGTTGATCTTACCGTTCAGCTCAGGCAGCACGAGCCCGACGGCGCGCGCGGCGCCGGTCGTGGCCGGCACGACGTTCATCGCGGCGGCGCGGGCACGGCGCAGGTCCCCGGAGTGGTGCGCCTTATCGAGGACCTGCTGCTCTCCGGTGTATGAGTGGATCGTGGTCATCAGTCCACGGTCGATTCCGAAAACGTCATGGAGCACCTTCGCCATTGGCGCGATGCAGTTAGTCGTGCAGGAGGCGTTGGAGACGACGTCGTGCTGATCAGGGTCGTAGCTATCGTCGTTCACGCCCAACACGAGCGTTTTGACCTCTCCAGTTGCCGGGGCCGAGATTATCACTTTGCCGGCGCCGCCCTCCAGGTGGCCTGATGCCTTCTCCGCGTCCGTGAAGAACCCAGTCGACTCCACGACCACGCTGACGCCCAGGTCCCCCCACGGCAGTTTGGAGGGGTCGAGCTCGGCCATAACCCTTATGGGCTTTCCGTCGATGACGATGCTATCCTCGGTCGCCTCGACGTCGCCGGGATACGCCCCATAGTTGGTGTCGTGTTTGAACAGATGGGCGTTGGTGGCCGTGTCGGTCACGTCGTTCAACGCGACTACCTCGAGCTTATCGGGGTGACGCTCGATAGCGGCCCTGAGTACCTGTCGCCCTATGCGCCCGAAGCCGTTGATGCCAATTCGAGTTGCCAATGTCAGTAGCTCCTTCCTTCAGCAGGCAGGGGATAGTTTCCGGGATGCCTGTTGTAGCTAACTTACCCGTCGCCGGGTACCTGGGCGTACGCCTTGCGCCCCCGGAACTCGGCTCGATCTCCAAGCTCCTCCTCGATCCTGAGAAGGCGGTTATACTTCGCCGTGCGCTCTCCCCGAGACGGCGCACCGGCCTTGATCTGGCCGGCGTCTGTCCCCACGGCGAGGTCGGCGATGAAGGTGTCCTCTGTCTCCCCCGAGCGGTGGCTGATGACCGTGGCCCATCCGGCCCGTTTTGTTACCCGGACCGCCTCTAAAGTCTCGGTGGCCGTGCCGATCTGGTTGAGCTTTATCAGCACGGCGTTGCTTGCCTTCCGTTCTATTCCCTTCCTGATGTACACCGGGTTGGTCGTATACAGGTCGTCGCCGACCAGTTGGACTCGAGCTCCCAGCCGCTCGGTATGCTCACTCCAGCCCAGCCAGTCGTCCTCCGACATGCCATCTTCTATGCTTATGAGGGGGTATTTCTCGACCCACGTCTCGTATCTCTGCGAGAGCTCTCGCGATGAGAGTACGACTCCATCCTTCTTGAGCGAGTAGCGGCCTTCTTCGGTCGAGAGCTCGGTTGCGGCGACGTCGAGTGCTATGTAGCACTGCTTGCCCGGAACGTACCCGCCCCGCTCGATCGAGGCCAGCACGAGCTCCAGCGCTTCCTCGTTGGAGACGCCGTTGGGTGCGAAGCCGCCCTCGTCTCCGACGGTTGTTCCGAGGCCCTTTTCACGCAACAGATTGCGGAGCGCGAGGAATACCTCTGCGCCGGCGCGCACGGACTCGCGAAATGTATCGAAGCCTGCCGGCACGACCATGAACTCCTGGATGTCTGTGGAGTCCTCGGCGTGCTTGCCGCCGTTGAGGATGTTGAACATGGGCACTGGAAGCGACACGGCGTCCCGACCCGCCAGATGACGATACAGCGGGACTCCGAGGCTCCGCGACGCGGCCACGGCGATGGCCATGGATGCACCGAGAATTGCGTTCGCGCCGAGGCGCGACTTATTGGGGGTGCCATCCAGCTCGATCAGGGCGCTGTCGACCGCCGCTTGCTCCAGCGCGGAGCGCCCCTCGAGCGCCGGCCCTATCGTACCCTCGACGTTCTCCACAGCCTGGAGCACGCCCTTGCCGTCCAGTCGGGACGCGTCGCCGTCCCTCAGCTCCACGGCCTCTCTGGCGCCCGTGCTTGCTCCTGACGGAACGGCGGCCCGCCCAAACGACCCATCGGACAGGGCCGCGTCCACCTCGATCGTGGGGTGGCCCCTCGAGTCCAGGATCTCTCTCGCGACGAGGCCCGAGATCGTACTCAACCGGGCAGCCTCCTAGCCCTCACCTAGTGGTTCCGGTCCTTGCCCGGGCCGCTTCCACGGCCTTTTCCACGGCGTCCTCAGGGTCGCTCGCGACGATAATGGACGGGTCCGCCTCCTCCTGCCGGGAGATGGTCCAGGTGTGAAGACCCACGACAGGCGTTCCAGCCCTGAGGGCGTGCCCGATTTCAGATAGCGTCCCGAACCTCCCCCCCACCGCTATCGCGGCTCGCCCTGTCTTGGCGATGATCACGTTCCGTCCCTGACCCATGCCGGTGCAGATAGGAATGTCGACCCACTGATTTGCGTCCTCCGGATGGTGCCCCGGAAGAATCCCGATGGTGGCGCCGCCGGCGGACTTGGCCCCCTTGCAGGCCGCCTCCATTACCCCTCCACCGCCCCCGCAGACCAGGGTTATCCCACGCCGGCCCAGCTCTTCGCCAACCCCCTCTGCCAGCATCAGCAACTCGCCGGTGCCCTCCGCCGAGCCGATAACCGCGATAATCATGCCTTCCCTTTGCGCTTGGTGTTAAGGACCAGGATCGCCTAGCGGGTATCTAGCGCGCATCGCACTCAAACTCGGCCACCTTGGTGACACCTGAGACCGGGCTTTAGTATAGCAGTCGCGCGGGGGAATTCGGTGCGCCCGTTCCAACGCGAAAAAGAAGAGAGGCTCCCGTATGGTGGGAGCCTCTCTAGTTCAGGACAACCGTTGGGCCCGCTTCCCGGTCATCTTGACCGGATGAGTCGCGGCCCGATAATTGGGCCTGCGTTTGCTACTCTGTAATAAGGCGCGGGCCGACCGGGGTGGGTTCCCCTACCGGCTCTCTTCGCATCCTCGCCGCTATACCCCGTTCGAGCCGGCAGGGGCGCCTGAAGGGGTACTTCCATTGATGATGACGAGCGATCAGCGCAACAGCCATCTGACACCTCCTCTCGGCCCTCGGGCAGGTTTGTCGGAGCTTGCGCTCCACATCATCAGAATAGCATAGATCGCTAGCCGCGTCAAGCCTAAACCTCTGCGTACAGTTGTGACTCTCATCAGGTGCGTCGAAAGTCGTCTTGCCGACGGATATAACAGCATGAAAACGTCATGGGCGACATGCCGGTGACTTGCGAGAGGCTGTGGCGTAAAATAGAGGTCGGGAGGTCTGTTGACGGAGGATGCACATATGAACAGACAAAGCTATGGGAGAGACCGAGAACTCACGGTTCGGATGTTCACCACCATGTTCCTATTGGGGTTGGTGTACATTGCGTTCATAGGGCTCCTGTTCTGGGCCGGGATTCCCTGGTTCTTCATCGGCATCGTGTCCGTCGGCATGATGCTGTTCCAGTACTACGGGTCGGACAAGATCGTCCTGATGACAACCGGGGCCAAGACGGTCACGCCACAGCAGGAGCCGGAGCTTCACGCGATGATCGACAGGCTGGCGGCGATGGCAGACATGCCCAAGCCCAAGAAGGTGGCGGTGATGGACACCCATGTGCCCAACGCATTCGCCACCGGGCGGAACCCCAAGAACGCAGTGGTGGCGGTTACGAGGGGGCTGATGTCACGGCTCTCGCCACAGGAGCAAGAGGCGGTGCTGGCCCACGAGCTGACCCACGTCAAGAACCGCGACGTGATGGTGCTCACCTGGGCAGGCTTGATCGTGATCGCGGCAGGATATCTGCTGCAGATGCTCTTCTGGATAGGCTTGTTCGGCGGCTTCGGCGGGGGCAACCGCGATCGAGGGGGTGGCGGGGGAAACGTCTTCCTGATCATGCTGGCGGTGTACGCAGGCACTTACCTCATCTACTTCGTCAGCCAGCTGCTCATTCTGGCGATGTCGCGATACCGCGAGTACGCGGCGGACCGGGGCAGCGCGCTCATCACCGGCGCTCCGTTGCAGCTCGCGTCGGCCCTGGCGAAGATCAGCGACGACATGTACCGCATTCCCGAAAAGGACCTGCGGCAGGTGGAGCACGCTAACGCCTTCTTCATCGTAAACGCGCTGAAGGGCAACAAGATGGCGGCCCTGCTCTCGAGCCACCCGCCGGTGGAGAAGCGGGTCGAGCGGCTACGGAGCATGCAGGGCAACGTCGAGTACCTCAAGTTCAGCGTTTAGCTAGCCGCAGGACAGCGAGACTTTGGGACTGCTGAGCGTCCTCTTCGGGCGAAACAAACTGCGGAAGCCCGACCGTGAGCAGTTTTTCTCGGCGGTGACGGCCGTCGACTCGCTCAGGGCCAGTGTCGGCCTTCGACCTGGGGGCAAGGCCGGAGTCGTGTTCAACCCCGTCGACTCCAGCTTCTTCCAAGAGCTCGACTCAGAGTTGCGGGAGCTGCTGAAGATAAGCGGCCGCGCAACCGGTACGCGCTTCGATATCGAGGATGACGGCCACGGGACCCGGTGGGTCATCCTGGACGACCGCGACTTCGAGGACCTGGTCGCGACGATACACCTGGTAGGCGAGACGTTCATCGAGAATGGGTTCGGCGACCGACTCCTGGCCGCCGTGTTCCGATTCGACTTTGAGCAGAACCCGGCGTACTGGGTCTACAACCTCAAACGCGGCAAGTTTCACCCGCTCGTATTGTCGGGGGAGACGCAGCGCGACAACACCGCTGAGATGCGACTCGGCGCGCTTATGGAAAGCGAGAAGGTCCCGGTCGAGCCCAGTCTGGAGCACTGGTACGCGCTGTGGGGAATACCCTTCTGACCAGCGGAGCAATGCCGAGACTCCGACAAAAGCGAGAGGCCCGGGCGTGGTTGCCCGGGCCTCAGCATGATCAACGTGGACTTGCGAGTCGATATCGGTCCTAGCCGGGCACGACCCCGGTGCCGACGAAGAGCTCTTTGGCCTCTTCCAACGTGATATCCGGCTCCGGGATGATCGCGTCGGACTCCTCGATCTCATCGACCGGAAGGGGGGTCCCCTTCTCGCGCACGAGCGTGAGCATCTTGTCGAAGAGACTCCGGAACTCCTCCTGGTTGTCGTCCGCCACAACCTCTACGATAGCGTGATCGATGTCGTTGAGGTCGTCGATGAGAGCGCTCGGGAACGTGAACTGACCCTCGGTCATTATGCGTACAATCATGACTTGCCCTCCGGTAAGGACTTCTTTTCGCCCGAGCCGAGGCTGCCCTTGAGCGCATTCAGTTCCGCATCTACCGTGGCTTCGGCGGAGATGCTGGAGAGCTGGCGTGACAGGTCGTCGTCACTGCCTGATATGGGGTCGTCGAGCACGCCTGCCGCAGCCAGCTCGTCGATGGCGCCGGCCTTGGCCCTGAGAGTCTCGGTCTTCGTCTCGGCCCGCTCGACGGCCAGCGAGACGTCGCCCATCTCCTCCGACAGGCCTGACAGGGCAGAGCCGATGCGGACTTGTGCCTGGGCTGCGCTGTATTGGGCCTTGATGATCTCCTTCTTGTTGCGGAAGGCATGCACTTTGGCCTGAAGCCGCTGCTCCGCCTGGGTGAGCTTCTCCTGCTCCAGCTCCAGGCCGGAGACCTGCTGGTCCAGCCCCTCCAGCTCCATGATGGCCGTCTGTTTCCGCTCCAGGGCGATCCTCGCGAGGTCCTCCCGTCCTGCCCCCAGCGCCTGGCGCGCCTGGCCGTCCAGCTTGGACACGTTCTCCTGGACTTTGGCGGCTTGCAGCTCCAGACGTCGCTTGGTCGTAACCATTTCGACTACGCCCCGCTTGACGTTTCGGAGCATCTCCACCTGCTTCTCATAGGCGTAGTCCAGGGTCTCCCGCGGGTCCTCAGCCCTGTCGAGCAGGACGTTCATCTTCGATTTGACTACGGTCGACATCCGCGAAAGCATGCCCATTTGTCCACCTCACTTTTTCCGGCTAGCGTCCAATACCTGCGCGAATCCGGCCGCCTGCTTGGCAAGCAGTCCTAGTAATCGCTAGCCGCGCTCTTGTCGCCAGAGAAGATCTTGATCAGGCCGACCACGCCCGCAACAACTCCGGCCGCGATGAAGATGAATCCGCCGAAGTCGACGAGAAAGTCGATGAGCGGCGAACGCAGCAACGCTCCGATAATTATCAGAATGATCGCGGCCAGAACTAGACCGCCACCGCCTACCTTATCCATGAAACCACTCCTTTTGCAGTTTCACCTCACGCGCCCGCTAACGATATTATTCTGGCACGTAGGTGTCAAGCTAAAGATAACACGTAAGTGTGAAAGGGTGCAAGTCCTATCGTGGCTTACCTCGGTGTCAACTACGACTCGCGCTCCTCGAAACCGAACGACCTGAGCCCGGGCGCGATGCTCAGCAGCCGCGGCTCAATGAGGTGCCAAAGGGGGATGCTCTGTTCGAGAGCCTCCGAGAGGTTCCTTTGACGTGATTCGCCGAAGAGCTTGTTGCGCTGGAAGCGACGAGATGTCCTGTAGACCAACGAGTATGCAAGGGGGTGTTCAGGTCGGTTGCCGATCTGGTCGCCGATCAAGTGTCCAAGGTGGCCCAAGGTCGCCGCCAGGAAGACCGGGTGCGCCCAGACCGCAGCCGCGAGAATCAGGCCGGCGATGGAGTATTCCCACCCATGGAAGAGCAGGAATGCCCTGCGTTTGTCCTTCTTGACATACCACAGGTAGTAGTCGAGCGTGTGGTCGACGTCGTTGAGGACCCCCGTGGCTGCGGCGACGGGCAGCGCCATCGGCTCACCGGACGCGGCCCAAACGCCCGCGCCTATTCCAACAGAAGCTATGGTATGGCCGACTGGACCCAGCCGAGGGCCTCCACTCTGCTGCCCTGCACATCCGGGGCGATATTCGGTCCGCTGCGCATTGTAGCAGGTGCTCCCTTCTCGTACGCTAAGGTGCCGGCGACGGCATCGACCGGCTGGTGCATGGTAACGTTACTGAGTTACGTGGTCCCGCCCTGGCCTATGGTGGGGGCGTCGAAGTATCGAGACACGGTCTATAGCGGGGTTCATTTGGGGTCGCCGGCGCAAAGACATATGACTGGTAGTAGAGTAAACGGGTGGTATGCGGCTGTCTCGGTCGCCGCGCTCCTGGCGTTGCAAGCCGGTTGCGCCAGAGAGCCCGACGTCTCGCCGTCACCGGTCCCAGTTGCGCTCGTCGAATCGGCCGAGCTGAGCCCCACACCGGCACCCTCTCCCACACCTCCCGCTACGGCAACCCCTGAGCCGACGCCCGCGCCGACGCCCACGTTCGATCCCGGCCAGGTGATATTGCCCCTAACCGACGTGCCGACCAGGACACCTACCCCTGTCACGACCGACCCGCTGGCCATAGCGCTGGATGCCGTTGGGTTCAAGGTCAACGTGATCCGGGAGCTCTCGTCGACTAAAGCCGTGGACCGGGAGCTGATCACAAGGGAGGACCTGGGCGTCCGGCTACGCGAGCTATTCGAGGAGGACCGGGAAGAGACGTACCAGACGCAGCGCTTGTTCTCCACACTCGGGATACTAGACAAGGAGACCGACCTATTCGAGCTTCTCCTCGGGCTGTACGGGGAGGGCGTGCTGGGCTACTTCCGCCGTGATGAGAAGAAGCTGTTCGTCGTCAAGGACGCCGAAGAGTTCGGGCCGGTGAACGAGCGCACGTACGCCCACGAGTTCGTACACAACCTGCAGCAGCAGCACTTCGACAGCAAGGCGACCGTGGAGAGGCTCAAGTCCAACACCGATGCGCTGCGCGCCTTCAACGCCCTGGAGGAGGGGGACGCAAGGCTGGCCGAGCTCTTGTACATATTCGAGCACATGGAGGAGGACGAGCGCGCGGCCTCTCAGGGTGACGCGAGCGCAGAGCTGATAAGGGCGTTTCGGGCGGCGCCTCACGTAATCCAGCGTTCATACATCTTCCCGTACGTTGAGGGGCTGGACTTCGCTGCGGCTATATATCAGACCAACGGCTGGGACGCTCTGAACAGAGTCTATGAGCAGCTGCCTGCGTCTACCGAGCAGATCTTGCACCCCGAGAAGTACGCTGCGGGCGACCTACCGGTGGAGGTCTCGTTGCCCAATCTGTTCCTGGTCCTGGGCACAGGATGGACCAGGGTCAGGCAGGACACGATGGGCGAGTTCATGCTACTGGCATATCTTGAAACAGGCTTCTCAGCCGAGCAGGCGGCAGTAGCGGCTGAGGGCTGGGGCGGGGACCGGTACGCGCTCTATACGGGACCGGACGACGAGAGCGCGCTCATCTTGTCCGTGGCCTGGGACACCGAGCAGGACTCGCGGGAGTTCTACGATACCTTCATAGAGTTCACACAGGCGCGCACCGGGGCGGAGAAGATCGGCGCGGGGGAAGACCCCAATTCTACCTACCTGCCAATGCCAGGCCAGGTCGTTTTCATAGGTCTCGAACCCCAGAGCACGCTCGTCATCTTCGCGCCTGACCTCGACACTGTGGACGCGCTCAAGACCGCTGTGATGGGGGAATCTGGCGGATAGTCTACGCGGCATCCGCTAGTGTACCGTTCCACAAATGGCCCTACTTCGGGATCGTGGGGACCCGACGATGTCATGCCGAGGCTTCGCGAAGCAGCTGGGGAGGGGTACCTCCCCGCCCCAGCCCTTCTGCCTCGGAAGGCCTCACGGTGACATTGGCCGATTCGCTGCGCGCCCAGGCTGTCCCCAAGCAGCCCTCGCCGGTGCTCCTCCGGTCTCTAGTTCTGTCAACTGATATGGAAGGCACTGCACTTCGGTGGAATGGAGATGGAACGCCTGCCGGGCCGCTGATATAATGTGCCGGCGTGACCTCGACCGCTATCACACCCGGGACCTGGAGCATCTGTCATGACGCGCGGAGCTAACGGTATCGACGACCTCCTGGACACGGCCAGACAGATGAGGCGCAACATCCTCAAGATGACGACCAACGCCGGCACCGGACATCCCGGCGGAGCGCTCTCGGCCGTCGAGATACTCGCCTCACTATTCTTTCGAGAGCTCAAGCATCGGCCACAAGAGCCCCGTTGGCCTGAGCGTGACCGGTTCATTATCAGCAAGGCCCACGCATGCGCGGTCCTTTACGCCGCCCTGGCTCAAGCCGGCTACTTCCCCGAGGAAGAGCTTATGACATATCGCAAGATCAACAGCCGCCTCCAAGGGCATTCACACCCGGAGACACCCGGGGTCGAGATGTCGGGGGGATCTCTGGGCATGGGGCTCTCCTTTGGCGTCGGGACGGCGCTGGCCTCAAGGATCGACGGCCATGACTCGCGCACCTACGTTTTGGTCGGCGACGGCGAGTGTGACGAGGGGGAGATCTGGGAGGCGGCGATGGCCGCATCCAACTACAAGCTGGACAACCTCATGGCGTTTATCGACCGGAACCGCATCCAGAACGACCGCTTCACCGCCGAGGTGATGGACCTGGAACCGCTGCCCGATAAGTGGCGGGCGTTTGGGTGGCACACGCTCGAGATCAGCGGGCACGAGATTCCAGAGGTGCTGAGCGCTTTGGACGAGGCGCGCGCGACCAAGGGGAAGCCAACCGCGGTTATCGCGCACACCGTCAAGGGCAAGGGCGTAAGCTTGATGGAAAACAACCCCGACTACCACGGGAAGGTAGCCACGGAAGAACAACTGGTACAGGCGCTGCAGGAGATCGGCTGATGGTGGCAACCGCCGAGACGAGAGTGGCCTCCGGGGAATACCTCGTCGAACTTGGGGAGGAGTACCCCAACGTGGTAGTGCTCGGAGGCGACCTGAACAAGTCGACGCACGCCAACAAGTTCGGGGCCGCGTTCCCCGAGAGGTTCTTCGATTTCGGCCCGGCCGAGCAGAACATCGTCGGCGTGGCCGCCGGAATGGCTGCGTCGGGCAAGGTCCCGTTTGTCAGCACGTTCGCCGTGTTCGGCACCAGTCGCCCCTACGACCAGCTACGGGTGTTGGTGTCACAGCCCCGGCTGAACGTCAAGGTGATGGTCACGCACGCTGGCATCATAACGGGAGAAGACGGCGCATCCGCCCAGGCCATCGAGGACGTGGCGATAATGAGCGCGCTGGCCGGGTTCACGGTTATCGTCCCCTCCGATACCGTCGAGACGGTGCAGGTGATGAGAACGGCGGTGCAGACAGACGGGCCCTTCTACATCCGGCTGTCGCGGGCCGCGACGGCGATCATCCACGACGAAAGCTTCACGTTCGCTCTGGGCAAGGCCGAGACCGTACGGGATGGCGACGACGCCACGGTCATCGCGTATGGGATCATGGTCTACGCGGCGATGCAGGCCGCTGAGAAGCTTGCCGACAGCGGCATCTCTTGCCGCGTCTTGAACATGGCGACGGTGAAGCCGGTTGACGAGGGAGCGGTCATCAAGGCGGCGCAAGAAACAGGCGCCCTCGTTACCGCCGAAGAGCACCTGGTCACGGGCGGCCTTGGGTCTGCTGTGTCCCAGGTCCTCGCCCAGAACCTTCCCACCCCGGTGGAGATGGTGGGGCTGAGGGGCTACGCGGAGTCGGGGAAACCCGACGAGCTGCTGGAAAAGTACCATCTGACACCCAACGACGTCGAGGCCGCCGTCCGAAAGGTCATCGGCCGCAAAGTCTAGCTCCGGAGCTGCTGCTCTTCTAGCCTTAGCCCGAATCCACCGAAGGACGGCCTTGGGGACAGCCCTTGAAGAAGCCAGCGGGTGCTCCTCTGAATCTGGGATAATGGTTTTGGAACAGAAACCCGCCCGGAAACAAGGAGCACCCAATAGATGCTGCCACAGAACAAACCCGACCGTATCCGCATCCTCTTTGACGACCATCGCCTGGTGGCCAATGCCGGCCTGCTCCTGCCGGCCACCCTAGCCCGGCACCTGGGCCTGCGGGAACTCGTCGACCATCACCTTGACCTCGGCGGAGCGCCGGGACGGGCGAACACTGGGGACAAGATGCTGACGCTGGTCGCTTCCGCGCTGGCAGGCGGCGACTGCATCGACGACGCCGATGCGCTGCGCGCTGGTGGGACGGTTGGTGTTCTAGGCTGCGTGGTCAAGGCGCCATCCACCCTGGGGACCTTCCTGCGCAGCTTCCGGTGGGGGCATGTCCGTCAACTCGACCGCGTGAGCCGCCAGTTGTTGGCCCGGGCCTGGGCCGCTGGGGCCGGACCCGGCGACTCGCCCCTGACCATCGACCTGGACTCGACCATCTGCGAGACCTATGGACTGGCCAAGGAGGGAGCGCGCCACCACGGCTATACCGGCGCCCGCGGCTATCACCCGCTGCTGGCCATTGCCGCCGGCACCGGCGAGGTGCTGATGTCCCGGCTGCGCGAGGGCCGGGCCAACACCGCCCGTGGCGCCGCCCACTTCCTGCGTGAGACGGTGGGGCGGGTGCGCTACGGCGGGGCCAGGGGACAACTCACGGTGCGGGCCGACAGCGGCTTCTACGCCCACACTGTCGTTGCCGCCTGCCGGGAAATGGATGTCCGCTTCTCTATCACCATCCGCCAGCGCGCCAGGCTGCGGGATCTGATCGAGGCGATACCAGAGGAGGACTGGACTCCCATTCCCTACTGGATGGACGGCGCCGCCGATGTCGCCGAGACGACTTACACCCCGTTCCAGACCAAGCCGGACGCCGCGCCGGTGCGGCTCATTGTCCGGCGGGTGAAGCCGACGCCCGGTTCCCAGCTCGCCCTCTTCGCCAGATACAGCTATCACGCCTTCATCACCGACCGCGATGGGGAGACGCTGGAACTGGAGGCCGATCATCGCCGCCACGCCGAGGTCGAGAACGCCATACGCGACCTCAAGTACGGCGTCGGGCTGAACCACATGCCGTCGGCGCGCTTCGCCGCCAACGGCGCCTGGCTGGCGGTCCAGGTGATGGCGCATAACCTGGCCCGCTGGACGGCGCGGATTGGTCTGGGCGAGCGGACCGTGATCACCAAGACCCTCAGGCGGCGGGTCTTCGCTCTGGTGGGACGGATCACCCGCTCGGCGCGCCGCCTCACTTTGCATCTCCCCCGGCGCTGGCCTTGGGAAACCCAGTTCACTCGCGCCTTGGCCCGGCTGCAAGCCATTCCGTTCCCGGCCTGACGGCCAGCCTGCAACTGACCCAACGTCCCCGCAATCTCGCGCCACCCCGGTCGCGAGAGTCCCCTGCTGCGTATCCTCTCGCCTTCCCGCGCATCGCAACTCCCGCATAGGGCCTTAGGGGCCCTGTGCGGCCACTGAAGACCGCCCGCCGGCCTCCCATCTACCCCAAGACCCCAGGCCATCTCCCCTGTAGCTCCCTCACCCACCCCCTTCCGCTGCCCTCACGCCGTCCATCGGTGTCCTTCGGTGGATTCGGGCTTAGCTTGCCCTTCGACGTAGGTGCGCTCGACCATCCCCCGCGCTTTCACTGCGCATCGCGCCGTTCAGCGAGCCGGCGCCGCCGGCGCGGCCTCCGACAGTCGTGGTAGCCAGTAGAGTAGCGCCCACGCCCCGCCGGCCAGCGGGGGCACCAGTCCCCAGAACACGGCGAAGAGGCTGAAAACGAGGTCTGCGGACTCGCCGGGAGAGTCGCCGCCGTATGCCCAGGCCAGACCCCACCCCATCATCGCCAGCCCCACGACGTGGAGTATGTACGCGCCCGCGCCCATGCCTATAAGCCATGCGATGCGCGCCACGACGCCAACACCAACCGCTGCGAGCACCAGCACCGCCAGTAGCACAAGGCCGTAGTGCAGCGTTAGCCCATCGATAGTGATGGGCGAGACCTCAGGCGCGTGCTGCACGTGTATATGAGTCCCGGCCACCACGAGCGAGATGTCGTCCGACAGAAGCGGCCGCGCCAGTAGCGCGAGTCCCTGGTTGTACTTCTCGGCGACAAGGAGCCACAGCAGCGGGAGCAGGAGGAGCAGGACGAGAGCCCGGAAGGAGAATGAGAGCAGCCTACCGGTCCCTAGCAACGGCCAGCCTCTCGACCCACAGCAGCCAGAGCACTATTGCGAACAGTACGATCGCGGTCTGCCAGACGAGCAGGTGAGCCACGTCCAGGTACTGCGGGTACGCCGACCCGATGAGGAACAAGCTCATGATCCTGACGAGGTTTACCAGGGTCAAAGACACGAGGCCCAGCAGTACGCCTAAGCCCTTGGATAGCATCGACGCAGGGTAGGCGGCGACGGCGCCCACGTACAACACCAGCGGCCCGACGGAGGTGCACTCGGCGACTATGTTTACTGCGAACGTATCCGACCACATGACTGTGCCGTCGACGCTGGTGGATGTTCCGATTAGGTTCAGGCCCTTACTGGTCCAAACGGCGGTCCACGCAGCCACGCTCTCCATGACGGTGCTGCCCAGAAATCCGTAGTAGATCGCCAGCGCCACAGCCAGGCTCCCGGCCAGCACCATCCACGAGCCAAACGTACCCGGGCCGGGGACAAAGCGCCGCGCGCCGCTGGGGTCGCGAGAGGGGGGCTGAGTCTGTACCTGCACGGCCACTTTGCTCTTACCTGCGCCAGGAGTACACGTCGAATTAAGCGACAACATTAGCAATTATAGCCCACATACGGGGCCGTCATGGGCTCCTGGCGGTCCGCTCAGAAGGGCGGGTCTCTCGTTGACACTCGGTGGAGGCGTCTACTAGAATCTGAGCTGTCAAGCGCGGTGGGAACGGGTCTACGGGCCGGTCCCGGCGCGAGTTCGCCTATAACGTAGGGGCAGGTTTCAAACCTGCCCCTACAGGCTAATCAGACTAGGCCACTGGAGCCACGACACGGTGTCTGAAAAAAAACCTCAAACCGGTGATGAGATAAGAGAGGCCTTCCTCAGCTACTTCGAGGGTAAGGGTCATCTCAGGATGGCCAGCTCGTCATTGATACCGGTGGGCGATCCGACGCTGTTGCTCACCAACGCCGGCATGGTCCAGTTCAAGCCGTACTTTGCCGGTGAGGCTACCCCACCAAACAAGCGCCTCACCACGTCCCAGAAGTCGTTTCGTACCGTCGATATCGACGAGGTCGGCGACGCCACGCACCTCACGATGTTCGAGATGCTCGGCAACTTCAGCATTGGAGATTACTTCAAGAGAGAAGCGATCCAGTACGCCCTGGAGTTCGTCACATCGGAGTTTGGCCTCGACAAAGATCGTTTCGCAATCACGATTCACGACAGCGACGACGAGGCATTCGAGCTCTGGATAGAGGCGGGAGTCGAAGAGGCTAAGATCTACCGGTTCGGCGACGAGGACAACTGGTGGGGCCCGCCTATTCACGGCACGGAAGGCCCGTGCGGGCCTTGCAGCGAGCTGCACTACGACTTCGGCCCCGAAAGGGGCTGCGGCCGGGACGATTGTGGTCCAAACTGCCCTCACCCTATGAACGATGATAGTGACGATTGCAACCGTTTCGTCGAGCTGTGGAACCTGGTGTTCATGCAGTTCTACCACCATCCGGATGGAACGCGCACTCCTCTGCCCTCTCCGGGAATCGACACCGGCATGAGCCTTGAGCGGGCGGCGGTCGTCTTGCAGGGTGTCGACACCATCTACAAGACAGACTTGCTTAAACCGCTGGTCCGCCGGGTTGAAGAGCTTAGCGGCGAGCGCTACGGCGCTGCCCGCGAGTCGGACTACGCCATAAGCGTCGTGGCCGAGCACGGGCGCAGCGCCGCATTCCTCATCGCCGACGGCGTAGTGCCGAGCAACGAGGGGCGCGGCTACGTTCTGCGGCGCGTAATACGACGCGCCATACGCCACGGGCGGCGTCTCGGAATGGAGGAGGCTTTCCTGGGCGAGATCGCCGGACTCACGATCGAGAACATGGGCCGCGTCTACCCGGAGCTCCGGAACCACGAAGACTTCATAAGGACCGTGCTAACGTTGGAGGAGCAGAAGTTCCAGCAGGCGTTCCAAAACGGCTACGCCCTCTTGAGTGACGCCCTGTCGGCAGGGAACTCGCTTCCCGGCAAGGAGGCGTTCCGGCTGTGGGACACCTACGGGTTCCCGCTGGAGATCACGCAGGAGATAGCCCGGGAGCGTGGAGTCGAGGTGGATGTCGAGGGGTTCGAGCGCGAGATGGGGGCCCAGCGGGAGCGCGCCCGAGCTTCTGCCAGTTTCGAGGGCGACCGCGCCAAGATCCGCGTGTACGAGAGCCTGGGTGTTGGCGCGACCAAGTTCCTCGGGTACGAGCAGGTGGCCGCATCCTCTGTAGTCGTCGGCGTCATCTCGCAGTCTCAGGTGGTCGGCGAGGCGAAAAAGGGCGACGACGTGGAGGTGGTGTTGCTGGAAACGCCCTTCTACCCGGAGGGCGGGGGCCAAGTCGGCGACGCGGGCGAGATAGCAGGCACCAACGGCAAGATCGACGTAACCGACACGCAGACGGTGATGCCCGGTCTGATCGTACATTTCGGCACGGTCACACAGGGAAGGGTTGCTATCGGCGACGCGGTCGACACGCACGTCGATCCAGTCCGACGCCAGGACACAGCCCGCAATCACACCGCGACCCACATGCTCCACGCGGCCCTGCGACAGGTGCTAGGGCCGCATGTGCGCCAGGCGGGTTCGCTCGTGGCGCCGGACCGGCTTCGCTTCGACTTCAGCCATGTCGAACCCGTGTCCGAGACAGAGATGGAAGACGTCCAGCTCCTCGTGAACGAGCGCATACGCCAGGACGTCGACGTGCACAGGAGCGAGGACAGCTACACCTCGGCTATTCAACGCGGAGCGCTGGCGTTTTTCGGAGACAAGTACGATGACACGGTCCGGCTGATCGAGATCGCCAACGGCGAGTCCTTCAGCTTCGAGGTCTGCGGCGGCACCCACGTTGAACGAACCGGCGAGATCGGCGCCGTGTACATCCTGGGCGAGTCGAGCATAGGGGCGGGAATGCGCCGCATCGAGGCGGTCAGCGGCAGGGCCGCCGAGCGGCTGGTGCGTGAGCGCTTCGCTACCAACAGCGCCGTCGCCGCACTGCTTCGCGTCCCGATGCCGGAGATACAGGAACGGCTACAAACGTTGCTGGATGAGGCCGACACTCTCAAGAGAGAGAACGAGGCCCTTCAGCGTACGCTATCGCTTCAGTCTGCCGAGAGCCTCCTCGAGGCGAAGCAAGACGTCGGCGGAGTGCCGGTACTGGCCACCAGAGTCGCCGCCCCCAAGGCGGAGTCGCTTCGCGAGATCGGCGACTGGCTTCGCGACAAGATGGGCAGCGGTATCGTCGTACTGGGTTCCGTGGTCGATGATCGCCCGATGCTCGTGGCCATGGTCACGAACGATCTGGTCTCGAGGGGATTCGATGCCGCTGAGATTGTCCGGGGTGCGGCTAAGGCGGTCCAGGGAGGCGGAGGAGGCAAACCGGACTTGGCCCAGGCGGGAGGCCGCGACGCGGACAAGCTGGACGAGGCCCTGGGCCTCGTACCCGGTCTTGTGCGCGATAGCCTGGCGGGGGAAGCGACGCAAAGGCACGAAGGTGCCAAGGAAGGCGAGTAAGAGCCGCGATGAGAGTTCTTGCGCTCGACCTTGGGCAAAAGCGCACCGGCGTAGCCGTCAGCGACCCGAGCGGCACGCTCGCGTCTCCGTTAACGACCATCCAGCGAAGGTCCCCGTCCGAGGACTTCGACGCCGTGAAGGCGCTTGTGGTGGAACACAACGTGGAACGGGTCGTGGTCGGCGTACCGCGCTCCCTCTCCGGACGCGCCGGACCCCAGGCGCGGCGAGCTGAAGAATACGCCCGGGCTCTCTCTCAGAGGGCCGGCGTCCCCGTAACTACTGTGGACGAGCGTTACTCCACCGTAGAGGCGGAGAGGAAGCTAAGGGAGGCCGGCGCACGCCCTTCGAAGGAGAGGGAGCGGGTGGATGCGGCGGCGGCGGCGGTCATCCTCCAGTCCTACCTCGACTCGGAGCGCCTGGCGCACGACACCTGACGCCGACGGGCCAGCCCTTCGGCGCCAGCCCTTCCGCGCTAGCCGGCGCTGAGCGCCTATACCGCTAGATCTCGCCTCTCGAAAACGTACAAGGAGCCGGCGACCGCTGCGGCGCTGAGCGCGACCAGTACGGCAGCGTGGGCCAAACTCAGCCCATTGGCAAGAGGGTCGGCCCCGATGTAGTAGTAGAAGGGGGAGAGATAGCGCGCGGGCTCTATCACCTCTACCACGGGCGCGAGGGAATACACGAAGTAGGCGACGATCGCGGCCGTTACCGTTATGGCAACGGACCGGCCACGCCTACCGGTGGCGCCCCCCAGCGCAAACGCCAGCGTCCCGAAGGCTATGCCCAGCAGGGCGCCGCTGAACGTAGCGGCGGCCGCCCTCAGCACACTCAGGTCCATGTCAACCGCTATCGCGCCTACGATCACGCTGAGCCACAGAACGACGGCGAGGACGAGCGTTGCCACGATCATCGCCGCGAACTTCTGTGTATATACCTGCAAGCGTGTGGTCGGCGTCGACAGCAGGGTGTCCAGGGTCCCCCGGTCTTCCTCGGCCGCAATCGCGCCGCTTCCGTGCGCGATGGCGAAGATCAGAAACAACATTGGGACCATTAGAGAGTAGAGCTGGCTGTTGAGATAGCCCTCCGGACTCGTCAGGTCGGTGAACCCGCCGCCGAATAGGTTGACCAGAACGTCCGACTGCTCGAACATCTCGCTGAACTCGGGCATCTCGCTGATGGTGGGGTAGAACGCAACGGTGAGCAGCGTTAGCGCCGAGAAGCCAAAGCCCCAATAGAGCAGCGGTCTCCGCTGGTCCCTCAGCGACTTCAAGAACACGTTACGCAGCATCGGCTTCGCCTTCCCCGTAGTACGAAAGGAAGATGTCTTCCAGGGTCGAGTCGTGGCTGACCAGCTTGACCACCTCGAAACGGGCGACGGCCTTGATCAGGGAGTCCGGCTTACCCACTACAGTGCACTTGAGCACGCCGTCCTCCAGGGTGACGTCCTTCACTCCCGGCAGGTCCGCGAACTCCTCCATAGACGTCTCCTCGCCGAAGTGAAACTCTAGCTGGTGGAACGCGCGCTCCTTCAGGTCCGCAACCTCCTCGACGGCTATCAGCTCGCCGCCGCGGATTATGCCCACCCTATTGCACACCCTCTCCACCTCGGGGAGGATGTGCGATGAGATAAAGACGGTCCTACCTTCGCCTTGGGTCTCTTCGACCAATTCGTGGAACTCTTGCTGCATAAGCGGGTCCAGACCGCTGGATGGCTCGTCCATGATGACAAGCTCGGGCTTGTGCATGAACGCCTGGACGAGGCCCAGCTTCTGTCTGTTGCCGCGGGAGAGTGAGCGGACCGGCTGATCGAGGGTGCACTGGAAGCGCTCCGATAGCTCATTCAAGAACGCCGGGTCCACACCTCCTCGCAAGCTCGCGAGGTAGGTCAGCACTTCCTGACCGGTGAGTCTGTCGTATAGCGCAATATCGCCCGACAGGTAGCCGACTCTCCCCCGGATCTCGGCGCTGTCGCGACGGGAATCGAGCCCGAACACCGAGGCGCTGCCGCCGGTGGGCCGAATGAGATCGAGCAGAGTTCGGATGGTCGTCGTCTTGCCGGCGCCGTTGGGCCCCAGATAGCCGAACACCTCACCCTCGTTCACCTCCAGGTTCACGTCTTTGATGGCCTGGATGGTGGCGTAGCTCTTGGAGAGATTTCGCGTCTGAATGACCGGAGCCATGATCGTACGGTCCTCATTTAGGCGGGCGCAGAATATCTTATCATCGAAGAAGGCACGCCTCACCGCCCGGCCTAGTTGCCGCGAGGCTGCGTGCTATACTGGCAGCCCCCATGATTCGGCCAAAAGCATACCGACGCGCTCTGGCTCACACTCCCGGATGACCAAGCTGATCGGGCTTTTCGGATACCCGCTAGAGCACTCGGTTTCTCCGTTGTTCCAGCAGGCTGCCATAGACCACTACCGCCTCCCTTTGCGCTACGAGGCGTGGCCGGTCCACCCAGATATGCTCTCCCAGGAGCTGGACAGGCTACGCGGCGACCGGTACGTGGGGGCCAACGTCACCATCCCGCACAAGGAGGCCGTTGTCCCCGGCCTGGATGACGTCGACGAGGACGTCCGGACCCTCGGCGCGGTCAACACCATCACCAAGGAGGGCGATAGGCTGGTTGGACACAACACTGACGCCCACGGGTTCATGGAGAGCCTGAAGGTCGAGGCCCGATTCGAGCCAAGGGATAAGAGTGTGCTTCTCCTGGGCGCCGGCGGCGCCGCTCGGGCTGCCGCCTTCGCGCTGGCCAGAGAAGGCGTTCGCTCTTTGACGATAGCGAACCGGACCCGCGAGCGGGCTGTCCGCCTGGCGGAGGCGCTGCGGGGCTCAGTGCCGGCGATCGAGGCGATCTCTACCGGTGGGCGCGAGCTTGCGAGGGCCTGCGAAAGCGCAAGCTTGATCGTAAACGCAACGTCTATTGGGATGCGCACCGGCGGCGCCGAGGGAGAGACGCCGCTCAGCGCCAAACAGATTCCGGCCGGCTCACTGGTCCTCGATATGGTCTACACTCCAAACCCAACGCCTCTGATGCGCGAGGCGCGCAAGGCGGGGGCGCGAGACATAGGCGGGCTCTGGATGCTGGTCTATCAGGGCGCCGCGGCCTTCGAGAAGTGGACCGGCCGCACGGCCCCTGTAGCGCTTATGCACTCGGTCGCCGAGAAAGCGCTGGGCCCCCAATGACGCAAAACATCTGGGTTACCGGGTTTTCCGGCTCAGGCAAGAGCACAGCGGGTCGGGAGGCGGCCAGGCTACTCGGATGGCGTTTCGTCGACTCGGACGAGGAGATCGTCCGCGGAGCCCGACGCCCAATTCACGTGATCTTCCAGGAAGAGGGGGAGCCCCGCTTCCGCGAGCTGGAGCGTAAGGCCCTGCACAAGATCTCGCAGCGCGATCGCCAGGTCGTCTCGACAGGCGGCGGAATCGTTGTGGACGAGCGCAACCGGGACCGGATGCGCAGCACAGGCACCGTCGTCTGCCTGGAAGCGACGCCCGAGACCATCCACCGGAGGCTGCTGCAAGAGCGTCAAAATGCCGGCCAGCCGGTGGTGCGCCCGATGCTCGATCACGACGACGCGTTAGGGCGGATCACCGACCTGAAATCCGAGCGGCAGCCGAGCTATGCGCTGGCTGACCGGATCGTTCACACCGATGAGCTAACAACCGGTCAGGTGGCGCGCGAGATTGTGCGAGCGTATGGAGCGATTGTGGGGCATGAATCTGCGGTCGCCAACGATGTAACGAAGGACCTGGCAGCTACCGTCCAACATGCCGATGGCCACTACCCGGTGTGGGTTGGCTGGGGGACCGTGACCGAGTTGGGCGAGAGAACGCAGGCCATGCTCGCGCCGCGCGCAGCATACGTCATCACCGACGAGGGCGCTCACAGGGTGGGGCGGAGAGCCCAGGTCTCCCTGGAGGCAGCGGGTGTGCCGTGCCACCTGTTTACCATGCCCTCCGGCGAGCGCAGCAAGACCCTTGAAACGGCGCAGCACATATATGGCTGGCTCATCGGGCTCAAGGCTGAGCGCGGCCACCTCATCGTCGCCGTGGGCGGCGGCGTCGTGGGTGACCTGGCGGGGTTCGTGGCGGCCACCTTCCTGCGAGGCATGCCGTTCGCGCAGGCGCCGACGTCGCTTCTGGCGATGATGGACGCCTCCATCGGCGGTAAGACGGCCGTGGACCTGCCTCAGGGCAAGAACCTCGTCGGCGCCTTCCACCAGCCAAGATTCGTCCTGGTGGACGTACAGGTCCTGGAGGGCCTGCCGGCGCGAGAGCTGGCCTCGGGCTGGTCCGAGGCGATTAAGCACGGGCTGATACTCGATGAAGAGCTGCTCGACAGGTTCGAGAGTCGCAGAGAGAGGATTCTAGGACTGGACAGAGAGGCGACTACCGACGTTGTACGGCGCAGCGTTTCCATCAAGGCGGACGTGGTGTCGCAGGACGAGAAGGAGACTCTTGGCGTACGAACGTTGCTCAACTACGGCCACACGATAGGACATGCCATCGAGACCGTCACCGGCTACGAAAGGTTCCTCCACGGCGAGGCCGTCAGCATCGGGATGATGGGAGCGGCCATCGTGAGTCATGGCATGGATATGCTGTCGCTCGACGAGGTCGATCGGCAAAGGCGCGTCCTGGAGAGCTACGGGCTGCCCGTGGCGCTGGCCGACGTGGATACGGAGAGCGTGTTCCAGGCGACTTCCGTAGACAAGAAGACCTCGCGAGGGAAGACCAACTGGGTGCTGCTCGACCGGATAGGACACGCCGTCACTCGAAGCGACGTTCCGGAGCAGCTCGTGCTCGGCGCCCTGCGAGAGCTAAGCCGATGACCGCGGCGAGCTTTTAGCCGTGCCCGAGTGGGGGTGGCTGCTGCTGCTGGGAGTAGGCACCGGTACCTTCGGGGTTCTACTGGGAGTCGGGGGAGGAATACTCCTCGTCCCGGCGCTCCTGCTCTTCTCGGGTACCGACGCCGCCGTGGTGGCCGGTACCTCGCTGGCGCTGGTATCGGTCAACAGCTTTGCGGGGTCGGCGGCGTACCTACGCCGTCGCCTGGTCGATCGTCGCAGCGGCTTGATCTTCGGCGCTGCCGCCGTCCCCGGCTCTATCGCGGGGCCGTTTGCCGTCGACTTGGTAGCCGACGACCCTTTCCGGGTCCTTTTCGGGCTAATGCTTCTGTCCCTCGGGGTGTTCATGCTTGTCCGTTCCAGATTCGTACGCGAGAAGCCCGGTGGGCCAAAACATCGGATACAAGCCACGGTCAGGCGCAGGCACCTGACCCCATCCACGGGAGAGGTCTTCGACTACGAATTCAACGAGGGACTTGCGGCTGTGTTCAATATGGTCGTCGGCTTTATCTCGGCGTTCTTCGGTACCGGCGGGGGCTTCATACGGACGCCGGTGCTCGTCTCGGTCTTCGGCTTCCCGGTCCGGGTAGCTGTCGCGACATCCATATTCACCATGTCGATTTATGCGACCGCCGGTGCTCTGGTCCATGCGCTTCTCAGCCACGTGGAGTGGTACCCCACGTTTGTGTGGGCCGGCATCGGGCTTGTGATTGGAAGCCAGATCGGGGCGCTGGTTGCGATAAAGATCCGATCGCTCTGGATCGTTCGTTTGCTGACGATCGTCCTGCTCACGCTGGGGGGTAGGCTTGTCATCCAGGGGCTGTTCGGCTAGGGGTTCTGGTGTCAGCATTTACTCTCGAGGCTACAGATGGCCCCGCCCGCGCGGGGGTCCTTCACACCGGGCACGGGGACGTGACCACGCCGGCGTTCATGCCGGTGGCCACTCTGGGCTCCGTGAAAGCGATCGATCCCGACGACCTGAGGGCGATAGGCGCGGACATTGTCCTGAGTAACACCTATCACCTCTATCTGCGGCCCGGCGTCGAGGCTATACGGGACCTGGGCGGGCTGCACCGGTTCATGGCGTGGAACGGGCCGGTACTAACCGACAGCGGCGGGTTCCAGGTGTTCAGCCTGGAGCACCTCCGAAAGCTCACCGAGGAAGGCGCGATCTTCAAGTCGCACATCGATGGCAGCATGCACACATTCACGCCGGAGGCGGTAGTTGCGTATCAGGAGGCGCTTGGGGCCGATGTGGTCATGCCTCTGGACGTCTGTGTTCCGTCCAAAGAAGGCCGGCGGGTGGTGGAAGAGGCGGTCGAGCGCACAGCGCGGTGGGCAGGGCGCTCTCTGGAGGCGCGTAAGCGGAGCGACCAGCTACTGTTCGGCATCGTCCAAGGAGGCCTTTTGAAGGACCTGCGGGAGCGCTCCGTGTCTGACATGACGCGGCTGGGTTTCCCGGGCTACGCGGTGGGCGGCCTGAGCGTGGGGGAGTCGAAAGAGGAGATGTACGAGGTCACCGACTACACCGCTGGGCTATTACCACGAGAAGCGCCGCGATATCTTATGGGGGTCGGGTCGCCCGAAGACCTGGTCGAGTGTGTCGCGCGCGGGATCGATATGTTCGACTGCGTCCTTCCAACTCGGATTGCTCGAAACGGGGCCATGTTTGTGAGCACCGGGCGGGTGAACATCGACAAGGCCCCGTTCAGGGACCAGCAGGAGCCCGTTGAGGAGGGTTGCGACTGTTACACCTGTCGTACCTTCTCGGCCGCCTACGTGCACCATCTCTTCCGCAGCAAGGAGCTGCTGGGCTATCGACTAGCTACGCTTCACAACCTGCGGTTCGTCCTGCGCCTCATGGACACCATGCGAACGGCCATAGAGGAAGGCGCGTTCGATGCGTTCCGGCGGAGGTTCCACGAAAGCTTCGTGCCGCCAGACCAGCGGACCAGGCGAGAGCAGAAGCAGAAGTGGGTCGCGGCACAGCGCCGTAAGCGCGAGGAGAGCGAGGCTATCTAGCCGGCGGTCAGCGAGGGGGAAAGGCCTATTGGGCCGCCCACTCGTGGTCGTGAGGAATCACCCACGTCTCGGAGAGCGCAAGGCAGCAGCTACTGGCATCCCTGTCGACGATCTGCCTTGGGACGGCGTTCCCGCTGGCAAATTGCCCGTTCAGGGTCATCTGCGCTTTGTGGGCCGGGATCAGGACCGAATAGACGCCGTGGGGCTGTTCCGGGTTTTCGCCCGGCGCGTTAGCCATCAAGAAGGGCTCGCCGAAGTCGTACCAGCTAAGAGCGATGGAATCGTCCTCCGATTCGACGTACTCCGTCCAGTAGGTCATCGAGTCGCCGGTCTTGGAGAACTCCGCCTCTATTACGGGCACCTCTTCGCCGCCGTATTCGGACGTCATCGACGCCATGATCCCCTGCTGCAGCCAGCGCGCCAGCGCGATGTTGTCGGAGTAGATACGGGCCTCGTCGTCCGTGAGTTGGCCCTTGGTGAACAGAGCGTGACCGATTCCTTTCGGCGACACGTGCACTCGCCAATGACTGTTTTGGACTGTTGGGTCGGCACCCTCGGCCTCGGTCAGACGAAGGAACGAGTTCTCTCCGGTGAGTCGTATCTTGTTCGGGTCTATTCCCACGGCTTCGCACCTCCCGTAGCAGCGAATTGGCGTCTCATCTTAGCAGAATCCAGGCAGGCCGAAATGCCGCGCGGCCGAGAGGCGGCCCGCAAAGCTTCCAAGTGGCGCACTGCGTAACGTCACGTCGTAAGTGCTGCATTATGCTACAATATGCGCCATCCTGCACGGGTGCCGCATGTCGAGCCGTATTACGCAAGAGAACACACAGCGGTGGCTTGGGGCTCGACCATCGGAGAAGGCCCTTGCCATGCTCTGGCAGAACGCCCACGTTCTGTCAGAGGGTGTCGTCACCGAGGACGGCCGGCGATTCCGCATATTGTACCCGGGCCGAGTGAATGTGGGCGCGGGACCCGACTTCAGGGACTGCATCATGATCGACGAGGAGGGTAGCCGCATCACCGGCGACGTCGAGCTCCACGTGGAGGCGGGCGGCTGGGCTGCCCATGGTCACGACGCCGATTCGAACTATAACGGCGTCGTTCTGCACGTGGTGCTGCACTCCAAGGGCCACGAGTCGACGCCGCTGCAGTCTCGCGCTTCGGCCCCCGTGGCGTCTCTCGCTCCATTTCTTGAGGCCCTGGGCCACCGGGCTGCAAACGAGGGAAACCCTCCCGGGATGGCGGCTCTTTTCCGCGATCATGTCGGCGAGGTGCTGGATGCAGCAGGGGACCGGCGATTCGAGGCGCGTGCCGAGGGATTCAAGATCGAGATGCGGATCGCGGGGGCCGAGGAGACGCTGTACGGGGCGATCATGGAGGGGATGGGCTACACATCCAACAGAAAGGGGTTCAGGGACCTCGCCGCGGCGGTGCCTTTCGTATCGCTGATGGCAATGCGCCAGGAGCCGGCCGGCACGAGGCTACTGGCGGTCCAATCCATGCTGGTGAGCGCCGCGGGGTTGATGGAGCACGTAGGGCCGCCGGACCGAAGGCGGCGATTGCAGGTCCTGGCCCGCGGAGTGCCGCCGAGACGAACGATGAGGGGGTCTGAGTGGCGCCTCTTTCGCGTTCGGCCTGCAAATCATCCGGCGCGGCGGATCCTGGGCGCGGGCATTCTGGCCGACCGCTACATCGACGCGGGCTTGGTTGAGGGCATGGCAGCCCTCGTGCGACGGGAAAGTCCTCGCGCGCTCGCTCAAGGCCTCGAGGCCAGGCCGTACGTTGGGGCGGCCAGGGCCAGGGACATCGCCGTGAACGTGGTATTGCCGTTTGTGCATGGGTGGGCGGGGGAGGCGCGCGACCGTGATCTGGCAGGACTATCGAGCGGTCTTTACCAATCGTTCCCCCGGCTCGGCGAAAACGAGATCACGCGGGAGATGGTACGGCTGTTGGCTACGACAGCGGAACTCCCATCCGTCCGCACCGCCCGCAGACAGCAAGGTCTTATCCATCTCTATCGGGCGATGACCAAGAGCCAGGTGACTTTGGGCGCCGGAGCGGGAGCGAGCGCAGAGTCGGGGAGGTACCTGCTAAGGCCGGGGGGTGGTCGGCTGAGGCCTAGGTCCCGATAGCACCCGCCTCACCATTCGCATGCCCTCTTGGTCACCCTCCGCCTGGAACAGCGCCAGGGCCCTCTCGAGGTCGGCGACCCCGCCTACGAGCTCGCCCTGCTGGACCAGGAGAATCCCCCTGTTCATATAGGCTTGAGCGTAGTCCGGCTTCAGCCGAATGGCGTGGCTCAGGTCCTCGAGCGCCAGCTCGTCACGCTCCTCATTATGTAGAGCGATGGCCCTGTAGAAGTAGGCCTGGGCGAAGTCCGGGAGGAGCCGGATAACCAGGTCGAACTGGGGGATGGCGTCTTGCCATTGGGCCGCGTTCAGGAGGTTCACCCCGTTCATATACCGGAACATGGCGCTGGCCGCCTCCACGGTCGCAGTGGGCTCGGGCGTAGGCTCAGGGGTCGGCTCGGGGGTTGGGCTCGCCACGGCCGTCGGCGTTGGCGACGGCGCCGAGGGAGTGGGACTAGGGGCGGGAGTACTCGAGCACGCCGCCGCGACTAGTGAGAGGCCTATAGTCGCAACGGCCTGAAGCGCAAATTTTGGGTAGGTCATGCCGTCGTGTATAACGCCATTCTGTCAATCAGGATATCACAACCCTCATATTGGCTTCGCCTCCCTGTTACGGTCAGTAGCTGTGATAGACTCGCCTCCATTCCAGCTTTGCGCTTCGGTCAGATAAACGGAGCGCGGCGCGTGCTTTGGTCGTGGAGGAGCTATGCTCAGAAGCCTGGACGGGGTTGGCCCGAAGATACATCCCGGCGCTTTTGTCAGCGAGTTCGCCTACGTCGTGGGAGACGTCGAAGTGGGCGAGGGTTCCAGCATATGGCCCGGCACCGTGGTCCGGGCCGACATGGGGCGAATAGCCATCGGGCGGTTCGTATGCATCCAGGACAACTCGGTCGTACACGGCGACGCCGACGTGCTCATTGGTGACCATGCGGTAATCGGCCATCGGGTGATGTGCCACGCCAGGACGGTCGGTGAACGCGCGATGATCGGCAACGGGGCCACGGTCAACGACGGCGCCGAGATCGGCGAGGAGAGCCTGATAGCATCCGGCGCGATGGTGCTGGAGAACATGTCGATTCCGCCGCGGTCCCTCGTGATAGGCGTGCCGGCCCGGATCCGGGGCCAGGTGGAAGAGCGCCATATAGAGCTGATCAGGGCGACGTCTGAGAACTATGTGGAGAAAGCCCGCAGGTACAACGAGGCAGGGCTCGGAGTCTCCGGCGGGTTTTCTTGAGCTGTACGCCCGAGAAGAGGGCCAAGGGGTCGTCTACATCTCCTCGGGAGCGCTCATGCCCATCAGATTCAGGCATCGGGCCAGGACCACCTTGGCGGCCTCGGTTAGCTTCAGCCTCGCTTTAGTGATCTGCTCCTCGCCTGGCTCGCTGGATACGACCCTGCAATTGTCGTAGAAGGAGTGGAAGGCGGTGGCAAGCTCGAGGGCGTAGTGAGGAAGGTGGTGCGGCTCCAGCGTCGCCGCCATCTTCTCGGTCAGCTCGGGCAAAACGAGCAGCTTCCTGATTAGCGCAAGCTCAGCCTCGTGGCCTATCAACGATAGGTCGCCGTCGCCGTACTCGATCCCGCGCTCCTTTGCCAGACGAAGGATGCCCGCGATGCGCGCGTGGCCGTACTGCACGTAGTAGACGGGATTTTCCGACGACTGCTCCTTGGCCAGTTCCAGGTCGAAGTCCATCTGGCTTTGGGGTGACCGCGCCAGGAAGAAGAAGCGGCACGCGTCCGGACCTACCTCATCAACCAGCTCACGCAAGGTTATGATGTCCCCTGCGCGCTTCGAAAGCCGGACTACCTCCTCGCCGCGTCGTAGGGTAACCAGCTGATAGATGATCAGCTCCAGGCGTTCCTCAGGGACTCCTAGCGCCGCCGCCAGCGCCGGAAAGAAACTCCGGTGCCCCTGGTGGTCCGCTCCCCACACGTCGATGACGCGGTCGAACTTCCGATGGAGAAGCTTCTCGTAGTGATAGGCGACGTCGGAGGCGAAATAGGAAGGGGCGCCGGTGCTTCGCACCAGTACCTTGTCGTCATCGTCGCCGAGCGTCGTCGAAGCGAACCATGTCGCACCATCCCGTTCGACGAGTAGCCCCTTCTCGTCTAGCAGCTTCATCGCGGCGTCGTAATGCCCGTCGCGGTAGAGGGTGCGCTCGCTGAACCACACGTCGTACGTTACACGAAGGTCCTCCAGGTCGGTGCGGATCTGGTCCAGCATGCGTTGCAGGCCGAGCTCGCCGAGTTCGCTTGTCGCCTCTTCGTCTCCCATCGATAGGAAACGGTCGCCCTCCCGGTCGCGTATCTCCCTGGCCAGGTCCGCCATATACTCGCCCTGGTACCCATCTTCTGGAACCTCGGCCTCGAGCCCCGACTCCTGCTTGTAGCGCGCGTACAGTGTCTTGTTGAACAGCTCCATCTGAGTTCCCGCGTCGTTGACGAGGTACTCACGCTGTACGTCGTATCCAGCCGCTTCCAGGATGTTGGCCAGGCCGCTGCCGAACGCTGCGCCTCTGGCATGCCCAACGTGCAGCGGCCCCGTGGGATTGATGCTCACGAACTCTACCTGGACCCGCTCTCCCGCTCCGACGTCGACGTTGCCGTATGACGCTCCTGCCGCGCGTATTGCATCGACCTGTTCGGCCAGCCAATCGGGGCTCAGCGAGAAGTTGAGGAAGCCCGGGGGCTCGACCCACACACTCTCCACCGCGGGGTCCGGGGGGACGCTGTGGGCGAGCTGCTCGGCGATCTCCAAAGGTTTGGCGCGCAGCGGGCCGGCCAGTTTGAGAGGAAGGCTACACGCGAAGTCGCCGTGTTCCGGTTTTTGAGGGCGATCTATGGGAACATCGTCGATCAAGGAGTCCGGAATGCTGTCGGCGATCTCGGATTTCCGGATGGCCTCAGCCACGAGCCCTGCGATGCGGTCACGTACGTTCATATGCTGGAGGGTATACCTAGATAGAATCCATACGGAGAAAACATTACCAGACCGTTGAAAGCGACGCCACCGGGCTCCTGTCTCATGGCAGCCTTCGATTAGCGGCGATGCGCACCCCCGATGAATTTGTGCTAGTTTCTTACAGGCGCCGGCTCATGCCGCCCAGGCAGTTCAAGGGGCCGCACGGTTGAAGGGGGAAGTCCTTGATAATCGATTCGCACGCTCACGCCTTCCCTCCGTTGGGAGGCCGGTCCGGCCACAGCTCAGTCAAAGAGCACATGAGGTACGCACAGCTAACCCTGATGTTCCACCATCAGCCGGCGCGCGCGGTCAGCGACAACTCCATCCTCGACCGCCAGACCCTTGTCGACCCCAACGAGCCTTCGATAGCAGGGCTGACCGACGTCGATCTGCGCGGTGGCAAGGACGGCAAGTTCGTCTGGACGGTCGAAGGCGCCGATTACACCAAGCAATACCTGCCGCCAGCTATGTCTCGACTGGAGGCGTCTCCCGAGCTGATGATCGCCCAGATGGACTACGCCGGTGTGGACCGCGCGGTGCTCCAGACGGGGCACATCTACGGCAAACTCAACCGGTACCTCAGCGACGCCGTGCGCAGGTACCCACAGCGGTTTTGGGGCCTGGCCATGGTAGACGAGTGGCGGGCCGACCACGGCAGCCAGATTCGCGTGCTCGATCGAGCGGTGAACGAGCTGGGGCTCCACGCCCTCTGGTTCCAGTCCAGCAACCTGAGCTTCCACGGGCGTACAGAGAAGCTGGACGACCCTGTGTTCAACCCGTTCTGGGCCCATGTGCGGGAGTTGGGAATCCCGGTGTTTTGGTTCGTGACGTCGTCGGCGCCGGGTGAGGAGCCCTACCTCGCCGAGCTCGCCGCGTTCGACCGCTGGCTCGACCGGCACCCGGACATACCGGTCGTGCTAACCCACGGCCTTCTGCTGTCCAGGTTCAGTGAGAACGGCGCTGTCTCGATTCCAAAGGAGGCGTGGAAGCCGCTGCGGCACCCCGACGTCCTGGTCGAGGTCCTGTTCCCCATATTCCAGGGCGCGGTCTGGGAGTACCCCTACCGGGAGGCGTGGCCTATCGTACGAGAGTACTACGAGCGTCTCGGGGCGGACAGGCTCGTGTGGGGGTCGGACATGCCCAACGTCGAGCGGCACTGCACCTACCTCCAGTCGCTGGACTACCTAAGGCGTCACTGCGACTTCATCACCGCTGGCGATATGGACAAGATCTGTGGCGGCAATGTGGCGAAGCTCTTTGGCGGCGTGAAGTGACAATCACGCACGATCGCGACCCTAGAGAGATCATGGGGCGCGGCTACGACGTTTTCGGAGACTTCGACTCAGACGGCGTACCCGAAAGGTCCCTCTCGGTGGCGCCTCGGAAGCCGGGGGCTGGAAGCCGGTGATCGTCGACTTCCACACTCACATCTTCCCGGAGTGGCTCCGCGCCCAACGGGAGAGCTACGTAAAGAGGGACCGGACGTTCGGCGAGCTTTACGTCAGCGCGAAGGCTAAGATGGCGACGGCCGACGACCTCGTTGGGGCGATGGACGCGGACGGCGTCGACGTGTCCGTGGTGATGGGCATCGGTTGGACAGACGCCGGCCTGGCCCGCGAGGTAAACGACTACATTATCGAGTCGGTGCGCAAGCATCCGCTCAGGTTAGTGGGATTTGCCGGCGTGAGCCCGGCGTGGGGCGATGAGTGCGCGCGGGAGGCTGACCGGTGCGCCCGCGCGGGCCTGCTGGGGGTCGGCGAGCTGCACCCCGACTCGCAGGGCTTCGACCTGGGCGACGAGCGAACGATGGCCCCGCTGATGGAGGTCTTGCATCAACAAGGCCTCATCCTTACGACCCACTCCTCGGAACCGGTGGGCCATGTCTACCAGGGCAAGGGCCGCACCACTCCTGAAGTGCTGTGGGCGTTGGTGCAGAACTTCCCAGGCGTGACCATCGTCTGCGCCCATTGGGGCGGAGGCCTGCCGTTCTACGCACTGATGCCGGAGGTGGCCGACGCTCTGGCGAACGTGTACTTCGACACGGCCGCCTCGCCGTTCCTTTACCACGCGAACGTATTCCAGACGGTGTCGGGGCTCGTGGGGGCGGACCGCGTCTTGCTGGGCAGCGACTACCCGCTCTTGAGAGCGCGTCGACTGGTCGCGCAGGTCCGCGGCTCGTCCCTGACAGCAGACGATCAGGCTGCGATAGTAGGCGGCAACGCGGTCAAGCTACTGAAGCTCGACAACCGGGGGTGAATGGGGCCGGTCGCGCAGCCCGTGGTTACGGGTTTGAAGATACCGGAGCGGCGGCGGCGGTGCCACCTCCGGTGTTGCCCATCATCAAGGCGACCGGTACAATTGTCCCTGGTGCGGTGCAGTCGGCAGCGCTCGGTGTCCCGAATCGAGTGTGACCGTAGAGCCCACGATTTTGGGATTTTTTCGTCGGGGTGTGGCGCAGTCGGTAGCGCGCGTCGTTCGGGACGACGAGGTCGCTGGTTCGAGTCCAGTCACCCCGACCAGGCAAGGCAAGAAGAGGCCTCCGTACGTATGGAGGCCTCTGTAACGCTAGCAATGGAGCAGCATCATCGGCCGATCAAGCAGCGTTACTACCCGATGCTCGGCTTCAATCGGTTTGAATCGGCCAGTCGGTTCTGCACTGTGTTCGACGAGCTACGTCAGTACCTGAGAGTTCCGAATTCCAGCGTCCAGCACGTTTCAGCATCGGACAAGCGGCATATCTTCAGCTGTAGATGGTCAAGCCTGATGACGGAGTTGGCTGCGTAACCTCAGGCCCAGGTTCTCATTCAGCTTGCCTGCGTATTGTCTGTGTACCCACGGAGCTTTGAGTTCTGACAGAACCGCTAACCGTTCGCTAACGCATTGGTTAGCGCGGCTCGGCACCAAGGGCCACGCGCAGGTAAAATGGGGGTTCGGCGGGTGGACTGCGTGTTCTAATCCGGTATCTGGGAGCATAGAACGGCACACCAACCAGCCGATTCGTGAACCGCAGGTCGTCGATTCGAATCCGCCCGTCTGCTCCACCCTTCTAGCGCGATACGCACGGGTGAATGGGACAAGGACGGCAGAGCCATAAGAGGCCTCGGCCTTTTAGCCGGCACAACCACAGGAGGTTCTACTCAATGCCCTCGTTTGACGTGGTCTCCAGAACAGACCTTATGGAGGTAGATAATGCGCTGCACGGAATGCAACGAGAGATCAAGCAACGCTACGACCTCGCGGGGACAAAGTGTGCTATAGAACGCACCGACAACGCCCTAACGATGATCGCTGACGATACCATGAAGTTATCCCAGCTAGACGACTTGCTTCGCAAGTATCTTGCGCGTCGACATGTGGACCTACGTGCGTTCGAGTTCACGGCTCCACAAGATGCAGCCGGAGGAACCATTAGGCGGACCATCTCTATTGGGCAAGGGATTGACGCCGACTTGGGACGCAAAATCGTCAAGGCGGTCCGAGCCGCCAAGATCAAAGTCCAGCTTGCTATCCAGGGGAACGAACTTCACGTATCGGGCAAGAAACGCGACGATTTGCAAGGGACCATCGCGTTCATAAAAGAGATGGACATTAAACAGCCACTGCAGTATGTGAATTTCCGGGATTGAGTCTAGGCCTCCAGCTCAAGAGTCCTGACGCCGAAGCCCTGATCAACCTGATCTCGGCCACCGGCAGTAGCGTGGACTCCGTCCAGAGGTGGGGAGCAGGTGGCTCTCAGGGCTTCGAAGGCTGGCTTCTAGCTTCGCCAAACCCATTCGCGATAGATCCCAACGCTGGGTTTACTTCGTGAAGGTGTCCACCGTGCTGGTCTAACGGTCAAACGACGACACAAGCTATGGATTTCGGCCCGTCAGCACGAGCGCCTTCGGCGCCCGACCCGTCCGCCTCCTAATCATAGGCCAGGTAAAGTCCTCTTGGGGGAGTTCGGGCGGCGGGGGACAGGGACGACGCTCAACCCTTCATTGACAGGGCAATTCGCTTGCGCTCCAGGTCGACCTCCAACACGGTAACCCACACCCGTTGCTGCACTTTGACAATATCGGAGGGATTTTTGATGAAGCGGTTCGCCAACTGGCTGATGTGCACCAACCCATCCTGGTGCGCGCCCACATCGACAAAGGCGCCGAATTCGGTCACGTTGGTTACCACCCCCGGCAGCTTCATCCCCGCCGCCAGGTCCTCGATCTTGTTTACGCCTTCGGCGAAGTGGAATGGCTCGAACTCGCGACGGGGGTCTCGTCCGGGCCGGGCCAACTCTTCGATTATGTCATTCAACGTGGGCAGTCCCACCTTGTCGTTCACGTAGCGGTGGGGATCAATCTGACCGGATATACTGGCGTCGCCCACCACTTGGCCCAGCGGATGGCCCAAGTCTTTGGCGATGGCCTCCACGACCCCGTAGGACTCTGGGTGCACGGCACTGGCGTCGAGTGGATGGGCGCCCTCCCTAATTCGCAGAAACCCAGCCGCCTGCTCGAACGCCTTGGGACCCAGGCGCGGGACTTTCCTCAGGGATTCCCGGGAGGCAAAGGGACCGTAACTGTTCCGATACTCCACAATAGCCTTGGCCAAACGGGGTCCCAGGCCCGAAACGTAAGAGAGCAACTCGCCACTGGCGGTGTTCAACTCCACGCCAACATTGTTGACGCAACTACTTACCACATCGTCCAAGCGTTCTTTCAGGGCCTTCTGATCGATGTCGTGCTGGTACTGGCCCACACCGATGGCCTTGGGGTCTATCTTGACCAATTCGGCCAGGGGATCCATTAGGCGGCGACCGATGGAAACAGCCCCCCGGACCGTAATGTCCTCATCGGGAAACTCAGTCCGCGCCACCTCCGAGGCTGAATAGACCGAGGCCCCGCTCTCGTTGACCATTACCACAGGAATACCGGGGCCCAACTCCAGCCCCCTCAGAAAGGCTTCGGTCTCCCGGCCCCCGGTGCCATTTCCCACGGCGATGGCTTCAACACTGTACCGGCGGCACAGTTGGTCTATCTTCTTGGCTGCCTCCTGCTCTCCCCGTCCCCCCAGCAAGGGATAGACGGTGTCGTGGTGCAGCAACCGGCCCTGCCGGCCCAGGCACACCAATTTGCAGCCGGTGCGGAATCCGGGGTCCAGGGCCAGCACGTTCTTCTGACCCAGGGCCGGGGCCAGAAGGAGCTCCCGCAGGTTGTCGGCAAATACTTTGATGGCGGCGTCCTCGGCGCGAATTCTAGCTTCTTTGCGGACCTCCGTTTCCATGGAGGCTTCCAGCAGCCGCTTGTATCTGTTCTGAACCGCCAGCCGGACTTGCTGCGAGGCCTCGGTTTCCCCGGTGACGAAAATCCCCTCCAGGATCGCTATCGCCTGCACGACGGGCGGCGCGATATGGATCGACAGTAGTCCCTCTCTCTCACCCCGGAGCATGGCCAGCACCCGGTGAGAGGGCACGTCAGCCACCGGTTCTGCCCACATGAAGTAATCCCGGTAATTGGCCGCATCCGAGTCCTTACCCGAAACCACTCGAGAGGAGAAGGTACCCTGTGACCAGAACAGCTTCCGTATTTCCGCCCGAGCGGTGGGATCTTCGCTGACCCGCTCGGCGATGATGTCCCTGGCACCACCCAGGGCATCTTCGACTTTTTCCACCCCCAACTCCGGATTGACGTACTCAGCAGCGGCAAGGTTAACGTCAAAATCCTCCTGGTACCAAAGGTGCAGCGCCAGGGGTTCCAGTCCCTTTTCTCGGGCGATGGTGGCCCGAGTGCGCCGCTTAGGCCGGTAGGGCAGATAGGTGTCCTCAAGGGCCGCCAGAGTTTCGGCAGCGAGTACGGCCTTCCGTAATTCCTCGGTCAATATGCCGCGCTCTTCCAGGGAAGACAGGATGGCCTCCCGCCGATCCCGGAGTTCCCGAAGCTGCGACAAGCGGTTCCGAATGCTGGTGATAACCACCTCATCCAGGCTGGCTGTAGCCTCCTTGCGGTACCGGGCAATGAAGGGCACGGTAGCTCCATCGTCCAGCAAGCCAACGGTGGCCTGCACCTGCTGTCGGGCCAATAGGAGCTCCCGGGCAATTTGGGGAATCGCAACGTCAATCATAGTCACTTATTCCATCGAACCAGGTCGATACGAACAATTTACGCGATTCGCCGTACGCTAGGGCCGCCACTTCCTAACTTCGGATGGTGCGGAGATATTGTAAATACCGTCTCCCAATTCCGCACGGTGCCGGTGGTCGCCAGCTTCGAATCGAAGTAGCGGTGGGTGAGTCTGGTTCCCGCCAGTCCGTTAGGGCAGTACAGCAAGATCTCGCGGCCGCGCAATCCAACGCATCCGGGGGCGAGCGGTCAGGGTCCAGTTGCGAGGCTCCATCGCCCTCAGGGACATCGGCGAGGAACGCGACGTGCAACCTCCCCGCGTCGAAGCCGTATTCCCAGGAAGGGGTTGTCCTCTGGCGACGTCTCTCAGCTCCTGCGCCGTTCGCACCACCACCGGCACTCGATAGCTGAAGCGCTCCTCGATCTCGCTCGCGATCAGAGTTGGGATACGTGATGCCAGAGCGGCCCCGGCCTTGAAGACGACGTTGCCACCCTGGATGTAGGTCTCTGCGGCTTCACACCCAGCGAGCGTGAACATCGCGGTGACGTCCTGCACGAGCAGCTTGTTCTTGCCGCCCACGTTGACACTACGAAGTAACGCTACGTAGGTCGCAACGGGGTCGATGCTCATATGGCTATGCTGACTGCTTGATGCGATGAGAGGAAAACACCTATGCTATAACGTCGGGATCTGAGAGTGTCACGAATCGGCCAGTGGCCCACTCAGGCATATCGGTGGTCGTCTGTTCATTGCCCGTGGCATTTCTTGTACCTCTCGCCGCTCCCACAGGGACACCTTTCGTTCCGGCCGATTTTGCCGTGTCGTTGGTGGATGGTCCGTTTTTCTTCGCAGCTGGTACAGGTACAAGCCGGAGGGTGCTCAGCGTACCAATTCGCTCTTCCCAAGTATAACCAACCCTTCGCCGTCGTCGAGAGTGTCACCGAGTCCGATGGTTGTACCAGGGTCCAGAAGGATACAGTATGAGTTTAAGTTGTGGCCTGGTAGGTTTGCCGTCCTGCGGGAAGACGGTCATCTTCAACGCCATCACCGCTGCCAGTATCTCAAGCTACGATGGCTCCGAGCTGAACCGAGCGGTCGTCAAGTTGCCTGACCAGCGTCTCGATAGGCTGATAGAGATGTACCACCCACGCAAGGAGGTTCAGGCAACTCTGGAGATAGTTGATATTCCAGGCATTGAGGTTGGCCCTCGGGGAAGAGGGCGTGGCTCACGGCTGCTCGGGCACATCAAGGACGTTGAGGCGGTGGTGCACGTAGCACGCTGCTTCGAATATGGAAG
This sequence comes from Dehalococcoidia bacterium, assembly GCA_965247255.1. Taxonomy (GTDB): domain Bacteria; phylum Chloroflexota; class Dehalococcoidia; order Lucifugimonadales; family CAUZJF01; genus CBDFGS01. The sequence continues at coordinate 865,810 of CBDFGS010000013.1, read as the reverse complement.
CGATTCCCTTGACGATGAGACGACGGACCCGGTTCGGGACATCGAGACCCTTGACCTGGAGCTGATGGTTGCAGATATCGTTACCCTCGGGAATAAGATGGACCGCTTGCGAAAGAGGGTGCGCGGGAGAGATAGGGAAGCCATCCAAGAGTTTGCCGATTGCGAGAAGGTACACGCCGATATAGGACAGGGCATTCCGGTGCGCAAGCAAGTCCTAAATGTCCATGAGATGGCCAGTATCCGCGAATGTAACCTCTTCTCGCTAAAACCGGTGATGTATATCGCCAACATCAGGTCAACAGAGGACGCGTCTAACCGCCATGTAACGGCCCTGCGGCAGTTCGCTGATGCCGAAAGCGCGGAAATGATTACGGTCTATGGCAGAGACGAAGCGGAGATCAGCCAGCTCGAACCGAGCGAACAACCTGAGTTTCTGCAGGAGCTAGGGCTAGAGGAACCCTCGCGGGACCGGCTCCTTCGTGCCGCGTACCGGATGCTAGGAGTGGTCAACTTTTTCACGACCGGGGAAGACGAAGTGCGTGCCTGGACATGCCGAGACGGAGACAAAGCCCCGGTGGCTGCCGGGAAGATCCATACAGACATGGAGAAAGGCTTCATCCGCATGGAGGTCGTCAGCTATGCCGATCTAATCGAGCTGGGCAGCGATGCCGCTGTGGCCAAGGCAGGGCGGCAGCGCGTCGAGAGTCGCGAATACGAGGTGCAGGACGGCGACATCGTGGCCGTGCTGTTCAACAGCTAGAGTGATCGCGCATTCCACCTTCCCCACTTTCAACACGCGTGTAATCCGCCTCTCGCGGCCGATCGAGCCTGCCGACCTCGGATCCAACGACCTTCAGAAGAGGGCAGACAAGCTGGAGTCCCTCTGGACGCTCCCATTGGCGGTCACGCCTGCGTAGTTCAAATACCCCCAGATCGGCCGTGGCGACGAACCGCACAAAGATGACGATGGGAGGCACGTTTAATCACCTATCCCACTGGTTGACCCATCCACTGGGTGCGCCCCATGTTCCGGGGATTTTGCATTGAAACTTCTAGCGCAATTGATGCGCTCCAAGAACGACATCGACGAGGAGACCGCTCGATTGTTGGCGCCCAGCCTTGGTGGGCCATGTTGGCGAGTATGTTGCTGCCCGGGCGTTCGACATTGACTTAGTCGGGATAAAATCCGAGGCGTTTGGGAAGACGAGGTCGCTGGTTCGAGTCCAGTCACCGCGACCAGGAAACCGAGAAGAGGCCTTCGTACGGGATGGTGGCCTCTTTGATCCAACAGGCGAACCCGCTCATATTCCGAAAGATAGGGTACGGGCTACCTCTCGCGGGGCCGTTGCATCTTGAGTTGAGCGGCCCCGTCTTCTCGTGGTGATACGGACAGTTCGTGTTCACGGTGAAGTTCGACCCTGCTCTAAGACAGGGCCAGCAGCACCGACGGATCGTATTGCAGTTCGACCCACCACCTTTGAATCCCAGAGGACTTGGTAGTGACGGCACGCTCCTTCAGACAAAGCGTGCATCATGTTGAGAAGGCATACTGTCTGCGGCGCCCTAAGGTACAATACGCTAGCGAAACTGCGGCGCGGCATCAGCACAGCCAAGTTGGATTCCAAGGAATAATAGCGCGACCGGCCGACAACTCACAGCCAAGGAGTGACTATGGACATCGACAAGAGCGCTACCGCGATAGTGATCACGGACCCGCAGAATGACTTCCTCAGCGAGCAAGGCGTCACCTGGGAACTGGTGGGGGACAGCGTCAAAGAGAACAACACGATCGAGAATATAGGGCGGCTGATGGAGGCCGCCAAGGCCGGCGGGGTCCAAGTATTCGTTTCGCCGCACTACTACTATCCGACTGACCACGGGTGGCAATTCGGCGGGACCGTCGAGAACATGATGCACGAGATCAACATGTTCGACCGCGCGGGCGCCCTCAGCCTCGACAACTTCAGGGGCTCCGGCGCCGACTGGCTTGAGCGGTACAAGCCCCTCATCGATGACGGCGAAACGGTAGTCGCCAGCCCCCACAAGGTATACGGCCCGGAGAACAACGACCTCGTTTTGCAACTCCGCAAGCGCGGCGTCAGCAAGGTGATCCTGGCCGGAATGTCCGCCAACCTCTGCGTCGAGGCGCACATGCGTGAGCTTCTCGAGCAAGGATTCGACGTTACCGTCGTTAAGGACGCCACGGCCGGCGCGCGCCACCCCGATCTTGGGGACGGCTACCAAGCCGCCCTCATCAACTTTGGATACCTGGCTAACGCTGTGGTCACCAGCGACGAGGCTGTGGACGCTCTGAGCTAGGCGGTCTCTCCGAAGAGCTAGCTTCAGAACGCCCTGTCGCGGCCCCAGATCGCGTCGCGGCGTCCTATGTCCTGCCCGGCCGATGTAATTGTAGTGGCCCTGGTCGTGCAGCAGACCACGGGTCCCAGGTAGGTCCGACCCCACTGGAGCGAAGCCATGGGAACCCCCAAAGAGCGCCAAGGTAGCACGGCGCTCGCCGAAGAGCTCGGCGACAATGGAGCGCTCGTCAAGCTCCTGCTGAACTCAGCCGGCGATGGCATCTACGGCGCCGATCTTGATGGCAACTGCATCTTCGCCAACCCTGCGTGCGTTAAGCTACTGGGCTATTCGAGTGACGCGGAGCTCCTTGGGCAGAACATGCACCGGCTGGTTCACCATACCCGCCCCAGCGGCGATCCTTACCCCGTGCAGGATTGCCGTATCTACCGCGCGTTCTGGGACCACGAAGGAACCCACGTAGACGACGAGTTCATGTGGCGGGAGGACGGGACCGGCTTCCCGACTGAATACAGGTCGCACCCCGTAGAGCGCGAGGGCGAGCTGATCGGATGCGTCGTTACCTTTACCGACATTAGCGAGCGGGTCCGGATTCAGGCCGAGCTTCAGGAGAAGGAGGCCATGGTCCGGTCTCTTCTCGAATCGACCGGCGAAGGCATTTACGGGGTTGATTTGGACGGCAACTGCACGTTCGCGAACCCCTCTTGTGTTCAGATCCTGGGCTACGAAAGCGATGCGAATCTTCTAGGCACGAACATGCACGCTCTCGTCCACCACACGCGTGTTAGCGGTGAACCCTACCCTGTGAAGGAGTGCCGTATCTACCGAGCGTTCTGGGAACATCAGGGCACTCACGTTGACGACGAAGTGATGTGGCGCTCGGATGGAACCGGCTTTCCAGCAGAGTACTGGTCGTACCCGGTCGAACGCGACGACGAACTGGTTGGCTGTGTGGTTACATTTGTCGACATTACCAAACGACTCGAGGTAGAGGAGGAGCTTCGCCAGACAGAGAAGATGGCGGCGCTGGGAAAGCTTGCCGCGGGGCTTGCACACGAACTGAACAACCCGGCCGCGGCCGCTGGGAGGGCCTCGAGCCAGCTGCTCGACGCGCTACGAGAGTTGCAGGACGCCACAAGCGATCTCGCCCGCGCAGGGATCGATCAGGAACTTTGGGGCTCGCTAACCGAGTGGGACCGCCTGCTCCAGCGTCGGTCCGACGAACCGAAAGAACTCTCGTCGCTGGAAGCCAGTGATCGGGAAGAGGAGCTTATCGACTGGCTTGAGTCACATGAAGTAGACGAGGGATGGGAATTGGCGCCTACGTTGGTGACAGCAGGCGTAGGGCTCGAGGACTTGGAAAGGATCGCAGCGACGATGCCTCGCGATGCGTTGGGAGACGCCATCGGTTGGCTCTGCAGGTCATTCGGGACTCAAGACCTCGCGAGAGCGGTGGTTCACAGCTCCCATAGTATCTCGCGGCTAGTAGATGCGGCCAAATCTTTCTCATATATGGACCAGGACCAGGTGCAAACTATCGACGTGCATCGGGGCATCGAAGACACTGTCACGATGCTTGCGAGCAGGCTCACCGATGCAATCGAAGTCGTTCGAGAATACGGCCATGACCTTCCATCGATTCACGTCCCGGCCAGCGAGCTCAACCAGGTTTGGATGAACGTTCTGGACAACGCTCTCGACGCGATCGGCGAGCGCGGCAGGATCACGATTCGAACCCGCGAGGATGGCGGCCATATCATCGTAGAGATTGAGGACGACGGCACCGGGATTCCGCCGGACATCCAAAACAAGGTTTTCGATCCCTTTTTCACGACCAAGGACGTCGGGGAAGGGGCAGGTCTTGGCCTCGACGTGGCACGTCGAATCGTTACAACGCGCTGCGGTGGAGAGATCGGATGTCGATCTCAACCAGGAAAGACGGTTTTCGAGGTCAGGCTACCCCCGGTCTGACCTTGGCTTTTCCACGCCGGGCGCGACCGGCCGAATGCGGAGAAGCAGCGGAAGCTAGGTAGGATCGTCAGGAGCGCCCGGAAAGACTGGGCCAAGGGCCCGACGTAGGCCATCGTAGCTTTTGTCGGCGTGGTCGCGTGGTTGTTAGCACGGGCCGGGATCAAACAGCTAGGCTACGGGCCATTTGTGGTTCAAGGGGTCCAGGACGCGCACCGGCGAGAAAAGCTCGTCCGGATAGTCGCCCGGCCCTTCCAGCCCGAGTATCTTCTGGACCACGTGATGGGACCCGTTGAAGTGCACGGCAGAACCGGAGCCGCACATCCCCGAGATGATGTACTGCCTCTTGCCGTCCATGAGGCCTATGATCGGGTACTCGTCGTCCGTGAAGCCTGCGGTACAGCTCCACTCGCGCGTGATCAACATTCGGCTGTGCTCGAAGTGCCGCTGTATCTCGGAGACTATGAAGTTGGTGATGAAGCGTGACGGCCGGATGCTCCCTGCCAGCCTGCCGGCGACTCGGGTAGCATCAGACCCAAAGATCACGCCGTCGGGCCTCTTTCTGAACCAGCCGTTTCTCGAGCCCATCCCGACCTGAGCCTTCATCGAGTTCGGCCCGCCCTCCGCGAACGCCGCCTGGGTCTGAACGGGGAAGAGCTTGCCCTCGAACTGGGGGTGCAATAGCGGCGTGTAAGATTCCGTGGCGTTGATGACGTACCTGCCCTCGATGGTCCCGCGGTTTGTGTGAACGGCATACGTCTCCCCTTTGTCTTCAACGCTGGTCACGCGTGTGTGCGTGAACAGGCCGATAGCGTCTGACTGGAGCGCCGTCGACAGCAAGGACCACACCCACTTGGCCGGGTGCCACGAGGCTGCGCGCTTGGAGAAGCCGGCGGGATGTTCGCCCTTCATGCCGGTGATCTCCAGGACCTGTTTTGGAGGGATCTTCGTCCAGTCATCGAAGCCGGCGTCCTCGCCGGCCTGCACCGATTCGTTCAGGTAGACCTGAGATTCAGCGTCCCTGCCCTGGACCCATCCCTCTCGGTGGTAGTCGCAGTCGTAGCCTTCCTCACGGACCGTCTGTTCGATCATGTCGGCGTTCTTGTACGATGCTCGGACGTAAGCGTTCGCGAACTTTATGGCCATCCCTTCCCGCTGACTAGGTGTCAGGTCACGTCGAGTGCGTTTCAGGTCGTTGAATACGGTCTCTTTGACATATGAGAAGAACCTCCCCATCACGACCAGGCCCTCGTTGCGACCGCTGGCCCCAGAAGCGACCTCGCCCATCTCGAGGACGGCCATCGTTCCCCTGCCATGCTTCGACCAGTGGTACGCGCAGGCAGCCCCGGTAAAGCCGGCCCCGATCACGACAACGTCCACCTGTTCCGGCAGCTTGGCGTCGGGTCTTGTCGACCAGGGATGGTCCGCCAGCGGGTTCTCGGCTGCTAGCCAGTACGACTCTTTCGCGACCGGTCTGGCGAACGCCACACCGACGAGTGCCTCGGGTATAACGCCGAACGTCTGCTGCAAGGCCCAGCGGGCGAAACGAAAAGCCTTAGCCCGAATCCACCGAAGGAGGGCGTCGGGTTAGCGTCCTGAAGCAGCAAGAAGGTGCTCCTGTGCTTCTGGGATAATGGTTTTGTAGCAAAAAACAGACCCTGGAAAAGGAGCACCCAATAGATGCTGCCACGCAACCACCCCGACCGAATCCAAATCACCTTCGACGACCGCCGCTTGGTGGCCAATGCCGGGCTGCTCCTTCCGGCCACCCTGGCGCGGCACCTCGGCCTGCCCGAACTCGTCCGGCAGCGCCTCGACCTGGGCGATGCCCCGGGGCGGGCGAACACGAGCGACAAGATGATGACGCTGGTGGCGTCTGCGCTGGCTGGGGGCGACTGCATTGACGACGCCGATGTGTTGCGCACCGGGGGGACGGCCAGCACCCTGGGCGGCACGGTGAAGGCGCCATCCACCCTGGGCACCTTCCTGCGCAGCTTCCGGTGGGGCCACGTCCGTCAACTCGACCGGGTGAGCCGCGAGTTGCTGGCCCGGGCTTGGCAGGCCGGGGCGGGACCCGGCGACGGGCCCCTGACCATTGACCTGGACTCCACCATCTGCGAGACCTACGGACTGGCCAAGGAGGGCGCACGCCACCACGGCTATACCGGCAAGCGGGGCTATCACCCGCTGTTGGCCGTCGCCGCCGGCACAGGCGACGTGCTGATGGCCCGGCTGCGCGAGGGCCGGGCCAACACCGCTCGCGGCGCCGCCCACTTCCTGCGTGAAACGGTGAGCCGGGTTCGCTACGGCGGGGCCAGCGGGCAGCTCACCATGCGTGCCGACAGCGGCTTCTATACCCACGCCGTGGTCGCCGTCTGCCGCCGGATCAATGTCCGCTACTCCATCACCATCCGCCAGCACAAAAGCCTGCACAATCTCATCGAGGCGATACCCGAAGATGCCTGGACGCCGATTCCTTACTGGATGGACGGTGCCGCCGATGTGGCCGAGATCACCTGCACCCCCTTCCAGGCCGAGGCAGACGCCGCGCCGGTACGGCTCATCGTCCGGCGGGTGAAGCCGACGCCCGGTTCCCAACTGGCCCTCTTCGCCAAATACAGTTATCACGGCTTCATCACCGACCGGGACGGGGAGTTGCTCGAACTGGAGGCTGACCATCGCCGCCACGCCGAGATCGAGAATGCCATACGCGACCTCAAGTACGGCGTCGGGCTGAACCATCTCCCCTCGGGCCGCTTCGCCGCCAACGGCGCCTGGCTGGCCGTCCAGACGATGGCCCACAACCTGGCCCGCTGGACGGCGCGGATCGGTCTGGGAGAGCGGATAGCCACCACCAAGACCCTCCGGCGGCGGTTCTTCTCCCTAGCCGGACGGCTCACCCGCTCGGCACGCCGGTTGACCCTGCATCTTCCGGATCGCTGGCCTTGGGCTGAGAAGTTCAGCCGCGCCTTGGCCCGGCTGCGAGCCATTCCACTCCCGGCCTGACGGCACCGTCGGCGACCCACCCACCGGACAACCGAAGATCCCCGCAGACTCGCGCCAGCCCGGTCCGAGAGAGTTCCCTGCTGCGTATTCTCTCGCCATCCCCCGCATCGCAGCTCCCGCAGACGGCCATAGGGGCCCCTGTGCGGCGATGAAGACCGTCCGCCGACCTCCCTACCCCAAATGGAACCCAGGCTATTTCCCCTGTAGCTCCCTCACCCCCCCTTCCGCTTTCCTCACGCCGTCCATCGGTGTCCTTCGGTGGATTCGGGCTTAGCCGGCCGGCCGCTCTGAGCGTAGTTTTGCTGGACAAAGGTGCTGGCCGCCCTGAAGTCGTGGCCTCGCAAGCCGATGATGAGGCCAAGCGCTACGTCGACGCGCCTCAACAAGCTCGGCGGCTCGTACTGGAAATCGTCGTTCTGCGCCATTCAGCGGTGCGCCTCAGCCAGGGGTCAGTACACGCGCACTCCGAGACTCGGGTTGCGGCGAGATGAGGTGGAAAAGGAACAAATTGGAGGTGCTCCGGGAAACTCCGAAGAGACCTTTTCCTAGTTGTCGGAGACGGTCGGCACCCGGAGGGGCGGGCCGATCTGGTGCTGCTCCAGCGGGTACGCCTCTTTCTGGTACACCTGGACTCGATACGCTCCGTAGTCGGGCACGAACATCCGGCCTGCGTCGTCGACGACCACCGACTTGGGCCTCCGGAAATGTCTCTGCGGCTCCAGGTCGGTCATCTCCCGCAGCCGCAGTTGCCTCAGCGACGTCCACATGGTCGCGAGTGCCGCCTTCGAAATAGTGGCGTCGCCGATGAACTTCTGGACGTATCGCCCGTCAGGCGCGAACAGCTGTACCCTGCCGCTAACGTCATCAGCCGTCGCGGTAGTCCCTGAGCTGCCGTCCACCACGTAGATGTCGTAATCCTTGTCCACTGCAATTCCCATGGGACGGTTGAGCTGCCCATCGCCGGTACCCGACTCGCCGAACTTGAACACGAACTCCCCATCCGGTGTGAACTTCTGCACCCGGTCGTTGCGCCAGTCCGAGACGTACACGTCGCCGTCACCATCCACCGCGATGCCCCACGGCATGTTGAACTGGCCGTCACCGTCTCCAAACGAGCCCCACTTCATGAGGAACTTCCCGTCCTTGGTGAACTTCTGGACCCTGTGGTTCATCGCGTCGACAACGTAGATGTTCTCGTCGGCGCCGAATGCTAGACCGGCAGGCCTGTCCAGCTGGCCATCCCCTGATCCATGGTCGCCCCACTTCGCGATGAACTCACCATCCTTGCTGAATATGGTGATCCGGTGAAGTATCTCGTCCGAGACGTACAGATTGTCTTCGCCATCCAGGACTATCGTGTGAGCCCAGACCAGACTCCCATCTTCTACATCATTCGGATTTCCGATGGGGTGGTCTGCGGATATCTTGACGCCGATGCTACCCAGGTCCTCCTCGTCCTCGCTCATCACCTTGATGGGCGCCCAGGTAAGGAGGTACATACGGCCGTCCCTCCCTACCGCCATATCGGAAGGCTGGTCCGTGAGCCTCTTGGACCCTAGAGTCTTGATGTACGGGAAACCCGCCCTCAGCAGCGCGTACGGCCTGCCCATTGGTTCACCTCATTACCGGCGCATCATTACCGGCGCATCGCCGGTATCTGCTCGAAAGTGCCTCCGACTATGTTTGTGGCGTCGAGGCCCAACCATTGCTCCAGCACCGTGGCGTACAGCCCGCGGAAGTCGTAGGTGTGGTCGAGGTCTTCGCCGTTCAACAAGGAGCCGCGCTCCAACGCAGGATATTCGCCGTACAGCCCGCCGCGGACACGGTTGCCGATAAGGAAAGCCACGCCTGCGGCGCCGTGATCCGTTCCGCTGCCGTTGTCGGCGACGCGCCGCCCGAACTCGGTGAAGACCATCGTCAGTATATCGTCCGCGGCGTCGTGGTCCTCCAGGTCCTGGTAGAAATCGGCTACCGCGCGCGACAGGTCCCGCAGCAGCGTCCCGTGGGTCGACATCTGCCCAGCGTGCGTGTCGTAGCCTCCCTGGTTCACATAGAAGACGCGAGCGCCCACCCCGGCCAGGTGCACGCGCGCGACGTCTCGCAGGACCCCGGCGATCTCGTTGTTGCCGTACTCTACGTCGGACTCGTACGACCTAGGGACCTTCCGTTTCAGCTCTTCCGCGCCCGCCACGAGTCCGAGGCCGGTCTCGGTAATATACTCCATTACCGGGCCGGCTCCCACCGTCGACCCGTACATCTGCTTGAACTGTTGAAGCGCCTCCTCTTGATCGGAGATCCCGTACATTAGGCCGTAGTTGTCCAGGTCGCCCAAGGACGTAACGGGCACTCCGCGAGAGACTACCGCCTGGGGTAGACCTGCCCCGAAGTTGACTCCGGTGAGCACGTTCTCGTGCTCGGGGTCGAATTCCCTGATCACCTTGCCCAGCCATCCTTCCGTAGCGGGCTTCAAGGGCTCGCACGTGTGCCATTTGAGCATGCTCAGGAAGTGGGACCGGCTGGGGTTGGGGTACCCCACGCCGAGCACGATAGCCAACCTGCCCTCGTCGTAGAGTTGCTTGAAAGCGGTCGCTCCGGGATGGAGCCCAATCTCGTCGTTTAGCCCGAATCCACCGAAGGACACCGATGGACGGCGTGAGGGCAGCGGAAGGGGGTGGGTGAGGGAGCTACAGGGGAGATGGCCTGGGGTCTTGGGGTAGATGGGAGGCCGGCGGGCGGTCTTCAGTGGCCGCACAGGGCCCCTAAGGCCCTATGCGGGAGTTGCGATGCGCGGGAAGGCGAGAGGATACGCAGCAGGGGACTCTCGCGACCGGGGTGGCGCGAGATTGCGGGGACGTTGGGTCAGTTGCAGGCTGGCCGTCAGGCCGGGAACGGAATGGCTTGCAGCCGGGCCAAGGCGCGAGTGAACTGGGTTTCCCAAGGCCAGCGCCGGGGGAGATGCAAAGTGAGGCGGCGCGCCGAGCGGGTGATCCGTCCCACCAGAGCGAAGACCCGCCGCCTGAGGGTCTTGGTGATCACGGTCCGCTCGCCCAGACCAATCCGCGCCGTCCAGCGGGCCAGGTTATGCGCCATCACCTGGACCGCCAGCCAGGCGCCGTTGGCGGCGAAGCGCGCCGACGGCATGTGGTTCAGCCCGACGCCGTACTTGAGGTCGCGTATGGCGTTCTCGACCTCGGCGTGGCGGCGATGATCGGCCTCCAGTTCCAGCGTCTCCCCATCGCGGTCGGTGATGAAGGCGTGATAGCTGTATCTGGCGAAGAGGGCGAGCTGGGAACCGGGCGTCGGCTTCACCCGCCGGACAATGAGCCGCACCGGCGCGGCGTCCGGCTTGGTCTGGAACGGGGTGTAAGTCGTCTCGGCGACATCGGCGGCGCCGTCCATCCAGTAGGGAATGGGAGTCCAGTCCTCCTCTGGTATCGCCTCGATCAGATCCCGCAGCCTGGCGCGCTGGCGGATGGTGATAGAGAAGCGGACATCCATTTCCCGGCAGGCGGCAACGACAGTGTGGGCGTAGAAGCCGCTGTCGGCCCGCACCGTGAGTTGTCCCCTGGCCCCGCCGTAGCGCACCCGCCCCACCGTCTCACGCAGGAAGTGGGCGGCGCCACGGGCGGTGTTGGCCCGGCCCTCGCGCAGCCGGGACATCAGCACCTCGCCGGTGCCGGCGGCAATGGCCAGCAGCGGGTGATAGCCGCGGGCGCCGGTATAGCCGTGGTGGCGCGCTCCCTCCTTGGCCAGTCCATAGGTCTCGCAGATGGTCGAGTCCAGGTCGATGGTCAGGGGCGAGTCGCCGGGTCCGGCCCCAGCGGCCCAGGCCCGGGCCAACAACTGGCGGCTCACGCGGTCGAGTTGACGGACATGCCCCCACCGGAAGCTGCGCAGGAAGGTCCCCAGGGTGGATGGCGCCTTGACCACGCAGCCTAGAACACCAACCGTCCCACCAGCGCGCAGCGCATCGGCGTCGTCGATGCAGTCGCCGCCTGCCAGCGCGGAAGCGACCAGCGTCAGCATCTTGTCCCCAGTGTTCGCCCGTCCCGGCGCTCCGCCGAGGTCAAGGTGATGGTCGACGAGTTCCCGCAGGCCCAGGTGCCGGGCTAGGGTGGCCGGCAGGAGCAGGCCGGCATTGGCCACCAGGCGATGGTCGTCAAAGAGGATGCGGATACGGTCGGGTTTGTTCTGTGGCAGCATCTATTGGGTGCTCCTTGTTTCCGGGCGGGTTTCTGTTCCAAAACCATTATCCCAGATTCAGAGGAGCACCCGCTGGCTTCTTCAAGGGCTGTCCCCAAGGACGTCCTTCGGTGGATTCGGGTTTAGGCGCAGGACGCGGTCTTGGTCGACGCCCAGGCTGGGTCGGTAGTCGTAGTAGAGGCCGTTGCCGTACGGAACGATGGTGTTGAGGAAATCGTTGCCACCGGTGAGCTGAATAACAAGCAAGACCGGCGTGTCCGCGGTTGCGGTCATTGTGCGACTCCGACCAGGTGTCCCTACAAAGGGGGGCGAAGGGTCAGTTGAACTGGTACTCTCGCGCGGCCACGATGAGCTGCAGCATCTTGGAGACTCGGGCCTCGCTCTCCTCGCGGTCGGCCGCGACGCCGAGCCGCAGCTCGCTGCCGGACTCCGCATATTGCATCAGGCCTTCGCGCGTGTCCTCGCTGACTTCCAGCTGCCCGGCCAGGTCGAGACACCCCTCGACGAAGCCTTCCGGAGTCAGAGAGTCCCCCAGGCTGGTGAGCCCGCCTATGAGCTCCTGAATCCCCTGCTGCTTGGCGTCGGCGACCTCGTCCACAGCGAAGTTGACTCGTTCGTTGAGTGTGCCGCCGTCGATCCAGCCCTGGCCCGTCGGCCATCCTTCGACGGTGAGGTGCCGTGTCAGGTTCTGCCCCATCACACTGGCCGCTTGGGCGTACTGGCCGATGCCGGGACGCAGAGTGCGAGCTGAGCCGGTAAGCTTCATCACACCTGTCACCAGCTCAGTCGGGCTCTTGACCCGTTTGAAGCGGGCATCCTTGAAGAAGTCGGAGTTGAACAATACCTGGAGCATGGTCCTCATGTCGCCCTCAGACTCGAGGTAGGCCTGAGCCAGGGTGTCGATGGCGTCGGGGTCCTGCGGAGGGACCTCATTCCAGGTGGCTACGGCGGGCTCGTCGGCCACGAAAAAGGTGTATAGCTGCCTGGCTATGAACCGCGCGGTTGCGGGCTGCTGCACGATAATGTCGATTATGTCCTCGCCATTGAATCGGCCAGTCTCGCCGAGGTAGCTCTTGTTCTCATCATCGTGTTGTGATCTGACGTAGTCGAACGACGTCGGATACTTCCCGTACGGCGTCGAGCCTGGAATGATTGAGACCACACTCCAGCCCGTAAAGGCCTGCGTCGCGGCCTTTACGTCGTCCTCGGTATAGTTTCCGACCCCCATCGAGAAGAGCTCCATAAGCTCCCGTCCGTAGTTCTCGTTTGGCTCCTCCTCCAGGTTCTCCTGGTTGTCCAGCCAGAAGATCATCGCCGGGTCTTTGGACACGGCGGTCATGACGGTGCGCACGTCTGACAGGCCGAGGTCCCGAAACATCAGTATCTGGTCGAACGCGGTGCAATGGTGGTTAGATTTGGAGCTCCCGGTGGCCAGCAGGTGATGCCAGAACAGGGCCATCTTCTCGACCAGCGGTCTACGGGTGTTGACCATCCGGTACAACCATTTTCCCTCGAAAGAGACCCTGTGAAAGCGGTTTATCAGGTCCTCATCTACGTCGGGGAGCCTCTCCGGGTTTACCAGGTCGTCGACCACGGCCTCGTAGCCCTGGGCGGCAAAACTTTCCAGCTCGCCGTGGGTCGCTCCGAAACCGGCACGACGCATGAGGTGCGCGTATATCGCCAGACCATTTTCCCGGGACATTGCCTTGCTCCTGTGGGTGTCCAGCTTGCCTCAACTACTCTCAGAATTCGACCTTATAACATCGGACACCAGGGGTGTCAAGGCTGGTCGTTCCGCACAAGACTCACTAGGCGAATGGCTTCTCCCAATGGTCGAAAGCTAGGTTACGGTTCGCTTTGCAGGCGCGCACCTTACCATATCGCGCGGTCCCCCTTGAACTCGTCTAACGCACGCAATAAGAATGGTTAGCCGCGACGGAGTTTCATCGATTGACATCGCCGAGGCGCTCTACTAGCCTACCGGCGCGAGGAGGAATCCCCAAAAGAAGGTCACGTTGAGCCCTCGCAGGGGTCTGCGTCTCCCACACGCGGCGGAACCTCCGCCCAAGGTTCTTCGTCGGCGGCCTCCTCAGAACGACATTGTGGAGAACCCCCCATCACATAGTCGCGCGTAGTGGTACACGGCCAAGTACTTGATGAGAGTGCTCGGGCCCCGATGCTTGTTAACGTCTCTGAGCGAAGGACCGGACAATGGAAATTACCGCAGATGCAGTAGTAATTGGCGGCGGCATCATGGGCGCCAGCGTCGCCCACTTCCTGGCGAAGAGACGCTTCGGAAAAGTGGTCCTGCTTGAGAAGCAGCATCTTGCCGCCGCGAGTACGGGGAGCTCGGCGGGCAACATCCGCAGCTCGTACAGCAACCCACTGACCATTAAGCTCGCCCTGCGCGCGTTGGAGATGTTCGAGAACGATCGCGACGAGCTCGGCGGCGACAGCGGCTTTCGGCAGACCGGCATGATGATCCTGATGGAGGAATCCAACCTGGAGTCTGGGCTGAACGTCTTGAGTCAAGAGACGAAGCTCGGCACAGGTTCGAGGCGGCTCTCGACGGAGGAGATAAAGGAGCTAGCGCCGCAGTTCGACCTCGAAAAGGTTGTCGCGGCGACTTATCAAGGGCGCGGGGGTTACGCCGACCCGGTGAAGACCACGCGAGCTCTGGCTGAGAGCGCCCAGCGGTGGGGCCTGGCGGTCTACGAGGGCGTAAGTGCGACCGGCCTGCGGACCAGCGGCGACAGGGTGACAGGCGTAGAGACTAGCGAGGGTCCCGTCGAGGCGCCCGTGGTAGTGAACGCGGCCGGGCCGTGGGGTCGCAAGGTCGGGCTTTGGGCGGGGCGTAACCACTCGGTCCGGTGGAGCAGGGAGGGCGACCTCGTGCTGCGGCTGCCCTCCGATTTCGGCCACTTCCCCGTCGTTTCGGACCCCGGGTGCCGCACCTACTTCCGGCCTCACGGTGAGAATCAGCTACTTGCGGGCCGGGACTATCCCAAGGAGATAGAGCCTCTCAACATCGACGATTACGACTCAGGGCTGGACCTGGGCACCCGACAGCGCATCGAAAAGGGGTTGTATCGAAGGATACCGGCGCTTCGGGACGCCGAGTTCGACCACGGCTGGTCGTCCGTCTACACGATAAGCGACGATTGGCATCCCCTCGTCGGCCCGGAGCCCGGTGTCGAGGGCTACTACGCCTGTTTCGCGGGCAGCGGCCATGGCTTCAAGCTGGCGCCCGCCATAGGAGAAGCTCTGGCCGACGTGATAGCCGGAGACGCACCCAGGATCGACATCTCAGAGCTGCGGCCGGGCCGGTTCGCGGACGGGGAGAGCTTCTCCTCTGCCTGGGGCAGCGGCAATCGCGCTTGAACGGAGAGCCCTCGCGAGCCGACGCGCACGGCTAGCTTGCCCCGGCGCGTACGAGCGCCGGAGGTCAGAAGAGGCCGAAAGGACAGACCAACATTGAGTGGCGCCGATATGCTGGAAAAAGATGAGTCAGGTTCCCTTTACCGCGACGCGATAGTCATCGACGGGCTCAACGTCAGCAACTGGGACAGTCCCGAGGTTTTCCGCAGCCTTCGGGAGGGCGGTGTCACAGCTATGAACGCGACTATCGCGACCTGGGAGAACTTCCGCCAGACGCTGGACCACATCGCGCGTTGGAGGGCTCGGTTCTCACAGCGCGAGGCCGAGCTGCTACACATCCGTAACGTCGACGACATAGCAAGAGCCAAGCGAGAGGGCCTGGTCGGCGTCGTTCTCGGCTTCCAAAACGCATCACCCATCGAAAACGACCTCGACCGCCTTGCGCTGTTCCACGACCTGGGGGTGAAGATTATCCAGGTCACGTACCACGAGCGAAACCTGCTGGGTAGCGGATGCTATGAGCGTGACGATGGAGGGCTGAGCAACTTCGGTGTCGACGCGGTCCGCGAGATGGACCGGCTCGGTATTCTGATCGATCTGTCCCACGTCGGGACCAGGAGCACCATTGAGACCATAGAGCTATCCGAGAAGCCTGTGTCGTGCACTCACGCCAACGCAAAGTCGTACTACGATGTGCCACGCAACAAGACCGACGAGGCGCTTAAGCTTTTGGCCGAGAAAGGCGGCGTAGTCGGCGCCACGCCCATAACGACATTCCTGCGGACGGGACAAGATTCGACCCTGGAGGACTACATCGACGCCGTCGAGCACATGGTCGAGCTGGTGGGGATTGACCACGTAGGAATAGGCACCGACTTCGCGCAAGAGCAACCGGCGGCATTTTGGAAGTACATTAGCTCACAGCAGGGCACGAAGTACCCCGCCACGTTCATAGACCCCTCGGTGCGATACGAGGATGCGCCCCCATATCCCATCGGCCTGGAGACGCCTGATAAGATGCCGGACATCGCCCCGGCCCTCTCGGAACGCGGCTACAGCGATGCGGAGGTCACCAAGGTCCTTGGGGGCAACTGGCTTCGCCTATTCCGGGAGGTCTGGTAGCCCCGGAGTACGCGCGTCAGTCCGTCCCGCGGCGGCAGGCCCGATCTCAGGACTGAGCCGCCGAGGCCGCGAGCAAGCTCTCAATCTCCTCGCCGAGTTGCTTACCGCTGATTATCCCGCTCCAGTGTCGGACTACCTTCCCGTCCGGGCTCATGAACAAGGTCGTCGGCATCCCCCGCACGTCGTAAGCGTCGGGGACCTTGGCGTCGGACGTCGTGCCGGTCGGGTAAGTTACCCCCACGGCCAGGAGCAGCTCCTCGCCATCGGTCCGGGAGCCCAGGTTCTTGAAGCGCCCGATGTCCAACCCGAACATGAGCACTCTGTCCTTGTACTTTTCATTGACCCTCTGGAACTCGGGCATTTCGGTCCGGCATGGGGGACACAGCCCAGCCCAAAAGTTCAGCACGACGGGCTTGCTGGATGCGAAAACTTGGGAAAAGCTTATCTGCTCACCTCCTAGGACCTCCGAGCCGCTATAAGCTTCGATCTCGAAGTCTGTCTTCAATAGAGTCGGGATGTTGACCGGCGCCTCCTCGGCCACAGGGACGGCGACCTGAGCTGCCGACTCGGTCGCCTTCTGGTCGGTCGACGTCGCCGCGGTCTGAGCCTCGGCCTCCAACTGCTTCTGATCGGTCTGAGGGGCTGACGACTCCGTGGTCGCTGTGGACTCTTGTTCCTTCTGAGCTACGGTCGTCTGTGCGGTCTCCGTGGTCTTTTGCTCTGTCTGGGCTGCCGCCGTCACAGTCGCAGCCGCGGCGGTCGTCTGCTCCGTTTGAGCGACGGTCGTCTCGGTTGTCGCGGCGGTCTCTTGCTCGGTTTGAACGGCAGTCGACTCAGTCGTTGCGCCGGTCGTCTGCTCGGTCTGAGCGGCAGTCGACTCCGCCGTTTCGGCGTCCTTTTTCTCCGTGGGGGTGGCCGCGGTCTCGGTCGTTTCGGCGTCCTTCAGCTCGGTCTGAGTGGCGGCCTCGCTTGCCGCGGCCTCCTCAGGCTCAGGCTTGGGCTGGACCGGCTCAAGCTCAAGCTGAGCTGATGGAGCCGCTTCGCCCGTGGAGGCGACGGGCTCTTGCCCCTGAGCTTGTACGTCGGACGCGGCAGCCGGGGCACCTGGTTGTGAAGCCGCTTCGGGTTCCGCAGGCGTCGAGGGAGCGGCCGGGGCGGAGCCGCTACAAGCAGCGATTGCCAGTACCCCGACTAGAATCGCGACGACTGCACTAGCGGTCCGCGAACTCCGGACAATTCTCACCATACTCCCTCCTCGAATTCAACGGCCTTCTCTGGAGTTACGTCTCTCAAGGGAAGCAGGATTCTCACGCTATCCCATGCCCTGGTAGATGATCGTGTCGGGCTTGAACGCCCCCCAGGCGAACCAGAAATGGTTGCCGTGCACAATCGGGGTTAGCCTTGTGCCTGCGAGAGCCCCTTCGGTGGCGTGCCCCAGGATGTTCCACACGCTTCCAGTCTCATTGTCTACGAAACGCGCGCCATCGGACTGGAACGTCAGCTTCCGCCCGTCTACCTCGGGGCTGAAGAGGCCTGTAGCGCCCACGTCCCTGGACTCGCTGATTGAGCTTGCGTCAAGAGCGGACGCCGTGCCGGACTTGAAGAAGACGACCACGTCCTGTCCGTCGACGGTGTAGTTGACCACCCTCTCCTGCTCCAGCACGGAGAATGGGAACGCTACGTCCACCTCTCCGATCGTTGCCGCTGCGACCCTCTCCTTGGGCTGAAGTCGCCCATCGGAGTCACCGTCGAACAGGAACGGAGGGTTGTCGGCACGATCGTAGCCGGAGTAGGGGTTCCGCCCATATGGACGGTCGTACCCCGTGTCTTGCGAAAGTACCTTCCCGTCCGGGTTGGCTTCTCTGAAGTCTGAGAATGAGACGATGGTAGCCGGAAGGAAGGTAAGCCTCTTCCCCGCTAGCTCGCCGACTATCCCCTCGCCCGTCAATTGCTGCCACCATGACTCCGTCTGCCGGTCCCACATGATCAGGTCGCTGTTGCGCAGCTTGCCCGATGTGCCAAAGTCGTGTATGACCCCGTCGAGCCGACGGTCGAACACAATGGCTGAGTTGCACAAGGGACAGAAGGTCACCGTCACCGGAATGCCGCCTACCTTGTCGTTGACGATCTCGTGCCACGTGAGGACCTGGAGCGGGTATGCCCTTGCAACTCCGTTCGTCTCGAAGGCGATGACCGGTTCGTGGTCCTCAAGCCACCTTGCTGCTTCCGCCGTAGAATCGAACATCGGAATGTCCAGCGGTGGGATCCCATCGCGGGGGACGCCGCCAGATACTATGTCGCTGTACGGCACGGTATGCCTGCTGAAATCGGTCTTCCAGCCTCGACTTCCTATCCGTGCTTCCCGCATCGCCGCCTCGTAGTCGGGGTCGATCGCTACCGCCTCCTCAGCTGGACCGGCCGCGGGACTGGTGCCGGAATGAGGCGCCGGCGCGCTGACCGCGGCCGATGTGGGCTCGGGTGCTCGACCCGTAGCCTGAGCTGCCGCCGTTCTCCCCGACACCGAAGTGCCGTCACTCGCTCCGTCAGACGAATCCCCAAGAAGGCTGATCGCGACGACGGCCAGCACCACCAGCCCCAGTGTCGCAAAAAGGACGAAAGACCTGCTTTTCATGACCACCACACCTCCTCCTCCCGGACGTACATAACTGGGATGCGATCACGACAGGGAGGGGTTCAGCAACAGTGAGCGATGAAATCGAAATGCGGGAGGGACTCGAGGCTGAGTTGGGCGTAATGCCCTCGTTAATAGGCAGGAATGGTCGTGTATCTCAAGACTCCGGCTGCAGCGGAATCGGTGGACTATACTGTACCGGCTGCCCGCGGCGGCGCGGCCGCTCGCAAAGCTCCATCGATCATGCAGCGAGGCTAGGAGGCTGATCTTGCATATCGCGTACTCGGAGGACAGGCTCTTCAAAGACGTCGGGTCGAGGAGACAGCTGTTCATCGATGACGACGTGATCTCATTCGTCCGGAACCTGACTCGACGGAGACACACGCCGAAGAAGCATCCAGCTAACCCACTGATTAGCAGGAGCGAGCCGTGGGAGGTCTGCCCTCAGTTCCGTACCTCCAACTTCAACGTGGTGCGGGACGGGGTTTTCAAAGCATGGTGCACGGACTACTACGGCTACTTCGGCACCGTGAAGAGCACATGGGGCCTGGACAGCCTCTCCAGCCGCCAGTACTACATGCAGTCGGAGGACGGGCTGAACTGGGAGAAGCCGGCGCTGGGCAAGCACTTCGTCGACGGCCACGATACCAACACGGTCATGGGCCACCCGCCTTACGAGTTGGTCATCTGCCCATCCATCATCCTCGACGACTCCGAGAGCGACGAGTCCCGCCGGTACAAGATGGCTTACCTCTTCAAACCGCGCGACGTGAAGTATCCGAAGAGGGGCGGTAGTAGCCATCACGGCGCCGGCCTCAGCCTGGCCTTCTCACCTGACGGGATAGACTGGACGCTGCACGAGGGCAACCCCGTTGTGCCGGGCTGGATCAGCGACGTTTGTATCCTGACACACGATCTCATCGATGGGAAGTATCTGCTGTTCGGACGCGCCGGTGGTGTAGCCGGCAGCAGCTCGCACCCAGCCTATGACCGGTGGTTCCCTCCCGTATACCCGAGCAGGCCGGAGGGAACCTGGGGTACCCGCAGGCGTGTTTACAGGTTGGAGAGCGACGACGGGTATGAGTGGTCGGAGCCTCAGCTTATCTTCGACCCCGGTGAGGGCGACAACGTCGACGACCACCACTACGGCTTCGTGAGTTGGCGGGTCGAC
The DNA here is from genome assembly GCA_965247255.1 of Dehalococcoidia bacterium. Classification (GTDB taxonomy): domain Bacteria; phylum Chloroflexota; class Dehalococcoidia; order Lucifugimonadales; family CAUZJF01; genus CBDFGS01. The sequence goes on along the minus strand of CBDFGS010000013.1, from coordinate 846,014 downwards.
GACATGCACCTGGGGATCCTGAACATGCTGCACGCGGTGGACAACACGATGGACATGTACATGGTGTACAGCCGCGACGGGCTCGAGTGGAGCCGGTTTCAGGACCACGGCCCGCTGGTATCGCGAGGAGGGGACGGTAGCTACGACGAGTTCGGGATAGAGACGCCCACGCAGCCGCTGGTGGTTGGCGACGAGCTCTGGTTTTACTACGGTGGCATGCAGGTCCACCACGACTGGTGGATATTCGGGCAAAAGGAGGGCCTGGACGTGCCTGAAGCCCACGACCCCGCACTCTCCGGAGACGGCCACCACCTGTGCTTGGCTACGCTGCGTTTAGACGGCTACGCGTCGCTGGACGCGACCATTCGTGAAGGCCACGTCGAGACCAAGCCCGTCTACTCCAAGCAGCCATACCTGTTCATCAATGGGAAGTGCGGTCCCAACGGCTACATCAGGGCCGAGGTCCTGGACCGAATGGACAACGTCTGGGAAGGATTCTCGAAAGACGACTGCGACCCCTTCAACGGAGATAGCATCCACCACCGGGTGACCTGGGGAGGCCAGGCTGCGGTCGACGAGATTCCGGACTCCATCAAGCTGAGGTTCTACCTCAGAGACGCGGAGCTATACGGGTTTCAGTTCGCCGACGCCTGACCCCAAGCCCGGCTAATTGCCGCCGCGACCGGTCCCCCTCTGGATTCTGGCCCAGGAGTCCCGCAGCGACACCGTGCGGTTGAAGACCAGCGCGCCGGGCGTCGAGTCGACGGAGTCGACGCAGAAGTAGCCCAACCTTTCGAATTGGAACCGGCTTCCTGCTTCGGCGTCCGCCAGAGACGGCTCGACCCGGCAGGCGCTCAACACCTCCTGGGAGTCCGGGTTCAGGGATTCCCGAAAGTCGGGCGACTCGTCGGGCTTCTCGACGGTGAAGAGGTGCTCGTACAACCGGACCTCGGCTTCGACTGAGTGACGGGCCGATACCCAATGTATGGTCCCTCTCACCTTGCGTCCGTCCGGGGCCTGTCCGCCGCGAGTTTCAGGGTCGTACGTGCAGCGTAGCTCGACGACCTCTCCGGTCCGTTGGTCTTTTACGACGCCTACGCACTTTATGAAATAGCCGTACCGAAGTCGCACCTCGCGTCCGGGGGCCAGGCGAAAGAACTTGCGAGGCGGGTCCTCCAGAAAATCGTCGCGCTCAATGTACAGCTCCCGCGAAAACGGGACCTCGCGAGTCCCCATGGATGGGTCTTCCGGGTTGTTGATAGCCTCCAGGTGTTCTGTCTGGCCATCGGGAAAGTTCTCGATCACGACGCGAAGTGGCCGAAGCACCGCCATCCTCCGCGGCGCCCACTTATTCAGGTTCTCGCGCACCGTGTGCTCAAGCAAGGCAATCTCGACGGTGTAGTTCCTCTTTGCGACGCCTACGCGCTCGCAGAGGTCCAGGATCGACTCAGGAGTGTAGCCGCGTCGTCGGAGGCCGGAGAGCGTCGGCATTCGGGGGTCGTCCCAGCCGTTCACGTGCCCTTCGTCGACGAGCTGCACCAGCTTTCGTTTGCTCAATACGGTGTGGCTGAGATTGAGGCGTGCGAACTCTATCTGCTGCGGGTGGTAGATACCGAGCGCTTTGAGGAGCCAGTCGTACAGGGGGCGATGGTCCTCGTACTCGAGCGAGCATATCGAATGCGTAACACCCTCTATTGAATCGGACTGGCCCTGTGCGAAATCGTACATAGGATAGATAGGCCACTCGTCGCCGGTGCGGTGGTGAGCAACCTTGATGATGCGGTAAAGGACCGGGTCCCGCAGGTTCAGGTTCCCGGACGCCATATCGATCTTCGCGCGTAGCACCCTCACGCCTTCGTCGAACTCGCCCTCCTGCATTCGCTCGAAGAGGTCGAGGTTCTCTTCCACCGTGCGGTCCCGGTAGGGGCTCTCTCTGCCGGCCTCCGTTAATGTTCCCCGGTACTGCCTTATCTCGTCCTGACTCAGGTCGCATACGTACGCCTTCCCGGCCTTTATCAACCTGACGGCAAACGCGTATAGCTCGTCAAAGTGGTCGGATGAGTAGTAGAGGTGGTCTCCCCAATCGAACCCGAGCCACCGCAGGTCTTCCTTCTGCGCTTCGACGTACTCGACCTCCTCCTTGACGGGATTCGTGTCGTCGAAGCGCAGGTGGCAGATGCCGCCGTTTTCCGCCGCGATCCCGAAATTGATCGACGACGCTTTGGCGTGGCCGATGTGGAGGTAGCCGTTGGGCTCAGGGGGGAACCGCGTCACGACGCGGCCGTCGTTCTTGTTGCGCTCCAGGTCATCGGCGATGATGGCCCTGATGAAATCGGACCCGGCCTCCCCTCCGTTCTGCGTGGCTGGGCCGGCGCCGGCGTCTATTTGTTCTGGTTCCGTCATTGGGAGGTGTTGCTCTACGATGACAGTGGGGTTGTAGCTGCGAATATAGGAGGATATCCTAGCACAGTCAGCACGAAACTCACGTCTCCGGAGACCCGACGGAGCCTCACCGTGAAGCAGGATGGGAGCCGCGCAAAAGGCATCGGGAACTAGATGCGCTGTTGGCCGCCGCGCCTGACGGACTCACAACGCGGAGGGCTTAGAGGCTGGCCACGCGCTCCCCGTCTACCTCTAGAGACATCCGACGACCGAAACTTGCCACGGCCCGGTGGGAACTGTTCGGGCCGAACTCGAACTCCACCGTATCTATCACATTCCAGTGCGTCTTCTTCAGGCGTTGCTCTTGGCCGTCGACGAACGCAGTCCTCATTCCCAGTGGGGAGATGCTGTAATGGGAGTAGACCTCTATGGTGTACTGTCGGTCGTTCGCCAGCCGGAGATGCAACCCCCGGGCCGCGCCCACACCGAGTCTAGCGGCTACCTCGACGCCCGCCCCCGAGCCCACCAGTAGGACGATGAACGCCGCCAAAGCGTAAGATGTCCATTTTGGGATGTCAGCGTCCTCGCCCAGATAGAGCCAGGCTGCGATCAGTGTGACGCCCGGGACGAAAAGCACGCTCCTGTGTGCCCACGGAATCCACCGACGCGTGCTGGTCCGGCTGGAACTGACGAGCTTCAACTGCCGGTAGGCTAAGCCTGGGTCTTGTGGCAGGCGGGACACAGATTGGTCCCGGGTTTGAGCGGCTCCTTGCAATAGAAGCACGTCAAATCGACCGGGGGTCCGGCGGGAGGCTCTTCCAGGCCCAGCAACACTGTAAGCGGCGTGTCCCGGCTCTCTGGACTGAGGTCTCTTCGGCGTGTTGGACTCACCGCCGCCACCCCACGGACCTTGGCTATTGACTGTCTGAGCGCCACCGGCTCTGTGAGTGCGAGCCACAGCTCCATTCCGCCCACGTCGTTCTCGGTCTCGCGCACAAGGCGGATGGCGGGGTCATGCTTGAGGCGATGAGTGAAATCTGCCATAGCGCGCTTGTCCCCCGCCGCGAAAACCTTCAACCGCACTATCCCCTCATATACACCCTCGTCGCGCTCTTCCTGCTTCTCAGGCGGCGGTTCAGCCTGAAGGTCGTCCGACGATAAGACCACCGTCAGGTGTTGTGTTCTGCCAGCCTGTGAAAGGAATAGGTACGACACGCTGCCGCCGAACGAGATCGTGTCGCCATTTCTGAGCTGCGTTCGGCCGTCGCTTGCGCGCTGAGCGTTGACGAAGGTCCCATTTCTGCTGCCGAGGTCTCGCAAGTAGTACGCGCCCTTTTGGTGTTCGATCTCGGCGTGGTGACGTGAGACACGCTTGTCTCGCACCACAATGTCGCTGCTACCGTGGCGTCCGAGAGACGTAAGTTCTTCACCCAGGGCTATCGTACGCCCATCGTCGGGCCCACCCTGGACCACGAGATATGTACGGTCGGTCGCATTCATGCGGACGTGGTCGCTAGTCCCCCCGTTGACGTGAGACTAGTATAATACTTCGCCGCGACCCCCCCCTGGCTTGTCGTCTAGCGGCACAGTCCGGGCCCTAACGGGCTCGTTCGCGACTCGTTTCATCATCTGAGGCATCTAATCGACCTGAGGGCGCCCGGGGGTTCGGCGTGTGCCTCTCACTCATGCCCCGTGCAATCTGGCGACGGCGACGGACTGCTCACGTTGCTACAATGACTTCGAGCTCAATGGAGCGACAGCGCTGAAGTCCGGCGCTGGCCTTTTGTAAAAGGGAAGATGGAAACCATCGATTCCGCTCCGTCCACCCCGCAGCCGTCGACGCCACGGCTGGCCGCCAAGCGACTGGCGGCGAGCTGGAAGCTCCTGTTGAGCGTGTTTTTCGGGATCCTAGTTGCGACCACCCTCGCAGCAGGCACCCCCGTCTACCTCGATTCCTTAGACCAGCTCGCCTTCCATTCCTCGCTGGACAGCATCCCAGGTACTGAGCTTGAGATCACCGTCACCAACCCGAACGTGGTCTTGGCCCAAAAGGCGCTGCAGCGGGTAGATAACCTGGTCTCAGACGCAACTCGGAACCATATTTCAGAGATCCAGTCCGGACGAGAGCGTTTCCTGATCGGCGAGGTATCGGTGGTTGGCACCCCGAGGAGACCGATACCGGAGGGTGGCGGCACGGGAGTCCTCACGTCTCGGGGCTACTTTCAATTCCTTGCGGAGCTAGAGGAGCATTCGAGATTTGTCGAAGGTCAGATGGCGAGCGCCGGGTTCGACCAGGGCCCCGGAGCGCCAAGTCCGGAGGCGGTGATCTCCACCGCGGCGGCAGGGCGGTTCGGGCTGGCGGTCGGGGATGAAGTTGGCCTCGCGCCGCAGCTAGGGGTCATCGGCGTCGTGGTGGCACGAATAGTCGGAGTGTTCGAACCCGCCGATCCCGCGGAGCAGTTCTGGGCCGACGCCGCTCGGTTCCTGGACCCTCCACCCCTCGACGAGGAGCCTCCGCTGCTGGTACAGGTCGACCCCGAGGAGCCTCCTCTTGCCCTCTTCGTGCAGCTGGACGTGATCTCTCAGCTAACGGGCGGGCCACAGGGAAGCGCAATCGGGCTGTCGGAGAGCTCAGCCAGGACCCCGACGTTGCTACTTGGCCTTCCCTCGCGTCCCCTCCCCGAGAGTGGGGGCCGGGGAATCATCGGCACCTTGGGCCAGCTCACCCACCTATCCAATCTCGAGACGCATTCCAAGGTTACCGAAGGCGCCCGGCCCCGCCCCGGAGTGCGCGCCGGAGCCCAGGGTCCTGAGCTCGACGCGGTTCTCCCCATGAGGGCGGCGCAGCTCCTCGGACTCAAGGTTGGGGACACGGTCACGCTCGCCCCCACGCTGGGAGCATCCACCCTCATAACGTCGCACATCGTCGGCATCATCGAAGCCGTAGATTTCGAAAGTCAATACTGGGGTAGCGCCGGCGTGTTCTTGAACCCGTCGACTCCGGGTCAGACGACTCCTGAGGGTGAGCCGGATGAGGCATCGCTTGAGCTGCAAATAACTAGCGGTCCGCTCTTGCTGCAGACGGCGCCTGGGGTGGCGATGGTGCCGCTTCTGGTCCCCGAATCGTCGATGCTCGCTGCGGTGGGCCAGGCGTACCCCGGCAGCCTCGCCCGGGTCCACTGGTCGATAGTGCTGGACAAGGAACGCCTCAAAGGCTGGGCGGCGTCGGACGCGCGGAGGCGGTTCCGAGACTTCGAGGAGGAGGTTATCCGGTCCATGCCCGGCGCGACGGTCGGGACGCAGGTACTGGCTAGACTCACCAACGCGGGCGAGAGAAGCAGCTTCTTCTCTCGTGTGCCCTTCATGCTTATCCTCTCCGTAACCTTCGCGGTCGTAGTCTTTTTGCTAGCGATGCTGGTCTCCTATCTTGTGAGGAGCCGCGACGGCGACGCCGCCCTGCTCAAGAGCCGGGGCGCGGGTGCTCCCCAGCTTCTGCAACTCTACTCCCTCGAAGGGTTGGTCATGACCGTGGTAGCGGTGTCGTTGGCGCCGGTCCTGGCGATGGGCATCGTCGCGGTCGCAGGGGCGGTGCCACCGTTCCGAGAGCTGACCGGCGGCGCGTTTCTCCCGGTGCTGTTCAGCCCTGCGACCTTCCTCGTGTCTCTGGCGGCGGGCCTGCTGTGTCTGGTGATACTGGTCGCTCCCAGCGTATCGGGGTCGAGGGCCGGGCCCTTGCTTCAACGGCTGCGGCTCTCCCGGCCCTCTGACGTGTCGTTCCTACAGCGCTACTACGTGGACGTGGCGCTCGTCGTGATCGGAGGTCTCGTTTTCTGGGAGCTCAATCAGCGCGGCCATATCGTGACGGGCGGCCTCTTCACGGACGTCGAGATAAACGAGACGCTGTTGCTGGCCCCGCTCCTATTCATGGTTGCGGTTGCCCTGGTCTTCATGAGGTTCTTCCCGCTTGTCGTCCGGTTCGTGGCTGGAGAGTCGCGGTCCCTGGTGCACCTGACTGCCGGGGCGACGGTCCCCATCCTGGCCGCCGGGCTCTTGATCGGCGATCTCCGGGGGGACGAGAGCATCCGGGTGCTGCCTCCGTTGCTTGTAGCGCTTGCAGGGGGGGCGTATTGGGTAACGCAATATTTGGCCAAAAGATCGCGATGGCTGGTGGGGGTCGCGGTCCAAGCCGGCCTCGTGGCTTTGTTCATCTCTGGGGAATTCGTCGAGAGGGGGCACGTGCTCTTTGTCCCCTTCCTGGTGTTCGCCGGGCTTGTCCCCGCCCAATTGGCATACCTGCTGTTCCGGTTGTTTACAAGAGCCTCGCCTCTGTGGGTATCGATGGCTCTATGGCGCATGTCAAGAACTCCGATGCAGTACACGTGGCTCGTGTTGCTTCTGGTACTCTCCACCGGGCTGTCGATCCTCGCCACGACGGTGGGCGGGACGTTGGAGCGCAGTGAGAGAGAGCGCGTTCTCTACGAGGCGCCAACCGACATCCGCATTCACGGTCTCCCCATTGGGGTCTACAGCCCCGCCGCAGAAAAGCAGGAGTATATAGATCTACCAGGGGTGGAGGGCGTCTCTCTCGCTTTTCGGACTGCGGGCACCGTTGGCCCAAGGAACGTGGAGATTCTCGCGATCGAGCCGCAAGACTTCGCAGACCTGTCATGGTATCGCGACGATTTCTCCGACAGACCGTTGGCTGCCCTTATGGCGGACCTGGGATCTAATCCAATCAAAGCGGCCCTGAGGGCCCCGGAGGGCGCGCAGGCAATCGGAATCTGGGTGAAGCCGCTTGGCTTCTTCCCGTTCGCATCACTGTTTCTGGAGGTAGAGGATATCAACGAGCGGCGACAGACGATCTTCCTGGGCCAGCTTGGGACGCCGGAATGGACTCGGATGAGCGGGGAAGTCTCGGATGAGCTACAACAGCCCCTGAGGGTCATCTCGCTGCTGATGTTCGAACAGGCCGCCGGCGGGCCGGTGGGTGGGACCCCGGCAACGTCCGGCAGCCTTCTTTTAGACGACTTGCATGCTGTGCTCGAGTCCGGCGAGCAGCGGGTGTTCGACGATTTTGAGGCGGCCGGCGGTTGGGACCCGATCCTCCTGTCGGGGCTCGGCGAGGACGCGGTCTCGTTGTCGTCCGGCGACGCTTTCAGAGGCGATGGTGCAGCGCGGCTAACCGTGGGCAACGCCACGCTCCGAGGACTTCGCGGAATGTACCGAAGCCCGTCCCGGGCGCCGGTCCCCGTGGTAGTTAGCTCAAGCTTCGCCGACGCAGGGGGCTACCGGGTGGGCAACCGTCTCGAATTGAAACTCGAAAACCAGATTCGTGAGGTATTCATCGTTGGCATTGCCCACTATTTCCCGACCCTCGACCCGGAGGAAGTCGGGTTTATGGTCATGAACTACCGGGACCTGACAGAGCACTTGAACGTCCTCCTCGAATACATGAGAGTCCTGCCGAACGAGATGTTCGTCGGCGACACACCGGAGAGGCACGAGGAGGTGATCGAGACCCTGAAAGAGGTCGTTACGCGATCCGGAAAGGTGACCGATGGCAGGGCTGACCTCGAGTCCATTCGGCGAGACCCCTTCACAACGGCCGGGTGGAAGCCGATGGCAATACTAGCACCCGGCGTGGGCGTGATGGCGGCGGCGGTGGGCTACGTGACCTACCTGCTGCTTTTCGCGGCGGCCAGCCGCCGCGAGATGGGCTCGCTGAGATCGATGGGCCTGTCGCGCGTCCAGATGATCGCGCTACTGGGCGGTGAGCACCTGACCATAGCTGCGGTCGGCATCGCGCTCGGCACCTGGGCGGGTTATGAGATGAGCGCCTTGATGGTATCTCCCCTCGCGATTACAGATACCGGCGTCCCAGTCGTGCCGCCATTCCTGCTAACGACAAACTGGGTCCTGATGTTCCCCGCATATCTAGCTTTGGCTGGAATCTTCGTAGGCTCCTGGCTCGTCCTCAGCCGCGGAATGGGACGGGCAGAGCTATCCAGCCTTGCAAGAGCGGGCGAGGTATAGGAAGACGATGGGCTCGATCGAGGGTTCCAAGAGCAGAGGCGGCGTGATCGGAAGGCTTAACAAGGCCTTGGCCGCAAGGCGCCGTTGGGCCGGAATGCTCGCTTCGGCGTGGCAGATGGTCGTGAAGCGGATCCTGGCCCATTGGAAGATACTCTCCTCCGTCATGGCCGGGGTGGTCCTGGCCTCCGCTATCTTGTCCGGTACCGTAATCTACTTCGACGCGCTCAGGGCCCTCTCTCTGGATAAGAGCCTCGCAGGGCAAACGGACCGCGGGCTCGATATGCTGGTGAGGTCCAGCTCGATCGGTAAATACCAGGCCGTAACTGACGCCGTGACTGGAGCAATCGACGAACACGCCGCCTGGCTCGGCGACGTGTCGATTCACGCGGTCAAGACCGCGACCTTCTTCCTTGGCGAGACAGGCGCTGCGGCGGATGCCGGGCAGGACGATAAGCGCGCCTACTTCGCCTTCGTCCCGGCTCTAGACAGTTTCGTTTCCCTCCTCCCGGACGGCAGAATGCCCGCGGTGGCACGGCATGCCGGAGGAAGAGAGGTCCCGGACGTAGAGGCCATCATCCCGGAGGAGGCCGCGAAGCTCTTTGACGTTGGTCCTGGAGACAGGCTGATAGCGGTCCCAACCCAGCGGGTGGCCGCGCCTCACGTCAACGTCCTCATCACAGGCGTTTTTCGAAGGAACGATCCTGTCGACGAGTCGTTCGCCTACATCGAGCGGGAAGTGCTGGAGTCCGCTACAGGTCCGGAGTTCAGGACTATCCCGTTCCACGTACCGCTCGAGTCGATCACGGGCGCGCTGAACTCCGCTTTCCCGAGGGCCGAAAACACATACGTGTGGCTGCTGGACACGGACGTCACCAGGTTGAACGCTAGTAACGCGCGCGAGGCCCTTTTCAGGCTGAACGCGATGGACAGGGGGCTCGTCACGAGCCTCCCGAGCTATGCACGCATCACGAGACTCGACAACGCCCTGGTTGAGTTCGAGAGGCGGCTCTTCTTCAGCAAGCTTCCCATGTTCGTAGTTCTGGTGCTGATCGCTGTTGTGATCCTGTACTACGTAGCGACCCTGTCGTCCCTCGTCGTCGACAGTCGCCGCGCCGAAGTCGCGTTGCTACGAAGCAGAGGCGCCAGTCCCGCTCAGATACTCGCCGTATTCGTGCTTGAGGGCGGGATCATAGCGTTGGTCGCGGTGGCCGTCGCCCCATTTCTCGCTGCGGCCTCCGTGAGCTTGATGGGCCTCTCCCCCGCGTTTTCGGACCTCACAGACGGCAAGGTGCTCACGGTCGGGATCACTATCAGCGCCTTTCTCTTGAGCTTGCTCGGCGGGGTTCTGAGCTTCGTGGCGCTCATCATTCCCGCAGTCCAGGCGTCTCGTATCGATCTCACCCGTCAGCGCCAGCAGGCCGCGCGCCCGACCGCGCTTCCGGTGTTCCAGCGTTACTACTTCGATGTTCTCCTGCTCCTGATCGGGATAGTCCTGTTCCGCCAGCTCAGTGAGCAGGGCTCCGTAGTTGCGGTGGACCTGGTAGGCCAGCAGGCCGTGGACCAGCTTCTATTGGCGGTCCCCGCTGTAGTGCTTGTGGCATCGGCAATGGTGCTTCTTCGCCTGTTCCCGTTGGCGATGAGAATGATCAGCCGAATATCCTCGCCCTGGCTGCCCGCCGGGCTTGTTATGGCCGTTTGGCAGATAGCGCGCGAGCCCACCCACTACGCAAGACTGTCGCTTCTGCTGATTCTCACCGCCGGTCTGGGAATCTTCGCCTCCAGCTTCGGGGCGACCCTGGAGAGAAGCTTCAGGGACCGGATACTGTATTCGACAGGCAGCGACATCACCCTGGAGAGCGTTAGGGCCGTTTCTCAACGAGATACGTCTGGGATTGACGGAGGCAGCGCGGAGACACTTCCGCACAGTGCCTTGGAGAGCGCCTACCGTCGAGTGCCCGGCGTAACGGGGGTGAGCGCCGTCATGCGCAGCCCGGGCCGCGACCTCACGATGTCCACGGGCGGGAGCTACGAGATGTTCGCCGTAGACAGTGAAGCCTTTGCGGACGTCGCTTACTTCCGAGGCGATTTCTCAGACCGGTCTATCCGCGAGTTGATGGAGTCTCTCAAGTTCGCCAACCCTCCGCAGGGCATAGAGCTGCCCAACGATGCCACCACCATTGGCGCCCTGGTAAGGGCTGACAAACTTCATCCTACCGTCAGGGTCGTCGCAAGAATCAGGGATGCCGGGAACCGCCACTTCAACTACAGCCTGGGAACGCTCAGGTCTGGAGACTGGCTGGCTCTGGAGGCTGATCTTGAGCTGGGAACGGCGAATGCGACCCTGTCAAGCCGCCCGCTTACGCTCGTATCTCTGGGCGTCGAGGAGACCGCTGCCGCCGGTATCGAGAGACAGCTGCAGCCTGGAAGCCTCCTGATCGATGAGATAACTGTGAAAACGGAAGGCGGAGAGACCAGGCTGGTGGAGGCCTTCGACACATTGACGGCCGGGGATGACGCGGGCAACGTGACCCAGAAGTGGCATCCGCTGAGGACCGACGCTGATTCGATGTCCGACGAGTTGCAAGAGGCCGGATCCCTCTTGGAACAGGGCGCCGGCGCTGTTCTGTTCTCGTGGTCGAGCGGAGACCCGCTGACTACCCGGGGCATATTCCCGGGGCGTAAGCTTACGCCACTCCCGGTTGTCGCGAGCGAAGGATTTATGAGGGACACGGGGCACTCGCTGGGTGAAGAGTTCGATGTCGAGGTTTCGGGGGCGCGCGTGCCCGTGACGCTGGTCGCAAAGACGAAGCTGTTTCCCACACTGAAGCCGCCCGAAAAGAAGTATTTGATCGCGGATCTCGACGCTCTCACGCTCTACGCCAACCTCGGCGCCGATCAATCGCAGCGCCTTCGTGTCGATCTCTGGCTCGCGGTAGCCGAAGATGGGACGACCAGAGAGGCGTTGCTGGAGTCACTTAAGAACGTGGAGGGCTTCAGAAGCGCTGGAATCGGTGACAGGGCGCGACTACTCGCCGAGTCGAAGGTCGACCCGCTTATTGAGGCCGGTTGGAGGGCGTTGCTGTTCATCTCGTTCGCCACGGTGCTCGTCCTCAGCTGCGCCGGATTCCTGATTCATTCGTACGTGTCGTTCCGCAATCGACAGATACAGTTCGCCTTAATGCAGACCACCGGGTTCTCGAAGGCACAGCTTGTGTCGACGGTATGGTTGGAGCAGATGCTCGTCATCGCCGTCGGCATGGGGTTGGGCACCTGGATGGGGGGCACGCTCGGGGCGGCCGTGATGCCGTTCCTAGGCCACGATGACTTCGGGGGTAAGGTCGTTCCACCCTTCGTGATCGAGATTGACTGGGGGGCCCTGCTGCTGACGTACGCGGCCATGCTAGCGGTTTTCGCGATAATTGGACTTGCGCTGGTTTGGTTCATACAGAGAATCAAACTGCGGGACGTACTCAGGTTCGGAGAGAGGTGATCAGCTGATGGCGGCTGCTGTTGGGACTCCATACATCGTGTGCGAGGACCTGTTCAAGATATACAAGATAGCGGACCTGGAGGTCGTGGCCCTTCGGGGGCTGGACCTGGTCGTGGACCGGGGAGAGGTCATCGCCATCGTAGGCGCCAGCGGGAGCGGCAAGACCACGCTGCTGAACATCCTTGCGGGGTACGACAGCCCTTCGGCCGGCGGCGTCAGCGTGGGGGACAAGGACCTGCTGAGGATGAAGGGCCGCGACGTCGAGGGCTACAGGCGGAACGAGGTAGGCTTCGTCTGGCAGCAGACCAGCCGCAACCTTTTCCCGTACCTGACCTCGCTGGAGAACGTGGCCTTGCCCATGATGCTGACCGACCTTCCCACCAAGGAGCGGGCGCAGAGGGCCAACGAGCTTTTGGAGCTGGTCGGCCTGGGACACAGGAAAGACCACACCCCGGAGAAGCTTTCGGGAGGAGAGCAGCAGCGGGTGGCCATCGGGGTGGCGCTGGCCAACCACCCGCCTCTGCTGCTCGCCGACGAGCCCACAGGGGAGCTGGACGACGCCACGGCGGGCGAGATTCTGGACCTGTTCGGCGCGGTCAACCAGGAGCTCGACACCACCATCGTGATCGTTACCCACGACCCCGACATCGCCTACAAGGTTGGAAGGGTCGTGATGATTCGCGACGGCAAGACATCGACCGAGATCAGGCGCAAGGTCACCTACCAGCGAGTCCAGTCGGAGACGGACACCGATGAGCCGCTGGAGGAGTTCACCCTGGTGGACGCCTCGGGCAGGGTGCAGATTCCCAAAGAGATCCTGGAGCAGCTGAAGATCAAGGAGCGAGCGAAGCTGGTGGTGGAAGACGGAAAAGTAACCATCGTATCGGGGGATCAGTAGATTGACCAAGCCGGTGGTGGAAGACTGCACGGCGACATCGTATCGGGGGGACCAGTAGATTGAGCACTGGAGAGACGATAGTAAAGACGGTCGACCTGGGGCGCACCTTTCTGGTGGGGTCCGAGGAGGTGGAGGCTGTTGGGGGCGTGAACATGGAGGTGCGCAGCGGGCAGTTCATAGCCGTGGTCGGCAGGTCCGGGTCCGGCAAGACCACGCTGTTGAACCTGCTCGCCGGGCTGGACAGCCCGACGTCGGGCACGGTGATGTTCGAGGAGCGGGACCTGTCGCAGATGAGCGCCGGGGAGCTGACGGAGATACGGCGCCACAAGATAGGGTTCGTCTTCCAGTCCTTCGGCCTGCTGCCCCTGCTGTCCGCGTTCGAGAACGTGGAGCTGCCCCTGCGGATATCGGGGACCTCGCTGCGGGACAGGGAGGAGCGGACGAGGGAGGCGTTGGAGATGGTAGGCCTGACACGCAGGGCGCGCCATCGACCCTACGAGCTGTCCGGGGGCGAGCAGCAGCGGGTAGCCATCGCCCGGGCGATGGTGACCAGGCCGCCGCTGATACTGGCGGACGAGCCCACAGGGGAGCTGGACTCGGCCAACGCTACAGCCATCTTCGGGCTGTTCGCGGAGATGGTGCAGGAGCGGGGGATCAGCGTGGTTGCGGCCACGCACGACTCGGCCCTGCTGGCCATGGCCCACGAGGTCCGCGAGATGAGGGACGGCAGGATGGTGGGCGGCCAGAGCGCCGAGGCCGGCCGCTACCGCGACTAAGCGCTACCGCGACTAGCGCTACCGCGATTAGGCCGACTGACGCGAGGCGGGCTTAAGATTTGCGTACGCGGTCGCCAACGAGGTCCTGACGCCGGCTGGCTAAGGCATCCAGCCGGTGCGCTCCTCTCCGTCGCCTGGATCAGCCTCGGCTATCGGCCACACCTTCGTCAATCTGGCGGCGCACCGCCTCGACATGCTCGACGACGTCGCTGAAGGTGGTGAAGCTGTAGTGCGGAAGGTCGTTGTCCTCGCAATACCTGGCGAGGGTGCTGCGGGCTATGACGAAGTCCGCTTCGGCCGCCGGAGCGATGTCCGAGCTGCCGTCGCCCACATAAATCACCGTGTGGCCGCTCTGCTTGAACTCGCGAAGGTACGATTCCTTGAAACCGGATATTATCGGCGCTCCGGAAGGGTCCTTATACGCGACCTGAATGCCGTCGGGGGTCACGGTGGCCGTCGCGGAGTGGGTCTCTAAAGATTGTAGCCCGATGTTCCGCATCGTCGGAGCAATGTAGAGGTCCAGCCCGCTGCTAACCAGGACGAACCGGATGTCGTTCGCTCTACAGTAGCCGACGAACTTTACGAATCCTGGTCGGACAGCCACTCGAGTCGCTATGAAGCGGTCCAGGGCTCCCTGGGACACACGCATACGTGCGAACTGTCTTGTGTTGCTCTCCTCGACGCTGAACACACCCGCAACGTATTCGTCCTCCATTGTCCGCCAATCGGCGGGTGCGAACGCAGTACGGATGGCTGTGCTCACGTTGCCAATGGTGACCGTATCGTCGAAATCACACTGGACCAGCAGCACTCAGGGCTTCCTCTCGCGGGGTCCCGACCCGCCCAACATAAGTCCTCGGACCAACTCCTTGCCAGGCCACCATATACCGAATACCGAAAACTCCGGTATACATGAGGGGGAGAGAAGGACGCGAAAGCTCCGACATGGCCCAACGCCTTTACGCCGCCTGGTTGTTTGCCGTTCAAGACCTCGAAGGGTGGGTCGGTCGCGTTCGTGACCGCGAGTAGAGTATACACGCGGTCTATTGCCGCCACCACTTGGGGGCCTGGTATCGAGGTTTGGGCCGCCCCACCAAGTGAGTGTCGTTGCTAGAGACAGCTGAAACGGAGAGATGGGCTCAGCACCCCTGCAATGATTAGGGCCTGGCGGACATCCCTGGTAATTGGCCTCCTGACGCTGACTTTACTGTCCGTGGGTGGTGACGTATTGCAGCTCAATCCGGCCAAGCGTGTCTCGCTGCGGCAACAGTTCAGCCTTGTGAGATGGGAAGCGAGCAACCTGCCGGACAAATGGATGCACCGACTCTTGCTTGCCGTCAAACGCGACCGCCGCACGGAATCGGACCGCCGCGACCAGGTCCACGAATACTTTCGGCTGGGCGCGAGGTTGAACGAGCTTCGCCACCAAATGTCTGAGGTCATCGCCAAAGGAGAGCCCGAAGGCTCGACCGATCTTGCGGCCCTCGACGCCGGTATTGAGCGGGTGCAGACAGCCAGGGGGAGCATGCGCGACGAGGTTGAGGAGACCATCGAAGCGACCATTGCGCTGGTGCTGAATGCGGAAGGGATCAAGAGTTGGGGGCCCATCACGTTCCCACCTGTGGACATACGCTTCGGGCAGGCTCCGAAGGCGTTGATCGTGTCCCCCAGGCACCGGATCGCACAGCTGTACGCAGTGCTGCTAAGACCGCGCGTAAGCCCGGCCCAGAGTGAGGTGATGGAGCGGACGCTTCGGGAGGGCTGGGACCTGTCCGCGATCGTAGTACCCGCAGGAGGGGTGGCCACATATCCCCCCTCGATTGAGGATACGGTGTCTCTATCGCAGGCGCTCCGGACGGCCGGTCACGAGTGGATGCACAACTACCTCGTCTTCCTGCCCCCCGACCGCCCGCTCGGACGCAAGATATTCGCGAGCTCCGAAATGCACACGCTGAACGAGACATTCGCCGACGTTGTGGGCAGCGAGATAGCAGAACTTGCGCTTCAGAAACTGGGTGGCGTACCCCCCTCGACGTCTCCAGCACGGCCGCGCCCTGCGAGTGCGGAAGATGTCCCGGACCGCGATTTCGACTTCGACGGTGAGATGCGCGAGACACGACAGCATGTCGACGAGCTTCTGCGAACGGGCTCGGTCGAAGAGGCCGAAGACTATATGGAGCGGAGACGCAGGTTCTTCGTGGAGAACGGTGCTTACATTCGCAAGCTCAACCAGGCCTACTTCGCGTTCCATGGGAACTACGCCCTTCTCCCTCAGTCGTCCAGCCCCATCGGTCCTCAGATGATTGAGCTCAGAGGCCTGGTCCCCAACCTCAAGACCTTCGTCGACGCCGTGTCCAGGGTCTCCAGCTACGAGCGCTTCCTGCAGACGCTCAGTCGGCTGAGGGCTCAACAGGATAGCAAATGATGAAAAACATCACCGCTGAGAGGGGCACCACCGAGGCCTTTTAGACAACCGCAGATGCAATACATGTGATATGATATCGTAGGTCTTGAGCAAAGATTTTCCGAAACGAGAAGGTCAGTGAGCCGGCAAGACGAGCCTGAGGTAGACCTAGAACAGATCCTGGAGCGGGTGCGCTCTTTCTTTGGGCGCTTCAGCTTCGGAGGCGGTGGGACCGCCCTGATCGCGCTCCTGGTGTTGGTTGCGGTCGCCGTCGTCCTCTGGCTGGGGTCGGGGATCTACACAGTTTCCGCCGTGGGCGGAGAGGTCGCCGTGCTTCGCCTGTTCGGCAAGTACAGCGGCGAAGCTCAGCAAGGGCTCCACTGGTTCTGGCCAGCCCCTATCGGCACCCGCAACATCATACAGGCCGAGGAGAGGCGCCTCATGGAGCTGGGCTTCAGGGGGAATAGCCCTTTCACCGACGAGTCGCTAATGATCACCGGTGACGAGAACATTGTCGACGTTCAGCTCCTGATCCAGTACAACATCAAGGACCCAGAGCGGTTCCTGTTCAAGGTGATCGACCCCGAGGCGGTGACTTTGAGAGACGTCGCGGAGACCTCGCTGAGGCAGGTCGTCGGCAGCCGGCCGATAGACGACGTTTTGACCAACAGGAAAGAGGAGGTCCAGGCGGAGACTCAGCAGCTCTTGCAGAAATTGTTGGATGAATACGAGACGGGCATCCACGTCACAGAGGTCAAGCTCCAAAACGTCAACCCGCCCCCTCAGGTCCAAGACGCCTTCGCGGACGTGGTTCGCGCCAAGGAGGACAAGGAGAGGATCATAAATCTCGCCGACGCCTATAAGGAGGACGTCCTTCCGAAGGCGGAGGGCACGGCGGCGAGGCTGAGAGAGGACGCCGAGGCGTACAGAGCGGAGCGCGTGAATCTCGCTACGGGCCAGGCAGCTGCGTTCATCGCCGTACTCGTCGAGTACCAGAAAGCGAAGGATGTCACGCGCCAGAGGCTGTACTTCGAGAAGATGGAAGAGATCCTTCCAGGCATCAAAAAGAATATCCTACCGGCCGGTAGCGACATCGTCATTGTGACCTCCGATGGAGAGCAGACGATCACTCCGCTCCCCCAACAATAACCTTGGCTCCGGCGCTGAATCACCGCAAGGATAAACGAAGTCGATGAAGTTCCTGGCGACCCTTCTCATAATCGTCATTGCGCTCGCGGCAATTGTCCTGATCATCCCGCCTCTCAACCCGCTGTTTGCCGTAGACGAGACCAAATACGCCGTCGTGTTGAGGTTCGGGGAGGCGACTAGGGAGATCAAGAAGCCCGGACTCAACTTCAAGACACCGTTGATAGAGTCGGTCATATACCTGGACAACCGGCTGCAGGTGTTCGACGCTCCAGCCGCGTCGCTTCTGACCAAGGACAAGAAGAACCTGGTGATCGACGTCTACGCGCGAGGGCGCATAATAGAGCCGCAGAAGTTCCTCGAGGAGGTCGGGTCTGAGCGCAGTGGCCGAAACCGCGCCACCGAGATCGTAGCCTCCGAGCTGCGGAGAGAAGTGGCCCTCGACGACCAGTCGGAGATCATCCAGACGAGCCGCGAACAGGTCATGAACCGTATCAGAGATGCGGTGAAACCCAAACTCCAGGAGTTTGGCATAGAGGTCATAGACGTCAGGATCAAGCGGGCCGATTTCCCTGACGCGATAGAGACCAGCGTCCACGATAGGATGAAAGCCGAACGCCAGCGGATCGCCGACCGGGAGAGGGCCGCTGGGTCGAAAAGGGACTCTGAGGTAAAGGCGGACGTAGACAGGCAGGCGACGATCATCCGCTCCTCGGCGCAGCGGGACGCCGACATCATTCGCGGCTGTGCGGACGCGGACGCGACCAGGATATTCGCGGACGCGCTTCAGAAGGACCCTGAGTTCTACACCTTCCTGCGTTCGCTGGAGGCGTCCAAGAAGTACCTTACGCAGAATACGACGGTTTACGGATCGGCGGATGAGTGGGGCAAGATCCTGGAGAGTATCCGTCAGTCAGCCGCAGAGGCGGCCAGGGCCCCGGCGGGGACGGCCGACGAATCGCCGGACGACTCGGCGCTTTCGGTGTGCGTGGAGTTGGATGTGCAGTTGGCCGCAAGGCGGCTGTTGTCCGAGGAGCTTGGGATATCGGGGTCGGCCCTGGTCCTGAAGACAACGGATGGCCGTGACTGGCCGAGTGCCGGCCTCGGGTGTGAGCAGGAGGGGCAGAGCTACGCGCAGGTTGTCACGCCCGGCTATCGAGTCACCTTTGAGTACGAGGGCGCAACCTACGTGGTGCACTCCGGCAGCGACGGAGACACGGTCGTCAACTGCACCCCCGTCGCCGACGCCGAGGCGACGACCGAGGGAGCTCGCGTTGCCGGTGGTCCGTCCAGCGCTCGGCCTGGCCTCGGGCAGCTAGTCCCGACCGCCTGACACCCCTCGACGCTACTTCCGCTCGTAGGTGCCCGTCAGTTCGCTCTTGGCGAGAACATGCCCCTCGATAGCTTCGAGCAGCTCGTTCTTAGTTGTGCCGGGACCAAGGTCCACTGCTGAGTCCAGCGCGTAAAGCTTGAAGAAGTATCGATGTACCCCGTGTCCCGGCGGCGGACACGGCCCGCCATAGCCGATCTTGCCGAAGTCGTTCTTCCCGTTCCTCGCGCCGTCGGAAAGCGATTCCGTCGTGGGGACGCCCTCCGGCAGCCCCGCGGTGTCGGTCGGGATACCGTAGATTACCCAGTGCACCCACGTCCTCCCGGGGGCGTCAGGGTCGTCGGAGACAAGGGCGAGCCCTCTGGTCCCCTCGGGCACGCCTGTCCAGGTTAAGGCGGGCGAAACGTCTTCGCCCTCACAGGTGTACTTGGCGGGTATGGGCTCCCCCTCGGCGAAAGCCGTGCTCTCGACGTGAAGGTTGGAGTCGGACATGGCAACTACCTCCCTCTCGGGTTCAGGGGTTCCCCCGGAGCACGCCTGTAGGCCTAGTGCCGCGCCAACAATCGCCGTGAATGAGGCGGCAAAGAGTATGCGGCGCGACATCGCATCGGCCTTAATCAGCGGCGCCTCAATTCTTGGCCTGCGAGGCTGGAACACCTAGCCAACTCCACTTGGCCGCCGCGGTCATCTGCGGCGTGAAGTCGATGGGCGAGTCGGTGCGAATCAGCACGCTCTTGGGCCCGTCTAGCTCGCTCCCCGCCCTGCCTGCGCGCCGCTCGGCTTGCTCCTCGGTGTAGCAGTCGATCCTGAGCTCGAAAGGCGGGTCCATCTTGAACGGTCTGAAGTCCCCCAGGCGGCCGAGAGCAGCCCTGGTCTTCTCGCGTATCAGGTCGTCTGCGTCCTTGGGGTGTAGAGAGATGGCCTGGTGATTGCCCAGGCCGCGTTTGGTAGGGGCTACCTCCACGTCTCCCAGCCACTCCTGCGCTTCACGGCAGCCGGCCTCGTCGGCCGAGACCATCACCACCGGCACGTCGAAGACTCCGAATTGCAGCGCCTCGACACCGATCTCGCCGATTCTGTCGCCGTTGAGCCACATGTTCTCAATCTCTGCCGAGCTGAAAGTATGGGCCATAACGGCATTCTCGGTGCCGGCCATGGCATGGTGGCCCAGGAGGATCACCGCATCGAAGGTCGAATCGATCACCTGGTGCAGCTGAGCGCCTCCCAGTGCTATGCGTATGCCCCTGGGCAGGTCATCGTAGTGCAATACGAGGCCGCCGGGGGAGACCCCTCGGATAAAGCCCATGTCCTGCACCAGAATATCCGTTGCCCCGGCGTCTCTCGCCGCCTCCACAGCGGCCGTAGTCTCCTCGGTGGCCCGCTTGCGGATGTACTCGCCCTGCCACGGACCATACACGGTCTCCGGGTCGCGCTCGCGGGTGACGCACGCCTGCCCTTCGCTGTCCGTCCCGATATAGACCTTCATGTCCTCTCCCCGTGACCAGATGTGGAACCTGTCGCTTGCACAGCGGGTATCTATCCATCGCCGAGGCGATCGCGGCGTTGCGAAGCCTAAGCCCGAATCCACCGAAGGAGGGCGTCGGGTTAGCGTCCTGAAGCAGCAAGAAGGTGCTCCTGTGCTTCTGGGATAATGGTTTTGTAGCAAAAAACAGACCCTGGAAAAGGAGCACCCAATAGATGCTGCCACGCAACCACCCCGACCGAATCCAAATCACCTTCGACGACCGCCGCTTGGTGGCCAATGCCGGGCTGCTCCTTCCGGCCACCCTGGCGCGGCACCTCGGCCTGCCCGAACTCGTCCGGCAGCGCCTCGACCTGGGCGATGCCCCGGGGCGGGCGAACACGAGCGACAAGATGATGACGCTGGTGGCGTCTGCGCTGGCTGGGGGCGACTGCATTGACGACGCCGATGTGTTGCGCACCGGGGGGACGGCCAGCACCCTGGGCGGCACGGTGAAGGCGCCATCCACCCTGGGCACCTTCCTGCGCAGCTTCCGGTGGGGCCACGTCCGTCAACTCGACCGGGTGAGCCGCGAGTTGCTGGCCCGGGCTTGGCAGGCCGGGGCGGGACCCGGCGACGGGCCCCTGACCATTGACCTGGACTCCACCATCTGCGAGACCTACGGACTGGCCAAGGAGGGCGCACGCCACCACGGCTATACCGGCAAGCGGGGCTATCACCCGCTGTTGGCCGTCGCCGCCGGCACAGGCGACGTGCTGATGGCCCGGCTGCGCGAGGGCCGGGCCAACACCGCTCGCGGCGCCGCCCACTTCCTGCGTGAAACGGTGAGCCGGGTTCGCTACGGCGGGGCCAGCGGGCAGCTCACCATGCGTGCCGACAGCGGCTTCTATACCCACGCCGTGGTCGCCGTCTGCCGCCGGATCAATGTCCGCTACTCCATCACCATCCGCCAGCACAAAAGCCTGCACAATCTCATCGAGGCGATACCCGAAGATGCCTGGACGCCGATTCCTTACTGGATGGACGGTGCCGCCGATGTGGCCGAGATCACCTGCACCCCCTTCCAGGCCGAGGCAGACGCCGCGCCGGTACGGCTCATCGTCCGGCGGGTGAAGCCGACGCCCGGTTCCCAACTGGCCCTCTTCGCCAAATACAGTTATCACGGCTTCATCACCGACCGGGACGGGGAGTTGCTCGAACTGGAGGCTGACCATCGCCGCCACGCCGAGATCGAGAATGCCATACGCGACCTCAAGTACGGCGTCGGGCTGAACCATCTCCCCTCGGGCCGCTTCGCCGCCAACGGCGCCTGGCTGGCCGTCCAGACGATGGCCCACAACCTGGCCCGCTGGACGGCGCGGATCGGTCTGGGAGAGCGGATAGCCACCACCAAGACCCTCCGGCGGCGGTTCTTCTCCCTAGCCGGACGGCTCACCCGCTCGGCACGCCGGTTGACCCTGCATCTTCCGGATCGCTGGCCTTGGGCTGAGAAGTTCAGCCGCGCCTTGGCCCGGCTGCGAGCCATTCCACTCCCGGCCTGACGGCACCGTCGGCGACCCACCCACCGGACAACCGAAGATCCCCGCAGACTCGCGCCAGCCCGGTCCGAGAGAGTTCCCTGCTGCGTATTCTCTCGCCATCCCCCGCATCGCAGCTCCCGCAGACGGCCATAGGGGCCCCTGTGCGGCGATGAAGACCGTCCGCCGACCTCCCTACCCCAAATGGAACCCAGGCTATTTCCCCTGTAGCTCCCTCACCCCCCCTTCCGCTTTCCTCACGCCGTCCATCGGTGTCCTTCGGTGGATTCGGGCTAAGCTTACAAGGCCCGGCGGGGGCCGCAGTCCGGACTCATCGTCGCAATGCACGATTCTATTCCCGCTCCCCGACCTCGTCAAGGAGCCAGAACCAGCCTATCGCGCACCTGTATTGCATGCTGTGAGCGGCTCAATCCGCGGCTGCCTTTCTTGACAGCTATAGCCCCGAATGCTAAAATTCGTTGCTCTGGACGAGCCCTGCTCAGCAGCATAGGTGGCCCGTTCCGGACGATCCCCGCGGTGGCGACTTCCTGAGCTGCCGTCCTATGGTTTGACCGACAGTCGACGTGTGGAGATGAGGACAGATGGCGGTTGAAGAGAAGGTCGAGATCAGGAAGGGCCTCAAGGACGTATACTTCGACAAGACAGAATCAAGCTTCATAGACGGCACTGCTGGAAAACTCCTATACCGCGGATACAATATCCACGACCTCGCCGAGCACTCTTCATTCGAAGAGACCTGCTACCTCCTCTTATTTGGCTCGCTGCCCACTCGCGCTCAGCTTGACGAGTTCGACGGCCGACTCAGAGAGGGTCGCGCCATCCCCGGCGAGATCGTCGAGATCATTCGTCTAACGCGAGACTTGCATCCCATGGATGTCCTGCGGACGGCCGTTTCCGCCTTGATAGGCCAGGCCGGGACGCCTGATGACTCTACGCCAGAGGCGAACGTGAGTAGGGGTGTAAGGATTACCGGGGCGGTGGCGACGATCGTGGCGACTCACGACCGCATCCGCCGTGGCAAGGCGCACATCCCGCCGGACCAGAGCCTCGGCCACGCCGCCAACTTCTTATATATGCTCTCGGGCGAGGCGCCAGACACGGAAGACGCGGCACTGATCGACAAGGACCTGGTGCTGCACGCGGAGCACGGCGTTAACGCATCGACCCTTGCGGTCCGTGTGGCCGCTTCCACCGGCGCCGACCTCTACGCGGCGATCACGGCCGGCCTCGCTGCACTCAAGGGTCCTAAACACGGCGGCGCCGCGGAAGGCGCGATGAAGATGTCCCAGAGTATCGGCAGCGAAGAAAACGTCGCGACATTCGTAGCGGCAACCCTGAGCAACGGAGGCCGCCTGCCCGGGTTCGGCCACCCTGTGTACAAAGCCGTGGACCCGAGATCCGTCCACCTAAAGGAAGCTGCGCGCGCCCTGTCTGAGCGCAAGGGTCAACCCAAGTGGTTCTCCATAATTCAGGCGCTGACCGAGACCGGAGAGATGAAGAGCCGCGCCAGACTCGGCGTGCACCCCAACGTAGACTTATGGGCAGGCACCATCTACTCGCTCCTCGGAATTCCGGACGACCTGTTCATTCCCCTGTTCGCCATAGGCCGGATGCCTGGGTGGGTCGCCCATTTTCTCGAGCAAGTCGCACACAAGGATATCCTTAGGCCCAGGCTTCTGTACGCTGGGCCCCAGGACCTTGAGTACTCCCAGATCGACGAGCGGAGCTAAACTTGGCTGAACTGTCCGCTGGAATAGACCTCGAGCAGAAGGGAATTACCTTGAGCAATGAAGACAAGATCGATTCGGAGTGCACCCACACCTGGATGATCGACAGCCCCAATGGCCCCACGAGTGTAGGCGTGTGCAAGTCTTGTGGTGTGCGGAGCGAGTTCAGGAACTCGATGCCTATTTCAGGCTGGGACAGGGCTGGCGCTCAGGGTAGGCGGGCGAGGCAGGCACGCAGCTAGACCGACGAGACGAAGACGGCAAGGCATCCTTCAAGCACGGGAGGGGGAGTCCCATACGAGACTCCCCCTCCCGTGCTCTTGATTGGGGTATGGGCACGAGCGAAGCGGAAGCGGAGATACGAGCGCGGATAGGGGCCCGCGGTAGGATCACGTTCGCGGAGTTTATGGAGACCGCCCTTTACCACAGTGGCGGCGGCTACTACTCTAGCGGGTCATCAGACCGCGCTCACGGCGACTACTTCACCAGCTCTACCGCCCATCCCGCGTTCGGCGCTCTCCTGTCGGTCCTGCTAATGCGCATGTGGGACGCGATGGGGCGCCCTTCCCCTTTCTATGCGGTGGAGATGGGCGCCGGCACTGGCAGGCTGGCGCGGGACATACTCGAGTACGCCCGCTCCCTTCCCGGCCGGTTCGGTGACGCGCTGCGCTACGCCGCGATAGATAGAGTTCCAGATCCCGGCGGGCCGCGCGACCCCCCCGCGTTGCTTCACCGCATTACCTCCGCCGGTCTCCCGCTCAAGCCCCTCGAAGGCTGCATTCTTTCGAACGAGTTACTGGATGCGTTTCCGGTCCACAGGTTCCGGGTCCGGGATGGTGAGATCGGAGAGGTCTTCGTCGAATTGGAACACGGCGAGTTTGTGGAAGTTCTCGATGAGCCCTCGGCGCCCCGTCTGGCCAGCCGCATCGATGCCATCGGCGTGGGTCTGCCGGATGGCTTCCAGGGAGAGGTCAATCTAGGAATCGGGCCCTGGGCGGCTGAGACGGCTAGAGCACTACTGCGAGGTTTCGTGCTAACCATCGACTATGGCTATGAGTCGGCCCAGCTCTACTCGGCCGACCGGGCCGCCGGAACACTGCAGACGTACTACAAGCACACTCAGACGGCCAACCCCTACCAGCGTATAGGGCGGCAAGACCTGACCGCACACGTCGACTTCTCGGAGGTCCGCGCGGAAGGCCGTAGCGCCGGTCTGAACCCTGTGGCGCTCCTCACGCAGGCCCAACTACTGCGAGCACTTGGGATCGAGGCCTGGCTGGAAAGGCTCAGGTCCGAGGACCTCGTCCAATCGCAGAGAGAGGCCAACGCCATGGCTATGCGGGAGCTGGTACGTCCCGAAGGCCTGGGGGCGTTTAAGGTGCTGGTGCAGGAGAAAGGCACCGGAGTCTCGGACATAAGCGAACTGCTAACGGGCCCCCCCGAAGAGCAGCCCGCGCTCCCCATTCCTCTCCTGAATGACGAACACGCCGACCTGCTGGCATCGCGTTACCCTCACGCGGAGTTTCACTTAGAGGAACTCTGGCCTGACTAGACAGGCGGGCCACACCGGCTGCTGGGCGATTCGCGGACCGTCCCGGTGGTCGGCCGGCAACGTCTTCCGATCACGCCTCCCGTGACGCCGGGCGGCGGCGCGCCTGTCCCGCTACTCGCGAACCTCGTCCTCGCGTTCCTCAGGGTCGATGCTCCCCGCCCGACGCGAGCAGCGACGGGCCGTCGTGATGAACCCGGTGTGGCCCACCATGCGCTGGGCCGGCCGAACGCTACGCGAGCCCACTGACCAAGGACGCAGTAGCACCTCAAGGGACTCGATGATATCGAAAGACCCCTCCGCCCTGAGAGCCTGAGTCAGGTCCCGGATCTGCAGCACGGTAGGGAGAAAGCTGAGCAAGACTCCCCCCGGTACGAGAGCCTCTGCAGCGTGGGGCACGACATGCCACGGCTCGGGAAGGTCCAGTACGATCCGGTCCAGGTCTTTGTCTTCGAGGGCCTCGTACACGTCTCCTATCTTGAAGGTGACGTGTGACGCGTTCGGAAGAATCGCCTCAACGTTGGCCCGGGCGCGCTCGATCATGTCTTCGCGAATATCGTACGAGATAATCCGGCCCGCATCCCCGACAGCCCGCGCCAGGGCGATCGTGACCGCCCCGGAGCCTGATCCTGCTTCCAGGACCGTCGCCCCGGGGAAGATGTCGCCGAAGGTGAGTATGGCGCCCAGGTCCTTCGGGTACACGACAGTAGCGATTCTCGGCATCTGCCGCGTGAAGTCCGCCATGGTCGGCTTCACGGCAAGGAGCACATGGCCGCTGGAGGTGGTCACTCTGGTCCCCTCCTCCTCACCGATCAGGGAGCCGTGGGCAAAGTTGCCGAGGTGCGTGTGATACGTATCTGAGGAGCGCAGCTGGATGAGGTAACGCCGGCCCCTTCGGTCGATTATCAGGGCCTGGTCGCCTTCCGCGAATACGTACCTAGGGCTTTGGGTCTCGGCCAAGTGTGCTGCTCCGGAGGCCAAGTCTGTAGGGTCTAAGACGGTCTTGGAGTCCTAACCATGACCCAGGAAAGATTTCCTGCATCAGCCATCGTCAGTAGGAGTCGCCGTGTTATGAAGCGCTCGAGGAGGGCGGCCGGCTACAGCTTGTCGACCTCGGCGAGTATGTCGGCGGTGTAGATGTCGGCCGCGCTTGTGTAGGTGCGCTTGAACCGGATGATGCCCTCTTTGTCGATTACGATCACGGACCGTCGGGCCGTCCCCTTGACCTCGTCGTAGATACCGTAGAGCTCGGCCACGCGGCCTTTCGGGTGAAAGTCGCTCAGAATCGGGTAGGTTATGCCTCCCAGCGCTACGGAGAAGGCGTTCTGGGTAGCCCTGGCGTCGGTACTGGCGCCGAGAATCTCAGTATCAAGTTCCTCGAACTTCGCGTAGTCTCTTCGGAACGAAGAGCATTGGTCAGTTCAGCCGCTTGTAAACGAGAAAACGTGCCACGATAGCACGACGTTTTTCCTGCCTCGATAGTCGCTCAACGTAACCTGCTGGCGATTGTGGTCCTCTAGGGTGAAGTCAGGGGCGAGCTCGCCTACGTCAGCCAATGGGACACCTCCTCCGAAATGCTCGCGCAATTATAACAGGCCTAGCAGCGGCCCTGGGAGGGGCTAATCGTCCTTCGTCCAGCGCAGCTCGGGGCGGCGGGCTGCCCTCGCTTCGTCGAGGCGCGTGTTGGGGGTGTCGTGCGGCGCATCGTGGAGTAGATCGGCGTCGTCCCGGGCCTCTTGAGCGATAGTCTTCATGACCTCGATGAAGTGGTCCAGGGTCTCTCGGCTCTCGGTCTCGGTGGGCTCGATCATGAGGGCTTCCTCGACGATGAGCGGGAAGTACATGGTCGGCGGGTGGATCCCATAGTCGATAAGGCGCTTGGCTACGTCGAAGGCTCGGACGCCGTAGGCCCTTTTCAGGTTCCGCGCCGATAGGACCACCTCGTGCATGCAGGGCCGGTCGTACGGGAGGTCGTAGTGGTCCCGGAGCTGGCTCAGGATGTAGTTGGCGTTAATTATGGCGTCCTCGCTCACTTGGGCGATACCGGCGTCTCCCAGCGTCCGGATGTATGCGTACGCCCTCACGAGCGCTCCGAAGTTACCGTGGAAGGCCCCCATCCGGCCAATGCTCTTGGCAGGCGAGACGAGCGAGAAACGCTGTCCGCGCTGGCCATCCTGCGCGGACTCCACTACGGGAGCAGGCAAGTATGGCAGCAGCTTCGGCGCCACCATTACCGGCCCCGCGCCGGGACCGCCCCCGCCGTGGGGCTGCGTAAAGGTCTTGTGCAGGTTCGAGTGTACGACGTCGAAGCCCAGGTCGCCCAGCTTGACCAGACCCAGCAGCGCATTGAGGTTGGCGCCATCTCCATAGACGATGCCTCCCGCCTCACGCACGATGCGCGTCACCTCGAGGATGTTGGTGTCGAAGAGGCCCAGCGTGCTGGGCTGCGTGAGCATGAAGCCCGCCAGGTCCGGCCCTACGGCGACCGTAAGGGCTTCGAGATTGGTGTTGCCATTGGAGTCCGAGGGTAAGCTGACTACGTCGAAGCCCGCCATACGCGCAGAGGCTGGGTTCGTTCCGTGGGCGCTGTCAGGTATCAACACCTTGTTTCGCTTCGCGTCCCCGCGATCTAGGTGATACGCCCTGGTCATCAGCATGCCCGCGAGTTCTCCCTCGGCGCCGGCCATGGGGGCGAGCGACGTGCCGGCCATCCCGGTTATCTCCGCCAGCAGTCGCTGGAGCTCGTACATCAGCTTGAGCGCTCCCTGGGCGGTCGATTCGCCCTGGAGCGGGTGTATCTCGGACATGCCGGGAAGAGCGGCCATCTCGTCGTTGAGCTTGGGGTTGTACTTCATCGTGCAACTACCGAGCGGGTAGAAGTTGTGATCGATCGAGAAGTTGAGCTGGCTTAGCTGAGAAAAGTAGCGCACGATCTCGCCCTCGCTCACTTCGGGCATCTCCAGCTCGCCGCGTAGCAGCTCTTGAGGAGGGAGGGGCTGATCGGGCACATCTAGCTCGGGGAAGGTCGTGCCGGTGCGGCCGGCCACGCTCCTCTCCATTAGCAACCGGCGGCGCGTGTCCTCTCCGGTGTTTGTGAGAGCGTTCATGCGGAGCCGATCTCTCCGAGAGCTTTTGCCAGGGCGTCGATCTCCTGTCGCGAGTTCATCTCCGTAAAGCAGAGGAGCATGCCGTTGGGCGCCTGGTCGCTCACGTCAAGCCCGCCGATGATCTTAAAGTCCAGCAAGCGTTCGTTTATCGCTCCGGGAGGCTTGGGGCACTCCACAACGAACTCCCGAAAGAACGTGCCAGACAGGGGGAATGTGTATCCCGGTATTTCTTCGATGAGCGAGGCGGCGTAGTGCGCCTTCTGGTAGCAGAGGTTTGCGACGTGCCTCAGCCCGTGCTTCCCCTGTGATGCCATATAGACAGTAGACATGAGGGCTATGAGACCTACGGAGGTGCAGATGTTTGAGGTGGCTGTCTCCCTTCGAATGTGCTGCTCCCGGGTCTGGAGCGTCAGGACGTACCCGGCGCGCCCCTTCGTATCCACCGTCTTGCCGACCACGCGTCCGGGCATCTGTCGGACGTAGCGCTCCTTGCAGGCGAATATGCCGACGTAAGGGCCCCCGAAGGCCGGAGAGACGCCTAGCGCCTGGCCTTCGGCAACCACGATGTCCGCAGCGTAGTCCCCCGGCGGCTTGAACATCCCCAGCGATACGGGGTCCGCGCTCACGACCAGTAGAGCGCCTTGGTCATGCGCGAGCTCAGAGAACGCCGAAACGTCCTCCATATAGCCCAGGAAGTTGGGCTGCTGCACTATCACGCACGCCGTATCGTCCGGCAGTGGATCGCTTGCATCCGAGACTGTGTCCACGGTCAGCCCCTGTGCCTGGACAAAGGTATGCAATACCTCACGGTACCTGGGCGAGACCGTCTCCACCACGACGATGCGGGTGTGCTTTGTGACCCGCGCGGCCATCAGCGCGGCCTCCGCCATGGAGGTGGCGCCGTCGTACATTCCGGCGTTCGCCACCTCCATGCCGGTGAGCTGGCAGACCAGAGATTGGAACTCGTAGTGCGCCTGAAGAGTGCCCTGCGACACCTCCGGCTGGTAAGGCGTGTACGCAGTCATATACTCACTGCGGCTGGCGATCTGGCGCACGACGGCCGGAACGTGGTGCCTGTATGAGCCTGCGCCGAGGAAGCAGGCGTAGTCGCCGGGCACGAGGTTCTGCCTCGACATCGACTCGATCTCGCGCCGGAGCTCCAGCTCGGACAGGGGTGGGGGTATGTCTAGCTCAGGGCCGCGGTGCTGCGCCGGTATGTCTTGGAACAGCTCCTCAGCGGTGGCCACTCCGATTGCGTCCAGCATGTGGCGCCGGTCTGCGTCGGTGTTGGGAGTGTAGGGCGAGCGGTAATCGGAGCTGGGCATGTACGGAGACTAGGCGGTCGGGGCGACGTGAGAGTCGTACTGCTCCGCGCTCATGAGCTTGTCCAGCTCTGAGGCGTCGCCCATCTCCACCCTTAAGAGCCATCCCGTCTCGTAGGGGCTCTGGTTGACCAGCTCGGGGTTGTCGATGAGGAGCTCGTTGCGTTCGATCACCTTACCGCTGACCGGGGAATACAGCTCGGAGACGGCTTTGACCGACTCTATTTCACCGAACTGCTCGAATTGGGAGACCTGACCACCTGCCTCCGGTAGCTCCAGGAAGACGACGTCGCCGAGCTCGTCCACGGCGAACTGGGTGATGCCGATGACGCCAACGCCTTCCGACTCCACGCGCACCCATTCGTGCTCTTCGGAGTATCTCAATTCAGAAGGGTTCATGCGGCCCTTTTAATCGCCCCTTTTCCGGGAGTAGAACGGCAGAGTGGTTACCTCGGCCTCCACGGGGCGGCCTCGGACGTCGACGTGGAAGCGGGCACCGAGGGCTGAGTGACTCGTTGGAACATAGCCCAATCCTATATTCCTGTCAAGCGTCGGCGAATAGCTCCCGCTGGACACTTCGCCGATCTGTTTGGCTCCCTGCATAATGGGGTAGGCGTGCCTCGCAATGCCGCGCCCTATCACGTTGAATCCGACCAGCGCGCGGCTTGGCCCAGTATCTCGAATGCGACGCAGCGCCTCTCCCGGGACGTATTCATCCCGGTCCGGGTCCACGAACCTTTGGAGCCCCGCTTCGTAGGGGTTTATCGACGTGTCCATGTCATTACCGTGCAGCAGCAGCCCGGCTTCCAGCCGAAGCACGTCTCGAGCTCCCAGACCGCAAGGGGCTGCGCCCGCCTCGATCAGCAGTTTCCACACCGCAGGTGCGCCCTCGGACGCGATCATTAGCTCGAAGCCCTCCTCGCCGGTGTACCCGGTCCGGGCCAGGATAGCGTCGACGCCCGAGACCGCAGTCTCGATCGCCCTGAACGCTCTGAGCCCAGCAAGGTCGAGCTCGGTCAGGCCCCCAAGCACATGGGCCGCCGCGGGTCCTTGTAGCGCTATCATCGCCAGTCGGGGCGTCATGTCCTCTATCGAGGCCTCGTCATCTTGCCGCTCCCATCGCGACAGCCACTCGAGCACTGTGGAGGTGTTGGAAGCGTTGGGCACGAGCATGAATCGCTGGCCCCCAAGCCGGTAGACGATGCAGTCGTCGATGATCCCGCCGTCCTGGTCGCAGATCACGCCATAGCGCGCCCGGCCTACCCTGAGTTGCGCGACGTCGGCGCTAAACACGCGGCCCAGGAGGGAGCCGGCGCTGGGGCCGGCAATCTCAACGCGGCCCATGTGAGACACGTCAAAGAGGCCGGCGGCAGACCGGACCGCCTTAACCTCCTCGATGATGCCCGAGTATTGCACCGGCATCTCCCAACCGGCGAAGGGCACCATGCGGCCACCGAGAGAGACGTGGTTTTCGTGAAGGGGTGTGCGCCTCGCGTCTAGATCTGCGTTCATCAGGACATCCCCGTCCATCCGACACTACGGTGAGACCGGACAGCAACGTCGGTCTTCGGCGAACTCCGCGGTCTCAGCGGTTATTTCTTCGTATCAGGCTACCGCCCCAACGTCCCTGAAGCGTCGGATGGCATCGATGTGTTGGTCCGGCGATCGGAGGCCTGCACCCATGGTGTTCACCGCGATATGCGTAGCTCCCAAGTCTGTCCAAGCTGCGACATCCAGCGTCCACTGCTCCTGGGGGCGGCTGCCTATGGAGACCCAGGCCTCGATGCCAATGGAGTCGGGGTCGCGGCCCTCCTCGACAGTGTAGCTTCGCAATGTCTCGATCATGGCGTGGACATCGTCGTTGGGCCGCGGCATGTTGGAGAGCCAGCCATCTCCGAAGCGCGCGATTCGACGGAGTGTCTGGTCCACCTTGCCGCCAATCCACAGCGGTATGGGCCGCTGTACCGGGAGAGGATTCAGACCCGCGTCGGTTATCTTGTGCCATCGGCCCTCGTAGGTTACGAGTTGGTTAGTCCATAGGGCCCGCATCACCTCGACCTGCTCTTCCGAGCGTGCGCCTCGATTGTGGAAGTTCTCGCCCAGGGCCTCGTACTCCACTGCGTTCCAGCCGATGCCGATACCGAAGCGCAGACGCCCACCACTCAGCACGTCGACCTCCGCCGCCTGCTTGGCTACGAGTACTGTCTGGCGCTGGGGCAGGATCACCACGCCGCTCACCAGCCCAATCCTCTGTGTGACGCCCGCCAGGTAGCCGAACAGGACGAACGGCTCGTGGAACATATCGGTGTGCCGGTAAGACCCGCTCCACCCTGTACGGCTCTCGGCGTTGGCCCCGACGACGTGATCATAGGCGATGAGGTGGTCGTAGCCAAGCGATTCCGCCGCCTGGGCGTAGTCGCGCACCGCGACGGGGTCGGTGCCGATCTCCGTCTGGGGGAACACGACGCCGAGCTTCAAGTTTGCGCTCCCCAGCGCGGTCTGGCACGCGCTAAATCAGGACTGCTGCGGCTTGGAAACGCGATAGACATTCTCTCTGCGAACTCCGCGGCCCGGCCCGTCAAAACGGTCGGTAGCGATTGGCGATGGGCATACGCCGGTCGCGGCCGAAGTTTCGCTCGGTGATCTTGATGCCCGGGGGCGATTGGCGTCGCTTATACTCGCTCTGGTCGACCAGGGTCATCATGCGCTTCACGACCTCACCGTCGAAGCCCATGGTCACGATATCGTCGAGGCTCAAGTCGTCCTCCACGTACGCCTTCAGAATCGGGTCCAGCACTTTGTAGGGCGGCAGGCTGTCCTCGTCTTTCTGGTCGGGTCGCAGCTCGGCACTGGGCGGCTTTTCGATTACGCTTCGCGGGATGGGGCCGCCGCCGTTCTGAGAGAGGGTATTCCTGTACTCGGCTAGCTGGTACACCATCGTCTTCGGCACGTCCTTAATCACCGCGAACCCGCCGGCCATGTCCCCGTAGATTGTCGCGTACCCCACCGCCATCTCGCTCTTGTTGCCGGTCGTGAGCACCAGCCTCCCGAGCTTGTTGGACAGCGCCATGATCAGCACGCCTCGGATTCGCGACTGCAGGTTCTCCTCGGCCAGCCCAGGCGCCGTTCCTTCGAAGCTAGGGGCAAGCGTATCGAGGTGAGCGGCGAACGCGTCCTCGATCGGGAGCGTCTCCAGGTCGAGGCCCAGGTCCTTGGCCAGGGCCAACGCGTCGAGGACGCTGCCCTCAGACGAGTACCTCGACGGCATGGACACGCCCATGACGTTGTCCGGTCCCAGTGCGTCCGCGGCAATCGTGGCGACCAGGCTGGAGTCGATTCCCCCGGAGAGCGCGACGAGCACCTGCTCGAAGCCACTCTTGCGTACATAGTCCCGAGTGCCGGTGACCAGCGCCGCGTAGACCTCCCCGGGGCCCTCGTAGCGGACGGGGGTACGACCTGGCAACGGGGGCTGAGAGTTGTCAGGCACGTATTCCGACACCACGAGGTTCTTCGCTGTCCCGAACCCGTTCAGGGCTTCAGCCCTGTCTCTGCGGGGCCTCGTGGGGCGCGACTGCAAGACCGCTTCGACGTTTAGGTCTACTACGATCAACTCTTCCTGAAACTGGCTGCCTTGCTCCACCATGCCCCCATCGGGTCCTAGCACCATGCTGGCGCCGTCGAACACCAGCTCATCCTGTCCCCCGACCATGTTCACGTACGCTACGAAGACCTCGTTGTCGGAGGCTCTGGTCGCGAGCATCCTCTCGCGATAGTCCAGCTTGCCGGCATAGTAGGGTGAGGCGCTGATATTAACTATGATCTCGGCGCCGGCGGACCGTTGGACTACTGCGGGCCCTGCGGCCTTCCAGATGTCTTCGCACACGTTCACGCCAACAAGCGTACCGTCGATGAGGTAGACAGGGCATTCGTCGCCGGGGGTGAAGTACCGGTCCTCGTCGAAGACGCCGTAGTTAGGGAGGCGCATCTTGTGATAGACGCCCACCAATTCGCGGTCGTGAGCCACCGCGGCGGCATTGCGGAGTTTGGGGTCCGCGTCCACGAACCCGACGACAACCACGACGCCTTCAGAGGCATCCGCCACCTGCCGCATACAGCGGATGTTGTCCTGGACGAACTGTGGCTTGAAGACCAAGTCCTCCGGCGGATAGCCGGTGATGGCCATCTCGGGGAAGGCCACAAGGTCGGCGTGATGCGACCGCGCCTGCTCAACGTAGTCGATGATCTTGGCGGTGTTGCCTTCCAGGTCACCAACGGTCGAGTTGATCTGCGCCATCGCCAGCCGGAAGGTGCGCATCGGGCCTCGAAACTCCTGGACTTGCAGATAGCGAAAATTATAGCACGGTAGCTATGGCTTTGTACCTGCGGTAAGCCCAAACCAGGCCCTTCGTCGGCGGCTTCCTCAGGACGACGTTGTCGAGGAGCCGCTACGAATGGGCGGCGACGAAACGGTCGATGCGCTCGAGGGCCCGCTCGAGGTTCTCCGTAGAGTTGGCGAAGGAGAACCGGACGCAACCGTCGCCGTATTCGCCAAACGACTCCCCCGCGAGGCAGGCCACACCCTCTTCCTGGAGGAGGCCGTCGGCGAAGTCGCGGCTGCTGATGCCCGTGCCCTCCACGCTGGGGAATATATAGAAGGCGCCCTTGGGCATTGGACAACGTATTCCGGGGATCTGGTTGATGCCCTCGACTATCAGGTCGCGGCGCTCTTTGAACTCGGCAACCATTTCGTGGGCCGCGTCCTGAGGTCCGTCCATCGCCTCGAGAATCGCCCGCTGGGTGAAGCTCGCGGTACATGAGACGCTGTTCGTGCAAAGGCGAGAGATGGGCTCCACCAGCTCCAACGGCATGACTCCGTAGCCCACGCGCCATCCTGTCATCGCATAGGTCTTGGAGAAGCCGTCGAGGATAATGGTCTGCTCAGGCATGCCGGGGAACCCGGTGATGCTATGGTGCTCTCCCTCGTACAAGAACCGCCGGTATATCTCATCGGATAGGACTATTATGTCGTTCTCCCTGGCAATGTCCGCCAGGGCCTCGAGGTCCGGCTTCTCGATGATGCTGCCGCACGGATTGTTCGGCGAGTTGAGGACCATCATCTTTGTCCTGGGTGTTACTTGACCGGCCACCTCTTCGACGTCGACTTTGAACTCTCGGGATGGCAGCAATTTCATGGGGACGGGGATGCCGCCTGCGAAGTTGATCATCGACTCGTAAATTGGGAATCCCGGGTTCGGGTACAGCACCTCGTCTCCCTCGTCAACCAGCGCGAGCATCGCGAAGAACATGATCGGCTTGGCGCCCGGGGTCACGACCACGTTATCGGCCGAGACGGATATGCCCCTCGTATCCGCCACCTCCTGCGCGATTCGCTCTCGCGTTTCCATTAGCCCCGGGGACGGGCCGTAGTGCGTGTAGCCGCCTCCCAACGCGTCTATCCCGGCGTGGACGATGTTCTGCGGGGTGTCGAAGTCCGGCTCACCGATCTCCAGGTGGATAACGTCGACTCCCTCAGCCTCGAGCCGCTTAGCTTTGGCCAGCACCTCGAACGCTGTCTCCGTCCCCAACCGGCTCATCCTCTCGGCGAGCTTCATTGCACCGCTCCAGACTCCAGAGTGCACGGTAGTATACACGGCGACAATGCGGCGCAGCCATAAGCGCCCGTGTGGCGCTATGGTAGAATCGTCATAGCCGTGGGCGGCAGCCAATGACTTGAGGTAATGGCTTGGCGAAGGTGTATTTGGGAATACCCAGGGGTTTCTGCGCGGGCGTGGACCGCGCCATCGACGTTGTCGAGCTGGCGCTGGAGAGATTCGGCGCGCCGGTCTATGTGAAGCACCAGATCGTTCACAATCCATACGTCGTGAAGTCGGTCGAGGACAAGGGCGCCGTTACTGTCGAGGACGTGGACGAAATCCCGCCGGGCTCGACGGTAGTATTTTCGGCTCACGGCTCCCCGCCGGAGGACTACGAAAAGGCTGAACGTCGCCACCTTCACGTTGTAGACGCGACGTGTCCTTTAGTGACCAAGGTGCACCACGAAGCCCACAAATACGACTCCGACGGCAGACGGCTGATCCTGGTCGGCCACCGCGGCCATCAGGAGGTGAAGGGCACGACCGGACAGCGGACCATGCATCTCGTCGACGACCGCGAAGGTGTGGACCTACCGGACTGGGACCCCGGGACTCCGGTGGCCGTGCTGACTCAGACGACTCTCTCAGTAGACGATACTCAGCAGGCTATCGAACAGATCGAGAGCCGCTTCGACGACGTCATCGTACGCAACGACCTGTGCTACGCGACGACGAACAGACAGCTCACGGTCAAGGAGCTGTGCCGCTGGGTGGAGCTCGTGCTCGTGATAGGCGCCCCCAACAGCTCGAACTGCAACAGGCTCCAAGAGGTAGCCCAGGCCCACGGCGTAACGGCGTATCTGATCAACGGGCCGGAAGACATGGACCCAGCCTGGCTCGATGGCGTGGAGAACGTGGGTATCACGTCCGGCGCGTCTACGCCCGAAGCGCAGGTGGAAGCTGTTATCCAGATGATCGCTCCAGACGAGGTGATCCCTATCAAGGGCGCCGAGGAGGACGTGAGCTTCGTTCTGCCCAAGGACCTCAGGTAGGCCCGTCGCTAGACGGAAGCCTTCCACACCGCGTGCCCTGCGGGATTGCACGGCCGCGTCGGATGCCACTATAATCGGGGTGCCCTCGACGGCTGCACTAGGCCGCGCCCGCCGCGGCCGCGAACATTGTCGGTGGGGGCCAGTGAGGCCGGTAGCCAATGCGATACGACGTGATCGTTGTCGGCGCAGGTCCCGGTGGTAGCACAACGGCCCGAGAGTGCGCCGCCCGGGGGCTGTCCGTATTGCTGTTGGACAAGGCTGAGTTCCCTCGAGACAAGCCTTGCGGCGGGGGCGTGACGATCCGCGCGGCCGGCCTTTTGCCGTTCGACCTCACACCTGTGATTGAGCGTGTGATCAACCGCGTCAAGATCACGCTCCAGCAACGGTCCGAATTCACGCGAACCTACTCTGACACGGTCACGTACTTCACCCAACGTTCCAAGCTGGACACCTTCATGGCGGAGTGCGCCGTAGAGGCTGGCGCGACCTTGCGCCAGCGAGAGCCGGTGCGCCAGATCGAACGCCATCCGGACCACGTGCAGGTACGGACCTCCGGCGGCTGTTTCGAAAGCCGGGCGCTC
This sequence comes from Dehalococcoidia bacterium, assembly GCA_965247255.1. Lineage (GTDB taxonomy): Bacteria > Chloroflexota > Dehalococcoidia > Lucifugimonadales > CAUZJF01 > CBDFGS01. Next base: position 809,602 of record CBDFGS010000013.1, on the reverse strand, counting down.
GTCGCCGCGGACGGCGCCAATGGGCAGACCGCTAAAATGGCGGGCGTCGACGTCATGCTCAACCACGGGATCGCTCTTGAGGGAAACATCACGCCTGCCGGCGGCATCTCCGACGAGTGGAAGCACTCCATGGGGCTCGATTTCGGCGGCCTCCCGGGCGGCTACGGCTGGATCTTCCCGAAGTCGGACCATCTGAACATCGGCCTGGGCGGGTGGCGTCACATCGGCCCTACACTTCGAGACAGGCTCGACAAGCTGGTCCGGTTCTACGGGTTCGACCCCGCTGAGCTCTGGGGACTGAGAGGGTACCACCTGCCCGTACGTCAGCAGGGCTCGCCGCTGATGGACGGCAACGTACTGCTGGTGGGCGACGCAGCGGGACTTCTCGACCCGTTCACCGCCGAGGGAATCTACGCGGCAATATGGAGCGGCACGGCCTCTGCCAGGCACCTCGCCGCCTATCTCGGCGGCCAGTCTGCCGACCTCGAAGGCTACCGTCGTGAGGTCGAGCGCGATCTGCTACCGGAGCTATCCATCTCGCGAAAAGTCCACGACATATTTCACCTGTGGCCTGGCCTGTTCGTCCGCGTCGAGTATCGCTACCCCATTCTTTGGAAGGCAGTGGCCCGCATGCTTCGCGGAGAATGGACCTATCTTCGGGTGAGGGACAGGCTCGGCCGGCTCTGGCCCTTCGTCGAGCTGCTTTCCGACTTAGTGCGTGTCACGCCCCCCTTGCGCCGCCTTTCTGGGCTCAGGGACCCGGCTCCGCCGGAGCGCTTCTTCCGTCGCGGAGCCCGCAACTCGGCGTAGCCTCTGTAACTCACCCGGTCAGCCGAGAAATGTTGGGACCACCGCTATCTTGCAGTGCGGTATCATCTCTGCGGCGCCTCAGCTGACGATCACGGAAGTCGCGGCGGGATGACTGACGAAAGCTGGCCAAGATGCACGTTCTCGTCGACAGCCTGGTGGAGGGCGCCCGGCGGGCTACCGGGACCGTCGTTGTCATCGACGTATTCAGGGCCTTTACAACCGCCGCGGTCGCTTTCTCGCGGGGCGCATCCAAGATCATAATGGTGGCGGAGGTAGAAGAGGCGACAGACCTGCGGCGTCGTAACCTGGGGGACATGTGCATGGGCGAGGTCGACGGGGTCCGGCCGGACGGCTTCGATCTTGGCAACTCCCCGTTTGAGCTTCAGACCGCGGACGTCGAAGGTAAGACGCTTATTCAGTCCACGCGCGCGGGCACATTAGGCTTGACGCAGGTGAGAGACTCGGAGCGACTCTACGCCGCTTCGTTCGCGGTGGCCGGGGCCACGGCGAAGGCCGTGATGCAAGGCGTGAGCGATACCGTGACAATCGTGGCCATGGGCGATGGCGGGAGGGTGCGTACGGACGAAGATGAGCAGTGTGCCCTCTATCTTAAGAACGTCATAGAGGGGCGGCCCCCCGACCCGGACTCAGTCCGGGCACTGGTATTGGCGGGTGAGCAGTCTCAGAAATACGGAGACCCGAAACTCCCACACTTTCATCCGATGGACAGACAGATAGCCCTGGATATCGACAGCGCCCCGTTCGCCATCGGCGTGCGCCGCGAAGAGGGCCTACTCGTGGCCCGACCGGAGCTCGTCTGAGCTCGAGGCCGCTAGGCGGAGGCGACCCCTGTGGCCAGACTAAGGGTCACGCTGGCTGTTGTGATTCTTCTGGCCGGTTGGTTTGCGCTATTTGTCGCGATTGCGGGTATGCCCGCGACCGCCGCGGTCCCTGATGACGGCGTGGAGTTTCAGGACGGCTCCGGCAACCAACTACAGACTCTACAGGTCGGCGAGACCGCAAGCGTCTACGTCAGGGACCTCGATCTCGGTACCATCCAGACCAGCGTCGCCACGTGGAGCTCAGTGTCGTCCGAGGTTACGACGACCCAGTGGTGGAGCCTCGCAAACGGCGCCCCCCATCCTTCTGCCCACGCCCTCAGCGATGGTAGCGGCTACGATACATCCACACCTGCCAACACGCCAATAATCGCGGTGACGAGCGCCAAGGTCAATGGCGTCACAACGCTATTGGCAGACATCAACTCCCTCACTGGCGAGATCAAGCTGGCGAATGACGTGAATGCCGGGAGCACGCTCACTGTGACCTTCAGCCACGAGGTTGTCGACAGCTACTCGACCTCATCGCGCCGGGTCATCGTAACCAGCACATCCGATATTATGGGAGAGCCGGTGTCCGTATCGGAGGTAAGCAGCGAAACGGACCCTACCCCTAGTGCCGTGTCTGCGCTGTTCGCCGGGCTGGTATTGATCTCAGACGATGCCGCGGCTCTGGCTGATGGAGACGGCGCCGTGTGGGTACAGCCCGGCGACGACGTGACGGTGACCTACTTCGGCCCCGCCCAGTCCAACGTGATTGCGACTTATCGGTCGCAGACCGAGTTCCCTACCCCGACCCCAACGCCGACTCCCACTTCTGGGCCCGCGGCTACCTCGACCCCGGCCAACGTTCCAGCGGTCACAGTCTGGGCTCTGGTCATATCGTTCGGGGCGTTTGGCGCGGCGATGGGCATGCGACGCTCACGTAGATAACCTACCAGGGATTCGTCGGGGCGATCACGCTGCGAGGCATCGTGGTAGCAATGGCCTGGGCGCGGGTAGATTCGCAAAAAGGGTGAGAGCGCTGGCCGCCTACTTGACCTAGCCCTTGAGCGCCTTCTCCTTGTTCGGGAAGAAGCGGTCGACCGTCGATATGATCGTGGACCAAAACACCGCGCCGCCGAATAACAGCAGACCTAAGACAGTGAGGCTCAGGCTGGAGCCGGAGATGCCGGAGGCAAAGCCGTCGACCACCGACTGCCCCATATCGATCCCCTTCGTGGAGGCGAGCCGCGCGGTCTGCGGGAAATCGGGGCCGGACCGGCCAATTTCCTGAACGGCCTCTTTTCTGACTTCGTCGAACGCGCTGCCCACGAAAGCACCGTACACCGGCCCGAACGCCACATAGATGATGCCGGCGGAGACTACGAGAAACGCAGCTCCGTAAGCGACGCGACCCGACCAATTCCGCCCTCCCAGGAAGGCGATGACGACCAGGAGCAGCAACAGCGGGATATAGATTACCAGCTTGAACGTGCGAGCTGAGCTAAACGCATCGCGTCCGGTATCGAGGTCGTCAGCATCGAGTGTCAGCTCGCAAACGATAACGAAGACGCAACGCCCGGCCAACAGGTCCGCCCGGAAGTCGGCATCCGTGTACGTCCACCCATCGCCGAGGAAAGCCCTCAGGTCGTCCAGCCGCTCGACGTCCCCTTCGCCTCTCTTTTCACTGATGAGTTGGCGCAGATCGACATCCGTGTAGCTCCAATTCCCCCCCAGGATGTCGCGTACCTCGTCCAGCCGATCGATGTTTTCCCCCGCCCCGGCCAGGGAGAGCGCCTGGCGCAGCCGCTCCTCGTCGAAGGTGATCTCGTCGGGAAGTGGCCCCAGAACGAACTGGGATACGACGCCTCCCACGTCTACGTCGAGCCTCCTTAGCAATTGATTCACCGGAATGTTCGCAGGCACGCAAGACGGCAGGCCCAGCGAGTCCCGATTGGTGGCAGCCGCAGCCAGCTCAGCCGTCGACTGACATTTGGGGATCTTTTCGACGACCTGTGTCAGTCTTGTCCCGACTAGGTCGGCTATAACCCCGCGCGCCTGGCGTTTGTTGTCGAGCAGCGAGATCTCGCTGCTGAAAGTATCCGACTGGCCGGCCAGGTAGGGGCCCACATCGTCGATCAGCGTCTCCACCTGCTGCTGCACCCACTCCACCGGCGCCACCTGCCGCAGCGCGCCGAGCACCTCATCGGTCGAAACTGCAACGCCGAATGGGAGCGCTGCTGAATCGCCGAGCTTCTCTGCGACCTGGGGCTCTACCACCTCGGTGTAAAGCAGGTCGTAGGCGTCCGCTTCCCTCAGAAGCTGCTTGACCTCTTCAAGAGCGATAGGCACCCTGTCTTCTAGCTCCAGTGTTACGGCGAAGCTGTCTCTTCCGCCCGTGAAGTAAGGCGTAACCTCGTCCAGGACCCTCTCTACTTGTGACTGGACCCATTGGCTTGGCGCAACCGTCCGTATCGCCTCAAGCAGGCGGTCGCTGGTCAGCTCTACGCCGAGGGGGAGGTCGAAGTTCACCCCCTGTTCGACGGCGGGATTGACGGCTTCTTCATATAGCAGGTCGTAGGCGTTGGCCTTCCTCAGCAAGGATTTAACCTCTTCGACCAGCGCAGTCGCCCTGTCCCCCGCCTTAACCGTGATCTGGAACTCGTCGCGCTCGCCCGTCAGGTATCTTCCGAACTGGTCGAACGACTGCTCGACCAAGCCTTGCACCCACTCGGGCGGCACTGCGCTGTTCACGGAGGAGACGATATCCTCGGTGGTCAAGCCGGAGTTTGCTACCAGGTTCTTGTCCACGCCGGCGACGTCATCGCCGGACTGGGCCCTAGCCTCGTCGATACCGGAGGTTAGAAGGTCGCCGAGAACGAACTCGAAGAAGTTGGCTTTGCGTAGCTGCTCAGGATAGTACCCTGGATTGAGGAAGGTGCGGTCGACTTCCAGGATGACCAGCGTCGCCAGCAGCAGGACGAACAGAATAAGGCCCAGCGGGACGCTGATGAGCCTGCCCAGCCAGATCATGATGACGTACTGTAGCCTAGCTTCGCCGAATAGGCAACGCCGTCGCCATGGCGGTCCGCCGGGCGGCTCTCCCAACGTGACCGTCCGTTCCTCGTCCCCAACCATCTGCGAGAAGGGGGTCGGCGAGCCTAGGCACGTTTCTTGACTTTACAGGAGGTCAAAGGTAGTCTCCGAAGGTGTCCGCGATAGGAGGAACGCGTTGGGTTCCCCGCGTCTGAAGTTCGTCGTGCCGGGCGACGATCCGCCCCAGATCCAGGGCTCGCCGCATCTCGAGCGGCTGGAGCCGTATGGAAGCGTCGCGCTCTTCACGGACAGGCCGGCCACGCTCGATGATCAGGTGGAGCGCGCCAGAGACGCTCACGCGATACTCAACACCCGCGGGGCCGTCAAGTGGCCGGGTGATGCCCTTCGAGCGCTCCCCCAGCTGCGGATTATCGCGACATGCTCGATCGGCACCGACATGATCGACCTGCCAGCCGCCTCGGAGCTTGGCATCACCGTGAGCAACCAGCCCGGACGGACGGCGGCGATCGTCGCCGAGCACATCTTCGGTCTCATGTTCGCCGTCGCCAAGCGCGCTGCCTTTCAGACGTCAGAGCTCAAGGCGGGACGCTGGACGCGTATGGAGAACATGTTCCTGCAGGGCAAGACCCTCGGAATCGTGGGAACAGGTAACGTTGGGAGCGAGGTCGCGCGGCTGGGGAACGCCCTGGGCATGAAATCGCTCGCTTGGACTTACAGTCCCTCAGCTGAGCGCGAGGCGTGCCTGGGAGTGCGGTACGTGGAGCTGGACGACCTGCTGCGAGAGTCCGATGTGGTTAGCTTGCACGTCCGCCTCAGCGAGGACAGCCGGGGGATGATCGGAAGCAGAGAGATCGCTCTCATGAAACAGGGCTCACTCCTGATCAATGCAGGCAGAGGAGAGCTTGTGGACTCTGATGCGCTCGTCGAAGCCCTCAACTCCGGCCACCTGGGCGGCGCAGGCCTCGACGTATTCGACGCCGAGCCGCTGCCCGCCGACCACCCCATCTTGTCGTGCGACCAGGTCGTGCTGACCCCCCACATCGCGGACCAGACTCCCGAAGGCATGGAGCTGCTCAACGAGGGTGTAGTCACCAACCTGATCGCCTTCCTCGAAGGCAAGCCCAAGAACGTCGTCACGCCGTCTCTTGAGTGAGGTGACCGTGGAGTCTTACGTGGACCGGTTCCCGGAGCTGTTCCGCGAGATGTACTGGGAGTGGGGCCCTATCAGAGCGCGGTTCCAGACTAGAGACGAGCCGCCGCCCGACACACTGATATCCCATGTTCGCATAGTCCCGTTTGTTGGCGACCATGTGGTCGTGGTCCAGATGGCCGACGGGCGCTGGGACCACTCCATTGGCGGAACGATGGAGCCCGAAGAGACGTACATCGACGCCGCTCGGCGCGAGCTTCTAGAAGAGGCTGGTGCTGAGCTTCTGAGTTTCGAGCCATTTGGAGCGATCCATTGTTACTCATACGCCCCAAAGCCTTATCGTTCTCACATGCCTCACCCAGAGTTCTACCACGTCGTAGGTTACGCCGACGTGAGACTCGCTGGGGAGCCTGAAAACCCGCCGGGCGGAGAGGACGTAATTGACGTAGACGCCGTTCCGCTTGGGGAAGCGACGAAGCGGATCCCCGCTCAGGGCCGCGAGTTGTGGCTGGCATCGCTCTACGAGCTTGCGCACCTGGTACGAGGCGAGAGGGTTGCATGAGAGGCCCGATATCATGAGCGAATACAACTACGCCAGCTTTCCTCTGGACATGTGCGCGGAGGACTTCCCAAGGTTCCGGAGTATCCTGAAGGTGGGACAGCCCGCGCCGGACGGCGATCTTGTGAACGCTGGCGATGGCAGCGCGGTGCGGCTGTCCGACTACTGGGGCCGCGGTCCGCTGGTCATCGAGTTCGGCTCGATCACCTGACCGTTCTGTGGGCTGGCGGCGCCAGACCTGGAACCCATGGCGGAGGAGTACGCTAAACACGGTGTGACCTTCGTCTTTCTGTACACGCGTGAAGCGCACCCGGGTGACAGGTACCCTCACCACGACAATCTTGAGCAGAAGCTCGCACACGCTCATGACGCGGCCGACCTCTGGGGGCTAAGACGCCCGGTGTTGGTCGACGACCTGGAGGGCACGGTCCATCGCGCCTATGGGGCCCTGCCGAACATGACGTATATCATTGCGGCCGGTGGCGGAATACTCTATCGGGCCGACTGGACCGACCCCCGCACCATCGGGATGGCCCTCGAACAGATCGTCTATGAGCGAATTCAGCGGCGGGCGGGAACGAGAATCACGCCCTATTACCAGGAGTGGCAACCCAGGCGGACCAATGATCGGACGGCGTTCATGGAGGGGCTCCTCAAGGACGTAGGCCCTCGCGCCGTGGAGGAGTTCATCGCAGCCGTTGCCCATAGCGAGGGCGATAAGCCCGGCCAGGCGCTTCGCGAGTGGTGGGTAGGCAAGCGGAGGCCCGAAGAGAAGGCGGCTACAAACTAAGTCTCCTCGCAGTGCAGGCCTGTGTGCTTTGCTGCGTCGGCGGCGCCACTTCGCGGGGCGCCGGTCAGGTAGTCATAATCGAGATGACCTACTCTCCATACCAGTTGTACGCGTCGATGGGATTCCGACCGGTAGCAGTCAAACGGGGTTACATGAGCGCTGTAGGGCCAAAGGGTCTTAGCACGTGCGGTCTCTGAGCTTCTTGAACGGGACATCGGTGCTGCGGGCTATCGCCGCCATACTGGCGCCGCTTCTCCTGGTCGTTACGGCGCCCGGCGCCGCAACGGCCCACCCATCGCTCCAGGCCCTTCCAGACCTGGTCGTTAGCGTTACGGACTCCCCGGACCCGGCCGTCGTTAGGGGCGATCTCGCATACACCGTTAACATTCTGAACGCCGGGTCGCAGTTTGCCTCGCTGGTGACCCTCCGTTTCACTATCGACGGGGCCGCAAGATTCGAGTCGGTGGTCAACAGCCTTAGCATGCCTTCTGGAAGCGCCCGAGAGCTCATGATGCCCGGAGGCGCGGCGTGTGATGAGTCCGCCGGGGTCCTGGTCTGCGTTTTTGCTGTACTGCCTCGTGACACCATCTCAACCTTTCGGGTAATTGTCACTCCTAGGATCGCGGGGACCCTCAACGCGACCGCGGATGTCTCGTCTGAGGAAGCCGACGCGAACGTCAAGAACAACCGAGCAACCGAGTCGACGACCGTCACGTCGGATTCCGGTTTGTCTAGGCCGGCGCAACGGCCTGTCGCAGTTGAACCGCCACAAGTCCAGCCATCCGCAGGTCAGACCTCAGGTTTCGTGCAGCAAACAGAGTCGGCTGGTGCAGGGGGCCCCGCCACCGCTGGGGGTGCTCAGGTTGCCGCAGGGCGGGACGTTGCTGGCGCCGTGGAGGAGATGTACCGCCTTCTCGACGAGCGCGACGTCCTGATCGCGCACCTGGAGGACCGTGTGGCGGAGCTCGAGCGGCAACGTGGCCTCAGCGTTCGAATCGGGCCGTTCTCCTCGTTCATGCTTACCTGGCTTCTCATTGCGGCACTCCTGGTGGCCGGCGGAGTGATGGTCTTGCGCGGCCGCACGGGTCCAGCTCAATGACGATCGCGCCAGGCGTGGGTGGGTCGATGTCCGACACCAAGCAACCACAAGCCGGACGGCTACGATACCGATTGCTGTTCGCGGTGGGGACTGCGCTCGTCGTCTCCGTCGCCTTATTAGGGTCTGACCTCACAGTGTTCCCAGCCACGGCTCAGGCTCAGGCAGGTAAGTGGGAGGGGTCCGGGGCGGCTACGCGACTCGGGTCCGCGACCTCGACGCAACCATTGGACGCCTTAACACTCGCGGCGGTGGACGACATTGGCGGGCGGCTTACCTCCCGCGATGCTCAGGTAACTGAGCTTGAAACTCGTTTAGGGACCCTCGAGGAAGAGCGCGGGTTCGGGGACCGGTTTGGCCCTGTCACGTCGTTCCAGATCACTTGGGCGTTATTGCTCGTCGGCGGGATCGGAATGGCCGTTGCGGCGTCGCGCTCCGGTAATAGCGGAAAGCGATAGTGTTTACCGCTGGACCGCATGTGCCGGACCGGTCTCGACCGACGAGGCGCCTGCCGATCGTTGTGGCGATCATGGCGGCTGCGGCGTACGTCGTCCTCGGCGGAGATGTGGCCGAGTCCCGCGCAACCCTACCGGACTTGACCGTGGCAATCGACGATCGGCCCGACCCGGTCGCCGTCGGCCAGTACCTGTCCTATGTTATCAACATTCGCAACGTCAGCCCCTACGAGGCGTCGAACGTGATCGTGAGAGCACGTCTGTCGGCGGACGTGAGCCTCGTCTCTATCATGACGCCCGACCCCCCGCCGGGACCGGGGCAGATCGAGGTGGCGCGTGACTTTGAGTTCGTCAGGTGCGTCGACAACGCTTCTGATGTGGAGTGCAGACTTGCGCGGCTATTGGGCCGGTCCGCTGTTGAGGTCGGGATCGTCGTGAGGCCGTCAAAGGAAGGGACCGTAACGGCCACGGTGAGCGTTAGCGCGCTGCAGGGCGACGAAAACCCAGATAACAACGATGCGTGGGAGACTACGACTGTGACTGCAAGGGTGGAGGAGAGTACGCCCACGGCCGCCTCCAGACCGAGAACGATCAGGGCGCCTGAGATGACCGTCGAGATCAGCGACTCACCGGACCCCGTGGGCGTGGGGCAGATTCTTTCCTACAACGTCACCATGCGGAACCTTAGCCGTTTTGGCGCTTGGACCTCGGAATTGGTGGTGACTCTACCGCCGGAAGTGACCTTCGACTCTATCATACCCGTGAACGCTGCCGACGCGCCTTCATCCCCGGGGACCTTTCTTATAGAGGGCACCGCCACACAGGGGAGGTGTCGCCAGAACGGAGACACTGTGACCTGCGGCCTGCTCCGACTAGCAGGCAGGGATGTGATCCCCTTTCTGCTAACGGTGATACCGGCGCAGCCCGGGGCCATCACTACCACCGCTCAAGTGAGCGTCTCCGGTGGGGACTCCAATCCCAATAATAACGTTGCGACTATAGTCACCACGGTGGTGGATGCCGACCCGGTACAGCGCCCGGTCTCAGAGGTCCGGCGAGCTTCGGCGGGTGCGCCCGCGGAGGCGACCCAGACACACGGAGCCGCCCTGGCCGCGGTGGAAGACCTCTATATCATGCTTAGCGAGAAAAGTGCCAGAGTTGCCCTGCTCGAAACCCGGCTCACGGACCTGGAGGCCGAGCGCGGGGCCCGGTATCGCTTAGGCCCGGTGAGCCCTATCATACTTTCCTGGCTAACGCTCTTCGTCCTCGCGTCCGCGGGCGTGTTCCTCGCAAGAAGGCCCCGTCCGCGGGGAAAAACTTGACCGCCGGTAAAGGCCGAGTGCGTCCCTCAGTCCCAGGTCGCGCGTAGCGGTCTCAATCTAGCTTTTCGCCTTGACGGCTATGTCGCTACAACTCTATACTATCGACCGAATTCGCATGCATTGAGTGCGATGGAGGGTGGGCCGTGGACCCGTTAATCAAGAGGGTGCTCTGGGGCTTTCTCATAGTCTCAATCCTGGCCGCCGTGATTGTCATCTACATGGTCTTGGCCGGACAAGGCAAGGTGCCCGAGTTATATGACTTCTAGCCGGCCAACGAGTATCGCCGAAGGGTCGAGTGTACGGATGCGATGTCCTATGGAGGTGCGGCGTGTCGAATAGGGACCGGACGGGCCTGGGGGAAGGCGATTCCGCTTCGCGCCCGATTCGCCGCGAGATCACGACGGGTAAGTGGGCTCAAAAACCCAGCAGCCGCAAGATCTTCGGGCACGGGTTCATGGATTGGGACCCTCTGGTCAAATGGCTGCTGTTGACCCTCGTTGTAGCGACGTTACTGGGCTATGTAATGGTGCTCTTTATAGTCCTTAAGGTCCAGGAAAAAGGCCCCTGGGCTGACGACCCGGATGCAAGCCCATTCTTTAACCGGGCCCTCACGGACCAACCCAGCCGCGGTCACCTTGTAGACCATAATGCTTTGGATGAGCTGCTGAGGAGCGACGGGCGGAAGAGAGTCTCGTAGGGGTTTCGGTACGGAAACGATGCTGAGGGCAGGTCCACCCTGGGCCTGCCCTCTACATTTACCACTATGTTTGTAGTCTAGGCGTGAATGTGAGGCAACGATGCGCAGTGTCCGGCTGACAGCGGAGGACCTGAAGGGCGCTCTCCCCGACACGAGGTCGACACAAAGCCTCGACGGACTCGACTCTGGCGTCGACGTCTACCGTGACGCCTATGGCATTCCGCACGTGAGTGCCCGGACCGCCCACGATGCTTTCTTCGCCCAGGGTTTCGCTACCGCGCAGGACCGGCTGTGGCAAATGGACCATGATCGCCGTGTAGCTTACGGGCGATGGGCGGAGTTCGTCGGGCGGCCGGCGTTGGACCAAGACTTAACGATGCGCAGATTCCAGATTCGCGCGTCAGTCCTCGCCGACTACGATGCAGTTAATCAGGAAACGAAAGCCATGCTCGACGCTTACGCTGCGGGGGTCAACTCCTACGTCGATGGCTGCGAAACACTGCCCGTCGAGTACGGCCTGGTGGGCTCAGAGCCTGAGCGGTGGCGGGCATGGGACGGGCTGGCCGTCTTCAAGGCGAGACACATTCTGATGGGCGTGTTCGAGGCCAAACTGTGGCGGGCGCGGCTCACGGACGTTCTCGGCGCCGAGCGGGCAGCAGAGCTCCTCCCCGGCTATCAGAACGGGCACTTGTTGATCGTGCCTCCGGGCGAGGAATACCAGGGAGACCCCCCTGACCCGCTAGTTGGCCTCGCGACCGGCGCCGATGCGAAGCCGTGGCCGGGAGACACAGACGCGGGCAGCAACAACTGGGCGCTGGCCGGCTCGCGTACCGCCTCTGGAAAGCCATTGGTCGCGGGAGACCCTCACCGCTCGCTCGAAGCCCCCAACGTCTACTACCAGAACCACATCTCGTGCCCGGAGTTCGACGCGGTGGGGCTATCGTTCCCCGGGCTTCCGGGCTTCCCCCACTTCGGACACAACGCCTACGCGGCATGGTGCGTCACCCACGCCGCGGCAGACTACCAGGACTTATATGTCGAGCGCTTCAAGCCAGGCTCCCAAACGCTCTACCAGGTCGAGGGAGAGTGGAGCGAAGCCGACCTCAGGCCTGAGAGAATCGAGGTGAGAGACGCTCCCGCGGTAGAGATGGATGTGGTGGTGACGCGGCACGGTCCGGTTATCTCCGGTGACCCTGCCTCCGGGAACGCCATCGCTTTCAGGTACACAGCCACTGACGGTCCCAACACCGGGTTCGACTGCCTCCTTCGCATGCTCGAGTCAAGGTCCGCCGGCGATATCGAGGAGTCGATGCGAGACTGGGTGGACGCGTGCCACAACTTCGTTTTCGCTGACGTGCACGGCGACATCGGGTACCTGACGCGGGGCAGGCTCCCCATCAGGCCGATGCAGAACGCCTGGATACCGGTGCCCGGTTGGGACGGTAACAGCGAATGGCGAGGGTCCGTTCCCTTCGAGGAGTTGCTCAGAATCCGGAACCCGGAGGACGGGTTAATCGTCACAGCCAACAACAAGATCGTAGGCGACGACTACCCACACTATATCGCTCTGGACTTCACGCCCGAGTTCCGCGCCCGGCGAATCACTGAGCGGCTCGAAACGCTGACAAGCGCTACCGCCAAGGATATGGCATCGGTCCACGCCGAGAGCGTCTCAATCCCCGGGACCGTTTACAAGAATGCGTTGATGGAAATCATTCCGCTGGATGACCTCTCGGCGGAAGCCATCGAGAGGCTGAGGGGCTGGGAAGGCGAGATGAGCGCCGGCTCAGTTGCGGCGGCGATCTACAGCTCGTTCAGGTGGCAACTGGACCACACATTGCTGCGGCACGTGCTTGGGACCCTATACGACGAGGCGGTGGCCGCCACCGGCAGAGGTGCGCCGCTGCACGTACGGAGGCTGCAGGCACACTTCGTCGAAATGGCGAGATCGAACGACCCTAGCATGCTGCCGCCGGGGACGGACTGGCCCACGGTCATGGCCCGTGCGATGGCGGACAGCGTGGCATATTTGACCGAGCGCCTGGGAAGCGACCTCGATGCTTGGGAGTGGGGTAAATTGCATTTCACGCGGCCGCGCCACACGCTCTCCGCGCTGTTTCCCGAGACGGCAGACCTGCTGGACCCTCCATCGCTACCCATGAGCGGCGACGGCGACACGCCTCTGTCGGCAACATACTCGATGTCCGACCCCTTCACAGTGGTCACTACGTCGGTGGCCAGGTACGTCTTCGACCTTGACGACTGGAACAACTCCGCCTGGACCGTGCCGCTGGGGGCTTCCGGCAACGCGGGAAGTCCCCATTATGCCGACCAGGCCCCCATCTGGGGCGAGACTAAGCTCACGCCGATGCTCTACGATTGGAAGCTCATCGAGGCACAAGCTGAGTCGCGCCAGAAACTGCGAAAACTGTAGGGGCGACCCTGGCCGCCCTCATCGGCGCTCCCAAACGCTCAGAACACTGAGGTCCAGCTATGTCCGCTGAATACTCCGGCTCCCATCAGCAGTACGGCGTAACGTGCGACCAGGACGTCATGGTTCCGATGCGCGACGGCGTGAGCCTTGCTACGGACTTATACATGCCGGCCGTGGGGTCACGTCGCGCTCGCGGGCGATTTCCCGTGATCGTGGAGCGCACACCCTATAACAAGCGCTCGGCCGCCGCCGCGACCAACGGTAAGTATTTCGCGCGGAGAGGGTACGTGTGCGCAATACAGGACGTCCGCGGCCGCTTCGAGTCTGATGGGGAGTGGTACCCGTTCGCCAGGGAGGCGCCCGATGGGTACGACACTGTGGAATGGCTGGGAGCCCAGCCCTGGAGCAATGGCCAGGTCGGCACGTTCGGCGGGTCATACTCCGGCAGCGACCAGAGCGCGCTCGCCACGCTCGACCCACCGCACCTCGCGACAATGATCATCGCCGTCGGGGCCTCCAACTACTACCACAGCTCCATGCGCCAGAACGGTGCGCTGGAGCAAAGGTTCCTGGTGTATGTGTTCAGAATGGCTATCACGAGCAAGGAGGCGGCGGCGGATCCCGACCTGAAGGCAGCACTGGTAAAGGCCTACTCCGAGGACATACACACCATCGTGGACCGGTTTCCTTTGAGGGAAGGGGCAACCCTCCTGAGGCGGCTGCCGTCCTATGAGCGCTGGGCCATCGACATCCTCACTCACGGCGACTACGGTGATTACTGGAAGCAGCGCGGTTATGCGATCTCCGAGTACTACGAGCAGCACGCCGACGTCCCGACGCTCTACGTGGGCGGCTGGTACGACTCATATGCCCGAAACACCTGCCAGAGCTACGTCGAGCTGAGCAAGATAAAGAAGTCGGACCAGCGACTGCTAATGGGACCCTGGACGCACGGGCAGTATGAGGTGACCTACTCAGGCGATCTTGATTTCGGGACGGAATCCCACGTCCACTTCAACGACGTGAGGTTGGCCTGGTTCGACCACTACATGAAGGGAATGAGCACCGAGTTCGCCGGCTCTCCGCCGGTGCGCATCTTCACCATGGGCGGCGGTAACGGGAGCAGGGTTGTGTTAGGCGCGCCGGGGTTCGGGTCCGATTACCCTGGGCGAATCAACCACGGCGGATACTGGCGGACTGAGCCCGACTGGCCGCTCCCCGGCACGCGCATCACCCCCTACTACCTCCACCGCGATGCCTCGCTTGCACCGGAAGAACCCAAGCCCGCGGAATCGTTCACACAGTACACATTCGATCCCACCAACCCCGTGCCGACCATGGGCGGGGGCATCTCAGCCGCGGACAACGTTATGCGCCCCGGCGCTTTCGACCAGCGCGGGCGGCCCGATTTCCACGGGTGCAAAGACACCCTGCCGCTCAACTCACGCAGCGACGTGTTGACGTTCCAGACGCCCGTGCTGGACAAGGACATTGAGGTGACTGGGCCTATCGAGATGCATCTGTGGGCAGCTTCCTCCGCGCCGGACACTGACTTCACCGCCAAGCTGATTGACGTCTATCCGCCCGATCACGGCTACCCGGATGGCCTGGCATTCAACATCACCGACTCCATTATTCGGGCCCGATACCGGAACGGTTGGGAGAAGCCCGAGATGATGGCGCCTGAGCAGCCCTACGAGCTGGTTTTCCAGCTCTACCCGACGTCCAACGTCTTTCGCAAGGGACATCGGATCAGGCTGGACATCAGCAGCAGCAATTGGCCGCGCTTCGACGTGAACCCAAACACAGGGGGGACGCTGGGGGTCGATCGCAGCTACCAGAACGCGACCCAGACCGTGTACCACGACGCGGCACACCCTTCGCATGTCACCCTCCCCCTGCAACGGGGTAGCCGCTAACGCCGGCGCGTGATACGGCGGATAAGGGTCAGCCTTCTTGTCCGAGTCGTTGTTGACGCAGCTACAACTGCGATGCTAGACTCCGGATATGTGGCAGCCTCGCCAGCCGAAGCGGCAAGAGAGCATCTTCACCAGGGCCAGGGACAACTTCAGTATCGCCTGGGTGCTCATTGGAATTTCAGGGATCACGCTGCTCGCTGGCTTCGCGGCCGGCATCGCGATGCTATTAAGCTCCGTTTAACGGTTCGGCCTAACCGCAACGTTCCGGACCCAATCGACGCGACAGCCTCTGATTCGTACCGGACCGGCGTCGACCTCTGGGCTTCTCCGGCACCACGCACCGCAAGGCTTCGCACCCGAAGCTTGCTTTTGGCTAGCCGTGCCATACGTCCTTCTGCCGAGTCCACCACGAAGCCATAGGAGAGCAACATGTCCCAGGGCGCGCGAGGCACCGCGCTCATCACAGGCGCCTCCAGCGGGATCGGGCTCGCTACCGCGCTGTACCTGGCCGGTAACGGCTACACGGTCATCGGGACCAGCAGGGCGATGGACAGGCTGGCCGGCCTTCGGGATGAGGCCGCCAGGCGGAACATGCACATCGAGCTTGTCGAGATGGACGTCAGCGAGCCCAACACGATCGAGGACGCTGTGCCCAAGCTGGTCTCTGAATTTGGGAGCATCGACGTCCTTGTGAACAACGCCGGCTACGGCCTTTGGGGGCCTTCCGCAAGTCTCGCGGTCGACGAGCTAAGAGCGCAGTTCGAGACCAACTTCTTCGCCCCGTTCCGTCTGATGCGGGCTGTGCTTCCATCCATGACACAGAGGCGACGCGGGACCATCGTTAACATCAGCTCGGTACTCGGTAGAATCAGCACCCCATTCAACAGCGCTTACGTCGCCAGCAAGCACGCCCTGGAAGGCATGAGCGAGTCGATGCGGACGGAGCTGTGGCCCCTGGGCGTCCGGGTTGTGGTCGTGGAGCCTGGATACATCCAGACCAATTTCCACTCGAACCAGGTCATCGCGGACGCGGCCGAATCGCCGGAGTCCCCGTACCACCCTTTCGTCCAGAAGTACAGGTCCCGCCACAAAAGCTACGAGGGGCTCTTTGCCAACGAGGCCGATAAGGTTGCCAGGGTGGTATACAAAGCGGTACGTGCGAAGAGGCCGGCCTTCCGATATCCCGTCGGCCTCGACGCAAGGCTGGGCATGATGGGAGCCAGATTGATGCCGGAGCGTCTGTTTCACGCGCTGCTCAGCCGCGCCACGCTGCGCGGCTAGCTCAACCCCGTTCTACCAGGGCCACCCGCTTAACAAAGTCAGCGCTCTTCAGCTCCCGGTCAAGCACGTAACGGACGTAGGTGCGAAGAACGCGCTCAACCTCGGCGAGGAGCGGCGACGGCACATCGAGCGCAGCCGTCTTCTCAAACGACTCTCGCTGAAAGAACCTGAGCACCTTGACCGCGCTGAGGGATACCGAGACCAGCCCACCTGACGAGCCCGTTCGGCAATCTGGGCACACGATGCCGCCCTTCGCGGAGCTGAACAGGTGGTCCCCCGGCTTGAGCACGGAGTGACACTCGACGCACCGATAGAGCTCTGGGCCAAAACCCGAGTGCTTCAGTAGCTGGACCTCGAAGCACCGAATCAACCTCCCTGGGCTCTCGTGGTCCTCGAGTTCTCCCAGAATCGCCAGCAGGAGGTCGAAGACGGCCGCGTTTGGCGATCCATCGGCGGAGAAGCTCTCTACCAGATCGGTTACATACACCGCGGAGGACACGCGGCCGAGGTCCTCCCGCAGCGCCCTGAAGCTTCGGAGGGTTTCGGCCTCGGAGATGGCGTCTAGACTTCGGCCTTCAGCTATCGAGACGCGCGCATAGGTCAGCGGCTCCAGGTGGCCCGCCAGCCTGCTCTTCGTCCGTCGCACGCCTCTCGCCACGGCGCGTATCTTGCCCATTCGCCGCGTGTAAAGCGTGAGGACGCGATCGGCTTCTCCAATGGGGGTCTGCTTGAGGACGACGCCCTGAGTCTTGTATGTCCGTGACCTGGCCATTCTCTGTGCGACGCTTCCTTTTTCTCCCTCTCCCGCCGCTGGGAGAGGGCTAGGGTGAGGGCTCTTGCGGTCCTGGCTCGCGGCACGTCCTGGGCTCGCTGAAGATCCTCATCGCCTCGAGGGGTGGAGCGCCGCTGGGCGCTGTGGCTGAGGCCAGCCGCGTCACATCTCCTGGCGGCCCTCCATGGCGCGCCCCAGCGTCATCTCGTCGGCGTACTCCAAGTCCCCTCCCACGGGCAGTCCCCGTGCGGGTCGCGTCACCTTGAGCCCCAGCGGCGCGATCAGTCGATGGATGTACATGGACGTCGCCTCGCCCTCCAAATTGGGGTTGGTTGCCATGACCAGCTCCTCCACCGCGCCGTTCTTCAAACGTCCCAGCAGTGGCTGAATCTTCAGGTCGTCCGGGCCGATGCCGTTCATCGGTGAGATCACGCCGTGCAGCACGTGGTACAGCCCTTTATACGACCCTGTACGCTCCAGGGCCACCACGTCCAGCGCCTCCTCGACCACGCAAATGCGCGACTGGTCTCGCGCCGGGTCGGAGCACACGTTGCAGGGATCGGACTCGGTGATGTTGTAGCACTGGGTGCACAGCGTGATCCGCTCTTTGACCGCCAGGATAGATTCCGCCAGCAGGCGCGCCTCCTGCTCAGGCATACGCACGAGGTAGTAGGTGAGGCGCTGGGCCATCTTGGGGCCGATGCCAGGCAGCTTGTGGAACTCCTCCACGAGCCGGCCCACCGGTTCGGCGCCTCTGTATCCGAAGTTCGTCATGGAACTCTACGTAAGTCCCGGTATGTTCAGCCCGCCGGTGAGTGAGCTCATCCGGCTGGAGGCCTTCTCCTGCGCCCTCTCCAGGCCGTCGTTGACGGCGGCGAGGACCAGGTCCTGGAGTATCTCCACGTCTTCGGGCGATACGGCGTCCGGATCGATCGTAATCGACTCCACCCTCATCTTGCCGCTGACCAAGGCCTTGACGACCCCGCCGCCGGCGCTACCCTCGACGGTGGCGCTCTCAAGCTCCTCCTGCATCTTGAGCATGTCCTTCTGGAGCTTCTGCGCCTGCCGGAGCATCTTCCTGTTGACCATGTTCCTTTGCCTCCTTTTCGCCTACTACCTGCGCGCCCATCGCCTTGGCTGCCCGCACTAGATGGCTGCTCTGTGACGCGGGCTGCCTTGGCCTGGCATTAGCGCCTTCGAGAAGTGTAGCGCGGACCTGATAGTCGCCTTCCAGCACCCTGGCAAAGGTGTCTCTCAGAAGCTTGCTGGCCTCAGGGTCGCCAAGCTCTTCCTCCATGCGCTCTTTGTGCGAGGAGTGCGAGTACTTCAGCGTTATCGTGCCGTCGCCGACCTCTCGCGCGGCGCTGGACCGAAGCAGCGCCCCGAGATTGAACCGCTTCCCCTTCTGGGTTCTGAGCGATTTGATTATCGCCTCCCACTGGGCCTCGAGCCTGGGCAATGGCTCGGAAGGCAGCTCGGTTGGCGGAGCAGTCGAGGGAATGGGGTTTGCGTTGATTGCGGGAGTGGCTTCCGCCCGTTGCACTTCCCGGGGCCTTCGCTCGGCGGGCCCGGGAGACTCTCGTATTGAGTCCGGCCTGCGACGCTGTATGGGCGGCGGCGTGGGGTGCGGGCGGGCCGGGCGAGCTGCGGGAGTATCTGGGGGCGAGACCGGGTCGTCCCCCTTCAGGGCTGACTCTACCATCGCCAATTCCAGCGGTAGCGGCGCGGAGGTATCTTGCCGGAGGTCGGCCTCGGCGAACGCCTTTAGGGCCTTGACCAGGTGCTCCATCGAGGTGCGGGCCGCCATTCCTTTGATCTTGGCCCCGGCATCCTCGGAATATCCCGATGCCCCGTCCGCGCCCGACTTCAGCAGGAGAACACCCCGGAGATAGTCCATCACCACTCGGTGGAACTGCCGAAGATCGCTCCCCTCCGCCGCCACCTGGTTGATAACGGTCAGTCCTTCTCGGGTCGATCCGTCGACGACGTGCGCCGCGAGCTCCAGGGCGCGCTCGTCGCTCCCCATCTCCAGAAGGTCCCTAACCTGCTGCTCTCCAAGCGGCGACCCGTACGAGACGAGTGCTTGCTCGAGCAGGTTCTCGGCGTCCCTCAGACTCCCGGCGGCCGCGCGAGCGATCAGCTGCAACGACTCCGTGTCAGCGACTACCGACTCGTCCGTGCATAGCTTCGTGAGGCGCCCCACAATCGCCTCTTGCGGTATGCGGCGGAAGTCGAAACGTTGGCACCGCGAGACGATCGTCAGCGGCACCTTGTGCGCCTCCGTCGTGGCCAACACGAATATCGCGTGGGCAGGTGGCTCCTCCAGTGTCTTGAGCAGCGCGTTGAAGGCCTCGGCGGTAAGCATGTGCGCTTCGTCGATTATGTAGACCTTATTCCGCGCAGCGTTGGGCACGTAGTGGACCTTCTCCCGGAGGTTCCTTATGTCGTCGATCCCCCGGTTGCTCGCCGCATCTATTTCGATCAGGTCCAGGGCCCGCGCCTCATTGATCGAGACGCATATCTCGCACTCGTTATCGGGCTCACCATCCTGCGGCGACAAGCAGTTGACGGCTTTAGCCAGGATTCGAGCGGTGCTCGTCTTGCCGGTCCCCCGGGGCCCGCAAAACAGGTAAGCGTGAGCGACGCGGTCGAGCTTCACGGCGTTGAGAAGTGTCTGAGAGACCCACTCCTGCCCGACCAACTGGTCCAGCCGTTGCGGCCGCCACTTTCTGTAGAAGACCTCGCCCATTATCCGAAATCACCCATCACCGTTGAGAAGACCCGCCTGCCCGTGTCATTACTTCGGCTGTTATCCCGTCCATGACGGCCTTGTCCGCCGCGTCTTCGTGGTCATGGCCCAGAAGGTGAAGAACACCGTGAGCGACCAACACCCCAAGCTCACCTTTTACGTCACCTTCCCGTGCCTGACGGCGGGCCTGAGGGTAGGAGATGATGACCTCTCCAAGGGAGTTCTCCTCACCCGGTGGAAGTACGAAATCTATATCTGGTCCGACAGGCGCCTGTTCACCCTCGCCGTAATAGTGGCCTTCATGATCGAAGGAGAAGGCCAGGACGTCCGTGTTCTCGTCTAGCCCCCGGTGCCGTTTATTGAGGCTCCTCACTACGTCGTCGTCCGTGACGATGACGCTGAGTTTGGTGCCGGACCGTTGCGACTCAATGGCGAGCGTCTGCTCAGCTACACTGAGAAGCCACTCGCTGGAGACGAGACCGCTGTAGTCGTCGAGCACCTCGACGCTAACGACAAAAACGCCCATCGCCGGCATCCCTCAATGAATGGCCTCCAGGCCCCGCCATTATAACCGTCCGCCGCAGGAAAAGTGCGCTCGGCGAACCGGTCCGGCGTCCGGATTCGAACACTGAACACTACCACGGAGGCCGGACCGCCAACGGTTCTCCGATCGCGACCATCGGGCTTGCTCTGCCCGTTGCGGCGTGCTACCTTTCACGGGGCATTTTGGTGCTACGGCAGACGTAGGAGGTGGGAGTCTTGTCGGAGGGCAGATTGCCGGCGGCGGCGTTGGACCGCCTGGCGAATGACTTTCCCGGGAGGGTGGGATTCTACTTCAAGGACCTCACCACGGGGGAAACGCATCAGTACGACGCCGAGCGACCGTCACCCATTGCCAGCATCTGCAAGGTCCCCGTGATGATCGAGCTCTTCAAGCAGGCCTCCGAGGGGCGGTTGTCTCTGTCTGAACGCAGGCGCCTGCCGGGCGGTATATCCAAGCACGGTACGGGCGTCCTGAGCATGCTTGAGGACGAACCCGAGCTGACCCTCTACGACTTCTGCAGGCTGATGATCTACGTTAGCGACAACATGGCCACCGACGTCTTGATGGACGCCGTGGGGCTGGATGCAGTTAACGCTACGATGGAGGAGCTCGGGTTCCATCAGACCAGGACCACGATGACGATGGGCCGCTGGCACTACTCGATGGCCGACATGGGCGACTTTCCACCGAACGAGAAGAACGACGCCGCTTTCCGAGGGAGGCAACTAAACAACGACAGCCTTCCGTTTCAGGACTCCCTCGAGAACAACGTCACCAGCGCGCTGGATATGGGAGTGATCCTGGAGCAGTTGCACAACGGCCAGATCGTCAGCCCCAAGGCGTCGGCTGAGATGATAGAGCTGCTCAAGGGGTGCCAGAGCAACACGAAGATTCCCCTGCATCTCAAGAGGGAAATTCCCGTGGCGCACAAGATTGGAAGCAGCGGCCGGATCAAGGGTGACGTCGGGATCGTGTACCTGCCCGGACGACCACTGGTAATCACCGCGCTGGCCGTCGGCGATGAAGCCGGCGCAGCCGGCAACGACCTCGTCGCCGAGCTCAGCCGCCTTGCCTTTCAAGCGCTATCCCCCGAGAGCGTGGAGGCCGAGGCTCGGCGCACGTGAATCGGGTCGACCTTACCGTCTAAGGAGGGACTTATGGACAACGGGCATCTTCGTATTCTGGGGGTCAACGCTCACCCCCATGATTTCACCCACTATGCCGGCACCCTTGGGATGCACACCTCGCGGGGTGACGAGGTAACGATAGTGAGCGTCACCTCCGGCGCCAACACCCACAACGAGGCGCTCAGGGATGAGCTGCTCAAGCCTCCCGAAGAGCGAGACCCCAAGATCATGAATCAGACCCTGGAAGAGTATTCCGAGATCAAGGCGGTGGAGATGCGCAAGGCGTGCGGACTATTTGGGATAAGCGACGTGCGTATCCTCGACTTCCCGCAGCCCTTCGTGATGCAGAGTAACCCGGAGTCGGTCGATGCTCTGCGTGACATCATCCACGAGGTCCAACCGGATGTGATGATCACCCAGAGTCCGTATCTCGATGGGCCGAACGGCAGAGTCTCCGGTGAGCACGACGACCACCTGGAGACAGCGTACGTCAGTCTGGAGGCACGCGCTGCCGCTGTTCGCGTAACCTTCGGAGAGACCGAGCCGCCGCACAAGATTGCGGCTACTTACTTTCCCGGAGTCTACTTCGGCGCGGAGCAGTACAGCTTTCTGGTAGACGTGGGCGAATGGTTCGAAAAGCGCGTCGAGGCAGAGGCGATGTTCAAAAGCCAGGGACATACGCCGGAGGGGTCGCGCCACCGCGTCTCTCTTACCCTGGGCAGGACCGGGTTCCAGTTCGGGCTCCAATATGCCGAGGCGTTCGTGCGCGAGAGACCCGAGATACTCTCCGGGTTCGTCCTACCGGAAGCCGCCCTCGCAATGGCTCAGGAGACGTCTGCCGCCAGGACCCAGCGCCGCCTCGGAAAGCCCTCATCCAATTGAGATGCCGAACCGAACTCAGGTCGGTCTTGTTCACCATCCGCGTTTGCCGGAAGCCGAACGCCTAGTCCGCTCCCTTGCGGCGGACCTGGCGCTACAAGACCGGTGCTGGGTCTCCTCGTCGGCCGACATCGACGCCGGCGCCGAGACCCTCGACGACACCTCGGTGATCATCACGGCGGGCGGCGACGGCACGATTCTTCAGACGGTGCGGGCGGCGGCGCCCCACCAGGTGCCCATCCTGGGCATCAATATGGGTCGCGTCGGCTTCATGACCGAGCTTACCGTTGAGGACGCCGTCGACAAGGTCCCGTCTTATCTTGCCGGCGACGCCAGGGTCGAAGAGCGCATGATGCTGCAGGCGTCGGTCGCCTCAGCCCAAGGCGCCGGGCCACGCCTGACCGTCCATGCCCTGAACGACATTGTCGTGAGCAGCGGTCAGATCGGGTTGCTGGACGTCGAAGTAGGCGTGGACCGGGCCAACCTCTACACCTACCGCGCCGACGGGCTCATCATCGCGACACCTACGGGAAGCACCGGCTACGCCCTCTCCGCGGGAGGGCCGATAGTCTACCCTGAGGCTACGAGCATCCAGATACAACCCGTCGCGGCTCACTTGAGCTTCCAGAGTGGCATAATAGTGTCGGGAGACTCGACCGTAGAGTTGCGGCTGGCCCCCCAGTACGAGGCCGTGCTTACCGTAGACGGCTTCGCGGACACGACACTGGGCCCCGACGACACCGTGACGGTGCAGCGCAGCCCCCACGTCGCGAGCTTCCTGCGGGGTACGCCTCCCGCTGAGTTCTACGCCCGCCTCACGGCGCGCCTTAGCGTCGGACGAGGCCCCGCTGTCTCGTAGGAGGCTCACGGGAGACGAGCATGCGTTCTGAAAAGCTGTTGTCCACCAAGGAGATTTACGACGGGAGGATTGTTACCCTCAGGGTCGACTCGGTAGCCTTGCCCAACGGCCGGAGCGCACTAAGGGAAGTGATCGACCACAGGCCCGCAGTCGTGGTCGTTCCCATCGACGACGACGACAACGTCGTCCTGGTCCGCCAGTACAGGTACCCCATTGGCTCGGACCTGCTAGAGGCGCCGGCCGGTATCGTCGAGGAGTCGGAGTCACCCTCCGAAGGCGCTAAACGGGAGCTCCAGGAAGAGATCGGTTTCAGCGCGAAGTCCTTAAGGAGCATGGGGCGGTTCTGGACGACGCCGGGGTTTTGCAACGAGCTCATGTACGCCTTTGTCGCCCGAGACCTCGTTCCGAGCAGCCTCGAGCCGGACCCGGACGAAGACATTACGGTCGAGCGATTCCCCGCATCGCGGATTCCCGATCTGATACGCAGCGGAGAGATCCAGGACGGCAAGACCATCGCCGCGCTGCTGATGGCGACGTGCCTCGGCGATTATGACTGAGCACAGGTGGTTACGACGTCGCCTCGCCCGCCGAGCTGTCACCTTTGATGAGCCCCTCTCACTTGATCGCGGGCGCGGACACGGCCCTTGCACTATTGAACTTGAAGGAGATATCAGCCAATGCCCGACCTGAATGAGCTACTGGCCGAAGTGGAGGCGTCTAAGGATGAGATCGTCCGCCTCGAGCAGGGGCTCGTCCGCATTCCCTCGGTCAACACCGGGTTCATGCCCACCGGCGATGAGACCCCGGTCGCTGAGTTCGCCAAGGACTGGCTCGCAGAGAGCGGGATACCAAGCGAGATTATCGAGTCCGCACCCGGCAGGGGCAGCCTCATCGCCCGACTGGAGGGCCGGTCGGGGAACGCCGGTCTCATGTTCATGTCCCATCTCGACGTCGTGCCCATCGAAGACGAGGGGAAGTGGCGCTTTCCGCCATTCAGCGCGACGGTCTCAGCCGGCCGTGTCTACGGGCGGGGCGCCTCTGATTGCAAGGGCCTGCTGTGCGCGCAGATGATGGCGGCCCGCATACTTAAACGCAACGATGTCGAGTTCAAGGATAGCCTTATCATCGCGTCCGGCGCCGACGAGGAGCATGGGGGGCGGTACGGCTTCGGCTGGCTCGCCGAGAACCACCCGGAGAAGATTACAGCGCCGTTTGCGGTGAACGAAGGTGGTGGCACTCCCTACGACGCGGCGGGCGGGACCGCCTACGTGGTCAACGTGGGTGAGAAAGGCAGGCTCCAAGTTGAGATTGAGGTCAGAGGCACCAGCGCTCACGCCTCCCAGCCGTGGTTGGGCGACAATGCCTCATACCGGATGGCGCAGGTGCTGCAGCGCATCGAGGCATACGAGCCGGAGCGTGACACCAGCGCGGAGATGTTCGGTCACTTGTCGACCTTCGCTATCGAGGACAAACCCTCGCCTGAGAACATAGACGCGATCCTCACGGAATTAGAGCGCGCCAATCCTCCTCTAGCATCGGTGATTCGCGCCTCCTCCCGGATGACGCTAACCCCTACCATGATCCGCGGGGGCATCAAGTCCAACAGCGTCCCCGAGTCGATCACCGTCACCTGCGACGTCAGGACCCTGCCTCATCAGGACGACGCTTACCTCAGCCAGGAGCTTGCGAAGATTCTGAAAGGCATCCCGGACGTCGACTTCGAGATCGACTACATGGCCGTGCCCAACGCCTCCCCGTACGAAAGCGACTTCGTGGAGCGAATCAAGTCCGCCACCGAGAGTGCCCTTGGCCGCGACGACCTGCAGTGGGTACCGGGGGTGTGTGTCGGATTCACCGACTCGCGGTTCACCCGGCCCCTGGGCGTGCAGACTTATGGCTTCAACGGGACGCACCCGGACGACGACCCGATGATGAACAGGGTCCACGGCACGGACGAGTCGGAGAGTATAAGGAGCCTGGTCAGTAGCACGAAGGTCATGCTGGCCCTGGCCTACGACATGCTGGCCGTAAAGTAGGCCCATCGCCGGCGTCGCTGGTCCCAGCCCATCAACCCTGTGTGCCGACCTTCACGAGCCGCCCTGTAGCTGAAGACTCCAGCGCCGCTTCCACGACCTCCAGCACGTGCACCGCGTCCTCGATGGGGCATGGCGCTGGCCCTCCCTCTCGGCCTGCCCGGAGAAACGCGGACACGAACTCCGCGCCGGCCACTCCTCCGTACGCAACAGATGGAGGGTCCTCGAACCGCCGCTCATTTCTGTCCGCGTCTCCCCAACCGGGAGCGGTGCTCGTAAGAGAGTAGCCGTTGAATTCGGAGAGCGGGAGGCGGATGGAGCCCTCGGTCCCGCGCAAAGCCAGAAACGAATCGTAGGACGCGCCGCTGTAGCCTGGCTCGCTTCCCGCGAGGTGGTAGCCGGCGTTCAGCGTCCCCAACGCGCCTCCGCTGAACTTGAATGCCACGGAGGCCGTATCCTCGACTTCGATCGGCTCTGGGTTCTGGCGACCAGTCATCGCTGTCACTTCCGCTATGCGCTCGTCCATCAGGAAGCACATCGTATCGATATAGTGGGAGGCGAGCCAGGATAATATGCCGCTGCCGGCGGTCTCGCGCCTGAAAAGCCAATGTGAGGGATCGCGGTACCTAACCTGCGACGTCACCATGCGCGCCTCCACCGCCATCACCCGGCCCAGCGCGCCGTCGCGCTTGATCTGGCGCACCTCCTTCATTACGGGACTCCAGCGACGGAGATACAGCGCTCCCATAGATACGCCGCTCTCGGCGGCGCTATAGGCTACCTCGCGGAGATCGACCGCGCGGACGGCGCCCGGCTTCTCGAACAGCGTCGGCAACTCGGCGCCGACCGCCGCGTTCAAGACTCCTGGGCACAGATCGTTGCGGACGCACACCAAGAGCGCGTCGAGGTCAGGTCGTGTGAGAAGCTCGTCAAGTCCGTTGGTTGTGGAGGAGACCTTCGCGGACGCACTGCTCAGCTCGTCCACCTCGGCGCCCGCAAGGCCGCAGAGGTGTATTGCCTCTACTTCGGGCAGGGCGTCCAGGGTCTTAACGTGGAACGAGGCGTGTGGATGCGGCGAGGCTACGTAGCCGATGGTGTAAGGCCGTCCGGCAGCGTTCAATTCGACCCCGGCAACGATCGGCGCTCAGCGGACACGACTCCGATCATGTGGCCAAGCCTCAGTCTAACTCGGGGCGGAGCGTATGCCACTCGGTGGCCTGTTCGTATGCATACGCGGCCCGTAAGAGGGTCTCCTCCCGCAGAGGCGCGGCCATGATCTGCAATCCCACCGGCAAGCCATCCACGAGGCCGCAGGGGACCGATATCGCGGGTATGCCCGCGATATTGGCTGGCTGCGTAAGGATATCGCTCAGGTACATCTGGAACGGGTCGTCCATCTTCTCGCCGAGTTTGAAGGCCACCGAGGGCGAAGTCGGCGTGACCAGTACGTCCACGCGCTCGAACATCTCCTCTAGCTCCCGCCGGATCATCGTACGCACCTTTTGGGCCTTCAGGTAGTATGCGTCGAAGTAGCCGGCCGACAGCGCATACGTCCCCAGCATGATGCGCCGTTTCACTTCGGGCCCGAAACCTTCCTGCCGCGTCTTCTCCAGCGCGTCCCACATGCTGTCCGCTTGCTTAGTGGAGTACCCGTACTTGACTCCATCGTAGCGAGCGAGGTTCGCTGACGCCTCTGACGGCGCGATGATGTAATAAACGGCCATCGCGAATGGAGAGTGCGGGAGTGAGACCTCCTCGACTATCGCGCCAAGCTCCTCCAACACGCTCACTGCTTCCCTGACGGCATTCTCGACCCCAGATTCCATACCTTCGACGAAGTACTCCTTGGGAACGCCGATGCGAAGCCCCTCTACTCCTGCTCCCAGATTCTTCGTGTAATCGGGCGCATTGTGGTCGATAGAGGTGGAGTCCCGCGGATCGTGGCCGGCTATCGCGTTTAGCACGATCGCGCTATCGGTCACGTCTCTGGTCAAGGGGCCTATCTGGTCGAGCGAGCTTGCGAAGGCGATCAGCCCGTATCGGCTCACCAGCCCGTACGTCGGCTTCAATCCCACGACTCCGCACAGCGCCGCCGGCTGCCGTATGCTCCCCCCGGTGTCAGACCCGACCGCGTAGAAACTCTCGCCTGCCGCTACCGAGGCGGCCGGTCCCCCGCTGCTTCCGCCGGGAACGCGGTCGAGGTCCCAGGGGTTTCGTGTTGGAAAGAACGCGGAGTTCTCGGCCGAAGAGCCCATCGCGAACTCGTCCAGGTTCCCTTTGCCCACCAGCACCGCGCCTTCGTTGTACAGTTTATCGGCGATCGTCGCGTTGTATGAGGACACGAAGGTCTCGAGCATACGGGAGGCGCAGGTCGTAGCGGTCCCCTTGGTGCAGAGGTTGTCCTTAAGCTGCATCGGGATTCCGGTGAGACCAGTGGCCTCGCCTGAGACGATTCG
The DNA here is from genome assembly GCA_965247255.1 of Dehalococcoidia bacterium. GTDB lineage: Bacteria > Chloroflexota > Dehalococcoidia > Lucifugimonadales > CAUZJF01 > CBDFGS01. The sequence goes on along the minus strand of CBDFGS010000013.1, from coordinate 781,792 downwards.
AGCGTCCGCCTCTCTGGCCTGCTCCAGCGCTAGCTCCTCCGTGACGGTGACGAACGCCTTCGTCCGGTCCTCGACGTGATCAATCCGGTCGAGAACTGTCCGGGTCAGATCGACCGATGACAGCTGCTTGCGCCGCAGGAGGTCGCTGACTTCATGGGCGGGAAGGTGTAGAGCGTCCGGTAAGTCCATATAAATACGAAGCTCGGCTTGTCGCTTTCACTCAAGGACGGCGCGGACACGTACGAAATCGCCCTCTCGACGAGGAACGTTGGCCAGCACGTCTTCCTTCGGCGTCGAGGCAGTTGCTTCGTCGTCGCGCATCACAGATTCCAGGTCTACTGAGTGTCCTGTGGGCTCTACACCCTCGGTGTCCACCTGCTGAAGCACCTGAAAGTGGTCGAGGATATTGGACAATTCGTCACGCATCTTCTCCACCTCCTCGTCGGTCATCGCTACTCTTGCAAGCAGGGCGATATGCCTCACTTCCTCCACGGTCAATCGCATGATTCACTAACCCCCCTGACGTTGGCGCAGTGTAGCAAAGAGCGTATGGCCCATCAAGGCGCGGTAGCTTCGCCCCCCTCTCCTGGAATCGACGCCGGGCTTACCGTCAGCCGGTAGCCGGCAGGGTGACTCGTCCCCGGTGTAACGGGTGAGACGACGACGACCGCGTGGCTAAGCCGGTCCCCGAGTCCGTGCACGGTGAAGTTCCCTGTCCTGCTCTCATCGAGACCGACTCTACGTACGGCACGACCTCCGTCTCTATACACTTCTATGACCTGTACCAGGTACTCTTGCGGAAGCCGGTTGTCAAAGCGCGCAAACCCGTTCGCGGTCCAGCCCCCGTCGTCCTCCGCATCGTCAAAGTAGCCGATCTCGGGAATAGATATGTCGTCGATTACGAGGCCGTCAAGGTATACCGCGTCGTCCGTGACGTACTCGAAGCGCAACAGCACCTTTTTCCCGCTGTACGCGGTCAGGTCTATCTCCTCCTGGACCCAGCCCTCGCTCTTACCGGTGTAGGCGTGTCCGTAGCTGTTGCCCGTCGGGTTGGAATCGGTCGTGTGCTTGCTCTGAAGTAGCGTCCAGGTTCTCCCGCTGTCCGTCGAGACTTCTACGTAAGCGTAGTCCCAGTCCTCTTCGATCTCGTACCAGACCCAGAATTGCAGCGTCGCGCGGGAATGTCCGGTAAGGTCGACCTCTCTGGTCAGCGTGGAGTCGATCGAGTCTCCTCGATTACTCCACCAGCACCACAGTCCGCTACGGCACGCAGTCAGCGCCCTGGAGACAGAGGCTTCACCACGAAACTCCACGACCGCATCGCCGTCCATCCCCAGCTCGAAATAGCTGGCCGAGAACTGCGGGAGAACACCATTCCTCACGCCGGGCTCGGCAATCTCGCCCACAGCCCTTACTCGCACATCTCTGTCGCCATAACCGTATGGCCCTTTTCGCTCACCCAGGTAGTTGGCGACCACCCAGTCTGCGAAGACGTCGACGAATGTCGCGTCGTTGGCTCTGAGATAGGCTTCGACGCCGCGAACGCCGTCTGCGGATTCTCCTACGAGCTGCTTCAGCGAGCCCTCGCCACCGAAGCGATTCGCCAGATAGGCGAAGAAAAGGTTGGAGGCGCCGTAATGGAGCCCCCTGCTTTGTCGATCGCCCGGCCAGTAGTTGAGCTGAGTCGTCGGGACCCGAAGGAACGCCTCCACCAACTGGGGCGGGAAGCCGGCAAGCTCGCTCGCCAGTTCAGATAGCCCTTCGTTCACCCACGACTCCTCGCCATGGTCGGCGCTCCAGTGCACCGCATGCTGAAGCTCGTGAGCAAGGACCCTTAGATAGGCTTGGGAACCGACGCGCAGGCGCTCGGCCTCCATGTAGACCATCGTCCGCTCGTTGCTATACGGGTGTGTGTGGCTAGCGTATTCGTCCGAGGAGGAATAGTATCCGGCCGCGCCTCGAAGCGCCGTGTGAAGAATCGTCAGCCGCTGGTTGTTGCCGCTTTCAGGCCTGGCGATCTCGCCGAAGTTCCGCACGACTACCGGGTATATCTCGCGCTCGAAGGCCTCAGCAGCCTTCGCGGTAGCGGCGCTTTCTACGCTCAGCACATCGTCCACGTACCAGTAGGCGTGTTCGCTCACGAGCCGCAAGGTTGCTCGGACGGTGGATACGGTGTCATCGATCTGATCGGTAACGAAGAAGTCGACTTTCCCACCCGCCTCCTCTCCGGCGTCCATTGAGCTTGTAGCCGCACGAAGAGGGGTCTCCGTCGCGGCCCGAAGCCTGCGAGCGAGGTCCTCCAGGTCTCGCTCCGGGGGCTCCGCCGCAAACTCGAGGGTCGGCGGCACCACGGGTGTTCCCAGGGCCCCCAGAGTTCCGGGCTTCAGTCCGGCTTGTGGTGTACTGGCCTCAAGGCCTCCTTGGAGTTGCGTCTCGACTTGACTGGACGGCTCTGGTATTGGTGAAGGGGCCGGAGGGTGGGTGGGGGGTTGCTGGGAACAAGCTGCGAAGGACACCATGAGAGTCAAGATGCCTATCGCCTTCAGACTAAAAGCCCGGCTGAGCATGATCTCTCTCAAACGCTCCGAAGTCCCTTCATATCGGTGCAACGGAGGCCAACCACTGTCGAACATAGGCCTTGTTTGACGCTCTCGGAACTACGGTGGTACAGTCTCACCGACATACGGGGCGGGTCCTTTTTTGGCCTTAGCCGTTGCTTGTCGACAACCTCTCGGGTCATAATCGCATCTAACCTCTTGCGGACTCAGATTTAGGCGTTCACCCGCAGCGTTTGGTCGGGTGCGCAAAACGACGGCAGCATGGAGGAGTCGTGGGGTACAAGGTCTATAACGCCGTACCACCCATTTTAGCTATAGCAGCCGCCGTCCTGGTGTCCGGGTGCGGGACGGACAGCCCCGGCGCTACTCCCACGCCGACGATCGTGCCGACCCCGACTCCTGTCGTGAAGTCCGTGCCCGGCCCCGCCACGGACGCACGCAAGACGCACTCAGCTACGATGCTTCCCGACGGCAGAGTGCTTATCGTTGGCGGGATGACCCCCGAATTCGAGGTGTTGACCACAGCTGAGATATTCGACCCCGAAACTGCAACCTGGACGCTTACCGCACAACTTAAGGAGGGGCGCTCCAGTCACACGGCGACCCTTCTGCCGGACGGTAATGTCCTCGTAACCGGCGGTAGGAGCGTCGACTACCTCCCTCTCGCCTCGGCTGAGCTGTACGACCCAGCTACCGATACATGGTCGCGCACGGGCAATATGACGGCCCACAGACGCGGTCACGCGGCGGTCGCGCTAGGCGATGGGACCGTGCTAATCACGGGAGGCTTCGGTGAGCTGGAAGGCGAAGCCCAAGCCACCGTGGAGCTATACGATCCTGCGGCAGGTGCCTTTTTCGCAATAACACCTATGTTCAGCTCGCACTCCGATCATCGAGCCGTTGTTCTCAACGACAGCCGCGTCCTGGTCGTCACCGGCTTCAAGGCGGACAGAGCACAGGCGGCATCAGAGGTCTACGACCCTGCGACTGACACCTGGCGGTACACTTCGATCAACCGAGGCACCTTCAACCACACCATAAATCTTCTCCCGGACGGCAAGGTACTGATGGTGGGGGGCTTTGGCAAAAACCCACTTCCCGCCAGGACTGACCTCTACGACCCGGTTGCCGATGACTGGTCCCGCATGGGCGAGATGCGCGATCCGCGTAGTTACCACACCACCACGCTTCTCGAGGACGGAAGAGTCCTCGCGGTCGGTGGCAGCTCGATGGGCCCGATGGCTTCTGCCGAGATATACGACCCGGCGACGGGTGTCTGGTCTCCCGCTGGAGACATGGCTGTCGTCCGCGCCATGCATACGGCGACGCTGCTGAGAGATGGGCGGGTGTTGGTGGTCGGTGGCGACGATAACTCCACAGAGATTTTCGACCCGGTTACGAGTACGTGGGTATCCAGCGGTTCCTAGACCTGCTTGCCGGCGACGTTACGCCGTGTCTTCGGTCGAGGCCTCCCAGCGGTGAGAGCGTAGTTTAGCGTAAATAACTGCGGTGTCTGAAGTTTAGGGCGGTCGCGGATGGTGGCCAGTAGTTGGCGAGACGCTACAGCCTGTCAGTTGAACCGGTTCATGGCCTCGCCGACACCCTCCGTGAGCGCAACCGTGATGGCCTGAGCGGCAATCGCCACAGTCTTGTCGGCGATCTCGCGCTCCGCCCGCGACATCCTACCCAGTACGTATTCGATGTCGTCCGAATTGGTGGGAGGGCGGCCGATGCCGATCCTGAGTCTGGGAAACTCCTGGGTAGAGACGGCGTCGATGATCGACTTCATCCCGTTGTGCCCGCCCGAGCTCCCCCGAGGACGTAGCCTGATGCTGCCTAACGGTAGGTTCATGTCGTCGTAAACGACTACGATGTTGGCTGGAGTGGCGTGATATCTATCGAGCAGGAATCGCACGGCCCAGCCGCTCTCATTTACGAAACTACGTGGCTTGGCCAGGGCTACGGAGACTCCTCCGATCACCCCCTCACCTATCACGGCCTTCGGCCGTCGCCGGGATAAGGCGATGGAGTGCTCCTTCGCCAGCAGGTCCACGCACCAAAACCCAACATTGTGGCGTGTGCGTGCGTAGTGCCTGCCGGGGTTGCCTAGTCCGACCACGAGCCTTATCGCGGGTTCGACTTCCGGTTGGGCCCCGGTCACTTCTTCGTTCGTCCCCACCCGCGCCGCCTATCTTTCGCTGGGCTCCACCACGATCTGCCGGCTTGGGCCGAAGCCCGTGCTGTTCGTCACCACATGCGGGTTATCGGCCAACTCGATGTGGACTATACGTCGTTCGTTTGCCGGCATCGGTTCGAGCGTGATCGATCGGTCGTTGGCCTCCACCTCTTTCGCTACACGGTTGGCGAGGTTCCTCAACGACTTGTAGCGCCTCTCCTGGTAGCCTGCAACGTCCAGGAAGACGTTGACCCTGTCCTGGAGCTTTCGGCTCGCTATGAAGGTCACCATCGATTGGAGCGCGCGGAGCGTCTCGCCCTTTCGGCCAATGAGCAGCCCTGAGTCGTCGCCGTCGATGTCGTAAACGGGGCCTCCTACGTCCTCATGGTCGGCGTGCTTGAGGTTCACTATCGCCGAGACGCCCATCTTCGAAATCAGTTCATTCAGCACCTCGGAGGTGACCCTTACCACATCAGGTTGCGCCTCCAGAAGCGTTACTCGGACCTTTGCCGGCTCACCCCGTAGACCGAAGATTCCGGACTTGCCCCGGCTAACGACGTCTATTTCTACTTCCCCGCGATCGACGTCTAGCTCCTTTAGTGCGAGTTCGATTGCTTCGTCGGTCGTCTTTGCCGTTCGTTCGACTGTCTTCACTGCTCTCTTCCTCCTCCGCCGGCGGCGCCTCGGTCGGCTGGGCGGTGTCCGTGGTGGTGAGCGAGGGGAATCCCCGTCCGCGTACCAAAGACGCAACCTGCGCCAGGGGCCCCCAGCCTGTGATAAATCCCTGAATCAAAATGCCAATGATATTGGAAATGATCCAATAGACGGCCAGGCCGCTCTCGAAATACAGGGTGAAATACCCGAACATTATCGGCATCATCCACAGCATCATCCGTTGCGTCGACTCCTGCTGTGGGCTCGTGGAAGGTGTAGCCGTCATCTTCTGCATTAGCCACATGGACGCTCCAACCAGCAGCGGGAGCAGGTACGAGAATGGGAGGGGATTGTCCGCTGAGTATGCGGCCAGGTCCATCCCGATAAATGTGCCGTCCAATGGCACCGCTTCGTTAACCTGGGGCAGCCATGAATAGAGCCGCCCGGAGAGATCGGCGAGCCTTTCAGGCGTCGAGGGCAATGTAGCCCGAAGCGCCCAGAAGAGACCGATGAAGATCGGCATTTGAATCACCATCGGACCAAGGCATCCCAGGGGGTTGACGCCTTGCTCCTTATACAGGCGCATCGTTTCCTGTGATTGGCGACTCCTGTCATTCGGGTACTTTGCCTGGATCTCCTTGACCTTGGGCTGAATCGCGCTCATCGCCTTAATCTGTCTGCTCTGTTTGATCGATAGGGGGATCATCGCCGCCCGAACGATAATGGTGAAAGCGATAATGCTCAATCCAAAGCTGCCGAACGTCAGGAAGTAGAGAAACACCAGGCTGTTGCTCATCGGCCTGATGATCGCCTCGGTCCAGATGATTGAGACTATTTCCACGAGAAACGCCTTCCTAACAAGCGGCTAGCAGTCAGGTATCCTGCCGACCGATAGAGGTGGGTCCTGGTTGCTGAAATGGACCCACTCCTCGTCGAAGCTCCCGTCTGGCTTGCGGCTATGGCCGAGGACGCGTAGGGCGCGGACCGAGTGATCCGTGGCCCCGAAATACACCACGCCGTCCTGCGAAGCCGTCAGCGAGGACCGAAGCGTCTTTCTGATGTTGCATTGTTTCTCGGTTTCGGGGTCTGAGGTCTTGACCGCACGGACTCTCCCGTCCAGGGGTCCGATTACAATCCATTCGCCCACAATCACGGGAGAGCCAATGATAGGTTCCTCTGTATTCAGTTGCCAGCGCGGTTCGCCGTCCGCGGCGTCCAACGCGTATAAGATACCGTCGAGAGCGGCCACGTAGACTGTGTCTTCGGTGGCGACGGCCGCGCCCCAGAACCACTTGCGAGACCCATCGAAGCGCCACACCTCCTCCCCCGACTGAGCGTCTACGGCGTAGAAGATGCTATCGAAGGCGCCTACATATACTCGGCCGTCCGCGACGACGGGAGCCGCCGAAACACCCCCGTTGACCGGAAAACGCCACAAGAGCTGGGCACTCTCCCGGTCCACCGTCACCGCATAGACGCTGTGGTCGAGCGATCCGAAGTAGGCCACGCCATCCTGCATCGTAGGGGTGCCCCATATCTTGTCGCCCGTCGGGAACCTCCAGAGCTCGAATCCCTCCTCGCCGTCCAGTGCGTAGAGGTTCCCGTCGGATGAGCCGATCAATACCAGCTCACTCTCAGGAACGAACACCGGGCTTCCCACGATCGGCTCAGGTGGTCGGGCGTCGCCGACGGACTGCTTCCAGTCCTCGTCGCCGTTGTCCCAGGCGGTTTCGCACTCCAGCGGCAGTGCGTACATCATCCCATCGTAGCCGCCGATGTACAGTCGATCGCCGGCGACGGCGGGCTTGCCGTAGATCGCGCGTTTATTATCGTCCTCGCTTTCGAGGACGTATGTGCACTTGGTCGCTCCGGTGGCCACATCCAGGGCTCGTACGTCGCCCTCCATAGTACCTATGTACAGGGTGTCACCTTCGATCGTTGCGGCCGACCACCCTTGCGGGACGCCAAGTCTGCCACACCCCTCCGAGCACGCCGCGACGGCGAGCAGCACCAGGAGCTGCACTGCTAGAAGTAGACGCAGATTTGGGCGACGCAATGACTCCTTCGCCAGCCTTTCTTGTTCGAGGAATCGCCGCTCGAGTTATATGCCCCACATGCCCTCAGGCCGTCGACGCCGACGGTCGTGAGCGGGCAGAGAAGGGGCTAAGGGACCGGGTCATACCCACTCGTACCCAGAGGCCGGCAACGGCTGAGGCGACGAATTCCCAGCCAGGTACCCCGTACTACGCCGTATCTAGTCACAGCTTCGCTGGTGTACTGCGAGCACGTTGGTGTGTGGCGGCAGGCCCCCGGCAAGTATGGTGACAGGGCTAATTGATACAGTCCTATGGCGCCTAGGACAAAGCTCCTCATCGCCCGGCCTTCTGTGGACGTACAACATCGCGCGGTAGCCTCGGCACGATCCCAGCACGGCGAAAGAGCTGTTTCACTGAACGGCTCAACTCGTAAAAACTCGCGGAGGGAGCGTCTTTGCGGGCGACCAGTACCAAGTCCCAGCCTGTCTCTGCCGGGATGCCACGGACCGCTTCTCTCAGCCTCCGCTTGGTCTTATTTCGCACAACAGCGTTGCCGGTCCGCTTGCCCACTGAAAGGCCGACCCGGCTGTATTCAAGTTCGTTCGGGCGGACCATCAGCACCAGGAGCGCATCAGCCCAGCTGCGCCTGGCCCGACGAACGGCGGCGAAGTCTCCAGTTCTGGTGAGGCGCTGATATCGCTGCATCACCCCGCCGTGACGGGTCCGCCATCGGGCGGACTTCAGACGGTGAGCCGCGCTCGTCCTTTGAACATACGCCGCTTCAACACCCGGCGACCGCCTCGGGTGCTCATTCGGGCGCGGAAGCCGTGCACACGGCTCCGCCGCCTCTTTTTTGGCTGATAGGTCCTCTTGGGCATGCTATGTTTCCCAACAACGGATTATACTTACCGCCGCGAACGAGTGTCAATTTTGGGCGGGACGACGCGAATCACTTGTCCGGCGCTCCCAAGGCTCAGCCGCGTTGCCTCGATTGGCCATAATGCGTATGCTATGCGGCGCACTCGCTCATGTCCTGAAGGAGACGCGCCATGCCCGTCCTGACCGCCGGGAGAATCTCCACGATCTCGCGGGAGTTGCTCGTCGCCGCGGGCACCCCCGGGGAACACGCGGCCCTCGTTGCCGATCACCTGGCGGACGCCAACCTTGCAGGGCACGACTCGCACGGCTTTATACGGATCATCCAGTATCTCAACGACATTGCTGAAGGGATAGTGGAGCCAAAGGGACAACCGCAAGTCATAAGCGATGGCGGTGCTATCGCACGGGTCGATGGCAGCGGCACGTTCGGGCAGGTTGTTGCCGGTTTTTCGGCACGGCTCGCAATAGATAAGGCTCGCCGCCACGGTATTAGTCTTGTAACTATGTTCAACCTCAGCCATACAGGACGGGTGGGCGCCTACCCGGAGATGGCGGCTCGAGAGGGTATGGCCGCCTCTATGTGGATCGGCGTGCCCCACGGAAGGCTCAGGCGAGTCGCTCCCTTCGGCGGGAGAGAAGGGCGAATGGGCACCAATCCTGTCTCCATGGGGTTCCCGTATAAGGAAGATTCCCCAATTCTCCTCGACTTCGCTACTTCCATGGCGGCCGAGGGGAAGGTGCGAGTATACCGGGCGAGGGGAAACGCGCTTCCCGGCGAATGGCTACTGGACGCTAAAGGCAAGCCAAGCAGCGACCCGAATGACCTCTACGAGGGCGGTGCGATACTCCCGTTGGGCGGCGTCGACGGCGGCCACAAGGGATACGCGCTTGCATTTATGGTGGCCCTTCTAGGTGGGACGATGGCTGAGCTAAACGATACTGGCAGCTCTGTTAAACGTCCCACCAGAGGGGGTTCGATCACGGTCATAAACTTGAGCGCAGTCGGTGACGTCGACAAGATCAAGGAAGACGTTCACCATCTCGTCACATACCTAAAGGACACGCCACCGATGGAGGGACACGACGGCGTCCTATACCCCGGCGAGATTGAGGCCACCAACCGCCGCCAGCGGTCGAAAGACGGGGTCGATATCGAGCAGGCGACCTGGGACAAGGTGGTCGACCTTATTAAGGAACATCGGCTTGAAGAGAAGCTCGGCGTCTGACGCCGGGCGACGCGCGAGAGCGCCCTCGCCCCCGAGCCTCTCCGCGTTCCCTCCGCGACATATTGATTTCGGCAAAGTTTCCTCCCAGGAGTAAGAAACATGTCTGATGGCGAGGTTCGAGCAGGGTGGCAGGAAGTAAAGGCGTTCGCCACTGAGGTGTTTGCCCGCGTGGGCATGCCTCGGGAAGATGCCGAGACCGAAGCCGACGTGCTGGTATGGGCTAATTTGCGGGGCGTGGACTCGCATGGCGTGTTGCGAATCCCTCTGTACCTGGAGTGGGTCGACGCCGGCAACATGAACCCCACGCCTAACATCCGCGTCCTGCACGAGACGCCCGCGACGATGACGATGGACGCGGATTTCGCCTTCGGCCCAGTGGTCACGGTCCTGGCAATGAACCGGGCTATTGAGAAGGCGAAGGAGGTCGGGATCTGCTGGGTGATTATCAAGGACACCACCCATCAGGGCGCCATGGGCTACTATACCCTCATGGCGGCCAGGGAGAACATGGCCGGCATCGCGTCGGTGTGCAGCCCCCCGAACATGGCCCCGGCAGGCGCGCGGGCGCCCGGGGTGCACAACAGCCCCATCTCTATCGGTGTGCCGGCGGAACGGCACGAGCCGCTCATCCTCGACATGGCCACGAGCGTGGTAGCCGGCGGTAAGTTAGACCTGGCTATCGACAAGGGCGAGCAGATCCCGCTTGGGTGGCTCATCGACGAGCAAGGCAACCCCACTACCGACCCACGCCAGCGGGGTTCCTTGGTGCCCATCGCCGGCCCGAAAGGCTCGGGGCTCGCGCTCATGTTTGAGTGCCTTTCCAGCCTCATGGTCGGCAACCCGAAGCTGGCGCCGGTGCTTTCGGGCGGCAAGGAGCACCTACGCGGCATCCAGAACAGCTTCCTCGCCGCTATCGACATCGCCGCTTTCACCGACGTCGAGGAGTACAGGCGCAACGTCGACGAGACGATCGACGGTATCAAGGCGCTTCCCAGGGCCGAGGGCACCGACGAGATCTTCATGCCCGGTGAGCCGGAGCAGCGTGTCTATGAGCAGCGCACGGCGGAGGGCATCCCGCTGCCCGCAGGCACCATGGAGCGCCTCCGGGCGGTGTCGAACCGGTTCGATATCCCCATGTTCCCGACGATGTAGATGCAGTCCCCGACATCCGCCGAGAGCCACCTATGGCGAGGGGCTGCCTCGCGCGCCGGCCGGGGCGCTACTTCGAGGCGAAGCGAAAGTAGAACCCCGTAAAAAGGCTGATGATCAGCAGGAACACCACGGGCCTGAAGAGCTGCTGAGGCGCCTCTTCCAGCACCAGGCTCGCCAGCACGACCGCGCACGTCGCGGCCACGGCGAAGAACCCCGCCGTCGCGCGGCGCATCCTGCGTCTGTCCATCATGCTACGTCAGCTCAAATGTCGCGCGGGCGTGCGGGAGATCGACCGTCATGCGCGTGTTCGTCGCGGCCTGTCATGCGGGCGGGCCTTCGAAGTTGTACAGCTTCAGCGCCGTCTCGCCCAGGAGAAGCTCCCTATCGCTGTCCGTAAGAAAGTCAAGGTGGTCGCGAAAAAGCTCCAAGGCCGGCTTGTACCCCGTCTGAGCCACCACCCCGGGGAAGTTCGTCCCCCACATCAGCCGGTCCGGTCCAAAGGCGTCGTAGAGGCGCTTGAACGTCGGGAACGTGTCCCTGTGAGGGAATGGCTCGTCTGACTTGTGAGGCTGCGGCGTAAGCTTCATATATACGTTCGGGTACTTGGCCATTCTCGTCACATTACTCAACAGCGGGTAGGGCGGGTCCTCGTCGGTCGGTGCACCGCCGATGTGGTCCAGGGCCACCACAACGTTCTGGTGGCGCGCGATGATCGGCTCCACCGCGGGGAGAAGCGCCGCAGGTCCGTACACGACGAAGCTTGCCCCTAGCTCCTCAGCGCGGTCCCAGATAGGGTCCTGGTCCGCAGCCGCCCACTCGGAGGGGTCGTCCGGCTTGGACATGTGAATGCGCAGGCCGCTGAACCCCTGCTCCTTGACCAGGCGCTCAAGCTGGTCAGGCGCATCCGGCGCCTTCCTGTCCACCAGGCCGATGGCGGCGTACTTACCCGGGAAGCGACGCAGGCAGTCGGCGACGTATCTGTTGTCGTACAAGTAGTGGACCGGCTGCACAATGACCGCCTTGTCCACCCCGGCGTCCGCCATCGTGTCGTTGAGCACCTCCACGGTGCCCTCGCTCGAAGGCGCCCGATCGCTGGCGAACGGCCAATGATCGATGTCGGGGCTCCACACATGAAGGTGCGTGTCGACTATCATCTATTCCTCCTTGGCCTGGCCTCCCTGAAACCTGTCTTGGCGTCTGAGTCCTCAGGCCTCAGGCTCGATATGTGATTTCTCCTGAGGGTAATATCCGAGAGACCGGCGGCCGTGCTCCAGGTCGTAAAGGGGCCACGTGCTGTCGGAGACCCCGAATACCAGCTCAAACTTGATGCCTGGGTGCGTCACCGCCCGCTCGAAGACCCGGACGGCGTCGCCGTGCCCAAGCTGGTGCGGATGCTCTGGCAGAGCCCTGTCCCGGTTAAAGTTGCCGATGCGCACCGCGACAAACTCGATGCCGTGCTGGCTCGAGTACATCCACCCCAGACTTTCGCCAAATACCTTGCTCGCCGAGTAGTAGCTCTCTGGCCGCGGGACCATGTCCATCGTCCGCATTATGTCTTCCGGACATGGGGCCAGAAGCCCCGCGCGGCTGGCGTATGCGACCCGGCGCACGCCGTTGATCCTGGAAGCCTCGAGCACGTTGTATGTACCCACGATGTTGTTGGGCAGCACCTGCTCCCACGTGCAAGAGCCGCCGGGACACGCAGCGAGGTGGATCACCGCTTCCATGCCGCGAGTGGCCTTTAGCACCGTGTCGAAGTCCGCGATATCGCCTACCTGCGAGTCTTTCAGCCCGGGCATTGGCTCTTGGTCGAGGCCCCTTAGGGAGTGCTTGTCCTTCAGGCCAGCGGCTACCGTCGACCCGATTTGACCGGCCGCGCCCGTAATCAGGATGTTCAACTGAGAGGGTCTCCGTTGTTTCGTTCTCGCCGGACGGCACCATGATACATCAGCGGAGGCGGCCACGGGCCTTAGCGCGCGGACCGTCGCGTGAGGACCCACAGCGTCTGCCGCTCGCCCCCGCGCGTCGCGCGCGGGCGAGCGAGTTGGGTTGCCCGCGATACTACCCTGTGGTAGCTTGGCATGGCTATTTGACCTCCAACGGACGCCATAGCATGAGCGTGGCGCTAGGGGAGAACGTGTTGATCGACCGCGAAAGAATAGAGCAGGCTGTATCCGCGATAATCGAGGCGATCGGCGACGACCCCCGAAGGGAGGGGCTGGCTGACACCCCCCGACGCGTTGCCGAGATGTACTCGGAGTTCTTCTCCGGGCTGGAGCAAGATCCTGTCGAGGTGCTCGCTACCGGGTTTGAGGAAGGGCATCGCGAGATGGTTGTGCTCAAGGACATCTCCTTCTACTCCATCTGCGAGCATCACCTTCTGCCGTTTCACGGAAGCGCGAGCATCGGCTACGTGCCCAGAGGCAGAGTCGTCGGGGCGAGCAAGCTGGCTCGATCACTCGATATCCTGGCAGGGCGCCCTCAAATGCAGGAGAGGCTCACAAGACAGCTCGCGGATACTGTCTCGGAGGGCATCAGTCCGGAAGGCGTCGGCGTGAAGCTTACGGCCGAGCACATGTGTATGACGCTGCGTGGAATCAAGAGGCCCGGCGCCAGGGTCGTAACCTCCGCGAGGCGGGGGACCATGAAGACCAGGGAGGATACCTGGCGAGAGTTCTGCGATCTGGTCGGGCCGGACTAAGAATGGCCCTCTCGGTCCGCTTAGATACCTTCGAGGAGATCAAGGACAGCTGGGAAGCGATATTGCCGTTGTGCGCTTCCAACACGGTGTTCGTAACGCCGTGGCTCCAGAGCGTGTGGTGGCGTCACTTCGGACAAGGTTCCGAGCTTCGAATTATCTCGCTTTGGGACGGCGGGTCGCTCCTGGGCATCGCTCCTTTGCGCCAGCTAGGCGCTGACTTGAGCTTCCTGGGTGGCACCGACCTGTTCGACTACCACGACTTCCTGATCCCTGAGGACCATCGAGGTTTCTGCGCGGGACTACTCGATCGCCTGGAGCCGATGGAATGGGAGACCATCGACCTCGCGTCGATACCTGAGGCCTCGGCAACCTTGAAGGTCCTACCGACTGTCGCCAGGGAGAAGGGATACGCGGTTGTGGTAGAGGAGGAGGACAAAGCCCCGGTCAAGCTACTTCCGGGCTCCTGGGACGACTACCTGGGCGGCCTCAACAAGAAGCAGCGGCACGAGATTAGGAGGAAGAAGCGACGGCTCGAATCGACCGGTACGTTCCGCCAGTACAAGTGCCAAGGAATCGATGACATCCGCGATGGCATGGTCGATTTCCTGAGGCTGCTGCGCGCCAGCAGCCCGGACAAAGCCAGGTTCATGACCCCCGCGCGCGAGGCGTTTTTCCTCGATGTTGCCGAGGAGCTGGCACCGAGAGACCAGTTCGCCCTGTCCTTCTTGGAGCTAAATGGGGTACGCGTCGCATCCTGCATTAACTTCGACTACGCCAATGCCTATTTCCTGTATAATAGCGGCTACGATCCGAGCTACTCCCAGTTGAGCGTTGGGCTTCTCAATAAGGCTTTCGCCGTCGAAGAGGCTATAAGGGCGGGCAGGGGCCGGTTCGAGTTCCTCCGTGGCACGGAGCGATATAAGTACGACCTGGGAGCTACGGACAGGGCCGTTTACCGTTTGGTGATTCGCCGCTAGTATCGATTTCGACGAGTCTACACCGACGAATCTGCACCAAGACGTCACGCATCCAAGATGTCGACGTGCGCACATTTGCCGACGCGGTGCGAGGGCGTCGCAAACCAAAATTGTGGAACGGCGACGAGGATTAGGAGTCTCATGACTAGACTGGCGATGCTGAGCGTACATGGCTGTCCGCTTGCCCGCCTGGGCGAGAAGGACACCGGCGGCATGAATGTGTATATCCTTCAGGTAGCCAAGGAGTTGGGGCACCAGGGCCACCTCGTAGATGTCTATACGCGGTGTCACGACTGCGACGATCCGCCTATCACGGAGGCGGGACGCGGCGTCCGCGTCATCCATGTCAAGGCGGGGCCTTACAGCACGACCAAGGACTCGCTTTACCGCTACCTGCCGGAGTTCCTCGGCAACCTCTACGCGTTTCAGAGGGAGGAAGGCTTCGATTACGACATAATCCACTCGCACTACTGGCTTTCCGGATACGCTGGACTCGAGTTGAGTAGAGAGTGGCGCATTCCCCACGTAGCAACCTTCCACACCCTGGCCAGGATAAAGATGGAGGCGCGCCTTGGGGAGACGGAGTCGAAGCTGCGCGTTGCCGCCGAGTCGCGAGTAATGAAAGGCGTCGACTCGATCGTCGTCTCGACTACTCAGGAGCGCGAAGACCTGGCGCGGCTCTATGGCGTGCCAGAGCACAAAGTGGACGTCATACCTGCAGGAGTGGACCTTCAGCTGTTTCGCAAGCTCGACAAGGCGGATTCCCGGCGCCGGCTCGGCCTCGAAGAGCGGAACGTGATTCTCTCCGTAGGTCGAATGGAGCCCCTAAAGGGCTTCGATATACTGCTAAACTCCCTGGCCATGCTGCGTGGTGCCCCGGATACGAGACTGGTGATCGTCGGTGGCGATGAGGGACGTGACCGCGAGATGAGGCGGTTGAAGTCGCTGGCGACCGAACTTGGCGTGCTCGACTTCGTAACCTTTGCTGGGGTGGTCGACCAGGCTGAGCTTCCCATCTATTACAGCGCTGCTGACATTTTCGTGTTGCCCACTTACTATGAGAGCTTCGGGCTGGTGGCGTTGGAGGCGATGGCGTGCGGCCTTCCCGTGATAGCATCGAGGGTAGGGGGCCTGAGGAGCTTTATTGACGACGGAAGGACAGGCTACCTGATACCATGGCAGCGCCCCGAGGCGTTCGCCGATAGAATGGCTGACCTCCTTGCCGATTCGAAGCTCAGGGAGGGAATGGGCGCCGCCGCGGAGCTCAAGGCGCGGACGATGGGATGGGACAAGACAGCAGCTGGTCTCTCCGAGGTCTATTTCTCGGCCGCGCACGGTGTATGGGAAGGCGCAGCCGGAGCTTGAGCCGTGGAACGGAACCGGAACCAGACCCGCCCTCTCGCAAGTCCCGACGGGGAAGGTGACGGCAAGTCCCCGTTTGTCCAGATCGAGAGCCACGTTGCGCGGCGGGTCCTTTCCGGCTTCCTGGTACTAGTACCGCTCCTAGTTACGTTCGTTATCTTTCAATTTGTCTTCGTCAAACTGCACGACTTGTTTCGCCCTGTCGTGCCGTCGTTCCCCGAGTCCACTTCGTCCACGGTTGAGTGGATTGCCGTAACGGCTGTGGGCGCGATCGTCACCCTTGGTGTTTTCTACATCATCGGGTCCTTCTTCTCTGGTGAGCGGAGTCGGGCCTTGCAGGACGCAGTCCTGACGAAGATCCCGGTGGCGCGTAGCATCTACGGAGTGGCCAGGCAGGCTACCGAGGGACTGGCGTCCCCCACCGGACAGCACTACAGCCGCGTAGTCTTCATCGACTGGCCTAGGCCGGGCGTCAAGGCCCTCGGATTTGTCACCGGTCACCTTCACTCTGCGGTAGAGGGTGGTCCCGCGGTGGTTGTCGTATATATTCCCACCGTGCCAAACCCGACATCAGGGATGCTCGCCTGGGTCCCGGAACACGAGGTGATCGAAGCGGACCTCAGTGTCGAGGAAGCAATGAAGGCAGTCTTCTCAGGGGGCATCGTTCTGCCTGAGATGACCGCGCCGCCCAGCCTCCAGACCTCGTCCCGTATCGATGAGCCATCGGGGCGCTGACGCTCCTTCCGTCATTCGCGGCGAACCGCGTACCGCCTTCGCGGCTCGGTTTGAAGTTGCGTATCACGCCATATGCTTGAGTCGTTGCAGACTACGTCTTCCCTTCGAACCGGACCTGGGGGTCGATGATGTACGACCTGCACTCACACATCCTCCCTGCGGTGGATGACGGCCCCGAGACCATGGAAGACGCCATCGAGATGGCCCGCGTTGCCGCCGAGCAGGGTACGCGCGTTATCCTTGCGACACCGCACAGAGCAGACGTCACTCAAAACCACTCCGTTCCCCACATTCAAGCGCTCGTAGAGCAACTCAACGGAAAACTCGATTCGGAGGGCATAACCGTACGCGTCGAGCTGGGCATGGAGAACCACCTCGATCTCGACCTGCCCGATGAGTTTGAGCAAGGGCGGGCATTGCCGATGAGCGGCTCACGGTACGCGTTAGTCGAGCTGCCGTTCTTTGGTTATCCGAACTACGCCGAGGAGGTGCTGTTCGCGGTCCAGGTTCAGGGAATCACGCCCGTTCTGGCCCACCCCGAGCGGCTCGAGGTATTCCAGGAGAAACGTGACCTGCTGTTCGATCTTGTGGAACGGGGAATGCTAAGCCAGGTCACTGCGGGGAGCGTAGTCGGGCTCTTTGGAGGACTCGCAAAGCGTGTCACACACAGGATGCTCCGAGACGGCCTCGTACATGTCATCGCATCGGACACCCATCACCCGCACGGGCCACGCTCACCTCTACTCACTGCCGGCCTGGAGGCGACAGCTCGTATTGTCGGGGATGAGTCAGCCCAGGCGATGGTCGTTGACACACCGAAGGCGATACTCGACGATCGACCCGTTCAAGTCCAGCCCCCACGCAGAGTGGGTGGGCCTCGGAGATGGTGGCGCTTCTGGGGCGCATAGCCGTCGGGCCCCCGGACGCTTCTTCAGCTATCGAATTCCATAGTGTAGAATAGACAATTGCACGTCTCCTGGAGCTTCGTTGATTGGCGGAATATGATGTAGTCGTGATAGGAAGCGGCCCGGGCGGTTACGTCGCGGCTATCCGCGCGGGCCAGCTTGGGCTCAAGACTGCTATCGTCGAGCGAGGCGAGCTCGGCGGAGTCTGCCTCAACTGGGGGTGCATACCAAGTAAGGCGCTGATACGCAACGCCGAGGTCCTCAACCTGTTCCGGCACCCCGAGGAGTTCGGAATCAGCGTCGAGAACCTCGAATACGATTTCGGCAAGGCGATCGACCGCAGCCGAGAGGTTGTGAATAAGCTGACCACCGGGGTCGGCTTCTTGCTTAAGAAGAACAATGTGGAGCGCTTCGAGGGTCATGGCAGACTCAAGAGTGCGAACACAGTGCTGGTCGATGAGGCCGATCAGACCCTAACGACCAAGAGCATCATCATCGCCACAGGCGCTAGATTCAGGGAGCTCCCCAACCTTCCGATCGACGGCGACATGGTCATGACCAGCCGGGAGGCCCTGGAGCTGCGCGAAATCCCAGGGCGAGTCGTGATCGTCGGCGCGGGCGCCACCGGGGTCGAGTTTGCCTACATCTACCGCAGCTACGGGGCTGAGGTCACGCTCGTTGAGCTGCTTCCCAGACTCGTTCCTCTGGAGGACGAAGAGGTGAGCCGGCATCTCCAGCGCTCTTTCGAGCGGCAAGGCATCAAGTCGATGACGGGCTCGCAGGTCGAGGGTGTCGAAATCGACGGTGGCGTAGTCAGAGTCACAGTGTCCAGAGGCTCGGACAGCTCGGAAATCGAGTGCGATAAAGTCCTCGTTGCCGTAGGCGCCCAGGGGAACATCGACGGAATAGGGCTGGAGGATGTGGGCGTCGAGACTGAGCGTAGCTTCGTCAATATCAACGAGCGGATGGAGACCAACGTCGCCGGGGTGTACGCCATCGGCGACGTGACAGGAAAGCTCCTTCTGGCACACGTCGCCTCGGCCCAGGGTGTCACCGCCGTGGAGTCCATAGCAGGCCAGGACCCGCCGCCGCTGGACTATGAATATATGCCCAGAGCAATCTACTGTAAACCCCAGATCGGGAGCCTCGGGTTGACCGAGGCACAGGCCGCCGAGCGCGGGCTCACCGTAAAGACGGGCAAGTTCCCCGCGATCGCCAGCGGGAAGGCCCTCGCCCAGGGCGAGACCGAAGGCATGGTGAAGCTCGTGGTCGACGCTGAGATAGGCGACATTGTCGGTGCGCACATGATCGGCCCGGAGGTGACGGAGATGCTGGGAGAGCTTGGCCTGGCCAGGCTACTGGAGAGCACGACAAACGAGCTAGGCTGGCTGGTCCACCCGCATCCGACGATCTCAGAGATGGTCAAGGAGGCCTCTCTGGCTACGGCGGGCGAGGCCATCCACATTTAACAGCGTTTTGCCGTCGCTGATTGAGGACACACGGATGAAAGTAGCGTCGAAGCTAGACAAGAGTCAGGTGGCGCAGCTCTATGAGCAGATGCTGCTAATACGCCGATTTGAGGAGCAGTGCAGCCGTCTCTATATGCAGGGCCAAATCAGAGGATTCTGTCACCTGTACATAGGCGAGGAAGCGATCGCCGTCGGGGCTATCTCAGTCCTCAAGGACGATGATTACATCGTCACCCACTACCGGGACCATGGCCACGCCCTCGCCCGAGGCCTGCACCCGAACGTCATCATGGCCGAGCTGATGGGGAAAGCTACGGGGTGCAGCGGAGGGAAGGGCGGCTCGATGCACCTTTTCGACGTCTCCAAGGGCTTTATGGGCGGGCACGCGATAGTTGGCGGCCACCTGCCTTTGGCGGCGGGAATGGCCCTGGCCAGCAAGTACCGCGGCGAGGACCGCGTAGTGCTGTGCTTCTTCGGCGACGGCGCCGTCAACCAGGGCGAGTTTCACGAGACCCTGAATCTCGCTTCCCTGTGGAAGCTCCCGGTGCTCTTTCTCCTGGAGAACAACCTCTATGGAATGGGGACCCACGTAGACCAGACTCACGCAGGGGGCCGGGACATCTACATGGCCGCCGAGTCATACAAGATACCGGCGGCGCAGATCGACGGGATGGACGTCTTGGCGGTAAGGGATGCGACCGATGAGGCGTTGAGTCGGGTCCGCGCCGGAGAAGGGCCCGTTTTTATCGAGGCGATGACATATCGGTTCGTCGGTCACTCCGTGCAGGACCCCAGCTTCTACCGTGAGTCGAACGAGGTGGACCAGTGGCGTGAGAAGGACCCGATCAACGCCCTTCGGGCGTTCTCTACGGACGAAGGGCTGATGGAGGAAGAGGACTTCGGGCGCATAGAGGAGAGCGTGAAAGAGCAGGTGGCCGAGGCCGTTCGGTTCGCGGATGAGAGCGCAGCCCCTGAGATGGAAGCCCTGTATGAGAATGTCTATGCATGATCACCCCGGCCACCCTCGGCCCCTAACTATGGCCCATCGGAGCCTGACATGGCAGAGATGATACTTCGGGAGGCCATCACCAAGGGCCTTAGGGAGGCGCTCGACGCTGACGAGGGAGTTTTCCTTATGGGTGAGGATATCGGCGCCTTCCAGGGGGCCTACGCGATAACCAGCGGATTCCTCGAGGACTACGGCCCGGACCGCATCAGGGACACCCCTATCTCGGAGTCCGTGCTCGTAGGATCGGCCGTCGGCGCCGCCATGGCCGGGCTGAAGCCGATCGTCGAGATCATGACCATCAACTTCATCCTGCTCGCGCTGGACCAGCTAGTCAACCACGCGGCGAAGCTGCGGTATATGTCCAACGGCCAGATTAAAGTGCCTATCGTGATCCGAACGGTTACAGGGGGTGGGGGACAGCTCGGCGCCACCCACTCACAGAGCTTCGAGGGCTGGTTGGCCTCCGTCCCCGGTATCAAGGTTGCGGTCCCATCCGACCCGTACGACGCCCTCGGCCTGCTTCGCACCGCTATAGCGGATGAGAACCCCGTCGTATACGCCGAGCACGCTATGCTCTATCGCACTAAAGGGGAGGTCCCTGAGGAGCCTTACGATATCCCCTTTGGGCAGGCCGCTGTCAAGCGCGAGGGAGACGATCTGACGATGATCGCCTACTCCAGGATGGTCCACGTGGCGCTGGAGGCTGCCGAGGTCCTCGCTGAGAGAGGTGTGGAAGCCGAGGTGATAGACCTCAGGACTCTGCGACCGCTGGATATACAGACGGTGGTTGAGTCAGTCAAGAAGACCGCTCGCGCCGTCGTCGTCGAGGAGAGGTGGAGGACGGGCGGCTTCGCCGGCGAGGTGGCGAGCTCGATTCAGGAAGAGGCTTTCGACTATCTGGACGGCCCCGTGGCCCGAGTCGGAGGCATCGACGTTCCGGCGCCGTATGCTGGCAACCTCGAGGCGGCTGTCTATCCCGATGCGGCGCGGGTGATCAAGACTGTCGAAGAGCTATTCGGGATATAGTCGGCGAGTCCGGCAGAGGGGGTGAGTCCTGGCTACCGAACTGACGATGCCCCAGATGGGGTACGACATGGAAGAGGGAACTGTAGTCCGCTGGCTCAAGTCAGAGGGGGACGAGGTCAACATAGGCGACGCAGTCGCCGAGATTGAAACGGATAAAGCGGTCGTGGAGTTCGAGTCGACCGCTGAGGGCGTGCTGCGCCAGATTCTGGTGTCTGAGGGCGATGCGACGGCCGTCGGCCGTCCCATCGCTATCGTCGGCGCCGCGGACGAGGAGATCCCCGACGCGGTCCAGCAAGATACTGAGGCTCCACAGGAGGCCGATGAGGAGCCAAAGAGCATCCCGCTGCCTCCCCCTGCGACTGAGGCGCCCTCGGAAGCCCCGCCGGCAGCCGACCAGGAGGTGCGGGCCTCTCCGGTTGCCCGCAAGATCGCCGAGGAGCGCGGAATAGACCTTGCCAAACTCGCTGGGACCGGCCCTGGCGGCCGGATTACGCGGGACGACGTGCTCGCCTACGAGCCAGACGCGGAAGAAGAAGAGCCGGAACCGGTCGCGGAGCCAGTCGCGGAGGCCCCCGAAGCCGCCCCCGACACAGCTGAGCCCGCCGAGTCGCTTTCCGCGGAGGCGCTTTCCGCGGAGGCGCCGTCCGAGGCCGAGCCCACCGCCGCGCCAGCCGCGGCACAGCCCGCTGCGGGCGAGAAGCTACCGCTGACCAAGATGCGCCAGCAGATAGCCCGCGTCACCGTCAGGAGCAAGCAGGAGATACCGCACTTCTACGTGTCGGCTGAGATCGACATGACACAGGCCATGGAGCTTCGAAAGCAGGTGAACCTCGGGCTAGAGAGCCGGGGCGTTCGCGTAAGCGTCAACGACATGATCATCAAGGCTTGCGTGGGCGCCTTGAAGAAATACCCGAAGTTCAACGCCTCTTTCGCGGACGATAGTATCCAGATGAGCGAGACCATTAACGTAGGTATCGCGATAGCCGAAGAGGCGGGGCTCATCGTTCCCGCCATAATGGACTGCGGCGACAAGAGCCTCGCCGACATCGCTTCCGCGAGCAAGGACCTGATCGGTCGGTCCAAGAGTGGCACGCTACACCCGCAGGAGTACACGGGGGGCACATTCAGCATCAGCAACCTGGGGATGTTCGACGTATCCAGCTTCGCCGCCATCATTCAACCGCCACAGTCGGCCGTACTCGCCGTGGGCACGGTGGCCAAGAAGCCGGTCGTCCGCGGCGATGAGGTGGCGGTCGCGCAGATGATGACCGCGACAGTGTCAGTGGACCATCGTGTGTCGGACGGCGCAGAGGGCGCCCGATTCCTCGTAGAGGTCAAGCGCCTGCTGGAAAACCCAGTGAGCCTGCTAAACGTATTGTAGCGCGTTCGTGCGCCGGCCTAGGGTTCCGGGCCACGCCTTTCGCTTCATAGATACCCCTCGAACACACCGGCCGCGCTTGTGAGTCGGCAGCGTTCAAAACCCCCTGGGTAAGCACGTCATGGAAAAGATCTTCGGGCTGGAAATGAGCGTCATCATGGTCGCGGTCCTCGTCGCGTTCGGGCTCATTCTGGCGGCGATAGGCGCCATGGCCCTGATGAACAGAATAATATTCAAGATCGGGATGAGGAACATCCCTCGTCGGCCGGGCCAGACCGCCCTCATCGTAATCGGGCTCATGCTCAGCACGCTGATCATCTCCTCGGCACTTGGCACCGGCGACACTATCAGTTTCAGCATCAAGAACGAGATCTACGAGGAGCTCGGCGAGATCGACGAGGTTCTCACGGCCAGTAGGGGCTTCCTCGGTAACGCTGGCAGCGACGCCTATTTCCCCATGGCCCAATACGACGAGCTACGCGCCGCCCTGTCCGGATACCAGGAGATCGATGGCATGGCGCCTGTGATCTCCGAGCGAGCGGCTGTTATCAATCCGGAAACTCGACAGACCGCGGGAATCGCAAACGTCGCCGCCCTCGATCTGGCGTCGGCGCCCGTTTTCGGCCGTCTCGAAGACACCTCCGGAGCGGCCGTCTCGCTAGAGGGGCTCAGCGGCAACGACGTCTTCCTGAATGTGGCCGCCGCAAAAGAGCTGGGGGCCACAGCGGGACACGAGCTGAGGATGTTCCTCATGTCGGGCCCGGTGTCGTTGCGGGTCGAAGCGGTCTTGCCCAACGGCGGCATCGCCGGCGACCGCGAGACCGTGCTCATGTCGCTTGAGCAAGCACAGCGAATATTCGATCGGCCGGAACAGGCCAACACGATCATCATTTCAAACAGCGGTGACCGCGAGTCTGGGGCAGAGCTGAGCAAGACCGTCACCGACCATCTTCGCTCGCTCTTGACCGACCGCTCCGTCGCGGAAGCGATCAAGGCCGAGTTAGCTCGGCCGGGTATTCTGCAGTCCATTCGCGATAGGTCCGACGGCCAGCGCAAGCGGTTCAAGGAAGACCTGTTGGAGTCAGCTGAGCTACTTGAGGGCGACGAAGTCGGAGATAGACTCGTGTCTCTCCTGGCAGACGACGACGTATCGTCCCAGCTGCAGCTCGCGGTCGAGGACGCGGAAGGGGAGGAGGCCGCTGCACGAGTTTTCGGTCTATTTAGTGACCTGAGGAAGCTCAACGTCCAGGACGTAAAGCGCGATTCGCTGGACCGCGGGGAGCAGGCGGCAAGCGGTATCACGTCCATCTTTATGATCTTCGGGCTCTTTTCCATGATCGCAGGCGTGATGCTCATATTCCTCATATTTGTGATGCTGGCCGCGGAGCGTAAGACCGAGATGGGCATCGCTCGCGCCATTGGGATGAAGCGACGCCATCTCGTCCAGTCTTTCCTCTACGAGGGCATGGCGTACGATCTGCTATCCGCGCTTGTGGGAGCACTGCTGGGGATCGGGGTCGGATTCGCCGTGGTGACAATCATGGCCGGCATCTTCGCTTCCGAGGACGACGATTTCGTTCTGGTTCCGACCTACACCGTGCGTAGCTTCGTCGTGGCGTACTGCACAGGGGTAGTCCTCACGTTCGTGACCGTGTTCTTCTCGGCCTATAGGGCCAGCCGTCTCAACATCGTGACGGCCATACGCGACCTGCCGGAAGTGATGGCCACCTCCGCGGCCGAGTCTCGTGTGAAACTTCTGCTCCGCGCGCTGGTGAGGCCGGCCATATACCTGGTACGCGCAGCGCGGGCCCTTTTCCGCCTGCGAATCGGCGCGTTTGTTGGGAACGCGCTTCTGGCGCTTGTCTGGCCTCTAATCTGGGTCTTCGATATTCTCTGGGCGGTGCTCCGTTTCTCTACGCCCGCCCTGTCCCAGGGGTGGCTAGCCGTTGCCCTCGGTGTCGTTCTGGCGGCTCTTGGTGTATGGGTTTTCGAAGTGGTGGCCCTGTTCGCGATCGGTGTCACTATAGGTGTAATCGGCCTGGGCAGGATGCTGCGAAGCCTTTTCTTAAGGAACGCTTGGCCGATGTCGACACAGGCTTTCATCACTGCGGGCGCGATAGGCATCGTATGCGCTTTCTGGCTGGCTGTGGGCATTATCCAGAGCCAAACGATCACCATCGTGTTGGCCCTCGCGGTAGGCGCATTCGAGGTTATCCGGCAGGTGGCCCTTCGAAACGAGAGGGTGGTCGCCGATTCCGAGGACCGCAACGCCTTCACGTTCATTGGCCTTACCCTGGTCCTCTATTGGGGTACTCCGTTGGACGCGTTGGACTTCGTGGTGCCCGAGCTCGCGTCGAACATCGAGATGTTCTTCATATCCGGGGTGTGCATGGTCGCAGCCGCCGTCTGGGTGGTCGTGTACAACTCGGACCTTGTGATAAACGCCCTCACGGCGGTGTTCGCCCCGTTCGACAGAATTCGCCCGTCGCTAAAGACCGCTGTCGCCTACCCCTTGAGTTCACGACTGCGCACCGGTCTCACCCTGGCGATGCTGGCGCTGGTGATCTTCACGCTAATTGTTATGTCCGTGCTTACGACCTCGTTCAGTTCTGCAACCGAGGACATCGACTCGGTCACCGGGGGATGGGACCTCGCTGCGTTGGTCAGCTACAATAATCCGATCGATGACATTCAAGGCCGGATCGACGCGCTTATGGGAGAGCACGCCAACGTCGTACAGAGAATCGGTGGATACACGACACTTCCCGTCGACGCGCGACAGGTAGGGTCGACCGAGCAGCAGTGGAAGAGCTATCGCGTGCGCGGAGCCGACGAGTCGTTCCTCGCGCATGACGAGCATGAATTCGCTCTGACTGCCCCGGAGTTCGGGACAACGAAGGAAGAGATCTGGGCGGCGTTGCGAGAGGACCCAAAGCTGGCCGTCATCGACGCCCTGGCAATCCCGGTGCGTTCGGGAGGCGGATTCCAGATCGGGGGGCCCGCGTTTCGCATGGACGGGTTCTTCATCGAGGACGAGGAGATGCCGGCCACCGAGATCGAGGTCAGGGAGCCGCGCAGCGGTCGGATCGTCCGGCTCAAGGTGATCGCGGTACTCGAGGTCCTCGCCGACCAGTTCGGCGCCATTATCACCTCCAAGTCGCTGCTCGACGATGTATCGCCGGAGCCGCTTCCTATTACGACGTACCGTTTCATGCTCGAGCCACAGACCGATGTAAGGACGTTCGCTCGTGAGCTCGAATCCAACTTCCTCGAGCACGGAATGGACACCACCGTGCTGGCCGATGAGATCGAAAAGGAGAGGAGACAGAACGTCGCCATCAACAATCTCTTGCAGGGGTTTATGGCGTCTGGACTGCTCGTCGGCATCGCCGCCCTTGGCGTCATCAGCTTCCGCGCCGTGGTCGAGAGACGGCAGCAGATCGGCGTGCTGCGGGCAATCGGCTATAGGCGAAGCATGGTCATGGGCAGCTATCTAATGGAGTCATCTTTCGTCGGCCTTTTGGGCATCCTCCTGGGGGTGGCGATGGGCACGCTGTTGTCGTACAACCTCGTCAATTTCATCGGCGAGCAGGTCCCGGGTCTTCAGTTCAAGGTGCCGTGGCTACAGCTACTCTTTATCGTGGCCGTTGCCTACGCCTTCTCGTTGCTAATGACATTCCTGCCTGCACGCCAGGCCTCCAGGATAAATCCGGCGCAGGCCCTCCGCTACGAGTAGGCTTTGGCCCGATGAGGCGAAATGACACACTTGAAACGAGAGGCCGATAATGGATGAGCCATCCAACGATCACATCATAGTCGCCCGAGACGTGCACAAGACGTACGAGAGCGGTAAGTCGATACGAGTCCACGCGCTCCGCGGCGTCGACCTCACGGTACAACGTGGAGAGATCGTCGCGATCATGGGGCCGAGCGGGTGCGGCAAGACCACTCTTCTGAATTGCCTCTCCGGCCTGGACGATGTCGACGAAGGTGAGATTAGCATCGACGGCACGCCGCTGCTCGGGATGGACGACAACACCCGGACGGATTACAGGGCGCGGCAGATGGGGTTCGTCTTTCAACTGTACAATCTCCTCCCTGTGCTGAGCGCAGTCGAGAACGTGGAGCTGCCGCTGCTCGTCTCAGGAACAAAATCGCGGCTCGCAAGGGAGCGGGCGATGGAGACCCTCGAGATGGTTGGTCTGGTGGACTGGTCGGCCCACAAGCCTGCCGAGCTGTCGGGTGGCCAGCGGCAACGCGTCACGATCGCACGGGCTCTGGTGGGCAAGCCGTCGATCATCTGGGCCGATGAGCCGACCGGCGACCTGGACAGCGAGACCGCCCAAGGGATCATGGACCTGATCCTCCAGCTGAACCGAGACAACAACCAAACGTTTGTTATGGTGACGCATGCAAGCGACATCGGAGATCAGGCTAACCGCATCGTGCGGATGCGAGACGGCGTAATAGAGAGCGAGTAGCTAGACCTGGCGCCATCTTCAGACCTTAGCCCCCAACAACCCGCGCGCATTGTCACGTCTCGCCCCCCGGTATAGAGTGCATTCCGGCCACAACGCCCGAGATTTCAATGGAGGTAGGTCGTGGAGATAGCGCGAAACAACCACGACGACATCTACCCGGCCGGCGGTGTCTATGTGCGGGCCGTTCGCGCCGGGGATATGTTGTACGTGTCCGGCTGCACCGCTCGGGGCTCCGAAGCACACGGCGGGCCGCCGTCGGACCAGCTGCGGGTCATTCTCGAAAGGATCACCCGAATCGTAGCAGCAGAGGGAGGCACTCCTTCCAGCGTCGTCAGATTGACGACGTACGTGACCAGCATGAAGGATTTTTGGCCACCGCCCGACGACCAGGTCCGGCTGTACAAGGACTTTTTCGGCGACGACCTGCCGGCGAACTCGGTGATCGGTGTCGAGGCCCTCGCCGATCCGGAGTTGCTCATCGAGATCGATACGGTGGCCGCAGTGGGCTAGGCTGGCGGCGACCTCCAATAGGGGAGACCTCAGTTGGGATTCGAAGACTCGTACGTCGGACAGCTTCGCAAACTCGTCGGAAACCGGAAGCTGATCACGCCCGCGACGAGTGCCATCATCCGCGACGGCGCGGGACGGACGCTGTTCATAAGGCGCAGAGACAACGGCCGGTGGGCCATGCCCGCGGGCATGATGGAGCTGGACGAGGCCGTGTACGATTGTCTCAGGCGCGAGGTCAACGAGGAGACCGGCCTCGAGGTCCTGTCGGCCACCCTGATCTCGGTCAAGTCCGGCCCCAGCGTCTCGTTCACGAATATGTACGGTAACGAGCATCAGGGGCTCGTATTCGTTTTCAGAGTCAACAAGTGGTCCGGGGACCTGGTCAAGGAGACGGACGAGACAACCGACGCGGCGTTCTTCTCGGATGACGAGCATCCCGAGGTCGATGAATTCAATCAAGAGAACCTGGCAGACCTGAAGAACTTCGTCGGGCAGGTGTTCTTGAAGTAGCCCGTCGCATCGGCGTAGGAGACCCCGACGTATGGCCGCACCCCACCCCGTCTTTACTGTTAGCCGCGAGTTGCCCGGCTGGGTCCAGAAGGGCAACACCCAGTACCACAACCGCCACGGAGGCCCCGCCGAGGTCGCGAAGAACGTCCTCACTCAGTGGTCGATTGTGGGTCTCACATCCGAAGAGCTCACCCGTGACGGCGGGATTTTCTCCGGCGATATCACGCCGGACGTGGTCGTCGATTGGGGGATGGCCTACTCCGACCGGTTTCTCGATGAGATGGCGGCACTAGGCAAGACGCAGGTCCAGGTTAACTGGAGCTGCGGGTTCTCGCTGGAAGGCGAAGCTATCCAGAGAGACATAGTCACCGAGTTCGCCCGGAAGGCGCGCCGGAGAGGCATCCACATCTGCGCCTACATGTCGCTGACCAACATCTTCTGGAAGGAAGCGTTTCAGCGCGAACCGGAGTTGGAGGGATACCTGGCCAGGTACACGGACGGGAGCCCCCACTTGTACGGCAACTCCCAGGCGCGTTATCTCGCCTGCGTTAACCAGCCGGAGTGGCTCGAATACCTCAAGAACAAGATGCGCTTGGCGATCGAGGGGGCGCAGGTAGACCACGTCTACTTCGACAACATCTTCGCGGACTGCGCCTGCGATCTGTGTGTCGCCGGATTCGCGGACTACACACAGCACCTTTTGGGAGAGGCCCTCGATCTGCCGCAGATCGAGCTTCCCTCAACCAAGCGCCTCTACCTGGAGACCAACGTCGACGTTCACTCGTCGACCGCGGATGACGATTCCAGGCGCCGCCGCTACCTCCACAGGCGGTATCTCGCGTGGCGGCTGGCGGAGGCGCTGAAAGAGCTTCGCGACTACGCGTTCACTCTGAAGTTTCCCCTGGCGTTCTCGGCCAACAACCACCTTTACCCATTCATCAACGACGTGTCCAACGTGCTGTATTCGCAGGACACCAGGGTGCCCGGGCCGGAGTGGAGCAACATACCGCTATGTCGGTACCTCGACTCGGACTCCGACGGCTGGAAACCCGTTGTGACCAACCACCAGCTTGGCGACGCCGATCCAAGGCTGTCGATGGCAGAGGCCATGGCCTTTCAGAGCTACCCGTACCAGATAACTCACCAGCCGTACAATCTCTTCTATCGCGACCACCCTGAGCTATTCACCGAAGTGGAGCCCGTCGCGAAAATCGGCGTGCTGCTCGAGTGGCCGAGGCGCAGACCCTATTACCTGATGCCGCTAGGTTTCGCCAACCTGATGTACGAGGTTGTGCTGCTGGAGAAGTGGTCGCGGAGGAGGCTCGACCGGTACGACGTGATTCTTCTCCCAGACCTGGAAGCGGTGAGCGACGAGCTTTTCGAAGCGTTGAAAACTTACTCCGAGGGCCGAGGTACCGTGGTCTGCACGGGCGCCAGCACCCTTTACGACGAGAGCGGTTCGCGGAGGGATCAACCTATGGAGCGGGTAGAGGAGGCGGTCGGCTCGGACTCACGCATAGGCGCAGACACCCTTGATCTCATCCGCGCTGCGAGCGACCCCCAGCCCATCGAGGTGGCGGCGCCCGCAAATGTGGTCGCCAACCTGGTCCGGCGTGCGGCAGGGACGCAGTATATAGTCCACCTGGTCAACTACGGCGATTCTCTAGCCGGGCCCGTGCACGTCCGGCTGAACACTCCGGACCGAACTTTCGGTCGCGCCACCGCGCTCTCCCCTGATAGCCCAACGCTCACCACCGAGCTCGAGCTGTCGGACGGAGCATCCTTCTCCGTCGACACGGTAGAGGTCTACTCGATAGTCGCGCTGACCTAGGTCAGGTTCGGCCTACCCCTGCCACCACTTCTCGAACAGGTTACCCGCGATGTAGTAGCGGTCCATCTGATTGCCCCAGTAGACGGTGAACAGGCGCCCATCACCTAGCTCCGCTGTGACGGGGTACCCCATATCCCAGTTCAGGAAATCGTCGCGGAGTATGCGTATATCTTCGCTGGCCCACGTCCGTCCCTCATCGTGGCTCAACGCGAGCTTTATGGCGCCGAGATCGTCCAGACCTTCCTTCCTGCGGCTGCGCCAGGCATACGACAGCAGCATCTCCCCTCCGCTCAGCGTCGTGAGCCGCCCGCGCGTGCCGTAGCAGGGAATGGGCGTCTCCTCCCAGTCCGTCCAGGACGAGCCGTCGTCCTCGGAGAAAGACTTCAAGTAGTTCCCATTGGACACGCGTATTATCGCAACCAGCATCCCAGATTCACCGCGGGCCAACGTCGTCTCCGGGAATCGAGTGACGTATCCGTCCGGCACGTCACCGATGCTCGAGTAGGGTCGCCACAAACGGCCGTCGTCGTCCGAGACGAACAGGGCGGCGGATGGCGGTGCGGAGAGGCAGCTCGAGACCGGCATCAGCAGACGGCTATCCGGGAGGCGGACCGCCGGCGAGAACACCGTGACGTCGGTGAGCGGCCCCGGGTCTAGGGGCTCGTCGTCGAGGGTCCAGGTTTGGCCGTCGTCGCCCGAGCGGAGAAACCAGGTCTCATAATCGCCGCGGCCGGGGTCGGGCTCACGGCGCTCTCCGCCCTCGTCGACGTTGTTGAAGACCAGGATGCTCATCAGCCACGAGCCGCCGCCCATCCGGTGAAAGGTGTGGCCTCGTATATCCGCCGGCCAGGGGAACTGGACGACCGTCTGCGGCTCTCCCCAAGTTTCCGTGCCGTTTCTAGAGCGCAGCAGGACCGTCCTGCCGTGCGGGGCTACGTGCTCTGCCGCCTGTCTAAACGCGAGCATGAGCGCTCCGTCGTCCGCCATGGCCAGGTCCAGGTCGTTGCACTGGTCGCGGCCCGGCTGGTAAAGGACCGTCTCGTTTGACGGGACGCGCTCGCGGAACAGCTGGGGGTACAGCTTGTGGCTCAGGGCGCCGATCACGCGCCGGAGCTGTGACACGTCATCCTGGAGCTGGGTTATCTCCTCCGCATTGGTGCGCGTCGAGACCTCCATTGTATTCTGGCGGTCCTTTATCATGAAGAACGAGACCGTGCCCTCCCGGGCGGGCTCCGGGTCGATGCGGAGGCGCAGAGGCGCTCCCGGTGTTACCATGTCTGCGGGGACGGTAAGGCGATAGATGCCGCTATTGCCGTGCATCTCATCCTGCCTTTCGTACCCGTCGCTTGCTAGCTGTATGCGCCTGGGCGCAAACTCGAGCCGTATGCCGTCGCTCTGCCACAGCATTGCCGTGCGCACTCCTAGATCGAACGTGATGGCGGGTCGGCCGTCGATCAGTAGCCGGGCCTTGTTGGCAGGATAGACATTGAAAGGCGAGTTGTAGCTGGATCCGACGAACGTAATGACCGTGGCAGCCCTCTGCGGGACCGGATGCGTCTCCCATTCCAGCGCTGGCGTGTCCGGAAGAGCTCTGCGCCACCAGGAGAGCGTCCACCAGCCCTTCGCGTAGCCTCGAAAGTCGATGCCGGGATTGGCGCCGGCCCTGTCCCTGAGGCCGAGAGAGTGGGTGGGTCCGGACGGCGCCGTGATTATTCGGCTGAATCCCTCCACCTCCTGAAGGGGTTGCCCGGCGTTTATCTCGGCGTCGCTTTCCATTGCCATGTAGTTTGTACCTCGGTCCGTGTTTGGGCTGACGTCGCGGCGGGGTCCCAGGCCTGAGCGGAGAGCGATACGGGCACAGCGGCGAGTTGGCGTCCGCAGCGCCGTTTGGACACGCGAGCGCCACCCCATGTCTTAGGACCGTTACGCCCTGGAGGCGAGATGACTCGCGCGCTCCCTTTTCAGCTGTGGACCCTTATGCGTGGAGCAACGCGCTGAAGGGAAGGGGAGAACGCGACATACGCAGGCTTCTGGCAACATCCCCCTTTGAAAAAGGGGGCGAGGGGGATGTTCCTTAAACCACCTTAGGGGGAACCGGCTGTGACTCATGCGCAAGCTTATACCCGTAGCCTCGCACCGTGACAACGTATTGCGGCTGTGACGCGTCCGGCTCGATTCGCAGTCGCAGCCTTCGAATAGACTGCTCGATCTCCTGATCGCCGACGTCACCACCGTTACGCTCCGGCCACCCGACTGATGCGATCTCGTCCTTGCTGCAGGCCTCACCGCGCTTCTGGTACAGGAGGTTGAGCACATCGAACTCTTTACGAGAGAGGGGGGTGCCGAGCTCCTGGCCCTGTACCCGCACCTCGCGCGACTTCGAGTCGACGAGGATGTCGTTGTCTTCCTGTTTCCCGGAGGGCAACGACACCGTCGTCCCTCGCTTACGAAAACGGAGCAAAACCTCGTTCTCAGCCAGCTCGATGGTGTCGCCGGATTTCAAGACGTGCCCGTCGCCCTCGAGGCGCGTCCCGTTGACATAGGTGCCGTTCTTGCTGTCCAGGTCTCGAATCCTGTACCGGCCGCCCTCCTGAACGATCTGTGCATGCATTCGCGAGATATACGGATTGTCGATGAAGACATCCGCATCCGCGTACGCACCTATGAGACACACCTGTTGGTTGAGTGGAATTACCCGCGTGTTGGGTATCCCAGCCTCCACCACAAGCATCGTCTCCGGCCCGCGTGTCATTCCTACCTCTCACCGGCGCAAGCTAGGGGTTCCGGCCAATTGTAGCCCGTGCGTTCGTGCCCTGGCAAGGCCTAACCGCCATCTGGCGTACGGTCGTCGGCCCTTCGTATAGCGGGGCAACCCTCAAACACATCTCGCGTTCTGTCAGGAACCTGTCAGGTGTTAGAAGGCGCAACGTCAGGAACTTCCTAACCGGAGACCTTAGACTCGAATTACATTGCTAGTGTGAGCACGGAGTGGGGAACAGACGGTAACTCCCCGATGTCCAGGCTCAAGAAAGTCATCCAGGTCGCAGGAACTCGTAGCGCAACGGCCACCACTGACATGATAAAGCTAAGAGGTTGCCCGCGGTGTCATGGAGCGGTGCTGGAGTACCCCGGCTCCGATTCAGACAGGACGATGTGCGTAAACTGCGGTTGGCAACGGGCGGACGTTTCTGCGGAAATCCAGGCGCAAGTTACGGCGCACCTGGGCAAGCCATATATGGAGGACCGCTACGCGCACCACCGCATCGCCACCGGGAAGCCGCCGCTAAGCGGATGGGACCGCGTCAAGCGACGGAGGGAGCGCGAGATGGCCATCCAGGCCGACAGACGACGCGCGGCGGGCGGAGCCTCGTAGGCCGCATTCAGATATCGAGCACCGAAAGCCCGGCCTGCTCTTGACGCGCCCCCTAGTATCCCGGGGCCCTTATGCAAGCCACCCAGTGGCTCCCGCTCACCTCTCGCAGCTCAGGCATCTCGAGCTTACATTCGTCGATGGCGATCGGGCAGCGTGTATGGAAAACGCAGCCCTCAGGCGGGTGCATCGGGCTCGGCGGCTCACCAGTGAGTATCAGCCGTTCTCTCTTCGCCTCAAGGGTCGGGTCCGGTATGGGCACTGCCGACAGCAGCGCCCTCGTATAGGGGTGCAGCGGGTTCTCGTACAGCTCCTGGCGTTCGGCGACCTCGACTATGTGGCCCAGGTACATCACCGCCACTCGATCGCTGATATGGCGCACGACCGACAGATCGTGCGCGATGAAGAGATACGTCAAGCCTAACTCGTCCTGAAGCCGCTCCAGCAGGTTGATGACCTGCGCCTGGATCGACACATCCAGCGCTGAAACGGGCTCGTCGCACACGATGAAGGTTGGCTCCACCGCCAGCGCGCGAGCGATTCCGATTCGCTGCCGCTGGCCGCCGCTAAACTCATGGGGGTAGCGGTCTCCCATGTATGGGTTGAGACCCACCGTCTCGAGCAACTGGTTCACCTTGTCGCGGTATTCGGCATTGCTCGAGGTGAGGTTGTGGACCTTCAGAGGTTCGCCGACGATATCCCCGCAGGTCATCCTCGGATTCAGCGATCCGTAGGGGTCCTGGAAGATCACCTGCATCTTGCGACGCAGCGGGCGCATCTCCTTAGTGCTAAGGTCGTTGAGCCGCTCTCCCTCGAAGAGCACGTCGCCGCCGGTTGGCTTATAGAGCTGAAGGATGCAGCGCCCGACGGTCGTCTTGCCGCTTCCGCTTTCGCCCACCAGGCCCAGCGTCTCACCCTTCTTGATATAGAAGCTGACGTTGTCCACAGCCTTGATCTCAGCGACCTTCCGCTGAAACATCAGCCCCGACAGTACGGGGAAGTACATCTGGAGGTTCCGCACCTCTAAGATGGCGTCGCGGGCGGCGGGACTCTCGGCCAATGCTACTCCTGGGCCTCGGAAGCGGAAGCGACTCGGCTGATCTCCGGCAGCTCCTCCCACCTCCAGCATGCGGACTCGTGACCATCTCCGCTGGCCATCAGGGGGGGCGACTCCGCCCTGCACTTGTCTATCACGTATTTACAGCGGGGGGCGAAGCTGCACCCCTGCGGCATATCTATCAGGTCCGGTGGCAGTCCCTCTATCGGGTCCAGTAAGGCGTCGCCGACCTGGTCCAGACGCGGGACTGAGTTGAGCAGTCCCAATGTGTACGGGTGCCGGGTGTCGTGGTAGATATCCGTCGAATCCCCCACCTCGATTATCTTCCCGGCATACATCACCAGCACCCGGCGGGCGTACCTGGCGACTACTCCGAGGTTATGGGTGATGATTATCAGCGCGGTCCCGAGGTCCAGAGCGAGCTTCTGCATCAGCTCGAGAATCTGCGCCTGTATGGTCACGTCCAGCGCCGTCGTCGGCTCGTCGGCGATGATCAGCTTAGGGTTGCAGCTTATGGCCATTGCGATCATCACGCGCTGCCGCATCCCCCCACTGAACTGGTGTGGGTAGTCCTTGAGCCGGCTCTCCGGGTCCGCTATCCCCACCATGGTGAGTAGCTCGGCAGCGCGGTGGCGCGCCCCTGCCGGGCTCATGTTCAGGTGAAGCTCCAGGGTCTCGGTCAGCTGACGCTCGACGGTCAAGACCGGGTTCAGAGAGGTCATCGGCTCCTGGAAGATGATTCCGATGCTGTTCCCGCGAATCCGTCGCATCTCCGAGGGACTCAGCTTCAGCAGGTCTTGGCCTTCGAAGATAACCTCGCCGTCAACGATCTTCCCAGGGGGATCGGCCACGAGTCTCAGAATCGATAGGGCGCTCACGCTCTTGCCGCAACCGCTTTCGCCGACCATCCCCAGGATATCGCCCTCCTCGACGTCGTAGCTTATCCCGTCCACCGCGCGCAGAACGCCATCCTCGGTGAAAAACTGCGTTGTGAGGTCTCGAACTTCAAGTAGCTTGGCCATTCGTGTTTCCTGGGGACCGCTGTCTGGTTAACCGCGTTCGGTGTGTCTGCGGTGCATTAGGCGCGCGAAATATCATTCTAGCATGCGACCAAGTAGCAGATTTGACCGAAGCTCAGGTCACCGGGCTGTCACATAGTTGGTTCCTCGCTGAGCCCGTCGAAAGATTCGTTGCCGCGTACTATGAAATGGCCCCTGACAGGTTACCGGGGCCGATTCATAGTCCCGCGGCTTGCTGGTCAAATCGCGACACACCCACCTGAGCGGGGAGTTTCACGCGCTTGACACGCTCACCGCCCCGACTACAATGGGCGGGTCTGCGACCAACCCTCCGGCCCAGGGCTGCTGGGCCGACCCAGGTGACTGAAACAACCGATGGAAAAGCTACGAGACGGCAACCTCTTCCCGACTATGGTGGTGGGCAGCCTGCCGCGACCGCAGTGGGTCCGCGACGTGGTCGAGGATAGGAAGGCGGGGCGCATCAGCGACGCCGATGCCGACGTGCTGTTCGACGCGGCGATCCCCTCCGCGCTGCGCATGCAAGAGCGAGCGGGGCTAGACTTCATATCCGATGGGGAGTGGCGCCGGGAGAGCTACGTCAAGGTCTTCACAGAGGCCGTCGATGGCTTCAAACCCGACTTGATAGACGTGGGGACTGCTAGCTTCTCAGGCCTGACCTACCCCGCGGTAGTCTCGGAGCTTGTCTCCCGGCGTTCGATCGCGGCCGGCGAGGCGGCCTTCCTGCGGGCCCAAACGAACGCCAGGATAGTGGCGGCGGTGCCGTCACCGTACACGATAGGGCGGCGCATGTGGAGCCCGCAGCACTCGCCGTCAGCCTATGCCACGCGTGAAGAGTTCATGGAGGCGTGTATCCCTATCATCCGAGACGAGATCAGAGCGCTCGCCGAAGTCGGTGTAGACGCGGTCCAACTGGACGACCCGTGGCTTGCGCTGCTGGTGGACCCGGCATACAGGGAGCGTGACGGCGTAACCGACGTGGAGAACGAGATCGAGCTGAGCGTCAAGTGCGTCAATGGCGCAGCGGAGGGGAATGAGGGCGTATTTCTGAGCGTGCACCTGTGTCACGCGCACTGGGACCGGCAGCATGGCGCCAAGGGCCCCTACGACCTGATTATCAATGCCCTGGGGCGAATGAACGTGGACCGGTTCGCCATGGAGTTCGCAACTCCAGACGCAGGCGGTATCGGGGTGCTGAGGGACTTCCCGGAGGACAAGGTCCTAGGGCTCGGTGTTATCGACCACACCGATCCGCATGTCGAAAACGCGCAGGAGGTTGTGGAACGCGTCGAGCGAGCCATGGAGCTTGTACCGAAGGAGCGAATCACCCTCAACCCCGACTGCGGCTTCGCCCCCTCCAGCGCCAACCCTATGGACATCGACGAGGCCTACCTGAAGCTCAGCGCTATGTGCCAGGGAGCGAGGATTCTGCGTGACAAGTATGCCTGACTCCCTGCGTCCGCGCTATCGGCGAACGCGCTGAGCTGTCCAGTGACGTCGCGACCCTCTGAACGGCCCGCCCCACGCTTCGACTGGTTCGTCCCCATCGACGGGGACGGTCATCATATCGGCACCTATCGGGCCGAGCGGCCTCCTACGTTCGAATACCTGCGCCGAGTCGTCGAGACAGCCGAGGAGTGCGGCTTCTACTCGCTGCTGATACCCACCAGGTTCGCCAACGGACTCTTCGAGGAGGGCGCGCCGCTGGCCGAGACCTGGACGACCGTGACGGGACTCGCGGCAGTCACCGATCGAATCCGTTTCCTCGTAGCCGTGAGGCCCGGGTTTATCTCGACTGGGCTGTTCGCGCAGATGGCCGCCACACTGGACCAGATGAGCGACGGCCGCCTGGACTTAAACATCGTGCCGGGTGGGATACAGGGCGACTTTGAGCGGCTGGGCGAGGTGAGCGACCATGCGACCAGGTACTCGCGGGCCGAGGAGTTCATCGCTGCGTGCCGGAAGCTGTGGGAGGCGCCGGAGCCGGTCGTCTTCGAGGGCGCCCATGTTCACCTGCGCGGCGCTATGGTCTCCCCCGGAACGGTCGGCGGCCCGAGGTTCTACCTCGGAGGCGCCTCCCCGGACGCGCTTGCACTTGCCGGTAGTCAGGCGGACGTCTACCTGGCGTGGATTCAGCCGCAGGAGGCGATCGCGCAGCACCTCAGGCGGGCCGGCGCCAGCTTCTCGGAAGCCGGCCGCAGCGGGGAATACGGTCTGCGCTCCCACCTGGTAGTGCGAGACACTGAAGCAGAGGCGTGGGCGGCGGCGGATGAGCTGCTCTCCCAGGCCGACGTGAGGGTGAAGGAGCAGAGGCAGGCCGTCTTCGCCGGCACTCCGATGGTCGGGCAGCGCGCCCAGGCCCAGGCCGCTAACGACCATCGGCTGGGGCCGCACCTGTGGAACGGGATATCTTCCGTAAGGGTCAACTGCGGCACCGCTCTGGTAGGAACACCGGAGCAGGTAGCCGACGAGCTTCTCGGGTACTGGAGATTGGGTATCGACGAGTTCATACTGTCCGGCTACCCTCATGTCGAAGAGTGCCGACGCGCGGCCGCCGACCTTTTGCCCTTGGCCAGAGCCAGGATCGACGCCGAGCGGAAGGCCTAGATGGCCAACGCCGAGCTAGTGGCTATCGGCTCGGAGCTTCTGCTTGGCCAGATCGTGGACACCAACTCCGCGTGGTTGGCTGAGCGTCTGACCGGCCTGGGCGTCGATCTGTTCTACAAGACGATCGTCGGCGACAACCCCGCACGCATGAATGAGGCGATTACCCGCGCCCTTGAACGCGCCGACGTCGTCATCACCGGAGGCGGGCTGGGCCCTACTCAAGACGACCTGACTCGGGAGGTCGTCGCCGACGTCACGGGAAGGCGCCTCGTCACCGACAAAGAATTGCTCCAGGAGATAGAGGTGCGCTTCAGGCGGCGCGGGATGATCATGACGGCCAACAACGAGCGGCAGGCCCAGATCCCGGAGGGCGCCGTTGCCGTTCGCAATCCCAACGGCACCGCGCCCTCCTTTGTGGTCGAAGACCCAAGGGGCGTCGTGTTTGCGCTTCCGGGTGTCCCCCACGAGCTCAAATGGCTGTTCGACAACGAGGTGGTCCCATACCTTCGAAGCAGGTTCCGGCTCAATGAGACCATATCGTCCAGGGTCTTGAAGGTGGCGGACCTGGGGGAAAGCACGGTAGACGACCGAATAGGGCACCTCATCGCTGGCTCTACCAACCCCACGGTTGGCGTGCTGGCACACCCCGGTCAGGTCGACGTGCGCATCACCGCGAAGGCGCGCGGCAGTAGAGAGGCGGCCAAGCTGATCGGGCCGGTGGAGGACGAGGTGCGCGCGCTGTTAGGAGACCACGTCTTTGCCGCTGACGAGAAGTCCATGGAGGAGTCGGTGGGGGACCTGTTACGTAGCGAGAACAAGACGATCGCCGTGTACGAAGACCTTACCGGCGGCCTCGTCGCCGAGCGGTTGATAGAAGCGAGCCATGACCATTTCCTGGAGGGCGTGGTGGGTAACAGCAAGGCCGCCATGGAACGGCTGCTGGCACTCGATCAGCGCCCCGGCCAAGCGGAGGCCGCAGCGAGCACGCCTGACAAGCTCACCGACAACCTGGCCTGGTGCATCAGACGGCGCGCTGAGGCCGACTACGGTCTCGCAGTCCACGGTGTCCCCGAGGCGGGCGACAAGGCGCACAATCTCGCGAAAGGGAATACCTACATCTCGATCACCGACGGGGCGCGGTTCGGGACCCGGAAGTACAACTTCGCTGGCAGGGGTCGCCCAGATAGAATGCGCACAACCCTCAACGCCCTCGATCTCGTCCGCATGACCCTGGTCCAGGGAATACGCTAGCGCGATCACGGACTTCCCGGGAGTCCCAGGACCGAATTTCGCGACGGTCGGCCGCGATCGCGAAGCGCTCCTCAGCCCGCTGCGCTGGCAATAGGGGACCGACCTAAGCGGCGGTCCCTTGTCTTGCCCTCCACAACCCCGCTCTCGCTGGCCTGGGACGCCACCCGATGCTGGTTAGGATGGGACAGAATGGAACAAAACGGAACACTGGAAAACCCTCCGGTGACCCATTTCGCTGTGCCGAACGCCGGGCAAAAAGATAGGGCCCCGCTTTCGCGAGGCCCTATCTGGAGGTGTTACAGGGAACACCTACCGGTAACACCCCCTACGACTACTACTGTCCAAAACGACACCTCCTTTCTAGAGAACCCCAGTAAACTTTCACCACATCCACCCTGTCTCTAAGCTATAGTATACCGCGTCTGTCTCGGGATGTTAACTGGCAGACAATGGTTGGAAATGATTCCCTCGCATAACAGACGATCGACGCTGAGATGATCGAGAGCGTCCTGGGCGTAATCTTATGGACTGACGACCTAGACTCCCTGCTCGCCTTCTATCAGGATGCGCTCGGGCTCACCCCCCATTCCACGCAACCCGACTTCGTCTCGTTCAAATGGGGCGATACGCGGCTTGGAATCGGGAGGCACTCGGGGGTGGAAGGCAAGACCAAGGAGCCCCTTCGAGTGATGATCAACCTCGGCGTCTCCAACATCCACCAGGCCCACACCGAGCTTCGCGCCCGCGGTGTCGAGTTCATCAGGCCCCCCGAGAAGGAGCATTGGGGGGGCTGGGTGGCCACGTTTTCCGACCCCGACGGCAACACCCTTCAGCTCTTGCAGTTGGAGTAGTGTGTTAGCCCCGGGAGCCTGCTCAGGGCTTGAATGGCTCCCCGGTTCGGCGCAGCTCCTTGGTCACGGCGATCTGGCAGGTCACGTAGGATTTGGTAACCGGGAACCCGCGATTGTTGAGCATAGCGGCCGCGTAACCCGGGACCGCGTCGCCGATGGTCCCGACGATTAGATTCGCGTGCTCCACCGTCGTATCGTAGCGATCGGCGATCAACCCCACCATCTCCGTCCAGGCGACCTTTACCGCTTCGGGCCAGTTGGCGCCGGTGCCGCACGTAAGGATCTCGTCCGCCGTCTCCACCACCGGCCCACCGGTGGGAAAGCCGGGAGATCGGTCCACCCGGAGAGTCGCCGTCGCGTCGATCTCCACCCCGGTCCCTGTTAGCTCTCCGTCTGACATCCGGGCGTGGGCGTCGCCGATGGTGAGGTACCCCCCGTAGTCCTGCGCGCGGATATGGACGGTGCTTCCCGCCCTGATGGAGTTGAAGTCCATGTTGCCGCCGTGGTTCCAGGCCTGAGTGTGCCTGCCGACTGCTTTTAGCTGCACCACGCCCAACATCGGTTTGGCGGGCACGACGAAATCGGGCGGGAAGTGGACCATGCCATCGCGCACAGGCGCAACCGAGCGGAGCCCACCACGGAACGGACCGCCGTTGTTGTAGTAGCCGTACGGGCCCACCTCAAGCTCTATAATCTTTACGGCCACCCAGTCCCCCGGCTCGATGTCTTCGATGAGAAAGGGGCCTCCTGGCCGGGAGCCGCGGGGCTCCACCAGCTCAGGGACGACTCCGGGCTTCAGATCGCCGTCTCTGCCCCCCGGACTTTCGATCACCACGGTCTCACCGAGCTTGAGTGTGCCTCGCACCTGTCCGCGCTCCGGGTCGTCCGGTCCGCTGTAGTACGGCTCCCTCGTGAAATGTCGCACTGGTCACTGCCTCCAATCGTGGCGTTGGCGATTTGGATATAGATTGTAGCGCCCAGAAGGAACCGATGTCAGACGTCTTCCTCCTGAGGGAAGATTGAGAAAAGGCTCGAGCCAGTAACGGTGGCGGTCTTGCGGTGGCTACGCGGGACTGTTGGCCTGCACGAACCCCCGCGAGGCCTCGAGGAAGAGGTTGGTCGCCCGGGCGTCGACCATCACGTCCGCGGTAGTCTTCTTGCCCGCGGCGTGCACGGCCCGGCGTACCTCACTCTCGAACTTAGTGACACTAGGGTGGTCTGGCTCGCCCGGCAGGCCGAGCGACTGGGCGATATCCTGCGCCCCGGATGCGTAGAGGTCGATCCCCTCCACCGAGAGTATCTCGTCCAGGTGTTCCAGCACCTCGACGTCCTCAAGCTGGGCTATGACGAGAATCTGAGCGTTTGTATGCTCCATGTACTGGGGCCCGGACGGGAAGCTCCCGAAGTACGCGCCCCTGCCGGAGCCGAAGCTACGTTTGCCCAGCGGAGCGTAACGGCAGGCGTCGGCCAGCTCTCGGGCTCTTTCGCCGGTGGTTATGTGCGGCCCCATGATGCCCATGACTCCGCGGTCGAGGAAGCGAAGTATGGTGGATGCGTCGATGTTTGGCACGCGGGCTATCGGAGTGAGCCCGCTCATGTCGGCGACGCGACACAGGTCATCGAGGCTCTCCGGCGTGAACGGGCCGTGTTCGCCGTCGAACTGC
The DNA here is from genome assembly GCA_965247255.1 of Dehalococcoidia bacterium. GTDB lineage: Bacteria > Chloroflexota > Dehalococcoidia > Lucifugimonadales > CAUZJF01 > CBDFGS01. The sequence goes on along the minus strand of CBDFGS010000013.1, from coordinate 740,380 downwards.
ACGAAGTCGAATCCCGCCATCCCTATCAACTCCACTATGGTGGACGACGGGAACGTCAGGATGCATCCCCTCGCCACCTCTCCTTTGCTCATCCTGGCTATGACGTTGTTTGTCCTCATCGACGCCTCCCAAGATGCCGGTCGCATTCGCGACACTATGTATCGGACGAATGGCTGTTGTAGCAGGCCCCGCCCAGCCCGAGAGGCTTAAAGGCGGGGGCCGGGCGCGGCAAGCAGCGCCCCTACGACAATGGCGAAGAGAAATTGTAGGGGCAGGGCTTGCCCTGCCTGGCGGAGGCCGGCGCATCAGAAAAAAAGCCCCCGGTAAGGAACACGGGGGCTTTTCTGGCGATCGATATGGGGCAGTACTATCGCTTGGAGTATTGCTCCGCCTTTCGGGCTCGCTTTAGGCCGTACTTCTTACGCTCCTTTTCGCGGGCGTCACGCGTAAGAAGCCCGGCCTTCTTGAGTCCGGGCCGCAGGTTCGGATCGGCCACGATCAAAGCCCTGGAGATCCCGTGTCTCAAGGCCCCGGCCTGGCTTGCAACACCCCCTCCTGACACCTTCGCCACCACCCTGAACTGATCGGCCGAGTCGGTGACGCGAAACGGCTCGGTAATCTGGTCACGCCAGGAGGGCCAGCCAAAAACTTCCTCCATGGGCTTGCCGTTGACCACGATCGGCCCCCGCTCCATGTAGAGCCGGACTCGGGCCACCGCGGTCTTCCTTCGACCCGTCCCGTAGTAGTATTGCTGCTCGTTCACCTAGGCCTCCTCGCCTGCTTCCGCCGTCTCCGTCGCAGCTCCGTCGCCAGCGTCGGCCTTGGGAGATGAGCTCGCGCGGCTGCGTGTCTTACTGGTCCCTGACTTTGGCCCGGTCCGTTTCCCGGTCTTAGCGCTTGGCTTCTTCGCTGCCGGGGCACTTTCGGCAGTCCCGGCTTCTGCCGCCATCGCGGCCTCCGGCTGAGCTTGCGCCTCTGCGCCGTCTGCGGCCTTCTTGCGGCTCGTTCGACGCGGCTTGGGCTTGGCCTCCGGCGCGGCGACGGTAGTCGCAGCCTGGGTTTGCTCATCGGCCGGGTCTGCGGTCTCCGTGGCCGCTTCGGCTGCGGCGCGGGCGCGCTCCGCCTTTCGGCCTCCTTCCACTTGCGCCTCGTGCGGGTGGGCTCCGCCGACATACACCTTGAGGCGCGAGAACATTTTCCGGCCCAGGCGGCTCTTGGGCAGCATACCCTTCACTGCGTGCTTGATTGCGCGGGTGGGGTCCGTTTCCAGCACGCGGGCGAGGGTGTGCTCCTTTAGCCCGCCCGGATAGCCGCTATGCCTGTAGTAGACCTTCTGCTTGAGCTTATCTCCTGTGACCCGGACCTTCTCCGCATTGGTCACTATGACAAAATCCCCGGTGTTCAGGTACGGGACGTACGTCGGCTTGTGCTTGCCCTGAAGCAAGACTGCGATCTCGGTGGATATCCTCCCGAGCGTCTTGCCGTTGGCATCGATCACGTGCCACTCCGGCTTCAGATCGACGGCTCGGGTAGTGGGCGGTCTAACGTGCGTTACCATCTGTCTCTCCAAAGTTGAGGTCGATGCCCGCGTAGCTTACACTCACCAGGCACAGTCCCTGCGGCGGGAGCGTGTGAGCCACGCCTCGGCCGTCGCCCTCGATCATCGATTCAAGTTCCTTGGGCGTCAATACGCCGCGACCCACGTCCACGAGAGCGCCGGCCATGCGCCGCACCTGGTGGGTCAAGAACGCGTTGCCCTCCACATTGAGATCCACGAACTTCCCTTTCACCGAGACCTGGGCCGAGTAGACCTCTCTCGTAGTGCTGGCCCCGGCGGACCTGCCACCGACTGCGGCGAACCGGGAGAAATCGTGCCTACCGATGAACGCCTTCGCCGATTCTCTCATCCGTCTTATGTTCAGCTCCTCAGTGACCTGGCAGACGCGTCGCCGATTCAGTGGGGACCGCGTGCTGCCACGATATATCGAATAGACGTAACGGCGACTCGTCGCCATCCGCCGCGGGTCGAAGTTCTCAGCCACGCGGCTTGCGCCCATTATGGCTATGTCCTCGGGTAGATAGTGGTTCAGGGCCCTAACGAACGTCCCGGGCGAATGATCGGAGCCCGTGTCAAAGGCAACCACCTGGCCTTTAGCGTGGACGCCCGCGTCAGTACGGCCTGCCGCCGCGACCCGCGTCCGCTCACCCGTCAGCCGAAATAGCGCTCGTTCCAACTCCTTCTGAATCGACGGCGCGTTATCCTGGTATTGAAACCCTCCGTACTCTGTTCCTTCGTATTCGATAGTCAGCGCTAACCGCATCAGGACCTTCGCCGCGGGTTGGAGCGCCGCCCGTTCCAGAACGAGCGAGGTGCTGCTTGATCAGGGCAACAGCTCCAGCATCGCCATCGGTGCTTGATCTCCTTTGCGCTGGCCCATCTTCACCATCCTGGTGTATCCCCCGGGACGGGAATCGTACCTGGGCCCCAGCTCATCGAAGAGTTTTCTGACTACTTTAGCGTCGGTCAAGAAAGCGGCCGCTAGGCGTCGATCGTGCAGCGTGCCCTTCTTTCCGCGGGTTATGATCTTCTCGGCCTGGCGCCTGATCTCTTTCGCTTTCGCCTCGGTTGTCTGGATGGCCTCGAGTCGCAGCAGGTCTGTAACGCCGGTCCGCAGTAAGGACATGCGGTGCGCTGTCGGACGCGACAGTTTCCGCCCTGAGATCTTATGTCTCACGGCTACGCTCCCTCTCCATCGGCTGCTACGGGGTCGGCTTCCGGCTCGGCGTCCGAAGCGTCCGCAGAAGCCTCGGTGGCATCGGACGAATCGCCGTTCTCACCCTCGGGTTCCGCCGGCTGTTCAATGTCTGGATCGAGCTCCTCAGGCAGCAAGTCCATCTCGCGCAAGCGGTTGTACAGCTCCGACGCCGACTTCTCGCCGAAGTTTCTGATCTGGAGCAAGTCCGCCTTTTGTTTCTCCAGAATCTGACCTATCTTATCGATACCGGCCCGCTTAAGGCAGTTGAGCGTTCGCGACGAAAGGTCCAGTCGCTCGACCGGGATATTGTACTGCTCGGGGGAGATTACCATAGGCACTAGCGTACGGCCATCGGCGCCCTCCTCCTCGAACTTTTGAGCCTTGGAGAACAGGTAGAAGTGGCCGGCGAGTATGTCGCCGGCCTGACGCATCGCGTCGATGGGTGTAATCGAGCCGTCAGTCCATATCTCCAGGTCTAGGCGCTCGAAGTCCGTTCTCTGACCAACGCGCACGTCCTCGACGCTGTAGTTCACCTTCCTGATGGGCGTGAATATCGCGTCCACCGGCAACACCCCAATGGGAAGACCGTCCCCCTGCGAAGCCTCGACGTACCCCGTACCCTGCTCGACGTTGAGCTCCAACGAAAGCTTCGCCTCGTCCGAGTCCAGAGTAGCTAGGTGCAGCTCAGGGTTCACGACCTCGAAATCGGTCGAAGCCATGATGTCCCCCGCGCTCGTTTCGCCTTGGCCGGCCACCTCGAGGCGAAGCTTCCCCGGCCGCTCCACATTCGATCGCAGCCGGATCCCCTTCACGTTCATGAGGAGCTCGCCTACCTCCTCCTTTACGTGCGGTATCGTGCCGTACTCGTGCAGCACGTCTTCGATCTTCACCCATGTGACGGCTGTACCAGGAAGAGAGCCGTAGAGGACTCGTCGCATTGGATTACCCAGGGTCATTCCGTAGCCCTTTGGCAGCGGCTCTATGAGGAACTTGCCGTATCGGTCGTCCGATTCGACGACCGTGAACGTCGGAGTCGGCTCTACCTCTTCCTCCTCGATCTCGGGTTCCTGCGGTGCTAGAGTTTGAAAATTGAGCATCCTGTTAAAAGCTCCTGTCGTCAGCCTTCAGACCGGCTACCTGGAGTAGAACTCCACGATAAGACGCGCGTCGATACCGGTATCTATCTCCTCGATGTTTGGCATAGCCAGCACGACGCCCGTCAGTTCCCCGGGGTCTAGCTGGAGCCATTGAGGCACCGGGCGTTTGGGAATGCCCTCGGTCAGCGCTCCCACGAAATCGGGCGTTTCGCCGTTCTTGTTCACCCACTCTATTGAATCGTTTGGATTGACCAGGTACGAGGGTATGTTCAGCCGCCTGCCATTCACTGAGAAGTGTCCGTGATTTACCAGTTGCCTCCCCTGGCGCCTGGAGTCCACGAACGATAGGCGGTAGACTACGTTATCCAGTCGTCTTTCTAGGGTCTGAAGCAGCATATCTCCGGTTACCCCGGTCTTCTCGCGGGCGGCGTCGAAGTAATTCCGGAACTGCCGCTCGAGTACCCCGTACGTGAAACGGGCCTTCTGCTTCTCCTTCAGCTGTATCGCCCAGTCCGAGGCGCGCCTTCTGCGGGGCACCTGCTCGCCGGGGGGACGCTTTCGTCGCTCCACCGCGCAGCGCGGCGTGTAGCAGCGCTCTCCCTTCAGAAACAGCTTCTCGCCGATACGACGGCATTGCCGGCACACGGGATCAGTGTATCTAGCCATGTCTCTTTACAGCTAACCTCCTCAGCGTTTAATCGGGCACTACAGCGGTGATTAGATTCATGTTACCGGGTTGAGTATCAGGCGATTGCGATGCCCATATCTCGCGAGAGCGTATCCAGGCTATATTCCTCCCGGCGGACCCTCAGATCGTAGTAGAGAAGCGTCCCGGCGATAAACCAAACGGGCGGTACTACCACTTCCACAATCAGGCTTCCGATGAACCGAGTCGTCAGGGCCATTGCCGAAAAAGGCTCGGCATCCACGGCCCCCAGGACCGCTGCGAACGGCAAGGTCACTACGATAGCGAGCCCGGTAATCACGAGGAGCAGCACCAGCTTGATGCCGAACACCCTCCACCAGCTACCGCGGACAAGCTGCGAGCTTCGCCTCAGTGCAGTAAACGCCTTGGACCTCTCTACGGTCACCGCCTGGATGGTCGAGGACCAGTAGATGGCGAGCGAGATGCCCACGAATATGATGACCAGAGCGAAGGGCGCGATCGACGGCTCGGTTGAAACCAATACCGGCCCCAGCAGCACGTACAGGGCCGCAGCGTTGATCGCGGTCAGGCCGACTATAGTAGCGACGCGCCCCCACGCACGCGAGTAGCAACGCCGGATATCGATCCGGCCGGTCAAATACTGCTGTCCGATTGCAAACGTCATCGCACTATACACAAACAGCTTTGCCAATATTCCTACGAACAGGATCGCGATCAGGGCTCCTGCGCCGCCCCCCAACATTAAATAGAGTCCCATGGTCAGAAAACTGGCCGGCGCCTGGACCCCGGCCACCAGCGGTACTAAGCTCTTGAACTGCCTGCTGTAGACCGCGAATGTCTCATCCAAGATGGACGCGAGGCCACGGACAGGTAACGCGGCGGGACCCTCTTGCAATTAACCACCTTGGTGCGCGGCCAGGTTACACCCGCCTGCGCTTTCGAGGACGACATCCGTTGTGCGGCACCGGAGTGACGTCGCGTATGCTGGTCACGAACAGGCCGGAGGCCTGCAAGGACCGGATAGCGGCCTCCCGCCCCGGCCCGGGCCCGCGGACGAAGACGTCCACCTGCCTCAGACCGTGCTCCGATCCCTTGCGTGCAGCATCCTCCGCAGCCCGCTGAGCGGCGAACGCCGTGGACTTGCGCGAGCCCTTGAAACCCATCGTTCCCGCGCTGCCCCAGGCGATCACGTTGCCCGTCTGGTCCGTCAGCGTAATCAACGTATTGTTAAAGGTGGACTGGATGTAGGCCCGTCCTATGGGGACGGACTTACGCTCCTTCCGCCTTGTGCGTGGCCTCCTCGGCATGCTCCTACCTCACGATTCTGATAGTGCAGCTTTTAGCTGCCCGTTTCGCCCTGCGATTGTTCTTTGCGAACTACTTCTTGGTCACCATGTGGCGCCGGCCGGCCACAGGTATACGTCGTCCCCGCTTGGCTCGGGCGTTCGTCTTCGTTCGCTGGCCCCTGACCGGGAGCCCACGCCGATGACGCAAGCCTCGGTAGCTCCCGATGTCGATCAGACGCCTGATGCTCATGTTTAGCTCTCGCCGCAGGTCGCCCTCGACGTTCTTTTCGCGGTCGATGACTTCCCTGATTCGACCGAGCTCCGTTTCGCTCAGCTCGCTGACGCGGGGGTTGCCATCGACTCCGGCCGTCTCGCACACGTCTTTTGCCTGAGTCCTTCCGATTCCAAATATGTGGGTCAAGGAAATTTCGACCCTCTTGTTGTCAGGGATGTTAACGCCGGCGACTATAGCCAATGGGTCCTCCTCTATTCCGCGAGGTGTCTAGCCCTGCCTCTGCTTGTGCCTGAGGTTGCTGCAGATGACCATAACCCGGCGCCGCCGGCGGATTATTCTGCAGTTGTTACACCGCCTCTTCACCGATGCCGATACTTTCATAGTTGTCACCTCGGCCCGGCGCTATCACGCCGGGCGTGCTCGACCCGTCCCGTACTGCTACCGGAAGCGCCAGGTCACTCTTCCACGACTGAGGTCATAGGGCGAGAGCTCTACCAGCACGCGGTCCCCCGGTAAGATGCGAATGTACGACACCCTCAGCTTCCCGGAGACGTAGGCGAGCACCTGGTGCCCATTTGCCAACTCTACCTTGAAAGTCGCGTTGCGGAGAGACTCCGTTACGGTGCCCTCGACCTCTATGGTTTCCTTTTTAGGCAAGCTCGTGATTCCAGATAAGGGTCAGGTCAGCAACTCGTAGCCGCTTGCGGCTATCGCGATCGTGTCTTCGAAGTGGGCTGAGAGGTTGCCGTCAGCCGTTACGACGGTCCAGTTGTCGTCCAGTACCGACGTCTCCCAGGTCCCCATGTTCAGCATCGGTTCGATTGCGATGGCCATGCCCTCCCGCAGCAGCGGCCCTCGACCTGCGATGCCGTAGTTCGGCACCTGGGGGTCCTCGTGCAGTGCGCGGCCGATGCCGTGGCCCACATACTGGCGCACGACCCCATACCCGAGTGGTTCGGCGTAGCCTTGCACCGCGGCGGATATATCCCCCACTCGTGCGCCGTCGCGGGCCGCCTCTATACCCAGCCTCAGCGACTCACTCGTTGCCTCTATTAGGCGGCTCGCCTCGTCCGGAATCCGTCCGACGCCTACCGTGAACGCGCTATCGGCGTGAAAGCCTCCCACAACCGCGCCAACGTCGAGGCTAACGATATCCCCTTCATTCAGTTGTCGCCCAGATGGAATTCCGTGGACCACTTGCTCATTGACCGACACGCATATCGTAGCCGGAAAGCCGTAAAGACCCTTGAACGACGGTTTTGCGCCGTGACGCCTGATCTCGTGCTCCGCCATCCGGTCGAGCTCGCCAGTCGTGATCCCCGGTCGGACTGCATCCGCTAGAACAGCCTTGGCCAGTCCCACAATCCTGCCCGCCTCGCGCATGTGTTCAAGCTCTCCGGCGGACTTGATCGTGGTGCCACCCGGCTTGCTCGACACCAAGCTGTTGGTGTAGTTAATCGATAGACTCCTTACTGTGTTGACCGATCTCCGAACGCAAGCTAGCCCAGCTTGTCAGGGCCCGCAAATCGCCTCTAAGAGCACCTCGGTCACGTCGTCGATATCGCCTTCGCCGCTCACCTCGGCTAGTACCCCGGCCTGGCGATAGTGTTCGACTAGCGGCTCCGTCTGCTCCCGGTAGACTTCGAATCTCCTCTCGACTGCTTCGGGCTTATCGTCCTCGCGTTGGAAGAGGGGCGAGCCGCAGCTATCGCAAATTCCCTCGCGCCGAGGGGGATTGAATTCCTTGTGGTACGGGGCCTGGCACCCCTGGCAGAATAGCCTGCCTCCGATGCGGTGGACCAACTCCGGCTGTGAGACGCTAATGTGGACCGCCTTGTCGATTCCCCCTTGCTCCGAAAGCTCTCGATCGAGGGCCTGGGCCTGCGCCAGCGTGCGAGGAAAGCCGTCGAGGAGGTATCCCCGTCCGTTCGTCTGGTGTCCTATCCAGTCCATGACCATGTCGATCGTAACCTCATCGGGCACCAGCGCGCCTTTTTCCATATACGACCCCGCCAGACGACCTAGCTCCGTGTCCCTGTGCTGGTGATCACGGAAAAGGTCACCGGACGAGACCTTGGGCAGGCGCTTGCGTGCGGAGACCCGCGCCGCCTGCGTACCCTTGCCGGCGCCCGGAGGCCCAAGCAGTATTACTTTCAAGCTCTTCTGTTGCCTTTGTTGATAGAAGGCGAACCGATCATCGGAGGAATCCTTCGTAGTTACGCATCAGCAACTGCGCCTCGAGCTGACGCATCGTATCCAGGGCTACGCCCACGACTATGAGCATGCTGAAGCTGCTTAGCGCTGTTATGGAGCGAACGTCGGTCACCTGCGTTACCAGGAACGGCAGTACCGCCACCGTTCCGAGGAACAACGCTCCTCCCCAGGTAATGCGGATGATCACGCGATTGAGGTACTCCTGCGTAGGGCGCCCAGGCCGAATGCCGGGAATAAATCCCCCATTGCGTTGCAGGTTCTCCGCTAGACTCTGTTGCTGGAATATGATGATCGTGTAGAAGAACGTGAACGCCACAACCAGGAAGAAGAAGACTATCCAATACGGGGCATTGGTCGGGTCCATCGTATCCGACAGGAACCGGAAGAACCTGACGATGAATTCGTCACTCAGCGGGTCTCTGAAGTAGCTGGCGACCGTCACCGGCAGGATAATCATCGAAGAGGCGAAGATCAGGGGGATCATCCCGGCGGAGTTGACTCGTAGGGGCAGGAAGGTAGCCCCGCTCTGGCGCTGCATCCGACCGCCGCGAAATACGCTCCTGCCGTACTGCACGGGGACCCTGCGCTGGGCCTCCGTAAACAGCACGATGACGAAGAAGATCCCGAAGGTCAGGATGGCGAGAAGCAGGAGCCCTGCACCCTCGTCGCTCTGCAACAGAGCCTGGCCGATCAGAGTTGGGAACCCCGAGACGATGCCGCCGAAGATGATAAGAGATATACCGTTTCCCAGGCCGCGCTCGGTGATCAGCTCGCCAAGCCAGACGCAGAACATGGTGCCCGCGAGCATTGAGAGAATAATGGCGATGGTGGTCTGGTTCAGTCCGTAGTTGATGCCTGGGAGAACTCCGGACTGCCGCATAATCGTCATCGTCCCCCAGGCCTGGAAGATAGCGATAGGGACCGTGAGCCAGTGTGTGATCTGGTTGATTCTCTGGCGCCCGTACTCGCCCTCCTGGGATAGCGCCTTTAGCTGAGGCAGCACGGGCGTGAGTATCTGCATCACGATCGACGATGTGATGTACGGATAGACTCCCAACGCGGCGACACTGAACTGCGATAGCGCCCCTCCACTGAACAGGTCGAGGAAGCCGAGTATGGCCTGCTGTTGAAATGCCTGAGATAGCTGCTGGGCATCTACACCCGGGACCGGGACGTGCGCCACGAACCTGTAGATCACCAGCATCGACAGCGTGAAGATAATCTTGGTCCGCAGGTCAGGGACCCGCATGGCGTCGATCATCGACTGGATGAGCTGCGGTCTGGAGACCTCAGACGTAGAGGCGGCTCGCGCCTGGCGCACTATCCAATCTCCTTTACGGTGCCGCCGGCAGACTCGATCTTTTTCCGCGCCGACTCAGAGAACTTGTGCGCCTCTACGATCAGCGGGACACTCAGTTCGCCTCGGCCCAGCACCTTGACAGGTGTCTTGGTGTCCTTGACGATCCCTGCTTCCGCAAGGCGCTTTGGGTTGACCTCTTCGTTGGCTCCGAACTGGGTAAGGCTCAACACGTTGACGATGCTGAAGCTCTTTTTGAAGATATTGGTGAACCCACGCATCTTGGGCAACGCCCTGGCCAGAGGTAGCTGTCCCCCCTCGAATCCCGGCCGAACGCCGCCGCCGCTTCGAGAATTCTGGCCCTTCATGCCGCGCCCGGAGAAGCTCCCGTGGCCACTGCCGTCGCCGCGCCCGACTCGTTTCCGAGGTCGCCGCGCTCCCCGAGCCGCCTTAAGATCGTGTAGTTTCATTGCCGGTCCATTCCAGCTCCATAATGCTTCTCTTGAGAACGCGTCACTCTGCGTCCGCGCTTGCTTCCGCGACCTCGACAAGGTGTCGCACCTTGTCGATCATCCCGCGGATCGATGGCGTGTCGTCGTGCTCCACCGTCATGTGGAGCCTTCTGAGTCCCAGTCCTGCGATCGTCCTTTTCTGGTCTTGCGGGAAGCCGATCGCGCTCTTCTTCCACGTGACGGATATTCGGCCCATGGCGCTGCGTTTGATCCTTTGCCTACCGCCGCCGCCGATTGTTCGGCGCAGACTCTCTCAGCTCTTTCCGCTTCGCGAACTCGACCTCGGGGTCCTTAAGCATCGTAAGCCCCTTGAAGGCGGCCTTCACTGAGTTGATCGGGTTGGTGCTGTGGCGAGTCTTTGTCAAGATGTCTTTGATTCCCGCTAGCTCGACCACAGCTCTCACAGGACCTCCCGCTATGACGCCTGTGCCTGGAGCTGCGGGCTTAAGCATCACCTCGCAGGCACCCTGGCGCGCGATTATCTCGTGGGGAATAGTGCTACCCTTCAGCGGCACCGAGACCGTACTTGCACGCGCCTTTACCGAACCCTTCCTGACAGCCTCTGGTACCGCCCCGGCCTTGCCCATTCCGATGCCCACTTTTCCGTCGCTGTCTCCCACCACGACCACGGCGCTGAAGCTGAGTCGGCGTCCCCCTTTTACAACCTTAGAAACCCGGGATATCTTCACGACGCGCTCCGCCACCATCCCGTCGTCTGTGTTGGAGTCGCTTTGGTAGTAGACCATTAGAACCCGAGACCCCCTGCGCGTGCTGCGTCTGCCAATGCCTTTATCCTGCCATGGTAGCTATGCCCGCCCCGGTCGAACACGACCGTGGAGATCTTATTCTCGACCGCGCGGCTCGCGATGAGCGCCCCCACCAATTTGGATACATCGGTCTTGCGCTTGCCATCGAGCTGGCGGCGGATATCGCTCTCCAGGCTGGACGCCGCGGTCAGCGTCATCCCCTTCGTATCGTCGATGAGCTGGGCGTAGATGTGCCTGGGGCTGCGGAACACCGCTAGCCTCGGGCGCTCGGCCGTACCCCCCACCAACCGCCGTACCCTCCGATGCCGGGCGGCTCTTCGCGCCTTGCGTGGGTCGCGTCGCGCCATCTCTACTCGGTCCTCCTGGCACTCTTACCCGGCTTCAGGCGAACCTGCTCGTCGGCGTATCGAATGCCCTTACCGGTGTAGCTATTGGGTGGCCTAACCTTGCGTATTTCCGCTGTCATTTGGCCTACCTGTTGCTTGTCGATCCCTCGAACGTTTATGCGGTTGTTCCCCTCTACTTCGAGGGTAATGCCATCTCTGGGTTGTATGTCCACCGAGTGGCTGAGCATTACGTTAAGGGTCAGGCCATTCCCACTTTGCTGCACCCGGTATCCCACCCCGACGAGGTCGAGGGACTTGACGTAGCCCTCCGTGACGCCCGTAACCATGTTCGCTATAAGGCTCCGCGTAAGTCCGTGGAGAGCGCGATGGTCACGCTCGTCGCTGGGCCGCTCGACTTTCAAAGAGCCGTCCTCGTCAGTTATCTTCATATCGGGCGAAAAGCTCTGGCTGAGCGAGCCTTTCGACCCCTCAACGGTCACCTTGTTCCCATCTATGGCAACCTTGACCCCGGCCGGTATCGGGACCGGCTCCTTACCTACTCTTGACATAGCCACCACCCGTCGTTACCAAACATAACAAAGCAGCTCCCCACCGTGTCCGTCCCTCCAGGCCTGTTTGCCCGTCATGACCCCTTTTGAGGTGGATAGAATGGACACACCGAGCCCGCCGTAATACCGAGGGATCTCTCCCTTGCGAACATATACCCTCAACCCAGGCCGGCTGACCCGTTTGAGCCCCGAAATAGCCGGCTCACCCTTGTCGCGGTAGTGGAGATAGATCTTGATAATCAACTGAGGGTCGCTCGATTGGGCGACCTCGTAGTCCTCCACAAACCCTTCGTCCTTGAGGATCATGGCCAGCGATTCCTTCATTTTCGACGCCGGCACCACCACAGAGTCGTGCTTGACCATGACCGCATTGCGGATGCGAGTCAGCATGTCGGCGACAGGGTCTGTAACTGCCATGTTCCCTCCGAAACGAGGTCCTTGGTTCCCTTACCAGCTGGCCTTACGGATGCCCGGAAGCAGTCCTACGAGGGCCATCTCCCTGAAGCATATTCGGCACAGCCCAAAGTGCCTTATGTAAGCCCTCGGCCTTCCGCACCTGTGGCAGCGGTTGTACTCCCTTACGGGATACCTCTTAGGCCTCTTCCAGCTCGCTATCTTGGACGCTTTTGCCATTACAACCCCTACGCAGCTCTTGACGCGGCGTCAACTTGGGCGAAGGGCATTCCGAGTAGCTCCAGCAGTCTTAGCCCCTCGCGATCGGTTATTGCGGTAGTGCCTATAACTATCGACAGGCCTCGTATTCGGTCTATTGAGTTGTAGTCGATCTCGGGAAAGATCACGTGCTCCCGGATACCGAGCGCGTAGTTGCCGCGACCGTCGAAAGAGTCCCGCGAAACCCCTCTGAAGTCCCTTATCCTCGGCAGAGAGGAGCTGGTCAGCCTATCGTAGAACTCGTACATCCGCCTGCCACGAAGTGTCACTCGCAGGCCCACCGGCATGCCCTCGCGGAGCTTGAAGCCTGCGATGGACTTGCGAGCACGCGTGGTCACGGGGTGCTGGCCGGCGATTAGAGCGAGGTCGCGCCCGGCGTTCTCTATCGCGCGAGCGTTCTCCATCGCCTCTGCGCCGATCCCGATGTTGAGCACAATCTGTGTCAGCCGCGGGACCTGCATCGGGCTCGCATACCCGAATTCCCGCATGAGGACCGGAGCCGCCTCTTCGCGTAATTTAACCAGGATTCGTGGCTGAGGTTTGGCCGTGGTGTCCGGCGCTGCCTCGGGCGCGGCCTTCGGCGCCCGTCCAGGGGTGCGGCGGCCCTTCGCTCTAGCTGCCTCGGGCGCGGCTGTCTTCGACTTCGCCTTAGCAGCTCCCCGCGGCGACTTGCCTCCGCCATCAGCTTTGGCCGCGGTAGCTTTGGTTCCTCGGCGAGGTGTACCGGCCTTCTTGGCTGCGGCCCGCTTTTTCGGCGCTGCCGCGCCTGTTCCCTTGTCCTCTGAGTCTTCCGCTGCAGTCACTCGATCACTTCCTTGCATCTGTTGCAGACTCTGGCCTTGGTGCCGTCGGCCAGGACCTGACGACCGATCCTCGTAGGGCGCGTGCAATGCGTGCAGATCAGAAGCACGTTCGCTGAGCTCATGGGCATCTCTTTCTGGACGATGCCTGCCTGCCTCACGTTTTGGGACGCTTTCGTATGCCGCATCACTATATTCATTCCCTCGACGAGGACCTTATTGTCCTTCGGGAAAATCTGTTGAATGCGCCCCTGTTTGCCGCGGTCGCGGCCCTTGATGATCAGTACGTTGTCGTTCGCCCGCAGCTTCATTTTATAGCACCTCGGGAGCCAGCGAGACTATGCGCATGAAGTTCTTGTCTCGGAGCTCCCGCGCAACAGGGCCAAAAATGCGGGTACCGCGCGGCAACAGGTCCTCTCCGATAATCACCGCGGCGTTATCGTCGAAGCGGATGTGAGAGCCGTCCTGCCGACGGTACGCCTGCTTAGTCCTTACTATGACCGCCCTGACGACCTCTCCCTTGCCCACCGCCGCTGCCGGCGCCGCCTCCTTCACCGATGCGACGATAACATCGCCTATCCATGCGTATTTCCGGCCGCTTCCCCCAGGTATGCCGATACAGCTTATCGTTTTCGCCCCTGAGTTATCGGCCACTTTGAGCCGCGTATAAGTCTGGATCACGCTACTCGCCGTCCTTCTTCTTCGCTGGCCGCTTCCGAGCTCTGGCCTTAGGCTTGGGCTTGGCAGCTTCGGTTTCGGCATCAGCCTCTGCGACAGGGGCCTCAGGCTCCGTCTCTACTGGTTCCGCCTCGGCCTCTTCGGCCGGTGTCTCGGGTTCAGCCTCTGCGACAGGGGCTTCAGGCTCTGTGTCTACTGGTTCCGCCTCGGCCTCTTCGGCCGGGGTGTCCGATTCAGCCTCTGCGACAGGGGCTTCAGGCTCTGTGTCTACTGGTTCCGCCTCGGCCTCTTCGGCCGGTGTCTCGGGTTCAACTTCTGCGACAGGGGCCTCAGGTTCTGTGTCTACTGGTTCCGCCTCGGCCTCTTCGGCCGGTGTCTCGGGTTCAGCCTCAGCGACAGGGGCCTCGGGCTCCGTGTCTACTGGTTCCGCCTCGGCCTCTTCGGCCGGTGTCTCGGGTTCAGCCTCAGCGACAGGGGCCTCAGGTTCTGTGTCTACTGGTTCCGCCTCGGCCTCTTCGGCCGGTGTCTCGGGTTCAGCCTCTGCGACAGGGGCTTCAGGCTCCGTCTCTACTGGTTCCGCCTCGGCCTCCTCGGCCGGTGTCTCGGGTTCAGCCTCAGCGACAGGGGCTTCAGGCTCCGTGTCTACTGGTTCCGCCTCGGCCTCTTCGGCCGGGGGGTCGAGTTCAGCCTCAGCGACAGGGGCCTCGGGCTCCGTGTCTACTGGTTCCGCCTCGGCCTCTTCGGCCGGGGTGTCGGGTTCAGCCTCAGCGACAGGGGCCTCAGGCTCCGCAGACGCTGGGGCATCGGACGCCACCTCCCGCACGGCAACGGCGACGTCTTCATCGATGACTATCTCTTCAGGCTGGATATCCGCTATGTCCTGGCTGGACAGGATCTCGACCACCCGCCAGCGCTTCGTTTTCGATAGCGGGCGGGTCTCGATGATCCTAACCAGGTCGCCGATCTTGCAAGAGTTCTCTTCGTCGTGCGCCCTGAGGTGACTGCGGCGCCTCATCGCCTTGCCATAAAGTGGGTGACGGCGGCGCCACTCGATCCTCACGACGACGGTCTTGTCCATCTTGTCGCCGACAACGTTGCCGACACGGACCTTGCGTCGTTCGTAGCTCATACGGGCTCCCTCGCCATTTCCCTCTCGCGCACGATGGTCTTGATGCGTGCGATACGCTTGCGCGTCGATCTGATCTCGTTCACATTCGCGAGCTGCATAGTCGCTGCCCTGAAACGGAGATTCATCGCCGCTCGGTGGGATTCATCCAACTCGGCGGCCAACTCCTCGTCGGTCAGCCCCCTGAGATCATCTATCTCCATGTCCGCCTTCTTCTCCCGTCGCTGCGCCTCGTGCGCTGCGAGCCGCGGCTACACTTGTTGCTTGGCGACCACCCGAGTCGGGATGGGCAGCTTCGCCGAAGCCAGGCGTAGCGCTTCTTTGGCCTGCTCTTCAGGAATACCGGCTATCTCGAACATCACCCTCCCGGGCTTCACGACGGCGACCCAGTGGTCTACGGGTCCCTTACCGCTACCCATGCGCGTCTCGGCGGCGCGCGCGGTTACGGATTTGTCCGGGAATATGCAGATCCACAGCTTGCCGCCTTTTCGCACATATCGCGTAAGCACCCGACGGGCAGCCTCTATCTGCCGAGCTGTCACCCACGCCCTTTGCGTGGCTTTTAGCCCGTATTCACCGAAGTGTACGGTGCTACCGGACATGGACATCCCTTTACGACGCCCACGCTGTTTATTCCGGTATTTCACCCTCCGCGGCTGTAACATCTATTATTTCCTCTTCGTCCGGCGTAACCGTAACTTCAATAGGGGAGATGTCGGCGCTTTCCTGGTCTGCCAGAACGGGCAGGATCTCGCCTTTGTAGATCCATACCTTTACGCCGATACGCCCGTAATCCGTCGCCGCCTCCGCGATGCCGAAATCGATGTCGGCCCGCAGTGTGTGGAGCGGCACTCGCCCCTCCATGGCCTTTTCTACTCTCGCGATCTCAGCCCCGCCCAGCCGCCCGGAGCATATTATCTTTACTCCCTGGGCGCCCGCCTGTATCGTTCTGGTCACGGATTGCCTGATCGCTCTGCGGAAGGTTATACGGCGGACCAGCTGGTCCGCGACGCTACGCGCTACCAGGTACGCGTCCAGCTCCGGTTGTCTAATCTCCTGGATGTTGAGCCGGGCACGCCTCTTGGTCAGGTCTTCTAGCATCTTTCGCAGCTCTTCGACCTTCTGTCCGCCGCGGCCAATTACGATGCCGGGCCTCGCCGTGTGCACGGTAATAATCGCCTCGTTGGGGCCCCTTTCGATGTCGATCCGCGATATCCCAGCGTCTGGGTAGGACCCATATATAGCGTTTCGGACTGACAAGTCCTCCACCACAAGCTCCCGGTACTCCCGCTGCTTACCGGCGAACCATTTTGCCTGCCATTCCTTGTTTATGCCCAGGCGGAAGCCTATCGGGTGTGTCTTATTCCCCATTAGCCTCGGCCTCCTCGTCAATCACCACCGTAATGTGGCTGTTCCGTCTCCTGATGCGTCCTGTCCGGCCCCTTGCTCTTGCACGAAAGCGCTTGGTTCGCGTGCCTTCGTTAGCAAATATCTTCACGATGCGAAGCTCAGAGCCCCGCATAAGCTGCTCGCTTTCAGCGTTGGCCCGGGCGGACCCGATGACGCTGGCGACCCTGGCTGCGGCCGGAGAGGGGAAGAAGCGGAGCATATCGACCGCGTCTTCTACCAACCTCCCGCGCACCAAATCGATGATCGGCTTGAACTTGCGCACGGAGATTCCCGTGTCCTTTGCCGTTGCTGTAGCTGCCACTACTGTTGTTATCTCCCGATACAGCTAAACCCCAGCGTGCGGGGACTAGCTGTCGCTCCTGATCGCGGTGGTCCGCTCTGACCTGGAAGAGTGTCCTCGGAACGTTCTCGTCGGCGCGAACTCCCCAAGACGGTGTCCCACCATGTTCTCGGTGATGAAAATGGGAACATGCCTGCGGCCGTCGTGGACGGAGATGGTAAGACCAAGCATGTCAGGCATGATCATCGAGGCCCTGGACCAGGTGCGAATCTCCATTTTGCTTCCGCTCCGACGGGCAGCCTGCACCTTCTTGTCCAGCTTCGCGTCGACGAACGGGCCTTTCTTGATGGATCTTGACATCTTCCCTCCGGCTATCGAGCCTGCCTACGGGACATGATCATCTTATTGCTGGCCTTTTTCCTTCTGGTGCGGTAGCCGAGCGCCGGCTTACCCCAAGGCGTCTTGGGTCCAGGCATGCCGATAGGGGACCGGCCCTCGCCCCCTCCGTGCGGATGGTCTCTGGGCGACATAACGACTCCTCTTACCTGAGGCCTCCACCCCATGTTCCGCTTTCTTCCGGCCTTGCCCAGCTTCACGTTCTTGTGATCGACGGAACCGACCTGCCCAACAGTCGCCATACATTCACTGATTATCCGGCGCACCTCCCCGGATGGGAGCCTGAGCAGGGTGTGTCGGTCTTCTCGCGCTAGGACCTGGGCGGAGTTGCCCGCGCTACGGACCATCTGACCGCCCTTGCCCACCTTCAACTCCACGTTGTGGACCTGCGTTCCGGTCGGGATCGCACGCAGCGGAAGGGCGTTGCCGACTTTTATGTCGGCGTCCTCTCCGGCGACAACGGGGTCACCGACGTTGAGGCCGACGGGACCCAGTATGTATCGCCAGTCGCCGTCCCGGTACTTGATGAGGGCGATCCTGGATGAGCGGTTCGGGTCGTACTCGATGGAGTCCACTACTCCAGGTACCCCGGGCTTGTCGCGCTTGAAGTCGATTTGGCGCAGGCGACGCTTATGTCCGCCGCCACGGTGCCTAACCGTTATCCTGCCCTGCGAGTTCCTCCCAGCGTTCTTTTTGGTGGGCAGTAAGAGCGATTTCTTAGGTTTGCGACGCGTGATATCGTCGGACGTCTGGAGGATCGCTCCTCGGCGTCCCGGAGTCGTAGGCTGAGCGGGTTTAAGAGGCATCTATACGCCCTCGAAGATTGTGATTGTGTCGCCGCGCTTCAGGGTAACCATAGCCTTCTTCCACGATCGGCGAGCGCTGATCCGCGCACCGAACCGTCTCTTTTTGCCTTTAACGTTGGCCGTGTTCACCTTAACTACAGATACCCCGAACGCCTCTTCCACGGCTTGCTTGATCTGATGCTTGGTGGCCAGTGGCGCTACCTCGAATACGTATCGTCCGGCTTCTTGCATCGCCGTGCTCTTCTCGGTGATCAGTGGTTTGCGTAGTATCGCGAGTGTGGTCATCGGAATGTCGGTCGCTAGGCAACCGGCTGGGCCGGCTCCTTGCTCCGTCGATAAGGTTTTCCTCCCCACCGCTGCTCGGCCTCTCGAATCGCATCTACGGTCATGACGATGCTCTGGTGCCTTATCAGGTCGAGGGCGTTGAGGAGCGAAGCGGGGAGCATCTTGATGCGGGGAATGTTGCGGGCCGCCCGCAGCACCTCCGGGTCGGCGCCGTCTGCGACCAGCAGGACCGGCATCACTGCGTTCAGCGCACTGAGCACGCCGGCAACCTCCCGGGTCTTCGGACTCTCTACGGCGAAGCTTTCGAGGACCGTCAAGTCACCATCCCGGCGTTTGGCAGAGATGGCGGTGACGAGCGCCAGGCGCCTCATTCGTTTTGGGGTGCGGTGTGTGAAGTTTCGTGTCTGTCCGCCAAAGGTTGCTCCGCCACCCCGCCAATGCGGGGCTCTGATTGAGCCCGCCCGCGCCATGCCGGTGCCCTTCTGCCGCCACGGTTTCCGGCCGCCGCCGGAGACCTGTGAGCGATTTTTGATATAAGCAGTCCCCCGCCGCGCGTTGGCGAGCTGCCCGACAACGACCTGGTGGACCAGTGCCTGATTCATAGGGGCATCGAAAACGTCGTCTCTTACGCGCAGACTCGCTACGACCTTTCCCCCAACGTTCTTCACTGGAAGGTTCACGACTTGCTGCCCCTTCCGGCCTTTTGAAGCACCAGTAGCGAGTTGTGCCCTCCCGGCACGGCTCCCTTTACAAACAGAAGATTGCGTTCTGGGTCGGACGACACAACTTGAAGGTTTTGGACGGTAACACGGGCATCGCCCATGTGGCCTGCCATCTTGTGCCCTTTTATCACCTTCCCTGGACTGGTCCCGGCGCCGATTGAGCCGGGAGCGCGATGGCGGTCCGATTGGCCGTGCGTCTTCGGGCCTCCGTGGAACCCGTAGCGTTTTACGACCCCCGCGAAACCTCGGCCCTTTGAAGTGCCAGTAGCATTCAGCTTATCGCCCGGCTGGAATAGGTCCACGTTGAACTCTTGCCCTATTTCGACGTCGTCGATACCGTCGGCGTCGACCTCTCTCAAGAAGCGAAATAGCTTGCCAGATTTTTCCAGATGCCCTGCGCGCGGCTTGTTGAGGCGCCGCAGTTCCTTGTAGCCGAGCTGAACTCCTTCATAGCCGTCCTTGTCAATCGTTTTTATCTGCGTGACGGTGCACGGCCCGGCCTGAATTGCGGTGACGGGCACGGCCTCCCCGCTTTCACGCAGGAACTCCGTAGTACCTATCTTCGTTCCGATGAGACCTTTTACTGCCATTGCGTCTACCGAATCACAGCTTAATGTGGATGTTTACGCCGGCCGGGACATTGAGTCTCGTCAGTGAATCAATCGTCTTGGAGGTCGGCTCCAGTATGTCGATAAGGCGATTGTGGGTCCTGAGCTCGAAGTGTTCCCTTGAGTCCTTGTGGACGTGCGAACCTCGTATTACGCAAAACCTCTTGATGGACGTCGGAAGCGGGATAGGGCCGGCCACCTGCGCACCGGTCCGTTCCGCCGCCTCCACTATCTGCCCGGCAGACAAATCGAGGATCCGGTGGTCGAACGCCCTCAGGATGATTCTGATCTTCTGACTATTGGCCATAATTCGCGATTGTTGTCCAGGGGTCTAGGCGGCGGCCGCCGATTCTGGCGCGTTGTCGTAGCGGTCGAACTCCATTGATTGACTTGCCCTACCCTGGGTAAGCGAACGCAGCGAAGTGGCGTATCCGAAGCTCTCGCCAAGCGGAAGGAGCGCCTTGACAGTCTGAATCTCGCCGCGCCCTTCGATGTTCCTTATGTTGGCCCGGCGTCGCCCCAGGTCGCCGAGAACATCGCCGAGAAACTCGCCGGGGATAACGATCTCCAGGCGCATGATCGGTTCCAGGAGCACAGGGCGCGCTTTTTGTATAGCGCTTTTGATCGCCATGGACCCGGCTATCCGAAAAGCCATCTCCGACGAATCGACATCGTGGAAGCTTCCGTCCACGAGCGTGGCTTCGACGTCGACTACCGGGAATCCCGCGATTGGGCCGACGCCCAACCCGTCTCTAATGCCCCTCTCTATCGCCGAGAAATACTCGGTTGGGACGGCGCCGCCCCTTATCTGTTGCTCGAATCGTAGACCCTCGCCGCGTTCCAGAGGCTCGATCTCGAGCCACACGTGCCCGTACTGGCCGTGTCCGCCGGTCTGCCGTACGAACTTGCCCTCCGCTTTGGACCCAACCGTTATCGTCTCTCTATACGCAACCTTGGGTTTACCAACGTTGCCCTCGACCTTGAATTCACGCCTCATCCTATCGACTATGATCTCAAGGTGGAGCTCACCCATGCCGGACATTATCGTCTGGCCCAGCTCATCATCGCTGCTAATCTTGAACGTCGGGTCCTCGTCGGCCAGCTTGCGCATGGCGTCCGCCAGTCTGTCCTGGTCAACACGGGTCTTCGGCTCGATTGCAACAGACATCACAGGCTGGGGGAACGATATCGTCTCGAGAATTATGGGCGCATCCGAGTCACAAAGCGTGTCCCCCGTCGATGCGTTCTTCGCCCCTACCGCCGCGGCGATATCGCCGACTCCAACTTCCTCCAGGTCCTCGCGGTGCTGGGCGTGCATCCGTACAACGCGTCCTAGCCGCTCACGCCGTCCTGATGTGGAGTTAAATACCATAGATCCGGTGCTTACGCGTCCCGAATAGACCCTGAAATAGACCAGCCTACCGATGAACGGATCGGTAACCGCCTTGAAGACGAGGGCTGCGAAAGGCTCGTTCTCGTCGGGTTTCCGTTCGATATCGAGGCCCGTTTTGTGGTCCTTCCCTTTCGCCGGCGAGATGTCCAACGGTGATGGTAGATACTCGCCGATCGCCCCTAGCAGCGAGTGTATTCCGCGGTTGTGTAAGGCGGTCCCGCATACCACCGGAACGAGCTCATATTTCACCGTCGCCCGCCGTAGTGCGGCCTTAATCTCTGCGGTCGTGATTTGCTGCCCCTCAATGTACTTAATGATCAGGTCGTCGTCGGTCTCGGCGATCTTCTCCACCATTATCTCGCGATGGTTGCGGAAGTCCTCGATGGCCTCCTCTGGGATAGGGCATTCCTTTGGGATCTGAGCGTCGTCATCGTCGTAGAGGAGGGCCTTCCCCTCTACAAGGTCGATAACGCCTTTGAACTCGTCCTCGCTCCCGATAGGCATCTGTATCGCGACAGGCCGCGCTTGGAGGCGGTGACCGATGCTGTCCACCGTGCGGTAGAAGTCGGCTCCAATCTTGTCCATCTTATTCACGAAGCAAATGCGTGGCACGGCGTACCGGTCGGCCTGTCTCCAGACCGTCTCGGACTGCGGCTCCACGCCCGCCACCGCGTCGAAGACGACAACTCCACCGTCGAGGATTCTCAGGCTCCGCTCCACTTCCGCGGTAAAGTCGACGTGTCCCGGCGTATCTATAATGTTGATAGTGTAGTTGTTCCATTCGCATGTCGTCGAAGCCGAGGTGATAGTAATTCCTCGTTCTCGTTCTTGGGCCATCCAGTCCATCGAGGTCGTCCCCTCGTCGACTGCGCCGATCCTGAAGATGCGGCCGGCGAAGAAAAGGACGCGCTCGGTGACAGTCGTCTTTCCGGCGTCGATGTGAGCTATAAAGCCGATATTGCGGATAGATTCGAGCCGTTGGAGAGGGGACATTGGGCGAGATGAGGATTGGAGGCACGCTGTCTTTGCGCCTCACCACCGATAGTGAGCGAAGGCGCGGTTCGCCTCTGCCATGCGGTGCTGGTCCTCTTTCCTCCTTATCGCCGTGCCTTGCCCTCTGGAAGCTTCGAGGAGCTCTTGCGCCAGCCTCTCGGCCATCGGCCTCCCGCTCCTTGCGCGGGCGGCGGCTACAATCCACCTCATGGAGAGCGAAAGCTGACGGACGGCGCGCACCTCTCTTGGGACCTGATACGTGGCGCCACCGACGCGTCTCGATCTCACTTCCAGCATTGGCGTTGCGTTCTTGACAGCCTGTCGAAAGATCTCCAGCCCTGGCCTGTGGGCCTCGGCCTCGACCTGGTCGAGAGCGCGGTACACTATTCGCTGGGCGGTGGTCTGCTTCCCGCCGATCATCACCTTATTAATGAATCGGCCCAACTCCTCGCTCCCATAAGCCGGATCGAGTTTAGGCCGGCGCCGCTCCGCTCTTCTTCGTCGGGCCATTTACATTCCCTCTATTAATAAGGAAAGGCCAGGAGACCTAGCCTTTCTTAGTGCCGTATTTGCTGCGCCCTCGATTGCGCCCTTCTACGCCCGCGGTATCGAGGGTGCCTCGTACAACGTGGTAGCGTACGCCGGGCAAGTCCTTTACCCGGCCCCCTCGGATAAGCACCACCGAGTGCTCCTGGAGGTTATGCCCCTCGCCCGGGATATAGGCCGAGACCTCCATCCCATTCGTTAGCCTCACCCTTGCTACCTTGCGCAGAGCCGAGTTCGGCTTCTTTGGTGTCTGTGTCCTTACCTGGATGCAGACACCGCGCTTCTGTGGGGAACCCGGTCCCCTGCGTCCGCGGTTCTTGATCGAGTTGAACATGTATCGCAGTGCGGGAGACTTGTCCTTGCGCCGCTTAGGGCTGCGTCCCTTCCGAACAAGCTGATTCGTAGTTGGCATTGTACCCTTCCGGAATGTGGGCTGAGGCCGCAAAAACACGGTTCGCCCCAAAGGGCGACAAATGGAGATTATACGATTGGAACAGCATAGTGTCAATAGTAGAAGGAATCGAGGGAAGTGCAAAACTCGGTCGGCACTCCGAACTTCTAAAGACCCAACGATAGCTGCGGGCTCGCCGGAGCTTTTCGCGGGAAGAACACTCCGACGATAATCCAATTCTGTGGATGATCGCTTAGCGTTCCCACGAAAAAGTGAGTGTCGTTCAGTTCGATCATCTCGTGTTCCCACCTCTGCTGGAACTTCTCTTGCCAGTCGTCGCCGTACTCCTTCGACCATTTCCGATACGTCTCTGCCATTTCCCAATCCGTGCACGAAAGCTTGTGCCCTCCACACTCTGGTTCGTTGCAGTGGAATTCATAGATGAACTTGTACGGAATCTTTTCGAGTTCCTCTTTGGGGAGTCTCCCGAACATGGGGATTTGCCGCAGACGTCCCTCTTGAGCGTCGGTCCAGTGTGGGCTATCCGACCGAATGCGAAGGCGATGAATCTCACGTGGCTTGAACAGGCCCAATGTCGGGTAGTGATCTTCGGCGTTCCTCCGCTGGAGATCACATAACGAAGGGCTGACCAGTGAGCTTAACAACTCCTTGCGTTTTGCCCATCGATCAGCAGATGGGATGATCCCGGGCAGCGGACTAATTGTGTCGAGGTGGGGGTTGTAGCTCTCTATACGAGGGTCTTTGAACGCCCTCGACATGCTTAGATCGACCCACTGGTATTTAGAGAATCGTTGACGCAACGGGAGCAGCCGATAAGGAAGTGGGTACAGGCGAACCCACATGCCGTCCTCTGATACGGCTGCCGTACAGGAGACCTCGACCCCCTTACGAGCAGGGTAAGGATATGTCCGGACGACTATAAGGAGTCTATGCGTCTCGTCTTTCTCAAAGGTCATAGCCTTGGAGTCCGTACTCCTCTAAAGCCAGTGCGAGCCGATGCCTATGGCACGCCATGGGGTCCAATTCTGCACACATCAATGCCACCGGATGATTCGCGAAGTTGAAGAAATGATCCAAATTGCGAGATGCAAAGACAGGAATCACGATCCCGTCATACCACTCCCAAATCACCCGCCGATCACCGGTTTCGATTGAGAGAGCTCGTATGTCCCTCGGCACACCGAGGTCAGGACGGTGAAGATACTCGATCCCGGCCCTGGCCACCTGTCCCGAAAAGTTTGACTTGCTGAATTCAGGCTTGAATCGGCTGACGGGCGCAAAGCGAACATCAATCAACGTCTGGACCTCGGCTTCGAGCAAGGCCACGACGATTTCACTAGCGGTCCTGCGAGAGTAACCGACTGTGTAGAAGTCGGCGGAGACCTTGTTCCTATGTGCGTTCCAATTCTCCTTGTTTTGGACTTGTGCTGAGATGGGTAGTTCAGGTAGTGCGATGTTCACCTGTCGGGGCACTGGAGCCTCCATTGGATGTAATACTCCAGTGAATAATACCAAGTTTATCCTTCTCACGGGCGAGGCCGATTTCGGCCTCCATCCGACGAACCCACTTGTTGTTCGGGAATACCTGAGGCAGTTTGGCAGTCGTCCGAACTTCAGTCCAACTCAGCGGGCGCCCGCTATCAAGCAATACTTTCTTGATCCGGTCCCTAAATTCGTCGTAGCTGGTCGCGGGCTTCTTGCGTGGCGTGTCCCAATAAGGACTTTTGCACGAAGGACATACCTTTGGCCCACTATCGCCTCCGTTACGAGGAATCCATTCGTGCTCGCACCGTTCACACCTGAAACCCATGATTGTGATCGGTATTTTGGCCATTGAGCCTATACCTCCATGCTATATAACTAGTTAGTATATACCATTAAACTCGCCCCCGTGCAAGGTTGACAAGCGTACTTAGCTAGTATATCCTTACCTAAGAATATAGTAATAACGTAACACGGCCTGCTGGCTCTCCGGTCAAGGTATCACCAGCAGGCCGCTACAAGGGGCGAGCCCTTGCGGGGCAATTCTACCAGACGAAGCCCGGCTCTTGGCGAGCTACAGGCGATATGGAACTCCATACCGCACGAAGCCCTCTTGTCTCAGCTTGAAGCTTATCGCGAGACTGGTCGGCCGGGACATTCGCTTGAAGCTCTCTGGCGAGCCTATGTCTCCAGTTTCGTCCTGAATCTCCCTCATACAAATGCTCTAATCCGACGGCTCGAAGATGATTCGTCACTCCGAGCAGCGTGCGGTTTCTCGGACGACTTACCGAGTCGCTGGACGTTCAATCGTTTCATTAGGCGACTGGCCGACCACCGAGACCTGGTAGAGCGGTGCTTCGTGCACATAACAGACCAACTTGCTGAGGTATTACCTGGATTCGGTGAGAAGGTTGCCCTCGATAGCACCGCTGTGCGGTCTCACAGCAATCCCAACCGGAAGACGGTGAGTGACCCCGAAGCCTCATGGACCGCCAAGAATAGTGCCAAGGCAAAGAAGGGCGGCAAGGAATGGCATTTTGGGTACAAATATCACGCCGTCGCCGATGCGACCTATGGCGTACCAATAACGGGTTTCGTGACGACGGCCAGTCGACACGACTCACCCGAACTGCCCAAGATTATGGAGAAGGCGCAGACGAAGTACGGGTGGTTTAGCCCCGATGTTGCCATCGCCGATAAGGGCTACGACGCCCGTTCCAACCACGAATGGCTGGCGAAGCACGGCATCACGCCCATCATTCATATACGAAGCCAACCGAAGAAGGCCCTTCACGAAGGTATATACACTGATGAGGGCGTACCCACTTGCATGGGGCTGGTGCCGATGGACTATGTGCGAAGCGACCCGCAGAAGGGCCACCTTTACCAGTGTCGTCGGGATGGCTGCATTCTCAGGGGTCGGCGGGGCGTCCGCTACTGTGAAGACGAGGTGTGGGAAGACCCTAAGAAGGATATAAGACTGTTTGGGTCTGTTAGGCGTGGGAGCCGGGAGTGGCGGGAAGCCTACGCCCTTCGCCAGAGCATCGAGCGAGTATTCAAAGGTCTGAAAGAGTCGCGGCGACTAGAGAAGCATTGCGTGCGAGGTCTAAAGAAGATGAGTCTCCACTGCACGATGTCCGTATTAGCGTTTCAGGCTACGGCGCTAGTGCATCTGCAAGCTGGCGAAGCGGCTGATATGCGATGGATGGTTCGGCGGGTGGCGTAGGTTGCACTGCTACTTATCCGTGATTGCTTTGCAGGCCGCCGCTAGGTAAATGATTCATCCTCGAGTGGTAGGAGTTCAATCCAGCGCAACTGTATTGCATCGTCGTCAACTGTGAAGAATATCCTCAACCTGGGTGTGTCGCCAAAGGCATTCGTCTTTACAACACGAAGCTGCCCATACGCTATAGGAAACTCTTCCGCGCCTTTCGCCAGTGACCAACCCAGACCGTGCATGATGTCGTCGTATCGATGAATATCGGAGACAATGAGGTCGCGCTGTTGTGCAAAAGTCTCAGTTTCGACCAACTCTCTGTACTTGGGCTCATTTGAATGAGTCAAGGTCAATGAGGTCATTACCATCCATGTTGGATGACCAGTTCCTCCGCCCGCTGCTTATCGTCCCGTGTCACATCCTCTCTGGAGAGAAACACGGTTTCATACGGGATTGTTTCACGGAGAGCCGCGATCTTCCAGCCGTACTCGCCATGGGTAAAGTCACTCAAATACTTTGCGGTGACACCCCTGAGTAGGTCGACAACCTGGTCAATAAGGGCGATTTCCTCTCCGGAAAACGAAGACAGGTCAGGTTCTCTCAGTGGGATAACCCTATCCTGAGGGTGGCCAAACTGCTGTTTCTTACGTACTACGATATCGCCAGCATCCACCATGTCCCCACGAATGGGCGCGAGGAACCGTGGGGCTGGTCCATAATCCAATGCCATGTAGTCCGCACCAGTGATGGGCTTGCCCAACTTGGCGTAGGCCAAAGTATCACAATAGAACAACTGTTTGTTAAGACTGATGGCGCCAAAATGCGAGTCATGCTCGCATTGCCCAGCAATATACAGGATGAGCTCTTTGAACTTATCCTCATCGAATTCAGGCTTGACTACATCATTGGGGCGAAGCATGGGAATCCTTCCAGTCTAGAACAGAACACTTGTTTCAATCATACATAGCATAGTGGTGTTCTATATCATGGTATCACGGTTCCCGTCAAGCCCGCAAAGACAACATGAGCCCCTGATTCTATAGAATCAGGGGCTAGACGAAGGGCGAAACCCTAATTGTGAAAGACGCTCCTATTGTACGTGAATGGAAGGAAGCGTCAAGCGACATCAAGGGAGTATCTGTCATGACGAAGCGCGAACTGATAACAGAAAGCAGAATAGCGGGGGCCTTTGAAGGCTGGGATGACAAGACGTATCTGCTGCAAAACGGAGAGGAATGGGAACCGACCGAATATAAGTATCATTATCGCTACGACTACATGCCACAGGCCAGGGTTTGGAAGGAAGGTTCGTCCCATCACCTTGAGGTTGACGGCATGAGCGACACGATGAAGGTTAGGCGCGCTAACTAGACAGTCTGCGTTTTGCACTTCCCTCGGAATCGAACCTGATCGACGAATTGGGGCGGATGCTTGACACCCGGCAGCGCTGGTGATAGAGTCTACATGTCGCATTATGTCCGCGAACCTCTATGCGCCCTCCCACGGGACCAAATCCTCGGCCGCTCTGCGCCAGCCGCCTCCGGACTGATCTTCTATTCCCCGCGCTAGCCCCGCTAGCCACCAGATTCTGAAAGTGGAGAAACGCATGGCCTTATCTTCGTCATCTTCGTCGCTGGTGACCAACGGTACGCATTCGCCGCAACAATCGTACGGAAGCATCAAAAGCGTGCTTGACGTCCCAAACCTCATTCAGGTCCAGATAGACTCGTTCGACTGGCTCAAGGGGGAGGGCCTGGCGGAGCTCTTCAGGGAGTTGTCTCCCATTGAGGACTTCCCCGGTGGGCGCTTCGAGCTCAGTTTCCTCGATCACCGATTCGAAGAAGCGACCGTCACGGAGGAAGAGTGCAGAGAGAAGGAAGTCACGTACTCAGCGCCCCTGCACGTCACGGTCGAGCTTCTTACCAAGGCTCAAGGTCCGGCTGAGGGCGAGCGGAAGATCCAAGACCTGTTTGTCGGCGACATCCCGATGATGACGTCCACAGGGACATTCATAATAAACGGCGCCGAGCGCGTGGTAGTCAGCCAGTTAGTGCGCTCCCCGGGGGCCTACTTCACCACCAGCTCGGACCCGACGACCGGCAGAGCGCTGGCAGCCGCCAAGCTCATCCCGTATCGCGGGGCCTGGATGGAGTTCGAGACCAGCAATCGCGACGTAATCTCCGTAAAGGTGGACCGTAAGCGCAAGAGTCCTGTCAGCATGCTGCTCAGGGCTATGGGGTTCACTACCAACGAGGAGATCCAAGAGCTCTTCGAAGACGTAGATACCGACCCCGAGCACCAGTACATCAAGACGACAATCGAGAAAGACGTAACTGTCAGCGATCAGGACGAAGCGCTTCTCGAGTTTTACAGAAGGCTCCGCCCGGGCGAGCCTCCCAGCGTCGAAAACGCCAAGAATCTTTTGGAGAACCTGTTCTTTAACCCGCGACGCTACAACCTTGGCAGCGTTGGGCGGTACAAGCTGAGCCGCCGCCTGGGCATGGATGCCAACCCCGACCAACGGACCCTCTCCCCGCAGGACATCGTCAGCCTGCTGCGCGCCATGATCGAGATCAACAACGGGGTCAGAGGGCCCGACGACATCGATCACCTCGGCAACCGTCGAGTCCGCGCCGTGGGAGAGCTCATCCAGAATCAGGTCCGAATCGGCCTCCTGAGAATGGAACGCGTCATAAAAGAACGGATGACCACCCAGATGGACCCGGCGACGACCACCCCTGCGGCTCTCATCAACATCAGGCCCGTAGTAGCGGCCGTCCGTGAGTTCTTTGGAGGCTCCCAGCTATCGCAGTTTATGGACCAGACGAATCCGCTCGCGGAACTCACCCACAAGCGAAGGCTGTCTGCTCTTGGCCCCGGGGGGCTCTCCAGAGAGAGGGCGGGTTTCGACGTCCGCGACGTTCACCACTCACACTATGGCCGCATCTGTCCCATCGAGACGCCTGAAGGTCCAAACATCGGGCTTCTGGGCTCGATGGCCACCTATGCCAGGACCAATCAACACGGCTTCATCGAGACCCCTTACCGTATGGTACACAGGGAGATCATGAACACCGACGAAGGTCTGGTTGGGCGGACGGTCGATGAGACGATCGCCGGACCGGATGGCAAGACCATCGTAAACGCCGGTCGCGTGATCTCGAAAGCGGTCAGGACCCGCATCAACAAGACCATTACGGACCGCAAAATCAAGGTCAAACCCTATGTGTCCTCCGATCCAAAGGACATCGTCTACCTGGCGGCGGATGGTGAGGAGACGGTCCACATAGCGCAGGCGAACTCCCCTTTGGACGCGTTAGGCCAGTTCATCGACGACCGGGTGGAGACACGAATGGGGGATGCGGTCTCCATGGAGCCGCCCGGGAACGTGAATTACATGGACGTTTCACCCATGCAGCTCGTCAGCGTGTCCACATCGCTGATCCCGTTCTTGGAGCACGATGACGCCAACCGCGCGCTGATGGGCTCGAACATGCAGCGGCAAGCTGTCCCGCTCCTGCGGCCGGAGCCGCCCCTGGTCGGCACCGGGATGGAGTCGAGGGTCGCCCGGGACAGCGGCCAGGTAGTGCTGTCGACTATCGACGGCGTGGTAACCGAGTCAACGGGGGAGCGAATCGTCGTCACCGACCGGGACGGCGAGGAAGCCGCCTACAAGCTGAAGAAGTTCGTCAGAAGCAACCAGGGAACCTGCGTAGACCAGCGGCCCGTCGTTAACAAGGGCGACAGCGTCCAGACGGGTGACGTTCTCGCGGACAGCACGTCGACGGCGTCCGGTGAGCTCGCCCTCGGCCAGAATGTGCTCGTCGCGTTCATGAGCTGGGAGGGCTACAACTTCGAAGACGCCATCATAATCAGCGAGAGGCTGGTTAAGGAAGACCGCTTCACCTCGATCCACATCGAGAAGCACGAGGTCGAGGCCAGGGACACCAAGCTCGGCCCGGAGGAGATTACGCGCGATATCCCTAACGTCGGAGAGGAGAGCCTTCGCAACCTCGACGAGGAGGGGATCATCCGCATCGGCGCTGAGATAGGCCCGGGCGATGTGCTCGTCGGTAAGATCTCGCCGAAGGGAGAGACGGAGTTGAGCGCCGAGGAGAAGCTGCTCCGCGCGATCTTCGGCGAGAAGGCTCGAGACGTCAAAGATACGTCCCTTAGAGTGCCGCATGGCCAGCGAGGCAAAGTCATCGATGTCCGAGTCCTGAGCAAGTCCAACAACGACGAGCTCTCACCGGGAGTTACCAAGCTCGTCCGCCTGTGGGTTGCACAGACCCGCAAGGTCGCTGAGGGCGACAAGATGGCGGGCAGACACGGAAACAAGGGGGTTATCTCGAGGATCCTCCCTGTGGAGGACATGCCCTTCCTTCCTGACGGCACTCCCGTAGACATCATTTTGAATCCTATCGGCGTGCCCTCGCGCATGAATCTCGGCCAGGTGTTGGAAACGCACCTGGGGTACGCCGCCAGGACGCTGGGCTTCCGGGCCGCCACCCCGGTCTTCGATGGAGCGCCCGACGTGGCGATCGAGGATGCCCTGGCCCAGGCCTGGATGATGGAGAAGTCCGGAGCGGCGCACCCAAGCTCGCTGGGTGCGAACGGGGCGTCCACAATCGACCTCGGCGTGCTCCGCGGATGGCTTGCCGAGCGCGGCTACTCTTATGACGATGCGTTTGCCTCCGACGAGCTCGGCCGACCGAGTGAGATATGTCTCAGGATATGGTTCCGGGAAGAGATTGAGCGGGACGTATCGGAGCATTCGTTCGACCAGATGAAGACGGAAGCACTGCGTATGGATCGCGAGGAGCAAGTCGCGGCTCCGATCCTGGGGAAGTTCGTTCTGTTCGATGGCAGGACCGGAGAGCGGTTCGACCAGCCCATCACCGTCGGCTACATATATATGATGAAGCTCATACACTTGGTTGAGGACAAGATTCACGCCCGTTCGACCGGGCCCTACTCGCTAATCACGCAGCAGCCGCTAGGCGGGAAGGCGCAGTTCGGAGGACAGCGTTTCGGTGAGATGGAGGTCTGGGCGCTCGAGGCGTATAGCGCTGCATACAACCTTCAGGAGATGCTTACCGTCAAGTCTGACGACGTAGTCGGGCGTGTGAAGACCTACGAGGCCATCGTCAAGGGCGAAGATATCGTCCAGCCTGGAATACCCGAGTCGTTCCACGTGCTGCTGAAAGAGCTTCAGAGCCTTGGCCTCTCTATCGAGCTGTTGTACGAGGAGCCCGAACCGATGGCGCTCACCGAGCCTGGCGCCGACGACCTCGCGGAGTTCGAGACGACGCTTGAGTCCGCTGAAGCAGCGGCTATGGTCGAAGGGACCGGTGAGGGGGCGCTAATCGAAGCCGTAGTAGAGGTCGACGGAAGTGGGGAAGCCGAGGCTCCCCCGGCCGATGTGTCAACCGAGGCAGCTGTAGAAGTTGACGGGAGTGGAGAAGAAGAGGCGCCCTCGGCGGATGCATCGACAGAGGCCACGGCGGAGGCTGATGGGAGTGGGGAAGCCGAGGCGCCGCAGGCCGAGGTTTCGACGGAGGCTACGGCCGAAGTCGATGAGGGCGGGGAAGATGGCGCGCAGGCCGGTGTATCGACCGAGGCCACAGCGGAAGCCGATGGAGGCGTTGGGGATGGCGAGGCGGAGGTCGAATCCCCCGACGATTCCGCTAACGTCGACGGAAGTGAGGACGAAGCGCCACCCGAGGCGAAGGACGCAGCTGCTGAGGGGCTTGCCGAAGCCGCGGGTGAATGACTCCGGGGGAGGGCGCAAAATGCCGCCTCCGGTCTGCTATCTATGATCGCTGAGCACCAAATACGCAGGAGTTTTCTATGATTCACGCGGGACCGTCGAACTTGGCCCAGAGTGGCAACGACTTTAACGCCATCCGGATCGCTCTAGCCTCGCCCGAACAGATCGGGACCTGGTCCTACGGAGAGGTCACCAAGCCCGAGACAATCAACTACCGGACGCTTCGCCCGGAGAAGGACGGTCTCTTCTGCGAACGAATCTTCGGACCTACGAAGGACTGGGAGTGCTACTGCGGCAAGTACAAGAAGATTCGCTACAAGGGCGTGATCTGCGATCGGTGCGGCGTCGAGGTAGCCCGCTCCAAGGTGCGTCGAGAGCGCATGGGACACATCGCGCTCGCCGCCCCGGTTGCCCATATATGGTTCTCCAAGGGGATACCGAGCCGCCTAGGACTCCTATTGGACCTGTCTCCGCGCAATCTGGAACGCGTGCTTTACTTTGCTCAGTATCTAATCACCCGGGTCGATGAGGAGATGCGCGCGGCCACGGCCGAGCAGCTTCAGGCGGAGCTCCAGGATGGGTTGGAGCGTCTAGAGGCCGAGGCGGAGGAGAAGGCGAAGGCCGCCGAATCGACGCCTAAAGCCAAGAAGGGTAAAAAGAAGGCAGAGGCAAAGGCCGGAAAAGACGGCGACGCCAAGAAAGACGAGTCCGAAAAGGCGCAGGACCAAGGTGATGTTCGAGAGTGGCTCGAGAGCGCGAAAGCCGCGCTAGAGTCAGAGCACACCGAGCGAATCGAGGACCTGGAGGGCCTCCAAGTCGGCCAGCTGCTGACCGAGACGCGCTATAGAGAGGTCAAGGAGCGCTTCGGCGACGTAGTGAGTGGCGGCATGGGCGCCGAAGCCATCCTGGAGGTGCTCAGGTCGATGGACCTGGAGGCCATGCGCGACCGTTTGCATGTGGATATGCACTCGACATCGGGCCAGCGCCGCAAGAAGGCCGTA
The DNA here is from genome assembly GCA_965247255.1 of Dehalococcoidia bacterium. Taxonomy (GTDB): domain Bacteria; phylum Chloroflexota; class Dehalococcoidia; order Lucifugimonadales; family CAUZJF01; genus CBDFGS01. Next base: position 707,557 of record CBDFGS010000013.1, on the reverse strand, counting down.
AAAGCGCTGCGTGTAGTCGAGGCGTTTCGAAAGAGCGGCAACAAACCCGAGTGGATGGTACTGTCCACCCTTCCCGTATTGCCGCCAGACCTCCGGCCTATGGTCCAGCTAGATGGTGGTAGGTTCGCCACCAGCGACCTCAACGACCTCTATCGCCGTGTTATAAACCGCAACAATCGCCTCAAGAGGCTGGTCGAGCTGCAGGCGCCTGAGATCATCGTCCGAAACGAAAAGAGGATGCTCCAGGAGGCCGTCGACGCCCTAATCGATAACGGCCGTCGAGGGCGGGCCGTCTCAGGAAGCCACAACCACAAGCTCAAGTCGCTTTCGGACCTGCTCCGCGGGAAGCAGGGCCGCTTCAGGCAGAATCTCCTCGGCAAGCGCGTGGACTACAGCGGCCGCTCCGTCATCACCGTGGGGCCCAACTTGAAGCTTCGTGAGTGCGGTCTCCCTCGCAGGATGGCCCTGGAGCTATTCAAGCCCTTCGTCATGAATCGTCTGGTGCTCAACGGATACGCCCACAACATCAAGAGCGCCAAACGGATGGCCGAGCGGGCAAACCCTGAGATATGGGACATCCTGGAGGAGGTGGTCAAGGATCGGCCGGTCCTGCTCAACCGCGCACCGACGCTTCACCGGCTGGGTATCCAGGCCTTCAAACCGAAGCTGGTGGATGGAGGCGCAATTCAGGTCCACCCTCTGGTCTGCACCGCGTTCAACGCCGATTTCGATGGCGACCAGATGGCCGTCCACGTTCCCTTATCAAAGGGCGCCGTGCAGGAAGCCAACAAGGTGATGCTCAGCTTCTACAACATGCTCTCCCCAAGCTCGGGCGAGCCGATTGTGGCCCCGACCCTTGATATGGTCCTGGGCTGCTACTACATGACCACGATCAGCGAAGGCGCTTCCGGTACCGGCAAGAGCTTTTCAGGCTTCGATGACGCCCGCCTGGCCTACGAGCTCGGCAAGGTCGATTTGCGGGCCCTCATCAACGTACGCAACGATGCCAGCTCCAACGGAAGCGAGTGGTTGGAGACATCTGTGGGCCGGATAATTATGAACGATGCGCTGCCGGTTGAGCTACGGTTCCGCAACCAGGAGATGGAGAAGGGAGCGCTCAAGGATATCGCCGGCGAGTGCTACAAGCTCCTCGGGAACGAAAAGACGATAGAGATGTTGGATGCGGTCAAAGATCTCGGTTTCAGGTACGCGTCGAAGTCGGGCACGACCATAGCCATCAACGATATCGAGGTGTCTCCTGATAAGAAGGCGATCGTCTCAGGCGCCGAGAAGAAAGTCGCCCTCCTCGAACAGCAGTACCTGGATGGCCTGATCACGGAGGAAGAGAGGTACGCCAACACGGTCCAGATTTGGACTTCGGCAAATGACGAGCTGACGAAGGTGATTGAGACCAACCTGCGCAGCTACAGGGGTATCTATCTGATGGCTACCTCTGGGGCCAAAGGTAACATCGCGCAGATCAAACAGATGGCTGGCATGAGGGGCCTGATGTCCGACCCGAAAGGCCGGATCATCGACCGCCCTATCAAGTCCAACTTCCGTGAGGGTCTTAGCGTTCTCGAGTATTTCATCTCGACTCACGGAGCCAGAAAGGGCCTGGCCGACACCGCCCTTCGGACCGCGGACAGCGGGTATCTCACCCGGCGATTGATCGACGTCGCGCAAGAGGTGACCATCACCTCAGATGACTGTGGGACGGACCTAGCCATATGGATCGAGAATAAGCCGGACGAGCCCCTCGTGACGCCCTTCGACGACATGATAAAGAGCCGCAACGCTGCTGAGCCCGTGGCCGACCCTTCGACCGGGGAAATCCTCGTGGACAAGGGTGAGCCGATCACCGAAGACGCTGCCAGGACCATCAAGGAGGCCGGTGTGGAGGGCGCGATGGTCTTCTCGCCGTTGACGTGCGAGACGCCCGCCGGGGTCTGCCTCAAATGCTACGGCGCCTCGCTGGCCACCTGGAGGCCGGCGATGCTTGGCGAAGCCGTGGGAATAATAGCCGCTCAGAGTATCGGCGAGCCGGGGACGCAGCTCACGATGCGGACGTTCCACACCGGGGGGATCGCCGGCGCAGATATCACTAGCGGACTGCCCCGCGTGGAGGAACTCTTCGAGTCCAGGTCCCCGAAGGGCGAAGCGATCCTGTCGGAGATTGACGGCGCCGTCGAAGTGTCCGATATCCCGGAGGGGCGCACCATCTCGGTATTCAGCTCCGATGAATACACCGACGAGTACCCTATCCCGTCCGACCTCAAGATCGTCGTGAAGACTGGCCAAGAGGTAACCCTCGGAGAGAGCCTGGCCGAGCCGAAGGCGTCTGGAAAGAAGAAAAAGACCTCAATACAGCCCGTCGGTATTACCGCCAGAGAGTCAGGGACAGTGCAGCGGCACAAGGGCTCCTTGACTATCACTTGGATAGACGAGGAGAGCAGGGAGTATGCGATCCCGGCCGCGGCCCACATCGTAGTCGACTCGGGTGACAAAGTGGCTGCGGGACAGGCGCTGACCTCGGGTCCCAAAAGCCCACAGCAGATACTGAGGATCCAAGGACGTGAGGCTGTACAAGGCTACCTGCGAGAGGAGGTCCAGAAGGTCTACAAGTCGCAGGGGGTCACGATCCACGATAAGCACATCGAGGTAGTGATCAACCAGATGCTTAGAAAGGTCCGAATTGACTCGCCGGGCGACACCGACCTGCTCCCGGGTGAGCTTGTGGCACGCCAAAAGTATGAGGAGGTCAACTCCGCGGTGCTCGCCGAGGGCGGAGAGCCCGCCACCGCTAGCCCCGTGCTATTGGGCATCACCAGGGCTTCCCTGAATGTAGACAGCTTCCTTGCTGCCGCGTCGTTCCAAGAGACTACCCGCGTCCTCACCGAGGCGTCGATCAACGGTGACGTGGACTACCTGCGAGGCCTGAAGGAGAACGTCATCATCGGAAGGCTCATACCCGCCCGGTTCGACATGTCCGAGGAGGGCCGAGAGCGCCTCGGGCTGGCCGAGCTACAAGCGCAAGAGCCGCTGGGCCTCCTCTCTAGTGTAGACGGAGAGCCCGGCGAGTTCGAAGCTCGGTTTGGGGACCCCAGCGAAACTCTCCGCGGGCTCGATCCGGAGCACCCCCGGGAGGAAGTCCCCTCTCTATAGAAGGCAGGTTGGGTCCCCGGATTCGACCGCCCCGTCTGAAAAAGAGGGTTTGGCACTAGCGGTGTCGCCGCAGTCGTACTGTCCTTCGACGGGCTCAGAGCCTGTGCTGAGTCTGCCGAAATGATGAACGGTGAGGTTGAGGCTACGTCCATGGTGAGCCCTTCGGCTCTGCTCAGGGCAGGCCTGTCGAACCACAGCTCCGCATGGCGAGTTTTAGTGCAAGTCCGGAAAAAGGGGGCTGGGCGGGCTTACCCTCGCGCACGGGCTATTGGGTGATTCCGTACTTGGCGTTGTCCTCCACGCTTCGCCGTTTCTCGCGCTTCCTGTTTGACCATGCTGACACCCATGATAGACTTGAGATGAGGACGGTCCGGGCGGTTAGCTCAGTGGTTTAGAGCGCTGCGTTGACATCGCAGAGGTCATTGGTTCAAATCCATTACCGCCCACCACAGCTACTTTCATAGCCGGTATTGCCCCACTCCACCCCCCGCCGGGCGCAGAGTTGTTAACACTTTTGTTAACAGTAGCCAGATATCTCTCATACAGACCAGGCCTCCAAGGCCTCTTTCCGTTCACCATATAACTTAGGTACGCGGGAGATATTCCCAACTGCCTAGCGATGCTTCTTAGCGACATCGGTGCTCTCCTCTCGGCGCTCTAGTTTCTCCTCTATTGCTTCCTCCAGCCAGTCACCGAGCGCCTTATCCGCTGTCAGCGCTGCGATGCGAGCCTTGCGCACCGCGACTGGGTTGATGCGGATGCTGGTGTTGGGCCACTTGCGAGCCATGCGACCATGGTAATACCGGTCGGACCAGACGTCAAGGCGCGGTGAGCTCGGCAGGCATGAAAGTGCCCATGAAACCATATCTAGCTCTTTCATACATACGATACTACTAGAGCTATTTCCTTTCATACTTTCATTGCCCCGCGGATGCACACAGATGACGCACCGCGACGCAGTACTCTGGCATGGAGGCGAATGACTGTGCTGAGTCGACGAACGAGGCACGAGCCGGTCAAAAAGAGGACCCATTGCGGGCCTCGGGTAATTTCGTGAGGAGGAGAATCCTCAAGGGCGGCGTATTGACGACCCGCAACGGGTTATCCCCGAGCATACCTGTGCCGCGCTGGCTAGTCAACGGCCCGTCTTGGATGACACCCTGCGGACACGAGCGCACTTCGCACAAAAGCGTTCCCACCTTTGACAGTTCCACCAACGCGGCCTGAGTCGGCTGGGTCTTTCATAAAGGATCGGGTGGACCAGGAAGGGCGGTGTTTGGCCACTGACCTCGCCGCCTTCCTCGCCGGGGCGGAAGGAGCCGATAAGCACTCTTTGGGCAGATGGGTCCGCAGGAACAAAAAGGAGTTGGAGGAACAGGCAAAAGCACGCTTCCAGCCGAGAAAGCCTGGCGTGTCGCCAGCTCAGTTTGTGGGCAACGGTACGGCAGGATGAAAAGACCTCTTGGCGATTTGGTGACTGTCTCCACGTGGGACCGGTGGTATGGTTGATGGTGAGGTAATCAATGGTTCTCGCGCGGACAGGTAGTGTCCCAGTTTGAAAGCTCAACGAGGTCACGGATAGTCCAGAAATCATCTTGCACACCCACTGCCATTGCGGCGGTTGCAACGTGCAGCGTCTTTGTGCCCACGAACTAGTAGACCGAAATCTTTGAAATGAGGGGTAGCCGAGATTGGCGTGCTACGACGACAGGGCGGGTTTCAAACCCGCCCCTACCAAGCCGTAACCTCAGAACCCTTCAATACTAGGATGTTGGACCACTAGGTTGGAGCACGCGAAGTCGATCGATCACGATGTCTAACGTTGACACCTCCTTTTTAAGTTACGTGATCGGTTTCGTGGTCTTTTTCGCGATCGGCGTGTTCGACACGTCGCGGTTCGGATCATATCGGCTAGCCCCAGGCGAGAACGGGTGGATTTTTGCTGGGCTAATGGCCCTCGTGTGGCCCTTTACTCTCGTGATCTACGCCGTCTTCCATATTATTGTTCCACTTTGGGGAAGCCTTGCTTTGTTCCGGCGAAGGCTACAGAGGAATTCAGATAGCGATTCCAGCGATTCAGATTAGGACGCTGCCTACAGACAAGGGATATGACTAACGTAGACTCATCGCGTCGCCTGGGCTGAAGCGCTCGTGGGCTTGCTGGGCAGCTCGACACAAACCGGACATTCTAGTTGGTGAAAATATCTACGATGTTACCGATGCCGGTACCGTCTAGCCGATATAACTCGGTGTAGCCGCACTTCGAACATGCCACGGTGGCGTATTTCTGGTTCTGGATATTAAGGTATCGGGTTATACCTGAGCCTGTCGTCCTTAGTTCTCCAGCCCTGTATTCGGTTCCCTTGCACTTTACGCAGGAATACGCTTGCTTCGCCAAAGATGACCTCCTCTGATCCATCTGTCATCTGAGCACTATAAGGCGACCCGCGCCAGTTGGACAACCGAGAAATCCTGATAAGCCAGAGTGCTGCCTGCTGTCAATGGCATTCTACTCTCGTCTCAGATTCAAACCAAGAAGCACCGCGCTCTTGCCGGGGCGTCTCTGACGACTGGGGCAGGCTGCGTCTACATGTCTATGGCTATAGCTACTCGGCCTGCCAACACGGTTTCGCCAGCTGCGTCCACTGATAGAGTCGCCTGGACTGAAGCGCTCGTGCGCCGCTGCGCTGGTTCGCCTGCGACGGCTGCAGTGTATCGCCTTAGCATAGTGATGTCCTTCCAGCCCATGACCCTGAAGGTGTCCCTGTCGTCGTTAATGGCAGGAAGGTCTAGCGTCATTCAAGCAAGGTGATCGCTTCGTCTAGGTGGCGTCCTGTCACCGCGAGATACACCTGAGTCGTGTTGAGGTTGCTGTGGCCAAGTAGCTCCTGAACAGCTCTGATGTTGGCGCCTCTATCGACGAGGCTAGTCGCGAAATGGTGGCGGAAACTATGCGTATGTAGGTTAACATCTGCCTTCTTGGCCCAGATATAGAACTTCATTCCCAAGCTACGATATGTGAGTCCGAAGACCTTCTCTTCCTCTCCCTTGGCATCACACAACTGCTTGAGACGCTTAGCCAAGGAGAGCACTAGCGGGACTACTCGGTCCTTGCCGCCTTTGCCACCGACCACTATCAGGCGAGAACCTCGGAAATCGATATGCTTTACCTTCAGGTTGGCGAGCTCGCTTCGGCGCAGTCCCGTCTTAGACGCGGTTTCCAGCAGAACAAGATCACGAAACGTTGTAGTCTTGTGCGTCTCCTTGTTCTCGATGCACGTCCGAATCCGCGCGATGTCCTCAGCTGACACAAACGGCGGAAGCTGCCGCGGCACCTTCACCTTAAGGTCGAATGGCATTCCTAGGAAAGTAAGGAAGCCTCTGATGTACGTGGCGTAGCGTGCCTGCGTGTTCGGCTTATGGTTTCTATATCTGCTGAGGAACCGCGTGGCAGTTGCTGGCGAAACGGACTTGGCTGCTGCAACATACCGCTGCAAGAGCTCAGCGACCTTGTTAACATAGTTAACACTTGAGCCTCGTATTCTCAAACTCTCCAGATAGGAGTCTAGATACGAATCAGATGCGCGCTGCGTTGACATCGCAGAGGTCATTGGTTCAAATCCATTACCGCCCACCACCCGACTTGCCTCGCGTTCGCACCCGTAGGCCTATTTGCTCCTCCTTTACTTCGTGCCGGTTGTTAACATTCTCGCTATCAATGGCCAGGCGCCGCTGTTCTCGCGCAGAGCAGATGGTACGAAACTGGCCGTCAACTTCGCCCAAGCGGCAGTTGAGTAGTCGTTCTGCTCGAAGGGCGACGGGAATTTCGCGACCAAAGAGGCTGGAACGTCATTGGCTCCGCACCGCTTGACCAGCGGCCGGCATCCAACACACGTAGCTCGTAGGCCCAGGTCCCGCCGCATTGATGGGGTGTGGGCGATTAGTGCCGTCTCGGTGTAGCTGACCCGTGTGAGCACGCAGAAGATGCGCGATTTCATCGCCGTGAGCCCGTTCGCCGCTGTCCTCTTCGTGGCCATACTGGCTTGCGGAGGCCCTCGGGAGGCCGCGCCCGAGGGCGAGAGCCCTCGGCCCGGTCAAGTAGACGTCTCGGATGCGCCTTCGCCCGAGGCGCCGGTGACAGGCGCCGGCGAACCGCAGGTACCAGCGCCCGGCCCGGCCGCCGCCGTCGCAACCCCCGAAGTCGAAACATGTCCGCGCGACAACCCTTGGGCGATCCCGTTCGAGTTCCACGGCCGCTGCCTCGCGTTGGTGCCGGTAACCGCCAGAGATAACATTCCCGCTATCTTCGAGCCGAAGTTCGTTGACGCCGATAACAAGGACCTGCCAAGGCACGAGAGCGTCATCGGCGTCTCCGTCAACGGGGACCATCGCGCCTACCCCATTGGACACCTCAGCAACCACGAGGTGGTAAACGACACCGTGGGTGGAGTCCCGATACTCGTCACGTGGTGACCGCTCTGCGCCACGGGCATAGTGTATGCCCGCAACGTAGACGGCGAGGCGCTCACTTTCGGCGTCGAGGGCGACCTGATCATGAACGCGCTGGTCATGTACGACCGCGAGACGGAATCGCTCTGGAGCCAGTTTCTGGCGGAGGCGGTTAAAGGCCCGCTGAAGGGGACCAGGCTGGAGATGTTGCCGTCGCTGCGGACAAGCTGGGCCGCCTGGAAAAGGCTGCACCCGGAGAGCCTCGTATTGGACCGCGGTTACCCCGGGCCGAGCGACGACCCATACTACGAGTACTACTTGATGCCGGACGCCGGCTCGCAGGGAGAGACGAACCGGGACAAACGGCTCCGTACCAAGGATGTGGTGATCGGGCTCACGGGAGAGTCCGGCCAGCGGGCCTATGGCTACTCGGATGTGGCAAGCTCGAAGGTCCTCAACGACACCTTCGAGGGGGGCAATCTAGTGGCTGTCTACGACGGGGACAGCGGGGCTATGGCGGTGTACGACAGGGACCTCGATGGCCAGACCCTGACCTTCGATGAAGGGGAAGAGTCGTCCTTGATGGTAGACCGCAACACCGGGTCAACCTGGAACAAGAACTCGGGAGCAGCGCTAACGGGGCCGTTGGCCGGCAAGCGGCTGCAGGCTTACCCTTTCATAATTTCGTACTGGTTCGCTTGGACGGACTTCTACCCTGAGACTGAACTCCACGAGCGCTAATGTTCGACGTAAGGGGGGTGCAGCTGCATCTGCCCGCAAGCGGCTACTTAAGGCGCGAGGATGAACACGAGAAAAGCTCGGGCCGACGCCGCTGTGAGCCGCCCCTATCCCTGGCCGGCGGTCGCTCTTTTCTCACGGGCCAAGCACTCGTCGCAGCGACATAGGCGCCGGAGCATGTCGAATGGGTATATCCCCGTGTAGTGGGCGTCGCTCCACAGGAACTGGACGGCGTAGTTTCCAACCATCAGGTGGTCTTCCACCCGGATTCCCGCCGGCACCGAGGCCGGATCGAGAATGCGGCGCTGGCTCCACTCCTCGACGCACTCCGCGCAGCCGCAGTTGATCCGCAGGTACTTGGCTTCGTACTCGAATCGGTGGCCGTCGCTCCACTCGATAGAGACGCCTTCCGGCGTGATCTCCAGCTTCTTGATGGCCTGGTCCTGACTCAACTTAACCTCGCGACCCATCCACCTAGCCGTCCCATCGCTTCATTCCAGTATATCTCACGACGTCGCCGTTCATTCGGGGCCCCGCGGCGCTATCATAGAATCGCTAATGGGTGCTGCGCATCGAAACAGACACAGCGCACACTCCCGTGGAGGCGCGTCGGTTCGCCGCGCCCAGAAGCGCTTCGCGGAAAAAAAGCTGGGGACCGAAATTCCACCATCGCCGCAATGAGTAAGCTGAAACATAACGGGGTTACCGGGCTTATCCTATTCACGCTGGCCGTGGGGGTCGCATGCGGCAGCTCTGAGACTCCTAAGCCCGTTCCCACCGCGGGCCCCGCACCGGGGCAGGCCGCGGGGCAGCCGACGGCTGCTGCGACGCCGGAAGAGGCCGGCGCCGTGAGCGGTCAAGCCGCCGCGGCCTCGATAAGTCCGAGACCAACGGCGACCCCGCGCCCCACGGCGCAGCAGGCCGGCGCAGTGGCCCCCGAAGCCGCCCCCTCTACGCCAGCAAAGACACGGAAGTCGGATGAGTGTCTTCTTCTCGAGACGGCCAGCGAGTTCAGCAGAGGCATCATCCTGGATGTGGGTGGTCGTTGCTACGCGCTGGAGCAGTCAACTTGTCGGGACTGCATTCCCGCCATCACCCGTCCTGAGTTCAAACGAGCGGATGAGGAGGGTTTTCCCGATGAGGAGCCTGTGATCGGGCTGTCCATCGGCGGTGAGCACCGCGCATACCCGATGATGTTCCTGAGCTCTCACGAGATCGTTAACGACGAGGTCGCCGGCGTACCCGTCGCCGTGACCTGGTGACCGCTTTGCTTTACGGGCATGGTCTATGCCCGACAGGTTGCAGACCAGAAGCTCACCTTCGGCGTCCAAGGCTCCCTAATTCTCAACGCACTCGTTATGTACGACCGGGAGACGGGGTCGCTGTGGAGCCAGTTCCTCGGAATGGCTGTGGACGGCCCGCTCAAGGAGACCCGTTTGGAGCTGCTCCCCTCTGAGATCACCACTTGGGGAGAGTGGAAAAAGCAGCACCCCACTTCCCTAGCCCTCGACAGGGGGTTCACCGGGCCTGGCAGCGACCGCTATATGGGCTACTATCGCAGCTCCAGGGCCGGCGTCATGGGGGAGAGCAACCCCGACGGCAGGCTGAGCACGAAATCGCTCGTCGTGGGGATCGAGGGTGCATCGAGCCAGCGTGCCTACCCCTACGGCGCGTTCGGCGATATAGGCGTCGTCAACGACAGCTTCGAAGGCGCCAGTATCGCTATATTCAGCAACACGGCCACGGGCGCGATCACCATGTACGACCGGACCGTGGGAGATACCACGCTTACCTTCGAACAGGAAGACGACTCAAAACTGGTTACGGACCGCGAGACCGAAAGCATCTGGAACAAGAGCACGGGAGAGGCGGTCAGCGGCAGCCTAAACCCGAATCCACCGAAGGACACCGATGGACGGCGTGAGGGCAGCGGAAGGGGGTGGGTGAGGGAGCTACAGGGGAGATGGCCTGGGGTCTTGGGGTAGATGGGAGGCCGGCGGGCGGTCTTCAGTGGCCGCACAGGGCCCCTAAGGCCCTATGCGGGAGTTGCGATGCGCGGGAAGGCGAGAGGATACGCAGCAGGGGACTCTCGCGACCGGGGTGGCGCGAGATTGCGGGGACGTTGGGTCAGTTGCAGGCTGGCCGTCAGGCCGGGAACGGAATGGCTTGCAGCCGGGCCAAGGCGCGAGTGAACTGGGTTTCCCAAGGCCAGCGCCGGGGGAGATGCAAAGTGAGGCGGCGCGCCGAGCGGGTGATCCGTCCCACCAGAGCGAAGACCCGCCGCCTGAGGGTCTTGGTGATCACGGTCCGCTCGCCCAGACCAATCCGCGCCGTCCAGCGGGCCAGGTTATGCGCCATCACCTGGACCGCCAGCCAGGCGCCGTTGGCGGCGAAGCGCGCCGACGGCATGTGGTTCAGCCCGACGCCGTACTTGAGGTCGCGTATGGCGTTCTCGACCTCGGCGTGGCGGCGATGATCGGCCTCCAGTTCCAGCGTCTCCCCATCGCGGTCGGTGATGAAGGCGTGATAGCTGTATCTGGCGAAGAGGGCGAGCTGGGAACCGGGCGTCGGCTTCACCCGCCGGACAATGAGCCGCACCGGCGCGGCGTCCGGCTTGGTCTGGAACGGGGTGTAAGTCGTCTCGGCGACATCGGCGGCGCCGTCCATCCAGTAGGGAATGGGAGTCCAGTCCTCCTCTGGTATCGCCTCGATCAGATCCCGCAGCCTGGCGCGCTGGCGGATGGTGATAGAGAAGCGGACATCCATTTCCCGGCAGGCGGCAACGACAGTGTGGGCGTAGAAGCCGCTGTCGGCCCGCACCGTGAGTTGTCCCCTGGCCCCGCCGTAGCGCACCCGCCCCACCGTCTCACGCAGGAAGTGGGCGGCGCCACGGGCGGTGTTGGCCCGGCCCTCGCGCAGCCGGGACATCAGCACCTCGCCGGTGCCGGCGGCAATGGCCAGCAGCGGGTGATAGCCGCGGGCGCCGGTATAGCCGTGGTGGCGCGCTCCCTCCTTGGCCAGTCCATAGGTCTCGCAGATGGTCGAGTCCAGGTCGATGGTCAGGGGCGAGTCGCCGGGTCCGGCCCCAGCGGCCCAGGCCCGGGCCAACAACTGGCGGCTCACGCGGTCGAGTTGACGGACATGCCCCCACCGGAAGCTGCGCAGGAAGGTCCCCAGGGTGGATGGCGCCTTGACCACGCAGCCTAGAACACCAACCGTCCCACCAGCGCGCAGCGCATCGGCGTCGTCGATGCAGTCGCCGCCTGCCAGCGCGGAAGCGACCAGCGTCAGCATCTTGTCCCCAGTGTTCGCCCGTCCCGGCGCTCCGCCGAGGTCAAGGTGATGGTCGACGAGTTCCCGCAGGCCCAGGTGCCGGGCTAGGGTGGCCGGCAGGAGCAGGCCGGCATTGGCCACCAGGCGATGGTCGTCAAAGAGGATGCGGATACGGTCGGGTTTGTTCTGTGGCAGCATCTATTGGGTGCTCCTTGTTTCCGGGCGGGTTTCTGTTCCAAAACCATTATCCCAGATTCAGAGGAGCACCCGCTGGCTTCTTCAAGGGCTGTCCCCAAGGACGTCCTTCGGTGGATTCGGGTTTAGCTGTAGGCGTTGGGGCAGACGCGGAAGTGGCCGAGGCAGTGACAGTTGGCGCCGCTATCAGTGCATGTGTCCGGCCAGCAGTTGACGTTGGCGTAGGAGACACCGGTGCTATCGCAGCCGTGAAGGGAACAGGGGTCTCTACCGCTGCTGAACTGGTGCCGGTGGGCGGCGGGGAATCGCCGCAGGCGGTCACCATCAGGTGGAGCCCGGCGATGAAAGCCCAATGTGCCCGAGACGGAAACCCCTTGATGAACAAGCGGACGGGGAGTCGCAAAGGTCGCTGGATCTCTTTCTGGCCCGGTGAGCCGTAAGTTATCCGAGGATCAGGACGGGCGCAAAACGACTACCTGTACCACTCCGGCCACCCCGCCAGCAACGACAAGGTGTACCGGTGCGACCTGGTCTCGCCCGAAAGGCCTGAGCTTCGCGCCGTTCGTTGAAACCCTACGATCCAGATCCAGGCGGGCTGCATTCCACGACCACCGAGGCGTCCTCGTTGGTACGGTACTCGTACTTGGGCCCCGTCGGACTATGGACTCTGTACACGATTCGGAATCCGCGCGTCGCGACCTCGGCGTAGGTGGTGTCGGGCTGCGGGCAGCCCAGACTAGTGTTGCTCCACTCCATGGGAACGAACTCTTCCGGTTGTGCGATACGCACCACAGCAAAGCCAGGATCGATCACGGACTCAATCGACGGCTGGGTGATAGCCCTCGACACTACTGACTCAGGGTCACCTTCGGCGCCGAAGATCCACATCAGGTCGGAATGCAGTGCAACGCTGACGCCTTTCGCCCCGAACACCTCGATTCGTCTGTCGTAAGCACCCGCCGCCAGGCTATCAGGTATGACCGATGCCCCTTGGAGTGGGAATATGAGAGTCTGCTGCGGCGGGTCGAAAGTGAATTGTTGGGTGAAGTGAGATAATTTGTCCTTTGACAACGTCACAATGACGCCGATCACCGGGTTTGCAAAAGTGCACAAGAATTGGTTAGCCAGGTCGAAACCCGTTGGCAAAGGGTCCAATCCTTTAATCGCTCGAATAGGGCCGGGCGGTGTGGTTGTCGGGGTCCATGGGCAGGCAGGGAATCCCGTCCGTATCACTGGAAGAGGTATTAACGTTGCAGTCGTGGATACGGGAGTAGGAACAGGACTCGTTGTCGGCGTAGGCTGAGGCAAAGCCTCAGCGAACAGTGTCCCGTTCTTCTCCTGCGAGATACCCCATGCGGGCCGACGCCGACTTTGTATCTCTGAGGGGAACCTGGTCGTTAGCCTAGTCATGCCCCCGTCGTCAACATCGATAGTAAAGATCTCCCACACTCCATCAACCAGGGAACTAACCGCGATCTTTGTAGCGTCGGGTGACCAGTCAGGTTCTCTGGCCCAGGCGCTGGAGTCGCTGACAAGGGTTTGCTCCGATCCATCGGCGTTCATGACATATACCCTGAGGCGAGTATCACGATCGGATGTAAAGGCGATTCTCGTTCCGTCAGGAGACCAGTCAGGTTCGGAGTCTCTACTTGAGCTATGCGTGATGTTGATCGCATCGGACCCGTCGACATTCATGACGAAGATCTCGAGCTCTCCATCGCGGTCGGATGTGAATGCGATACGCGAACCGTCCGGAGACCAGTCGGGTTCTGTGTCTGTGCTAGTGCTGTTCGTGAGGTTGACCCGGTTCGTTCCATTAGCATTCATAACTACTATGTCAAAACCGAAACCGCGCTGAGAAGCGTAAGCAATGCGCGAGCCGTCGGGGGACCACGCAGGCTGAATGTCCTTGTGAGGGCTGTCGTAGGTGAGGATCGTGCGATTTGAGCCGTCGCGGTCGATCACGAAGATATCCAGAGATCCTGCAAGTCTCCCTACATTTCCTACTGAATCAAAGGCGATCTGGTTTCCGTCGGGGGACCAGGCGGGATTGTCATCGAAGAGAAGCGAGGGTGAGAAGCTGAGTGTGGTGAGTCTGGTCAGCGTGCCATCAGCAGGGTCGATTACATTTATCTCAGATATCTCTGCTTCTGGTCTAAAGCGGTGAGAGAAAGCGATGAGGCCAGGTACGCCCAACGGGATAGGCGTGCTGGTAGGCGTCGGCGTCGGGGATGGCGTGTAAGTCGGCGTTGGAGTTGGCGTAGGTGAGGGTGCGGGAGAAGCTGTGGCTGTGGCGGCTGGTGTAAGAGTAGCCGTAGCGGGGGGACTTGGCGATATTGTAGGAGTTGGCCTAGCTGTAGGTGTGGCTGGTGGAATCCCCGTTGGAGTGGCGCTGGCCATCGGCATCACGGTGCGGGTAGCGGTAAGCGTTGGGCTCCGAATTAGCGTGAGGGTTGCGGTAGGAGCAGGTGTAGCTGAAGGGGTAGCTGTAAGCGTTGGCGGCGGCACGGGGGTGACCGTGGCAGCGATGGTTGGCGTCGGGATAGATGTTCGGGCAACAGTTGGCATTGGCGATGGCGTCGGAGATACAGGGCCTACGACAGCAGCTGCCGGCACGGGGGTCTCTCCCGGTGTTGAAACCGTGCCGCTGAGAGGTCGCGAATCGCCGCAGGTTGCGGTCAGCATCAGGCTGAGCCCGGCAATCAAACGCCAGTGCGTTCTCCGACCGTACTGGCGGCCTCCGTTCCGGACAGACGGCGGAATGGAGCTTCCCTGGTCAGGGATCACGGCTTCTTGAACTCATACTTGACAGCTGGCTCGCCGTCCTTGATGTAGCTGGACCTGATCTCGATTGTGCCCCCTCGGTCGGTTACGGTGAAAGGCTCGCCTGTCATCGGGTCGATCGGGATTTCTACGTCTCGGCTTCCGGAAACCGTCCGGTTCAAGATATAGCCGAACGCAGTCAGGGCAGCTCTGGACTCGCGGTTGAGAGGCGAGAGGTTAACTATCTGCGGAACGATTCCTTCGTCGATGGTCGTACCGATTGGATCGAGTAGCCGGGAGATGAGGGAATGCCCGAAGGGTTCTTCGTCCGCGACGAGGTTGGGGCGAATATCCCAAATAGTGCTGGTCACGGTGCCTAGCGGGGCGGTGAATCCCTTGATCAGCCAGTCCGCGAACTCATATTCAAATCGGAGGTACTTGTGCTTATCGAAGAATGGCCACTTCACCTCCCAATGCCCGCACCCACGCGAGGAAAACTCGCCAAAGACGTAGAGTTCGCACATGTACAGACCAATGTTTTCGACAACATCCTTTCGTAGCAAGTGCTCTACTATCAGCGCATTTCTGAAGGAGTTTTCAACGATGCTCTCCATTGCAGATGAGGAGCCAAGGATCTCCGCCGCGATCGGTCGCAGTGGCTCTTCGTTGCCGTCTACATAGAACTCAATGAGGTCTATGGCGATTCCGACCGCTACTAAGCCCGAATCCACCGAAGGACGTCCTTGGGGACAGCCCTTGAAGAAGCCAGCGGGTGCTCCTCTGAATCTGGGATAATGGTTTTGGAACAGAAACCCGCCCGGAAACAAGGAGCACCCAATAGATGCTGCCACAGAACAAACCCGACCGTATCCGCATCCTCTTTGACGACCATCGCCTGGTGGCCAATGCCGGCCTGCTCCTGCCGGCCACCCTAGCCCGGCACCTGGGCCTGCGGGAACTCGTCGACCATCACCTTGACCTCGGCGGAGCGCCGGGACGGGCGAACACTGGGGACAAGATGCTGACGCTGGTCGCTTCCGCGCTGGCAGGCGGCGACTGCATCGACGACGCCGATGCGCTGCGCGCTGGTGGGACGGTTGGTGTTCTAGGCTGCGTGGTCAAGGCGCCATCCACCCTGGGGACCTTCCTGCGCAGCTTCCGGTGGGGGCATGTCCGTCAACTCGACCGCGTGAGCCGCCAGTTGTTGGCCCGGGCCTGGGCCGCTGGGGCCGGACCCGGCGACTCGCCCCTGACCATCGACCTGGACTCGACCATCTGCGAGACCTATGGACTGGCCAAGGAGGGAGCGCGCCACCACGGCTATACCGGCGCCCGCGGCTATCACCCGCTGCTGGCCATTGCCGCCGGCACCGGCGAGGTGCTGATGTCCCGGCTGCGCGAGGGCCGGGCCAACACCGCCCGTGGCGCCGCCCACTTCCTGCGTGAGACGGTGGGGCGGGTGCGCTACGGCGGGGCCAGGGGACAACTCACGGTGCGGGCCGACAGCGGCTTCTACGCCCACACTGTCGTTGCCGCCTGCCGGGAAATGGATGTCCGCTTCTCTATCACCATCCGCCAGCGCGCCAGGCTGCGGGATCTGATCGAGGCGATACCAGAGGAGGACTGGACTCCCATTCCCTACTGGATGGACGGCGCCGCCGATGTCGCCGAGACGACTTACACCCCGTTCCAGACCAAGCCGGACGCCGCGCCGGTGCGGCTCATTGTCCGGCGGGTGAAGCCGACGCCCGGTTCCCAGCTCGCCCTCTTCGCCAGATACAGCTATCACGCCTTCATCACCGACCGCGATGGGGAGACGCTGGAACTGGAGGCCGATCATCGCCGCCACGCCGAGGTCGAGAACGCCATACGCGACCTCAAGTACGGCGTCGGGCTGAACCACATGCCGTCGGCGCGCTTCGCCGCCAACGGCGCCTGGCTGGCGGTCCAGGTGATGGCGCATAACCTGGCCCGCTGGACGGCGCGGATTGGTCTGGGCGAGCGGACCGTGATCACCAAGACCCTCAGGCGGCGGGTCTTCGCTCTGGTGGGACGGATCACCCGCTCGGCGCGCCGCCTCACTTTGCATCTCCCCCGGCGCTGGCCTTGGGAAACCCAGTTCACTCGCGCCTTGGCCCGGCTGCAAGCCATTCCGTTCCCGGCCTGACGGCCAGCCTGCAACTGACCCAACGTCCCCGCAATCTCGCGCCACCCCGGTCGCGAGAGTCCCCTGCTGCGTATCCTCTCGCCTTCCCGCGCATCGCAACTCCCGCATAGGGCCTTAGGGGCCCTGTGCGGCCACTGAAGACCGCCCGCCGGCCTCCCATCTACCCCAAGACCCCAGGCCATCTCCCCTGTAGCTCCCTCACCCACCCCCTTCCGCTGCCCTCACGCCGTCCATCGGTGTCCTTCGGTGGATTCGGGCTAAGGACTGGATCAGGGTGGGATTCCCGGAAGCCATGTTATTGGCCACGCTCCACAGCCTAAGGTATTTGCTCCGAGCCACTGAGATGTCGTTCTCACTGAGAAGTGCTTCGATTGCTTCTAACTCTTCCGTGACCAGACCGGAATAGTGCACGACCGGTGCGATCTTCGTATACGGGGTGACCACGACCTTGTAATCTTGGTCTGGAACCGAAACCACATTCTCCGCAAAGAACGTAAGAAACGTCTCGCGGTCGGTTGTCTCGTCCTCGTTAAGGGAGATCAAATCGTTCCATGCGTCGTATTCCGAGAGTCGGCCCGCCGACAGCCTCAGATCATCTCGGAACATCTGCTCCCGTGGGAAGCTATATACCCCGAAAGAGGCGAACACAACGAAGAAAGCCATCACCGCGCCTGACCACAAGAGCAGCGTAGCTGTGGCCGCGGTTCTCAGGCGCGGTGACAGTTCCCTCTCAAAGATGGGGTACAAGAGCAAAAACGGAACGAACGCCGAGGAGATCAACACGGTCTCCCCGCCCGCGTTGAACCCCGCATACGCGGTCATCACGGTTAACAAACCGATCGACGCGACTCCAGCAGCCAAGAGGTAGCCTCGTAGCAAACTTGGTGCCCTACGGTCCTTTTCAACTTGACGATAGCTCCCCAAACTGGGGGCAAGAGGTGCCCGGAGAAGCCGTCCAACGACGTAGACGGCGATTAGGGTAGTAGGAAGCACCCACGCAGCGTTGACCGTAACCTGCCTCCCCAGGACCGTGGTTATGACGAAGCCGTAGACGCCGGCCAGTGCCACTGCCCCAACTACCAATGTCTCGAGCACCGCGAGGAGCTGAACAAGCCGGTCCCCAACAAGATCGGACTCACAATTCGGGCATTGGACCCAGATGGTTGCGGCGTATAAAGGCGCCCTCATTGAGACGTGTTCGCCACAGTTAGAACAAGCGAGACCTGACCTCTTGGAAACGGGTAGCCTATATGGGTTGCGCCTGTATCCGATTATCCCCGCCGCACCTGCGGAGACAGTACCGGAAACCAGTACCGCGACCGAGAACTCGGCAACACCACCCGTCGAACCTATCATTACGGCGAAGACAATGCTCGTGATGAGCCCGAAGAGGACGGAGCCGATGAACCCGGACGCTCGAGAGGTTCTAGCGATCCAGTACGCAAGCCCGACAATTCCTCCGATCGCGGTCAGGGCCGAAAGAAACGCACTGAGATTGCCAATCTCTCCTTTCTGATCAACGATTGCAATCGCGGCCAGCACCCCAGTCGAGAATGTGATCGCCGCGGTTGCGCTGGACGTCCGACTCCAGTCAACGCGTGGAAGCTGCACTTCATCTCCATCGCTGGGAACAGAGTCAGTTCTCGCCGGATCAGCCAATCGTCATCACCACTATTGAGCTTCCACGGTGCCCCGTATCCGCTGGAGCTGTATCTGCGCAAGGCGCTCGATGTCAACAGGAGCTTCTACGAAGGCTGGGTATCTCACCGTGATTAAGGCCACCACGTCCCTCTCTCTGATGACGATCACGTCCTCTATCTCGTCAAACGTCGGGCCTTCGTAACCTTGTCGAACAGATAGCATTGCCCGGAAACGAAGACTCTGATCACCGATGCGGGCCAGCTCCTCGGTCACGATGTTCTCTATGGTAATCTGCACGGGCTCGCCCGGTGTCTCCCGCCATTTCTTGTAAATATCAGGGTCAGACTGGAATTCGTAGCCAGTCTCGGCGTGGGTCGGGGTCATGTAGACGTTGACCCTGTTAACCACCCCTGGTCGTCTGCCACCTGATGTGAACGAAGGTAGGTGTTGAGCGAAGACGACGACTATATCGCCCAAGAGGTTTTCCTCGTTCCTCAGGTTCACGGCACGACAATCAGGCTCGTGTTCGGGTGGCTCCAATCTGCAGCCTCCGCCATCGCATAGGGGTGTGGTGAGTAGACGATTGGGCACTTGCCCGCACGCACAGGTCTCTCCGGGGCCGTACCAGTGCTGGTTGCCGTCTCCACAGGTGGGGGTATACATGAAGGTCGCTTTTACGGTACGACGAGAAATTCTCGACGTTCTCGAAGAACTCTTCGCACCGCCTCTTAGTCATTCGATATCCTGCGTCCCCGAACTTGACTCGTTGCAGGGTGGAAATCATTCGCATGTTAGCTGCCTTGTCATAGCGACGGGAACTAGGGACACCCAAATCAATCACTGGTCTCCTAATGCGAATCCCTCGATTCGGGCGATGAGGCCCCGTACTGCCTCCGCGTCTCCGATCGTTGACGGTGAGGCGAGGTATGCTCGCAGATCATCCAAGGCCTCTGAGTAGTTGCCTAGCTGGTAGCTCACGATACCTCTGTCTCGACGCTCCTGGGCCGCCTCCGGCTGCGCTGCCAGGAGCCAGTCGATCATCCTGAGGGCGCGCCCGTGGTGGTTCCGCCCCAGGTAAGCCCCCTTCAGGTTGCGCACCATCCGAGCAATGAACTCCCGGTTGCCTATCGGGTCCAGATATCGCCGGTCCCAGACGACCTCGGCTTGGGTCATCTGCATCACGCGGTCGGCACACTCCTGCTCCGTCAGCAGGATGCCGCCGTGGAATGGGTCCACGATCAGGTCCTCCACGTCGCGGTGGCGGACCATGAAGTGGCCGGGCATCCCGACACCCAACAGCGGCACGCCCAGGCGCCTTCCCGTCTCGATGTACACCAGCGACAGTGTGATCGGGATGCCCAGCCGCCGCACCAGCACCTCGTTAAGATAGCTGTTGCGAGGATCGTAGTAATCATCCTCGTTGCCGCGGAACCCCACCTCATCGAAGAGGTACTCGCTGAGCACGTTGACGCACAAGAGGGGGTCGCGTTGGTCGCCGAGCCGTCGCCCAGCGCCCGCAGCCAGTGAGTCCAGGGCGACGATTTCCTGAGCGATATCGAGCTCGGGGTACTCTGTCGCCGCCAGCACCAGCGCCGCCCGATCCAGGTCGATCTCTTCAGGGGCCTGCGCGATGGCGAACAGATGTCGCCAGGCTTCCTCAGTTTCCATCAGGCTCGTGGACCTTCCTGGCCGAAACAACGTACATCGGGTCAGAGTACAGTTCCTGATGGCGTCCGATGTCAAGGGCCTCAGGCGGCCCCCATCCTCCGGAGTAGTGAAAGTATGAGGCGATCAGCTTTCCCCTGCCAGCATCGTCTAAAGCCTTCCGGATGGCGACCGCCTTCGTGGAGAACATGCGATTTGAGTAGACTACGTGAAGGCTGCCGCCTTCCCCGAGCACACGGCTCACCTGGCGAAAGACCTCCACAGGCCTGACGACGTACTGGATCGAGACGGTGACTACCACTGCGTCGAATGCGGCGTCGCCAAAGGGAAGCTTCGGATCGACGTTAATGTCATGCACCACTGCCTGGTGAAGCTGAGGGTTCTCAGCCATCTCCACATCATTCAATCCCAGGCCCACCAGCTTCTTGACCGGAAGGTTTTCTGGCAAGTGAGAGCGCCAGCTACTCATCAAGTCGAGGATGACCCCGTCGTGAGGTAGAACACATCCAAAGTAGCTCGCTATGGCGCCGATCGCGTATTCATCGATGTGGACCACCAGACGGGGTTGGGCGTAGAAGAGCAGGTCGTCGGTCTCATCCTCTCTGCGAAAGGATTCTTGGGGATAGATGGTCACAGGCTGGCCCCTCTTCGGAACTGCCGTAAGCTTTCCATTTCCTAAGTTGCTGCTGGAAGAGGCGGCAATCTGATCTATTCTAAAGCGTTAATAATCGAAGCCTGGGCGTGGCCGTTACAGCCTTAGGCTTACGGCGACCGAGGAGCCCTCCCCACGATGGAGCAGGCTCGGGGCCCAATCACTGTTCCGTCGCTGACCCTCTTGTTCTCTCTCACCTCGCCCAAGCCTCATCCAATCGTACCTATTATCCCACGACCTCGCCCCCATCTCGCCGAGGCACATCTTCCTACGGAGATCGTCAACGAACTACGGGTCGGATTCAGCAACCGCGTAGGCCGCACTTTTCTCGGACTCCGCAAGCTGATTGATCCTGACGGCGCGTTGACCGCCGCAGACCACTCTCCGCCTGGTCGTACTGACGGTGATAGGCTGATAGAGGTTGGTGTACGCGCCGTTTTGGTGCGAGGTAGACATCTCCACCCACAACTCGCCGCAGCGTCTGCATTTTCGTCTGTTGCCGGCCCACTCTCCCCAGGAGTGGTGGACTCTTTCGACCCTCTTCCACAGGCATCGTCGGCAATCCTTGATCTGTTCGCAACTCGTCGAGCTTAGGTACCTCCAATCGCTCTGACGGTGGCGGATTTTTTTGACCTTCTTCCCGCATCGTCGGCAATCCCTCATCTGTAACCAACTCGACGTGAGTAGGTACTTCCAATCACCCCGATGACCTAGTATCGAACACACCACGATCGCGGTGAAGATGTTCAAGATTCGAGTTGTACCTGTCCTGACGGTTCGCTGCCATTTCCATCGCCTCGGCGCCGTCCAGTCTCGCAGGCTCCACTTGCCCAGAGGCCCGGAGATTTGGCATCCTTGCGCGACATCATGGCTATGGCATGACCAAACGTCTGAGTCTGAACGCCACGAGGATTGTCCGGTAGCTCCGTAAAGAGCACGGAGCTCCTCGCCGCGAGCACGGCACGCTGACGGTGGAGAAACTGCCGCTGCCATGAAGACGACATCGGCTATCACCTCAGGGGCCATCGTTCGCTCTTCACGTATATGAATCAGGGGCAGGCACGGGACCGTGCTTGTGATCCGAACGGAAACTAGCGAAGCTCAAGACACCGATTCAAATATGATTCTGTCTCGGCTGTGAGTCGCTTGAGGCCGTAAAGTTCCAGTAGCTTCCGACTATCCCCAAGACGTCGGAGCACGACAGATAGTTCATCCGGAGGGATCTGTCTGTGAAGGGCGGAGAGATAATGTACCACCTGGGCGGTCGAGCGCTGAGGTGTGGCGTTTGAAAACTGTACCGCCTGTCGCCTTCAATCAGGAACGACCGAACCTGACTGAAGGTGGATTGGATGTACAAGGTGGAGATGTACCTGCGAGTTCGCAGGGCTTGCTTTGTAGAAGGGATGAGCGCTCGAGAGGCTGCGCGGGTATACGGACTGCACCGGGACACGGTGCGCAAGATGCTCAAGTACTCGGTACCTCCAGGGTATCAACGAGACCGACCGCCTCGTCGACCGAAGCTGGACCCATACAAGGGTGTGATGGACCAGATCCTGGAGCAGGATCTGAGCTCACCGAAGAAGCAGCGTCACACCGCCAAGCGTATCTATGAGCGGTTGAGGGACGAGCACGGGTTTCCGGGCAAGTACACAATCGTCAAGGACTACGTCCGGGAACGCCGTCGTCGGACCCGAGAGATGTTCGTACCACTGTCCCATTCCCCGGGACATGCCCAGTGTGACTTTGGCGAAGCGTGGGTGGTCATCGGCGGAGTGGAACGCAAAGCCCACTACTTCGCCCTGGACCTCCCTCACAGCGACGGGTGCTATGTGAAGGCGTATCCCGCCGAGACGACGGAGTCATTCTGCGACGGACACGTCTCCGCCTTCGCGTTCCTGGGCGGAGTGCCTCAGAGCATCCTCTACGACAACACCACGCTCGCGGTAGCCAGAATCCTGGGAGATGGTCGCCGGCAGCGGACCAGGGTGTTCTCCGAGCTTCAGTCCCACTACCTGTTCGAGGACCGGTTTGGCCGTCCAGGCAAAGGGAACGATAAGGGCAAAGTAGAAGGTCTGGTCGGCTATGTCCGCCGGAACTTCCTGGTGCCCATTCCATCGTTCGAGAGCTTCGATGCCCTCAATGCTCATCTGGAGCAACACTGCCTCAGACGGTTCGAAGATCGACTCCGCGGCCGCAACGAGACGATAGGAGAACGGCTGGAGCGGGACCTGGAGAAGTTGCTGCCTCTGCCGGCCGTACCGTACGACGCCAGCGACAAGCACGCGACGAGGGTCAGTTCTCTGTCCCTGGTCAGATACCGGACCAATGACTATTCGGTCCCGGTGGCCTACGGTCATCGGGACGTTCTGGTCCGCGGATATGTACACGAGGTTGTGATCAGCTGTGGCGCTGAAGTCATCGCCCGCCATCGGCGGTCCTACGATCGAGACGACTTCGTCTTCGACCCTCTCCATTACCTGCCGCTCCTTGAGAAGAAGACGAGGGCATTGGATCAGGCGGCGCCGCTGGTTGGATGGGAGTTGCCCGAGGAGTTCGGAGTGTTGCGGCGGCTGCTGGAGTCTCGGATGGGCAAGCGAGGAAAGAGGGAGTTCGTGCAGGTGCTCAGACTGATGGAGAACTTCCAGCCGGAAGAAGTCCACGACGCCGTACGAGACGCCATTCGACTCGGGGCTGTGAGCTTCGATGCTGTCAAGCACCTGGTGCTGTGCAGGATCGAGGGTCGACCGCCTAGACTCGACATGGAGTTGTACCCGTATCTGCCCAGGACCAACGTTGCAACAACCGCGACCAGGGACTACATGGCTCTCCTGGCGGGGAGCCGGTCATGACCAACAAGTCCACGATGTTGCTCGAACACAACCTCAAGCAACTCAAGCTCCCCACGTTCCTGAGGGAGTACGACAAGCTGGCATCCCAGTGTGCCAGTGAGGGAGCTGACCATCCGGACTACCTGCTGCGACTATCGGACTTGGAGCTGATCGACCGTCACCATCGCATGGTGGAACGTCGGATCAAAGCAGCCCGCTTCCCGACGACCAAGAGCCTCGACACCTTCGACTTCCTGTCTATGCCGTCCCTGAACAAGGCTCTGGTTCTGGAGCTGGCACGATGCGAGTACATCGAGCGCCCCCACAACGTCATCGCTCTCGGCAACAGTGGCACCGGCAAGACCCATATCGCCCTCGGTCTCGGTCTGGCTGCGTGTCAGAGGGGACTGTCCGTGGGCTTCACCACCGCCGCTGCTCTGGTTCACGAGCTGATCGAGGCCAGGGACGAACGGCGTCTGCTCAACCTGCAGAGAAGGCTCGCACGACTCAAGCTGCTCATCATCGACGAACTGGGCTTCGTGCCCTTGTCCAAGACTGGCGCCGAGCTGCTCTTCGAGGTGTTCAGCCAGCGTTACGAGCGTGGATCGGTCCTGGTGACCTCCAACCTGCCCTTCGTCGAGTGGACCGAGGTGTTCGGCTCTGAACGGCTGACCGGAGCTCTCCTCGACCGCCTCACCCACCATGTCGACATCCTGGAGATGAACGGGGACAGCTACCGACTCAAGCACAGCAAGAAGACTTCTGGCCGCCAGCTATCTGACTGAGCCTGATCTCCAACGCCCCACGAACCTTGATGCCCATTCTACGGCGTTCAGTGGTACAGTTTTGCTCCGCCCCGCTGGTACGTTTTCACACCGCCCTTGACATCGATGCACCAGCCGGACTCGATCTCCTCCAGAAACGGCCCTTTGTAGAGATCACACGCGCGGCCCAAGAGCTCCTCCCGCTCTCGGGCGTTCTCCGGAAGATTGTCCGCCCCGTCGAGGAGACGCGCGAACTCATCCGCATCCGACCGATAGCTCCATTCAGCGTTGAGCGCATACGTCTCGCCGTCCCGGTAGACACAGTTGGGGTAGAGCGCCTTCCTCACGCGATACAGGGTCGAGTGGAAGTTGGAGTTGGCTTTGGTTACCGGTATGTCCGGCCAAAGGGCCTCGACGATCTTCTCTTTGTGGAGTGGACGGCGCAGGCTCAGCATGAACAAGAACATCTCTCTCGCCTTCGCGCTTCCCCATGCCGCGCTCGCGATAACGTTCTCGTCCATCTCGATCGTCAGAGAGCCCAGAGTAGTGACGCCTAGCGTCGGGGCTGCGATCGTCGGTCCGGTCGATTGGACGACCGAGGAAAGCCGTGGCGACGTCGACTGAGTGACCTCGGAGGAGAGTTGTGCGGCGATCCTCTCGAAGAACTTCTTGCTCTTGCCGCTTGAGGATGCGTATTGGACCAGGAGGTAGACCTGCCCGGCGTCGCCAAGGAGGAAGCGCTCATGACCGAGCTCCTCGCAAATCTGCGCTACTTTGTGGGTCAGCTCCAGAGCGCCAACGTGCTTCTTGGACAGGAAAAGGACCTGGGCGAGGTGCAGGCACGCCCTTGCAAGAGCCGTCTTATGCCCCGTCTGCTCCAGAAGTTCGTATGCCTGCGTCAGGGTTGCCTCCCCTTCCTCGTACCTGCCCTCGGAGTATTCGATGATTCCCTGCGTTGTCAGACCGAGCCCCATCTCAAAGTCTTGGTTCTGCTCCGTCGCGATAACGAGCGCCTCGCTCAGGGATGACCTCGCCTTCTGGTTATCGCCCGTCAGCCTCAGCGTTTCCGCGAGCCCAACAAGGCCATAGACTACGAGATGCGTCTCCATGCACTCCCGCGCAAGGATTAGGCTCTTCTCATACGATTTGAGGGCCGCAGCGTGCTCCCCGCACTCGCGCTTTGAGTCGGCCAGGGTGGTCGTCGCGTAGGCCTCGTCGCGTAGGCTGTTCACTGATTGGGCGATCTCGATGGACTCCCTGGCCAGGGGCTCGGCCATCTCAAACCGCGCCTGCTGGAAATAGAGCACGGCCATGTTGTTGAGCGTAACCGCTAGTTTGCGTTGGTTTCCCAGCTTCCGCCAACCCTGCCTGGCAACCTCGTAGTGGGTAACGGCTTTCGCCGCGTCCCCCAGCTCACTGTAGACCGACCCAAGACGGTCGTTTATCTCAGACAGCTGAAAAAGATTACCCTGGTCCTGGTATCTTGTGAGGGCAGCCTTGAACTCCCCCTCAGCCCTGCGGAACCTTCCCTGCTGAGCATAAGCGGTGCCGAGGGAGTTGTGGGCATCGGCCTCCTCACCCACGGTGCAGTACTCTCGGGCGAGCTTGAGCGCCGCTCGCGCGTCCCTAATCGCCATCTGATATGCGCCTTTGTATCTCAGCGAAACGCTTCGCGCCATCAAAGCGCGGGCCTCGAGGGCGCGTTCGCCGTCGCGCCTGAAAGCGTCGATGGCGTCAATCAGGTGCTCGATGGCCTCGTCGTTCTTGCCGCGGAGCTGGAAGAACCTGGAGAGGTAGAGCAACACCCCCGGCTTTTCGGAAAGGTGTTCCGCCGGTATCTGCTCCAGCCAATTCCCGAGGGTCTCCCAGAGTCCTTCATGGGCCATCGACTCCGCTTGCTCTTCGACCAGGTCCAGCCCGCGCTCGAACTCCTCTCCCTGAATGAAGTACTGGATGGCCGTCCTGCGCTCCCCGATCGAAAGGTGGTAGTCCCCTGCCTTAGCGCTCAAGCTGAGATAGCGGGCCGGGCTCTCGCTCTTCAGCTTATTGCGTAGGAAGTCTCTGAGTAGATGGTGGTAGACGTACCACGGCTGTGACACACCAAGGCGCGAAATGAACAGGTTTTTCGTCTCGATCTCACGGAGGGTGCCCGCCGCGTCGACGTCGGTCAGCGCCTCACACAGCGAGGCATCGAACCTGCTGCAAACGCTCGTGGACAACAAGAATTCCTGGATTCTCTGGGTCTGCTGAGAGAAGACCTCAGCTACGATGTATTCGAACAGAAGGCCACGGCGACCTCGTTCAAGCATCACCTCACTGAATAGCCCTTTCCAGAGCGAGTGAGTGGTGAGAAGTACCGAGGTGATCCAGCCTTCGGACTCGTCCTGCAACCGGTGGGCCTCGGCCGCGGTTACCTCGAGGTCGAAGTTCGTCTTGAGAAGAGCCCTGATCTCATCCGCCGAGAACCTGAGCTCAGCCGAGCCCAGTCCGGCCACCTTACGCTGGCTTACCAGTCTGGGGATCGACGCCACCTGGGGAATCTCCCTGGCCGAAACGATAAGGCGGCAGTTGTCCGGCAGGCGCCGGATGAGCAGATCGGCGGCTTCGCCGACCTCCGGATTGCCGGAGATGATGTGGAAGTCGTCTATGATGAGGATGAAGAACTCGGGAATGTCTCTCTGGAGTCTGTCTAGGAGCGCGGTGGCCACAACCTGCCAAGTGAGCCCAAGCGGCGTTGAGCTCTGTGTGTCCGCGCGGAGGTCTGAGAGCCCAGGGAATCGCGATTCGATGGCCTCCCCAATGTGCCGCAAGAACGAGAACGGGTCGGAGTCCAGCTCGTCCACCGAGTACCAGCAGACGCTCAGGTCGGTGTCGCGGGCAAAATCGGCGAGAACGGTAGTCTTGCCATAGCCCGCCGGCGCGCAGACCAATTGCAGCGGCTGGTCGATATTCTCGTACAGGAGGTCGAGGAGCCGCTGGCGACGCAGAGCGACGGGCTTGAGCTCGGGGACGGAGTACTTCGGATTGGTGGCGACTCGACCGTGGTCCAATTGAGCGTCCTTGGGTCAGGAGCTTGTCGAGCTATGAGGTGGGCGTTCTTGTAGCCTCAAGCCGGACGAACTCGAGCGACATGAGTAGAACATCACAAGCGCGAAATCATCACATCACGCCCTAGAGCTTAGCTCCATTCTCCTCACACTACGGAAAGACGATATCTGTGGGGCGGCCGCGCCAGCCGGGAACCCGCGCCTCGGCGGTGATTTTTCCATCTGGTCGAGGTGCCCACAGCTGTCTTGATGACTACAGTCGATGTTGCGCCTGTGCGAAGGCGGGGCCGCTACTGCGCTAGGGAGGACGCAGCGACCTTGTGCACGACGTTGTTCTTGAAGTCGGCCACGAACACGTCGCCGAGAGCGTCGACGGCAATGGCCGAGATGGCGCCGATGACCCCGGTGTGGATTTGAATCTTTCCGGACTCCTGGGTGCCCTTCGCCTCGCTGGCAACGACGGTGGAGATGATCCCGGTCGTCGTGTCTATCTTGCGGACGCGCACGACGCCGTCGGCGGCGTAGACGTTGCCGTCGGGGCCGACGGCGACGCCGGTCGGCACGCTGAGCATCGCCTTGGCGGCCGGCCCGCCATCTCCGGCGTAACCTGCGCCCGTTGCCGGGTTGAGTGAGATGTCATAGGAGAACTCCCCACGGTAGAAGAGGCTGTCTCGCTCGAAGGGCGTGCCGATCCCAGCGAGAGTGGTGATGACACCGGTGACGCCGTCTATCCTACGCACGCGGTGGTTGTCCCTGTCAGCGATATATAGGTTGTCACGACCGTCCAGGGCCATGGCTGACGGCTCAGACATCGTAGCCAGGGTGGCCGGCCCACCGTCGCCCGTGATCCCTCGCTCTCCCGTGCCGGCGAAAACGGAGATGATACCGGTCGCGGCGTCCACCCTTCGAATAAGGTTCCCAGTGGCGATGAAGAGATTCCCCAGACTGTCCGCCTCTATGGCCACCGGAAGACGGAGCATGGCCTTGGTTGCGGGCCCGCCGTCTCCAAACTCCTGTCGCAGCCGGTCTCCGACGCCGCCACCGGCCACCGTAGTGATGACGCCGGTGGCCGCGTCGACCTTGCGGATGCGGCCACTGCCGTTCGAGGCGACGAAGACGTTGCCGGAGCTGTCTACGGCGATACCCTTCGGCTCAGCCAGGGTCGCCTCGGTTGCCGGTCCGTCGTCGCCGTTGTAGCGGTTCTTACCGGTGCCGGCGATGGTGGTGATAACGCCGGTTTCCCCATCTACTCTGCGCACACGGTTGTCCGCGGAGATGTAGAGGTTTCCGGCCCCGTCGAGCGCGACTCCGGTAGGCGCATAGAACCCAGCCTCGTTAGCCGGGCCGCCATCGCCCGTGAAACTTGGCGACCCCGTGCCCGCAAACGCGGCGATGGTGACCTGCGTGGGAGTCTGCGGCGCGGACTCGGCTTGGGACGGGGCAACCCCGTCGGCGGCGGCGGGTTGCTCATCCGAAGCGCCGCACGAGACGAGCGCAATAGCTGTTGCCCCCGCGCACATCCAGGTGGCCAGGGCCATCAATTTCGCAGGCAGCGGGAGGACGTGGGCGGTCTGAAGAGACACGGATTGACCTCCGAGGAGGGAGAAGTCTCGACGCAAACCTAGCATACGTGATTTGCAGGGTCAACAACAGGTCGCGGCTTCAACGAGGGGGTTGGCGCAGGCGCGTTGACACTCGGGCGCACTCCTCAATACAATCGCGCCCAGAGGCAGCCTCACCACAGAGGGCACAGAGGGTTTTCCGAGTCAGATTTTCCTCCGGAGGAGACCATAGTGGCAACCTATATCTTGCTGGGCACGCTGACCGATGAGGGCCGAAAGGCGGTCAAGGAGCGACCTCACCGTATCGAAGAGGTGAACCGGGAGGTGGAATCGTTCGGCGCAAAGATCATCGCGCAGTACGCGATGCTCGGTCTTTATGACTTCCTCACCGTTGTACAGGCGCCGAACAACGAGACCATAGCTCGTATATCTGTGGAGTTCAGCTCTCGGGGGACGCTACAGATCATGAGCATGCCGGCCTTCGACATTAGCGTCTATGTGAGCCAGATCGTGATGAAGCACGAGCCTGAGTGACGTTCTCGGCACTGGGCTCGCGTACCACCCCGCGAGTGGTTGAACGGGTATCTGCGGTTGATCTATTCCCTCGACTCAAAGTACCCGGAGGCGGCGAAGGACCTCAGGCAGCGCGTGGAGGCTGCGGTTGACAAGGAGTTCGGCGCCAGCCCGAAGCCGTTCCCGCTACAGCTATTCTGCGAGGAGACCGGCGAGGATCTGCTCGAGGTGACAGTCACTGCGCCCGGCACAAAGACCTCGGAGAAGCTCCGCGTCGGCAGCGTCTCCGGCCTCGATTCAGACTGGAAGGCCTTCGCGGATAGCACAGTCGCGCGGATCGTCGAGGGTCTAATGCGCCAGACGCCCGGAGTCGCTGACAAAGCCCCCGAAGGGAATGGCGACTCTGAGACAGCGGACGGCTGAAGCGTGAAGTAGTAGGCCAACGGGGTAGCCCAACGGGGTATCGGCCCACCTGCAAGCGTTCGCATCGAGTGTTTTCGGATGTTCCGTTTCGTTCCATTCTGTTCCGCTTAGATATGGACGGATCGAGCAAAGTGGGACAAGACAGAACACACAGGCGGCGGGAGCTTTCCGAGCAGCGGCAAGATTCCCCAGCTCAGGTCCTTCGTCAGAAGCCTCCTCAGGACGACATCGCGAGACGTGGCAATGGCTTGAACCTACTATAGCACGTATGTTCTGTCCGCGCCGAACCCTCAAGTAGCTGTTCTGTTTCAGTGAGTATGATGGCCGGGGCCCCGTCCAGAATGAGGACGCCGCTGGGTGGACAGGACTCCTCGTCAGACGACAGCGACCCGCCGGATGCACTCTTAGTTGGTATGCGATGGATCGCTCGGCTTTCCTGGAACAAGAGTATCGAGAGTTCTGCCACGATCTGGTGGTCTGACGCGGGCGTAGACGGTCTCAATGACGGGAATAGAGGGAGGCCGAGAATACCGCCTCATCTGGAGCCATCGAGATGGGACCCGCCATGGGTCTCAGGGGGGATGACCTCGCCGACCGCGCTCCGATCAGGTTCGGATTCGCCGCACGCGAAGGCATTGACAACAAAAGTCACGAGTGGAGCAATCCATACTCTTAGATCAGTTAGTCTTCGCTATCCTGCTGAAGTACCTCCGAGCAACCCGGGCGCCAGCAATCGAGAAAGCGATCGATGCTGTACCTATGCTTCCGGTGGCGCCCGCCCGCGTAGCCACAACGAAACGTGTGCAGGCTGCACTGTTTCCTCGGCCGCGGCGACGACCGCGGCGGACAGCCGCCCCAGGTCCACCTCGTCGCGGGCAGCGATGGCGAAAGCGGCCAACGTCCTGGCGGCGTCATATCGACGCCGGTAGAAGCGCTTGTCGATCAACGACTGGGTCTGCCGCCGCATTGGCTGGAACAAAGCGGCAATCGCCAAAGTCGAGGCGACGATCGCTAACGTCGAATCCTGTCCCGTGATGCTCCGGAAGGCGGTCTCAAAGAGGACCACGCCGACGAAGTAGGTCACTCCGAGGGAGACGGTCAGGGCCCCGTAGACCAGTGCCCGATTGATGATCAGGTCAATGTCGTACAGGCGGTACCTTAGAATCGCTGTGCCGGAAGCAACAGGTATGGTGCACAGCGCCGCGATTGTGGCGTATTGGACGATCTTGTAAGGGATAACGTTGAAAGGCAGAATGATCGCGAGTGCTACCGCTGACACCGCAAGCCATTTGACCTGCTGTCTTTCCTGTCCGCTCGCACGCCTGAAACGGAAGACCAAAGACAATGCGGCAGCTCCCAAGGGCAAGACCATGAACATGGGCACCGACTCGATAGGGATTGGGAGCAGCGTATCCAGAGTCTCAATCCCGAGTGGGTTTGTCAGATAAGGAGTGCTTTGGAGTGGGCCAGGGTAGAAGGAGTTCGTGAGGGTGACAAGAAGAATCACCAGAGCTGAGAAGAGCGCGACCCACCGCCATCGGGAGGAAAGGAAGCGGCCGTCGGGAAATAGCATGAAAAGGCCTACCGCGACCGCGCCGAACATCGGAATCCACAGCCAGTCGCCCATCCAGCCGCTTAACTCGGCGAAGAAACTGGCTTGCTCACGGACGACCAGTCGGTAGCTGGAGTACACGGCTGCAGTGTCTGCGATCGTACCTGTAATCCCGACCCCGCAGAAGACCCATCCAATCGGGTTGGAGGGTCTGTTCAGAGTGACGACGAGACCCACGGAAGCCGAGGTGACACCGATTAGCATACCCTGCCCTAGGAACCCCCAGGCGTCCGGGATATCCGCGTCCCAGCCGAGGGCGATTAGCCAAACGCCGAGGAACGCGAAGCCGAGGGTAAGGATCCACAGAGACCAGGCCGTCACAGAGTGATAGCGCAACTAAGGTACCCGTAACGAGTCCCGGACAATTGTTGGCTTATTGATCCTCACCGCAGTCTTCACCACTAAACTTAGATTCTTCCCCTGCGGTTCAGAAAGGTATGAGGAGAGCGGTCCGGAATGACATGGCGGAGCTAGCGGGGCTGGAGCGCGCCCAAGATCGTGGCGGGGACGGCGCCCCCGCGATGGTCCAGCCAGCGGACTCAGAGGAACAGCGCGCCCAAGATGATGGCGCCGCTCAGCATCAGTCCGGTCGTCATCACGAATCCGATCATCGACATCGCCCAGATCTGCGCCGGCGTCATTTTCAGTGGGTTCATAGGCTTGGCACTCCTGAGATCTGTTCCTCTGGCGTTGTAGGCCGCTAGGTTTCACGCTCAACCTGTAGCGCAACATGCATGGGCGCACGCGAATTCGTCCGTGTCGTTGCTCCGACATATGATACCCGACCCGCTCGCCTAAGCGACTAGCTCGATAGATGCACCGCGATGGCGCTAAACTCCTGCGGGTAAGCCCGAATCCACCGAAGGACACCGATGGACGGCGTGAGGAAAGCGGAAGGGGGGGTGAGGGAGCTACAGGGGAAATAGCCTGGGTTCCATTTGGGGTAGGGAGGTCGGCGGACGGTCTTCATCGCCGCACAGGGGCCCCTATGGCCGTCTGCGGGAGCTGCGATGCGGGGGATGGCGAGAGAATACGCAGCAGGGAACTCTCTCGGACCGGGCTGGCGCGAGTCTGCGGGGATCTTCGGTTGTCCGGTGGGTGGGTCGCCGACGGTGCCGTCAGGCCGGGAGTGGAATGGCTCGCAGCCGGGCCAAGGCGCGGCTGAACTTCTCAGCCCAAGGCCAGCGATCCGGAAGATGCAGGGTCAACCGGCGTGCCGAGCGGGTGAGCCGTCCGGCTAGGGAGAAGAACCGCCGCCGGAGGGTCTTGGTGGTGGCTATCCGCTCTCCCAGACCGATCCGCGCCGTCCAGCGGGCCAGGTTGTGGGCCATCGTCTGGACGGCCAGCCAGGCGCCGTTGGCGGCGAAGCGGCCCGAGGGGAGATGGTTCAGCCCGACGCCGTACTTGAGGTCGCGTATGGCATTCTCGATCTCGGCGTGGCGGCGATGGTCAGCCTCCAGTTCGAGCAACTCCCCGTCCCGGTCGGTGATGAAGCCGTGATAACTGTATTTGGCGAAGAGGGCCAGTTGGGAACCGGGCGTCGGCTTCACCCGCCGGACGATGAGCCGTACCGGCGCGGCGTCTGCCTCGGCCTGGAAGGGGGTGCAGGTGATCTCGGCCACATCGGCGGCACCGTCCATCCAGTAAGGAATCGGCGTCCAGGCATCTTCGGGTATCGCCTCGATGAGATTGTGCAGGCTTTTGTGCTGGCGGATGGTGATGGAGTAGCGGACATTGATCCGGCGGCAGACGGCGACCACGGCGTGGGTATAGAAGCCGCTGTCGGCACGCATGGTGAGCTGCCCGCTGGCCCCGCCGTAGCGAACCCGGCTCACCGTTTCACGCAGGAAGTGGGCGGCGCCGCGAGCGGTGTTGGCCCGGCCCTCGCGCAGCCGGGCCATCAGCACGTCGCCTGTGCCGGCGGCGACGGCCAACAGCGGGTGATAGCCCCGCTTGCCGGTATAGCCGTGGTGGCGTGCGCCCTCCTTGGCCAGTCCGTAGGTCTCGCAGATGGTGGAGTCCAGGTCAATGGTCAGGGGCCCGTCGCCGGGTCCCGCCCCGGCCTGCCAAGCCCGGGCCAGCAACTCGCGGCTCACCCGGTCGAGTTGACGGACGTGGCCCCACCGGAAGCTGCGCAGGAAGGTGCCCAGGGTGGATGGCGCCTTCACCGTGCCGCCCAGGGTGCTGGCCGTCCCCCCGGTGCGCAACACATCGGCGTCGTCAATGCAGTCGCCCCCAGCCAGCGCAGACGCCACCAGCGTCATCATCTTGTCGCTCGTGTTCGCCCGCCCCGGGGCATCGCCCAGGTCGAGGCGCTGCCGGACGAGTTCGGGCAGGCCGAGGTGCCGCGCCAGGGTGGCCGGAAGGAGCAGCCCGGCATTGGCCACCAAGCGGCGGTCGTCGAAGGTGATTTGGATTCGGTCGGGGTGGTTGCGTGGCAGCATCTATTGGGTGCTCCTTTTCCAGGGTCTGTTTTTTGCTACAAAACCATTATCCCAGAAGCACAGGAGCACCTTCTTGCTGCTTCAGGACGCTAACCCGACGCCCTCCTTCGGTGGATTCGGGGTAAGAGAAGGACAGGGCTCCGCCGTTAACGCGAACGTCCTCTGCTGAAGAGGGAAAGGTCCTTAGGACCGTCCAGTCCCGGCCGTGGGGGAGGTCGACATGGACGGTTTCCGGCAAGGGCTGAGCAAAGCTGTGCGCCAGGAGCAGCGCCTGGGTCTCGTCCAGCGATGTCCTGAGTACCGCCTGCCAACCCACCGGATGCTCGTAGCTCGCGACGTCCGGCCCGAATCGACGGCTGAATCCGTCCCGGATGATATGGCTCACGTGGCGGTAGAAGTCCTGCGCGTCAGCAACGATGTTCCACTGGTCTTCGTCGAGATCGTAGACGTCTCCGGAGAGGCACATGCGGCCGAGGAAGGTCGAGGCCAGCCGGTATGCGAACTGCGAAGTGTCTCCGGCCTTGCGCAGCACGGCCCATATCTGGGCCTGCTGCGGGAGCATAAGACGCTGCAAGTTGGCGGCAATGATGGGCACGGCCGGCGTCTCCATAGCATCGGAAAACGAAGACATGTTGCTCAAGGCGAGCATCGAGGGCTCCAGCCGATGGCCGCCGGAAGCGCAGTTCTCTATGACCAGTTCCGGTAGCCTCCGGCGTATCCGCCGGAAGAACGCGTACACCGCCTCGATGTGCTGGCGGAGCCCTTCGCCAAGAGATTCCGCGCCGTCGACTCCGATGCCGACGGTCTCGTTGTAGTCTACCTTCAGGTAACCGATGCCGTGCTGCTTGAGGAAGTCGATGACTCGATCGGTGAGGTAGTCGACGACGAAGGGGTCGCGCATATCCCAGAAGCGTCTGGGGGTAACAGTGACAACGTGCCCGTCTTAAGCAGGTGGCCGGTCATCTCGTAGGCAGTGGAGCGCTCCCCGCATACCTCGAACTCGAACCATATCCCCGGGACCATGCCTGCTTCGCGAATAGCATCTGCCGTGCGCTTTAGTCCCTGGGGGAAGCGCGATTCGCTCGGTACCCAGTCCCCCTGAGTCCCGTTCCAGCACGGCTCCCCATCGCAGTACCACCCTGCGTCCATCACCAGGTAGCGCAGGCCCCTCCCCCTCAGCGTCTCCGTCAGCCTCATCATCTTCTCGTGGGTCGGATCGCCCCATGTCGTGCAGTACTCGTTGAACATCAGAGGCAGGTCAGCCTCCTCCACAGGAACGTCGGACACGTAACGCTTCTGCGCCGAGGTGAGGCTGTGGCAGAGCCGGTCCAGGTCCCCTTTAACGGTGCTGACGAACGCAGTGGGTGAGGTGAACGACTCTCCAGGCGCTATGTCCTTGAACCAGTGGCCGAACTCGCGGTCGCCGAGGCCCCCGGAAAGGCTGAGGGCGTCGTCCTTGCGGTAGGCCTCCATCTGCCAGGAGCCGGCCCAAGCTAACTGGGCCCCCCAGAGCACGCCGCTCCTGGAATCCTCGACCGCAACGAAGGGGAAGAACCCGCGAACAGGCTTGGAGCCAACCTGCCCGAATCGCTCGGAGCTAACGGCGTGTCCCTTCCGGGAGCGCTCCAAGTGCAGGGCCTCGATGGTCGAGCTCTCGTGCCGTCCTTCGGCGCTCCAGGCGCTGCGCATCCTGTGCAGCGCGAGGGTGTCCGGCGTGTCGCCCGGCAGGAAGGGTGTGAGACCGCCCAGGGTGAAGCTGGTGAGCAGCTCAAGCGTTACGTTTTCCTCTCCGTGGTTGAGGAAGGTGGAGACGATCTCGACAACGCCTTCTCCTTCATGCCAGGCGAGGTTGTGCTCCAGGAGATGGCCCCGGCCGTTATTTAGCGTCGTAGAGACGGTTGTGCGTTCATCCTCAAGGGTGACCTCCTGGTTCCCGTAGGTGAACCCGCGCGAGTATGGTCCGTTCCGCAGCGTCCGTCCCTGGGCGAAGCCGCCGGGGTAAGGTTCCCCTTGCGCCTGCACGTCTACCAGGCTGCCCAGCTCCCATTCCTTTTCGCGGCTGATCTCCGCTTTAGACGCCAGGGGGACCAAGAGTAGTCCGACCAGTCCGGTCTGCTCATCCAGGAGGTACTGGACGTGCAGGTCTCCGAGCTCGAATGTGGAAAGCACCGTGTGTGCCATCGCTGTTCCTTAGCCGCCGGCCTTTGGTCCGACAGGCTCTCAAGTAACTGTTCTGTCAACTAGTCTTGCGTGACGAGGAGGGCGCGGCAAACCAGCGCCCCTACGTCGTTTCGGGCAAAGTTGAGTCTTATCTCCGGTCCCGATGGGGCCTCGGCATATACCACTGCTCATCAGGGACGGGAATGCCATCGCGCCCGCTGGGTCCGATCCAGCAGAGCTGCGGACACCACTTGCGAACGGGGCTGCCCGAATACCCCACCCCAGATGCTTCATCGGGGCTCCTCAGCATGACGGGGCAGGTCAGCGAGGACCACTGATGCAACAAGCCCTCTTTCCTCGTCCCGGGGTCCAGGTGCTCTTGCGGCAAAGCGCCTGGAACTTCTCACGATGGTTGTCAGGGATTATACTGCGGTGTCTAAACGAGCGGATAACTTGCGTATAATCCTCGATAGCGAGTAATTGGAGATGGGACGCCGGGGCTTAGCGGTCCGGCCACGGGCGGGAGTCCGATCATGAACATCAGGGTCCTTCTGGTCGAGGACAACGCCGTAGAGGCGCGGCTGGTGCGAGAGTACCTGTCAGAGGCGGGCGCGGGCCAATACGACGTGACTCACGCCGAGCGACTCGAGGAGAGCCTACGCCATATCAACGACGCGGTCTTCGACGTTATTTTGCTCGATCTGGGGCTGCCTGACGGCCATGGACTGGATGCTCTCGACTACGTGGCCAAGGCCTGCGACACGCCGGTCGTGATACTGACGGGGTCCTATGACGACGAGCTAGCTGTCCGCGCCATCAGGAAGGGTGCTCAGGAGTACCTTACCAAGGACGATATCTCGAGAAGGGTTCTCGAGAGGACTATCCGCCACGCCATCGAACGCCACAGGGCGTCGAATCTTGGGAATCAGCCTCCCGAGAAGCGGTCAGTATAGCCGTCTCCAAACGGGGCGCCGGCTCGGCTCAAATATCGGCCCAACTCCCCCGCCGCGGGTGTCTTGCACCGAATCTCGCATTGCGGGCCACGGTTCGACAGGCATGTCCTGACAGCGCCGAAGACCCCCCGCGATCGTAGCTTCGATCTCACCATTCGTCACTTCGGCAGGCTCAGCGCAGGCTCTGAGCTTGAATCCAAAGACGGCGCTCACCTCCTCCTTAATCTGATCGCTCAAGCTCAGACTCATCGAGGCAGGGGTGTCCTCGCACCGGTCCCGACAGCGGCACTATGCAGGTGCGCCGGAGCGTGTGTGGCAGTATCCACAAAAGGGGAAGTATGACCCAATCGACATCCTAAAGTACTGGCGTGGCGCGATAGAGGTACCAGCTAGGTGGGCAAGGACGCGGCCGGACCATAGCATTGCGCTCAAGACGCGGCCCAGGGGAGTCGAAGCCGCATTCAGCCTCGCAGGAGACGGTGTCTTCTCGGGACCAAACGGGAGATCACGATGGCGGAAGAAGACCTCCAGCAGGGAAACTCATTCTCTCTCACTGAGCGGATCACGATCATAGGCAGGGCGCCTCTGAACGAGATAGTGCTGGACGCCCCGACGATATCCCGGCGTCACGCGAGCATACGCGTGGACTACCGGGGGTGTTGGATCGAGGACCTTGGCACGCGGAATGGCACGTTCGTCAACGGCCAGCGCCTGGGCGACGAGCCCCGCAAGCTTCGCGACTCCGACCGGATCGAATTCGGGCAGACCGAGAAAATGCGACTCGTCTTCGTGGAACCCAAGGAGAGAAAGGGTGTCCCGGAACTCGTCTTCAGCGACCCGGTTCACGCCGAGGAGGAAGAGGAAGCGGGAGCGCCAGGTAGGCCGCACACGGTGCGGAGCTCGGTGACCACGGACGTAAAGCCCGGTCCGACCTCAGAGACGATATCCCAGGCCATTCCTCAGCTGAGGAAGAGCGTCCAGATGCTCCCGCTACCTCGGAACGTGCAGCTGGCTATGTTTGGCGCGCTGATGGGGGGCGAGCTCATTATCATCCTGCTGCTGCTTCACCTGATATTCAGGGACGTCGTGACGCTTCCGTAGACGGACAGTATGTGCCGCAGGCGTCTTTGTGAACACCAGTGGGCGCGGCAAGCAGCGCCCTTGCGGGGGACGGGAAACAGATCAAGGACCATGAGATGGGCTTCTCCATAGCCGGCAACAGGAATCTCGGCCAGCGCCGCGTTCCCGGTCGCGGACTCAAGCCTATGCGCTCTGATGGGCTAGCCCTTTTATCACCCTCAAGATCACCAATTCGGGTGATGTGCTCCGTTGGCAACGCACTCATAATCGCTGCAATTCCTAGGGAGGCGTGAAGATGGCGACTCTGACGGCGGCGAAAACCACCAAAGGCCGGTCGTGCTCGATGTGCCCCGACCATCCCGCCCCGGAGCTCGAGAGCAACCGTCTCTCGTGGGTCACTTCATGCGAGAGGCACGAGGTGCCTATCGTCGCGCTGAAACGCCACACAGGAAGTCCCACCGCCGGGGAGTGGCGGCGTCTGGAGACTCGAGCTAAGAGGAGCTTCCCTGAATTTCGCTGGCAGCGCCCTGTCTCTTTCAATGGCCACTTCTACTTGCATGCGGTCGGCTTGGGCATGCGATGCAACCTGGAGCACGCGGTTGCCGCGTAGAGGATAGGGATTCCCAATAGATCCTGGACTGGTTGGTGAGAATCATGATGAAGAATGCTTGCATCCACATCTGGATCATAGCCCCACCGGACGGCCCGACCTCCAAGGGAGAATGCAGCGCTTGCGGTGTGAACAAAGACTTCCCGAACGCTATCCCGGAGGACGCGTGGCCCTACGACATCGGGGCGAGGGCCAGGGAGCGTTCTCGGGTTAAGGTCCTGGATGACCTGGCGGCGGCGTCCTAGGGACTCTCAGCGCATAGGGCGCTGAGAAGGCAGAGAGGGCAATGCCGGGAAGCTCTCTCGGGCCACGCCACGACTCAGCAAGGTTGGCGCAACGGTCCCCCAAGGAAACACCCCACACGTAATACACCTGTACGGAGGCCTGCAAACGGCATGTTTGCGGGCCTCTTTGAGTTCTAGCGAACGCGCGGTGGGTACTGAGGAGTGGGCCAGCCTGGACTCGAACCGGGGACCTTCCCGATGCCCCATCGGGACGCTCTAGCCATCTGAGCTACTTACATTCCTGCGCGGTGACCAACTCCTCTATCGCCTTTCTGCTCTTGAGGCGTTTTAGGTACGCCTCCCTCCTACGCGCAGCCGCTCGGGTGTCAAAAGGCTCGCTGTAGACCAGCTTTAGAGGGCGGATAGGCCTCGTGGATCTGACCTTACCCGCGTTGTGCTGCTCAACGCGAACCGCTACCGCCTGAGTCGAGCCGACGTAGTACCGACCGTTTCTCTGGCTCCGAAGAATGTAAACGTTGAACACTGGAAGTTGGTGGGCCTACGTGTACTGTACTGCGAACCTTCCGCTGGGAGGTTCTTATATAGGGCTGCGGTAGCCGGTCGGGTAAAACCGCCCATGCGCCAATCCTTGTCTCGTCGGCGATGTCTGGCCGAAGTCACTCCAACCCCAGCAAACCGCGTCTAGCCACTCCAACAAGATGCGCCACCAGCGTGTGGTGACGATACTCAATATGGAGATAGAGGATTTTCAGCGTGAGTCCAAAGGTCTTGTCGTCGTCTACAGCGCCCTGAGCTGAGCATACCCGCTAATGGTTCACCCGAAGGTAGTGAACAATCTCCATCATCACCTTGCAGTCGACCTCGTTGTAGCTGGCAATCTCATCCATCATTGGCAAGCTGGGCGCCACTGGCGTTCAGGTGGAGCGTCGTGAACTTTGTGTCCACGACCCGATAGTGCCAGGCGTTGTCTCCTAGATCGGGTGCAGTTGCTGCAGCTTCCTGCTCCGAGATGGACTCCGGGAACAGTTGGCGCAGGATATCGCTTCTCATCAGGAAATCTGGTGAGCCGTAGTTTAGATACTGGGCGTCCCACAGGACGGCTTGATAGATGACGGGCGCACCCTGCCACATGACCGAAAAGGTCTCCTCGGCTTTGTCCAGCCTGCGGACTTCCTCGTGGTCGTGGGCGATGGTGGTCACTTCGTACTGCTTTTGCAACAGCCGGAGAATGCCGGCCTCGAATTGTCTAGCTTTGTCGAAGATAAACTCGACGAAATCCAACTCCTTAGTGTAGCCGGCTAGTTCTTCCCTTGGGATATAGCCACGGCTTCTGCCGAAGAGTTGCAACCAGTCAACAAGCGACTCATTCAGCATCCAGTTCCGGGTCCGTCCCGCGCTCACCCACTGCCACCAGTCATCGTGGGCAACGAGAGTTGGGACTTTCGATCCGTCGTTACGGCGGGTCAGTGCGTCAATGCTCATGTCCTATCGACTGACCTCCAGCGCGCATTTGGGGTGGTATTGCGAAGAACTCGGCTATTTTAGCTAAGACATCTGCTGGATTCCGCAACTCACATTCCCAAATCACGAACACTCTCCAACGATCTGCCTGTAGCGAGGCTAAATGTTGTTGGTCGCGACTCCTCGTTCGCTCCAACTTGGGTTTCCAATACTCAAGATTGGACTTCGGCAAACCGGCGATTGGACAGTGCGGATCAGGATGCCAGTGCCAGAAGCAGCCGTTAATGAATATTACAGCCTTGTGGCGTGGCAGCACCAAATCTGGAGTGCCCGGCAAGTGGCGCCTATGGAGGCGAAACCGATACCCGAGACGATGGACCATCGAACGGACCGCTAGCTCTGGCTTCATACCCCGTGAACGGATGCGGGACATGCACCATGAGCGGTCTTCAGGGGTCAGGTTGTCCATGTTCGCATCAACTCATGATGCTCTCGGCCTCTTCGCGCAACAGTCGCCCGAGCGTCTGCTCTGGCAACGCATCCAATAGCACCACCCCGCCACGGCGATTCAACGCTATCATCCAACTCCGAAACGTCTCCCGCTCGAATAACGCTCCGCCGTTGTTCCAGTGCTCCCGCATCACATCATATATCCCACGCAATACCCGCCGGTTCATCGATACGGATGGGCGCTCAATTAAGGCAGACCGGACATCTTGGCGGTACAGTAGGATGGTCAAAAACTGGCGTGGATTCTCGCTGTCGACATCGTGAGCGATTTTACCCAGCCACCAAAGCCGTGAGACCCCATTGTCTCGAATGAGCGCCCTGTTTCCGACCGCGAAGAAGTGGTTCCGAACCTCCCGAACGGCGTCTTCATCTTTCTCAGGACGCTGTTTCAGCCAACGTGCTGCCACATACTGCCGGCAATCACAGTGGCACAAGTACGCCCACATCCGTTCTATCGACGCTTGGTGAACCGTCAAGTTAGACAATGCGTCGTAAACGGCTAGAGCGTTTTCGACATCGCTAGAGGGAGGTTGCTCTGTATCGATTAGAAGGCAACTTGCAAGACCGGGTGCATCCAATTGAGAATCTCTGACGCCAGCAGGAGGGTCAAAGGATGGCAAGCTCCCTTCGGGACCGTAATACCAGTCCAGGCGTTCTCCGATTGTGCGCCGGAGCTCCTCAAGTGCTCCCGACGTGTAATACTTGAGCTGGGTCACATACCCTCCATGGCAATCAGGGGCATCTTTGGGAAGGGCGAGTCGAGGATTCTCTGAGCATCGGTCAAGCAGTTGGCGTTAGTGGAACCTAAGGGACTGCACCCCACTTCCTCAAGACGGTGGTCTAGGAATGCGAACCACCTACAGTCTTGGAAGTCCTCGACGCTACGGTCCACCTCGTTCAGAACCGCAGTCAGTGCAGGCAGGTAAAGCCCGTTCATAAGGTATTGGCCCTCAGGTCGATTATTCACCCGTTCTCTTGCCGCTTGGTACCGTATAGAATCGTCATCTGACATTACGATCCAAATCCGGTCTTCAGCAAGTTGATATGTCCAACGTCCGTCGGGTAAATCGGGCTGTGATTTGTGTGCGAATATAGATCCGATCGGCGTCTCGTCGGCCGTATCGACCCAGTAGTCCTTGGGTTCGTCCTCGGCGAGAACCGAGCCGGCGGCAATGTCGAACGTTCTCCCGAGGAAGTCTGGATGCCATCCTTCCGCGCGAAAGCCGTTGAGTTCCCGGGTGCAGACCAGGAACGGCGCAAACTCCACACGGCCCGACAGGTCTCCGGCTGGGAATATCTTTTGTATATGCGCGACATCGGAATCGATGAGGTCTCGGAAATGTGTCTTCGATGCTTTGATTAACAGCACATATTTGCATGACCCTTCACCGACCAACCGCAGCAAGTCAAGATCGCTTAGTTGAAACTCTGCCTCCACCTCAACTGCCATGCTGCCTTGGGCTCGGTTGACTTCTATTTCAACTTCAAACTCCCCATGAGGATAGTCATCCCCATAGCTTCGGGGGCGCAGAACCGGGTGTGGCCAAGCTTTGGCTGGATCAAACCTCATTGTTCCTCTCCCTCGGCGTCCACTGCGGTGAGACGCCAAGACCTGCCGCCTATCGGGCTGTCAGCAGTGATCTCCAGCTCTGCTCGTTCACCTTCAACCAGTCGGAAGTGATCAAGGTTTACGTTCTCGTCGACCGCCCGAATGTCATCACGGCGAATCGCCG
Source organism: Dehalococcoidia bacterium (assembly GCA_965247255.1). Classification (GTDB taxonomy): domain Bacteria; phylum Chloroflexota; class Dehalococcoidia; order Lucifugimonadales; family CAUZJF01; genus CBDFGS01. The sequence goes on along the minus strand of CBDFGS010000013.1, from coordinate 664,904 downwards.
AGGAATCTCCCGCTTCTTCGAGATCAATCCTAGAGACACCACTACCATCTGCTCGGAAACTGACCCGATAGGAGTTCTCGCGGCCCTCAATAGCCAGCATGCGGACATTGGAGATTGGAATGCGCCGGAGCTTGGACCGTCCGCCACCCCGAATGCCTGTGCCTCCGGTGCCTTCACCTTCGCCAGACCCTCCGGACCCTCCTTCGCCGCCATTTGTGCCTGTCGCCGAACCTCCGACGGAGCCAATGGCGTCGCCATCGGCATCTCCCACTTCTTCTTCATCGTCTTCAGCAGGCAAAACCGACGGCGACGGACGCCGGACAGGCTTGAGAGTTACTTTCACTCTATACCCAAACCCCGGTTCCCTTTTTCCATCTATTCTGTCGCTGTCTTGACTGACATCATCAAACGGCTCATCTGGATGCGGATCAGGTAAGTAAACGGCTAGTTCCGTCAATACAGTCGATGTGACGCCTTCAGGAGGGCCGGCGGACTTCCTGATCTCACTCCGTATCCAGCGAGTAATGCGGTTCAGAGCCCTCCGCCCCCGTTCCCGGTCAGCAACTGGGAGACGGTCCGGCTCAAACTTATTGTGCTGGGCATTTTCCATGCGACGCAACAATTCGTTGCCCATTGGGTCTTCGAACACGCACACGGCGGCGAAATCTCTAAATCCTGGAAAACGGATTAGACCGCTTTGCTCAGTTGTAACCAGCATTCCCGGACGGCGCACGAGAGCAACCTTGCTCGGCAGGTCTTTTTCGACCCGTACCCACAACCGGCAGTGGCCGAGATCCGTGTCTTGCCTCTCAGCGGTTGTGTCAACCTCGGAGGTGATTTGCCAAAACTTCTGCGCCTGCCGGAGTGCGTTGTCATTCTCATCTTCGGTGCTTTCGAGGTTGGCTGAGGCACGCCCGCAGGCTGTCGACCGGAACGCCAACGCTCCTGGCGCTGGAGAGGGACGCGGCTCTCTGTGGCACGGGCGACCCCATATGGCATCAGCCTTCCATCAATGCGACCCTCGACCTGGAGTACGTGCTGTCCCGCCTGGAGCAGGGCGGCCCTCCGCCAACAGAGGCCGAGCCCTCGCGGGTGTTCCTGCCCGGCGACATCGCCCTGGAGGAGCCAGTCCAGTACCTCCCCGGCCATCTGCTCCCCGTCCTTCTGAAGCCTGGGGAGAAGCGGGTGCTGGACGCCCTCTCCGACTGGCCCTGGATCACCCTGAAATACCTGGCCGGACTGCTGGGCGTCTCCGCCCCACGGGTATCCCAGCTCCTCATCCGTCTGGAAGCCTTGGGCCTGGTAACCCGTATCCCTGCCTCGGGCCGACGCCTGGCCCTCACCGGCGAGGGGCTCTCCCTACTGGCACGCAGGGACCGGACCTCCGTGGGCGCGGCCCGCAGGCGCTGGAGCGCCGACTCACTGGACCCGGAGGGGCCACCCGAGTGGCGCAACGTCTCCGGCGCCAGGAGCCGCCAGCTGCTCAGGAACATCGAGCACACCCAGGCGGTCCATGGCTTCGTCACAGCGCTGGCTCATCAGGCACGCGCTCTGGGCTGGGAGCTGTTGCAGATCGACCCGCCCCGGCGGGCCTCCAGGTATTTTCGCTACGGAGAGCGGCTCCACTCGGTCCACCCCGACGCTTACGGCGCAATCCGGCGTGCCAATGAGACGTGGCCCTTCTTCCTGGAGTGGGAGCGCCGGGCGGTACGCCCCGTGACCATGACGGCCAGGATCGCCCCCTACCTGCGCTACTACTCCACCCACCGGCCCACCGACGACCACGGCGCTCAGCCTGCCGTATTGGTCGTCTTCGATGACGACCTGACTCAGACCCACTTCCTGCGCGTGGCCCAGGAGGAGATGGCGCGAACCAGACTCCGGGTGCCCCTGTGGGTCTCCCACAGGAGCCTGCTGGAGAGGGTGGGGCCGCTGGGAGCGGCCTGGCGCGCGCCCGAGGGCTGGGAGCCGGTCTGCGCCTTCCAAAACCGCTGAGTACCGAATACCAGACTGGAGAGAAAAACATGCGTCTGTACTACATCGACGAGTCCGAAGGACCCCGCTACTACGTCCGCTCCGCCCTGGGAGTGGATGGCGAAAGCTGGAACCAACTCTTTGAAGACATCCACGCATGGCGTGTGGAGCTGCGGGAGCGGTACGCCATCCCCCTGTCCAGGGAGCTTCACGCCTGCGATCTGCTCGCTGGAAGGGGACTGCTGGCGAAGAACGGAACGAACAGCCAAAGGGTCTCCGTGGAGCAGGGTGCCCAGGTTTTCTTGGAGGGCCTGCGCCGCCTGGAGGAGGCCGCCAGAAACATGGGCGGCATCGAGGTCATCAACGTCTGCCTGCACAAGCCGGAGAGCAGGAGGTACGAGCAGGCCAGCCTGGACAGGCTCCTCAACCGCATCAACACCTCGGTCACCTCAGCCAGTAGGCACGCCTTCCTCATCTTCGACGAGGGGAAGGAGGAGATGATCGCCCGGCTCTACGGTCGGCTCAAGGTCAGAAACCACGTCCCCAGCCGCTACGACCTCTGGGAGGACGGCGAGAAGACCCGCAACATCCCCATAGAGCAGGTCATCGGAGGCCCGGCCTTCAGGAGCTCCAAGGACGACTGCCTGCTTCAGATGGCGGACTTCGTTGCCCACGCCCTGCTGAAACAGGAGGAGGCCCCCGTCACCAGGGTGGAGGACCACGGAATTAACGGAGCCTTCTCCATCCTCGATAAGGCGCTCAACAGACAGGCGGCAAGGCGGGATGCTCAGGGGGTTGTGAGGAGATGAAGGCCACAGGGCCACCCAGAGCCAAGGAAAGGACTGTCCTGCACATCCTGAGGCCGGTTGTTGCTCCTAAATGCAAAGCTCGGCATCGCCGAGATGCACGGCCCCCTCCGGCACTCCACTGTCTCATACACCCTGAACGCACCCTTTCAAAGCACTGATTAGGGACAGATAGATGTCGGACACCAGCGAGAGATATGAAGGGGAAGTATGCTGGTGTCAAGATGAGCAGATATGGGGCCCATACTGCCGGGAGCGGTGAGGTTGGCACGGCTCCCGGCGGAGCCCTCAATGGAAGCTAAGCGCCGATGGAGGGTAGTGCGTTGGTGTGAGGAACACGAAGGGAAGGTGAGGTTGACCCTATACAAGCACTGGACAACCGTGGGCGCTCATGCTACCGTGGTCCCTGGGATCCCTATCGTCTCGACGGTAGGGGCGGGGTCGCCTATTGAGGGGAACTTTTCTTGTGCGAATGATGATTCTAAGCCGTTCGAAAGTTGTCGCAGGATTGACCGTAGCGGTGTTGGCTGTCCTGCTCTATCTGATGGGTTCAAGCTATTCGGCTTCCGCTAAGGGCGAAGAACCACTGCGGCTGCCGGGAACGGACGTCATTGAATACGATCACTCAGACAACTTTGCCATCCAGGACGCAGTGCGTAGCATTAACCAAGGTGAAAGAGTTGGGGACGCCTGTAAGTTTACGACGAGACTTGAGCGTGCATTCGGTGAACCGGCCAAGGTCGCGAGAACATTGGCTGTCGATTTCACCACGTGTGAACAGCTGCTAGAGAAGGGTGCGCTCACCCCTGAAGACCTCGTGGCAATCATTGAACAAGATGCTGCAGAATCGAGCCCGGCACAGGGATTGAATCCTAGCCGCACGCGTGCTGAAACTGTCCCCGGCTCCGGGACTGCCCATCAGCCTACTACGCTCCCACATCAACACAGCAAAATTCAGGACCACCTGGGAGGATCCACCCAATATTGATGTCAACTGGGTTGAGTCAATGGTTAAATGGTGGAACGATACTGCAAACGATGAGGTCGTTTATGACTCCGGTTTGTGCAGTTGGTATTGGCTTTGGATTACGGGGTGGACCGATGAGGGAGGGACCTGTACGTAGCAATATGAGGACCCAAATCACTGGCTAGTGATGGTAGATACGGACCGCGATTTTGACTACCAGCTTCCCTTGTGTTGTTGGTTCAGGTGCAGCAACTAATTACAACCCGAACCGAGTAGGTGGAGGCTTATACGGCTCCTTCGGGACCTCCTCCACCACGGCGAGTGGAGACTGTGCCTTTCTATTAGATTACCACACGTTGCTTTACTAGGCACGTTGAGGGATTGCTCGTATGACGCTCAGTGATTCCACAGTTAATACGAAAGCTACCGTGGTCGTCCATAAGTCCACTTGGCGCATCTCTTGAAGGGGGACCAGGGTGAGTCGGATTTGGTCGCTTGATTATGCCCCACACTCGGCATCGGCCTTCAGTCAGCAACAGGCAGGCGAATTGGGTGGCAACGCGCGCAAGGTACTGAACCTGCAACCGAAGGCGTGATGCGAGGGCTGACTTGGCTAAAGTTGCTGGCTACCCTGGTATTCCCTGTATTACTGACCGCTTGTAACGGAGGCGCCGTCACTAAAGTGCCCCCGACTGCCGACGCCGAAACTTTCTCTCCACAAGTAATTCTCGAAAGGGCTTTGGCTTCCACGAAAGAACAACTCTCATACTGCTTCACATATGAGTACAAAGCTGAAGTATTGAACGCGACACGAAGCCGTGACACCACTGGACAACGGCTCAGGACCCCTCAAGAAGGTATAAGGGAAGATATCGAGTCAGTCACTTTTGGCAAATATCAGGCACCCAGTCAATTCGAGACGACAGGGAGTACGACCTTCGCAACGGATAATGAAACATTTACAATCAGTGGTGACGCGATCACTATAGGCGTTACGGTGTACACGAAAATCCCTCCAACGGGAGAGTGGAAGGTGGAAACCCGCGATTCGGTCCCTGAAACTCCCTTAGACAGAATGCCTATAGATCCGTCACTTCTTAGCAATTTGGCAGTCGTGGAAGAAGAACAGCTGGATGGAGTTGATGTGCTCCATCTCGTTGCGTTGGTGCCACCAGGAATGGATATTGGACTTGCCGACCCTCGACTCGACCGTCGCGTGGAATACTGGATCGGGAAAGACGACCATCTAATCAGGCGGTATGTTTTTACGGGCACAACTCCAGGTGAGGGGGGATTTACGAACACAATAACGCTGTCCGATTTCGGCAAACTCGTTGAAATAAGTGCTCCAGAAGTCCCTTCTAAGGTGATGTCTAGCCCCTAGCAGTTGCTCATAAGAGAATGCCGCCGCGATTTGCACTTGGCCCCAACCCTCCACTACCATTGACGGTCTCACGTCCATCGTGGTGACATTCTTGGTACTATCCCTATCGATTCGCCGGTAAAGACAGAGACCGACCGCTCATCGCCAAGCCCTTACGAACCCCTGTATCAGCTATCTTGGGGAGGCCCCGTGGTGTAAAATACACTGGACAACATCTAAGAGTCGCTACCTGCCAAGCCGCTCGAAAGGACTCAGGGAATGACTGCCAAAAGAGACACGAATCTGAAGGATACGCTCACACAGGAACAAGCAAAGCGCAAAGCTGTTGTGACCAAGATGCTTGCGGAGCGAGAGCAGCGCCAGCGAGTGTCCCATGAGGAGATAAGGAGGATGCGCAGCGAGGGCCGCCACTAGTGGCCATCGTCATTGATGCGTCCGTCGCGGCAGCTTGGTGTTTTCCCCGAGAAGAAGGAAGCGTGGTCGCCGATGCTGTAGCAATGCAGCTCATCGGCGAGTCCGGCCTTACACCACTTCCTGGGACTCTACCTTCGGGGGCAGGGGCGGCGTAGAAGAACGGACGTCTCAGCCTAGGCCAGTCAGTGGCCTGACGAATCACCTCCATTTTGGCAATGTCCACCGTGAGAATCCCGCTGGGCCACCGACGGTGGCTTCCAGGGGTGTCTGGGAGCAAGTACAGTTCACTAGCGTCGATATTCAGGGCCGCATCGATCACCGGCATCGGGAGCTTGAGCGCGTCTTCGACCTCCAACGTTGCGGGATTCAGCGACCACATCATGTCATGCCACAGGGCAAAGAGGCGCCGCCCATCAGGGGAGAAGACGAGGCTTGGCAAGTCGGAGCCGCTATTCGATCCTACCGGTACGGATACCTGCTCGCTCATCAGTCTGTCCTGCACTCGACCCCCGTCCCTCGTGTCCCAGGAGATGACCCCGAGATCAACGCGGATCACTGGAACCCGCGAATCAGTATGTATCCTCTCTTCGAGCGGGTACATCCCGTAGAGGCGCTTGCCGTCCGGGGACACCACCAGCGTCGAATGACCTACTACTTTCCAGCCATAGCGGTCTCGCGCAGAAAGCCCCGGGCTTGGGGCGCGCCAGCGCGGGGATAGGTCGTCAGCGGCCAGCGCTGCCACGAAGTTGTGGCACTGGACATAGAGGCTATCTATATCGGGTTGTCCGACCAGGCCGACATGCTCGTGGCAGTTTCACAGAGGCCACGCCTCATCGGACAGGAAATGAAGCCCTCGAGTATCGAACACTCGCTCCCACCCGACCCTTCGCTCGTAGTCGAAGAATCCGACGATCAGCCAACGACCATCCGGTGATAGGGAGATCGGGTTGCCGCCCAACAGCCGAGCACGGTCCGGCGCCAGCTCTAGGTGGAGCACCTCCCACGTCGCGGTATCGAATACGCGCAGTTGTCCGTCGGAAGCTGGCATCCCGTCAACGATGTAGAGGCTAGTGGTCCAACATCCTAGTATTGAAGGGTTCTGAGGTTACGGCTTGGTAGGGGCGGGTTTGAAACCCGCCCTGTCGTCGTAGCACGCCAATCTCGGCTACCCCTCATTTCAAAGATTTCGGTCTACTAGTGCCATCTGTCAAGGGCGGTGTGAAAACGTACCAGCGGGGCGGAGCAAAACTGTACCACTGAACGCCGTAGAATGGGCATCAAGGTTCGTGGGGCGTTGGAGATCAGGCTCAGTCAGATAGCTGGCGGCCAGAAGTCTTCTTGCTGTGCTTGAGTCGGTAGCTGTCCCCGTTCATCTCCAGGATGTCGACATGGTGGGTGAGGCGGTCGAGGAGAGCTCCGGTCAGCCGTTCAGAGCCGAACACCTCGGTCCACTCGACGAAGGGCAGGTTGGAGGTCACCAGGACCGATCCACGCTCGTAACGCTGGCTGAACACCTCGAAGAGCAGCTCGGCGCCAGTCTTGGACAAGGGCACGAAGCCCAGTTCGTCGATGATGAGCAGCTTGAGTCGTGCGAGCCTTCTCTGCAGGTTGAGCAGACGCCGTTCGTCCCTGGCCTCGATCAGCTCGTGAACCAGAGCAGCGGCGGTGGTGAAGCCCACGGACAGTCCCCTCTGACACGCAGCCAGACCGAGACCGAGGGCGATATGGGTCTTGCCGGTGCCACTGTTGCCGAGAGCGATGACGTTGTGGGGGCGCTCGATGTACTCGCATCGTGCCAGCTCCAGAACCAGAGCCTTGTTCAGGGACGGCATAGACAGGAAGTCGAAGGTGTCGAGGCTCTTGGTCGTCGGGAAGCGGGCTGCTTTGATCCGACGTTCCACCATGCGATGGTGACGGTCGATCAGCTCCAAGTCCGATAGTCGCAGCAGGTAGTCCGGATGGTCAGCTCCCTCACTGGCACACTGGGATGCCAGCTTGTCGTACTCCCTCAGGAACGTGGGGAGCTTGAGTTGCTTGAGGTTGTGTTCGAGCAACATCGTGGACTTGTTGGTCATGACCGGCTCCCCGCCAGGAGAGCCATGTAGTCCCTGGTCGAGGTTGTTGCAACGTTGGTCCTGGGCAGATACGGGTACAACTCCATGTCGAGTCTAGGCGGTCGACCCTCGATCCTGCACAGCACCAGGTGCTTGACAGCATCGAAGCTCACAGCCCCGAGTCGAATGGCGTCTCGTACGGCGTCGTGGACTTCTTCCGGCTGGAAGTTCTCCATCAGTCTGAGCACCTGCACGAACTCCCTCTTTCCTCGCTTGCCCATCCGAGACTCCAGCAGCCGCCGCAACACTCCGAACTCCTCGGGCAACTCCCATCCAACCAGCGGCGCCGCCTGATCCAATGCCCTCGTCTTCTTCTCAAGGAGCGGCAGGTAATGGAGAGGGTCGAAGACGAAGTCGTCTCGATCGTAGGACCGCCGATGGCGGGCGATGACTTCAGCGCCACAGCTGATCACAACCTCGTGTACATATCCGCGGACCAGAACGTCCCGATGACCGTAGGCCACCGGGACCGAATAGTCATTGGTCCGGTATCTGACCAGGGACAGAGAACTGACCCTCGTCGCGTGCTTGTCGCTGGCGTCGTACGGTACGGCCGGCAGAGGCAGCAACTTCTCCAGGTCCCGCTCCAGCCGTTCTCCTATCGTCTCGTTGCGGCCGCGGAGTCGATCTTCGAACCGTCTGAGGCAGTGTTGCTCCAGATGAGCATTGAGGGCATCGAAGCTCTCGAACGATGGAATGGGCACCAGGAAGTTCCGGCGGACATAGCCGACCAGACCTTCTACTTTGCCCTTATCGTTCCCTTTGCCTGGACGGCCAAACCGGTCCTCGAACAGGTAGTGGGACTGAAGCTCGGAGAACACCCTGGTCCGCTGCCGGCGACCATCTCCCAGGATTCTGGCTACCGCGAGCGTGGTGTTGTCGTAGAGGATGCTCTGAGGCACTCCGCCCAGGAACGCGAAGGCGGAGACGTGTCCGTCGCAGAATGACTCCGTCGTCTCGGCGGGATACGCCTTCACATAGCACCCGTCGCTGTGAGGGAGGTCCAGGGCGAAGTAGTGGGCTTTGCGTTCCACTCCGCCGATGACCACCCACGCTTCGCCAAAGTCACACTGGGCATGTCCCGGGGAATGGGACAGTGGTACGAACATCTCTCGGGTCCGACGACGGCGTTCCCGGACGTAGTCCTTGACGATTGTGTACTTGCCCGGAAACCCGTGCTCGTCCCTCAACCGCTCATAGATACGCTTGGCGGTGTGACGCTGCTTCTTCGGTGAGCTCAGATCCTGCTCCAGGATCTGGTCCATCACACCCTTGTATGGGTCCAGCTTCGGTCGACGAGGCGGTCGGTCTCGTTGATACCCTGGAGGTACCGAGTACTTGAGCATCTTGCGCACCGTGTCCCGGTGCAGTCCGTATACCCGCGCAGCCTCTCGAGCGCTCATCCCTTCTACAAAGCAAGCCCTGCGAACTCGCAGGTACATCTCCACCTTGTACATCCAATCCACCTTCAGTCAGGTTCGGTCGTTCCTGATTGAAGGCGACAGGCGGTACAGTTTTCAAACGCCACACCTCAGCGCTCGACCGCCCAGGTGGTACATTATCTCTCCGCCCTTCACAGCCATCAGGCGAAACCGCCATTCCCGCCTGGCAGGCGTCGACAGGGATCTGATGCAGCGCGCGTCCTCTGGCCGGGTCGACAACGCTCACGAAGTCGTTCTGAAAGGCCGTCAGGTACAGACGAGTATCCGCCGCTGATGCCCTTTCGGAGGCCGTGGCCATCGGCAACGGCAAGGGCCGCCACTGTTCTGAAGCTGGGGTGAATGCCGGATTAGGTGGAGCGGTCGCGGCCGGCGGTGCCGTTGGCGGCGCCTGTGGCGGCATTGGCTCCGGCGCTACAACGGGCTCCGTGCAGCCCGTCAGGATGAGGGCGGCTGTTACTACGGACAGTGTGCCAACTCTCAAGGTCGCCATTGGACAATTTTACGACGGTGTCTGCCTCCTTCGCGCCGCTGCCCATGCAGGGCGCGCCGCGTCGTTCATCGAAATTTCGCCATTAAGGGGTGAAGGCTCCGACGAGAGATCTTCCCCCGAAAGGCACTGCCCGGGAAGCCGGGCAACGCCCCCTGGGAGGAATCCTCGCCGGACCCGCCTCCCAGGGGGCGATTTCGTTGATGCGCCAGAGCGCGCGGAAGGAGGTCCGGAAGTGACGGACGTGACCAAGGTGTCCCTGACTCCTGCCAGGCGACGCCTTGTCGAAGTGATGCAGGGGATCAGATACGGGCGGCTCGAAGGGCTCGAGGTGAGGGACTTTGAGCCCGTGTTCGAACCACCGGCCCGTGCGGTGCGGCAGATCGTGTTCGGCAAGGACAACGGACCCCACACCGCGCGCAACAAGGACGGCTTTGCCCTCAAGCAATCGGTGGCGGAGCTGTTCGAGCTCTTCGACCGGGAGCAGTCGCTCTCGATTCAGGAGCTTGTGATCAACGACGGGCTGCCCGTCCGCATGACCGTGGCGGACACGATCCAGCCCTAAGTCCCGAAGCCGCCTTTGAGACGGCGGTGGTCAACGGTCACCAAGACGGAGCTCCCAAGACCCAGCGGTCGCTGTTCTCGTGGGCGGGTGTTCATGGCTGAAGAGCCCGTGGAGCGGCTCAGCCGAAGCCCGAAGGCGAAGCCTTCGTCCCTATCCCTGTTCGAGTGGGTGCTCACAATATATGCAACGGTGGCCCCCATGCTCATCCATATATGCAGACCCCTTTCTGTTGCCTGGAATAGGCGGAGATAGTACACGTGTCAGGGACATATCGTCCGGGCTGGGAGGGGGTTGACGGCAAGGAACAATGTGCCGCATACTTACATCCGTACATATTATCCCGCACAAAGGAGACGATATGGCTGGGCGATTGGATGTGCGGCTGGATGGCGAGCACCGGCGAAGGTTGGAGGAACTCGTCGAGGAGAGGGGTGTGCCTATCTCCGAGGTGGTGCGCTGCCTGATTGACGACGCCTATGAAGACACCATGCGAGAGCGGCGCAGAGACGCGGTTGAGCGGCTAGTCAAGCTGGAGGTAGAGGACCCGCCGGATGCCGCTACACTCTCTCGCGAGTTGGAGGCGGCCCATGAGCCAGGCGGCCTTTATTGACGCCAACGTCCCTATCTACGCCTCCGGTAGGGATCACCCAAACAAAGAGCCGTGCGCTCGGGTGCTCATGATTGCCGCAGAGCACCCGCAGTCATTTGTGACCGACGTCGAGGTCCTTCAGGAGCTCTTGCATCGCTATCTTGCCTCTGGGCGATGGAAGTTGGGGAGAGAGGTCCTCCAGGGTTTCGCCGAGGCGATGCATGATCGGATTGAACCCGTCTACGTGGAGGATATCCACTTGGCGGCGGGGTTGGCGGATAGTCATCCCAGGATAAGCGCCCGTGACCTGCTCCACGCGGCGGTGATGCGACGCCTGGGCATCAACTGGATCATCTCCGTGGACACTGACTTCGACGGCTTGCCTGGCGTAACCCGGCTGGAGCCCGCCCGCGTAGGGGATTGGGGTGATTCTGTGCTGGCCCGTGAGAGCAGTTAGCCCTGTTCATCCTGCGTCCGAAGAAGAGGGGACTTCAGATTAGTATGCTCACTGCTTTCGACGGAGGCTGGCACAATCATCGAAGGTCCATTCTGGCCTTAGTCGGTTTGCGTGCTGAAACAGGCAGCGATGATCAGGCTAGTATTAACATTTGCGGAAGAAGCGCCTGACGGTCCTCAGGGCGAAGCCGCTGCCCTTCGGCTAGAGCAAGACCCAAGAGTTGAGGCTGCTGCACTTCAGCTTCTAACCACCGTGGACCGATGGTCTCGATGATGTATCGCATTGTGAGGGTGAGGTCATCTTGTGTCGAGGCACGGATCTGAACGATTCGTGATTACCCTAAGCGTCTCTGGAACGTATGATTAATTGAGGTAGTGCGGTTGTCACTTGACACCCGCAAGATAACACTTGCCCATGATCCGGTAGCCATGTTCTCTATGAGCGAGGGAGCACACAGTGGGGATGGCCGCCGGAGATGTTGATAGACCCTCAGAACAGACTAACTGGAAGCCTCAGCTCTCCCGTCTCCCTCCATAGCCAGGTCCACCGCCCACGAGTAACGCAGTTTTTGGTGTCGATTGAGAAATAGGTATGGTGATATCCCAGCCAGCATGGTCCCGGCAGCCAGTAGTGTGGAAGGCTTGGTCAGCCATGCCGACGTAATCGTCATCGGAACAATCGGAGCCACAGTAAATGAAACCGCCATCGGACCCTACAATGCCGAGCCCGGCGACAATGCTCCAACGTTTCCGGTGACAGATTACCAAATCACCGTGACCAGCGTTCTGAAGGATCGAGGGAGTGTCACTGCTGGAGACCCGTTGGTTCTCAGGCAGTTTGGACATCTGAGCGTACAAAAAGAAAGCCCTGGGCTTTTTGAGAGGTTCCCTATGTCCAAACCCGGTGACTCTCGGTTGTTTGTGCTCGGGGAAAACCCTGATGGCGCTACCTATGGACTTCATTTCGGCCCGTACAGCCGCTTTGATATCGACGGGGATGTTGTGGCCTACTCGGACATTGCACGTCCGCAGATCAAGTTCGCAGACCAGCTATCCCCATCTCAACTGATAGCGGACATCCAGGAAGAAGTCCAGCGGCAGGCAGCCCTACAGTAACCGGAAAGCCCAACTTACCTGCTCGCCTTCCTTGTGCGACAGTTCGATAGCTCCTCAGGGCGAGAGCGTGACATCAATCTGAGGGGCTATCCTCTTTGCGAGGGTCATGCTAGTGAGGTCGACCCAAGACTGGAAGGTGGTTAAGCTACATTCAGGCTCCTAGAAGGACGTAGGCCGAAAGTAGCATGCCATGAAGCAATCACGCAGGAGGCACGGTAAGGCGTTCCAGGCCAAGGTAGCCTTGGCAGCTCTTCGAGGAGACCAGACCATTGAGGTGGCAGTGTTCACCAATGGAACAAATCGACCACGCTATTCGTCTTTACTCCTGAAGGGCAGAAGAGTATAGAAATAGTAGGAGGAGCAACGGAAATGAACACGAGAATGGGGATAACCACCTCGCTGGTCGTAAGCCTCTTGCTGTTGGCGATCATCGCGTGTGCGGAGACGCCTGCGTCTCCTACACCGGCCCGTACCGAGGCTGCGGTTGGGGTGCAGCCTACTCAGGAGCCGACCACATCAAGTCAACTGACCGCGAACGACCGGCAAGGTCCAGGCGTCGGCCCTATCCCAGCACCCCCACCATCTGCGGCCGACCAACAAAATCCAAGCCCCCCGCCATACCCACCCATTCATGGAGAGCAAGTATCGCTGGACGAGGCGCGGCGACGGACGCCGTACACTATACCTATTCCCCCGGAGGACGTTGTTGGTGCAGAGCTCCAAGAGGTCTGGGTCTCGAAGGAAGGGGCTCCAACCGAGTTCCGGCAGGTCTATCTCATATACGCCAACGGCCTGCGGATATCGATAGGTGGGCGGCCCGATGCCATAGACTATAGTACTCTCGCGGACGATCCCTTCCGAGCAGCGAACGTTCGAGGGATTCCAGCGTCAGGCAAAGACCCTTCTGTCAAGACTTCAAGCACCGGCGGTCAAGTCAACACTCCCGCGAATCTCAGCTGGTGGGTGAGCGGGGTGGACATTGGGCTGTACCATCCGACTTGGTCCATGCACGAGTTGCTCAGAATCGGAGAGGCTATGCCTTACCCGACCTGGCCCTCCAATTGAGGGTAATCCTGGAGGTAGGTTCCATGAACCAGATTGCGAGAGCCTCGAAACTGTACTTCAATCACGCAGTCGTCGCCGGACTGCTGGTGATTCTGGCTGCTTTGGCATGCACTGGTTCCCAGGGTGAGCCGGGGACAGTGGGGCCAGGCGGTGAAAGAGGTGAACCCGGTCCGCAGGGAGAGCAGGGGGCCAAGGGCGACCCGGGGATAGTGGGACCGCGCGGCCCTCGAGGAGCACAAGGTTTTCAGGGCGACTATGCAATTAGGCAAGGCCCGAAAGGTGACAAAGGTGATACCGGTCCCGAAGGCCCCCAAGGCCCCAAAGGGGATAAAGGAGACCAGGCAGCTAGAGGTGAAGTAGGTCCGCAGGGGCCTGCGGGCTCGGCTGGCGCGAAGGGCGATGATGCTGCAATGAGAGGCTCGCCAGGTCTGCCAGGTCTAAGGGGTGAAAAGGGTGATACTGGTCCACAAGGCCCGCCGGGAGAAACTGGCCCAGCATTCATGGTAGTAGATTGGCCTGTACCCGCCAGTGGCACGATTGCCGAAGGTACGTGGCGCGTTGGTGAGGACATCGAGCCGGGACTCTACCGCACAACGGGTAGTGAGGGTTTTGCGTGCACCTGGCGACGACTAAGTGGTCTGAGCGGTGACTTTGAAGACATTATCGCGATTGAGACCGTGGATGCTCCATCCTATGTGGAGATATTAGCCACAGATGTCGCCTTCCAATCTACCGGCTGCGAACCATGGACTAAGGTGGAAAATTGAGAGAACTTATGCGCACCATTCTAGCCGCCACCCTCGTACTGCTAGCGGCGGTGGCGTGCGGGTCGGAAGCACCGGAGCCCATAGGCACGACGCAGCCCGTGGGCACGCCGGGGCCTCGCGCGGCGGTTGTGGCTATGGCGATGCCGGCGGATACAGCAATTGTGCCAACTACCACCGCGACCTTTGGAGCCCCACCTGCAACGACACGAGTCTTGCCGACTTTCACTCCGGTTCCTACCGTTGGAGCTTCCACCCCAACCGTCGTCCCCAGCGTAGCCCCGACGGCGTTATCGTCCCCCGTCCCGCCTCAGCCCCTTCCTAGTATCTACCTTGATTACAAAGACCGACTCCATCAAGGATGGCGAGGGAGCGTTTGCTGGCCCTATCAAGTCAACATGGGTTTAGTCAAGTGGGGCAGTTCGTGTCCCGCCCCGGCAGGATGGCATGGATTCGATGAAGTATCCCCGATAACGATAAAGAGCGAAGACCAGTTCTCGATGGTCATAGCTGCCCACACACCACCCGATCGGCTGATGACAAGGGCGTTCACGGTCCTTAGCACCGTACCCTCGCTGAGTCGAGGAGAAGAGCTATTTCGGCATGATGCTCGTTCGCCCGGAGAGGCAGAGGAGATCACTCTGGGGCTTCCTCCGGGCGTGTATTACCTTGAGGCGAGCGTGATGTGGTTGGCCGGGAGCATTGGGGAGGGTTCGCCAGAGGGGAGCGTCGACTACGGTTTCAAAGTAGAGATCGTCGACTAGCTGTAGCCCCCTTCCATAACTCCCCAGGCGGGGCAACATCAAGCCGGGCATGAGGGGCACGATCGTATGGAGCTCACCGGACTCCCCTTTCGGTAACTGACGAACACGCGAGGCCAGAGGCTCATCTGTACCCACCTCGTCCTCGGATGGTCACGTATACCGTGCCTTCCTGGAATCCACACCTTCTGGTCTCTCCTGTGAGGCTAAGCGCACACACTGTGAGTGTGTCCTCGTGTTTGTCGGCCGCCCGAGTGGCCCTTTCTGACAACAAAAAAAGGCCCACATATAGATGAACGAGCAGAGGCGACCACCGTGCAATACGATGGCCGCCCCTTGCGTTTCGGTCAGCACCTAGTCAGCGGTCCGCGCCGACCAGCTCTGCCTCCTTTTCCTCCTCCAGGCTCAGCGCCCACTCGAACATCGAGAGGGTCTCGGGCTTCGGCTTCCCGTTCCTTCTGGCCGGCTTCTGCGGCTCCTCGGCCAGGAACTCGGCCCAGGAGAACATCGACTGCTAGGTCTCTTCCACCACGTCAGCATGACCGTTAGCCGCCGCAGTCTCGACGACGATCCCGGTGCCGTTCCGATGCACCTCGACCGTCTCCTGTTCCACCTCCACCGCGTGCCACTCCTCGTCCACCAGCAGCTCCTCGGAGACGGCCTCGGCGTCTCGCGCCTGGGCGAAGGCATCCTCCACCGACTCTCCTTCTTCTTCCTCCTCTCCGTTCACGATCTTCCTTGCCAACGCCAGCATGATGTCGTCCCCGTCGTCCCCGTAGGCGGCCAGCCCGTCCTCGGGCAGCTCCCCGGCCAGGGAGCTTTGCAGCTTCTGGGCTACCAATTTCAATGCGTCACTTTGCAGCGTGCCCCGATAGGCTATGAACACGACCTTGACGGGCCGGGTCTGGCCGATGCGCCAGGAGCGGCGGGACGCCTGCCGCATGACGTAGACGCTGTAGTCCGTTTCCGCCCAGCAGATCGTTGGAAACTGAACCAGGTCCAGGCCGGTCTGCACCAACCGGGGATGGCAGATGAGGACGTCGATGCCCTCCTTGACCTTGTTCTCCACCCACGTTTCTCTGCGGTCCGGGGCCACGGCGTCGGCCTTCATCACCGCCGCCCGGAATCCGTGCCTGGTCAGGATGTCGCTCATCCGCTCCGTAATGTCCCTGGTTCCGGTATGGGTGGCGTAGACCAGCACTCTCCTCCCCTCCATTCTTTCCGCTGCCACCAGGTCTAAGAGCGCCGTCTCCTTTGGGTACAGCTTCTCCTCGGAGAGCGGCGGCACCTGGACCAGTACGTCCTCCGACTCCGGGTCGAAGACCGTCTCGCCCCGCGTGCAGCCGTCGGGATAGGCCAGCAGCGATTGAAGGTAGGTGGAGAGGAGCTTCCGTGACCCCTTGGCCAGCGCATCGGCGAGGGCGGCCCGCAGCTTGTCGTACAGCGTGCCGTAGGCTCCCCTCTGGGTGTACCCGTAGCTGTCGGGCTCGGAGTCCATCGACGAGAGGAGAATCTGCTCCTCGTAGGAGGGCAGCCCCGATGCCACGTCGGAGAGTCTGAGGAACACCGAGTTGCCGATGAGGTGGAACAACGCGGCTGGGGCGAGCCCCGGCCGTTCCCGCACCACCTTGCGGTAGCGCCTGCGTCGGCTGAACCGTCCATCCTCCACCGACTCGTCGTCGTCCTTGCCGATGGTGTGCTCCTCGAAGCCGTACCGTTGTATCCACCTTCCCTCCTCGGAGCGCCCGAACTCCGTCCTGATGGCCGGGCTGAACCGGTACAGCAGGTGGAACAAAGTGCTCGAATACCCTCCAGTTAGGGTGCCTGTCAGGGTGAGGGAGCGGCCGCAGGAGTCGGCGAGGACGCCCGCTGCGATGCCCTGGGCGGAGCCTCTTCCTTTGTATTCGTGAATCTCATCTCCAATAAGGAGCTCGAAGAACCCCTTCATCCGCTTCTTGATGTAGTCGCTGAGGGGGTACCGCTTGGGGCCTTTGGGGTCGGCCTGCCAGAGGGCGGAGCGGCACCCGGCACAGGTGCGCCGTTTGCGCCCCATCTCTTCGGCGGTGAGCGGCACACCGTCCTTGTCCACGATCTGGGCGGCGCAGATGGGACAGCAGGGCACCTTGAAGGGCTCTCCCGTCTCCTCGTCCCTGATGAGCCCGCCCCTGGATGTGGCCCACCGCTCGGTGTATGCCGCGTGCCAGCGGTAGGAGAGCTTCGCCCGTTCCCGTGAGAGCACGGCGAAGAGGGGGCCTGGGCCGGTGGAGAGACGAAGGCGCTCCAGGTCGGTGATGGAGGTGACGATGACGGCCCGGGCCTGGGGGACCGTCTCCTCCACCTCCCGCTTCCACTTCCGGGTCAGGTGCGGGGGTGTGAGTACGAGCACCCGCTGGAAACCCGCAGCGTAGGCGGCGGATGCGCCGAGTAAGGTAGGCCGCCGGCGAGTTACTCCGGTTGCCCGAAGCACTTTTCCGTCGGCCCCCTCCCGAACCGGACGTGCGGCTTTCACCGCATCCGGCTCTCCAGTGGTCTATATCTGCTTCTGCGGATTACTTCGCCCGTGATGGATGTCCATGTGACACGTCCGGCACACCACGAGGGTTATGCGTTTCCGCGCCGCCATGAGTTGTACCCACTTGGGCTTTTCCCGTTGGCCTTTCACGTTTAGGTCGCGAAGCGCACGGATGTGATGGACTTCTACATCCACCGTTGAGCCGCACATCTCGCATTCGTCCGCTTGGAGCCGTTTGATGAGCTCGTTGCGGTCAGACCTGTATCGCTGAGGCTGTTGGTCGACTAGAACTGCCTGCCGTTGCCGTTTCAGGGGTATGCCACCGAAGTACGCCACTAGAGGGCGTTTGCCGTTGTCCTGCTGCTTGATGACCTTTAGGCATACACGTGGCCCGTGCTCGGTTTCAACGGCGCTTTTGAATTGGCGACGCATCTTCCGGGCGGTGGACTGAGGTATCCTCAAAAAGTGTGTAAACAGTCAGGCGGTGTACCCTCTCTCTGAACAACACGGGCTCGAGGCCCAAGAGAGGAGATAGACCGCCCATGAGGAAGGAAAGCACTGAGAGTAGGTCGGAGTCAAGGCCGGAGTGGGAGCAGTTGGAGGATTGGGTGCGAAGCCAGGTCCAGAGGCTGATCCAGGAGTTGCTGGAGGAGGAGGTGACGGCGTTTCTGGGAAGGGCGAAGTCGGCGCTCAGATCCGACTCGGACAACGATACCGGCTATCGGAACGGATACGGCAGAGCCCGGAGGCTTACGCTGAGTTCGGGAACGATACAGCTGAGGCGGCCGCGAGTCCGCGATACCGAGGAGCAGTTCGAGAGCCGGCTGCTGCCGCTGTTCGTCAACAGGACCAGGAAGGTTGCTGAGTTGATCCCCGAGCTGTACCTGCACGGTCTATCCGAAGGCGACTTCGATCTGGCTTTGCGGGGGCTGCTGGGAGAGGACGCACCGGTATCGGCGAGCACGGTGGCCCGGTTGAAGGATAAGTGGAACGATGAGCTTGCCCAATGGCGCAGCCGGCCCCTCGATGACCTGGAAGTGGTCTACATGTGGGTGGATGGAGTCTACGTCAAGGCTGGTCTTGAGAAGGAGAAGGCGGCGGTACTGGTGGTGATGGCGGCCCTGAGCGACGGGAGCAAGGTGGTGGTGAGCGCTGTTCCCGGATACAGGGAGTCCACACAGAACTGGTCCGAGGTGCTCAGGGACATCAAGCGCCGGGGCTTGAGTTGCCCGAGGCTGGTGGTTGGAGACGGACACCTGGGCATCTGGGGAGCTCTGCGCAACGTCTATCCGCAGGCGGCAGAGCAACGCTGCTGGAACCACAAGATCGTAAACGTGCTCGCCAAGCTTCCAAAGCGACAACAGGACCAGGCCAAGCTCATGCTGCGTACTATCCCCTACGCGCCGACTCGGACAGAGGCTGAGCGGCTCAGGACGGTGTTCACCAGGTGGTGCGGCGACCATTCCTACGAGGCGGCCTCAGAGGCCTTGGAGCGGGACTGGGACCGCATGGTCACCTTCTATGACTTCCCAAAGGAGCACTGGGGGCGCCTTCGCACGACGAACCCGGTAGAATCACCCTTCGCGGCCCTCAGGCTTCGGACCGATGCCGCCAAGCGCTACAAGAGGGTCGATCGGGCGATAGCGGTGATCTGGAAAATGTTGATGGTCGCCGAACAGCGCTTCAGGCGTCTGAAGGCCCCTGAGTTGATCGAAGACGTCTATCTCGGTGCACAGTATGCGGATGGAATCGCCATTGAATCAACGGCTGAGAAGGTCGCCGCCTGATGTCGTTTACACACCTATTGACGTAACCTCGGTGGACTTGTGCTTTGCCGCAAGGGTTTTTGCCAACGAAATCTCCATGACCATCTGCAACCGTCCCAAGTGATGGACGTTGTAGGCCAGAAGGTAGTAGTTGACGACGCCCCGGAACTCCGACTGGTACTGTGCCACGATGGAGAAATCTTCATCGTGGAGTAGGTAACTGCGGTGTGCCGGTTTGCCTTTGCGCATGTAGGCTTGGCAATGTTGCTCGATGACGTCGGCGGGAACCCGCAATCCGATTTGGCCGTTGACCCTGCGCCGACCATTGCGGTCGAACTGGTCGTTGGCCTGTTGGTTCACGAGTTCGTAGCCGAGGAACCGCGCCGCCTGGCTGGTGGCGTGGGTGACGAGAGTTTTCTCCCTGGATAGCTCCAGCTTGAGTGAGTCGCGCAGGAATGTTTCCAGGGACTCCTTTGCCTGTTGGGCTTCGGCCTTTGGCCCGATGAAACCCAGCACGAAGTCGTCCGCGTAGCGCACGTACCGTAACCGGCGGTAGCCGGGGTCATAGGGGTCACGTGACGGCAGTTGCTGCAGTTGCTTGCGCAGTTGCAGTGCCTCGGCGTGGTTCCCCCGCTTCCTCTGGCGGGCCGCTTGGTTCAGCAAACGTGTGTACTCGCGGTTGTCTCTCCGGGCTGAGCCACGGGTGTGGGCTGGTATCAGCACGTTCTCGACAAACTTGTCCAACCGGTCTAGGTAGATGTTGGCGAGGATGGGGCTGACCACGCCGCCTTGCGGCGTACCGCTCAGCGTGCGGCCATACTTCCAGTCCTCTATGTAGCCTGCTTTCAGTAGATACTTGAGCAGGCGTAGGAATCGGTTGTCGTGGAGCTTCTCGCCGAGCACCGACAACAAGACATCGTGGTCGATGTTGTCGAAGCACCCTTTGATGTCGCCCTCGACGAACCAGCGGGTACCGGTCCAGTAGGTTGTCACGTTGCTCAAGGCGGTGTGGCAACCCCGGTCGGGCCGAAAGCCGTGGGAGCGGTCGGAAAACTGCGGCTCATAGTAGGCTTCCAGAATCATCCGGATGACCTCTTGCAGCAGCTTGTCCGGCCCCGTCGGTATGCCCAAGGCGCGGGTCGTGCCGTTAGGCTTGGGAATGTTGACCCGACGCACCGGCGTCCATCGGAACCGCTCGTAGCGCAGGGCTTCGATGATGCGGTCGATTGTCGCCAGTGACATACCGTCCATGGTCTCTGCGGTGGCTCCCTTGGTTGTAGCCCCCTGGTTTGAGTAGATACGCCCGTAGGCCCGCAGGTAAAGGTTCCGGTTGTAAAGCAGCCGATAGATGTTCTCCAGCGGCAATCCTCGTTCTCCGCGTTCGCGTATGACGTTCAATACAGTTTCGGCTTGTTGCATTGTGCATACCTCCCTGTTGTATTCCGTCGAAACCACCTGTCCTCCTTCGCCATGTGCCGGGCTTTCCCCGGCTCGGACTACTACGAGGACTCCGTGACCATAGGGGTCTCCCCCCGTAGGCCATCCCGCGTTCCGTAGACGTGAGGGGGTTGGCTCTGCTAATCTCCACAGACAGTCCCATAGGGAGTATCAGGAGTGGAGTTTTCGCTCTCTAGTGCCCAGCTAGTGTTCTTTATCTGGTTGCTTACCTGGGCACCTGTGGTCGCCGTGCTGACGTTTGTGCTCCACCGACGGTGGAAGGCGAAACGGCGGGCCGAGAACAAGGTCAGGATGTCTGACCGCATCCTCTTGTCTGACATCAAGGCATTGGCGAAATCGAACTCGCCGTTGCTGGTTGACGCCATAACCCTGCATTGCGCTCAGATGGAACAGGAGCGCAACTCCGGCGACTAGGTCTGTTTCCAGTAGAGGTAGAGCCTCTTCCCGGTTGTCGTTCGACATAGGACGTTCTAGCGCGACTGTAGGTGCCCCGTTCGTCCCCCTTGAATAGACCGCATCGGTCATCGTCCACTCATCGGAGTTGCATTGGTACCTTCATCATACCGAGGCAATGAGTGGCGCCGGGTTACAAGCGTTCTACCGGCGGGTGGCAAGAACACCATCTGGGAACTGGGGTTCAGGCAGTCTAGCTTTCACCGTATCGCGCGGGCCTTGCGGAACCAGTCCTACAACGCTTTGGGACTGTAGCCGCTTTACCGACATGCTGCTTTCCCCCTAGGCTTTCGCTTCGAGGTGGGTCGGTTGGCCCAAGAACATTCTCCGAGTTCTTCCCGGATGAGCCGGGTATCCTATGCCGCGTTACGCGGCGCACTGAAGGTCTTGCCGGTGCCCATCTCCCCCACGACGTTGGTGCCCTGGTGGGCTTTCAGGGAGAGGGTGACGCCCCGTATGGCGTCGGCCTGGGCTCCCAGGGGGGAGCGGAGCAGTTGGGGCAGGCCGTGGCCGTTCTGGGAGGGCCGGTAGAGGGGCGGATAGGACTCCACCACCCTTCGCGCTATTGCGTCCTTGAACGTGTCGATGAAACCTCCGAGGTTCATTTCGTGCCGTCCTCCTTTTCGTGGTAGTTAGAGGACGACGCCGGAACCCGGGCGCACGTCTCGCCCAGTCGCCGCCGCAAGGCGGAGAGCGACGGGAGACGGACTGCACCGCCCCAGCGGGGGCGGTCGGGTTCCGGCAACGCCCCCAGGCGAATGCTTGAACGTGCGAAGGCCCGCCCACGGCGGGACTCGCGTATGCGGCCCGGTGCGGGCCGTCCCAGGCTGCTCCGAGGCAGCCGCCCATCATGCGGTACGTCATGGAGCCCTACGCAGCTGCCATCTCCGGCTGCTTCAGCATGGCGGAGTAGCCCCGCTCGACGACGTGCGTCACCGAGACCCGGCCCATGCCGTCGTACCCCGCGCGGTAGGCGAACTCCGCCTTCGCGCCCCAGGGCACCCGGCCGCCGACTCTGACGGTGCCGCCGCCGGACCTGGCGCCGCGCCCGGGGCCACCGGCGCCGCGAACGACCATCCCGCTCCGCTCGCCCTTCCGCCAGCCCAGCACCTTCACCTCGGCGGGCATGACCCGCTCCGCCTTCGTCGGCTGGAACAGGACACCGTGCAGCCCCTTCAGCACGCCCGCCGATGGAGTGGACTTGCCGTTCATGATCTGGGAGAGATGGGCCGAGCTGATGCCGGCGCGCCGGGCGACCTCGTTCTGGCTGAAGCCGTGGGCGTTCATCCGGTCCCACACGGCCTCCCGGTCGATGCCGGCGCACTGCGCGGGAGCGACCTTCGCCGGAGCCTCCAGCGCCGACTCCATCCTGGCCTGGACCTTCACGCCCATGTTGCTACGACCCCGCGCCACCATTGACATGTAGCTGTAGGAGACGCCCACGCGGTCGGCCAGGCCCCGCAGGCTCATGCCCAACTCCCTGGCCCGCTCCCTGATGTAGCTGCTCTCCCCGGCCACGACGACGCCCTGGCGGTTGGCGCACTTGGCGGGCGCGACCTTCGCCGGAGCCTCCAACGCCGACTCGACCCGCGCCTGGACCTTCACGCCCATGTTCCTGCGGCCGCGCGACACCTGCGCCATGTAGCCGTAGGACACCCCCACTCGGTCGGCCAGGTCCTGCATGCTCATGCCCAGCCCACGGGCGCGCTCCCGGATGTAGCTGCTCTCGCCGGTCACCACGCCGCCTTGGCGGTAGACGACCCCCTGTCCTGGGACCTCTCCCAGCACCGACGCAGCCTTTTCACGCATCTTCGGAGTCCACGGCCTGCCCCCCGTCGCAATCTGCGACAGGTGGCCCGCAGACACCCCCATCTTGGCTGCAAGCTCCTTCATGGTGAGTCCGCGCCGCCTGGCCGCAGCCCGGAGCTCACTCTCTGGCTTGCCAAGGTTCGATCCAGGTCCCGCCGCCCGGGCACGTATCTCCGGGGTCTGTCCCGTGCCTGATACGGGGGCATGCCTCTCAATGCTCGTAGTCGTCATGTCGCTTCCTCCTGTAATGAAGAAGCGGGACCGCCCCCTTCTTGGAGACAGTCCCGCTCGAATCCGTGTCCCGATGGCCGGGACTGTCTCCTGGTGTTGTGTTTGTCCTGTGGCGAATGGCCGGTGCGGACTTCCCTACGGGAAGCCGTGTGCGGGCAAGGCCCCCGTATCGAGTACGGGGCAGGCTCGTCGTGAATTAGGCATAGTTCCTCCCCCGATCGGAGTCGGTGGCAGGCTCTGGGCGGTGAGAGTGGGATGGGGTGAGGCGGGAGGGAGTCCCGCAAGCAAGGGAGCGAAGCGAGCAAGCTCCGCAGTGGTGAAGCGGTGAGGCGGTTAGCGGGTGGAGCGTGCCGCCTGAGCCAGCAGGCGCAGGAAGCCGGCGCGTCGGTGGGGAAGGGCCGCAAGCTCTGCCGCGTCGCCGACGCCCTGAGGGAGGGCGATTATGGCGGCGCGGCGTCCAAGCAAGCCCGCAAGCTGCCCGCCGCCGCCAGGCCCGCATCGTCTCCGTCGAAGGCGAGGAACACGCGGGAGCAGCTAGGCAAGCTGGCAGCAACACGCTCCATGCCCTGGGTGCCCAGGGCGGCGCAGACGGGGAGGCCCCACTGGGTCAAGGCACGCCAGTCGAACAGGCCCTCGGCGACAACTACCCAGGACGGCGCGGGGTCAAGCCGCCCAAGCCCAAGCACCGGCTTGGGGCCGGTCCCCGGCCATGTGCCTATTGGCTAAGGTCATGACTCACCTCCTATGGCCCTGAGACCCTGCAGGCTGCGGCTGGACAGAAGCTTGCCCGGCTGCCAGCGCATCCCCAGCACAGCCAGGACCTCCAGCGTCCCGTCGTCATGGGGGGACAGGGCCGCAGCCCTGCCGGTGCCCTGGCTGTACATCAGGATCTCCCGGTCGCCGAACCTGCGCTTGACCAGGCCGAGCCACTCGGCGTGTGCCCAGCGAGCTTCGCTCGCGTCTGCCTTGCCGGTGCCCACATCGGCGAAGACCGCCAGCGCCCCGTCCAGGTCGCCGGTCTGCCGCAGCCGCCGAGCGTCGTGGACGCTCCGGGCCACGGTCTCCTGGGGCTGCTCATGGTTGCTGGCAAAGAGGGCATCCATCACCCGGTCCACCAGCTCCTCCAGACTGCGCCTGGGCCTTTCACCCACTACCATCGTTCCGTAATTCATCACTGCCGTTGTCATCACGACCTCCTTTCTACTTTCGATTGCCGTAGTGCTTGTATCGCCTGTTTCCTGTTCCTTGCGCCCATGAACCGCCGGAGCATCAGCGCCCCGCATCCAAGGGCCAGAGCGTTGACGGTGAAGGCGTCAACGCCTGAACCGGCCAACAGGGGCGTTACCAGGAGCAACGCCACGCCTGCCGCCAGCGTCCTCCGTTTGTGCCGCCGCATGGCTCTTGCGGTCCCGGCGACGGCGGCCAGGACCCGTGGAACCCGTTCCTTGATGTGCATGCGCACCTCCTTCTTATGTCTGTTGCCCGCACCGGCATCCACAGCACGGGTCGTGGCTTATGGGTTGGTTGACGATGGACACACCCCGCCCACGGTGGGATGCCTCACGTGAACGCAGCGTGACTTGTCCCCGGCCTGGTCCGCGCATCGAACGCAGAGGGGCCAGGGTGGAAAAGACGCAGCTCGGCCAGGGTCTCTTCGTCGCAACGCGAGTTCTGGGGAGCTGCTACGACGGGGATGCGGCTGTCCCAGGATGTGGCCACAGAACAGACGCGGGTGTAAAAGGGCACAGCTCGACCAGGGTCAATATGGCGTACCGACTCTGGGGAAGCTGCGAAGACGCGAAGCGGCCAGCCTGCGATGCAAATGGCAGACCGGCGCGTGTCGAAGCTGCGGCCTCAGCTGTCTGAAGAGCTATGCCGCAGGCATGGGGAAACGGTCAGAGGGCATGGGGCACTCCAACCGTCGTATCGAAAGGTCGAAACGCAGGACGCACTTCGGCCTTTGTGGAAACATCCCTCTTGGGCGACCGTTGGGAGAGCATGGCTCGATCCCTCTGGTACATCCCGGGCTCAGGGAAAAGACCCCCAGGTTTCTATGGCAAAGAAACACTGGAAAAACCTGATAACAATCTCAGTATTACGCCCCATTGCCCCTTTGGCAATACTTTCGGGGCCTTACCACCCACATCACTTGCACTCATGCAGCAAACATGGCGCGGAGATGACGCAGCGCCTACTTCCACCACAGTCCCACGGTGAAGAACCGCCGCACCCACCTGAGCCGCTCCCTCCTGGTCCGCGCCCACCGGGTGTCGCTCAGGGCCGCTTCTATCGAGCGTCGCTGCCCGTTCCTCCACACCCCCGCGAGCGGCTGGGTCTCGGGCGGCAGGGTCAGCCCGTGCTCCTCGGCCATAGCCAGCTCCAGATTCAGGATGCGCTCCTCCGTCACCAGCCACGACAGGCTCCTGCCGTCGTTGGGATGGCCTTCCCTGAGCCTTCGCCACTCCTCAACCAGCGGCCACGCCGCGCCATAGACCTCCTCGTCGTCTGGCGCAGGTTCACGGGTCACCAGCTCGGGATACTTCCGCCGAAACGTGGTATTACCAACCGGCTTGCGAACCGCATTAGCCCCGCTCCCCGACCCCTGCCCGGCCCCGACCTCAGCCACCCGTCGCTCCAACTGGCGCAGAGCCCTGGTGTGCTCCTCTCCCAGGGCCTTCACCTGGCCCTCGACGAAGGCTCGCACCTTGCCGAGACTGCTCTTTGTTCTGGAGGCTCATGTACGCCTGTGAGACCGCAATACTGGGTCCGTCGCTTGGGGAAACGACCGCGGACCAAGATATACGTTAGCCTCACGTACACCCGTTTTGCAATCGAGCATCCGCAAAGGCGGTATATGCACGACCGCCGGCGTCGCGCTCAGGGAGTGGCCGTCGGGGAGTTCGCTGCGATTCTCTGCGCGATGATCACAGCGAGCGGAACGACCTCCTCGAGCTTCATCTGATCGCGAGCCGCTACGACGTTAAACTCCACGCCGATACGCCCCTGAGCGAACACCAGCATGTACAGGTCGACCACTACCGTAGCCGTATCGATCTTGACCTTGAAACCAACGGCGGCGTCTCCCAAAGGCGGGAGTTCGAGGACCTCGGTAGTCACGCTTTCAAGCCGCATCCCCTGGGCGACAAAAGGCCTGGGAGAAGAGGTCCCCAACCGCTTTCGTCTCCATCGCCTTGAACACCTGAATCGGCGCCATCGCGTCGAAGGTGCTGGACTTAAGCTCCACATCGACGGAGATATTCGATATCGTGCCGGACCGGAAGTCCCTTTCGTACGCGCTCACAACGTCGGACTTCTCTTGATACCCATCGCTGGTCATCCTGGTACCGGCCGGCAGATCGGCCTCGGTGAGCATCATTGCTGCGAGGTCGAAGCCCGCCTGTTTGGCCGCGTCCTCAGAGCCGAGCCGCGCAGCGGCCGGCTCCACTACCAACGGGGTCGCCGTGATCTCGCCCGCCAGCACTCCATCGATGCGCTTGTCCATGGCGCCGGCGAGGCGGGTCATGGCCGAGCTCCGGTTCTCGCTGTCCAGCGCGATGGTGGAGACGCGGGCCACGAGAGGTCCTCGCTGCCAGGCGATCAGCTCCATTGTGAATGGCGTCTCGAAAGCCGCCTGTTTCATCGTCGCGCGGCCTGCAAATGCATTAGGCCCGAGACCTAGCGCTGGTAGCTCCTCGAACCCGGACAGGGTTAAACCCTCCTCGAGTTCCGTGCCGGCCAACCGGCGAAAGTCTTCGAGCTGGCGGAGCAAGAACGCCTTCGCCGACGCGTCGCTGCTGAACAGATCCACGGCGGACAGAAATGCCGCCGGCCGGTCCAACGCGCCCTGCCCGCTGAACAGGACCTCGCGGTCCTCTAAGTCGTGCTGGTAGCCGTCGATCCGTCCCCGCGAGGCGATGACCTCAGCGGTGTCCGCGGGGTCGATGGTGTCCTCGGCGGCAGCCTCGTTGTCCTCATAGCCGCTTCCTTCGACATCGAGCTTTACCTGCGGGAAGAAG
This sequence comes from Dehalococcoidia bacterium, assembly GCA_965247255.1. Taxonomy (GTDB): domain Bacteria; phylum Chloroflexota; class Dehalococcoidia; order Lucifugimonadales; family CAUZJF01; genus CBDFGS01. The sequence goes on along the minus strand of CBDFGS010000013.1, from coordinate 637,755 downwards.
AAATTTACCTGCTCCTCGGTTAGCACCATGCCCGGCAAGTCCTCCCGCTCGACGGACGGCTGCGGCGTCGCGGTGGGCGTAACCGTAGCCGTGGGCGTCGGCTCAGGCGTCGCTGTGGGAGTTGGAGCGGGAGGGGCAGTGGGCCCGGGGGTCAGTGAGGCAGCAACTGGAGCGTCTGGCGCAGACGTTGCGGGCAAGGCGGTGGCCGTTGGAGAAGGCTCTGGCTGACCGCACGCGGCTAGCGCAAGAGCTCCCATCGCCAGCATCACTACTATGGATGCGCTCGGCATGCCAGAATTATAGCAACCGGAGAATGGCTGCGGAGTTCAGGCGATCCAGTCAGGCTCGGCCTGACCTAGCGCATCGACCACCGCGTCGCCGACCTCCGAGGTGCTGGAGGCGCCTCCCAAATCCGGTGTCACGGCCTTGCCGCTCTCCAGAATGCGCAGAACGGCCCCGTGCACGGCGTTGGCTGCGGCCTCCTCTCCCAGATGGGCCAACATCATGGCGCCCGATAGAATCGCCGCCATCGGATTGGCGAGACCCTGACCGGCGATATCGGGGGCGCTGCCGTGGACGGGCTCGAACATCGATGGGTACCGGCGCTCCGGGTCGATGTTGCCGCTCGCGGCCAGGCCCATGCTCCCGGTGATGATCGCCCCGATGTCGGTCAGTATGTCGCCAAACAGGTTGCTCGCCACAACGACGTCGAACTCCTCAGGTCGCCGTACGAAGTCCATGCATGCCGCGTCTATCAGCAGCGACTCAGTCGCAATATCGGGGTATCCGGCAGCTACGGCCTCGAAGGCCCGGTCCCACACCACCATTCCGTACCCCTGCGCGTTGGACTTGGTGATGGACGTAACGCGGCGCTTCTTGTCTCGCCTCCGCGTCCGCCGCCGCGCCAGCTCGAACGCGTACGTGATCACGCGCTCGCAGCCATGGCGCGTGAATACCGCGGTCTGCACGCCGATCTCCTCGGGGAACCCTTCATACTGGAAGCCGCCGACGTTCGCGTACTCCCCCTCGGTGTTCTCGCGCACGACCACGAGGTCGATGTCCCATGGAGACTTTCCTGCCAGCGGCGACTCTATGCCGGGAAAAAGCACACTTGGTCGCTCGCACACATACTGGTCGAAGCTGCGCCGGATGGGAAGAAGGAGCCCGTTCAGCGTGACGTGGTCTTGGAGCTCCGGGTGGCCCACCGCGCCAAGGAACACAGCGTCGAACTCCGCCAGCGTGTCAAGAGCGTCCGGCGGCATCATCGCCTTGTGCTCGAAGTAGTAGTCCGAGCCCCAAGGTAGCTCCTTGAACTCCCAGACGATGCCGTGCTGCGCCGCAATCGCGCGCAAGACCTTCAAGCCTTCGCCGATCACCTCCGCGCCGATGCCGTCACCGGCTATCACAGCAATCTTATGCGTTGCCATATTCACCTCAACAATGATCACGTGTGGCCGACGCTAGTCTACAGTCCCCTTAAGAAATCGCTTTACATCGGAACCCAGGCGAACGAAGCATGTCATGCTGAGGCTCGGCGAAGCATCTGGGGAGGGGTGCCCTCCTCGCCTCAGGGCTCTCGACCGTGTTCACGGATGAAGTCCCGCACCTCGTCCATCGTGGGCATGGCGGCGGTGTCCCCCTTTCGCGTGCAGAGCAGAGCGCCGCACACGTTACCGATTCGGATGCTGCTCTCCAACACACGCTTGCGGCGGACAGCTTCCAGCTGCGTCAGTGCTTTCACGTCGCACTCAAGAAACATACCCGCCAGGAAACCCGCCACGAAAGCGTCCCCAGCGCCCACGGTGTCGACCACATCGACGGGGTAGCCGCTACGCTCCACCAGGGAATCGCCATCGAACCCAATCGCTCCTTCGGCATCCAGCGTAACGATCACCACCCTGCCCGTCTGGCCATTGAGGTGCTCAGCGTACTGCATGGGAGTCCAGTCGTGGCCCCATACCGTCTTGGCTTCATCGTACCCGACCTTAACAATCGCGGACCCGTCGATGATAGGCTCGAACACCGAGCGCGCCTCCGCAGGCTTCCATAGCTGTGGACGGTAGTTGACGTCGAAGCTCACCGGTATCTCTCGGCTTCCGGCGTAGCGCACAGCCTCGAACACCGTGTCGCGACAGGAATCGCTGAGCGCGGGCGTAATACCTGTCAGGTGCAGCAGGTCCGCGTCCTGAAGGTGGGGCTTGACCTCCTCGAATGTCAAAAAACTCGCGGCACTCCCTCTCCTACGGTAGGTCTTGACGTGGGTGCCCGTGTCGAGATAGTCAATGTCGTAGTCGCCCGTCTTCTGTCCCTTGTGAAGCTTCGCTTCGACCTGCGTCCTACCGGCCAGCTCGCTCAAGATGAAACGGCCGCCCTCGTCGTCCCCCAGCCTGCTGACCCACACCGTCTTCAGGTCCGGCACCTTGAGCTTGCCCAGGTTGACCGCGACGTTGGCCTCAGCGCCCCCCCAGTCCAAGACACCCCCGCCTTCACCCCGCGGAGACCCGCCATGGGAACCGTCGTACTGGACCAAAGTCTCCCCGAACGTCACGAACTTCACCATTCGATGCGGGTTCCTATCACTGTGTTACGCCCCAATGCCGACTCTGCCCTCCCGACCGACTCCCCCCATTTGAAAAAGGGGGGTAAGGGGGAATTTAAGCCACGCTGACCACGTACGACCTCTTGCTATCGGCCTGACCCCTATCCCGTCACCTCTGTGCTCTCCGTGCCCTCTGTGGTGAGCCTCTCCCCTACGTCCCCCCGCCACAGCCGCCTCATCTCCTCGCTCGTCTCCAGCAGGTGGTCCAGCCTGCCCTCCGCCTCGACCTTGCCGTCCTTGAGCACGACGATGTGGTCCGCGCGGCGGAGGGCGGCGCGGCGATGGGAGACGATGAGCGCAGTCGCGTCCCGGCGCTCCTGGAGACGCTCCCACAGCAACTCCTCCGTCTCCACGTCCAGCCCGCTGGAGAGGTCGTCGAAGATGAGCAGCTCCGGCTCGCGCACGAACATCCTCGCGGCGGCGGACCGCCGTTGCTGCCCGCCGGACAGTTTCACGCCGCGCGGGCCGACTACCGTGTCCAGGCCTTCTTCGAGTTCCTCGACGTCGCGCTCCATCACCGCCGAGCGTATAGCGCCCGGCAGGTCCACCCGGTCCTCGGGCAGCCCCATCAGGATATTGGACCGCAGCTGCTCGCTGAACAGACGAGGCACCTGCGAGGTGTACGCGCACCGAGGCGGCACAAGGAACGCGTCGGGCTCGTCGACCACGGCTCCGTTCCAGCGGACCTCACCCGCCTGCATGGGCAGCGAGCCGATTAGCGCCCGCAGCAGCGTCGTCTTGCCCGAACCGATCCTGCCCGTGACCACCGTAGCCGTGCCGCGCTCCAGCCGGAGGTCGACGTCCACGATACCCGCTCCGGAATCGGGATACTCGTACGTCAGGCCGCTCACCTCGAGGACATCCAGCCTATCGGCGCGCGCCTTCTCGATGAAGGGGACCTCCGGAAGGGCACGGTACAGGTAGCTCCGGCTGGGCGCCACCAGCTTTGATGGCGGGGCGCCCGGCATCAGCTCCACCAGCCTGTCGAGAGACACGCCCACCTGCTTATACCCAGTTAGGATGTGGCCGAACTCACCGCTTAGCCATGAGGTATATCCGAGGTAGAACACGAACAGTGCAAGGTCCCCCACTGTCAGGCTCCCCTGGCTCATCGCCTGGCCCGCGACGATGAGGACCAGCCCGGTACCGAGGTTCCCAGCATTTGAGAAGATGGCGCTCAGCGCCTGCGTGAGCAGAGTGTCTCTCAGCGTGGCGCGTCGCCGCGCGTCGTTTAGCACGTCGAATTGACCTATCACGTGGGCCTCGGCGTCGGCGACCTTGACCGCCTCCACGCTACCGAACATCTCGCCGATGAACCCTGTCACATCCCCTGCGGCCTCGCGGCTGGCCTTGCGGAACTGCTCGATGCGCCTCCGGGCGAAATTGACGACCACCATCACCGCCAGGAGTGGCAGGAAGACGCCGAAAGTCACGAGAGGGCTGATCCGCACCATGATGAAGAGGGCGATTGTGGTGAACAGGACGTTGGTGACTAGGAAATTGAACCGCATCAGGTACTGCGCCACCGTGTCCGCGTCACCCCGGAAGCGGCTCACGGCCTCACCGGCCGACTCGGGCAATGCACGGTCTCCAGGGAGTCCCATGACGTGCTCGAAGGCGTTCCGACGGAGGATGGCGCCCAGCGTGAACGTGTTGGCGAAGTGCACCACGACCCCACCAATGAAGGTCGCGACCGACACGACGGCGATGCCAATCAGGACGGCACAGAGCTCCCAGACCCCCAGAGACACCTGCGAATCGCCGGTGAGGTTGTTGAATATCTCACGCTGAGTTAGACCCGCGATGTGCTCCAGGACTACGAGTCCGAATATCAGCACGGTCATCTCTACCGCGAAGATCCACTTGTTGCGAACGAAGAGAGCCCACAGGAACCGCCACGTCTTCACGCCAGCACCTCCTCGAGGCCCGTGCGGAGAAGCCCGTAGTAGCGCGCGTTCGGGTCCCCGGCCAGCTCCTCACGGGCGCCATGCTCGACGATGCGGCCATCCTCCAGGACCATGATCTCGTCGCAGCGCTCTAAAGTCGCCAGGTGGTGGGCGACTATGATGGCCGTGCGGCCCTCTACCAACCTGTCCACCGCGCGCTCGATGAGCTGCTCGGTGCCCCGGTCGAGCCGCGACGTAGCCTCGTCCAGGATCACGAGGCCCGGATCTCTCAGAAACCCGCGGGCAAATGCCAGGAGCTGCGCCTCGCCGGCCGACAACCCGCCGCCGTCCGGCTGCAGCTCGGTGTCCAGCCCGTCCGACAGGCGCCCGTACCAGCCCGTCAGTCCGAGGTCCTCGATGATCTCCAGCAGCCTCTCGTCCGGAACACCACGGTCGAAGAAGGTCAGGTTGTCGCGCGCGGTGCCGTGAAAGAGGCGGACATCCTGCGTGACCATGGCGATCCGCTGGCGCAGGGCCGGTACCGTCGGGTCCCGGACGTCCTCGCCGCCCAGGAGTACTCTGCCCTCGTCGGGGTCGTACAGCCGGAACAGCAGGCGGGTCATGGTGGTCTTGCCGGCCCCTGTCCGCCCCAGGAGCCCGAGCACCTTGCCCGGGGCAAGCTCGAAGGAGAGGTCGTGCAACACCGGCTCGCCCTCGTTGTATCCGAAAGAGACGTCAGCGAACTGCGCGCCGAGGGCGCCTTGTGACAACGGTGTTCCCCGGCCGTCGAGCACCTTCCGCTCCGTATGCAGAAGCTCGAGTATCCTGAGGATGCTCGCCGTCGCCTTCTGGAAGGCGTCTAGCTGGTTGGTGACCACCTCGATCGGCCGGTGCAGCAGGTTGGTGTAGTGGAAGATCAGGTAGACCGTCCCTATGGTGATCACATCTCCCAGGAAGAGGTATGCCCCGATCCCCAGGGCCATGGCGCGACCCATGGCGAACATGAACCAGGTCGTGTTTAGGACTACGCTCGTCATCACGGACGCCTTGAGCTCCTTGCGGAACCAGACGCGCATGAACTCGTAGAAGCGCCGGACCACGTACGGCCCGGCGGCGCTGGTCCGTATATCCTCCCGGCCCGACAGCCTCTCCTCCAGGAAGCCGTAGGTCTCTGCGCTCGCCTGACGCGTCGCCTTCCAGTGTGTCACCGTCAGGTTCCTCAATCTGGACAGAATGAAAAGCATCAGAGCGGCGAAGGCCGTCAGCGCCAGGCCCGCTCGCCAGTCCTCGCGAAAGAGCAGGGCCAGAATGCCGATCAGCAAGATCGCGCTGCCGAGGATATGGATGACGAAAGTGGAGAAGAACCCGCCCAGCGCGTTTGCGTCACCGTCGATTCGCTCGATCATCTCGCCCGGAGTGCGGTTGTTGTGGAATGACATGTCGAGGAACAGGCAATGGCGCGCCAAATCGGCCCTCAGGGCGTTGGTAGCGGTCCAGCCGACCTGGCCGCTGGTGTACGTCGCGAAAACGTTCACGACCTGCTGCACCAGCGCGATGGCCGTGAAGAGCACCGCGGCCGCGATCAGTCGGCTCAGGGGGCTGCCCGCAAGCGCCTCGTCGATGAAGTACCGGATGATCTGAGGGTTGACGAGCTGCATGCCGATGTTGACGAGCAGCAACATCGCCACAACGATCACAAGCCTCAACTGCGGGCGCAGATACTTCGCCAGCATCTCCTGATACTGGCCCATCGACACCTTGGTTCCGCTCTCCCTATCGACCACGCTCACCTTCCATCAGGCAGACACGCTCGACTATGCCCATTTCGCGCGGATTCTCTAAGGAGCTGCGAGTGCCGAATGATCTCCCCGGGTAGGGGCGCTGCTTGCCCCGCCCACCCGGGTCCCCTTGGACGTCCGCGACGTGATTGAACTCATTCTCCACAGACCCCGCAACCGGCCCGTCGTTTTGTACACAACGAAAAAGAGCCTCCCTGGCCGGTGGGAGGCTCTTTGTACCGCGTAGGTCTCAGGTGCTAGCTCCTCCCGACCGCCTCCACGCCCGCAGCCCCCACAAAGGGGACTCCGGTCAAATCGAACCATACCATTCGAATATACATTGCTACCTCGCTGCGGAGGCGGTATATTACCACATCGCCTTCCAGACGAACAATCTATCGGAGTGACGACATCCCCTCCAATGTCGTTCTGAGGAGTCCTCGACGAAGAACCTGGCGCGGGGGCGCTCCGCCTGCCACCTAGAGACGCGACCCAGCCGCCCCAGGCCCTTCGCGGCTCAGGGCGACAGAGTTCGTCGCGCCGATGTCGTTCTGAGGAGTCCTCGACGAAGAACCTGGCGCGGGGGCGCTCCGCCTGCCACCTAGAGACGCGACCCAACCGCCCCAGGCCCTTCGCAGACTCAGGGCGACAGAGTTCGTCGCGCCGATGTCGTTCTGAGGAGGCCGCCGACGAAGAATCCGGGGCGGGGGCGTTCCGGCCTGCCGCCTAGAAACGCGACCCAGCCGCCCCAGGCCCTTCGCGGCTCAGGGCGACAGAGTTCGTCGCGCCAATGTCATTCTGAGGAGGCCGACGACGAAGAACCTGGGGCGGGGGTGTTCCGGCATGCCGCCTAAAGACGCGACCCAACGCCCCAGCCCTGCGACCTGAGGGGAATAGACCCGCCTCCCTGTTTGGCGTACCATTCTTCTACGGGCTCGGACTCGTTCCGCCGGTTCTCGGACCGTGCCGATGGCGCCGATCAAAGTCTACCGCAGGCAATCCGGCCGGTGGGCTGGGGCAGGGTCACATGGAAGGACGACACTTTTCGCTCGAGCAGGCGCAAGAGCTTGTGCCGTGGCTGGAAGCCAAGCTGGAAGATCTCAACGGCTCTCGCCGGGCCGTAAGCCGGCTCGAGGAGGAGATCAGTCATCTGATGGGGCAGATGAGCTCCAACGGCGGACACGACGCGGGGGAGAAGCTGGAATCTCAGCACACAGCTCTCAAGGAAGCCTCTGAAACGCTGGAGCGGCAAGTCAAAGAGGTCCACGCCCAAGGAATCGAGTTGAAGAGCATCGAGAGGGGGCTCGCCGACTTCCCGGCTCAGCGAGACGGGCGCGAGGTGTACCTCTGCTGGCAGAGAGGCGAGTCCGATATAAGGTTCTGGCACGAGGTCGACACAGGCTTCGCAGGACGCCAGTCCCTTTGAAGGTCGACGCGCTCGCGCGTCTGGTGCGCCGCGCTTAGTCCGGCCCCACCGCGCTGGTTGCTCCATCTTCGCTGGTCTCCGCAGCGCGCACCCAAATCCGCTCCGCTACCTCGAAGCTGACCACTATCTCGTTCCCGTGACATCTGAGCCTGACGACACCCCGATAGGGGGCCGCTTCCACCACTACGACACTCTCCCCAGGCGTTAGTCCATTCGCCACTAGATACTCTAGCAGCGCCTGGTCCTCTTCCGGCACCCTGTCGACTGTGAGGCTGCGGCCTTCCTCTGCACTGCTAACGGGGGAAGCCTCCTCGTCCGCGACGTAGCCGCTGCCGGGGATGGGATGGCCGAAGGGACAGGTCGTGGGCCTGCCGAGCCGTGCCTCGATCTTCTCCTCGAGGTCCGGTGAGATCGCGTGCTCGAGGCGATGCGCTTCCACGTGCGCCTTGTGCAGCTCTAGTCCGAGAAGGTCGACCACCATTCGCTCGGCGAGCCGGTGCCGGCGCACCATGCTCTCAGCAGACCTGCGTCCATCGTCCGTGAGCTCGATGTCCTTGTTGCGGGTAGTGTTGACAAGGCCCTCTCGGACCATCCGTCGCAGCATTGCGCCAACCGACGGCAGTGAGGTCCCGAGGCCCTCCCCTACCGGCAGGCGCTTGAGCTGCTCCGCCAGGCTCTTTGGCGTTACACGGAGCCCGAGCTCTTCAAGCTGGAAGATGGACAGCAGGTAGTTCTCGGCCGCCATAGAGAGGCGCGGCCGTAGGCTGCGCGTGGGTGTGGGGCGTTGCGTGGCCATCTGTGCGGGGTGAGCGCTGGACGCGGGGCGAGAGTATCACCTGGAAGCGAGACGAGTCAACGACAGCCGCAGCGTTCGAACGGCGCCCGACGCCGGGCCGTCGCAACATCGAGCTTGGCGCTATCGCGTCTGCGTGCCAAACCCTATCGCGTAAATGACATCCAAACAGAACGCCGCCGCATCTTGCAACCGCGGCGATGGATGTGAAATAATTCACGCCGATTGATACGCCCCCCTGGGCACGGCGTGTAGAGTCCAGCGGGGGTGTTGTATGCCAAGGATTAGCCTGACCGAGAGCGAGAACGCACCTGGACATGGCAGATACTGAGGCCGCGGCGCCACCAACGGAAAAGGCCGCTGAATTCCAATTACCCTCCACCGACTGGACCCGCCTCCGGTTCGCCTTAGGCATCGGAATCTATTCTGGCGCCCTCGGCACAGCTACCGTCCTGGTCAACTTTCTCGCCCAGATCCGAATTCCCGAAATACTCGATCGTCCTCCTATGCTCCAATCGTTGCTTTTCGGGTCCAGCGGCGCCTTGTCCGGGTTCCTTATAACGGCCCCCATTGCGTACTGGCTTTTCGGAGGGATACACGTCTTCACCCGTGAGATCAGGCGGCAGTCCCGCAGCCTGCGGGCATGGTTCCTCCTTTCCGTCGCCTACGGCCTCACTCTGCCGATCGTTGTCGGCGCGTTTCTACTGCCGGTCGCCTTCAATCTCCACGACTTCTCCGACGGCAGGATCACCGTCCCGGAGCTATCGTTGAAGTCCGTGGAGATCCTCATCCTGGCGCCTTCGGTCGGGCTCATCCTGGGACTGCGTATGTTCTTCACGGGAATCGTCGCGGCCTTGTTGTTCTGGCCCGGTGCGTGGCTTATCGATCGTTTTACAGTGTCCGAAGACGCTACCACGGCCAGATACGGCCCGTGGGTCGTTGCGCTGGCACTATCTCTCGCGGTGCTGGCCATCGCCTCGTTTGCGCCCGTCTCGCTCCTGGCGCGGTTTGGCTAGGACGTGAATGCCGGGTCTGATGTCCCGGCATGCCTTCAGAGGGTGACTGTCCCGCGATTATTGACAACGCCTTCGGCTTATATTAGGCTCGTGGCGCGCTTGGGCCGTGCGCCAACCCGCTGGGGGGGGGGGGGAAAGCGCGGTACAATCCGGGGCTGCGGTTCGCTTATAGGCTACCTTGACAGCGTGAGAATGAATCCTATACGCTGGCCGTTGGCCAAGCCCAGGCGATTTAAGGCGCAAGTCGGTCGACCGAGCAGAAGGGACGGGAGATGGCTGAGGAAGTAATACAGATACCGGCCGCTCAACTCCAGGAGGATGAGGAGTTCAACGTCGCCTCTCAGTGGAAGCTGATGTGGTGGCGTTTTAGAAAACACAAACCCGCCGTCGTATCGGCCGTAGTCCTGTCCTTCTTCTACACGATCTTTCCCCTGGCCGAATTTATGGGCCCCGGTGATCCCGCTTTGGTCGACGAGCGGTTTCACGTTATGCGCCCGCAGCCTCTCCGGTTCTTCGTCGGCACCACGTTCAAGCCCCACATGGACGCTGTGCGCGGGTACCGCGACGCGGCGTTCAAAAGGGAATACGAGCTCCTCGTAGACCAACCAATCCCCCTCAGCCTGTTCGTCCGGTCGTGGAAGTACGATTTCTTAGGCTTCATCCCCACTGATATTCACCTGCTTGGCTGGTCGGACCCCGATTACTACGAGACCAGACCCTCCATGTACCTGCTCGGCAGCGACAGCGTAGGCCGGGACCAGCTCTCACGTATGGCCCTTGCTACCCGCATCTCGCTCTCCATCGGCTTGGTCGGCGTGGTGCTGAGCCTTGTTGGCGGAATCTTCCTCGGGGGCATTTCCGGCTATTACGGCGGCATCGCCGACACCGCTATACAGAGGATCATCGAGATCCTGGGCTCCATTCCCCATCTCCCGCTATGGATGGGGCTCTCGGCGGCCGTCCCGCAGTCGTGGAGCGTCCTCCAGGTATACCTCTCGATCACCGTAATCCTGTCGATCTTTGGGTGGACAGGCATGGCGCGCGTTGTGCGGGGCAAGTTCCTATCGCTTAGGACCGAGGATTTCGTGATGGCGGCGCGTCTGTCCGGGGCTACCGAATCTCGGATCATGTTCCGCCACATGCTGCCCTCGTTCTACAGCTACATCATCGCGCAGGTCAGTCTATCTATCCCAGGTATGATCACCGCAGAGGTCGGGCTAAGCTTCCTGGGACTGGGCCTCAGGCCACCCGCTGTCAGCTACGGAATAATGCTCCAGCAGGCGCAGAACCCCCAGACCGTCGCGTTGTACCCGTGGCTAATGTTCGTCGCCCTCCCAGTCATAGTGATCGTCTTCTGCTTCAACTTCCTTGGCGACGGCCTCCGCGACGCGGCAGACCCCTACGGTAAGATCTAGAAGCTATGGTACTTACTGATGACAAGATAGCATCGATCACCGACCTCAAGGTCTACTATCCCAGCGACGAAGGCATCGTCAAAGCCGTGGATGGTGTCAGCTTCGACATCGAGGTGGGGAAGACCATCGGCGTTGTCGGCGAGAGCGGCTGTGGGAAGAGCACCCTCGGACGCACCCTTCTGCAGATCCTGGACTACCCGGGACGGATAGAGTCCGGAGAGATCATCTGGCGCGACGAGCGAGAAGACGGGACCGTTCAAGAGTTAGACATCGCCAAGCAACAGCCGGGTAGCAGGCTGATGCGAAGGATCCGAGGCGGAGACATCGCCCTCGTCTTCCAGGAGCCGATGACCTCGTTTAGCCCCGTTCACACCATCGGGAACCAGATCGTCGAGGCGATTCTGCTCCATATGGACATCACCAGGGAGGAAGCGGAAGAAAGGGCCAAGAGCCTTCTTAGGGACGTTGGCATCCCCAACCCGGACCAGCGAGTAAAAGAGTACGCCTATGAGCTGAGCGGCGGGCTCAGGCAACGAGCCATGATCGCCATGGCCCTGTCATGTGAGCCGAGGCTGCTAATAGCCGACGAGCCGACCACGGCCCTGGACGTTACGACGCAGGCCCAGATTCTGGACCTGCTCAGGGATCTTCAGCAGCAGAAGGGCATGTCCATAATGCTGATTACGCACAACCTAGGCGTAATTGCGGAGATGGCCGACGACGTCGTGGTGATGTACCTGGGCAGGGCGGTGGAGACCGGCCCCGTCGACGATATATTTCACTCGCCCAAGCACCCCTACACACAGGGCCTCCTGCGCTCCATCCCCAGCGTTTACGCCAAAGGCGTCGAGAGGCTGCCGTCAATCACAGGATGGATACCGCATCCCTTCAACCGGCCCTCGGGATGCACGTTCAGGCCCCGTTGCCCCTCCTTCATCGAGGGCGTATGCGACCAGCACGATCCGGAGTTCCTCCCTCTGGAGGGCACGAATCAGCACGTTCGCTGCTTCCTCCATCACTCCCCTCAAGAGGTCTAAACGTTGGTCGAGGAGACTACAACCACACAGAGCAACGGCTCAGACGAGATATTCCTTCAGGTTAACAACCTCGTTAAGTACTTCCCCATCTTCCGGGGATTCCTTAAGCGCGTTGTTGGCTACGTTCGGGCGGTCGACAACGTCAGCTTCGAGGTCAAAGAGGGCGAGACTCTGGGCCTCGTCGGCGAGTCCGGCTGCGGGAAGACGACCACCGCCCGATGCGTCCTGCGTGCCATCGAACCCACCAGCGGCGAGATAATCTTCAGGACCCGCGATGGTACTGTCACCGACCTCGCGCCCATGGACAAGTTCTTGCTTCGCGAGCTGCGGAGCGAGATCCAGATGGTCTTCCAGGACCCCTTCACCTCGCTCAATCCGCGCATGTCGGTCCTGGACATCGTAGGCGAGCCCCTTCTCGTCCACGGTGTGAAGAGCCTCTCAGAGCGGGCCGACCGCGTGGCCGAGGTCCTGCGCCTGGTAGGGCTGCGGCCGGAGTACATGCGGCGCTTCCCTCACGCCTTTAGTGGCGGCGAGCGCCAGAGGATTGGGATCGCCAGGGCTCTCGCGCTGAACCCCAGGCTCATCGTCGCCGACGAGCCCGTATCTGCGCTTGACGTATCGATCCAGGCGCAGGTGATCAACCTCCTGGAGGACCTGCAGGAGGAGCTCGGCCTCACCTATTTATTCGTGGCCCACGACCTGAGCGTTGTCAGGCACATCGCGGACCGCATATGCGTGATGTACGTCGGCAAGATCGCCGAGATAGGCCCCACGGAGTTGGTCTTCAACAACCCCAAACATCCTTACACCTCTGCTCTCCTCTCCTCGGTCCCTGTACCAGACCCGCGGATCCGTCAGGAACGCATCATACTTCAGGGTGAAGTCGCCAATCCGGCTAATCCCCCCTCAGGCTGCTACTTCCACCCACGGTGCGAATACGCCGTCGACATCTGCCGGACCGAGACCCCTGTGCTCGAAGAGATCAATCCCGGCCACTGGGTCAGCTGCCATCGTGCGAACGATCTCGATCTGCCAGGTCTCGTCCAGGCCGGAATCGGTGCAAACGGTGAGGCCTCCTCCGGGTAGCCTCCTTCCAGTCTGCTTTGCCGCCTCTCTTTTCGCCTTCACACGGGCTTGATCTGAGGGTGCTGAAAATGGCCCACCACGAACGGAAAACACCCAACCGTTCGTCCAGAGTCCGTCGAATGACTCTCCGCCCCCTGCTTTGTGACGGACCAGTAATCGCGCTCTCGAAGACCCGCCCACAGCTACACGCTGTGCTATAATCCACTCATGGGGCCGCTGCGCCCGTCCAGTCCCGTCGGCGCGCCAATTTCCGACCCCATGGACTCCGCTTCCCTTGTCACGTGTCCAGCCAGCCCGATTCGCTCGACCAACCCCTGATGCGCCGCTATCGCGAACATGACGGCGAGCTAAAGGACAACCGGCACAAAAATGCCACTATTCGAAGACCTCAAGGTTTTCAGCGGTAACTCCCACCCCACCCTGACTAAAGACATCTGCTCCTACCTGGGAGTCCCTCCCGGCGAGAGCGACGTGTTTAAGTTCAGCAACGACGAGACCTTCGTCCGCATCCTGGAGAACATCCGCGAGAAGGACGTTTTCCTCGTGCAGCCCATCTCGGCGCCCGTGAACGACCATCTGATGGAGCTCTGGATCATGATCGATGCGGCCCGCAGGGCCTCCGCCGGGCGCATCACCGCGGTGATCCCCTACTACGCCTACGGCCGCACCGATAAGAAGGACCAGCCGCGGGTTGCGATCACGGCACGCCTCGTCGCCGAGTTCATAAGCACCGCGGGCGCCGACCGCGTGCTCACCATGAACCTTCACGCCGGGCAGATCCAGGGGTTCTTCAACGTCCCCCTCGACGAATTGGACGCGATCAGGTCGTTGCTGGCGCAGAGGTTCAGGGACCGCAAGATCAAGGACCTCGTCGTGGTTGCCACGGATGTAGGGGCGGCGAAACGAGCGCGTGATATGGCGGACCTGATTGACGCCCCTATCGCCATAATCGAGAAGCAACGGTTGGGCAACGACGAGCGCGTGGAGGCCGTGAACCTGATCGGAGAGGTAGATGGAAGGCCCGCCCTGATCGTTGACGACGAGATCGGTACGGGTAGCACCGTAGTCGCGGCGGCCGAGATCCTGAAAGACCGTGGCGCGACCGAGGTCTATTGCTGCGTTGTACACGCAGTGTTCGCAGGCAAAGCGCCTCAGCTTCTCAACGACAGCTCGATGAAAGAGATCCTTGTCACCGATACTCTCCCGATTACAGACGAGAAGAGAGTCAGGGGCCTCGAAGTGGTCTCGGTTGCACCCATGCTAGGAGAGGCGATACACCGAATTCACAGCGGACTCTCGGTCGGCGCAATGTTCGAGCCCCATTAGGCCCACTACATACCCCCTTTTGAAAAGGGGGCCAGACTGTAACCAATTGCGCGCCCCTTCGTTTCCACCACTGAGTGATCCGTTCCACCAACCAGACAAATGAAAGACGACCGCAAATGCTTAAGAGCCTAACCAAGCTCGTCGGAGGGTCCAGCGAGCGCGACGTAAAGAAGCTCAGGCCCATCGTCGAGGAGACCAACGCCCTGGAGCCCGAGTTTCAGGAGCTCACCGTCGAGCAGCTCAAGTCCCGGACCGAAGAGCTCAAGAATCTGGCACGGGACGGCGAGGACCTCGACGACCTCCTGCCCGAAGCCTTCGCGGCCGTCCGCGAGGCCGCCAAGCGCACCCTCGGTCAACGCCACTACGATGTGCAGCTCCTAGGCGGCATAGCCCTCCATGATGGCAAGATCGCCGAGATGAGGACAGGCGAGGGCAAGACGCTCGTGGCCACCCTGGCTGCATACCTGAACGCGCTAAAAGGTGAGGGCGTGCACCTGGTTACCGTGAACGACTACCTCGCCAGGCGCGACGCACAATGGATGGGCGCCATATACGACCTGCTCGGTCTTACGACGGGCGCCCTTCAGCACGAAACGGCCTATGTCTACGACCCATCGGGCCAGGGCAAACAGGCTGGAATGGAGCACCTCACCCAGGTCAGCCGCCGCGACGCATACGTCGCTGACATCACCTACGGCACCAACAACGAGTTCGGGTTCGACTACCTCAGAGACAACATGGTGATCGACCTCTCCCAGCGCGTGCAGCGCGAGCTGGCATACGCCATCGTGGACGAGGTGGACAACATCCTGATCGACGAGGCGAGGACGCCGCTTATCATAAGCGGGGCCGCCGAGGAGTCGGGCAAGGAGTACCACAGGTTCGCGCGGCTGGTCCCACTTCTGCAAGCCGAGGCCGACTACACGATCGACGAAAAACACCGCGCAGCCTCTCTCACTGGCGATGGCATGGCCAAGATGGAGAAGGCGCTCAAAGTTGACAACCTCTACGATCCAGCGAACTCCCGCCTCGTCCATTTCGTCGAGAACGCCTTGAAGGCGCATACCCTCTTTGGGCGGGACAGAGAGTACTTAGTCAAGGACGGCGACGTCGTCATCGTCGATGAGTTCACGGGGCGTCCGATGCCCGGCAGGCGGTACGCAGATGGACTTCACCAGGCCCTGGAGGCTAAGGAAGGGGTGAACGTTCAGCGCGAGACTCTCACCCTTGCAACCATCACTCTGCAGAACTACTTCCGCATGTACTCCAAGCTCTCGGGCATGACGGGCACCGCCGCAACCGAGGCCGAGGAGTTCTCCAAGATCTACAAGCTCGACGTCGTGGAGATCCCGACCAACGTACCGATGGTCCGGGAAGACCTCACCGATCTGGTCTATCGAGACCAGAAGGCAAAATACAACGCGGTCGTCGAGGAGATAGCCGAGCGTCACGACCGCGGCCAGCCCATACTCGTCGGCACTACCGACGTCTCGAAGTCCGAGCTATTGAGTGACCTGCTGAAGCGCCGGGGCATCCCGCACGAGGTGCTCAACGCCAAGCAGCACGAGCGAGAAGCCAACATTATCGCCGAGGCGGGGCGGTCGGGGTCGGTCACCGTGGCCACGAACATGGCCGGGCGCGGAACCGACATCGTCCTCGGCGGCAACCCCGACTCCCTGGACATTTCGCGCGAGCAGTGGGAGGCCGATCACAACACGGTAGTCGAACAGGGGGGCCTCTGCATCGTTGGCACCGAGCGCCATGAGGCCCGTCGAATCGACAACCAGCTCCGTGGCCGCGCGGGCCGCCAGGGCGACCCCGGCGTATCTCGCTTCCACGTTGCCCTCGACGATGACCTGATGCGCCGGTTCGGCGGAGACAGGATTCGCGCCGTCATGGACTGGGCCGGGCTCGACGAGGAAGCGGCGATCGAGAATCGGATGGTCACCAAGTCGATCGAAGGCGCTCAGGTCAAGGTAGAGGCCTACCACTTCGACATTCGTAAGCACCTGGTCGAGTACGACGACGTAGTGAACACTCATCGCGACGTCATGTACGCCGAACGCGACAAAACACTGGGCGACTCCGACCTGAAAGACAATATCCGGACGATGGTAGAGGGGGAGCTAACGAGCACTGTGGGACGGTACTTGGATGACCTCTCACCTGATCGGTGGGACATCGACGGGCTGACCCAAGAGCTTGGCGCGATTCTCCCCATGAACAGCGACCTCGCCAGGGCCGGCGTGTCCGCCGACTCGGACGCCGATGAGATAGAAAGCAGCATCGTCGGCTACGCCTTGGAGCTGTATCAGCAGCAAGAAGAGGCGGTTACCTCCGAGCTGATGCGCCGGATAGAGCGCGAGGTAATGCTCAGAATCATCGACCTGCACTGGGTGCAACACCTCACCGGCATGGAAAACCTCCGGCAGGGCATTGGGCTCTATGCGTACGGGCAGCGTGACCCTCTCGTGATGTACAAGAAAGAGGGCCACGAGCTGTTCCAGACACTGCTCGACCGGATCCAGTACGACATCGTGCGCAGTATCTACCACGTCAACGTGGCTCCTGGAGGCCAGGACGGCAAGGCCCGAAAAGGCAGGCCATCCAAAACCTCGTCAGGAGGCAAGAGCGTCATGTCCCAGATCATGGGGGATGGACCCAATGCTGCCGGCTCCTCCAACGGGCCCAGAAAGGTCGGTCGCAACGAGCCCTGCCCCTGCGGCAGCGGCAAGAAGTACAAGCGCTGCCACGGCGCCTGAGCGCCGGCCCTCCCGCAATCCGCTCGCACCCCACGGCCGCACCCTCTAGGGGCGCACATCTCCCCCACCCCACGCGCCCACCCCGCGCGTCGCGTCCGGATCACGATGCAAGCTGCCTATCATCCGCAAGAAGGAAAGAAATGGTCCAGAGATACAGCGTCGGGATAATCGGTGTCGGGCGGCAGGGGTCGAACGTCGCGAGGGCGTATGTCCTCAACCCGTCGACCGAACTCGTGGCCGGGGCCGATACCGACCCTGAGCTATTGGCGTTGTTCGAGGCGCGATTCGATGTCCGGGGTTACCCAACGTGGGACGAGATGTTCAACGACGAGCAGATCGACATCGCCGCACCGGTGCTGCCGGTGGGCGTCAACGCCGACGCCGTCGTGGCATCGGCTCGCGCCGGTGTGAAGGCGATTTGCTGTGAGAAACCGTTGACCGCCAGCCTCTCCGACGCAGACCGCATGGTCCAGGAATGCGATTCGCGCGGAATCGTCTTCGCCGCAGGCGTGGTGCCCCGGAACTACCCCGAGATGTGGCAGGCCCGCGAGATGATCGAGTCCGGCGAGCTGGGCGAGGTCCAGAGCATCAATCTCTACGAAAGGCTGGGACAGGGCGGCTGTCACGGTATTAATATGGCACGCCATTTTGCCGGCGATGCGGAGGCCGAGTGGGTTGTCGGCTGGGCCGACGGCGATCCCCACGGCGACACGGAGGAGGAGTTCGGGGCACTCGGCGGATACATCAGGTTCGAGAACGGGGTCGAGGCGTTCGGGCACCGCAAGGAGGAGAACCCGCTGTCGGGCGCGTCGAAGATTGAGGTCATCTGCGACAAAGCCGTGCTCTACCGCGACGACGCAGGAATGCACATGCTGCGGAAGTCTGAGGCCGGCATCGTCGCGGAGGTGACGGGCGTTTTTCCCGTCCGCAAGAAGGAGCGCTACTACGATGCCGACGGTTGGACGGAAGTCTCCGTCGGTACGAGCGCGACCCTTCAGGCGGTTGTACACTCTCTCCGTACCGGAGATAAGCTCAAAGCGACAACAGGCGACGACCTGCGAAAGTCTCTCGAAATCGCCATCGCGATGCGCGAGTCGGCCCGCAAAGGAAACACGCCGGTCAAGCTCCCCATGGAAGACCGGAGCCTTACCATGCGGCCGATGCTGCGCCGGTGGACGTTCAAGGTCACGACGATGGGCCGCGAGGCGTACATGCGGGACATGGCGGCGCACCGCGGTACGCCGGGCACGCGGCGGGACTAGGATTCCCAGACCACAAAACGCCAGGACGCAACGAAAGGACAGCTCTGCCAGATTCCTTGTGCCTTTCGCGCTTGGCGTCCTCGCGTTGACTCTGGACCAGTGTCGCACGGGGGCCAAGTACCGAGTCGGCGGCAACATGGCCCCGCGGATGGGCGTCGAGCTCGACTGAACGCGGCGACTCTCGGGCCAGATTAAGAAGGCGACGCAGCTGGATCACCAAACGGGGACTTTGGCCGACGCCTCGTTATATACTTCAGGGTGCCCACCGTCGACGGGACCGGTACCTGTGAACAACCACCAGATCGCGGAGATATTTGAAGACGTGGCGGGCTTGCTCGAGATGAAGGCAGAGCAAGTCTTCACAGTTAGGGCATACCAGCGCGCAGCGCGCACCATTGGACGGCTGCCGGCCGAGTTGGACCAGATGGTCGCCGAAGGCCGCGACCTGACGGAGATCACGGGCATCGGCCAGGCCATCGCAAAGAAGATAACCGAGCTCGTCGACACCGGAAACCTGGAGTACTACGAGAAGCTAAGGGCGGAGTTCCCGAACGGTATTCTGGACGTCATGCGGGTGCCCGGCGTGGGGCCCAAGACGACGAAGCTGCTGTGGGAGGGCGTAGGCGTCGAAACCGTCGACCAGCTAGAGAAGGCAATTCAGGATGGCAGAGTGGCCGCGCTTCCGCGCATGGGCCCGCGCAAAGCCGACGCAATCCTCCGGGAGATCGAGGGCTCCCGAAGTAGCGGAGAGCGGGTCCCCATCGCTCGAGCGCTCTCAGCCGCTCGCCGCGTCGTGGCCGCCCTTAAGGAAGCAGCCCCCGGCATCCGGAGGCTCGAGGTCGCCGGGAGCCTGCGGCGCTTCGAGGAGACCATTGGCAACATCGATCTCGTCTGCAGCGCCCACGACCCGCTTCAGGTGCTCGAGGCGTTCGCCCAGCTCCCGGACGTGGACCGGGTTCTTGACCAGGGTACGACCAAGGCATCGGTGGTGTTGACAGACGGGGTCCAAGTCGACCTACACGTCACAGAAGACCGCCGGTACGGCTCGGCGCTCCAGTACTTCACCGGTAGCAAGCAGCACAACGAGATGCTCGGTGAGCACGCCTCTCAGCTAGGCCTGAGTCTCACTGCGCACGGCGTTACCAGCCTGGAGACCGGCGAGATCGAGGAGTTCGGCGATGAGCCGGCCCTGTATGATCGGCTGGGGCTGCAGTACATCCCGCCCGAGCTCAGAATGGGCGTGATCGAGGTCGACGCCGCCCAACAGGGGGCAGTCCCCTCGCTGGTCGAGGTTGCCGACCTGAGGGGCGACCTGCACCTTCATACCAACTGGAGCGACGGCGAGGACGACGTGGATGCTATGGTCGCCGCCGCCAAGGCCAAGGGTTACGAGTACCTCGCAGTTACGGACCACTCGGTTGGACTCGGTATAGCGAATGGCCTGAGCGAGGAGCGCCTCAAGCTGCACCGCGCCATGCTGCGCGCCGCTGAGAAGCGGGTGGGTGGAATCAGGGTGCTGCAAGGCTCCGAGGTGGATATTCGCGCAGATGGCAGCCTCGACTATCCTGACGAGGTCTTGGAACGGCTGGACTGGGTGGTCGCGTCCATCCACTCCGCCATGAACCAGGACTCCGCGGTAATGACGGAGCGAATAGTGAAAGCGATGCGAAACCCGCACGTGTCAGCCATCGGCCACCTCTCGGCGCGGCGCATCGGCGAACGCAGGCCCGTCGATGCCGACTTCGACGCCATCATCGAAGCGGCCGCCGACACCGGGACCGCGCTGGAGATAAACTCTTCGCCGCACCGGCTCGACATTAAGGACGCCCACGTCTTCAAGGCGCGACGGAGGGGGGTCCGGCTCGTCATCGACAGCGACGCGCACACGGTTGGAGAGCTGGACCAGCGCACCAACGGCGTTGCCGTGGCCCGGCGAGGCTGGTGCGAGGCGAAAGATATCCTAAATACGCTTCCACTGGAGCAGTTCTTGGCCTTCCTGGAGACGGACAAGCAGCTTCGTTCGAAGGTCCCATCTGCCCATGGTTAGCACCACAGGAAGCACGCTCGCGACTGACGTCGACACATCCCGACACGTCGTGAGCAGTCTGCGCGCCGCACTTGAGGATGGCGCCGAGTGGCCCATCTCACTCTTGGAGGCGGTCGCCGCGTGGTCGGTGGCGGAAGAGAGCTATCGAGGTCGTAAGTACAAGTACTTCATCGGCGGGGAGGCGTTCGACTGGCTGATGCTCGCCGAAAGGCTCTGCCTGGCGACGAAGGGGCTGTTGCCTGCTGCAGAGGTGGAGGATCTCCTCTTTCGCGGCAGATTCCCAAGAAACTCGATCGACTCCGCGTTCTTCAAGTCGACCCTTGGAATCGAGAAGTACCGCGCCCACCTGAACTACTACTACGGCGTGACCGTCGAGGAGGCGCTTCAGCTCAGCGTGGAGCTCGAAGCCCACAAGCGCCACTCCAGCGGCGGAGTCCACTACCGGGACGACTACTCCGACGAGGCCTTCGGCAGGATTTACCGCGCGCCGAGAAGCAAGCTCCTCCGGAGGTTCCGCGACGAAACGGGCCTCGCGACCAGGCGATACCTCAGCCTCGGCGACTCGAAAGAGTTTACCTACTGGCTCTTCAAGCACCGCCTCGAGGTCTCGGACAAAGCGCGCGTGGCCAGCGACACACGCAAAGGCCTGGATATGCTCCAGCGCATGAAGAGCGCCCAGCGAAGGGCGTCCCGCTAGCGCCTGTTGCCACGGTAGCGTTGGCGAGGAGTTCGGCCATGAGACTGAATGTCATTCCGAGCCCAGCGAGGAATCTAAGGGCCTAGCGGCAAAGCAGCCCCACCAACCAAGCCCTCGCGCTCTTAGACCCTTCGTGTCGAGGCGGCACCAGGGTGACACCGCGTCCGCGAGGAGAGTTTCATTCCGTTCCTACGGCAGTGTCATTCCGAGCCCGCCGAGGAATCTAAGGGCCCTGGCGGCAAGGCAGCCCCACCAACCAAGCGCATTACCCCAACCGCCCCAGCGTCTCCACAATCCGCTCCCGCCGCTCGCGCCAGCCCTCCAGGCGCTCGCGCTCCCGCTCCACCACCTCCTCCGGCGCCTTCGCCACGAACTGATCGTCGTCCAGGCGGCGAGACAGCCGCTCGCTGCTCGCCTCCACCTGCGCCAGCTCGTCTCTCAGCCGCTTCTTCTCGACGTCGAGGTCCACCAGGCCGCCCAATGGCACCGTCACCGTCCCCTTGCCTAGCACGAGCGACACGCTCTGATCGGGCCCGCCATTGCCCTCGCCTGGACCACCGGAACTCAACGTCAGCGGCTCGACCTGGGCCAGCGTCTTGATCGCCGCGGCCTCGGCTTCGACGACGTCGGCGATCTCCGGCGCGTCCACCACCGCTTCCACCGCTTGGCGCGGCTGAATACGGAACTCAGCCCTGAGGTTTCGCAAGGCTCGGACCATCTCGATGATCGCGCCGATGTCGGACTCCGCCGCCCCGTCGAAGAGATTGGGAATGGCCTGCGGATACGCCGCCACGATGAGCGCCTCAGGCCTGTCCGCCTCGGCGGGCAGCTGCTCCACCAGATTCTGCCATATCTCCTCGGTGATACTCGGCATAAAGGGATGAAGCAGGCGCAGCACCCGCTCCAACACGAATGCAAGGACGGGCAGAGGCGACTCCGGGTCACCGGCGCGCAGCCTCACCTTGGTCATCTCGAGATACCAGTCGCAGTACTCGCTCCACAGGAAGTCATGCACCACGCGCTGGGCTTCCCCAAACTGGAGGTCGCCCATGAAGGTGTCGACCTGCCGCACGGCGCCGTCCAGGCGACTCAATATCCATCGGTCTTCGAGATGGGAAGCCACCGGAGGCCAGTCCCACGACCCAGTGTCGCCCGCATCCTCGACCGCAGTCATGACGAAGCGGGCCGCGTTCCACAGCTTGTTCGCGAAGTTGCGGCTGGCCTCCATCCTCGCCTCGTTAAGACGCATGTCGTTGCCCGGAGAAGTCCCCGTGGTGAGGGCGAAGCGCAGCGCGTCCGCCCCGTACAGGTCGATGAGATCCAGCGGGTCCATCACGTTCCCTTTGGACTTGCTCATCTTGACGCCCTCGGGGTCCCGCACCAGGCCGTGGAGGTAGACCGTGTCGAACGGGATTTCTCCAGTGTTCTCGATGCCCGTCATGATCATGCGGGCGACCCAGAAAAAGAGGATGTCGTGCCCCGTCTCCAGGACTGAGGTCGGATAGAAGTAGTCCAGGTCCTCGGTCTCGTCCGGCCATCCCAGTGTTGAGTGGGGCCACAGCGCGGAGCTGAACCACGTGTCCAGCACGTCCGGGTCTCGCTCAAGACTCTCCGAGCCGCACTCCACGCAGCGCGTGGGGTCCTTCAGGTCCACGGTCACCCCGTCGCAGTCATCGCAGTACCACACGGGGATGCGATGCCCCCACCACAGCTGGCGGCTGATACACCAATCGCGTATGTTCTCCATCCAGTTGTAGTAGACCTTGGAGAAACGCTCCGGAATGATGCGGATCCTGCCGTCCCGGACCGCGTCGATAGCCGGCCTAGCCAGCGGCTCCATCTTCATGTACCACTGTTTACTCACCGTGGGCTCGACCACCTCGTTGCACCGGTCGCAGTGGCCGACCGAGTGGCGGTACGGCTCGACCTTCTCGAGCAGGCCGTCCCCCCTGAGCTCCTCCGCGATCCGCTTTCGGACCTCGAAGCGCTCCACGCCGTTGTAGTGGCCGGCGTTCTCGTTCATCGTGCCGTCCGCGTTTAGCACGTTGACGATGGGGAGCCCGTGCCGCTCGCCGATCTCGAAGTCCGCCGGATCGTGGCCGGGCGTGACCTTGAGCGCGCCGGTCCCAAACTCCACGTCCACCGCCTCATCCGCGATCACCGGGATCACCCGCTTCAGCACCGGCAGCACCGCATTCTTGCCGACCAGGTGCGTGTAACGCTCATCGTCGGGATGCACCGCGACTGCGGTGTCGCCGAGCAGGGTCTCCGGCCTGGTCGTAGCGATGGTCAACGAGCCGCTGCCATCCTCCAGGTCGTAGCGGATGTGGTACAGGTTCGCGTTCTCGTCCTGGTGCTTCACCTCCAGATCGGACAGCGCCGTTGCGCACCGAGGGCACCAGTTCGTGATGCGCTCGCCGCGGTAGATCAACCCCTTCCTGTACAGGTTCACGAACGTGGTCCGAACCGCGCGACTCGGCCCCTCGTCCAGCGTGAAGCTCTGACGGCTCCAGTCGCACGAAGCGCCCAGTCGCTTCGTCTGCTCGTAGATCGTTCCCCCATATCGGTCCACCCACTCCCACACCTGCTCGACAAACTTCTGTCTGCCTAGCTGATGTCGAGTCAGGCCGTCGTCCGCCAGCATTCGCTCGACCACCACTTGCGTCGCGATCCCGGCGTGGTCGGTGCCCGGAAGGTATAGGGTCGGCTCACCTCTCATCCTGTGCCAGCGCACCATCAAGTCTTGCAGCGCAGCGGTGAGAGCATGCCCCATGTGTAGCTCCCCCGTCACGTTGGGAGGCGGCATGATGATCACGAACGGCTTCTTCGCCCGGTCGATCTGAGGCGTAAAGTATCCGCCCTGCAGCCACATCTCGTAGATGCGCTGCTCGACGGCCTTGGGATCGTAGGCCTTGGGGATGTCTCTACGGTTCGCGGTCTGGGTCATTGGAATACCCTCTGCGGTACAGCTTTCGGCCGGAATAAAATTCTCCGCAACAAAAAAAGGGGCCCGAATCTCACATTCGGACCCCGGCCAGCATCGCGTGCTTGGCCTAAGGCCTGGTGCCCGTTACGACCACCTGATTCGCTTGCCTACTCTTGTTCACGGTTTACATTCTAATAGAGCGCCAGTAAGAGCGTCAATCGCGCCAACGAGACGGGTCGGCCCTGAGCTCACAGCACCGCAAGGCGAGCGCTCGTTACCCCGCTACATGTACCACCCCGCTTGCACGGAGTACATCTCAGCGTAGCGAGCCCCAAGCGCAACGAGTTCCGCGTGGGTGCCCTCCTCGACTACCCTCCCATGGAGGAGAGATTCCTCTAACGCTCGTCCTGAGGCTGTCGAAGAACTCCCGCCCCCATTCAACGGCTAGACCCACGCGGCCACACCGACCTCAACCCCGCAGTCGTCTCCTCAGCAGGAACAGCCCGACCAGCAGCCCGATGAGCCCCGCTTTTATCAGCCCGCGCCGGTCCTCGAACGAGATGAAGCGAGTCTCGTCCGGCGTGATCTCGATCACACCCACCGGCGTAACCTCCACCCCGCCGCCGCCCCCTTCACCGGCGCCCGACTGCGCTCCTCCCGAGGCCGGCTCGTCGCCGTCGGGTCCATCCTCTCCGTTAGCGCTAGGGAGCGGGCCGGTCGTCCCGCCCCCGGCGCCGAAGCCATAACGGACCCGCGCAACCGGGAGCACCGTCTTCCCCTCCGCCTCGATGGGGTCCCCGTAGACGGTCTTGACAGTGGCCGTGGACTGCAGCTTTTCTGATAGGCTTTTGAAAGTGTCTGGCAGATTCACTCTTTTAGGACCTCCATCACACACCTTGCCCCGGTCGATTCGTTCCCCTGTTGAACTGACTTCAACGGCCGAAAGTTACGTTTCCACGTGGCCAACCAGATTACCTCACCCCAAGTGAAGTAACTCCATCTCCACCACTCTTCCCCCCTCTCCGCAGCTGCGGAGAGGGGCCGGGGGTGAGGTCTCCCCAATCGACTCCTACACCGCTCACGCCCGTCGTGGGCGTCAGCTCCGCTCCCTGATAAGCCCAGCTACCCTGTCCAGAATACGGTGCCCCACCTCGTATTTGCTCATCAGCTCCAGCTCCTCGGACTGACCGTCGGGGCCCATGAGCACCACCCGGTTGGTGTCTGCGCCAAAGCCGGCGTCGGCAGCGGTGATGTCGTTGGCCGCGATCAGGTCGAGACCCTTCTCCCGCAGCTTCTCCGCCGCGTTGACCTGCAAGTCCTGACTCTCGGCCGCGAAGCCCACCTTGATCAGGCCTTCGCGGCTCAGGTCGGCCACAATGTCAGGCGTGCGCACGAGCTCGACGCGCCACCGCTTGGCGTCGCCCTTCTTGAGCTTCTGCTCGGCCGTCTCCTCGGGCCGCCAATCGGCGACCGCCGCCGCCATTATCAGCGCATCGGCATCGCTGCTCTCCTGCACTACATCATCGCGCATCTCCAACGCCGAGCCAACGCGCAGCACCCTCACTCCAACCGGGTCGGGCAGCGCATCGGATGCCGACACGAGGACGGCGTTAGCCCCGCGGTCACGCGCCGCCTCGGCCACGGCATATCCCATCTTGCCCGACGACCGGTTCGAGATGTACCTGGCCGGGTCGATCGCCTCTCGTGTCCCACCGGCGCTCACGACTATCTTGCGGCCGGAGAGATCGCCGCCGCGGCCCAGGGTGAGCTTGACGTGGCCCAAGATCTCCTCGGGCTCTAGCATCCGCCCCGCCCCACTCATGCCGGACGCAAGATACCCTTCGTCGGGGCCTGCGATAGCCATGCCTCTGCCCTTGAGCTTGGCAATATTCTCCTGCGTCGCAGGATTCTGGAACATGTGGCCGTCCATTGCCGGGCACACGATCACAGGCGCTTTGGTGGCCAACACCGCGGTCGTGAGTGCGTCGTCGGCGAAGCCCCACGCCATCCTCGCTATCGTGTGCGCGGTGGCCGGTGCTATCACGAACACCTCAGCGCGCTCGGCTACAGCCACGTGGCCGATACCAGCCTCCGGCTCGGCCATCTCGAACACCCCGGTGATGGCGCGCCGGTGCGTGATGCTCTCGAAGCTCAGCGGAGACACGAAGTTCGTTGCGCCCCGGGTCATTATCACGTCTACGAGCGCTCCGGCCTGGGTCAGCTTGCTGACCAGGTCCACGGCCTTGTAGCACGCAATACTGCCGCTGACTCCGAGGGCTACGAATCTATCTTTGAGAGGATTTGGCATTCTGGTGGTCCTTTCCTATCTACGGGTAAAGGCCAATGCCTCGGCGCGATTCATGCGCGCCCGTGCGCGAGTCCCGGGTGACTCAGGAATTCATATCGTGAACGATGCGAAGCCCCGCGAGCGTCAGGTCGAGATTGACCGCGTCGAAGATGTCGACCTCCTTCGCCATCAGCTCCGCCAGACCCCCGGTCGCCACGACCTTGCTTCCGCCGCCAAGCTCATTGTCGAACCTCGCCACCATACCCTTCACCATCTCGGCGTACCCGAACACCAGACCGGACTGGATGGCATGGATGGTGTTCTTGCCTATCGCCTCCGGTGGCCTGTCCAGCTCCACCCGGCGAAGCTGTGACGTGTTCTGAATCAGCGCGTCCGCGGCGACCGCCATTCCCGGAGCTATAGCGCCGCCGAGGTACTCCGACCGCGCCGAGATTGCGTCGAAGACGGTGGCGGTGCCAAAGTCCACGACCACCGCCGGTCCGCCGTAGAGCTTGATCGCCGCCACAGCGTCCACTATCCGGTCGGCGCCTACGTCGCGGGGCGTATCATACAGCACCTTGACCCCGGTCTTGACGCCCGCGCCCACCACGAGCGGCTCGAGCCCCAGATACGTCTTGAGCAGGCCAACGAACGTGGGGGTCAACGGAGGCACCCCGCTGCACATCACCGCAGCCGTCAGCTCGCCTGTCGAGATTCCGCGAAGTGACAGCAGGTTGTTGAGTATGAGGCCGTACTCGTCGGCCATCCGGTCCATCTCGGTGGATATGCGCCAAGTGTCAGAAGGGGAGTAGCGCGACGCCTCGCCGCCATCGTCGCCGTCCCGGAAGACGCCGAACGTGATGTTGGTGTTGCCGATGTCCAGTGCGAGTATCATGGCAGCCCTAAAAGCCGGGGGAGCTCCCGCTTCCGTCTCGCAAGCCGAAAGAGCTTGCGCCTTCAGCAATTATACCATCGGCCATGGGCCGTCCGCCCCTTGACGAAGGGTCGCGCAGTCGTACTGTCATTCCGAGCGCAGCGAGGAATCTAAGGGCCATTGAGCAACGCTAGGGCCACAATCGAGCCACCAGCGCTCTTAGACCCTTCGCCCCGAAGCGGCACTCAGCGTGACGGGAAGCGGGCGACCAGTACGCCTCAATAGCGCGCTAGGCAGGCAATGTCATTCCGAGCCCTGCGAGGAATCTAAGGGCCATGGCAGCAAGCAATGGCCACCATCGAGCCTGGCGCTCCTAGTCCTCAGATGAATCCCCGCAGCTTCGCCACGTGGGCAACGCGACCTACCCCGATGGCGAACGCGGCGTCCCGATAGCTGAGCCCATCCCTGTCCACCATCTCTCTCACGCTGCGGTACGCCCTTGTCATGATCTTGCTCAGCTCCTCGTTGACTCGTTCCAGCTCCCACTGGTGCTGGTAAAGGTTCTGAGTCCATTCGAAATAGGACGCTACTACTCCACCTGCGTTCACAAGGATATCCGGCAGTACTTTGATGCCCTTCTCATCGAGGACCCGGTCCGCCTCCGGGGTCACAGGATGATTGGCCGCCTCCACGACAACCTGCGCCCTCACCGCATCGACATTGCCGCCATGAATCACACCGTCTATAGCCGCCGGCACGAGAAACTCGCATTCCAGTTCGAGGATCTCCTCGTTGGTAATCGAGTCCGTGCCTTGCAGGCCCGTAACCGTGCCAGCCTCGCCGTGGTGGGCGAGCAACGCGTCCACATCTATCCCGCTTTCGGCGTACACGCCGCCCTGGACGTCGCTGACCGCCACTATCCTGCAGTTCATCTCGTGCAGCAGACGCGTGATCCACGAGCCCACCTGTCCGAACCCCTGGATAGCCACGCGGGCGTTCTCCGTGTCCAGGCCGAAGTCCTTGGCCGCCTCCACCATTACGTAGACGGCCCCGCGTCCCGGTGCGGAGTCGCGGCCGACTGAGCCGCCCAGTTCCACCGGCTTCCCGGTGACGATACCAGGCGTGTGGCCGTGGATCATCCCGTACGCGTCCATCATCCACGCCATCGTCTGCGCGTTAGTACCGAGGTCAGGCGCAGGGATATCCCTGTTTATGGCAAGAAGGTGCTCGATATTGGTCGTATAGCGTCGCGTCATCCGGTTCAGCTCGCCCTCGCTCATGCTGCGAGGGTCGCACTGGATGCCTCCCTTCGCGCCACCGAAAGGAATATCCACGAGCGCTGTCTTCCACGTCATCAGCGAGGACAGCGCCTTCACCTCCTCCTCGTCCGCCTTGGGGTGATACCGTATGCCTCCCTTGTAGGGGCCGCGGGCGGCATTGTGCTGCACCCGATATCCCGTGAAGACTTCGATGCGCCCGTCGTCCATCCTGACAGGCACGGATACCTTGAGCTCTCGCCACGGCCGCCTAAGCAGTTCCCTAACGCCGTCGTCGATCCCGACGATGTCGGCGGCCCGATCGAAGAAGACGTTCACCTCGTCGAAGGCGGTCATGCCGGTGGTCGAACTCATAGAACCTCCAATCGATTTAGTGGCGTTCAGGCTAGGAAACGGTCGATCCGCCGCCGAGGACGAAGGAGCCTGGGACTATTATTATACGGCCGAAGAGGGAACGCCGATGTCATGGGTACCGTGGAAGCAGGGGGCGCATCAAGGATTGCTTCGCTGATTCGATGGGCCTTCGACTAGCTCAGGCCGAGCGACCAATCCCTTTCCGTTCGTGGTGAGCTTGTCGAAGGAGTACCTAACGCCTGGGCGCCTTCTTCGCTGTCGGGGGGCTTTCGCAGTTGTAGGACTGGAACGCCATCACCATCAGCGACTTTGACGTTGATCAGGCCGCGCACCTCAAGACTCTCAGGTTTTGCCCAGATCTCAGCCTGAAGGCGGTCCAGCGCCTCTTTCAGCGTTCTGGCCGTGTGGCTGGAGTCGACCTCTGGGAATGTATCGTATACCACGGTCTCAGGAGCGCCCCTATCAAGGAAATCACCAGGTGGCCAGCCCGGCGGCGTTAGCACGTCCGTGAACCACATTGGAGGAGCTTCGGGGTGACTCCACCAGTTCACACCGGCCGTCTTTGCCATGGCCAGGGACGCCTGTGCCGCACCGATCAGGCTCCGTGTCCGCTCGAGGTCCTCCAGATCGCCGGCGCCAAGGGCGTCCAGCTGGGACTGGATCCGCTCGCGGCGAGCTTCGGCGTCTCGCTCCATTTCGACCAGTTCGTCATCGCTTAGTCGCCCCCTTATCCACGCGCGGTCTATTCTCTTGAGTTCCTCCCCGGCATCGTGCAGTGCCTGCGCCAGCGGCCCCGCCTCGCGTTCGAGGTCACCGATCCTCGAATGGAGTTCGGCTATGGTACGTTCCAGAGCCCGGGCGAAGTTGTCCGGCTTCAACATCGCGTTGCACAGACCCGCCAGCAACTGCTCTTCGACGTCGTCCGCCCTCAGCCCCTTCAAATCACACCGTCTGCCGGTCTGTAAGTAGTACTTACTCCTGGTGGTTCTTCCCGGGCAGCGATAGTACCTGTGTCCTCCAGAGTATTCGCACTGCAGCGTTGAACCGCAGCTGACGCACTTCAGCCTTCCCTGCATAGGCCATGGATCCTTCCTCGGTGGGTGGAGCCGTTTGTTGGCTTTCCGAAGCCTCTGAGCTCTGTCGTAGACCGACTGTTCGATGATGGCGGGAGCCACCACACCGAGGGGATGACGCCCGACGTACGTAGGGTCAACCAGAACCTTCCTTAGGGTGGCGGTGTTCCAAAGGTTGTTGCCCCTCGGGGACTTGACCGCCCTCGCAGCGAGTTCAACGGCGATGGTGTGCATCCCCATGCGCCTGTCGGTATACAGGGAGTATATGATCCGCACGTTCTTGGCTTTGTCCTCATCAATGATCAGCTCCCCGGCTGCCTTGTCGTAACTGTATCCGTAGGGCGGCCTGCCCGACGGCAGCCTGCCCTTTGCGATCAGCCGCTCCCTCGTCTCCTTGGCGTACTCAGACAGCCTGTCGGACTCCCATTCCGCCATCGTCGCCAGAATGGCCAGGAACAGGTCGGCGAGTCCCCGCTGCCTGGTGTCGATGGGCTCGTCGGTGCATATGAGGGCTACTCCCATCTCGCGCATCTCGTGCACGGCGTTGAGCGTCAGCCTCGCGTTCCTCATGAACCTGGCCAACCGGGTCGTGAGAACAGCGTCCGGACGGTGATGCTTCAACGCCTGCATCAACTTCTTGAAGCCCTCTCTCTCGTCGTTCCTGCCTGTACGGCCGGCGTCTGAGACTTCTCCTACAACAGCCCATCCGTGTGCTTCGGCATGTCCTTTGAGGTTCTCCGGTTGTATGTGAATACTGTGGCCGTGTTTGGCCTGCCTTGGAGAGCTCACACGGGAGTACAGCAGCACTCGGAACTGCCCAGGGTCGAGGCTTTCATCGGGTGAAGAAGGAATCCTAACCGACGTTAGGCTGTCCGGATTGGATCGATGATTCCGCATCTGGGTCATGAAGAGACTCCTTGTAACGAATCCGGCCCCAAGGTTGTGCGAAGTCGCTCTTGGGGCTGCGGGTGACTGGCCGAATGCTTGAGACCAATGCACGTACGATCGGGTCTCTGTGATACCTCTTACTATTTCCTACCTTCTCAACCTATCACACGCTCGGCATTTCCTTGGGACATACCAACTAGCCCGGATGAGTTCAAGGACATCCCTTACGAGCGCGGCCTGCTCGGCAGCCCTTAGCTGACGGCTTCTGAGTAGCTGCACTTGGGCATAGTCAGACAGGCGCCCCATACCCTGACGCGGCGCTCGTCCGGTCATCGTGGGCCGACCTACCGGAACTCCCGGTCGATCTCCTTCCGCCTTGGCGGTAGAGGGCCGTAGCCCGCAAGCTTGAACAGACGCTCCACGTCCCGTGCAGAGACATCGGAGAACTGGTAGAGTTCGTTGGCGAGACGGGCGACGAGGTCGCGGCGGGGGTTGCTCTTCTCCCCGCGAAGAAGCCGCCGCAGGTGAGTGTCGTCGACTTCCACCATCTTCGCGAGACCGTACGGGGACAGCCGGCAGCGCTCCATCAGCTCCTTAAGGTGCTCTCCGAATAGCCCGGGCGTGTCTTTCAGCCTCCCCACCGCCCGTGCCAGCTTGCCCAGAGATTCGTAGACCTCCTTCATAGGCCCTCGCTCAGGACGCGTTTCCCCTGGCGGCAGCACCACTTGTGCGGCGGCTCTGTCGACTTCCACCTTCAGCATGTCGAGCCAGCGGCTCATCTCCCGATGCTCATGGTGGGCGGGCCGCCCCTCGGCCTGCAGGCTGGCGATCAGCTTGAGCCGGTCCGAAAAGTTGGTGAGCGCTCCCGTGGGAGACCCCAACGGGTCAGCTGGCGACAGCAGCCCGCTCCCCGGCGGAAGGCGCCGCCGAAACCGGTTGATGGCCCCCTGGGTTCGCTCTACAGCGCCTCGAGCATCTTTGACACTGCGCGATACCTTCATGATAGACAAGACTCCTCTAGAGGCCACCGGCAGGGCGTATGATGTCACTTTTGCCCTCGGTCCTAACGCAGGTTGCAGTGTTTTCGTGGTGTTTGGCTCGTTCGTTGATCCTAGCCGATATTTCGCAAAACAACAAGGCCTTACTTGTGTCACAGTATATGTAAGAACGGGCCATACTGTAGTATATTGCTTAATACAGCATTGACTACCGCCGCGGCGGTGTACCACGAGAGGTGAAAGAGAATTGCCGAGGAAGGTGCCCTACACGGAGAAAGAGATATGGTTCGAGGCCTCCGAGGGTGGCAAATCGGTGGCCGACCTCGCCCGTGATTACAGAAAGGACCCCAGGACGGTGCGACGGGGCATCGAAGAGGTCCGCAACCGTCGCCTCACTGCGCAGGTCCGTGTCCAACGGCTCAGAGACGCCATCGGAAGGCACCACGACGACCTACTGAACGTGGTCGCAGGGGCGGCGAAGTCAATCGGCGTGCCACCGGTCCACATCGAGTCGGTCTACACTGGCAGGCCGACCGCGGAGATCGGGCTGTCGGGCGCTACGGCGGTGGTCTCGGACTCCGAGTTCCTGGACGTGCGCCTCGAGGTGGAGGAGGGACTTCGCTGGCGGCTGCTGAAGGCACACCTGCCCAATCACAGGGCCTATGTCTTCCTGGACCGTTGGAAGACGGCGGTGCTGGCTGAGTTCAACGACCGGCTCAGAGTGAGGGCCCAGGTCAGTTCGAAGCTAGTCGAGGAGATCGGAGTGTCGATCGACAACGACAGCAGCCGTCCGGGCACGGTCACGCAGCTTCTGATCCACAATATGTCTCGGGCGGCGGTGAGCCGGGCCCTGCTGGAGTCGCCGGTCTACTCGCTGAGCCTCACCGCCGAAGAATCTGGCCAGTTCGTCGATGAAGATGGGCGTGTGTGTGGGAGGCTGGAGGGTGTCGGCCAGGGCGAGAAGCTAGAGGCTATCCGACGGCTGCCCGTGGATATCGCCTCCGGTGAGCTGGGAGTGTCTCTTGCAGGCCATCACGCAGAGGTCGCGGTGCTTGCGGGCAAGGCGAGCGAGGGTTTCGAGGTGATCCACGTCTCGTATTACCTCGACGGCACCTGTGCCGCCTGCAGCAGGTACGGCGTGTAGGACTCTCGGCACCAGTCATCATATCAGTCAGTCCCCTCCAGCCGGCAACCGCGTCAAGAACGGCTGGCCCGGCCACCTGCGCCGTTGCAATTCGGCGCCAGATCGATCCTCTAAGACGTGAAACCAGAGGACGCCCTGAGCACCTTGCCACATAGGGAGGTGGGTTACGCCAGTCGTCCGACTGATATTTAATCCATGATCAAAGCGCTCAGGGTGGGTCAATGACCGTGGCGGTGGATGGTCTAAAGGGGCTTTTCCTTTTTGAGGGAATGGGCTGACATTAGCTCAAACTAGGTGCGAGACGGTGCATCCTGCTTTGGTGGTCCAGACCTGCGGCCACCTCTCCGATCTCGGATTTCAATCCCAATAGTCGGCTATGTTGACGACATCATCATCGTCCCAATTCTCATGGTCCTAGCCGTGAGGATGGTCCCCCCGAGTGTTGTTGAGGACTGCAGGAGGAGGGCGATTAGGGCGGGTTGAAGTACACCCTTCCGCTACTGCCGGCTTACCTCGTCCCTGATCTCATCCATGGACTGCGCGGGAGCCATCTCGAACGGGAAGAGAAAACCGTCCGCGAACGCAACCGTCGCGCCATCGATATTCAGGAGCCCTCCCGGACCAGTTCCGTAGGTGCCGTCCGGGTTCCGCCCGAGGACGAACAGCAGGTGGTCACCTGGCTTGGGCATTTCGAAGACCACCGAGAATATTGGGCCGCCGGCGGGACCTTGACCTTGCCTGCTCAGGTACCCGAACATGCGAAGGACTAGAGTGTCCGCCCCAGCGACGACCTCGTCTGCCTTCAGGACGCTCTCGATCTGGACCAGATAATCGGTGAAAGGCATGCCGGTCTCTTCATCCGCCGGCAGTGCCGTTCCGTCCTCGCCATAGGGGCCTAACAGCTTCTCGGCCAGAACCGAGCTAATTGTCGCCACCACAATCACGTCGGCTCGCGCGGCGAACTCCCTGATGTTCCCTGGACGAGGAGCGGGCGAACCCGCGGAGACAGGCGCGGGGGCCGGTGGAGGGCTCGTTGGCACATCCGGCTCCGGCGCCGGTTCACTCCCGCATGACACGCCTATTGTAATCAGCATTGCCACACCGATAGCTGTCACCGTTCCCTGGATTCTGTTCATCCGGTCTACCTCCGAGGTGATGTTTTCGTGTTCTTGCCGACATCCGTCAGTAAATACGCTAAGACGACCGTAGGGTTCACACCTAAGAGTATTCGCGAAAGCCAGCCCCGGCTATGTCCTGCTGTCCGCCGTTCGGCTGGCTTTGATCCTAGCGCAGTGAGGTGAATACAAACCGTAGGGGCGCTCGCGCGCGCGTACGCGCGCCGCAGGCTTTTTGTATCCAGCTAGCATGAAGAGACGGGTTCAAGACTGGTATTTAACCGGCATCTTACTGGCACTACACCGGTATTTAACCAAAGCCGTCTCACGGTGATGAGAAACTTCAAGGGCGATGTAGGCACCCAAGGCGATGGCTCAGGAGCTGCACATTCTCCCCCACCACACTTTACAAGTATGCCCCGCAGTTCCGGCGTTCGGAGAACGGCGGCGGGCGGTCACATACGGGAACTCCTATCTGAGGGACGATTCTATCACTTGGTGGCCGTGCCGTTTGCTACTTCAGCCCAAGGCCGTGATAAGGCGACCCTGACCGCCGTTCTCGAGAACGCGGGCGGCCAAGTGAATTCAATACTGCGAAGGGGCGTTGGGCGGCCCCCAAGCGTTTGAGAGATGGCTTTCCTGTGTCTGAGCAGTTGGTCAAACTCGCGGCCTACCACTGGCGCTGGGGCGGCGAGGACAAGCCCTGATGCGCCGCGGCCCCCTCAGACCCTAGGCTCAGGCACGGACCACGGAGACCCGCGTCGTCAAGTTCTTCAACTGGGAAGGCCAGGCGATTGTCCCAAGAGAAGTGGGGCGTCACGACAGACAGGGATGTGTCAATACGGCCCGAGTCGAGTCCGGACCCTCAACCCATGAGAGGAGTGGCTTGATGCCTGCCCGAAAAGGAGGTCGGCCGGTAAAGCTGGAGGTTTCTCACTGAAGCCTCTAGTGTCCATTAACGGGCGTTTTGGGCCCACAAGGCTCTACTTTCTCGTGAGACCCTCGCGGTAGCGTCAGATCACCTGGGTACGAGCCGTCGGATCGAAGGAGAAGGGTCGTCGGGGTGACTGGAGTCAAACCATCGAACCGGGGTCGCAAAAGAACGGATGCCGTTTGCTCCAGCAGGATCTTTACATCGGCAGCTAGGTTGTCTTCCTGTTTCGAGACCGCCCTTATTTGCGTGAATCGTGAAGAGGCCAAACGCTTTCTTTGTCAAAGGTCCCATGTTTTTCATGCGTCGTAACACCCGTGGCAAGTGTGCCCTTCGGAGTCTAGTCTATCGGCGGCCGCGCAGCCGCGGGTACTACAGACCCACAGCCGACGGTAGGTATAGCCACATTACTTGACTGGTAGAATGCGGACATGGAAACGTTCGATTTTCAGATAGACATGTTTGAGTCGTCGCGCAAGTCCGGAAAGACTGTCGGAGAAGTCGTCGCCGAGCTTCTCGACAAGATGGCGGAAGGAGCACCGTTCGAATCCGATGAGACTGATCGCCCACTCACGATTCGCTACATGGAGTTTACCGATGGCGATCGGCCGCTCGACCCTCCCGATAGTAGAGTTACCACCTGTAGGATGGTCGCTGAGGGATGACGAGCCTAGCAATTGCGACGCCATCAGTGGGCATGCCTCACTGAACGGACTTGCACAAGCCCCTTGAATCCCATCTGTAGCCGTTGGGGGTAGGGTAGTTTCCCTTCGCTCATATTCATACTGCACCATGCGCCGGCGATTCGATGGTCGCAGAGATCTTGTCCACGACGTTGTTCCTGAAATCGGCCTGGAAGAGCTCTCACTGGACCCGACCTGACTAGGGTCGATGGGACCGATTAGAAACCACCGGTGGGCTGCTACAATGACCAGGGTTTCCGTTCGCTGCCGAGGCCGACGATAGACTGTCTTGTTGGAGTACCCAAGATGAAACTGCTATCTCTGCTAAGGCTCGGTAGAGATGACAGAGTGACTGGGGGTTCATCCCATCGCTCACGAGGCCTTGGAGCATCGTCACTCGCAACAGGCGCTATGGCGGCGTACGCGGTGGCGTTCGTGGTGCTCTCCCCGTCTATTGGATCACAGCTAGGGATACTTGCTACCTTACCGGTAATGCTAGGGGGGTGGCTCCTCGGCTTGCGGGGCGGTTTGGTTTTCGGCGGATCGGCCGTAGTTATCAACGTGCTCCTTGTCTTCGCGATCTTGGATATAGGTTTGCAGGAATGGGTTCAAAGTGGAGGTCTGCTGGGATCCGGCGCCCTGCTGCTCGTCGGCGGTATTACAGGTTGGCTACGGGATCTGAGGACACTGGCGACAAGAGAGGTCGCCGAGCGCAAGAAGGCCGAGGAAACGCTACACGATCTTCTCAACGCATTAGATGAACAGATAAAGAAACGGACCGCCGAGCTTTCCGACGCCAACCTGCTCCTTCGGCAGGAAATCGCTGAGCGCGAGAAGTCAGATGAACAGCTTATCCGGGCCCGCGAGCGCGAGCGGCTTCACGTGGAGCAAACGCCACTTGGGGTCATAGAATGGAATCTGGACTTCGAGGTAGCTGCCTGGAACGCTGCGGCAGCGAGAATCTTTGGCTACGGAGCAAGCGAAGCGATGAGCAGCCATGCCAGCTTTATCGTGCCCGAAAGTTTCAAAGCTCAGGTGGACACGGTTTGGAAGGAGCTCCTGCAACAACGCGGAGGCGCTCGCAGCACAAACGAAAATGTGCGGAAGGACGGGGAGACGATCCAATGTGAATGGTTCAACACCCCGCTCATTGACCCCGAGGGAAATGTGATAGCGGTTGCGTCCCTAGTCCAAGATGTGACAGCGGAAAAGCAAACGCAGCTCGCGTTTGAAGAAACCAACCAGCGCTTAGAGGAAACGCTCGTGGAACTGCAAAGCACCCAGGAACAAATGGTTCGACAAGAACGCCTACGCGCGCTTGGCACGATGGCCAGTGGCATAGCACACGATATCAACAACGCCGTTTCGCCCGTCGTCTCCTACGTCGATCTATTGCTGATGTTCCCCGAGACTCTGGATGACAAGGAGCAGACGAATAAGTATCTACGGGAGATTAGCACTGCGGCCAACGACATCACGGAAGTAGTCGGCCGCTTACGTGAGTTCTACCGCCACCGAGACGACGCCGAGCTGATGGTTCGTGTCGATCTGAACCAGGTGATCAGCGATGCTATATCGCTTACTCGACCG
Organism: Dehalococcoidia bacterium; assembly: GCA_965247255.1. GTDB lineage: Bacteria > Chloroflexota > Dehalococcoidia > Lucifugimonadales > CAUZJF01 > CBDFGS01. Next base: position 600,485 of record CBDFGS010000013.1, on the reverse strand, counting down.
CGTTGGAGGGACATGGCCCTGGGACAGGGGATAGACATTTCGGTGACAACGGATCTCGCTGGTGACCTCCCTCCAGTCGAGGGGGACGAGGCAGGCCTCCGAACGGCTTTCACGAACCTTATCCTCAACGCCGCCGACGCCATGCCGGAAGGCGGAGTTCTGAGGCTACGAACAAGCCATTCGGATGGGCAGACAGCCGTGGAGGTTAGTGACACAGGCACCGGGATGTCCGAAGAGGCCCGAAGTCGCGCGTTCGAGCCCTTCTTCACCACCAAGGGGGTAAACGGTACCGGATTGGGGTTGGCCATGGTCTACGGGACGGTTCAGCGGCACAAGGGCACGGTGGAGATAGAGAGCGCGGAAGGCCGAGGTACCACGGTGACTATTAGACTGCCCCTCGGCCAACCCAAGGAGAGGCTCGATCGCGATGCAGAGCCGATGAAGGAGGCTCCCAAGGGACTTCGAATTCTCATCGCGGATGACGACGCTGCCATACGACGCATCTTGATCGAGTATTTGAGTCGAGATGGCCACGCGGTGGAGGAGACGACGAGCGGCCAGGAAGCCATCGAGAGATTCGACGCCGGCAGCTTCGAGATTATCATAACCGACCGAGCCATGCCCCAAATGGGCGGAGATGAGCTCGCCTCGTCGGTCAAGCAGGCCTCTCCTTCCACTCCGGTAATCATGCTAACTGGGTTCGGCAACATGATGGAGACATCAAAGGAGAGACCTCCCGGAGTCGACTTCATTCTGAGTAAGCCATTCACGTTGAGCGGTCTGCGACGTGCCTTGAGTTATGTTTCGACGCAAGAGTGAACGCATACGATCCCTTCCGCGGCCCACGGCAGTTAAACATGGGCTTGTCAAAAAAGGGAGGCCAAACGGGATGGGCGAATCGGTGCCTACCTTAGCCCGAATCCACCGAAGGACACCGATGGACGGCGTGAGGAAAGCGGAAGGGGGGGTGAGGGAGCTACAGGGGAAATAGCCTGGGTTCCATTTGGGGTAGGGAGGTCGGCGGACGGTCTTCATCGCCGCACAGGGGCCCCTATGGCCGTCTGCGGGAGCTGCGATGCGGGGGATGGCGAGAGAATACGCAGCAGGGAACTCTCTCGGACCGGGCTGGCGCGAGTCTGCGGGGATCTTCGGTTGTCCGGTGGGTGGGTCGCCGACGGTGCCGTCAGGCCGGGAGTGGAATGGCTCGCAGCCGGGCCAAGGCGCGGCTGAACTTCTCAGCCCAAGGCCAGCGATCCGGAAGATGCAGGGTCAACCGGCGTGCCGAGCGGGTGAGCCGTCCGGCTAGGGAGAAGAACCGCCGCCGGAGGGTCTTGGTGGTGGCTATCCGCTCTCCCAGACCGATCCGCGCCGTCCAGCGGGCCAGGTTGTGGGCCATCGTCTGGACGGCCAGCCAGGCGCCGTTGGCGGCGAAGCGGCCCGAGGGGAGATGGTTCAGCCCGACGCCGTACTTGAGGTCGCGTATGGCATTCTCGATCTCGGCGTGGCGGCGATGGTCAGCCTCCAGTTCGAGCAACTCCCCGTCCCGGTCGGTGATGAAGCCGTGATAACTGTATTTGGCGAAGAGGGCCAGTTGGGAACCGGGCGTCGGCTTCACCCGCCGGACGAGGAGCCGTACCGGCGCGGCGTCTGCCTCGGCCTGGAAGGGGGTGCAGGTGATCTCGGCCACATCGGCGGCACCGTCCATCCAGTAAGGAATCGGCGTCCAGGCATCTTCGGGTATCGCCTCGATGAGATTGTGCAGGCTTTTGTGCTGGCGGATGGTGATGGAGTAGCGGACATTGATCCGGCGGCAGACGGCGACCACGGCGTGGGTATAGAAGCCGCTGTCGGCACGCATGGTGAGCTGCCCGCTGGCCCCGCCGTAGCGAACCCGGCTCACCGTTTCACGCAGGAAGTGGGCGGCGCCGCGAGCGGTGTTGGCCCGGCCCTCGCGCAGCCGGGCCATCAGCACGTCGCCTGTGCCGGCGGCGACGGCCAACAGCGGGTGATAGCCCCGCTTGCCGGTATAGCCGTGGTGGCGTGCGCCCTCCTTGGCCAGTCCGTAGGTCTCGCAGATGGTGGAGTCCAGGTCAATGGTCAGGGGCCCGTCGCCGGGTCCCGCCCCGGCCTGCCAAGCCCGGGCCAGCAACTCGCGGCTCACCCGGTCGAGTTGACGGACGTGGCCCCACCGGAAGCTGCGCAGGAAGGTGCCCAGGGTGGATGGCGCCTTCACCGTGCCGCCCAGGGTGCTGGCCGTCCCCCCGGTGCGCAACACATCGGCGTCGTCAATGCAGTCGCCCCCAGCCAGCGCAGACGCCACCAGCGTCATCATCTTGTCGCTCGTGTTCGCCCGCCCCGGGGCATCGCCCAGGTCGAGGCGCTGCCGGACGAGTTCGGGCAGGCCGAGGTGCCGCGCCAGGGTGGCCGGAAGGAGCAGCCCGGCATTGGCCACCAAGCGGCGGTCGTCGAAGGTGATTTGGATTCGGTCGGGGTGGTTGCGTGGCAGCATCTATTGGGTGCTCCTTTTCCAGGGTCTGTTTTTTGCTACAAAACCATTATCCCAGAAGCACAGGAGCACCTTCTTGCTGCTTCAGGACGCTAACCCGACGCCCTCCTTCGGTGGATTCGGGCTTAGCGTTGATGACCGAGACCGGGTCATTGATCCAAAGGCGATTCAACCGCACCCCATCGCCCTCCCAGCCGCGAGGGCTGGCCCAGGCTCTGTCAGCTCCACAAAGGACGGTGAACAGATGGAACATGCCAAACCTGCCGCACGAATCTTAGTTGTAGACGACGAAGAACCTATTCAGAGATCTCTAAAGGCGAGCCTGTCCACCGCCGGCTACGAGTGCGATGCGGCCGCCGGCGCTGATCAGGCCGCAAGCATGCTTGACCAGGGCAACTACGATCTGACGTTGTTGGACATCAACATGCCGGGCAAGTCAGGAATCGACTTCCTGCCGGAGCTGAGAGCCCAGCACCCCGACGTTGCAGTGCTGATGCTGTCTGGAGAAACTGACCTGACGCAGGCGGTGCGGACCATGCGCGAGGGCGCCTACGACTACGCGCTCAAACCCGTCGGCCTGGCGGAGCTCGTTATACGAATTGAGAACGCGTTGTCGCGGCGGGCCCTCACCCTAGAGAACAGAGCCTATCACCACAAACAGGAGGAGATAATCGACCAGCTTAATGCCCTTCTCGAACAACGCAAGCGGGAGTTGTCCGCGTTGAACCGACTCTTCCAATCTCACATGCAGCAGACCAGAAGCGCTCAGGCCGAATACGATCAGCTCAAGAAAACCCTGGCGTCCTTCAGCACGCAGCTTGAAGGGCTGGCCACCGTGGTAGGAGTCGCGAACACACAGGAGGGCGCTCCTCCTGAGTATGATGTTAAACAAGTTAAGCTCTCAGATTCCTGAAGGGCAGGTTTGACCACGGCTTTCTCTAACGGGAGTCCCCAAACTGGCGCAGGTTCCCTAGCCGGGTTCATCGCCTAAGCCGCTCCCCTGGTCCACCGGCTTTTCTACAGTGATGCTCGCCTCTCACGCCCTGCGCCTGGCTTCCACGTTGTCTAGCAGAGCATCTATATCCGCATCGCTAACAAGCTAATCCAAGGGGGCTGGGCTCTCTCCGGCCGCGTCGAGTCGGCGCTTGGCCTCCGTGTAAACGTCGGCTAAGAGCGGCCCTCTCATCACGGCATCGATATTCTCTTGCAGGTGAGCTGCCCTTGTGGTGCCTACGATGATGGTGTCGGCGTTGGGGTGGCTAAGTGTGTACCTCAGGACGAACGCGGACCGGCTCTCGCCCTCCTCCAGTAGCTCGCCAAGGGACGCCCGGTCGAATGTCTTCCAGGTGTCGGATGAGGCTGCGCCCAAGCCGTGCTCTCCCTGGGCGACACCACCGCGGATGATGATGCCGACGCCGTCCTGGGCGGCCTTTGCGATCCAATCCTCGTGCTCCCGCTGAAGTGCGGAGTAGGGAATCTGCATGACGTCGAACACCCCCCAGCTCAGGAGCGTGGGTAGGTCAGGGAGCGTCGTTGAAGCCCCGATCCATCTGACCATTCCCTGGTCGCGGATGTCACTCAGCGCCTGGACCAGGCCGCCCGCCTCGCACTCCTCGGCCGTGGCGTTGTGAAGCTGAATAATGTCCACGCTGTCGCGGTTGAGCCGTCTCAGGCTAATCTCCATGTTCCGGAAAAGGTTGTCACGTGTCCATTCGTGGTCAGAGCTGTTGGAGCTGGGCTGTGCGTCGTTGCATCCGCACTTGGTGGCCAGGTAAAACTCGTCGTATCTGGAGTGGAGTGCCCAGCCAATCCACTCTTCGCTGAAGACATAATCATAGGCGGTATCGAAGAAATTGATTCCAGCATCCAGAGCCGCGTCCCAGACCGTTTGGGCTTGCTCCGGCGTCCAGTGGGGCATGTCCGGCTTCCATAGGGCGCAGCCGAACCCCAGCCGCGTGACTTTGAGTCCCGTTCGACCAAGTGTTGTCGTTGGTAGTGTAGCGTGCATGTGTCAACCTTCCTGGAAGCGGGCCAGCGACTTCGCGGCGGCGATCACTAAAGGCTCATCGCTCAGAAGTGCACCATCTTGAGGGTGATCTCTCTATCTACGCCCCACAGGAGTCCCAAATACATCGCGGGTCTCCGCCTCCGGGTTACCCCCCCTCGTCAGTCTTAAGGCCTATAAGCCTGTTGTGAGGTAAATATGGGATGTGTATCCCTATGCCCTCCGTTGTCCCTAATCCCCCATGGGACTCCTAGCCCCCGGAGTCCCCTAACATCGACGGGACTCCAGACCGGGTTCACTTCAGCGCATCGTCCCGACTAGGCGCGCTGCCTTCACCGCCCTCACGCTCGGCTCCCCGGCCTTCAGCTGCGCACGACTTGCAGGCACGGATTCTGCGGGGGCGGCGAAGTCCTCGGCGGAGCGCTTCTCTATTCGCGGCGTCGGGGCGCTGAATATTCTACTGAGCTGCCTTCGGCGAGACCTTGTGCACGACGTTGTTCTTGTAGTCGGCCAGGAAGATCTCGCCCTCGAGGTTGATGGCGATGGACATTATCTGGCCCACGGACCCGGTGTGAATCTTGATCTTCCCGCCCTCGGTCCTGGTCTCGGTCTCGCCGGCCGCCACGGTAGTTATTATGCCCGTACTGGCATCTACCTTGCGGACAAGGACGAAGCCATCGGCGAGATAGATGTCACCCTGCGGACCCAACGCCACACCGGAGGGCATAGTGAGCTCGGCTTCATCGGCCCTACCCCCATCACCCGAGTACCCTACTCCAGTCGCCGCTCTCACCGGCGGCCGTCTGTTCAGGCCGATGTAGAACAGCCCCTCATGTTCGACGTGCCTTCCCACACCGGCTACCGTTGACATGATCCCCGTGGCGCCGTCCACCTTACGTATTCGGTGATTGTCCGTATCAGCGATTAGAATGTCGCCGTTGGTATGCACCGCCACGCTATTTGGTTCAGCCAGCCCCGCCTCGGTAGCCGGGCCTCCATCGCCCTGTACTCCCCGCTTCCCCGTGCCGGCGATGGTGGTGATCATACCGGTCCTGGCGTCTACTTTACGTATACGCTGGCCGCCAGCCAGGTAGAGACTACCCTCGCTGTCCAACGCCACGTCGTCCGGCGCTTTGATCAAGGCCTCCGTGGCCAGGCCTCCATCTCCAATGATCTGCTTTAGCTCATTCCCAACCCCGCCCCCTGCCACGGTTGAGATGATACCGGTCTCGGCATCCACCTTTCGCACGAGGCCACTGCCCTTTCCAGCGATAAACAGGTTTCCCGCGCTGTCCAGAGCTATCCCTTTCGGTTCAGCTAAAGTTGCATCGACAGCCGGACCCCCGTCGCCACCAGAGCGGTTTCTCCCCGTTCCAGCTACGGTAGAGATGACGCCGCTGACGGCGTCGACCCTGCGAACCCGATGATCAGTCGAGATGTACAGGTTCCCCTGACCATCTAGCGCCACCCCCTGCGGAGCGAAAAAACCAGCCCCGCTAGCCGGGCCTCCGTCACCAGTGAACCTGGGCGAGCCGGTCCCAGCAAAGGAGGTAATATCCCTGAGCCCAGACTGTGTGGTCGCCGCCGGCGGGGGTTCATCGGGACCCTGCTCGGCTCCATCAGCCTCTTCGGCAGCACCACACCCCGTAAGCAAAGCGAGTGCCGTCAGGGAGGCGAGAATTGCAGGTGTAGGCCGCAGCCAAACGTTAGGCATGGGATTTTGTATCCTGGCGATTCTACGGGTCATGCTGATGCCTCCCGCAACTTGCGGCCGAGACCCACGGAGTCACTTGACATCGTCGGGACTCCCGGCCCGGTTCGCGGCTGAGCGGCTCCCCCTACGCGCCGGTATCCTCGCTCTCCTCACCCTCTAAGGAACGCGCGTCTCCCTCAATCACAACCTCGCCTTCTAGGGCCTTGCGTCGGGCTGCAACGCTATCTAGCAGTGCGTCAATCTCCGCGTCGGTAAGTGCATCTAGGCTAGGCGTCTCGATGCTATGCGCTATGCTAACGTCTTGCCTATCGACCAGCATGCCTTGGAACTTGGCTAGGTTTTCGAGCACCCCGGAGTCCCCAAGCCCGCGCAGGTTCCCTAACCGGGTTCATCGCCCGAGCCGCTCCCCTGGTCCCCCGGCGAGCACGAGGCCCGTTGCTCCTGATCAAGCTTGATGCGCGTCTCGAGCTTGGCCATAACGATGTTGGAAACATCCCGGGCTATGCGGTCAGCTTCGTCTGAAGACGCCCGAGCGGATAAGGCTGTGCGGGGCATCGGTGCTCGAGCACGGCGGCGACTTCGACGCGGCCAAACACCACGCCCGCGGCTGGGCGACTGAGGAGGCGTGAAAACCACCTTGCACTACGACCACACGAAAATCTCGTCGTTGTCTCCTGAAGAACCGAAAAATGCCGCAAGGGTGATGCGGGGCGTGTCGCCTCGAACGGGGGGCACTTCGTGAATGTGCTCAGTACAGAACACGTACATATCACCTTGATCCAGATCCAGGTGGACCCGTTCGATGCCTCGCTTGCTCGCTTCTTCGCGGTACGTTTTGTTCCAGTCGGGCTTCAGGTCGGGCGACCACTGCTCTCGATATATAAACGCCTGACCGGCGTCGTCACCCTCGAATCGCCCGGCATTCTGAAAGCACGTCACGGCCGAGAACTGGGTCTCGAAACGCCCTACTGCACTCCTGCCACGGGGACTGTCTTGCAATCGATCCTTGCGCGTGGAATCGAAGTGAGGCCCGTGCCCGCGGTCCTCGTAATAGCAGCGGAAAATGGCGGGGCCAAACAGCCTCCCGTCGCTTTCATGGGCAGTCATGACGCGCTTGTCGGGTGCCAGAACGGAAATCGTATCGTATATGACCTTGATAGGATTAGCGTAACCCTCGAACAGCGTTTCGAATAGCTTATGGACTTGCGCAGTGTTCTCAAAGAAGCGCTTCGGGTCTCCGATGCCCGCGGAGGACGTGCCGATATCGACGCGTCCTTTGTGGTGGTCCTGCGGCAGTTTGCGCGGATCGTAGAGAAGGCCCCGGTCGTAGAACCGTCTGATGAGCGCCGTGCACTGCTTCGGATCGAAAGCTCGCCGAATGATAAACGCCGGTACCTCGCTAGACGCTAGGGCATCCAGAGGGCGTGGGTACCTGGCCAGTATTGTGTCCAGGTCAAGCTCGGCCGGGATCCAGCGATGCGATGACATCTGTTTTCCTTCCTACCCTCATGGGAGTCCCAGACCATTCTGGGTTCCCTGACCGGGTTCACTCCTGCGCCAATCCCCCACCTAGCGCCACGTCCGCCTTGGGACGTTGGGCCACATTCCTAAGTGCCTACCTAGCAACTCCAGCGCTCTGACTCGGACCGAATCAGATGCCGTATCGTCGTCTACGATGGAACGTAGCCCATAAATGACTAGGTCCTGGGCGGTCTCAGTGCGTGCTCCGCGTTCGGCTTCGCGGCGCTGAATCTCGCCAGCCACCTTAGCCTTCCTGAGCAGTCGCGACGCGTTCACCTCAGCTGCGTTGCCCTTGGCGGTGTAGCCGGCGCGCTTGTAGGTGGCTGTGGCGTTCAAGTCGATGAGGTATTCCGCCACGAATCGCTGCTGTCGGGGAGTCAGTCTTTGCCTATCCGAGCTTGGCACGTACGTCATGCTTCGATGCTAGCTCAACCTGCTAATAAAGGGACCTGCCCCGTGGCGGCAGTGGAGTCCCGCTACTAATGGGCTTCCGGCCGGCGCCTCACCATTGCGAATACCCCCGCCCCCGCCATGAGCACGGCCAGACCTATGAGACCCGTTGTGCTCACGCCAGGCACGGGTGTAGGAGTAGGAGTGGGGGTGGGTGCCGCAGCTGCCACCGCCTCCACCTTACGGATGCGATGGTTGCTCGAGTCAGCGATGAAGAGGTTCCCGGAAGAGTCCACCGCAACGCCAGAGGGAAAACTCAATTGGGCGCTGGTGGCCGGGCCTCCGTCGCCCCCGTATTCATGGGTCCCAGTGCCTGCCACGGTACTGATGTTCCCTGAGGTGTCCACCTTACGGATGCGTTCGTTGAACGTGTCAGCGATGAAGAGGTTGCCGGAGGAGTCAACCACGACGCCCCACGGGCCGCCCAACTGGGCGTTGGTGGCCGGGCCGCCGTCGCCCGAGAATCCCCCCGTCGCGGTGCCCGCAACGGTGCTGACGTTCCCCGAGGTGTCTACCTTACGGATGCGACTGTTGCCCGAGTCGGCGATGAAGAGATTGCCTGAAGAGTCCACCGCGACGCCTCTAGGGTCTGACGTCCCGGTGCCAGCAACGGTGCTGACGTTCCCCGAGGTGTCTACCTTACGGATGCGGCTGTTGCCCGAGTCGGCGATGAAGAGGTTGCCGGAAGAGTCCGCCACAATGCCCCTAGGAGCCTGAAGCTGCGCGCTCGTGGCCGGGCCTCCGTCGCCCGAGAATCCTGAGTTCCCGGTGCCCGCCACAGTGCTGATGTTCCCCGAGGTATCTACCTTACGGACGCGGTGGTTGTTCCGGTCAGCGATGAAGAGGTTGCCGGAAAAGTCCACTGCGACGTCAGAGGGGAAATTCAGATGGGCGCTGGTGGCCGGGCCTCCGTCGCCTCCGAATGTTGGAGCGGTAGTGCCCGCCACGGTACTGATGTTCCCCGAGGTGTCCACCTTGCGGATGACGTGGCTGCTCGAATCAGCGATGAAGAGGTTGCCGGAGGAGTCCACCGCGACCTTAAGCGGGGAAGACAACGAGGCGCTGGTGGCCGGGCCCCCGTCGCCTCCGAATGCTGAAATCTCCTTGCCCGCCACGGTGCTGATATCCCCCGCCGCCGCCAGCGCAACGGCAGTGGTGAGAAGACCAAGGGTAACCGCGACCAACAGCACGCTCAGCAGAGCCCTGTGCTTTATTTGCGGCAAACCGCTAACCTCCCCCCCTCGGCTCCGGCCTGACATCCTTAGCCACTCGCGCGAGTGGCCGTGTAACCAGCGCGCTTGTAGACAGCAGGGCGCTGAGGTCGATGAGGTACTCTTCGACGAATCGCTCTTGTCGAGAAGTCAGTCTCGCGCTATCGGCACCGAACAGGGGCAACATCTTTCGATGCTAGCACAATGCCCCAACCCAGGCTCGACACAAGGAACGATAGCAGGCCCCGTTAGTGAGTAATGTCAACGCCCTGAAAGATCACTTTGGAGATCGAGGCCATCCTCTACCGGGACAGGGCTGCTCCGCGAGGTACGCGCTTAGCTATGCGAGGACTCGGGTGCGTCCCGCGGGGGATTACGAACGGGATACTGAACGGAAACCCGTCGGTTTTACTCACCACTGCACGAACATCGGGATGTATGTTCCTCTGTGATAAACCTGGTGCGGGGGGCCCGCCTTGGCCCAGCTGATCTAAAGGGCGCCAGAGGCATCACCAAAAAGGCCGCTACGATTCGACCGTCAGCTCATCGCCTTTCGCCGTGATCGTGCCGTCAGTGGCACGTCAACCCCAGCCAGCGATCGCGTATCCAACCACACTATCAGACGTCGATTGGTGTGAAAGAGACCAAACCCGGCGAGTAGGTGCAGGAGCAGCGCCTTCCAGTATGACGGTTTCGCCGCCACTGCCCTGGCTTTCTCAAGCTTTCAATCCTATCCGCAAGTGGTTCCTGACCTTCGGCATCCTTCCTAGAGGGAGCCGTGTCGATCAGGGTCTATCTCGGCAATGTAACCTCAGTATATCCATCTCGGTCGTACTTACGAACGATGGCATCAAAGTGGCCAGCCGCCGTCTGGCCGGGTAGTGCTCTGCTCGCCCGACCTACAGCGTACAGGTTGCCGAATTGGTCCGCTGCGACATCACCCAGAAAAACGTGAATGTTTCGGGTCAGAGGAATACCGAATTGGCGAGTCCACAACTCGCCGCCAGCATTGTCGTACTTACGGATGAAGACGCCGCGCACGGTGTGTCCGAACATGTAGACATCGTCTGTTACTCCCGCAGCGAGGCCCAGAGGCCCTGTTCTGAAGTGGGCGGCGGGGAATCGCCGCAGGCGGTCACCATCAGGTGGAGCCCGGCGATGAAAGCCCAATGTGCCCGAGACGGAAACCCCTTGATGAACAAGCGGACGGGGAGTCGCAAAGGTCGCTGGATCTCTCTTTCTGGCCCGGTGAGCCGTAAGTTATCCGAGGATCAGGACTGGCGCAAAACGACTACCTGTACCACTCCGGCCACCCCGCCAGCAACGACAAGGTGTACCGGTGCGACCTGGTCTCGCCCGAAAGGCCTGAGCTTCGCGCCGTTCGCTGAAACCCTACGATCCAGATCCCGGCGTGCTGCATTCCACGACCACCGAGGCGTCCTCGTTGGTACGGTACTCGTACTTGGGCGTCGTCGGACTATGGACTCTGTACACGATTCGGAATCCGCGCGTCGCGACCTCGGTGTAAGCGGTGTCAGGTTGCGGGCAGCCCAGACTAGTATTGCTCCACTCCATGGGAACGAACTCTTCCAGTTGTGCGATACGCACCACAGCGAAGCCAGGATCGATCACGGATTCAATCGACGGCTGGGTGATAGCCCTCGACACTACTGACTCAGGGTCACCTTCGGCGCCGAAGATCCACATCAGATCGGAATGCAGTGCAACGCTGACGCCTTTCGCCCCGAACACCTCGATTCGTCTGTCGTAAGCACCCGCCGGCAGGCTATCAAGGGATGACCGATGCCCCTTGGAGAGGGAATATGAGGGTCTGCTGCGCGGGGTCGAAAGTGAATTCTTGGGTGAAGTGAGAGGTGTGGTGGATTATGCTGCGGCATTCTAGTCGAAATAGCGAAGGGGAGAGGCTGTTGTGATTGGATCAGTCACGTTTATCGCCATTTTGTAATCCTCGGTGCCCCGGGGCGTCTCACTGCCAGATATAATCTGAAGGCGAGCTATCCGCTTTGTGGACAGACATGGGCCCCATTCGCGCCGGTAGATCACAAAAACGTGCGCTCTTCCTCCTGTTGTTGAGCGTGGCGCTGCTTGCCACTTGCGGCGATGGGGAGCCATCGCCTCGGACTATGGAACCATCCATCTTGACCCCTACGGCTACACCCCCGAATCCTCGCTCCGTCCGCCCACCTGTGCCAACGCCTAGGGATCCATCCCCTCAGACTATGGAGGCATCCAGTTTCACCGCCACCTCTATACCCGCAACTCCGCGGTCCGTCCTATCGCCCACGCCAACACCTGGGGTCTCCCCAACCGGGCTAATAGCACCCGCGTGCCCTCAGGCCACTTCACCAACCTCGAAACGGATACCGGTCCAACAGATACCGTACTCTCCACGCCTGGATCAGAGCACGCGGGGATCACTACTCTTGCGCCTACCGCTTAACTCAATGCCACCTCCGGCCGTCCTGATAACTACCACTCCGACGCCGACTCCCGCTCCGGCAGCCCCCCGCGCGGCCGGTGTGTGGACCACTCATCTCGCCCCCACAGACCGGGCATCGATCAGGGACATGGCGGCGGACTGCTACGGGAATGTGTACACGGTCGGTTATGTTCAGGGCGTTTTGCCGGGAAAGTCGACCTCCTTTGTGCGCAGGTACGATACGCAGGGTGCCGAGGTCTGGTTCGGCGAGTTTGGTGGTCTTGTCCATTGGCGCCTGGCATTGGACCGAACCGGCAACGTGTACGTGGCGAGCGGTGCCAGCTACATACCACCGGGCCAGAGTTCGCCGAGCGGGCCCATGGTACTTGTAAGCAAGTACGATCCCAAGGCCGCTGATGAGCAGACAGATAGCGCCGAGGTGTGGACCCGCCAGTTGGGGGCGGGGGCGTCCGCACGAGCTACTAGCATCGCGGTGGACGAAGGGGGCAACGTATTGGTTGCCGGTGAGGCTAGCCCTCTCCCGGGCCAGGGCTCATCGGGTATCTTCCTCCGCAAGTACGATCCTCACGGCGACGAACTCTGGACCCGCCAGTTTGGCCCGGTGCCACGGGGGGGTGGTTCGAGGGTTGCTGCAGACGCAAGCGGCAACGTCTTCCTCTTCGGCCTAACTGGCGGCACTGTACGCGGTCAGACCTCCCCGGGCCGAGAGGTCTCGATCAGTCTTTTCCTTCGCAAGTACGGTCCCCTTGGCGAGGAATTGTGGACACGCCAGTTCGGCGGACCGAGGAACGTTTCACCCGGGGGACTGGCCGTCGACCAGGACGGGAACGCCTACGTAGCGGGCGTTGGTGGCCCTCTACGAGGCCAGTCTTCTCGGGGGATATTCATCCGCAGATATGGTCCCGACGGAAACGAAGTGTGGACCCGCCAGTTCTCCAGCGACCCCCCGGGGCGTGAAGGCGCCGATGATGTGGCCGTGGATAGGAAAGGAAACGTCTACCTGGCTGGCCAGCTGGGTGTCTTACACGGCCAGGCGGTAGGTGCTTTCGTCCGCAAGTACAGTCCCTGGGGCACAGAGTTATGGACACGCCTCCCCGGCCCGTCAGCGCATGGTGCGCACCGTGTCGCAACAGACTACGAGGGGAACGTCTACGTCGCAGGCGACCGATACGTCACCAAGCTTCGGGTGGAGTAGATCGTCAGTTGTCAGATACGTCGCCCTCGGACTCCAGACTGGGTTCACTTCTGCGCATCTCCCACACCAGAAGCGTGTTGCGAGTCCCTGGTCACACCAGGCTCGCCAGCTTCGGGCGCTCGTGCTAACGAAGCGGCTGCCGCTAAGCCCGAATCCACCGAAGGACACCGATGGACGGCGTGAGGGCAGCGGAAGGGGGTGGGTGAGGGAGCTACAGGGGAGATGGCCTGGGGTCTTGGGGTAGATGGGAGGCCGGCGGGCGGTCTTCAGTGGCCGCACAGGGCCCCTAAGGCCCTATGCGGGAGTTGCGATGCGCGGGAAGGCGAGAGGATACGCAGCAGGGGACTCTCGCGACCGGGGTGGCGCGAGATTGCGGGGACGTTGGGTCAGTTGCAGGCTGGCCGTCAGGCCGGGAACGGAATGGCTTGCAGCCGGGCCAAGGCGCGAGTGAACTGGGTTTCCCAAGGCCAGCGCCGGGGGAGATGCAAAGTGAGGCGGCGCGCCGAGCGGGTGATCCGTCCCACCAGAGCGAAGACCCGCCGCCTGAGGGTCTTGGTGATCACGGTCCGCTCGCCCAGACCAATCCGCGCCGTCCAGCGGGCCAGGTTATGCGCCATCACCTGGACCGCCAGCCAGGCGCCGTTGGCGGCGAAGCGCGCCGACGGCATGTGGTTCAGCCCGACGCCGTACTTGAGGTCGCGTATGGCGTTCTCGACCTCGGCGTGGCGGCGATGATCGGCCTCCAGTTCCAGCGTCTCCCCATCGCGGTCGGTGATGAAGGCGTGATAGCTGTATCTGGCGAAGAGGGCGAGCTGGGAACCGGGCGTCGGCTTCACCCGCCGGACAATGAGCCGCACCGGCGCGGCGTCCGGCTTGGTCTGGAACGGGGTGTAAGTCGTCTCGGCGACATCGGCGGCGCCGTCCATCCAGTAGGGAATGGGAGTCCAGTCCTCCTCTGGTATCGCCTCGATCAGATCCCGCAGCCTGGCGCGCTGGCGGATGGTGATAGAGAAGCGGACATCCATTTCCCGGCAGGCGGCAACGACAGTGTGGGCGTAGAAGCCGCTGTCGGCCCGCACCGTGAGTTGTCCCCTGGCCCCGCCGTAGCGCACCCGCCCCACCGTCTCACGCAGGAAGTGGGCGGCGCCACGGGCGGTGTTGGCCCGGCCCTCGCGCAGCCGGGACATCAGCACCTCGCCGGTGCCGGCGGCAATGGCCAGCAGCGGGTGATAGCCGCGGGCGCCGGTATAGCCGTGGTGGCGCGCTCCCTCCTTGGCCAGTCCATAGGTCTCGCAGATGGTCGAGTCCAGGTCGATGGTCAGGGGCGAGTCGCCGGGTCCGGCCCCAGCGGCCCAGGCCCGGGCCAACAACTGGCGGCTCACGCGGTCGAGTTGACGGACATGCCCCCACCGGAAGCTGCGCAGGAAGGTCCCCAGGGTGGATGGCGCCTTGACCACGCAGCCTAGAACACCAACCGTCCCACCAGCGCGCAGCGCATCGGCGTCGTCGATGCAGTCGCCGCCTGCCAGCGCGGAAGCGACCAGCGTCAGCATCTTGTCCCCAGTGTTCGCCCGTCCCGGCGCTCCGCCGAGGTCAAGGTGATGGTCGACGAGTTCCCGCAGGCCCAGGTGCCGGGCTAGGGTGGCCGGCAGGAGCAGGCCGGCATTGGCCACCAGGCGATGGTCGTCAAAGAGGATGCGGATACGGTCGGGTTTGTTCTGTGGCAGCATCTATTGGGTGCTCCTTGTTTCCGGGCGGGTTTCTGTTCCAAAACCATTATCCCAGATTCAGAGGAGCACCCGCTGGCTTCTTCAAGGGCTGTCCCCAAGGACGTCCTTCGGTGGATTCGGGTTTAGACCAGAAGCAGAGATATCTGAGATAAATGTAGTCGACCCTGCCGATGGCACGCTGACCAGACTCACTACGCTCAGCTTCTCCCTCTCGCTTCTCTTCGATGACAATCCTGCCTGGTCGCCCGACGGGAACCAGATCGCCTTTGATTCAGTAGGAAATGTAGGGAGACTTGCTGGATCTCTGGATATCTTCGTGATCGACCGCGACGGCTCAAATCGCACGATCCTCACCTACGACAGCCCTCACAAGGACATTCAGCCTGCGTGGTCCCCCAACGGCTCTCGCATTGCTTACGCCTCTCAGCGCGGTTCCGGTTTTGACATAGTAGTAATGGATGCTAATGGAACGAACCGGGTCAACCTCACGAACAGCACTAGCACAGACACAGAACCCGACTGGTCTCCGGACGGTTCGCGTATCGCATTCACATCCGACCGCGATGGAGAGCTCGAGATCTTCGTCATGAATGTCGACGGGTCCAATGCGGTCAACATCACGGATAGCTCAAGTAAAGACTCCGAACCTGACTGGTCTCCCGACGGAACGAGAATCGCCTTTACATCCGATCGTGATACTCGCCTTAGGGTATATGTCATGAACGCCGATGGATCGGAGCAAACCCCTGTCAGCGACTCCAGCGCCTGGGCCAGAGAACCTGACTGGTCACCCGACGCTACTAAGATCGCGGTTAGTTCCCTGGTTGATGGAGTGTGGGAGATCTTTACTATCGATGTTGACGACGGCGGCATGAATAGGCTAACGACCAGGTTCCCCTCAGAGATACAAAGTCGGCGTCGGCCCGCATGGGGTATCTCGCAGGACACGAGCGGGACACTGTTCGCTCAGGCTTTGCCTCAGGCTACCCCGACAACGAGCCCTGTTCCTACTCCCGTATCCACGACTGCAACATTATTACCTCTTCCAGTGACGCGGACGGGATTCCCTGCCTGCCCATGGACCCCGACAACCACACCGCCCGGCCCTATTCGAGCGATTAGAGGATTGGACCCTTTGCCAACGGGTTTCGACCTGGCTAACCGATTCTTCTGCACTTTTGCAAACCCGGTGATCGGCGTCATTGTGACGTTGTCAAAAGACAACTCATCTCACTTCACCCAACAATTCACTTTCGACCCCGCGCAGCAGACCCTCATATTCCCTCTCCAAGGGGCATCGGTCATCCCTGATAGCCTGCCGGCGGGTGTTTACGACAGACGAATCGAGGTGTTCGGGGCGAACGGCGTCAGCGTTGCACTGCATTCCGACCTGATGTGGATCTTCGGCGCCGAAGGTGACCCTGAATCAGTAGTGTCGAGGGTTATCACCCAGCCGTCGACTGAGTCCGTGATCGATCCTGGCTTCGCTGTGGTGCGTATCGCACAACTGGAAGAGTTCGTTCCCATGGAGTGGAGCAACACTAGTCTGGGCTGCCCGCAGCCTGACACCGCCTACGCCGAGGTCGCGACGCGCGGATTCCGAATCGTGTACAGAGTCCATGGTCCGACGGGGCCCAAGTACGAGTACCGTACCAACGAGGACGCCTCGGTGGTCGTGGGATGCAGCCCGACGGAATCTGGATCGTGAGGTTTCAGCGAACACCTCGAAGCTCAGGCCTTTCGGTCGAGACCAGGCCACAACGGCACACTTTGTCGTTGCTGTTAGTGGTCTGAGTAGCACAGATCGTCTCGTTGCGCCAGTCCTGATCCTCGGATAACTCACGGCTTACCGGGCCAGAAAGAGAGCGGGTACATAACACCTGAGCGCAGGACGCCTAGACGGCTAGCGTCACTGTCGATGGCAGGTATGAGGAACGCGAGGAGAAGTAGACTCTTCGTTGTCGTGATGTCCGAGTCGTGACGGAAAGCGTGCTCGAAGGGATGTTCCGTAGCTGAAGTGGTTCCACCCTGAGTAGCATGTCAAGGTAGCGTGGAGCTTCAGACACTGATATTGCTTTCGCAATGACACAAAGGAGCGCACGGCCGGGGTAGATAGTCAGAAGTGATCCCGGTCTTCGAGTCCCGCGGACGCTTGGGGAGTCCCGCCCAGGGTCGGGAGTCCCGCGGATATTTGGGGACTTAATTTGCGAACGGTACTAGCCAAATGGCGTTAATCGACTGTCCCGAGTGCGGGCGGCAGATTTCCGATAAGTCTGTCGCATGTCCTAATTGCGGTTTGCCATCAAAATACTATGGCGACGCATCATCTCGAACTAGACCGTCTAGCCCGTCGACACAAGAAGAGGACTTGTCGGTGATCAATTCGGCTACAGCTTCCCCAAGCGGTGGCCTCGAAGACCTTGACCTCCAGAAATTCAGGAACGCGTTGATTACGTTTCATCGCGATCATGCTGCCCTCTTCGCGCCTGGAAGGTACATTGACACTAGCTCCGCCCAAAGACTTAACGATCAATACGCGGGGTACCTAACGAGGTATCCTCAAAAAGTGTGTAAACAGTCAGGCGGTGTACCCTCTCTCTGAACAACACGGGGTCGAGGCCCAAGAGAGGAGATAGACCGCCCATGAGGAAGGAAAGCACTGAGAGTAGGTCGGAGTCAAGGCCGGAGTGGGAGCAGTTGGAGGATTGGGTGCGAAGCCAGGTCCAGAGGCTGATCCAGGAGTTGCTGGAGGAGGAGGTGACGGCGTTTCTGGGAAGGGCGAAGTCGGCGCTCAGATCCGACTCGGACAACGATACCGGCTATCGGAACGGATACGGCAGAGCCCGGAGGCTTACGCTGAGTTCGGGAACGATACAGCTGAGGCGGCCGCGAGTCCGCGATACCGAGGAGCAGTTCGAGAGCCGGCTGCTGCCGCTGTTCGTCAACAGGACCAGGAAGGTTGCTGAGTTGATCCCCGAGCTGTACCTGCACGGTCTATCCGAAGGCGACTTCGATCTGGCTTTGCGGGGGCTGCTGGGAGAGGACGCACCGGTATCGGCGAGCACGGTGGCCCGGTTGAAGGATAAGTGGAACGATGAGCTTGCCCAATGGCGCAGCCGGCCCCTCGATGACCTGGAAGTGGTCTACATGTGGGTGGATGGAGTCTACGTCAAGGCTGGTCTTGAGAAGGAGAAGGCGGCGGTACTGGTGGTGATGGCGGCCCTGAGCGACGGGAGCAAGGTGGTGGTGAGCGCTGTTCCCGGATACAGGGAGTCCACTCAGAACTGGTCCGAGGTGCTCAGGGACATCAAGCGCCGGGGCTTGAGTTGCCCGAGGCTGGTGGTTGGAGACGGACACCTGGGCATCTGGGGAGCTCTGCGCAACGTCTATCCGCAGGCGGCAGAGCAACGCTGCTGGAACCACAAGATCGTAAACGTGCTCGCCAAGCTTCCAAAGCGACAACAGGACCAGGCCAAGCTCATGCTGCGTACTATCCCCTACGCGCCGACTCGGACAGAGGCTGAGCGGCTCAGGACGGTGTTCACCAGGTGGTGCGGCGACCATTCCTACGAGGCGGCCTCAGAGGCCTTGGAGCGGGACTGGGTCCGCATGGTCACCTTCTATGACTTCCCAAAGGAGCACTGGGGGCACCTTCGCACGACGAACCCGGTAGAATCACCCTTCGCGGCCCTCAGGCTTCGGACCGATGCCGCCAAGCGCTACAAGAGGGTCGATCGGGCGATAGCGGTGATCTGGAAAATGTTGATGGTCGCCGAACAGCGCTTCAGGCGTCTGAAGGCCCCTGAGTTGATCGAAGACGTCTATCTCGGTGCACAGTATGCGGATGGAATCGCCATTGAATCAACGGCTGAGAAGGTCGCCGCCTGATGTCGTTTACACACCTATTGACGTAACCTCTACCTAACTCTTCTGGAGAACGGACTGGTACTCCAATATGTACGTACAAACGCGCCAGCCTTGCACATCGATGAAAACGAACTGGATCAGTTCCTGGGAAAGTGCCGACGTTTGGAAAGAGACATCGACGAACACAACAATACGTTCGTCACTAGCAGGGTCGCCGAACTAGAGGACTATTTCGACCACATCATGGACGAGGTAGATCAGAGCATCAATCTAGATCTCGCGCAGCGCCGTGCAATTGTGACCGATGACGACCACTGTCTTGTCGTCGCGGGTGCGGGGGCTGGAAAAACCACGACAATGGCTGCAAAGGTCAAGTATCTGGTCGACACGCAAGGTGTGGCACCCGAGGAAGTAATCGTCGTCTCCTACACCAACAAAGCCATCAACGAACTCAAGGAGCGCATCAACAAGCGCTTAAAGATACCCGTAGAGATAGCCACCTTCCACTCTTTCGCGTACGACATCATCAGGAAGCATCGCGAAACACCTCCAGAGGTCAACATATCCTCGTACAACACTATTTTCGAAATGCTCGCCTGTCAAGGGCGGTGTGAAAACGTACCAGCGGGGCGGAGCAAAACTGTACCACTGAACGCCGTAGAATGGGCATCAAGGTTCGTGGGGCGTTGGAGATCAGGCTCAGTCAGATAGCTGGCGGCCAGGAATCTTCTTGCTGTGCTTGAGTCGGTAGCTGTCCCCGTTCATCTCCAGGATGTCGACATGGTGGGTGAGGCGGTCGAGGAGAGCTCCGGTCAGCCGTTCAGAGCCGAACACCTCGGTCCACTCGACGAAGGGCAGGTTGGAGGTCACCAGGACCGATCCACGCTCGTAACGCTGGCTGAACACCTCGAAGAGGAGCTCGGCGCCAGTCTTGGACAAGGGCACGAAGCCCAGTTCGTCGATGATCAGAAGCTTGAGTCGTGCGAGCCTTCTCTGCAGGTTGAGCAGACGCCGTTCGTCCCTGGCCTCGATCAGCTCGTGAACCAGAGCAGCGGCGGTGGTGAAGCCCACGGACAGTCCCCTCTGACACGCAGCCAGACCGAGCCCGAGGGCGATATGGGTCTTGCCGGTGCCACTGTTGCCGAGAGCGATGACGTTGTGGGGGCGCTCGATGTACTCGCATCGTGCCAGCTCCAGAACCAGAGCCTTGTTCAGGGACGGCATAGACAGGAAGTCGAAGGTGTCGAGGCTCTTGGTCGTCGGGAAGCGGGCTGCTTTGATCCGACGTTCCACCATGCGATGGTGACGGTCGATCAGCTCCAACTCCGATAGTCGCAGCAGGTAGTCCGGATGGTCAGCTCCCTCACTGGCACACTGGGATGCCAGCTTGTCGTACTCCCTCAGGAACGTGGGGAGCTTGAGTTGCTTGAGGTTGTGTTCGAGCAACATCGTGGACTTGTTGGTCATGACCGGCTCCCCGCCAGGAGAGCCATGTAGTCCCTGGTCGAGGTTGTTGCAACGTTGGTCCTGGGCAGATACGGGTACAACTCCATGTCGAGTCTAGGCGGTCGACCCTCGATCCTGCACAGCACCAGGTGCTTGACAGCATCGAAGCTCACAGCCCCGAGTCGAATGGCGTCTCGTACGGCGTCGTGGACTTCTTCCGGCTGGAAGTTCTCCATCAGTCTGAGCACCTGCACGAACTCCCTCTTTCCTCGCTTGCCCATCCGAGACTCCAGCAGCCGCCGCAACACTCCGAACTCCTCGGGCAACTCCCATCCAACCAGCGGCGCCGCCTGATCCAATGCCCTCGTCTTCTTCTCAAGGAGCGGCAGGTAATGGAGAGGGTCGAAGACGAAGTCGTCTCGATCGTAGGACCGCCGATGGCGGGCGATGACTTCAGCGCCACAGCTGATCACAACCTCGTGTACATATCCGCGGACCAGAACGTCCCGATGACCGTAGGCCACCGGGACCGAATAGTCATTGGTCCGGTATCTGACCAGGGACAGAGAACTGACCCTCGTCGCGTGCTTGTCGCTGGCGTCGTACGGTACGGCCGGCAGAGGCAGCAACTTCTCCAGGTCCCGCTCCAGCCGTTCTCCTATCGTCTCGTTGCGGCCGCGGAGTCGATCTTCGAACCGTCTGAGGCAGTGTTGCTCCAGATGAGCATTGAGGGCATCGAAGCTCTCGAACGATGGAATGGGCACCAGGAAGTTCCGGCGGACATAGCCGACCAGACCTTCTACTTTGCCCTTATCGTTCCCTTTGCCTGGACGGCCAAACCGGTCCTCGAACAGGTAGTGGGACTGAAGCTCGGAGAACACCCTGGTCCGCTGCCGGCGACCATCTCCCAGGATTCTGGCTACCGCGAGCGTGGTGTTGTCGTAGAGGATGCTCTGAGGCACTCCGCCCAGGAACGCGAAGGCGGAGACGTGTCCGTCGCAGAATGACTCCGTCGTCTCGGCGGGATACGCCTTCACATAGCACCCGTCGCTGTGAGGGAGGTCCAGGGCGAAGTAGTGGGCTTTGCGTTCCACTCCGCCGATGACCACCCACGCTTCGCCAAAGTCACACTGGGCATGTCCCGGGGAATGGGACAGTGGTACGAACATCTCTCGGGTCCGACGACGGCGTTCTCGAACGTAGTCTTTGACTATCGTGTACTTGCCGGTGAAGCCGTGTTCGTCTCTGAGCCGTTCGTAGATACGCTTGGCGGTGTGACGCTGCTTCTTCGGTGAGCTCAGATCCTGCTCCAGGATCTGGTCCATCACACCCTTATATGGATCGAGCTTCGGTCTGCGAGCCGGTCGTTGCCGTCGATACCCTGGGGGCACGGAGTACTCGAGCATCTTGCGCACCGTGTCCCGGTGTAGCCCGAACACTCGGGCCGCCTCTCGGACGCTCATCCCTTCGACGAAACAAGCCTTGCGAACACGGACGTAAATACCCACCTTGTACATCCAATCCACCTTCAGTCAGGTTCTGTCGTTCCTGATTGAAGGCGACAGGCGGTACAGTTTTCAAACGCCACACCTCAGCGCTCGACCGCCCAGGTGGTACATTATCTCTCCGCCCTTCACAGTTTTCCCAGTATGGAGCATTCCTGATGAGCTTCGGCTCCCACCGTGAAACTGGCGGTGATTTGAGCCATCCGGCGTGCGTGGCCATCGACAGCGATGGAGACGTGTACGTGACCGATTGGGGCAATCGGCGCGTGCAGATATTCGAACCCAGCGGCGACGTGCTAACGGCGCTCTACGGCGACGCCAACGCGCTCTCCAAGGCTGGCCGGCTCTTCGTGGAGCGCGACGTGGTGGAGCGCGAGGCTGACATAAGGACCAACGCCGGAGTCCCGTTACAGCCCCGGTTCATTCGTCCCGTCGGAATCGCGGCTGACGACGAAAACCGCATCATAATAACGGATGTTTCAAGCAGGTTACAGGTATACGTCAAGAACGCGATGTCCGACGGGACGGCGACGTAGGGTTGGTGGTGCTTCTCTCCTTGCCTTGGTCAGCGTAACACTTTAAAGCAGCGACTCGCGCTCCAGCGAGGCTCCAGCTTGGCGACGGGAAACCCCTAATCCGCACGCCAGTACCAGCCCTTGAAGCCGAATTAGTAAGCTATCACGCTGGCACAAGGAGGTGTCCTATGCCGCTACCTCAGCCTCAGGAGCGGGCCTACTCAGGCGATGGGGTCCTGCCACCGAAGCCATGCTCCAGGTCCCCTCAGGCGTGGCGCTGGAACGGTTGGGCAACCTGTTCATCGCTGACGGCGGCATCCGTGTCCGCAAATTAGACTCGACCACAGGCGTTATCAGCACGGTGGCGGGTGGCGAAAGCGCGACCAGCTATGAAACGGGCAAGATCCAGGTCCACACAGGAGCCGCGCGGGCCAGATCATGTCCGTCGCCATCAACCTCGAGGGCGAAAGCTTCCTGGCCGACAAGAAGAGCAACGTCGTGCACAAGGTCTCGGCGACGGCAGCCCCTTAGTACTTCCAGAGAGTGTTCGACGGGATCAGCCAAGCATATGTAGACCTACCAAGGGGAGGCCAATATGAGCGCCATCAAGCGAACCTGGAACGAATCGGCCTCCACCATGGACTGGACACCATTCCCAGTCGGCTATGGCATCCTGCTCAACGAGCGCTACCAGTTCCCAATGGACATGGCCCTGGTACGCATGAAGCTGGACACGAGCCGGCAGCTCTTCGTCGACAACCACGTGATTGCCCACATGCAGGGGCTCACCCGCGAAACACATGCGAC
Organism: Dehalococcoidia bacterium; assembly: GCA_965247255.1. Classification (GTDB taxonomy): domain Bacteria; phylum Chloroflexota; class Dehalococcoidia; order Lucifugimonadales; family CAUZJF01; genus CBDFGS01. Next base: position 577,552 of record CBDFGS010000013.1, on the reverse strand, counting down.
CCGAGACCACCCGGCCAATCCGGTCTTCGCTCCCTACAAGCACTACCCGCAATACGTCTGTCCCGATCCTGAGCACGGGTTCCGGCTCTATTACAACAGCGGCGGCGGGCTGCACGTGGCCTATTCGCGCGATGGCGTCAACTGGGAGATGCCGGAGTTGAACGCCGTCGACGACTTGGACCGCAGCAGCTTCCCGGGTGGGCCCAACAACGTGGTCGCGAATGTCGGATTGCACGGGCTGTTCTTCGAGCCGGAGGACCCTGACCCGAAGCGGCGGTGGAAAGCCATCGTCCGGCCCCCCAAGGGAACACTCAGGCACAAGCCATGGCCGTACTTAAGATTACCTCCGGGCGAGAGCGGCATCGGCACTCCCTACAAGTTGCACGTTTCCCCTGACGGGTATCGATGGGGCTTCGAGGCAGAGACCAATCATTGGAAAGGCCCAAATCACGCCTGGGACGCTGGTGGTGTTGCCGGGCTGTATAGTCAGTTTACCGTTCTTGGTGATGTGCCTCATTATCCTCTGCTGGGCGGCGGCGACGCTTTCCGCGCCCGCTGGGACCCCAAGCTGGGGAAGTACCTAGGAAACACCAAGCATTACATTGGGCCCGACCGTCGCCTGTCACCCGTCTACCACGCCGCCCGTGTCGTGGGCCAGATCGAGAGCGACGACCTGGTCCACTGGTCGGCGCCGCGCATCTACGCCTACCCCGATGGCGAGGATGCAAAGGAGCCGCTCAACGGAATGCAGGGCATATACGAGGCAGACGGCTATCCCAACGAGAGCATGTGGCTCAACAACTTCTCCATGTCCACTGTCACACCGGCTACGAAAGAGGAGATTCGCGAGAAGAACCTCATGCCGACGAGGCCCTACGTCAAGCGGAACTGGATACGGCTGTCCGCCAGTCGGGATGGCCGACACTGGTACTACTTCGGGGACCGCAAGCCGTTTATTTCGCTGGGTCCGGAGGACAGCTGGAAGCCGGGGTATTTGCGCATGGCCAACCTAGTAACCACCGGCGGGCCGATCATCAAGGACGACGAGCTCTGGTACTACTACATAGGGCAAAGCATCGACGGGCCTAAGAACACCTGGGATGCCGCGACCCGTATCGCTATTCTGCGCCGCGACGGCTTTGCGTCCCTGAACGCCGACGAGGACGGCGGGCTGGTGATCACGCGGCCGTTTATCTTCGAGGGCAAGGGAGACCTGTACGTCAACGCCGACGTTTCAGCCGCCGGATACGTCCGCGCCTCGGTGGTCGATGAAGACACAGCGGAAGAACTCGGCGGGTTTGCCGAGGAGGACAGTATCGCGGTCACCGGGGACGTGACACGGGCGCCGATCCGGTGGCGGGAGCATGAGTCGTTGGGCGAGTTCAACGGCCGCTACGTGAGGCTGGCCTTCCACCTCAAGAGCGCCAAGTTGTATTCCTTCTGGATCGAGTGAAGGAGCAACAAGGCTTGACCAGTCTGCCGATGGCAGGAGGCCGACAATCGCAAGTGCGCAAGGAGGAGTCAGATGAGCAACGTACCAATGACGCGACCCGAAGAGATGCTTGCAGAGCACAAGACCTCTTTCTTTCACTCCTCCACCTTCTTGGAGCTGGATGATGGCCGGATTCTGCACGCCGCGGACACTACTTTCACCACCTCACAGGACGGCGGGATCACATGGTCTGAGCCTTTCCAAAGGCGGGATACGAATGGCGACGCGGTGGGAGGTCCGGGGACCTCCCTTGTGAAGCTAGCTGGGAGAGGGGGTATTGGGCTGGCAGCGATGCTGAGGAGTGATGATCCGACTCTGTCCAGGTGGGACAACCACTCAATACTGTTTTGGCGCTCCGAGGAAGGGGGCGACACCTGGGAGCCGCCGGTACGGGTGACTTCTCCGGGAGTAGCCACGCAGGTTTATCAAGACGTGCTGTTGCGCACCTCCTCGGGGCGCATCATCCTGCCCGTGTCCCTTGAACTGGGACAGTCCACCCGCCCCAAAGAGGTTAGGCCGCCAGCCTCCGGAAAGCTCGTCAACGGTCAGTGGGTGTCTACAGCAGCCCACTTCTTCGATCCCGGCTGCGCCGCCGTCTTCGTCTGCTACTCGGACGACGACGGTCGGACGTGGCAGCGCAACAAGGACGGGGAGCTGCTCATTCTGATGGACTGGAACGCTACGTACAGCTTCGTTGAGGAGCCCAGCGTGGCGGAGGTCGCGCCCGGACGCCTACTAATGATGATGCGTTCGGGCCTTGGCCGCCTCTTCCAGGCCTGGTCCGACGACGACGGCGAGACGTGGACCCGGCCCCAGCCGACCTCCCTAGCCGCCACCACCACCCCGGCCCAGGTGCGCTCCATACCGGCTACCGGGCACCTGCTCATCGTTTGGAACCAGGATAGCGAGGAGGAGGTCAAGCGCGGCTACAACCGCACGCGGCTTTCCTCTGCCGTGAGCCGCAACGGAGGCAGCGTCTGGGAGTTCTTCCAGAACGTGGAGTCGATGCACGAGACGACGCGGGTGGAGCCGGGGCCCATCCGGCCCGTGCGCCCCGCCGAGTACCACTTTGAGCCCGGCGTGCCCGCACCGGAGCGTGAAGCAGATCATGTCCTGTCCGTCGACTTTCACGGGCGTTGGGCGTACCCTTCGGTGTTCGTGATGAAAGACCGGGTCCTGATAGCGCATACCTACTCGTATTACGAAGACCATCCCACTGAGGCCCGTCTGATGTCGACCAAAGACAAAGAAGACGGGTTCAACCAGAAGCTCAAGGTGCTGCCGTTGACTTGGTTCTACGGGGGCAAGGAGCCTGCGGACAATCCTTCCCTGCCACGAGCCCACGAGCCGGCAACACCGTAGGGGATCCGAGCCTTCAGCGTTCCGTGTCATTCGACGGTCCATCCCATTCCCGGGTTCGTTCGCGCGATCTCCTCAGCATATTTCTCCTCGCCGAATAACTCTTTTTTATTCATCCAACGGAACTTCTGCGGCATGAGCGTCAGGCTACGATCCTCGAGTGGCAGTTTGACCGGCGCGTGGCCGCCGCGGGCTGACTCTCTCATCGCCACCGTCGTCTCGAACGACCTGCGCTGCACATACCCCGGGGTCCTTGGCTCGATGCCTTGCGTGATAGCATCGACGATCGACTGCATAGAGTCCATGAGCCGATCGCCAGGGTAGAGCCACCCGTCCTCGTCGTACCCACCTGCCGCATGGCCCCGGACCGGCTTGAAGGTCTTCGAAGCGTCGTGTCGCATGCCCGACAGTAGCACGGCGTCAGCGGCTTCGGTCTTGTGGTAGAAGCGGTGGTTACGCTTGTCCGTCACGTAGATACCCTCGGTGCCCGTAACGATAAGGCCCTTCATCGCGCCGGTCTTCGCGTGTACGAAGCATTCGATTCCATTCGCGTACCGGATGTACCCTCCGATACCTAGGTAGTCGTCGTCGCCCTCACCGAGTGCGTCACCGTTGGTCCAGCCGGTCACCCAGTCGACATCGGGATCCTCTGCGAACATGTGCGCGACGCTCAATCCCTGACACCCACCCTGCTTCGTCTGCTCATACAGGTCGATACTCAGGACCTCACCGATCTCACCGGCCTCGATCATGCGGCGTGCCTCCCAAAGTTGGGACATACTCCGGTCGACGTTGCCGCCCTGCCACGGGATGCCGCGCGACTCACACGCCTCGACCATTCGGTCCGCGTCCACTAGGCTAGCGGCGATTGGCTTCTCGGACACGATGCCTTTGGCGCCGGACCGCTCGGCCGCCAGCACGACCATCTCAGGGTTAAACTGCACCGGCAAGACGCAGTCGACAATGTCGAGTTTCTCGTTGGCGAACATGTCCTCTGCGCTACTATAACCACGGGCAGAGAAGCGTCGAGCGGCTAGCTCGAGGTTATCCGCATCGGGGTCAGCGATCGCGACGACGTCCGTGTCCGGCAACAGTGTGAATCCACGGGCATGTTGAGTCCCCTGCCGTCCACAGCCTACCATTCCAACTTTGTATTTTGGGGTGTCGGTCATTAAATTCCTTCCTTCGGCAGACATGGTTCTCGTCATTACAGCCGCGGTATTCACAGATCGCTACGAGTACGACGATACTGACGTGCCAAGGCTCACTATACCCTACGAATGATGGAGTCATGGAGTAGAATCGGGGCGGTCTAAGAGGCGAGCGTCACCGTAGAAAAGGCCGATGGCACGGGGAGCTCGCCAGCGATGAACCCGGCTAGGGAATCTGCGAAGGTTTGGGGACTCCGGGGGACTCCCGGGGGGGCAGGGAACCTGTGCTAGTTTGGGGACTCCCAGAGGCAAGAGGGACAGCACTTATCGGAATGCTGTTTCTCGTGTTGATGCCGTCTAACGGATGCGACAACGAATCCGTCGTTACTGGCCCAGGGCCCGTAACGGCCGGCCCGGGTCCGGGAGTTTCGGCGTCCGATAGCCTTCGAAACCTGTCTGCCCGAGGAGGCCGACTGTACGTCGCTAACTGTCAGGTATGCCACGGGGACCGCCAGGGCAAAGGTGCGACTCTCGGGGCGGCGCCACACAACGAGAGCGGCCACACCTGGCACCATCCGGATGCTCAGCTCAAGGAGACGATCTTCAACGGAAAAGCGTTCTTCGGCCTCCTCATGCCTCCGTTCAAGGACACGCTCACCGATGAAGAGGTGGACACAATCCTGGCTTACATAAAGACCTGGTGGACCGAGGACCAGCGCGAGGGACAGGCGGATATCTCCCGGAGATACCAGCAGGCCATCGACCAACAGAAGGAAAGCCAATGAAGCTTCAACAACATCCGTGTCATTCGTGGATGTGGACCTCGACGCGCTAGTCGATCCGTTGCCGCAAAGGTGTATAGCGCTCGAAGCAGCCGAGCCTAGCGTCACTTTGGAGTCGCCGGACGGGGATGGTGGGAAAGACGCCCAGAAGTGAACCCGGTAGGGAACCTGCGATGGTCTGGGGACTCCATAGCGACTCCAGCACCTCCGTCCGCGCCGTTGTGACGAAGGTAAATGTCTCCGCGGAGGGCGCCCGTGTTGTGTCGATTGCCGTTCGTACTGAAGCCGGCGATGAGTTGACCATGCGCCTGAGCGAAAGCATCGACCCAGCTTTGTGGGCGCCAAGGCATCTGCAGGCGCATATGCGACTGGGGCAGACCCTCGGCGCGACGATCGGCATCAAATATATCCAAACACCCGAAGCAAAGGTAGTGACCGAGCTCTCTGAGTAGTACGAGGCTCTTATAGCCAAGAGTGGCGGCCCGCCATTGTGATTATCGGGATGGGTTAGACAAAGGAGACGCCAGTGGCGGATCGAAAGGCGAGGTACGACCGAAGACACCAGGCGATGGAGAGACGGGCACAGGACTCACGCAGCGCCCGCCGAGGGAACTTGATGCGAAGCCTTCTCATTGTTGCAGGTGGCTTTGCAGTGGTGGCGCTGGTAATCGGGGGAGTTGCTCTTCTTGCCAGCACCCATAAAGAGCTGCCTCCAACCAGCGCCCCTCCCGGACATGCTGAGACTCTGCCCGCACGTCAGATAAATAACGGGCCTATTCCGAGGCTCGTTCAGCAGCACGTAATGGAACGCAATTCCAGCCATCCACCTGGCCAAATGCTGGTGCAGTACAACTGCGATGACTATCAGTGTGAGCCTGGTCTCGTGGAAAAGCTCACAGAAATAGTCCGGGGCTACCCCTCGTCCGTGTACCTGGCCCCTTACCCTGGGATGGATGCGAAAATCGCCCTGGCCGCGCCGGGGAGGCTGCTGACGCTGGAGACCCTTAGCGAGGAGGAGGTCCGCGGTTTCATTAGAAATAATCTGGACCGCTAGCGATTCACGGCAGCTCTCGGCAGACGAGGGCAAATAAGATTGGGCTAAGTAATCGAGATATCGAGCGAGCAGAGCCTAGCCGAGCTATGGCACATTCAAGGTCTGCGGAGGACCTTGTCGAAGGCGTTATCCTGACACGCGCGACAAACGTGATCGGCGATCTGATGCGTGGCGCGCTACGATTCGAAGGTAGCCCGTTAGAGGCTGCCGAGCTCAGTGTGACGGTGGAGTGGCCCGGCGCGTCTAGTGGGGACAACGCGCAGAAGTGAACCCGGTCTGGAGTCCCGCGGGGATTTGGTGACTCCCGGGCCGACTAGGGAACCTGGGCGTGGTTGGGGACTCCATGTGAAGCGGCATGGATGGTTCCGTGCTCTCAGATACGATCCTGGAACGTTCCGTCTGATCACAAGTCGTGATACGCTACCTCTCGTTCCACTCGGTACCGGGCCGTATCGAGCAGTTGGTTAGCAAAATGTTAGCAATACCACGCCGACGTACGGTCGACCGAGGTAAAAGAGCATTAGGTCTCGCAGAATCGAATCCGTGCATGACTTAGCTGCTTCGACTAACCGTGCCGGCGTCGGTCCAGGTAGCGGGGCTTCCATGTCCCCGAGTCGGCTAGCTACGAGGTACCGGGTGACCAAGGAGTTGGCGGAGGTCAGGCCTGATCACAGTGGCGGTCCCTCTGCCCAGGGCGACAGAGTAAAGAGATCATACTTCAAGGAGCAGGTCCGATGCCTCTAACCGTCAATTGTCGCGACATCGGTGCTGACTGTGACTTCCTGATGCAAGGCGGCACCATGGACGAGATGGTGACCCACGCAGCCGCCCACGCGGTAGACAGTCATGGAATGACCGAAGAGGTCGTGGGGGCGCTAGAGTGGCGAGAACAGATGACAGCAGTAATCCGGAACATCAGCCGGCCGCCGCATTTGAGGGCCTCAAGCCCTCCAGTACCGCCAGCCCCGTACGACAGCGCCCATAGTCATAGCTAGACTAGGTGATTTGAATGACGGGCGACGCTCATCGATGCCAAAGATGTGGAGGCGCAGTGCTGGAGGGTGTACCTCCAGACGATGATCTCGCCTGTATCAACTGCGGCTGGCGTCCATCCCAAGTCCCGGTAGACGTCCAGTCGGAAGTGTCGGCGCACCTGGGCATGGCGACAATCGGAAGGGACCAGTTGCATCGGGATCGTTACGGGAAACGTGGTCGGAGTTGGCAGGGGTGAGGCTGGCGTGAGGCGATTGAACTAATGCGAGACACCCATCGATGCCAAAGATGTGGGGGCGGAGTGGCGGACGGGGTCCCTCCGGACGGTGATCTCGCCTGTATCAACTGCGGTTGGCGTCTATCCAACGTGCCGCTCGATGTCCGATTGGAAGTGGATAACAGCCTTGGGAGAGGTTCCGTCTTAAGGCCCCGATGGCCGCGGGTTCCGCGGGTCACAGAGGAGACTAGAAGCACCGATGGAGAGCGTTGACATCGACATCTCGAGGTCCAGGGTGATCGAGCTCTTCGGAGAGGATCGTCAGGATGTGTGGGGCCAATTCACCGACGACGAGAAGCGAGAGATTCTTGGGTTCGTGAGATACGCCGAGGAAGTCAGGCAAGGTAAGCGCAAGATAGATAAGGGTCAGATGGACGATCTCCCTTGGTGAGATGCGGATATCGACGCTCTGCTAGACGACGTGGAAGCTAAGCGCAAGGCGTTAGAGGCAAGTGTGGTGGTGGAAAAGCCAAGCCCTGAGGGAGCAGCTCAGGCGATGAACCCGCCTAGGGAACCTGCGCGAGTTTGGGGACTCCGGGCCAACTTGTTCAGGAGAGGTTCAAAGCCCATGAAGAGGCTCTCGATCTCTGGCTGGAAGCGTCAGGAAAGAAATAGGCCATGTGCGCCTGCGATTAACTTATTCGCAGGAGACGTTTCAGTTCAGGAGCAAAGAGATGCCGAGGCAACCTAGTAGACCGAAATCTTTGAAATGAGGGGTAGCCGAGATTGGCGTGCTACGACGACAGGGCGGGTTTCAAACCCGCCCCTACCAAGCCGTAACCTCAGAACCCTTCAATACTAGGATGTTGGACCACTAGTAGACCGAAATCTTTGAAATGAGGGGTAGCCGAGATTGGCGTGCTACGACGACAGGGCGGGTTTCAAACCCGCCCCTACCAAGCCGTAACCTCAGAACCCTTCAATACTAGGATGTTGGACCACTAGCTTCAACGTTAGCGATAAGGTTTGCATTATTCAGACCAAGTACCTAATGCCTGAATATCACGGCCTTTGTGGCACCGTAATTAAGGTTCGGAAAGGAACTGGACTCAGTGCTCAGAAGTCGCAACCTGGGCGATGGTCGATTCCCCATGAGTATCATGTCGAATTCGGCGCGCCGCAAGGGCGGCAGTGGATTCCCGAAGGGTTGCTAGAACCCCCTTCAGATTAGGCTACTACCCAATTTTTGGTTCAGTGCGTGTCTGCCTGAGCGACGTTCCATAGTCCGCCTGTAGGAGTAAGACCCATGTCTAGTGCCAGGTGGTTCAAGGGCAACTTGCACACCCACACCGACGTGGCGGGAGGCGACGCCGACGCCGCGGCCGTGGTGAGTTGGTACCGACGCCACGGCTACGACTTCCTGGTGCTGAGCGAGCACAATCACCTGAACATCTTCGAATACGCCGAAGGAAAACGCCGCTTCAAGAAGCCGCTGATGATCCCGGGCGAAGAGGTGACCGCCAGGACCGCCGGGGAGAAGCGGGGCTCCATCCCAGTCCACCTCGGCGCGATCGGTATCTCCAGGGTGATCGAGCCGGTCCTCGCCGATGGGGTCGTGGCAACCCTGCAGGCGAACCTCGACGCCATCCTGGAGGCCGGTGGCATCGCGTGCATCAACCACCCGAACTTCCACTGGGCGTTTGACCACCGGGAGATGAACCAGGTAACCGGGGCCAGTCTGATGGAGGTCTATAACGGAATCTGGTACACCCACAGCGAAGGCGGGCCGGGGAAGCTCAGCGCGGAGCAGATATGGGATGGCGTACTAAGCGAGGGCCGCCCCATATACGGCGTTGCAGCGGATGATGCGCACCACTACAGGGACTTCCACTACGATCTAGCTAATCCGGGACGCGGGTGGGTGTACGTGAGGTCAACGGAGCTCTCCAGTGATGCGATCGTCGAAGCGCTCGCGTCCGGCGACTTTTACGCCTCCACCAAGGTGGTGCTGGAAGACCTAGAGGTCTCCCAGGATGTCGTGCGACTCAAGATCGTCCAGGATAGGGACTCGATCTACACAACGCGGTTTACCGGCGGAGGCAGCGCCTTCCTGGCCGAGGTGACCGGCACTGAGCCGACCTACCGCATTCGAGGAGACGAGGGGTACGTCCGAGCGACGGTCCACTCTTCGGGCGGCTTCAAAGCGTGGACTCAGCCGGTGTTCCTGAGTAGCTAGTGCAAGTTCAGGGGGACCCGTCACAGTTGAGCCTGGTGGGGAGGATCCCCAGAAGTGAACCCGGCTAGGGTACCTGCGGTTCTTTGGGGACTCGCGACGCGTCACCATAGAGGGACATGCGCGTTCCTTAGACGAAGACCAGGGCGAGGATGCGCCGGCGTAGGGGGGCCCTCAGCCGCGAATCCGGGTTGGAGTCCCACGAGGCTTAGGGGACTCCGGGTCTCTGGATCGAATAAGTCCGCGTACGGGCACTTGCCTCGGTACGCCTCTAGCCCGAGCGTGCCACAACCATCCTAACAAGGAGGTGGGCAATGACACCCACCGGTATGTTCCCCGTAGACAAGATGGACCAGGTGGCAGACGACTTTCAGGGCCGCATCAGCTTCTACGTCGAGGACATCCCGAGCGGGGCCAGCCATGGGTACAACCCAGACCGGCGCTATCCAACTGCAAGCGTCTGTAAGGTGCCGTTGATGATCGAGCTTTTCCGGCAAGCGGAGGAAGGCCGTCTGAGCTTGGTCGATCGACGGCGCTTGAGGAACGATATCTCGCATCACGGAACGGGCGTCCTTGACATGCTCAAAGACGAGCCCGAACTCACTCTATACGATTACGCGCGACTCATGATCAGCGTTAGCGACAACATGGCAACCGATATGGTGATGGAGGCAGTGGGGTTGGAAAGCGTCAACGCCACCATGGAGAGGCTCGGCTATCCGAATACCCGCACCAACATGACCATGAGCCGTTGGCATTACACCATCGCTGGACTGCAGCATCTCAAGCAGACGCCGAAAAACAACGAATACGTGCATCGGCGGCTGGTGGCCGGGAACGTGGACTACGAGGGCCTAGCTTATACGGATTCGCTCGATAACAACGTTACTACGGCTCGAGAGATGGCCGGCATCATAGCAAAGCTCGTTCTTGGCCAAATAGTCTCACCGTCCGCCTCAGCAGCAATGATGGAGTTGTTGAAGAGCTGCACTGACCGCAGCATGATCCCGCTCCACCTTCACCCGAAGGTTATCGTTGCGCACAAGGTGGGCTTCACCAGCCGCATCAAACTCGACGCCGGCACAGTATATCTCCCTGCCGGTCCTCTTGTGATCGCCGGCATGGCTCTCGCCGGTAGCGATGGTGACAAAGGTGCCGAAGCCATTGCGGAGATAAGCCGGCTAGCGGCAGGAGCGCTCTCACCACAGAGCGTCCTACAACAGGAGCCATAGCCAAGCGCCTAGGCCAGAGCCCAAGCAGCTATGACCGTGGCAACTGCTCCAAACCTCAGGACCGTCGACCTCGCTCAACCCTGGGGCCAATGGTGTACCCTGGGTCGCCGTGGCCACCACTCCGGAAACACCGAACCTAGTGTTCTTGTTCAGCGACCGTCAGCGGTATGACACCATAGCCGCGTACGGGAACAACTGGACCCGGACACCTAGCCTCAACACCCTGGCTGACCAGAGTGTCGTGTTCGAGCACTGCTACGTCACCCAGCCCGTTTGCGCACCGGCGCGGTCGTCCATCATGACCGGCCTCTACCCCCACGCGGCTGGGGTGCCTCGCAACAGGGTAGTCATGCCGCAGAACGTCTGGACCATCGCACAAATGGTTTCGGGCGACTATCGCAAGGCATATTTCGGCAAGTGGCACCTGGGGAACGAAGTGATCCGACAACGGGGTTTCGACCAGTGGGTGAGCGTCATGGACCGGCTCTGGACCGAATACACTCGTGAGGAATACCTCGGCCAGTTCTCGGACTATCGCCACTTCCTTGCTGAAGAAGGGTTCGAGCCAGACTTGGACGTGCCAGGCGGGAAGATATTCTCGGACCACATGCGCGCCCAACTTCCCGCCGAATACCAGCAGGCGTCGTTCTTGGCTGAGAGGGCGGAGCGGTTTATCCGCGAAAATGTAGACACGCCTTATATCCTTTACGTGAGCACGCTCGAACCCCATCCGCCCTTCACCGGACCGTACGACGATCTCTACGACCCGGTCACGCTGCCGGTCGATCCGACGTTCCTAAAGCCGCCTGAAGGGCACTCGCTGTTCAGCAGGCGCCGTTCTGAGTATTTCACGAGCGCAGAGTTCGACGGTCACGACCTCAGCAGCGAGGCCGGCTGGCGCCGGCTCAGAGCGAACTATCTGGCGAACATCACATTGGTCGACGACGCAGTTGGGAGAGTATTGAAGGCGATAGACGAAACAGGGCAAACCGACCGCACGATCGTCGTCTTCACAAGCGAGCACGGAGACCTGGTCGGGTCCCACGGGATGCTTGAGATGCGAACGTTCTATGAAGCGGCCAGCAAAGTCCCATTGCTGATCAGGGTGCCGTGGCTCGAGGATGGACGGCGGACCATCGGAGGTAACTTCGGTCAGATCGACCTGGTGCCAACTCTCCTCGATCTATTGGGTCAGCAGAGACCCGACAATCTCCAAGGGACAAGTCGACTGGATGTGCTAGAGGGCAGATCGACGCTCGAACACAACGATGTCTTCATGCAGCACAACGGAATAGGGGACCGTGACCTTACCTCGGAAGAGAGCCGGCCCACTGCGTCACAGGAACTCAAAGATGACATCAACTATCTGAATACGTTGCCTTGGCGATCGGTTGTGACGGCCGACCGATGGAAGCTGAACCTATGCGTTGGCGACCAGTGCGAGCTGTTCGATCTCAACTCTGACCCGTTCGAGTTCACAAACGTGTTCGACGATCCGGAAAAGAAGGACCGCATCCGCACGATGGGAGCCAGAGTTCGGCTCTGGCAACAACAGACCGGCGACACGGCACCCCTTCCGGCATTATAAGAAGCCGGTTGAAGTTACGGAGACATCAGCGTAGGGCACTCCATCGAGACGCCAAGCCTAGATGCGCTAAGTGCTGCGGATATCGACGCTCTGCTAGACGACGTGAAAGCCAGACGCAAGGCGTTAGAGGCAGGTGTGGTGGTGGAAAAGCCAAGCCCTGAGGGGGCTGGCTCGGGCGATGAACCCGCCTAGGGAACCTGCGCGAGTTTGGGGACTCCTGGGGGAACCGTCCTCAGGGGGAGATGCTCAGAAGTGAACCCGGTTAGGGAACCTGCGGTGGTCATTGAAAGGACGTCCTCCCCAGCGATGAACCCGGCTAGGGAAGCTGCGTAGGTCTGGTGACTCGCGGGGGGACTCTGATTACAATGTTGCGGCAGGTTGTCCATGACAGCGCGAAATCTGATTGACCCCGCAAGCCTCGTTGACGCACCACACGCCGGATGCTGCCTTGACCACGGAGTCCTCTAGGACGGGCAATGTGATGAATCACACACAAACTACGACCACGGGTTACAGGTCGCTGGCTTGGAATCGCGTCTTCGGCTTATGGCTCCTCTCGCTGGCCGCGGCGGTGGTGCTCACCGCATGCGGCTCGGCGGAAGAAGCGGCGCCTGCCGGGGAAGCGGTAGCGCCTGCTGCGCAGCAGGCACCCGCTGGAGCTGCCGAAGGCGCCGAGCCCGCCCTCAGGGAGATCACCACGTACGCCGGCTCAGGCAATCCCCAGTTCAGCGGCGACGGCGGCCCTGCGACCGAGGCCGGGTTCTTTGCCCCTACCGGCGTGACGCTGGACGATGGAGGGAACCTCTTCATCTCCGCCGACCACCGCGTCCGGCGAGTTGATGCAAACACGGGCATCATCACAACGCTTGCCGGCACCGGAAAGAACCGCAGCAATGGGGACGACGGTCCTGCTACCGAAGCCGCCATCGCTGATCCGCGGGGTCTGGCCGTGGATAGCGCTGGCAACGTCTTTTTTGCCGAGAACGGTAGCGGCCGTATACGCAGGGTCGACGCACAGACCGGGATTATAACGACTGTTGCGGGCGGGGGAATCGGAAACCCTCGGGAGAAAATCTTCGGCGACGGCAGCGCCGCTACCGAGGCCATGGTCAAGCTGCCCGACGACGTGGCCATCGACAGCCAAGGAAACCTGTACATCGCCACCGACAACCGCATCAGGAAGGTAGACTCCGCCACCGGCATCATAGATACCATTGCAGGCACCGGAGAAAGGGGCGTAGATGGCGATGGAAGCACGGCGACCGAGGTTGCTCTCGCCGACCCGGTCGGGGTGGCGCTCGACGAACAGGGCAACATCTACATCGCCGACCGTGACAACCACCGCGTTCGGAAAGTAGACAGCGGGACCGGCACAATGACGACTCTTGCCGGCACCGGCAAGTTTCACACGCGATCCGGATTGTTCTATAGAGGGAGATTCGACGCTACGGCCCCGACAGTCCTCGCTGCCAGCGGCGCAGGGTACTCAGGCGATGGCGGACCCTCCGACGCCGCCAAGCTCACCGCGCCCAGCAGCGTTCCCGTTGGTCCGGGTGGGAACGTATTCGTCGCCGACGGCGCGATACGCGTCCGCAAGATCGACACTTCGACAGGGATCATCACGACCGTAGCGACTGGTGAGTCGGTAGCTACTCACGACACCGGAAAGGTACTGGTTATCACTACTGGCCTGGGAGAGGTGGCCTCCGTCGCGATCAATGCCGCGGGCGACATCTTTCTCGCCGACTACAAGAACAACAGCGTCCTCAGGGTTCCGCTGCCATAGCGCCTTAGCTGGCGTGATACCCATCTCCTACACAGCTCCGAACATCCGCGAGCTTTGGGACCCCGCGCCAGAGTGTAGATAGCCCACCCGGGCCGGCGTTACCCCTCACGCACTGCGCGACTATATGAATTCGGGTCTATACAGTAGAAGACAGCAGAAGATCGCGCTGGCCTCACTCCCTGGACGCCGGATGGTGCTGCATGAGCCACGGGGCGCTCGGCGGGTAATGGGCGTCTCGCCCGCGGGTTGGGACTGTACGCCGGTTCTCACGACCAAGCTGGGCCCAGATGCCCTGTTGAGGACATGGGCCGATTCCCGAATCGCGAGCCCCGTCGCGCTGCTGGGCAAGCATTTAGGAATGTGGCAGCAACGTCCTAAGGTGAACATAGCGCGCTAGGACACGATAAAGAGTCCTTTTGGCGCGTATGAATCTTGTTGTGTTTGCGACTATGGGACATTCTCCCGGGCCCGGGCGTCTCCCACCTCCGTCTGTTCCATGCCTGCCGCGACCGCGACGTGTCGTTGTCAAGGGAAAATGTCAGGGATTAGCGTTGAGCGATTATGTCAGTAACCTCATTTTGGGGCAAGTAGCGTCCGGCTACGGACGGTAGGAGCGTGGGCAGCGGTGTTTCCGTCGCAACGGCCAGCGGCTCACTGGCATCCAGGAGACGCTTGAGGGTCGCGAAGCCGATGTCGAGTTCACTGGCTGCCTGACGGTGCGAAAGACCTCCAGGCCCGATACGTTCAACCACTTGTCTGAACCGCTCAGCAAAGCCATCTCGCTCTCTCACAGGTGGCCGTCCGATGCGTTTTCCCAGCTTCCGTGCTCGCTCCATCCCCGCCTTGACCAGTTCTCGATGGCGTCGCTTGAGCTCGGAGTCCTCGTACCAGATCGTTGGAGATGACTGTGTGCCCAGAGTTGGAGTCGGTGGCTGGCGTTCCCACTCAGGCGTCTGCTCGGGTGATGGGGACATCTCCTGTGGCATCACGTTGACTTGGGCCCGCAGAGAAGCGGCGAGGGCAGGCGCTTCCGATGGTGTGAGGACCATGCCCCGATAGGACACGATGAGGCAGCCATCCAGGCGCTCCTGGACTTCGACCCTGGCTCCAGCATAGCTGGGTCGGTCGGCATTAGGGAAGAGTTGGAGGATACGTCCGTGGTACTGCACAGTGTTGTCCTTGGCCACTCTGCGCTGCTCCTTGTGGCAGAGAACACCAGCTATGTCCAGAACCGCATCTGGGACCCGGTAGGCCGACCCTGCCTGGGTTGGCGGCACTCCGAAGCGAGCGTTGAAGCGTGGCAGGAACGTGCTCAGGACGGCATTGGCCTCCTGAAGCGTGCTGGCATTGGCCAAGCGCAGCTCTGACACCAGCCGGTCCTGGAAAGTGCCGTTGGCCCGCTCCACTCGTCCTTTCGCCTCCGGGCTGTGGGCGAACACCTGGGTCACGCCAAGCTCCCTCAGGGCGCGGCCCCATTGGGTCGGAGTAACGCCAAGGGCGCCAGACCCGTTCTCAAGCCTCTGGCCCGGAGATTGGAAGACAGAGTGGCGGTCGGTGTACACACCCAGGGGAATTCCATGTCGAGCGATGATGCCCTCTAGCAGCTCGAAGTACCCTTGGGTATCCTCTCGCTCACGCAAGACTCCGTATGGCACTGTCCCCGTGGCATCGTCCACCGCTAAGAGCAGTGTGAGCCAGGGTCCTCGGTCCTCCAACCAGGTGTGGTAACTGCCATCGAGTTGGAGGAGCGTCCCCTCCTGAGGCATCCGTTGGCGCCTGTGCCGGTGGCGGGGCGGCCGCCGATATCGTGGACTGGGCAACCCTGCGCTTAGGAGGATGCTCCTCACGGTGGAGCGACTCAGCACTACATCCTCTCTCTCCTCAATGATCTCTGTCAGATGGGTGTGATTGAAGCCCGCATACCGCGTGCGTGCCAGGGCGATTACCTTCCGTCGTGTCCCATCTGCGACGGCGTTGCGAGGTCGACGCCCTCTGTTCCCGTGGGCTAGAGCGGCAGCACCCTCCTTCCGATATGCCGCCAGTATCCGCCAAGTGTGCCGTTCGCTCAGCCCAAGAATGGTCGCCGTCTCACGCGTCGTCAACTGTTGCGCCACCAACCGGTTCAATGCCTGTAATCGTGTCTGTTCTCGTTGCGTCAATGTCAGTCCTTTCATGACTGACATTTTCCCTTAACGCTTAGTTACTGACAGAATCGTATGCCATCGACACGCGACGTCATCAAGGAAGTGTTCTAGGACATGCCGTGTTACCTGGCGCCGCCCCTTTACCCGGTCACCACATACCAGACATCGGTATTCGTCCTTGTCCGCGCTGCCGACCATCTCGAACAGGCCTAGCTCCAGCAACAGAGCCGGCTCGCGCCAGAACTTGTCACGGAACCTCCGCACCGTCGTGGGGCTCACCCCTAGAGCGCGCCCGATCCTGGGCATGGACCAGCGCTCAATGAGGGCCCAGAGTATGAAGCGCTGCTCCTCGGCGTTGAGCCAGGCGTGACGGTCTTCTGGGGAACGCGCGGGAGGCCCGTCCTCGAACCTCTCGTCAAGTGTCTTCTTTGGCATAGATCGCCTCAAACGCCTGGGTTAGTGGCCATAGAGCCTGGCGCGGAATGGCAAGTAGTTCATAACCGATAATATCTAAACAGATAACAAAAAGATAATGTAATGAGCACGATCCCTATTACCGAGCTTGATTGTAGGCCCCCGAGGGGTATGATCAAAGCTGAGGGCGATAAAACACCGTTGGCGGGGAGGGGAGAAGCTATGTTGTGGATCAAGGGTGACGCCCTGGATGAATTCATTAAGACGTACAGCCGGGTGTCCTCCGAGCTAGTACGCACTGGCCGGACATTTCAGGAGCTCGGTATCGGCCCCAATACTCCTCTATATCCGCTGGCCACGATGTCTCGACACGCCTCGGACATAGGCCTCAGCCTGCGGTCTCTCTCGGCAAGCCGCAAGGGATCGCAGCCGCTAGAAGTGCATCAGACGGTTCTGCTCCTTGGCGTGGTTTGGTCGCTGGAGGGGGACCTGCGGGAAGCGGCCCGAAAGCTGCCTCCGCACCTACGTGAGAGCCGCAGCCTCAGCCGAAGGCTCGCCGGACTCCATAAGGAGGTCAACAGGCTATATGCGGCCGCCCTCCGTCTACACACCGACGCCATGGCCATGCGCGACAGTCGGGACGAGGAGGACCCCATATACGAGGAGTGTCGCCTGCTTCGGACAGAGATAGCGCGGCTCGACAAGGCAATTGCCAGCGACCTGAAGCTCCCAGACCTGGCTGACTGGATGGCCAGGATGCCATCGGTCGAGCTCGGAGACGCCCGCCACCTGAAAGGCCTGGCGAAGGTCTACGTCCTAGACAGGGTCCCCTTCCAGATGTGGGAATTACGGTACCGTTCCGAGAAGCCCGGTAGGCCGCTGCTGCTTCTGACCGAGACCACCGGCCTTCCCGACGCGGAGATGCTGGACTACTGTGAACGCCAGTACGGCCACCAGGAACAGTACATCATCGCGGCGCGCCTTCCCAGGTGGAAGGTCGTTTGGCAGTATCATCCTCATGGCCTTGGCGCGTAACTGCACGACCGCCTGAGGACTGCTCAACACGCTTCATCTGACCAAGTGGGCGGTGTTCTCGGTGGACAAGATGTGGACGCTCGAGCCGATGGGGCTGGACCCTGGCACCTCTCCACGTCGCTTCAGGGTCTCGAACGGCCGATGTGTTCGGAGGCCTCGAAGTGGAAGAACTGAAATACCGGGATCGAGTCGACATTGATGTACTCAAGCAGACAATCGCGAACGCTGACTCAGTGTCCAATGACCCTTATCTTCGGAGCGTAATGTCCTTCCTGCTTGAGGCCCACACTCATCAAGAGTCTCAAGAGTACCGGCAGTCCTTCGTGATGTCCTGGTTGATCATAGAATCATGGTTGGGCAAGGCTTGGTCAGATGCGCTGAGTGAAAAGAAGGTCTCCAAGAATCGACAGGAGCGGTTAAGCGAGGGCAACCGGTTTACGGCAGTGGTTAAGTCTGAGGTGCTCAACCTTCTGGGGCACATGGACCTAGATCAACTCTCAAAGGTGACGACACTCAGGAAGCGCCGCAATAATGTCGTTCACGACGGGTACGATCCGGTTCAATCAGAGTCACGGGAGGCTCTAGAATTCGCGGCGCAGCTGTGTTCGGCTCAGTTCCAAGCGGCTATTGCAGCTACCTAAGACAAGCAGCCCGATTTGGATAAGTAAGAAATCCCGCTAGCCCCGGCTTCGGTCTCCAAAAGGAGTTCCTTTCGGAGCGGGCCGATTCCGCCAGAATCCAGATTTGACGTTACATAGTCCCTTTTTGAGCAACAGGCATTGCACCTGGACAGGCTACAGGAGCGATGATGCGCCGGCTCAACCGAGACTCACGCTCGGTGGCTCTTCGTTTTCGTCCGTCAAAGAAGAGACCTCGCCGCCAAAGCACTGAGACGGCCGGAAGATAGCAGATCGCCGGTTGGTCCACCTCGGACTCGCGATCTGGAATTGGGGAAATGGTCGACGAAGCACAGCCAGAGTGACGTCGGATATACAACGTGAAGCGCTATCAAGATAGCGTCAGACACCAACTATGACAATGGTGACCCCGACTGGGATCAAGGCTTCCATGCACAAACTAGTCGATCTGTATCTGGGCGAGGGGTTCAGACCGGTCATGCACAAACTTTTCGGTTCGTCACAGACGTGGATCGGACCGAGCCGCTACTCTGGGTGTTACTCCTCGGGCTCCGGGCCGTCCGGAGACACCCCATCTCCAGGCGGTGTTTGTTTTGACTCAGATCCCTCGACGGTTACAACGCCCGGTAGGCTCTTGAGTGTGCCGAGGATGTCTATCCCGGTGAGTGACTCGATTAATGTCGGAATCTGGGCGATGGTGTTGGTCACGTCGCGCGTAACCTTGGCGGCTCCGGCCCCCTCGGAATCGCTGCCGCCGGTGCTGATCACGGTGATCCGATCGGTCTTGGACAGTGGTTGGGCCACGGCGTTGGCGACCTCGGGAAGCGACTCGATGAGCTGCTGAATCATGGCGGCCTGGCCGTACTCCTTCCATGCATCGGCCTTGCGGTTCATGGCCTCGGCCTCGGCGAGGCCTTTGGCTTTGATGGCGTCGGCCTCCGCCTGCCCTCGTAGCCTGGTTGCCTCGGCATCAGCCTGTGCCTCGGCCAGAATGCGTGCTTTTTCGCCTTCGGCGACGGTCTCCAGGCGGTAGCGCTCGGCCTCCGCCTCTACTCGGGTCTGCCGTCTGTTCCCGTCGGCGACCGTCTCGAGGCGGTCTCGCTCGGCCTCCGCGGGCCTCCTGACGGTGGCGTCGAGCTCGCGATCCCGGCGGATGACTTCCTGCTCTTGGACCTGGATCTGCTTCTGCCGCTCCACCACCTCGACCTGTAGCTCTTCTTCCCTGATCTTCTGCCTGGTCTTGGCCTCCTGAAGCGAGTATGCCAGCTCAGCCTCGGCCCTACGCGCGTTTACCTGCTGATCGTACTCGGCTTTCTGGCTCTCGAAATCTCGCTGTGATTCGGCTATCCCGGTGTCGGCCTCGAACCTTGCGGCCTGACGCTTCTGGTCTGCTTCGGCTTCCCTTATTCCGGCATCTCTCTGTGCTTCGGCCTCCCCGATAGCGGCGTCTCTTCTTGCTTCGGCCTCCCCTATCGTGGCGTCTCGCTTGACCTCGGCCGTCCTGCGGACCCCCAGGGCGTCCAGGTAACCCTGCTCATCCTGGATGTCCCGGACCACGAAGCTCCGGATCTCTAGGCCCAATCTTGACATGTCCGTGGAGGCCACCTCCCGCACCCGGTCGGCGAAGGCGACCCGGTCCTGGTAGATCTGCTCCACGGTCATCGTGCCCAGGATGGCGCGCTGCTGCCCCTCCAGGGTCTGAAGGGCTACGTCCGCAATCTCCTGGGGCCTCTTTCCGATGAACTGCTCTGCCGCAAACCTGATGGCCTCCTCCCCGCTTCCAACCTTGACTTGGGCGACGCCATCTACAGAGACGGCCACACCTTCAGAGGTGTAGACCTTGGCGGTGTTGACCGTCAGCGTCATGACTTCCAGGGAGAGGCGCTGCGCCTTCTGCACTATCGGGAGCACGAGTTTTCTTCCTCCTACGACTATTGACGGCCCCTTGCCACCGCCTGAAACGATCAGTGCCTCGTTCGGACCTACTTTTTCAAAGCCTGCCATTGCTTACCTCCTTGAGATAGAAGCGGTCGGTTCCTGCGTTGTTCCGGTAGATGGGCCCTTGGACGGGCTTTCGGTTAGCGATAACAGGATGCACCTTACGACGAGTCACTTGGCATCATCCAGCTCCGGCTCGTCGTATAGCGGGGTCACCTTGAGGACGTCGCCGTACACGCCTATCACCTTCACCCCCTCTCCTTCGCGGATTACGTCGCCGGAATCCGTCGTGGCTGTCCATTCCTCATCATTCACCATCACCTTACCCGAGGGCGCCAGATCGGACGCGGCTACTCCCCACTCCCCCTCCAGGGCGGCGTGGGACGCGGAGATGTACCCCGACGAGCTCCCGCCCTCTGATTTGACCAGGCGCATGAAGACCACCCAGGCGGCCACTGCCGCGCCACCGAACGCACCAATGACCCAAGGGCTGACCAGGAAGCTGGGCTCGGGAATGTCTGGTGTGCTGAACCTTCCACCAAACAGCAGAACCGCGCCGAGCACAAGGCAAACTACACCGCCGATGCCGGATACGCTTATGCCGGGCTGGACGGTTTCCAGATAGAACAGCACCATCGAGAAGAGGAGCAGCCCGACCGCAACCCAGTTGACGGGCAGGTTTCCGAAGCCCAGGAACGCTAGGGCCAGGGCTATCCCCCCGACCACGCCGGGGCCGATGAATCCGGGACTGATGAGCTCGACCAGCACCCCGATGCCGCCTAAGACAAAGAGCAAGAAGGCGAGATTGGGGTCGGCTAGGACGCCAAGGAAGTTGTTGAGAAGGGTCGGTTTGATCTCACGAACTCCGGCGCCCTCAGTCCGAAGCACCGCTGGGCCCGCTGCGGTCTCGGCCGTTTGTCCATCGACCTTTTCCAACAGATCGCGAAGGTCGCCGGCCATGAAGTCCACGACCTCGATCTCCACGGCCTCGCCAGCCGAATACGACCTGGCCCTAGTGACGGTGTCCTCCAGGGCCTGAGCGTTCCTATCGCGCTTCTCGGCGATACTCCTTATGAAGGCTCGGGTATCCTCGTTGACCTTCCTTGCGAGGGTCTCCGGGATGTCCTCCCCACCCGCGCTCACTGGCGAAGCAGCGCCGATGTTAGTGCCGGGGGCCATGACCGCGAAGTTGGCGGCTGCGGTAATAAAGGTGCCTGCTGATGCTGCCTGGGCACCCGGAGGGGAAACATAGACCGCGACCGGCACCTTTGCTCTCAAGAGGGCCTCAACCATGTCTCGGGTAGAGCTAAGCAGTCCACCTGGAGTGTTGAGGGCCACAATGACCAACTGGGCTCCGTCCCGGGCCGCCAGATCGATACCCCTGGCAAGGTGGCGGGCGCTAAGGGGGTCTATAGCGCCATCTATGGTGACGACTTGGACGAAATCGGCATCGGCGACAACCTCCGACGGACTCGCCCACGTCAGCAACGAGGCGAGAACAAGTGCCAGGGCTGCTAGAAAACGGCGCGTTCGCACGGAACCGTCTCGCGAGCCGCCCAAAGCACCCGCCTCGCGAACGGATGCTTCTGGCCTTGCCGAGCCGCGTCGGACTGGCGACCCATACCATCGGGTTACCGACGTGATAGTGTTTACACGTTCGCGTGGCGTCAACTTGCGTCTTCCCATCCGCCGCTCTTTTCCAAAATTCAGGCTAAGGTCCTTCGACAGAGCACTCAATGAACTGCAAATGATTTGAGGACTTCGTTTTGTAGGGATCGGACCAGACACAGGGGCTCTGTCCCTACATTTGATTCAGTGTAGCCGACATTCCCCATATCAGACTGCCGGCGTCCGAAGAACGCGCAATCCATAACCTTGATGATCGTACCGACACTCCGGAACGCCGTTCATCACCCTATCGTGCCCACTAGACTACCTGTTGGTATGGCGTTTTGCCATTATGCGCTTGCGAAAGCCCAAACCAATACACCTGGCTCCCTTCCAGCTGTTCAGGGCACACACCTGGCTACCCTCATCACCTCCGATGACCCCAAGGATGTTCACTACCCAGGAGCTGCCGATACGCTCGAGCACTCGCCGGAACACAGTGTGAGGCCGTTCTCCATTTACAACGCGGCTAACCGCACCACCGCCAGGTATTTCCTGGAATCGGCGCTTTTCCTGGACGCCGCTTTGGACACCGCTTTTCCTGGGTTGAGCCGACGTCCCGACCTGGCGACGGCCGCGACGGGCCGTACCGCGCTGTCGGAGGCGTAAGAATCGTGGGACGGAGTCCCATTGCAACAGGCCTGCGATTCGTTCCACAAAGGGCTGGGCCGCCCCTAATCTCCCTCCTGTGCCCACAATCGCGCCTTTTGGAGCGGCGTCTATCAGCTACAAACCTCCAACTTTGCCACCAGCACCCCCTTTTTGGGCACTTGGCCTATGGTCACCATCGTCGGATCGACTGTGGCACGTCGCACACTCAGCTCTCTCGGCGCCGCGGTACTGACATCGAGCCCGACAGGCTCTCTGGGGCCAGCGCGGAGTAGCCCGACGATTCCCCGCAAGATCTTGTGATAGTTTGCTCGGTCCCAATGATCGACGAATCCAGGGACCTCAGCCCGGATGATCGGCGCGGGACACTACGCCGGAACAGCCTGAGCTGGCCGGTCGCCCTGATCGTGGCCATGGGGGAGCTTGAGACTATCGCACGATAGTCTTGGGTCCACGGGCACGCATCGAGACCCTTTTGGCATATCGCCTTGGGAGCCCAGAGACAAAGTTGAGAGCTCCCGTTCTGCCGAGACATGGCTGAAGAGAGCGCGGAAATGCTCAGATACGCCGGCTAGTGGAGATGGGGGAGGCTCGAACTACACCGGGAACACGGAGCGACCGTGCTGCTGGCGGCCTAGTCGGCCCGGTCCAGATGGCCGGTTCGAATCCGGTCGGGGTCGCTCCTGCAAGCATTTGTGAAACCTCTGCGAGCAGCACTGCCGGGCGGAAGGAAGTCCTTTTGCCCAGCCCTCACAAGTGTGTAGCTCTAATCTGAAACTGAGATCCCCTTTGTGCCCGTGCACGAAATCGTCATTCCCTTGCTACAAGGGCTACATTGTTCCCACAGTGCGGCCAACCCCGCAATGAACGCGGTTGACAGGTAGCCGTCCACGGCTACAATTGGCACATCCTCGAACAGCCCGAGCTCTATGCCAACCGAACGCACTCAAGGCGGTACTGACCACGGTGGAAGGCAATAGGCTTTGACACGTGACTGACAATGCGGCGGCGGAACAGTGGTGGCATGCGTTGCTGACCGGGGACGGCCTACCCCGCATACACCTGCGCCACCTGCGCCATGTGTTCCGGCTGTTGCCTTCAGAGGCGCGGTGCAAGTTCTGCAACTCACCCTTCGACGGCCCCAGCGCTCCCGTGATGAAGGTGGTTGGCAGGGGACCTTCGAGGCTGACTTCGGAGTTTTGCCACCAGTGCCAGGTGTCGGCAACCCAGTTCATCGGCGGTGCGGAGATCGAGCTGACTATGCTATTTGCCGACGTGCGAGGCTCGACCAGCCTTGCCGAGGGCATGACTCCATCCGAATACAGCGTGTTGATAAGCCGTTTCTTCGCCGTCAGCAGCAAGGCGCTTCTCCGGACCAGCGCCTGGGTTGACCGACTCGCGGGCGACCAGGTTGTCGGAATGTACATCCCGTTCTATGTGGGGGAGGACCACGAAGGCGCGGCGATACATGGTGCGCAGGACCTGCTCCGTCTGACGGGCCACGGGGACCCTGACGGTCCCTGGATCCCGTTGGGCGTGGGAATACACACCGGGGTCGCGTTTGTTGGGGCGGTGGGGTCGGCCGAAGGCGCGACAGACATCACTGTTTTGGGCGATGCGCCCAACGTAGCCGCCCGCTTGTCCTCGGCGGCCAGACCCGGGGAAATCGTGATTAGCGCGGATACCTTCGGGAATACTGAGCTCAGCTCTGACCTGGAAGAGCGAACGCTGGCCCTGAAGGGAAAAAGCGAACCCCTGACCGTGCGAGTGTTGAAGGACTATTCCTAGACTCACACCCCGGTCGGTGGATCGCAGCTAGTCGGTCGCTTAGGGCGAGGCGAGAGTGTCAGCGGGCGGAATCGTCTTCTCTACCAGCCCATGGACCGTCTCCACCACAAGGCCCTCGCTGACGTAGGAAGCCCGTCGTATTGCGGTTGGTGGCTCGTAGGGTGCAGCGACCGAGGCTGCCAGGTCACACAACCCGGCTCTTATCCCGATCGCGGTGACGGCTTCGTGATGCGGCGCAAAGTTTCGTGGTGGAGACTGGGAGGGTCGAGCTCCACCTACTTAAGAGTAGCCCTTGTCTTCACCTAACTTCGAGCACAAGAACGAGCGGGCCAACGTTCTCAGGCGCCCTTGAATAATATCCCGATGGCAACAGTGGGATCGTGGCTTCCGGGCCTTACCCTCGTGGCACTGGTCATAGCATCCTGCGGCCGTGGTGAACCGTTACCGACTCCTTCTCCGACCCTCATACCCGCACCGATCCACATGCCGGACACGCCCCCGGCCCAAGGCCACATTGCCTTCACCTCCAACCGCGACGGCAACTTCGAGATTTACGCCATGAGCGCCGACGGCTCGGGCCTGGCCAGGCTCACCAACAACTCAGCCACCGACCTTTTGCCCTCCTGGTCGCCCGACGGCAAAAAGATCGCTTTCCATTCCAACCCCAACACCGACATGCCCCCCTGGTCGTTCGACGACAGCTGGGAGATCTACGCCATGAACGCCGACGGCTCGGGCCTGGCCAGGCTCACCAACAACATCGCCCTAGACATGGCGCCTTTCTGGTCGCCCGACGGCAAGGGGATCGCCTTCCACTCCAACCGCGACGGCAACGACGAGATATACGTAATGAATGCCGACGGCTCTGGCGCGGCCAGGCTCACCAACAACCCCGCCAGCGACTGGGCGCCCTCCTGGTCGCCCGACGGCAAGAAGATCGCTTTCATGTCCGACCGCGACGGCAACTTCGAGATTTACGTCATAAACGCCGACGGCTCGGGCGTGGCCAGGCTCACCAACAACACCACCACCGACGTGGAGCCCTCCTGGTCGCCCGACGGCAAGAAGATCGCTTTCTCCTCCTATCGCGACGGCAACTTCGAGATTTACGCCATGAACGCCGACGGCTCGGCCCCGGCCAACCTGACCAACCAGCCCGTGGTCGGCTGGGCGCCCTCCTGGTCGCCCGACGGCAAAAGGATCGCCTTCAACTCCGACCGCCGCGACGGCAACAACGAGATATACGCCATGAACGCCGACGGCTCGGGCCTAACCAACCTCACCAACAACCCCGCCAACGATGGGGACGCCGCCTGGTCCCCCTAGCAGGCTGCTGAAAAAAGGGGGTCCAGTCCCGAGGCATCGGGATTTGGCGGTTCCGCCTAGGGCGGATGACGGTGGTTTTGCCCTTCCCGGCCAGGAAGTGGGGGTAGGGGGTGGTCGGAAGAGTTTTTCCTCATTTGATAGTTCAGACCCACTTTCCGTGCCTTCGGGACTAGTTATTTTTCCTGCGGAAAGTGACTACTCACAATAAGTTCTCCAAAAGGCTGGTGGGCGTTCTGGCTAGGCAACGCCCCGTGTCGATGGCATACGATTCTGTCAGTAACTAAGCGTTAAGGGAAAATGTCAGTCATGAAAGGACTGACATTGACGCAACGAGAACAGACACGATTACAGGCATTGAACCGGTTGGTGGCGCAACAGTTGACGACGCGTGAGACGGCGACCATTCTTGGGCTGAGCGAACGGCACACTTGGCGGATACTGGCGGCATATCGGAAGGAGGGTGCTGCCGCTCTAGCCCACGGGAACAGAGGGCGTCGACCTCGCAACGCCGTCGCAGATGGGACACGACGGAAGGTAATCGCCCTGGCACGCACGCGGTATGCGGGCTTCAATCACACCCATCTGACAGAGATCATTGAGGAGAGAGAGGATGTAGTGCTGAGTCGCTCCACCGTGAGGAGCATCCTCCTAAGCGCAGGGTTGCCCAGTCCACGATATCGGCGGCCGCCCCGCCACCGGCACAGGCGCCAACGGATGCCTCAGGAGGGGACGCTCCTCCAACTCGATGGCAGTTACCACACCTGGTTGGAGGACCGAGGACCCTGGCTCACACTGCTCTTAGCGGTGGACGATGCCACGGGGACAGTGCCATACGGAGTCTTGCGTGAGCGAGAGGATACCCAAGGGTACTTCGAGCTGCTAGAGGGCATCATCGCTCGACATGGAATTCCCCTGGGTGTGTACACCGACCGCCACTCTGTCTTCCAATCTCCGGGCCAGAGGCTTGAGAACGGGTCTGGCGCCCTTGGCGTTACTCCGACCCAATGGGGCCGCGCCCTGAGGGAGCTTGGCGTGACCCAGGTGTTCGCCCACAGCCCGGAGGCGAAAGGACGAGTGGAGCGGGCCAACGGCACTTTCCAGGACCGGCTGGTGTCAGAGCTGCGCTTGGCCAATGCCAGCACGCTTCAGGAGGCCAATGCCGTCCTGAGCACGTTCCTGCCACGCTTCAACGCTCGCTTCGGAGTGCCGCCAACCCAGGCAGGGTCGGCCTACCGGGTCCCAGATGCGGTTCTGGACATAGCTGGTGTTCTCTGCCACAAGGAGCAGCGCAGAGTGGCCAAGGACAACACTGTGCAGTACCACGGACGTATCCTCCAACTCTTCCCTAATGCCGACCGACCCAGCTATGCTGGAGCCAGGGTCGAAGTCCAGGAGCGCCTGGATGGCTGCCTCATCGTGTCCTATCGGGGCATGGTCCTCACACCATCGGAAGCGCCTGCCCTCGCCGCTTCTCTGCGGGCCCAAGTCAACGTGATGCCACAGGAGATGTCCCCATCACCCGAGCAGACGCCTGAGTGGGAACGCCAGCCACCGACTCCAACTCTGGGCACACAGTCATCTCCAACGATCTGGTACGAGGACTCCGAGCTCAAGCGACGCCATCGAGAACTGGTCAAGGCGGGGATGGAGCGAGCACGGAAGCTGGGAAAACGCATCGGACGGCCACCTGTGAGAGAGCGAGATGGCTTTGCTGAGCGGTTCAGACAAGTGGTTGAACGTATCGGGCCTGGAGGTCTTTCGCACCGTCAGGCAGCCAGTGAACTCGACATCGGCTTCGCGACCCTCAAGCGTCTCCTGGATGCCAGTGAGCCGCTGGCCGTTGCGACGGAAACACCGCTGCCCACGCTCCTACCGTCCGTAGCCGGACGCTACTTGCCCCAAAATGAGGTTACTGACATAATCGCTCAACGCTAATCCCTGACATTTTCCCTTGACAACGACACCCCGCATATGGCGTGTTCCGAAAGGAACTCCTTTTGGTCACGGGAAACACGCCAACAAAGCGGCGGTGGACCTTCATCTAGAAAAACTTCCTTACTGTACATGAGTCTGCCACTAGTGAGTCACAGTAGGAATTGGCTTGTAAGCATCTGCGACTCTAATGAGGAGGCAGGGTCGCTCTTGTCAGATAGTCCAGCAGGAATCCAAAACGATCGGCGACGTCCTGTGGGATAGAAATGTTTGATTCTGCTATTAGCTCCGAAAATGCGGCAGGAACTCGATATATCTCGTCTCTATCAAAAGTTCCCGTAGATTCAAGCCAATCTTGTGCCGATTTTTTTGACTTCGATGGGACTGTTGCAGGGTCGAGCATAAACCTATCTACATCTGAGCCCGGAGACCAGAATACAGAATTTACCATGTCGGCGTAGAGCTGCGGTCCGAACAGATCCTCGAGTTCATGCTCAACTTGGCCGGCACTTCCACCGGAATCAAAATAGTTGTCAGGATATTCGAGATCCGCGACCTGAACGATTTCTCGGAACCACTCGTTAGGGGGACTGTATCTCTTCTCCAGCAGATTGCTCACAACATAACCTTCATTGTCGGAATCTAAAAGCACCGCGAAGACCGAGGCATTCTTCATGAAGTGTGGGCAAACGGCTTTGATGCTATGAGCGCCGTGGGCGGCATATGAACGGACGATACCTGAAGCAATCGCCTCAGCACGCTCATCGTGATCAACCAGATGTTTCGCCATGCCGAGAAGATACTGCATGTCAGAAAGCCCTTCGACGATAAGGGTGCGCCCCGGACCAAACCCCTCCGGGCCGTGCACGCCGATCGCTCGCAGCATCACCTCCCAGGTGGGTTTCCCATGATCAGGCGAGTAACCTTCATTAAGAATTTGTGTGCCGAATTCGCTCTTCACCACTCCCCGAATCGAGTGCGGTTCTGTCAGGTCCACCAAGCCGGGCAAATGGGTTGTCAATATGACCTGGGTACCAGCCGATATTTCCCGTTCCAGTAGCTGTTTAAGGTCCTCTTGCCCTGCGGGATGCAGGTGGATTCCAGGTTCGTCGAACAGTAGAATTGATGGCTCCTTGGCGTTTTGACTCTCGGCATACGACAGCAAGAATTCTAAGAACCATCTGAATCCATAGCTCCTTTGGCGGGGCAGTCCAGTATGGTCGCGAGAGGAGACGTATATGACGATCCCTTGGATTCCAGCTGTCGACATTTGGAAATCGACCCTAAGATTATCTTGCAACCAAACTTTGCTGAGGCGTTCAGTTGCAATGTCGGATGCCTGACGTAGTAGATCAGGTACCAGGTAGTCCGGCGCAGTTCTTAAAGCCACCAAATCAAGTTTGGCGATTCTCAGTAGTCGTTTGGCCGAACCAAACTCACCATCAGCCCGCGTTGAACCCACAGCGAGGTCAGAAACTTTGTATTCCCCTGTTAACCAGTCTGATGGATCAGACGTAACTAGCTGAAATTTGGGCCGTAGTTGAAATAGTTCTCGCGCAGCATCGTTGGGATCTGGCACTTCTACCATTTCACGAATGCGGTCAGCCAATGACTTAACCCGAATCCACCGAAGGACACCGATGGACGGCGTGAGGAAAGCGGAAGGGGGGGTGAGGGAGCTACAGGGGAAATAGCCTGGGTTCCATTTGGGGTAGGGAGGTCGGCGGACGGTCTTCATCGCCGCACAGGGGCCCCTATGGCCGTCTGCGGGAGCTGCGATGCGGGGGATGGCGAGAGAATACGCAGCAGGGAACTCTCTCGGACCGGGCTGGCGCGAGTCTGCGGGGATCTTCGGTTGTCCGGTGGGTGGGTCGCCGACGGTGCCGTCAGGCCGGGAGTGGAATGGCTCGCAGCCGGGCCAAGGCGCGGCTGAACTTCTCAGCCCAAGGCCAGCGATCCGGAAGATGCAGGGTCAACCGGCGTGCCGAGCGGGTGAGCCGTCCGGCTAGGGAGAAGAACCGCCGCCGGAGGGTCTTGGTGGTGGCTATCCGCTCTCCCAGACCGATCCGCGCCGTCCAGCGGGCCAGGTTGTGGGCCATCGTCTGGACGGCCAGCCAGGCGCCGTTGGCGGCGAAGCGGCCCGAGGGGAGATGGTTCAGCCCGACGCCGTACTTGAGGTCGCGTATGGCATTCTCGATCTCGGCGTGGCGGCGATGGTCAGCCTCCAGTTCGAGCAACTCCCCGTCCCGGTCGGTGATGAAGCCGTGATAACTGTATTTGGCGAAGAGGGCCAGTTGGGAACCGGGCGTCGGCTTCACCCGCCGGACGATGAGCCGTACCGGCGCGGCGTCTGCCTCGGCCTGGAAGGGGGTGCAGGTGATCTCGGCCACATCGGCGGCACCGTCCATCCAGTAAGGAATCGGCGTCCAGGCATCTTCGGGTATCGCCTCGATGAGATTGTGCAGGCTTTTGTGCTGGCGGATGGTGATGGAGTAGCGGACATTGATCCGGCGGCAGACGGCGACCACGGCGTGGGTATAGAAGCCGCTGTCGGCACGCATGGTGAGCTGCCCGCTGGCCCCGCCGTAGCGAACCCGGCTCACCGTTTCACGCAGGAAGTGGGCGGCGCCGCGAGCGGTGTTGGCCCGGCCCTCGCGCAGCCGGGCCATCAGCACGTCGCCTGTGCCGGCGGCGACGGCCAACAGCGGGTGATAGCCCCGCTTGCCGGTATAGCCGTGGTGGCGTGCGCCCTCCTTGGCCAGTCCGTAGGTCTCGCAGATGGTGGAGTCCAGGTCAATGGTCAGGGGCCCGTCGCCGGGTCCCGCCCCGGCCTGCCAAGCCCGGGCCAGCAACTCGCGGCTCACCCGGTCGAGTTGACGGACGTGGCCCCACCGGAAGCTGCGCAGGAAGGTGCCCAGGGTGGATGGCGCCTTCACCGTGCCGCCCAGGGTGCTGGCCGTCCCCCCGGTGCGCAACACATCGGCGTCGTCAATGCAGTCGCCCCCAGCCAGCGCAGACGCCACCAGCGTCATCATCTTGTCGCTCGTGTTCGCCCGCCCCGGGGCATCGCCCAGGTCGAGGCGCTGCCGGACGAGTTCGGGCAGGCCGAGGTGCCGCGCCAGGGTGGCCGGAAGGAGCAGCCCGGCATTGGCCACCAAGCGGCGGTCGTCGAAGGTGATTTGGATTCGGTCGGGGTGGTTGCGTGGCAGCATCTATTGGGTGCTCCTTTTCCAGGGTCTGTTTTTTGCTACAAAACCATTATCCCAGAAGCACAGGAGCACCTTCTTGCTGCTTCAGGACGCTAACCCGACGCCCTCCTTCGGTGGATTCGGGCTTAAGGGCCGTCTCTCCTGCCGTCCGTGTCCTTTCTGCGATCTTCTTTTTTGCCGATGCAGGTAACGTTCGAATTGCAGCTGACAGTCTATTGAACGACTCACGCAGTTGTTGAGCCCAACGATCCTCGTGCCCCTGCGATTCGGCATCAGCGGCAATGGCTAGGAATTTGCTAAGGCGTATTGTTGACCGGCTGGTGAGCGGTCCCTTTGGATCCATCGAGCGCCTAGCTCGACTGTACGCCCGCAAATAGCGTTTGACCTGATCTTCGAATTGCTGTGCGTTGTTGAGTATTTCCAGTGCTATGTCACGGCGAGAACGGGCAGTTACCGGATCGTCATTAACTAAATAGATCGGACCGGTGTAGTTTCGCCTGAAAGTAGGCGTGTTCCCGAAGGATTCTATTAGGCCCGTGTTGTCCAGGCGCTTGACGTCTCCTTCTTCAAGCTCATAGGTCGCTGAAATCATCGGCATGTCGGCATCGGGACGGGATGTCGATGGCGATAATTGGCTTCTAGGTACGTCGTCTATACTGAAGCCCCCCTCTTCGAATTTGGCCATGGCTTCTAGCAAGTTCGATTTCCCGCTTTCGCTTGCACCCATGAGGCAGGTGATTCGCGGTGCCACTTTCAAGTAAGGTGGCTTGGATCTGTCGCAACAAGAGCGGAAATTATGAAAGTCGATGCGCACGAGCTTCATCGAAACGCTCCGAGTTTGAGACTAAAGCGGGTAATCTGATGGGATTCACTCTTCAGCTTTGAGCTGATGATGTGCCAAAAGGAAGTCCTTTTGGAGCGCCATCATTCTAGGCCGGATCTAACTATGCCCGCAAGATGAGGAAGTTGCATATTTCCAAAACGGTGGTTTGGTTCCTCCCGTCGGTGATAGGCTGGCCCTAGCACTTAAGGCAGAGTCCACTCCAAGTGACAACCCCGGTTGTTATAGCTTTCTTTTCAGGCCTAGCCGTTCTCCTCGTCGCTTGGCTCCTCTCGTGGATGGGGGGGCTAAGATTGCTTAGGTTTCTCCTTAGGGTACATGGCTGGTCGTCCCTCCACCCCGATACCGATTACCACGGCATTCATGGCTACCTACGGAAAGACCTATGGTTCTTGCGGACACTCAAATTGGAATGCGAATTGAAGATACGTGCGTTACTTGACGACGAGGTCATTCGTATCCCGCGGACTGGACAGAGTATGACCGTAACTGCAGGGCGGTTCGACTTGCCAATAGTAAGTAAGAACCGTGGCGAAGGGTGGATTACTTTCCTTCCGACCCCAGGAGCCGACATCAGTGTAACAGGTTGGCAGCGGCCTACAGGCCGCTGGTACATAGTCAACATACGTCTGTCATGGAAGGGGCTTACAGTGTATGAAGGCAGGCGCGAGGTCAGTAGCTTTGGCACTGAGACACATGACGCCAGAGCTTTTTCAATGCGGCCATACGATTGGAGTTTTTAAGTGGCAGCGATAGCCTGCATCACAATCAGAGATAGATAGCAATGAACCGTAACCTTCGCCCGTCCCTGCAGCGTAATATTGTTCAGCGACCTGAGCCCCTTGAGGCGAGAGAAACATCGCTCGACGGCCTGTCTCTGGGAGTAGAGCGCCTTCCACTCAGGCAGCTTCTGTTCCTCCCCGTACTTCGCGGCCAGTCTCTTATGTCCCGCGTTCAACATGATGACTGGCTCAGACCAGTACTATCGGCGTATCAGCCCGAACAGCTTCCTGCCCGAATACTGTTTGTCCGCCATGGTTGCCCGCGGCTTGAACCGCCGATAAGTGTATCGGGCCTCCGAAAGCACATTCGAGGCCCGCTTCGCGTCGTTGACATTGCCCGCGCTCACATTGGCAGCTATCGGAAGCTCCGATTCACAGTCCACCAGCAGGTGCAGTTTGTAGCCGAGAGTGTACTCGGTCTTGCCGTGGGAGTTCTTCTTAACCGACCAGCCAGCGGCAGAGTCGGAAGGCCTCGGCTTGCCACCGTTCACCCACCCCTTCAGAGTCGTACTGTCCAGAGCGACTCGCTCCCCGAATGCGGGAAGTTCCCCATAATGCCGCCGGACCAGCGACCTGGATACGTTCTTCAACTCAGTCAACGGCGTGCGCTTCGACAGCCGCAAGTAGAAACGGCTGAAGGTCGCCTTGTGAGGGATGTTGTCAGGGGTCGCAATGCCGCACGCCCGCGCAACAAAGGGGTTCTGGTGGAGCGTGCGTATCAGCGCTGCGGTAGAGGGCAGCCCAAGGTGGTGCTTGGTGACGACACACCGCCAAAGGATGCTCATATCGTAGCCCTTGGGGCCGCGACGGGCAGGGCCGGTGAGTTCCCTAAGCAGTTCCGAGTCGTCCAGGCGGGAGAAAAGAGCCTGAAGCTCTTTGACGATAGGCGGTTCTTGGATTGCCGCCGGAGCAGTGATAGAATATGTGGAGACCATCGGCGAGACGACCCCTCGCTGAACGGTTCAGAAGGCGTAGGTGTTTGCGCACCTGCGTCTTCGTGTTTTGTAGCTAATATACTACTACGAAATACGTCTGTAGTCAACCATGGAAACTGCATTTATACCACCAATTGCCTCCGAGTATTAGCGGAACGTGGCCAGCATGTGTCCGTTGATATACGGAAACACGGCGCAGCGCTTCGTCCCATGCCGTGAATCGTCGGCCTTGATGGTGGTGCCCTCGGCCAGATACAATAACGCATGGTTCCTTACTCCCTGCGAGGGTGGGAACTTGGGCCGACGAGTCGGTGCTACCCCCTCGTCGGCCCTCTCTTTTTTGCCCAACAAAAAGAGGCGAGGCCATCCTTACCCCTTCGGCGCACATGGGGTAAGGTGACTCTCGCCCTCTCTCTCTTATCCCCAGGCCAACAGACCTAGGAACGGGCTACGGTATTCAGTTGTTGGTTACAAGACTAACCGAAAAAAACTCCGTCAAGATGCCGGCCTTTCGGAGCGCTCGTCTCTTACCACTTGGCATGGGCCACGCGAAAGTTATCGGACCATGCTTCCGGCGTAGGCGTGGTTTGCGGTCGGTCATCCGCTCGCTCGATGCGGGCACTACCTAGAAGTGAGTGCCGTCTCGCCTCGGCGGCGTCCCTCGGTGCCCCTTGGCGCTCTCGGTCTCCACTGAATGGAGTCCTCGTTAAAGCCTTGTCCGCCTCGGCCTGCCCTCGTGCCGCCCTCGTGAACTAACATCGCACCGAAAATTCGGTGTGGTGGGAGACGGGGGGGGGCCAACTACCCGCCACCGAAATCATCCTAGGGTTGCTGCGTGGGCGGCAGGCGCTGGCCACCACCTTTCAGATCTCGAAGGTCTAGTTCCGTGCCTTGGATTTGGCGATGCCAGGCCGGAGCTCTATATTCTTAGTGACGATCTTTTTCGGAGGCAACCGATGTGAGGAAACTAAAGCTCTATATCGCCACGACCCTGGACGGGTACATCGCAGGCCCCAATGGCGAGATCGACTGGCTGGAAGCTGGTCGCGATCTTGACTATGGCTACAAAAGGTTCTACGCATCAATAGACACCACCCTGATGGGGAACTCCACCTATCAACTGACGCTAACCTTCCCCAAGTTCCCTTACCCGGACAAACTCAACTACGTCTTCACCAGAGGCACACCACCGCCGGATACGTCAAACGTGCGATTCGCCTCGGGCGACGTTGCGGCCTTCGTCCGCTCTTTGAAGAAAGAGTTCGGCAAGGATATCTGGCTGGTCGGCGGCGGCCAGGTGAATACAGTCATGCTTAATGAAGGTCTCGTTGACGAGATGATCCTGACTATCTTCCCACTTGTGCTTGGAGAGGGCATCCCCCTATTTGCGCCGGGTGCCACGCGTTCCCTCTTCAAAACCGTGGGTTGTGAAACCTATGAGACAGGTCTCATCCAGTGGCGCCTAGTAAGAGGCTAAGGAGACTGCGGAGACCTGCGGGAGGAAGCTTGTTGCTACCGAATTGTAGAGACGGGGAGCGTCGAACTCCCCGTCCGCTTTCTTCGGACCGGGCTTGGGGAGTCGTGAGGTAAAGGTGGCATAGAAGAACTGCAGCGAGATCGGGCCCCGACCTAGTCGAACCGGCGATCTCTACTTTGACGGATCGAGGAGATTTCGTTGTTTCGAAGCTACGAACCTAGCCGAAGAAGAGTCCGCCGTCGACTGGAGTTGGAGCGAGAGGCGGTCAGCACCGGCGGGAGACTATTGTGAGATAACCCCAACGGCAAACGCGCGAGTCGCTACCAGCGGATCGTGCGAGTTGCCTGGTTCGCTCGATAAGGGGGAGAAGGCCGATAGGGAAAGAGGACGGCGCCGAGGGAGTCCCTGGGGATTCGCGGGATGGCCGTGGGACGGGCCGTGGCATTCCCGTAGAACTGTGCACCGTGGGACAGCCCACGGGCCCCACGTGGAACTGTAGTGGGATAGTAGTGGCGTACGAGGGATGAGCCGAGGGGAACGAGGGACCCTCGTGGGGGACGAGGAGCGGACGTTTGGAAATCGATCGACAGTCACGGCAGACCGAGGGATGCTGCTGAGGGCGGGCCGAGGGAAGCCGCCGAGGGTTGACCGAGGGACGGTCGAGTGGGATACCCAGTCAAAACGTTCATGCCGGGACTTCGGATACCCTTTTGGCGCCTCCGCTTGAACGCTATGGTCCGATAACTTTCGCGGGCTCCCTTGCCTAGTGGCAGCCGTTCCGCCCTTGATCAGCAGGTCGTATGACATACGATGCGCGCCGGTGAACCGACGAGCACAAAGGTCCGAGATTCCGCATATAATATCGCTCTGTTGAAACTCGGCGCGCTTTGCGCTGGGTCCGTGAATCCTGGGAGCATCGGAAATGGATGGCGGTAACGGCGGCATGGTCGTCGGCCTGCTCAGAGGCGGCGACGTCCACACCATGATTGCGCGGTGCCGACAGTTGGGCGTCAAGCACGTGACCGTCGCTGTGGCAAGCATGCCCGGCGCACGAGAGACCGGGGCGCCCGATCTCGGCGCCATGCGGGAGGTCCAGGGCAGGCTTGCCGACGCCGGGATCACCATCGCGGCGATGAACCAGAAGGGCCACTTGGGTAGCGACGCGGACATCGTGCTCAATCCATCAGCCCATCGCCGGGAGATCGACGCCGCGCTGCGTGCCCTGGAGGTCCAGGGAGAGCTAGGGATCGACAGACAACTCCACTACGTCAGCATCCCCGAGCCCGCCGACTCCGGGCAAGACGAGGACTACTGGCAAGGCATGCTCTCCATCGTCCGCGAACTGGTTGCCCAGGCGGAGACCTCGAAGGTCAAGATCGGCAACCACGGTATCTGGCGGGCCCTGCGCGACGACCAGCGGGAAGACGCTCTCGAGCGGGGCGTCTCCGACGACGACTACCGGCATTACCGCTATCCTACCTGGCGCGGGCCCTTCCTCGTCCGGACCGCTCAGCACATCAGGCGGCTGATCGAGGAGGTCCCAAGCGAATACCACGGCGTGACGATGTGCACGGGCATGTACATGCATGGCGCAGACCCGCTGGAGCAGATCACCAGGTTCAAAGGGAAGATCAACTTCGTCCAGATCAGGGACTTGGCCGGCCGCTGGCCGGAGGCCCGCGAGGTATTCCCGGGCACCGGCGACCTCGACTTCCCGGCCACCCTACGGGCGCTTCAAGAGGCCGGTTACCACGGGTTCATGCACCCCGAGCACCTGGGACACCCGCGCTACCCGGGAGAGGACCTGGAGCTGGAGGCAACGAGGATCCTGAAGCGGTGGGTCGCCGAGGTCCAGGATGGCGTCGAATGAGGGCGCCCGGCGATGGGAGGCGATGCGTATCATGAAGCTGGGGATCAGCGCTAGCACCGAGATCGAAGAAACCGTCGAGCGCTGCAAGCGCTTCGGCACTGATCAGGTCTCCACCCATTGATGGGCTATCCTCGAGGCCGAATTTGTGGAAACGGTCACGCTAGCGCCACACACTGACATGTACAAAAGGGGAGAACGTCTAGCCGCGGCCAAGAATCACAGAGGCCTCCGTACGCACGGAGGCCTCTTCTGTGGTTCTCTGGTCGGGGTGACTGGACTCGAACCAGCGACCTCGTCGTCCCGAACGACGCGCGCTACCGACTGCGCCACACCCCGACGAAAATCAACAAAATCTCTTATGCCATAATGTGGCGCTCGGTGTCCCGAACGACGCGCGTTAGCTCTGCCTTCGGCCCTCCGTCTAACCCCAAGCCAAGCGAAACTACCAGGGTCGGCTGCAAACTGTGAACAGCTAATCAAGGTGGTCTCCAGGGTCCGGCCAAGCTGAAGACGGCACCCAATGGATGGAAAGCGACCCTTGGCCGCTGTCCCTTCTGACTTCGGCGACGGGTGCCATAGAAGCACCCCGTTTATTTGGTCACTAGGAGTGGTCGAGGGGATCTATTACCGCATCTTGACCACACTATCACTTCCCTTTGCCACTCGTCAGGGGTACCATCAAACGTAATGCTAGGCGTTTACTTCTCCAACCACAAGCCGGCGCCACAGACGGCGCGATTAATGAATCGAACGCACGATTCAGGAAGCTAGGCGTAAATGCTCTCGCCCGCCTCCACCCTCACGACCCCACCTTCGCTGACCTCGAGGCTCGGCACCTTGCCGTCTCGCCCCGTATACGGCCCCCACATCACGGCGAGCTGCTCCTCGGTCATGCCCTCCACGGTGCCGCCGCCCCAGAAGATCTCCGGAGCGGCAAGGTCCTGGGCCGGACCGTAGCGGACCGCAGACCTCGCAGCGTACTTGAACAGCACCGAGCGCCGCTTCCCGTCGCTCGTCCAAGGAAGCGTGCCGTGCGTCAGCGCGCCATCCATGAAGAAGAGCAGGTCCCCGGCCTTGAACTCCGGCTGCACGATCAGCCCCATGTCGTCGTCCGCGGTGCGTACCCCGCTGGGCATGGGGAATCTGGACTTGTGACTTCCGGGTACGCAGGCGAACCCTCCATCCCCCGCGTTCACGTTCGCGAGCTGCCAGGTAACGGTGACGCCTCCGCAGTAGGTGGTGCCATTCTGGTGGTGGTAAGCGACGAAGGGCCGGTGTGGCTCGCCCGCGCCGTGCATCGTGAGCCCCTCCGTGCCCTTGACCCCGCTTATCAGCAAAGGGCCGTGATCGAGGCGGAACCCGGTCCCGCACATCACGTTCAGCCTCGCCACGAGGGCCGGGTGCGCCAGCATGTCCCTGAACGCATCGCAGTACGGCTTGTCGAGCTCGAGCAGGCCGTGAAGCGTTTGGCGGCCCGTGCCCCGCAGAGAGCGGGAGTCGCGGGCGCCGCGGTTCGCTTCGTCCATTTCCATCGTGTGCGAGTAGTGGTCGATCGCCTCGTTGGCAGCGTCGACCTCCGCTGCTCCCAAGACGCCACGCAGTATCAGGTAGCCGTTGAGGTCCCAGAAGTAGCGCTCCCGTGGGTCCATTTCCTAGCCTCCTGAATCTCCTACGATGCGTTGCGA
The DNA here is from genome assembly GCA_965247255.1 of Dehalococcoidia bacterium. Classification (GTDB taxonomy): domain Bacteria; phylum Chloroflexota; class Dehalococcoidia; order Lucifugimonadales; family CAUZJF01; genus CBDFGS01. Next base: position 539,374 of record CBDFGS010000013.1, on the reverse strand, counting down.
ATATCCAAACGGTGACGGCAGATCAGCGCTCGCCGTCGATCCAGGCGCGCTCGCCGTCCGAAGCCAACACCGGCAGCAGTCCCGCCGTCAGGTTGCCAGGCCCGTAGAGCACCGCGCGCTGTTCCGGCGTCAGATCGTTGGTCCACTCGCCGAACCGCTTCTCCGGCTCGAAGTACTGCCCCCGGTCGCGCACCGCCGCGCGAGACGCGTACTTATACAGGACCGATCGTCGCTCGTGATCTCCCTGCCACGGCAGAGTCCCGTGAGTAGTGGTCTCGGCGAAGAACAGCACGTCTCCGGCCTTCATCACAGGCTGGACCACGACGTCCATGTCGTCGTCCACCGTCTTGACGCCTTCAGGGGTTGGCTCCGCGGTCTTGTGGCCACCCGGCACAATTGCGAACCCACCGTCCCCTTCGTTTACGTCGGCCAGCTGCCACGCCACCGTGACCCCCCGGCAGAAGATGCGGCCATTCTGCTCGTGGTACCAGATTACCGGCTCGAAGGGCTCCCCCGACCCGTGCAGCTTGTGGCCCTCGGCGCCCTTCACTCCGCCAATGAAGCCCGGACCGTGGTCCAGTCGGAACCCCTTGCCTGAGATCTCGTTGAGACGCGACACGACTGCGGGGTGCACCAGCAGCTTTCGGAAGGGTTCCCGCCACGGTGATGGCCAGCCCAGCATTCCGACCAGCTCCGGCCGACCCGCCGTCCCTTGCAACCGCTTCGAGTCACGCGCCAGTCCGCCCTCCGGCAGGTTCTTGCGCGGCGCCACCTGGTCTGCGAAGCGGTCGATCCCGCGGTTGCACTCGGCCACCTCCTCAGCGCTAAGCACTCCACGCAGGATGAGGTATCCGGTGAGATCGAAAAAGTACTTCTCTTCGTCCGACATCACGTGATTGCCGGTTCCCATGTCGCCTCCCTCATCCTGCTGGCCGACCCCAGAACTCAAAAATAACCTAACGAGTGCAAAGGCTAGCAGTGCGACGTGCTAGTGTCAATCCATAGCTCAATACACTCATATGTACCTTATTACGGCGCTATCATTGCACTCCACGCCGTTTTCGATATACCTAAACCCATAGTATCGCCGTTCATCGTCTTCTTAAGCCGGTAGATCATGACGGCTGGCGTCTCCCTGTGTTAAATTGGGCCCGCATGAAGATCACAGACGTCCAGAACATCAAGCCAAAAAATGCCGTCGAGCGCGACTCAACCGTCGTGCAGGTCCTCACGGACGAAGGAATCGTAGGCGGAGGGGGCGTGGATTCCGGCGTCCTCGATGTAGTCGACGCCCTCAAGCCCGCGTTGATCCACCAAGACCCGGCCCGCATCGCGTGGCTCGTGGAGCGCATGCAGCAGCGCGCTCCTGATGCGGACCGTCGGGCCGCGATGCCCGCAATCTCCGCCATCGAGAGCGCGCTCTGGGACATCGCCGGCAAGGCGGCCGGAGTACCCACCTATGTATTGCTGGGGGGAAAGTTCAGGGACAGGGTCCGCGTATGCCACGTCGTTCGCGCGCCGACCTACGACAAGCTTGTTGAGCAGGCAGGGAACTTGGTCAGGGAAGGATACACAGCCGTCCAGGCGGCCCCTTTGCCCGAGGGCTGGGGAGCACTCCCGTGGCAAGAGGTGGTCAGCGAGACCGCACGGACCGTCGAGGCACTCAGAAGTGCCGTCGGCGACGACACCGACATCGCCCTGGACCTCCAGAGATCGGCCAGCGGTCCAGAGAGGGCAGTCGAGATGGTCAAGGCCCTCTCGCCGTTTCGGCCCATGTTCATTGAGGACGCCCTCGGCGCCGACGATGTCCCAACGCTATCTCGCGTTCAAGAGCAGTCGGACGTGCCCCTCGCCGCCGGCGGTACCCTCTCGAGCCTCGCGGACTTCGTGAAGCTGATCGACTCCCGAGCTGCTGACATCGTTAGGCTTGACCTCCGCCGCTGCGGCGGCATCCTGGAAGCTAAGAAAGTAGCCGCCATCGCCGAGGCGAGCTACGTCACCGTCGCGCCCAGAAACCACCCCGGCCCCCTCGCCACCGCGGCGAGCCTCCACCTCTCTGCCGTCACGCCCAACCTCGCCATAATGGAGTTCGACGACGAGCCTGGCGCCCCGTTCTTAAACGGGGCCGAGAGGCCATCCGATGGCTACCTGCCTTTACCAACTCGCCCCGGCCTTGGCGTTGACCCGGAGGGCTCCTAGTGGCGAACCCGGCGATGAGGCTTCCCAACTGTCGTCCTGAGGAGGCCGCCGACCGAAGGACCTGGCGTGGGGGTCTTGCCACGGCTGGGACCACCCCGACCCTCGTAGGGAGTCACATAGTGCAAATAACCAACATCGCCTGCCACACCGCTTCCCCAGAGCCTATCCATGTCTGCGCGACAGCGTTCGTTCTTACCTCCTCTCCCGCCACTGGGAGAGGACTGAGGTGAGGGCTCTTCTTCCCTGACGCAGGACACCTAGCATGAAGATAACCAACATCACCTGCTACGCCGTCAGCGACGGCCTCCGCAACATCCCGCTCGTAAAGACCGAGACCGACGCCGGTATCCACGGCTGGGGGGAGGCCTACAGCGTCGGGCCCGACCTGGCCGTCGTCGAGACAGTCGATTACCTCAAAGACTGGCTGATCGGCCACGACCCGCGCGATATCGAGTACCTCTGGGCGCTGATGTACCAGGGACTTCGCTTCCCGCCCGGCGCGGTCGGGCTGGCCGCCATCAGCGGCATCGAGCACACCCTGTGGGACATCTCGGCAAAAAGCTTCGGCTTACCCGTGTACCAGCTCCTGGGCGGTCGCGTCCGAGATCGCGTTCGCGTCTACCAGAGCCCCGGACGCGCAACCACACCGGAAGAGACCGCGGAGTGCGCCGTCGCCCTGATCGACCTCTACGGATACACCGCGCTCAAGATGAGTCCCTACCCGCCGGAGCCGGACCTCCGCCCATGGAACCAAGTGCTTCGCGAGGGGCCCCGCTTCCTGGAGGCTGTGCGAAAAGCAGTCGGCGACGACGTCGACATAGGGTTGGACCCCCACGCCAAGCTGTTCGAGCCGGCGCGCGCGCTGGAGCTTGCCAACGCGGTCGCGCCATACAACCCCTTCTTCTTCGAAGAGCCGATCCGGCCCGAAGACATCCAGGCTATGGCCCACCTGCGCAAGAAGCTGCCCATCCCGGTGGCGACGGGGGAGTGCCTCTACGCCAAGTTCGAGTTCAACGACCTGCTGCGCTCCCAGGCCGCGGACATCGTCCAGCCGGACGTGTGCCTCTGCGGCGGGCTTATGGAGATGCGGAAAATAGCGGCGATAGCCGAGGGGCACGGCGTGATGGTAGCGCCGCACAACCCTATGGGACCTGTGGCCACGGCGGTCAACCTCCACTTCGCCCTGTCCACCCCGAACTTCCTGATACTGGAGTTCGTGCCACACCAATCTGGCATCAGGCGCGAGCTCGTCGACCGCCCCCTCACGCCGGTCGACGGGCACATTGACGTCCCGGAGGCTCCTGGATGGGGGATAGAGGTGAACGAGGACGCGCTATCGCGGCATCCCTACCAGCGCTGGGACCGAGGCTCCCCGCGCCGCCCCGACGGCAGCCCCGCGTTCATATAACCCCGCATCGCCTCGTAGGGGCGCTGCTTGCCGCGCCGCCGCATAGGCCCTGCCCTGCGCCTAAGCCCCCCAAATCCCCTCTTGCAATGAAACGGCTTTGCACGAAAAGTGTCGCTCTTGGCGAACTGTCCTTCGATCTGCTTAGAGCCTGCGCTGAGCCCGCCGAAGTGACGAACGGTGAGTTTCAAGCTACGTTCGCGGTGAGCCCTTCGACCTCGCCCAGGAAAGGTTTGTCTAACCAAGGCCACACATTGCGAGTTTTAGTGCAAAGCCCAATGAAACGATCAGGGGTTCCTCGTCCTCCCCCCTTTAAAAAAGGGGGGCCCGGGGGGATTTCCCCCCACGCCGACCCCATCGTAGGGGCGCTGCTTGCCGCGCCCACGCCGCCAGACGCGCCCCGCCGCTTCCCGCCCGCTCCTGCCCTAGTAGTAACTCCCCGCGCCGGTGAGCGGGTCCCATCGCGCCGTGATCAGATACTCCGTCAACGCCTCCTGCGCCTCGGCCGTGCCGATTCGCTGAAGCGCGTGGACCGCCTTCCCGCGAACGTACCTGTCCCCATCTCCCAGCGCAGCGGTCAAGGCCGGGACCGCCTCCTCGGCGTGCTCCCCTGTTCGGCCCAGCGCCAGAGCCGCGCTGCGACGCACTAGGTCTTCCTCATCCCTCAGCGCCGAAATGAGCGCGCCGACACCCTCGGACCCCGTTTGACCGGCGGTCCCGAGCGCCTCGGCGACGTGGGCCCGCACCTCCGGGCTTTCGTCTTGCAGCGACTTGGCCAGCGCGGGGACCGCGGAACGAGCGGATAGGCCCAGGTCCCCCAGCGTCTCGGCCGCGCTGTCGCGAGTCCACCAGTCGTCACTTTCCAGCGCGGCGACGAGGGCCCCCACCGCCGGCTCGCCGATGGCCGTCAGGGCGTAGCTCGCGTTCCGGCGAACGAACTCCGACTCCTCCGCCAGAAGCTTCGTTACGCCGTCGACCACGCGCTCGCCCATCGCGCCAAGCTCATATGCGGCTCGAGTACTGACCTGCGGCGACGAGTCACGCACGCCTTCCATGAGCCGCGCCACACTGTGGCTGTCGTGAGCGCCCACGCCGTTTCTTTCGCCGCGGTTCCACGCCCAGTGATGCGCCCAGATAGCGGCGTGCTCATCGTCGGCTATCGATTCCCACCCTGGATTCTGATGGTCCCAGCTTGGGCTACGAGGCTCCTCCATCCGCGCAAATAGGAATTTCATCATGTAGCGGTTCTTCTCGCTGCGGTTAGCGGTGCCACGATGCCACAGATCGTAATGTACGATGTTCACCGTACCGGCGGCGCCCGCAAGGAGCGTGCCGCCCTCCTTGCCGCCCCAGGGCGGGTCCTTGCGGTCCCTGTTGCCGTAGTAGTGGCTCCCCGAAAGCACTGCCGTAGGCCCCATATCCTCGGTCGTGTCCTGCGGGTAATACATCGCCAAGGCCCAGCGGGTGTGGTGACGTCGCCGCGTGAAGCCGTCCATGTGGAGGCCCTGGCCCTCACTGCCGGGACGGTTGAAGTGCACGTGACGATGAGGGTGCGCGTAGTAGTTGGGTCCGAGCATTGCTCTCAGAGCACCGTCGACGCTCGGATCGTCGAATATAACCTTCAGATCGGGTATTCGCGCGATCAGGTTGTTGCCGGGCTGGCCCTCCTCCTCGAAAAGCCGCTCAATTCGTGTGAACATCTCTCGGTCGAACCCGGAGGGGAGGTCTGGTCTGACTGCCAGAAATCCGTTCCTGACGTAGCCCATCATCTCTTCGTCGGTAAGCAGCTTCGTCTTCATTTTCGTGTGCACCTCATACCTCCCGGCATCTACAAAGCATATAACTCATCTCCTTCTCCCTTTGACGGGAGAAGGCCGGGAAGAGGGTGATCCCGGGGCTTTAGGCGCGTATCTCGGAAGGACATAGTAGACGCACTCGATCCCGTCGTTACCCCGATAACGTAAAGGAGGCATGCGCCTTCTAAGCAGCATGCCTCCTCACACTGAGGTACCTCGCTCTACGTGCCGAACCGGACTGAGGCCACCGCGTCGCTGTAATCCACACCCTTGGTGGCCCAGAATATCTCAGCGATCTTGTCCACCGAGTCGACCAGGCTCTTCGCTGAGTCGAGGTCTACACCCTGCTTGTTGGCCGAAGCCAGCTTGGTGGTCTCCCACACGCTGGTATGGAGGTCGGGGTACTTCTCGAGATGCTCCGGCTTGAAGTAGTCGTGCCACAGAATGTCGACCTCGTGTTTGACCAGTTCGGCATGCTGCTCCTTGACCGCGATGTAGCGGCCAAGGGAGTTGCGGTGCGAGGTATGCTCCTCGTGACTCCCTCCTGTAAGATAATCGAGGGCCTGGATGCGCATCACCATCTTCAAGACCGTCTGCGCGGCGATCTTGGCCGAGATCGGGTCGTAGATCCCGCAGGGAATGTCACAGTGGGCGTGCGCCTCGCGGAAGGGCTGCAGCCGTCCAATAACTCCGGGGACTCTCATTATCGCTCTCCTTTTTTTGTATCTATGACGCGTTCGGAAGATTACACGAATCCACCCCACCACGCAACTCGCGAAACGCGGCGTGATCTGGCTTTTACCGCGAGCTTTTGGTGCTGCCAAATCCAACAATCGAGCCTGCTATGCTGATAGATTCTCACACGCACCTGGACGCCTTCTCCGACACCGAGGTCGCCGAGATCCTGGCAAGGGCGAGCGATGTGGATGTAGGACTCGTCGTCTCCGTCGGCACCACACTGGAGACCTCGGCGCGAGCGGTCCAACTGAGCGCCACATTTCCACAAGTCTACGCCGGGGTCGGAGTCCACCCGATGGACCTGGTGGGCCCGGTCGACGATGAGGCCTACATAGCTCTACGAACGCTTGCGATGTCGTCCGACAAGGTCCTGGTGATCAGCGAGATTGGCCTGGACTTTAAGGAAGGCATGCCCGACCGCGCGATGCAGTTCCAAGCCTTCCGTCAGCAGATCAGGCTTGCCCGAGAGCTAACCAAGCCGATCGTGTTCCACAGCCGGGAGGCGCACGACGACTCCTTACGGGTCTTGCGCGAGGAGCGGGCCTACGAGGTCGGAGGTATCATGCACTACTTCCAGGCCGACGCACCGACGGCCCGCACCGCCATCGACCTGGGATTCTACATCTCCCTGGCCAGACCGCTGCTGAGACTTCCGGCGCTACAAAAGGTGGCCGCCGAGCTGCCCCTTGACCACCTCGTCCTCGAGACAGACACAGCTCCACAGCCCTTCAAACCCAAACGCGAGAGGTGGACCGAGCCGCGACACCTCCGGGACATAGCTGCCAAGCTGGCGGAGCTTCAGGGCAGGACGGTGGAGGAGGTCGAGGCGACCACAAGCCACAACTTCCTCTCCTTATTCACCCCCAACCACGCGCTCCAGAAAGACGTCCAATGAACCGCTTAGCTCACGCCGACCTCTTCCCCCCCCCTTGCAAAGGGGGGTTTGGGGGGATTTCTCCGGCGGCGAAAATCCAACGCGAAGCGAAACACGCAACCCGGGCTGGACGTTTGGCTGCGGCGGGGAAGCAGGGACGCCACCGCACAAAGCGCCCCACTTGCCAACACGATCCGACAGACCAATAGCCGGGCGCTAAGCGATAAAGGGACTGAAGAACGCCACCGGGAGCACCCAGAACGACAAGAACCAGCCCGGCCCGGTCGCCAGCAGTGCGCTGAGCCAGTCCTGCTCCTGCAACTCGTGCATTGCAACGACCCCTGCGATCAGGACCCAGAAAACCCCCACGACTGGCACCGTATCGCCCAGCCTAGGTACCGAGATCAGCATTATCAGTACCGCGGGCCCGTAGCATATCCCGATGGCCCGGAGGATCTGCCGGTACCCCGCACCGCCGCGCATCAGCTTTGAGCCCAACAGGTAAGCCAGCACCACCCACACGATCCAGCCAATCAGAAGCGTCGTAATGGTCACCCATAGCGCGACTAGCCTGTTGGCGAGTCTCGTCTGGTCCACACCGCCTTGGCCGGCTTGCTCGAGCCCCGTCAGACCGATGCCCACAGCGATGCCCACAATCACCACCACTCCCAGGGCGTGAAGAATCGCCTGTGGGTCATCTCCCACCTCACGGTACACCCCGCGTTTGAGCAGGGCTGCGTCCACCGCCCGCAACAGCATATTCCGCATATCACTCCCTTGCCATAAGGTTACAGCGCAAAAGGCCCGGCGGTAAAGACAACCAACCGCCGGCGGGACCAGGGGGACGGCCCCGGCGGGAGCGGGGCCCGCTACACTCACCAGCGAGGCCCGTACACGTTATACACAGTAAGGGGACCGCCTCTCATCGGTGCTTCCAACGCCGACTCGCCGACTCCCCCTTCAGGCGTGAACTGGAGTTGCGGGGCAAATACCCCCGTGTTACTATGGCCGTTAGAGCGCCGTTGAGGGGTGGGTCCCTTGAGCCTTGCCGAGGCCGCCAACACGATCGCGATAGTCCGCGACATCGTACTGATCGTTATCGTGTCGGCGACGACTCTGGTCTTACTATTCCTGTTCAGGAAAGTGTCCAAGGTGCTGGACTCAGCAGCGACGATCTTGGACCGTGTCGAGAACATCGCGGAAACCATGTCCAGCAGGATAGTCGGCCCGGCGGCGGCCGGTACCGGAGTCGCGTTCGGCGCCGGTAAACTGGCCGCGTTCGTACTCGGCTTCTCAAAAAAGCGCAAGAAAGAAGGAGGAGAAGACAATGGCAAATGACGACAGCGGGAGCTCCTTCGTAACGGGATTTCTAGTCGGCGGTATCGTGGGGGCAATGGTCGGTATACTGCTGACCCCGAAGACGGGCGCTGAGACCCGCGCCGGTCTGGTAGAGCAGAGCGAGTCCCTTCGAGAGCGGGCAGAGGAGTTGGCTGCAAGAGTTCGCGAGGCCGCAGGCCCGACGATCGAGACCATGCGAGAGCGCGTCGCCCCAGCAGTCGAAGGCGTAAGGGAGCGCGTCGGCCCGGTCGCAGAGCGGATATCGGGTAGAGTGGGCGGTGTGACAGCATCCCCCGACGGCGAGTCCGAGACCGAATCGGCCGAGTCGGGTTCAGGGGCTCCTGAAAAAGCTTAGGGGAGAGCGCGTGGCCGCGCGCTCCCTAGAACCGTAGTCGCACTTCATGTCAGGGGGCGCATCTGATGCGCCCCCTCGTCTATTCTGGCGCCCGGCGACAAGCTTCGTAGGGGCGCTGCTTGCCGCGCCCTCGGCCCGTGGGCAGGGCAAGCCCTGCCGCTACGTCTGATTTGGCGTACGGTGGCGCGGATACGAGCCGAAAACCTTAAACATCGAGACCTGGCCCTCGACGTCTAATAGCGCCTCTTTGACAGTCGCGTCTTCCCTGTGACCTTCCAGGTCCACTAGGAAGATGTAGCGCCCCAGGTCCTCTTTAGTCGGCCGCGACTCTATCTTGGCAAGGTTGATTCGCCGCGCCGCGAACTCCTCGAGGACCGAATGTAGGATCCCAGGGGCGTCGCTATCGAACGAGAAGCAGATCGACGTCTTGTCGACTCCGGTAGGTCCGTGGTCCTCCAGGGCCAGTACGACGAATCGCGTCATGTTGTTCGGGTTGTCCTCGATACTCTCCGCAAGGACCTGAGCACCGTAAAGCTCTGCCGCCCGCCTCGTCGCGATCGCCGCCGCCCCCTCGCCCTTGCTCAACATCTCCTCCACCGCGGCCGCCGTGCTCATGGAGGCCATAAGCTCAGCGTCCGGAAAGCGCTTGGCCAGAAACGACCGGCATTGGGCCAGCGCATGAGGATGGGAATAGACCACCTTGACGTCCCCGGACGTGGTCCCGTCTGCGGCAACGAGATAGTTCTTGATCGGCAACACCAACTCACGCCGTACGCGCAGAGCGGCCTCGCTTATGAGCAAGTCGAGCGTCTCGTTGACAGACCCTTCCTGGCTGTTCTCGATCGGAACGACACCCTCGTCCGCGAGACCGGAAGCCACCGCCGTCGCGACCGCTGAAATGGAGGCGAAAGGCACCCTCGTGGCCCCCGGTTCGTAGTTGAGACAGGCTTGCTCCGTGTGCGTCCCCGCAGGGCCGAGGTACGCTAACCGCTTGGACGAGATCACTCCGCCTCCCCCTCGATCAGCAGGTCACGCAGCTCCTCCTCGTACTCGGTGGTGGTCACCGCCACCACCTCATCACCGGGACCGATCAGAGTGTCGTCGCGCGGGATCGAAGCCCCGCCGTCGCTCGATATAACCAGTGAGATCAGCGAACCCTGAGGGAGCGACAGGTCCCCAACGGCCCTGCCGTTCACCTTGGCGTCCATTGGAATCTTGATCGACACGACCGCCGTGCCATCCCTATTGGAGACCGGCAAGAGACGGGCCACCCCGTGCGCCGCCATCCCTTCCTGCACCCGGCTCAGTACCATCTCGGCGATATCTACGGTAACGTCCACCCCTAGTGTCCCGAACAGATCGGCGTGGTCCGGCGAGTTCACCACGGAGATCGTCTTCAAGACCCCGAACTTGTGCTTCGCCAGCTGGCATGCCGCCAGGTTGACGTCGTCTCTTCTTGTCGTCGCTATCAAGACCTCGGCCCGATTCGCGCCGGCCCTCGAGAGCACCCCGGCGTCAGTGCCATCTCCAACAACCGCGATGCTTCCCAGCGCCTCGTCCAAAGCCGAGCAGGTCGAAGCGTCTTCGTCGATAGCCGCAACCTCGTGTCCCGCCGAGACGAGCCACCCGGCCGCGGAGGCACCTACCCTTCCTGCACCAACAATGACTACATGCATCGGCGTTTACGCGCTTGCAGCATCCAGCACCATACCCGTTGCCAGATTGGTGCCGCTAATAGCCACGACGTCGAGGTCCGCATACATCTCCTGCTTTACGGGATCATCGATCAGACAGATCACCACGGGTACCTCGTAGATATGCTTCACCATCTGCCCCGCCAGGGCGTTAATAGTGTCCACATCGGAGAGTGCGATGAAAACCTCGGCATCTTGAATCGAGGTCTTGAGCAAGTTCTGCTGAAGGGTCCCATTTCCCAGAATCGGGATGATGTTGCCGTCCTCTATCCTCCCCGGAGGAAGACGGTCGAAGGCCTCGTGCCGGGAGTCGAGGACGTGCACCACGTGACCCTGTTCGGCCAGCGAGTTGGCGACAGACGCGCCCACCACATCGCAACCCAGGATCACGATGTGCCGGGACTCGGCGTCTCTTTGGGGAGGTTGCTCCATCTAAGGGGAAGCCGGTCCGTGAGGAGGAAGGTGCACGCTGCCGGGCCGACGTCCATTGACTGAGGATAGCTCTGATGCGGGGTCGCGCCACAGTATCACGCGACACGGCGCGTTCCTCAGCAGATACGGCGCCGTTTCCCCCAGCGAAAACGACCCGTACACCTCGTGGTACCCAACCCCCAGCACAATCGCGTCCACCCGCTTGTCCACCGCCTCCCGTACTACCGCCGGACCGGCACGCCGGGACTGCAATAACTCGGCCTGAACGTTGCACTTGAAGGGTCGAGTCACCTCCTCCATGTGCTTGAGGACCTCTTCCGCCCTGGCGGTGGCCGGCGTTATCTCCGCGTCCACCGGCAGACCCCTCTCCACCTCGATCACATACACAACGTGGAGGTTGCCCTTGCCCGAGCTCAGGAGTTGGCAGGCTAGCTTGACAGCCTCCTCGTCCGAGTTCTCGCCGGCAACGGCTACCAGGATCGACGAGAGGCCGTTCTCCTTTGATTTCCGAGATGGAGCCAAAACTGAAATACCTTATGTAAAATGACTCGGATAAAACCATCCCCCCGTTCGTAACAGGGGGGCTAGGGGGGATTTCGCTCTGTCCTCACGGCCCTACACCGGCCTGTCGTTCGTACCGTTGCCGTCGCGCTTGTCGTCGGGAAGCCCTGCGGAGGTAAGACCCTCCAGCAGATCGTCCCGACCGGCCAGCACCATCAAGTCACCCGCCTGGAGCCGATCGTCGTTGTCCGGGTTTAGGGTTACGTCCTTACCTCTCTTGAGCGCCAGCACCGCCAGCCCGTACTTATCCCTCGGGCTCTTGGAGAACCCGAGCTCCTTGAGTGTCTTGTTGACGAAGTCGTCGGGGACCTTCATCTTGCTGAAACCGTAGTTGGGCGTAAGCTCGAGCCAGTCCTGAAGGTTAGGATTAAACAGGTTGTGGCCCAAACGGACGCCCGTCTCGGACTCGGCGTGAACAACCTTGTCGACGCCGATTCGCTCCAGGGTATTACCGTGCAACTCGTCGTGAGCCCTGGCCACGATATACGGCAGGCCCATCGTCTTCAGCAGCACGCAAGCCATTACGGATGCCACGATATCCGACCCGATCGCCACCACGGCGGCGTCGTAGTTGGCGATACCCAGCTCCCGCAGCACCGCCTCGTTAGTGGAATCGCCCCTCACTGGGTGGCTAACCTGCCCCATTATCGCCTGGACGCGTTCTTCGTCCGTGTCCATGGCCAGCACATCGTGCCCCAGGTTGTATAGAGCCCGCGCCAAGCTGGAGCCGAACCTCCCAAGACCTATTACCACCACTTGCTTTTTCATCGCTCACTCCATCCAGCGGGCGTTGTCGTCGACCTTGGACTACCCGGATTTGTGGAACCCGATATTCGCTGAAAATTATACCGAATAACGAAGTCTTCGGCCACCACAACACCACCCGTGAGGATCTCGACCCGAGAGAGGCCTGGGCCCAGACTCATCCCAGCGTGACACGTTCCTGGGCATACCTGTACAGATCGCTTTCACCGCGCTGCACAAGGCCCAGGCCCAACATGAAAGGGCCGATCCTGCCCACGAACATCGTGGCCACCAGGATCACCTGGCCGGCTCTCGACAGCTCCGGTGTCAGCCCCGTGCTCAGGCCGACGGTCCCGAAGCCCGAAACGCTCTCGAACAGTAGGTCTATGAACAGAAAGCCCTTACCCGCCTCCGAGAACGTGAGAGTGAGCGCCACGAGGAACACGAACGCAATGGCCAAGGCGCCTATCGTCATCGCCCGATGCACCTGCCCCTGCGGGATCTCACGGCCGAAGGCTGTAGCGTGGGCCCTGCCCTTGAGGGTCGATAGGATGGCTACCAGGACAACTGCGATGGTGTTGATCTTTATGCCCCCGGCCACCGAGGCGGAGGCGCCGCCGATGAACATGAGGCTGGTAAAGAAGAAGTTGGTGTGCTGCCGTGTCTCACCGTAGTCTACCGTGGTGAACCCGGCCGTCCTGCCGCTGATAGATTCGAACACCGACACCGCCGCCTTGTCCGCGACCGACAGCGACCCGATCGTGCTGCCGTTGTCGTACTCGGAGAAAAAGAATACCAGTGCGCCTATCAGTATGAGGATACCTGTCAGAATGAGTATCAGCTTGGTGTTGAGAGTGTAGAGCGAGAAGCGCCGGTAACGGACCACGTCTACCATGACCCAATAGCTGATCGCCCCGAGAACGATGAGAAGCCCCATCGTACCCAGCACGACCTTGTCTAGCTGGAACGCCGATAGGCTCCGACTCTCGGGCAACATTGAGAACCCCGCGCCATTGAAGCCGGACACGGCGTGGAAAGTCGCCTGCCATATCGCCTCGGGGGGCGAATAGAGCAACGAGAACTTCCCCGCAAGTACGGCCATACCTACAAGCTGTATGAGCGCGGCAACTAGCACGATCTTGACGGTAAGCCTCGCAAGGCCACCCAGCTCATTCACCTGCAGGCTGTCTTTCACGAGCAACCGCTGGGCCAGGGTCAGCCGCTGCCCGATAAGAATCAGCAGGAACGTCGCCATCGTCATGAAACTCAGGCCGCCCACAAACATCATGACCAGAATGATCGCCTGGCCGGCCCGCGTCCAATAGCGTCCCGTATCCTTAGTTACAAGACCCGTTACGGTAGCCGCCGACGTCGCCGTAAACAACGCATCGACGAACGGCGTGAATCCACCCCCGATACTCGCCCCTAGCGTCGCATCGCTCTCGATCTTCCGCGCGTCGCTCAGAGAGATCTCGCGCGCAGGGTCGGTAACCGAGTCCACCACCGTCATGTCGTGATGAGTAAAGGGCAGTAGCAGGAGTGCCGTCCCTAGGGCTACCAGCGAGGCGAACGTGTAGAGCAAGATTAGCGGGGAGGCCAGGAACCGCGACTGCACCTTGCGCGTGGGCAGCGTCACCCGCACCGGAGTTATCTCCTCTTGGCGGGGATGGCGGACTACGCGGTCACCCGGTTTCGGGGTCCAGGGGGGATTCATTGGCTCGATCCGGCTCCTTGGGGAGCGCTTTAATCCTTGCCAGCGATTCTAGGAGTCGACGAGAGAATATGTCAATGAAAACCAGGTTCAGCGCAGGGCCATCGGAGCGTAGAATGAGTCGCCTCATGAGGCGGACAGATCGGCCACGGCGCACGGCTTGCACTAAAACTCGCATGCGGCACCGTGGTTCGACAGGCCTGTCCTGAGCGGAGCCGAAGGGCTCACCTCGAACGTAGCTTGAAACTCACTGTTCGTCCTGAGCAGCCTGTCCGAAGGGGGGACCAAGCGTATGAAAGTAACCATATACAAACCTTGCCGGGGTTGATGCTGCGCGCTGTTGCTGCGCCCCGGGCGGGCCTCGCGAAACTCCTGAACGAGAGCCGTTAGAGGAGATAGAGGATTTTTGAGCGGCCCGCGGCAAATCCCACTTAATCCCCCTTTTCGAAAGGGGGAGACAAGGCTGGCCTCTCCAGACTCCTGGAAACGAGCAGTTACTTGAGAGTATGTCCGACGGGCTGGACCGTGCATGAGTCAAGCAACTGCACGGGTGGAATCGTGGGGACGGGTTTCAAACCCGCCCTCTCCTCTGGGACACGGGCGAAAATCGGCGCAGCTCCGACGAAGCTTACGAACCTTATCTGACATGCGGTCTTAGGCGTTGACGAAGCTTTAGACCGCTGATACTCTGGCGCCGAGCGTCGCCCGGGCCACCAAAAGCCCCCGTGGGCGCGTCTGGAATCTCTTGAATCGCTGTTGCGAGGTCATCTTCCGAAAACCGCTCGCGTTTACGTAAAGGCCAACGCGCGACGTATCGCTCACTAACAGGTGTTTTCGCCGCTTACACGCCCTCGCAACCACGGGGATTGACACGCCATACCCCCATATATAACATGGCGCGTGGGCCTTAAAGCTGGGCCCGACTTTACTTATATTTGATTTGAAGGTAGCAGCAGCCCTGGTCTCGACACTGAGGCGCGGCGCGATCAACAAGGTAGGTGAAAATGGATAGGAAGGGTCTGGCCTATTCTGGATTATTGCTAATCTCCCTGGTGATCGTCTCCGTGCTGTTCAGCCGGGGCACCGTCCAGGCCGTCCTCGACCCTTCCCACATCACCCTCTCCACAACGTCCGCGCCGAACGCCGTCGGCGAACCTCGCTACTTCGACGTCGAACTGCTGTTCCCCAACGAGACCGCGACCCTCAGCGGTGTGCAGTTCGTCGTAACGTCAACCTCCGGGACCCCGGTCAAGCTGATCGATGAGTTCCTGGCGCTGAACTTCACTACCGGCGTCGTAAGCACCACACTCACCCACGTTCCCGGCAACTTCTGGTATAGCTACGAGTTCGTAGACGTGGCCCCGGCAACCACGGGGCCCCCCAGCACACTCCCCGGCGGCTCCGTTTACAAGGGCATTAACTCCACCGCAAAGATCAAGATCCGCATCTGCTGGACACCGCCAGCGAACACGGCGTTTGCCGGCACATATTCTGCGCGTGTCGTCGCCCATGTAGTCGATCCGGCGACCGGCAAAGGTGCTTTCCCGGCCAGCAGCGACGTCACCTTCACCATAGACACTCTACCGGCCTTCTCCTTCGCCGTCACCGACATTACCGTGCCGGAGAGCGCCGCATCTACGGCGCCCATAACCTTCGACGCGGCGAAGGACGTGCAGCTGAATAGCGACGGGGTATTCGTGACCTGGACCTCGGCGCAAGAGGAGGATGGCAAGGTCGAGTGGGCTCTGAGCTCCAGCGAACTGTCAGCCCAGATCGGCTCATTTGCGACGGCCGCCGACTGGCGCACCGCAAAGCCCGTATCAGAAAACCCGATACCGTTCGGCCAGTATGCGAACAAGAGGACTCACCAGGTCAGGATTCTCGGCGTCACCGGCGGAAGCGAGATCCACTACCGCATCGTCTCCGGTGGCGTGAAGTTCCCACAGTCACCTATTACCCTGCCAACTTTCACGTTCACGTCTCCCGACAACTTCATGAACGGAACGGTGACCTACGCCGATGGAAGCCCGG
This sequence comes from Dehalococcoidia bacterium, assembly GCA_965247255.1. GTDB lineage: Bacteria > Chloroflexota > Dehalococcoidia > Lucifugimonadales > CAUZJF01 > CBDFGS01. The sequence goes on along the minus strand of CBDFGS010000013.1, from coordinate 523,496 downwards.
GAGCTGAGTGCTTTGTGTCGTTTAGCGTCAGCTTCGCCGAGTCCATTGACTTCGGATCTCCCATCGGAGTAGTCACATTCCAGCGGACTTCCGTTCCGGTCAACACGATAAGCAGCCCTATCGGCAACTACACAATCGGCATCACCAACATCCGCAAGTCGAACAGCATCAACGCACAGAGCGACTACTCCACCGCCGCCGACTCCCCGGGCGCAACCGCGAATATCGTTGCCCGGTGCGACAACGACAGGGTAGTCACCATCACTCCGCTCATGAGCGGAATCGTTAGCGCCACCACTGGGCAGGCCCCCGGTGTGGACCTCCAGGTTTCCGATCCGCCGCCCGTGCTTCTGAAGCTCAAGGTGGTCCTGGAACAGGCCTCGACAACCACTACCACCATCGAGACCAAGACGGCCAGCCAGGCCGTTTCCGGGGCGGACTTCGGCACCGCAGGCGTCTTCAAGCCGGTGACCACCACTCTGGTCTTCCCTCCGGGGACTACCTCAACTACAACCACCATCCCGATCCTCGACGACGCCCTCGACGAGGTGAACGAGACCTTCAAGGTCGAGCTCATCAACCCGTCCAGGGGCCACGCCTGTCGTTGTCAAGGGAAAATGTCAGGGATTAGCGTTGAGCGATTATGTCAGTAACCTCATTTTGGGGCAAGTAGCGTCCGGCTACGGACGGTAGGAGCGTGGGCAGCGGTGTTTCCGTCGCAACGGCCAGCGGCTCACTGGCATCCAGGAGACGCTTGAGGGTCGCGAAGCCGATGTCGAGTTCACTGGCTGCCTGACGGTGCGAAAGACCTCCAGGCCCGATACGTTCAACCACTTGTCTGAACCGCTCAGCAAAGCCATCTCGCTCTCTCACAGGTGGCCGTCCGATGCGTTTTCCCAGCTTCCGTGCTCGCTCCATCCCCGCCTTGACCAGTTCTCGATGGCGTCGCTTGAGCTCGGAGTCCTCGTACCAGATCGTTGGAGATGACTGTGTGCCCAGAGTTGGAGTCGGTGGCTGGCGTTCCCACTCAGGCGTCTGCTCGGGTGATGGGGACATCTCCTGTGGCATCACGTTGACTTGGGCCCGCAGAGAAGCGGCGAGGGCAGGCGCTTCCGATGGTGTGAGGACCATGCCCCGATAGGACACGATGAGGCAGCCATCCAGGCGCTCCTGGACTTCGACCCTGGCTCCAGCATAGCTGGGTCGGTCGGCATTAGGGAAGAGTTGGAGGATACGTCCGTGGTACTGCACAGTGTTGTCCTTGGCCACTCTGCGCTGCTCCTTGTGGCAGAGAACACCAGCTATGTCCAGAACCGCATCTGGGACCCGGTAGGCCGACCCTGCCTGGGTTGGCGGCACTCCGAAGCGAGCGTTGAAGCGTGGCAGGAACGTGCTCAGGACGGCATTGGCCTCCTGAAGCGTGCTGGCATTGGCCAAGCGCAGCTCTGACACCAGCCGGTCCTGGAAAGTGCCGTTGGCCCGCTCCACTCGTCCTTTCGCCTCCGGGCTGTGGGCGAACACCTGGGTCACGCCAAGCTCCCTCAGGGCGCGGCCCCATTGGGTCGGAGTAACGCCAAGGGCGCCAGACCCGTTCTCAAGCCTCTGGCCCGGAGATTGGAAGACAGAGTGGCGGTCGGTGTACACACCCAGGGGAATTCCATGTCGAGCGATGATGCCCTCTAGCAGCTCGAAGTACCCTTGGGTATCCTCTCGCTCACGCAAGACTCCGTATGGCACTGTCCCCGTGGCATCGTCCACCGCTAAGAGCAGTGTGAGCCAGGGTCCTCGGTCCTCCAACCAGGTGTGGTAACTGCCATCGAGTTGGAGGAGCGTCCCCTCCTGAGGCATCCGTTGGCGCCTGTGCCGGTGGCGGGGCGGCCGCCGATATCGTGGACTGGGCAACCCTGCGCTTAGGAGGATGCTCCTCACGGTGGAGCGACTCAGCACTACATCCTCTCTCTCCTCAATGATCTCTGTCAGATGGGTGTGATTGAAGCCCGCATACCGCGTGCGTGCCAGGGCGATTACCTTCCGTCGTGTCCCATCTGCGACGGCGTTGCGAGGTCGACGCCCTCTGTTCCCGTGGGCTAGAGCGGCAGCACCCTCCTTCCGATATGCCGCCAGTATCCGCCAAGTGTGCCGTTCGCTCAGCCCAAGAATGGTCGCCGTCTCACGCGTCGTCAACTGTTGCGCCACCAACCGGTTCAATGCCTGTAATCGTGTCTGTTCTCGTTGCGTCAATGTCAGTCCTTTCATGACTGACATTTTCCCTTAACCCCGAATCCACCGAAGGACACCGATGGACGGCGTGAGGGCAGCGGAAGGGGGTGGGTGAGGGAGCTACAGGGGAGATGGCCTGGGGTCTTGGGGTAGATGGGAGGCCGGCGGGCGGTCTTCAGTGGCCGCACAGGGCCCCTAAGGCCCTATGCGGGAGTTGCGATGCGCGGGAAGGCGAGAGGATACGCAGCAGGGGACTCTCGCGACCGGGGTGGCGCGAGATTGCGGGGACGTTGGGTCAGTTGCAGGCTGGCCGTCAGGCCGGGAACGGAATGGCTTGCAGCCGGGCCAAGGCGCGAGTGAACTGGGTTTCCCAAGGCCAGCGCCGGGGGAGATGCAAAGTGAGGCGGCGCGCCGAGCGGGTGATCCGTCCCACCAGAGCGAAGACCCGCCGCCTGAGGGTCTTGGTGATCACGGTCCGCTCGCCCAGACCAATCCGCGCCGTCCAGCGGGCCAGGTTATGCGCCATCACCTGGACCGCCAGCCAGGCGCCGTTGGCGGCGAAGCGCGCCGACGGCATGTGGTTCAGCCCGACGCCGTACTTGAGGTCGCGTATGGCGTTCTCGACCTCGGCGTGGCGGCGATGATCGGCCTCCAGTTCCAGCGTCTCCCCATCGCGGTCGGTGATGAAGGCGTGATAGCTGTATCTGGCGAAGAGGGCGAGCTGGGAACCGGGCGTCGGCTTCACCCGCCGGACAATGAGCCGCACCGGCGCGGCGTCCGGCTTGGTCTGGAACGGGGTGTAAGTCGTCTCGGCGACATCGGCGGCGCCGTCCATCCAGTAGGGAATGGGAGTCCAGTCCTCCTCTGGTATCGCCTCGATCAGATCCCGCAGCCTGGCGCGCTGGCGGATGGTGATAGAGAAGCGGACATCCATTTCCCGGCAGGCGGCAACGACAGTGTGGGCGTAGAAGCCGCTGTCGGCCCGCACCGTGAGTTGTCCCCTGGCCCCGCCGTAGCGCACCCGCCCCACCGTCTCACGCAGGAAGTGGGCGGCGCCACGGGCGGTGTTGGCCCGGCCCTCGCGCAGCCGGGACATCAGCACCTCGCCGGTGCCGGCGGCAATGGCCAGCAGCGGGTGATAGCCGCGGGCGCCGGTATAGCCGTGGTGGCGCGCTCCCTCCTTGGCCAGTCCATAGGTCTCGCAGATGGTCGAGTCCAGGTCGATGGTCAGGGGCGAGTCGCCGGGTCCGGCCCCAGCGGCCCAGGCCCGGGCCAACAACTGGCGGCTCACGCGGTCGAGTTGACGGACATGCCCCCACCGGAAGCTGCGCAGGAAGGTCCCCAGGGTGGATGGCGCCTTGACCACGCAGCCTAGAACACCAACCGTCCCACCAGCGCGCAGCGCATCGGCGTCGTCGATGCAGTCGCCGCCTGCCAGCGCGGAAGCGACCAGCGTCAGCATCTTGTCCCCAGTGTTCGCCCGTCCCGGCGCTCCGCCGAGGTCAAGGTGATGGTCGACGAGTTCCCGCAGGCCCAGGTGCCGGGCTAGGGTGGCCGGCAGGAGCAGGCCGGCATTGGCCACCAGGCGATGGTCGTCAAAGAGGATGCGGATACGGTCGGGTTTGTTCTGTGGCAGCATCTATTGGGTGCTCCTTGTTTCCGGGCGGGTTTCTGTTCCAAAACCATTATCCCAGATTCAGAGGAGCACCCGCTGGCTTCTTCAAGGGCTGTCCCCAAGGACGTCCTTCGGTGGATTCGGGCTAACGCTTAGTTACTGACAGAATCGTATGCCATCGACACCACGCCGTCAGCGGCACGGCCGGCGTTGCCGTAGTGACGATCACGGACGACGACCCGGCTCCCGGTGTCACCGCCGCAACGGCCGCTATATCCGTCACCGAGGGTAACGGCACTTCCACCCAGATCGTCAACATCCCCGTGGAGCTATCTGAGCCGAGCGGCGCTCCAGTCAGCGTGAATTACCAGACCACGAACATGACTGCCGTGGCCGGCATGGGCGGCAACAACCAGGTGCTTCTGATCCCCATCAAGGAGCAGAACAGCTCCGGCCAGAGCGGCTGGGCAATGCTCACCGCCAAGGGGGCCTCGACCGAGGTCATGCTCGCCATCTCACCCGGCGCGCAGGAGTCTGGGGACTTCCATATCCACTCTGGCCAGTGCGCCACCCCCGGCGGCGTCGTCCACAGCCTTGTTAGCATCGCCACTGCCGCCGGCACCATCGAGTTCACCGGCACAGGCGCCCTGAAGAGCGCCAAGGCCACTGTCCCCGTGACCCTTGCGAGCCTGCGGGACGGCAACGCTTATATCAATGTGCACCGGAAGAGTGTTGGCACCACCACTGCCTGCGGCGACATCCCCGCCGAGTTCACCTCGATCACCATACCCCTCAAGGCGATGAGCGGCTCAGGCCAGAACGGCTGGGCCACCCTGATCGAGCAGGGCGCCACCACCGACGTGGTCGTCAGCATCTCGCCGGGCGCCCTCGAGTCCGAAGTCAACCACATCCACACCGGCCAGTGCGGCCCCGGTCTGGGCGGCGCTCCGTACCCCCTGACAGACATCGCCGGAAGCGGCGTCGCGGTCAGCAACGTCAACGCCTCGCTGTCCAGCCTGCGGAACGGCAACTTCGCTATCAATCTCCACCAGAAAGGCAACGCGGGCGTCTATACGGCCTGCGGCAACATTCCCGCCGCAGTCATACTCATGCCGCTACACCAGGACAACGCGTCCGGCCAGGAGGGCTGGGCGATGCTCACCGCCAAGGGGGCCTCGACCGAGGTCATGCTGGCGATCCGGCCCGGCGCGTCGGAGTCCGAGATGGTCCACATCCACTCCGGCCAGTGCGGCAGCCTGGGAAGCGTCGTGCACCACCTCTTCAACATCGCCACGGGCGCCGGCACCATCGTGACCACTACAAGCGGCGCCCTAGCCAGCCTCACGGCCACCGTCCCTGCCAGCATGCGGGACCTGAGAAACGGCGACTTCGCCATCAACCTGCACCAGAAAGACAACGCTGGCGTCTACACAGCCTGCGGAGACATCCCCAGGCGGAGGCAGGCCGGGACCATCGCCCTCAATCCTGACAACAGCTCCGGCCAGTCCGGCTTCGCGACGCTCATCGATCGCGGCGCTCAGACCGAGGTTGTTCTGAGTATCTCCCCGGGCAGTCTCTCGTCGGAGCTGGTCCATATCCACTCCGGCCAGTGCGGCCCAACGCTAGGCGGCGTGGTGCATAACCTCTACAACATCGCCACCGCAGCGGGGACCTACTTCAGGGTCCCCGGCGGGCCCCTGGATGCCCTCAGTGCCACCGTGCCGGTCAGCTTGGCCAGCTTGCGGACGGGCGGCTTCGCCGTCAACCTCCACCAGAAGGGCAATGCGGGCACATACACCGCCTGCGGCAGTATCCCCCGGGCGATGGGCGACTACGCTGCCGCCGCGGGCACCCTGACCATACCCCCGGGAAGCGTCACAGGGAACATTCAGGTGCTCGTCAACGGCGACGACCTCTTCGAGCCCACCGAGACTTTCAAGGTCACCATCTCACAGGCCACGTCGCCCAGCCAGACCGCTTTGCTTGCCATCGCCAACGTCACTACGACCATAACCATAATCAACGACGACCTGCCCCCGTTGCCCACCTTCGCGCTGACCCCGGCGACCGCCGGCGTCTCCGAGAACACGGGCACGGGCACGGTAGAGCTCAAGATCAGCGTGTTCCCTGCGCCCACTACGACAGCCTCGGTGAGTTGGAGGACCGCGGATGGCTCCGCCAAGTCGGGGCAGGACTTCGGTGCGACTACGGCTGCGGTGCAGCTTAGCGGCGTCGAGCAGTTTGGAGTGGGCCAGACGAGCACCAAGATTACGATTCCCATAATCGACGACAACGTGCAGGAGCCTGCCACAGAGTCGTTCAAGGTCGAGCTGTACAACGCCTCGACGGGCTCGCTCATTAGTCTTGTTGCGGCCACCTCCACGGTGGTCATCTCCGACGACGACCCGGCCCCGACCGCCTCGGTGCCGCCCACGCTTGCGGCGCCCGAGCCGGCGTCCGGCGTAAACTTCACCGCCAACATCCCAATCACCCTTACCGCGCCCAGCGCCTTCGACGTAACGGTGGCGTTCGACACCGCGGACACCTCGCCCGTCAGCGCCATAGCGGGGACCGACTACAACTCTACCTCCGGCTCCGTGACGATCACGGCCGGACAGACCGGCGGCGCCATCTCCGTCGTAGTCATCGGCGACGACATACTGGAGCTGGGCGGCGAGCAGTTCCTCGTACGCCTCCTCACCGCCGGGACAACGAACGCCACTGTGAGCGCCACCGCCAGCACTACCGAAGTCACCATTGCCGACCAGCCGACCCTGACCATCGCCGACACCTCCGTCACGGAAGGTGACACCGCGAGCATCGCCGTAAGCCTCCAGCCGGCAGCAGACGGCACAGTTACCGTTCAGTACTCCACGTCTGACGGCACTGCCAAGGTCGGGACCGACTACCTGGCCAAGACCGGCACCCTGACCTTCGCCCCTGGTGTCACGACCACGAACGTGACGGTCGACACCGTTGAGGACCAGTCGGATGAGCCCCAACAGGAGAACTTCAAAGTCTCCCTCTCCAACCCCACGGGCAGCGACGCGGTCTTCGGCGACGCCATCATCGGAAGGCCGACGTCTACAGTCACCATCGCAGACGACGACCCGCCTCCGACCGCCTCGGTGCCAGCGACGTTTACCGCGCCCGAGCCGGCGTCCGGCGTTAACTTCATCGCCAGGATCCCGGTCACACTTACCGCGCCCAGCGCCTTCGACGTCACGTTGTTGTTCAACACCGCGGACACCTCGCCCGTCAGCGCTATAGCGGGGACCGACTACAACTCTACCTCCAGCTCCCTGACGATTCAGGCGGGCCAGCCTGGCGGGATCATATCCGTCGTCGTCATCGGCGACGACATACTGGAGCTGGGCGGCGAACAGTTCCTCCTGCACATATACAGCCCGACCAACGCTTCTGTGAGCGCCACCGCCAGCACCACCGTGGTTACCATAGCCGACCAGCCTACGCTAACCGTCGACGATGCCACGGTCACAGAGGGTGGGGTTGCGACCATACCCGTGAGCCTCAGGCCGGCGGCGGATGGCACGGTCACTGTCCAGTACAAGACGCTCGACGCTACCGCCAAAGTCGGCGCTGACTATCAGGCCAAGACCGGCACCGTGACGTTCGCCGCCGGCGTAACGAGCTCAAGCATCACGATCAACACGCTTCAAGACCAGTTGGATGAGGACCCGGAGACCTTTAAGGTCGCTCTCTCCAGCCCAACCGGCAGCGACGCGGTCTTCGGCGACGCCATCATCGGCAGGGCGACCTCCACGGTCACCATCACCGACGACGACCCGCTTCCCGTAGTCGAAATCGCGGGCGGAGAGGTCGAGGAGAACGAGCCCGGCTCCATCACCCTTGGCCTCAGGATCACCCCGGTGTCGGGCCGTGACGTCTCGGTGGACTTCAACACCTCGGACGAAACCGCCACCGCAGGCCTGGACTACCAGCAAACGTCCGGCACGCTCATCATCAAGGCCGGTACGACAACCGCTTCGATTACAGTTGGCATAAAGGACGACCGGATCGCTGAGGGCCCGGAGACCTTCTTCGTCAACCTCTCAGCGGCCACCAACGCTACCGGCACGCCCACCTCGTCCACCGTCAAGATCATCGACGACGACCCGGCGCTGAAGCTGTTCATCAGCGACGATGTCGTCCTCGAGGGCCAGACCGCGGTCCTGGAGATTCGCCAGGACAGGCCGGCGGCAACCACCATATCGGTCGAGTTCGCAACCTGGGCGATTACCGCCGAATCCTCCACCGACTACACCCACACCACGGGCACCGCTACGATCTCCCCCGGGTCCACATCCACGTCGGTGACGGTCTCGACGTCAGACGACGCGGTCGAGGAAGACGCCGAGAGGTTCATCGTGCGGCTCTCCAGGCCGACTACCACGAGACCCATCCTCGTCGAAATCGCCGACGGCGTCGGCCTCGTGACGATCAACGACGATGAGCCCGTGGCAACCGTAATCACGGTCACCAGCCGGGGCGAGGCCGTGGAAGGCGACGAATACTACGTGGTCGTCGCCGGCGGGACCCCGACTACCGGCACCATGGGAACGCTAGGGCCTATAAGCGACATCCCCGCGATCATACGGCGTATGCTGGGGCTGGACACGATACGGTCTAAGGCCGCGACTTACGCCATGCTGGGCACCGCCTCCAGCACCGACCAGGACTGGTCGTTCGATATCGTCGGCGGAGGCACCGTCACCACGAGTCTCAATGTGGTCGGCGAGCGCTCCAACCGGAACTACTACCTCGTTCCAGGTATGAACTACACCGGTCTGGGCTTAGTACCTCTCAGGGCCGGGGTCCTCAAGATACCGCTACACGAGCAGAACAACTCCGGGCAGGTCGGGTCGGCGGTTCTCACGTCGCTCGGCAGCCAGACCGAAGTTGTCATCAACGTCTTCCCCGCCGTTACGGCATCCGGGCTCGAGTCCGAGCTGAATCACATCCATAACGGCCAGTGCGGCCCCACGCTGGGCGGCGTGGCGTATGGCCTCAACGCCATAGTGGACGGCCACTCGACGACAATCGTCAACGCCTCGCTGGAGATGCTGCGCGCCGGCAACTTCGCCATTAACACGCACAAGAAGGGCGAGGCTGGTGTCTACACTTCTTGCCGCGGCATACCCACCGAGTTCGACCGTGTTCTCGCGCAGCCGGTGGCCAACGCAGACCAGAGTCTTGTGGCCGCCCTGAAAGCGCTTCTACCCAACAACATCCGGCTAGACCGGGATGTCGTGAGGCTCCTGGATGTGGTGAAAGCGATCTACGCCTTCGACGGCTCCGTTGCGGACGCCAATCCCAACGCCGATCCCTGGTTGAAGTACTTCCCCGGAGACCGGCTGGCGGGAGTAGACCTCGAAGATACCAGCGGGTTCCGCCCCGAGCCCTATCAGGGCATGCTCATGAGGACTCGCAGAAGTGGCGTGGCTCCCGACGGCTCACTGGTCCGCGTCTTCGACAAGGTATGGGTACCCGGCTACGGCACTACGTCGGTGCCGATACGGATGACCGTCATCGGGCCGTTCCTGAACGCCCACGCGGCCGCGCCGGTGATCGGTAAGCTTCGCCACGGGTGGAACCTCGTGGCGCCGCACACCCGAGGCCCGGCTCGATTCGAGACCGTCTTCCGAGATGTGCTCATTCCGGAGGAGCTGGCGACGCGCGCCATCGCCTTGATAACGAGGGTGACCGCTACCACCCAGTCGCCCATCGTGGCCAACGTTGTCCGTGAGTGGGCGATCGCGACCCTCAAGAGAACAATCTGGCCGCAGTTCTCGTACTGGGTCAATATCAATAAGGGCAGCATCCAAGGCCAGGGGCCCATCCTAACTCCCGCGGACTCGGAGCCGGCTAACTAGCGGGGGTGACCGGTCGTGTGGCGTGGCATCGTGCCAGCCAGATCGTGTCGCCGGCCGAGGGGGGTCTGCGTCGGCATCGAATCGCGTAGCTGGAATGGCCCTCCTCTGAGGCTCCTCCGAAATAGAGGGCTCGGTGGAGGGCCATATGATTGTGCGGGCTCGGCGTTTGTTGCGACCAGCCCGCCTGGCATATGTCACTAAAGGCGACCGACCGTGACGAAATCTAACTGGCTTTTCGTCGGCTCTTCCAGCATCGCCCTGGCGCTGGCCCTCGTCCTGTCGGTGCTCTTTGGGGAGTCGTCGGTCCAAGCCTTCCCTCAGCCCGCGCACAACTTCTTCGGCTCCGTAGCCGTAGCCGGGTCCACGAACCCCATCTCGCTTGGCGCCGTCATCGAGGCCAGGATAAACAACGTCAACTACGCGCGGTCCAACCAGAGGGGCGGCAACGTCACCATAGCTTCCAACGGGAGCTACGGCCAGCCCGGTCCGCTTCAGGTGTGCGGCGACTCCGTGGATACCACCGAAGTGAAAGAGGGCGGTGTCCAGGGCGACATAATCGAGTTCTTCATCGGCAACATCAAGGCGGTGACCTTCGACGCATTCGGCGCCACCACCACCCGCGTGTTCTTCGACTCCGGCGAGGTAACGCAGATCTCCCTTCGCGTCGATCCCACCGGGACCCAGGTCCCAACCACCGTGCACCCCTCCGGCGCGGCCTGCACCACCGGCGACGAGGCGACTCCGACGCCTGCCGCACCCATCTTCTTCCCGCCGCCCCAGGCGACCGCCACCCCTGTTCCGCCGCCGGTCTTTTTCCTGCCGCCGCCAACCGCCACGCCAGAACCTACGCCTACCCCGCCCGTCGCCGCAGAGGAGATCCTCACCGCGACGACGACGGCGGCTGGGGGAAGAGCCATCCTGAGAGGCGCAGGGCTTAGCGTTACTTCGACCGCGGCAGAGGTGAGAAGGGCCTTCCAGCTGAGCGCCACCACCACGGCGCGAAACCTCATCGCCGCCATCGCCCAGAGCGTTACGACCACGGGCAGGCTCATCGCTGCCAGCGCGGCGCAGAGCGCCACCAGCACGGGCGCACTGATCGCAGCCGCCGCCAGGAGCAACGCGTCATCCACAGGGGCGGCGATCCTAGCGGCCACTAGGGAGAATCTGACGTCCACGATCAGGGCTTTTGTCGAGGCTGCAAAAGAAGATGCGCGGGCCATGGGCAACGCACTGGCGGAGGCCGCCAGTCAGGATGTGCAGGGCACGGGCGAAGCCGTCGGCGCCGCATCGGAGCAAGACCCGGAGAGCACCGGCGCCGCCCTGGTTTCAGCCATCGGGAGATTGGCTACTTCGACCTCCGACGCGGTCATTTCCGGGGCCAGAGACCGACCTGCCGCCATCGCACTCGCCCTCGCTTTAGGTCCCGGGCGAGACAGCGTGGCGTTGAAAATCCTCGGCGATCAGATGCCCGTCGAAGTATGGCTGCCTGAGGTCTCGCCCGTCATCGGCCCCGACCCGAACGAGCCGGGCAGGTTCTGGAACGACATCGGCTCTCCCGCTCCAGTCGAAGATATACTCGCGAAGTTCGCCCAGGATATTCCTGGCGCCAAGGTGGGGATCGAGTTCCTCGACGAGCTCCCAGCTCTTATTTCCGCACCTCGTGCGAAACTGAAGGTCAACACATATGTTCAGATCACTCCGGAGGGATTTACCTCCGGGGACCTCTTCTCGGCCCACGCCAAGCTTTCGGTTGAGAAGTCGTGGCTCAACGCCAACCAGGTGCACCAGTGGGCCGTCTCCTTCAACCGCTTCGATACCGAGAAGGCCAAGTGGGTGCCGACGCAGGCCAAGAGAGTCAGCGAAGACAATGACACAGTGTTCTTCAGCGTAGTCGTGCCCGGATTCTCACTCTGGGCTATTGCAGGCGAAACTGAGGTCCCCGCGGTCCAGACCAACGTCGAAAACCTTGAGATTCTTCCCGCGCAGCCGGTACAAGGCCAGATCGTCACGGTCAGCGCACAGGTGACCAATCTGACTGACGACGACCTCGATTACACGGTGAGCCTCTACCTCAACACTCAAGTCAGCAACACCCAGACTCTCGATCTGGCGCCGAACGAGTCGCGGTTGGTATCGTTCGCCGTCGAGGCACGACTAGGCTCATACGACGTAAGAATAGACCGCCTGATTTCGAGCTTCGACGTCGCCTCCGCGCTGGCCACCCCCACCGCCACGCCCACCGCAGCCGCCACCGCGACCCCGCCTCCACCGGTCGAGACCGCAGTGCCTCCAACACCGACGCCGACAGCTACGGCCACGGCCACGCCGACGCCTGTGCCCACGCCGACTCCCACCGCTACCGTCGCCCCGCCACCACCGCCGCCGGTCACGACGGTGGTGCCCCCGACACCGACGCGGACGCGCACCCCCACTCCTCGTCCCACCGCGACCCCGCTGCCGACCGTAACTGAGGTCGCTGTGGTGATTACCGCGACGCCGATTCCCACGGACACACCCCCACCATCTCCCACGCCGCCCCCACCACCGACCCCGGCCGCCGACACCCCGACGCCGGTCCTCTCCCCGACGCCGACCGCGGCGCCGCCGGAGGAGCCTGCGGCTGGCGGCGGGCCACTGATAATCATCGTCGTGGTCGTCCTCGTCGTAATCGTGGGCATCGTCGCGTGGGTCTTCCTGAGACGAGGACGGCAAGAGCCGCCAGCCCCGACGCCACCAGGCCCTCCTGAGTCTCCGGCGCCGCCGGCCGCTGAAGAGGGCCCCCGCGCGGGACAGGAAGCGCCCGGCGAATCCCCGCCACCCGACGAGGCCGAAGGCAGGCCGACCCAGACCTAGCGCGCGCTGCTCCCGCCCGTGTATCATGGACTCGCGGGCCGTTACCTACCTATCTATTCCCCCGTTTTCCGCTTTTACCTGTGCCCACTAGGAGAAGACCGTGGCTAAGGTCGCCGTCATCGGAACCCCAGGCTACCCCGCCGGAGAGACCATCGAAATGATGCTCGGCCTTTCTCACAGCCCCATCTCCCCCACGGACAGGGCTAGAGCCTGCCCTGAGTCTGCCGAAGGGGTGAGGGCGTTTCTCCAATCTCCCCCTCGTCTGAGGCCCACGGGTCCTCTCGCAGATGGAGAACACCGTGGTTAGGGTCGCCGTCGTCGGAACGGCGGGCTACGCCGCCAGAGAGTCCATCGAGCTGCTGCTCGGCCACAACGAGGCCGAGATCGTGAGCCTCGTATCCGATTCAAGTCCCGAGGGCACGGCCGTCGCCGATATCTGGCCTCGCTTCAGAGGACAGCTCGATCACAAGACCGCCAAGTCCGTCGACACCTCCTGCGACGTCGCCATCATCGCAAAGCCTACACGCGCGTCGCAGGAACACGCCCTGGAGCTTCGTCGTAGCGGCATACGCGTGATCGACCTGAGCGCATCGTTCCGGCTCAAGGACGTGACTCAATTCGAGGCCACCTACAAAGAACGGCATCTCTGCCCCGAACTCGTCCCCGACGCCGTCTACGGCCTGTCCGAATTGCATCGCGACGAGATTGGAGGCGCCCAGCTCGTCGCCAACCCGGGATGCTACCCGGTCAGCGTCATCCTCGCCTGTGCCCCACTGCTGTCCAACGGCCTGGCGGACCCCGGCGACATCGTCGCTGACTCGTATTCAGGGATCTCAGGGGCGGGCAGAAACGTGGGCGACGAGACGTTCCTATTCGTGGAACGCGACGAGAACATCACGCCATACCAAGTCATGACTCACCGGCACGCCCCCGAGATGGACCAGGAGCTTAGCCTGCTCGCGGGCCATGGTGTCTTGACGACATTCGTCCCTCACCTGGCGCCCATCGTGCGCGGCATCATGACCACAATCTACGTCAAGCCAATCGCAGGTAGGACCAACGCCCGGGAGCTGAGAGACCTGTATGCGAACGCATACGCCGAAGAGCCGTTCGTCAGGCTCATGCCGGAGGGCGAGCCCCCCAGCGTCGCCAACGTCGCGGGCACCAACTTCTGCGACATAGGCGTCTTCTACAGCGAGAGGCACGAGCGCATCGTCGTCCTCTCCACCATCGATAACCTCACCAAGGGCGCGGCAGGTCAAGCCATACAGAACATGAACATCATGTTCGGCCTCGACGAGACGACCGGTCTCACCAAGGCGAGGACCCGAGTCACCACACACCGCTAGCGGCCCTCGAGTCCTCCGGCTCACCCCCCCCCCCTTTGAAAAAGGGGGGCGAGGGGGGATTTCCTCCTTGGTCCCTCGAGGGAAAGCCAGGCCGACACAACCCGGACGTCCGTCAAGACGCCCGCCGGAATCGGCAACCTCATCAGCTTGCGCGCGGCTACCTGAGCGTCTATCATTTTCGTCGACTTGCACCCGACCACGCAGGGCTCACGTGCATGGACCCCCTTGTCCGACGACAGGTAGAAAGGATCCACTCCGGTCCGACCAGGGCCGTCGTCGCAGTAGCGGGTGGCGGGGCGCAGCTCCTGAGCTGGCTGCTCGCAGTGCCCGGAGCATCGCGCACCGTTTTGGATATCCAGGTGCCATACTCCCCCACCGCCCTCACCGAATTCCTCGGCTCGACACCTGAGCAGGCCGTCTCCCAGGCGACCGCGAACGAGATGGCCCGCGTCTCCCACGAGAGAGCGCGCCGCCTCGGTCAGAAAGCGAAGCATCTCGCCGGCATAGGCTGCACCTCTGCCATCTCCACCGATCGACCCCGGCGCGGGAAGCACCAATGCTACGTCGCAGCCTGGACCGACGACGGTATCAAGACCTACGCCGTCACACTTATCAAGGGAGCGCGCGGTCGAGAAGCGGAAGATGAGGTCGTCAGCAAGCTCGCCCTACGCGCCTTGTCGGAGGCTTGTGGCATCGACCCGAATATGGCGTCAGGCTTGGAGAAGGGCGAGACAGTGGATGTTTCGACATTCCCCCATGATGGTGCCGACCCCATCGACAGGCTTCTGGCAGGGGCAGCCCGCACGGTCGTAGTACGACCGGACGGCGTTGCTGTCGCAGACGAGCCCATGGTAGGCGCAGTGCTCTCTGGCTCGTTCGACCCTCTTCACGTGGGACACGAGCGTCTCGCGAAGGTCGCCGCGTTGTTGCTGGGCTCTGAAATCACCTACGAGCTCTCGATAGCCAACGTCGACAAGCCCTCGTTGGACCAAGCGGAGGTGCGAAAGCGGCTGTCACAGTTCGTTGGTAAGGCTCCAGTCGCACTCACTCGCGCGGCCACCTTTCAGGAGAAGTGCGCGCTGTTCCCAGGCTGCACCTTCGTTATCGGCTGGGACACCGCCGCAAGGCTGGTAGACATCAGGTACTATGGCGGAGACGAGGCTGCGATGCTGAGCGCCCTGGAGCTGATGGGGCAACGAAACTGTCGGTTCCTGGTCGCGGGCCGCCTCGACGAAAAGGTGTTTCGCACACTTGAAGACGTGCCGGTTCCAACTCGATTCAAGACCATGTTTCACGCAATTCCGGAGTCGTCGTTCCGCGCCGACCTCTCCTCTACGGAGCTACGAGCGGCCCAGCGCTGAACGGACCACCACCCCGGCTAGTCCGAAGACGCCGTCGTCTCGCCCAGGCCGGCTAGAACGGAGAGGCCGTTGAAGTTCAAGGACCTCCGAGAGTTCATCGACTTCCTTGAAGAAAAAGGCGAGCTCCGGCGCATCGATGTACCGGTGAGCGCTGATCTTGAGATCGCCGAGATTGCCGACCGCACGGTCAAGTCCGGGGGGCCGGCGTTGCTCTTCGAAAACGTCCAAGACAAAGAAATGCCTCTGGCGATCAACCTGTTTGGCACACACCAACGCATGGCCTGGGCCCTTGGCGTCGACGACGTGAACGAGCTCGTCGAGAGGGTGCGCGGCCTGCTCGAAATGCTCCAGGGGCCGCCCTCCGGGCTACGCGACAAGATGCGCTCCCTGGGCCAGCTCGCCGCCTTCGCCAAGACCCAGCCCAAGATGGTGAAAAGGGCGGCGTGCCAGGAGGTCGTCGTCACCGGCGACGACGTCGACCTAGACGTCCTCCCGGCCCTCAAGTGCTGGCCTATGGACGCCGGCAGATTTATCACCCTGCCGCTCGTCATCAGCCGCGACCCCACCACGGGAACGCGGAACGTCGGCACCTATCGCATGCAGGTCTACGACAAGAAAACCACCGGCATGCACTGGCAGACCCACAAGGACGGCGCGCACCACTACCGCGGCAGCGAGGAGAAGCAGCAGACGAGGATGGACGTAGCCGTAGCCCTCGGCGCCGACCCGACTACAATCTGGACGGGCTCCCTACCGCTCCCACCCGCCATGGACGAGATCGGCGTCTCCGGCGTAGTCCGAGAGCAGGCGGTCGAGATGGTCAAGTGCAAGACCGTCGACCTGGAGGTGCCGGCCCACTCCGAGATCATCCTGGAGGGGTACGTAGTGCCGGGCGAGCTGCGGAGCGAGGGCCCGTTCGGAGACCACACTGGCTACTACTCTGCGGCTGACGACTATCCCGTCTTCCACGTGACGGCGATCACCCACCGCCGCGACCCCATATACGCTACCGCCGTCGTCGGCCGGCCCCCGTCCGAGGACTTCTTCATGGGCAAGGCCAGCGAGCGCATAATGCTGCCCGCCCTCCAGCTGACTCTGCCGGAAGTCGTGGACATCAACATGCCGGCCGAGGGCGTGTTCCACAACCTCGTCATCGTCTCGATCAAGAAGGAGTACCCCGGCCACGCCCGCAAGGTGATGTACGCGCTATGGGGCATCGGCCTCCTTATGCTGGCCAAGTCGATCGTCGTCGTAGACGCCAATGTGAACGTCCAGGACCTGTCCGAGGTAGCCTGGCGGGTCACCGCCAATATCGACCCTGCCCGCGACCTGGTCTTCGTAGACGGTCCCGTGGACGACCTCGACCACGCATCGGCGACGGCTAGATACGGCAGCAAGGTAGGCGTCGACGCCACTGCCAAGAGCGCAATGGAGGGCCGGAGCCGCGATTGGCCTCCTGATATCGTCATGACCGACGATATCAAACGGCTGGTGGACAGCAGATGGGGAGAGTACGGGATTTGAGCCTTTGTCCCCCCCTCTCGCGAAAAAGGCGTCCTATCTCTGCCTCCCCCATTATGAAAGGGGCTCGAATCCCTTTTCCCCTGCTAGAAATGGGCCTCTGTCTTTCTGTCCCCCCGTCGCAATTCTTCTTTCCCCCCTTTGAAAAAGGGGGGTTAGGGGGGATTTGACCCTCCCATGCCCAGCTACGGACCCAAGCTTAAAGAGAAGGCCCCGCGCGCGCCGTTTTCGAGGCGAGCCCGCCTCTACTTTAGTGCAGTCAGGTTCCAGGAGAGCGTCTTCGCCCTCCCCTTCGCCTACACCGGCATGGTTCTCGCGGCAGAAGGTCTGCCGTCATGGCCGCACTTCGCCTGGATCACCATCGCTATGGTGTCCGCACGCACGCTCGGCATGTCTGCGAACCGGATCGTCGATAGGCACATCGACTCCCGGAACCCACGGACATTGGGGCGGCACCTGCCGGCAGGTCTGCTCGATCTGCGAGAGATGGTCGCACTGTCGGTGATCTCCACCGCCGTGTTCCTGTTCGCCGCCTCCCGGCTGAACTCCCTCGCGCTGGCCCTGGCCCCGTTGGCCGCTGCGTACCTCGTCGCCTACCCCTACGCCAAACGGTATACCTGGGCTTCGAGCTTCTTTCTGGGCTGGGCGCTCGCTATCGCCCCGTCAGCTGCCTGGATTGGCGTGAGAGGGAGCCTCAGCTGGGAGCCTGTGCTCCTCTCCGCTGCCGTATCCGCCTGGGCAGGCGCCTTCGACATCCTCTACCATACCCAGGACCGCGACTTCTACCTGCAAAGCGGGCTCCACTCGGTCGCCAAGCGCTTCGGAATCGGCGCCGCCTTCCAGTGGGCTCGCGCCCTGGACGTCGTCGCCGTGGCCTGCCTCGTGGCACTGGGCATGAGGATGGAGCTCACCTGGCCCTACTTCGCGGGCTGCGGGCTGGCCGCCGCCCTTCTCGCGTATAAGTATCGCCTCGTCACCCCGAACGATCTATCACGCCTCGGCGTCGCCTTCATGCGCGTCAACGCCTACGTGTCCAGTATAATGTTCGTCGCCACCCTCGCCGCCGTCCTGATAGCATGACACGCATCCGATGCCTGTCATGTAGGGGCGGTCCCGTGTGACCGCCATCCTCTCCCCTCTCCCGCCACTGGAAGAGGGCTAGGGTGAGGGCTCCCTCGAACGGAGCCAAACAACCATGACCAACTCCAAAACCACAGCGCTCCGCAACGGTAACACCCCACCTGTCGTAATCGGAATCACCGGCGCCAGCGGCGCAGTCCTCGCCCGCGCCGCTATCGACCGCCTCTTGGCCATGGAGCTCCCTGTAGTCGCCACCGCCTCCTCCGCGGCCCGCATCGTGTGGCGAGACGAGATGGACGAGTCCTTCGGCGACGCCCTCGAGCGCTGGGACGGCTCTGGGCGCTTCACCTACTTCCCGGTAGGGGACCTCGCGGCGCCCATCGCCAGCGGCACCTTCCCCACCCTGGGAATGGCTGTCGTGCCTTGTAGCGTCGCAACCGTCGCGGCAATCGCGCATGGCCTCGCCGACAACCTGCTGCGACGCGCAGCCGACGTCTGCATCAAGGAGAAGCGACCCCTCGTCCTAGTCCCCCGCGAGACGCCCCTCAGCGCCATCCACCTCGACAACATGGCCGCCCTGGCCCGCCTGGGCGTGACCATCCTGCCACCAGAGCCCGCCTTCTACCTGGAGCAGGACACAGTCGAAGATGTTGTCGACTTCATGACCCAGCGCACGCTCCTAGCCCTCGGCGTCATCGACGCCCTACCGAAGGACATGCGGTACGAGGGTCCGGCATCGGGATAGCCGGAACAAGCTGATTACTTGGAAACGCGGGGCGCAATCCCTCCTGCTGTACCAAGTCTGTCCCGCTTTTATTCCACGGCCCCTACCTGAGCCGGAACAAATTGGAACAGGATGGAACAATTCATTTTGGCCGACTGTTCCGGCCAACAGACCACCGTCTGCTAGAATCTAACGACGCTTACACTATGCGTCCGGGAGCCCGACTTGTACGACTTCCACACCCACACGTTTCTGAGCGACGGCGTCCTCTCGCCTATCGAGCTCATCCGGCGGGCGCACGCCGATTTCGGCTACCGGGTTATAGCCATCACTGACCACGTCGGTCCGGGCAACGTCGAGTTCGTACTGAACACGCTTGCCAAGGACTGTGAGATGGCCTCTAGTCGCTGGGACATCCTTGCGCTGCCGGGGGTGGAGATCACCCACTGTCCCAAGAGCGACATCGATGCCCTCGCCCGCGAGGCCAGGGCCATGGGAGCCAAGGTCGTCAACGTGCACGGCGAGACCGTCGTGGAGCCCGTCGAGCCCGGCACCAATCGCGCCGCAGTAAGCTCCGAGCACGTCGATCTGCTCGCGCATCCCGGCCTCATCCTGCCCGAAGAGGCCGCCATCGCCGCCCGCAACGGAGTCTTCCTCGAGGTATCCGGGCGCACCGGCCACAGCCTCGCCAACGGCCACGTCGTGAAAGTCGCCCAGAAGGCCGGGGCGCACCTGGTGCTCGACTCCGACGCCCACGCCCCGCAGGACCTCATGACCAGAGAGTACGCCCTCGACATCGCCCGCGGCGCCGGCCTCACTCAAAACGAGTCGGTCGAACTCCTCGACTCCGCGCCCAAGCGGCTTCTCGCCCGGATCGGCGCCGACGAAGGATGACCCGCGCCAACCTCACGCCTGAGCATTCTGGAATGCGCTCCCGGGCGGGCGAACAAGCGCGCCGTTCCCGCATGAATAAGCCGGAGGCGAGATCGAGTTGACACCCATTAGCGCGATGATATACTCGCCTTTAGCGACGCTCCGCCGCATGTCATCCGCGTGAGCTTGAAGGTAAGCGATGGCCGACGGGACGAAAAACGAGGGACTGACCTCGCCCGAGTTACGCGACGAGCTTAGGGCAAGCCTGCGAGCGCGCGGTGAGCTTGGCGAGGACATGGAGGGCGAGGTCGTGGAGTCGTTCCTCGGCCGGATCCAGGGCGCGATCGACGAGCAGGTGGAAGCTGGCGTCGCCGAGCGGCTCAAAGGGCTGAAGGGCCGGCGGTCCGGGGTCTCTACTGGGCGCGTCGCGGTTGTGTTGGTTTTCTCTGTCCCGCTCATGGGCATCGCCGGCGCTTTGGGAGGCCAGTACGGAGTGCTCGCCGTCGTAGCTCTCGCCCTCGCCCTCGTGTTCGCACGCTAGAACGGGCCCCGCCGAAAAGTCGTTGGTTTGTAGGGGCAGGTTTGAAACCTGCCCTCGGTTGGGCTAGATGTATGACACCGAAGGGCGGTCATCGAGACCGCTCTTTTCTTTCTGGCACCGGTTAGTATCGGTCTGCAGTACGAAGGAAGGATTCATCGATGCCCACACCGAAATGGTACAAGGGGAACATCCACACCCACACGACGGAGTCTGACGGCGACGCCGAGCCGGAGAAGGTCGTGCCGTGGTACCGCAGACACGGGTACGATTTCCTGGTGCTGAGCGACCACAACCACTTGACGCTATTTGAATACGCCGCGGGGAAACGAAGGTTCAGGCGGCCGCTAATGATACCCGGCGAGGAGATCAGCGCCAGAATCGAAGTCCGGCAGCGGTCCATCCCGATTCACATCAACGGAATCGGCATCTCCAGGGTGGTCGAGCCCATCAACGCGGACGACATCGTGCCGACCATACAGGCAAACGTCGACGCAATCCGGGAGGCGGGCGGGATTGCATCCATAAACCATCCTAACTTCAAGTGGGCTTTCGGTCATGAAGAGATCAGCCGTGTGAAGGGCGTCAGCCTTCTCGAGGTGTACAACGGCCACCCCGCAACGAACAGCGAAGGGGGTCCCGGGAAGGCAAGCGGCGACGAGATCTGGGACGGGGTGCTCAGCGCCAATCGCGTCATCTTTGGGGTGGCCACCGACGACTCGCACAGGTACCACGACTTCACGCCGATGATGAGCAATCCGGGACGGGGCTGGGTGGTCGTCCGGGCGACGGAGCTCTCCCAAGAAGCTATCGTCGACTCTATGGCGGTCGGCGACTTCTACGCCTCCACCGGCGTGACGCTGTCGGACCTGGAGACCTCGGAGGACGGGGTCTCCCTGAGCATTGAGCAGACCTTCGATGCCGTATACATGACTAAGTTCATCGGCCGCGGCGGAACGGTGCTGGCCGAGGTCGCCGGACTCGAGGCCGCCTACGAGCCCCGCGGCGACGAGGGCTACGTCCGCGCTGTCGTCCGCGCGTCCATCCCCGGCGCGCGGGCCTGGACGCAGCCCGTCTTCTTGAAGGGCTGAGTGGCGGCGCGGCACGCCCCCACTTCCGCATGTCGCCACGAATGGCGCCCGACTTCGAGGACCCGAAAGACCAAGAAATTTACGTAGAGTGGACTGAGCTCCTCGAGCCGGTGCTCGGTGAGCAGATGTATGTCCACCACGACCTGTACCAGAAGACTCACGCGCACCGCCGAGAGCACGGCGAGAAGCAGTGCCAGGCCTGGCCCAGCCCTCCATACAGCGCGCCAATGTGGCCGTTGCTCGTGGAGATGACCGGGGCGGGGCGATTCCTTGAGGTCGGCGCCGCCCTCGGCTATACGGCGGCATTGATGGCCGAAGCAGGCAGCGCAGGCTCTCATGTGGACACGATCGAGAGTGACCTAGGCCACGCCGACCTCGCCGAGCAAGAGCTCGCGCGAAAGGGCCTCTCGGAGCGCGTCAAAGTGCTGCGAGGCCGGGCCGAGGAGATACTCCCGGGGTTGGACCAGGGCTATGACGTCGTCTTCGTCGACGGCGGCCCGGAGGTGGACCAGCAGCTGGAGCGCTTTGTTGAGGCGGGGGCGGTCCGGGTGGACAAACGGCTACTTCGAGACGCTGTAGAGGGGATCGTGTCCCGGCTAGCGGCGAAAGCTGAGGATAACCCCGCGGATGTCAAGAAGTCTCGCGCTGAGGCGCGGCACACCTACCGCGACGCGGTGGCGAGGATGTTGGGCTCGCGCCGGACCGCTAAAGGGTAAAACATCTACTGCGGCGACCAGAATCCCAGCAATCCATCGGCCACCTCGTCCGGCGGGTCGGCGCCGCGCGAGTCGACCACCAGGACCCTGGACTCCTGGGAGTCCGAGAGGGGCCCGCTCTCCTTTCGATAGCCCACCTCTCCGGAAAAGATCAGGTGGCGTCCATCCGGCGACCACGGATTGTGGGACTGCGCGTACTGGTCGAAGAACATGAAAATGGTCAGCTGCTCCTCGGAGGGGCGGAAGTCGGTGAGATATCGGGCCGGCTCCTCGGAGCGGACGTCCACGATGCCCCACCGTAGTGAGCCCTTGGCATCGGCGGAGGGGGTCACGAAAGCGATCTCGTTTCCCGATGGCGACCAGAAGAAGCAGAGCACTCTGTCGTTGATGACGCGGCGCTCTCCGCCACCACGGGAGTCGACCACCCAGAGACCCTGGTAGAGACGGGCGCCTTCCTGCTGGTCTCGGACCAGTCCTATGGAGTTGCCTCCAGGGCTCCATGAGAACGCCCCGGCGCCGTGAAACTGAGTGATGCGGCTAACCTCGGCTTCCGAAACCGCACCCACCAGAAGAGATTGCTGGCCCTCTGCTTCCTCGCTCAGGATAGCTATGCGGTCATCGACCGGTGACCACGACGGGGCCATATAGAGCCTGGAGCGGCCCGGCATCTTCGCCGGCTCGAGGTCACGCGCGGTATCTACTACGTAGTGGTACGGTCCAGAGTGCACAAGCAGCAACCTGGAGTCCGAAGACCAGGAGGCGAATACCGGCATGCCATTTACGATTCGGGTCGCCGCCGCATCTCCGGAAGGGTCGACCAGCAGCAGTGAGAGACCGTCGGCCCATGTCCGGGCGATCAGCGCCAACCGGCGCTTGTCCGGAGACCACAGCGCGTAGTGCGGAGTGCGGGGGGCGATGGCATCCGTGCCAGGTTCGTTTTCATAGATAGACCGCGCCGCTTCAGCGTCCAGGTCCTGGGTGTACAGGCCAATGCGGCCGTGGCCGTTGCTTCCGGTCGAGAACGACGAGAAGACTACACGGTCGCCATCCGGCGACCATACCGGCCACGTCTGGAACGTCCCAGGCGCATCGAGGGGCTTCGCATCGCTGCCGTCCGCGTTGGCGATGCTGACCCTCATCTCAGGCTGCACGAAGGCTATCTTGCGCATGATTTGACCGGGTCCGCGATGACTTGGGGTGGAGCCGCACATCCTGGCTCTTTCCGGCAGTTTATCCAGGTAGCTGTCATGTGTCTAGTTGCAGATTCGATAGCATCGGCGGCGATAAGCGTCGATGCTGCTGACCTTCTCTGCGTTGACTGCTTACCGCGGCAAACCTAGAATACTCCTGTCCGTCCCAGGCAGGGTCGGAAGAGAATCACCAGCGAGGTCGAGACGTGCCAAGCAAGAAAGTTGTGGTCATCGGCGGGGGTTTCGGTGGCGTTGCCGCCGCTCGCGTCGTCCGCTCTCTGGTCGACGCGGAACATGACGTCGTGTTGCTCGATCGGAGCAGGCGAACGTACCTTTGCGGCTCCTTCCCCTTGCTCATCGTCGGAGAACGCGAGGTATCCAAGACAAGCAGGTCACTGGGCCGGCTCGCAAACAGGGGCGTGCGCTTCCTCGAGGCGGAAGTCCTGGCAATCGACATAGGCTCACAGACAGTGTCCTCCTCGGTTGGAGAGATCGAATACGACTACCTGGTGGTCGCGCTGGGGGCGGCCTACGACTGGGAAAGCGTTCCTGGCTCGGCTGGAGCGTACTCTTTCTACGACCTGGAGAACGCGCGGAAGCTCCGAAAAAGGCTTGCCGGCTTTCGCGCGGGCCGCGTCATCATCGCGGTGTCCAGCGTTCCGTACAAGTGCCCGCCGGCACCGTTCGAAGCGGCGATGGTCCTGGACTGGGCGATGAAGCAACGGAAGACGCGGAGGGCCATTGATATACACGTCTATACGCCGGAGCCCGCGCCTTTGCCTGTGGCAGGCGCCGAGGCAGGCGCTCGGATCGCTAGAGACCTGGACAGAAAGGGGATCGAGCTCCATACGGACGCCGGTGTGACCGCCGTGTCGCCAGACGGCCGTGAAGCAGCTTTCAGCGATGGCTCGGCTATAGACGCCGACATCGTGATAACGGTACCGACGCACCGGGCGCCGGCCGTCGTGGCCGAGTCCGGGCTGCTCGACGGGCAAGGATGGATTAAGGTGTCGCCTTCAACGCTTAAGACACAGCACCCCGGCGTGTTTGCCGTCGGCGACGTTGTCAGCATCCCGATGGCCAACGGCAGGCCGCTCCCCAAGGCCGGGGTATTCGCGTCGGCAGAGGGCGAGGCGGCTGGCAGGAACATCGCAGCGGCGATCGATGGCTCCGGACCGGTGTCGTTCGACGGTCAGGGCCACTGCTTCATCGCGTACAGCGGGAGGCAGGGGGGGATGGTCAAGGGTGAGTTCCTGGCCGAGGGCGGGCCCAGGGTCACCCTTCAGCCCCCTAGTACCAGCGGGTTCCGGGCCAAAGAACGCTTCGAACGCGACTGGCGCCGCTTTCGCATCTAGCTCCGCAGGACCCGTTTACAGGTACGGCTTGGAGCCAGAACACATCAGAGGATCAGCCGGACCGGACCTGATAGACCCTAACGTGCTTGTTGCGGTAGACCTCGTCCAGATGGTCCGCTAGGTCGCCATTCTCGAACTTCCCGATTCCGGCTTCCGGGTAGTACAACCGCTCAAGCTGACCAACGTAGACGTACTCGACACCGTATTTACGCAGGATCGCCAGCGCCTCTAAGCCGTCGGTGGTGCTGTAGGCGCGATTGACGTCGGCGGCGCGCCGGCTAATCTCGTCCCGGTAGTCCCATCGCTGCTGCTCCTGGTGCCACTGCCACCCCAGCACGCTGGGCAGGCCGGTGTTCACCGAGACCCTGCCGCCCCATCGGTAGATCGGCGTAAGCCCTTCCAGGACGACGGGGGAGCCCTTCAAGTTCTCCTGAAGCCAGACTATTCCGTCGTAATCGGCTGCGAGTTCGATGTCCCCCTCACGGTCGTGATAGACGTTTTCTCTCATGTAGGCGAGCCCGTCCAGGGTTGGTGGCAGCACCTGGTCGTTGAACCTGTCGCGCAGCCGGTCTTTGGTGCCCAGGAGCGGGTACACCATCGCGCTCACCAATAGGACTCCGAGCGCGACCAGCCAGACCTTTTTCCCCGGCGACAGGTCACCGAGCTTGGCCAGCCGGCCATCCGCGATACGCCAAAGCAGGTACGCCGACGCCACGGCCAGGAGTACCCAGACCTGCAGATATACCTTGAAGACGCTATTCATCCGATCGATGTCGCCCTCGACGCGGTAGATATCGAGTCCAACCACGAGAAGCAGCGCAACGCCGATTAGCACGGAAACAAATGAGAGCTGAGGCGACTCCGGCCCGAGCTCTCTCAAAGACCGGAACGCCACCGTGACCACCAGCATTCCCAGGGCCACCACGAACGGGATGGTACTGCCCAGCCACGACGAGATGTAAACTGCGGCGGCGAGTGCGAGCACGCCTGCCACGATCGTCAGGGCCGAAAGCCTGAGGGCGCCAACCCGACGCCCCTCTTCGCCTGAGAGCGATACCGCGGCACCCCTACCGGACACGGCCAGAGCGTGCGTGGCCTTGGTGTATGCAGAGCGCCCGACGGGCAGGAGCACGTCCTTGAGCTCCTTCAAGAGGAAGGACCCGATTATGAAGATGAATAGCCCGGTGATGGCCAGGAACTGCCACAGCACCGTCTTATTCGTTGTCAACTCGAGGCTGGAGAAGAACGTCTCGTACGTCTGATGAAACGGCAGGAACACCAGGTAGCCGGCTGCGAACAAGAGCACCGACTTCACACCTGCCTCCGTCAACACCATCAGGGAAAGCCCGCCGTTCTTCAGATACGAAGCCAGGAAGACCGCTGCCGCCGCG
This sequence comes from Dehalococcoidia bacterium, assembly GCA_965247255.1. Taxonomy (GTDB): domain Bacteria; phylum Chloroflexota; class Dehalococcoidia; order Lucifugimonadales; family CAUZJF01; genus CBDFGS01. Next base: position 497,725 of record CBDFGS010000013.1, on the reverse strand, counting down.
ATCAGCAGGTACGTCGGGAAGTCCCAGGTGTTTATCAGCCTTAGCGCCCCGACCGCTACGCCCAGCATCGCGAGCCTGACAATTTCGACTACGCGTCCCTCCGAGTCACGCTCGGAGCGGGAACGGCGAGCGGAGAGCACGACCGAGAGCCCGAGGCCCAGCGCCAGAAGAGTGAACGGCAGCGCCATCATGTGGGCGTGCAAGTCCCCGAACAAGAACGTGAAGAACGGGAACTCGGTGATCTCGTGGCCTGGCGGGTCCGGAGGCATCATCCGGCTGCTGCGCCAGAAGTCGAACGCCTCGCTGGGCTTGTTCAGCAAGAACGTGCGCCACGCCCAGTGCCCTCCCTGGATGGCCCCGTCGAGGTTACCAAGCACCGAGACGAACGCGGCCCCCGCCAGGCCGGCGAGGAGGGGGCCGCGTCTGGACTCGTGGCGGCGTTGTTTCCCACCGGAGTCGTCGAATGTCCCCGACCCCGGCTGAGACGATTCCGGTCTCGGTAGGCCGGCCCCCGGCCCAACCCGGCGACTGCGAAGAGTTCCCTCAGCCAGGTTGTAGACGATGGAGAAGGCGCTGGCGGCGGTCAGCGCAAAGAACGTCGGTACCGCGATGTTGAACGCGGTCCCGGGAGTGATCCCTGTCGCTTTGATGATCGAAGCCACGATCATTTGGCCCCAGTAGTAGTAGTTTATGTACCCGCCGCTGAACCACGGGTCGTATGGGGGCATGTAGGTTGAGCGGAGCACGGCGGTGAGATACGCAAGGTCCATCGGCTTCTCGCCGCCGCGGAAGGGGTGCCACAGGTCTGGATTGGCCATGCGAACGCCGACGAACGCGAAGAAGGCCAGGAGGAATACCGCCTCTGCCGTGAGCAGGATCGGCCACTCCCGCCGAACGAAATCGACGATTTCCCCGCGTCGCTTCACCACGACCAGAGCAGACACCAGGCCGAGAAGCGCGATGGCCAGGACGATGGACCCACGCGAGAAGGAGACCCACTGAAAGCTGGCCAGCAGCCAGACGACCAGGACTACCAGGAGCAGGCCGAGCGGTTTAGAGAGCAGGTAACCCCTGTCAGGCAAGGGCCGGAAGATGACGAAGCCTATGGGGAGCGCAGCAACGGCCACAATCTCGAGAAAGAGGAGCCATGCCAATACCGGTACGCGGTTTGTCCAGCCCTCCTCTCGAACGATGTCGGTCCACGTCCCACCCTCCCGCTGCGCCTTAACCTCGTCTGGAGCGAGCAGGAGCCCGGTTGCCGCTCCGGCTGTCCCAGCCTGGGCCGCCGTACGGTTGATGGCCCCCCGGATGCTCTCCTCATCCAGACGCTCGACGTTCTTGAATACCAGCCCCACAGGGTGGTCGTAGACGGAGAAGCTCTCGTCAGCGAAGCCGAGGTTGAGTGCCAGCCCGGATGGCCTGAGTGAGGCCAGCCGGGCCGGCTCGGGGAGCCGAGGCCGGCCCAGCGTGTCGTCGACGAGCGAGATCGCGCCCAGGCGCGGATAGGCCGTCTCCACACTGGCGAGCTGATAGCCGAGCCCACCGGAGAACAGTAGTCGATAGTACCCCGAGGTCTGGGGATAACGCTCCGGCAACCGCGGAATTGTCCCATAGAGCCGGTTGCTGTAGAACATGACGTAGTCGGCCTCGGCCAGGTTCTTCGACAGCCCCTGGAGCTTCGACTGCGAGTCCGGCTCATACAGCCCGAGCTCCCGAATGTCGTACCCGTGAAGACCGGGTACTCCCTCCTCCCAGTGCTCCCTGAGGATAACGGCGCCTTCGCGGGCGTCGGCGTTGATCCACTCCGCGGTCCTGATGGCGGTGTGTGGCTGTGAGTAGATTGCCACGTACGAGAGCGCGTATAGGCCGGTCGAGCCCAGCAACAGCGCCAGGCCACCAATCATCAACGGCCTTAACCGGGGCCGGCGCCCTGACACCTGGTCCCAGAGGCTCACCGCCAGCCGCGACCCGAAAAGTATCAACAACGGCGTCACGGGCAGCAGATATCGCATGAACTTGACTTCGAGGGCCCCGGTGATGAGCACGTATGGGACGACCCACGAAAGGAGCAGGACCCCTGCGCGCGACTCCACCGACCGCAGCGGGAGCGTTGCGGTCAAGGCTGCCGCGGCAATCAGGGAGGCCGCGGCAACGGCGACCAGGCTGGTTGAGTAGAGCAACAGGGCAGCGGGAAACGCCACGCCCAGCACCAGATAGACCAGGCCAAATGAGATACGGATTCCACGTAGCGCGACATACGCGAGGCCAGCCCAGGCCACTATACCCAGGGGCCAGCCAAGGCCCCATGCCGCGAGTTGGCGGACCTGGTACAAGTATGGTGTCGTGTCGATGTACTGGCGGGTGTAAGGGTAGTCCCTGATACGGCGCACCATCTCCGACTGCTCGTTGAAGTCAGCCAGAAACCTCGACCAGTCGAGGAGAGCGTAGGGCTGCGCTACCAGGAAAACGAGCACCGACGTTCCAAGACCCAGGACCGCGGCTCCCGCCGCCAAGACCCAGCGCGGCCGTGAAAGCACAGCCCGACCCTCCAGCAAGCCGGTGGCGAAGGCCAGGTGGGCCGTGATGAATGCGAGGTAGATTGGGGCCAGGCTGACCTTGGTCGCCAGGCCGATGCCGATGAAGATCCCGGCCAGAAGAGAGTCTCGCAGCCTGCCTTTAACAGCTACCCTCCACAGGAAGTAGAGGGCGGCCAGCGTAAACAGGCCCAGGAGCGTGTCGACGGCGAAGAAGTGGCTGAGTTGGATATGCAGCACGGCGAGGGCGACGAGCGCTGCCGCGAGCACTCCTTCCCTACGCCCATAGACCCGAGTACCGAGCAGGTAGACGAGCAGTACCGAGGCTCCATCCGCGATGGCGGAGATCAACCTCCCCGCTACCCGGAGGTCGCGCAACTCGCTGCCGGACAGGGCATCGTATCCTAGCTGGACGGCCTTCAGGAGGTAGAGGGGAAGGCTGCCGTAAGGGAACCAACGCGGGTTCCATGGGCTGTCGTCGGCGTCGAAGAGCACACCTATCTCGCCCAGAGACGGAGGGGAGAGCTCGCCCACCTTCATCAGAATGGCCCGCTCGTCTGGGTGCGGCGTCCACGGGAAACCTTCGTCCCACTGGAGGCCATACAAACGAAGCGCCATAGCGCCCGCGACGATGAGCAGCAGCGCCACGAAGTACAAGGGCACGCGGCGCGTGGAGGGCACGCGGGCTTCTGGGCCGGAGTTCTCGGGTGCCGTGGACATCTCTATTCCATTGTATCCACGGGCCAACGAGCGGGCAATCGGAACGGAGGCCGGGAGGCGGCCACCAGGGAGTACTCAGTCGCCCAGGCTGGCGAGGGTCTCCTCGATGGGTCGATGAATGCACGTGAAGATCGGCGTGTCCTTCAGCGTATAGCGGCTCCCTTCGGTCTCGCGGAGGTCCATGACCAGGTCGAGGAAGTCGTGCGGGCTGTCGGTCTCGAACGCCACCATGAACTCCTGGTCGTCGAGCCCGAAGGAGTAGGACGTATTGATCTTCACCGAGGGGTACTTGTGTCCAACCGCGAAGTGCGCCTCCATCATGCTTTGCCGCTCCCCTTTGGGCAGCAGGTACCACTCCCTGGTCTTGAGGAACGGGTAGACGACGAAGTAACGAGCGTCGCTCGGGCGCACCTTTTTCCGGACGCCCTCCTGACCTTCATGTTGGTGCTTGCCAAGATACTGGGACCGACGCGTCATCGCGAGATACGAATACGGCTGCGTAAGGTGTTTGCCGAGCCCGGTGCTCCACAAGCGCGTCGCGGTCTCCTGGAGCTGCTCGAGGCTATCCGAAGCTTGCCACAAAAGGAAGTCAGTGTCCGCCCGAAGCCCCACGAGGCTGTAGCTCCGCACGAGCATGGCCGAGCCCAACTCCTCGACCACCTCGGAGAACTCGCGCCGGTGGTGGTCCCGCTCTTCCCAGGGCAGCATTCGCCACGCCGGGTCTACGGCGTAGAAGTTGAACTTGACGAACTGCCGACCGTTTGGACTTGCCATTGGAGTGAGTTCGGAATCAGCGGCGAACAAGGCGCTAGAAAGCCGTCCGTATTATAGCACCGCGCTCTCCGTCCCTCGGGATTTCAGCGCTTCCCCATCGGCGTGATGGCCGGGGGTTTTGTCTAGGTGCGTCGCAAGGTTTCGAGAGCTTGACATCGGACTGGGCTACTGGTTACGATTCCACTAAGAGAACGTTGGTTGGTCCAGCGCTATTTGAGAGACGCAGAAATGGCCGAGCGCTACAAGCGAGAGATCGACGAAATCCTGCGGCAGGCCGGCGAGTTAGGCGCCGGAAAGCGCAGTCGACCCAGCCTGCCAAGGCTCATGTGGATGGGTTTAACCCAATCGCTCGGGGGCAAGAGGTGGTCGCTGTCCCCTGGGCGCGTGATGTTCATAGCCGTCGCCCTGCTGCTCTCCGCCCTGATAATGAGTGTCCCTCTCCTCGCTTGGGCCGGCCTGATCCTGTTTATCGTTGGATACGCCATGTTCTTCGTGCATCCGCCCAAGATCGAGAAGCGATGGCGCGGGCAGCCGATGGACTACAGCGGGGGAGCGTGGTGGCACCGGCTGCGTAGCAGGTTCAAATAACCACCCACCCAAGATAAAAAAGAGGGCCCCTAAACGGGGCCCTTCTCCTTTTAACAGGCTCGACGTCTGGACTAGATCGCGCACTCACCCTCGCCCCGCTCCAGCTTGTAGATCACGGTCTTGTCCCAGTCCATGTACTCATGGATGGTGTCCCTATTGAGCTCACCGATCTCCTTGAACTGGCCCAGCACCGGCTCGAACGCGGGAGCGCCGACACGGGCGGCGAAGTCCTTGAACTCCTCGCCGTCCTGCCGCTGGTCCTGATAGAAAGCGACGATCTGCTTGACCGCGTCCGGCAAACGCTTCGCCGGCACTTTGGTCCTCGTGCGGAGCCCAATGCGAGCGTCGCCCTCGTCGTAGCTTCCCCCAAAGAACATCTCATACGCCGGCACCTGACCACCAGGAGCTTTGGCCGCCGCGCCGTGGAACCCGATGTCGGCGATGTGGTGCTGGCCGCATCCGTTGGGGCATCCGCTCATCTTAACGTGCATCTTCTTGACCAGAGGGTCGGTGATATTCATCTCCTCCAGCGCCTCACCGACCGCCCTTCCGAGTCCCATCGAAGCCGTGATTCCGAGCTTGCAGCTATCGGTGCCGGGGCACGACACCACGTCCGTGATCTCGTGGACCCCGGACCCTGCGAAGCCGATGTCGTTCAGCCTGTTCCACAGCTCGTAGAGGGCCCCCTCCGGGACCCAGCGCAAGGCAATGTTCTGCTGGTGCGTGATCCGGGCACGGCCACCTGCGTACTTGCGCGACAGGTCTGCCAACTGATGGAATTGCGTGGAATTGATGTCGCCCAGCGGTAGCTTGAGAGTTACCGCCCGGTAGCCGTCCTGGCGCTGCTTCTCGACGTTCGTCTCCACCCAGTGCTGGAACTCGGGGTGGTAGCCGTTGGTGTGATAGCCCTCCGGGGGCGGCACGGGCGCATCCAGCGACTCGTCTTCGATAAAGAGGAGAGACGTCGGGTCGTATGACTTCTGCGCCCACGGCTCCTTGAGCTCCTCGTCGACCATCAGGCGAAACTCGTCGATGCCGATCCTGGCGATGAGGAACTTGATCCGCGCCTTCATGCGGTTCTTCCGTAGCTCATCTGAGCGATGGAAAATCCGGATCACCGCCTCGGTGACCTTCAGGTACTCGTTTACGGGCACGAAGTCGTACAGCGTCGGGGCTATCTTCGCCATGATCGACGTGCCGCCGCCGGCCTTCACCAGAAAGCCTCGTTCACCCCCCTCGACCTTGGGGATGAACCCCATGTCGTGAATGGCGGTGATGGCGCAGTCCCGGTCGCAGCCGGAGAACGCCGTCTTGAGCTTCCGCGGAAGCGCCTGTGTGTACGGGTGCCGCACGAAGTAGCGCGCATACGCGGCTGCGTAGGGAGTGACGTCGAACGGCTCTTCCGGGCACACACCGGCAATTGCACAGCCCGTGACGTTTCGCACGGTGTTTCCGCAGGCCTCTCGTGTCGTAAGGCCCACCGCGCCGATCACGCGCATGAAATCGGGCGTGTCGTCCAGCTTCACGTGGTGGTACTGGAAGTTCTCTCGCGTGGTGACGTGCCCCTTGTCGAGCGGGGCGTACTTCGCGGCCACCTCGCCCAACGCGTCGAGCTGGTCCGCGGTTAGGCCCCCGAAGGGGACCTTGACCCGGACCATCTGCGAATCGGGCTGTCTCTGGCCGTAGATGCCTTGCTTCAGCCTGAACGCCTGGAAGTCGGTCTCGTCCCACTCACCGGCGCGAAATCGCTTGACCTGCAGCTCGAAGTCGTCGATCTCTTCCGGCAAGATATCTATGACGCCCTGCGTACGTGGTATTCCTTTAGTCTGTGTCATCTGTGCGCTCCCCGGCCCTTCCGAATGCCTCACAAAATACGCCCCGCTTCAAATAGGTGCAAGCGGAGCGTATACGTTTCCTAAGAAAAAAGCGTATCAGCCCCCGAGGGCGCTGATACACGCGCAGGTAAGGGACAAGTTGGTCGCCATGTCAGAATAAGTCTATCGTTCACCTAGGGACGTGTCAATCGTTTCGGCTGCGCCGGGACTTGTTCCCTATCGCGTGGCGCCCGCGGTCACGGCAAGTTGCGCGACCGCTTCCGAGGACGCGAGGGCATCGCTGGCCCGTTGGATCGCGTCCATAACCGGCGCGGGATAGACGCCGAGGACGACGATGGCGATGAACAGCACGACCAGCAGGCCGCTGGTGAGCCGAGGCACAGAGATGGGTGTGGAATCTACGGCGGGCTCAATGTACATCTGGCGCACGATAACCAGGTAGTAGTAGAGCGAGATCAGACTCGTGAATATCGCCAGACCGGCCAGCCAGAGGAGCCCCTGCACCGCTGCCGCGTTGAACAGGTAGAACTTGCTGGTGAACCCGGCGAATATTGGGAGACCGGCTAGAGAGAACAGGGACACAGCCAGGACCAACGCGACCATCGGAGCGCGGCGTGCGATGCCGGCGAACTTATCGATCTCTTCCTCGCCGGTGGCGTTGTAGATGGCACTGATGCACAGGAAGGCAGCCATAGTCGTAACGGAGTATGCCACCAGGTGTAGCATGATCCCGTTGGTGGCGATGTGCGAGGTGTCTACAGAGATGGAACCGTCGGCGTCCACCGCAGCGATGGCGGCGACACCCATCAGCAAATATCCCACCTGCCCGATACTGGAGTAGGCCAGGAGCCGTTTGATGTTGCGCTGCACGAGAGCGAGCAGATTGCCCAGGGTCATGGTGAGGGCGGCCATGATGACCAGGACGACCTGCCAGTCCGCCACTGCGGGGATCAAGCCCTCTGTAAACAGCCGTAGGATCAGTGCGAACGCGGCGGCCTTGGAACCGACCGCAAGGAACGCCGTGACCGGGATGGGCGCACCTTCGTAGGCGTCGGGCGCCCACATGTGAAACGGTACGGCGGCGATCTTGAAGCCGAGCCCGGCGATTATGAGCACCAACCCCAGCAGCAACCCCGGGCTCAGCTCTGAGGCCGATACAAGAGCCTGTGCGATCTCATCGAAGCGGGTTGCCCCGGTAAGTCCGTACACCTGGCTGATTCCGTAAAGCAGCAATGCAGACGAGAAGGCGCCGAGCAAGATGTACTTGGTGCCGGCCTCGTTCGACTTGGGGTTATAACGGTCGTAGGACACCAGTACGTAGAGCCCGAAGCTGAGTAGCTCCAAAGAGATGTAGGCCGTCAGTAGCTCACCGGATGCGGCCATCAGCATCATCCCAACAATGGTGAACAGCAGAATCGCGTAGTACTCGCCGGCGTGATCGAGGTGGAGTCGCACATAGTCCCGGCTCGCCAATACCGCAACCCCGCCCAGCACCAGGAAGAAGGCCTTGAAGAATACCGCGTAGCCGTCGACCAGAAGCAGGCCGGAGTAGAGGCTTGCGTCCTCTCCCCAGAGGTCCTGGAGCGTGACTGCCAGCGTTATGGCCAACCCCACCGCCGAGAAATATGCCAACAGGTGTTTGCGCGCGGATGGGAGGAAGAAGTCCGCCGTCAGGACCAGGAACGCCAGCCCGGCGACCAGAAACTCCGGGACCAGCAGGCTGAAGTCGTTCGTCATAGCCCTATCACGCGGCCGAGCGCAGCAGAAATACTGCCGTCGATAGCCCTGACGAACGGGAGAGGGAACAGGCCCATCAGGAAGATGAAAGCGACGAGCACGCCCGTCGACAATGCCTCCAGCCGTGACATATCCTTTTGGCTCGACCACCTCTCATCCAGCTGGCCGAAGAAGACCTTGGCGATCAGCCTCAGGATGTACACCGCCGTAATCGCGGCGCCGACGATACCAAGCACGCCGAGGGCCGGGTACGTGTGAAACAGCCCTAGGAAGACGAGCAGCTCGGCCACGAACCCGCTGAGCCCCGGCAGCCCTAGCGACGTGAGCCCTGCTACCGCGAAGAACGCCGCCGTGAGGCTCATGCGTTTGGCCAGCCCCTCCAGGACACTTATGTCTCGGGTGTGCGTCCCGTCGTAGATAACGCCCACCACGGCGAAGAAGAGGGCCGTCATGATTCCGTGAGAGAACATCTGGAGCACGGCGCCGCTAACCCCCAGGTGGTGCAGTGTCGCGATTCCCACAAGCACGTAGCCCATGTGGCTCACGCTGGAGTACCCCACGACGTACTTGAGGTCCGACTGGGCCATCGCCGAGATCGCCCCGTATAAGACATTGACGGTCCCCAGCGCGATCAACACGGGCATCCAGTCCTGCGCCCCTTCGGGGAACAGCCCGATTCCAACACGAAGAATGCCGTAGGCTCCAAGCTTCATCAGCACGCCCGCGTGTACCATGCTTACAGCCGTTGGCGCGGCCACGTGGCCGTCCGGCGACCAGGTGTGGAACGGCCACATCCCAGCGAGTACACCAAACCCGACCATCAAAAACGGGAAGAAGACTCGCTGGAACGTCGGGGAGAACTCTGCGGACTCCTGTAGGTCGAGGAAGCTGAACGTGCCGAGGCCGGCCTGGACGAAGATGGCCAGCAGGGCGATCCAAATGAGAGCGCTGCCCGCGACGAGATAGACGACCAGCTTCATGGCGCTGTACTCTTTGGTGCGCGCGAAGGCGCCGAAGTCGGAGCTGCTCCCCCAGACCCCTATCAAGAGGTACATGGGCAGCACCGCGAGCTCGTAGAAGAAGAAGAGGAAGAAGAGGTCGAGGGAGACGAACACGCCGTATACCCCCGACAGGAGTAAGAAATAGAGGATGAAGAAGTCCTTATTTCGCTCCGCGATCTTCCATGAGACCAATACGCCCGTGAGCATCACCACGCCGGTCAGCATCACCATGAGCGCCGAGATCCCATCGACCCCCAGGGAGAGCGTAATTCCCTTGTCGCCAAGCGGCCACGAGGGGCCCGGCAGCTCGAGCCAGTTCCAATCGCGAGTGAACTGGAACCCACCGGCGTCATAGTCGTATACGCCGAATGTGTACAGCGAAAGGAGTAGGGTCACCACCGAGACCGACGCCGCGGTCCACCGCACCCGATCGGGTTGTCGCGATGGGATGAAAATGAGTATTGCCGCGCCCACCAGCGGCAGCGCAACTATCGCAAAGAGGAGGTTGTTCTCGAGGGTTTCCATCGGCTAGGTCGTGGCCTCATGAGCGAATCGAGGAAGGCTCATAGACGAAAGGCTATCGCACAAGTAGCCACCAGATCACAGAGAAGGCGAACACGCCCAGCGACATGCCCAGTCCATAGTTATAGAGACGCCCTGATTGTATGTAGCGGAGTCTCATGGCCGAGAGCATGACGCTGAACGCTGAGCCGTCCACGCCGGTATCGTTGATTACAACCCGGTCGAACACGGCCACAAATCCGCTGAAGGCCAGGACGACGCGATCGATCCCCCACTGGTATATCTCGTCGACGTAGTACTCGTGGGTAAGGACGGTGTGCAAGCCCGCGTACCTGCGGGCGATGCCGGCGTGGGAAATGTCGCCCCTCACGTAGGTCGCCCAACCAACCGCGATACCGCCAAATGCCAGCACGGCTGAGGCGACGGCTAGCCACGGAACGATGTGAAACTCCTCAGCCCCACCCTCCAGCGGTTGGCCCTGGGTCACGAAGCTGGCGAATCCTCCATATGACTCGGTCCAGCTGAACGCGAGGACCCCTACGGTCAGCGCCAGGAACCCCAGCAGGACCAATGGAGCGGCCATCAGAATGGAAGGCTCGTGCGCGTCGTCGTTCTCTGATCTAAGCGCACCGAAGAACACCACGAATGTCACCCGCGCCATGTACAGCGCGCTCAGCGCGGCTGCTGCGATCGTGAACGCCAGAAACGCCGGGCTGAGCCCTTCCTTCACGGCCACCAGGACCTCGTCCTTGCTGAAGAATCCGCTCAACGGGGGGAGTCCGGCAAGCGCCGCCGCCCCGATCACAAACGTCGCTGCGGTCACCGGCATCCGACGCCGCAAGCCGCCCATGTCCCAGATCTCGGTCTTTTCCGTCCCGTGAATAACGCTACCGGCGCCCAGGAACAACAATGCCTTGGACACCCCGTGGACAACCAGATGAAAGATCGCCGCGCCCATCGCCCCGGCGCCGAGGGACAGCATCATGAGCCCCAGGTGGCTGACCGTCGAGTAGGCCAACACCCGCTTTAGGTCTGTCATCACGAGTGCCAGCGTCCCGGCGAACGCGAAGGTGAAGAGCCCCACAAACGCGACGAACACGAGAACGTCGGGCGCCATCTCGAAAAGTGGGAGCATGCGGGCTACCAGGAAGACGCCGGCGGCCACCATCGTAGCGGCGTGTATCAGCGCGCTTACGGGCGTGGGCCCCTCCATAGCATCGGGCAGCCACACGTGGAAGGGGAACTGCGCTGACTTGCCCATAGCGCCGAGGAATATGAGCAGCGTGGAGGCGGTGATCGTCGCGTCCGATATTCCTCCCTGCTGCGCCACGTGGAAGATGGTCGATATCTCGAAGGTCCCGGTGGCCTTGAATAGAAGGATGATACCGATAAGAAGGCCTACATCGCCGATTCGAGTCGTTATGAATGCCTTTTTGGCGGCCTCAGCGGCGCTCCGCCTCTCATACCAGAAACCGATCAGCAAGTAGGAGCCCAGTCCTACCAGCTCCCATGCGATGTAGAGGAATAGCAGGTTGCCGGCCAGGACCAGCGAAAGCATCGCCGCGGCGAAGAGCGCGTGGGCGGCGAAGTACCAGCCGATGCGCGGCTCGCCTTTCGTGTACTCCAGCGAGTAGACCTGGACCAGGAGAGCGACGAAGGTTACCAACCCCAGCATCGTCACCGAAAGGCGGTCGACGGTCACGCCCCAGGTGATCCTGGTATCTCCGAGAGTGAGCCAGTCCACGCTAAACGATGCAGGTCCGCTGGCCAGCAGGTCGGCCAATACGAACCAGAAAATGATGAAGCCAAGGAAGATCGCGGCGATCGGGATGAAGGCGCCCTGGCGAGGTAGGAGCCGACCAAAGATGACGGTCAAGACGAAAGCCGAAGCGCTAAGGGCCGGTATCACCCAGGCCCACTCGACCCCGATTCCATCGTCGAACGGCATTCTCTTCCGGCTCCGTTGTTGCTAGCTAGTGGTCCAACATCCTAGTATTGAAGGGTTCTGAGGTTACGGCTTGGTAGGGGCGGGTTTGAAACCCGCCCTGTCGTCGTAGCACGCCAATCTCGGCTACCCCTCATTTCAAAGATTTCGGTCTACTAGTCGCTTCCGTCAAATGAGGCCAGGATGGGCCGCGCTACCATTTCATTATGTCGATCTCGTCGACGTTCACTGAGGCGCGGTTCTTGTAGAGCCGCAGAATTATCGCCACCGCCAGGGCCAGCTCCGCCGCCGCGACGGTTATCACGAATACAACCATCACCTGCCCGAGGGCGCGGTGGGCCTCGGCGAAATCGACGAACGTGGCGAAGCCGACCAGGTTGACGCTCACGGCGTTGAGCATGAGCTCGATCGACATCAGGATGAGCACGGCGCTCTTCCGCGCGAGGACGCCGTACATGCCGATGGCGAATAGAGCGGCGGCAACGAGCTGGAAGTGGGCAAGCTCAATCACGGGTCTCCTCGGTCATCCCGCACCATCACAATCGCCCCGATCAGCGCTACCAACAGCACCAGTGAAGCCACCTCGAACGGCACCGCCCACTGCTCGAACAGCGTCTCGCCAAGCGCCTCGAAGCCGACCGCCTGGGGCGCCGTCGTGCGTACCTCGGTGAGCAGGATGGACGCTACCATCACGCCGAATACGGCCGCTGACACCAGGGCCGCGACTGGCCATTGCGCGTTGTCCGACAGGTCTCGGAAGTCCTGAATCCGCGTCAGCATTAGCGTGAACAGGATGACGATGACGATGGCGCCACCGTAGATCAGCACCTGTACCAGCGCGAGGAACTGCGCGAACGCGAGCAGAAACAGCCCCGCGACGCCCATAAGGGCGACGAGCAACGCAAAGGCCGCGTAGACGATGTTGCGTGCCATAACCACACCGAGGGCGCCCCCAAGTGTGAGCGCCCCCGCAACGTAGAACAGTGTCAGCGTGATCGTCACTTTGCCCGGCTGCTACTTCCCTTTCTCGGATGCGCCCTGCGTTACCGCCTTCTTGCCGGCGTCCGGCGCCCCGATGTTCTTCGCCTGCTCCGGCTCCCAGCTCGTCTCCGCCTGGAACTCCCGCCCCATCTCGAGAAGCTGCGGCAGGTCGACGCGATTTCCATCCCTCGCATACTTGCTGAGCTCGTGTTCGTGGCTCATCTCTATCGCGTCGAAGTTACACACGTCTACGCAGATCCCGCAGAGGATGCAGCGCCCCAGATTGATCTCGAAGGTCTCGACGATCTTCCGCCGCCTGCTTTTGCCCTCGCCGTGCAGCGGGTTGTCTTTCATCGTTGCGCTCATGCACTGGGTCGGACACTCGCGTATGCAGACCATGCAGCTCGTGCAATACGGCTCATCGACGGTGGAGTCCCAGGTCAGGGCCGGAAAACCCATGAACCGGTCCTGCACCTTCAGCCGCTTGGTGGCGATGGGGTATTGGGCGGTCACCGGCGACCGCATCATGGTCTTGAGCGTGACGAGGAGCCCTCTAAGGTTGCCGATCATTCCGCGTGTTACCTTCGCGAGTGCCGAAAGTCCTATACCGTCGTCTGCCCCGAGGCGTGCCCGAACAGGCCACGACCACCGGCTCTGGCCGGTGCTACCCGTCCAAGGGCCTCGGCCGCGGCGCGGTGGTCCCTGCCCGTAGCTCGCGCGCGTCGTACACCCTGACCGTCATTATGCGCGCGTTGCCTCCGTATATTTGCCTGATCGCCAGGAAGGTGGCCGCCAAGAGGATTATAGACATTCCGCTGAGCAGAGCCCAGTGCAAACCATAGAAGAGGACCGCGCCCGTGACGACGATATTGGCGAACGAAAGCGGCACCAAGACCTTCCAGCCGAAGGCCATCAATTGATCGATGCGCAGCCTTGGGTACGTGCCCCGAATCCAGAAGATGACTAGGATCACCGCAAACGTCTTTATCAGGAGCCACGCCGCCGACAGGGCCGTGTGGACACTACCCTCAGCGAATGGCATGTCCGGCCATCGCCATCCCCCCAGGAATAGGAGAGCGATAAGCACCGCGATGGTGAAGGTATTGATATATTCGGCCAGGAAGAAGACGGCCCAATGCGCGCCGCTGTACTCCACGAAGGGTCCGCCTACGACCTCGGACTCGGCATGGTGGATGTCGAACGGTGTCCTGCCTAGCTCCGCCAGACCGGCTATCAGGAATATGAACAGGCCCAGCGGCTGCCGGACTATGTTCACCATCACCTCGTGCTGATCATCCACGACCTTCGTAAGGTCCAGCGACTGACTCAGCATGGCCACGCCGATTATCGCCATGATGAACGGGATTTCATAGCTAATCAGCTGGCCCGCGGCGCGCAGGCCACCCAGAACTGCGTACTTGTTTGCGGAGCCCCACCCCGCCATGACAAGACCCATCACCGAGAGCACCGAAATGGCGGTGATGTAGAAGAGCCCCAGGTCCAGGTTGCGAAGTACCAGCTCCTGAGAGACCGGGATGGTCACCCAGAGCATGATCACCGGAATGAATACCGCGAGCGGCGCGAGCCAGTAGATGCGCCGGTCGGCCCACGATGGGAGTATGTCCTCCTTGCCCACCAGCTTGATGGTGTCGGCGATAGGCTGCAGGGCCCCATGGAATCCAACGCGCATCGGGCCCATCCTCATCTGGATGCGGGCAAGCGCCTTGCGCTCCAACCAGGTGAGCACAAGGACAACGAGCGACAGGAATATAAACACGGTGAGCGCGCCTGCGGCGGAAAGGGCCGGACGTGGAAGCTCCCAGAACCACTCGGGGATCAACGGTCGACCTCACCCATGATGATGTCGATAGACCCGAGAATCACAACGGCGTCGGCTACATAGGCGTCTCGAAGCAGGTGGCGGAGGGCCTGGAGGTTGGCGAACGAAGGGGCCCGCACCTTGAGACGATACGGCTTATCGCTGCCGTCGCTCACCACGAACACCCCGAAGTCGCCACGCGGGGTCTCCGTTCGCATGTACACTTCGCCCTTCGGCGGACGGGTGATGCGGCGGACCTTCGCGGTGATGTCGCCGGGCTCCATCTGCTCCATCGCCTGCTCGATGATGCCGATCGACTGCCGCATCTCCTCGATGCGTACGTAGTAGCGGTCCCAGCAGTCTCCGGTGGTACCCACGGGGATGCCGAAGTCGAAGCGGTCGTAGATGCCGTATGGCTCGGACACCCTGACGTCCTCGAGGACACCCGCCGCCCGGAGCGCCGGACCCGTCACCCCGAAGTCGATGGCGACCTTCCCCTCAATGTCTCCGATCCCCTTGGTACGCGCCAGAAACATCTCGCTCTGGGAGAGAAGCCCGTCGCACTCGTCCACACCCTGCTTCAACTCAGCGATAAGCTTCGACATGCGCTTCTCGAAGTCCGAAGGCAGGTCCTCCTTCACACCCCCAATCCTGATGTAGTTGTGCATCATGCGCGCGCCGGTCACCGACTCGAACAGGGCTTGGACCCGCTCGCGCTCGCGGAACCCATACAGGATCGGCGTCATGGCGCCGGCGTCCAGCCCGTAGACGCCGTAAAAGAGCATGTGGCTGGCGACGCGATTTAGCTCGCACAGGATGGTCCTTATGTACCAGGCGCGCTCCGGCACCTCCAGGTCCATCAGCTTTTCGACTGCCGTGCAGAAGCCCAACTCCATATTCAGGTTGGAGACGTAGTCCAGCCGATCGAAAAGCGTGATTATCTGGGAGTAGTCCTCACCCTCGCAAAGCTTCTCCGAGCCGCGGTGCAGGTAGCCGATGTGGGGCTCCGCCTTGACGATGCGCTCGCCGTCCACCCAGATCACCAGCCTGAAGACCCCGTGGGTGCTGGGATGCTGAGGGCCCATGTTTATCATGAGCTCCATGGAGTCGAAGCGCTCTTCTATTTGGGGGCTGGTGGACATGCTCACCACTCGGTGTAGTCGTGAAAGGGAAAGCTCTTGCGGCCTGGGAACCCCTCGAACCCGTCGTAAAGCAACAGCGGCGCCAGGTCGGGGTGTCCGTCGAACACGACGCCGAAGAGATCGTGGCCCTCGCGCTCGAACCAGTCCGCCGCCCGCCACACCGACACCACCGAGGGGACGGCCGGAGCTTCGGGCGACACGTCAGTCTTGAGGACCATCTTGTGCCGCTTATCCAGCGAAAAGAGGTGGTAGTTGACCTCAAGCCGGTCATCGTAGTCCACGACGCAGAGGCACCGCAGATAGTCGAAACGGAGTTCCCCGTGGTCTTTCAGCAGCATGCAAATCCCCGGGACTTCTGCGGGGCTTGCTGTAACGGTGACCTCGTCGAGCGCCGCGCCTAGCTCCACCTGGAAATCGACGAGAATGGACGGAAGCAGACTGGAAAGCGCGCGGCCTCGATCGTCCAGCGTAACGGGAGCCTGCGGGGCCGCAGACTCCCTTCTAGGCGGTTGCGCCACGTTCCTTCGAGTCCTTGAGTATCTTCTCCTGTAGCTGCATGATGCCGTACATCAGCGCTTCGGGCCGCGGAGGACACCCCGGAACGTATACGTCGACGGGGATGAGGTGGTCGACGCCCATGACCACCGAGTAGGAGCGATAGTATGGCCCCCCGTTGGTTGCGCAGCTTCCCATGGCTATGACCCATTTAGGGTCGGGCATCTGCTCGTAGAGCAGCTTTATCGGATCGGCCATCTTCTTCACCACGGTGCCCGCCACAATCATTACGTCCGCCTGGCGCGGAGACGGCCACGTGATCACGCCGAATCGGTCCAGGTCGTGATGGGACATGTGCGTGGAGATCATCTCTATGGCGCAGCAAGCAAGGCCGAAGCTGAGCGTCCACAGCGACGACTTGCGGGCGTTGGCGAACAGGTCGCTGGACTTCGCGGTAACGGCGTTGGGCAGCACGCGCTGGAAGATGCTGTCGGCAGGCTGGTTTCCCTGTCGGGGCTCGTAGCCTTGCCCCAGGGTTATCTCCACTGGAGGACTCCCTTTCTCCAACCGTAAATGACCCCAAAGAAGAGGATGGCGATAAATATCAGCATCTCGTAGAAGACCGCGGAGATGGTCGTCAGATAGACGACGGCCCAGGGGAAAAGAAACACGGCCTCGACATCGAATATCAGAAACAGGATGGCGAAGACGTAGTATCTGATATGGATCTGGGACCAGAGGTACGGTTCCGGGGGGATGCCGCATTCATAGGGCGTATCCTTGATCGCGGACGGGCGTTTGGGCGCCAGGAGAAACGATGCGAGAAAGATACCGCCGACGCCCAGCAAACCCACGCCGCCGAGAACCAGCACCGCCGTCCAGTCTAGGGCATAATCTTGAGGCAACCCTCACCTGCGGCCTATCTGAGTAGCTACAGAATCAGTGTATCACCGCGCCAACGGCGCTTTCAACTTGAGTTTTGGGGGCACCTGACCTTTGCAGAGTCGCGGACTCGTCGTAGTGCTACATGTGTCGCCCTGAGTTTGCAAAGGGCAGGGGGCGGGGTGGTCCTTCTCGCAACCGCGGGAAGAGCCCCAAGCCCCAGGTCCTTCGCCGGAAGCCTCCTCAGGACGACATAGTGAGAGTGTCACGACCCTAAGCTCCGGCCTAGACCTCTGGAGTAACGCAGCTAGGACTCCCCCTTGGAAAACGCTGTCCTCAGTTTTTCAGGACTTGACAGGGCTAGTTCTTTTTGATATATATATATTGCTACTATCTCTTAATGACATATGGCGGTCAGGCATAACTCTGAGTCCGGGGCGACTTCATGACTAACCGCAAGACAGATAGGGGGCTACCGGCCACCTCGTACGCGATCCTCGGCCTGATCAGCTTTGGAGAGATATCAGGCTACGACGTCAAACGGTTCGCTGACAAGAGCATCGGCTATTTCTTCTGGAGCCCGGCAAGTAGCCAGATCTACGCAGAATTGCGCCGCCTTAAGACGCTGGGGTACGCCCGCGAACGCGAGGTCCAGCAGGATCGCCGACCGGACAAGCGGCTCTATCGGATAACGAGAGACGGCGAGCAGGCCCTGCAGAGATGGCTGGAGCGTCCAGACGTCGCGCCGGACATGACCAAAAGCCTGTTCTTACTGAAGCTGTTCTTCGGAAGCCTAACACCCGTGGCGACGCTCATCCCTCAGCTTGAAGAGCGCCGCCGCCAGGCCCAAGAGACCCTAGCCCAGTTCGAGGAGATCGAGCGCGATATCGCGGACCGTGAGGACCACTTCTTTCCTTACCTTACGCTCAAGTGCGGAATAGCCCACGTCCAGGCCAACCTCCAGTGGGCGGAGGACGCGCTCCAAGAGCTTAACCGGAGGTTACCTCCCGAGCCGCCCCACGAGTAGCCGGGCACCGGTCGGAGAGGAACGAAACCAGGCATTGTCTTGGGCGTCCGCAGAGGCGGCCCCCCCCAAGGAGGCAGACATGCAGAGCAGCGAGACCCTTTTGTACAGGACCGCCAGCCTCATGGAGCGCAGGTCAGGATGGTTTATCCTGTCCATCCTCGTCATTACGGCCCTGCTCACCATACCCCTGCTGACGATGGCCCCCGACGAGAACGCCTCGGAAAACCCCGGCGGCCAGGTGTTCGATCTGCAGGATGACATAGAGGACCGCTTCCCTCCGGCCGTCCATAGCGCGGGTATTATTGTCGAGGCGCGCGGCGAGGACGTCCTTACTCAGAAAGCCCTTTGGGAGCTATACCAGAACACAGAAAGGCTGCGGAAGGCCGACCAGGCCGGCGAACTGGCCCCACCGGGACTGGATGCTCAGTCCTTCCTTTTCTCGTTCTACTTTGCCGAACTTGAGCGTCCCGTCGTGGGAATCTACTCCCTCGCCGACGAGGTACAGGAGGTGATGGCCTCCGACCCCCTGATTCCCACATTGGCCGATGCCAGTGACGACGATGTAAAGCTGGCGCTTCACCGGATACTGTCAGACCCCAGGAAGAAACGGTTTCGGGAAGACCTGTCCATACAGGCCACCAGTGAACCCCGGGAGGTGGATGGGCAGGAGATAGTCTACTGGTGGTCCCCCGCCCTCTTTACTTTCGTAGTAGCGGACAACCCGAAGCTGGGCGGCGGTTCCCTTCGCATCGGCACAGGGGGCGACGATGTCACCAAGCAGAAAGAGCAGTTTAATCGAAAGGTGCAGAAGGCCCTCAGGGGAGACGAGGAGAACTACCGTCTATGGGGCATCGCGATAGATGTGGGCCTGGAAATCGAGGATGAAGCCACGCTGGCCGGCCCATTTATTATGTTCACTGCCATTGGCGTGCTGATCGTCGTGGGTCTAGCCCTGCGCTCCTACTGGGCGGTCGCTCTCACCGGCGCCGGCCTCGGTATCCTCATGATCTGGCTCAAGGGAATCTCTAATCTTATTGGCCTCAAATCCGGACTGGTCATAGACCTGATAGTACCCATCGCCATGATCTCCCTGGGGGTGGACTTTGCGATCCACGCTTTACGCCGTTACGTTGAGGAGAAGGAGAGAGGATCTCCACCCCGCGTGGCCCTCCGACTCGGCTTCGCCGGCGTTCTAGGCGCGCTGGCTCTAGCAATGTTGTCGGACGGGATAGCTTTCGGTTCCAACATCACCTCCGGGATAGAATCGGTCATCGGTTTTGGTGTTGGTGCCGCAGTCGCGGTGCTATCGGCGTTCATTGTCCTAGGCCTTGCCGCTCCGCTCGTGATGATGCGTATCGACAGCCTCCGCAGGCGGCCTATCGAAGGCCAGGAAGCGGCTCGGCGTGGTCCTCGACAAGGACGCCGGACTGCCGTCATCTGGCGAGTGCTGGGTATCCTTGGGGCGGCTAGCTTTACCGGAGCCGGCATTATCCTCCTGGTTGCCATCAGCCCCTTTATCGGGATCGCGGTGATCGCAGCCTTCACAATATTCGGCGTCCTATTGCCTATCGCGGTCATCATCCTCCGGGAGAGGAGATTGGGCATCCCAAGCGACGCCGAGGCTGTAATTCCGCCCGTGGCTGGAGGCGCGGACCAGTCTCCTGACGCCGCCGGAGCGGGGGAGCCCGTGGCGCCTGGTGTCCTGGCGTCCACGGTTGTCAGGCTGGCGCAAAAGCGTCTCATCCTGCTGCCCCTGGCCACCGTGATCACCGGGGCCGCCATCTTTTTCGCCCTGAAGCTGGAGCCGACATTAGACGTCAAGGACTTCTTCGACAGCAGCTCGGACTTTGTAGTGAGCCTGGACAAGATCGACGAACACGTGGCTGAACGGGGAGGTGAGCCCGGTCTGATCTACATCAAAGGAGATCTGTCGGACCCCGAGTCGCTAGGCGCGATGCTGCGGCTGCTGGACAGGTTGGAACTGAACCCTAAGCTTGCGAAGGATGCTAATGGAGAGCTGAACCTGGGCGAGACCGTGTTCACCTTCTTGGAGCGTCTAACGGGTAACGACTATGCCCTAGCACAGGCGGCGAGCGAGACCGGGGTAAAGATCGTGGATGCCGATGGCGATGGCATCCCCGATACCCAGGCCCAGATCAAGGCTGCCTACGACTACATGGTGCAGCGCGGAATTCCACTTAACGACCGCATTCTAGCGTACACACCCGCGCGTATCCGCCAGACCCTGTTCCACGACATCACCGGTGTTGACCAGAACGCGACGGTCGTGCAGGTACAGGTTCCCGGGACCAGAGAGGCCACGGTGGTAACAGCAGCTAGGGAGTCCTTGGAGAAGGACCTTCAGGTGCTGAACGAAGCGCCTTCAATCTCGTTGTCCGGACTGACGGGGTCGCCCTTCACACGGGAGGCTTCCCTAAACGCCACCACCAAGGCCCTGAAGACCGCTCTTCCGATAGCGGCGGCCCTCTGCTTCCTGGTCATTCTGATCGTAATGCGCTCGGTGAGATTCGCCGTTGTTACCATCGTTCCCATTGGGCTGGTAGTGGCGTGGCTGTACGCCTTGATGTACCTGGCGGGCTTCGCACTGAACTGGGTGACCGCGACCATAGCAGCCGTCTCCATCGGCATCGGCATCGACTACTCTATCCACATGACCCAGAGGTTCCGCGAGGAGCTGGCAAGAGCTGCGGACAAGGTACAGGCACTGCGTCAGGCGGCGCAGGGTACCGGAGTCGCCCTCATGGCATCGGCTGCTACAAGCATCGTCGGATTCAGCGTCATGGCCTTCGCACCCATGCCTCTGTTCGCCTCCTACGGCATGCTCACCGCGTTGATGATATTCCTGGCCGCGGCTGCGTCACTTCTCGTGCTCCCGTCGCTGCTGCTTCTGGTGACCCCGGCGCGGACGACGAGGGACTGACGCGCGACGCCGCACTCGGTCATACGCACCCCTCCCGTCCATCTGCGGATACCGTCCTTGCGTTGGCCCACCGAGTCAGAGTACGCATGTCGTTCCGAGCCGTCCGGCGCGTCGGGGCGAGGAACGTGTGGTGAACTCAATATCGCCCTTCCCTCAGCCTCCCAAGAACCGCGCCAGTTCGTCCCGGTCGAAGCTGGGGAGGTCGCGGAGGCCGGTGGCTGTCTGAAGCTTCAGGCCCTCCCCTGTCTGGGTGAAGTGCCCGATCTCGTGGGCAAGGACCCCTTCGCGATCGAGCGCCTCGACAAGGTGCGGGACGTCGTTTGGGGCGACCGCAGCCAGCAGCGCTCCCGAGGCGATGAGCCCCATCGGGTCAAGGTCCAGCGCCTCGCAGAATTCCTCGCACTCCGGCAGGACCGGTATGCGCCCCTCATCGACCACCAGCCCCAGTCCCGCCGCCGTCGCCATCTCACGAAGCCCTGTGGCGATGCCGCCCTCGGTCGGGTCGTGCATGGCATGCACCGTGACAGACGCGCAGGCCACGCCCGCTTCGCGGGCCACGCTGATCCCTGGCGAGAAGAGCAGCTCCTTTGCGGCAGCGATCGTGTCAGCGCCGACGCCAGCCGCGAGCAGCGTTTCTGAAGCCTCTCGCGCCAGCAACGCAGTCCCCTCCACGGCGATTCCCTTGGTCAGAACGATGCTGTCGCCGGGCTTCGCGCCTGAAGTGAGCACGACCTTGTCCTTGTCCACCTCGCCCAGCATCGCTCCGGCCGCGATCGGGCGGGACAGTCCGATCGTCACCTCCGTGTGGCCTCCGATCAGGGTGACTCCTATCGCTGAGCACGCGTCCAGGACCTGATCGAACATTTCTCCGATAGTCTCCGGCGCGGTGCCCTCCGGCAATAAGAGAGTCGCTATCAGCCAACGGGGCGTTGCCCCCATGACGGCGATGTCGTTGGCGTTGATCTGCACCAGGTACCAGCCGATGAGATCGGTGGCGAATGTTATCGGGTCGGCCGTGGCCACGAGGTACCGGTCGCCAAAATCGATTAGCGCGGCGTCTTCGCCGGCCTTTGGGCCGAGGAAGACGCGGTCGTCGCGGATCTCGACCTTGTCGAGCAGCGAGGACAAGACGTCGAGGGGTAGCTTGCCGACTTTCATGCTGGTGATGGCTTGACCGAGGGGTAGATCGCTCACAATGCTATCATCAAGACCCATGATCAAAGCGGTCTTCTTCGACATGTACGGTACGCTGGCCGGCTTCAAACCCCCACGGTTCGAGGTGCAGTCGGAGGCGTGCGCCAAGTTCGGAGTTGAGGTTACGCCTGAGGGTGTAATCAAGGGCTACGCGGCCGCCGATGCATACATGACCGATGAGAACGCGCACAACCCACTCCGACTACGTACCGAGGAGGAAAGGGACGACTTCTTCGCCCGGTACGAGAGGCTCGTCCTCCGAGGCAGCGGCGTTGAGGTCAGCCTTGACATAGCCCGCGATATCTGGCGACGCCTGCTGAAGATACCCCACTCGCTGGCGGCGTTCGATGATGTAGCACCAGCGCTCAGCCTACTGAAGGCCCGGCAGCTGACATTGGGGCTCATCTCCAACATCGACCGCGATGGGGGTGAGCTGTTGGCCGACCTTGGCCTGGAGGACTACATAGATTTCACCGTCACCTCGGCGGAGGTAGGCGCCGAGAAGCCCGATCCCGCCGTATTCAAGGCTGCGCTGTCGAAAGCGGGCGCCGGACCCAGTGATGCGGTGCACGTCGGCGACCAGCCCTCATCGGACATCGAGGGTGCTCTGGCGGTCGGGATTAGCCCTGTGTTGCTGGACCGCGATGGAATTCACCCGGTGTACGACCGTTGCCCCCGCGTCGAGACGCTCGCCGAGATACCAGACCTACTGGACGCGTACCAGAATCAGCGTTCGGAGCCGGACTCGTAGTCCCTACGGATCTGGTTCGCGACGCCGCCCTCGGGCATCGACACGTCGTCATACGCCAGCATCTGGTCTGTGGCGACCGGGCGTGTCACCCTCGCCCCGCGGCACAGGCCAATTGGCAGCAGTCCGTCCGCGGAAGCCAGCGCGGCCTCGACCAGCAAGCCATACACGGTGTAGCCACCCTCGCCGTCCAGCACCTCTCCCGGGCCCAGGCTGCGTCGCGCCGCCGCAACGACCTCCCCGACGTGGGCGATGGGGGCCCCTGTCGGCTCGCCGTACAGGTGCGCCCTGGCGATGGAGACCGGCGCCTCCATGCCAACGAGATGGTACGGCCGGTACATGAGCCCGTAGGTCCGAGAGGGGTCCATAGCTACACCGTATTCGCTAAGGCAGCGCAGCAGGTACGGGTTCTGGCTGGTCAGGACTACGAATACGCCCCAGCGCAGCGAGTTGGGAACGTCGGTCCCGTCCTCTCGGATCGAGCTTACGATCTCCACGACGCCTCTTCGAGACAGGATGCCACCATCGGTGTTGGGCGCAAGCAGCGCCGGAATCTCCTCGATGGAGGCCGGGACGAAGTGCATCCCTGGGACATCCGGTACCATGCCCGTCATATTGGCGACCGCGCACATCTCCACCGCCGACTTGGTCCCATCGAGGAACGAGTTGTACATCTGTGGATTCAACTCGCCTGAAGCCGCCTCTTCCTCGCTGTAGCCGTACCGGAGAAGAGCGTCGTCAGGGGTGCCCCTGCGGTATTCGGGCATGTACTTGGTCCCTTTACCGGCGGCGACGACATCGAAGCCCAGGCTGACTGCCCAGTCGTAAAGCTCCTCGATTACGGCCGGTTGGTCTCCGTAGGCCAGGCTGTACACGACGCCGGCCTGGTCGGCCTGCATCTTGAGCGCCGGTCCGACGAGTACGTCGGCCTCCACGTTGACCATGACGATGTGCCGGCCGGCCGCGATGGCCTGGCGTGCGTGCTCGGCGCCGGCGTCGGGGTGGCCCGTTGCCTCGACCACTACGTCCACGTCCGACTGAGCGGCCACCTCAGGCGTCTGGGTGATGACGGGCCTGCGCCTTTGTATGGCGTCGTTGGCCTTGGAAACGGAGTCGGTCGCCACCACTGTGTCGGCTTCAATGCTTGCCTGGTCGAACGCGCGAGCCGCCCTTTGCGAGTCGAGATCGCAGGCGACGGCCACCTCCATCCCGGGAGCGCGCACGATCTGCGCTATCATCATCGAGCCAAATCGTCCGCAGCCGATCACCGCCACTCGGATTGGCGTACCGGACTCGTCCAGTGCCATCAGTCGCTCACGCATCCTGCACCTCCTTCGTCGCTTCGCCGCAATTTACCACAGAGGAGCACCCCCACAGAGCGCGTCCAGACGCGCAGCATCTATGATTGGACCAGAGGAGGAACGCCATGGACCTGATCGAAGGGCAAAAGGCTTATAGAGAGCTGACCGTGACCGAGGATATGGTCAGGGCGTACGCCGAGATCACCGGCGACTATAACCCGCTTCATTTCGACACTGCGTTCACCAGCCGCACGCGCTTCAAGAGGCTTATGGCCCAGGGGGGAATAACCACGGGACTGCTGCACGCACTGGTAGCGATGGACATGCCGGGCCCCGGGACGGTCTTCGTGGACCAGGCCTGGAGATTCCCACACCCCGTCTACATTGGCGACCGAATTCGCGCTGAGGCAACGGTAAGATCGGTACGTGATGACAAGCCAATGGCTACGATGCACTTCGTCGTCACGAACCAGGACGAAGAGGAGGTATTGGTCGGCGGCGCTACCGTGTTTCAAGCGGAGCCAAGCGGCTAGGTCGCGATTCAGCGAGCACTGTCACGATTAGCGGCGAAAGAATCTTCGTTGACGGTGTCATGACCACCTGCTAGCATGAGCTTGACGCCCCCCAACGAGGTCTGATGTCCGAGTTCGAGACCCTGGTCCAGCAGATACACGACTGCACCCGGTGCACACTGTCTCAGAAACGGACCCGGGCCGTACCGGGAGAGGGAAGCCTCTCCGCCGACGTCGTCTTTATCGGAGAGGGGCCCGGCTTCCACGAAGACCAGCAGGGCCGGCCTTTCGTAGGCCCGGCCGGTAAGCTTCTTGACGAGCTCCTCGAGGCAGCCGGATTCAAGCGGGAGGAAGTCTACATCACCAACATGGTGAAGTGCCGTCCCCCAAACAACCGAGACCCACTTCCGGGCGAGATTGACGCCTGCAGGCCGTACCTGGAGCAACAGCTCGAGATGATCGGGCCGAAAGTGGTGGTAACGCTCGGGAGATACTCCTTCTCCAAATTCTTCCCGGACATACCAATAGGCAAGGCCAGGGGAGAGCCAAGGAATTGGAACGGGATCACAATCTTCCCCATGTACCACCCGGCCGCGGCGCTGCGTAACGGCGCTCTCCGCGCGACCCTGGAAAAAGACTTCAACGAGCTACCCCGAGTCGTGGCCACCAAGGCGCCACCGCTCGAATCCCAACCCGAGAACTCGGAGCAGCTTAGCCTGTTCTAACTGGACACATGGCCGACTCCCCCCTGCGAGTAGTCCCCCTCGGCGGCCTCGGCGAGATAGGGCAGAACATGATGGCCCTGGAGTACGATGGCGACATTGTCGTCATCGACGCCGGAGTCTTGTTCCCCGGCGAGGGGATGCACGGCGTCGACTTCGCGATACCCGATATCACCTATCTGCGTGAACGCGCGGAACGCGTCAAAGCTGTCCTGATCACCCACGGGCACGAGGACCATATCGGAGCCCTCCCTTACGTCCTACCCGACCTGGACGCCCCAGTCTACTCTTCTCGTCTTACCCACGGTCTGATAACCGTAAAGCTGCGTGAGCATGGCAAGCTGAAGAGCGCCCGGCTCAATGTGGTCGAGCCGCATTCCCCGTTCAAGATAGGCGCCTTCACGGTCGAGTTTTTCAGAGTATGCCATTCGATCCCGGACGCCATGGGGATCGCCATAACCACGCCGATCGGGGTAGTGGTCCATACGGGGGACTTCAAGATCGACCACACGCCGGTCGACGGCAAGGCGATCGACTTCGCAGCGCTCGCCGGCTACTCAGCCGAGGGAGTGCTCCTTCTGTGCTCAGATTCCACCTACGCCGAGCTCGAAGGGTATACGCCGTCGGAGCAGGTGGTCGGTGAGGCGCTCGACCGCGCCATTGGCGCTGCCAGCGGTCGGGTAATGGTCGCAACGTTCGCCTCGCTGATATCGCGGGTGCAGCAGGTCATCGACGCCGCCGTCAAGCACGGTCGCAAGGTCACCGTAGTCGGGCGCAGCATGGTGAACAACGTCAAGATGGCGAAGAATATGGGGTACCTGCACGACGCCGACGACGTGCTGATCAATATGAACCAGGCCCGAGAGCTACCCAACGATAAGGTAGTCATCGTCGCCACCGGCTCTCAGGGCGAGCCCACCTCCGCTTTGGTGCGCATAGCGAACGGGGACCATCAGGACGTCGAGGTCGTTGCGGGCGACACGGTAATTATCTCCGCGTCGCCGATCCCCGGTAACGAGACGCTGGTAGCCGCGACCATCGACAACTTGTTTCGGCAGGGCGCTGACGTTCTCTACAGCCAAAGGGACACAGTGCACGTCCACGGGCACGCGAGCCGCGAAGAGCTCAAGCTGATGCTCAGCTTGTTGAAGCCCAAGTTCTTCGTACCGGTCCACGGCGAGTACCGCCACCTCGTGGCACACGCTGAGATTGCCCGGGCGACCGGCGTGTCAAAGGCAAACACTTTCGTGCTTGAGGACGGCGACGTTTTGGAGCTCCAAGCGGAGTCCGGACGGGTAGTCGACAAGGTAGCGGCCGGGCATGTTTTCGTCGACGGGCGGAAGCAATGGGGGACCCATAGCAGCGTTTTGGAAGAGCGGAAGCGTCTTGCGAGAGATGGCGTCGTCGCCGTCTATCTGACCCTCGACGCCGACTCAGGCCGGCTCATCGCGCCGGCCGAGGTGAGCGCTTACGGCTTCGTGGAGTTGGACCAGTCTGACGGGTTACTGGAAAGAACAGCTCAAGAGGCCCAAACAACCCTAGAAGGACTCTCCGGCCGTACCTTAGATTGGGACGAGGTGTCGGCCAGGGTGAAGGAAGCCGTCGAGGACTTCCTGTATGAAGAGACCCACCGGTGGCCGACGGTCCTGACGCACGTCGACAAAGTCTAGTCGGCCGCCGGCGTTTCATCGCGATTCAGGCAGCTGAGCCCGAGCCCAAGTCGCGCAGCTACCCGGGAGAGGCTATCAACCCGCGCGTCCGGTCCAATTAGAGGCACGGCGCCGACCGAAACGCCAAACATGCTCGCACGGTGGTGATGAAATGCTTACAAGACTCAAGAACTTCAAAATCGTTGCGAGGGCCCTTCGATTCTTAATGTCCAGATGGTACGTGTCCGTCGGCGCGCTGGCTATAATCGGCGCCGGAGGAGGCGTGGCCTTCCTGTACCGCGAGAGTATCGGGGACACCTATTCCTCCACCAAGGCCAGCGCTCTGAGCGCGATTGGCCTGGGTATCGCGCCTGTGGCGCTCTGGTCTGCCCTGTTCCTTTGGGCCCTGGCGTTCCGAAGGTCATGGTTCTGGCGATTCAACGTGTGGCTCGGGTCGGCGGCCTTCGCCGCGTTCCTCTTGGGCGTACTGGCCTTCTTCCGGCCCTACTACGGCACGCTCAGCGTATTCACCAATGGTGGCGACGTCTCGCTCGGCGGCAACGTCGGGTACACGATAATCGGCTCGACCAACGCCGCTGGAGCTGCGCGGGCTGCGGGCCTGCTGCTTGTTGCACTTTCGATAGCAGCTCCAAGGCTGATGTTGGACCTGGGTACGTTGGTAGGACGAGGGCTTCTTTTTGTCTACGTCATGCTGATCGTCGGCGCCAAATCGGCGGTCTTCACACTTATGCATATGTACCGCTTCAGGCCGGAGAGCAGGTCTCCCCAGCGCCAAAGGTCCGCCGGCGCTAGCGAAGCTGCCCAGCCGTCTGCGTCGCCCACAACAGCACCGCCCTACCGGGGAATGGACCTCAACCACCCGCCCGGCCCCACCGAAGACTCCCCGGACACTCAGCTTGAGCCCGCGAGTCTGGCGGCGGCGACTCCCAACCTGGCGCTTCCCGAACCTAAAGAAACCGATAGCGGAGATCTCTGGGGGCCGGAGGTTGCGGCCGGAACGCCCGGCTACGAGTCGCCTACGGACGAACGCCTCCCCGACGCGGCGGGCGTGGCCGGCAAATTCAACCGGTTCTGGGACAAGAGCGAAGACCAACCCGAATCGTCCCTCGACCCACCGGTAGCTACCGTGGTCTCGGAAGCCTCGAAGGACCATGACCGGAGTCCACTGGTCATGTCCGCTGCAACCTGGCGGCAGCCGCCTGCAACGCTTCTGGTCGACACTCCGGAGGCGGGGATCTCAGAAGAGGAGATGACGGAGACCGCGGAAACCATACGCAGGACGCTGGCGGAGTACAGTGTCGAGGTTGAGATCGGGCAGATCAAGCCGGGGCCGGCGGTCACAATGTACGGGCTTACCCCGGGGTGGATCCGGAAGTATAAGCAGGTGAAGGTCACTGACGAGCATGGCAAGCCAAAGCTAGATGAGTCGGGCAAGCCGATAGTCTCCCGCGTAGAGAGCAAGACCAGAGTCAAGGTGGACAGCATACTCTCGAGGGAAAAGGACCTGGCGCTGGCGCTAAAGACACCCAGCATTCGGATAGAGACTCCGGTGATGGGCAGGTCCCTGGTGGGAATCGAGGTACCAAACCCCTCACTGTCCTTGGTCAGCTTGCGGGGCGTCATGGAGAGCGACGAGTTTCAGAAGCTGCGAGCCAAGGCGAAGCTTCCGATCGCGCTGGGTCGCGCCAGCGGGGGCGAAACGGTGGTAGCCGATCTGGCGGAAATGCCACACCTGCTTATTGCCGGGGCTACCGGCAGCGGTAAGAGCGTATGCATCAACACGATCCTGTCCAGCCTCATCATGGAGAGATCGCCCGCCGAGATGCGCCTCCTTCTGGTCGACCCGAAACGAGTCGAACTGACCTCCTACAACGGCATTCCGCACCTCTTGACCCCGGTTGTAGTGGAGACCGACAAGGTCGTCGCCCTACTCAAGGGAATGATCCGGGAGATGCTCGAGCGCTACCGCCGTATGGAGGAGGTGGGGGTGCGGAACATCGACTCGTACAACCGAAAGATGCCCGACAGGATGCCCTACCTGGTCGTAGCTATAGACGAGCTGGCCGACTTGATGATGTCCGCGTCTTTCGAGGTAGAGCAGGCCATATGCCGATTGGCCCAGCTCGGTAGGGCCACCGGGATCCACCTTATCGTCGCTACGCAGCGACCCTCGGTGGACGTCGTAACGGGCCTGATCAAGGCTAATTTCCCGACCAGGATCAGCTTCGGAGTCACGTCTCAAATCGACTCGCGAACGATCCTCGATTCCGTGGGCGCGGAGAAGCTGCTAGGGCGCGGAGACATGCTACATCTGGCGGTCGACGCCTCTCGCCCGGAGCGCGTGCAGGGCGTATTCATTTCGGACAGGGAGATCGAGGACCTCGTCGAGTTCTGGCACTCCACACCCTGGGCCGACCTGCCTCGGATCACGCTGCGCATCACGGACGATTCCGACACAGGTGACGGCCAGCCCGAGGATTCCGACGACCGCGAATTGAGGGATGAACTCTTGGACAAGGCTATCGAGCTGGCGCATCAGCACAGCAAGATGTCTACCTCGCTGCTTCAACGCAGAATGCGCATCGGCTATCCGAGAGCCGCGCGGTTGATGGATGAGCTAGAGGCGGAGGGGATAGTCGGGCCGGTCGACGGCTCCAAGTCGCGGGATGTTATAATCAGCAAGGTCTAGCATCGAGCGATCGGGCGCGCCGGACGGGCGGGCGCGGTCTCGCGAAAGCTGTACAAATCGAAGCGGTCACCGACCTCTTCCTAGGTCTCTTTCCTATTAATTTGGGGGCGCGCGGTGATGCGCCCCCAAATCTTATTTAGCAGGGAGAAAATCAGGTGGTCCGGAACATCACAGGCCTGATCGGCTCCGGGAGCAAGCAGGACGAAGAAGATGAGAAGCCCGAGGCGGACCGGGAGACGTGTATAGCCTGCGGGGCCAGCCTTGTCGACTCGTCGTTATTCGCCAGCCTTCGCATCTGCGCGACGTGTCGCTTCCACTATAGTCTGACGGCCCGCGAGCGCATCGACTCGCTGGCAGACCCCGGCACGTTCCGGGAGATCAACCGCCGGCTCACATCACTCGACCCTCTCTCCTTCTCAACCAGGGTCTCATACAAACAGCGTATCTTCAGTGACCAGCGGCGCACCGGTCTAACCGAGGCAGCCGTATCCGGGACGTGCAACATCGGAGGAAGCCCCGTTGTCCTGGTAGTCATGGACTTCGGGTTCATGGGCGGCAGCATGGGATGCGTCGTTGGGGAGAAGGTAGCGCTTGCCATCGAGTACGCCGCCAAGCGAAAGATGCCGATCGTGGCAGTGGTCACCAGCGGCGGAGCCCGATTCCAGGAGGGCGTGCTGTCGCTGATGCAGATGGCCAAGACCTCCATGGCCACCAGGCAGCTGGAAGCCAAGGGGCTGCCCTTCATCTCCGTTCTGGCGAATCCGGCCATCGGGCAGGCCTACGCCAGTTTCGCCAACCTCGCCGACATCATCCTTGCGGAGCCGGGGGCGATCATCGGCCTGACCCCGATGCGCGTAATCAAGGAGGCCAGCGACCAGCCCGTGCCGGGAGGCTCGCTCACCTCAGAGTGGCACCTGGAGCACGGGATGCTCGACGCTATAGTGGACAGGGAGCAGCTTCGCGAGCGCCTCGCCGTGCTGCTGGACCTCCTGGCCTCGAAGTATCAGCTAACGGCAAGGCAGAAGGCCGAGACGCCTGAGAGCGTGAAGCCGCGCCCGGAGGCTTGGGACTCCGTCCAACTGGCACGCCACGAGTCCAGGCCGACCTCCGCGCACTACGTAGAGAGCATCGTCGACAACTTCGTGGAGCTTCACGGCGACCGCACATATGGAGACGACCCCGCGCTCATATGCGGCATCGGCCACCTCGGAGGGCAGACGGTGTTCGTGATCGGGCAGGAACGGGGAACAGGAGAGACCGCTAGCGAGCGCAACGAAGGTATGACCTCCCCGGAGGGATTCCGGAAGGCACAGAGAGTGATGCTCCTCGCGTCGAAGTTCGACATACCACTCATTACGCTGGTCGACACGCCGGGCCCGTTCCGAAGCCTGGGCGCCGAGGAGCGGGGCATGGGAAACGCCATCGCCGGCACCATGGCCTCCATGGCAGCCCTCGAGACGCCTTCGATCGCTGTTGTCATCGGCGAGGGAGGCAGCGAGGGAGCTTTGCCGCTGGCCGTGGCCAGCCGCGTCCTCATGCAGGAGAACGCGATCTACTCGATCATATCCCCGGAGGACGCAGCCGGGCTGATCTACCAGGACGAGGAGAAGGCCGAGGAGGTCGCGGAATCGCTAAAGCTGACGGCGCACGACTGCAAAGAGCTGGGGATCGTGGATATGGTCGTGCAGGAGCCGCCCGGCGGCGCCCACACCAATGCGGACGAAGCAGCGCGCCAGCTCAGACGCGCCGTGCTCCACTCACTCGCGGAGCTTCAGAGCCTCTCCAAGAAGAAGCTTCTAGCCGAGCGGTACAAGAAGTTCCGCAAGATGGGTGAGTACAGCTCGCATTTCAAAGCCGCCATCACCAGGGAAGTGAACGCCCTCCAGGGCCTCGTTGCTCGCAGAGTCAGACGCATCGCTCGGCGCACTCCCCAGAAGGCCGGGGCGTCGGACCCTATAGCGCAGGAAGACGCCGAAGACACGGCGTAGCCGGCCGGCTGAGCCTGGCGTCCGTTTCCACCCGGCCTACTTAGGCGGTCGTCCCCCTGGGCGCGGCACCCGCTACAAGCCGCTCCAACGAGGGCATCTTAGCGGGCCGTCTATCGAGCGTGCTGCCCGAACTCCATGATGTTGCCCTCGGCGTCGGCCGTAGTGGCAAGCCTTAGCCCGGCGACCGGGCCCTCGTATGGCTTCTTAATCACCTTGCCTCCGGCAGCCTCCACCTCTTCGCAGGCTGATTCAATATCGCTCACCGTGAAGCTGAGCCCCGTTTTCTTTCCCTCTCCACTGCCCCCTCCGTGCAGGGCCAAGGTAAAGTCTCCGAACGCCAGCTCACTCCAACCGGGAGACGCCGATCGCTTCTGGAATCCAATCACGTTGGTGTAGAAATCGACAGCCCGGTCCATTTCCTGGACCAGCAGTAGATACATTACCCGCTCTATCTCCATAGTCTGGCCTCCTACTCATAAGGCTCCGGTTAGGGCAGAAAAGGTTGACGAGGTGCAAGTTCGCTGAGGTGACCAACCCAGGTCGGAGGCTGCAAATCCGCGCTCACGATCGCTTCTTGTCCCCTCTCCCGCCTCCGGGAGAGGGCTAGGGAGAGGGCCTGACCCTCAATCCCGTCAAGTCGTCGCAACAAATAGCGCGGACGCTTTCCCCCTCACAGGACACCGCCCAACGGGCCTCTGCGGGCCTCGAACGCGGCGATCTTATCTTCTTGCTGTAGCGTTAGGGCGATATCGTCTAGCCCGTTCAACAAGCAGTGCCGGCGGAACTCGTGGGTCTCAGGATCGGGGTGAACGACGAAGGAAGTGCGCAGCCCCTCCCGGTCCCAGAGCTCACACGACTCGAGGTCCACTGTGAGCTGATAGCCGGGCCGCGCCGTGGCGGTAGCGATAACCTGTCGCACCTCTTCCTCGGGAATGAATACGGGGACGAGCCCGTTCTCCAGGCAGTTCTTGTGGAAGATGTCGGCCAGGCTGGGGGCGATGATGCAGCGGAACCCATAGTCCAGCAGGGCCCAGGGCGCGTGCTCCCGCGAAGAGCCCGCCCCGAAATTGCGCCCCGTAGCCAGTATCGACGCTCCTTCATAGCCGGGGCGATTCAGCTCGAACTCGGGATTGGGACTGCCGTCCTCGTTGCGACGCCAGTCGTAGAAGAGAAACTCGCCGAAACCGGTCTTCTCGATGCGCTTAAGGAACTGCTTCGGCACTATCTGGTCCGTGTCGACGTTGACCCGGTCCAGCGGCGCGACGATTCCCGTGTGTTTTACGAAGGGCTCCATATCTTCAGCGATGCTCCCGTGTCTTCAAGCTTTTTCTAGTGTGGGCGCCAACGGACCTTACCAATCGCGTATGTCGACGAAGTGGCCGGCGATTGCCGCTGCGGCGGCCATCTGAGGGCTCACGAGATGCGTGCGGCCGCCCCGGCCCTGGCGTCCTTCGAAGTTGCGGTTGGACGTCGATGCGCAGCGCTCGCCCGGCTGAAGGATATCGGGGTTCATCCCCAGGCACATCGAACAGCCGGCGTTGCGCCAATCGAACCCCGCGTCCCGGAAGATCCGGTCCACCCCCTCATCCTCCGCCTGCTTCTTGACGGCAAAGGACCCTGGGACCACCATGGCGTAGACTCCGTCGCTGACCTTCCGACCCTTGACGACCTCGGCCGCGGCCCGCAGGTCCTCTAGTCTCGCATTTGTGCACGAGCCAAGAAAGACGCGGTCAATGTTGATCTGCTCCATCGGCGTGTCGGGTTCTAACGCCATGTACTCGAGCGCCCTCTCCACGGCGCTCCTATCCCCAGGGTTATCGATCGACGCCGGGTCGGGAACGCGTCCGGTGATGGGAGCCACCATTTCGGGGTTGGTCCCCCAGGAGACCATGGGTTCCAGGTCGCCGGCGTCGATCTGCAGGGTCTTGTCGAACGGAGCGTCGACGTCGGTGGCAAGGGCGCGCCAGCGCCCGATGGCGGCGTCGAAGTCCGAGCCCTGCGGCGCGTGAGGGCGGCCCCTCATATACTCGAACGTGACCTCGTCCGGCGCGACCATTCCGGCTCGGCCGCCCGCTTCGATCGACATGTTGCACACGGTCATGCGGCCTTCCATCGATAGGGACCGGATGGCTTCGCCGGTGTACTCGATGGCGTGGCCATTGGCTCCGGACACGCCGATACGGCCGATGATTCCCAAGATGAGGTCCTTGGCCGTGACCCCAAAGGGGATCTCGCCATCCACGCGAATCTCCATGACCTTCGGCTTCGCCTGCACCAGACACTGGGTCGCGAGGACCTGCTCGACCTGGGTGGTGCCGACGCCGATGGCGAAGGCGCCGAAGGCGCCGTGGGTCGAGGTGTGGCTGTCCCCGCAGACGATGACCATCCCCGGGTGGGTATACCCCTGCTCAGGAGCGATGATATGCACTATTCCCTGCGAGGGGCTGTGCCTATCGTAGAGCGTTATCCCGAACTCCTCACAGTTGCGCGACAGGGCGTCGATCTGCTGACGGGAGACCTCGTCCGTGATGGGCAGCGATAGGTCCCCGGTCGGCGTGTTGTGGTCGGCCGTTGCCACGGTCAGGTCCGGCCGCCGGACCTTCCGGCGGGTCGCGCGGAGCCCGTCGAACGCCTGCGGGGTCGTGACCTCGTGGATCAGGTGCAGGTCGACGTAGAGGATACTGGGCTTCCGCGGCTCCTCGTGGACCACGTGGGTCTCCCATATCTTTTCGAACATCGTCTTGGGGGCCATTCAGCGGCTCCTGATTCTAAACATAGTCGTCGAGGTACAGGTAAGGGATTCCCAGGGGACGTGATGCAACTCGCGAGTCGTTTCCGACTATCGCGTCGCACCGTTCTTCCAGAGCTGTTGCGACGACGATGGCGTCTGGGAGTGGCATTCGAGAGGTTGCTCTCACTTTGGCCGCGCGTCTTGCGATGGCTCTGTCGAAACCTCTGATCACCAGATTGGGAGAGTCCCTGAAGAACAGCTCGGCTCTCGCCAGGTTCGGCCAATTCCCGTCCCTGAGCGGTTTAACCAGCACCTCCGCCTCTACCACGGTCGAGGCCATTCCGATCATGAGGCCTCGCTCCATCAAAGCGAAAACGTGCTGCGCGAGCTCCCTATACGGTGCTACATCTTCGAGCCCATAGATCACAGCGCTTGTGTCGAGGGCGACTCGTCTGTAGGCCTTCAGGTCCTGAAGCCAGCGGAAGATCTGGGGGGAGCGTTGCATACTAAGGGTATCGCCGATAGTGAGGCGAAGCCTTGTCTTCTGGGTGCTCCACCTGCTTTACCGCCTGTAGCTCCTCCAGTTCACTGAGCTTCCGGTCAGCCAATGGCACGCCCGACCTCTCCCGGATCATGCTCACGCTGAGGGCCTCTTCAGAAGTGGTCACTTCGTACACGGCACGAAGGTCCGGGTCCACCGCCAGTGAGTCCTTCAACGCGTCGACGTCCCACCCGTACCGGACTTCCGCGATGTACCTGTCTATCTCGTCCTTTGTCGAGCCATAAACTCCCTTCAGGCTTCCCGTAAAGTAGTCAGTCCAACTGTCGGGTTGAGGCAGCAACACAACGTGGTCCTCGATAAGCTCAGCAATAAGCTTATCGCTAGGCTTCAGCCCCAGTCTCCGGACGATCTCCGCAGGTATGGTTATCTGGTTCTTGCTAGAGAGTGTAACCGTAGGCAATCGACTATCTCCTTGGTAAGACATACCAAGCGTATTGTAAGTCTTGCCAAGGACACACGTCAACTCGGCTGATGGCGAAGCGGATGAAGGCGGAGCTGCTCTAAACGCCTCGCGACTCAAGCATCCGGTTCAGCGCGTCAACGTAGGCGAGCCCGCCCGCGGCCACGATATCGGTGGATACGCCGGTGCCGAGGAACTCGCGCTCTGAGTCTTTCATCCTCAGCGTCACGAGGGCCTTCCCCTCGGCGTCCGGGCCTTTCCCGGTCGTCCTGATGACGAACTCGGTCAGCTCAACATCCGCGTTCTTCAAGCCGATCTTGGGAAGGACGGCATCGTTGATAGCGTTGTACGTAGCGCTAACCGGCCCGTTCCCCTCGGCGAACCCGACCAACTGTTCCCCGCTTTCGTCCTCGAGGGTCACGGCCGACGTCCGGAATACGTCGATCCCACACACGACCTGGGCGCTTTTCAGCACGAAGCTCTTGGTGCTCATGCGCCTTCTTATTCTGTGTCCAACGCCTTGTTGCAGGCGTCGAGATATGCCTTGCCGCTAGCCTCGATGACATCGGTGGAGGTGCCCCGGCCGGAATACTCCCTGCCGCGATAGCCGATTCGCACGGTCACGTCACCGAGGGCGTACGCCGTGTCGGTAATGGCCGCAACCTCGTAGCCGACGAACTTCAGCTGCTGGCCGACCGGGGTGCCCTTGGCCCGCTGGAGGGCGTCGTTGATCGCCTCGACCATGACCGAGACGGGACCGTTGCCTCGATGCCCGGCACCGTGAAATCGTTCGCCCGACCCGGTGTCTTCGAGGGTCACCACGGCGCGTCGCTGTATCTCATCGCTGCCGCAGAGTATCTGAGACCTCTCCAGTGTGTACGCCGCCCTCTCCTCGCGCGTCTGCTGTGCCATCAGCGCCTCGAGGTCGGCGTCGGTGATCTCACGCTTGCGGTCCGCCAGCTCCTTGAACGCCTGGAAGGCTGCGTCGAGCTGCTCCTGGTCCAGCTTGTGCCCAAGCTCTTCCAGGCGTGCGCGCAGGCCTGCCCGGCCGCTGAGCTTGCCGAGGACCAGAGCGCTGCTGGGCCACCCGACGGACTGGGGCTCCATGATCTCGAAGGTCGTTCGCTCTTTGATGATCCCGTCCTGGTGTATGCCGGAGGCGTGCCGGAAGGCGTTCGCGCCTACGATGGCCTTGTTCGGCTGGACCGGAAAGCCGGTGACATCGCTGACAAGCCGGCTGGTGCGGTATATCTGCGTAGTGTCTACGTCGGTACGCACGCCCAACAGGTCCTTGCGAGTTTCAATGGCCATGATCACCTCTTCGAGAGAGGCGTTCCCGGCGCGCTCACCGAGGCCGTTTATGCAGCCCTCTACCTGGCGGGCCCCGGCCTGCACCGCGGCGACGCTATTCGAGGCCGCGTTCCCAAGGTCGTTGTGACAGTGAACGCTTATGACCGCCCTGTCGATGTTAGGCACGTTCTCTTTGATGTCCCTGATAAGCCCGCTGAACTCCGACGGTATCGAGTATCCTACGGTGTCCGGGACATTGACCGTTCCCGCCCCGGCGTCGATCGCCGCCTCCAATATCTTGTAGAGGTAGTCCCGCTCGGTCCGCGTGGCATCCATCGGCGAGAACTCTACGTCGTCGCAGTACCCCCTCGCCCGCTCCACGGAGGAGACTGCCATGTCCAGCACCTCCTCCGGATTGCTGCGGAGCTGGTGCCAGATGTGCACGTCCGAGCTGGAGATGAAGACGTGGATGCGGGGGCGTTCGGCGCCCTTCAGCGCTTCCCAAGCCGCGTCGATATCGCCGGGGACGCAACGAGCGAGGGAGGCGATGGTAAGCGTGCGCACCTCGTTCGCTATCTTCTTCACAGCCTCGGAGTCGCCCGGCGAGCTGGCAGCGAAACCAGCCTCGATGATGTCGACCCCCAGACGCTCTAGCTGCTGGGCGATCTCCAGCTTCTCGTCCGTCGTCAGGCCGATGCCTGCGGACTGCTCACCGTCACGCAGAGTTGTATCGAATATGTATACCTTGTCTTCCGTCATTGTGGCTTCTCCCTTCTAAGCCCTCTCCGTAGTCAAACGGCCTCCACCAACGCGGAGACTCGCCTCCAGAAAAATGGGCTATGGAAGGACAACGCAGTCCGCCCGGTCGGGCCCTGCCAGGACCCCGGCCGTGTGGCGGACTACGTAGATTACCTCGCTTCGATGCACTGGGTTCTCCCGTTCAGTGAATGCATGACAGTAAGCCTTAGTCTGAGTCCTTCAGGAACGACATCATATCCCGCAGCTCCTTGCCGACGGACTCGATGGGGTGCTTGGCGTTCTCCTCGCGAAGCCGGTTGAAGCGCGGGCGCCCCTCGTCGTTTTCGGCAATCCACTCCCGCGCGAAGCTGCCGTCCTGAACGGCGGCCAGCACCTTCTTCATGTTCTCCTTAACGTGCTCGTCTATCACCGCCGGCCCGCGAGAATAGTCGCCGTACTCGGCCGTGTCGCTGATGGAGTAGCGCATGTACTCCATGCCGCCCTCGTACAGCAAGTCCACGATGAGCTTCAGCTCGTGCATGCACTCGAAATAAGCCGACTCGGGCTGATACCCGGCTTCCACCAAGGTCTCGAAGGCCGCCTTGATCAGCGCGGTTACGCCACCGCACAGGACCGACTGCTCGCCGAAGAGGTCG
Source organism: Dehalococcoidia bacterium (assembly GCA_965247255.1). Lineage (GTDB taxonomy): Bacteria > Chloroflexota > Dehalococcoidia > Lucifugimonadales > CAUZJF01 > CBDFGS01. The sequence continues at coordinate 459,581 of CBDFGS010000013.1, read as the reverse complement.
GTCTCGGTCTCCTCTTTGAACGTCGTGTCCAGGACTCCCGCCCGGGTGCACCCGACGCCTCGGGCATAGGCCAGCCCGACGTCGCGCGCGTGCCCGGACACGTCCTGGTGAATAGCGAGCATGCCGGGAACGCCGGAGCCCCTGGTGAACACCTCTCGCATCCTGTGCCCCGGCGCCTTCGGCGCGACCATCGAGACGTCCACGCTGTCAGGGGGCACGATAGTCTCGTAGTGGATATTGAACCCGTGGGCGAACATCAAGGTCTTGCCCGGCAGCATGTGAGGTTCAACGGATTCTTTGTACACCTGCGCCATCGCGGTGTCGGGAAGCAGCATCATGATGATGTCCGACTCCCGCGCCGCGTCTGCGACAAGCCCGACGCGAAGCCCCTCCTCCTCGGCCTTGGGCCAGCTCTTGCTGCCCTCATACAGGCCGACCATCACGTCCATGCCGCTGTCCTTGAGATTAAGCGAGTGGGCGTGACCCTGACTGCCATAGCCGATCACACCGATGGTCTTGTCCTGCACATAGGACAAGTCTGCGTCGTTCTCGTAGTACATCTTGGCCATTAGACAACTCCGAAGTGAATTGCAGCTATACGGAGGAGGCTTCTCCCCAGTCCCGTGCCTTAGACTTGGCCGCTGGCTGACCGGCACCGTCACCCATACCGCGGTCCATCGCAATGGTACCGGTGCGCATCACCTCCAGCACGCCGAAGCTCTTGAGCAGCTCGTGGAGGGAGTCCACCTTCTCCTCATCCCCGCTTATCTCGACTACCAGCGAATCGGGGCCGACGTCGATGATGTTTGCGCGGTAGATGTCCACGATCTGCATTATCTCGCTGCGCGTCTGGACGTTCCCCCGCACCCTCATCAGGGCCAGCTCCCGGGACACGATGTTCTGGTCCGAGATATCCGACACCTTGATCACGTCGATCAGCTTGTGCAGATGCTTGGTGACCTGCTCTACCACCCTGTCGTCGCCCTCGACGACGAAGGTCATCCGGGACAGGCCGGGCATCTCGCTGTGCCCGACGGCGAGGCTGGCGATGTTGAAGCCGCGCCGGCGGAACATGCTGGCGACGCGGTTCAGTACCCCCGGCTTGTCCTCGACCAGCGCCGTTATAGTGCGCTTGGAAATAGCGTCGGTGGTGGTCATCGGCGCACCTTCTCGGGCGCGGGCTCCTCGATCAGTTCCTCGATCGTCTGGCCCGCGGGTATCATCGGGAACACGTTCTCCTCTTCCTCCACGACGAAGTCGATCAGGGCGGGCCCGTCGTATTCCATCGCCTCGACGATAGCCGGCATCACCTGGCTCTTGTCGGTCACGCGGAGGCCAAGCATGCCGAAGGCGTCGGCGAGCTTCACGAAATCCGGATTGTGAGTGTAGTAGGTGGCGACGTAGCTCTTCTGATAGAAGAACTCCTGCCACTGCCGCACCATGCCGAGGTAGTTGTTGTTTATGATGGCGAACTTGACCGGGATCTTGTTCTCGACAAGCGTCGCGAGCTCAGCCATAGTCATCTGGAACCCGCCGTCACCTGCCACGGACCACACGACCCTGTCCGGGACTCCGACCTGTGCGCCCATTGCTCCTGGGACCTCGTAGCCCATCGACCCGGAGCCGCCCGAGGTGACGAAGGTGCGGGGCTCGGTGAACATGTAATGTTGGGCCGCCCACATCTGGTGTTGTCCTACTCCTGTCACCACGTACGCCTTCCCTCGAGTAGCCTCTGAGAGCTGGTTGATGATGAACTGGGGTAGGAGCTTGTCCGTCTCCCGGATATGCATTGAGGGGTGGTCTTCCTTCAACTGCTCAATGCGTTGCACCCACTCCAGGTGCGTCGCGGCTTCTACTCGCTTGTTGAGCTGCGTTAAAACTCTCTTCAGGTCGCCAACGATCGGCACGTCTACCTTGATGTTCTTGCCGATCTCGGACGGATCGATGTCGACGTGGATCTTCTTCGACCCGAGAGCGAAGGCGCTGGGTTTGCCGGTGATGCGATCGTCGAACCGCATACCCAGCGCGATCAGCAGGTCCGCCTCATCGATGGCCAGGCTGGCGTAGGCCATGCCATGCATGCCCGGCATCCCCACGCACAGCACGTGGTTGTCGGGGAAGCAGCTTATCCCTAGTAAGGTGGTAATCACCGGTACCTGCGCCTTCTCGGCCAGCTCGCGCAATTCGTCGTAAGCACCCGAGAAGATGATCCCGTGGCCCGCCAGTATGATTGGCCGCTCGGACTCGGCGATCAGCCTGGCCGCTCTTTTGATCTGGGCCGGGTGGCCGTCCAGCGTAGGCTTGTACCCCGGAAGGTCCACACTCTCGGGGTACTGGAACCCATTCGGAAACTCCACCTCCTCAATCTGAACGTCCTTCGGGACGTCCACCAGCACGGGGCCGGGCCGGCCTGTGCTAGCGATATGGAAGGCCTCCTTGATTATCCGGGGGATGTCCTTTGGGTCCATGACCAGGTAGTTGTGCTTGGTGATGGGCAGAGTGATTCCCGTGGTATCGGTCTCCTGGAAGGCATCGCTGCCGATGGCGGCCCTGGACACCTGCCCAACGACGATGACCATCGGTATCGAGTCCATCTGAGCGGTGGCGATCCCGGTGATCAGGTTGGTCGCCCCGGGACCCGATGTGGCCCACGCCACTCCAGGCCGGCCGGTTACACGGGCGTAGCCATCGGCGGCGTGCGCAGCGCCCTGCTCGTGGCGCACCAGAATGTGACGCAGCTGGGGATATTGCGGAAGGGTCTGATACAGCGGCAGGATCGCCCCGCCGGGTAGGCCGAAGATGACCTCTACGCCTTCGCTCAGCAGGCTTTCGCACACCAACTGAGATCCTGTTAGCTTCATTGGACTAGCGCCTCCTGCACAAGAACAGGCTTATACGTCCTATAACAGAAAAATCCCGCCCCGAATACGTAGGGACGGGATGCTCATCTCGCGGTACCACCCTATTTGCCCCGATTAGTCGGGGCCGCTCGAAGCTGTAACGGAGCTAACCGCCCGGCCCTACACGAAGAGAGGCGAGATTACCAAACGCGCAGAACACGCGGTTTCAGCGGGCGCGCTCTGCTGCGTCATATCCTCTCCTTCAGGCCGAGTGCTCAGGGGCGAGTTCGCGAACGGCGCCGGCTGTTTCACCACCGCCGGCTCTCTGCGGCCTGTCCGCTACTACTCCCCGTCATCGCATTCTATTCTGCTGTTCGTAAGACGACGAAGCAAAATCATAGCACGCTTGATTCGTAGCTGTCAATCTATCTAGGATCGACGAAATAGCGACACATCGTGACGATAGCGGAATGTCATCTCTTCGGCAGGCTGAGGGTCCGAACGGTGAAGACGAGAGTATAATGCGGATGCCCCAGAGACCTGATCGAGCCCTCTGGAGGAGAAAGATCATGACCAGGCCGTACGCGCTGCTCCGGGCAGGCTTCCCGTACCTGACGACGCTTGGCGAGTTCGCCAGAATCCACTTCCCATGCGACATCGCTATCGCGAGGGACGGCACCCTCTTCTCGTACGGCAAGGGCAGGAACTACGACAAAGGGTTTTCGGGTCCGATCTCGATAACCAACTTGAATGACGAGAACCTGGGTAGCTTCGGCTGGCGCGCGGACGATCTCCCGGTCGCCCATGCGACGTTCATGTGGCCGTGCCAGATGATCATGGACAGGGACGAGAACCTGTACACTTCGGACACTGGGGCCCACCGCATTTCCAGGTTTACGAGAGACGGCGAGTACCTGGGCAAGTGGGGTGAGCACGGCGCATCGAAAGGCCAGGTCGACCGGCCGTCCGGTATCGCCTTCGACCAGGACGACGACATGTACGTCGTCGACACCATGAACCACCGCATCCAGAAGTTCACGAAAACGGGCAGGTTCCTGATGAGCTGGGGGCGCTTTGGCGAGGGGGACGGCGAGTTCAACATGCCGTGGGGAATCACTGTGGATGAGCTTGGCAACGTCTACGTCAGCGACTGGCGCAACGATCGAGTTCAGAAGTTTACCGCGGATGGCGAGTTCATCTTTCAGTTCGGCCGGACCGGCCAGGGGAACGGGGAGTTCTACAGGCCGGCCGGCATCGACGTCGACAAGGACGGGGATATATATGTCGTCGACTGGGGCAACAACAGGGTGCAGCTATTCACGCATGAGGGACGCTACGTAGAGCAGTTCCACGGGGATGCGACGATCTCGAAGTCTACCGTAAGGCGGTTCATAACCGGCAGCGGTCGCCTGCGCCGTATGCGCGACTACGCCCGGCTGGAGCAGGAGAAGTCGTTCGCGCGCCCACGTTCAGTGAGGGTCGACGACCAGGGGCATATGTACGTCCCGGACTACGAGCACTACCGAATCCAGGTGTACAAGAAAGAGGCCTACCCGCTGGACGAGACCGAGATCATCCCACCGTTCCGCGTGCCCACGCTAAACGCGAACTAGCGCCTGGACACGGGCTGCCCCTGCTAAGGGGCCACCCACGTTGACACGTCCCTGGGGCGGCCATAGAATGCGAGACCCGCGGGATTCACCAACCAACACCGCTCCTCGCGGGCGCACCAGAGATTACGGAGGTACAGATGGCGACCAAGGCCTACATCCTGATTGAGACGTCGGTCGGAAAATCGAGGGCCGTGGCCGACGAGTTGAAGGCCCTCTCGGGTGTGGAGACCGTCGACCCGGTTACGGGCCCTTATGACATTATTGCCGTCGTTGGCGCCCTCGACCTCAACGCGGTGGGAGACCTGGTTACTAGCAGCGTCCACACCATCGACGGGATAACGCGCACCGTCACCTGCCTGTCAGTTGGCGCCAACTAAGACGACGCGGTCTCGCCCCAGATACGAGCGGTCTGCTAGCGCGACTCTCCGACTACAACCCACTGCGGTTTAAGGATGGGGCTCGAGACAGCCTTTTCGATAGATACGTCCAGCATCAGGTATGGCCCCGGCGTCACCGCCGAGGTCGGATACGAGATGCGGCGTATGGGCGCCCGGCGGGTGATGGTCGTCACCGACCCGTACGTGGCGACCCTCGAACCCGTGGCCGTAGCTCTCGCCTCCCTTAGGTCCGAGGGTGTCGACGCCACACTGTTCGACAAGGTGCGTATAGAGCCATCGGACGAGTCCTTCCAGGCGGCGATTGCATTCGCGACCGAAGGTCGCTTCGACGGATACGTCGCGGTGGGCGGAGGGTCGAGCATCGACACCGCCAAGGCCGCCAACCTCTACGCGACGTACCCCGCGGACTTCCTAGCCTACGTTAACGCCCCAATCGGCGAGGGACGCCCGGCGCCAGGCCCGCTCAAGCCTCTGATTGCGGTCCCGACCACTACCGGCACCGGGAGCGAGACCACAGGCGTCTCGGTCTTCGATCTGCTCACGATGCGGGCCAAGACGGGCATCTCTCACCGCGCGCTGCGACCCGCGCTCGGGCTCGTCGACCCGGAGAACACGCGCACTCTTCCGTCCGCGGTCGTCGCATGCAGCGGCATGGATGTGCTTAGCCACGGTCTGGAGTCCTTTACGGCGCTGCCGTTCTCCCGGAGGGCTGCCCCCGAGAACCCGGGCATGCGGCCTTCATACCAGGGCGCCAACCCGATAAGCGACGTGTGGGCGACGAGAGCGATAGAGATGGTCTCACACAACATCGTGCGCGCCGTCAACGATGCGGAAGACCACGAGGCGCGGGCGCAGATGCTGCTCGCGGCGACGTTCGCAGGGGTGGGCTTCGGAAACGCTGGGTGTCATCTCCCTCATGGGATGTCGTACCCGGTCTCCGGCATGGTCCGAAGCTATCGCCCGGAGGAATACCTGGGCGACGAGCCGATTATTCCCCACGGCATGTCTGTGATACTCAACGCTCCCGCCGTCTTTCGGTTCACCGCGCCATCGAATCCGGAACGCCACTTGCGCGCCGCTATGCTGCTCGGCGCCGATGTCTCGAACGCCGGCGCCGAAGACGCCGGAGAGCTCCTTGTGGACGCGATAATCGATCTCATGCGCCAGACCGGCATGCCTAACGGGCTCAGCGCCGTCGGCTACACGGAGGGTGACGTGGATCAGTTGGTGACGGGAACGCTTCCACAACACCGGGTGACGAAGCTGTCGCCGCGCACTGCAGGAGACAAAGAGCTGAAGGGCCTCTTCACTGACTCGCTCAGCCTGTGGTGAGGCACTGCCTTAAGTTGCGAGCAAGCCATCCGACGACGGAACTTGGAAGGGGGCATTGGGAACGGAGCGAACCGGGCCTAGCGGTGGCTCGAGGACGCCCGAGACCTACGGGTGGGGAATGAGCCCTACGTCTCCGGTGTTCTCTAGCAGGCGGAGCTTCCACTCGAACGCTCCAATGCTCGCCGTCGCCGTCCAGGTGCGAGGGCCTGGGTCCCATTCCGCGGTCCACGAACCCTTGTCCGCCAGCTCGACCGCCTTCTTGGCCATATCCTCGGCAGCGCTCTTAGCATCGGCGTACTCGCCGCACTGCGAGGCCCACGACTCCTGGGGCGTTCTTTGCTTGCACGCGCCGAAAAACTCCCATGCCGCCTGATCATGCGAGCCGCTTCGAATCTCCTCAGCCAACTGCTCCTGGTTCTTGCGCCAGAAAATCTTGATCCACGCCACGGCCTGGACCTTGCTCTGGTTGGACGCGTCCACAGGGATGGGGGTGGGCGTGGCCTCCTCGACGAAGGTGCACGCGATGGCCAGAGCGGCTAACGCGACCACAACAAGCAAACGCACCCGTACGGCAGACACCGCTTGAGACGTCATTGCGCTCCTAACCTCTTGCTGCCTCGAATAGCTGCAGTAAGCCACCCACATGGAGTGCTCCGCGTTCAACCGCACACGACAGAGTACCGGAGACGTCGGAGTTGTGGCCCATAGCTTGGCCAATGTTAACGAATCGGATGACTCCGTACAAGTGGACTCTCTTACCGACGGCCGCGACCCCAAGAGGCGGGACGGCGTTGACTTTGTTAAATCGCCATAATACCCTTCCGAAGCCCCTGCTGGGTCGCATCCATCGTTCGCTTGAAATCAGCGTTTGGAAGCGCGCATGGAGGCGCTCTGATCTACGCGGACCTTAAAGGCCTCATCGCCCCCATTGCAATCAGGCCTCGCTCCGGCCTGCTGCTCGCGCTCGCCCTGCTCGTTGCAGGGGGAGTCGTAATCGCGCTCCTACCAACTCAGGCAGCCCAGGCGGCCCAGCCCTCGACCATCAAGCTGCTCAAGGACATCCGGCCCTTCTCCAGCTGGTCCACCCCTGACTCGCTGACCGCGGTTAACGGCACCCTCTTCTTCACCGCCAACGATGGGACCAAAGGCATCGAGCTGTGGAAGAGCAACGGCACGCCCGAGGGCACCGTTCTCGTCAAGGACATCTGGCCGGGTGGCTTCAGCTCCGGCATCTCCGGGATGACAGCGGTGGGCAACGTCCTGTTCTTCAGCGCCGACCACGCCGACTACGGTCGGGAGCTGTGGAAGAGCGACGGGACCTCCGAAGGCACCGTGCTCGTCAAAGACATCCGCTCCGGGACTTCCGGCGCGTTTCCGGCAGAGCTGATGAACTTCGGAGGCACACTCTACTTCTCCGCCAACGACGGGACCAACAGCATCGAGCTATGGAAAAGCGACGGGACCGCGACCGGCACCGTCATGGTCAAAGACATCTACCCGGGCGGGTCAGGCTCCTCCCCCACCCGGCTGACCGACGTCGCCGGCACGCTCCTCTTCAGGGCCAACGACGGCACCACCGGCGAGGAGCTGTGGAAGAGCGATGGCACAGCCACCGGCACTTCACGGGTACTGGACATTAATCCGGGCACCTCTTGGTCTGAGCCGAGGTACTTCGAAGCCATTGGCAGCACACTTTTCTTCAGGGCAAACAACGGCACCGACGGCCTGGAACTGTGGAGGAGCGACGGCACCGCCACCGGCACCGTTATGGTCAAAGACATCTTCCCCGGCACGTCGGGGTCGAATATCACGCGGACCACCAATGTGAACGGGAAGCTCTTCTTCCGGGCCAACGACGGCGCCAACGGGGAAGAGGTGTGGGTGAGCGACGGCACCGCCACCGGGACTTCGATGGTGCTGGACGTCCGGACGGGGCAAACTTCCGACCCGAAGTGGTTCACCCCCGTCGGCAGCACGCTGTTCTTCGCAGCAGACGACGGGACCAACGGCGTCGAGCTCTGGCGCAGCGACGGGACGGCGTCGGGGACCGCCATGGTATTCGACATCCGTCCGGGGTTCGGCTCCTTGCCCGAGTACCTGACCGATGTCAACGGGACCCTCTACTTCGGCGCCAACGACGGGACCAACGGCATCGAGCTCTGGAAGAGTGACGGGACTGCCACCGGCACGGTTATGGTGCAAAACCTCCGGTCGGGCTCATCAAGCTCGGACCCCGAGGAGCTCACCACCGTGTACGACGCGGCAACTCAGCTCACCATGCTCTTCTTCTCAGCGGTAGACTCCTCCAAGGGCCGCGAGCTTTGGATAGCCCTGTTCAACCCCAACCCGAGCGCCGACCTCTCGGTCACCAAGTTTGACTCCCCGGACCCGGTCTACACCGACGACCCGCTGACTTACACGGTGGCCGTCTACAACGCGGGGCCCGGCGCTGCCACCGAGGTAGTGGTCACCGACACCTTGCCCGCCGGCACGACCTTCGCGTCCGCTACGACCACGAAGGGTACCTGCACCCCTTCAGAAGGCTCCGTAAGCTGCACCGTGAGCATCCTGGCCAGCGGCGCCACGGCAACGGCCACGATCGCGGTCTACACGCCCAACGCCACGGGGACGATCATCAACCTCGTCAGCGTCTCCAGCGTCGAAAGCGACCCGGTCTCCGGCAACAACACGACGACCGAAGAGACGCAGGTAATCGAGCCTCCCGCGATCGCCGACCTGGGTGTCACCATGACCCCGGACCCGCGCTACGTAGCCAAGGGCGTCAAGATGAAGTACATCGTAAAGGTGACCAACGACGTGGGGCCAAGCCCGGCCCACAACGTCGAGGTCATAGTTTCGCTGAATCCCTCCCTCGATTTCGTCTCCGCCAGCACCAGCCAGGGGACCTGCGTAAACACCACCTCGCTGAAGTGCAGTCTGGGCACGGTGCTCAAGCGCTCTACGGTAACGATTACCGTCGTGGTCATTCCTAGGCTGGCGGGCCCCGTGATCAGCCTCGCTCTTTTCAGCGGTTTCGACGAGACCGATCCGGCGCAGGGCAACAACACAGTCGGCCCACAGGTGGACGTGGTCGACGCGCCGCCGATTGTCCTGCTGAAAGACATCAGACCCGGCTCGGGGAGCAGCAGCCCGGAGGATTTTACCGACGTCAACGGCACCCTGTTCTTCGATGCTTACCGGCCGGCTGAGGGAGCCGAGCTGTGGAAGAGCGACGGCACGGCTGACGGCACCGTTTTGGTCAAGGACATCCGACCGGGGTCCTCAAGCTCGGGCCTCACCGCCATGGTGGGCGTGGGCGACACGCTCTACTTCGTCGCAGACGACGGCGTACACGGGGACGAGCTGTGGAGGAGCGATGGCACGGATGCAGGCACCGTGATGGTCAAGGACATCCGGCCAGGCACTGCCAACGGCCTGGACAGTTTCTCCGGCTTCGAGCCCCTTATCCACGTGACCGGGACGAAGTTCTTCTTCACGGCTAACGACGGTACCAACGGGATCGAGCTCTGGACGAGCGACGGCACGGCATCCGGGACGGTCATGGTCAAGGACATCTCGGCCGGCTCGTCATCCAGCGATCCTGAAAACCTTACGAGCTTCGCCGGCAAGCTGTTCTTCTCCGCCCACGGAGGTTCCACGGGCCGCGAGCTGTGGATGAGCGACGGTACGGCGACCGGCACCGTCATAGTGAAGGACATCGTGCCGGAGAGCAACCACTCCAGCCCCGCCCAATTCGAGGTCGCCGGCGCCTCGCTGTTCTTCGAGGCACACAGCACCGGGGTCGGTCGCGAGCCGTGGAAGACCGATGGCACCGCCACCGGCACCGTACTGGTCAAAGACATCTACCCGGGGTCGTCCCAATCGTCTCCTCGCGAGCTCACAGACGTAAACGGCACGTTATTCTTTAGCGCCGACGACGGCACCAACGGCCGGGAGCTGTGGACGAGCGATGGCACCGCCACCGGAACGGTTATGGTCAAAGACATCAAGCCGGGATCATCGCACGGCCTCTCGTCCAGCAATGTAGGACTGACCGCCTCCGGAGGCAGGCTTTTCTTCAGCGTCACCGATGCTAGCGGCACCGAGCTGTGGACGAGCGACGGCACGGCCACCGGAACGGTTATGGTCAAGGACATACGACCGGGTTCCAATAGTTCGTTCCCCAACTGGCTGACCGACGTTAACGGGACGCTGTATTTCACGGCTAACGACGGAGTTAACGGCATCGAGCTGTGGAAGAGCAACGGCACAGTTTCGACGACCGTGATGGCCAAGAACATCCGGCCCGGCTCATCGTCCGCCTCTCCAACGCACCTGCTTCCCCTGGTCCACCCCCCCACCGGGATCACACTGCTCTTCTTCGAGGCCTGGGACGGTTCCAAGGGATTCGAGCCGTGGGTGGCATTTCTCAACCCCAATCCCAACGCTGACCTTTCAATATCGAAGAGCGACTCGCCTGACCCCGTGTATAGAGACGACCCCCTCTACTACACGGTATCCGTGACCAACGGAGGGCCCGGCCCCGCGACCGGAGTGACCCTTTCGGACGTCCTCCCAGCCGGCTCGACCTTCGCCAAAGCCACTTCCACCCAGGGGAGCTGCTCCTACTCGTCGGGCACGGTCACATGTGACCTTGCGATCCTTCCAAACGGGTCCACGGCCACGGCCACAATCACGGTCTATTCCCCCAACGCTAACGGGACCATCAGCAACTCTGTCAGCGTGACGGGCAACGAGACGGACGCCGCAACGGCGAACAACACGACGACGGTCACGACGCAGGTCGTCGACCCGCCGTCAGTAGCCGACCTCGTCGTCCGCAAGGGCGTCTTCCCGGTCTACGTCGCAAGAGGGCAGAGGATCATCTACAAGGTCAATGTGGGTAATCCGACGGGGCCCAGCGAGGCCAACAACGTCACCACTACGGATACGCTGCCGGCCGGCGTCGACTTCGTCTCCGCCAGTGCCAGCCAGGGGACGTGCTCGGAGTCTCAAGGCGTCGTTACTTGCGCCCTGGGCGCGCTCTTCAAGCGCTCGACCACAACGATAACGATAGTCGCCGTAGCACGCCGAGTGGGGACGATTACCAACACGGCTACGGCCACCGCGGCCGAGGCCGACCCTGACAACAGCAACAACACCGCCACAGTCCAATCACACGTTGTGAGGGGACCGGCGGTCGCCCTCCTGAAGGACATTCGGCCCGGCTCCAGTTTCTCCTCGCCCGATCAGTTCGTGGACGTCGGCGGCACGCTTTTCTTCTCGGCCTACAGCTCCAGCGAGGGCACGGAGCTATGGATGAGCGACGGGACGGAAGCAGGGACCGCGCTCGTCAAAGACATCCGACCCGGCTTTTCCAACTCGACTCCTTTGGAGCTCACCGACGTCAACGGCACCCTGTTCTTCACCGCATACCACAATGACTACGGCCGGGAGCTGTGGAGAAGCGACGGGACCGCCACCGGCACAGTCATGGTCAAGGACATTCGCCCGGGCACCCTGGACGGCTCCGTTTCTGATCTGACCAACCTTGGCGGCACGCTGTTCTTCGCCGCCCGGGACGCAAGCAACGGGGCCGAGCTCTGGAAAAGCGACGGCACGGCCACCGGTACCGTCATGGTAAAGGATATAAGGTCCGGCTCTTCAAGCTCTTCCCCGGACGATCTTGCCGCCGTGGCGGGCGCTCTCTACTTTGAGGCCAACGATGGCAGCAACGGGGCCGAGCTCTGGAAGAGCGACGGCACGGCCACCGGCACCGCTATGGTCAAGGACATCAGGGTGGGCTTCTCCGGCTCCTTCCCCACCCAAATCGTAGGGCTTGGCGGCGTGGTCTACTTTGCGGCCGATAACGCGACCAACGGCAAGGAGCTCTGGAGAAGTGACGGCACGGCTACCGGTACCGTCATGGTCAAGGACACCAGGCCCGGGGCCTCCAGCGGGTCACTAAATTACCTAAACGCCCGTGGGCGACGCTCTTTTCTTCCGCGCCAATGATGGCAGCAACGGGAACGAGCTATGGAAGAGCGACGGTACCGCGACCGGCACGGTGATGGTCAAAGACATTTATCCCGGCTCTTCCGGCGGTTTCTCGGCGCCCATTGCGGACCTCTCAGGGACCGCGTACTTCCAAGCCCAGGACGGCGTTAGCGGCATCGAGCTCTGGAAGAGCGACGGCACCGCCACCGGTACGGTGATGGTCAAGGACATACGGCCCGGGGCCTCCCACTCCACGCCCGCCGAGCTGACCGCGGTGGAAGGAAAGCTCCTCTTCTCCGCCAACGACGGAGTCCTGGGGCAGGAGCTCTGGTGGAGTGATGGCACCGCTACCGGCACCGTCATGATCGCGGATGTCCGGCTCGGGAGCACGTTCAGTCCGAATATCCACGACCTTGTCCCCATCCGCGACGAAGCCCTCGGCTTGACCAGGGTCTTCTTCTCGGCCCGCGATAACAGTAAGGGCCAGGAGCTGTGGTTGGCGCTTGTCAATCCGAATCCGGTGGCCGATCTCTCCGTGACCAAGAAAGACAGCATCGACCCCGTGTACACGGACGACCCGCTGACTTATACCGTCGGTGTCGCCAACAGCGGGCCGGGAGCGGCAACAGGCGTGGTTTTGACCGACACGCTTCCGGCCGGCAGCACCTTCGTGTCCGCGACGTCCACGCAGGGCTCATGCGGAGAATCGGCCGGCGTCGTTACGTGCGGTCTGGACGTGATGGGCACAGGGACCCAGGCCACTGCGACCATCCGGATATTCACACCAGCTACCACGGGGACCATCACCAACCTGGCCGCGGTGGGGAGCAACGAGGAAGACCCCGTTCCAGGTAACAACACAAGCACGGAGTCCACCGAGGTGGTCGAGCCGCCGCCGATCTCCGACCTGTCGATCACCAAAACGGTCTTCCAGGCCCTCGTGGCCACGGGCGTGCCAATTCACTACACGATCACGATACGGAACGACGGCCCCAGCGTCGCAAACAACGTGACCGTGACCGACGTGCTTCCGCCGGGAGTCTTGTCCACTAGCGTCACGCCGTCCCCGTCCGGTAGCTGTGTAGTCACACCCACCGGCGCGGTGTGCGACATGGGCGCCGTGGCCAAGCGGGCGGAGGTCACGGTGACCGTGGTGGCCGTGGCCAGCGCTGCGGGTACCATCACCAACTCAGCTTCGGTTGTCGCAACCCAGAGCGACCCGGACAACTCCAACAACACGGCCTCGGTGCAGTCACTGGTGGTCGTACCCCCGATCGTTGAGCTGGTGAAAGACATCAGACCGGGCTTCAGCAGCGCGACCCCGAATGAGTTCGCGGATATCGACGGCGTGCTCTTCTTCAGCGCGTTCGACCCGACGAACGGCAGAGAGCTGTGGAAGAGCGACGGCACAGAGGAGGGGACGGTCTTCGTCAAAGACATCCGGCCAGGCTCGAACGGCTCCTTCCCGCAGGAGATCACCAACGTCGGCGGGGTAGCGTTCTTCGTCGCCTACGAAGACGCCGTCGGATACGAACTGTGGAAGAGCGACGGTACCGCGACGGGTACCGTCATGATGAAAGACATTCGAGCAGGCGTGAGCTCGGGTCTCTCCTCTGGCACCGCCTACCTGACCGAGCTTAACGGCATCCTTTTCTTCGCAGCCCATGACGGCGCCAGCGGGACCGAGCTCTGGAAGAGCGATGGGACCGCCACCGGCACCGTCATGGTCAAGGATATTTTGCCAGGGGCCTCGGGCTCCTCTCCTTCCAAGCTAGTGGTCGCAAACGGCATCCTATTCTTCACTGCCAACGACGGCACCAACAGCACCGAGCTATGGAAAAGCGACGGCACCGCCACCGGCACCGTGATGGTCAAGGACATCAGGAACGGTTTCTTTGGTTCGTTCCCAGACGAGCTCGTGAACGTGGGCGGCACCCTATTCTTCGCCGCGGTCGACAGCACCAACGACGATGAGCTGTGGAAGTCAGATGGAACGGCCACGGGCACCGTCATGGTCAAAAACATAGACCCGGTGTTCAGCTCGTCTCCAACCGATCTGACCGCGGTGGGCAACACTCTCTACTTCGGCGCCGACGACAACACGCACGGCAGGGAGCTCTGGAAGTCGGACGGGACGGCAACCGGCACCGTCATGGTCAAGGACATCGCCCCCGGACTGAGCTCCGGCCTTTCGTTTGGAGCGGCCCTGCTTACCGGGTCCAGCAGTACCGTCCACTTCGTCGCCGCCGACGGTGTGCACGGTAAAGAGCTGTGGAGGAGCGACGGTACTGCCGCGGGTACCGTAATGGTCATGGACATCCGGCCCGGCGCCAATGGGTCGACGCCCGCCGACCTCGCTTACGTCAACCCGCTCTTATTTACCGCCTACGAACAACAGCACGGGACAGAGCTATGGATCAGCAACGGCACAACGACATTCCTCGTCAAGAACATCAGGTCCGGCGGGTCAAGCTCGAGCATCACCGAGATACTGCCGGTGTTCTCCGACCGGTTCAAGCTGTACCAGGTGTTCTTCGACGCGAACAACGGCTCCAAGGGCAGAGAGCTGTGGAAGGTCCTCGTCAACCCTAACCCTGTCGCCGATCTCTCGATCACCAAGACCGCGACGCCGACTCAGGCGCTCCCGATAGACACCCTCACCTATACCGTTACCGTGACCAACAACGGCCCCGGGGCGGCCACCGGCGTGGAACTGACAGACGAGCTTCCGCCCGGGGTTGCGTTCGTCTCGGCGCAGTCCGATGCCGGCAGCTGCTCTCAGGCAGGCGGCATCGTGTCGTGCGATATTCCCATCCTGGCCCCGGGCGAGCAGGCGACCGCGACGATTGCAGTGTTCACATCCAGCACCTTCGGGGTCTTCATCACCAACACCTCGACGGTGAGCGCGAGGGAGACCGACCCCGACCCCGCGAACAACACCTTCTCGCTCGTCGTGGAGATCGTTGCGCCGCCCCCATTCGTCGATCTGTCGCTGACCAAGACGATGGAGCCCCCGGCATTCCCCGTCGTGGGCAGGCCGACGGGCTTCAGGCTGACCATCGAGAACGCGGGGCCCGGCTTCGCCCACAACCTGACTGTCACCGATACACTGCCTGCCAACGTAACCTACTCGGGCGCCACCGCCAGCCAGGGTAGCTGTACCGAGTCCGCCGGAACAGTCACGTGCAATCTTGGCACGCTCCTCAAGCTGGACGTGGCCCATGTCACGATTAACGTGGTCGCCAACGCGGTGGGCAAGGTGATCAACACCGCGACCGTCTCCGCCGACGAGACCGAGACCGACCCGTCGAACAACTCCAGCACCATCGAGCAGCGGGTAATATCTTCGGACCCCATCGTCCTGGTCAAGGACATTTCCCCCGGTGTAACCAGCTCGGTGCCGTTCCTCATTACGGTCGTTGGCAACATGGTCTACTTCACGGCCGCCGATGGGGTGAACGGCTTCGAGCTGTGGAAGAGCGACCTCACCCCTGATGGAACCTTGCTGGTCAAGGACATCATCCAGGGCCCCAACAGCACATTCATCAATTCGCTGACCGATGTCGCCGGCGCGCTCTTTTTCGTCGCGGACGACAAGGTAAACGGCCGTGAGCTGTGGAAGAGCGACGGCACCGCCACCGGCACCATCATGGTGAAAGACATATTCCCGGGCATTGGCGACTCATTCCCTGCGGAGCTGACGCCAGTCGGAGCGAAGGTATTCTTCAGGGCCAACGACGGCATCGCCGGCACTGAGCTGTGGGTGAGCGACGGCTCGCCTGCGGGCACATTCATGGTCAAGGACATCTTCCCAGGTCTCGGCAGCAGCCTCCAGACATTCGGTGGCGCCGGACTAACCAACGTCGGCGGCACCCTCTACTTCGCGGCCAACGACGGGACCAACGGCAACGAGCTTTGGAAGACCGACGGGACCGCCCCCGGCACCGTCATGGTGACGGACATCTCCCCCGGCATCTCAGGCTCATTCCCGGCGTCCCTGATCGATGTCGGCGGCACCCTGTTCTTCTCCGCGAACGAAGGGACCAACGGGAGAGAGCTGTGGAAGAGCGACGGGACCGGCGCGGGCACCGTGATGGTCAAGGACATCAACCCCCAGCCGTTCGCCTGGTCGGACCCTCAGAATCTGAGCGACGTCGACGGCCGCCTCTACTTCGTGGCCAATGATGGAGTCACCGGCATCGAGCTGTGGAAGACCGACGGGACGGCGACAGGCACCCTGATGGTCAAAGACATCAATCCGGGGGCGAGCTCCGGCTTCGCCTTATTCGGCTTCGCCAATATTACCCACGTCACAGGCACGGTCTTCTACTTCACCGCCAACGACGGGATCAGCGGGCTTGAGCTGTGGAAGAGCGACGGCACGGCCGCGGGTACGGTCATGGTCAAGGACATAAACCCTGGGCCGGCGTTTGCATTCTTCTTCTTCCTCACCGGAGAGTTCACGCCGGCGGACGGTCACCTGTTCTTCGTCGCGACCGACGGCGTTCACGGCTCGGAGGTCTGGGTCAGCGACGGCACCGAAGCGGGAACGCTGATGGTTCAGGACCTGAACCCTGGCCCGCCGCCCGTCACAAATGCGCTAGCACGGGTGAACATCATCAGGGCGGTGCCGGCGGAGCACGAGGAGCAAGAGAGCTCATCCCTTAATGATCCGACGAGCTCCAATCCTTGGGACTTGAGGCGGGCCTTCCAGGCGATCGTATTCGCCGCCTTCAACGAAGCATATGGCCACGAGCTACGCAAGATCCCTGAAAGCCGCATCGATGAGCTGATCTCCGAGGTGCTGGTGGGGGCGCACCTAAGCGTGACCAAAAAGCCGCTTGGCAGAGTGGTGCGTGGAGGGAGCGTGCCGAGGGATGGGGAAATCGAGTACAAAGTGACTGTCAAGAACGTGGGCACCGAGACGGCGCTGGGCGTGGTGCTGACGGATCAGGCGCCGCAGTTCGGCAGCATCGGACAGGTCTTCTTGCAATCAGCCAACAATCCTAACCTATTACAGGCCACCAACGAATGCGCCACCGCTTCCAGGACTATCACCTGTCAGGTAGGTGACCTGTCTCCGCAACAGGAGAAGTCGTATGTCTTCGAGTTGAAACTGGACTCCTCGGTGCCGCCAGGTACTCAGCTAACCAACCATGCTGAGGCCAGCGCGACCAACGCATCAACCGTGACAACCCAGGTGACCAACCAGGCCATTGCACACGCCGACATCTCGGTGCTCAAAGTGCTCGACGAACACGACTCCGCGCCAGAGTCTGTCGACGAATTCGTCGACGCATATGACGTAGATTACGAGGATGAGGAGATCGAGACGACAGAGGGCGACCGGTACGTATTCACGATTCTCGTCGAGAACCACGGCCCAGACGATGCCGTCAACGTACGTCTCACCGACGACCTTCCCGCGGACATACAGGTGTTGTCAGATACCCTCCCGGCGAGCTGTAGCGGACCGGCCCCAGGAAGCACCTTTACCTGCAACTTGTTGACCATTCCCGCCGGCGGTAGCGCTATATTCTCCATCACGTTCAAAGTGGGTGAGGTGCCGGACACGGAAGTTCAGGGCTTCCAGATGTCCAACGACGTGAGTGTGACTAGCGACACGCCCGACTTCTTCACCGAGAACCAGTCTGCCGAGGTCTACCTCGTCGCTTACTCGGCTAACGAGGAAGCGTACCAGGTCAGGGACGACGACAACTATTATTCCTACTACTACGCGCCTACCGAGACCCCCGACGGTCCATCTGACTGTGGCTCCGGTGTCGAATGCGGCGACGGCACGCTGGACTTGCCCAGCGGCTGCACAGCGGGCGGCTGCCCCGACGCCGGCGACCCAATCTACCTGCACAGCGGCGAGCTCTATCAGTACGAGGAAGACTTGCGTATTCCGGGCCGCGGCATCGACTGGGTCTTCGCCCGCAAGTACCGCAGCGGCATCATCTACGAAGGGCCGCTGGGGCATAACTGGGACTTCAATTACAACCGGCGCCTGATCCTGGCCACACCTCAAAACGCAGGGACCCTCCCCGCTACCGGGCTTCCGCGCAAGCCTCAGCCCGGGGACGTTGTGCGCATGGACGGCCTCGGCAGGTATGACCTCTACCAGCTGCAGACCGACGGCACATTCCTGTCACCTGCCGGGTTCTACACGCGCCTAACCTCGGCGTCTGGCGGTGGCTTCGTCGAGTGGGACCAGCGCGGAAACTCTTCCGAGTACGGACCGCCGAACTCCGACGGCCTGTCACGCCTCGTTGCCATGCGGGACCGCAACGGCAACACAATCAGCTTCACCTACGATACGCAAGGGCGGCTGAGTCAAGCCGTCGATACGCTGGGGCGCCTCATCGACTACTCCTACGATACGCACGGGCGGCTGGCCAGCGTGACTGACTTCGTCGGCCGCTCCATCAAGTTCGCCTACGACGCCAACGGCGACCTGACCGAGGTCACCTCGCCAACGGTCACCAGCACTCCTACCGGCAACAACTTCCCTCAGGGCAGGACAACCCGCTACACCTATTCTTCCAGCTCCACCGACCCGCATCTGGACCACAACCTGCTCACGGTCACCGCGCCCAACGAGGTGGCCGGCGGCGGCCCGCCGAGGCTAATACTGACCTACGGCACCAGCTCTTCGACGACCCTGGACCGCGTGCTAACTCAGACCCTGGGAGGCACGAACTACAGCGGCGTGCCCGCCGGCGGCGTCATCGCGTACCAGTACATCGTACTGACCACAACCAGAAGGGTGGGCGTCAACTTCCCGGTGTCCCAGACGACGGTGACCGACCGAAACGGCAACGTCACCGAGTACCAGTTCAACAGGCTGAGCAACATCGTGGGGGTGCGTGAGTTCACCAACCGCGACCTGAGGCCTGGCGAGCCGGACTTCTACGAGACACGGCACGAGTACAACGAAGACGGCCAGCGCCTGAAGACGGTGTTCCCCGAGGGCAACTCGGTCTCGTACCTCTACGACGACCAGAACCCCGATCGGCAGCAGCAGGGCAATCTGCTCACCGTGACGCGTACTCCTGACGCCGACCGCGGCGGCGACCAGGGGACTATCAGGGTCGCCATGACCTACGAGCCCATCTACAACCAGCTCCGAACGATCACCTCACCGCGTGGGCTCGACACCTCATACGCGCCACAGAACGGCGGCCTAAGAACGCTCGCCCGCTACACGACGAAGCACACATTCGACTACGAGGAGGCTTGCAGCGCACCCGCGATTGCAAGCGTCACCGGCCGCACATCCGCGAGAGTCCAGCAGCTTCTTGCGATCGCCGGCGTATGCGGTTCATCGGCGGGTGACGCCAACCAGGACGGCGTGACCACTCAGGTCCACGGAAACGTCGTACGCACCCAACAGCCCAGCGTGACGTTGCTTGGTGGGTCCAACCAGGCGACCGCGGAAGGGGACACGATTCAGGAGATCGGCCAGCGCTTCGTCTACAACCGCTTCGGCCAGCTGGTCCTCCATATCGACCCCGAGGGTAACGTCGACCAGTACGACTACTATCCCGCAAACGACCCCGATGGGGACGGCCTGGACGTGACTACGACTACCTCCTCGGAGCTGGGGGGCTACCTGGCGCGGACCGTCCGCGACTCCAAGACCCGGCGGATCGAAGCCGACGTGAACGGCGACGGCAACGTTAATCTCCAGGACTTGCAATCGGTCGCCGAGAGGATCGGCAAACGCGACTATCTGGCTGACCTGAACGGCGACGGCGACGTAAATGTGCTCGACCTGGTGGCGATCGCGAGCAAGTTCGGCGAGACCGGCCCCCCGCCGACGGCCTACCTGCGGAGCGATCTCGCCTACGACCGCGTCGGCAACCTGGTCCGGCAAGTGGACGGCAGGGGCGTGGTCACCGACTACGTCGTCAACGAGCTGAACCAAGTCGTTCAGATCGAGCGCGCCGCGGCACACGGCCAATTCCAACGATCGACCGTCGAGCCCCCGCACCTGCTCATCAACTTCAACTACCTGGAGCGGCTCTTTTACGACCACAACGGCAGTCTAGTGCTGCGCCAGGTGGAGGACCGCGGGAACACCTCGGCTGTCGATGGAAACCCGCCGAGCGCTACGCTGCCGCCCAACGTGGTCAGTCCCGATCCGGTGGGTGGTCCCGCGTACGTCGACACGGTGCACCACTACGACATCCTTAACAAGCTCGTGGAGTCGGTCCGCGAGGTCCGCAACAGCACTACGCCGGAGATGCTGACCACGCGCGTCCGCTACGATCCCAACGAGAACCGCGTCCTGTTAGTACAACCTGAGGGGAACGCTACGTCGTGGACCTACGACGAGCGAGAACTCGTCATGCGCGTAACGAGCGGCGCACCCTCGTCGCCGCCGCTTGCGCTGCGCTCCGCATCGGACGCCACCGTATACGACGTCAGAGGCGGCGTGTCGTCGACCGTGGCCTACCACTACGACGGGAACGCCAATCTCGTCGAGCGGGTCGACGCGGCCGACACGGACGGCTCGTCTGCCAACAACTCGACGGTCGGCGGCTCAGGCGACCGCACGCGCTACATCTACGACGGCTTCAATCGCCGCACCAGCGTGGTCGATAGCGCTGGGAACCAGTCTGTCATCCAGTACGACCCGGCGAGCAACGTCGTCCGGCTTTCGCGCTTCGGTCCGGCGGGCGGTACGACGCCGACCTCCGATGGGCCTGCCACACTGGCCGCGCCGGTCTCGTCAGTTGGCGTGATCCAGCCTACCGCCCTGGTCGGAGGCGGACTGCTCGCAGCCACGGAGTACCGCTACGACGAGCTGAGCCGCGCCTACCAGACCGACCGCGTACTATTTATAAGGCCGGCCACCACGACGGCGCGGACTCCCGACCTGGCCGACGGGGCCGTGTCTATCGGCAAGAGCGATCTAACACCGGGCGACACGCAGGCTATCCAGGGAGTCACCGGCATCACGATCATCGGCCGCGTCACCACGCGCTCCGAGTACGACCGCAACTCCCGCCTCACGTTTACGGTGGAGGACGACGGGGATACCCGTCGCTACGAGTACGATGGGGCGGACCGGCTGCTAAGGGTCGCAGACCCGGCGGGCAACGCCGTCGAGTACGCCTACGACGGCAACAGCAATGTCATCGAAACTCGCGAGACCGATGTGTCCCAGGAACCGGGCCTCCCCGACGAGGTCTTCCTCACAACGTTCTTCCACGACGCCCTCAACCGGCCGCAGATAAGGGTAGACAATATCGGCAGGGCCTTCCGGTTCCGCTACGACTCGCGCGGCAATCTCGTCGCGACGGCCGACGCCGAGGGTCCTCCTAGGCCCGACCCCGTGGTCCGCCGCGCCTTCTCCGAGGGACCGCGCACGATCAACGACGTCAACACCCGCGGCAACGTCACCATATCTTTCTACGATGGGATAGGACGCCGCACGCAGAGCGACGTGGTGCTTACGGCGTCCGGGGCCGGTGACGGCCTCAGCATTGGCAGGGACTTCTTCGGTGTCAGTAGCACGATCCCGCAGCCGGACCTTGCTCAGGGTGGCGGCGACGGCCTGGTTACGACCAGGTACGAGTGGGGGCAGAACTCCCTGCTGCGCAGCATCACCGACGACAACGGCAACCAGACGCAGTACGCCTACGACAACCTCGATCGCAGGACCGCCGTGACCAAGGGCTTCTGCGTACCCCCGGCGCTGGCCGACCGATGCGATGCCACGACCACGGTCGCATACGAGTACGACCGTGACCACAACGTGGCGCGGGTCACCGACGAGAACGGCTCCGTCATCACATATACCTACGACGCCCCCAACCGACGCACCGCCGCGGACGTCATAAGGGCGACCGGGGTCACCGGCACCACTGCGGTTCGCTACGAGTACGACGGCCTGTCTCGCCGGACGCGCGCCACCGACAACAACGAGCCGAGCGGTCTCGGGGACGACTCGGTGGTCACCTACATCTACGACAGCCTTGGCCGGCTCGTCGAGGAGGGCCAGCGCATCGGTACCGGTCCCACCAGGGCGGTATCTTCGGGATGGAGGGCCGACGGACTGCGCACAAGTCTGACGTATCCGAATGGGCGCGCGCTTGACTATCGCTACGACGAGCTCGACCGCTTGAAGTCGGTGCAGGATAGCGGCGCGACGCAGGAGCTCGCGGTCTACCAGTACATCGGCGCGACGCGCGTGGCGGGCCGCGCGTACCCCATCAACGGCACGGGGCTCGCCCTGATCGACTTCACGGCCAAGGTCGACGTCGGCTACGACGGCATTAGGCGCCCGGTCGAATTGCGGCACGGGCGCGAAATCGACCAGACCCTGATTGCCGGTTTCGCCCAGCGCTACGACCGGATGAGCAACAAGCTGACGGAGGAGAAGCTGCACGCGCCGGGCGATAGCGAACTGTACGCCTACGACTCCGCCTACCGGCTGACCGATTTCCAGCGCGGCACGCTTAACTCAGCCCGAGACGCCGTGGTAACGGCGAGCGCCCTCGGCCCGCTGCACAGCTCCTGGGCCCTCGACGGCGCCGGTAACTGGGAGCAGGTCGACGGCGAGACGCGCAAGCACTCCTCGTTCAACGAGATCGTCGAGCGCAGCGACGGCGGCGTCACCGCTGTCCTGTCCGATGACAACGGCAACGTGACCGACGACGGGACGCTGCTGTTCGCATGGGACTACCTCAACCGGCTGCGCACCGTGACAAGGAAGTCTGACGGCGCGCTCATCGCCACCTACAGCTACGATGCGGCGGGCAGGAGAATTCGTAAGGTGGTAACGAACTCCGGCCCGCTCGTCGGCTTCACCGACTTCTCGTACGACGGCCGGCGTGTGATCGAGGAGCGGGACGGCAGCGGCGCACTGCTACAGCAGTACGTCTACGGCCGCGGCCTAGACGAGGCGCTGTCCCTAGACCGGAACGTGAGCGGCGGGACCAGCGCCACCGAGGCCGGCGACCGGCGTCTCTACTACCATGCGAACAGCCTGGGATCGGTCTTCGCCCTCACTGACGGCGCAGGGGCCATCGTCGAGGGGTACCAGTACGACGCCTACGGTCGTCCCACCGTCTTCAAGCCGGGCGCCAACAGCGTTGTCGACTTCGGCGGCGACGACATTGTAGCCGTAGGCGGCACGAGCTCGGAGGCGAACCCGTACATGTTCGCCGGCCGCAGGCTCGACCCCGAGACCGGGCTGTACTACAACCGCCGCCGCTACCTGAGCCCTGAGCTGGGCCGGTTCCTCAGCCGCGACCCGATGGGATACGGCGGTGGCGGGCTGGGCCTGTTCGAGTACGCGGGCGGGCGGCCGACACGGGCGACGGACCCGCTTGGGCTCGCGCCGGTGGGTGGCCCGTGTGCGGCGAACGCCAGCGATCTCCAGCCGTACGCTGCTTTGAGTAATGCTCCACTCCTGAATATTCTGGGTCCCTATAACCCCGGCGCAAATGGCGTCGGGACTACCGTGTGCCCCACCGACGCCTTTGGCCCCGCCTTGTATCCCGCCATCGATCCCGGAGACGAGAGACCCTCCGGTTCCCCCGCAGTTGGAGGGGGCGGCGGAGACCTGCGAAATGTGAACTGGGCCGCTTTCGGCCGCAACGAGCGCCAAGTGGGGGAATCAGACACAAGGGCGTTTGAGGCGTCACAGAGTCCAGGAACCGCCGCAAGGATGGCGGAGCTCGACGTCACGTTTGGAGGGACAGGCGGCGGCAGCTTGTGTGGCGGCGCTGATATACCCCCAGAGGGACTCGACGATACCGTAGAGGGGTCCGACGATACCCTCCAAGTGTGGTTCACCGAGCCCGTTGTCCAGGCTCCTGCCCGGGGGGTCTCCAAGCAAGAAGACCTCGACGAAGGCGATGATGACTTGCGTGTCCGACCGCTGAACCTTAAGGCAGTCGACATAGATGCCGGCGGCATCCAAGGCGGCGACATTGGCACAGGGGCAAATAACATCGTGCGGGAGCTCGACTTCCAGTGACCAAGTCGAGGTCCCAGTTAGACGGTCCCGGGGATCGCGTCTCTTGTCCGGCCGGATATGAGACGCGGACGAGGGGCTAGAAAAGCGAGAGTTCGGTTTTGATCGTAAGGCTCGGCATGCGGAAGATCACGGTGGCCGCCGCGGCAGGCGCTCTAGCGCTTCTCGTCGTGGCACTGGCAGCGGCGTCCGGGCGACTCCCCATGCCCTTCGCACAGCCTGCCGTCCAACCGGGGGCGGCGATGATGGTCCAGGTCGGCCTACGCCCGGCGGTCGTGCAGCTCGACATCGGGCAGAGCGCCACCGTAATGGTCGACGCGACTTCCAGCGCCGAAGCGATTTACGGGGCGCAGTTCGAAGTCCGATTCAACCCCGCGGTGCTGTCCATCCTGTTCGCCGGCCCGGGGCCGCTGCTGAGCGGCAACGGACAGGAGGACCAGGCGGGCGGGTTCTTCAAGCACTTCGGCATCGACAACGCCTCGGGCACGCTCCTCTTCGCATCCACGCTTCTCAGCCCCGCCGCCCCTTCCGGCGGCGCCGGCGACGTAGCCCAGATGATGGTCTTCTGCAAGGCCAAAGGCCGCAGCCCACTGGACATCAGCTCCCCGGTACTGGCGAACGCCACGGGCGAGGAGATCCTGAGCCAGAGCGGCGGGGACAGTATCGTGCTCTGCGGTGGCGTGCCTCTCGAGGAGACCGTGGAAATACCTGTGGTGGTTGGCTTCAATCTGATGTCCCTCCCGGTGGGGTGCGACGAGCCATTAAGCGCCAAGGACCTGGCCGACGTGATCGCCGCTCAGGGTGGCGTAGTGGACTCGGTCCAGCGGTGGGGCGTCGGCGGAGCGCAGGGATTCGATGGCTGGCTACCGGGCTCTTCCAACCCCTTTCTCCTCCAGCCGGGGCACGGCTACTTCGTCAAGCTCTCCGCCATCCCGGGCAGCGGGAGCGTGGGCGTCACCGGGGTCCCATGCAATCAGAGCGCCCCTCTCGATTTCCTGGTGCCGGGATTCAACCTGGTCGGCGTGCCCTACTCGACGCCGGCGGGCGGCCACGACGCCGGGACGCTCTCGGGACTAATTCAGGTAGCGGGAGGCGTCGTAGACTCAGTCCAGCGGTGGGGCGTCGGCGGCTCTCAGGGATTCGACGGATGGCTCCCGGGAGCGACCGGCCCGTTCGCGATCAGCCGCTTGGCCGGGTATTTCATCAAGCTCTCTCAGGTCCCAGGCACACCGGTCCTCCCCTAATCCGAGCTGGGGTTGAGTCCACGGACGCGACCTCCGGCGAAGGAGCGAAACGCGACGGTCCTCCGATATTCGCCGTCCCGTTCTGTCCTGAGGCACATTCCGAAATGGAGACGATATGAACATCATTCTGGTCGGATGCGAGTTCGCCGGCAAGACGACCCTGGCGGACAAGATCGTCGAGTGGGCGGAGCGCAACCTGGGCGGAAGCCGCCATTTCCACGACCACTTCACCATCCCTTCCACCGAGCTGACCGGCCGTGCCGCCGAGGAGTATCGAGACGCGCATCCCCAGATCAAGGAGATGTTCCAGCGCTTCATGATGGCGTATCACATCGCCCCGGCGTTCTACATCGACGCCGACCACAACCTGATGGGGCTGCACATCGAAGAGGCGGTCTACGCGCCGCTCTACTACGGCTACGGGGGCGAAGACAGCGGCGCGCCCACGCGTAGCGCGGCAGGGCAACGCACGGAGATGGCACGCCGCATGGAGGAGGAGATTCTGGAGCGAGCGCCAGGGACAGTGCTCGTGCTATTGAAGGCATCCCCGGACGTGATCAAACGCCGCATGAGGGCGAACGCCTACCCGGACCCCGAGACAGTCGATTCGCAGCGCCGGTCGAAGCCCTTCGGCGAGCCGACGCGCGGCGTCGTGCGGGAGGAGGACGTGGAGCTCGTCCTCGAGAGGTTCGAGGAGGAGTTCGAGGCCTCTCTGCTCAAGATCAAGATCGCGCTCGACACGACCTCCGCCACGGTGGACGAGACGCTGAAGGAGTTCGTCGAGGGGGTGCAGCCCTACCTCACCGAGTCCGATCGCCAGCGTATGCGGGATCACCAGAACGGGAGGTGAGGGCCCGTCGCAGGGCGGCGAGCAGGAAGAGATTTGGTGACCCGCCTCGGACTTGAACCGAGAACCTACTGTAAGAGTCCGGCGTTTGTTGTGTCTGCTAGTGTTTTCTTGTCCACCCGGTGCTCTGGAGTATCTGCAATCCTGAGTTTCTTGTCCACTGAGAGCATCCAGTGTCACCGCGTGTCGGCAAAATGTCGGCAGCTAGATTCAACCCTTGCTTCGTCGAGTTGAGCTGCTTCAAGCGCTCTGACACTGTACGAAAGAAACGAATTATACGAACTAAATCAAATCGTCTGATCGTCTTCTCGGTGCTCCAGCTCGTCGTTGATGAACAAGCTCTGGGACATCTAGCCCCGGACCTTTACGAGCAGCGTAGCTTGACCTCTCTGAGGAACCGTCTGACTAAATACGGTTTTGTGTATCACCGAGATCAGAGAGCCCTGAAACGCGCAATTATTTACTAATAGCAACACTTTGATATGGGCTCGGGTCAATAGCGTCGACTTGAATCAGCGCCAATTGGCAGCGAGAATGTACACGTTGGAGTTTGAAGGTGTTTTCCCCAACCCCGAAGTCGCGAGTTCGAACCTCACCCGGGGAGCCACTTCCAACTAGTAGTGACAGTCCGCGGGCGTCACCCCCGGACACAAGATACAGTCATCTGACACGGAACGAACAATGCATGGCGCGAAAAGGCATACAGTGGTTAACTCGCCACCGGCTAAAGTCTTCAACTACCTTGCAGACTTCACGCGTCACCACGAATGGACCGGGCTTCCGGCAGTACTCAGGCAAAGGTCCCGAGGGACCATCAGCGTCGGCGCCACTTTTAGGGGCAGTTTCACGCGCCAAGGTACAGACGAATACGGCAACACCCATCACACCATCGAAGTCCAAGAGACCGTGACTGCACTTGCTTCCAATAGACTCGTGGCATTTGAAAGGAAAGCCTCTGGTCATTTCGGCACCCTAACGTCAACGACCCTGGAGATAAGGCCAATCGACACCGGCACTCGGATTACCATGAAAACTGATGAGATCTTGCCTTGGTGGGCATGGTTCTTTTGGCTGCCTTTTCTGCCCATTTGGCCGTTAATTACTGTGTGGGTTTCGTGGTGGGGCGCGCGTCGAATGCTCCTCCGGATCAAGGCGCGGCTCGACTCGGAGGTGAAACGGATTCAATTCACCATGTACCAGAAGGTCTCAGAGATGCCTGGCTTAAGCCAAACCGAGTTGTTTCGAATCGTACAGGGAGAACGCGAGTTGAAGGAGTTAGCATTCCGCCAACTCCTCGATAAGAAGAGGCTGGAATATAAGGGGCTCTGGTTCCGACGCTATTTCTCTGCTGAACGTGTAAGGGAGGAAAGACAAAGAATCGGCGTGCGAAAACGAAAACCCCAGCTCCGTCGGAAGGTTTTACGAAAACCAGGTATAGCCCATACGGAACTGCTCGGCAGCGTCAACGGTAATCGTCACTTGAGCGTCAAAGGTAATCGTGACTTGAAGGAGACGGCAATCCGCGAGCTTCTCGATGAGGACGAGTTCAAGTGCGAGCAAAAAGGTCGTGTTCGGAGGTACTTTCCCAAGCGAGGGTCCTAGTCAATTGGGGATGGCACCATAAGCCGATAGCCGACGCACTCCGGCCTTCGGTTGTCGAAGTAACTTGATCTTGTGATGAAGGTGAAACTCACAAAAGTTCGCAAAATCCCTTTGCGCGGGGAGCCAAGTGTCACCAATTAATAGTCGTTAACGGGCGAAAGATGTCGGCAAAATGTCGGCAGACAAACGGAATCGGGCTGTAATCTTAGGAGCTTCCACTATGCGGGAGCCTCTTCGTTATGTGGTGGAGATGTGGTGACCCGCCTCGGACTTGAACCGAGAACCTACTGATTAAGAGTCAGTTGCTCTGCCAATTGAGCTAGCGGGCCGCGAATCGACGAAGAAAGCCATTTCGACCGAAAAATGGGTCTGCTGCAATTGTAGTTTTCGGCTGGAATGCCCGTCAAGGCGGCCGACCGCCCTCCCTACCTGGCCGCAGACACAACCTGGCCCAGGTCTGCGGGATCTTGGGGGGCCATTTGCGAAGCTTTTGGCGCGTTTCAAATGGCATCGATTTCTCGTTGACGCTCTATGGGGCTTATGCTATCGTTGTGAAAGCTTGCACAAAGCCCTTTTGGCCTGACTGGCCCTCCATTGGACCAGGGTCCCGCACTCAGACGAAATAGCCGGCGCGCGCTGCTCATTCTGGTAATCGTCGGCCTGGTGGCGTCGGTGGGGCAGGTGGCACTCGGAGGGGTTGTGCGAGTAACCGATTCGGGGTTGGGATGTCCGGACTGGCCACTGTGCCACGGGCAATTGGTCCCTCCGTTTGAGGTCCACGCACTTATCGAGTATTCTCACCGACTATCTGCCACCTTCGTGGGCGCGATAGTGTTGGCCGCCGCCTCCCTTGCCTGGGTCCGCTGGCGGGACAACCGTTGGCTTGTCTACTCCACCACCGCAGCTCTCGTTATGGTCGTACTCGCTGCCGCGCTCGGCGCGGTGACGGTATACGCGGAGCTGGAATGGTGGATAGTGCTCCTTCACCTCTCGGTCGCGGAAGTGCTAGTTGCCTGTATGGCGATTGCGCTCGTCGGCGCGTGGCGGGGCACAAGCGCGACGGCCACGACAAATCGTTCAGGCCCCAATAGCCCATACCTCGATCTGTTGGTCGTCGGCTCGGTCGCGGGCGCGTTCGTGGTCATAATGTCGGGGTCCTTCATGGCCGGTCTCGGGTATGGCTCCTCTTGTGCGAGCTGGCCGCTATGCGGAGGGGAACTGCTCCCTTCCGGGGAACCCTATCTCGTGCACATGGGACATCGCTTCATTGCCGCAATCGCCGGGGTGGTGATCGTCGCCACCGGGGTCCTGGTGTGGTCGAGGAACACGCGCGACGCCTGGCTGGGGATGGCAGGGGCCGCTGCGGTGTCGCTCTTCCTCCTCCAGTCCGTCCTTGGAGCGGCCACGATCTGGACGGGATTTTCCACGGTGCTCAAGGCGGCGCATCTCGTTGGTGCCACCCTGTTATGGGTATCCCTCATTCTGGTGGCTGCGCTTCACTTCGCGGACCGCATAGGCCGTAGAACTGAAAGGGGTGCGATAGCTTGATCGCCCAGACGGCGATATCCCCTAGCGTCGTTAGAGACTACATAGCTCTCACAAAGCCGCGAATCGTCTCGCTGCTTCTGGTGACGGCGTTGGGCGCGATGTTCCTGGCGTCTAAAGGCGCCCCAGACCCAACTATCGCGGCCGTGCTCCTGACTGCCGGCGCCCTCGCGGCGGGCGGCGCGCAATCGCTGAACCACGCGCTGGAGCGGGACATCGACGCCCAGATGAAGCGGACGAAGGACCGCCCTGTCGCCGGCGGTCGAGTGCCTCCGCGAAACGCGCTCGCGTTTGGGCTGGGGCTCAACGTCGTCGCATTCGTTATGCTCGTGGCGTTCGCGAACGCCCTGGCGGCTGTCGTCACCCTCAGCGGGACGCTCATCTACGTGTTCGTCTATACGATGGCGCTAAAGCGGAGCACTCCCCAGAACATCGTGATAGGCGGCGCGGCAGGCGCCGTGCCACCTATCGCCGGCTGGGCGGCCGTAACCGGGACCGTCGAGCTCCCCGCGATCTTCATGTTCACTATCATCTTCCTCTGGACGCCGCCCCACTTCTGGGCCCTAGCCCTGCTCATAAAAGACGACTACGAGAGGGCGGGCATCCCGATGCTTCCGGTCGTCACCAGCCTCGCGGCCACGAAGCGGGCCATCTTGCTCTACTCGGCCGCGCTGGCGGCGGCGGCCGTGTTATTCGCGGCGCACCCGAGCGTTGGCTGGGTATATCTAGTCTCGTCTGCGGGCCTTAGCGCGGCGTTTGTGTTCTACGCCTACCGGCTGACCATCTTGCCCGGGATACGGGGGGCGAGGACCTTGTACCTCTACTCGCTGTTGTACCTCGCCCTGCTGTTCTTGTCGATAATCGTGGATAGCGTTCTCACATAGAGATGCGCTTGACTGTGTGGCGGCTCTCTGGTAGATTCGGATGCCGCTTGCGCGGGCCGGGAAGGAGTTTACCGCGAGTATGCGGATGAGTAGACGCTACTCAACATTAGTCGGCGTGGGGATGCTGGTCTTGCTCGCAGCCATCATCGCCGGGTGCTACCCGGACCACCCGCAGTCCACGTTCGATACGTCCGGGCCTGTCGCTCAATCGCAGCTGAATCTTTTCTACTGGATCCTCTGGGCGGCGGTAATCACCTTTGTCGTAGTCGGCGGCATCATCCTCTACGCTCTAATCCGGTTTCGCAGAAGGGCCGGCGACCCGGACCCTCCTCAGATTCACGGCAACATGCCGCTGGAGATTGGCTGGACCATCCTCCCTGCGGTAGTCCTGGCCATAGTAGCCGTCCCAACCGTGATGACGATCTTCGATAACGCCAACTCTCCGGATCCCGGCGCCTTGACCGTGAAGGTGATAGGCCATCAGTGGTGGTGGGAGTTCCGATACGAGGACTATCCCGAGCCGGGGATGCAGATGGTGACGGCCAATGAGCTTCACATACCTGTGGGAGAGATCGTCAACCTGAAGCTAGACTCGAAGGACGTCCTCCATAGCTTCTGGATACCAAAGCTGGCGGGCAAGGTCGATCTGGTGCCGAATAACGAGAACACGATGTGGATCAAGGCCGACGAGGCGGACGTATACCTTGGCCAGTGTGCGGAGTTCTGCGGCGTCGCACACGCCCTCATGCGTTTCCGGGTGATAGCTGAAGACCGCGGCGAGTTCGATCGGTGGTTGGCGCAAGAGGCGTCGTCGCCGGACGAACCGGCGGACCCGCTAGCTGTGGAAGGCAAAACGTTGTTCGAGGGCAGCGCCGAGTGCTGGGCGTGTCACGCCGTAACCGGCTCTAAGAAGGCGCGCGGCACCAAGGGGCCCAACCTGACCCATATCGCGCGGCGAAGCCACATCCTGGCAGGAATCCGGGACAACACCCAGGAGAACCTGGTCCAATGGCTCACCGAGCCCCACAAGATTAAGCCGGGCAATATCATGTTCCGGGACGCGGCTGTGTATAACGACCCTGCCAAGAAGCTCAAGGAGTCCGAGATCTCGGCCCTTGTGGCATATCTGCTGACGCTAAAACCACGTGAGGGCGGTGATGTGGCTGCCCTTGCCCATCCGGCCGGAGCCGCACAGTAGCTGATGAGCGACGTGAAGTATAATACCGTCCAGCTCAGGTCTCACCCCATCGGCGATGTCGGAGGCCGGCGATGACCACACTCGCTATACCTCTCCCGAAAAGGCCCACCCACCCGACAGGCGTGTGGAGCTGGCTCACCACCATCGACCACAAGAGGATCGGCATCCTCTACGGCGTAACCGCCTTCATCCTGTTCCTCACCGGTGGCTTGGAAGCGCTGTACATGCGCGCCCAGCTCGCCCAGCCGGGCCAGGACCTGGTCACCCCCGAGGTGTACAACCAGCTATTCACCATGCACGGGACGACCATGATCTTCCTGGCGATCATGCCAATGGGAGCTGCCTTCTTCAACTTCATTATCCCGCTGCAGATCGGCGCAAGAGACGTTGCCTTTCCCAGGCTCAACGCGTTCAGCTACTGGACGTTCCTGGCGGGCGCGATCATCCTGAAGGCGAGCTGGTTCCTCGGCGGCGCGCCCAACGCGGGGTGGTTCGGTTACGCTCCCATAACCGGAGAGGCGTATAACCCGGGGCAAGGGATCGACTACTGGATTGTCAGCCTTCAGGTACTCGGAATCGCCTCTCTCGCGGCCGCCTTCAACTTCATAGTCACCATAGTCAATATGCGCGCACCGGGGATGTCCCTGATGCGCATGCCGCTCTTCACCTGGATGACGCTGGTCACGTCCTTCCTCTTGATCCTGGCGTTCCCGGTGATCACCGTCGCGCTGATCGAGCTGATGTTCGACCGGCTCTTCGGGGCCAACTTCTTCGTCCCGGCCGCGGGCGCAAACCCACTGCTCTGGCAGCACCTCTTCTGGGTGTTCGGTCATCCGGAGGTGTATATCCTGATACTGCCGGCCATGGGTATCGTTTCGGAGATCGTACCTGCATTCTCCAAAAAGCCCCTTTTCGGGTATCCGGTAGTGGTGCTCTCGGGTGTCATCATCGGATTCATGGGGTGGATGGTCTGGAGCCACCACATGTTTACGGTCGGCTTGGGACCGGTGGCCAACTCGGTTTTCGCGCTGACGACGATGGCTATCGCGGTGCCGACCGGGATAAAGATATTCAACTGGATTGGCACAATGTGGCAGGGCTCTATCGACCTGAGGACCCCGATGCTTTTCGCGGTGGGGTTTATCTTCCTCTTCATCATCGGGGGCTTGAGCGGCGTAATGCACTCGTCCGCCGCGTCCGATGCTCAGCAGCAGGATACCTACTTCATCGTCGCCCACCTCCACTACGTGCTCTTCGGCGGTAGCATCATGGCCCTGGCCGCCGGCATCTACTACTGGTTCCCCAAGTTCACCGGCCGCATGCTCGATGAAGGGCTTGGCAAGCTGAATTTCTGGCTCGTATTCCTCGGCATGAACATCACCTTCTTCCCAATGCACTTTACCGGGATGGATGGCATGCCGCGGAGAATCTACACCTACGACACCGAAATGGGATGGAACCTGTGGAATGCCGTCTCCACGGGTGGGTCAGCCCTGCTGGCCGCGGGCGTTCTGGTGTTTCTCGTCAACGTCATCCGCAGCGTGAGATCGGGTGAAGAGGCCGGCGCCGACCCCTGGGATGCGCGGACACTGGAGTGGTCCATCCCGTCGCCGCCGCCGGAGTACAACTTCGAGCAGATCCCCATCGTGCACGGACGCGACCCCTTCTGGGCCCAGAAGCGGGAAGGCGTGCCGACCGTGCCCGTCGCCGGGGGCTCGGGAGAGAACGGCGAACACGCCATCCACCTGCCACAGCCGTCGTACTGGCCGCTGGTGGCGCCTGTTGGGCTCCTAATCGGCGCCTACGGCCTGATTTTTAGCCACACGTGGCCCGGACTCGCCGCCGCGGCCACCGGCGGCGCGATCACGATGATCGCAATCTTCGCCTGGTCGTTCGAACCCGTCAACGAGCCGGACGAACAACCGGCCCACTGAGAAAGATCCACCCACTTGGCTGAAGCACCCGCGATTCCGCACGGCCTGGAGCACGAAGAGACCTCGACAGGCCTCAACCACCGCAAGCTGTTGATGTGGGCCTTCCTGGGCTCGGACTGCATGTTCTTCGGCTCCCTCATCGGCACCTACCTCGTCTATCAGGACCGAAGCAAGGCAGGGCCGTTCCCGGAAGACGTATTCAGCATCCCGACCACGTCGGTGAGCACCTTCGTTCTTCTCATGAGCAGCATGAGTATGGTCTTGGCTTACTCAGCGCTGACCAGAGGCAGCATCAAGGGGTTCCGGATCTGGGTACTTTCCACGGCTCTCTTGGGTATGACCTTTATCGCGTTCCAGGTCTTCGAGTTCAGGACCTTCGCAAACCACGAGATCGACATCGACTGCGCCCGCGTTACGGACTCGAAGTACTTCGCCGAGTTGACCGAGTACGAGAGGACTTTTGTCGATCAGTGCGGCGCGGCCGAGTTTCCGCAGCATCACGGATTGACGCTCAGGACGAATCTATTCGGCTCCACCTTCTACACCCTTACGGGGTTTCACGGCGCTCACGTAACACTGGGGGTCGTGTGGCTCCTCTCCCTGTTCTTCTTCTCCTTCACGGGCGGCGTGACAGCGAAGAGGAACCTGGATGTCGACCTGGCCGCGCTCTACTGGCACTTCGTGGACGTCGTGTGGATCGTTATTTTTGCTGTCGTATACCTTATCGGCGTGTTCCCTGGATTCTGAGGAGCACCGGGCGACGTAGTCAGCGGGCAAGAAAAGAGCTAAGCGAGAACTTAGATGGCGCAGGATACTCACGCTGCTCAGAGCGGTACTGACGGTGACGTTCACACAAGTCACCCGACGCCGCTAACTTATTTCCGAGTCGCGATGACCCTAACAGCGCTCACTGCGGCGGAAGTGGGCGTCTTCTACATCGAAGGGTTGGGTTGGGGCATCATCCCGGTAATGCTCACACTGGCCGCGGCCAAATTCTTGATCGTCGCCATGTTCTACATGCATCTCAGATATGACGCGCGACTGTTTTCCGGCTTGTTCGTCG
This sequence comes from Dehalococcoidia bacterium, assembly GCA_965247255.1. Lineage (GTDB taxonomy): Bacteria > Chloroflexota > Dehalococcoidia > Lucifugimonadales > CAUZJF01 > CBDFGS01. The sequence continues at coordinate 425,092 of CBDFGS010000013.1, read as the reverse complement.
GTGGGCTGGTGCTCGCCGTACTGGTGTTCATGTCGGTCATGGCGCTGTTCAAGATATTCGCGTAGCCGGTCCCACCGACCTGAGGGCAACGAGGCCTTGATCTCTATCTGGACACACTGGCACCCGCACCCCGAGGTGCTTATAGGGCTGGGGTTGCTCAAGGCGGCGTACCTCATCGGTGTAGGCCCGCTGCGTGAGCGGTACGGCCTGTCGGACCAGGCGGACCCAAGGCAGACCGCCACATTCACAGCCGGCGTCCTCGTTATCTTCGTCGCCCTCGTCTCTCCCCTGCACGTCCTCAGCGACCAGTATCTCTTCAGCGCCCATATGCTCCAGCACGTGCTCCTGACCCTGGTGGCGCCGCCGCTGTTGATCCTGGGCACGCCGGACTGGCTGCTACGCCGTTTCATGCGACCAGACCTGGTGTTCCGTGCCGCCAGGATTGCAACCCACCCGGTGCCGGCGTTCGTGACTTTCAACGTGGTCTTCTCTCTGTGGCACACACCCGCGTTGTACAACCTGTCGGTTACGAACCACCTCGTGCATGTTGCCGAGCACCTCATATTCATGGCAACCGCTGCGCTGATGTGGTGGCCCATCGCCAGCACTATGCCGGAGCTTCGGCGCCTCTCCTATCCGCTCCAGATGGTCTACCTCTTTCTGATGTCCGTCGCGCAGCTGATCGTGTTCGCGCCAATCACCTTCTCTAGAGAGCCGCTATACCAGTGGTATATCGACGCTCCCCAGATCTGGTCTATGACGACTGTCGCCGACCAGCAGATCGGCGGGATCATCATGAAGATCGGCGGTGGAGCCATCTTCATGACGCTTCTCATCGTCGCGTTCTTCCGGTGGTTCAACAGCGAGGAGGAGAAGACCAAGTCGGAGCTCTCCGAGGCGGGGTACTCGTACGCCGAGTGAGGGCGTCTGCCCCCAAGAACGACAGAGGAAGATCGAATGGAATACAAACGGTTTCGCCTGGCCCTACTGTTCCCACTGCTGGCGGTGCTGGTAATAGTCGCCTTCGGGGGCGGGCTGGGGGTGACGTTCATACTGCTAAACGAGTTTGTGATGGAAGAGTGGTCGGTCGTGGGGTTGGGCGTGACACTGGTGATCGGAGTGCCCGCTGTCGCGGCGTTGCTTGAGCGTAGACTCGATGGCGAGTAGCTCGCCACGGGGCCGCCCCTAGGACCGCCAGTCCGCCACGTCCACCCGCGTCAGCGCCTCGGCCGCCGCCGCTTGCTCCGCCTGTGATTTGCGATTACCGGCGCCGCGCCCCAGCACCTTGCCGTCGACGCTGACCTCCGCCGTAAACACCTGAGCGTGGTCCGCGCCGGCGCGCTCGACGATCCGATAGGTCGGTGGACCCACCCCCTGGGTCTGGACCTTCTCCTGAAGCGCCGACTTGGCGTTCGTGGGGACGCTGGTCTGGTCGACGGCGTCGAGCGACTCCTCCAGGGCCTCTAGGACGAAATCGCGGGCCGGCCCGTAGCCTTTGTCGAGGAACACGGCGCCTACAAGGGCCTCGAACGTGGCGGCGAGGTTCGTCGGCCGTTGCCTCCCGCCGCTCGCTTCCTCGCCTTTTCCGACCTCAAGATGCTTGCCCAGTTCCATGCGGTCGGCGGCCTTGGCAAGGCTCTCTCCGCGTACGACGGCGGAGCGAGCCTGGGTCAGCTCTCCCTCGCTCCACGCCTGAAAACGGCTATAAAACTCGTTGGCGACGACGAGGCCGACAAGGGCGTCTCCGAGGAATTCGAGACGCTCGTTTGATTCGCGGGCCTCTCCGCTCTCGTTCACGGAGGAGCTGTGCATCAGCGCAAGTCGCAGAAGCTCCTGGTCCTTGAAGCGGATGCCGAGGCTTTTTTCTAGCGGGTGGAGTCGTCGAGGCAAGGTATTGGCAACTCACGTTGGTATTGCGTCGGATTCTAGGTTCGCTGGGCGGCTGTGTCAAAGACGATGAGTGCGACCGAATAGGCTCGACGTCGCCCCCCCTTGAGCGTGGGCGCAGGAGCCGGGCTACTGCGCGTGTCGGTGCTAATCCGAGTGGCGATGTCACACCTTTGTAACACGCTCGAAACACTCATTTAACATCCGCGCAACAACTCCGAAACAGGTCGCGTCTATCCTATCGTGAAAATCTTCACGGGAGGCCTGAAAAACGATATGAGTTCAGCAGACACCGGATGGATTTTAGCCTCGTCGGCCCTCGTCCTGTTGATGACCCCTGGGCTCGCGTTCTTCTACGGCGGTCTTGTGAGGAGAAAGAACGCCGCCGCGACGATAATGCACAGCTTTATGACCATGGGGCTTGTGGGCGTCGTCTGGGTCCTTTGGGGATACAGCCTGGCGTTCGGCCCGAGCATCGGAGGATTCGTCGGCAACCTCGATTGGGTGGGCCTAAGCGGCGTGAGTGCCACTGAAGCCGGCCCTTACTCAGGCACCATTCCACACCAGGCGTTCATGATCTTTCAGGCAATGTTCGCCATAATAACCCCGGCCCTGATAGTCGGAGCGTTCGCGGAGCGGATGAAGTTCAGTGCGTTCCTGGTATTCATAGTCGCGTGGGTGACGATAGTCTACGCGCCAATGGCGCACTGGGTGTGGGCACTGGACTCAGCCGGCGAGTCCGCTGGCTGGCTCGGAAAGCTGGGGGCCCTGGACTTCGCGGGCGGGACCGTCGTCCACATCAACTCCGGCGTCGCCGCTCTAGCCGCCGCGATAATCCTTGGAAAGCGCATTGGCTACGGCCAGGAGCCTATGATCCCTCACAACGTGCCCCTGGTGGTGCTGGGCGCCGCGCTGCTCTGGTTCGGCTGGTTTGGGTTTAACGCGGGGAGTGCGCTGGCTGCGAACGGCACCGCCGTCAACGCCTTCGTCGTGACCAACACCGCCGCAGCCGCGGCTCTGGTGACCTGGGTCGGGATGTCCTGGGGATTCGGCAAGAAGCCCAGCGTCATCGGCGCCGCGTCGGGCGCGGTTGCCGGGCTGGTGGCGATTACGCCCGCATCCGGGTTCGTAGGCGTGATGCCCGCCATCCTGATAGGGATAGGCGCGGGCGTGCTCTGCTACGGGGCCATCGAACTGCTGGCGAAGCTCAAAGTCGACGACTCGCTGGCCGTCTGGGGCGTCCATGGCGTCGGCGGCACCTGGGGCGCTCTGGCCACAGGGCTGTTCGTCGGCGTCGGGTTCGGCACGCTGGCAGAAGGCGTCTCCCGAGGCGAGCAGGTCCTGTACCAGCTCGTGGGCATCGGCGCGACGTGGGCCTGGGCTTTCGTGGTGACAGGGGGCATCCTGCTCGCCATCAAAGCGACCATCGGGCTAAGGGTGAAGGACGAAGAGGAGAAGGTTGGACTCGATGTGGCCCTGCACGGTGAGCCGGCTTATGTGGAAGAGGACACCTTTCAATTGAGCGTCGAGCCCTCGCCCGTCGCAGCCAGCGGCGGCGACGGAGACGACTAGTCGACTCAGCCAACCCACACTTACGCGAAGACTGATTAAGGAGGACAAGCACCGTGGTAGAGACGCGCACTGGAAGCGAAGCGATTCAGTTTGCGAAAGAGGAAGCGGTCGCGATAGTAGACCTGAAGTTCACAGACGTGCCGGGTACCATGCAGCACTTCTCCGTGCCTGTCAGCGAGATCACGGAGGACTCCTTCGGGGAGGGGCACGGCTTCGACGGCTCGTCCATACGCGGCTTTCAGCAGATCCAGGAGAGCGACATGATGCTCGTCCCAGACCCGAGCACCGCGGTGGTCGACGTCCTCCTGAAGGTCCCGACGATGAGCATGATCTGCGACGTACGGGACCCGGTGACAGACGGGCCCTACAGCAGGGACCCACGCTACGTCGCCAAGAAGGCAGAGCAGTACTTAAAGAGCGGCGGGATAGCGGAAATAAGCTACTGGGGCCCGGAGCTGGAACACTTCGTATTCGATGACGTTCGCTATGACCAGAACGAGTACTCCGGGTTCTATTTCGTGGACTCGGAGGAGGGCATCTGGAACAGCGGGACCGACAACGGCATGCCCAACCTTGCGCACCGCCCGCGCTATAAGCAGGGATATTTCCCCGTGCCACCAGTGGACACCCTGCAGGACATGCGCTCGGAGATGGTGCTGCGAATGATCGACTACGGCATCGACGTAGAGGTGCACCACCACGAGGTGGGCACAGCCGGACAGGGCGAGATCGACATGCGATACGGCTCGCTGACCCGGATGGCCGACCAGGTGATGATGCACAAGTACATCGTCAAGAATGTGGCGCGCTCGCACGGCAAGACGGCGACCTTCATGCCCAAGCCACTATTCGGCGACAACGGCTCCGGCATGCATACGCATCAGAGCCTTTGGAACGGCGACACGAACCTGTTCTTCGACGCCAACGGCTACGCGCTGATGAGCGAGACGGGCCTCCATTACATCGGCGGGCTACTGAAGCACGCCCCGGCCCTGCTGGCATTCTGCGCTCCGACGACCAACTCCTACCGGCGGCTGGTCCCCGGATACGAGGCCCCGGTCAACCTGGTCTACTCCCAGCGCAACCGGAGCGCCGCCGCACGAATTCCCATGTACGTCGAGCATCCGCACGCCAAGCGCGTGGAGTTCCGTCCCCCCGACCCCACCTGCAACCCCTACCTGGCATTCGCCGCCATGCTCATGGCGGGAATCGACGGGGTGCAGAACAAGATCGACCCGGGCGACCCGCTGGACGTCGACCTTTACGACTTGACTCCGGAGCAGGCGGCAAACGTCAAGCAAGTACCGGGCAGCCTGGACGAGGTCCTGAACGCCCTGGAAGACGACCACGACTTCCTCACCAAGGGCGGCGTATTCACGCCGGACCTCCTGGAGACGTGGTTGGACTACAAGAGGACCGTGGAGCTGGACGCAGTGAAGCTGCGGCCCCACCCGTACGAGTTCTTCCTCTACTACGACGCCTAGAGCGCCCATAGGCACCGAACGCCGCCTCTCCGCCAGCCGGGGAGGCGGCCGTTCACTTCCTGCGAAAGGCGTCCGGAATGGAGTTGTCCTTCTGGCTCGTGCCAGAGATTGACACTTTTTTCACAAGTTGCTATATTGGGGCACCTTCCCCGCCCCAGACCAGACGCCGCGCTTTCCTTTGGGTCAACAGCATCCGAGTTTCGAGGGCTTGCTTCTATTATTGAATCGAGACGATGCTAGAGAGAGACAAAGAGGGCATCGACTACGTTCTCCATGAGGCCAGGGAGAACGACGTCAAGTTCATCCGCCTCTGGTTCACCGACATCCTCGGCCACCTGAAGGGGGTGGCGGTGACGGTAGAAGAGCTTGAGGGCGCTCTGACGCGTGGCATGAGCTTCGACGGCTCTTCGATAGAGGGCTTCGCCCGCTCCGATGAGAGCGATATGTTCGCTCTCCCCGACCCTACGACGTTCAGCATCCTTCCCTGGCGGCCCAGAACGAACGCTGTGGCCAAGATGTTCTGTGACATCGTGACGCCCGAGGGCGTCCCGTTCGAGGGCGATCCTCGGGCGGTGCTAAGACGTAACCTGCAACGGGCCGCGGAGATGGGCTACACGTACTACGTAGCGCCCGAGATCGAGCACTTCTACTTTCGCGACTCCAAAGGCGCCGAGCCGCTCGACGACGCAGGCTACTACGACCAGGACCCCCAGGACCTTGCCACCGACCTGCGACGGGAGACCGTCCTCACACTCGAAGAGCTGGGAATCCCGGTCGAGTTCAGCCACCACGAGGCCGCCAAGGGCCAGCACGAGATTGACCTCAGGCATACCGACGCCCTCACCATGGCGGACACCGTGATGACCTATAGAGTCGTCGTCAAAGAGATCGCCATGAAGCACGGCGCGTACGCCACGTTCATGCCCAAACCAATATTTGGCATCAACGGAAGCGGAATGCACACTCAGCAGTCGTTGTTCGAGGGCGACCGCAACGCGTTCTACGACGCCGACGACCCGGACCGCCTGTCGCCGCTGGCCAAGTACTTTATGGCCGGACTGCTGCGACACGCCAAGGAGATAACCTCCGTCACCAATCAATGGGTCAACTCCTACAAACGCCTCGTCCGCGGGCCGGACCACGATTCACTGGGTTACGAGGCCCCGGTCTACGTCTCGTGGGCCCGAGTTAACCGCGCGGACCTGATACGGGTGCCCGCGTTCAAGGCTGGGCGGGAGGCGTCGCGCAGAATCGAGTACCGGGCCCCGGACCCGGCGTGCAATCCCTATCTCGCCTTCAGCGTGATGCTGGCGGCCGGACTGCAAGGCATCCAGAACGAGTATCCGCTTCCGCCTCCCGCCGAGACCAGCGTCCACAAGATAGGCGACGAAGAGCGCTCCGATATGGGCATCGAGACGCTGCCGGAGACCCTCCGGGAGGCGATTCAAGTCACTGAGAAGAGCGACATAGTACGCGACGCTCTGGGCGAGCATGTATTCCAAAGCTTCATTCGTAACAAGAAGATAGAGTGGGATGAATACCGCACCCAGGTAACGGACTACGAGCTAGAACGCTACCTCCCCGTCTTGTAGGGGGTGGCGCGGCGGTGGTTTTCGCCGAGTGAAGACGAAGCGGTTGAGAGTCAATGGAGCAGACCAAAGGACAGCCCACAGCATACGTCAACCTGGTCACGGAACGCTTCGAGACCGGTAAGGCATCCGACGACGACTGGCGCGAACTGAACCGCTTTCGGAACAGGCTGCGTTCTGATCATTGGCCAAGCGATCCACCTGAGCGCCTGGAGAGAACGAAGCTGAGCGCGCGATCAGCCGAGGCTCTCTGGTGCGTACGGGCACCGCGCGAGATCGTCGCGGCTGGGGTCTTCGGGAATCTGCTCGATATCTATGTTCTCCAAGAAAGGAGGCGTCAGGGCCTGGCACGCCAATTGCTAGAGCTGATGGCCGAGACCGCAAGGACTCAGGGCCGCCGGCAGTTGGAGACCAGGACAGACGCGGACACTCCCGCTGGAGAGGCCTTCGCCAGGCTGATAGGAGGGCAGCTTCAGTCGACCTGGGTCACGAGCGAACTTGCGCTCGCCGACGTAGACCGCCACCTGATGCTGGCCTGGGTGGAGAGCGCTCCCCAGCGCGCCCCCGGCTTCAAGCTGGGGTTCTGGGACGGGCCGTGTCCGGAAGAGAAGCTGGAACGCACCACGGTCATGTTCCAGGTGATGAGCGAGGCGCATGGAAAAGACCCGGACCACGTGCTCACCGTTGAGGACGTTCGCAAGCGAGACGCCAAGAGGGTCGAGGACGGAGTCGGGCGCTGGACGATGTACGCCGAGGACGGCGAGTCGGGAGAATACGCAGGGTTCACCGCCATATCGTTGGACCCCCATGAGGAAGAGATACTGCACCAGGGCGACACTGGCGTTGCTCCTAAGTTTCGCGGCCGCGGCTTAGGGCGGTGGCTAAAGGCGGCGATGATGGAGAAGGTGCTGAACGAGCTACCCAACGCACGGCTAATCCGCACCGGGAATGAGGCGGGGAACGAGCCGATGATCCGCATCAACCACGACATGGGGTTCGAACCGCGTAAAACCTTCCACCGCTGGACATTCGACCTGGATAGGGTCGAGGCGTATTTGAGCGCTCGACGAGACTGAGTGATGGACCCAGCGAACACACAGCGATACGAACACGTAGACCTTCCGGCCCGCAAGAAGCAGGGCCTCTACGATCCGCGATTCGAGCACGACGCTTGCGGCGTGGGACTGGTCGCAAACGTGAACGGCGCCAGGTCGCACAAGATAATCGAGCTCGGGCTTGAGGCGCTGATCAACCTGGGCCACCGTGGGGCCTCGGGGGCCGACCCGGAGACCGGCGACGGAGCTGGAATCCTGGTCCAGATGCCCCACGAGTTCTTCTCCAAGGAATGCGCGGCTCTCGGAATCGACCTCCCGGACCCAGGCCGCTACGGAGTCGGGACCGTGTTCCTGCCGCGCGACGAGAACAGACGCCAGGCATGCGAGAGGGCAATCGAGACGACCGCAGCCCAGGAACGACTGAGGTTCCTCGGGTGGCGGGACGTGCCTGTTTCTACGGACGCGATCGGCACGCTGGCCTCCGGAGTCCGGCCTGAGATACGCCAGTTCTTCGTCGCTCCAGCCGGCACTGAGGACCACCTGTCGCTGGAGCTGCGGCTGTACGTCGCGCGGAGGCAGATGGAGAAGGCGGTTATCGCCTCCGGGGTAGGAGGCGCGGAGTTCTACGTCTGCAGCCTCTCCTCTACCCGCGTCGTCTACAAGGGGCTCATCCTTGCTCGCCAGCTTGAGCACTTCTACCACGATCTGAGCGACGAGTCCCTGGTATCCCCCTTCGCGCTGGTGCACTCCCGTTTCAGCACCAACACGCTCGGCGAGTGGAGACTGGCGCACCCGTACCGGTCCATCATTCACAACGGCGAGATTAATACGCTGCGCGGCAACATCAACTGGATGGCGGCCCGACAGGCTATGTTCGACTCGCCCACGCTAGGGCACGAGGTCGAGAAGCTACTTCCCCTCATCGACCCGGACCAGAGCGACACCGCTACTTTCGACAATGCCCTGGAGCTGCTGCAGGCCACAGGCAGGTCGCTGCCCCACGCAATGATGATGATGATCCCCGAGGCGTGGGCCGACCACATCCCCATGGAGCAGGCCAAGAAAGACTTCTACGAGTACCACTCGAGCCTGATGGAGCCATGGGACGGGCCAGCGCTGATTGTGGGCACAGACGGCACTAAGGTTTGTGCGATCCTGGACCGCAACGGGCTCAGGCCCTGCCGCTATTTAGTCACGTCCGACGGGCTTCTGGTCATGGCCTCGGAGACAGGGGTGATCGACATCCCTGAGGAGAAGGTGCTCTACAAGTGGCGCATCGAGCCGGGGCGCATGTTCGTGCTCGACACCGAGCAAGGCAGGATCATCGACGACGCGGAGATCAAGGCGGAGCTTACGTCGCGGCACGACTACGGCGCCTGGCTACGGGACAACAAGGTGGAGATGGGCGAACTCCCCGAGCCTTCGTCGGTCCACACCAGCGAACCGGAGACCCTGGTGGACAGGCAAAAGGCCTTCGGCTACAGCGAGGAGGAGCTTCGGATGATCTTGGAGCCCATCGCGGCCACCGGCGCAGAGCCGGTCGGGTCCATGGGCAACGACTCTCCCCTGGCTGTGCTCTCGGACCAGAATCCCCTGTTATTCAACTACTTCAAACAGCTCTTCGCTCAGGTTAGCAATCCACCGCTGGACGCCATTCGTGAAGAGCTGGTCACCTCCGTCGAAACGTTCATCGGCGCCGAGGGCAACCTCTTTGACGAAACGCCCGAGCAATGCCACCAGCTCAAGGTGAAGGAGCCGGTGCTCACCAACCGGGATTTGGAGAAGGTCCGTGCGATTGAGGTGGGCCGGCTTCGCGCCAAGACAATCCCAACCTTGTTCCGGCCCGAGCTTGGCTCCGGCGCTCTCAAAGCGGCTATGGACGAGCTGTGCGAGCAGGCATCCAAGGCGATTCGAGAGGGGTACTCCATCTTGGTCCTGTCGGACCGCGGGGTAGACCGCGACAACGCTCCTATACCCAGCCTGCTGGCCACGTCGGGGGTGCACCACCACCTGATCCGGCAAGGCACACGCACCAAAGTGGGGTTGGTCGTGGAATCGGGCGAGCCTCGAGAGGTTGCCCACTTCGCTCTGCTCTTCGGGTACGGGGCGGCTGCGGTCAATGCTTACCTCGCTTTCGAGACGCTGGAGGACCTGGCGCAAAGCGAGCTGCTGCCCGATGGTATCGGCTACGCCGAAGCGGAGGACAACTTCGTTCGCGCAGTCCACAAGGGCGTGATCAAGACGATGTCCAAGATGGGCATCTCCACTCTCCAGAGCTACAGGGGCGCCCAGATCTTCGAAGCGGTGGGCCTCAAACAAGGGTTTATCGACGACTATTTCACGTGGACGCCTTCGCGGATTGGCGGCATCGGCCTGGAAGAGATCGAGGAGGAGTGCCGCCGACGCCACTCGATCGCGTACCCAGAGCCCGGACTGAATGGGAGCGGCCAGCTGAAGCCGGGGGGTTACTACCAGTGGCGTCAGGGCGGCGAGTACCACATGTGGAACCCAGACTCCATCGCCAACCTCCAGTACGCGACGAGCGCCAATAGCTTCGAATCGTTCGAGCAGTTCGCCGAAAGCTCCAACAAGGCGAACAAGGACCGCTGCACCATACGAGGCTTACTGGAGTTCGAGACGCTGGAGGAGCCTATACCGCTGAACGAGGTAGAGCCCGCGAGCGAAATCGTCAAGCGATTCGCCACCGGTGCTATCTCGCTGGGCTCGATAAGCCGAGAGGCGCACGAGACTGTAGCCATCGCCATGAACAAGCTGGGCGCCAGGAGCAACACCGGCGAGGGCGGCGAAGACTACCGCCGCTACACGCCCGATGCCAACGGCGACTCTCGAAACAGCGCAATGAAGCAGGTCGCCTCGGGCCGGTTCGGCGTCACGGCCACCTATCTCGCCAGCGCCACTGACCTCCAGATAAAGATGGCACAGGGGTCCAAGCCGGGCGAAGGAGGGCAGCTCCCCGGACATAAGGTCGACGAGTACATCGGATGGATAAGAAGCTCCACCCCGGGTGTCGAGCTAATCTCGCCTCCCCCGCACCACGACATCTACTCGATCGAGGACCTGGCGCAGCTTATCCACGACCTGAAGAACTCCAATCCCGAGGCGCGGGTCCACGTGAAGCTGGTGGCCGAAGCCGGCGTGGGCACCATCGCGGCCGGGGTGTCCAAAGGTCACGGCGACGTAGTGCTGATAAGCGGAGACTCCGGCGGTACCGGAGCATCGCCTGAGTCGTCCATTAAGTACGCCGGTCTGCCGTGGGAGCTTGGCGTGGCGGAGACCCAGCAGGTGCTGGTGATGAACGACCTGCGCGGGCGCATCGTCGTCCAGACCGACGGGCAGCTCAAGACTGGGCGGGACGTGGCGATAGCTTGTCTCCTCGGGGCTGAGGAGTTCGGCTTCGCGACGGCGCCCCTGATAGCCCTCGGTTGCATCATGCTCCGGAAGTGTCACCTCAATACCTGCTCGGTGGGCATCGCGACCCAGGACCCTGAGCTCAGGAAGAAGTTCGCGGGGAAGCCCGAGAACGTGATCAACTTCTTCTTCTTCGTCGCCGAGCAGCTGCGTATGATCATGTCTGAGCTTGGATTCAAGACCGTCGACGAGATGGTCGGCCGGGTAGACAAGCTGGACGCGAGGAAGGCTGTCGAACACTGGAAGGCACGTGGGCTGGACTTCACGAGTCTGCTGCACCGTCCCAAAGTGCCCGAAGGCGTCGCTACCTATCACTGCCAGGAGCAGGATCACGGCCTGGCCAACGCCCTCGACCACAAGCTGATAGCGGAGAGCAGAGCGGCGCTGGAGGAGAAGAAACGCGTACGCATACACGCCTCTGTACGGAACCCCAATCGTGCGATCGGTACCATGCTGAGCTACGAGGTTGCGAAGCGCCATGGAGAGGCAGGCCTGCCCGAAGGCACCATCCGGATCGATTTGAAAGGCTCCGTGGGCCAGAGCTTCGCCGCATTCCTGGCAAAAGGGATATCGATGAGGGTAGAGGGCGACGCGAACGACTACTTTTGCAAGGGGCTCTCCGGGGGCAACGTCGTCATTACGCCGCCGAGCGGGGCCCGCTTCGTACCCGAGGAGAACATCATCATCGGCAACGTGGCGCTCTACGGGGCGACGGGCGGCAGGGCGTTCGTGCGCGGCGTGGCCGGCGAGCGCTTCGCCGTTCGCAATAGCGGGGCGGAGGCGGTGGTGGAAGGTGTTGGAGACCATGGCTGCGAGTACATGACCCGCGGTAGGGTGGCGGTGCTCGGACCAACCGGGCGCAACTTCGCCGCGGGTATGAGCGGGGGCGAAGCGTACGTCCTCGACGAGTCCGGCGGATTCGCGGGACTCTGCAACACCGAGATGGTGGACCTGGAGAAGGTGAATTCCCCAGAGGACGTCTCTGCCCTTCGTAGGATGCTGGAGGACCACCTCACCCACACTGGAAGCGAGAACGCCCGCAGGATTCTCGATGCCTGGGACCAGATGCTGCCCCATTTCGTGAAGGTGATGCCCCGCGACTACAAACGTGTGCTTGCTGAACGCGCGGCCGAAGGACAAAATGGGGCTCGCTCGGCGGACGTCCCACAAGAGTTGGCCGTCGATGGGTAAGCCTACCGGTTTCAAGGAGACCGGTCGCCAGCCTCCGGAGAAGCGCCCGGTCGCCGCCCGCATCACGGACTACCGCGAGTTCTACGAGACATGGGACGAGGACTCGGCCCGCGCACAGGGCGGCCGGTGCATGGGCTGCTCGGTGCCGTTCTGTCACAGCGGCTGTCCGCTGGGGAACCTTATCCCCGACTGGAACGACCTCGTCTATCGCGGCCAGTGGAAGAAGGCGCTGGCGGCGCTTCACGCCACCAACAACTTTCCCGAGTTCACCGGGCGAATATGCCCGGCGCCGTGTGAGACGTCGTGCGTGCTGTCGATCAACGAAGACCCTGTCACAATCGAATACATAGAAAAAGCTATCGCTGACCGTGGCTGGGACGAGGGCTGGATCGTACCGGAGCCTCCGGGGGCGCGGACCGGCAAGAGCGTTGCCGTGGTCGGCTCCGGACCCGCCGGTCTCGCGGCCGCTCAACAGCTCAACCGCAGCGGACACTGGGTCACGGTATTCGAACGGGACAGCCACATCGGAGGGCTGCTCCGCCTCGGGATACCGGACTTCAAGCTGGAGAAACACGTCGTCCAGCGCAGAGTCGACCAGATGGCCGAAGAGGGCGTCTCGTTCAAGGCCGGAGTGCACGTGGGGCGGGACTATTCCGCTCAGCGCCTCCTCGATGATTTCGACGCCGTCTGCCTGGCGATCGGTTCCACGGAGGCGAGAGACCTTCCGGTTCCAGGCCGGGAGTTGGGCGGCATCCACTTTGCGATGGAGTATCTAACCCAGCAGAACCGGCTCATCGCCGGTGAGCGCATCGACCCGTCGGAAAGGATCACCGCTAAGGGGAAACGCGTCGTGATTCTGGGAGGCGGAGATACGGGCGCCGACTGCCTGGGTACCGCCCATCGCCAGGGCGCTGAAGTCGTCCACCAGTGCGAGATACTGGCGGAGCCTCCCGCACAGCGGACCGCGGACAACCCCTGGCCGCAGTGGCCGCTGGTTCTAAGGAGCTCGGCGGCGCATGAGGAGGGCGGGGTTCGCGATTACGCAGTCCTCACCAAAGGCTTCGTAGGGACGAATGGCGCCGTCGAGACGCTGCTCGGGGCGCGGGCATCCTGGGGCCCTCCCGACTCATCGGGCCGCCCCTCGATGAACGAAGAACCCAGCAGCGACTTCGAGCTCGGCGCCGACCTAGTCCTCCTAGCGATGGGTTTCGTGCACCCTGAGCACGCCGGCGCAGTCGGCGAGTTGGGCGTGGAGTTGGACGAGCGAGGGAACGTAAAGACGGACGAAAACAAGATGACAAGCGTCCCCAACGTCTTCGCCGCAGGCGACGCCTCACGCGGACAGTCGTTGGTGGTCTGGGCGCTCGCAGAGGGCCGCGAGGCCGCTCGCGGCATCGACCAGCACCTCATGGGCGCCACTCGGCTTCCGCGAGTCCTCACCGCGGAATAACCCCGGGGACTTCCCGGGAAATCGACCACCCGCAGTTTAGAGTATCTGCGCCGCGTACATATCGTCAGCCAATGTTGGGAGGCCGCCCAGTCGTGCCCAAGCACAAGATCGCATATATGTCCTATACGGACCGCGAGGACACCTCTTTGGTGCTGCGAGGGCTTACGGGACTCGACTATGAGATGAGCGTGAGTAACCCCAGCAGTATCGCGGAGACCATCGAGGCGGTGAGAGGCGCCGACCTGATTATCAACGTCGCGGTGCCGATGCCTCATGAGGTCGTCGTGGAGATCGACTCCGCCAAGGTCATCCTGGCGCGTTCGCATGGATTCGACCACATCGATCTTGGCGCCGCGACCGAACGCGGCATCGCCGTTGGCAAGGCCAGCTTCTGCACGGACGAAGTGGCGGAACACACCATCATGATGGTCCTCGCATGCGCCAAGAAGTTAACGCTACTGAACGGTCACGTGAGGGCCGGACGGTGGGACCGGCACACGCCCTCACTTCTCGTGGATGTGCCCACGTTGGCTGGCAAGGTAATGGGCATCATCGGCTTCGGCGATATCGGGCGGAATGTGGCGCGAAAGGCGCAGGCATTCGGCATGACGCTTATCGCTTACGACCCGTACCTAGCGGCGGAAGACGCCAACCGGCACGGAGTCGAATTCGTGGACGACCTCCGGGCGCTCGCCTCTCGGTCGGACTTCGTCAGCATGCTCGCCCCACTAACCGGCCAGACCAGAAAGATGGTGGGCAGGTCGTTTTTCCGCGCCATGAAGAGTACGGCGTATTTCATAAACACCAGTCGAGGCGGCACAGTGGACGAGCAAGCGTTGATAGAGGCGCTGAATAGGGGCGCTATCGCGGGGGCTGGGCTCGACGTGTTCGAGCAGGAGCCCACGCCGTCTAGCAACCCGCTGCTCAAGATGGACAACGTGATCGTCACGCCGCACTCGGCGGGCACATCGTCGACTTCAATACGAGACGCTCAGCTCCAGATCGGCCAGGAAGCGGCACATGTCCTCACAGGGGGTCTGCCCACTTCGGTGGTGAACCCCGAATTCCGGAACAACCTCGCCGCTGGCGCACAGGGCACCTAGCGGCAAAAGCACGGGCGTACAGCCGCGTTGACACACCCATAGCCCTATGTTAGATTTGCGGCAGCTTGAATCGTAGCGGAATAACTGTCCACCGGGACGGAGGTGTTGACATGGCGCTAGAGGGCAAGATCAACCTCGAGATTATCTACTGCGTACCTTGAGCCTACCACGGTGAGGCGGCCTGGATGGCCACCGAGTTTTTCGCAGAGGCCGGTAAGAACGTAGCTATTACGCTGACCCCCGGAGACAGCGGGGTGCTGCAGGTAATTGTGGACGGCGAAAAGATTTTCGACAAGAAGGAAGAGGGCGGTATCCACGTTGACCTTCCCCGCCTAAAGCAGATGCGTGCCCACGTCAGAGAAAAGATGGCCGTGGCTGCTGCGGCCGACTAGACCCATCGGCGCACCCACCGCGCCGGGGGAAACGAGCTCCAAAGAGAGAGCCCCGATGATCATCGGGGCTCCATTTTTTCTCCTGTCGGATTGACTGGGCATCCTCCGGCATCTACACTCGGCCCGGTCTAACATGGCAAGCGAGCCAATCGATTCCGCCCCCCGTCGTATCGCTCTGTCGACAAGGTTGAGCTCCTGGGCCGCGCGCCACCGGTGGGAGCTGGCGTTGGTCGGGCTGTTCACGCTCGCAGCCGGCGTTCTCCGGGTCTACCGCCTCGCAGAGCTGCCCCCCGGATTCCATGGCGACGAGGCCCTAACAGGGCTCGACGCGATGCGCATCATGGACCTGGGCTGGATCGGGCCTTATGTCGGCAGCGCCCTGGGCCAGCCCACCGGCCCCCTCTACTTCACCGCGCTGATCTTTAAGCTATCGGACCCCTCGCTGTTTACGGTACGTCTCTCGATGGCACTCCTGGGCATCGCCACCGTGCCCCTGGCATACGCTCTGTTTCGCCTCAGCTTTGGGCGCTGGGTGGCAATCGTCGGGACAATTGCGTTGGTCGCTTCCTTCTGGCACATCCACTACAGCCGAATCGGGTTCATGGTGATCTCGATGCCGCTCGTCATCTCGGCGGCATCGCTGATGCTGCTTTTGGCGATGCGGTCGGCCCGTTTATGGCCGTGGTTTCTAACAGGGCTCGTGTTGGGCATAGGCGTCTACTCATACAACGGCTACCTTGCATTCCTGGTAACCCTTGCCGTGTTCCTCGGCATACAGCTATGGCTGCTGCGGAGCCGGTGGCAGCAGCTGGCATCTCGCATAGTACTGCTGGCGGCGGGTCTCTTCATCGCCGCCCTACCGATGCTCCAGTTGGCGAGAGAATCGCCGGACTTCTACCTCAGCCACCTGAGGATGGTGTCCGGCTTCAACGACGCTCGATACAAGGAGACCGAGACTGCGGCGGAGAAGCTGGCGTATTTCCGGGGACGTGCCTGGGACTCCTATACACTGCTCGTCCGTCATCCCCGCATCGACTTCACCGACGCTACAGGAGGGCGCGGTGCTTTGCACTTTCTCTTCGCCTTATTCGTGTACTCCGGGCTGGTCGTGGCTGCGGCGCGGTGGCGGAGCCCACCGCATCTGCTTTTCGCCCTCACGGTATTCGTGGGCCTGAGCGTACTCATATTCACTGCGCCGAACTGGGGAGACATGCGACGTAGCCTTATCGCGGTCCCGTTCGCGTTTGGCCTATTGGGAGTTGCGGCGAGAGAGGTCGCCCTGCTGGGGAGGCGTTTCAAAGGCGAAACGGGCTATCGAGTGGCGCTGGCCGGGGTCGGCGCCCTGGTAGCCGTTGCCATTCTGGGAAACCTGGGCTACTACTTTGGAAGCTTCGTCGACCGGGACGAAACCGGGTGGGTCTTCGTGGAGAATCTTGTAGACAGCCTGGAAGCCGCTCACAGCTTCGACAACCCCGGAACGATCTACTTCTACTCAAGCCGCTGGTCGTACAACTACGAGACTCGAAAGTTCCTGCATCCCGATACTCCCGGCGTGGACCGGTCGAAGGAGTTCGGCGACTCGTTCTCCCTGGAGAAGACCGACCCAGGCCCCGTGACGTACGTGTTGCTCCGTCCGTATACCGGGGAGCTGAAGAGTCTGAGGGAGATGCACCCCAATGGCACGGAGATCAGGGAAGCCGACGAGTTTGGCGGCACGCGGTTTGCCGCATACCACGTGCCGTAGGCCCTCGGAAGCCTATCGGGCGCCGTTGTTCGTCGCCATCCGGGCGGCGTCCAGGGTATTCTGCAGTAGCATGGCTATGGTCATCGGGCCTACACCGCCTGGGACCGGCGTTATCGCCGCAGCCTTCTCGGATACGGGTAGGAAGTCGACGTCACCCACCAGGCGGTAGCCGCTCTTCCTCTCCGGCGCCTCGATGCGATTGATCCCAACGTCGATGACGACGGCGCCCTCTTTTACCATGTCCGCCCCGATCTCTCGCGGCCGGCCCACCGCTGCGATCAGGATGTCCGCCTGACTGGTTATCGAAGCCAGGTCCCTGGTCCCGGTGTGTGTAATAGTCACGGTGGCGTTGGCGCCGGGGCGCTTCTGCATCAGGAGATTGGCGACTGGCCTGCCGACGATCTGGCTGCGGCCGCAGACCACTACGTGCATCCCCTCCGGATCGTATCCGCTCCTGAGGAGAATCTGCTGTATACCGCCAGGCGTGGCCGGCACGAATCTCTGCCGCCCCTGCGCCAGCAGTCCGACGTTCTGTGGATGAAGGGCGTCGACGTCCTTTCTCGGATCGAGTGCGTCGAGGACCGTCTCTTCGACAATGTGCGGCGGAAGGGGCAACTGCACCAGTATCCCGTGGAACCGAGGGTCTGTGTTCAATCGGTCGACCGTCGACTCCAGCTCCCCCTGCTCCGTGTCGGCAGGTAGTTTGATATCATCAGCCAACATGCCCACCTCGGTGGCGGCCCGCTGCTTGTTGCGGACGTACACCGCCGAGGCCGGATCGTTGCCCACAAGCACTACCGCGAGCCCAGGCACGACGCCGTGCTCCGCCTTGATCGCCTCGACCCCTTTGGCCACCTCCGACTTTACCTCCTCCGAGATAGCCTTGCCGTCCAGCACTTTCGAACTCAATCCACTCACCCCTCACCTTTCGAAGATGGCAGAAGTATACCGAGTTTACTTATATGGCGGGTACGTCCTTCTACGAGGTGAGTGGTTTCGAGGCGTGAGGTTGCTGGGGGGCAGCTGTGGGTACCCGTTTGAAGGGATCGACAAAGCTGCCAGCCTAAGTCCTACGTGCATCCCCGGGAGATACACTCCTAGTCAAGACAACCTCTCGCCTACTGGCCCGGTGGTCAGGGCGACGCGCGGCCCTGGCGGCGGCGCTGTAGGGCAAGCGCTGCGACGGGAATCGCCGCCGAGACCTCGGTGCCCCCACTAGGTGTACTTCGGACCTTGATCGCCCCACCCGCTACGTCCACGTAGTCCTGCATAGTCCCTAAACCCGACCCAATTGAATCGCCGTCGACGTCGAAACCATGACCATCGTCGTGGACCGCCAATTGCAGCACGCCATCGGAGGACTCCAGAATCAGCGAGACCTTACTAGCTTTCGCATGTTTTAGAACGTTCGTGAATGCCTCTTCTGCCACTCGGTATATAGCGATTTTTACCTGATCGGGGATCAAGTTTGGAGTGTCCTTCTCTCGGCCAACGAGCCACTCGTCGAGGCTCAGTTCGACAAGCAGCGTGGGCTCGTGCTGGTCTCCCAGCGATTGAAGCGCTGGTACAATGCCCCGGCGCAGTATCGCGGGATAGAGTTCCAGGCTTATCCGCCGTACATCGTTTTCCATCAACTCTTCAACACGTCGCCGGAGCTCTTCAATCTCCGCTGAATTCATCTGCTGAGGAGACTGTTTTAGTTCGTTGAGCCGGTGAAGCAAAAGAATGAGCTTATTCTGGACTGTGCCATGAAGACGTTGACTAATACCCTTCCGCAACGATTCTGCAACGGTTACCAGACGAAGCCGCGAGCGCTGTAATTCTTCTGACTTGGCGATAGCCGCCGCTTGCTCGACCTTTGCTTCCTCTGCTTTCTTGCGCTCTGTGACGTCCTCGACCAGGGCGATGACCCTGACAGGCTCTGCGCCGGGAAGGATCGAGGCGTTCAGCTGAACGGGCACGATACCCCCACCCTTATGGCGGTAACGTTTTTCTTGGGAATAGCTGCTACGTTGCCCGGCCAGGAGTTCTTCGAATAGATCTAGGTTTTCAGGTAAGTCGTCGGGATAGGTGAGGGTCCGAAACTCCATGCCTCTGAGGTCTTCCTCACTATAGCCAAGCATCTTCTGAAACGCGGTATTGGATTCTAGGATTCCTCCATTCGAATCGATGATGGCTGCCCCAAGGGGAGAGGATTGAAAGACGGTTCGAAACTGTGCTTCTGTCTGGTCCGCGCGCCGATGCTCCCGCACCTGAGCCCGTTGCGCCAAGTCCTCCTGCTCCTTCGCCCGGAGCATGCCTCTCTCCGCCAAAGCCATGAACCCAACGAGAGCGAGTAGAAGCCCTCCCATCGTCGATACCGTGGTCCATAGAACCACCGACCTGGAATCGCGAACCAGTACGACCACATCATCGGTGACGTCCCTGTAGATCTCCAAAACGCCTATTACACGTCCCTCCGCTTCCTCCCGTAACGGAACATAGGTCTCGACTACATCTGCCTGACCCGGGACTCCGTCCATATCGATGATCTGGAGGTCCTTGATCAGCTTTGATGAGGTTCCCCCAATGGCCGCTTTCTGAAGCAGACCGCTCTCCTTGGCGGTAAGTCCAATGGTCTTTGGGTCGGTGCTCCACAGAGCGACACCGTCGAGGTCGAATAGACTGAACTTCGTGATATCCATCGCCTCCACCAACGATGGGAATATTTTCGATAGCCCGTCGGGTCCTTGAAGCGAATCCAAAGTCACGGGTGAGGGCACTTGCCTACTGATCATCGATTGCATATGAATCGCATCCCGTGAGGTGTTTTTCTCGGCGCTCGATACCAACTTTCTTTCCGCTAGGTTCCCGACCACGACGTTGACCAATAAGGTAGCTACAGCTATGAAAAGCAAAGCCGCGAAGACGAAACGAAGGGTCAGTTGGTATCGCATCTTTAGATCAGTTGCTGCCGGGTGACGAATTGTCGCCTAGCGTCACGCCGGCCGTTCGTATGAGTATATACTCTCGCAACGCAGGCCCCGAGGAGTGTTGAGGAGCTTTCCCGCTTTCAAATGAGCCGCCCGGCGACTTATAATGTCGCCCAAATCACACCGCATCGAGGCGTTACGATGAGCAAGTTCGCCGAGGCTCTGAGCTCGGGCCGGTTCGTGATCACGTGTGAGTTGAACCCCCCGAAAGGCGTGGACCTGGGCCCGCTCTACGATAAAGCGGATGCTCTCCAGGCCACCGTCGAGGCGTTTAACGTCACTGACTCGGCGGGGGCCAATATGACTATGGCCCCACTGAGCGTGGCCCATCTCCTGCTGGACCGGGGGATCGAGCCGATCTTGCAGGTTACTTGTCGCGACCGGAACCGGCTGGCGCTGCAGTCCGAGCTGCTCGCGGCATCGTCGCTGGGTGTGGCGAACCTGCTGTGTATGAGCGGCGACCCCCCGGGCCGCGGCGACCACCCCGAGGCCAAAGCGGTATTCGATCTGGACGGGATAGAGCTATTACAATCTGTCAGCTCTCTCAAGGGCGGTTCGGACCTCGCCGGAAATGCCTTGCGAGGCACACCGGACTTCTTCCCCGGGGCGGTAGTTAACCCGGGCGCCTCCGACCTCGATGCGGAGGTGCGACGCATGGAGCAGAAGATCGAAGCCGGCGCCTCTTTCTTCCAGACGCAAGCGGTTTACGAGCCGGAGAGCTTCGAGGCGTTCATGAACGCGGTCCGCAGCTTCAACGTCCCCATCCTGGCAGGGCTCATCGTCCTCAAGTCGGCCAGGATGGCGCGCAATCTAAACGCGAACCTCCCCGGCGTCCACGTCCCCGACCACATTATCGATGAGCTCGAGGGCGCCGATGACGTCCCGAGCAAGAGTGTGGAAGTCTCTGGGCGCATCGTCCGAGAGGTCCGCGGAATGTGCGCGGGGGTCCATATCATGGCGATAGGGTGGGAATCTAGGGTCCCGGCCATCGTCGCGGCCGCTGGCTGAACAGCACCGCTATTGCCCCTCCTTCATAGGCGAGACCGCCCCGAGACACAGCCTATGCCGTCAAATCACTCCCGCGTGAGATTGATATCGTGAGTCGCATTCACAGCTGCAGCCGCTCATGCTGGTAACCGGAGTCGACATAATCGAGATTTCGCGAGTGAGGGACGTAGCGGAGGGATACGGTGAGCGTTTCTTCCGCCGGATCTATACGGAGCGCGAGCTTGCCTATTGCCGGGGCCGAGCGCCTCAGCTAGCGACGCGATTCGCCGCCAAAGAGGCGGTGATGAAGGCCCTGGGCACCGGTACGCACGGCGTCAAATGGCGGGATATCGAGGTCGTCAGAGAGATGGGCATGGCGCCGACCATCCAGCTACACGGCACTGCCCAGGCCCGCGGCGAGCGCATCGGCCTCGGCCCTCTGGCCGTGTCGCTCTCTCACTCGAAGCAATACGCGGTAGCCTATGTTGTCGGCGAGAGTGAACTCGGCAATCTGGTTCGCGGCCCGGCGTAGCTGTCCTCGACCCACTTCCGGCCCCGTGAGCTTTCCCAAGCGGACCAGTTCGCCGAGTCAACATTGTAGATGGCCTTTGACTGGCTCTGGGCCTGCGCTGAGCTCGCCGAAGTGCCAAAACGGACACGATTCGCTTTCTCAGTCGTGGTGAGCAGCATGATGTCCCGATGCCTCATCGGGACCAAATCGAAGTAAGTAACCGCACGGGAGGAGTTCGTAGGGGCGGGTTTGAAACCCGCCCTCTCCTCGGGACATGGGCGCGAATCGGCGCAGTTACTCGATAGCTTGTCGAACCACATAGCAGTGGTAGGAAAAGACGTGAGCAGTGACCGGAATCCACCGTCCAGGGCCTCAGCCATAGGATGACTCCACCCGAACGCGCCCGGCCAACCAAGGTGGTCACCGCCGAGCAGATGCGGCTAATAGAGCAGCGCTCGGAGGCGGCCGGCGTATCCACCCAAACGCTGATGGCGAACGCCGGCCTTGCCGTCGCAAAACGGGTGCAGTTCTATCTGGACCGAGTTGAGGGGGCGAGAGTAATGGTCCTGGTCGGGCCGGGCAACAATGGGGGCGACGGACTGGTAGCCGCACACCATCTGCAGCGCTGGGGCTCGGATGTAGCCGTCTACCTGTGCGCGGACCGGCGCGACGACGATCCCAACCTGTCGCAAGTCCGCGAGGGGAACTCCCGCACCATTCAGGCTACTGAGGACCAGGGGCTCGAACGGCTCCATGAAGAGATGGGGACCGCGGACATCGTCTTGGACGCGGTCCTGGGCACGGGGCGCTCTCGACCGATGGCCGACCTGATCCAGGAGATCTTCGGAGGGCTGGCCGCTGCGAGGGCGGACCGACCGGAGCTCCGGCTGGTGGCGCTCGATCTCCCGTCGGGCCTGGACGCCGACTCCGGTGCGGTCGATGCTGTGTGTCCGCCGGCGGACGTCACCATCGCCACGGGATATCCTAAAGTGGGACTCTTCGAGTTCCCGGGCGCGAGCTACACCGGCAGCGTCGAAACCGTAGGCATCGGTCTGCCTCCAAGACTGGACGACGACGTTAACCTGGGTCTGATGACGCCCGAGTGGGCCGCCGCGGCTCTGCCGGAGCGGCCCGCGTCCGGCCACAAAGGGACCTTTGGCCGGACGTTGATCGTGGCCGGCTCCCGCGAGTTCATTGGCGCCGCGCATCTGGCGGCCAGCGCGGCCGGCCGCGTCGGAGCCGGCCTGGTGACGCTGGCAACACCCGAGAGCCTCCTGACCTCCGTAGCGGCCCTGGCGGCCGAGCCCACCCACCTGCCGCTACCTGAGTCCGCGCCGGGCGTTCCCTCGCCGAACGCCGCCGATCTCATCCTGGAGCGCGCTCGCGGATACCACTCGCTGCTCGTAGGCTGCGGGATGGGCCAGGCACCTTCGACGCGCGACATGCTGACCCGGCTTCTCCTCTCCGGAGCGCCGTTGCCGCCCACCGTCGTGGACGCCGACGCCCTGAACTTCCTCGCATCATCTGAGCGTAACTGGTGGAAGGAATTTCCAACGCCCGCCATCGTCACGCCACACCCCGGAGAGATGGCGAGACTTACGGGAATGTCCACAGAAGAGGTGCAAAAAGCCCGCGTCCCCATAGCATCCGATGCGGCAGCAATGTGGAATAAGGTCACCGTGCTCAAGGGCGCGCACACGGTGGTCACATCCCCCGGCGGCGACACTCTCCTGAGCCCGTTCGCTAATCCCGGCCTAGCCACCGCCGGCACGGGTGACGTCCTGGCCGGCGCCATATCAGGGCTGATGGCGCAGGGGCTGAGCCTCGAAGACTCCGCGGCTTTGGGCGTATACCTGCACGGCGCAGCGGCGGAGCTGGCCCGGGAAGAGCTCGGCGATACCGGCATGCTTGCCGGCGACCTGCTCATAAGACTCCCCAGGGCGATCAAGGGCCTCAAAGAGCGCGCGACGCGGAGACCACAGTCCGTTGGCTCACCTTAAAGGCGAGCAACGCGCCCGGTACGTCGCCGCGATGTTCGCGCGGATCGCCCGGCGCTACGATCGCCTGAACGCCGTGATGAGCGGGGGCCGCCACCACGCCTGGCGACGCATGGCCGTGGAACTCGCGCTCAGAGGACCAGCCTCACCTGACCCCCGCACCGGTGTGATCCACGACGAAGGCGGAGTTGGGCCCGCGCTCGATGTGGCCACAGGCACGGGCGACTTCGCCCACTCTCTCGCTCGGAGCCCCGGCGTTACGGGGGTCGTGGGCGTCGATCCAGTGCCGGAGATGCTCGCCCTAGCCTCTGTCAAGGCACGAAGGAATCGCCTGTCCCGCCGTGCTGGCTATCTGATGGGCGACGCGCACGAGCTCCCCTTCTCGGACGGGCGGTTCGTCTGCGCCACCGTCGGATTCGGTGTGCGCAATTTCGTCGACGCCCCTCGCGCGCTCTCCGAGATGGCCCGGGTCGTCAGGCCGGGAGGCCGAGTCGTGGTGCTCGAGATCGTCAGGATGGACGGTCGGGGTCCGCTGAGCCGGATATTCCCTCTCTACTTCAGGTATGTGACGCCCTGGCTCGGAGCCGTCCTGGCTGGCGATCGAGAAGCGTACACGTACCTTCCGGAGTCGGTGCAGGGCTTCCTGAGCGCCACCGAACTCGCCGCCATGATGGAGGCAGCCGGCCTTCGGAACGTCGTTATCCGCAGGCTTGCGCTCGGTGCGGTGGCCATAATCGCTGGTGAGAAGGCGGTCTAGGGGCGCCGCAGGTTCCGGGCTGCTTCGCTCGCCGCTAGCCCACGGTCCCTGCGAGGAACTCGCCGTCTTCCCAGTCGGGGTCGTCTTCGAGCAGCTCACGTAGCCCGCGAAACCACTTGTCCTGCTCCGGGTCCCCGGCGTTGGCCTCGTAAGACTCCCTGTCTTCGAACACCGCGACGCCGATGAGGTCTCGCGTCTTGCCGTCGGGCTTCATCAGGAGGCTCGCCTTCGCCCCCTTTACTTTAGGCTTCCGCTCTCGGTCCCACTGCTCGAAGGCCTCAGCCACCGCTCGATGCTGACCAGGTCGTACCTTCATGTTAAAGATCGTCCCGTACATTCCTCTGCCTCCTTTTCAATCGCGCATTTGTGTTACAGCGGTCCACGCCAAGGCCCCGCTAGGCCCAGCCATCGACGGAGTACCGGTCTACCGCCTTTTCATCCAGTTCTATCCCGATGCCGGGGCCCTGAGGGAGGGCCAGGCCGCCCGACCGGACCTCTAGACTCGTGCTGAAGAGCCTGCCGATATTGAGGACTGTGAAGTCCGGGAAGTACTCGACCCATGTGGCGTTCGGCGTCGCCGCCACCAGATGGACGTGAAGGTCGGCTAGCCAGTGGGGAGCCACAGGCAGGTTGTTAGAGGCGGCCATGGCGGCGATCCTGCGCCACTCGGTGACGCCGCCGCAGACCGCGGCGTCCGGCTGCAAGATGGACGCCGCCTCCTGCCTGACTAACTCTGCGAAGTCCCATCGCGTGGCATGGACCTCCCCGGTGGCTACTGGGGTCAGCACCGCGTTGGCTATCTGTGCATGCCCCAACACATCGTCCGGCATCAGAGGCTCTTCGATCCAGCCCGGCTCGTACTCCTCGAAAACGCGCACCGCTTGGATGGCGGACGCCGCGTCGGGCCAGGTGTTGTTGGCGTCGAGGAACAGAGGCCTGTCCGCGCCCAGCGCCTCCCTCGCAAAGCGGATGCGCTCGGCGTCCTCGCGGGTCGAAATACCACCTACCTTTATCTTGGCCGCCTCGAAACCCATCTTGACGTACTCTTCCATCTCCTCGGCCAGGTCTTCTACCGTCTTGCCGTCGATGTAGTATCCCCCGCTTGCGTATGCGGGGACCACATCCTCCAGGTGGCCGCCCATATACCTGTGCAGCGGCAGCCCTGCGGCCTTGGAGTTGGCATCCCAAAGAGCGATGTCGAGGGCGCTCATGGCCCTGAGCACCGAGCCGCGCCTGCCCTGAAGGAGGCTCTCGCGGAACATCGCGTCCCAGATCGCCTCGACCTGGTGGGAGTCGCGGCCGACAGCCACATCCCGCAGAAGATCGCGCACCGCCAGCGTACTCAGGTGTCCCGCCTTGTTGCCGCTGTAGCAAAACCCGAGCCCCTCGACCCCGGTGTCAGTGCGCACACGGACCAGGGTGTAATGCCGCTCCAGGACCGAGCGGGTCGCGAACGCCACGCCCTTCTCCAGAGGCACGACACAGGTGCATGCGTCGATTGAGGTGATTCTCAATGGCCCTCCCCTGCTGCTTGATCTCGACTTTCGGGGACGACGGCGTAGACGTCGATCTCGAAGTCTAGCTCCGGCTTCGCCAGCGCAGAGACCACGAGGCCCGTCGAGGTTGGGTGGACACCCTTCAGGTGTCTGAATATGACCGGATAGACCAGATCACGGTACGAGGCGTCGGTGACGTAGGTAACGATCTTGCAGATGTCCACGAGCCTCGCCCCCGACTCCTCGAGCAGCGCTCGCACGCACTGCATGGCGTTCTCAGCCTGTGCAGCGGGGTCGCCCTCACCCACGAAACCTTTGCCATCCAGGGTGATCCCCGTCTGGCCCTGCAGGAAGACGAGATTCCCGGCACGGACAGCGCCGCTGGTCTCGAAGTCCTGTTCCGCGAAGAGATATCCGCCCTTTGTCGTTCGCTTGTGGAACCTATCGTGTGGCATCAAGCACGGTACTATACGCTTTGAACTTGCGTGGCATTCATACTGAAGGCCCAGACCCTTCGGGTCAACCCCATATCCTACGCACTGTTGGACCCCCCACCGTCAGCTTTGCTCAATGGCGCTCGTCGAGGAGCGATTTCCCTTTGCCGCTAGCTAGGGTATGGTATACTGCCGTGACTTTCGTTCGCGGCGAAAAGACCCCAGCGGAACCCCTGTCGAAGCCGCGAAACTACGTGTACCAATGGTCGCTTCCATGATCGAGCTAATAAAGGGCGGTAGCGTCACGTCAGCCCAGGGATACCTGGCGGGAGGGACCTACGCTGGCATCAAGACGTCGGGAGAGGGGGCCGCCGACCTCGCAATCCTCATGTCCAAGACCCCTGCTACGGTAGCCGGCACATTCTCCACTAACAAAGTCGTGTCGCCCTCTGTCACGCTGACCAGAGAGCGTGTGGCGACCGGGCAGGCTATCGCCGTGGTTGCGAATAGCGGCTGCGCCAACTGCTGCGTTGGGGTGCAGGGGCTCAGAGATGCCGAAGAGATGGCATCGCTCGCCGCGGGCCAGATCTCGGTCGCCGCAGAACAGGTGCTGGTTTGTAGCACCGGCATGATCGGAGTCGAGCTTCCGATGGCCCTGGTGCGGCAGAGCATCGGCAACATAGAGATGGGCGAGGAGAGCGGCAACGAGTTCGCCCGCGCCATCATGACCACGGACACCCGTGCGAAGGAGATGGCGGTTGCCCTGGAGATTGATGGCCACAGGGTGACTCTCGGTGGGGCCGCCAAGGGCGCTGCTATGATCCACCCGAACATGGCGACCATGCTTGCGTTCATCGCGACCGACGCCCGCGTGGACCGGCAATTCCTTCAGAAGGCGTTGCGAAAGTCGGTGGACTCGTCGTTCAACATGATCGACGTCGATTCGGACCAGAGCACCAACGATACGGTGCTGGTCTTCGCCAACAGCGCCGCCGGCGGAGGCGAGATCGGCGAGGGCTCCGATGAGGCCCAGGCGTTCCAGGAAGCGCTTACTTACATCTGCACAGCGCTCGCCAAGGACCTAGTGCGCGACGCCGAAGGCGCCCAGAGGCTCATAGAGGTTGTCGTCGATGGAGCGCGCGATCTCGGAGAGGCGCGACTGGCCGCCCGGGAGATCGCCGGGTCGATGTTGGTAAAAGCGATGATTCACGGCCGTGACCCGAACTGGGGCCGCGTCATGATGGCCCTGGGGAAGAGCGGGATCGAATTTGAGGAATCCAGCGTCGACCTGTTCGTCAACGAGATTCACCTGGTCCACGACGGCGTCGCGCACTCCTACCACAAGGATGCCGTAATCCGGGCCATGAGCGTCCCCGAGGTGCGGCTACGAGTTACGGTGGGCGCCGGGGATGCAAGCGCCACGGCGTGGGGCTGCGACCTGACAGAGGAGTACGTCACTCTAAACGCCGCGTACAGCACTTGACCGGCCGTCCGCTCCCCGCCTCTCCCTGCCGCTCTGCGTTGCTTCCGACCGACGACAGATAGAAGCTTCGAGACGGCCCCGGCGACGGCCCCCTTTATGAACGTACCTCTAATTGTGGAATTCTGAGCGATGGAACCTCATCCGCAACATATGCATGACGAGCTGCCGGAGCGCGGGCGGACGGTGGGAAGGCCAGGCGCCGGTGTGCCGAGCGGCGACGCCGGTCCCGTCGCTACGCCCGGCCAATCGCCCACGATCGTGGCCAAGCTGGGCGGCAGCACGCTTGGGAGCCACGACACGACTATCAAGGACCTCGTGTCGCTGCAGCAGCGTGGGACGCAACCTGTAGTGGTCCACGGCGGTGCCAGGGCGATCAACGAGTGGATGGAGAGGCAGGGCGTCCGGCCGCGTTTCGTCCGGGGGCTCCGGGTCACCGACGAGTCGAGCCTGAAGATCGTCGTGGCGGTGCTAACAGGCCTCATTAACAAGTCCCTCGTAGCGGAGGTCGGCGCCCTGGGCGGCAGGGCGGTTGGACTGTCCGGAGTAGATGGTGGTATGCTCCGTGCCGAGATAGTAGACCCTGAGTTGGGGCTTGTCGGGGACATCGTCGAGGTGGATACGAGTCCCATAAAGGCTGCCGTGGCCGCTGGCTTCATGCCAATCATCGCTCCCGTGGCCTTGCGCAGCGAATCCGATTTAACGCAGGGCGAAAGCACTTTCTTGAACGTCAACGCCGATACGGCCGCCGGTGAGATAGCTTCGGCCATTGGCGCGGACCGTCTGGTGTTCATGACCGACGTCGAAGGCGTCATGGACAGCTCGCGTCGCGTTATCCCTAGGCTAACCAGGCGCCAGGCCGGTGGACTGATTCAGTCCAGAGTCGTCTCGGGGGGGATGTTGCCTAAGATCGGCGCTAGCTTGAAGGCGTTGGATGTCGTCAAGCAGGCTCACATTATCGATGGCCGCGTGTCGCATGCCCTGATGGACTGCCTCGCTGACAAGGCCATCGGAACGCGCGTTGGCTAACTGTCAGCTGTGCAGTTGTAACGGTGCGCGCCGCATCACGTGCACTTGATCACGCTATCCGGAAATCGTAGGTATATCCAGCTGTGTCAGGGGTCGACTCCTGAGTGCGGCTGAAGGGCCGACCTAGAGGCGTAGGAAAAAGAGATGTCTTCGTCGTTTCCACGTGAGCCGGAGCTCCCCTTTGATCTGGGGAGGATCGTCCCTTCCCAGCTCTCTCGCAGGATCAAATGGGGCGCGGTCGTCGTCGGCCTGATCGTAGCGTATCTGTTGCTGTCCTACCTCCGGTCCGTATACACCGACTGGCTGTGGTACGGGCAGCTAGGGCTGAGGAGCGTCTTCGTAAAGGTGCTCGTCACCCGTTTGACGCTGTTCGTCGCCGGCACCGTCCTATTCGCAATACCCGCCGCCGCCAGCCTCTACATTGCTCACCGCCTTTCACAGGGACCTGAGCAGATCCCAGTGCCTCAGGCCATAAGGGACATCCTCAAGAAGCTCATAGCATGGGGAGCAGTACTCGCTGTGATCGTGTCGAGCCTGGCCTTCGGCGCGGTCGCTGCCGGCCAGTGGGAGCTGTTCCTGAGGTTTAGCAACGCGGCCGACTTCGGCATCACCGAGCCGGTGTTCGGTCAAGACGTAGCGTTCTACGTTTTCAGCCTTCCCCTGTACGAATTCGTCCAGACCTGGTTGCTTTGGGCCTCCGTCGCCACCCTGCTCATCACGCTCGGTCTGTACTTCGTCAACTTCAGCTTCCGGGGCGTGGGCTTTCAGTTCACACCGGCGCTGCGCGTACAGATATCGATCATACTGGCCGTGATCATGGTGGTGATTGGGGCAGGCCACTGGCTGGACAGGTGGGGACTGCTGCTATCCACGGACGGCACCGTTTTTGGCGCCGCCTACACGGATATCCACGCCCGCAAGCCGGCCCTGATGATACTTACGTTCTTCGCGCTCGCCGCCAGCATTCTCATACTTGTGAACGCATATATGCGCGGCGTCCGTCTGCTTGTCGGCGGCGTCGCGTTGTGGGCCATTATGGCCGTTCTGCTCGGAGCCCTCTGGCCTAATGCAATCCAGCGCTTCACGGTGGAGCCCCAGGAGTTCACCAAAGAGCAGGAGTACATCGCTCGCAACATCGAATTCACCCGCCGCGCGTTCGGCCTGCACGGCGTCTTCGATCGGCCCTATCCGGCCCAACCCGCGCTGACGGCGGACCTGATCAACGCCAATCTCGAGACGGTGGAGAACATCAGGCTCTGGGACAAGGGGCCTCTGTCCAACGTCTACAAACAGCTTCAGATCATCCGGCCCTACTACGACTTCCATGACGCCGACGTGGACCGCTATACCGTGGGCGGGGAGCTCCGCCAGGTGATGCTGGCGGCGAGAGAGATAGCGCATGAGAAGCTGCAGCCCGAGGCCCAGACGTGGATAAACACCAAACTGCGGTACACCCACGGATTCGGAATCGCCATGAGCCCGGTCACCGAGTTCACGCCGGAAGGAAGGCCGGAGTTCTTTGCCAAGGACATCCCCAACGACGGTGTCATTGCGATCGGATCGGGGTCTTCCGGTGACGGGGCCCTGACCCTGATATCCAATCCCCGCATCTACTACGGGGAGAAGACCACCGACTACGTCATCGTCAACACGGACACCGATGAGCTGGACTACGAGGCCGGCGACGAGATCAAGAGCACGAAGTACTTTGGCAAAGGTGGCGTGCCCATCGGCTCGTTCCTGAACCGTATCGCCTACGCCTGGCACACGGCGGACTACAGAATTCTCATCAGCGACGAGATAACCGGTGAGAGCAAGATCCAGTACCGCAGGACGATCCAGGAGCGGATCTCTACCGTCGCGCCGTTCCTACGCCTGGACGGCGACCCGTACATCGTCGCAGTGGACGACAAGCTGCAATGGATCCAGGACGCCTACACACACACCGACCGCTACCCATACTCCGATCCGAACTCATTTGGCTTCAACTACATACGTAATTCCGTAAAGGTTGTCGTCGACGCCTTCGACGGCAGTTTGACGTTGTATGTGGCCGATCCCACCGACCCTCTGATCCTGACGTACCAGAAGATCTTTCCCAAGCTCTTCACTCCGTTGAGCGAGATGTCGGAGGCGCTCAGGGCCCATATCCGGTACCCCCAAGACCTGTTCGGGTTTCAGTCCGGCAAGTACCTCAAATACCACATGCTGGACGCCCAGGACTTCTACAACCTGTCCGATATATGGGCTATCCCGGACGAGAAGTTCGGCCAGAGCGGCGACCTGCAGTCGCTCGACCCGTACTACGCCATCATGAAGATCCCCGGGGAAGACCAGGCTGAGTTCGTGCTTCTGATCCCTTTCACAAGAAACGACCCTCCCATAATGGCGGGATGGCTCGCGGCTCGCAACGACGGAGAGAATTATGGCGAGCTGGTCTCCTTCACCTTCCCCAAGGACCGCCAGCTCGATAGTCCGCGGCAGATCGAGGTGAAGATCGACAACGACATTACGATCTCGCCGGAGCTGACTCTGCTCTGCCAGGAAGGCTCTGACTGCATCAGGGGCAACCTTCTCGTTCTGCCCATGGTCGTTGAGGACAAGGCGACGGGCGAGACGAAGTTCAGCATTCTGTACGCCGAGCCGATCTATCTACAGGCGGAGGGGGTCGAGTTCCCCGAGCTAAAGAAGGTCATACTGGCCAGCCAGGAGAGGGTGGTGATGAGGGACTCGATTCCCGAGGCCATCAAGGCCCTCACGGGCGTCACCCTGTCGACCCCGGCTGCGCCTACCGATGGCGAGAGCCCTGCCACCGGGGATACGGTGAGCGCCGACCCGCTTCGGGCGGGTGTCGAGGACATATCTAAGACCATCGAAGAGCTAAAAGACACACTCAGCAAGCTCGAAGAGGCCCTGGACCGCCTCAAGGCATTGGCTGGAGAGCAGTAGCATGGCCACGGACTGGATACAAAAGGAAAAAGAGTACTACATGTTCTGCGTGCGCCGGCAGCCGATCGTCATCGTGCGCGGCGAGGGGACCCGCGTCTGGGATGACAAGGGCAAGGAGTACCTCGACTTCACGTCCGGGTGGGCCGTCAACAACATCGGACACGCCAACCCCGCGGTGGCGGACGCGGTCGCGGAGCAGGCGCGCACCCTGGTGCAGACCTCGAACCAGTTCTACACCATCCCACAGCTGCAACTGGCCGAGCTGCTGGTGGAGAACAGCTGCCTCGACAAGATCTTCATAGCGAATAGCGGCGCCGAGGCCAACGAGGGCGCCATCAAGCTCGCCCGCAAGTACGGGAAGCTGCACCGAAACGGGGCCTACGAGGTCATCACGACCTGGAACTCGTTCCATGGCCGCACGATCGCAATGACCGCAGCCACGGGGAAACCCCACGACGACGACCCCTCTCAGCCCCTACCCACTGGGTTCCTTAACGTGGACTACGACGACATCGACGCCATCAAGGCCGCCACCACCGACCGGACCGTCGCGGTGATGTTGGAGCCCGTGCAGGGCGAAGGGGGCGTCAACGTGCCCGCGCCCGACTACCTGAAGCAGGTGCGCCAGTGGTGCGACGACCAGGGCCTGCTGCTCATCATGGACGAGGTCCAGACCGGAATGGGCCGCCTGGGTACGCTCTTCGGGTACCAGGCGTTCGACGTTGAGCCCGACGTCATGACGCTGGCCAAAGCGCTGGGAGGCGGCGTCCCCATCGGGGCGTTTCTCGCCAAGGATAGCGCTGCTGTCTTCGAACCCAAGGGCGAGCACGGCTCCACCTTCGGCGGCAACGCCCTCACCTGTGCGGCCGCCTACGCCTCCACCAAATACATCCTGGACAACGATATCCCGGCCCATGCCCGGGAGATGGGGAATTACCTGGAGCAGGGCCTGAATGCCCTCAGCGCGCGTCACGACTTCATCACCGGCGTCAGAGGCATGGGGCTCCTGTGGGCGGTGGAATTCGGGTCGGATATGGCTCCCTCCGTCTACCCGGCCTGCAACGCGGAAGGGGTCTTGCTGGGCCTTATAGGGCCGAACTCGGTGCGGCTTATGCCTCCCCTGACCATCGACGAGGCCGAGATCGACGAGGGGCTCGAAAAGCTGGAACGTGGCCTGGTTAAGGCGGTGGAAGAGGCCGGGCGGTGAACTGGCGGGACCTGAAGGACAAGCGCCTCACGGTGCTCGGCGGCGCCGTGTCCGGTGGGCTGGACAGCTCTGTCGCGACCCACTGGCTCAATGGCAAAGGCTTCTCGGTCTTCGCCGCCACGGTCGACCTTGGCCAGCCCGATGAGGAGAGCCTCGACGCCGTCGCCCAACGCGCGGAGGCCTGCGGCGCTTCCGAGGCAATGATCGTGGACGGGCGCGCGGCGCTGGCCGAAGCCGGGCTAAAGATCATTCAAGCCCAGGCCCGCTACGAAGGCGGTTACTGGAACACCACGGGCATCGCCCGCCCGGTAACCTTGCAGGCGCTCATTCCGCAGCTACAGCAGCGCGACATCGGAGTGCTCTTCCACGGCGCCACGGGACGCGGCAACGACCAAGTCCGCTTTCAGATCGCCGCCAATACCCTGGCCCCGGACCTCGAGGTGTACGCACCCTGGCGGGACCCCGATTTCATAGCTGAGTTCCCCGGGCGACGCGAGATGATCGACTACTGCCAGGCCCACGAGCTCCCCATCAAGCCAGCGGGGGTCGCGCGCTACTCCACCGACGCCAACATGCTCGGCCTCACCCACGAGGCTGGTGACCTGGAGGACGTCGGAAAGCCTCCCACCTTCGTCGAGCCCGGAATGGGTGTCTGGGCGTGGGATGCCCCGGAGGAGCCCGAGGTCGTAAGCGTTCGCTGGGAGGAGGGACGGCCTACCTCCGTCAACGCTCGGGAGCTGAGCCTGCTGGAGACTATCGACGAGGCGAATCGCACCGCCGGGAAACACGGCGTGGGCATCGGCACTCACACCGTGGAGAACCGGTTCGTCGGAGTAAAATCGCGCGGCATCTACGAGGCGCCTGGCATGGAGCTGCTCGGGCGCAGCTACGAGTACCTGCTGCAACTGATACTCGACCGGCGCGCCCGCGAGTTTTTGCAGCTCATATCATCCACTATCAGCACCCAGGTATATCAGGGGTACTGGCTCGATGTAGCGACCACCTCCGCCCTCGCAGCCCTGGAGCCTATCACGCGGCTGGCCACTGGGACGATCAGCGTGCGTCTCTATAAGGGAGAGGTGTACTTCGAATCGGCCGACGACACACCGGAGTCCATGCCGCATTCACTCTACACCGACGACTCCTCGATGGAGGCGCTGGGTTCCTTCGACCACGCCGACGCCGAGGGCTTCCTCAGGGTTTTGGGCGTGTCCGCCCGGAACGTCGGCGCCAAGCAGTTCCCGCGACTCGGACGATAGGTCGACCTCCCCGAACGCTCCGGCTTCCAGAGTTTTACATCGACATGACTCGAAGGCCCACCAATTACACCTCGTCCATCCAGTACGACCGGCGCCTATACAGGCACGACATCGCCGGTTCGATAGCTCACGCCCGCATGCTCTCCAAGCAGGGCATCATCGAGGAGAGGGAGTCGAACTCCATAGTCGACGCGCTCAGGTCGATCCAACTGGAGATCGAGGGAGATTCTTTCCCCTGGCGTGCGGAGCTTGAAGATATCCACATGAACGTCGAGAAGAGGCTGTTCGAAAAGATCGGCGAAACCGCCGGAAAGCTGCATACAGCTCGCTCGCGAAACGACCAGGTTGCACTCGACATGCGCATGTACGCTAAGGAGGCCATCAGCACGACGCTGGACGGCGTGCGCTCCCTTCGCCTCGCCCTCCTCGAGCAGGGAGAGGCGAACGCCGAAGTGCTCATGCCCGGATACACACACCTGCAGCGGGCCCAGCCGGTCCTCTTCGCCCATCACATGCTGGCCTACTTCGAGATGTTCGGCCGTGACGCCGACCGGCTTGCTGAGGCCACCCGCAGGGCCGACGTGATGCCGTTGGGGAGCGGCGCTCTCGCTGGGACACCTCATCCTATCGACCGCGATTTCGTGGCAAACCAGCTCGGTTTCGGCGCCATAAGCGCCAACAGCATGGACGCCGTCTCCGATCGCGACTTTATTCTGGACTATCTCTCCGCGGCCGCGACCTGCATGGTCCACGTCTCGCGACTTGCCGAGGAGCTGGTCCTCTGGTCATCGGACGAGTTTGGCTTCATCCGCCTCGATGAGGAATTCACGACGGGCAGCAGCATGATGCCGCAGAAGCGCAACCCCGACTTCGCGGAGCTGGCAAGAGGGAAGACCGGGCGAGTGGTCGGCAACCTGGTAGCCCTGCTCACGATGCTCAAGGGGCTGCCGCTCACCTACAACCGCGATTTGCAAGAGGACAAAGAGGCATTCTTCGATACCGTGGACGTGCTCCAGGCGACTCTGGATGTGATGGCGCCTATGGTCTCGTCGCTGGAGCCAGACACTCGTCGTATGCTGGAGGCCGCGGAGGGCGGATACTCGCTGGCGACGGACGTCGCCGACTACCTTGTCGCCAAGGGGATGCCCTTCCGAGAAGCGCATGGAGTAGTCTCCGAGCTGTCGAGTCACGCGGCAAGCACAGGCAAGAAACTCAATGAGGTGCCCCTAAAAACCTACCAGGAGTTCTCAGACCTGTTCGACTCGGACGTCCTATCTATAACAGCAGAGTCCTCCATACGCGCCCGAAACGTTCCAGGCGGAACCTCCCACGAGCAGGTCCGCGCGGCCCTCGTCGCCGCTAGGGAGTCTCTGGAGAACGACGTTGCCGGCTAAGGCCCAGTTAGAGATCGCGGCGTCCATCCTTTCGGCCGACTTCAGTCGCCTGGGCGAACAGGTTGCCGAGGCCGCTAACGCTGGCGCCGACTACATTCACGTGGACGTGATGGACGGCCACTTCGTCCCGCCCCTTACGTTCGGGCCGGCGGCCGTCCGGGCCATCCGCGGGAGCACGGACGTCCCGCTCGACGTGCACATGATGGTGTCCAGTCCCGAGCAGTTCATTCCGGAGCTGGCCCAGGCCGGCGCCGATCTCGTCAGCGTCCACGCCGAGGCCTGCGACCACCTCTATCGCGTCGTACGCGAGATCAAGAGCGCCGGGATGAAGGCGGGCGTTGCCATCAACCCCGCCACACCAGCGGCCGCGGTCGAAGAGGTATTGCCCGAGCTCGACCTGGTGCTGGTCATGACGGTAAACCCGGGGTACAGCGGACAGCGGTTCATAGAGAGCACGCTGCCCAAGATCGCCCGAGTCCGGGCGATGTTGGACGAGCGAGGTCTTGGCGCCCTTCTGGAGGTAGACGGCGGAATCAACGAAAGTACCGCGGAGTCAGCCGTACGCGCCGGCGCCCGTGTGCTGGTCGCGGGCTCGGCCGTGTACGACAGCGATGTCGGCGTGGCTAACGCCATCGCTGATATCAGGCGAACCGCCCTCAGGGCCACCGGACCATCGCTTTAGCCGGAGCCTTGTGACGCTGCCCCTGGGCGTCCCTACCTCCCGCCTAAGGCGAATTCATGCCGGGCGCCCCCCTTGCCCCATCGCCCTCTCGGCGGCAGCTATCGTCGTCTCAATCTCATCGTCGCCGTGGGCCAGAGAAACGAACATCGCCTCGAATGGGGATGGGGGCAGATACACGCCTTCGCCGAGCATTCTGTGAAAGAAACGTGCGAACGCCTTCTTATCTGAGGCCGAGGCCGAACTCCATCCGGTGACCTCGCCGGGGTTGAAAAACGATGTCATCATGGAGCCGACCCGATTAATGGTGACAGCCTCTCCCGTCCTGGCAAATACCTCAGCCAGTCCCGCCGCCAGCTTTCCCGCACTCGAGTCCAGCCGCTCGTAGACCCCCGGCTCCTGCAGTAGCTCCAGCGTCTTCCTTCCGGCGGTCATGGCAACGGGGTTCCCCGACAGAGTACCTGCCTGGTACACCGGCCCGAGCGGCGACACCATCTCCATGACGTCTCTGCGGCCTCCGTAAGCGCCGACGGGCAGACCGCCTCCAATGATCTTCCCAAGGCACGTGAGGTCCGGGGTCACGCCATAGAGCGTCTGCGCACCCCCGTAAGCTACCCGGAAGCCGGTTATCACCTCGTCGAAGATAAGCAGCGCCCGATTGTCCGACGTCAGCCGCCCCAGCCCCTGGAGGAAACCGGGGGAAGGGGCCACAACGCCCATGTTGCCTGCGACCGGCTCGACTATGACACCCGCGATCTCACCGCTGAAAGCTTCGAAATAGCGTTCCACCGATGAGAGGTCGTTATACTCCGCAACCAACGTGTCTCGGGCTGTTTCCGAAGTCACCCCCGCGCTTGTGGGAACGCCATGCGCAGCCGCCCCGGACCCGGCGCTGACCAGCAGCGCGTCGGCGTGGCCGTGGTATCCCCCCTCGAACTTCACTATCTTGTCGCGCCCTGTGAACGCCCTGGCTACCCTTAGGGCGCTCATCCCCGCCTCAGTGCCTGAGCTGACGAACCGGACCAGCTCAATCGAAGGCACCGCATCTACGACCATCGCCGCAAGCCGGTTCTCCGCCTCCGTAGGCGCGCCGAAGCTGGTCCCGTTCTCGACCGCGGACTTGATCTCCCTCACTACCTCGGCGTGAGCGTGCCCGAGCACCATTGGCCCCCAGGAACCGACGTAGTCGACATACCGGTTCCCATCGGCGTCCCAGACGCTCGCCCCCATTCCGCGAGCGATGAAGACCGGCTGACCGCCAACCGCGGTCCACGCCCGGGCGGGGCTGTTCACTCCTCCCGGGACCAGCTCCCGGGCTGCCGCAAAGAGCTCTCTGGACGACTCTGTATTCAATGGAAACCTCGGTGGGCTCAGGTCGCGTGCGAGCGACATCATAACCTACGACGAGCATGTCTGGCGCTTGGGGAGCGAGATCCCATCGGTCTACGACATACGAGGGCCTTGTAACACTGGCTCGATTACCCTAACAATGGACAAACCGGCGAAAGCGCCGGTGTATCTTCGCCGCACTGCCTTGCGCATACGGTGGTAGCCCCTTGCAGCGCTATGTGGCTCACATTATTATTAGGGCTTGAGTATCCAGGCCTGATACATTACGTTGTGAAAACCTTGAGACTGTACAACAGAGTTCGTTGTAGCCTGGTGGCTCCCGAGTCGGCCGGTCTCCTGATGGCTATGGAAGCCGAGGTCTAGATGGTGGCGACAGAAAAAACGGCTGAGGACTGGGATAACGAATTCTACGATATCAAGGCCAACCTCGAGTTGGCCAAGCGCAATGAGGATAAAGCACAGGCCGCGCTGACGGAGGCCAAGGTCAAGGTCGACCGCTCCGAGGCCCTGCAGCGGCGCTCGACAAGCATGACCTCGACGGCCAAGGGCAGGGAGGCTGAGGCTAAGCGCAAGGTGGAGGAGGCGGGCCGAAGGAAGGAAGAAGCGCGGCGCAAAGGCCTTCCTCACACGCGTTGGGAGTCCGAGGCACACCGATGGCGTTCGGAAGGCGCTCGCTCTGCCCAGGACGCCCAGCGCTGGGAGCTGGAAGCCAGGCGCCAGGAGCGCGCCGCCAGGGAGCTGGGGGCAAACGTGCGGGCACAGATGGCTGTCTACCAGGCGGCTGCCGGAGAGACTCATGGATGGGAGCAGCGCTACAAGGCCCTCGCGCTGGTCCGTCCGCGCACTGTGACAGAGAAGGTCGAAGAGCCCCCCACCCTCGAAGAGACACCGTTCACGGTTACCCCAACGGCCGCGGCTGCGCTGATGGACACTCTCAGTCAGCTCGACCACCAGTCGAACCAGATACTGAGGTTGACGCTCGATCCCGCCAGCAAGATATCCATAGCGCTGGATTCAGAGCGCGAAGGCGACCAAATAGTCAAGGCTGGCGACACACCAGTCCTGCTCATCGAACCACGCATTCGCGACAGCATGCAAGGTAAGACGCTGGACGCGCGCGCAAGCGAAAACGGGACCCAGATCGTCCTGACCGGCTAGCCACCCCCTTCGCCCAGTAGCCCCCTTCCTCCGTTCAGCAGCCCCCCCTACGCGGGCGCTCACGCCCAA
Organism: Dehalococcoidia bacterium; assembly: GCA_965247255.1. Classification (GTDB taxonomy): domain Bacteria; phylum Chloroflexota; class Dehalococcoidia; order Lucifugimonadales; family CAUZJF01; genus CBDFGS01. Next base: position 386,468 of record CBDFGS010000013.1, on the reverse strand, counting down.
TTCCCGACTCCCCTGCGCGCAAGCGGCCTCATCGCATGAAGTCGACAAAATGCTGTGCTCCTCGCTCTGCCGGCAAGACAGGGTCGACCGGAAAAGACCCTTCATGCTACCCTCTTACGACAGAGAAGCGAGGTTTGACGATGGTCAGGGCCGAGGCGCCGCCCAGGTACGACGAGGAGTTCGAGGAGACGATGGCACGGCTCAAAGAAGCCAAGCGCCTCGAGGAGGAATCGCGAAACGAGCTGGGCGACATGAAGCGTCTGTCCGAACGGGACCAGCGTTTCGCTTTCAACGCTGGCAAGCGGCTGCAGCAGGCGGCCGCGAAGGAACAGGAAGCGCTCAAGATGGCCCAACAGGGGGAGCGAAAGAAGGCCGAGGCGAGCCGCAAAGATATTTCGACCCACCGGGCTGAGGCTGATGTGCTGCGCTGGTCTGCCCAGGCCAATAAGGCTGTCACGGACCAGCAGAGGCTCGGGGAAGAGAGACGGCGAAAGGAACGCGACTCCAAGGACCTGACCAAGAAAATGGGCGTCCAGCAAGCCGAGTTGGCCGAGCGAATCAAAGAATCTCACAAGCTGAAGCAGCGGCTGAAGTTCCTCGCTGGGAGCGTGGGAAGAACTGTCGAGGAGGCCCCGGCCGCTGAACCCGAGTCTGTAGTAGAAGTAGACTCAAAAGAAGCTACGGCGCTAACGCTCACCGAGCAAAGGCCCTCCGCCGCACTTCCCCTGGCAGCCGGCCAGGTCAGCGAGGCCATCGACCGGGCAAAAGCCAGGCACAAAGAAGCGAGACGGGCGGAGGAGGAGGCCAGGACGAGGCTAGGGAAAGCGCGGCGCAGGTACCAGCTGGCCCAGAGCGTCTACGAGAGGGCGCGCGACGAAGAGGCGAGGGCGCGCGAACGGCAGAGCCTTGCCAAAGGTCGAGCGGAACAGCCAAGCAAGAGCGAGCAGGACACCAGTGCGTTGGACGACGAGCTACTTCGCGCCGGCCAGGACCTTCGGCGATGGGGAGACGAGGCCTGGCGCAAGGAGCGCGGACTGAGAACGCTCGACCGCGACGTAAAGAGCCTTGCCGCCGAATTCGAGAACCTGGTGATCGAGACACAGGTAATGGAAGAGGTCCTGGACGCTCTCGCAGGAGATCCGGGCGGCTTCGGCTCTCGCGAGCAAGAGACAATTCAGGTCAAGTTCGAGCCGCTCGGTGTCACTGAGCGGGCATCCTCCGCGCTGGACGTCATGCTGAAGAAGCTCAAGCCCGGCCCGGAGCAATTGCTGCGGCTCACAACAGGGGCTGATGGCCAGATGTCCCTCGCTCTTGACGAGAAGCGCGCCGGGGACCGCGTTATCAAGCACCGGGACACGCCTGTCCTCCTGGTGCCGGCCAAGGTACCCAAAGGCCTGTTCGGAAAGACCCTGGACATCAGCGATTCAACGAAGGGACCGCAGATCATCCTGTCGGTCTGATTCAAGCGTTGCCTGACATGCTCAACATTCTCGTCGTGGCGCAGAACCTGTTCTTCTTACCCAGGATCGCTAACGTAGCGGCTCCCCACCGCTACGGGGTCAAACAGGCCGATAGCGTGCCCCGCTTCTGGGCCGAATACGCCCCTGAGAACACCGCGCTGGTGTTCGTCGATCTTGCAGGCGATAGCGATATCTGGACAGAGGTAGTCAGCCGACTGGTCGACGGGGGTGATCCACGGCCGAAAATCGTCGCCTTCGGACCTCACTCAGATGTGGCGGTCCTTCAGCTCGCCACCGAACTGGGGTGCGATAAAGTGCTGACGAGAGGCGAGTTTAGCGCTTCATTGAGCGAACTCATCGAATCGCAGGGAGCCAGCGCCAGAAATTGAGCCCTAAAAAGTGCCCAAGGGACGACCGAGAGTACCTACCTAGCGGACTGTTTGAGAGCGTCCCCCCGGAAGGTCTCGAAGGGATTTGCTCTAACCCCGAATCCACCGAAGGACGTCCTTGGGGACAGCCCTTGAAGAAGCCAGCGGGTGCTCCTCTGAATCTGGGATAATGGTTTTGGAACAGAAACCCGCCCGGAAACAAGGAGCACCCAATAGATGCTGCCACAGAACAAACCCGACCGTATCCGCATCCTCTTTGACGACCATCGCCTGGTGGCCAATGCCGGCCTGCTCCTGCCGGCCACCCTAGCCCGGCACCTGGGCCTGCGGGAACTCGTCGACCATCACCTTGACCTCGGCGGAGCGCCGGGACGGGCGAACACTGGGGACAAGATGCTGACGCTGGTCGCTTCCGCGCTGGCAGGCGGCGACTGCATCGACGACGCCGATGCGCTGCGCGCTGGTGGGACGGTCGGTGTTCTAGGCTGCGTGGTCAAGGCGCCATCCACCCTGGGGACCTTCCTGCGCAGCTTCCGGTGGGGGCATGTCCGTCAACTCGACCGCGTGAGCCGCCAGTTGTTGGCCCGGGCCTGGGCCGCTGGGGCCGGACCCGGCGACTCGCCCCTGACCATCGACCTGGACTCGACCATCTGCGAGACCTATGGACTGGCCAAGGAGGGAGCGCGCCACCACGGCTATACCGGCGCCCGCGGCTATCACCCGCTGCTGGCCATTGCCGCCGGCACCGGCGAGGTGCTGATGTCCCGGCTGCGCGAGGGCCGGGCCAACACCGCCCGTGGCGCCGCCCACTTCCTGCGTGAGACGGTGGGGCGGGTGCGCTACGGCGGGGCCAGGGGACAACTCACGGTGCGGGCCGACAGCGGCTTCTACGCCCACACTGTCGTTGCCGCCTGCCGGGAAATGGATGTCCGCTTCTCTATCACCATCCGCCAGCGCGCCAGCCTGCGGGACCTGATCGAGGCGATACCAGAGGAGGACTGGACTCCCATTCCCTACTGGATGGACGGCGCCGCCGATGTCGCCGAGACGACTTACACCCCGTTCCAGACCAAGCCGGACGCCGCGCCGGTGCGGCTCATTGTCCGGCGGGTGAAGCCGACGCCCGGTTCCCAGCTCGCCCTCTTCGCCAGATACAGCTATCACGCCTTCATCACCGACCGCGATGGGGAGACGCTGGAACTGGAGGCCGATCATCGCCGCCACGCCGAGGTCGAGAACGCCATACGCGACCTCAAGTACGGCGTCGGGCTGAACCACATGCCGTCGGCGCGCTTCGCCGCCAACGGCGCCTGGCTGGCGGTCCAGGTGATGGCGCATAACCTGGCCCGCTGGACGGCGCGGATTGGTCTGGGCGAGCGGACCGTGATCACCAAGACCCTCAGGCGGCGGGTCTTCGCTCTGGTGGGACGGATCACCCGCTCGGCGCGCCGCCTCACTTTGCATCTCCCCCGGCGCTGGCCTTGGGAAACCCAGTTCAGTCGCGCCTTGGCCCGGCTGCAAGCCATTCCGTTCCCGGCCTGACGGCCAGCCTGCAACTGACCCAACGTCCCCGCAATCTCGCGCCACCCCGGTCGCGAGAGTCCCCTGCTGCGTATCCTCTCGCCATCCCGCGCATCGCAACTCCCGCATAGGGCCTTAGGGGCCCTGTGCGGCCACTGAAGACCGGCTGCCGGCCTCCCATCTACCCCAAGACCCCAGGCCATCTCCCCTGTAGCTCCCTCACCCACCCCCTTCCGCTGCCCTCACGCCGTCCATCGGTGTCCTTCGGTGGATTCGGGCTAAAACTCACATTGCGGAGCCGTGGTCCGGCAGGCCTGTCCTGAGCAGAGCCGAAGGGCTCACCACGAACGTAGCTTGAAAAACTCACCGTTCGTCACTTCGGCAAACTCAGTGCAGGCTCTGAGCCCGTCGAAGGACTCTTATTCAGAGCGACACTTTTTGTGCAAAGCGGGTCTCGAGTTTCGCTCGTTGATGAGTAGCCGCCTTCAAATCGGGCCGCTTCGCTAATGAACGCCTTCTTCTTCATCATCTTAGCGGCGCTGGTGCTCGAGTTTGCGCTGGACATCGTCGCCAATTCGCTGAATCTAAAAGCTCTGAGGTCAGAAGCGCCGCCGGAGCTCAAGGGAGTCTACGAGCCTGAGGAGTATCTCAAGTCGCAGGGATACACTCGCACGACCACGCGGTTCCACTTCGTCACTACCACCTTTAACCTCGCCTTGCTGCTGGGTTTCTGGTTAGCGGGCGGCTTCGACTACCTCGACGGGGTGGTACGCGCGCCTGGCTTACACGTCGTCGTCACGGGAGTCCTCTACATCGGCATCCTGTTAATCGCGTACCTGCTGATATCGATACCCTTCAGCGTCTATTCGACTTTCGTCATTGAGGAGCGGTTCGGGTTCAACAAGACCACCCGGGGGACCTTCGTGCGCGACCAGCTAAAAGGCCTCGCCCTGGCGCTGGTCCTGGGCGCCCCTCTTCTGGCCGGGGTCATCGCGATCTTCGAGTACGCTGGGAGCCTCGCCTGGCTCTACTGCTGGGTCGCCGTTTCCCTGTTCATTCTCGGATTGCAGTTCGTCGCCCCGACTTGGATCATGCCGCTGTTCAACAAGTTCAACCCGATGGAGTCGGGGGACCTGCGGGATGCGATACTGGACTATGCGCGTTCAGTAGACTTCACGGTGGCCAACATCTTCGTGATGGACGGCTCCAAGAGGTCAAGCAAGGCAAACGCGTTCTTTACCGGCTTTGGACCCAACAAGCGCATCGCTCTTTTCGACACGCTGGTCGAGAACCATACAGTGCCCGAAATGGTCGCCGTGCTGGCCCACGAGATCGGACACTACAAGAAGAAGCACATCTTGCAAGGCATGGTCATCAGCGTTCTGCACATGGGCGTGTTGTTCTTCCTCCTATCGATATTCCTCAGCGCCGGCAGCCTTTACGACGCGTTCTTCATGGAACACCAGTCCACTTATGCCGGGATCCTGTTCTTCGTGCTTCTCTACACCCCGATAGAGGTGGTGATGTCGATAGTGCTCCACGTGATTTCCCGCAGGCACGAGCACGACGCCGATCGCTGGTCGGTCGAGACCTTCGAAAAGCCGCAGAGCCTGATCGACGCCCTCAAAAAGCTGTCGGCGGATAATCTATCGAATCTCGCCCCACATCCGTTCTTCGTCTTCCTGAATTACACCCACCCGCCGTTGCTACAACGCGTGGAGGCGATCCAGCACTATCGGGGGCATCATTCGTAAGCGCGGGCCGGGACACATGACGCGTCTGCAACGGCGTCCGGCTCAGAAACGGTTGGCCTAGTGCGAGTACCTCTCTTGGCAGCGATGAGTGCGGCGATCACCTTCGCCGTTGTGCTGGCGTACGCGGCTACCAGCGAGGATGTAGTGTCGGCGGCGTACGGCCAGCATCCACATCTCGCCGGCGGGAGCGAGGCCCCCGGCCACCCCACCGCCAACGCTACGTCGACTCACCCAGTACTCACCGCGACCACCACGGAAGGCCTCGCTCGACAGCTCGAGGAGATGACAGCCGGCGAGGCGGCGACGGCGATGTTCGAGATGGACGTGTCCGAGGCGGCACGGGTCGTCGAGGAGATGGGCACGGTGAAGGCGGCGGACATGATGGCCAAGATGGACGGGAAGGCAGCCTCACTGATAATGGGGGAGATGGCGACCAAAAAGGCGGTCGCGATGCTCGACGTGATGGAGATCGACAGCGCCGCCGACATATGGTCTCAGGTCGACAAGGTGAAAGCCGGGGCCATCATGGAGAAGGTGCCCACCAAAAAGGCCACCGAGATCGTAGGCCTGCTCCCCGAGGAGCGCCTCGTTCCTCGTCTGCCTGAGATCTCCCCGGGAAAGCTGTGGGAGATGCCGCTCACGCTTCTGCTCCGGAAGCTCCCCAGCGTTCCAGCGATGCACCTCGACTTCTGGAACAGGCCGGACGTACCGCCGGACCTACAGGACCCCGTGGGCAAGACGATAAGCGAAGCCATCGATGAGTACACGCTGCCTCAGGCCAGGGCGCAGGAGTGGGCACTGATCGTAGGCAGCCCGGCCCCCTTCGACCGCATCTGGGCACGGTTCAACCGGGCCCTGTCGGACGTCCGCATCGAGGTGGAGGGCTTCGAGGAGCGGCCGGAAGGGACCCCCGCGTTTCCGGCCGGACGCATCGCCAACTCGTTCTTCCGCGTGTCGCTCGCGAACGCGGAGCCCGGAGACGTCTCCGTCGCCGCCGCCATCATCTCGGTCGAGCAGAGCTGGCTGACGGCGAACCAGGTCCACAAGTGGTCCATCCAATTCAACCAGTTCAACGAGGGCCTTGGGGCGTGGGTCCCGACGCAGTCCAAGCGTATTCGAGAGGACTCCCAGCGCGTTTCATTCGCTGTGGTCGTTCCCGGGTTCTCTACCCTCGCTATCACCGGGAGCCGGGAGCTTCCCCCACAGCCTCTTGTGGTCACCGACCTGAGAATCAGCCCGAGGGCGCCGCGCGCCGGGGAGGAGTTCACGATCGGGGCTACCGTCGCCAACGTCGGGCCGCAGCGCGGCATCTACGCGGCGAACGTCTGGCTCAACAACTCTGTCCAAGACGCGCAGGACGTGGTCGTCGAGCCGGGAGAGACAGTCGACTTCTCCTTCAAGCTGACCAAACCCGAAGGCCTCTATGCGGTGCGGGTAGAGCGGCTGCTGGGCGACATTGTCGTGTCGCCGGCCTCACCCTACTTCCCGGCGCTTCCATCCGTCGGCGGGCCCGCCCTTCTCGTCGAGGCGCTCCGTACGCTAGTTGTGCTCGGGTCTTTGCTGGCCGCAGGCGGAGGCTATCTGCTCCTGAGACGCCGCGATTAAGGCGCAAGCCCCCTTTGCCATGCTGAGGAGTCCCCGACGAAGTATCTGGTCCGGGGGCAGCCCAGGCCTTTGAGCGCAACGCGAGGCTGGCCTCGGTTTATAGCTTGACACGCCTATTTGCCGCCGATAGACTCGACGCCGCCGGCGAGGAAGCGACGATGCACTACCAGATTGAGCGAAACCACGGCTGCCGCGTCTCCGACTCTTGGACCTATCGCGGGCTAAAGACCGCGGTCTTAGAGAACGAGCTTTTGAGAGTTGTGGTCCTGGTCGACAAGGGCGCCGACATATACCAGCTCGTCCACAAGCCCACCGACGTCGACTTCTTGTGGCGATCGCCCTGGGGCGTGCGAGACCCCTCGAAGTTCCTGCCGACCACCGGCTCACCAACGAGTATGTGGCTGGATGTCTATGAAGGCGGCTGGCAGACCGTGCTGCCGGCGGGAGGCTTCCCCTCGGAGGTCGGAGGCGTCGAACTGGGCCTGCACGCCGAGGTAAACACGATGCCGTGGGACTGCCAGATCGTGGACGACACCCCGGAAAAGGTCTCGCTCCGCTTCTGGGTGCGGGGCGTCCGCATGCCCTTCTTCTGCGAGAAGAAGTTGACGCTGGTAAGTGGGTCGCCCGTCCTGGAGATCGAAGAGAGCATCGTAAACGAGGGCGAGGAGCCTGCGCACTGCGTTTGGGGCCAGCACATCGCCATAGGCGAGCCCTTCCTCAGCGAGGACTGCGTCATCGACCTGCCCGGCGGGACGCTCTTCAACCTCTCCGAGAAAGATTGGCATCCCAACAACAGGCTCAAGGCCGGCGCCACGGGCCAGTGGCCCACGACCGAGCTTAAGGGTGGCGGCGACGTCGACCTCAGCCGCCTCCCGTCCAAGAGCGAGCGTTTCTACGACCAGTCGTTCATAACCGACATGCCGGAGGGCTGGTACGCAGTGACCAATCAGGCGACGGGCATCGGATTCGGCGTCGTATTCCCGACTGACGTATTCCGGTACCTCTGGTACTGGCAGTCGTTCCACGCTCAAGGCTACCCATGGTACGGGCGCACCTACAACGTGGGACTCGAGCCATTCACCAGCTACGCTAACCAGGGGCTCCAAAGCGCCATCGAGAACGGAACGGCCCTCAGGATGGAAGCAGGCGAGCGCGTGTCCGCCTCCGTAAAGGCGGTCGCCTATACCGGCGTCGAGAGGGTCAAGCGAATCAAGCCCGACGGCTCGGTCGTGAAGGTGAGCTGAGGAGACCGCACATGATCAAACTAGGCCTATACGCCTCGGTTAAAGGCAAAGACGACCCACCGCAGCTAACGGACGTGGAGACCTGGGTCGAGTACGCCTACGAGCTCCGCATGGACGCCGTCGAGCTTCACCTCGGCAAGTCGTTCCTGTCCAGGGAGCCGGACTACCTCCGGCGGGTCAAGATGCTCTGCCTCAAACGGGGCCTGCCCATCGGCTATCTCGGCGCACAGGGCAACTTCTCCGGCTCGGACGAGGAGCTTGACGCCAAGGTCGAGCAAGCCAAGGCCGACGTGGACGTCGCCGCGTTCCTGGGAGCCCCTCTGGTGCGGCTGTTCGGTGCTCGCGTGCCCGAGGGCACTCACGACCGTGAGCCGTTATGGCCGCCGATGGTGCGGTGCTTCCAGGAGGTCTGCGACCACGCCGCGGACAAAGGCGTGTTCGTCGGGCTACAGAACCACGATAGCGGGAACCTCGCAGCCACATCGGAGGACGTGCTCCGAATCCTGGGAGAGGTCGACCGGGACAACTTCACCCTGATACTGGACACCGGCCAGTGGGCCGGCTCCGTCGGGTCCAACTACGAAGGTATAGGGGACCCCGGCGTGGACATCTACAAGTACATAGCAGAGGCCGCTCCCCACGCCTCATACGTACGGGCCAAGATATTCAAGATCGACAGCGGCCGCGAGGAGTGGCTCGACTACGACCGCGTGGTGAGGATACTGAGGGACATTGGCTACAACGGCACCATGTCCGTCGTATTCGAGGGCGTCTGGCACAACCAGTGCGATGACAAGGAGTCCCTCAGGCTCGGCGCCAAGCACCTCCGCGAGGTGCTCGCGGCTAACCCGGAATAGTCACCACAGAGGGCACAGCCACAGAGGGGTTTTCTTGAATGAGACTTTCCTCTGTGCTCTCTCCGTGAGCCACTGTTATGGTCGGTGACTCTTCACCCTACTTCTCGACCTTGGTTCCTCGCGTCTCGCCCAGCCTCGCGGGTGGGAACGGCCTCGCCGGTACGTCGACCTCACCGTTCGGGACCAAAGTCTCAAGCGTGGTATCTTCTTACGATGGGGCACGCTCAGTCGGGGCGTTCCCGAGTCTAGAGAGACACGTTTGTCCGAAAGAGGAAACTCAGTGACTGACGCACCCCCCATGAGTGAGCGCCTCACCCGCGAGAACCTGCACGGCGTCTGGGCCGCCATCCCCACTCCGTTCACCGAGGACGACCGGTTCGACGAGGGCGTCTTCCGCGAGAACGTACGCCGCCTCCACGCCTCGGGTGTGCACGGCATCTACACCACCGATAGCGACGGCGAGTTCTACGCCATCGAGCTCGACGAGTTCAAACAAATCGTGGACGCCTTCGCCGACGAGACCCAGCGCCTAAGCTTCCCATCTATGGTCGGCGTGACATGGTGCAACACCCAGGGCATGCTGGACCGGTTGTCCTTCGCAGCCTCGCGGGGCATCCTCGGCGCCCACGTCGGCCATCCATTCTTCATGCCCATGACGCCTGCCTCCTATCGTGCGTTCTGGGAGGACGTAGCGCAGGCGGTCCCAGAGTGGTTCGCCCTGATGCACTACAACACCCCAAGGGTGCACAACACCCAGCGTGGGCCCGACTACGCTGTCCTGCAAGACGAGGTGCCCGGACTCGTCGGGACCAAGCACGTGGGCGCAGACGAGTCCGAGTTCCAACTCATCATGGACTGCGCTCCGCACCTCAGCCACTTCGTGCTCGATCGCACGATGACGCCGCTGATGAAGCTCGGATCCCGCGGGGTCAACTCGTGGTTCGCCAACGTCAACCCCCGCTACGTGGTCGAATGGTACGACGACATAGTCAAACAGCACTGGGACGACGCGGAACGCCGCCACCAGAGACTGGAAGCGCTAGTCGAGGCCAAGAAGCTCCTGGTAGCCGACGGCAATCTCCACGGCATCGTGAGCAAGGCCCTGGCCGTAGCGTCGGGATTTCTCGAAGGTACGGCTCGAACCAGGAAGCCCTATCTGCCGGTCCCTGACGAGATGGTCGCCCAATTTCGCCGCACCATGGAACAAGAGTTCCCAGACCTGCTCTGGAAGGGATGAGGCGCATCGCTTGACGATCAAGTGGCTCGCTCGCAAGCGGACCGTCGCCGCCGCCCTGGTCGGGGCCGGGATATTGGCGGTGCCGGCGGTCATCTTCGTACCCGAACTCATACGAGATGCGCCGGAGTCGGTGGACGATGGCGAGGAGTTGATATGCGTCCAAGGGGAGTGCCACGAGAAAGACGAGCAGTCTGGCGCCGCAGAGCCGGCCGCCACGCAACCCATCGAGGCTGGAGACCGCGAAGCGGTTTTCTCTGACGTCTCCGCTGTGGCGGGCGTACGTTTCGTGGCCGGGGAGTTTCCCGGCGAGCCCCTGCCCTTCGGGGGCGGCGCCGTCGTCTTCGACTTCGATAGCGACGGGCTGCAGGACATCTACGCCGTCAACGCATCGGGGCCCAATGCCCTCTACCGCAACAACGGCGACGGGACTTTCGCAGAAGTCGCTGCCGCCGCGGGGGTTGCGGACGCCGATGGAAGGGGCCATGGGGCCTGCGCGGCCGACTACGACAACGACGGGTACCAGGACCTGTACCTCACCAATTTCGGGATCAACCGGCTGTTTCGCAACAACGGCGACGGCACGTTCAGCGATGTCACCGCCGAAACCGACGTGGAGGCCACGTTCGCCAAACGCTGGATGGGGTGCGCCTGGGGAGACTACGACAGCGACGGGTTCGTCGACCTCGTAGTCGTCCATCATTTGATCGAGTACGACGCAAGAAAGTTCTCCATCTGGGAGCCTTTAGAGAAGACGGGCGGCGTGCTCCTTCTCCACAACCGGGGCGACGGCACATTCGCCAACACCACGAGGCTGCTCGGAGATGACTCTCAGCCCGCGACCGTAGAGATAGAGCGGACGGACTTCTTCGGCAACGTCTGGGGGGCGGGCTTTCAGCCGGTTTGGGTCGACCTCGACAACGACGGCGACCTGGACCTGTACGTCGTCAACGACTTCGGAGGCAAAATCCAGCCCAACGTGCTGTGGCGCAACGACGGCCCGGCAGACAACGGCGGATGGAGCTTCGTCGACATCTCCAGCGCCAGCGGCGGCGATATACAGGTCAACGGCATGGGCCTGGCCGTCGGAGACTACGACCTCGACGGCTTTCTCGACCTATTCATGACGAACATTGGCGACAGCGTGCTCTTGCGTAACAAAGGCGGTGGCCTCTCGTTCACCGATACCGCTGCGACCGCACGGGTCACGGTCGGCTCGGTAGGGCCTGACGACCACCGTGCGACCTGGGGGGCCGTATTCTTCGACTACGACAACGACGGGGACGAAGACCTCTACGTCGTCAGCGGCCACATGCTCGACGCGGGTCCTTCTGACGTGGCGGTGGAGCAGCCCAACGTCTTGCTCGAGAACAATAGGGACGGGACCTTTGCCGACGTGTCACCGGGCAGCGGCGCCAACGACTCAGGATTCGGGCGTGGAGGCGTATACCTGGACTACGATGGCGATGGGTGCCTCGACCTCTTCGTCACCAACTACGGGCAGGCCGCGAGGCTGCTACGCAACGTCTGTGAAACGGGCAACAGCTGGCTGACAGTGCGGCCCGTGGGAACGGCGAGCAACCGGGACGGCATCGGCGCCAGGGTCACCGTCGAAGCCAACGGTGAGACACAGATGCGCGAGATATCGGCTGGCTCCAGCCAGATGGGGCAGAATATGCTCGTCGCCCATTTCGGGCTCGGCTCCGCATCCAGAGTCGATTCCGTAACTGTGAGATGGCCCAGCGGGAAGGTGCTGAGCCTGACAGACGTCCCCGCCAACGAGCCGCTGGTGGTCACCGAGCCGCAATAGTATCGCGGCCCGCCAGAACTCTTCCTCCTCTCCCGCCGCCGGGAGAGGATTGAGGTGAGGGCTCTTAGCACCTACGCGGCGATGCCGCGGCCCATTGGTGATCCTACTGGTGGTGCTGCTGGTAATGCGCGAGCAGCGTGTCCGTGCCGAAGTCGTTCGCCGCGTCACGCCACACCGAGTGAATGTGATTGGCCCGGTTCTGCGTGTTGTCGTACTCCACCAGGAAGCTCGGACCGTGAAGCCTGTAGTAGTGCCCCTGCCCTCTGTGTTCGCTGCCGGCCCATCCGAAAAGAATACTGTCGATGCCTTCGCCCTCAATCTTCTCAAAGGCGTCGCGGGCTGCATCATCAGAGACCTTGTCGACATATAGCCTGACCAACCGCACCAACAAGGCGCGCTGTTCCCCGGTCATCTTCCCTGCTGGGAGCCCCACCCGCTGGCCTATCTCCGCGCGGATGCTGGCCCTGGTGATGATATCGGCGGGCGCCACCGGGTAGATCGTCGCGCGCTGTCTCTGTTCTGCATCGAGACTCAACAATAGCTCGCGGGCCAGGTCTTCCTCTTCCTTCAGGATACGTAGGCCCTTCTCCGGGCCGGCTAAGACCTCCGCGGGATTTGCGCCAAAAAATGATGGGGTGCAAGACTTTAGCTCGTCCTTCAGCGTGAAATTAAGCGACAGGTGGTGACCGTCTACCTGCCAGCCCCACGGCTCGTGGCCGTCCGGGTCGCCAAAGACGCTGAAGAAATACAGCCCTGTGCTTCTGTCGAACCGCAGGGTACCCTCGCCGGCCTCAGCGCGACCGAGGATAGTCTCGTGCTCGATGATCGCACGTGCTTTATCCAACCCGGTCTGACTCAGGAAGCCGGCCATCAACACCTCTGACGCTTCTACCTGGGCCTGCTCCATATCGCGGCGGGGTAGGCCGTTGCGGGGCACCGGGGTGTAGTGCCACGTCTCACGCTCGCCGTCGTCGAAATCGAAGGCGGCGCGGGCACGTTGCTCGGCGGTCAGACTCGCCAGGAAGCCCATGGCAGCCTTTGCGGTCCCACTTGCCGCGACAGCCCGTTGCGCCATCGTCGCCACCTCCGCAGACTAGGTCGATCCTGGTGAGAGTGTACCACGCCGCGACGCGGTCCCCGACTGTGTGGTTGTGCCTGTAAACGGCCTACATCCGCACCCTTGAATCCGAAGCTGCTTCAGTGTACGTTATGGCCTGCAAACGTATGGAGGCCACGATGGAGATGTCGACCCATGGTAGAGTCGTCTCACTGCACCTCAACGTAGGCCACCAACAACCACTCGAGGCTGTAGACCGGGCGAGGTTCCTGGAGGGTCGAGGCATCGAGGGCGACAGGCACTGCACGACAAGAGCCGAGCGCCGTGGTCGGCAGGTCCTCTTGATGGAGAAGGAGACCCTCGATATCCTGGAGCTCGAGCCGGGCGTAGTAAGAGAGAACGTCACCACACTGGGAATAGACCTGACTTCGCTGGAGGTGGGGCAGAGGCTGTCGCTTGGAGAGGGAGTTGTGCTCCAGTTATCCATGCCGTGCGCTCCTTGCTCGATGTTGGAAGACGTTCGCCCCGGCCTCCAAGAGCAGCTTGAAGGCCGTCGCGGAATGCTGGCGTCCGTGGAAGCCGGAGGCAGCATCTCGATTGGGGACGCGGTGGGCGTGGTCTAGACCGGCGTAGCCGACAAGGAGGACTCTTTTGGGGAACAAGGGGCCAACAGGACTGGCCCAAACGGTACTCGGGGTGGTCCAACCCGAGATGCTCGGGCCCACGACCACACACGAGCACCTTCTAATCGACTTCCGGCCGATGTTCATTCCGCAGACGAAGGAAAGCGACCGCATCAAGTCGCAACAGCCTGTCACCATGGAGAACCTTGGGTGGGTGCGGTACAACCCGTTCAGGAACTACGACAACCTCCAGTTAACCGACGAGGACACCGCCGCATCAGAGGCGCTCCTGTTCAAGGAAGCCGGTGGCGGTACAATTGTGGACGCCAGCACCATCGGCCTGGGCCGCAACCCTCGGGCCCTTGAGCGCATCGCGCGGGCCACAGGACTGAATATCGTCATGGGCGCTGGGTACTACGTCGACGCGGTCCACCCGGACGGGATGGACGACAAGAGCGTTGACGATCTAGCCGCCGAGATGATCGCGGACATCCTAACCGGAGTCGGAAACACCGGCGTCAGGGCGGGGATCATCGGCGAGCTTGGCTGCTCCTGGCCGCTCACCGACAACGAGCGCAAGGTCCTCAGGGCGGGCGCTGCTGCGCACCGCGAGACGGGGGCCGCGATACTCATCCACCCGGGCCGCAACGAAAGGGCGCCGTTCGAAGTCCTGGATATCCTGGCAGAGGAGGGTGCCGACGTCAGCCGCGTAGTGATTGCCCACATCGACCGTACGATCCACGACATCGACATAGTGCTGGAACTACTCCGGCGGGGTTGTTATGTCGAGTACGACCTGTTCGGCTGGGAGACCTCTCTCTATCCGTTCTCCGATCTGGACATGCCAAACGATGCCCAGCGCATCACATGGGTCGTCAGGTTGCTGGACGAAGGATACTCAAAACGAATCGTGCTGGCTCACGACACGTTCGGGAAGCACGCCATGACAAAGTATGGCGGATGGGGATACGCTCACATCCTGGAGAACATCGCTCCGCGGTTCCGCGAGAAGGGTGTCGCCCAGGCCGACATAGACTCCATGCTCGTCGCCAATCCCGCCAGCATCCTGACGTTCTCCTGAGCTCCTGATATTCGCCGGTCCCTCATAACACACACCGGGAGGTTATCCATGGGCGCAGTCGACGCGAGGTTGAAAGAGTTAGGTATTACATTGCCGACCACTCCTGCCCCGGCCGCTAACTACGTGCCCGGGGTGAGGACAGGGGACCTGCTGTATCTTTCCGGCCTCGGGCCGGCCAAGCGAGCCGACGGCACGGCGCCCCTAGGCAAGGTGGGCAAGGACCTTACAGTGGAGGAAGGGTACGAGGCGGCCCGTCTCACCGGCGTGAACATGCTCTCCAGGCTCAAGGACGAGCTAGGCGATCTGGACAGGGTCGTTCGCGTGGTCAAGCTTCTCGGCATGGTCAATGCCACCCCGGACTTCACCGAGCATCCGGCCGTCATAAATGGCTGCTCCGACCTCATGGTCGAGGTTTTCGGCGACAAGGGACGCCACGCTCGCTCGGCCGTGGGCATGGGCGGCCTGCCCTTCAATATACCGGTAGAGATCGAGATGATCGCCGAGGTTTCGCCCTGAGGAAAAGGGGACTTACGTCGCGCCGCCAGTCCTCGCCTACAAGGTAGGAGCCTAAGGCGCGTGATTTCCTGGACCGTCCTCCGGACGACCTGTATCGAGACTATCTGGGCCTCCGCCGCCTCGCACCCGGCCGCATCGCACTAAGACAGGGGTGACCTCCGACATGAACATCGACGACCTGCGACGCCGCATACCCGCCACGGCGCGCATGAACTACCTGAACACGGGTTGGGCCGGCCCTTCGCCCACCCCGGTCCTTGAGACGATTCGAAGGAGGCTGGAGGACGAGAGCTCCGGCGGGCCCGCCTCGCCGGAGATTTTTGAAGGCCGCAAGGAGACCGACCGGAAGGCGAAAGAGGCTGCAGCTTCGCTGATTAACGTCTCTCCGGACGAGGTGCTGCTTACCGATAGCACCACGGCGGGGATCAACGTCGTGGTGAGCGGGCTGCCCTGGGAAAAGGGCGACGAGCTCGTGACGTGCGACCTGGAACACCCCTCGATCCTCATTCCCTCGTACGACCTCCAGCGAAGACACGGCGTCAGGGTCAAGGTCCTGCGCTTTGCGCCCGACGAGTCCCATGAGGCGATACTGTCGGCGATCGAAGGCGCTCTGTCCGCCCGGACGCGCCTGGTGTTCCTGAGCCACATAGAGTACTCCTCAGGACTTCGGATGCCCGTAGAGGCCATCGGCGCGCTCGTCAGGGCCAGGGGGATCAGGCTCTTGTTGGACGGCGCTCAGGCCGTCGGCCAGACCGAGGTCGACGTCGGCGATATAGGCTGCGATTTCTACGCGTTCCCTGGGCAGAAGTGGCTGCTGGGTCCGGGCGGGACCGGAGCCCTCTACGTCAGGCGGGAAATGATACCGGAGCTCGAGCCGGTAAGAGTCGGGTTCTACTCCTTCAAGGAGTTCGACCAAGCGGGGGGATTCGAGCCGGAAACAGACTTGATTGAGCGGTTTGCGGTCGGCAGCGCCAGCGCCCCCCTGCGCCAGGGCTTTATCGAGAGCATCAGGTTCGTGCGTGACGTGGGAATCCCAAAGATCGCTGAGCGGTCTCTCAAGCTGGCGTCCGTCCTCAAGGCTGGGATCGCCGACGTGCCGCGAGTGCGCGTGCTTTCGCCCATGGAGGGTCCGGGAGGCTCCGCGCTGGTGTCGTTCGCCCTGGACGGCGCAGACCACGAGACCGCAGTGGCCCGGCTCTGGGCCGAGAACAAGATCGTCGTGCGCCACATCCGCTACCCCGACGCCATCAGGACCTCCCTGGCCTTCTTCAATACGGAGGACGAAGTGGCGCAGCTAATCGAGGCCGTGCGCAGGCTGGCGGCGAACGCCTGATTAAGGCGCCGGCGCCCCGAGCACCTATCATGCTGAGGAGTCCCCGACGAAGCATCAGTGGTGCGGCAGCTCACAGTACCGTGCGCAACATACCCACAAGGCGCCGCGCCTAGCCTAAAGCGGCACCTCCATCAGCTCTTCGGCAAAGACGATCTCGCCATCATACGATGCGGCCACATCGGCGACTGCGCTCTCCATCTTGCCGCGGCCCGCGATTCGCGTGTTGTGTACCAGCACGAGCTTCTTGGCCCCCGCCTCTTGTGCCAGCTTCCCCGCGCCGGTAGTGCCACACATGTACTCCATATCGGGCTTCCCCTCCAGTTCGTGGTCGATGCCCACACAGACGAAGACGAGAACGTCGACGCCCTTGGCTAGGTCCGCCACGGTCCGGCACGGGGTCGTATCGCCCGTGAAGACGAAGCTGCCTTCGCTACTGTCCACGCGGTAGGCGAGGGAGTCGAGGTACGGCTGGACGTGCTCTGCCGGGGCGCTGGTGACCTCCCACGAGCTGCCGGCCGTCACCTTACCGACCCCGATGTCCTGGACGTCCAGGCTGGGGGGCTTTCTGGGCAACACCCCACCCCGGCCGGTGTATGCCCCCAGGCTCAGCGGATGGTTGATCCTGGCGATCCAATCGTGTGCGAAGGCGCCTACGCCCTCGTCTAGGATGCGCTCTGTGAGCTGCTCGGTGAGCGTCGGGCCGTAGACGTGAAGCCGGTTCTCCTGTCCCGCTCCCGTATCCCAGCGCGTCAACAGGAAGCATGGGTAGTCGACATCGTGGTCGAAGTGATGGTGGGTGAAGAATAGGTGGTCCACCTGTGTAGGTGACATTCCCATCTTCACTAGCTTGTACGTGGAGGCTGGGCCGCAGTCGAACATAAGGAGTTCGTCGCCTAGGCGCAACACGTACGAGGAGCCATACCTGTCGTTATCGGGGGAGGGTCCGCCTGAGCCTAGAACGTATAGATTTGCCATCACCTATCCTTCCTGGCACGAGAGTCGCGCAGTGTTTGGAGGCGAATACTATCACTGTCCGCATCCTGCGGAGGATTGACAACGCCAGCAGCCGCAAGTAACGTTGCATTAGCCCGAATCCACCGAAGGACGTCCTTGGGGACAGCCCTTGAAGAAGCCAGCGGGTGCTCCTCTGAATCTGGGATAATGGTTTTGGAACAGAAACCCGCCCGGAAACAAGGAGCACCCAATAGATGCTGCCACAGAACAAACCCGACCGTATCCGCATCCTCTTTGACGACCATCGCCTGGTGGCCAATGCCGGCCTGCTCCTGCCGGCCACCCTAGCCCGGCACCTGGGCCTGCGGGAACTCGTCGACCATCACCTTGACCTCGGCGGAGCGCCGGGACGGGCGAACACTGGGGACAAGATGCTGACGCTGGTCGCTTCCGCGCTGGCAGGCGGCGACTGCATCGACGACGCCGATGCGCTGCGCGCTGGTGGGACGGTTGGTGTTCTAGGCTGCGTGGTCAAGGCGCCATCCACCCTGGGGACCTTCCTGCGCAGCTTCCGGTGGGGGCATGTCCGTCAACTCGACCGCGTGAGCCGCCAGTTGTTGGCCCGGGCCTGGGCCGCTGGGGCCGGACCCGGCGACTCGCCCCTGACCATCGACCTGGACTCGACCATCTGCGAGACCTATGGACTGGCCAAGGAGGGAGCGCGCCACCACGGCTATACCGGCGCCCGCGGCTATCACCCGCTGCTGGCCATTGCCGCCGGCACCGGCGAGGTGCTGATGTCCCGGCTGCGCGAGGGCCGGGCCAACACCGCCCGTGGCGCCGCCCACTTCCTGCGTGAGACGGTGGGGCGGGTGCGCTACGGCGGGGCCAGGGGACAACTCACGGTGCGGGCCGACAGCGGCTTCTACGCCCACACTGTCGTTGCCGCCTGCCGGGAAATGGATGTCCGCTTCTCTATCACCATCCGCCAGCGCGCCAGGCTGCGGGATCTGATCGAGGCGATACCAGAGGAGGACTGGACTCCCATTCCCTACTGGATGGACGGCGCCGCCGATGTCGCCGAGACGACTTACACCCCGTTCCAGACCAAGCCGGACGCCGCGCCGGTGCGGCTCATTGTCCGGCGGGTGAAGCCGACGCCCGGTTCCCAGCTCGCCCTCTTCGCCAGATACAGCTATCACGCCTTCATCACCGACCGCGATGGGGAGACGCTGGAACTGGAGGCCGATCATCGCCGCCACGCCGAGGTCGAGAACGCCATACGCGACCTCAAGTACGGCGTCGGGCTGAACCACATGCCGTCGGCGCGCTTCGCCGCCAACGGCGCCTGGCTGGCGGTCCAGGTGATGGCGCATAACCTGGCCCGCTGGACGGCGCGGATTGGTCTGGGCGAGCGGACCGTGATCACCAAGACCCTCAGGCGGCGGGTCTTCGCTCTGGTGGGACGGATCACCCGCTCGGCGCGCCGCCTCACTTTGCATCTCCCCCGGCGCTGGCCTTGGGAAACCCAGTTCACTCGCGCCTTGGCCCGGCTGCAAGCCATTCCGTTCCCGGCCTGACGGCCAGCCTGCAACTGACCCAACGTCCCCGCAATCTCGCGCCACCCCGGTCGCGAGAGTCCCCTGCTGCGTATCCTCTCGCCTTCCCGCGCATCGCAACTCCCGCATAGGGCCTTAGGGGCCCTGTGCGGCCACTGAAGACCGCCCGCCGGCCTCCCATCTACCCCAAGACCCCAGGCCATCTCCCCTGTAGCTCCCTCACCCACCCCCTTCCGCTGCCCTCACGCCGTCCATCGGTGTCCTTCGGTGGATTCGGGATTAGCCTCGTCAGAAACTGATTCTCTGGAGGACGCGAGATGGAGAAGTCGGAAGCGTTTCTCGTCGTGGAGACAGGCCCGGATAAGGACCACATCATTCCTCTGGGCGGGCGGGTTACGACGTTCGGCAGGCACTCCGACAACGACGTTGTGGTGGACGAGGTCGGCGTTTCGCGCGAGCATGCGGAGATCAGGGAGACCGAAGCGGGCTACTATCTGGTCGACGTGTCCAGCAACGGAACGCTGGTCAACGGAGGGGACATCGACGAGGGAGTCCACCTTCTCACAGACGGCGACAGGGTGCGTTTTGGCCCCAGCGAGGTCTCCTTTCGCTTCCGGAGCCAGGCCGCCGACACGATGCACATAGATATAGCTGACATAAAAAGCGCGCTGGACCAGAAGGACAGCGCCTAACGCGACATATCAACACCGCGCCAGCGGCCCCGACCACCTGTCATGCTGAGAGTCCCCGACGAAGCATCTGGGGCGGGGGCAGCTCACCGCACGGTCTACGCCACATACCAATACCGCGCCAGCGACCCGACCACCTGTCATGCTGAGGAGTCCCCGACGAAGCATCTGGGGCGGGGGCAGCTCACCGCACCGTCTGCGCCACATACCAACACCGCGCCAGCGCCCCATGCCCCTGTCATGCTGAGAAGTCCCCGACGAAGCATCTGGGGGCTGGCGGCAGCTCACCGCACCGTCTGGGCGACAACGAGCAGAAAGCGCTCCTAGTCGCCGGCAGATAGCGATTCCTCGCCCATTATCGAGTCCAGCGGATAGGCGCGGAACCTGCTCTGAAGCGCCGGACCTGTCATCTCCAGCTTCCACAACTCTTGGCCTTCGCGGTCCACTTCGACCAGGGTAATCGGCTGCCTGGTCACGTCGGGAGTGGTCCCAAAGTTCACCAGGGTGTTGCCGTTCTCCATCCGGAAGGCGCTGCTTATCCTCGTTGAGAAGATATCCGGAGACGGCCTGTACTCCCAGACCTTCACTGCCGTCCCTTCGTAGTCGACCAACGCCAGCTCGAGCGCGCGAGAGTACTCCCCTCCCTCTTCCTCCGGCCGGCCGGTCCCGTTGTCGAACATCAGAATGTTGCCATTGGGAAGCTGGCTGGCCGTATGCTGACGGTAGAACCTGTCGGCGGGGTCCTTGATTCTGTAGGTAGCATTTGGACCATCGAGATACCACTCGACCGACCCAAAGTCGGGGGAGATCGAGATGACCTGGTTCCGGTTTCGGGAGGAGACGACGATGTTGCCGCGCGGACCCATCTGAACCGAGTTGAAATGTGTCCAGCGCTTGGGTTGGCCATCTCCCCAAACTACCCGATCGGCGATCGAGAGATGCTCGAAGGCGCTCCAGAGTTCCTCTGTCGTCCCGCTGCGCTGGTCCCACAGTCTGATCACATCGCCTGTTACGTTTGTCTCGGGTCCGCCCCCGTTGGCGCTATCGTCAACTTTGGTGGTGCGTTCCGCAAGGTATAGCACCTTGCCGTCCGGTAGGATAAGGAGATCGTGGTGGGGCGTGTCGTCGATGGTGCTGAAAACAAGCTGGTCGACGATCTCGCCCAGCGGCGTGATCTCTCTCAGGCAGCATGGCCTGCGGGGTGAGCCGGTGTAGAACACGAGGTTGAAGTCCGGTTTCTGGCGGACTGTCTGGATCGACGAACGCTGCGGATGGAAGGGGTTCGGATTCGCGTAGTACCACACTATGTTGGAGCTCTGGTCAACCGCCAGGAGATAGCTCCGCTCCACGTCCCGGTAGTCCATCAAGACGAGTTCCGACGTCGGGCTCCCCTCGGCTTTGAATACGATCGACGCGAGGGCCTCCGGTAGCTCACCGGTAGAGAACGTGCCCTCGGCGCCCTCGGAGCGCCTGCCGACGTCATCAGTGGCGACGACGCTGAAGCTATACGTCGTCGATGACCTG
Organism: Dehalococcoidia bacterium; assembly: GCA_965247255.1. Classification (GTDB taxonomy): domain Bacteria; phylum Chloroflexota; class Dehalococcoidia; order Lucifugimonadales; family CAUZJF01; genus CBDFGS01. Next base: position 365,258 of record CBDFGS010000013.1, on the reverse strand, counting down.
AGCCGCACGACTGGGACGACGTGCTCCGTCGCAACCATCGAGCTTGTGGCGGTCGTGGACCTGCCCACGAGGTCGTTCCAGTACTCGACGCGCACCAGCGCCGCTCTGTCGAGGCTGATACTGAGGTTGACGATAAGCGGGTTCTGGGGCGGGGTGGAAGCGCGCGTGCTCAATACCTGGGGAGGCGGTATGGGCGTTGGCGCGGGGGTAGGCGACGGCGAGGGCGGCGGTTCCGGCCTAGCTGTCGCTTCAGGCGGCGTCTCGCCGCAAGAGATCCCGACAGATACGGCTAGGAGTGCTGCGCACAAAGCGCCCTTGTACAGACGCAGATTGGCCGAATCGAGGAAGCGGGCCGTTCGGCGCGGCATGACCGTGCGGTCTCCCACGCTCCTAAGGGGAGACAGGCGCGGTTGGCACCTTCGACAGCTTGATGAAATACCCGTACCGAGGGTCGATGGGGAACGGGTTGGACGAGCCTGGCAGCCACCCGTCGAATCCTTGTGACCCACCCACTCCCCACCGTTGAACTGAGTTAACTATCCCGCCCTCGGCCGCGATCAGGTCCGCCATGTCCTTAGCATCGTACCCTTGCGGTGCGAACGGGACCCCAATCAGGTTGAAGCCGGCCACCAGGAAGTCAAGAGGAACGCTGGAGCACCGCGCGCCGGTGATGCTGACGCTGAACCCTGAGGGCACACCCGAGACCTTCACGAAGTAGCCGCGCCCCGGCTCGATGGTGAACGGGTTGGTGGAGCCCGGCAGCCAGCCATCGAACCCCTGGGAGCCGCCAACGCCCCAGCGCTGGACTGAGTTGACGGCCACCCCCTGGGCAGCACCCTGCGCAGCTATCAAGTCTGCCAACTGCTCGGCGCTTATGGGCGAAGCGCAGTCCACCGGCACGGCTACCAGGTTGAACCCGGACACCAATGGGATTACGACGGTCACCGCGGCAGTCGCCTCCAGAGGAACGCCAAGGAAATCTCCCTGCACGATGTTCAGATCGCTGGTCGAGGTCTTAAGCACCGTTTGCTGCAGGGGACTGCACCTGGCGATAACGGTCGCGGTTGTCTTTCCGGGGTCATTCGAGTAGGTCCGCGCTGTGTTGAAGTTGTCGCTGTCCCTGATATTGGTGACCCCGATGGTGTAGCTACCTGTTGGGTCCGCCATGTTGTTGACGAATAGGGACTCGACCAGCACCGTGATCTCGGTACCCCCTATGGTCTCAGTCTCGGTGGTCGATACCTTGAAGTAGACGAGGCACTCTGCCCCCTGCGAGCCGTCCTCGTACGTCACGGTGCCGGTCATGAAGTTGTCGGGAGAGGTCAGCGGCTGGGTCGGGATCGTGACCTGGTACACGGCGGAGTACCCGCCCGTGATGATTCTGTAGTGAATGGTGCTGCCGGGCGCTGCTCCGATCAGCCTGACGCGATGGGTCCTCTTGTTGGCGTAGCCGGAGTATTGGATCGGGGAGTCCGGTCGCGCCGTCCTCCAGTCGTTCGCAACCGCGAACGTACCGTTCTTGTTGGCGAGGTCCGCGGCGGCGTTAGCCCCGTATGCCCACTCCACCTGGCCTTGTTCCTCATTCGTTGACAGCCATGTCACGTCGATTCCGTTGCTATTGAGCTGCACGTCGATCGTTGGGTCGAAGATAGGAGGAAAGGCGGGCAATGGCGTCGCGGTAGGGGTTGCAATTAGTATGGGAACGGCCGGCGTGGGCGTCACGTAGGTAGCGGCGGGACCTCCCGGTAAGGCGGTATCCCCGGAAAAAGGGAGGACGAACAGAAGCAGCGCCAGCGCCGCCGCCATGAACAGAACGGTCAGGCGCAGCGGCCCCAATCTGTACGGCGAACGTGTTCCCTGCGAGGAGTCAGTCAAGGGCGGACCAAGAGGAGTGTTCTGGAGTCGCCGGGCCCTAGGGTGAGGCGCCGAGCGCTCACGTACCTATACGTGTGACAAGGTATCACTCCGGTTTAGGGGTGTCAACGCTTATCGCCCCGTAGCTGTAGACGTGCTCGCCATGAGGAGTCGAATGGCCGGCGCCTTCGCCCAGAGGGGGCTGGCGCCTTGGAAATGGGCCACCTCGGAAAGAGCAACCGAGCGCGTGATATCGCCATACCACGGGCATCTGTCCGTCACCAGCGCCACACCACCCGCTTGCACCCAAGCGGCCAGCTCCTCAGGGGTGCTCAGCGAGGATGGCCTGCCGCCCTCCCTCAGGGCAGTCAGAATGAACTCGGTCTGAAGCCCGGTGCACATCGAAGTATCTGGACCCCGGAAGTTGGCCTCGACCAGCTCCGCTACGCGCTGGCTCGGACTGTAAGACTGGTGCGCGATTGATGCGCTCGAATACCCTCGGACGGCGTAAGGGACCACCAGCAAGGCAAGAGCGCCCATCATGACAACCCTGGCATACGCCGATCTCATCCTTTCATCCGGTGCACTCCCACCATCTCGCACATAGAGCCAACGGCCCAGGGCCAAGAGCAGCGCCCCGGTCGCAAAGAACGCGCTCGGGAGTGGCTGAAGTCCCGGGGGGCTCGCCTCGAAAGCTCCAACAGGGGCCTGGTACTTCAGCCCGTACAGGATGAGGACGGCCCCGATTCCGGCGGCGGACAGCACCTCCAGTCGCCTCGGATGCCACAGCAGACCGGATGCCAGGAATCTGAATCCCATGAGAGACGCCATCATGAACGCCGGGAAGTAGGGCAGGCCGTAACGCGGAAGGAAGTGGATGGCGAGGACGGGATAGGAGATCGTAAGAATCCACAGCGCTAGAAAAAGTTGGCCGGGGTCCCTGACTCGGAAGCTAACCACAAAGAGGGCGGACCCCAGCGCCCACGGAGCGACCAGCGCGAGCGACATGGCCGTCTTGTTGTCGCCTCCAGTCCATGGATAGGCCAGGTAGTATGCGGAGACGAACCGCTCTATTCTCACGGCGAGGCTGACCAGCCAAGGCGAGGTTAGCTGCGTGACATCCGACTCCCGGACCGCGACGGACCACTGATCGGCGACAGTCTGAAGGTACTGCGGGAGCCCTCCAGCTCCGATGAGGGCCGCTGGGATGAGCCACGCCAGCGACGTCGCGAGGAATAAGGCTGCTCCTGCGGCGGGTATGCGCCACGTCCGCTCCCGCGACACCAGGTACCGGTAGCCTAAGCCCGAATCCACCGAAGGACACCGATGGACGGCGTGAGGGCAGCGGAAGGGGGTGGGTGAGGGAGCTACAGGGGAGATGGCCTGGGGTCTTGGGGTAGATGGGAGGCCGGCGGGCGGTCTTCAGTGGCCGCACAGGGCCCCTAAGGCCCTATGCGGGAGTTGCGATGCGCGGGAAGGCGAGAGGATACGCAGCAGGGGACTCTCGCGACCGGGGTGGCGCGAGATTGCGGGGACGTTGGGTCAGTTGCAGGCTGGCCGTCAGGCCGGGAACGGAATGGCTTGCAGCCGGGCCAAGGCGCGAGTGAACTGGGTTTCCCAAGGCCAGCGCCGGGGGAGATGCAAAGTGAGGCGGCGCGCCGAGCGGGTGATCCGTCCCACCAGAGCGAAGACCCGCCGCCTGAGGGTCTTGGTGATCACGGTCCGCTCGCCCAGACCAATCCGCGCCGTCCAGCGGGCCAGGTTATGCGCCATCACCTGGACCGCCAGCCAGGCGCCGTTGGCGGCGAAGCGCGCCGACGGCATGTGGTTCAGCCCGACGCCGTACTTGAGGTCGCGTATGGCGTTCTCGACCTCGGCGTGGCGGCGATGATCGGCCTCCAGTTCCAGCGTCTCCCCATCGCGGTCGGTGATGAAGGCGTGATAGCTGTATCTGGCGAAGAGGGCGAGCTGGGAACCGGGCGTCGGCTTCACCCGCCGGACAATGAGCCGCACCGGCGCGGCGTCCGGCTTGGTCTGGAACGGGGTGTAAGTCGTCTCGGCGACATCGGCGGCGCCGTCCATCCAGTAGGGAATGGGAGTCCAGTCCTCCTCTGGTATCGCCTCGATCAGATCCCGCAGCCTGGCGCGCTGGCGGATGGTGATAGAGAAGCGGACATCCATTTCCCGGCAGGCGGCAACGACAGTGTGGGCGTAGAAGCCGCTGTCGGCCCGCACCGTGAGTTGTCCCCTGGCCCCGCCGTAGCGCACCCGCCCCACCGTCTCACGCAGGAAGTGGGCGGCGCCACGGGCGGTGTTGGCCCGGCCCTCGCGCAGCCGGGACATCAGCACCTCGCCGGTGCCGGCGGCAATGGCCAGCAGCGGGTGATAGCCGCGGGCGCCGGTATAGCCGTGGTGGCGCGCTCCCTCCTTGGCCAGTCCATAGGTCTCGCAGATGGTCGAGTCCAGGTCGATGGTCAGGGGCGAGTCGCCGGGTCCGGCCCCAGCGGCCCAGGCCCGGGCCAACAACTGGCGGCTCACGCGGTCGAGTTGACGGACATGCCCCCACCGGAAGCTGCGCAGGAAGGTCCCCAGGGTGGATGGCGCCTTGACCACGCAGCCTAGAACACCAACCGTCCCACCAGCGCGCAGCGCATCGGCGTCGTCGATGCAGTCGCCGCCTGCCAGCGCGGAAGCGACCAGCGTCAGCATCTTGTCCCCAGTGTTCGCCCGTCCCGGCGCTCCGCCGAGGTCAAGGTGATGGTCGACGAGTTCCCGCAGGCCCAGGTGCCGGGCTAGGGTGGCCGGCAGGAGCAGGCCGGCATTGGCCACCAGGCGATGGTCGTCAAAGAGGATGCGGATACGGTCGGGTTTGTTCTGTGGCAGCATCTATTGGGTGCTCCTTGTTTCCGGGCGGGTTTCTGTTCCAAAACCATTATCCCAGATTCAGAGGAGCACCCGCTGGCTTCTTCAAGGGCTGTCCCCAAGGACGTCCTTCGGTGGATTCGGGCTAAGGGGAATGCCAGCAGCACGGCCAGAGGCGCATTGGCCTGGCGTACCCCTATGGCCAACGACATCACGACGCACGCGAGGAGGAACTCGCGGTCCCTCCGCCTTCCCGCGTATGAAAGCCACGCCGCGAGCAGCACGAGCGAGGCAGACGGTACGTCGGACAACGCCGACTCCCCGTAGCTCCACGCCAACGGATTGAAGACAAAGAACAAAGAGCCCACGAACGCGAGTGCGGCGCCACCGAGCTCCTTGAGGAGTAGGTAGAAGGGAACGACGGCGAACGAGCCCATGAGAGCGCTAAGCAAAGTCAGGCTCAGCAGAGGTTCGTTGAGCACGGCATCGATAGCCGAGCCCACCAAGATGTAGACGGGGTAGCCTGGAGCGTGCGGCCGGAGCTCTGTTATGTCGTACCCGCGCGTCAGCGCGTTGACGAAGTTCGCGGCGTCCCCCTCGTCGAGGGAAATGCTCATGAGAGGGAGCCGCGTGGCGAGCGCCAGCACTAGCAGAAGGAGAACGGCGCGGTTAGTCGCCGCAAAAGCCACAAGCGCCCGGCGGTCCAGCGCCGTGAAAGGCGTCCTCATCGTGCTCACGCTGCTCAGGTAGGGGCGGGTTTGAAACCCGCCCTCATACGTAACCATAGCCGAGAGAGTGAGGTGGCGCGCATTCGCCTCGCTCGATCGACCAGCCCGCGCTCAGTACGTTCGATCGCTCTCGATCCCCTCGACTGCTGCGGGCAACTCGGCCAGGGTGCGGATGACCGTACGAGGCGGCTTCGCCAGGTCGTCCTTGGTAAACACCAGGACTTCTGTCGCTCCCGCTTCCACCGCCTAGCCGATGGCTAGCTCCGAATCGACGACCACCAGAGCGGCGAGATAGCCCTCCAGGTCAACCGACGACTCTCCGGACGCTGTGAGCAGCAGATTCCCGCGATCGTGGAGCCAGCGGACGGCGTGGATCACCCCGGGATCAGCGCCGCCGTCCACCAAACCGGCTAGTCTGCGCCGTGTCCGTTGGTCCCGTTCTTTTCGGACAGCGCCTTGACGATCGAGGCTGGGTTCATCGGCAGGTCCGTCATCCGCACGCCGATGGCGTCGTATATCGCATTGGCCATGGCTGCCAGCGGGGGCACGATCGGCACCTCCGCGACGCCTCGCACGCCGTAGGGGTGCTGCGGGTTGGCCACCTCCACGATCACCGTGTCGATCATCGGCAGGTCCAGCGCCGTGGGCATGCGATAGTCGAGGAAGCTCGAGTTGAGCATGCGGCCGTCGTCCGCCATCGCGTACTCTTCGTTCAGCGCCCAGCCGATCCCTTGGGCCGCGCCGCCCTGCATCTGTCCCTCGACGTAGCTGGGGTGGACCGCCTTGCCCGCATCCTGGATCATCGTGCAGCGCAGGATCGTGACCTTGCCGGTCTCCGGGTCGACTTCGACGTCGACGACGGTAGTGGCGAACGACGGAGCAGCCCCCGAAGGGTTCAGGTTGGCCTTACCGACCACCGGACCGCCGGTCGCGGCCAGGTTCCCCGCCAGCTCCGTGAAGGAGATGCGCAACTCCGGGTCGGACCTGTGCTGGAAGACCCCGTCCACCAGCTCCAACTGGTCGGCTTCAGCCTCCCACAACAAAGCTGCGCGCTCGATCATCTGCCGCTTGACATCTTGCGCAGCCTCGTAGGAGGCCCAGCCGGTCTTGAACGCGACGCCGCTTCCGCCCGTCATCGACGTATAGCCAATCGAGTCTGTGTCGCCAACCTGAGGATTCACGTCCTCGGCCGGAATTCCCAGCACCTCCGCGAACTGCTGCGCGGCCGCGGGCCGCGAGCCGCCGATGTCCATGGAGCCGATAATCAGGTTGACCTTCCCATCGTAGTTGACGTTGGCCGTGGCGCAAGCGGGGCCCGCCCCGTTCATCCAGAAACCTGTGGCCACGCCCCTGCCCCGGTTGGGACCTTCCAGTGGGGCGGAATAGTGCTCGTGCGACCTTGCCGCCTCCTCCGTCTCGATGCAGCCGATCCGGGGGTTCGCTACTCCGGTCGCCCGTCGCGTGCCCTCCCTGGCCCCGTTCATGATCCTGAACTCGAATGGGTCCATCTCCAGCTTCTCGCATATCTCGTCCACCACGGACTCTGCGGCGAACGATGCCGCTGGCGACCCAGGTGCGCGATAGGCTGCGGACTTCGGTTTGTTGACCAGCACCGAGTACCCGTCGATCGTTATGTTCTCGATGTCGTACGGGGCGAATATGCACTGTGCCCCGGCGCCCACGGACGAGCCTGGGAACCCGCCCGACTCGTACTTGAGGACCGCCTGGGCCGCTGTCAGCTTGCCTTCGCGGGTCGCTCCCATCTTGACCTTCGTGTATGAGCCGGATGTCGGACCCGTCGCCTCGAGGACCTCAGCGCGCGACATCGTCATCTTCACCGGCGCGCCCGCTTTCTTGGATAGCAGCGCTACGAGGGGCTCGAAGTACACCTTCGTCTTTCCGCCAAACCCTCCGCCGATCTCCATCGGTACCGACTTAACGCTGGAGGGGGGCAGCCCGATCTCCTTTGCCGTGCTATCGCGTATCTGGAAGTGCCCTTGCGAGCTGGTCCACAGCGTCACCCGGTCGTCGGGCCCCCACGAAGCAGTCGCCGAATGGGGCTCGATATAGCCCTGATGCACGGTCTTGGTGTGAAACTCTCGCTCCACTATTACGTCAGCCGCCTCGAAGCCCTTCTTGATATCGCCGAGCTCTAGTTGATTATGCCCGTCCACGTTGTCCTCGAACTGCTCATGGAGGGCCGGGGCGCCATTCGCGGTAGCCGCTTCGATGTCGGTGACGGCTGGCCGCACGTCGTATTCGACTTCGATCAGAGAAAGGGCATGCTCGGCCTCGTGTGGGCCGACCGCTGCGACCGCGACGATTGGATGGCCCTTGTACAGCACCCTGTCGCTCGCCAGGATATTGTTTCTGCCGTCCGTCGACGCGACAGGCTCGTCTCCGTCATTAGGTAGATCCGCGTGGGTCAAGACCGCCCTCACGTCCGGGTGGGCCTCAGCTTTGGATGTGTCCACGGAGATGATCCGGGCGTGAGCGTGAGGACTCCGCAGCATCTTCGCGTGCAACAGCCCTGGGAGGTGAACGTCGGCGCCGTACTTGGCCTTGCCGGTCACCTTGTCGTACCCGTCGTGCCGTATTGGGCGTTTGCCTACTACCTTGAACTCCCTGTTCGACAATACTATGTTCGACGTCATTTACCTGCAGACCTCCTCAGGCGACTCCGTACGCTCGAAATTCTAGCATACGCCGCGTGAACGCAACTGACTGGTCGAGGGTATATCATATGAGTTCCCAAATCTGGATAGGAACTAGCGCTGCCCAAAATGCCGGAAGGACCTACTCTGGATGAGCAGGCCAGGCTCCGCGTGTGGGTGCGCGGGAGAGTGCAGGGCGTGTTCTTCCGAGATTTCACCCATGGCCTCGCGGAGCGGCTGGGCGTTGTGGGCCAGGTACGGAACCTGTCTGACGGCCGCACGGTAGAGGTGATCGCAGAGGGGACCAGGACCGCGCTTGAAAGCCTGCTCCCCCATCTCCGCCAGGGTCCGCCCTTCGCCACGGTAGCGGAGGTCGACCTCGCATGGGAAACACCAACAGGAGAGTTCACGTCTTTCGGCGTTGGCTGATCTTCCTGCCCTATCGTCTCACGCTGTGATAATGAGCAGCGCCTTTCGCAGAGTGGAGCCAAACGAGAATGCTGGCGAAATCTAAGACCTGCGCGGTCGTTGGACTCGACGGCTATATCGTCGAGGTCGAGGTCGACATCTCGCCGGGCCTGCCGTCGTTCACCATCGTGGGCCTGCCGGACGCGGCGGTACAAGAGGCGCGCGAGCGAGTCAGAGCCGCCATCCGCAACTCGGCCTACGAGTTCCCCATGCGGCGCATCACCGCCAGCCTCGCCCCCGCCGACCTCAGAAAAGCCGGCCCTGCATACGACCTGCCCATCGCCATCGCCCTGCTCCTCAGCTCAGGGCAGCTTCCCTCCATACCCGAATCGTCTCTGTTCCTGGGCGAAGTCGCCCTGGACGGGCGTTTGCGGCACACGAACGGGATCCTACCGATGGTAGTAGTGGCCCGCGACGAGGGAGTCGACACGGTCTTCGTTCCCTCGCTAGACGCGCCTGAGGCCGGCCTTGTGGAGGGGGTCGAGGTCGTTCCGGTCGAGAGCATCGGCCAGTTGGGCGCGCACCTACGAGGGGAAGAACTAATCGAGCCCCTGGTAAAAGGCGACGGGCGGTCCCCTGACCAACCCGAAAAGGGCGACGACAGTGAGAGGAAGAGCCCGCACGGTGGAGTGGACATCGCCGAGATTCGAGGTCACGAGCACGCCAAGCGCGCCCTGGAGGTGGCAGCGGCCGGCGGACACAACGTCCTTACATTATGGACGCAATATACCCATGCCCCGACCCCGGCGTAGACGAAGTCCCGTTTCGTCCACGTAGTCATGCCGATGTTTGTTCAGTGGTGAGTAAAACCGACGGGTTTCCGTTCAGTATCCCCTTCGTAATCCCCACCAGACGCGCCCGATTCCCCGCGTAGCTGTCCGCGTATCTCGCGGAAGCATCCCCGTTCTGGTAGAGAATATCCTCACGCTCCGTGGCCAATCTTGCGCGGTGTGAATACTCCTTCTTATCGGCCTTGGTAGCTCTTCTTGTGGCGGGACTGTATTAGCCGCTTGTGCTAGCATCGACACATGCCGTACGCGCCAGGCTCCCATAGGGAAAGACTGACTCCTCGACAGCAGCGATTCGTGGCTGAATACCTCGTGGACCTGAACGCCACCGCCGCCTACAAACGGGCAGGCTACTCTGCCAGGGGAAATGTCGCCGAGGTGAACGCCTCTCGACTGCTCAGGAAGGCTAAGGTGGCAGCAGAAGTTCAGCGCCGCGGAGCCGAACGCGGAGCACGCACTGAGACCACGCAGGACCTAGTCATATATGGCCTACGTTCCATCGCAGAGGACGATGCGGCTTCTGATTCGGCCCGACTCAGAGCGTTGGTGCTGCTAGGTAAGCATCTAGGTATGTGGCAGCAACGTCCCAAGGTGAGCACTGCGCGCTAGGTGGGGGCGATGCACAAAAGTGAACCCGGGTAGGGAACCTAGGCAGACTTGGGGACTCCTGGGGTCGCGTCCCAAGGTGAACATGGCGCGCTAGGCTGGGGCGATGCGGCAGAGTGAACCCGGTCAGGGAACCTGCGAGAGTTTGGGACTCAGAACACTCTAGCAGGGAGCCATGCCCAGACGTGAACGCGGTCCTGGAGTCCCGCGCGGATTGGGGACTCCGGGCCTCCGCTCGATTCGGCCTATACAGAATAAGGAGTGAGGAGTGGCGAACCTAGACATTCTGACGTATGGATTCTCGTTCATGTCCGACCAAGGGGCGTTTGGCTACTCTACGGTGTCTCTCCTGGAGGCTGGCTCCCGCCGCATCCTGATAGACACTGGGCCTGCAGCACGTCGCGGCTGGGTCATGAAAGCCCTTGAAACCAGGGGACTTGAACTGGACGACATAGACACATTGGTGCTCACCCACCTGCACTGGGATCACTGCCAGAACGCCGATCTGTTCCGAAACGCACGGGTATTGGTGCACCCGAAAGAGCTAGATTACTCCAAGAACCCGAACCGCGCCGATGTCAACTCTGCCTCGTACTTTGCTGATATGCTTTCGAATCTCAACGTTGATCCGATCTCTGACGGAGACTTAGTCGCAGACGGCGTGCGAGTCATCGATACTCCAGGCCATACGAAGGGGCATATTAGTCTCCTGGTCACGGTTGATGGGGAGGAAGTGCTGGTGGCGGGGGATGCCCTGCCGGACGCCGGAACAATCAAGCGGGGCGTTCCCTACAATATCTTCTGGGACGTCAAAGATGCCACTGAGAGCGTCGAGAAGATGTTAGATTCGTCGAAGGTTTTCTACCCTGGGCATGACCGTCCCTTCAAACTGGACGGCGACAAGATCGATTACCTGAACGGACCAACCATGATTGAGGTCTACGGGTACAACGAGGGAGGGGACGCCCCTGCCCTGGCGTACAGGGTGAATTCTCGCCGAGAGCCGAACATTGACCTCGTACAAAAGGGATTCGAATCCGTCAACCCAACGATGAATGTTACGACGTAGCAAAAGCATTCGTCGGATGCAACGTGTATCCAGCCTATAAGACCAGGGGAGGGAGCGGAACGAGGGAACGGGCCGCCCTGGCTGTCGAGTTCTCGGCCTCAAGCATCTGCAGACGTCGGATGTGACGACGCGGCTCGAGGTTTAGGGACTCCCAGCTTGAGGCTGGCGAGTCTAAGGTCACAGTCGAGAACGCGCCTTGTGGGGAAGCGGCTGCAGAGTGAACCCTGTCAGGGAACCTGGGGTGATTTGGGGACTCCAACCCGAGACGGGGAGCGATATTTTCGTAGGCCAGGGGATGATGGTCACCGTGGACGGCCAGGTTGTTCACTACCGGGACGGGGCGCCCATCGTCCGGGTGACGGGCACCAATGGGGAGATACTCTTCTACCATCACACCAACGGGTGGGCGCTGTGGAAGGACGTCGATACCCGCGAGTTTCACTCAGGCAGGGTCAACCCATCGGCGGGCGTGCGCCGTGTGCAGATGCCGTGGCCTGAGCCACTGATCGTCGAGGGGTCGCGCCAAGTCTACATGTTACAGGACGTATTGGACTGCATTGAGGGTAAGCTCGATGAGCCCAAGCTGTCTGGACGCAGGACGGCGATGGCGATCGAGATTGAGGTCGCGCTGAAGCAGTCCTCGGCCCAGGGAGGAGCGCGAGTCGACATGCCGCTGAAAGACCGCTCGCCGGGGCTCACATACGACTGGTGGAGATAGTCGCGACTGGCTGGCCTATATGTGCGAACCACGTAACTTAGTCGCGCGGGACGGCCGTTGACAGGGTCGAGGTAACCTCACAAACTGTCCCCGAACTTGGATACACCCCTGGTTGGGGTGCGGCGTAAGCGAAATATTCGAGGTTGACGGCGAGCTCCCGCACGGATGTCATCGCTACCCAAGCGACATCCAGCCATACGATGAGGAGGGACCATGAAGTACGACGCTATCGTAGTCGGCGCCGGGTCCGCAGGCGCAATCCTGGCCGCCAGATTGTCTGAGGACCCCGAGCGCTCGGTGCTCCTCCTGGAGGCAGGGCCGGACTATCCGGAGTTTGACCGGCTTCCTGACGAGCTGAAGTACGGCTATGGGACGGCGTTGGGCTTCACGGCCATCGCTCCGGCTGGGGGCCAACATGACTGGAATTTCGCTGCCAAGGCTACCGATAAGGCCGAGCCGATGCAGGTCCCGGCGGGCAAGGTCACCGGCGGGTCCAGCGCCATCAACGGCCAGGTGTTCTTGCGGGGCGTGCCCGAGGACTACGACGCCTGGGCTTCCCTCGGCAACGACCAGTGGAGCTTTGAGAAGCTTCTTCCGTACTTCCGGAGGCTGGAGACCGATACCGACTTTCACGGCGACTTTCACGGCACCGAAGGGCCCATCGTCGCCCGTCGCTTCACGCGTGAGGAGTGGCTTCCCGCCCAGCAGGCCTTCTACAACTCGTGCATATCGGCGGGATACCGGGACAGCCCGGACCTTAATCATCCGGAGGCCACGGGTGTCGGGCCCCTGCCCTTCAACAACACCAGCCGCATCCGCTTGAGCACCGCGCTGGGCTACCTGGACCAGGCCAGGCACCGCCTAAACCTGACCATAAGGCCCAACTGCACGGTACGGCGCATCGTGTTCGATGGCAGGCGGGCCACCGGGGTTGTCGTTGAGAGTGGCGGTTCAGCGTTCACCGTGGAGGGCGAAGAGACCATCCTGAGCGGGGGTTCGGTTGGCTCACCCCATATGCTGATGCTATCGGGCGTCGGGCCGGTGGACCATCTACGCAGTCTTGGCATTCCCGTGGTGGCCGACTTGCCCGGGGTGGGACAAAATCTGCGGGACCACCCGGTGGCGTTCTTGATCTGGCGAACCAGGGAGGATTTCGTCCAGGACATAGGAGCACCGAGACTTCAGATGGCGCTGCGCCATACAGCCCAGGGCTCGGACCTGCGCAACGACATGATGATATTTATGTGGTGCTTTGTCCCCGATCCTGAAAACCCGGCGAAGCCTCTGGGAGTCGGTATGCTACCCATCCTGGACCTGGCCGTTGGCTCAGGGGAGCTACGGCTAACCTCCACAGACCCCAACGTTCAGCCGTTCCTGGACTTCCGCTATCTTGACGACCCCTTCGACCGGCAGAGGCTGCGTGACGCGGTCCGCCTGTGCCTCAGGCTGGCCGATCACGATGACTTCAAAGACATCCTAGATGAGCGTGTTGAACCGACCGACGCGGACCTGGAGTCCGACGAAGCGCTGGACGACTGGCTTATGCGGATAGTGACTACCGCATTTCACATCTCCGGGACCTGCAAGATGGGACCGGCCTCGGACCGCATGGCGGTGGTTGACCAGTACGGGAAGGTTCACGGGATTGAGGGTTTGCGGGTGGTGGATGCCTCCACCATGCCCAACTGCGTCCGTGCCAACACCAACGTCACCACAATGATGATGGGCGAGCGGTTCGCCGACTTCATACGAACGGGAATGTAGATGAAGTATCACTGTGAATCCGGACAAAGGCTGGCGACGCCCACCACAAACGCCCGTGATCACGGAGCACATCAGGGCTGCGGCCGGCGGCCTTGGCCCTCCCTCCGCGCCGCCCAATTCACGGAGAACGAGAGCACGCCGGTCCGATATATAGCAGCCGGCCACCGTGACGGCGCTATAGACACGACCCGAAGCGGTGACTTCGTCTGCTACATTTGCGCAAGGCCCGTCTTGAGAAGCGGAAGTCCACCAACGGCACGGCGGCACCTGACGGGATTCTCGCACCCACGCAGAAAGCGTCAACGGCGAGCATCACAAGGGGCCGTATTGACCTCTATGGGCACTGGCTCCTCACATGAGCGGGGCCAGCAGACCGCCGTCCACCGGCAGGGCTGTTCCCGTGATCCAAGAGGCGTCGTCGGAGGCGAAGAAGATACACGCCCGGCCGATGTCACGGGGGGTGCCGAACCGAGGAAGCGGCGTACCTTTTCGCGTCGCCTCGATCTGCTCCTCGGTTAAGTAGTCCTGGATGGGGGTCTCGATATAGCCTGGGCAGATGGCATTGACCGTGATACCGTCTGTCGCCACCTCTACAGCCGTGTCGCGGGTCAGGTTCACGACGCCCGCTTTGGCAGCGGCGTATGGAGGGCCCCCTCCGCCGCCGAAGGCGTGCACCGAGGCGATGTTGATGATCCGGCCTGCCTGCGATCTTCTGATGTGGGGCAGGGCGAACTTGGTGGCCAGGAAGATAGCTCTCAGGTCTACGCCGACAACGCGGTCCCAGTCTTCGACAGATATATCCTGGCTCGTGCCAGGCACGTAGATCCCGGCGTTGTTCACGAGGATATCGATGCCGCCGAAATGCAGGACGGTCGCCTCGATCAGATTTCGTACTGAACCCTCATCGGCGATATCGCCTTTGACGAAGAGGGCCTGCGCTCCAATTCTCTCGATCTCCTGGGCGGTGGGCGGCCGCTCATCGGTCTCATGATACTTGCCCCGTTTCGGCACATCATCAACGTCGGCAACCACGACCTTCGCACCCTCGCGCGCGAACTCCAGGCAGATACCGCGACCTATGCCTGAGCTGCCTCCCGTCACGATGGCAACGCGGTCTTTCAAGAGCATGGCGTGACCTCCACCTCTGCTAAATAACACCAGCAGCGATAGCTTCACTCCTAACGCTGCGAAAGTCCCCCGCTATCCACCTGGCGTAGACTTCCAGGTAGGCCCGCTCTAGCCTAGCAAAAAGATAGGCGGCGTTGGTACTGCCTCTGGTCACTCCAACCTCCCCTTGCCCTCCATGGCTTTCGCAGCCCTGAGCGCCGCCAACATCTCTTCCAACTCCTCCAGGGTGAACTTATCGTAGATGGAAGCTTCGATATTCACATTGCCACTGTGCTCTACCCGATTCACAAACATCCTCAAGTGGTCAGCCACCTTGTTCAACGCGGCCAGCTTGTCGTGCATCTTGACCTTCACAGCGACCGACCCATCTCTGTGGCGGGTCTCGCTCACCTCGCTGACAGCGGCCAGCACTTCAGGGGAGAGCTCCGATGACGCCTTAACGGTAGCGCCGTCAGAATGCCACTCCACAGCGTCGCTGATGGACGCGAAGGCTATCCTCGCCAGCTCCTCCAGGACTCGATCAGCAGTCACCTCCGTACGCCTCGACCGCTGGGCCTTCGCTTCCCGAATCGCCAAGGCTATCTCAGGTTTCGTGAGGTTTTCGGAGCCAATTGCAGCACCGGTAGGCTCACTGTACCCGGCCCGAATCGCCGCCTGAGTCGCGTTCAGGTCGACCAGATACTCCTGAACGAATCGTTGGCGTTTCGGAGTGAGCTGCGACAATGCGGCGGTGCCTCCATGCGGGACTCAGAACGCGAGTTCGCTCCTAGCTTATTCTACCGCAATAGGTGTTGGGACATAGGGTCACCCTAGGCGATCAGCTGCCTTGTCGCTCTGGTCTGAGCCGGAATCCGCTGGGACCCCTTCAAGAATCGCCGCCATCTTTGGCTTCGGCGCGCTCTCACGGGGGACCTTTCGTCGTCATGCTACACTACGCATCTGAGGTGGCATGCTATGGCAGAAAATGGCACGATTGGTGGTTCCAGAGGGTCGCGCGGTCAGTCCGCATCTGACCCAGGGCGGCGAGCCGTAGCTCTTCACATTCCGCGGAACCTCTAAACTCCGCCAGCCAGGCATCGACCTTCTGGATGTTAATCTTTCCTAATGCCTGCTCCAACTTCTCAGAGGCTCGGATAAACATGGCTTTCCTACCCTGGGGCTGGATTATGGTCGCACCTAGGGCACTGACCCAAGCCATGATCCAAGACAGCTCATTTAAAGAGACGAGGTAACCGATTTCTTGAAATTGCGCTCCCACCAACGCAATCGGAGCCTGATGATGGGGACGATGCTCAGAAGTGAACCCGGTCGGGAGTCCCGTGAATGTATGGGGACTCCTGATGACGCCCAAGCAAGCGCGGCCGATTCCATTGAGGCCCCCTGCCGGGCTACGATCTTGATCGCCCTGGTCTTCCACGAGGCCAGCGAGGACAGGGGAAACTGACGGCTTTCCCTCTCCTTCGTCCTCCCAGTCACGCCCTCGGCAGGACTACCCACATCAGGCGCCGGCCGATGTCCTCTCCGCCCTTGACAGGCGGTCACTTATCTAGCCAACTCTGCCGACGAGACCCCAGGGCGGTGCGTTGTCAAACGTTGAGAGTCACGACCGATTGTGTTGACATCTTCCCGGGCCTGCCGTCCTTCACCATTGTGGGCCTGCCGGACGCGGCGGTACAAGAGGCGCGCGAGCGAGTCAGAGCCGCCATCCGCAACTCGGCCTACGAGTTCCCCATGCGGCGCATCACCGCCAGCCTCGCCCCCGCCGACCTCAGAAAAGCCGGCCCTGCATACGACCTGCCCATCGCCATCGCCCTGCTCCTCAGCTCAGGGCAGCTTCCCTCCATACCCGAATCGTCCCTGTTCCTGGGCGAAGTCGCCCTGGACGGGCGTTTGCGGCACACGAACGGGATCCTACCGATGGTGGTAGTGGCCCGCGACGAGGGTGTGGACACGGTATTCGTTCCCTCGCTAGACGCGTCTGAGGCCGGCCTTGTGGAGGGGGTCGAGGTCGTTCCGGTTGAGAGCCTCGGCCAGTTGGGGGCGCACCTACGAGGGGAAGAACTAATCGAACCGCTGGCACAAGACCAAAGGCGGTCCCCAGCTGACCAGTCCGGACCCGACGACGACGGTGAGAGGAAGAGCCCGCACGGCGGAGTGGACATCGCCGAGATTCGAGGTCACGAGCACGCCAAGCGCGCACTGGAGGTGGCAGCGGCCGGCGGGCACAACGTCCTGATGTCCGGCCCGCCCGGCAGCGGCAAGACGCTCCTCGCTCGGAGCCTTCCCTCGATACTACCTCCCCTGACCCACCAGGAAGCCCTCGACGTGACCAAGATCTACAGCGTCAGTGGCCTGCTCCCCGCGTCGTCGCCTATGATTTCGGAGCGGCCCTTCCGGTCTCCCCACTACACGGTGTCCAACGCCGGTCTCGTCGGCGGAGGACGCCAGCCGAGGCCGGGTGAGATCACGCTGAGTCACAGGGGCGTGCTCTTCCTGGACGAGCTCCCGGAGTTCGGCCACACCCTTCTCGAGGTGCTGCGACAGCCCCTGGAGGACAAGGTCGTCACCATCAGCCGCGCACAGGGCACCATGACATTCCCGGCGAACTTCATGATGGTCGGCGCGATGAACCCGTGCCCGTGCGGTTAACTGCGCTACCGCCAAACGCATAGGTCACGTTGATCTCCGCCCGCTTGGACCGGCCTTCGCATATCGTATCCACCGTGACCTCCGAAACGAGCAGTTCGATCAAGTCGCGCTTTTCTTCCCAAGCGAAGTCTTCCTTCACGCGCTGGCGAAGGATTTCGAGGAGCTCACGGGCCGTCGTAAGTCGAGCAGATATCGCGTTTTTGGACTTCACCAGGGTGTCTAGCTGAGCCAACCGATCCTTAAGTTCGGCCTCCTCAGCACCGATCTTCTCAAACTGACTGTCCACATCGTCCGAGTTTATGCGGCTCTTACGGTAGAGATCCAGGATGGCGTCTCTTTCCTGCTTCTTGTTCGCGAGCGAGTGTTCCAAGGCTAGTCGTTCCGATTCGACATCCTGAGCCTCTGCGACACCCGTCTTAAGGCTGTCGGCCAGCCTTTCGAGGATAGGTCCAGGTTCTCGGACGAAGCCCAGGATGTCCGCCCAAACTGCGTCTTCCAAAGGGAGGGCAGGGATATGCTTACTCGGGCATTTGCCCTGAAGCCTACCCCTGAAAGGAGACTTTCCGCCGCACCTGTAGTAGGCCTCACGCTTTCCGCTAGGCCGAGTCACGTCAGAACCTTGGAAGGTAAGGCCACATCTATCGCATCTGACAAGTCCTCGCAGGAGGTGTCTCCTCTTTGAGTTGCGAGCCGACATTATCTGATTCGACCGAAGAACCCGCTGTGCCGTATCCCAATCAGTGGCCTCCACAATAGCGGGTACGGCCCGGCTTATGAGCTCCCGTGGTTTCTTGCTCCGCTTGCCGTACACGTGCTCTCCCTTATATACGCTGTTTACGACTAGGTTGCGTACGCGTCCGGGCCTCCACACGGCAGCTGTGCTGTGCTTCCTCTTCCCGTCCGGGTCCGTCTTTGAGGTTTGGCGCCCATCCTTGGCGTACGACGGAGGAACAGAAAGAGCGTTCAGGTGTTCCGCGATCCTGATGCAGGACCATTTCTCCTCCCGTAAGAGGCGGTAGATCAGCCTGACAACGTCCGCCTCAGACAGGAGAAGTCCTGCGAGCGGCGAGTTGCTAACGAGCAACCGTGCATTCTTCTTCCTCCCTTCTACAATATAGCCGTACGGCACGATACCACCCAACCACACGCCCTCTTTTGCCCAATAATTAGTACCGGAGATCGACCGTTCGATCTGTGTATCTCGAGCAAAGCCAGCAGAAGCAGCGAAGACATTGAACATGAACCTCCCGGACGGAGACGACATGTCAAATTCCTCTGTGAGACTCCTTACAGCTACACCTAGCTGATCAAGTTGGTGGGTCGAGTTAAGTATGTCCCGAGGGTCCCGGCCTAGGCGATCAATCTTGTAAACAAGCACCGTGGAGAACTTCCCGTCCCGAGCGTCCTCGACCAGCTTCATGCCTCCGGGCCGCTCGAGAAGCGGTATGGTGCCGGAGACTCCGTCATCCAGGTAGAACTCATGAACCTGCATTGGTCCGCCGATCAGGCCCTGCAACTCTACCCATTTTCTGGCGGCTTCTACCTGAGTCTTAATAGTCTGATTTTCCCTTTGCTCCTCGGAGGAGACGCGGGCGTAGACAGCCGTCGCGCTCGACTCCGGAGTACGTGCCAATGGGTCATCCATGTCGCTTTCCTCCTGGTCTGGGGCCTGGCTTGCGTCTATTGGCCATGTATGCTTCTAGCGACTCGATGTCCGCAAGCCAGTCGCGGCCCACCTTCTCGCCTTCGATTGTGCGGGACTCGAGCAAGCGTCTTACGTGGTCCGCAGAGAGTCCGAATCTCTCGCTGGCCTGTCCTGTAGTTAGATATCCCTCGATGCTCATGGCGTTATTATACACGTATACGTGTATAATAACTAATGGTTGTCTCCGCTGTCAAGGGCGGTGTGAAAACGTACCAGCGGGGCGGAGCAAAACTGTACCACTGAACGCCGTAGAATGGGCATCAAGGTTCGTGGGGCGTTGGAGATCAGGCTCAGTCAGATAGCTGGCGGCCAGAAGTCTTCTTGCTGTGCTTGAGTCGGTAGCTGTCCCCGTTCATCTCCAGGATGTCGACATGGTGGGTGAGGCGGTCGAGGAGAGCTCCGGTCAGCCGTTCAGAGCCGAACACCTCGGTCCACTCGACGAAGGGCAGGTTGGAGGTCACCAGGACCGATCCACGCTCGTAACGCTGGCTGAACACCTCGAAGAGGAGCTCGGCGCCAGTCTTGGACAAGGGCACGAAGCCCAGTTCGTCGATGATGAGCAGCTTGAGTCGTGCGAGCCTTCTCTGCAGGTTGAGCAGACGCCGTTCGTCCCTGGCCTCGATCAGCTCGTGAACCAGAGCAGCGGCGGTGGTGAAGCCCACGGACAGTCCCCTCTGACACGCAGCCAGACCGAGACCGAGGGCGATATGGGTCTTGCCGGTGCCACTGTTGCCGAGAGCGATGACGTTGTGGGGGCGCTCGATGTACTCGCATCGTGCCAGCTCCAGAACCAGAGCCTTGTTCAGGGACGGCATAGACAGGAAGTCGAAGGTGTCGAGGCTCTTGGTCGTCGGGAAGCGGGCTGCTTTGATCCGACGTTCCACCATGCGATGGTGACGGTCGATCAGCTCCAAGTCCGATAGTCGCAGCAGGTAGTCCGGATGGTCAGCTCCCTCACTGGCACACTGGGATGCCAGCTTGTCGTACTCCCTCAGGAACGTGGGGAGCTTGAGTTGCTTGAGGTTGTGTTCGAGCAACATCGTGGACTTGTTGGTCATGACCGGCTCCCCGCCAGGAGAGCCATGTAGTCCCTGGTCGAGGTTGTTGCAACGTTGGTCCTGGGCAGATACGGGTACAACTCCATGTCGAGTCTAGGCGGTCGACCCTCGATCCTGCACAGCACCAGGTGCTTGACAGCATCGAAGCTCACAGCCCCGAGTCGAATGGCGTCTCGTACGGCGTCGTGGACTTCTTCCGGCTGGAAGTTCTCCATCAGTCTGAGCACCTGCACGAACTCCCTCTTTCCTCGCTTGCCCATCCGAGACTCCAGCAGCCGCCGCAACACTCCGAACTCCTCGGGCAACTCCCATCCAACCAGCGGCGCCGCCTGATCCAATGCCCTCGTCTTCTTCTCAAGGAGCGGCAGGTAATGGAGAGGGTCGAAGACGAAGTCGTCTCGATCGTAGGACCGCCGATGGCGGGCGATGACTTCAGCGCCACAGCTGATCACAACCTCGTGTACATATCCGCGGACCAGAACGTCCCGATGACCGTAGGCCACCGGGACCGAATAGTCATTGGTCCGGTATCTGACCAGGGACAGAGAACTGACCCTCGTCGCGTGCTTGTCGCTGGCGTCGTACGGTACGGCCGGCAGAGGCAGCAACTTCTCCAGGTCCCGCTCCAGCCGTTCTCCTATCGTCTCGTTGCGGCCGCGGAGTCGATCTTCGAACCGTCTGAGGCAGTGTTGCTCCAGATGAGCATTGAGGGCATCGAAGCTCTCGAACGATGGAATGGGCACCAGGAAGTTCCGGCGGACATAGCCGACCAGACCTTCTACTTTGCCCTTATCGTTCCCTTTGCCTGGACGGCCAAACCGGTCCTCGAACAGGTAGTGGGACTGAAGCTCGGAGAACACCCTGGTCCGCTGCCGGCGACCATCTCCCAGGATTCTGGCTACCGCGAGCGTGGTGTTGTCGTAGAGGATGCTCTGAGGCACTCCGCCCAGGAACGCGAAGGCGGAGACGTGTCCGTCGCAGAATGACTCCGTCGTCTCGGCGGGATACGCCTTCACATAGCACCCGTCGCTGTGAGGGAGGTCCAGGGCGAAGTAGTGGGCTTTGCGTTCCACTCCGCCGATGACCACCCACGCTTCGCCAAAGTCACACTGGGCATGTCCCGGGGAATGGGACAGTGGTACGAACATCTCTCGGGTCCGACGACGGCGTTCCCGGACGTAGTCCTTGACGATTGTGTACTTGCCCGGAAACCCGTGCTCGTCCCTCAACCGCTCATAGATACGCTTGGCGGTGTGACGCTGCTTCTTCGGTGAGCTCAGATCCTGCTCCAGGATCTGGTCCATCACACCCTTGTATGGGTCCAGCTTCGGTCGACGAGGCGGTCGGTCTCGTTGATACCCTGGAGGTACCGAGTACTTGAGCATCTTGCGCACCGTGTCCCGGTGCAGTCCGTATACCCGCGCAGCCTCTCGAGCGCTCATCCCTTCTACAAAGCAAGCCCTGCGAACTCGCAGGTACATCTCCACCTTGTACATCCAATCCACCTTCAGTCAGGTTCGGTCGTTCCTGATTGAAGGCGACAGGCGGTACAGTTTTCAAACGCCACACCTCAGCGCTCGACCGCCCAGGTGGTACATTATCTCTCCGCCCTTCACACCTCGCCGGGACCATCCGAGGACTTGGAGCGATCGAACACGTCATCGCCGCCACCCCCCGACGCGGAGTTTCCGGGTGGCTGCTCGAACACTGCCTGGACATCCGGTCCCAAAGGAGCGGCTTGGTCATCAGGTGGGTCCTGCGCGGCGCTCGGCCCGGTCCTATCTGGCGGCTGAGTCGGCGGGGGACGGACGGCGTCAGGAGGCGTGACCACCTCGTCAGCAGCATACCGACCGGACAGTTTTTTCACTACCCTGCGGATGGGTTTCTTCATGGTAGCTCTTGACCGCCACGGACCGGCCGTGTCCACCCGTTTCGCCTGGGGCGTTTAATAGAAAGAGCCATCCCGGTACGCCTCAGACAGGCTCCCAAACAGATCGTAGAAGTTCGTGACACCCTTCTGTTGAAGGTCCTGAAGGTACTTAGCCCTTCGCTCTACCTCATCATATATGGTCATCTTCTTGTTCGTAGCAAGTCCCCGGCGACTGGCCACCACCTCCTCCAGGATGTAGCTGTTCTGGAGTCCGGTAAACTCGAAAGTGTCGTTTTCGTGGTTCCAACGAAAGGCCTCGATGATCGAAAAAGACTCAGTCAGTGAGTCGTAGCCGACGATCTCACTGATGGCGACGAGCCGGCGGCCATCCCCGCCGCTGGGCAGGCGCACCATGCTCTGGATCGCCACTATATTGAGGTTGTCGACGTATATCTTGGGGATGTTGATAGGATTGCCGGTGAGCCGCTGTATCAGCTTGACCGCAGAGTCGGCGTGAAACGTGGCCATCGCCGCGTGCCCCGTCTGCATCGCCTGGAAGCAGACGGCCCCCTCTTCTCCACGTATTTCCCCTATGATGATCTCGTTGGGGCGCTGCCTGAGCGCTGCCTTGAGCAGGTCGAACATCCCCACAGCGGAGTCTGAGTCTTTGGATCCACCCCTCACCACCTCCTTGGTCCAGTTAGGATGAGGCACCTGTAGCTCCGGGGTGTCTTCGATACTGACTATCTTCGCCGGCGCCGGTATGAACGTCGTGAGCGCGTTCAGAAGCGTCGTCTTGCCGGAGGCCGTTTCGCCCGACACGAACATGTTCAGACCGTGAGCTAAGACGAGAGAGAGGTAGGCAGCCATCTCATAAGACAGAGCTCCGAACTCGACCAGCTGAAGAATGCTGATCGGCGTAGCCGTGAACTTGCGGATGGTGAAGTTACTGCCTCGTTGGGACAGGTCCCCGCCGTAGACGATGTTGATACGCGAGCCGTCGGGGAGAGTCGCGTCGAGAATCGGTTCTCGGAACGTTACAGGCCGCCCGATCTTTTCCGAGAGCCGGATGACGAAGCTATCGAGCTCCTCGAACGTATCGACCGTTGTAGACGCCTTCAGCCCTTTGAAGACTTTGTGCTCGACGAATAGACGGCCTACCCCTGAGCAGCTGATGTCCTCGATGTTGACGTCCATGATGAGCGGCTCGAGTAGCCCCATCCCGTACTTATCGCGGGCCGCCAGGTAGCGGATTGCCAGGAACTCGATAGGGCTGAGCGTGAGCTTCCCCTTGTCCTTTCGGCCACTAGACTTCCCGACAACGATAACCTTGTCCAACGTCTCAAACAGCACGCGCCGCTTCTTTTCGTCGTCCTCCTGCTGGATATCTTCTAGCTCGTCGACGTAATCGGCCAGGAGCCCGTCCACCTCGCGCATCAGCGGCGACAGGTCCTGAGTCATGCCCGGCTCGATGGGGATGTAGTAGTCCCTGGCGTCTTTAGGATCGGGGTAGATGTGGATGAAGATGCCGTTTCCAACCGGGTATATCACATTGGGGTTCTCAAGCTCGCTCAGCTCCCGGCCCAATGTCTCGTGGTACTGCGGCGGGCCGAACTCGTCAGTCGGGAGCATGTGCATGTACTCCCAGAGAGGTCCCCGCGCGGTCTCGTCCTCCCACAGTTGCTGGGGCAGCATGTGGTAAACGGGGCACTGGGTAATGTCATCACCGTGCTCGTGCGCCTCCGGGGGGTCGAACGGTAGTGCCGCCCTGGCCACGCTTACACCCTGGTTTTCGTGAACGGCAAGAGCTTCAACCCGATGTTCGGGTCGACGACGAAGCTCACGGTATTGTCCCGTGTCCGCTCGGCGTTGAGAACCTTGGTAACCTCGAGTGTTATCGCCAGCTTTCCTCCCACCTCTTCCAGCGCGAGCCTGAGGTGAGCGTCACACAGAAGACGCATGCGGTTTAGCATCGCCTCGTCGAACGCATATGAGTGAGCTACGACACATATCGTCTTGCCTCGGTCGCACAGGCTTTTGCACTCCGCGAAGAAGTCGATGATGCTGCTGGCCTGTGACCGCGCGACGAGGTCGGTGACGGTGTCCACGACGATGAATCCGAAGGACTCGGGCAGCGAGTCGAAGTGGCTTACTAGCCGGGCGAGGGTCGCCCCGGAGTCGACACCCTTGGGCGGGACCGCAAGCGGGTAGATCCTAAGCTGGTCGATCAGGAACTCGTCTGTCACGTCCAGCTGTAGAGACTCCATCTGGGCCACCAGGCCGGTCACCGTGTGCTCAGTCGTGTAGTATGCGGCGCCAGTGTCTGCGACCAGAGCGCCGAAGCACAGCTGCTGCGAGAGCACGCTCTTGCCCGCTTTCGACTGGCCGTCGATAAGAGTAAGGGACCCTGCCGGTATACCACCCTCGAGCGGCTTGTCCAACTGGGTGATGCCGGAGGGGAACTGGGCGGCAGCGGTGGAGCTTTGGGCCATGCGCTTTCTCTCTCAGCTTGAGCTTGTAGGGCCGGCTTGTACGGCGAAGTGGTGGAGCTACGCGTTGCGGTCTTTTCGACCAACGGCTCCGGTCTTGGCGAGGGTGGACAGCCGTTCGAGCTCGCGACAAAAGGTGGCGACGACGGTTCGCAATTTGACCTGGTCTTCCGGGACCTGTACGCCTTCCTTCTTCCTGGACTCGAGGAGTTCGTCCACCTCTTTGAGCTCTTGCGTGCGCTGCTTCAGACGCTTGTCGAGTTCGTGGGCCATCAGCTCCAGGTTGCGCTGATTAGCCCTGCCGTTACGTATGGCCGATCGCATGGAGAGCGCCTTCTCCATCTTGACCGTCAGCTCGCGCATATTGACCGGCTTGGAAACGTAGTCGTACGCTCCCTCTTGCATGCACCACACCGCGGTACTGCTATCGTCCTCACCCGTTAGCATCAAGACGGCTGTATCCGGGTAACGGGCCACAAGAGTCGGGAGCAAGTCTTTGCCGGACATGCCGGGCAGTCCAATGTCGAGGAGCACGAGATCGAACTCGTCGACGTTCAGAGTCTCGGCTGCTTGCTCTGCGCTACCGACTGAGACGCACTCGAATTTTGCCCTGCCGAGTCCTCTTTCGAGCGTCAGTCGGATGTTGGCGTCGTCGTCCACCGCAAGCACTCTGGCGGAAAACCCACTCTCCACATCCTTTCCATCTTTGATAGACTCAAGCTCTGCCTGGACAGCTAATAGCTCCTCCTGCAGGGCCTCGGCCCTCTTCATGGCGCGGAGCTCGCCCTTGACAGATTGGAGCTCCTCCTGTGTCGTCGAGACCGGTTGGTCACTGGCGCCCTGAGGTGAATTGGCCACGATTTCGTCTCCTGGTTGCTTATCAGTCTCGACGGCCGCGGCTACCTGTGGGCTAGCGGGCTTACTGACAGGGGGTGGTCCCGGGGCCTCGCTGGTTGGCTCGGCGGGCGGTGCGGTGGAGGGGTCGCGGAGCGGAGAGTCACCTTCCATCAGAATCGCGCGCAGCTCAACCAGCGTGCGCTTCATCTCGCCCTTGAGCAGCTTGAAATCGTTTTCCAGGCTATCGAGCCTCTGGTCGGACGCAACCATCGTACCCTCCGCTTGATTTATCTTCGCTGATCAGCCGCCCGTTGCGAGCCGGCCGATCGCCTTAAGCAAGTCCTGTTTAGTGAAGGGCTTGCTTAGCGCGGGATTACCTGTCCTCGATATGAAACGGGCAGTATCCGGGCTGGACGTGTCTCCGCTCACGAATATGATCTTCTTCGCCTGTCCGGGGTCGTTCTGCGTAATTCGCTCGTATAGCTCCTCGCCACTCAGCCCCGACATCCTGATATCCAGCAGGATACAGTCGTAGGACGAGTTTTGCAGCATATCCCAGGCTACCGTGCCATCGTCGGCCGTGTCGACTTCATACCCGGCGGGCGACAGAATCCTCGAAAACGTCGCGCGTAGCCCTGCCTCGTCGTCGACCACCAGTACGCGGGGCTTCCCCTCGGACAGCGGCGACGACGGCTCGTGTTCCTGGTCATCGCGAGTGAAGGGGCTGAGCGCCGGCAGCTCGACCTGGAAGCTCGCTCCTCCACCCGGGTTGTTCTCGACCAGCAGGTCGCCACCATGTCGCATCACAATGCTGTGGCATACGCTGAGCCCGAGTCCGAGCCCGCCTCTGGCTTCCCTCGTGGTAAAGAGCGGGTCCATCACCCTGTCGAGATGCTCCTCTTTTATTCCGGGGCCGTCATCGCTGACAGCCAGAGTAACTAGATCGTCGCTCTGAGTAACCTTGACGGTAATATTTCCACCTTTCCCGGACTCGACGATCGCCTGTTCTGAGTTGGTCAGTATGTTGAGCACCAGGTGGCGGACCTGCTGCCGCTCCACCATCGCCTTCGCGGTGGTGGGTGAGTACTTCGCCGAGACGCTAAGTCCTCCGGTGCGAAAGTCCGGCGCCTTCGCCTCGATGGACTCTCTGACCACCTCGTTGAGATCGATGTACTCCCGCTGAGCGTCTGTCATCCGCGCCATCAGCGAGAGGTTGCGGACCGTCTGCGTTGCCCGCTGTGCCTCAGAGTAGATCAGGTCGACATCTTCTCGGAATGCGGAGGATTGCTGCTCCTCACGCAGGAGTTCGGCGTGCCCCATCACGCTGGCAAGGGGGTTGTTGAGGGCGTGGAAAACCCGGCCGGACATCTCGCCCACCGCTGCCAGCCGGGTAGTATCGACGAGCCTCTCCTCGGACTGCTTGAACTCGGTGATGTCCTGGGTGGCGACCAGGAAGCCGGTAGTCCTACCGAGATCGTCTTCTAAAGGTGTGGAGGCGGATAGGGCAGGGAGCAGAGCGCCATCCTTTCGAACGTAATTCGCCTCATAGGAACGTGCGGTCTCCCACTGCCCGCTGACCTGCTTGAGGAAAGCGTGGCGCGTCACGTCCGGCTCCTCGAAGAACTCCCAGAACTGTCTGCCGAGCATATCTTCTTTAGAGTATCCGAGCAGCTCGAGCTGGGTCTCGTTCACCAGCGTGATCTCCCCGCGCAGGTTGAACTCGATTAGGCCGACCGGGACCTTTTCGAGCAGACGACTCGCGCGTGAGTCACCCGCGCCATCCGCATGAGAGTGGGACGGCTTCGCGGACTGGTCCCCGGTGAAGCCATGCTCGCCGGGTGGCCCGTTCGTGGACTGTCGCTCAGGCGCCATAAATACGGTTCACCAGGTCATCAAGTCGGTCGGCGGCTGGTAGGCTACGCGGGAGAGACATCGACCATGGCTCGCCGGAGGTCGTCTCGTTCTATCGGCTTGGGCACAACCACATCGATGTGTTCCGGCTTCTCAGCGGAACCGGCCATGATGTCGCCGAACCCGGTAACCATGACTATCGGTGTAGCCGGAGCGTGCTGCTTGACCGCCTCCGCCAGCTGGTCGCCGTTCATTCCCGGCATGGCCCTATCGGTAATCACGAGGTCGTACTCGCCCGCCTGGAATTTGTCCAGGCCTTCCTGTCCATTTTCGGCGAGCTCGAACGTGTGCCCGTCTCCCTCGAGGAGCCGGCCCAGAACGGCCCTCCCCAGAGGGTCGTCGTCCACAACCAGCACGTGCAAGGCCTTAGAGAGTCCCTGTGTCATTTGAGGCGTGATGGTTATTGCGACGGTATCCCTGTGAAGGGGGACCAGCATCGTGAACGTGGTGCCTTCGCCCAGCTTGCTTTTGACGTCTATGGTCCCCTTGTGGCGCTGCACTATGCCGTAGACCATGGCCAGCCCCATGCCGGTCCCCTTCTCTCCCTTCGTCGAGTAGAACGGGTCCATGCAGCGCTCGACGACCTCCGGGGGCATACCCACGCCCGAATCGCTGATTTCGATCGCGACGAAGGCACCCTCCGGCCTGGTGGTCAGCTTGATCGTCCCGTCCTCTTTGAATGCGTCGGACGCGTTGATCAACAGATTGGTGAGCGCTTCGCGAAGCTCCGCCGGGTTTCCAGGGACGCTCGGAATCTCTCCAAGCTCGGTCTCCACCGCGATCGTCAGGCCCTCGGACTGGGCCTGGTCCCTCCACCTGGGCTGGGTCAGGGAGACGCTCTCCTTAATGATGTCGTTGAGCGCAACGTCCGCGACTATCTCATTCAGGTCGGGCTCCCTGTAGAAATCGCGCAGCCTCTTGACCACCTTCGCGGCATCCTGCGCGGCCGTGCTTATGATGGTCAGGTCTTCTCTCACCTGCTCCTTGTCGTCGAGGGACTCGGGCGAGTCGAGGAGCATTCCGCTGAAGCTAACGATCGGCGACAGCGCGTTGTTGAAGTCGTGCGCTATGCCACTGGCCATCTGCCCCAACGCTCTCATTCTCTCGTGTTGCACCACCTGCTGCTGGGTCTGCTGGAGCTCGTTGAGGGTCTCTCGCAGCTTCTTCTCCGCGTTGGCTCGCTCTCCGATCTCCGACCCGAGCCGTTGGTTGGCGAGCTCCAGGTCTCCGACTCTATCGGCGACCTTCTTTTCGAGCTCTGCATTGACGTTCTCCAGCTGCTCACGTTGGGCTCCGATGGTCGACCAGCCTCTCCAGACGATGGTGACCAGTCCCACGTAGAGGAACAGGAACCCGAACCCGACGGCGATCAGAGTATTGTCTCGCAAAGTGCTGATATCGCTGGTCAGATTCTCTATGGAGTAAGGAGCTGAAGTCTCGATCACGGTCCCGGCCGAGGCCGCCTCGCTGTGCTCGGCAATCAGGCCGATGTGTCGATTCAAGCGCTGCGTGAGGACGCCCGAGATGCCCAGGGCGAATATCACCATGACGATGACGCTGATCGCCGCAAACTGGATCAGCAGGTTTTCTCTTAGGGCGTTCATGTCCCCCGTCCTTGAGATCGAATTGGACGGCCTCGAAGCTAACTCCGACAGGCCCAGGGTACCATGCCTAGATTCAGATATACCTTTAAGCGGCTTTTGTGTCAAGGAACGGCGCGGCCAGGGCGAAGCCATGTTGAGTGTAGGCAGAAGGGTCCCAAGCTGCGGGCTGTGCCAGCGCGTGGCCCTGTGTCAGGGTACTTGGGAGGCGGACATGCGCTAGATGCCCAGTGCGCCGAAGCAAGCGGCCATGATGCTCTCGGCGTCTATCTCGTACTCACGGTAGAGGTCAGGCGGGTTACCCGACTGGCCGAACCTGGTTACGCCCAGCGGGAACGTCGAGGTCTTCATTGCCGCGCCGATCCATGCCAGCGAGTGTGGGTGGCCGTCTACGACGGTGACGATGGGAGCGCTGCGCTCGCCGATGGAGAAGAGGTCGGCCATGAACGGCTGCTCGGCGCCGCCGTGCTTCATCGCCGCGCTAACCTTCTGCTGGAACCTGCTGTACAGCGGCCCAGGCCCCGTGATATTGACCACGTTGGCGAAGACGCCCTCCTCCAGCAAGGCCTCGCTGGCCGCCACCGCCTCCGGCACGATTGCGCCGCTGGCCATGATGTTGACGATGTTGTAGTCCCTGCCGTAGCCATCCTCGCCGCTCCGGTCCACCAGCCGATAGGCCCCCGCCAGCACCTGCCGGCGCAGGCGCTCGGCCGCATCCGGGTCGGACGGCTGCCTGAAAAGCTCCTGGTCCATACGCTTGCTGGTTAGCCGCAGATAAGTGGACTCTTCCCGGGTGCGAATCTTCTCCAGGGCCGCGAGCATGATCCACTCCAGCTCCTGGCCGAAGCACGGCTCGTAGTATGCGATGTCGGGTAGCTCGGCGCCTATTGAGGGCGTGACCATGGACTGGTGCGAGCCACCCTCAGGGCCCAGCGTTATCCCGGACGGCGTGCCAACGATGATGAACCTGGCCCCGGAGTAGACTGCGTAGACGAAGGCGTCCAGGCCGCGGCGCACGAAGGGGTCGTACAGCGTGCCTATGGGGAACAGGAGCTCGCCGGTAGTCTCGAAGGTGACGCCAAGCTGGCCAAGCATCATGAAGAGGTTGTTCTCAGATATGCCCAGCTCAATGTGCTGCCCCTGAGGCGACTCCACCCACTGGAGCGCCCTGAGCTGTTCCTCTTCGGGCATGGCTTCCTTCTCGTCCCTGCCCCAAACCCCCGCCTTGTTTATCCAGCCGCCGAGGTTGGTCGAGCTGGCCACGTCGGGGCTGACGGTCACCACGCGCTCGCTCAGGGCGGGGGTTGCGCGGGAGATGTCGGTCAACACGAGCCCGAAAATCTGCTGCGTGGACATCATTCCGCGGTAGGTATGACCGAATCCCGTTGGGATCTCTATCTGAGGCGGGGGCCCCGGCGACACCCTGCCGAGCCGGAGCTTCTCGCCGGTCTCCTGACAGGCGCGGTCCGCTTCGCTGTGGGCGTGAAAACCAGAGACGGGCGTGTCCTCCGGAATCCCAAGCTCCTCACGAAGCCTCTCCATCTGAGGCTGGGTCAGGTTGACGGAGTGGTTGTGAGGGTCGCCGATGGATGGCAGCTTCCATCCTTTGAGTGTGTAGGCGAAGATCACGTTAGGGCCCGCCTGCAGGTCCACCTGGTCGAACGCCTCGCGCAGCACGCCGAAGTCGTGACCCCCGAGGTTGCGGAACAACGCCTGGAGATCGTGGTCGTCCCAGCGCTCGATGAGCGCCTCCATCTCTTTCGGAGCGTGCGTAGTGCGCGGCAGCCATTCGCGAAGCGTAGGCGGGTCCACTCTCAGCAGCCGCTGGTAAGTTTCGTTCGCCATCTCGTCGATGCTGATGCGAAGCAGCTCGCCGCTAGGCTCGGCGAACGCTGCGCGAAGGCGGCTACCGTATTTCGCGTCGATCACCCGCCAGCCGTTAGCGGCGAACATCTCCCGCCAGGCGCGCACCCGGATACCAGGGATGACGCGGTCCAGGCTCTGCCGATTGAGATCGATGACCCAGACGACGTTCTTGATATCGCTGAGCAGCGGCTCGGATATCGCCTCCCACACCGAGCCCTCGTCGAGCTCCGCGTCCCCTACGAGGCTAATGTAACGGCGGTCGGCGCCGCTGTCAGGCAGCATGTGAGAGCGCACGTACTCTTCGGTGAGGGCTCCGAAGTTCGGGGCTACTGCACCGAGGCCGACCGAGCCCGTGGTGAAGTCGACGCCGTCGGGGTCTTTCACCCGGCTGGGATAGGCCTGGAGGCCGTGGAAGCCTCTGAGCGCCTTCAGGTACTCGGGGTCGAGGTTGCCCAGCAGGTACTGGATGGCGTGATAGACCGGAGACGCGTGCGGCTTGACCGATATCCTGTCGCCCGAGTTCATGTACTCGAAGTACAGGTAGGTCATTATGGTGACGACGGAAGACGAGGACGATTGGTGACCGCCGACCTTAAGCCCCCCCGGGTTCGGGCGCTTGTTGTTCGCGTAGTCCACCATGTGGATGGCGAGCCACAATATGCGGTCCTGGAGCTCCTCCAGTAACCGGTCGCGCTCGCTTATCGTGTGGCCTGGAGCTTGAGCCTTTGTTGCCATCTAATCTCCCTGTAGGGGACCGCGCTCGAATCGCCCATACGGTTGTGACTCACTTTGAGCGGCCCATCGCCTGTAAGGCCTTCTCGGCGACTGACGTGCGCCTCGCTGGCCAATGTTTCTCTACGAACCGAGGTAGCCCGCGGCCCAGCCCAGGCCCTCGAGCGTCGTCGTGGCCGGGCGGTACTCGCATCCAATCCAGCCGCGGTAGCCCATGTCGTCCAGTGCTTTGAATAGGAACGGGTAGTTGATCTCTCCGGTGCCGGGCTCGTTTCTGCCCGGGTTGTCGGCGATCTGTACGTGTCGAATGTTTGCGAGATTCGCCTCGAGCGTGGGCGTGAGGTCTCCCTCCATAATCTGCATGTGATATACGTCATACTGGAGTGAGAGATTCTTGGAGTCGACCTCTTCGATGATGGAGAGGGCTTGATCGGTGTTCCGTAGGAAGAACCCCGGAATGTCTCGCGTGTTGATAGCTTCAATCAGCAATCTGATCCCGGCCTCGCGCAGCATCTGAGCGGCGAACCTCAGGTTGGCCACGAAGGTCTCATGAAGGAGTTGCGGCTCGATCGAGTCGGGGGCCACACCGGCCAGGCAATTCACCTGCTTGCAGCCGAGTGTGGTGGCGTAGTCGATGGCCCTCTCGACCCCTTCAAGGAACTCGCCGATGCGGTCGGGGTGACACGCTACCCCTCGCTCGCCCGCTTCCCAGTCCCCCGCTGGCAGGTTGTGAAGCACCTGGGTCAGCTCGTTGGCCTTCAGCTTTTCCGCAAGCTCCCGCTTGTCGTAGTCGTAGGGGAACAGGTACTCGACGCCCTTGAAGCCGGCTTCGGCGGCCGCGTCGAAGCGGTCGAGGAAATCGACCTCGTTGAACATCATAGTGAGGTTTGCGGCGAGTTTGGGCATCTCTCCCTTTCGTGCCGGAGCGCGTGACAAAGCCGCCCTCATTATATAGGGCCGGCAATGCGCGTCAAGCGCGGTAAAGCGCCCGCCCGCCGGTGCTGTCCCAGGCGCCGGCGTCGAGTGCCTGGCCCGCCTCCGCAGGCGCTGGCGAACCGGTCCCAGGGGTGCTACGATGTGGCCCCTGTCGAAAGCTGCTTGGATACGAGTTGAGCAAGGAGGGTAGCCATGAAGGCCGTCGTGTACAAGAAGCCGTTTGAGGTCGCCGTCGAGAGCGTCCCTGACCCAAAGGTGCTGCACCCCAACGACGCGATCGTCAGGATAACGTCGTCGTGTATCTGTGGTTCCGATCTGCATATGTACGAGGGTCGCACCGCCGCTGAGCCCGGTATCGTCTTCGGACACGAGAACATGGGCGTGATCGAAGAGGTCGGCGCGGCGGTCAAGGAGCGCGCAGTCGGGGACCGCGTGGTGATGCCGTTCAACGTGGCGTGCGGCTTCTGCAAGAACTGCCTCGGCGGCTTCACCGGGTTCTGCACGACGGTCAACCCCGGTTTCGCCGGCGGCGCCTACGGGTACGTCGCCATGGGACCGTGGGTCGGCGGCCAGGCGGAGTACATGCAGGTCCCGTTCGCCGATTTCAACTGCCTCCCTCTCCCATCCGGAATGGAGCATGAGGCGGACTTCTCGCTTCTTGCCGACATCTTCCCGACCGGCTATCACGGGGCCGAGCTGGCCGACGTAAGGCCAGGTGAGAGCGTGGCGGTCTTCGGCGCGGGCCCTGTTGGGCTGATGGCTGCCTATAGCTGCGTACTACGTGGCGCCGCCGAGGTCTATTCCGTCGACCACGTGAAAGAGCGGCTGGACAAGGCTGAGTCGATCGGCGCGATACCGATCAACTACGATGAGGCAGACCCGGTCGAGCAGATAAAGTCGCGGCGCGGCGGCGCCGGCACCGACAAGGGGATCGACGCGGTAGGGTACCAGGCCACCTCGGCGGGCTCATCCGCCGCCGGCGGCGAGCAGGACGAAGTGCCAAATATCGTTCTCAACCAGCTCATCGAGACCGTCGCACCGACAGGCGCCCTGGGAATCCCCGGGCTGTACGTCCCCTCGGACCCGGGCGGGGTCGACGACTCCGCCAAGCGCGGAGCGTTGTCGATTAACTTCGGGAAGCTCTTCGAGAAGGGGCTGCGACTCGGCACCGGCCAGTGTAACGTCAAGCGCTACAACGCGCGCCTGCGCGACATGATTATCGCGGGCAGGGCCAAGCCGAGCTTCGTGGTCTCCCACGAGGTGCCTTTGGACGACGCGCCGGACGCCTACCAGAAGTTCGACCGCCGCGTTGAAGGCTACACTAAGGTTGTCCTGCATCCATAGGTCCCTGGTCAGCCCGCCCCGGGGCGTGTGTGATTGTACGCAACACTCTAGCTGCAAAAGAGGCGATTGATGACGGACCAGGATGATGGTTCAGCCCAGGTTGAGGAGATGTGGAGACAGATCCTCATACACGGCCACACGAGCGGCGCCGCCCGCGTGCTGAACTGGATCCCAAGCGAGCCAAGGTGCACTGTATGCCGCACGCCGTTTGGCGGAATGGGCGGCACCGTCTCCCGAATTCGTGGCAGGGGGCCTTCGAGGAAGAGCCCCGCCCTGTGCAACGTCTGCGAGGTAGTAATGCCTCAAGGTGGCGCGGAGGTGGACATAGGTGTCCTGTTTGCGGACGTGCGCGGCTCCACGGCCCTGGGTGAACGGATGGGCGCCAGCGAGTTCGCAAAGGTGATGAACCGCTTTTACAAGACCGCGTCGAACGCCCTTCTCGCCCACCACGCGGTTATCGATAAGATGGTCGGCGACGAGGTGATGGCGCTTTTCCTTCCCGCCGTGTGTGGCCCCGGCTTTCGGCGCGTTGCCGTGGAGGCCGCCGAGCACCTCATGGGCGAGATGGGGTATGGGGCCACGGGCGAACCCTGGCTGCCTTTGGGTGTGGGCGTACAGGTAGGCCCGGCGTATGTTGGCAAGGTGGGGACTGAGGGTGTCAACGACTTCACGGCCCTTGGCGACACCGTCAACACCGCTGCGCGCCTGCAGGCCGCGGCCAAGGCAGGCGAGATCGTCATGAGTGAGGAAGCCTATGCGGAGATCGCCGAGGTTCACCCGGACCTGGAGCAGCGCGCCATGACGGCGAAGGGCAAAGAGGACGAGATGCACGTCCGCGTCCTTGAGCCGGGGGCCGCGTCCGGCTGACGAGAGGCCGGGCGGCCTGCCCCGCGATTCGAAGTGGCGGCACGAGCGCCCTTATCGCACAGTCGGTCGTCCGCCCTGTTCCACTCCGGTCCTAGGAGCGCCTACAACAAACGTCGGCTAGGAGGACTTATGACGAATCCGGGACACATCCTCACCAACCCCTCTGACGTTCATGCTCCGGTTGGGAAGTACTCGCATCTGGCGAGGGTGGCGCCGGCCGAGCTGCTTTTCCTCGCCGGACAGGTCGCCGTCGACTCGGAAGGCAACACCGTCGGAGTGGGGGACATCGCCGCTCAGACTCGTCAGACGTACGAGAACATCGGCGCGATTCTGGAGAGCGCGGGCGCTTCGTTCGGCAACGTGGTCCAGTTCACGACTTACGTGGTGGGACAGGAGTCGGTGCAGCCGTATCTCGATGCCAGGGCCTCGGTATTCGAGGAGGTCTACCCCGGTGGCGCCTACCCGCCAAATACGCTGCTGGTCATCAGCGGCCTCGTCAGCCAGGAGTACCTGCTAGAGATTACCACCGTGGCGGCGGAACCCGCGCGGCACGCGGTGCCTAGCTAGTCTCCAGTCCTCAAATGGCTTTGAATTGGGGCTAGGCACGTAGCAGGTCTTGCTCCGGCCTAGGGTGACATTGGGCGTCGTTGTGCGCCCCGGCTGTCTCGAGCGGGCCTCGACGTCGCTTCACCGGCCCAGTTCCGTACACCGATATGTATGGCACTAGACTACAGGGGAATGCCGCGCAGCCCCACGAAGGATGAGGTGGGAGCTTAAGTCTGGGCGACGGCGAATCGAAGGAGCTCGGCAGGAAGAGCAGCCGGCCTTACGCGGACTTCTGCTCTAGCGTGGGCAAGGGGACGGGCTCGCCGGCCTCGGTCATCAGCGACACCGGCGCCTTGCCCAGGATGGCGTCCCGGTCGACCTCGCAGCGCGTCACACCGTTGAGCGTCGGCAACTCGTACATCACGTCCAGGAGCGTCTGTTCCAAAATAGAGCGCAATCCCCTAGCTCCTGTTCCGTGCTTCAACGCCTCGTCTGCGGCTGCCTCCAGCGCCTCATCGGTGAACGCCAGCTCTACGTTGTCCATGGAGAAGAGCGCCTGGTACTGCTTGGCAAAGGCGTTCTTGGGCTCGGTCAGGACTTTTATCAGCGCCGCTTTGTCCAGCTTCCGGAGACTCACGACGACCGGTAGCCGTCCCACCATCTCGGGGATGAAGCCGTATTTCAAGAGGTCGTCGGCGGCCACATGCTCCAGGATGTCCTCGGGAGCATCCGCCCCCGCTGGGCCACTTCCGTCGGCGCGGAACCCAATGGTCTTCTTGTCCTTGGAGAGGCGCCAGTCCACCATGTCGGCGAGGCCCTCGAAGGCGCCGCCGCACATAAACAGGACGTTGTCGGTACTGATCTGCAGGAACTCCTGATGGGGGTGCTTCCTGCCGCCCTGGGGTGGGACGTTGGCGACGCAGCCCTCGATAATCTTCAGCAGCGCTTGCTGCACGCCCTCACCGGAGACGTCCCGGGTGATGGACGGGTTCGGGCTCTTGCGCGCGATCTTGTCGATTTCGTCTATATAGATGATGCCCTGCTCGGCTTTGGTGACGTCAAAGTCGGCTGCTTGAATCAGGCGTAGGAGGATATTCTCGACGTCCTCACCCACATAGCCTGCTTCGGTCAGCGAGGTGGCGTCGGCGATGGCGAAGGGGACGTCCAAGATCTTCGCAAGGGTCTGCGCCAGCAGGGTCTTCCCCGAGCCCGCGGGCCCGAGCATGAGGATGTTGGACTTCTGGAGCTCTACATCCGAGGGCTTCTGGTTGGACCAGACGCGCTTGTAGTGGTTGTAGACCGCGACGCTGAGGACCTTCTTGGCCTGCTCCTGGCCGATAACATACTCATCGAGCTGCTTGTAAAGCCACTTGGGGCTGAGGCCTTTGGCCATGAGGCCGGTGGCGTCGCGGGGAGGGGTGGGGCTCTCTTCGCTGATTATCTGGCCGCACAGCGCGACGCATTCGTCGCAAATAAATACGCGGTCCGGCCCTGCGATGAGACGCTTGACCTGCCCCTGCGCTTTGCCGCAGAAGGAGCAGTGGTAGTTGTTATGACCGGTCTTCGATGCCGCCATACCCCGCCTGTTGGATGTCACCCCTCACCTTACCCTGAGTTACGGTCGCTTTTCAATCCCTCTTGGCCGGGCAAACCGTTGAACTGCGGGTCAGTCTGCCGCCGAAGTCGACTCGCGGTCGTGAGAGGCCAGTACGTCGTCGATAAGGCCGTAGTCTTTGGCTTCCTCGGCGCTGAGGAAGAAGTCTCTGTCTGAGTCCCGTGCGATCTTTTCGTAGGGTTGCCCGGTCTGTCGGGTGATGATCTGCCGGATGCTGTCCTGGATGCGAAGTATCTCTCTTGCTGCTATGTCGATGTCGGAAGCTTGGCCCTGGACCCCGCGCGAGGCCTGATGCATATGGACGGTCGAGTTCGGCAAGGCGACCCGCTTTCCCTTCTCGCCGGCGGTGAGGAGAACGGTGCCCATGCTCGCCGTCATGCCGAGGCAGTAGGTCGCAACGTCGGGGCGGACCAACTGCATTGCGTCGTAAATCGCGAGTCCCGAGTAGATCTCCCCGCCGGGGGAGTTGATGTAGAGGTGGATGTCCCGCTCGGGGTCCTCGCGGTCGAGGAACAGGAGCTGGGCCACGATGGCGTTGGCCACCTGGTCGTTGATTGCCGTGCCCAGAAAGACGATACGCTCCTTGAGGAGCAGGGAGTAGATATCGTAGGCGCGTTCGCCTCGGGCTCCGGTCTCGACCACCACCGGGATCAGGTTTTCAGGTCTTGGTGTCAGCAACATCCCCTTCATCTCCTTCTTCTTCTTCGGCCCCCGCGGCGACAAGCTGCGGCGCCTGGCCTTTTGCTATCTCTATCAGCCTGTCCACTGCCTTGTCCAGGAGCAGCGTCTCGCGCACAGACTCCCGTACGACCTCCGAGCTCATGTCGAGGTCCTTTAGCGACCCGGACTCCTCTGCGCCAGACTTGACCATCTCTTCGATCTTCTCATCGACCTCCGCGTCAGCTACCTCCAGCGACTCTTCCTCCGCCAATGTCGTGAGGGCGTACGAGCGGCTTACACGCTCGACGGCGTGCTCGTGCATCTCCTCATGGATCTCGTCTTCCGACTTGCCTGTGAACCTCAGGTAGTCGTCCTTGCGGATGTTGAGCCGGTCGACGAACCGGTCCCGCCTGTCCACCATGCGCTCGACTTCGTTTTCTATCAGAAGAGGAGGCACCTTCACCTCCGCAACCTTCAGCAGTTCTTCGAGCGTGGACTCGCGGTGCTGTGACTCTTTGGCTTTTTCAGCCTCTTCGTTGAGCTGCTGCTCGACGAATTCGCGTAGCGCGTCTAGGCTGTCGTAGCCATCTCCCACGCCCTTGGCGAACTCGTCGTCCAGCTCGGGGAGCAGCCTCTCCTTGATGTCCCGGACAGATACTTGGAAGTGGGCGTCCTTGCCGGCGATGCTTGCATCGGCGTAGTCCTCGGGGATGGCGAGATCGAACTCGGCCGGTTGGCCCTCTGCCGCCCCCTCCAGCTTCTCCGCGAATCCGGGGAGCGGCACCACGCCCCCGGCCTCTATGATCAGCACCGAGTCTTTTTGCTCAGCGAACTGGGCGCCGTCGATGCTGCCGACCAGGTCTGTCGTCACCATGTCGCCCAACTGAACAGGGCGGTCCACGGGTTCCCATGAGGCGGCGCCGTTTCGTAGCTCCTCCAGGCCGTTCTGGACCTCTTCTTCGGTGAGGGGTTTGTCTTCCTCGGCGACCCTGATTTCGCGGTATGGGCCGAGGTCCACCTCGGGGGTGAGGGCTACCGTGGCGTTGATCGTGACCGGGTCCACCTCGGCCAGCTCGATGCGAGGTGTTCCGGCGGTCTCCAGGCCCTGCTCCGAAATGGCCCGCTGCGTAGCTTCAGGAAGGATGTCCTCGAGCGAGTCGGAAACAAGCGTTTCCTTGCCCACAAAGCGCTCCACGATGTGCCGCGGCGCCTTGCCCTTGCGGAAACCGGGGATGGATACGCGCTGTGCGACCCGACGATATGCCCGGTCGATATAGGGAGCCAAATCATCATCCTCAAGTTCAACGTGGAGGACCGTCTGCCGGTCCACAATCTCTTCTTGAGTGATCTTCAACGCGGCTCCCACTAGCTACAAAGCGGCTCCCACCAGCTACAGAGCAATTATAGCACGTGGGTCATTGTGCTTGTAACAATTTTCACGAGGTAACCGCCGTCGAAAAAGCTACTCCTGAACGAAAGCGGTTACGAGATATGGTAGCTGAGTTGGCCGCAGGGAATCCCCCTTAATCCCCCTTTGCGAAGGGGGGAGAGGGCCGGCCTCGCCAGACTCCCGAAAACAAGCAGCTACTTGAAAGCCCATCGAGCCACGGCACCTCGATGCGAGTTTAGGTGCAATCCGCTTAGCCCACTACTACTTGAGAGGCGGCTCCAGCGATACTTCCAACACCTTCTCGAGCCACAGGGCCGACTCCAGGAGCCGGTGTTCACTGAAGGGAGCGGAGATGAGCTGCACACCCAGGGGCATCCCGGCTTTGCTTCGCCCGGAAGGAAGGCTAAGGCTGGGAAAGCCGCAGGATGTCCAAGGCGCCTGAAACAGAGGGTCGCCGGTCGTCGTCAGGTCTTGGGGGGCCGGGGTGTTCGCCGTCGGCGCGATCAACACATCTTGCCCACGTATCGCCTCGACCGCCTCTTCCCGGAACCGCTTCTGCATCTGCCGCGCCTGATGGTATGACAGGGCCGACGCGGTCTCCCCGGCCTCGAGGAGGCTCCTCAGCTTCGGGCCAAACTTATCGGGAGTGGCCGTGAAGTCCCTCTCGTGGATGGCGGATGCTTCCACCGACATAATTAGCCGGTGCGCCGCAAATAGCGCGTCGAAGTCAGTCGGCAAGCTGACCTCCTCGACGCGCGCGCCGGCCTCGGACGCTTCCCTCACGACGCCTTGGAACTGTTCCCACACCTCAGGCTCTGCTTTGCCGTGGAACTGCGGCTGAACGACGCCGATCCTCGGCGCATGCTCGGCGCTGACCGCGTCCCGGTAATCGGGGACGGCGGCCTGCGGCGAGGCGCCGTCCCTAGGATCGTGGCCGGCCAGTACCCACAGCAGCAAGGCCGCGTCCGAGACGCTTCGGACGAAGAACCCGACGGTATCGAATGACCACGCAAAGGGCATGACGCCATACCGGCTGATCCGGCCAAAGGTCGGCTTCATACCTACAACACCGTTGAAGGAGGCGGGCCTGAGGACCGAGCCGGCGGTCTGGGTCCCAAGGGCGGCGGGGAAGATGCGGGCCGCAGTCCCCACTGCTGATCCGCTGCTGGACCCGCCGGGAGTTCGAGTTGCGTCCCAGGGGTTGCGGGTGGGCGGCGGGTCCGCGAACGCCCACTCCGTCGTCACGGTCTTTCCCATCATGATGGCGCCGGCCTGTTTCAGCCGCGAGACGGCGGCAGCGTCATAGGCCGGCACGAAATCGGCGCGCAGGGGGGAGCACGCCGTCGTCGGGACACCCTCGGTGTAGAAGATATCTTTGACCGCGACAGGCACGCCGTGAAGCGGCCCGGGAACATAGCTGCCGGTGAGCTCTTCCTGCCTGAGCCCGGCCTGTCGGAGCGCCGCTTCTTCGTCCAGCGTTACCCAGACGCGCAGCTTCGGCTCCAGCGACGCGGCACGGGAGAGCAGCGACTCCATGAGCTCTACGGGCGAGAGCGTGCCGCCGCGTATCATCGATGCTGCGTCGGCTAAGCCGATCTCGAAAGGTTCAGGCATGGAGGTGCTCCTCAATGTGTCGGAGTTTAGTAGCGCCTCGGAAACGTGTCAATCGATTCCAGGGCAAAGCGCGACAAGCCGTCACCGCTAGATACTTTGCCTGGGTGTGCTAGGATGCCTCGACAGCTTGGACCGACGTTGCTGGAACGGAATGATCATAGACGGCCACGCATACTGCTTTCCCCCGCTGGACTCACCGGCGGGCTACGCGACGCTGGATCAAAAGATGCGCGAGGTCCAGCGAGAGCTCGGCGGCCACCACCAGCCGGTGTGGCGTGTGCGCGACCGTGCCGCCGCGGACAACGGCGCCCTCATCGACCCGGCTAGCGGCCAGCCCCGGGCTGTAGAGTGGAGCCGCGACGATCTGGGCCGGCTGGTATGGGACTACGATGGCGAGACTTATACCAAGCAGTACCTGCCACCCTCGCTATCGAACCTGGAGTCCACCGCTGATTACCTGATAGCGGAGATGGACTACGCCGGCGTGGACCTCGCGGTGCTGCACCACTCGCCACACCTCGGCTTGCTCAACCGGCACTTGAGGGAGGCGACACTGGGCTTCCCCTCCCGGCTAAGGCGGCTCGTGGCCGTGAGAGACGGTCATACTCCGCAAGACCCCGACGCAGCGGTCCGAGAGATCGAGGACGAGGTCGCGGCCGGCGGCGTTTGCGGGGTGCAGTTCTCGGCGAAGAGTTACTACCTGCGAGGGAACACTGAGCCCTGGGACGACGGCGCCATGCGCCCGTTTTGGGAGGGGGTCGCCGCAACCGGACTGGCGGTGTACTTCACCCTTCTGAACGTGATGCCGGGAACACGGTATTCACCCGACGAGCGTCACGCATACCTCGATGAACACCGTACTCTGATGCGATGGATGGAACGCTACCCCGATTCAAACGCGGTGATAACGCACGGATTCCCGTGGAGGAGCTTTCTAGAAGGCGACAGGATAGTGCTGCCAGCAGCCATCTGGGATGTATTCGAGTCGTCGCGTTGCCACATGCAGCTCCTGTTTCCGATACAGCTAGGCGGCATGTGGGAGTATCCCTGGGCCGAGGCGGAGCCGACGGTGCAGGAGTGCGTCGACAGGATTGGGGCCGAGCGGCTGGTCTGGGGCACCGACATGCCTATGGTGGGAAGGTTCTGCACCTATCGCCAGGCGCTCGACCAGTACCGCATGCACTGCGACTTCCTAAGCGATGGGGAGCGGGAAGCCATCCTAGGGGGCACGGCCGCCAGGCTCATTGGTGCCGGCTTACCGGTGGGGTAGGCAGCCACTACCATGAAGATCCTGGGCATCGAGACCTCGTGCGACGAGACCGCTGCCGCGGTGGTGGAGGACGGGCGCCGAGTCCTGTCCAACGTCGTCGCCTCGCAAGCCGATATCCACGCGACCTTCGGCGGCATCGTGCCGGAGGTCGCCTCGCGCCAGCACCTGCTGACTATAGTTGCCGTGATCCAGGAGGCGCTGAACGAGGCCGCCATCGACTTGCCGCAGCTTGACGGAATCGCTGTCACCCACGGTCCGGGTCTGGCAGGTTCGCTGTTGATCGGGGTAAACGCCGCCAAAGGATTCGCCCTGCCCCAGGAAACCCCGCTCATCGGCGTCAATCATTTGGAAGGCCATATCTACGCCGCCTGGCTGGAGGACGTCGATCCTGAGTCCACTCCAGGCTTCCCGCTGGTCTGCCTCGTCGCCTCCGGTGGTCATACCGACCTGATACTCATGGAGGGCCACGGCAGGTTCAAGCTGCTCGGCCGCACCAGGGACGATGCCGCCGGCGAGGCGTTCGACAAGGCTGCGCGAGTGCTTGGCCTAGGGTTCCCAGGGGGCCCGGCCATCCAGGAGGTGTCGGCGGAAGGCAAGGGCGCAGAGCCAAGGTTCACCAGACCAAGAGTGAAAGACTCGCTGGACTTCAGCTTCAGTGGGCTCAAGACAGCCGTGCTGAGGCGTGCCGAGCAGCGCGGCTGGTACCCGCCCAAAGACGGCACGGAGCCCGACCCGAAGGAGATTGCCCGGGTGGCCGCGGCGTTCCAGGAAGCGATCGTCGATTCGCTGGTCACCAGGACCGTCGAGGCGGCGGAGCAATACCGGGCAAAGGGAATCCTGCTGGGAGGTGGGGTCGCCGCCAATACCCTCCTGCGCCAGGAGATGTCGGAGCGCTCACCGGCGCCGGTCGTAGTCCCCGAGCCGGCGCTCTGTACGGACAATGGGGCGATGATCGGCGGTGCGGCCTGGTTCCATCTGCGTGATGGGGCCCGCTTCCAGTGGGACCTGGACGCCATCCCGAATCTCAGGCTGGGGTAGGGGCGCTGCTTGCCGCGCCTGC
This sequence comes from Dehalococcoidia bacterium, assembly GCA_965247255.1. GTDB lineage: Bacteria > Chloroflexota > Dehalococcoidia > Lucifugimonadales > CAUZJF01 > CBDFGS01. Next base: position 322,599 of record CBDFGS010000013.1, on the reverse strand, counting down.
GAGGCCTGGGTTGGGTGGGTCGGGGCGCTGCTTGCCGCGCCCTCCACAGCGCTATCGCGGAGCGAACCGGCGTCTGCCGTTATCTCCCAATTGCTGGCTCTTCAGGTCGAACAACCTGTTGATGAACATGATGTTGTCGCCAGAACCGTCGGCGCCCACCTCGCACTCCAGGTTTGACGAACCCGCACTGAAGGAAATCCGGACCCTGCCCGGCATGGACAGCCGGTCTACCACCAGGTAGACCCCTATCAGCATCACGGCGAGAGCTGCCAGGGCAGAGGCCCAGGGGTGGTCCCAGACCTGCCACAGCATCACGGCGACCAGGAAAGACAGCCCACCCCAAACAACGGCGCCGCGGGTCTGCCGCTTGGCCAGCAACTCCACCGAGTCGATGTCTTGCAGGGATACGAATACGGCCTTTCGGCCCCTGCCGTTGGTTTTGAGGTGGATAACGCGTCGGTTCGTCAGGAGCACCATGTCCGGGTTTTCTTCCTTGGCTCGGTCGGCGCCGGGCGTCGTGTTCAGGCCTCGGTCGACCTGCTCGCCATCCAGCAGACTCAGATCGCCGAAGCCCATGTTTTCGAGACTCAAGGTGCTCCTCCAGGCCGGCGACTACATTATAACTGCTAGGCGGCTTGCGATAGACGGGGCGAAGGCGGTTTGCTATCCTGCGCTGGGCTTTTGACACTAACAGGCCCGGTTAACCTAATGGAACGCCCTATCTTCAAGCCCATCGGTACGTCCGTCGAGGAGCTCGATACTCCCTCGCTGGTGGTCGACCTATCGCTGCTCGATAAGAACATCGAGACGATGCATTCGTTCTTTCGCGAGGCTAACGGGGTCAAGCTGCGCCCCAGCATCGAATCGCACCTGTGTCCGCCGATAGCGCATAAGCAGCTGTCGGCCGGCGGAACGATGGGGGGCATCTGCGCCTCGACGTTGGGCCAGGCCGACGTTTTCGCAGCCAACGGCTTCTCCGACATCCTGATCGCCAACATCGTGGTCACCGACGCCAAGATTCGGCGGCTCTGCGCGTTAGCCCGCCACTGCAACGTTACGGTGGCCGTAGACAATCCCGAGAACGTCGCGAGCCTTTCTGCGGCGGCCTCGGCGAGCGGCGTCACCCTAAACGTGATGGTGGCCGTGTACACGGGCTCCGGTCCGTTCGGCGTCCAGCCCGGTGGGGCTGCCGCCGATCTGGCCGTTTCCGCGTCCAGCGCTCCTGGTCTCCACCTCGCCGGGCTCATGACCAACGGGGCCGCAGGTGACGAAGCCGGGTCCCGGGATGCCCTTCAGCAGCTGTTGGACGCGCGGGAGTCGGTCGAGAGAGCGGGCATGCGCGTCGAGACGGTCAGCGCAGGCGACACTCGAGACTACGATATTGCGGCGTCGATGGACGGCGTGACGGAGGTACGCGCGGGTTCATACGCACTGATGGATGGAAGGAACCGCGCGCTTCGGGAGGAGTTCACACCCGCGGCCAAGATCGTATCGTCGATTACGAGCCTGCCGGAGCCCGGGAACGCTATAACCGACGCGGGTCGGAAGGCCATCGGCGAGGACGTAGAGATGCCGTCGGTGGACGGTCTGCCGGGGGCGGAGATTCGCGGACTCAGCGCCGAGCACGGTGGCATCGATCTCCCCGACGTGACCACCGCGGAGATGAGTCTCGGCGACAAGGTCTGGCTCACCCCGTGGGACATCGGGGCGTGCGCAAACCTCCACGACTATATCTTCGGTGCGAGAGACGGCAAGCTGGAGGTCGTGTGGGCGGTGGCGGCGCGCGGTCGCTACCGATAGGACGCGGCGCGAGGCTCTGTCACACAGAGGGAAATACCCAAGGTAATAATGGACAACTACAACCCGCTACCGGGGACGCCGATCGAAGAGCTGGACACGCCGTGTCTGCTGGTGGACCTGGACGCCGTTGAGCACAATTTCGAAGTGGTCGCGGACGCGTACCGGGACACCGTGTGCAAGATGCGCGAGCACACCAAGAACGTCAAGAGCCCCATCCTCGCCCGCATGCAGATCGAGGCCGGGGGCACGGTGGGCGGTGTGTGCACCGCCAAGCTCGCCGAGGCGGAGGTGATGGTTGAGAGCGGGATAACGGACATCCTGATCGCCAACCAGGTGGTGACGCGCGACAAGCTGGCACGATTGGCGGCTCTTGCCAGGCGCGGTGATATCAAGGTATGCGTGGACAACGAGAGCAACGTCGAGGATATCTCAGAAGTCGCCGCATCGTTCGGCGCGACGGTGGGAGTCCTGATAGAGGTCGACACCCAGATGGGAAGGGCCGGGGTGCGCAGCGTAGAGCAAGGAGTAGAGCTGGCAAAGCTTGCGCATCGCTTGCCGGCGATCAAATTCTTTGGCGTGATGAGCCACCAGAGCCTACCGGGTTTTCCCGACAAGGAGACCAGGTGGCTCGGCGCACGCGAGATGATCGAGAGTTGCCTGGATGTAAAGAATGCGATCGAGTCGGCGGGAATTCCGGTGGAGGTGGTGTCCAGCGGGGAGACCTTCTCCTACGACGTCGCTGCCGCTATGCCAGGAGTTACCGAGGTGGAGGGTGGGACATACGCGCTCATGGGGACCCGGTACGGCTACATGGAGGAGTTCGAGATCGCGAATAAGGTCCTGTGTACCATCATCAGCACTCCGCGGGACGGAGTGGCCGTGGGCGATGTCGGAGTTCGCGCGCTGACGCTGCCGTCCGGGAACGCGCCCTCCGTGGAGGGCATGCCGGGAGTCACCGTGAAAGACGCGCACGCCGAACACATCGTCTTCGGCGTCGAAGGCACGACTCCCCTTAACATCGGTGACCAGGTCGTCCTGCTGCCCTGGTACCAGGACATGATGGTCAACCGCTGGGACGAATACATCGCGGTGCGGAACGGAGTCGTGGAGGCGGTGTGGCCGATCTCGGGAAGGGGCTGCTATCACTAGGAAGCGCGGGCGTAGCGGTGACTTTCCCCATCCCCTCAACGAAGCAAAGAGGACGCCGACTGGTGGCGTCGAGTGAGCAACGGTACGTCCGGCGCGGCATCGGGTCCGGACAAATAGCAGGTACATACGCCCAATTGGCACCAGCCTCACGATCATGACAGGGACCCCCGACTTGAATGGATATGCCGTTGCTGCCAGCGCTCTCTCCCGAGACTACGATGGGGTGAAGGCCGTCGACGCGATAGATCTCGCCGTCTCCAACGGCGAGATCTACGGCTTCCTGGGCCCGAACGGGGCCGGTAAAACGACCGTCCTCCGCATGCTGACCACGCTGCTACTGCCGACGGGCGGAAGCGCCTACGTCGCGGGCCATGACATCGTCAAAGAGGCTACGGCGGTACGGCTACGGATCGGGGCCGCACTGCAGGAGGCAGCCCTGGACGCCAAACAGACTGGCCGAGAGCTACTCGAGCTACAGGCCCGGCTGTACGGCCTCAGGGGGTCAGTCGTGAAGCGGCGTGTCGAGGACCTGATGGGGCTGGTCGACATCGGCGACGCGATGGACCGCCTGATCGGCACCTACTCCGGCGGTATGAAGAGGAGACTGGACCTGGCCGCAGCCCTAATCCACGACCCGCAGATACTCTTTCTGGACGAACCTACAACCGGCCTTGACCCTATCAGCCGAGCTAAGGTATGGGACGAGGTCCGGCGCGTGAATACCGAGGCCGGGGTTACAATCTTCCTAACGACCCAGTATCTGGAGGAGGCGGACCACCTCGCCCACCGAATTGGCATCATCGACCAGGGCAAGATCGTGGTGGAGGGCGCCCCAACCGACTTGAAACGCTCAATGGGCTCGGACGTCATCGTCGCAAAGATCGAGGGAGAGTCGGCCGAGGCGGCCCAGTCCTGCGAGCGGGTTCGGGGGGTCGCGAACGTCGAGATCCATGGCGACGAGCTGACTGTCAGCGTCGCCAACGGCGCCAAGGTGATCGGCCCCGTAGCGATCGCGTTGGACCAATGCGGGGTGACCGTCGAGGAGCTAACCCCGAATCCACCGAAGGACGTCCTTGGGGACAGCCCTTGAAGAAGCCAGCGGGTGCTCCTCTGAATCTGGGATAATGGTTTTGGAACAGAAACCCGCCCGGAAACAAGGAGCACCCAATAGATGCTGCCACAGAACAAACCCGACCGTATCCGCATCCTCTTTGACGACCATCGCCTGGTGGCCAATGCCGTCCTGCTCCTGCCGGCCACCCTAGCCCGGCACCTGGGCCTGCGGGAACTCGTCGACCATCACCTTGACCTCGGCGGAGCGCCGGGACGGGCGAACACTGGGGACAAGATGCTGACGCTGGTCGCTTCCGCGCTGGCAGGCGGCGACTGCATCGACGACGCCGATGCGCTGCGCGCTGGTGGGACGGTCGGTGTTCTAGGCTGCGTGGTCAAGGCGCCATCCACCCTGGGGACCTTCCTGCGCAGCTTCCGGTGGGGGCATGTCCGTCAACTCGACCGCGTGAGCCGCCAGTTGTTGGCCCGGGCCTGGGCCGCTGGGGCCGGACCCGGCGACTCGCCCCTGACCATCGACCTGGACTCGACCATCTGCGAGACCTATGGACTGGCCAAGGAGGGAGCGCGCCACCACGGCTATACCGGCGCCCGCGGCTATCACCCGCTGCTGGCCATTGCCGCCGGCACCGGCGAGGTGCTGATGTCCCGGCTGCGCGAGGGCCGGGCCAACACCGCCCGTGGCGCCGCCCACTTCCTGCGTGAGACGGTGGGGCGGGTGCGCTACGGCGGGGCCAGGGGACAACTCACGGTGCGGGCCGACAGCGGCTTCTACGCCCACACTGTCGTTGCCGCCTGCCGGGAAATGGATGTCCGCTTCTCTATCACCATCCGCCAGCGCGCCAGGCTGCGGGATCTGATCGAGGCGATACCAGAGGAGGACTGGACTCCCATTCCCTACTGGATGGACGGCGCCGCCGATGTCGCCGAGACGACTTACACCCCGTTCCAGACCAAGCCGGACGCCGCGCCGGTGCGGCTCATTGTCCGGCGGGTGAAGCCGACGCCCGGTTCCCAGCTCGCCCTCTTCGCCAGATACAGCTATCACGCCTTCATCACCGACCGCGATGGGGAGACGCTGGAACTGGAGGCCGATCATCGCCGCCACGCCGAGGTCGAGAACGCCATACGCGACCTCAAGTACGGCGTCGGGCTGAACCACATGCCGTCGGCGCGCTTCGCCGCCAACGGCGCCTGGCTGGCGGTCCAGGTGATGGCGCATAACCTGGCCCGCTGGACGGCGCGGATTGGTCTGGGCGAGCGGACCGTGATCACCAAGACCCTCAGGCGGCGGGTCTTCGCTCTGGTGGGACGGATCACCCGCTCGGCGCGCCGCCTCACTTTGCATCTCCCCCGGCGCTGGCCTTGGGAAACCCAGTTCACTCGCGCCTTGGCCCGGCTGCAAGCCATTCCGTTCCCGGCCTGACGGCCAGCCTGCAACTGACCCAACGTCCCCGCAATCTCGCGCCACCCCGGTCGCGAGAGTCCCCTGCTGCGTATCCTCTCGCCTTCCCGCGCATCGCAACTCCCGCATAGGGCCTTAGGGGCCCTGTGCGGCCACTGAAGACCGCCCGCCGGCCTCCCATCTACCCCAAGACCCCAGGCCATCTCCCCTGTAGCTCCCTCACCCACCCCCTTCCGCTGCCCTCACGCCGTCCATCGGTGTCCTTCGGTGGATTCGGGCTAACGCTCCGGACACCTACGCTCGACGACGTCTTCCTGCACTACACGGGTGGCCGGCTCGAAGTCGACGCCGACGTTCCGGATGGTGAGGAATCGATTTGACAGCCGCCGCTCAGACCCGTGTCGAGGCGCGCGCGGGTGGCTTCGTCGGCGATGTCCTCTCAGTGGCGGGACGCGCGGTCCGTTCCATTAAGCGTGACCCGGAGACTGTCATCCCGGCGCTGATCTTCCCGGTTTTTTTCTTCACGGTGAACGTTGGAGCCTTGCAGGATATCGTCGAGCAGGACATCGACATCGACTTCAAGGCGTTTCAGCTACCCGTAGCTATCATCTTCGCAGTGACAGGCATCTCCAGGGCCGTGACCCTCGTGCTCGACATCCAAAGTGGGTATTTCGACCGTCTGGCGATGACACCTGTTCGCCGTCTGGCTCTGCTCCTCGGCCTCATGGTCTCCGACGCAGTGCTGGTCGCGGCGCTATCGATCCCAGTGCTCATCATGGGGTTCGCGGTGGGAGTCCGTTTTGAGAGCGGCATACTGGGAATGATCGCGTTCGTGGCAATCTCTGTCGTGTGGGCCGTCGTCTACGCGGGCTTCCCCTACGCTATTGCCCTAAAGACTGGGAACCCGGCCGCGGTCAACACGAGCTTCCTGATATTCTTGCCGTTCGTCTTCCTGACACCCGTCTTCATACCGCTCGAAGCGATGACCGACTGGATGAAGACGGTCGCAACCTACAACCCTGTCACCTACCTGCTAGAGGCGCTGCGCTCGCTTGTGATCGTAGGCTGGGAGTGGGACGCACTCGCCCGAGGACTGATATCCGTCAGCATCGTCGCCGCCTTCAGCCTCTCGCTGGCCCTCTGGGCGCTTAGAGGCCGTGTGACCCGGCGCTAGTCGGTTGGGGCGAGGGCTCATCCAGCGGGTGGATAGGTGCTGTGCGCGGGCTTTGCTAAACCCAGCGACGGACCCTGGCTTTGTACCGCCGATATTCATCGCCGAGAACCCTATCCAGGTAGCGCTCCTCCCGGGCGATGACGCCATAGTACAACAGTGCGATTCCGACCGGCATGAATACGATCGGCCAGACCGAGTTCACCACAAGCGCGATACCCACATGGACCAGGTTAAACGAGACGTAGATGGGGTTGCGGCTGAGCGCGTAAGGTCCGGTAGCGACGACGGCGGTAGTCGGCTTGTAAGGATCGGGGTCTTCCTTGGCGCGAAACATAGTCCGGATCGCCCACGCCGACAGCAGTACCCCTGCCACAACCACCGGCCATCCAACAGCATGGCCGATCCACCACTCTGGGAAGAATCTCAACGGCTTCCACAAGAAATGCACGAGTACGCCTGCGACGAGTGGCGGCACGTAAGTGAGCGGAGGAGGGGCGATGACGTTGGCGTGATCGCTATTCATCGGCGAGCTTTGACCGGAACTAACTGTGTCCTTTCACATCGTCAATTTCCGCTTGCCTTCTTGCTCTCAGGGTTCTCAGCATCCATGATATCTTGGGCGTTGCCTCTTGTAATCGGCCACATGGCCGATCATGCCATCGGCAAGGTTAGTGATCGGGGCTCTAGCCCCATAGAGGTCAGAACCTTCGAGCGACGATTCCGTTGAGTGGGTTGCGAGATTAGGGAACCCTTAGCTCGCAGCTACGCGTTACGGGCAACACGTTGGAGACTGGACGCTAGCGGACTTTGGTCGCGAGGCTATGCTCGTTGCCAAAGTGGACCGGCCAAGAGACGCGGCGAGCAGCCCGCCGTTTCGTGGTCGCAGATTCCCCCTCACCCTTTGCAACAGGAGGAAGCCCGCCCGCGGTGTGTCAGACGGCCTTGCCGCTGGCTTCCGCCATCTGAGCCATCGTCTTGACCAGGGTGCGCGACAGGCTCGGGTGGATTGGGGAGCGGCCCATGCTCACGTCGAGGATTGCGTCCCGCAACTCTTCGTGCGCCGCGGTCTTGAGCATGTACCCGTCGGCGCCCGCGGCTATGGCATCCGCTAAGCTTGCCTCTCCGTAAGCGCTCAGGATGAGGACGTTGACGTCGGGAGACGTCGCCTTGAGTTTGCGCGTCGCCTCGATGCCGCTGATTCCGGGCAGCGCGATGTCCATCACAACGACATCGCAGGCGATGCTCTCTAGCTGCAACAAGGCGTCTTCTCCGCTGCCGGCCTCCCCGACCACCGCGATTCTTTCTTCTCTCTGCAGCAGCCGGCTTACGGCCTCGAGCAGGAGCGGATGGTCCTCGACGAGGAACACCCGTATCGGCTGGCCAGGCGCCTCCGCGCCGCGAGGCGCCGAGGCTGTGGCGGTGGTTTGCGCGTGAGCGACCGGCGCCGCCGGCAAGGGGTGCCGGACCGGTTCGCCGTCGGTCACAGGTGCGAAACGAAGCATCTGGTCAGCCAGGTCCTCGGCGCTCTGGAACCTATCGTCAGGATCCTTTGCGAGGCACTTGAGAATCACCGCTTCCAGCTGCTTGTCGAAGGAGGGGTCCAGGTCAGTGGGCCGTGGCACGGGCTGTTGGGCGTGGGCAACGAGCACAGCCGCAGGGCTGGCGCCGCTAAAAGGGGTGTTACCCACCGTCATCCTGTAGAGGAGCACTCCCAGTGCGTAGATGTCGGTCCTGTGGTCGGCGCGCTTGCCGAGGGCCACTTCCGGCGACATGTAGTCGGGGGTCCCTACTATCACGTCGCCCGGGGTGAACGTGTGTCCTGACTGAAGTACTCTGGCTAGCCCAAAGTCGGCGAGGACCGGGGAGCCATCGTCTTGGATGAGGATATTGCTGGGCTTGATGTCTCTGTGGATGATGCCGCGTTGAATCGCGTAGGTGAGGGCGTCGGTTAGCGGTTTGACGTAGGAAAACGCCTGCTGGGGACCGAGCCTCTCATGCAGCCGTGCGTCGAGAGTCCCACCGCCGATGTACTCTGTTACCAGGTATGCGAGGCCATCGTCTTCGCCGAAATCGTGGACCTGAAGGATATTGGGGTGACGTAGGCCCGCCACCAACCGGGCCTCGTGGCGGAAGCGCTCATAGAAGTCCTTGTCCTCGCCGCTTGCGGGGTGGAGGACCTTGAGCGCGACGATGCGGTCCAACACCGGGTCAAGGCCCTTATAGACGGCGCCGACGCCACCGCGTCCTATTTGCTCCAGGACCTCGTAGCGTCCGTGTTGTTTTCTCTCAGCGAGGAAGCTCATAGCTAAACTCCAGACGAGGCGAGCGCGCCGTCAGGCACGGCAACAGCACCTCCGTCGACGGCGACTAGCTCGATCGTGAAGGTAGTACCTTGTCCTGGCACGCTCTCGACTGTCAGCTCGCCGCCGTGCTGTTGCACGATGCCGTAGCAGATGCTCAGTCCCAGGCCCGTCCCCTGTCCTACGTGCTTGGTCGTAAAGAAGGGATCGAAGACCTTGGCAAGGTGCTCCGCTTGAATTCCCGGTCCGTTGTCGCTGATGAACAATGTCAGCCACCGGGAATTATGCCTGGCTTCGATGCTGATGGCGCGGTGGCCCCTGTGGTCCGCAAGAGCTTGCTCAGCGTTGGTCAGGATATTCAGCAAGACTTCAAGCATCTGGTCTTCGTCGACAAGAGCGTTGGCCAGCCCCTCGGGCCAATCGGTGGTGACGGTAATTCCCAAGTCGTCGAGCTGGTACCGCTTGAGGTCCAGGGCTCGCTGGATGACCGGTACGATAGTCTGAGGGCGAGCATCGACGTCCCGTTTGCGAGCAAACGACAGCAGGTTTTGGACGATCCCCGTAGCTCTTACCGCCTCAGAGTAGATCTTTTCGACATCTGCCGCGGCGTCGGCCGGGAGCCCCCGCAGCTCCAGTAGCTTGGCGAAGCTCATTACTGTTGTTAGGGGGTTGTTGACCTCGTGCGCCACGCCGGCCGCCAGCTGCCCTATCGACGCCAGCCTGGTAGATTCCACCAGCGCCTTCTCCGTCCTTTTTCGCTCTGTGACGTCCTCCACCATTGCGACGCAGCAGACCCCATCCCCGGAGTCCGGGAGGGCGGACACGACCATGTGGCCCCAAACCGTCGAGCCGTCCTTCGTTAGATATCGCTTTTCGTAGACATAGCTATCTCGAAGCCCCGCCCTCATCTCCTGGAAGAGGTCCATGTTGCCCGGCAGATCATCGGGATGCGTGAGGGTTGCAAAAGACATCCCATCGAGCTCACGGTCATCGTAGCCGACCATCCTCTTGAACTGCTTGTTAGCGAAGAGGAGTCGCCCGTCCTCGTCGGTGAATACCATCCCGATGGGGGCGTACTCGAAAACGGTCCTCAGACGCCCCTCACTCTCGGCCAGTTTGCGCTGCTGTCCGATCAGTCTCCTATGTCCCCGAACGATGTTCCTGTCGGCTCGATACACGAACAGGAATAGGAGAGTGAAGAGGGCGGCGCCGGTTGCCACGGACCCCAGGACTGCGAGCAACAGATTGCCCCGTCTGGCTCGCGCGAGGGCGTCGGTGACGTCTTGCTTCATCTCGATAACGCCCAACAGCCTGCCCTCGATAGCGGCGTCCAGGGGGATGTCGCGAAGGGGGTGATAGGTCTTGACCAGGTCGAGGCGGCGCTTTCCGCCGGCGGTGTCCATGGTTACCTCATCACGGAGGAGCCGTGCCATCGGCGTTCCCTGGTGGACCACGGTGGCGAAATCGCCCATATCCCCGGAAGCGTGAGGTTCGTTGGCGGATTCACCGCTGGTCCATAACACCGTCCCATCGAGTTTCAAAACTGTGAGGGCCACCAAGCTGAGGCCGTGAGCGCTTCCGCCGTAGAAGCCCCGCAGGACCTCCGGATCGGCGACGTCACGCAGGTTCAAGTCTTCACCCTCCTGTTGCTGGGGAGCCCAAACATCGTGGAAGAAAAGGTTGGCCAGGTGGGCGGCTTCCATCATGCTCTGCTCGGCGCTCCGCGTGGCGAATTCTTGCTCGGCGCGGCGCACGAACAGGACGGCAACGACGACCGTAACGATCGAGATGACGGCGAGGCTGGTCAGCACGTAGTAGCGGAGCAGCGGGTAGGGCCGGGACGCTTCGGCGACAAAGAACTCTGTCTCCGGGAGCGCCGTGTTTCGAGGTGTTCTCTCTCGCATACGAAGTAAGCCCTACTGGGACGGGATGTTCCCGCAAGAGGTATAGATGGCGATCTCAGAGTATGACTTGTGGACGTTGATCGCGTGATTGCCGTCCATGAGGCTTTCCAGGCTTGCTTCGACGAGGGAACTCGATTGCCCGCCAGCAATATCGCTCAAAGCGTGCTCGACCCCCCCAAGCCGGTCGCCGCACCTGCCGAAGTGAATGTGGACGGGCTGAGGGTCAGCGGCTGAAGGGCCGGCGTCGATCCTTAGTGCGACCTGAGTCCTCGGGCCGTCCGCTTTGAGCGTGGCGATGCCCGATTGGCCGGAGTTCTCTTGATCGAGAAGGCGGACTGTTAATTCCGTGGTCTTGCTGCCACACGCCGCAGCGAGGACAAGGACCGTCGCGAAGGTGGCAAGTAGCGCAGACTTGGCTACCAATGCGAAGTGCCTGCCGGGGTCTTCAGTACATCTTGGATATCGGCGCCCCTGTTTTTGCTGGAGTTTCTGGCCCGAAGCCAGTATGGGCCTGCCATTCTGATTTGGGATCACCCGACTGGGTGATTTCCGAGACCGAAAAGGGCTACTCATGTCGTCGATGAATGGGGTCGCGGTCCTGGCGCCTGCATAGTAAGCGTTCCACCATGACTGATGCGGCAGCTCTCTGTTGGCCAAGTCGTAGAATTCCGCGGCGTGAGTCGCTTACTGGGATAACGCTCGGCGGCGCCATTTGGTTTCTTCGACTCGCTTTATGCCGCCGCCTGGCTTGGGCAACCGGTCGTCGTGGATGGCGTCGGTATCTCTGCTAGAATCTCGACCAGCTTTTAAGGTGGAGTTGGACCGACTCGTGCGTCGCCCATAAGTCGGCGGGGACCAGGGCGAGGAATCTAGCTTGGGCCGCTTGAAGCTCCTGTCCGAGGGTGTGCTATACCGGAACCCGGACCCTGGGTTCAAGGCCGAATACGCCTTCCTGCCGAACATCGTGCCCATCTCCAAGGCTGAGGTGCTCTGCTTCTACAGGACCGGCTCCGCGTTCTACTCGCTGGACGGTAAGCTCGCCAAGCTGCGCTCCTTCGATGGGGGTAGGACGTGGACGCAGGAAGAGTCGGTGTGGGACCCCGGGAACGACCGGGAGCCCTTCAGCTACACGGCGCCTCACGCCACTAGGATGAGGGACGGTACCGTGGTACTGATCGCGCACCGGAGGGTGTTCTCCGAGCCATACAGGCCCCCGATCAATCCTGAAACGGGAGGCCAGCGGCCCGGCGAGGTCGTACTCTTTCGCTCTGCCGACGACGGCCGCTCCTGGTCCGACCCTTACAGGCTCGACCTGCCCGGCGGCGGCGTAGTGGATACGCCGTCGCAGATTATCGAGCTTGACGACGGACGCTGGTTCCTAGCGTGCGAGGCCTGGAAACGCTGGGACGATACGTCGCCGCTTCACATCAAGGGATTCGCCGTCTTCTCCGATGACCGCGGGGAGAGCTGGACGGACCGCATCGATTTTCCCAGCGCCTTCGATAACGACAGGATGTTCTCTCACAGCCGCTACACCCAGATGCTCGACGGCCGGGTCGCAGCCCTCCAGTGGACGCAGGATGTTGGCGGTCAGAGGGACCACGACTTGCACCTTACCGTCTCGGACGAGACGGGAACGAGGTGGAGCCAGCCAAGGCCGACGGGCATCATGGGGCAGACGAGCTGGCTGGCGGACCTAGGGGATGGGGTGCTCGCGGCGACCTATACGCTTCGGGAGGGCAGGGAGCCTGGAATAATGGTGGTCCTGTCAGAGGACGGGGGCGAGACGTGGGACCTGGAGAACCAGGTGATGGTCTGGGACGCGGTGGGCCAAGAGTATCTGGGAGTGGAGCACCGTCCCAAATATCCCGCCAGCCACAACAATATCGCCTTCGGGAAGCCCAACACAGCGCGACTACCCAACGGCGAGATTATCAGCAGCTGGTGGTGCACCCAGGCGTGCGTGACCCATACGCGCTTCGCCCGGCTGGCGGTAGAGTAAGCGCAGAGCATCTCACCATGGAGAACACAGAGAGTACAGAGCTACTTTATGGAATTTAGACTACTTGAGCGCTGTTTTTCAGGCGATGAAGAATGACCTCACCCCCAGCCCTTCTCCGCAATGCGGAGAGGGGGAAGAGCGGTTGCAAAGGAGTTCGTTGGGGGGTGAGGTAGACTGGTTCGCCGCGCAGGCGTCAGCCCGCGGCGGTTGCGGCGGCTGTCGTGCCCTCTACGACCGGGAACCCGAGTCCGCGGACGATCTCGCGAAGCTCATCCAGCTCCTCGGGGGCCAAGGGCAATGACGGCGGTCTGGAGTCGCCAATATCCTTGCCGGAGACCTTCATCAGGCCTTTCTTAAGCCGGGCCTGACCGCCGGACTTCTCGCCGACTCTGGTCTGGAACTCACGCAGTGGCAAGTAGACGCGATTCCATTCGGCATCCGCCTCGTCGTGCCGGCCGGCCTCCATCAGGTCCCAGATGTTCAGGTCGTGGGACGGGTAGATCTCCGAGGTCCAGTTGATGAAGCCGTGGCCGCCCAGCCTGTGGTTGCGCACGGGGTCCTTGGTGTTGTCGATGATGTTGACGCGGTCCTTCAAGTCGAAGATCGCGTTGTAGTCGACGCCGGGCGGCGCCTGCCATTTGATGGCGACGATGCTGTCAGACTGCGCTATCTGACGATAGTTTTCCAGCGTGATCTTGTCGCCGAGCATGCCCATGGTGTTGTACACCATGATGCCGACGTCCACGGCGTTGGACAGGTCCTCGTAGAAGCGGAGCACATCGTCCTGGGTCGGCCCATTGTGCACCGGCGGGGAGACCTGCAGGGCGACGGCGCCGAGGTCGCGGGCCTTCCTGGCGTCTTCTATCTGGCGGATGGTGTCTTTGTAGTGTAGGCCGACCATGACGGTAGCCTTGCCGTCCGCGGCCTGGACCACCGTCCGCAGCAGGGCCTGCCACTCGTGCTCCCGCAGCTGGGGTCCCTCGCCCATGGCGGCGGCGACCTTGATTACCGCCCGGCCCTCAACGAGGCCTTGCTCCACCCACCACTGGGTGAGCTCGGCCATCTTGCCGTAGTCCACTTCGTAATCGTCGTCGAACGGCGTGCCGACGGTGGCTATGGGGCCGACAAGCTTTTTTCTCAACGCGTCCCGGTCCACCTTCTCCTCCTTATGACGACGGGTCTAGCGGGCGGTGCTCAGGCTGCCTTCGACTCACACCAGGCGCGCACCACCGCCTCCAGGTCCTGCTGGTGCGCCTCGACGTCGCTCAGGTCGGCGAAGCGCATGGTCCGCACAAGGGTAGCGTCACCTTCCAGGTGAGGGTGTTCTCCCGGTATCTCGGAGCCCCGATGGAAGAGCAGGCTCACGAACCTCTTCGTGCGGGGGTGGAAGCTGGCGAGGTTGCCTTCGAACGTAAACGTGGGTGTGCTCCACTTAACGCACTCCTCCATTCGGGAGTCGGCGTTCAGGATGACCTCACGTGCCCTCAGCATCGCGACCTTAAGGGGGTGGTCGTAATCCTGGAGCCAGGCGTCAACTTCCGCGCTGGTGTTCACATGGGCCTCCGAGCGGCCAACGTTCGGCCTAGTGGCGGATGCTACTCCGGCCAGATGAGGGCGTCAAGCGCAGCGATGCCATAGAATGGGCTCCATGAATAGCAAGGGAGGGACGGAAAACGGTGCGGCAGGCCGGGGCCTGGCCGAGATCGAGGCCACCGCCGTGGAGCTTGCACACGGCGGTGGTCGCATCCTCGCAAGAAATTTCGGCAAGGCGCTGGACGTCGAATACAAGGGCAAAGGGCGGGCCCACCCAGTAACCGGGGTCGATAAAGAGTGTCAGGACTATCTACGCGAAAGCGTCTCAGCGTCGTATCCGGAGCACGGGTTCATCGGTGAAGAGGACAGCCCTGAGAACGAGTCGGAGGACCCCACACCTGAATTCGTCTGGGTAGTGGACCCTCTGGACGGGACGAGGAATTTCCTGAGCAGTATCCCCGTGTTCGCGTGCTCGATCGGCGTGCTTCGTCACGGTGTTCCCGTGGCCGGGGCGGTCCATATCCCGTGGCCCGGCAGGGAAGAGGGCGTGGTGCTACACGCGAGTAGAGACAACGGCGCGTTCGTGGGCGACGAGCCGGCGCGGGTCTTCGAGGCCGACGAGCCGAAGGGCGAGCGGCCCGTGACGGTGCCGGCATCGTTCCACGGCATGTTCCGGTTCGACAGGAAGGCGAGCTACCGCCTCGGCGAGGTCAGGATCACCGGCAGCATCGCCCACGAGCTGGCCATGACCGCCACCGGCGCATTCGAGTACGCCCTCACCGGCAGCCCGCGATTGTGGGACGTGGCGGCGGGCGTGGTCTTGGTCCGCGAGGCCGGGGGAAGTGTCCTGGCTGTCCAGCCTGGCGGTGGCCGCGGGCTGTTTGGCGGCGCGAGGCTGGACTGGGCGCCGCTGGAGTCCTTTGGGTCGAAGGATGGCGGCGAGATTACCTACGACGCCCTTCGGAAGTGGTCGAGGCCTATGGTGATGGGCAGCCCTGGGATCGCGCGCTACATAACTTCCAACCTGAGGCGAAAATCGAGTCTGCGCTCCCGGCTGACTCGATCCTTGCGGCTCAAGCGATAGTAGGGTCGGGCGGTCTGGCGCGACATTAGCTCCCCAGTCTGCCCGGCCCCGCCTCGGCGCCCTCACCTGCCAGAAATCCTCTGATCTGCTGGGCGAACTTTACCTCCGCGTCGTCCTCGGGCTGATAGCCCAGCACGCGCCGTGCGTTGGTGAGCGACCAGAAGCCGCGAGTGTTGTTGCTGATGCCGTAGACCACCAGCCAGGGGACCCCATGCTCGTTTTCGATATCCGGGGCCTCGATCGCCTTGACGAAGAGCTGCGTCAGGTCCCGCCGGCTGAGGTAGCTGCCCAGGCTGCGTTTGAAGTTTCTCGGGTCTGCGCCTTCCCTGAGCTGGACTTCGGCCGGGGAGCCGATTCTGACCATCACGACTCCCATTTTGCGTCCGAAGGCGCCGCACGCGAAAAGGAACCCAAGGTGCTCGTAGGTGGCCTTGGACCAGCCGTAGTAGTTGTCCGATAGGGGCAACGCGTACGGGTCGAGCGTCTCGATCTTGCGCTCGTGTATCAGTTCGCGCTCGTACCAGTCGGCCGCGTGGTTCGAGCTGGCGGAGACGACGCGGGGGACGCCCGCGTCGTACGCCGCTCGGAGTACGTTGTAGGCCATATCGACGTTCTCGCGCTGGCTGGTGTACTGGTCGATATCCTCCTCTTCCCTGCGGCGGATGTACCCCAGATGCACGACTGCATCTGCTCCCTCGAAGTGGCGCTGGTACTTGGTCCGGTCCGGGTCCGCCAGGTCGGCGACCATGACCCCCTCGACCTGTTGGTCCTGGGAGTGCGGCCGGCCTGGGCTCGTGGTGGGCGAGGCGTCGAGCAGCACGGTTTCGTACTTCTCACGCAGCGTTGGGAGCATCTGCCCCGCAACGTAGCCCGAAGCCCCGATAACGACGACTTTTTTCTTAGCCATGTGACCCCTCCAATCTCTGCCCTAGCAAACCGCTTCGTCCCCTTGGTGAGCGGCTTCCCATTCCCTCCTTTGCAAAGGGGGGTTAGGGGGGATTTCCGTCGACCGCCTCCGATACCGCACGGAGTATAATTTCCATGACTCCGTCGATCTCCGTTAACACCTGGCGATCGTCAAATCGGAGCACCCGCAGCCCCTCCGAGACAAGGCTGTCGTCTCTCCGTGAGTCCGCCGCTCGGTGCCGGGGCTCCATATGTTGGGAGCCATCTACTTCAACGACTAGTCTAGCCTTCGGCGCATAGAAGTCGACGATATGACCGCCGAGAGGCTTTTGTCTGTAAAACTGGACCGAGAGGACCTGCTTCCGACGCAGCCGCGCCCACAGCGCTTGCTCAGCGTCGGTCAGCTGGCTGCGCAGCCGGCGGGCGTTTTCCTTCAGCTTTGGGTTGTATTTGAGCATGGTGGGTGAAATCCCCCCTAACCCCCCTTTTCAAAGGGGGGACCAGAGCGAGGCTCCGTTCGGCTGAATGCTCAGATGTTCGAAATCTCGTCCAAGAGTTCGTTAGGAGTGCGCAAGCGCGGAAACGGCGATTCCTCTTGGGACTGGCGCCATCCATCGCCCTCGAACCGCTGCGGTCGGACGTCTAAGGGCCAGCGGTCCAGGAACCACGTTGCCCAGAATGCCCTAAAGCCTACGCGCGTCGCGCCGGCGAGCTCATCGCTTCCGCCATCTCCAACGAAGACCGCCTCGCCGGCGCTCACGCCCAACGAATGCAAACCGTGCTCGTATATCTGTGGGTCTGGCTTGAGCATTCCTACCTGGAAAGACGCAATGAAGGCTTCGAAAAGCGGCGCCAGCCGACACCTTGGCCACGGCTCAACGTCTATGTCCCCGGCGTTGGTGATAACACCAAGCCGCAAGCCCCGCGATAGGAGCCCTTCAACCAATTCCACGACCGCGGGGTCGATCTTCTCGAACACGCCGACCTTCGTCTCGTACTGCTCCAGGGCGATCTGCTCGATGACCGATTCGCTCGGCGTGTGGCCGGCTTCGATACAAATGGCGCGCAGAAGGTCCTTATGGCTGAGCGGGTGGCCCATCTGCCACTCGTCACGGAGTCGGACCGCGTGGCTTTGGAACTCCTTCTCGCCCATGCCGAGTCTATCGGCCGAGGTCAACTCTGGTGGCTTCCAATCGGGGTCGAAGTGAGTTACGAGAGTCTCGTAGAGGTCGAAGATAACGGCCTTGAGCATCCGGGTCTCCTTCGCCGCTCGATGCTATCAACTCAAGCGGTGCGAGACAACGCATCCCCGACCCGGGAGATCGCACCGTGTCGCGCGTGTCGCGGGTGGCGGGAAAGGTTCCTTTTGTGTAGTCTTTTGAGCTAACCATCACATTCAATCGTTCGTTATTTCCTATGACCGGACCCAGGACCGATTCCCGCTCACCGCGGCAACAAGGCTGAGATGATCAACGTCACCGATCTGAGCAAGTCCTATGGCCGCATTCGGGTGCTGAAGGGCATTTCGTTCGACGTGTCGGCAGGGGAGGTGATTGGGCTGCTGGGCCCGAACGGCGCAGGCAAGACGACGATGATGAAGATACTTACCGGCTACCTTCAGCCGGACGAGGGCAGGGTGATGGTGGATGGCCTGGACGTCCTGACTGAGGCCAACCAGGTGCAGAGCCGCATTGGGTACCTGCCGGAAAACGCGCCGCTGTACCCCGAGCTGTCCGTGCAGTCGTACCTCAAGATGATCGCGGATATCCGCAGGATCCCCCGCGATGAGATGCCGGCGCTTCTCTCCGACGCTGTGCGGGCGACAGGGCTGGTGGAGATGCGCACGCGTCCAATCGGCCAGCTCAGCAAGGGGTACCGGCAGCGGGTGGGGCTGGCCCAGGCCATCGTACACAAACCGAAGCTACTGATCCTCGACGAGCCGACGGTAGGCCTGGACCCCACCCAGATACTGGAGGCGCGCCGGCTTATCACGCGGCTGTCCGAGAAGAGCACGGTAATCCTCTCGACGCATATCCTCTCCGAAGTGGAGGCGATCTGCGACCGGGTCATCATCCTGCTCAACGGCGAGATCAAGGCCGACTCCCGGCTGGATGACCTCTCGGCTACGGAAAACTTCGTCCTGGTCCTCAAACGAGGGGCCCCTAGTGCTGTAGACGAGCTCATGATGATGGATGGGGTCGACACGGTGGACGTCTCCTCCGACGGGGACGGTGACGAGTACAGGATTCGAGCCAACCAGGAGATCGATCTGCGCCAGAACATCTACGAGCTGTCGCGCAAGAAGAAGTGGCCGCTCCGAGAGCTCCGTAGAGACATGCGGACTCTCGAGACGGTCTTCAACGACCTGGCCACCGCAACCGACGACAGACCCGACCGGCTTGGGAAGGGCTGGGGCCAAGAGTGACCGCTTCGTTGAGGCAGACGTCAGCTATCGCCCTGAAAGAGATCGGGGGCTATTTCGGATCGCCCACCGCCCTCATCTTCGTCGGGGTTTTCCTCCTTGTCACGCTACTGTCCTTCTTCTGGGTAGAGACCTTCTACGCTAGAAACATCGCTGACGTCCGGCCGCTCTTCGAGTGGATGCCGGTGCTGATGATATTCCTCGCCGGGGTGCTCACGATGCGGCAATGGAGCGAGGAGCAGCGAGGCGGCACCATGGAGGTGCTGCTGACGTTACCGGTGGAGCGTCCGTTGTTGGTGGCGGGGAAGTTCGTGGGAGTCATGACGCTCATCGTCGCCGCCCTGGCCGTCACTCTCGTATTGCCGATCACGGTGAGCCTGCTCGGCGACCTGGACTGGGGCCCCGTGGTTGGTGGGTATGTGGCAGCGCTGCTCATGTCGTCCGGGTACGTGGCCATAGGCCTGTTCGTCTCGTCCAGGACCGACAACCAGATCGTCTCGTTCATCCTGGCAGTGCTAATCTGCTCGGTCCTCTACGTGGCGGGGACCTCCGGCGTGACAGGGGTTGTGGGCGAGACAGGCACCCAGGTCCTTCGTGCGATAGGGCTGGGAAGCCGGTTCGAGAGCATCGAGCGAGGCGTCATCGACCTTCGCGACCTCGCCTACTATGTTTCTCTCACCACGTTTTTCCTATTGCTCAATGTGGTGTCCCTGGATGCGAAGCGATGGAGCCGGGGCAAGAGGACGGTTGGCTATCGCCGGAACACGATCCTCGGCGTCGCGCTGCTGGCCGCTAACCTCGTTGCCCTCAATATCTGGCTATTCCCCCTCTCCGCGCTTCGCCTCGACCTGACCGAGCAGCAGAAGTACAGCCTGTCCAAAGTAACCGGCGACCTCGTCGGCAACCTACCTGAGCCTCTGCTGTTGCGGGGCTACTTCAGCGACCGGACTCATCCGGTCCTGGCGCCGCTGCTGCCAGCCATTCGCGACCTCATGCGCGAGTACGAGGTCGCCTCGGGCGGAACGATCAGAGTCGAGATCGTCGACCCGAGAGATGACGAGGAGATGGAGGCGGAGGCAAACCAGGCCTATGGCATCCGCCCCACGCCTTTCCGGATTACCGAGCGATACGAGGCCTCCGTAGTCAACTCATACTTCGACATCCTGGTGCGTTACGGTGACCAGTTCGTGACCCTGGGGATCGATGACTTGATAGAGGTGGCTCCCGCCGGAGGCGACGACATCGACGTGCAGGTCGGTAACCTCGAATACGTGCTCACGCGGTCGATCAAGAAGGCGGTATTCGGGTTCCAGAGTCTGGACTCGGCCCTTCAGCAAGTCGAAGACCCCATCAAGCTGACGCTCTTTGCCACCGGCGCGGCCCTTCCTGAAACGCTGCAGGAGGTGCCGGGGCGTATCGAGACTGTAGCCGGGCAGATCGCGCAGGGATCGGGCGGGAAGCTGGTATTCGATATCGTCGACCCGGATGCGGAAGACAGCCTGATCGACAGGGGTGAGCTGGTGAGGTCTTACGGTCTGAGGCCCATCGCCTCGCTCTTCAGTCCGCAGTCCTACTATCTGCACCTGCTAATCGAGAGTGGCGAGGAGTCCCGGGCGCTCTTCCCCAGCGGAGATCTGAGCGAGGACGAACTTCGTGCCGAGATCGAGGCGGCTCTAAAGCGCAGCGTGCCTGGATTCCTGAAAACGGTCGGGCTGTGGCATCCCCCCGAGGATGCACAAGGGCCTATGGGTGGCCCCATCTCGACGTTTCAGCTTCTCAGGCAGCACCTGTCCCAGACGTACACCGTCGGAGGTGTCGACCTCACGACCGGCCGCGTGCCTGGCGACGTGGACGCGCTCGTAGTCGTGTCGCCGCGGCAAATGACCGACCGCGAGCGTTTCGCCGTAGACCAGTTCCTGATGCGCGGCGGCGCGGTGATCGTGGCCGCGGGCAACTACGTGCTCTCCCCCTTCCAATTCGGTGGAGCGCCGGTCGTGGAACCAGTACAGGACGGCCTGAGGACGATGCTGGCCAGCTACGGTGTCCTCCTCCGCGAGGGTGTCGTTATGGACCTCCAGAACGCTTCGCTGCCCATTCGGGTACAACGCAACGTGGGCGGATTCAACGTGGTCGAGATCGAGGAGATAAGCTACCCGCCTTTCGTGGATGTGCGCCGCGACGGCATGACGCAAGAGAGCCCGATAGTCTCCGACGTTCCTTCACTGACCCTCTACTGGGCCTCGCCGCTGGAAATCGACCCCGGAAAGAACCGGAAGCGAGAGGTTGTAACCTTGCTCCAGTCGTCCGAGGACGCCTGGCTCAGGACCTCGACAGACCTGGAACCCAACCTGGAGACTTACCCGGACGTTGGATTTCCTATAGAGGGGGAGCAGAAGGCTTGGGACCTGGGCGTTAGCATTCGCGGGTCGTTCGAGAGCTTCTTCAAGGACCGGGCGTCACCGTTCGAAAACGGCGCGCAGGCTGAGGGTGAGCAGAGCGCTCAAACCGGGACCGTCGCTGGGACCATTGCGGTCTCGCCAAAGAGCTCCCGGCTAGTGGTCGTCGGAAGCTCTGAGTTCCTGACCGACGCCATGCTAAGTTTGTCCCGGAGCCAATCGGCGGACAGGTACCTGCTCAACCTGCAACTAGTGCAGAACTCCGTCGACTGGGCCGTTGAGGATGAGGACCTGCTCACCATCCGCTCTCGAGGGGACTACGCCCGTTTGCTGAGGCCGATGGATAAGGGAGAGCAACGCTTCTGGGAGGCGGTCAACTACGCGGCCGCAACACTGGCGATCGTGGTGATCGGTCTGGTGTGGCACTTGCGACAGCGCCGGGAGGCGCCCATGCAACTGGTGGGGGACGACTAGTGTCGCGTTGCACATACATTGGCGAGGGCCGTCTGGCCGTCCTGAGCGGAGCCGACGGGCTCACACCGAGCGTAGCTTCAAAATCACCCTTCGTCACTTCGATAAGCTCAGAACCTAAGCTGAGCCTGTCGAAGGAGCGTTGGCCAAGAGCGATATTTCTTGTGCAAAGCCCCCTGGAGGGGAACGTGCCGTTCTTGTCATCATATCCGCCTGGGACTCCGAATGAGTAGGCGGAACGCCGTGTTGGGGGGCGTCCTCGTACTGCAGTTAGCACTCGTCCTGTTTCTGTTCCGTCCGGGCCCGAAGACGGCCCCGCAGGGTGAGCCGCTGTTCCCGGACCTCAAGCCCAATCAGATAGTTCGCCTCACCTTAACCGACTCCAACGATCACCGGGTTGAGATCGCCAGGGTCGACAGGGTGTGGGCCCTCCCACAGGCGGACGACTACCCGGTCAGGCGGGAGAAGGTGATCTCGCTAATCAACAAGATCATAGGCCTGAAGTCAGACCGCCTCATCACCCGGACCGCGGACAGTCACGCGCGTCTCAAAGTCGAGGAACAGGACTTCGAGCGACTCATCGAGTTCCATCAGGCCGACGGAACCAGTCACAGACTCTACGTGGGCACCGCGCCTAGCTTGCGGGCTGCCCACGTTCGCGCCGACGGTCAGCAAGCAGTTTATCTGGCGTTGGGATTCTCGGCTATCGACGCCCCGGTGGCCGCGTCGGACTGGGTGGACCCGGTCTACTTCTCCGTTCCCCCGCAAAACGTCGCCGGCTTCGCCCTTGAGAATGGCAACGGCCGATTCGAGTTTTCAAAAGGGGACGGGGAAGTCTGGGCGTTGAAAGACTTGGGAGAGGGCAGGGAGCTGGACCAGGCCGCCGTAAGGACGCTACTGGCCCTGGTCGCGCCGCTGCGAATGGTCCGTCCACTGGGCAAACGCGAGCTAGACGAGTACGGGCTTGGCGCGCCGCGGGCCAGCTTGATTGTCCACGTTAGCGATGGCGAAGGGGGCTCACAGTCCTTTGGGCTGACAGTGGGCGCTCAAGACAACGAGGACGGGACCTTCGCCGTGAGCTCTTCTCAGTCCCCATATATCGTACGCGCGGCGTCACTCGACGTTCAGGTGTTAGTCGAGACAACCCTGGAGGACCTGCTAGCGGGCGCATCGTCCCCCACGTCTGCCACGTCCACGCGAGCGGCCCCCAATGGGTCCTCGGGAAGCTAGGTGCTTTGATATAATGCGCCCAATTCGCGACGCGGTCCGACTCATTCTCTACTATGCGGGTCGTGGTGCGTTCGAGCCCGTTGCCCTTTGGGGGCGATTAGCGTCTACAGGGCGAAGTCGCGCATCCCAATACAGTAGCCGCCTACAGGAAACCTCCGGGTGAATCAGCAGGGTAGTCCCGAAAACCGAAATCCGACGAGCGGCTCTCGTACGTATTCATCAAAAGAGGGTGCGCCCATTAGAGGCGAGGAAGCGCCGTCCGGTCTGAACGACTACACAGAGCTCACGGACCAGCGACTGGTGCAGGAGATAGCCCTAGGCGACCGCAATGCCCTGGAGGAGTTGTATAGAAGATTCGGAAACGCAGTTTTCTCGCTCTCGGTGCACATGCTGAGAGACCCCGGGGCGGCGGAGGAAGTGACTCAGGACGCTTTCTTCAAGGTGTGGCGTAGGGCATCGAGCTATCGGCCGGACCGAGGCAAGGTGACAGCGTGGCTCTTTAGCATCGCTCACCACCGGGTGATCGATGAGGTCCGCAAGAGGCGGCGCCGCGACCAAACGCTGGTCCTGCAGGATGTGGGCGAGATACCTCAGCCCGTGAACGAGACAGGAGACCCGGCGAAACACGCGTCACAGCAGTCTTGGAGACAAGAGATCGGCGGCGCGCTGAGTACGCTGCGGCCGGAGCAAAGAGAGGTTGTGGTCTTAGCTTATTACGGTGGGTTTACCCATTCGGAGATTGCGGCGAGATTGGACCAGCCACTTGGTACCGTAAAGACCAGGATGCGGTTGGCATTGAGGAAGCTGAGAGAGGTTATGGCCCCCCAGAGCCAAGAGTGGAAGGAACATGGACTGTAACGTAGCGCAAGAGCAGCTTATGCCCCATCTCTTGGGGTCCTTGAGTTCCGGGGAGATGGCCGGTATGGAGCGCCACCTGGATGGGTGCGCCCGGTGCACAGCGAAGCTCAACGACGATGGGGAGCTTGTGACGCAGTTGGCCTTTAGCGTTCCAAGGCTCGAGGCCCCGGCCAGCGTCAGGCAAAGTCTTTTGGCCAGAGTCGACGCTGATGCCCGCCCCGCGCCGCTCGCCGAACCCCTGAGGGAGTGGGTCTCGTTGGCTCGCATCTGGGGACGGAGCCTTGTAACGCATTCTGGCTTGTCGGCAGCGACCTTGCTAATCGGACTCATGGTATTGGGTGGACTCTGGTTCAACAACCGTCTCGACGAGATCGCGGTGGAGAAGTCCTTGCTCGCTTCCGAGCTCGAAAGTGTCGTTCGTGGCGAGGAGGTCATGAAACAGACCGTTGAGAAGCAGCGGTACCTGCTTTTGATGGCCGCGGACCCGGGTGCGTCGGTGAACCTGCTGTCAGCGACCGAGTGGTCTCCCAACTCGTCGGGAATGGTGATTACCAAGGCTGGTGAGGAGCCCGTGCTGGCCGTCCTCGATCTGCCCCCCCTGTCCGCGGGCGAGACCTACCAGGTCTGGCTCGTCAAGGACGGGGTGCTGCACAACGCCGGAGCGTTCACCGTCGACGCCACGGGATACGGGCAGACCAATATCCGGCTGACCGCTTCTATCAGGAGCTTCGAGGCGATAGTGATCACGGCCCAACGCGAAGGAGCGGACGCCGGACGCACCGAAGTGCTGCGGGGAGACCTGTAGGATATCGGGACTGGCGCCTTTAAGGCCGAGTCGGCGTCCTCGCGAAGCGTCGACGGAGTGTTTCACTCTGGTAGTGGCTCCCACCTTTCGCGTTCGACCCACCCTTGACTTTTCTGTGGTAAACTACCCTGCCAGAGCCTTTGCGTAAGGCTACGCGTGTGGTAGTGTATTGAGCGTGCAGATTCCAGACCAGATTTGCAGGAGGCAAGGCGCACAATGTTCCGACCCAAACTGATCATGCTGATGGCGCTCGTTCTGCTGACGGGAGTGCCGACAGGTACCGCCCTGGCGCAGGAAGCTACCGATATCTCGGCTCAGGTAGCCGAAGGCACCGCTTTGATATGGGACGACATGGCCCTAAGCGACGCCATTACGTATACGCTGACCGGAGTTGCAGGTCCGGCGGAAGGACGAGAGTACGTCGGCTGGCTGGTCGATGACAGGGATGGGACGAAGCTGAGCACGGGCCCCATCGCTATCAGCGATGAAGGAGCCATCAACCACGTATTCGACAGGCACAACAGGCGTTACACAGGACTAGACCTGATACTTAAGTTCAACAGGGTTGTGATCACAGATGAGGTGACGGCAACGGACCCCGACGCGCCCGCTGGCCCGAAGGTGTTTGAGTATGCAATTCCGGACGGGGCCATGGGCCACATCAGGCATCTGACCTCGGACTGGAAACCCGGCTCAGGCGTCGGGATCCTGACGAACCTCAAGAATCAGATCCGGATCGCGATTACCAGCGCGAAGGCCGCTTCCAGTGCCGCGACTCTGGCTGAGGTGCAGACCAACGCGCAGCGGGTGATAAACATCGTCGAGGGCGATGACGGTGAGAGTTTCGTGGCCTCGGCGACCCAGCCGGGAGACGGCGTGGGCGTTCTGCTCCACGCCGCCGACCGTAAACACGCAGGTTTCGCCGCCGGCCAAGCCCCGACGGACGCGATCATCACCGAGAACGGGGCGAAGGCGGAGATCGCAGGCAAGAACGCCGAGACGTCCGCCATAGCCGCCCGCGACGCCGCCAAGAATATTTTGGGCCAGTCGACAATCAGCCTCGCTAAGATATTCACCGGCTCGCTGGTGATCCATCTTGAGCAGGCCCTTAACGGGCGCGACGCCGACGGCAACGGAACCATCGAGTCCATTGAGGGCGAGGGCGGCGCCGTGAACGCGTACATCGACGCGCAGCGTATGGCAACCTATACGCTAGCCGGCGAGGTCAGGACGGTCACTCCTGGGGACGGGGATCCGACGCCGCCGGTAACCGGCGAGGCAGGAATCCCCTTCCTGGCACAGATGGCGCTAGGGACCTCCCTGCTCCTGCTGCTGCTGGGAGGCATCACGATGCGGAGAGCACGCCGGGCGCGAGAGCGGGCCTAGCCTCCAAACTCACTTACGGACCAACGAGGACCTCGCTGCCCCTGTCGGGGAAGCGGGGTCCTTTGTATTAAGGTGCACTTCGGGTTGATATAATAGTGGCGCTAAGGAGCCAGATGTCCCACGCGCGAGAATCACAACGGGGTCCCGCCATACCCCATGCCCTCATTGATTTCGCGCACGGGAGTCGGCCACAGACCGTCGCCCAGCTGCCGGGGCAGTCCCGTCCTCCCTCCCTCTATGGGGGGGAGTTGGTGGGAGGGCCCGTCCTGAGGGAGACGGTCTTTTGTGACATCTGCGGCTCCCCGATGATCGGAGTTCACTGCAAGCTGCGATGTGTGGAATGCGGCTACTCCAGAGACTGCTCCGACCCGTAGCCGCCCCCTCAGCAGCCGCGTCGCAGATCATCCTAACCGCGACGATGAGCCTGATGGTACTGGGTTGCGCGCAGGATATACCGGAGCGGACACCCACGCCGACTCCCCAACCCGTTCCCTTCGACGCGCAGGCGGCGCTCAAGAGGTCCGGTGAGGTCATGGCAGCCCTCGAGTCGTTCCACTTCCGGCTGCACCACGAGCGCGGCCGGATGGAGCTGCTGCCCGGTCTCATGATCGAAGAAGCTGAGGGAGATGTGGTCAAGCCGGACAAGCTGTTCATCACCTACAATGCGTCCATAGGCGAACGGATGCACATCAGAGGCAGCGTCATAACCCTCGGCGACGCCGGGTACGTGACCAATCCCATAACCGGGAACTGGGAAGCCGGGCCGCCCGGTGTAAGCTCGGCGGGGTTCTTCGACCCCAGCGCCGGCATCAACTCTATGATGTCGGATGTCACCGGCGTCCAGCTGTTGGAACGCGCGGGGGACGGCCGTCCCAATCATCGCCTTCGAGGAACGCTGCCTGCTGAGTCGCTGGCCCCGCTGGTGGGCAAGACGGTTGAAGGATCGGTTGTGGAGGTCGAGCTCACCATCGACCCCCTGCGCTCACATCTGATCGAGGCGAGGTTCTCCGGAAAGGTGACGCCGTCCGATTCGGCGGACACGGTGCGCCTGATCACACTGTCGGCTTTCAACGAAGCCATCTCTATCAAGGCGCCGCTCTAGCTCCGCCGGCGCATACGCTACCATTGCCCAGGCCCCCTACCACAAGCGCAAGCAAGAGCGCGCGCTTATCCCCGTATATCGCTCTGATTCCCGTCTGCGCCGGTGTGTTCATCGCCGCCGACGACCAGACCGTGGTCGTAACGGTGCTCCCCCAGATCTTGGTGGACATGAAGGTACCGGTGGTCGAGTTGGACCGCGCCTCCTGGACCATTACGGGATACCTGCTCGGCTACCTGGCGGCCATGCCGCTCATCGGCAAGGTCTCGGACGCCTGGGGCCACCGCCGGATGTTCGTACTGTGCATGGCCGGGTTCATGCTCGGCTCGGTCCTCGTCGCGTTGGCGCCTACCCTTGGCTGGTTGGTTGCCGCGCGGGTATTCCAAGCCATTGGAGCAGGCGCGCTCGTCCCCATATCGATCGCCATCGCGGGCGACCTGTTCCCCCGCGGGCGCAGGGCGCTCCCCTTTGGTCTGATCGGCGCCGCCGCGGAGGCTGGTGGCGTGATAGGACCCCTGTGGGGCGGGCTGATTATCCGGTTCCTGGACTGGCGCTGGGTCTTCTGGATCAACCTGCCCCTGGGCGCGGCGGTGTTGCTTGCGCTGGTGCTGTTGCTTGGACCGAGCCCGCGATACCGCGTCAGGGTGGACTACCTAGGCGGACTCTTGATCGCCGTAAGTCTCGCGTCGCTTACCCTGGCCATGGCGCGCTTCGACCTAAGGGACCCTGTGATGGCAGGCTATATTGCTCTGGCTATCGCGACCCTCATTCTGTTTATCATGCGGCAGAGGGCGGTGGCAGACCCGCTACTGCCTCCGTCGATGTTCAGGGGATGGGCATTTAGCGCCGCGAACGCCACGCACATGCTGGTCGGTGGAGCGCTGATAATTGGAATGGTCACCGTCCCGCTGATGGCGAATACGGCAATGGCGCTCACGCCGCTCGAAGGGGGCCTGATGCTAATGCGCCTGACAGCGGGGATACCGGTGGGGGCGGTGCTTGGGGGGCTCGCCTGTCAGCGCCTCGACTACCGCGTGCCGGCCGTGTTGGGGCTCGCGCTTGCTGCGCTGGGGTTCCTGTTGATGAGCGGCTGGGAAGTCGACATCGGAGAGCCTGCGTTGACGGGCCATCTGGCCCTTACAGGCCTCGGTTTCGGGTTACTGATCGCGCCCGTCGCGTTGGCGGCCACCGAATCGGTAGGGGAGGAGAACAGGGGCACGGCCGCGGCAATGGTAACTGCAAGTCGAATGATGGGCATGACGTTTGGTCTGGCCGCGCTGACCGCATGGGGATCAAGGCGGTTTCACGGGCTGGCGCCACCCGCCGAGTGGCCGTTCCAGCTGCAAGAGGAGACCAGACTGCAGTTTCAGGAGCGGATGGCCGGCTATGAGGAGCAGTTAACCGGTACGGGCATGACCCTTTTCGGCGAGTTCTTCCTGATCGCCATGGGCGTCACCTTGGCGGCGGTCCTGGCGGCCGCCTTCATGTCGTGGCGGCGCCGCTGATCCGGGGTCCCGGAAGCGCATCGGAAGCGGCGTCTTGCGCATCTTACTTTCTGGGCGCCGTGCGGGCTCGTGTATCGTGGCCGCTATCTCACTCTGAGGTCCCGGCCCGACCATTTAGTCTTCTTCAGGCATCCGGACTCGCGCACTCCATTGCTATGACATACCGACACGACCGAAACATCACCCTGAATCCCAAAGACCCGAGAGCCACGCACGTCACTTTGCTTCCCCGCGTCGCATCACGCGAGCCTATAACCCTGGGCTCCCGCGTTCCCTCACCCAGGCATGTCGCTCTGAGTCTCTGCTTCAGGGGCGAAGAGTCTGGGGAGGAGTCCTGCTCAGCAACGCGTGTGAGCCTCGCGGTCTGATACGCGGCGCCTATGAGGACCCGCGACGAACACAGGAGGAGGTAGAGATTGCCCAGGCGCGGAAGTGAGTCCCGGAAAGACCGAAGGCGTAGCCGGCCCAGGGCAAGGCGCGGCAGACCGGACGAAACGGGGCTCGGCGGTCCCTCTGGTTTGCTGATCGTCGCGGCCGTCGCCGCGCTGGCGGTGGCGTTGGTCGCGTTCGGGATGATCACGGGCGCCCGCGACGCGCAGCAAGCCCCCAACTTTGCGATCGAGGCATACCAGGGCGAGGAGGTTCTTGGGTCTGAGCGGGCGGAGTTCGCGGAAATCCTCTCCCGCGGCAAGCCGGTCGTGCTGAACTTCTTCGGTGGCAGCTGTCCTCCATGCAGGTTCGAGATGCCGGCGTTTCAGCGCGTGTCCGACCGGCACGGCGAAGCCATTATGGTGATCGGGCTGGATGTCGGGGTATATTTCGGCCTGGGCACGCGAAGTACCGCTTTGGCTTTGTTGGAGGAGCTGAGTATTACTTACCCGACGGGCGCGCCCGAAGACAGCTCTCCGGTGCGCGGTTACGGGATTCAGGCCCTCCCCAGCACCCTGTTCTTCGACGCCGACGGCAAGCTTTTCCGACGCTGGGAAGGGACGATTACCGAGCAACAGATGAACAACGTGGTGTCATCTGTATTGGGCCAGGGCTAGGCCGGTAATCGCCTCGGCGGCGACCTCGCGAGAACGCGCTACCGCACCGTTATCGTGCCTACCATACCCTGCGCCTGGTGAGGGATGCAGTAAAGGCGGTACGTTCCGGCCTTATCGAAGGTAAAAGAGAACGTGGCGGTCTCGCGCGCACCGACGGACTCGTCGATCCGGAGCTCATCCACGGTGAAGGTGTGCGACTCGGTCTCGCCTGTCATGCTGAAGTCAACGCACTCGCCGACACTAAACGAGAAAGCGTTCGGAGCAAACGCGTATTGTCCGGTACCGCCCTGGTCCTGGTTGACCAAACTCATCTTCTTGGCGGCTGACGCACAGGGGGGACGCGGCGTCGGAGTCGGCTCCGGTGCAACACCTAAGACCGCAGCAACCGTTGCGACGGTCTCCGGAGGCGGGGCGGAAACAAGCAGGGGTGATGCGAGGCGAGGCGCTGGAGTCGGCTCGGCGGCGCCACCACAAGCTGCGGCGAGGGCCATCAGGGTGAGGGCTATCGGAAGGAAGGCGTTACGGAGTCTCATGGGTTAAGCGTCTCGAAACCTCCGCGGTTTGTCACCGCTCAGATTTTCTTGTTCTTGCTCTTATACCACGGCAGGCCGTCGACCATCTCCTGCTCGTAGTCCGCGAAGATGTTACCCCACCTCGAGATGGCGATCTCCGCCACCTTCCCGAAAACCAGGCGGATCTCCTCCTCGGCCCCCGGATCGGTTCGCATCTCGATTATGTGGCGGAGGGCCCTCATGTTCGCCGACCACCCGATGTTGGTGGCGAGTCCCATCGGGGCCAGCCTCCTGAACGCCGAGGTCAGCTTCTTCTTCTTATCGAAATTCTTGCGTCCTTCGTCGATCTCGAAGAGCTCGGCGAGCTCCGCCTGCAGCTCGCTGAGCTCCTGCATCTTGGTGGCGTAGACCTCCATCGCCTCCGGGCTCTCCTTAACTACCACGGGCGCGTACCAGTTTAGGTCCGTGAGGCGCGCGAACCTCAGGCTCTCCTGTGACATGGCGGTGCCGGCCCTGTGCCGCACCAGCTCGTGGGTGAACACGCGGCTCACGTCGGCGAAAAAGAAGTTCGCCACCGCGTGCTCGAAGATGGAGCCGTCCCCCTTCTCCAATGTGTTGGTGATGTAGGCTTGATTCGTGGGCCGGACCATTGTGAGATTGGGGTTGAGATCAGTGCCGAACGAGCGGTAGCAGGAGCGGCCGTAGATCTCGGTCAACAGCTCGGCCGATGTTCCGGCGTCGGAAGTCCATTCGGGGACTCCGAGATGTTCCATGAGCGCCGAGACGCCTTCCTGGTTGGTCTGAGTCTCACCCAGCAGGAACACCTGCGGTTCTACTACTCCGCCCAATTATCACCCTTGCCTTTGATGGACCTGCGAATCGGTACGGTGCCTCGCTGCTTGATTCTCGACCCCTCCGGCCACCCTACCACCGTCTCAACGCGAACGCATGATATGGGCCGGTCAGGTGAGAGGTTGTGAGCATCCAAATGACCTGCCTGGATGCCGAGCTACGTCGCTTACCCGACCAGCCGCCCGTCACAGTCTAACCTGAAAACCGCCCCTGAGGGTACCACTTCTGACGAGTTCCCACCAGCGAATCGGTGTCAATATCGGCCGACCGAAACCCCCGGTTGACACCGGAGTCGGTGGGCCTGTAGCCTGCCCGCTCAGACAAAGACGGCATGGAGGGCACCAGATGGACCTTGGAATAGCGGGGCGTGTCGCCCTGGTGACGGGTGGGAGCAGGGGCATCGGGCGCCAGGCCGCGTTGTCGCTGGCTGCAGAGGGCGCGAACGTCGCGATCTGTGGCCGCACCCAGGAGACGATCGATAAGGCGGTCCCGGAGCTCGAAGGCGCAGGGGTTTCAGCGATTGGCGTGGTCGCCGACGTGTCAAACTCGACCGACCTGCGGCGGCTTCACGACCAGGTGGTCGGAGAGCTGGGGGCCGTGGACATACTGGTCAACAACGTCGGCGGCAGCCTGTCCAGGGAGGATATCCTGGGGACGTCGGTGGAGGACTTCGCGGGCACCTTCGGCCTCAACGTCTTCGGCGGGTTCGAGCTGATGAAGCTTGTTATCCCCAGCATGCGCGAGCAGGCCTGGGGCCGCATCGTCAACATCGCCTCGATATGGGGACGGGAGTATGGCGGCAACATCTCCTACATGTCGGCCAAGGCGGCGATAATCGCCGCCACCAAGCACGCCGCCGTCACCCTGGCCAAAGACGGCGTGCTGGTCAACAGCATCGCTCCCGGCTCGATCTCACACGAAGGTGGCTCCTGGGAGCGCTTTCAGAGCGACAACCCGCCCGACGAGGTGCGCGAGTTCATCGAGCGCAACCTGCCTATGGGCCGGTTCGGGTGGCCTGAGCCGGTCGGCGACCTGGTGGCGTTCCTCGCCTCGGAGAGGGCCGGAATGGTCACCGGCGCGTGCATCGTGGTAGATGGCGGACAGAGTTCCTCGATAATCTAGGACTTCACCGCCGAGGTCGCGGAGAGCACGAGATCAGAGGGGAAATGTT
The DNA here is from genome assembly GCA_965247255.1 of Dehalococcoidia bacterium. Taxonomy (GTDB): domain Bacteria; phylum Chloroflexota; class Dehalococcoidia; order Lucifugimonadales; family CAUZJF01; genus CBDFGS01. The sequence continues at coordinate 290,518 of CBDFGS010000013.1, read as the reverse complement.
CGTTTCTGCCAGGTGAGATGGCGATGGCCGCACGGATAGAAGTCGCTCAGGGCGACATAACGAAGCAGCGAGCGGACGCCATCGTCAACGCCGCCAACACGACGCTGCTGGGCGGAGGGGGAGTCGACGGCGCCATCCACCGCGCCGCCGGGCTTGGACTCCTAGAGGAGTGCCGCACCCTGGGTGGATGCCCTACAGGCGACGCAAAGATCACCGGCGGGTATGATCTCCCCGCGCGTTGGGTCATCCACACGGTAGGGCCCGTGTGGAGCGGTGGAGACCGGAAAGAAGACGAGCTGCTGGCTAGCTGCTATCGCAAGAGCCTGGCGCTGGCAGCGGAGAACGGCGCGAGGACGATCGCGTTCCCGGCCATCAGCACCGGCGCCTACGGCTTTCCTCTGGACCGCGCCACGGATATCGCCGTCACCGAGGTGAGGCGGTCCCTGGAGGTGGACGCGTCGATCGAGAAGGTAGTGTTCGTGTGCTTCAGCGAGCGCGACTACGAGGTCTACACGCGTGTCCTCGGGGAAGAGACGTAGCCGCCATGTCAGAGGCGGGCGGTCGGGCGGGCCCGCCCCTACGGTTCCACTCCGCGGCAGGGCGGGTTTCAAACCCGCCCCTACGGGTTCCCCTCAGCGTGCTCGGCGGTGAAATCTCTACGCCAGATTCGCCCGGGCGTTTGGCAGCACCGCTCGGTTCACCAGGTTGTCCGGCATCTCGCCGCGGAACACCCGCACTACTTCGCCGGCGGCGCGTTGCTCCAGCTCCAGGGTGGCCTCCTGGGAGTAGAAGGCGGTGTGTGGCGTCACTATGACGTTGTCGAGCTGTATGAGGCGGTGATCGAGGGGCGGATCGACGTCCAAGAGCACGTCGAGGCCGGCGCCGGCGATACCGCCGGATGTAAGTGCGTCGTATAGAGCGTCCTCGTCGATCAGGCCGCCGCGGGCGCAGTTGATCAGGAACGCGTCGGGCTTCATGGCCTCCAGCTCGGCTGCGCCGATGAGATTTGTGGTCTCCGGCATTAGCGGCGTGTGCACTGTAACGAAGTCGGACTCGCGCAGCAGCGTCTCCAGGTCCGTAGGCGTAGCGCCGTTGGCCCTGATGTCCTCGTGACTCAGCACCGCGTCGTATGCCAGGACGTCGAGCCCGAAGGCGCGTGCCTTGGGCGCCACGGCGCGGCCGATCCTGCCGTATCCGACTACCCCCAGCTTCTTCCCCTCCAGGCGCATGATGCGCATCCCCAGTCCCTCGCTGCCCCAGCCCTTGGTCTTGGTAGCCCTGTCGAACATGACGATTCGCCGGTTCCACGCCAGCATCAAGCTGATCACGTGGTCCGAAACCTCGGGCACGCAGTAGTCGGGGACGTAGGTGACCGCGATGCCGAGCTCCGTGGCGGTGTCGAGGTCGATGTTGTCGACTCCGACACCGTAACGGCTGGCGACCACGCACTTGTTGGCGGCTCTCAGTACTTTTTCCGTGACCTTGGCGAAGCAGAAGAGAATGCCGTCCACGTCTCTCGCCATCTTCGATAGGGTCTCCTCGTCACCGTCGGGCGCCACTACGATCTCGGTGTCTGCGGCGGACAACACCTCCCTCTCCGGCTCGAGGGACGGCCACACGTAGTCGGTCACCAGGACTTTCTTTGGCATCGGCCTCTCCTTGTTAAGGGCAAAACGGCACGAGGAATGGTACCACGCGACTGAGCCGGAAGCAGCGGGCCGCGGTGATGCTGTTGCGTCCGTAGCGCGGCCTAGTATAATATCGGCCTTGCCCCTTCCTCGGGTTCCGCCTGGTGAAGAAGCTCCCCCGCCGGACGCACGCCGAACACTCATGTCGCCTGCCGTAACCCTGAAATTAGATGGCGAGGTCGCCAGGGTCACAATCGACCGGCCCGACCAGCGCAACGTCATCGACTATGCGGGCTGGCTGGAGCTGTCACGAATCGCCGAAAATGTAGCGCAGAACGACAGTGTCAGGGTCGTAGTGCTTGCGGGCGCCGGCGAGGAGGCGTTCTCGGCGGGCGCGGACATTCGGGACTTCGAGCAACACCGCAACAATTCGACCACGGCTAAGGAGTACGCCCGCGCGTTCGAGGGCGCGATGGACGCCTTGGAGGCCATTCCAGCGCCGACGGTGTGTCTCATCAAGGGCTTCTGCGTGGGCGGTGGGTGCGAGCTGAGTCTTGCCACAGACATCCGGGTATCTGCTGACAACGGCCGGTTTGGCATACCAGTGGGACAGCTCGGTATTCTTGTCGGATACGGCGAGATGCGGCGTCTAGTGGACCTGGTCGGAGCGGGTAACGCGTCGCGTCTGCTCCTGTCGGGGCGGCTGATCGACGCACAGGAGGCGCTGCGCATGGGCCTGGTCAGCGAGGTCGTGCCGCTTGCCGAGATCGACGATCACATCGACCGGCTGACGTCGGATATGGCGCAGTTGGCGCCTCTATCCCAGCGCAGGCACAAGAAGATTCTGCAAACGGTCATGCGCAACCCAGGGCTCGATGGACTCTCGCACGAAGAGCGGGAGCTGCCGTTCGCGAACTTCGACAGCGAGGACTTTCACGAGGGGCGGCGGGCCTTTCTCGGGCGCCGCAAGCCGAAGTTCAAGGGCAGGTAGCACCTTTGCCTACGGAGCCTTGGTCCGGTCTGGGAATGGGGCCGCAATCATGACGACACCCCTGCCGCTGGAAGGTGTCAAAGTCGTCGATTGCAGCCAAATCATGGCTGGGCCGTACTGCACCATGCTTCTGGGCGACATGGGGGCCGACGTCATCAAGATCGAGAAGCCCGACGGCGACGACGTCCGGCGCTCCGGGCCGCCCTTTATCAACGGTGAGTCGGCCGCCTTCCTCGCCATCAACCGCAACAAAAGAAGTATCGTTCTGGACCTGAAAGAGCCCGAGGGCGTAGACATCGCTCGCTCTCTAGTGAAGGATGCGGATGTATTCGTCCAAAACCTGCGCCCAGGAACGATGGACCGCCTGGGGCTGGGATACGACGCCCTGAGCGGCCTGAACCCGTCGCTGGTGTACTGCTCCATTTCCGGGTACGGGGGGACGGGTCCGAGCAGCCACCGCTCCAGCTTCGACCTGGTGGCCCAGGGTGAGGCCGGACTCATGAGCATCACTGGAATCCCCGGCGAGGTCCCGGTTAAGGTCGGTGTGCCCATCACCGACCTCAACGCCGGGATGTACTCGGCCTTCGGAGTGCTCTCAGCGTATGTGCACCGGCTGCGGACCGGTGTCGGCCAGCACGTCGACACATCGCTGCTTGAAGCGGGGATCGCCTATACGGTGTGGGAGTCCGCGATCTACTTCGCGACGGGGAAGGCGCCTGGACCAACGGGGTCTGCTCACCCGTTGTCGGCGCCGTACCAGGCGTTCAAGACCGCCGATGGCTACCTCACTCTTGGCGCCCCGAACCAGTCCAATTGGGAGCGGATGTGCGCCGCCGTCGACCGGACCGACCTACTCGAGGACAGGCGCTTCGGGTCGAACGCCGACCGGAACCAAAACCTACGGACCCTGGTGGCGACGCTAGAAGTCACCTTCGCCGAGAAGGACACTGCCTATTGGCTCCAGGTCCTCGATGCCGCCGGGGTACCCTGCGGCCCGATTCGGGACATGGCTGAGGTGTACGCAGACCCGCAGGTCTTAGCCCGCGAGATGGCCGTGGAGATCGGGCACCCCTCGGCGGGACGCATCCGCAACATAGGGATCCCGGTCAAGCTCTCGGCGACCCCCGGCGCGATCAGGCGTCCCCCGCCGAGGCTAGGGGAGCACACCGACGAGGTCCTGCTCGAACACGGCTATTCGAACGAGGAGATCGCGCGGATGAGGGAGCGCGGCGCAGTGAGTTAGAGCCTCGATGCACGGATACCCCGCGCCGGGTCAGGTAAGGTCCGTAAACGCCGCATCACGATGCGCCGGGCCGTTCCGCGCCTTCCTGCCGGGCAGGGCCTCGTTGAGGCTGCCAGAGCGGAAGCCGTCAAGGTCCAGCGTCACGTAGGCGTAGCCGATGGAGCGGAAGTGCTTCGCGACCGCGTCGCGAGTGTCGTTGTCGGCAAGGAGAGGGATGTCGGCCAGCTCCACTTCGATGCGTGCGACGTCGCCGTGGTGCCGTACTCTCACCTGCCTGATTCCAAGGCCGCGTATGAACTCCTCCGCCCTGCCGACGCGCGTCAAGGCCTCGAACGTGACGGGCGTGCCGTACGGTATTCTTGACGACAGGCACGCCTGAGCGGGTTTGTCCCAGGTGGGCAGGCCCATCTCCCGCGACAGGGCCCGAATCTCCGGCTTCGTCAGTGCGGCTTCCACCAGTGGACTGCGGACGCCCCGGCGTTTGGCGGAGCTCATCCCCGGCCGGAAGTCGCCGAGGTCGTCGGCGTTGTGCCCGTTGACGATGCACCTGTATCCCCCCTCGGCGGCAATGGGCTCAAGGTGGCTATAGAGCTCCTCCTTGCAGAAGAAGCAGCGGTTGGGGTCGTTGGCCAGGTAATCGGCGCGCTCCACCTCGTGAGTCTCGATGACGCGGTGGTTGAGCCCCAGCGATTTCGCGATTTCGACTGCGGCACCCAGGTCCGCTGGCGCAAGGCTTGGGGACTTGGCGGTGACGGCCAACACCCTGTCGCCAAGAAGAACACTGGCGGTGGCCGACAAGAAGGTGCTGTCTGTGCCGCCGGAGTAGGCGACAAGGACCGAGCCCATCTCTTGCAGGCAGGACTCCAGGGCCTTCTTTTTCTCCTTAAGTTCTGGGTTATCAGACGTCAAACTGGATGCTCGTCGGGGTAGAATTGGGCTGAGCGGAATCATATCACGGAGGCGTGACGTAATGGAGAAGCCGCCCAGGCGCAAGGGCGCGGCCCGCATGGCGGACATCCCTCCCGGTGTACTGCAGGCCCTCAACGAAGGACGCGAAGAGACGATAACGCTGGTCGAGTGGCTGGCCGTCGACATGCCCACGTTGCTCCGCTCGGTGGTCCCGCACGTGGGCCTTGCCGACTCTCACGCCGAGCTGGCACAGGCGGCGGACTCTCTGGCTGAAGAAGGCGTGCGGGCGCGGATGATAGGCATCGGCAATGCGCTCTTCGATGCTACTGATGCGCGCAGCGATCGCGAGCAGGTCTTCGAGGCCATTGCAACTTACCCCTCCGATATGGTGCGCGCGTGGGCCGCCTGGATGGTTAACGCCGACGCAAACCTCGCGCTCGACGAGCGGCTGCAGGCTGCGCGCCGTTTCGCGGCCGACCACAACGGCGCAGTTCGCGAAAACGCCTGGGACTCGTTCCGGGCGTATGTAGCCGCAGACCTGGCCGATGGTATCGACCTGCTAGAGGGCTGGGTATACGAGGCCGACCCCAACATCCGGCGCTGTGCCATCGAGGGTACCCGGCCTCGAGGCGTGTGGGCCGCTCACATCGGAGCGCTAAAGGACGACCCAGGACCAGGCCTTAAACTCCTTGAGCCGGTGCGCTCCGACCCCAGCCGGTACGTTCAGCGGGCGGTCGCCAACTGGCTCAACGACGCCAGCAAGTCGAGGCCCGATTGGGTCCGACGGGTGTGCGTCCGCTGGACCGCGGCCTCGCCTACAAAGGAGACGGCGTGGATTATCAGGCAAGGCCTTCGCACGCTGCGGAAAAAGGGCGAAGTCTAGATGGGCCGTCTGCCCAACCCTCGATCTAGCTGTCGAAAACGACGACGCTGCGTGCGACCCGTCCTTCTCTCATCTCGGCGAAGGCCTTGTCGATCTGGTCGAGTCGCAGGCGCCGCGAGACTAGCTCGTCTAGTTTGAGGCGACCCTGCCGATACAGCTCGATATAGCGTGGCATGTCTATTCGGAAGCGGTTGGAGCCCATGCTGCACCCCTGGATCTTGCGCTCGCTCAAGAATAGCTCGGCCTCCAGCTCCAGCGTCGTATCCTCGGGGAAGAGACCGATGAGGGTGGCGGTGCCTCCGGGCGCAAGCATCGCGAAGGACATCGCGGTGGTCTCCTTGGTGCCGATGGCCTCGAACGAGTAGTCGACCCCGCCGCCCGTCAGGTCGCGCACCGCCTCCACGACATCTAGGCCCGTGCTGGAGTCGAGCACGTCAGTCGCGCCAAAGTCTCGCGCCATATCCAGCTTCGCCCCTACGCGGTCGATGGCGATGACTCGCGCCGCGCCTGCCAGCACCGCGCCTTGAACGCAGTTCAGCCCTACTCCCCCGCAGCCGACTACGGCGACGCTGCTTCCTGCTTCGACCCGTGCGGTGTTTACCACCGCGCCAATCCCGGTAATCACCCCGCATCCAACGAGGGCGAGCTGCTCGAACGGCAGGTCGTCGTCGACCTTAAACACCGAATTCTCGTGTACGAGCATCTGCTCGGCGAAGGAGGAGATGTTCAGGAGCTGGGTCATGCGCGAATCGCCCTGGCGCAGGCGGCTCTGCTCGGCCGCGGTGCGTTCGACTCCAGCCCGAGAGCACAGCGCGGGCCGGCCGGCCACGCACATGTCGCAATGGCCGCAGAAGACCGAGAGGCACGTTATCACCCTGTCACCGGGCCGGACGTAGGACACGCTAGAGCCGACCGCCTCCACCGTGCCCGAGGCCTCGTGGCCCAACACCGCCGGAACATCGACGCTGCGGCGGCCGTCCACGTAGTGTAGGTCGCTGTGACAGACGCCCGTAGCGCCGGTCCGGACCAGGACCTCGCGCGGGCCGGGCGCGCCCACCTGCACATCCTCGATCGTCAGCGGTGTGCCTACACCGCGGAATACTGCGGCCCTCATCGTATCCGGTCAGCCCCCGGCAAAGTGGCGTGAGCGTAGCATTGGGCATATAGCATGTCAACGAGACCGACAGGGGATATAGCCATAGCAGTTTCGGAACCAATGGTCCTTGGGTTACCCAACTTCTGCGACTCCTCAGCATAGCCCCAAGCGTGTTGGAGGCCCTTGAACGGCTTGGAGACCGATGGTCCACGCGAATCGTCGGCGAGCATACGCTGAGAGATCTGGTGCATCTTCCGGAGACGCAACAAGTTCGCGCCGTTCGAGGTCTGATCGCGTATCCGTCGCTTACGCAGGACTTGCCGTTCTCGGCCTAGAAGCTGACCACCGACGGGGAGTTCAACGCTCCACCATCTCCATCATAACCCTCTGAGCCGCCAAACGAAGCCGCTTCCAATTGTTTCGTTTAGATGAGCCGGACTACTTGTTGCCGTCAGCCGACCTACAGGGGCAGCGATCGGTGAAGCAGTCGGTTCGTCCGAAGTAGGCTTGCGGTCTGATAAGGAAGTTGTGACGGCCTGGATTCGGCGAGTTGCCGGCGTATCGTCTCCGGTCTGCAACGGTGAGTGTGCATGCTGGCCATCTCGTGATCCAGTCTGGACGAGTCCACGGCCCCGCCTGACCCTGGCGTCACTCTCGATAGTACTCCATACCAAGGTGAGTGATCTGCTCTTCGCCCGTCATCCACCGCAGCGTGTTCTTGAGCTTAGTTTGCTGTATGAACAGGTCGTGCTCGGGGTTGACAGTCGGTGCGTGTTGGGGGCTCTTGAAATAGAAGGACAACCACTCCTGTATGCCCGCCATTCCGGCACGCCGCGCCAGGTCCGTGAAGAGGACAAGGTCGAGCACCAAAGGCGCGGCGAGGACCGAGTCCGAACACAGGAAGTTGACCTTTAGCTGCATACGGCGGCCAAGCCAGCCAAAGAGGTCGATGTTGTCCCAGCCCTCCTTGTTGTCGCCTCGTGGCGGGTAGTAGTTGATGCGGACCTTGTGGTAAGCGTCGGCGTAGAGTTCCGGATAGACGTCCGGCTGCAGGATGTGCTCTAAGACTCCGAGCTTGGACTCTTCCTTCGTTTTGAAGTTCTCGGGCTCGTCGAGCACCTCGCCGTCGCGGTTCCCCAGTATGTTCGTGGAAAACCAGCCGTCCAGCCCCAGCATCCTTGCCTTTAGCATTGGCCCGATCACCGTCTTGACAAGCGTCTGGCCAGTCTTGAAGTCCTTCCCGCAGATCGGAACGCCTTCATCCCTGGCCAGTCTCTCGAGAGCGGGTATGTCTGCCGTGAGGTTCGGAGCGCCGTTCACGAAGGGGACGCCCTCCATGATGGCGGCGTAAGCGTAGATCATTGATGGCGCAATGTTCTCGTCGTTGTCGTGAAGGCCACCTAGGAAGCTCTCCAGGTCCCGGTGGATTTCGGTCTCGGTAATAAATTTTTCGGTGGATGCGCACCAGACCATTACGAGCCGGTCGCATCCGTTGGAGGCCTTGAAGCGACGCAGGTCCTCTCGTACGGCCTCCACAGCCTGAAGCTTGTTCTTCGCTGTCTTGGTGTTGATGCCTTCGATGCGCTTCACGTAGTCGCCGTCGAACACAGCCGGCATGGGCTCGATCGACCCCAGAAAGTCCGCGATGGGCTCCAGCTGCTCGTACCGGTCAAGAACCCCACTCTTGATCGCAGCCTCGTAGGCATTGTCCGGAATTGGGTCCCACGCGCCGAAGACAAGCTGGTCGAGGTCCGCCAGCGGAACGAACTCTCGTATCAGCGGAGTTCGCTTGTCGGACCGCTTGCCAAGGCGAATAGTCGCCATTTGGCTAATCGAACCGACTGGCTGTCCCGTGCCGCGTCGGATATGCTCGACGCCGGCAATAAAAGTTGACGACACAGCGCCGAGACCTACGAGCAGCACGCCTAGCTTTCCGTTCGCTGGTTCGATATCAGGCCTATCCGCCGACACGAAGTCCTTCGGCTCTAGGCTAATTCCTTTCTCGTAGGCGAGCTCAAGCAGCCGTTCGTGCCACTGCGACGGTATCCTCCCGATCTTGGCCCAGTGCTGAACCGTGCTCTGACGTTTGCCCAACAGAGCGGCCAGCGAAGACTGGCCGCCGAAACGGTCTATGATCTGCATTGCGGGATTTTTGTGATTGTCCATGACACAACATTACCGATCTTTTCGTTATTCGTCAACATCCAGCTTGCTATCGCGAAGTCCGACATGATTTAGTGTCCCGAACAACGACCGCACCCCAGCCCACAGGCATCGCTCCCCAGTCCCTTTCCGCTATGAAAATCGGGTTGCTATGAGAGAGTTCGACCCTCCCTCGTCTCCACCGAATCCTCCGCGCCGCGTTAACGTAGGCGTTCGTGGATATACGCACAGGGGCCTGATGGTGCAGGAGATCGACCGTGCGCTCGCCAGCTGCGGTGACAGTGGCGTCAACCGTGTGCCCGCTCCGTCGCGGCCTGTCGTCCTACGGCTACTGACCGATGGTCCAGAGCGGCACCTCCTGCACTCCTCGAGGCGAGAGCGCGTAGATACCGTTCGACGGCCGGTCGAACCAGCCGTAGACGTCTCGGTACAGGATGTCCCTGGCCTTTGGGTCTCCAATCGCGGTAGCGACCCGAGAGGCCTTAGTCGGACCGTTGGTCTGGAGGAACAACGCGATCTCTAGCGCCCGCTGACGATAAGCCGTCATGATGCCGTTCCGGACGGATGCACCGCCGAGGTTTGGGTCGCCGACCCGCCTCACGAATTCGCCGAGTAATAACTCTCGCCGTCTCCTCGACCGCCGAGGCCGGTACTCTCCAGGATCGAGGACGGCGTCGACGCCGTGTCGCTCGACGTCGGGATCGATGACCAGAAGCCCCAGACCGAGCATCCTGAGCAGCTTCACGGTCTGCCGCCTCCGTCTCCTCAGGTTGTGGTTGCCGACCGGTACCCCGACATATACCTTCGACGTGACGGCTAGCCTCTCTACCGCCTGCAGTACGAGCTCGAGATTCAGCGTGAGTTTCAACTCGACGACAACCAGCTCTTCATCACCGCGCGCGGCGGCGACGTCGCAGTCCCCCACCTCGCCTTTGACCTCGTAGCCCTGAGACTCCAGGAACCGCTTCACAGGAAGATACAGGTCTGATTCTCTCAATGGCCCCTCTTGTCCGTGATTGTGAAGGTAGGATCGTCATCACGGGATTGGTACATCCGTACCTGGTCTGTATATCCGAAACCATATAAATATCTGATGGTCAACGACACAAGCGCCTCTAATTGCTAGTTGGAGGCCGTAAAGCTCTCGCATGAATAAGAAGTCAAAAGAGATCAGTGCTGACAAATTAGCTCTTAGCCCGAATCCACCGAAGGAGGGCGTCGGGTTAGCGTCCTGAAGCAGCAAGAAGGTGCTCCTGTGCTTCTGGGATAATGGTTTTGTAGCAAAAAACAGACCCTGGAAAAGGAGCACCCAATAGATGCTGCCACGCAACCACCCCGACCGAATCCAAATCACCTTCGACGACCGCCGCTTGGTGGCCAATGCCGGGCTGCTCCTTCCGGCCACCCTGGCGCGGCACCTCGGCCTGCCCGAACTCGTCCGGCAGCGCCTCGACCTGGGCGATGCCCCGGGGCGGGCGAACACGAGCGACAAGATGATGACGCTGGTGGCGTCTGCGCTGGCTGGGGGCGACTGCATTGACGACGCCGATGTGTTGCGCACCGGGGGGACGGCCAGCACCCTGGGCGGCACGGTGAAGGCGCCATCCACCCTGGGCACCTTCCTGCGCAGCTTCCGGTGGGGCCACGTCCGTCAACTCGACCGGGTGAGCCGCGAGTTGCTGGCCCGGGCTTGGCAGGCCGGGGCGGGACCCGGCGACGGGCCCCTGACCATTGACCTGGACTCCACCATCTGCGAGACCTACGGACTGGCCAAGGAGGGCGCACGCCACCACGGCTATACCGGCAAGCGGGGCTATCACCCGCTGTTGGCCGTCGCCGCCGGCACAGGCGACGTGCTGATGGCCCGGCTGCGCGAGGGCCGGGCCAACACCGCTCGCGGCGCCGCCCACTTCCTGCGTGAAACGGTGAGCCGGGTTCGCTACGGCGGGGCCAGCGGGCAGCTCACCATGCGTGCCGACAGCGGCTTCTATACCCACGCCGTGGTCGCCGTCTGCCGCCGGATCAATGTCCGCTACTCCATCACCATCCGCCAGCACAAAAGCCTGCACAATCTCATCGAGGCGATACCCGAAGATGCCTGGACGCCGATTCCTTACTGGATGGACGGTGCCGCCGATGTGGCCGAGATCACCTGCACCCCCTTCCAGGCCGAGGCAGACGCCGCGCCGGTACGGCTCATCGTCCGGCGGGTGAAGCCGACGCCCGGTTCCCAACTGGCCCTCTTCGCCAAATACAGTTATCACGGCTTCATCACCGACCGGGACGGGGAGTTGCTCGAACTGGAGGCTGACCATCGCCGCCACGCCGAGATCGAGAATGCCATACGCGACCTCAAGTACGGCGTCGGGCTGAACCATCTCCCCTCGGGCCGCTTCGCCGCCAACGGCGCCTGGCTGGCCGTCCAGACGATGGCCCACAACCTGGCCCGCTGGACGGCGCGGATCGGTCTGGGAGAGCGGATAGCCACCACCAAGACCCTCCGGCGGCGGTTCTTCTCCCTAGCCGGACGGCTCACCCGCTCGGCACGCCGGTTGACCCTGCATCTTCCGGATCGCTGGCCTTGGGCTGAGAAGTTCAGCCGCGCCTTGGCCCGGCTGCGAGCCATTCCACTCCCGGCCTGACGGCACCGTCGGCGACCCACCCACCGGACAACCGAAGATCCCCGCAGACTCGCGCCAGCCCGGTCCGAGAGAGTTCCCTGCTGCGTATTCTCTCGCCATCCCCCGCATCGCAGCTCCCGCAGACGGCCATAGGGGCCCCTGTGCGGCGATGAAGACCGTCCGCCGACCTCCCTACCCCAAATGGAACCCAGGCTATTTCCCCTGTAGCTCCCTCACCCCCCCTTCCGCTTTCCTCACGCCGTCCATCGGTGTCCTTCGGTGGATTCGGGCTTAGACTTCGCCGCCTCTGGATGGGGACACTTCATATAGGCATATTTGCAGTTTACGCGCTCTTCCTTGGACTCCTCGTAGTTTATTACGGCTGGCGGCGGGCCTTACTTTCTTTGTTCCCGATTGGACTCATACAATTATTTCGATAGGTAGCAGACGATGTGGATCGGATAGGTTGGCTTCTGAGCCGGGAGAACATTGAAGGGGAGAAAGAAGGGATTATTCGACATCGAAACAAGCTACAGTATCTGCTGCTGTGTGCGGAAGGAGGTGAATAACTAATGGCGACATTAGAAACAGTGGGAGTGCTCTCCTCTGCAAAGTTGCTTGCTGCCCTAATGGCGCTTGTAGGCCTAGTTGCGGGGATACTCTATTCATTCGGTGGGGCTATCTACGACGTACTCGTAACTAAAGGATGGATCGCCTCCGCCTCATCGTGAACGTGGTCGACGCCGGGAGTAAGTTGGGGTACGGCACTTGCATTTCTAGCACTCATAGGTATGCCAATCATATTTGCAACCTTTGGATTCATAGCCGGAGCCATTGGAGCTTTTCTATACAACCTGGTTGCAGGATGGGTTGGTGGAATAGAAATGTATCTTGAACAGTAGGTGTAACGGCTGACTCAAAAACATCTTGGGTTCTTCGGCTACGCCGAACGTTCCTCTCAGATCCAACCCCTTCAAAGCATTCTAGGCAAACCAAGGTAGTCGCCCTGAGCCCGCGTTGCCTTCGCTGTCTGGCCCAATGCTAACGTTGGAGTATAATTGTACTGCGGCCGACCTCTCGCGCATCCTCGCCGGTCCCTCGACGCTCCGCAGTAGCTCAGTGGTAGAGCAGCCGGCTGTTAACCGGCGGGTCGCTGGTTCGAATCCAGCCTGCGGAGCCAAACAGGCGCTGCGCAGCCATAGAGTCCCGACCGGGTCGGGATTAACCGGCTGGTCGTCCCGACGAGCCGGGACCTGCGGAGCCAGTGAGATGTTCATGTCCTTCTTTGTCTACATTCTGCGCAACCCAACCGACCGTTTCTACGTTGGCCATAAGTTCCGACCTGAAACTCCGCCTGCGTCGGCACAATGAAGGCAAGGTTCGCTGGACCAGGAGTCATGGACCGTGGCAGGTCGCCTATTCCGAAGAGTTTCGGACTCGTGCCCACGCTATGGCTGGGGAGAAACAGCTGAAGTCACTCAAGAGCAAACAGGCGTTGCGGTCGCGTCTAGTCAATCGTAAAGGCTTGTCAGATCGGGTCATCGGTCGTGATACGATGTTTACGATGTCGTCTGTCCAGCAGACCGTGGGGAGGAAGTAGATGAAGAACAATGCAGCGCGCTTCCGGCTAGTGTCTATCACCGTCTTGGCACTGGCCCTAGGCCTCGCGGCCACAGGCACGATAGCAGCAGGACCTCCGAGTTCCGACGATGTGCCGCCTGGCCTTACAAGGGTGACACATGTTTTTCACGGAGCTAGAGCCTCTGAGCGATTTGTTGAACATGGCAAAGGAAATGTGCCTCCTCGCCGTCAAGATGCAGCCAACTGTCCTGAGGGTGGGGGCACTGATCAATGCACGACCGATAGTTACATCGGAAACAAGTGGTTTCTTGGCCCCGGGGAGTCAGTGGAGTGGTACCTGAACCTTCAGGACGCGAATACGAGCCGGGCGGCGGGAGACAACCCTGATTCGTTTGAGGCCGCGTTCATAGCAGCGTCAGACACTTGGGAAAACGCCCCCAATTCGTCGTTCGACGCTGAATATCTGGGCAGGACAGCCTTGAAGGCATCGAGCTTCAGGGGTGGGCCGTCGTCCAAGAGGATGGATGGCTACAACGTTGTGGAGTTCGGTGATTTGGGCGGAAGATACGGCAACGCTATAGCGGTAGTCATCTACTGGTACCTCACCGGTACCGGAGAGATCGTTGAAGCTGATAAGAGGATGAACAAGGACTACGCGTGGACGACCAACGCGTTCTTCCAAGGGGACCCAGACACCGATGTGGGCAACGGCTGCTGCTATGACGTCCAAAGCATATCCGTTCATGAGTTTGGCCACTTTCACGCTGGTCTAACGGACCTGTACGACGCCGACGAAAGTGAGTTGACTATGTACGGCTATGGGAGTGCAGGGGAACTCAAAAGCCGGACGTTGGGGCTCGGCGACCAGCTTAGCTTCGCTTTAGCATATCCTTCGGCCGCCAGCGGCAATCCTCCGGTTGCGGATGCAGGCGGTCCTTACAATGGGAGTGAGGATGCTGCGATTACATTCGATGGCTCCGGTTCCGCGGATCTTGATGGTGATTCCCTGGCATACGCATGGGACTTTGGCGATGGAACGACAGGAACAGGGGTGACTCCGTCTCACGCCTACCTCTGGGGCGGTAACTTCACCGTGACTTTGACTGTCGACGACGGTAACGGCAATACAGACACATCTTCAACATCGGCAACCGTCGCCGAAGCGAACGACGAGCCGACAGCCGACCATGGTGGCCCTTACAATGGGACGGTAGGTAGCGCCATTACATTCGATGGATCCGGTTCCTCGGACTTCGATAACGAGGATGGCACCGGGGCGAACGACCAGCCGCTGACCTATAGTTGGGATTTCGGCGACGGTAACACGGCTTCGACAAACAGCGCGACGATTACATACACATACTCATCCGACGGGACCTTCGCAGTCACGCTTTCAGTCAACGATACGGTTGTGGACTCTCCGGTTGTCAGCACGTCCGCCGTAGTTACCCAGCCAGCAGCTGGCGTGAGCGTGGGAGGTATCAACCCTGACACCGTTCAGTCCGGTGGCTCAGTCGATGTCACCATTACAGGGACGGGTTTTGAGGCAGGAGCCACGGTAAGCCTGGAGGGTGGGGACGGCCCAACGCCCACAGTGTCAGTGACAAGCGTCGATTCCTCCACCACCATCATGACCCGTATCACGACCAAAAACGGAGGGCCCCCCAGGAACAGGTCTTGGGACGTGAGGGTTACCAACCCAGGGGGCGCTACTGGAGTTCTAGGGAATGGTTTCACCGTGACTGCTCGATAGAGTGTTTGTTGAGACGTTGAAAAGGGGGGCCTCGAACGGCCCCTCTTTCTGTTCATGGGTAGGATGCTAGAACGATGAACAGAGCGATAAAGGTTTCCATATGCGCTGCTCTTGCGCTCCTGACGGGCGCATGCGGCGAACCGAGTCCGACCACACCCACCGCCCCGCCGGCTTCGACTGGAACGGCGCAACTGGACGCTCCTGGATCGACAACGGCACACCCGCCAACACCCATTACGACGCTTACTCCTTCCTCAACAGGGGTTGCGTCAGCTGAAGAGCAAGTAAGCGGGAACTTTCGTCTTTTGATCAGCGACGAAGAAAACGCCATAGGTGACTTCGCCCGTCTCCTAGTAGCCTTCGAGGGATTTGAAATCGAGAGGGCCTCTGGCGGTTGGTACCCAGGCGACGGCCTCCTCGTCCCCCAGACGTCCACCGTGGACCTCGTGGTGCTTCAAGGAGATGCCGCCCAGGCCATCTGGGAGGGCGCGACGTGGAAGAGACAACGTACGTCAAACTCCGCCTGATTCCCGCCGACCCTTCTGGTGTCAGGGGCGAGCTTGCCCCGGAGAGTGGCGTGCCGGAGAACCTTGACCCTGCGGGAGACTTCGATAGTGATGGGATCTTGAACAGCGATGACAAGTGCCGTTTTGTAGCCAACGGAGCGAACGGGGACAACCAGGCCGATAGTGACGGCAACGGAATCGGCGATTCCTGTTCCGTTGTCGTGGAGTTGCCCAGGCCGGTTTGAGTGGGAACCTCGCGATACCCAGGGCGAGCATGCCGGCTTCACCGTCGGCGGGGATGAGCCAATCAACTTCGTCTACGACTTCTCTGTAGTTAGGCGTGGCCCTCCCGGAAACCACGACTACCTTGTACAGCCTGAGATCGGGCAGACCGGCCCCGGCCAGGCCTTTGTAGCGGCGAAAGACCAGGACGAGAACGGCAAGGGCGAGCGGGGCAAAGCCGAGGGGGGCTAAGGCGAGGAGGGCCAAGGCGAGGAGGGCAAAGGCGAGGAGGGGGAAGGCCAAGGCGGAGGAGCTGATTCCTGAGAATATCGAGGAAGTGAAAAACAGGACAGCCGCCGGCGGGGCTGAAATCGAACTGGAGCTCAAGATCCCTAAGCCGACACAATAACAGTCCGGGCCTAGAAGAGCCCCTCAGGTCCGGGGAGAAAGTTCAGAAGACCGACTTGGCAAATCGCTCTATGTGGCGCAGTTGAATCGACTCTGGAAGGTCAACGATGCCGTGCAGCGTATGCTCCCGATCACTCGGCGGGGCCAACGGTCCCCCAACTGCTCGATTGCCTGGATAGCTCTAGGCGCCAGCCTAAGCCCGAATCCACCGAAGGACACCGATGGACGGCGTGAGGACAGCGGAAGGGGGTGGGTGAGGGAGCTACAGGGGAGATGGCCTGGGGTCTTGGGGTAGATGGGAGGCCGGCGGGCGGTCTTCAGTGGCCGCACAGGGCCCCTAAGGCCCTATGCGGGAGTTGCGATGCGCGGGAAGGCGAGAGGATACGCAGCAGGGGACTCTCGCGACCGGGGTGGCGCGAGATTGCGGGGACGTTGGGTCAGTTGCAGGCTGGCCGTCAGGCCGGGAACGGAATGGCTTGCAGCCGGGCCAAGGCGCGACTGAACTGGGTTTCCCAAGGCCAGCGCCGGGGGAGATGCAAAGTGAGGCGGCGCGCCGAGCGGGTGATCCGTCCCACCAGAGCGAAGACCCGCCGCCTGAGGGTCTTGGTGATCACGGTCCGCTCGCCCAGACCAATCCGCGCCGTCCAGCGGGCCAGGTTATGCGCCATCACCTGGACCGCCAGCCAGGCGCCGTTGGCGGCGAAGCGCGCCGACGGCATGTGGTTCAGCCCGACGCCGTACTTGAGGTCGCGTATGGCGTTCTCGACCTCGGCGTGGCGGCGATGATCGGCCTCCAGTTCCAGCGTCTCCCCATCGCGGTCGGTGATGAAGGCGTGATAGCTGTATCTGGCGAAGAGGGCGAGCTGGGAACCGGGCGTCGGCTTCACCCGCCGGACAATGAGCCGCACCGGCGCGGCGTCCGGCTTGGTCTGGAACGGGGTGTAAGTCGTCTCGGCGACATCGGCGGCGCCGTCCATCCAGTAGGGAATGGGAGTCCAGTCCTCCTCTGGTATCGTCTCGATCAGGTCCCGCAGGCTGGCGCGCTGGCGGATGGTGATAGAGAAGCGGACATCCATTTCCCGGCAGGCGGCAACGACAGTGTGGGCGTAGAAGCCGCTGTCGGCCCGCACCGTGAGTTGTCCCCTGGCCCCGCCGTAGCGCACCCGCCCCACCGTCTCACGCAGGAAGTGGGCGGCGCCACGGGCGGTGTTGGCCCGGCCCTCGCGCAGCCGGGACATCAGCACCTCGCCGGTGCCGGCGGCAATGGCCAGCAGCGGGTGATAGCCGCGGGCGCCGGTATAGCCGTGGTGACGCGCTCCCTCCTTGGCCAGTCCATAGGTCTCGCAGATGGTCGAGTCCAGGTCGATGGTCAGGGGCGAGTCGCCGGGTCCGGCCCCAGCGGCCCAGGCCCGGGCCAACAACTGGCGGCTCACGCGGTCGAGTTGACGGACATGCCCCCACCGGAAGCTGCGCAGGAAGGTCCCCAGGGTGGATGGCGCCTTGACCACGCAGCCTAGAACACCGACCGTCCCACCAGCGCGCAGCGCATCGGCGTCGTCGATGCAGTCGCCGCCTGCCAGCGCGGAAGCGACCAGCGTCAGCATCTTGTCCCCAGTGTTCGCCCGTCCCGGCGCTCCGCCGAGGTCAAGGTGATGGTCGACGAGTTCCCGCAGGCCCAGGTGCCGGGCTAGGGTGGCCGGCAGGAGCAGGCCGGCATTGGCCACCAGGCGATGGTCGTCAAAGAGGATGCGGATACGGTCGGGTTTGTTCTGTGGCAGCATCTATTGGGTGCTCCTTGTTTCCGGGCGGGTTTCTGTTCCAAAACCATTATCCCAGATTCAGAGGAGCACCCGCTGGCTTCTTCAAGGGCTGTCCCCAAGGACGTCCTTCGGTGGATTCGGGCTAAGAGGGCGCAAAAGCTGAGTAACCCTGGCACGAGATAGTCCCAGATCCTCCGCGAGTTCGCTTGCATGTCTGAACTCGCCAGCCTCCAATCGGGATTGCGGCTCTCTCGCAAGCTGAACTGGATTTCGGTACTCGTGGCTCTCTACCGGCTCGGGGAAAATGGGCTGTGGGATCTGGAAATCACTCCGAAAAGTTCCCAATACTGACCGAGCTGCGGAGCCAATAGTCTCTCCAGCCCTGTATATAGCCGCTTAGCTGTTCTGGCTGCTCTCACGAATATGGAGGGAATGATGGATACAGCGGTGGCCGAATCTACTCATCTGATCACTGGGGTTTTGTTGATGTGTAGATTATGGCGAGCGACTGCTGTGTAGACCGGGTTGCACTACTGTCTCAACGTTTCTTGTTATGGCCTCGCATCGAATACCTCATCAGGTAGGCAACTATCGGCAACTGCTGATCGGGCCACCTCGCAACCTCATAGACATTAGCCCTCCAACCCGAGATTCGCATACCCGCTCGAGAGCGCCGCGGCATTGTCCCCCTATTCAGGTCCGATACATCGGCCCTATGGAGAGCGACGCCGCGTAGCCATCCTCTTCTCCAACATGCAGGAGCTCACCGCTGATTCGGAGAAGGCTGACGCAGGCCAAAAAAGTCTGCTCCTTGCTATAATAATGCCGGCAGAACCGATTCAATGAAAGAAAGCCAGAGAAAAGAGGACTACGAGATTCTTCTCGTGGAGGATAACCCCGGTGACGTAAGGCTCGTTGAGCTAGCCTTGGAGGAAACGGCGTTGAGTGCGAATTTGGTCGTCGCACCTGATGGCCAGGCGGCCCTGACCATCTTGCGTCGGGAGGGCGCTCAACATGAAGCACGTCTTCCAGACATAATCCTGCTGGACTTGCGCTTACCGGGCGTAGACGGAAGCGAGGTGCTGGCCCAACTCAGCGCTGACCCAGAGCTGATGTTCATACCAGTTGTTGCATTAACCGGGTCACCAGAGTTCAATGACGTCACTATGGCTTTTCAGTCTGGAGCCGCAAGCCACGTAACCAAGCCAACCGACCCAAGCAAACTAGCGGCAATTCTTACTGACCTGGACTCTGGATGGCTCAAGACCGTCTCAGGGCAACCGCAAACCCTAGAACCACGGTAACACCTGACCGAGAAGACAGACGCAGGCTCTCGAATCGAGCACCGGGATCTAATCAGGATCCGGTGATCGAGTTACAAACCTCAGCTACTGCTCCTTGGCGTTCACGTATTGCAGGCAGTTTTTGCTTTTCCAAGGCATTGGCATTTGTGTCCTAGCTACAATTGGAAGGACTCGGCAATTGACGTGTGACTCATGCAGACCCTTTCATGGGGCGTTGTGGTAACACCCTATTTTTGACTAGGTAGTGCGTAGTAGGGTAAGTCACCGCGAACCGTACCTTTTCGCTGCGCGTCCCTCTTTGGAACCCCTTTTGCAGTGCCCTGCCGAGGTTTGGAATGCGCGCCCTAATCGTCTCCGACGTCCATAGCAACCAAGAGGCTCTAGAAGGTGTGCTCGAAGCCGCAGGAAACCATGGAGGATTCGATCAAGTCTGGTCGCTGGGTGACATCGTCGGCTACGGACCAAACCCTCACGAATGCATCGACCTGCTACGCAGCCACAACACCATTTCCGTCGCCGGGAACCACGATCTAGCTGCCGTGGGCAAGATTGATCCTGAGGGTTTGTTCAATGCCCATGCCCTCGCAGCGATTAGGTGGACAACCTTAAACATCAGTTACGAAGACTACAGCTACCTCTTAGGCTTGCCGAACAGACTTGAAGTGGATGACTTTACTCTAGTACACGGTAGCCCCAAAGAGCCGTATTGGCTGGAGTACGTGATTACCTCCGAGATCGCCACCGCTAGCTTCGAACTTTTTGAGACGCAGAGATGCCTCGTTGGCCACTCCCACAAATCTTTCATCTGTAGGCCAAAAGGAGATAGCGCGACCTTCGACGAGTTCCCAGTCGACCAGTCGATCCCGCTCGGTAACGAAAGAATGATCATTAACCCTGGCGCTGTGGGTCAGCCTCGTGATCGAGACCCGAAGGCTAGTTACGTCATCTACGATTCCGATGCCGGCACCGTAACGCACCACAGGTCCGAGTACGACGTAGAGCTAACGCAAGCAAAGATGGAAGAGAATAAGCTACCACCGGAGCTCTCGATGCGGCTTGCTTACGGTTTGTGAGCCTAGCATTGATCAGCAGGGGGCTGTGCTGCCCATGGCGTGAAAATCTACGTAGCTAATCTGGCCGAGGATGTGAGCGAGGGTGAGTTGAACGGAACGTGATACCGACTTTGTTGATTAGAGTAGTTGTAGGAACCGGAGGTAGTTCACTTTGACCGAACCTGGCCCAACAATAGGCGTACCGATGTACCCAGCGAAGTGCTCCAACTGCGGTAGGGAATTCATGTCTACCAAGAAGCCTGGAGATTACCCCCCGATCTATTGTGCTGAGTGTTACCCGAAGTTTCACCCAATTCAGCCGGACAAGCCCACAAGCGATTAAGATGCCTTGGCAAAGGGAGTTCGTTCATGTCGATGGCATCTGAGGCTATACTGATGGTGAAAGGAGGGCCAGATCAAGGCAGTAGTATCGCCCTCTCCGCCGGCATGAAGGTTATAGGTCGTGCTACTCTGAACGATGTCGTAGTGGAGTCGCCAAGCATATCTCGCCAGCACGCGGCGATCCGAGGAGACGCTGACGGGTATTGGTTAGCTGATCTCGGGAGCCGCAACGGAACATGGGTAAATGGCGAACGACTCGGGTCTGAGCCGCGTAAATTACGGAATATGGATCGGATAGCCTTGGGCGAAGAAAACTCCGAGATCCAGTACCTCTTCATGGAGTCCCAGTCCACCATCGATATCCCCAACCCCTTCCAATAGCACCTATTCACCTCATCGAGTTCCAAGATGTCGTTCTGACGCGTGCGGCGTCGATTCTCAGAATTCCTCGCCTTCTTCGCGATATCTTCTTCCTGGCTGCATTTTCGCCGTCCCTGGCTGAGAGTTCAGAGGTGTGCCCCACGTGGTGGGGCTGATCAGAGGCAGACCAGCCCTGGAGCACCCTTGACTAGGCCTGTTCGCCCCTCTGGACGAGTGGAAAAGAAAACGCAAGAATCCTTAGAAACCGGACTCGTGATCACCCGGCAGAGACAAGAGTCTCTATGGACGGCCTTGGAGAAACCTTGGGCCGTTGTGTTGGCCGAGGTGACCTAGAGTCGATCAGAATTTGAACCGCATGGACTTGGCGGGCCTCCGGGAGACCCACGAGATCTGCTCTGGACTTGACCCGGCCGGTTTGAATCTGGGCCTACCTTGCTTGCGCGAGCAGCATTGGGTTGGGGTACAGTTTTGGTGGGGGCCGGGTCTGCCTGCCGCCGGGAGAGCTCGAAGGAGCAAGAACAAGTTCTGTCTTTTATCCTGCATGGTGAGCCATCGAGCCGTCCAGCTCTTCATACAGACGCTCCGGCGTCGTCTCAGAAACCAAGCAGGTCAGTCAGTTAGGTAGCCGCGGCCTCTGGGTTGCAGGAAAGCGACTCCGCAAATAGGATTACGCCGCAGATCCGGCTCTCCACAAGGCGAGCCTGGCAGTCCGGGCGAAGCGAGACGGGAACGTCAGCATTCCATCAAAATACCAAGGAGAGAGACGTGAAGAAGTTCGTTCTTCTGCATTACGGATTTGAGAACCCTACTCCGGAGATCATGGAGGCGTGGGGGAAATGGTTCGAGTCGATCGCCGACATCACCGTCGACCAGGGTGGTTTCGGCGCTGGGCGAGAAATCTCGGGCGCCGGGACCAATGACTTGCCATGGGGGATGGAGTCCATCACCGGCTACAATACCATCAAGGCCGACAGCCTCGACGACGCGGAAAAGATCGCAAGAGACTGCCCGTACATTGCGAGCATCAGAGTCTACGAGATCAGGGAAATGTAGACCCGTCTCTCATGAACAGGCACGGATGGACGGGAAGAAGGAGCAACACGGACAAGGGGAAGCTCGGCTACTGCATCTCCAGCGTGAATTGATTCTCCCAGACGAGCTGGTAAAAAACATAACGGAGGCCTGGGGTCAGTCCGGCGCAGACTGGCTCGAGAGGCTGTCCACCCTCGTCGCCGACATTGAGGAGCGCTGGTCCGTCCGGGCCGGCGAGCCGTTTGACCTTTCGTTCCACTATGTGGCCCCAGCCGTCCAGGAGGACGGCGCCGAAGTGGTCCTAAAGCTAGGAGTACCCGGCGACGACCATCTCAGAGAGGTGGAAACGCTCCGGAGTTGCGGAGGTAGCGGCGCGGTGCGCCTACTAAAAAGCGACACGGCCGCTGGCGCCATGATGCTGGAGCGGCTCATGCCGGGCACGCACCTCGGTGACTTGCCTGACCGCGAGGACGCCATATCCATCGCGGCCAACGTGATGAGGCGCTTCTGGCGACCGGCTCCGAGCGAGCACCCCTTCCCGGTCGTGTCCGAGTACGAAGGAGCCTTGAAGTGGCTGCAGCGTCAGCTCGATGTACCGGGCCCGCTCCCGAAGCCGTTGATTGAGCGCGCGGAGGCTATGCTCCGAGAGCTGCTAGAGGACAACAACGAACCGGTCGTCTTGCACGCCGACCTTCACCCGTGGAACATCCTCTCGGCAGAGCGAGAGCCGTGGCTCGCGATCGATCCCAAGGGAGTTGTGGGCGACGCGGCGTACGAGCTAGGGCCCTTCGTTTATAGTCTTCAGTTGCCGCGCGAGCAGCCTGCACGCGTTCTGGCCCGGCGGCTGGACCGATTGACGGAGGAGCTGGGGTTCGAGCGAGAGCGGACCAGGAACGCGATACTGCCACGGGCGGTTCTGGCTGCCTGGCCCGAGGGACCCGCTGAGTTAGCTTGGCCTGATAGCGCCGCGGAGCCATGGGACCTCCCGTTGGCCTGTGCGGAGCTACTGAGTGAGCTGTGAGCCCGACCGTGAATGGTGGGATTGTCGCACCGTACGTATGAATGTCTGATATCACTGGCGCGACGTTCCAGACAAACAATCCGAGGGATCGACGTAACGCTGTGCTCACAACACTTGTGTTCCACGAGGTCACCGCTGACCGATGTGACGACCTGGAAAAGCTTTTCGAGGCGCCCGTTGGACCGAAGTACTGCTGGTGCATGGTGTGGCGCTCAATGCCGAGCGGGAAGAGCCGGTGCGACCGCAGGGCCGAGAAGGCCAGCTTGGAGCATCGCGTGCAAAAAGGCGTACCAGTTGGGATTCTCGGGTAGGTGGACCGGGAACCGGTCGCGTGGTGTCCGATTGCCCCGAGGACTACGTACCGGGACCTTGGCGGCAAGAGCAGCCCGAACGATAGCCTCGATGTCGTGTGGTCGCGCGTATGTTTTTTTCTTTGTGCTGCGACGATTCCGCGGCCAGGGCATCGTGAGACGCCTCATCGCGGCTGCCGTCGAGCACGCAGGGGAAAAGGCCGCGGCGGTGGTCGAAGCCTACCCCGTTGATCCGCAATCGCCTAGCTATCGGATTATGGGGTTCGTCCCCTCCTTCGAGGCCGCGGGCTTTCAGGAGGTTGGCGCGGCCGGGACCCGGCGGCACGTGATGCGGCTGGCCCTCTAGCCCGGGGGCCGTTCGCGCACGTATAGCAAGATGCTCGCGACCACGGCCCATGGTACAAAGAGGCCCAGTACCGCCCAGTTGTACGGGGTCAACAGACCGACCGCGAGGACGGCGCTTGCCCAGCCGAGCCACCGCGGGAGCGCTGCGGTCCGCAACCATATCACTGCCGCGGGTCCGATCATGGCTGCCAAGGCCACCGATACGCCGGTACCGAAAACCACAGTGTTCAAGTCGTAGAGGACCGCCGCGGATTCGGGGGATATGCCACCGCCTGCACCGGCTCGGGCCGCGGCCGTGCCCATGGAGGCGCTCGTCAGCAGGACCAGCCCGCTTGCCACAATGCCGCCGCCGAACGCGATCGTCGAAAGCCGTGCCGTGCCCCCCTCCGCCGCTCGCAGGCTGCCCCGGAGGCCTCCGGCGAACCAAATCAGGAAGAACGCTGACAGGCCTATGACGTATGCCGCTGCTCCGATCCGGCCGCTGTTCTCTTCGAAGTAAGGCTTCAGCTCCTCGGGAGGCGGAACGAAATCGAACCTTCCGGCTAGCAGGCTCCCCACTACGAGTAGAACAACGAACACAACCCCCGACAGGTGACCCAGCCGGGCCCATCCGGTGTCTCGGGTCCCTGCTTGTATTTGACTGACAGCCATAACGGACACCTCTCCATCGGCGAAGTCAGTCGACGCCGCACGGACGCTTTCATTAGCACGCCGACCTGAAAGCCATCATAATTGCGCGACGCTACCGCTTCGTTACGGGCGCGTTACGGAAGCGGTGACGCGGCCCTCGCTACGTCTATTTCCTGGTCGAGCGCGTGCATTGCCAGCCAGTTTTACAGCCTAGGGTGGCTCGCCGAACATCTGTAGGGGCGGCCCGGTGGCCGCCCTTCGCCCCCGGTATCGTCGCAGCACTCGATAGAGGAAGCCTTCCTCGGGGGAGTTGGGGACTACCCCACGGCGGAGATAGAGCCAACGATGGAGACGCTGGTAGAGAGGGTGGGCGTGCCTCGACTCGTCTGGGGTCCAGACCCGCCGATCGTGACGCGCTTTCACACCTAGTGCCAGGCCCTGGAGCATATGCTCCTCTGCTCCACTTTTCAGGCCGAGGACAAGATCGCGCTGATCGTCGGCGGCAACATGACACACCTAATGCGTGTAGCTCACGACTGAACGAGGCCGAGCACGTAAAGGGCGCGTCTGGGTCCCGGCAGGTTGCCGCACTTCTCAGTCCCCCTTTTGCAAAGGGGGATTTAGGGGGATTTCGCGCGCTTCTCCGGCAGCCGCACCACCATGCGCCCCTCTTCGGGGTCCACCTCGACCACGACGCTCTCGAGAGCCGGCAGCAACACCTCAGGCCCCTCTCCCTCCTTGACGACGTACACGTCCGCGCCCTCTTTCGGAAGAATCTGCGTCACGCGTCCGACATACTCGCCGCCCTCTGTCCATACACCAATGCCCAGCACCTGAAAGTGGTAGTAGGAGCCGGCGGGAAGCGGCCCCACCTCGCTCGCGGGCACCGTGAGAACTGCGTCTCTGAGCGATTCGGCTTGGGTCCGGTCTTGGACGCGGTCGAGCCTGACCACCAGGGCGTCCTTGTGGGGCCGGGAGTCGATCACCTTGACAGCGCGCCCATTGAGGTAGAGGCGGCTACCCGGGGAGAATCGCCCTGAGGAATCCGTGAGGGGTTCTACCTTGACGTGGCCGTGGATTCCCCACGCACCCCTGATTCTCCCGACAACGACATCGTCCAGAGGATCAGATGGGCTCGTCGGGGTCCCGTCCGCGGGTGGGGTGCGGTCGTTCACGTGGGAGGCAGGAGCGGAGCCGGGCTAGACGATCTCCAGAATCGCACGGGTCCCTTGCTTGACCGCCGCGACCCGGAGGAGCACCCGGATGGACTGGGCCACGCGTCCTTGGCGGCCGATCACCTTCCCCTTATCGTCCGGCGCGACCTCGAGTCTCAAGATCACACGGCCGTCTTCCTCTTCCTCCGTAACCTTTACCTCATCGGGGGAGGAGGCAATCGACTTGACGATGTATTCGACGAGATCCTTCATTCTGATTCTGCCTCTGCTTCAGCTTCCTTGCGCGCCTGCAGAGTCTTGAGCAGCTTGCCGACGGACTCGCTGGGTTGCGCGCCTTGCGCGATCCACTTGTCTGCCTTTTCCTGGTCGATCTCCAGAGTCGCCGGTTCGGTGCGCGGGTTGTAGTGCCCGATCTGCTCGACGAAGCTGCCGTCACGCGCGGCCCGCGAGTCCGCGACCACCACCCGGTAGCTGGGCTGCTTTCGAGCCCCGACTCGCCTCAATCGTATTTTTAGCATCGGTTGATTCTCGCTTTAGCTTCTTGACCTTAACCGGAATTCTAGCTGTCGCTGGCTGTCAATGTCAACGTTTAGCGCGGCGAGCCAGGGCCGTTTCATGGTACGCACGCGCGATGATCCCGGCCGCCCTGAACTCGCCGAAGGGTGTCCGTGAATGCGGATTCGCCAACCACAGGTCTCGACGAGGAAGACCACCACCCGATTTCTCGAAAGTGTTGTCCTGAGGGGGCCGCGGCAACGAACCGGTGTGGGAGTGACGCCGCGCTCTTGGACCAGTCCTGGCTGCGACCAAAGCAGCGACCTCGCTTGCTGGCCCACAAGCCCTATGCTAACATCCTTCACCCGACGCCCCGCGGCGAAGACTCCCTCCTGCGAGAGAAGCAATCTGACACGGCTAAGGTTTACGCATCGGCTGCACGGCTGATGGAGACAATATGGGGGTTGAATCCCGTCTTCGCTGGGTTGAGATTGCGGTAGACGGGGCTTGATGCCCGAGGTCCCGTTCGGCAACGAAAAATCTCAGGAGCGTGACGGATGCCCGGCGCCTTTTCCGTAAAGTTCGAACCAGATGTCCCCTTGATGCTGCGGGACGGTACGATCACGTACGCCGACGTCTACCGGCCGGACCAGTCGGGCCGGTTCCCTGCTTTGATCAAGCGGACCCCCTATAACAAGAGCTTGCCGGCCAGCAGGACAGGTCTTCTCGATGCTATCCGGGCAGCGATGCACGGCTATGCCGTGGTTGTGCAGGATGTTCGCGGACGGTTCAGCTCGGACGGTGAGTTCTACGCGTTCGTTGACGAGATCAGCGACGGGTATGACTCCGTCGAGTGGGCCGCCGCCCAGCCGTGGTGCACCGGCAAGGTGGGAATGTTTGGCTCATCGTACGTCGGGGCTGTGCAGTGGCTTGCTGCCTCCGCCAGGCCTGCATCCCTGGCATGTATCGTCCCCGGCGTTACCGCGTCCGATTTTCACGACGGCTGGACATGGCGAGGCGGCGCCTTCGAGCTCGGGTTCAATCTCCACTGGGCGCTGGGGTCTCTTGCCGCGGCGAACTGGGACAACCTGTCGAACCGGCTCTTCCTTTCGCCCCGCCAGCACGAGGTGCTGATCGAGGCCCACGACAACATCATGGCCGGTTACAACTACCTCCCCATGAGAGAGCTCCCGGAGCTCGAGGGAGGGCTGGCCCCCTACTACTACGACTGGTTGGACCACCCTGAGTACGACGACTATTGGAAGAAGATCAGCATCGACGAGTTCCACTCCCAGATCGAGGTGCCGTCCTTCAACATCGGTGGGTGGTACGACATCTTCCTGGGTGGTACGCTCCGCAACTTTTCACGCATGCGTGAAGTCGGCGCCACGGAAGAGTCCCGCCGCGGACAGCAGCTCGTCATCGGCCCGTGGGTGCATTCGGAACCCCACCTGAGCGTCTCCGGAGAGGTGGACTTTGGCACTCGCGCCTCCGGTCCAGCGCAAGACCTCGAAGGGCGGATCCTGAGGTTCTGCGACTACTGGTTGAAGGGCGAGGACAACGGCGTCGCCGACGATAAGCCGGTCCGCATCTTCGTAATGGGTGAGAACGTCTGGCGTGAGGAGGAGGAGTGGCCGCTCAGCCGGGCTGAGCCTGTGAGCTACTACCTCCGCAGCGGGGGCAAGGCGAACACCTCCGGCGGCGACGGGTCGCTGAGTCCCGATGCGCCCGGGTCGGAGGCCCCGGATGTGTACGTGTACAACCCTATCGACCCCGTCCTCACGCGTGGCGGCGCGCTCAACGGCGCACCTGGCATCATGGCTGCCGGCGTGTTCGACCAACGGCCCGTGGAAAGAAGGCCCGACGTGCTCGTATACACCACCCCTCCGCTGGAACAGTACATGGAGGTCACCGGCCCCATCACCGTCACGCTCTACGCGTCCACCTCGGCAAGAGATACGGACTTCACCGCCAAGCTTGTCGACGTCAGCCCCGCTGGGCGCGCCAGTAACCTAACCGACGGTATCGTGCGGGCCCGGTACAGGACTCCGCGCACTCCGGCGGCCCCGATCGAGCCCGGGCAGGTTACCGAATACACGATCGACCTGTGGGCCACCAGCAACCTCTTCAGGCGCGGCCATCGGATACGGCTCGAGATATCCAGCAGCAACTACCCCCGGTTCGACCGCAACACCAACACCGGCGAGCCCATTGGCACCGATTCCTCGTTCGTGTCCGCTCTCCAGACGGTCTACCACACCTCGGAGTACCCGTCGCACGTTACTCTGCCGGTCGTCCCCAGGGCCTGAGCTCCCTTCTTCTTATCCTCACTCCCCGCTTTGCCGAATAAGTGTCGCTCTGGGCGAACTGTCCTTCGACAAGCTCAGAGCCTGCGCTGAGCTCGCAGAAGTCACGAACGGTGAGTTTCAGGTTACGTTCGTGGTGAGCCCTTCGACTTTGCTTCGGACAGGCCTGTCGGACCACGGCCGCGAATCGCCAGTTTTGGCGCCTCCCCTGGTGGGAAGGAGCTAGAGGGGAAGGGTCACGGCGCCGGGCGCTGTACGGCCTCGCGCGTGTCCTAAAGAGGTGGGTTGACAAAAGAAAATCGGGAGTATAGGCTCGCTCTCAGCTACGACCCAGCCGCCCATCGCGACCGCGCGCAGCCCGAAAGCGGCAGTAGGCGCCGAAGCCGGGGCGGTTTTCTAAACACAAAGCCAGGGGGACCAGGTATGGCAGCAGCGAAGGAAAATGTCGAGGTTAGTGAAGCTCAGATAGCGGCTCACTGGAAAGAAGAGGAGTTCGTCTACCCTTCTCCAGGCTTTATCGCGCAGGCCAACATGGCCGACTCGGACGTCCTGGAGCGCTTTAAGGAGGAGAATTTCCCGGAGTGCTTCCGAGAGTACGCCGACTTGCTCACCTGGGATGAGTACTGGCATACCCTCGTCGATACGTCCGACCCGCCCTTCTGGCAATGGTTCCTCGGCGGCAAGCTCAACGCATCCTACAACTGCGTCGACAGGCACCTTGAACAGCACAGGAACAAGGCCGCCTTCATCTGGGTGCCCGAACCCGAGCAAGAGCTTGACAGGTCCATTACGTACCAGGAGCTGTACGTACGCGTCAACGAATTCGCGGCGTTGCTGAGAGACTTCGCCGGAGTTAAGGCCGGCGACAGGGTCACGTTCCACATGCCGATGGTCCCCGAGCTGCCCGTAGCGATGCTCGCGTGTGCGAGGCTGGGCGCCGTCCACTCACAGGTATTCGGAGGCTTCAGCGGCGCCTCATGTGGCGATCGCATAGTGGACTCCGGGAGCAGCGTGCTGATAACCACCGACGCGTACTGGCGAAACGGTGACCTCCTCGATCACAAGGTCAAGGCCGACGAGGCCGTGGCGCAGGCCGAAGGGCAAGGCGCCAAGGTAGACAAGGTGCTTGTGTGGCGCAGGTACCCCGACAGGGACTCCTCTCCTACTCCGATGGTCGAAGGGCGAGACTTCTTCGTCGACGAGCTTTTGAGGGATTACCGCGGCAAGCGTGTCGAGCCCGTATCCATGCCGGCGGAAGCCCCGCTCTTCCTGATGTACACCAGCGGCACCACCGCAAAGCCGAAGGGGTGCCAGCACAGCACCGGGGGCTATCTCTCGTATGTGGCCGGCACGTCGAAGTACTACCAGGACATTCACCCTGGGGACGTCTACTGGTGTTTCGCGGACATCGGCTGGATCACCGGTCACTCCTATATCGTCTATGGCCCGCTCGCCAACGCCGCCACCAGCGTCGTATACGAGGGTGTCCCGACCTACCCCGACCCCGGACGGCCGTGGCGGATCGCCGAGCGGCTGGGAGTCAACATCTTCCATACTGCGCCGACTACCATCCGATTGCTCAGAAAGGCGGGCCCGGACGAGCCGCAGAAGTACGACTACCACTTCAAGCACATGACCACCGTTGGAGAGCCCATCGAGCCCGACGTGTGGCGCTGGTATCACGAGACCGTCGGTAAGGGCGAGGCCGCGATAGTGGACACCTGGTGGCAGACGGAGACGGGGGGGTTTATTGGGACCACGCTCCCCGCGCTGCAGCCGATGAAGCCGGGCAGCTGTGGCCCGGGCGCTCTGGGCATATACCCGGCCATCTACGACGACGACGGCAATCAGGTTGAGCCCGGAAGCGGAAAGGGCGGAAATATCTGTATCAGGAACCCCTGGCCTGGGCTGATGCAGACCATTTGGGGGGACCCGGACCGGTTCATCAGCACCTACTTCGAGAAGTACGCGAAAAAGGGAAGCAAAGACTGGCGCGACTGGCCGTACGTCACCGGTGACGGGGCCACGCAGTCCGAAGACGGCTACTTCCGCATCGTCGGCAGGGTGGACGACGTCATCAACGTGGCAGGCCATCGACTGGGCACTAAGGAACTCGAGTCGGCCGCGCTCACGGTCGAGGAGATCGGCGAGGCCGCCGCCGTGCCCGCCTACGACGAGCTGAAGGGCAGGGTGCCCGAGATGTACGTCTCGCTCAAGCCCGGGTACGAGTCGAATAAAGATGTGGAGGACAAGGTCAAGGCGGCGATCACTCAGATGATCGGCCCCATCGCCCGTCCCGCCCATGTCTGGGTGAGCAGCGACCTCCCCAAGACGCGCTCCGGCAAGATAATGCGCCGTGTCATAGCGTCCATCTCCAACTTCATGGACGTCGGTGATACGACCACTCTTGCAAACCCGGAGGTCGTAGAGGAGATTCGCCTGGCCGTGCAGACCGCCAAAGTCGCAGCCGGCCAGGTCCCCGCCGGCGCGCCCAAAGAGGTCCTCGAAGAGTTACAGCGCTTCGGCCAAGAATAGCGTCGCCGATGCTTCTTTGACCCTCTGCGCACGCGGAGAGGGGTCGGGGGTGTCAAGGGCGGTGTGAAAACGTACCAGCGGGGCGGAGCAAAACTGTACCACTGAACGCCGTAGAATGGGCATCAAGGTTCGTGGGGCGTTGGAGATCAGGCTCAGTCAGATAGCTGGCGGCCAGAAGTCTTCTTGCTGTGCTTGAGTCGGTAGCTGTCCCCGTTCATCTCCAGGATGTCGACATGGTGGGTGAGGCGGTCGAGGAGAGCTCCGGTCAGCCGTTCAGAGCCGAACACCTCGGTCCACTCGACGAAGGGCAGGTTGGAGGTCACCAGGACCGATCCACGCTCGTAACGCTGGCTGAACACCTCGAAGAGGAGCTCGGCGCCAGTCTTGGACAAGGGCACGAAGCCCAGTTCGTCGATGATGAGCAGCTTGAGTCGTGCGAGCCTTCTCTGCAGGTTGAGCAGACGCCGTTCGTCCCTGGCCTCGATCAGCTCGTGAACCAGAGCAGCGGCGGTGGTGAAGCCCACGGACAGTCCCCTCTGACACGCAGCCAGACCGAGACCGAGGGCGATATGGGTCTTGCCGGTGCCACTGTTGCCGAGAGCGATGACGTTGTGGGGGCGCTCGATGTACTCGCATCGTGCCAGCTCCAGAACCAGAGCCTTGTTCAGGGACGGCATAGACAGGAAGTCGAAGGTGTCGAGGCTCTTGGTCGTCGGGAAGCGGGCTGCTTTGATCCGACGTTCCACCATGCGATGGTGACGGTCGATCAGCTCCAAGTCCGATAGTCGCAGCAGGTAGTCCGGATGGTCAGCTCCCTCACTGGCACACTGGGATGCCAGCTTGTCGTACTCCCTCAGGAACGTGGGGAGCTTGAGTTGCTTGAGGTTGTGTTCGAGCAACATCGTGGACTTGTTGGTCATGACCGGCTCCCCGCCAGGAGAGCCATGTAGTCCCTGGTCGAGGTTGTTGCAACGTTGGTCCTGGGCAGATACGGGTACAACTCCATGTCGAGTCTAGGCGGTCGACCCTCGATCCTGCACAGCACCAGGTGCTTGACAGCATCGAAGCTCACAGCCCCGAGTCGAATGGCGTCTCGTACGGCGTCGTGGACTTCTTCCGGCTGGAAGTTCTCCATCAGTCTGAGCACCTGCACGAACTCCCTCTTTCCTCGCTTGCCCATCCGAGACTCCAGCAGCCGCCGCAACACTCCGAACTCCTCGGGCAACTCCCATCCAACCAGCGGCGCCGCCTGATCCAATGCCCTCGTCTTCTTCTCAAGGAGCGGCAGGTAATGGAGAGGGTCGAAGACGAAGTCGTCTCGATCGTAGGACCGCCGATGGCGGGCGATGACTTCAGCGCCACAGCTGATCACAACCTCGTGTACATATCCGCGGACCAGAACGTCCCGATGACCGTAGGCCACCGGGACCGAATAGTCATTGGTCCGGTATCTGACCAGGGACAGAGAACTGACCCTCGTCGCGTGCTTGTCGCTGGCGTCGTACGGTACGGCCGGCAGAGGCAGCAACTTCTCCAGGTCCCGCTCCAGCCGTTCTCCTATCGTCTCGTTGCGGCCGCGGAGTCGATCTTCGAACCGTCTGAGGCAGTGTTGCTCCAGATGAGCATTGAGGGCATCGAAGCTCTCGAACGATGGAATGGGCACCAGGAAGTTCCGGCGGACATAGCCGACCAGACCTTCTACTTTGCCCTTATCGTTCCCTTTGCCTGGACGGCCAAACCGGTCCTCGAACAGGTAGTGGGACTGAAGCTCGGAGAACACCCTGGTCCGCTGCCGGCGACCATCTCCCAGGATTCTGGCTACCGCGAGCGTGGTGTTGTCGTAGAGGATGCTCTGAGGCACTCCGCCCAGGAACGCGAAGGCGGAGACGTGTCCGTCGCAGAATGACTCCGTCGTCTCGGCGGGATACGCCTTCACATAGCACCCGTCGCTGTGAGGGAGGTCCAGGGCGAAGTAGTGGGCTTTGCGTTCCACTCCGCCGATGACCACCCACGCTTCGCCAAAGTCACACTGGGCATGTCCCGGGGAATGGGACAGTGGTACGAACATCTCTCGGGTCCGACGACGGCGTTCCCGGACGTAGTCCTTGACGATTGTGTACTTGCCCGGAAACCCGTGCTCGTCCCTCAACCGCTCATAGATACGCTTGGCGGTGTGACGCTGCTTCTTCGGTGAGCTCAGATCCTGCTCCAGGATCTGGTCCATCACACCCTTGTATGGGTCCAGCTTCGGTCGACGAGGCGGTCGGTCTCGTTGATACCCTGGAGGTACCGAGTACTTGAGCATCTTGCGCACCGTGTCCCGGTGCAGTCCGTATACCCGCGCAGCCTCTCGAGCGCTCATCCCTTCTACAAAGCAAGCCCTGCGAACTCGCAGGTACATCTCCACCTTGTACATCCAATCCACCTTCAGTCAGGTTCTGTCGTTCCTGATTGAAGGCGACAGGCGGTACAGTTTTCAAACGCCACACCTCAGCGCTCGACCGCCCAGGTGGTACATTATCTCTCCGCCCTTCACACGGGGGTGAGGTCGTCTCAGGCATCTTCCTTGTTGTTCGCCTCTCCCCGCGCATGCCCGTCGTATGCCGGCCCCTCTCGGCACAGGCCTGCTTAAGGACGCGTGTAAGGGAATCGTCGCGGGGCCACTCGACTCCTGGTTGACACGCTAATTGGGCCACACTAAACTCACGGCTGCCTGGGCGCGTTGTAACACCACCTTCTGGTGCGCCCGAAGCAAGAGCGGAGGGACTTAGATGATCCTGATGAGCCCCCCTATCAGACTTGGAAAAACGACGGAAGAGCGCGAGGAGTTCCTGCGCGCCGCCGAGACCCTGGGCGTGACGACGGTAACGGTCCATTCGCGCAACGACTGGAGCGACGACGACGTTGAGAGCGCTCGTGAGTTCTTGCATCAGCATGGCCTGCGTCCCGGCGAGTTTAGCGGATTCTACAAGGGGCGGGGCGCCGGAGGCGGTCTGGGCTCGTACGATGTCGAGGACCACAAGGGCGCGGTGGCCCACTACAGCCAGCAGATGCGGCACGCCCGTATTCTCGGCTCCCACTGCGTTGGGTTCTCCACCTACGTCGGCCGTGGCTCCGCTCTCATGTGGACAGCGGAGACCTGGGACCGGACAGTCGACGCCGCCAAGGAGCTAGCGGATGTGGCGGAGGAGGTTGGAGTTGACATCGCAGCACACCCACACATCATGAGCCCCCTGAATTCGGTGGACAGATACGTTGAGATGCTTCAGAGGGTGGACTCTCCGCGACTGAAGGTGCTTCTGGACCTGGTCAACTTGACTACGCCTCTCCTCATCTACAACACCACTGCGCTGGTGGACGAGGCGTTCGACGCTATCGGCGAGTCCGTGGTGGCGCTCCATGCCAAAGACGTGGTGATGTCCGGGGGGGGCAAGATCGTGGCGCACATCGACGAGGCGGTCCCCGGAACCGGCACAATGGACTACGCGGCGATTCTGCGCAGGCTGGACCGGCTTGATCACGACGTCACCGTGCACGTGGAGCATTTCCCGTTCGCTGAGACGGTACAGGGGCAGCAGTACATCCGCAGCGTCGCCCGCAAGAGCCGCATCAGTTTGAACTGAGCCCAACGTGGCCGGCGCCGGAAGCCGACGAAGGTCCCGGAGCCGGCGTCAGGTCCTAGCCGTAAGTAGCTCGGTGCTCTCCGCCCTCTGTGGAGAGCTTTGTCGAAGGAGGAAAGCCATGCTTCGAATGAGTCCGCCGATCGGCTCCCATCTGCAAGTCGGCAAAGACGGCCGGTCCGAGCGTGACGAGCTGGTGCGCAAGGCGGCGATCATGGAGGCTGATACATTCTCGGTAAAGTCCTTCCCGGACTGGAGCGACGCCGAAGCGGATGAAGCCAAGAGCTTCCTCGATGACCACGAGCTTCGCGTCGGCGAGGTTGCGCCCTTCTACGGCGGCCGCGACCTGGGCTCTCCCAACCCGCAGGCCCACCAGGCGTCGCTCCTGCACCTTCGCCGGCAGATGCAGATCGGGCGCAGGGTAGGGGCCCACTGCATCGGATTCGGATGGGGCAAGGAGTTCGACGGGCCTACCCCCGCGATCTGGTCGGAGGAAACGTGGCGCGAACGCCTCGCCGGCGTTGCCGAGCTGGCCAAAGCCGCCGAGGACGAAAGCATCGACGTCGCCGGGCATCCGTTGTTCTTCAGCCCGCTTGGCTCCGTGGCACGATACAAGGAGATGCTGAAGGCTGTGAGCTCGCCCCGGCTGAAGGTGCTGATCGACATCGTCAACCTCACGATGCCGCACATGGTCTTCAACACCACGGATTTCGTCAACGAGGTGTTCGATGAGCTCGGCGACCATATTACCGCGTTACATGCCAAGGACGTAAAGATAGCGGGCGCCGGGCTGGGACGTGTCCCGAAGGTCGAGAAGGGGTTGTCGCTAATCCACGTGGACGAGGTTCCGCCGGGTGAGGGTGTACTGGACTACGCCGCCATCCTCAAGCGGCTGGACGAGCTCGACCACGACGTGACCATACACGTGGAGCACTTCAACTACGAGGATACCATCGCGGGCCAGCAGTACATCCGCAGTATTGCCCGGCAGGTCGGCGTGGAGTTGGTTTAGGCGGAGCGATCAGACGCCCTGGGACGGTCTTCGCCGGTGAGCGTGGGGGCCACGGCAATGCGCCGCTAGGTCCCCTTCGCCTGCTCCTGGACGAATTGCAGCTCGACCTCGCCTACCTTGACGATGTCGCCGCTGTTAAGGGCAGTGCCCGCCAGGGATACTTCGTCGACCTTCGTACCGTTGAAGCTACCGAGATCGTAGATCACGCTGCCGTGCTCGGTGGTGCGGACCATCGCATGGCGCTGGCTTATCGCGGGGTCGTCGACCTGGGCGCCGTCTTCTCCGGGGGCCCGGCCGATTACGAGGTCGTTCTCGCCCACGTTGAAGCTCTTTCCGGTCGACGGGCCTGAGCGCACCAGCAGCACGCCCTTACTGGGCTTGCCCTCTTCTCCACCGAGCTTGCTGTAGAAGAGGTCGGTACCACCGATGGAGACTCTGCTTCCGTCTTTGAGGAAAGCGCCTTGGACAGAGTTCCCGTTGACCCACGTTCCTGCGGTGCTGCCCATGTCGTAGAGCAGGTACGACCCCTGGTTCACACGTATCATGATGTGCGGAGAGCTTACCGACGAGTCATCTAATTGGATATCGTTTTCCGAATCGCTCCCCAGCGTGATGCGTCCCTCTTTGAGGTCGTATACCGTGCCCTCCTTACCCCCACCTTTGACTACTAGCCAAGCAGTGAATACGGGGACGGTGCTCAGCACCACCGTTGCTCCGGAAACTCCGCTCTCCCCCTGAAGGCCCGAGGCAGGGGAGTCAAGTTCGTCGGTCCCGCCCCCATCACCCTTTCCGCCGCCACCGAATAGCTTGGTTAACCAGCCGAACATGCCCATGTCCTTCCTCCACTGGGGGCGGTATACGCGAAGCCGTGGCCAGCCTGGCGGCCACTATGCTGCGGCGCACGTGGAGTCTACCCGTGACCCCAGGTGGTGTCAACCTTGCCTGGGAGCGGCGCTAGCTTCCGCTGTCGAGGTATAGCTCCGGTGGCGGGCCCGGAGGTGGCTGGGTGACGTCCAGCCGTGGACCTCCTTCACCTTAAACGCTCACCCCACAACAGGTAGCGCCGTGGCACAACGGCGTGATTGACAGCGAATCCGGTGTATCCGTATCATCATCCATCGTCAAGATCATGTGTCATCTGGATGGGCAAATTTGCATGGGGAATCCCCGATAGAGCGATGAAGCACCGTATTCGACTTGGAGCTGCGGTACTAGCCTCGTTGACCATGTTGATAGCGGTTGGTGGATGCGGTGACGATGCCGAGCCCACGGCCCTGCCCTCTATACCGGGAACGTCCCCGACAGCGAGCGTCTCTCTGGAACCCGTGTGTTTCGCCACCGAAGCGTACGCGCTGGAGTACATCGTCGCGGTGGTGGGCAGGGACAAGGCGCCGACTGCCTTCGACGCCGTGAACCAAGGTGGGTGCGAGTTCCAGTTCCCGGTAGACCGGATCACCATCGAACTCTTGGGTACGGAAGCGACCCAGACCGCGGTCGTCGCGCTGTCCGCTCCGACCACCGAAGTCCGGTTCCCATTGGCCGCTGATACGGACGGTCCCCTCGTCGACGCCGGGTTGCCCGAGGGCCTCTACGAGCGGACCGTAACGGCCTCCGACGCCCAGTCGGGACGAGGCGGGCTCATCCCTGGTTTCGAGCCCGTGATCCTGGTGCGGGACCCCGACTCGGTAACCGCCCGATTGCTGCGGGCCCGGAGCCGCTGGGACCGCAGCCGTATTACGAGCTACACCTACAGTGCTAAGTGGCAGTGCTTCTGCATCCAGGAGTACGTAGCGGACGTCGAAATCCGGGTCGTGAACGGTCAGGTCACGGGCACCACGTTCGTCGATTCATCCGTTGGCGGCGACGTGCCGGACCCGGAGCGCTTCGGGACGGTCGAGAACCTATTTTCCTACATAGCGGGGGCGGTGGCAGGAGAGGCTGCTAGGATCGAGGTAGAGTACCACCCCGAAACGGGCTACCCCGCCGAGGTATTCATCGACCGAGACGAGCGGTTGGCGGATGAAGAAATGGGATTCACGGTAAGCTCGTTGACTGTGACGAACTAGTGGACACCAGAGGCTCTGGCCAGCAGGAGATCGACCTGACGGAACAAGAGGGTCAGAACACGCCCAAGTCGAAGATGTTTAGCGGTGGCCATCATCACGAGTTGGAGATCGCCCCCAAGGGTTCTGGGTGCTGATGTCCCCAATCATGGGGTATGGCGGCGTCGCGCGGTCTGAAGAAGACCGCCGAGGCCTCGCAGCGTCACCAGGAGCGCGGAGGCGACGCGGAGGGGGCTGTCTAGAGGGACTCCCCGGCCAGCGTGGCCAAGAAGCTGCGAAGGGACTCGCCGAACTCCTGACGCTGCCACGCCCGGACTTCGGCGCTTTCCAGCTCGTCTCGTAGACTGTCCGGCCGTCCGGCCAGGCGCTCGAGGCTGACCGCAGGCCAGAGTAGACTCGGATCGAGCCCTAGCTGTTTGCCTAGGCCGGTTCGCCACTTCTTAAGCGCCTGGAGCCGTGTCCCCACCCTCGCTCGCTCTGCCGCGCTTAGTCTCCGGACGTCCGTCCTCGAGCGCCTCGGGCGCATAATCGGGCCGGCTCGGAGTCCCTCCCGAATCGCAGCGCGAAGACGGCCCGCGCCGGGAGAGTGGCCGAAGCGGCCGAGCCCTTTGATGCTGGCGAGATCAGCCTGTGGGCTGGCGGCCAAAGCCAGCAGCGCGGCGTTCCCTATCACCTTGAAGGGCGGCCGGTCTCTCCGGACTGCCTCACGCTCGCGGAACCCGTGTAGTGAGCGCAACACCGCGAGTCCCGCGCCGTCGAGATCGCGGCTGCCCTTGATCGACGCGAAGGCCCACTCGCGGTCGGGAGGCTCATACCTGACTCCCGCAAGCCTCTCGCACTCCTCCGCCACCCACTCCAGCCTGGAGAGGTCCTTGAGCTTCTTGGCGAGCGTGTCTCTCAAGGCTTCCAGGTAGTAGACGTCGTCGGCGGCGTACCGCTGCGCTTCAGGGCTCAATGGGCGGACGGTCCAGTCGGCGCGTTGGAGCCGCTTCTCCTTGGTCAACTCAACGCCTAGATACTCCTGGAGCACTGCGGCCAGCCCCAGACGCTCAGAGCCGAGAAACGACGCGGCGATGCTGGTGTCGAATAGGTTTCGGACACGGTATCCCCAGTCGCGGTCGAGGCTGCGCAGGTCGTAGTCCGCCGAGTGGAACACCTTCTCCACCGATGGGTCGGCCAGCAGCTTTCCCAGGGGCTCCAAATCTGTCATGGGCAGGGGGTCGATCAGAAAAGCGGGGCCTGACGCTGCAAACTGCACCAGGCAGACGCGCTCGGGGTAGCGGTGGAACCCGTTAGACTCGATGTCCAGCGCGACACGGGGTCGACGAAAGGCTTCCGCCACGACCTCGTCGAGCCGTGGTAGCGTCGCGACGATCTCGATGTCGCCGGTCCTGGACTCTCGTTTGGGTTGGGCGTGTGTCAATCTCTTGAAGGGGAAGCGGGTCAAGGCTACGGGCTCTCCGCCACGACTATTCCGTATCTTTCGGAAA
This sequence comes from Dehalococcoidia bacterium, assembly GCA_965247255.1. Classification (GTDB taxonomy): domain Bacteria; phylum Chloroflexota; class Dehalococcoidia; order Lucifugimonadales; family CAUZJF01; genus CBDFGS01. Next base: position 251,640 of record CBDFGS010000013.1, on the reverse strand, counting down.
GCAGGATATGCGCCTGGGCGGGTGACATAACGGCGCCTTTGAGGCTTGCATTAGTCAAAGCTGTGTTCGTGATGTGAGCGCCGCGAAGGTCCGCGCCGTCGAAGGTGGTATCCTCGCTCACGATAGAGCCGTTGAGGTGACATCCTTGGAACTCAGCTTGCATGAAGTCGCATCCGGTAAGGTCAGCCTCGGTGAAATTCACGCCGTCGAATTTGTAGCCGCTGAAGTCTCTCGCCCTAAGCGTGGCCATGCTGAAGTCGACGCGGTCGACCTTAACCGCATCCATCTTCGCCTCGCTCAAGTCTACCGCTCTCAGCCTAGACCCGGCGAGGTCCGCACCGAACAGGTTGGCGCCTTCGAAGTCACAGAGCGACAGATCGCAATCGAGCAACCGGGATAGATTGAGTTTCGCGCCTCGGAAGCTGGCCGACGCACAGACAGACCGCAGGAACTCGGCTTCCTGAATGTCCGCCTTCTCAAAGCGGGCCTCCTCCAGGTGCGAGTCGATAATACGCAGGCTCCGGCAGACGACCTCCGAGAGGTCAGCCTTTCGCAGCGAGCAGCTATCGAACGTGATCTCGTTCGCGTGAAATGCCGTGAGGTCAGCGTGATCGAGGTCGCAGTCGCGAAAGATGGCGCCGTCTTTCAGCAGGTCGGCGAGCTGGTCGACGTCGCTGATTCTTAGACCCTCGTGTAACGGCATCGTCTTATCCCGCAGGTTCGGCCGGGTTCGCGTCCAGCCAGCTGTTGGCGACTTGCTCCGCCTCCTGCAACACCTCGACGGCAGAGCTGATCGCGTCTCTTCCCGCGTCGGTGTCGGCGTAGCCGGACAGGAAGTACCGCCATGCCGAGAGATAGAAGCTTGTATACGGCTCGGCCAGGGCGTCGAGGCCGATTTCCCTGAGCGCATCCACTACTCCAGTGCGGTTCATACTCCACGCGCTCTCGGTGTCGACACCGGAGATGTGAAGGACTCTGGGCCCCGCCGGGGAGACGCGCCAAACGAGAGCCCGCATTACTTCCCACAAATACCTCAGCGGTCGATCGATAATCTGCAGTGGCACGTGTCGGACATAAGAGGCGTCTGTTAGTAGCCGATCGCATTCGCCACGCCTGATTCGGTCCGAATCGCTGTATTCCACCTGCGGGTACTCTTCGCCGTGAAGCACCCTGACGGTGGAGCGTGGCGCGTCGACCCAGTCCGGTTTCCTCTCGGCCGCATTCAGAACGATGAGTTGGGGCCTAGGCGTGTGGACAGGCTGTACTGTTTGGGAGAGAAACAGCGTCTCGACGCGCTTTTGTATCCGCATCGCTTTCTGTAGGGAGCTAGAAAACCCGCGCCAGTGTTCGTCCCCACGAAAGTGCACGTGGATATCCAAGTCGCTCACCTCGGGGACGTAGTCAAGTGGGGAGTCCCAGGGCTTGCAGGCAGAGCCTTTGAGATAGATTGTGCGTATTTGATTCGCCGGGACCTCTTCGAGCAGCGCTTCCACGAAGGCATCGGCCATGAGGTCCACCTCGCCACGGAGGGCCTCCTGGTCGGGGTAGCGCGCGTCCCATTCAGGTGTCATTGCGGCTCAGGTGATTAAAGAGGTGGCAGGAAGCGACGCCGAAGGTTCGAGTTGGACCACCAATCGCTCTGCGTCATCGAGTAGGGACGGCAGGTTTTCTTCGGTTAGGCTCGCCGAAACCTTAGCGCCAGAAGACGGCAGCGTCTTTGGCAACCATACTTGTCAGAGCTAGGTTGACGAGCGGGAAGTATAACACGCTGCCATGACGGCGGAACTCACCCTGGTCCCTCTCAGTAGCATATGGAGATGGGCAGAAAGCCACGAAGGCGCTGTGCCGTCAAGCCAGGACAGCCCCACCCCTGATACTTCGTCGGGGACTCCTCAGCATGACAATGCGGTGGTGGCTCGGTTACCCGTTCTGGAGATGCTTAGCCTCGCAAACGCATCGTGCAGCGGTGAAGGGGCCTTCTCTCGGGTAACATCTTTCTACTCAGACGCTACCTTCTCTGCGAACCGCGGCGCTACGTACAGCGTCAGATCGGTCTGAGAGAGGTCCGGGGCTTGCTGATGAGCCGGGAACATGCTGAGCTGTGTATGTATGCCCTCGACAGACACGGCGGGCGTTAGTGGAAGCGCAGGCGCATAGATCTCAACGATCGTATTGACCAGCTCTGGGTCCAGCTCCTGGACTCCGGACTTCGTCAATGCGTTCACGGTTCCTTCTATGTCGCTGCGAATAAGCTGCTGCGCCCGGTAGAGAGCCCGCGTGAGCTTCTCCACCGTCTGCGGGTTCTTATCGATATACGACCTTGTCGCGAGCATCACGTGGATCTGAAGCCCTGCCAGCTCGGGCACCTCCCCGCCTGCCTGGTCGATGAACTCCACGGCTCCCTGCCTGACGAGCGCGGTCTCGAGGAACGGCGTGTGTGCATAGAGTGCGTCTACTTCGCGGTCTCCGAAGGCCTTGTTCTGCCCGTGCCCACCGATTGTGACGATCTCGACGTGGCTGTCCGCGTCAAGTCCGACCGAATTGAACAAGATTCTGAGCCTGGTGATCGGTCCCGGAGCGACTCCTACCTTGAGCCCCTTAAGGCTCTGTAGCTTCTCCTTAACCGAGGCTGTCGGCGAAACCCCGAGCTGTTCCGCCACTTCCTTTTGCAGGATGATGTTTACGCGGTCGTTCGCGAGCAGGTTGGCGAAAATGGCTATCGGCTCGCCGTCGCCGATCATCCTCAGGTACATCGGGACGGGCAGAACGGCGACGTGTCCGCGGCCCATCATCAGGAACCGGCCTGATCGATCGGGCCTGGGCGGCGATACCGGCTCCACCGTCAGCCCTTCGTCCGAGAAGTACCCGGCGCCAAGGGCTATCCAGAAGTTCATCCACTGCAGGTTGTGCTGGTTTGGAAGGATGACCGTTACGCTGTTCGGGTCGGTCGACAAGGGTGCCGGCGGTATCCCGTCGCCGCCATCGCCACCACCGCCGCCGCCACCACCGCCGCCTCCGCCACCGCCGCCTCCGCCCTGTCCAGACCCTGGTACCACTCCGCTCGTGGGGGCTGGCTCGTCGGAGGGTCCCGGCTCAGAGCAAGCGGCCAGGCTAACAAAGGCCAACATCGCGAGCAGGACGATCAACCTCATAGGGTCCACCTTTCGATTAACGGCGGGAGTGGCCGCTCTCATGCTACCGCCGTGGCCGTGGGATATGAGCCGCGAGCCCGACACAAGCTCCGTCGGGAAGCAGAGCAGGACTTGCTGTCCGGCTCATCGCTCTAGGTAGGGGTAGTTGGCGGAGTATCTCCGACATGTTTCTCAGGACTTGCTGCCCAATGGTTGCCGCCCCTTCTTTCGCGTGGCTACGAATACCAGCCAAGCGAGAAGCGCTGCGAGGACCGTGGTGCCGAGTCCGGTCAGGCCCGGAACCGGTACCGAGCTGAACTCGAAAACACCAATGTCGCAGCCCGGCCCGCCGGGCCGTAGGTATCCGCGCTGGTCTAGCGAGGGGCAGCTTGCATTGTCAGCGGCGTCGATGGCCGGGCTACCAGGCAGCAGCGCGTGGGTCTTGGTCGGGCCGCCATTATCTTGCAGGGGTCCCAAAAGTGGGTCGATCGGACTGGCTGAGGTGCCGACGAGGTCGCCCGTGGCGGAGGTGAAAGCGCAGCCGGCGTTGTTGCCAAGGAGGTTGTGGCCCTGCGACACAAAATCGGTGGTGAACGCGCAGTCGGGGACAGACCCTGTGTTGCCGGCGATTATGGTGCTCCTCATATTGTTTGTCGGGTTGCCGTTGATATCGCTGGGAGCTGATATTCCACCAACAGATCCGGAATTGGCGGTCAGTGTGGCGTGCGTCAGAGTTAGATCGCCGGGGAAGAGGTTCAGAATTCCTCCGGCTCCCGAGGGGGTGGTGTTGCCGCTCACGGTCGTGTTGGTGAGGCTCGCTATACCCTTGTTACATATGCCGCCGCCGGTAGTGGCGGAGTTCCCGCTGATGGTGCTGTTGGTGACGACCAGATTCCCGGCTGCAAGGGAAGAACCGGGGCCGTTGTTGTAGACTCCGCCTCCGCAGTCGGCTGAGTTGGAGTTCCCGCTGATGGTGCTGTTGCTCACGGTGACTATGCCGGAGGACCAGTTGACGATACCTCCTCCGACGGTCGGACCCGAGTTCCCGCTGATGGTGCTGAAGCTCACGTTCAGGACCGCACCAGCGGAGTCGAGACTGTTCATTATGCCGCCCTTGGTATTGTTGGCTACAGTGACACCGCTAAGGGTGAGGTTGCCTTCGTTGCGGATGCCGGCCCCACCTACCTGGTCAAAGCCGTTGCTAATGGTCAGCTGAGAGATGGAGGCGATACTGCCGGCGTTCACCGTAAAGACTCGGCTGGCGCCGCCGCCGCTGATGACGAAGTTCAACGCTCCGGGACCGACGATCGAGACATCCGTAGCGATTACCAGCGGCCCGCTGGCGAGGGTGGTGGTGCCGGTGACGCCGATGAAGATGCTGTCGCCGTCCGCTGCGTCCGATAGGGCCTGACGCAGGGACCCGGGCCCCCCGTCGGCAAGGGTTGAGACCGTGATGGTAGCCGCGTCGACCTTGCTCACCGGCCCGATCAAGCCTACGGTGGCCGCGACTAAGATCACCGTAGGCAGCAACGCAATCTTGTGGTTCAAATTGGGATAGCTCCCGCACTCTCTGTCTATCGCGCAATTCTAATACCAAGACCGGAACGCGGCAACCGCATGGCAGCATCACAGGAGCATTGGGGCCCACATCCGCCCGGCCGCCTCAAGTTAGGTGGCTTGCGGCGACCACAGGACCACATTGTTGTAGAGGTTCCGGGTGGAGAGTGGTCAGCCCAGGGGAATGGTCCGATCCTAGGGCATCGAGGAGTGGGGTGACATCCCCCAAACCCCCTTTTTCAAAGCGGGGGCAAGAGATGTACGCGCTTTCCCGACCTGTCTCGGTATCGGTGCTCGGTATCGCTCTTCGCTCATCACATCCTCGCCCCTATTGTTGCGAAGTGCCCCCGGCGGCAGGGGGAGTCTTGAACGTCAGGTCCGGGCTGCCGTACAAGTTGCCGCCCGGGCCGAGAAGACCCCATCCGTAGTGGTAAACGGTATTCGGCTTCAACCCTTTCAGTGTGTGGTAATGGTCAGTATGTCCTCCCGGCGACATGTTGTCGTCGGTGGATATCTGCCCGTAGCGGGCCGTTAGCCCCCAAACGATTGAGCAGGTGGTTGGGACTTTCGTGACCATCTGAAGGCTCGCCGAGTCGGGGATAAGCTCCACGACGGTGGGCGGGAGGGTCATCACCGCGCTGATATTCAGGACGTTGCCCAAGTCCTCCAGCGTGCGTTCCGCCATCTTTGTTTCTAGCGAGAGTTTTTCGGCCCGCAGTGACTGCAGCTGTGAGCGCGCCGCTTCTAGATCGCTGCGGGCCGCCTCCAGCTCTTCTTGTGAAGCTCCTGAGCCGCAACCCGCCAAAAAACCGGCCGCAATAGCAGCAAGAACGACGGACCACTTGACCCGGAAACATCTCATACGCATGCCTCGCACCGTCACGGACCGATTAATTGTAGCCCTTCAACTCCCGGTGGACTACATCGACGAGACAGCGAATGAACTCCGGCATCGCATTGAAGGTCTCAATTCGCCTCATTTCAAGACCGGCCTGCTCCGCTTCAGCGCGGGCCGCAACATCGATGTCGTACAGGACCTCAAGGTGGTCCGAGAGGAACTGAATCGGGACCACGAGGACGCTCTTGTGCCCTGCCTCGGCTAGCCCGGGAAACAGCTCCTTGAGGTCCGGCCTGAGCCACTCCTGGGGCGTGTGTCCGGCGCTTTGGTATGCGAATTGCCACCGCCCGTCTGCCAGCCCGACCCTTCCGGCAACGGTTGTCGCGGTCTCCTTCAGTTGATCGATGTATCCAGGCTCGCGGTCGACCACGGTTCTGGGCAGGCTGTGGGCGCTCAGAATGACCGGCGCCGTCTCTTGCTCGGGCCGGGGCAGGCGTTCCAACGCCTCCCGGACTCGCTGGACCAGGGCATCAAGGAATGATGGAAGCGTGTGCCAGGCCCCAGCGACTCTCACCGTCACCTGCCCACCCAGCGCAGCCTTTGCTTCGTCGACAGCCCGATGGTACCCGCTCATGATGATCGGCGAGTATTGAGGCGAGAGAATGATGGCGACGACGTGCTTGATCCCTCGCGTAGCCAGGCGCTGAAGCGCATCTCGGATGGAGGGGGCGGCGTGCCGCATTCCTACGGCTACCTGAAACACTTGCCCGCCTCCCGCCTCGGAGTTGAGCAGCGCCTCCAGGGCGGATGCCTGCTCCATGGTGCGGCGGAGGTGTGGTGAGCCCCCTATTACCCGATAGCGCCGCTGGAACTCCGCGACCACGTCATCAGGGGCGCTCGTCCCCCCCCGCGCGCTTGCGAGGTAGCCGGGTACTTCGTCAGGCGTGCCGGGTGAGCCGAAGCTCATCAGGAGGATGCCGACCTCGTCGTTTTTCGTAGCCATCGTGGGAATCCGGCCCGCGTCAGAGCCGCCTGCTGTCCTCATGGACCAGCTCTACCAGTCGGGCGAGGTCTTCGGGATCTGTCTCGGGCAGGACTCCGTGGCCGAGGTTGAAGATGTGACCCGGCCTGCCTCCGGCCCTGCGGAGCACGTCACGGGCGCCCTCCCGGACCACGTCGAATGGGGCAAGCATCGTCGCCGGGTCCAGGTTACCCTGGATGCCGTGGTCGTGGCCGATTCGGGCCCACGCGTCGTCCAAAGGGACGCGCCAGTCCACACCGACGATATCGCTGCCCGCGCTTGCCATGAGCTCGAGCAGCGAGGCATTCGACGTTCCAAAATGGATCGTCGGAACGCCGAGGTCCTTTATCTCCGCGAATACGCGGCGGGAGTAGGGGAGGGCGAATTGTTCGTACTGCTGCGGGCTAAGCATGCCCACCCAGCTATCGAAGAGCTGTGCAACCTGAATCCCCGCCTCTACCTGTCGCCGGAGATACCGGACAACAACCTGAGTTACCTTGTCCATGAGCTGGTGCCACAGTGCGGGTGATCCGAGCATGAGCGCCTTCGCCTGGGCATAGTCCCTCGAAGGCCTGCCTTCGATCATGTAGCACGCCAGCACAAAAGGCGCGCCGGAGAAGCCGACGACGGCCGCGCTCTCGCTAAGCTCATTCCGAAGCATGCGCAGCATCTCGAAGACGTAAGGCGTGGCTTCCTCAGCCTCGATGACTCTGATGGCGTCTACGTCGGCTTGAGTCCGGACCGGACTGTGTATGACCGGGCCGACTTCCGGCTCGATATGGAAGGGCACGCCCATACCGTCCAGCGGCAACATGATGTCTGCGTACATTACCGCTGCATCCACCTGAAGCTGTTCCACAGGCATCAGGGAGATCCGGGCGGAGAGCTCCGGCGTCTTGAATAGGGTCATCAGGCCGTGCTTATCTTTGAGCTCCCGGTATTCGGGGAGGCACCTTCCGGCCTGACGCATGAACCAGACCGGCGTGGCGTCCACCGGTCGGCGCCGGCAGGCGGCCAGCATCCGCTCCTTGCCGCTCATTCTTGTGGCGATAGCCATCCGATTACAGCTTCTCTTGCGAATCTGGCCTTCTAAACAGGCGCCTCGGCAAGAGCCTTCCCCATGTGCTCAGGACACGGTTTGCGAAGTAGGAGCGCTTACCCAAGAGCGTGCCAACTACCACGAGGGTCACGGAGTAAGACGGCGGTATAAGCAAGAGATAGAAGATGCGGTATGACCACGGGCCGGACCAGACGCCGCCTTCGAGATTCATCACATCTTTCAGCAAGAACTGGCTAAACACCACTGAGACGGAGCCGGTTATGCTGAATGCAACCAGGACGACGACCACGTGTAGCCAGTCGATGGGCGTACGTACGGGGCCGGGAGCGGTCGCCTCTCGTGAGGGTGGGGTGATCACCTGATGAGCTGGGTCACTTCCTAGACTTGGCGTAGGATCAGCCCCCAGTATAACGGAATCATAGGACACTGAGGTGGGCTTTTTCCGGTAAGGGCGCTTGCTCGATCCCTAAGGTCCTGAGCCCTGGGCGGCTCGTAGTAGCCGCTTGTCGAAAGTGGCGAGGGTTGCCCCCAGGGCTCGCGCCAGGTAGAGGTAGCTCGCGTCGTAGGTGGTCAGCTTGGCGCTAAGGGCCAGGCGCAACACCGCCGCGTGGTCGACGTCACTCCAGCGCAAGGGAAGAGCAAGGGCGGTTTCAAGCGCGTCGCTTAGGACGCCAGACTTCTCGGGGTAGGCCAGGACTTTCCTTCTGGCTATGCTCGTGAGCCATAGGCCAGGAGGAACGGCGCCAAGAGCTCTGAACCATTGAGGAGCCTCAGAGCCTCCGATGCCCGGGCCTCCCGGAAGCACCAGGCCGCCAGGACTGAGGCGTCCACCACCCTAGCGGGCATCCCGCAATTCCCGGACCCATACCGTCGAGTCGTCGTCGGTGCTGAATCCCAACGCGCTCAAGCGCTTTTCAGCTTCAACCGCGGAGAGAATCGTGGGGCCCGTGGCCTCCTCCAGGATGACCATCAACTCGCCTTGTAAAGAGCGATGGTGGCGTTGCGCCCGCTTGCGAAGCCTGTCAGCAAGGTCGTCGGGAACGTTCTTTACCGACAGATTGACTGGCACCAGCGTGCCTCCAGAACAGGTTTCTTTCAGCTCCATCATGGAGCCGACCCTACTCAGTCGTCAAATCACTCCAGGACTGCTCCCAGCCCGCGCTGGAACGCTTGCGCAGGTCGAGCTGAAACGACGACGCACAGGACGTTCAAGCGGGCCTTTTTACTAGCCACTGGGAGACGATTCACATCGGAGGCGGCTTCCCTCCTTGCCATAGCCTGCTCGCTTCGGCGGCGACGGCCAGTGCGCGAGAGCGCTCCTCGTCCGTCAACCGAGGTACGTCGAGGGCGCCGATCGTCTGCTCAATCTCCCTGGGTCTCAGTGCGCCGTTCAGGACCGAAGTAATCCCCGGTGTATCCAGCACGAAGCGTACCGCCGCCTGGGCCATGGCCCGATTGCCTCCGCTGTCAGGAATTCCATGTCCTTGAGCTTGCTCAAAGCTGCGACTGCGCCCGGCGAGGTGAAGCTATCGTAACGCTTGTCCAAGGGGTCGATGTCCGGGACCCTTCCGAACCATCGGCCCGACAGGAAACCGGACGCCAGGGCGCCGAGAACCACTACTCCGAGATTCTCCTCCTCAGCGAGCTGGAGCGTCTCCTGCTTGATCGGGCTCATCATGTCGTGTCCCACCATGATCGCGACCAGGTCGCCCAGGCCCCTGAGTCTGCGGATGCCGTCGGCGTCACTGGATGAGATGGCGACGTAGCGTACCTTGCCTTCCTGCTGGAGCTTCCTGTATTCGGACATCACCGCGGGGATGGTGTTCCCGTTGGGGACGGTGTGGAGTTGGTGAATGTCCACGTAGTCGGTCTGCAAACGCTGCAGGCTACCCTCCAGCGCCTCTCGGATGCGTCTCCGGGCGTTATCGGGGTCCGAGTCCTCGACCAGCGGGCGGACCTTGGTGGCGAGGATGAACCGGTCACGCCGCCCTCTCAGGGCCTGCCCGATGATGGCTTCGGCGTGACCGCCGCCGTATATCTCGGAGCTGTGGATAAAGTTGACGCCCAGCTCCTCGGCCTTGCGGATAGTCTTGATGGACTCCTCGTCAATGGCGCCCGACCACCCTTGTTTGACTACCTTCTTGCTCTCGCCGATCACCCCGCCCACCAGGCCGCCCATCGGCCAGCTTCCCAGGCCGATCACCGAGACTTCGATATCCGTGTTGCCGATACGTCGATATTCCATGAGCTATAGCTGCCTCGCGCTAGGCGGCCCTAGGGAGACTCGTCTTGTGTTTCATCCGGGTTGCGAGCTCAGGGCGATACGGGACTACGATCGCCTCTCGGTCCGTGGTATCGCCCCTGGAGGGAGGTAACCGAGCGCTCTCTTGTCAAAGGCGGCCCATCCGCTCTCCGCCACCATGTCGGGCCACTCCAGCTCGAATCCTTGTGCCAGGCACAAGTGCTGGAATTCCTGCAGCACATCTTCCTTCTTCAGCACAGCCTTCGCGGGCAGGTCCTTGTCGAGGCAGAAGGATGCCAGAAGTCCCGAAGCCTCCCCGACATTCCACTCTACTGGGTGTAGTCTGAAGGCGCCGTTGGTCAAGTGGGTGACGCCGAGATTCTTGGCGGCGGGCAGCAGATTCTCGATTCTCACTGGGACCAGCGAACCGAGGGGGACCTGGAAGGGTAGGCACTCCAGGTGAATTCCGTGGTCACCTCCAGTGCTGAAGTGAAGATCGATGTGGTAAAGCCCCACTCCAACGGTGTCGCGGAAGCGCTCGGCCCGATGGTCGCCCCTGGCCTGGGCGCCGATGTGGTTCTCGGTTACGGTGAAGACTGACCTGATCCGGCGCGACTCGCGGAAGTAAGGGGCTTTGGCAAGCCCGTCCTCGGTGCCTGTGACCTCAGGTACGAGGTACAGACCTGGGTAGCCGACCCCGCCGTCGGGACGTGGCCCCTCCGTCTGCATCCAGTATAGGAAGCTGAGAGACTGCTGTCTGGCTTCCTCCAGATAGCGCTCGGCCTCCTGCTCCGGCTTGTCGATTAGATTGCCCGCCATATAGTCGTTCTGGGTCCATATGACCGCAGCCACTTCGTGCGGCACCGCTCCAGCCTCGAAATGGCCGGGGTAGATGATCTTGCGCCAATTGAACCAGGCTTGCTGTGGAGTATCGGCCTCGTGAGCGAACAGGACGCGTTTTTCCACCTCCAACCCGGTAGCCATGGACTCATATGGGCCGAAGGAAGAGGTGCCGCCGCGGACAGGACGGTCCCAGGAGAACAGCGGGAAGGGCCACGGCGGGTTGGTGGGTGGAGCGTAGGTCGCCCAGCGATCGTACTGTTCCGGCCTATCGATCACGCGATTGCCGTCCGGGTCGTAGCCAACGGCAAACACCCACGACAGGGCCTGTACGTTATCCGGCTGAGGGTCGCCAGACGGCGCGTGAGGCTCGCCTGTCTCGCTTTGAGACTCAAAGCCGGTTACGTACTCGGCGCCGGCGAGGGGTAGGAGATCGCCCAGCTCGGTGGCGTCGAGAACGTAGAGTGCCTCCACGGTCTCTTTTGATCCCAATTCCAGGTTGGTGAAGGTTACCGCCCGGACACGATCGCCATCAGTTTGGGCGGACACCGCCTTGCGCCTCAGTCGAATTTCCAGGAGCCCCGCGGCGCGAGCGGGCGCTAGCATCTGCTCCAACACCGCGACTCCCACCCGGAACTCGTGGCAGAGCCGGGAGACAAAGCCGTTCCCGGGGTTCAGGAAGCGGTCGCGCCTGGCCGCCGGTGTGAGAGGGTAGTGGTCCCGATAGTACTGGCGGACAAGGCGCCGGTAGTCCGCATACCTCTGCGTCCGTCCGAACTGTTCTATCCAGGAGTGCTCGTCAGGCGGAACGGCCTGTGACGTGAGCTGTCCCCCGATCCAATCGGTCTCTTCGGTGAGGATGACACGCCGGCCCATGCTGGTGGCCGCCATAGCGGCGGCGCATCCACCGACGCCTCCTCCAACGATAAGGATGTCGGTCCGGGCGTCGCCTCGGCCGTAGCCGTATGAGTCTCCGTGCGTCTGGTGGTTATGGGGCATGTTGTCGCTTTTGGGGGGCCGGACCTCATGAATCTGACGACGCCTGGGGAGATCGTGTAGACGGCGAAGAGTTTATCACCATCTGCCGTAGACGGGAGATGCGTAATATGCGGGGCGTTTCCCGATTTCTAGCCGGGAACCCGTCGGGCGTTGCACCGTAGCTACCTGAGGCGTAGAATCGGGCGTCACGAAGACGACCTGGACTTGGCACGTGTGAACCCGGGGGCTGAAGGAAATGCCGTTCACGAATGTTTCGTGTTGCACGTTCCACGGTGTGGGGCCATCGTACGAGAGGTCTGTGGTCTCGAGGGGCTCGCTAGAGCGGCTGGTCAACATGGCTGAGAAGAGGTAAAAATGAAATCCGAAGAGATAGCGCTGTTCTGGGGGTTCATATCCGGTTCGGTGGACAGCCTCGTTGAGTGCCTCCATGAACTGGACGCCGACGACCTCAACTGGAGTCCATTAGTAGAAGCAAACAGCCTCTACGTCCTCGCCACTCACACCATGGGCAACGTTGAGCAAAACGTCCTGGGTGGAGTGTGCGACGAGCCGTTCCAGCGGGACCGCGACGCGGAGTTCCGCGCCCAGGGAGGCTCCTCCGAAGCAATCCAGAGGCGCTGGCGGGAGCTGCGAGACCGAATATCTAAGTGTCTGGATGGCGCTCCGCAAGATCGACTCGATCGCAAGAAGGAGTACCCGGGCCGGGGGCTCGTTACCGGTCGGGAGACGCTGATCATAGTCGCTCGCCACGCCGCCGAGCATCTCGGTCACGCCGAGCTGACCCGGGAACTCCTTAAGTCGGAGCGGTGAGCTATGCAGACCGGCACCCCCGCCCGTACGGGAATCAGAGTGTGCTACGCTCGCGCCCGACTGAGGCGGTGATGGTCAGATTAGGTGGTCTGGGTGTGGAGGCGTACTCGGCAGGGCGCCTTGCTGGAAGCTGACGATGAGCTCCGCCGCGGGGTGACGGCTCCAGCGCACCGCGTCGATCACGGCTGCGTGGTCGTAGTCCACGTAACGATGGCGTAGGTCGATTCCGGTCTCCGTGGAGTCCAGAATAGCGTAGCTTGCGCGAAGGTCGGGCGCCTTGGGGTTGCTCACGCTTCCGGGGTTGACGACCCGAGTCTGCGCCAGCTGCCGGTGCATCGTCTCATGGGTGTGGCCCACGCAAACAAGGTCTGCCTCGCACCCGTCGGTAAGCTGCTCGATCTCGGAGTTGCTTAAGCCGGGATTCAGTCCGGCCCCGTCATCACGGCCGGGCGACGAATGGACGAGGAGACTGCGTGTCCCGTCCGGCAAAGCGATCCTCTTTTCCATGGGCAGGTCGGCGAGCCAGTCATACCAGCCATGGGCTGAGATGAAACCTCTCGTCCAGGCGAATGACGCGGCCATATCGGCAACAGCGTCCACATGCTCAGGATTGGCTTTCGCGTCTTCGCGGGTCGGCGGTGGCCCCTCGCCGGTCACAACGTAACGGTCGGTGTTGCCGCGAACGAATACCGCGTTGTCCAGCCGGCTCAGGTTCTCCAACACCTCGACCGGGCTATAACCGATAGCGACGAGGTCTCCGAGCACCCAGTAGGCCTCCGCGCCCGTCGACCGAGCATCCGCCAGCACCGCATCCAGCGCGACTGGATTCCCGTGTATGTCAGAGAGAATGGCTATTCGCATGCTGCAACATCGTTATCTCCGGGGCGCTCTGAACCCCTGTGTAGTGAGGAGGAAGCACCACCTCGCCGGTTGCCCCATCTTGGTGGAGCGCGGGGGACAATACGCAGAACCTTTTTTGGTAGCCTCGCCATTGTAGATCAAGGCAGTTCAATCGTCATCACAGGACTAGTACATTAGTCCCTAGTCAGGGTCCGCGCACCAATGTAGCCTCACGGTCAACGAGACCAGGAGGTGGCTGACATGTATGGGACCAGGAATCGCAATATCAAGATCCTCGGTGCTGGCTGGCTTGTCTTCGGAGGCATCTTCCTTGCCTTAGCATTGCTTGCCTTCCTCTCCGTCGTCATAGGCGACGATCCTGAGGGTCAGGCATTTGAGGCTGGAGATAAGTGGTGGATTGTGGTCCTGGTGTTTCTTGTGTTGGGGGCCTTTTTTTCAGTCAACGGATTGGCACTCCGGCGTCGCTACCCGGCAGCGCGCCCCCTACTAGCCATATCGTCGTTAGCCCTACTTATCCCGTCCGCCGTTGGGGTGGTTACTGGCGTCGGTATTCCCTTACTGTTGGTCGTGGTGGCAAGCCTATGGCTCACGTTATCAAGGGGTGGCAAGAGGGCGTATGAGAGTTATATGGCAAGGGCGAATGGGTAAGAAAGTAGAGTCAGGCGAGGTTCAGAACATACACGCCAATACGCAGAACCCCCTCCTATGGCCACGCGATTGTAGGTCGGGATGGCGAAAGGTGACGATCTTAGGGTAGCTAAATCTTCATACCTCGTCAGTCCCTGGGAAAAGCTGCGGTACCTTCGTCGTGACCGCATTGCGGTCTATTAAGAACAATACGGTCCCAAATGCGAGCCAGGTCAACCCCATCAGCGGCACCCCCACGTCTCCCAGGCCGAAACACACACCCCCAGCGATCAACGGGGAACCCGTCCAGCGCCGACGGGACTTTACCACGAGTATCGCCAGTCCCGCGATAACGAGTCCAAATCTCACTCGACCGGCGGCACTGAGCACAGTCTACACCGCCTCTGGACGACGGTAGAGGTCGCTAGTCCAACTCAGCGCCGGCATCGAATAGCCCAGGGCGCGCCTCGGGCAAAGTAGGAGATGGAGGACGCCAGGCGAGTCGACGCGAACGGCAAGGACAGAAACGTTGAGGGAGGGCCAATCTTGGCAACGATGGGCGCCGCTTCACCCACGAACATTGCGTCGTTGTATTGCCAAAGCTGTCTGCGAACGGGCTCGCTCGCTTCAGTGCTACGTGACCTGGAGATGATGCCTTTGCAGGGCTGTATACAGGCGCTTGCGGCTTCTCTTCCGATCCGTGATTCCGTGCCAGCCTCACGAACCGGATGCGAGGGTCGCCAGGGCTACGAGGGGTGCTCTCTTCAGGGTTCGCTGGTCACGCGCGCTATTCCCCGTTGGGCCCATGATGTAAGCTACGCTCCACCCGAGCCTCGCTATCCCCAATGAATCTAGTACGTAGCACTCGGGGTCAGGTGCCAGACCTGCCGAGTACTCGCCCTAAATAACGATTCTTGCGCCTAAGCTGGCTTCGTCATGGAACCGGCCCCCAAAAAGGACTCCCCCCGGCTGTGTCTCCCGCGAGAAGTACTGCCGACAATTGGTTGATCTCTGCTTCAAAGACCCGAAACACTATCATCGGTGTGGCCTCGCACAGTTGCAGTGGTCAGGGCCTTGGGAGAACGCAGATTAGGTCTGAAACCGAAGATTCTGTCACATCGGTAACGGGATGAACGTAATCAGCGCATCAGTAGTTAGCCGTCGCCGGTGGGTCTTGCTTGGATTCGCCGCTGCCGCTCCGATCTTGGGTGCAATAGGACTCACAATGGCTGACGTGGCCAGCGTGCAGTCTCCTTGGAATGTTATCGGCCAGCTGGTTTGGATCTTGCCTCTCCTGCTTCTGCTCTCATTGCTGATGGACACGCTCGGTGTGGGGACAGAGTGGCACTTCGATCTCGAGGGTCGGGAACGACACCAGCTAGCCATCCTTCTGACTCACTCTGCGCTCCCTCCATTCGGAAGATACTTAGTGCGAGTAAACGGAGAGGAGCAAGCTAAAGTGCGAGGGAGCTGGCAGAAAACGGAGCGCCTCGAGTTTACGATCGGGAAGACATCTGCTCATCGGGCCCAGTTCACGGTTTATGGTAGGAATCTGTGGCCGCTGCGGGGGACCCGAATAGCGTTGGATGTGGACGGCCACCGGCTCGTGGAGATATAGACGCAGGAATCAGCTCGTCATGGGCGGCTGCCCAAACTACGAAAGGCGATTGTGATTGTTAGAAGTCAGTCGGTCGGAACTTCCAGAAAGCTGGTGTGTTACTGCCCCTCAGCGCGTATATATCTCCGTCCAGGTAGATGAGGGCACCCCCAGGATCCACCTGTGATGGGGTCAAGACCTGGCTTTCCCAACTATCGTTGCTGATGCTGTATCGCCAAAAGTCATTGCTATTGTTGCCCCGCGTGGCGTAGATATAATCGCCACCCGGCCAAGTCAGCGTCCCACCCCGTTCCACGGTTCCTGGAGCATCAGCTGGGGGAGTAACACTCCACGAATCGCCGCTTACGCTATATCTCCAGAAAGCGGTAGACAGGTTGCCTCTGAACCCGTAGATATCCCCCGCAACGTAGGCGAGTGAGCCACCCCATTGCACTGTCGCCGGAGCGTCCGCCAGCGTAGTATCCCAGGTGTTCGTAGAGCTGCTATATCCCCAGAACGTGACTTGGTCATTGCCTCGAAAGGCATATACGATGTCCGACCCATCCCAGGTCAGGGCTCCACCCCATTCGACGATAACTGGGGTTACCGCAAGGGTCTCCCAGCTACCAGCGCTGACGCTATAGCGCCAAAACGCGTTCGTGTCATTAGCGCCAAGCGCATAGACATAGCCGCTCGCGTAGAGTAGTGCGCTCCCGTCATCTACCGCTACGGGAGTATTTGACAGAGAGCTCCACGTGTTAGCAACTACGTCATAGCGCCAGAAGTCGCTGTTGTTTGAGCCACGTAAGGCATAGATATGAGTAGCGTCTGTAGCAAGAGACGCCCCATCGTTCGTTGCTGATGGCGTGTCCGATAACGACTCCCAATACGGCCCCAAGAAACTTCCGGTTACCGAAACTCCATTCGGCGTGGCTACTGTCACCGTCCCTCTGGTGCTGGTATCGTGCTTGGGTTCTAGGACTGCGAGCAGCTTGAGCTCTTCGTCCGAGTCCCAGATTCCCGGTTGGAACGCATCTGGTGTTCTGAACCTGTCGCTCCATTGGTTATTCCCTGGGGTGCTGGATACGTACGTCAATCGCTTGCTAACCAGCGCGCCTCCGACGGCCTGGTAGTCGACTATGAACTCCATGTCTGCATAGTCCGACACTGAAGTGCCGCCGGTGTTCTTGAGGTCGACTCTTAGGCGGGAACCGGTGGAGGCAGAGTAAGTTTGGTTTATCTGCGTCTGAGCTCGTTCCGCCGCGAACTCGGCGCCTTCCTTGATAGAACTCACCATCAACTGATTTGACACGAGCATGGCATGTGTCATAACCATGAACGCAACCATCGCGACGCCCAAGATCAACATTCCGCCAATACTAGTTTCCATGAGTTAGTCGGGTAAACACCCTTGAAAGAGAGTCTAAGTTCCGATTCTTGATACTTCTCCTTCTAGGTCCATGTTCCCAGAGTAATACAACGGTTGCTGGGCGTCCATAACCTTACTCTACCCATGTGGCATACTTTTCAGGCACAATCCGTTCACGGTGATTGGAGTGCGACGCAGGGCGATCCGCTGATAGAGAGACGGGAGTGTCTGTAGCGCGGCGGTGGACAATACGGAGACACAACCACACAGGCGCCGATCGTGCGGCGATCGCTGGAGGAATGGAGGGGTCGGTATGGTGCAGCAGCCCCCGGGGGGCATGTCCGCTCAGTCTCCGATGGCTTCGACAGAGACAGAATCGACAGCCTGCGTAAGACCAAATTGAACTGTGGAAGGGTTACTTATGGTCTCCTCAATGCCTATTGTCCTGCTCGCGTCGGCGCAGAGTTGGATTGACCCACTTGATTCCGAACGATGATACTAGGCAAGCCAAGTTAGGTGAACGACCGCAACTTTTGACCGCCCACCCCGGCCATCTGCTACTCGTCAAGCGGCGTCTTAAGCTAACCCGGAGTCCCCAAACCGCCCCGGATCTCCGACCTGGTTCACCCTGTAGCATCGTCCCCACCAGGCGCGCCTGGCGACTCCACCACGTCGCTAGGCTCACCCTCTACTAAAGCCCGAGACTCCCAGAACTCGCCCTGGTTCCCTGACCGAGTTCACTCCAGGGCGGCCAAAAGATTTCTGCCGTTGCCAGTTTGTCCTTCGGCGGTGTGTTCCAGCTCTTCGCCGAGACCCTACCAGGTAGTGAGTACCCTCACCGATTTGATTCGCTTTACGGCGTCTTCGTAAACCCGAATCCACCGAAGGAGGGCGTCGGGTTAGCGTCCTGAAGCAGCAAGAAGGTGCTCCTGTGCTTCTGGGATAATGGTTTTGTAGCAAAAAACAGACCCTGGAAAAGGAGCACCCAATAGATGCTGCCACGCAACCACCCCGACCGAATCCAAATCACCTTCGACGACCGCCGCTTGGTGGCCAATGCCGGGCTGCTCCTTCCGGCCACCCTGGCGCGGCACCTCGGCCTGCCCGAACTCGTCCGGCAGCGCCTCGACCTGGGCGATGCCCCGGGGCGGGCGAACACGAGCGACAAGATGATGACGCTGGTGGCGTCTGCGCTGGCTGGGGGCGACTGCATTGACGACGCCGATGTGTTGCGCACCGGGGGGACGGCCAGCACCCTGGGCGGCACGGTGAAGGCGCCATCCACCCTGGGCACCTTCCTGCGCAGCTTCCGGTGGGGCCACGTCCGTCAACTCGACCGGGTGAGCCGCGAGTTGCTGGCCCGGGCTTGGCAGGCCGGGGCGGGACCCGGCGACGGGCCCCTGACCATTGACCTGGACTCCACCATCTGCGAGACCTACGGACTGGCCAAGGAGGGCGCACGCCACCACGGCTATACCGGCAAGCGGGGCTATCACCCGCTGTTGGCCGTCGCCGCCGGCACAGGCGACGTGCTGATGGCCCGGCTGCGCGAGGGCCGGGCCAACACCGCTCGCGGCGCCGCCCACTTCCTGCGTGAAACGGTGAGCCGGGTTCGCTACGGCGGGGCCAGCGGGCAGCTCACCATGCGTGCCGACAGCGGCTTCTATACCCACGCCGTGGTCGCCGTCTGCCGCCGGATCAATGTCCGCTACTCCATCACCATCCGCCAGCACAAAAGCCTGCACAATCTCATCGAGGCGATACCCGAAGATGCCTGGACGCCGATTCCTTACTGGATGGACGGTGCCGCCGATGTGGCCGAGATCACCTGCACCCCCTTCCAGGCCGAGGCAGACGCCGCGCCGGTACGGCTCATCGTCCGGCGGGTGAAGCCGACGCCCGGTTCCCAACTGGCCCTCTTCGCCAAATACAGTTATCACGGCTTCATCACCGACCGGGACGGGGAGTTGCTCGAACTGGAGGCTGACCATCGCCGCCACGCCGAGATCGAGAATGCCATACGCGACCTCAAGTACGGCGTCGGGCTGAACCATCTCCCCTCGGGCCGCTTCGCCGCCAACGGCGCCTGGCTGGCCGTCCAGACGATGGCCCACAACCTGGCCCGCTGGACGGCGCGGATCGGTCTGGGAGAGCGGATAGCCACCACCAAGACCCTCCGGCGGCGGTTCTTCTCCCTAGCCGGACGGCTCACCCGCTCGGCACGCCGGTTGACCCTGCATCTTCCGGATCGCTGGCCTTGGGCTGAGAAGTTCAGCCGCGCCTTGGCCCGGCTGCGAGCCATTCCACTCCCGGCCTGACGGCACCGTCGGCGACCCACCCACCGGACAACCGAAGATCCCCGCAGACTCGCGCCAGCCCGGTCCGAGAGAGTTCCCTGCTGCGTATTCTCTCGCCATCCCCCGCATCGCAGCTCCCGCAGACGGCCATAGGGGCCCCTGTGCGGCGATGAAGACCGTCCGCCGACCTCCCTACCCCAAATGGAACCCAGGCTATTTCCCCTGTAGCTCCCTCACCCCCCCTTCCGCTTTCCTCACGCCGTCCATCGGTGTCCTTCGGTGGATTCGGGGTAAAGCTCCTCGATAAGCTGCTCCAGGGTGGCTCGTCCTGAATCCTGAAGTGTAACGCCGAGTCCTCGCTGGAATGCATCACCCAGCCTCACTATAGTGTTTCTTTGTTCCCAGCTTTGGTCCGTGCCCGAGCGATTCACAACCCGTTTTGCGGCCGCTTCTTCCAGGCCGTTGTTCACCAACCGAACCACGACTCTCTCACGTTCGTTCGATCTATCGTCCAGTTCTTGGGCCGAGGCGGCGATCGCCTGGTTGTAGTTAGCCATGGCGTCCCATATCTCCTGGCGCTTCATGTCGTCCAGGTACTTTCTGGTAAATATGGTCTCTCGGACGAGGTACTCTTCTTGTCGTAGCGTGTGCGTCCACGCTAGGCCAAACAGTTCGATCTTCAACGCGTTAAACTCGGTGATGAACGATTGCTGATCAGCCTGGGAAATGGCGTAGTCTACGTCCTCTATAGACTTGAACGCGCTGTCCCATACCAGAGGAGCATCTTTCTGGAGGCTGACCATCGGGCGGAAGACACGGGAGTTATAGAAATCACCGCAGAACTCGCCGATTTCCATCTTCGGCTTGAACGGCCACATCTGCACACCTCCAGCATGCGCTTTGAGTCTATAAACCCTATCAGGTTCCCTGGCCCGGTTCACTGTGAGCATGTCCCCCCTAGCCAACTCCCGGAGTCCCCAAGCCCGCATAGGTACCCTAGTCGGGTTCATCGCCTGAGCCGCTCCCCTCAGGGCTTGGCTTTTCCACCACCACGCTAGGCTGTCGCACGGAGTCCCCTAGGCATCGCGGGACTCCAACCCCGGTTCGGGGCTGCGGAGCTCCCCCTACGCCGGCCGCGGAGCTCCCCCTACGGCCGGCGCAGCCTCGCGCTCTACCTCGTCCAAGTCCTGGTCCTCCCCGTCCACAACGACGCTGCCCTCCAAGGCCTTACGCCCAGCTTCAACATTCGTTAGCAGAGCGTCAATATCCGCAGCACCTAGCGCATCTAGGCTAGGGGTCTCGATACTGTGCGCTACGTTAACGTCTTGCCTATCGACCAACAGGCCTTGGAACTTGACGAGTATCTCGAGTGCCCTCACCCTAGCTGAATGCGAGGAGCCGGGGCCATGGTCCTGGGCCTCTTCTCGTAGCTTTCGTATCACCCACTCCGGGGTCAGAGGCTCGGCGGCGAGGGCGTCCTCGAGCAGATCTTCGATTCTAACGGACACCTTAGGGTGCTTACGCAGGCGCGATGCCTCTAACCTCGATGGCCCTCTGGGACATGCTGTCGGCGGAGTACGCGCGGCGGTAGTCGGTGGTGGCGTTTCCGTGTGTGACGATGAAGATGCGCGCGAACGATTCTTGCTTGAGAGTAAGGCGTCCGCTACGGGTGCTGCTAGTGGACATCGCGAATTCATGCTGGCAGATCAGCCGTGGGTTCAGCAGGACATAGCGGGAGGCCGCTCCCGGCGTGATCTCGGTCCGGTTGCTGTCAAAGGCCAATTCCGGAGCGATAAGTGTTGCGGGGCGCCATAGCAATTCATACGTGGTGGAGCTGAGGGGACTCGAACCCCCGACTTCCTCCGTGCAAGGGAGGCGCTCTCCCAGCTGAGCTACAGCCCCTCGAGGGCAGGGAACACGAAGGGGCCGACGCGCTGAGCGAACGGCCCCTTTTAGGCACCTTAACCTCTGAATAGTGGAAGGAAACGAATGTGTGCTCTCACAGTTGTGGAGCAATCGATTTAGCGGCGGGCTTTTCTCTTGGAGAGACACCCTCGTTCCGGGGAGCTCCTCCTTCCCTCGCGGGAAAGATCCGGCTCTACCCGGCCGTTCGAGGCCCCTCACCCACCGACCGACCTAGGAGTCCCCCCACGACGTTTGTCGTAGGAAAGTCCCTACTCCCTAGAAAGGAGGTGATCCAGCCGCACCTTCCGGTACAGCTACCTTGTTACGACTTCGTCCCAGTCACCGACCCCACCCTCGGCGCCTGCCTCCCCGAAGGGTTGGCTCAGCGACTTCAAGTGTTGCCGACTTCCATGACGTGACGGGCGGTGTGTACAACCCCCGGGAACGTATTCACCGCAGTGTGCTGACCTGCGGTTACTAGCAGCTCCACGTTCATGCAGGCGGGTTTCAGCCTGCAATCCCAACTGGGGCCGGCTTTTTGGGATTGGCTCCAGATCGCTCCTTAGCAACCCTCTGTACCGGCCATTGTAGCGTGTGTGTAGCCCAGGACGTAAGAGCCGTGCTGACTTGACTTCGTCCCCACCTTCCTCCCCCTTTTTAGGGGCAGTCTCGCTAGAAAAAGCAACTAACGACAAGGGTTGCGCTCGTTGCGGGACTTAACCCAACACCTCACGGCACGAGCTGACGACAGCCATGCAACATCTGTGAATCTGTCCCGAAGGAGGGCTCGGTTTCCCGAGCTTTCAGAAACATGTCAAGCCCTGGTAAGGTTCTTCGCTTATCATCGAATTAAACCACACGCTCCGCTGCTTGTGCGGGGGCCCGTCAATTCCTTTGAGTTTTAACCTTGCGGTCGTACTCCCCAGGCGGGATACTTATCGCGTTAGCTACGGCACAGAGGGGGTCGATACCCCCAATGCCTAGTATCCACCATTTAGGGCGTGGACTACCCGGGTATCTAATCCGGTTCGCTCCCCACGCTTTCGCGCCTCAGCGTCAGAGACAGCCCAGAGAGTCGCCTTCGCCTCTGGCGTTCCTCCCGGTATCTACGCATTTCACCACTACTCCGGGAATTCCACCCTCCTCTGCTGCCCTCAAGCCTGCCAGTTTCCCATGACCCCTCCCAGTTGAGCCGGGAGATTTCACACAGGACATAACAAGCCGCCTACTCGCCCTTTACGCCCAGTAAATCCGGACAACGCTCGCATCCTACGTATTACCGCGGCTGCTGGCACGTAGTTAGCCGATGCTTATTCCTCGGGTACCGTCCTCTCTCTTCCCCGAGAAAAGGGGTTTACAACCCTAGAGCCTTCTTCCCCCACGCGGTGTCGCTGCGTCAGGCTTTCGCCCATTGCGCAAGATCCCCTGCTGCTGCCTCCCGTAGGAGTGGGGGCCGTGTCTCAGTCCCCCTCTGTCCGTTCGTGCTCTCACACCGGATACCCGTCTATGGCTTGGTAAGCCGTTACCTTACCAACTACCTGATAGGCCGCAAGCCCCTCCAAGAGCGACGCCCCCCGACGAATCGAAGGGAACCTTTCCCCCGAAAGCCGTAGCTATCGGGACGTACGGGGTATTAGGCCCGATTTCTCGAGATTATCCCCCGCTCTAGGGCAGGTCACTTACGTGTTACTCAGCCGTCCGCCACTATCCCGATAAGCCGAAGCGAATCGGGACCGTCCGACTTGCATGCATTAGGCGCACCGCCAGCGTTCGTCCTGAGCCAGGATCAAACTCTACGTATTGACGTTTCCTTCCACTATTCAGCTGTTAAGGTGCGAACGAAACCTCATAATAGCTCCCGCGGCTGTGCGATGTCAAGTTGAACAATAGGTTAGAAAAAAGCTGCATTCGGGTGAATCCGGCCAAGGCAAAGCGGCATAGCGGGCCACCTAGGGCGGGTTTGAAACCCACCACTACGGGAGACCCCCGAAGGGAACCGGTTGACAACCTGAGGTGCTCGCTTTAGCGTGTTGGGTCACATGTGCGCTTCTGTCCGGACACCGGCCAACTACCCTCCGCCCACCCGTCCAGTGGTGATGGGCGCCAAAGGGATGGCCACCTCCGAGCATCCGTTGGCATCCGTGGCCGGTGTGGAGGTCCTGATCGACGGCGGGAACGCCTTCGACGCGGCCGTGTGCATGGCAGCGCTCCTGGGCGTGGTCCAGCCCTACATGTCGGGCCCGGGAGGTACCGGCGTGGCCTTGCTTCACGTCGCTGAAGAAGACGCCACCCGCGTGCTGAACTTCTCCGGCAAGGCGCCGGCCGCGGCCGAGCCGGGGAGATTTACGCCTGAGAGCCTGGAGCGCGGTCCGATCTCTTCGCTGGTGCCCGGGTGTGTGGCGGGGTGGCTCGCCATCCATGACCGTTACGGCCGCTTGGCCCCTGAGCGGCTGTTTCGCCCAGCCGCAGACTACGCGGAAGGCGGATTCCCGGCAACGGTCCTCTATAGCGCCATAACACGCCTGCACTCCTCGCGGCTGACTCCGTACGAGGCCTCGGTACGCGAGATACTCGACGCCGATGGCGTGGAGCCTCGTCCTGGGACCCGCGTGCGCCGGCCGCGGCTGGCGAAGTCTCTTCGAACAATCGCGCGGCAAGGCGCCGAGGTCTTCTACCATGGCGAGCTGGCCGACCGTATCGTCGGTGCCGCCAAGGAGGTCGGGGGGTTGTTGACTCTCGACGATCTTGCGGCGTACACGGTGGAGTGGCAGGACCCGATCTCCGTGAGCTATCGAGGGTACGACGTTTACGCGCCTCCGCCCAACACCATGGGATTTCAGACGCTGCAGACGCTGAAGACGGTGGAGACGCGCGGCACAGGCGAACTCGCGTTCCAGGACGTCGACACCGTCCACTTTCAGATGGAGGCGACCAAGCTTTGCATCACGGACCGTATCAGATATGCAGGCGACCCCGAGTTCGTCGAGGTCCCGGTCGCGGGGCTCCTGTCGGATGAGTATGCCGCGGAGCAGGTGCGGCGCATCGACCCGCATCATGCTGCTTACGTGGCGGGGGAGACCTACACCGACGATGCCCCACCCGATGCGCTCCAGCCTGGCGGCGCAGACAGGTTTGGCAGTGGGATGACGACGTCGTTTGCCGTCGCCGACCGTGACGGCAACGTCGCCTCCATCACGCAGACGCTCGGCGGGTTCTTCGGCTCGGGGGTGGCCGCCGGAGAGACGGGCATCTTCCTGAACAACATGGCGATGATGTTCGACCTGGCAGGCGACGGACCCAACGTTGTCGCGCCGGGAAAAAGGCCGGCCAGCCCTATCTCACCCACCCACACTTATAGAGACGGCTCCTTCTTCCTAAGCATTGGCACGCCCGGCGGCTGGGGAATCCCTCAGACCACGGCCCAGTTCGTGACGAACTTCCTCGACTTTGGCATGAACGTCCAACAGGCGATCGAGGCGCCGCTGTTCAGGCATTACGGTGGCCGTGACGTGCATATGGAGGAGCGGTTTCCGCTCCATGTGCGGCGCGGCCTGGAAGCCCTTGGCCACGAGGTGACGATGCTGGAGGGGTGGTCGATGCGCGTGGGAGGCGCCCACGTAATCCAGCGCGACGACGAGCAGGGAGTAATGCAAGGAGGCGCGGACCCCCGGCGCGACGGCTTCGCTGTCGGCTGGTAAGGCGACCCCGACAACCATATGAATACCAAGACACCAAAGGACTACCCTCCTCCGAGCCGCCCGGTGGCCATGGGGGCCAACGGCATGGTGGCGTCGGCTCACCCGCTGGCCTCGCTGGCCGGCGTGCGAGTGCTTTCAGAGGGGGGCAACGCCTTCGACGCCGCGCTGGCCACCGCGACTACTCTCGGCGTAGTCGAGCCCTACATGTCCGGAATTGGCGGAATTGGCGTAGGGCTCGTCTACAGCTCCAAGGAGGACCGTGTCAGGGCGCTCGACTTCTCGGGGAGGGCGCCAAAGGCTGCCGAGCCATCGCTATTCACGCCCGAGGCCCTCGAGACAGGCATACTTGCGCCGATGGTCCCCGGAAATGCGGCGGGCTGGCTCACCCTGCACGAGGCCTACGGGACCATGGACCGGGAGCGCCTGTTCCGTCCCGCCATACAGCACGCCTCCGAAGGCTTTCCGCTGACGTACTTCAACAGCAGAGTCATCGCGAAGTCGGCGCCCGCGCTCCGCAGATTCGCTTCGTCCGCCTCCATAGTACTGAGAAGCGACGGCGAGGCGCCTCCTCCCGGAACGCGCCTGCGCATGCCGCAGCTAGCCGCGTCTCTGGGCGAGCTGGCGGCTGGCGGCAAGGAGGCGCTCTACGGCGGGGAGCTGGGTAGTCGCGTCGTGAGGGCGTGCGCGGAAGCAGGAGGGCTGTTTCAGGAGGAGGACTTAGCCGAGTACCGGGCCGAGTGGCTGGAGCCGATTAGCATCGAGTACAGAGGCTACCGTATCTTTACGACGCCACCGAACTGCAGCTCCTTCCAGATACTTCAGACCATGAAGACGATGGAGGGATTCGACCAGGAGGAGCTGGCTTCACAGGATGCCGATACCCTGCACAAGCAGGTGGAGGCTGTGAAGCTGGCGATTACCGATCGCATACAGCACGCAGGGGACCCTGATTACGTCACGGCGCCGCTTGAGCAGCTTCTCTCAGAAGGCTACGCCGATAGCCAGCGGCAGCGCATCGATCTCACCAAGGCGTCAGCCGTGTTGTCTGAGAGGTTTTCGCTGGAGGCGCTCGAAGGCGCCGTGCAGTTTGGCGGCCCTGCGGAGCTTCGCGGGACCACTCACTTAGCCGCGGCAGATCGCGACGGCAATGTTGTTTCGATAACGCAGACCCTGGGCGGCCCGTTCGGCTCGAGCGTAGCCATCGGCGACACCGGCATTTTCCTTAACAATATGTCAAGATACTTCGACCTGGAGGAGGGGAGTCCCAACGTAATCGCGCCCTGGAAGCGGGTCGACTTCGTCGTCGCTCCGACCCAGACGTTCCGTGACGGGCGGTTCCTCTTAAGCATGGGAACGCCGGGGAGCTACGGGATTCTTCAGACCACCATGCAGCTTCTCATGAATGTGCTCGACTTCGGTATGAGCCCGCAGCAGGCGGTCGAGGCGCCGCGGTTTCGGTACTTCGCCGGCCGTCAGGTGAAGATGGAGGAGCGGTTCCCGCTCCACACGCGCCGCGACCTCGAAGCCCGCGGCCACGAAGTGGGGGTAATAGAGGCGTGGTCGCCGATAGTCGGCGGCGCCCAGGCCATCCAGGTCGACTCTGATCAAGGCACATTTCAGGGCGGCGCCGACCCTCGGAGGGACGGCTACGCTTTCGGATTGTAGTCATGGCTATGTTTTTGTAGTAAGGAGAGCTCTAAAGCCGGACAATGTCGCCCTGAGCCCGCGAAGGGCCTGGGGCGGTGGTCCCGATCACCGTGCCGCGGCAGCCGACCACCCTGGGTCCTTCGTCGGCAGCCTCTTCAGTGCGACATATTGGAGCAAAGTCGTCGCCCGGAGTCTCGCTTGCAGGTACTCGGATCGGCAAGGGGCATCCTGAACTCACTTTAAGACGGCTGTGCTAACGACGAATGGGGGATTACATGCCCAGACAACGGGTCTATATGACGCGGCCATACCACCCCGAGGCACGAATGCTCCTCGAGGAGCATTTCGACGTTGAAACGTGGAGCGACCACATGGGGCCGTCGGCGCAGGACCTGCCGCAGATCATTCCGAATTTCGAGGGCGTGTTCACCGAGGGCGTCGACATCATTGGCGAAGAGATCTTTGGGGCCGCCGAGCGGCTGAAGGTGGTCGCCAACCGTGGCGTCGGCACCGATAACCTCGATATACCCGCAGCGACCCGCCACGGTGTCCTGCTCTCCAATACGCCCGGAATATTGCAGGAGTCGTGCGCGGACATGACATTCGCTTTAATCCTCGACGTGGGGCGGAGGGTAACCTTTTCCGATAGGGCCATACGGCAAGGTAAGTGGAAGTACTACGACCAGACTCCCTATCACGGCACGGACGTCCACGGCAAGGTGCTGGGCATCGTGGGCCTGGGGGGCATAGGGCAGAGGGTGGCCAAGCGCGCTGCCGGATTCGACATGCGGGTCGTCTACTTCTCCCGGACACGTAAGCCCGACGTCGAGGCGGAGATGGGCCTGCGGTGGTCACCCAGTCTGGATGACCTGTTGTCCCAGTCGGACTACCTGTCCCTCCATATGCCGCTGACACCCGAGACGCAAGGGTTGATCGGGGAGCGGGAGCTGAGACTGATGAAGCCGGAGGCCTTCCTTATCAATACGTCACGAGGGCGCACAGTCGACTCCCGAGCGCTCCACGAGGCCTTATCGAAAGGGTGGATAGCGGGGGCTGCGCTGGACGTGACCGACCCTGAGCCAATCCCGGAGGACGACCCGCTGCTGTCGTTGCCCAACCTAGTCATAACGCCTCACATAGCAAGCGCCAGCGCCGACACGTTCAAGGCCATGGGCCGGATGGCCGTCCAAAACATTATCGCCGCGCTCACCGGCCAGCCCATGCCTTCCTGCATAAACCCTGAAGCATCTAAGAACCGACCGGCCGCGGGTCAGCCCCGATGAATTCGGTCCTCATCGTTGGGTTCGACGGCCTCCAACCGGCGCAGGTGACGCCGGAGAGGATGCCGAATCTGTCCGCCTTCGTTGCTAACGGCGTGACGTTCGAGAACCACCACGCCGTATATCCAACGGTCACCCGTGTGAACGTCACGTCCATGCTGACGGGACAGCAGCCGGGTGGACACGGCCTGACAGGTAACCAACTCGTAGTCCGCGAGTACGATCCCGGCCGCTCAATCGCTGTGTTCAAGCCAGACCTGGAGGACGTCTTCCGCAAGACCGGGCGGGTGCTGCTCGCTCCGCACCTGGGAGACCTACTGGGCGACCGCGGCCTCGAGATGGTTGGCGTCTGCATCGGTGGAACTGGCAACGCGTTCCTTCACAATCCCAATGTGGAGCGAGTCGGGGGTGCGATAGTGCACCCCGAGTTCACACTTCCTGGAAGTCTCCAGGATGAGCTGACTTCGCAACTGGGCCCGTGGCCGGCGGCGGGCAACCCTAACGGGCCGCGCATGGCCCACGCCGTCCGTGTTCTGACCGAGTACGTCTTGCCCGAGCGAGAGCCTGCCGTCACTATGCTTTGGTTCAATGAGCCGGACAGCTCCCAGCACCTCGCAGGCGTCGGCTCGGGGCTCGGAGATGGCTCGGTGCGAACCGCCGACCGACATTTCGGGGAACTGATAGAACGGCTGGAATCGGGCGGAAGAGTTGACGACACGGACGTGTTCGTGGTCTCCGATCACGGCTACTCGACGTCGACGGGGATTGTGGACGTCCCTGCGCTCGTCCGGGAAGCGGTCTTTGGGCCCGGCGGCGAGCCGGGCGGGGTCGTGGTCTCGACCAACGGCGGCACGATTTTTTTCTACGTTCACGGGAGCGACGCGACGACGGCGGACCGCCTCGCCGCCTGGCTCATGGGGCAGCCGTGGTGCGGTCCGGTGGTCGCGTCTGAAGCCGTCGATGGTGTTGAGGGCTCGTTGCCGGCCTCGCTCGTAGGACTTGAGGGCGAGCGAGCGCCTGACCTGGCGATGTCGTTCGGGTGGGACTCGCGGCCAAACGTGGCGGGCTACGCGGGGCACTCCTACGCTGCGGATAAGGAACCGGGCCTGGGTGAGCACGGATCGCTGAGCAAGCACGATCTCCATAACGTTCTCTTCGCCCGCGGGCCCAGCTTCAGGCGCGGCGCGAAGATCGCCTCGCCGACCGGCAACGCCGACATCGCGCCAACCGTGCTGCACGCGCTGGGACTGCCCGGGGACGACGACATGGCGGGCCGTGTCCTGGCGGAGGCGGGTGAGGGGAGCGATGGCCTGCCGGCGCCGGTTTCGACCAGCGAGACGTACAAGGCTGAAAGGCGACTCCCCGGCGGCGTGTACCGGCAAGAGATCACGGTCACGCGAGTAGGCGACTCGATATACGTCGAGCAAGGCAACGCCGGTCTGGAATAGGGCTAGGTAAGGGCCGTATGGCTCGGCTATCTCTCCTTCCCTAGTTCGAGCTGCGAGGTGAAGAAATTGGGCAGAATCGAACTGACACCGGAACACGCGCTGAGCTTCAAGGGCGTCAGCGACGCCCAGATAACTCCCGACGGGGAGCTCGTGGCTTTCGTGGTCGGCGACACGTTCACGGTGGACACCAAGCTGCCGAAAGCGAACATCTCGGTCGCGCCGGTGGCCGGCGGTGACGCGCGCCAGCTTACGTTCGGCCCACGATCGGACACAGCGCCTCGATGGTCTCCGGACGGCAAGACGCTGGCGTTCCTGTCGGACCGCGAGGAGGACGGACGACGCCAGGTGTACCTCTTGTCGCGCGACGGCGGAGAGGCCAGGAGGCTCATGGAGGTCGCAGGCGAGATTCCGTCCCCGCGGAGCCTGGACCCTATGGCGTGGTCCCCCGACGGCACGCGGCTCGCGGTCCTCGCGACCGACCCCGAGAGCGACGAGGAGAAGAAGCGCCTCGAAGACAAGGACGACGCCATCGCGTTCGAGAGGAACCCGAAATACACCCGCATCCACGTCGTCGACGTCGGCACCGGTGAGACCGCGTTCGTCTCCCCACCCGGGTTGCAGGTCTGGGAGTTCTGCTGGTCGCCCGGCGGCGAGGAGTTCGCTGTCGTATGCTCGGACTTGCCGTGGGAGCAGGCGTGGTATACGTGCCGCTTGGCGGCGTTGTCGATGGACGGCGGGCCGGTACGCACGTTGCACCTCTCGAAGCGCCAGGTTGCCAAACCCGTCTGGTCTCCAGATGGTGTCTCCATCGCCTTTCTCTCCTCGAACTGGAGCGACAGAGGGATCAACGGCGGCAGCGTCTTCGTAGCGTCCGCTGGTGGCAACGTTCGGGACCCTAGTGCCGGCCACGTGGCTAGCGTCTTCTCGTTGGCCTGGTCCGACGATAGCAGCAGGCTGCTCACGGTGGCCCACGAGAGGGGGGGCGCCGGGTTGGCGGAGATCGACGCGCACAGCGGTGAGCGAACGTCGCTGTGGCACGGAGAGGCGTCGCTCGCGACATCGGGCACATCGTTCAGCCAGGACCGAGTGGGGAACATCGCAGTGGTCCGAGAGGACTCATCGGCGCCCCAGGACGTCTGGCTGGCCCGACCCGACGCCGCAGGCCTGAAATGGACCCAACTAACGGACCTGCATCCACAGGCTGCCGACACCGACGCGGTGCAGACCGATACGATTCGCTGGAAGGGGGCGGACGGCTGGGAGATGCAGGGACTGCTCATACGCCCTCTGGGCAGGTCGTCGGGCCCAGCGCCGATGATCACCGACGTGCACGGCGGGCCCACCGGGATGACCGGCTACAGCTATAGTCCCGCCAAACGATATTTTGGCGTGTTAGCGGGTCAGGGCTTCGCCGTCTTCCTCCCCAACTACCGCGGCAGCACCGGCTGGGGCCTCGAGTTCGCGGAGAGTAACATCGGAGACATGGGCGGCAAGGACTGGGAGGATATTCAGAAGGGCATTGACTACTGCGTCGCGGAGGGCATCGCCGACCCCAAGCGGCTCGGTATCTCAGGCGGTAGCTACGGCGGCTTCATGACGGCGTGGGCCGTGACACAGACCGATCGGTTCAAGGCGGGCGTGATGTCGGCCGGCGTCTCCGACTGGCGCAGCTTTCACGGGCGGTCGTACCTGTGCGACTGGGACTCCATACACTACGGCGACGCCGACCCCTGGGACCCCGACGGCGTCTACCGGAAGTTCTCGCCCATCACTTACGTCAAGGGGGTCAAGACGCCAACTCTTATCCTCCACGGCGAGACCGACAGGGATGTGCCTGTGGAGCAGTCGTACCTCTTCTACCGCGCGCTCAAGGACCTGGGCGTCGAGACGGAGCTCGTCGTCTACCCGCGCGAGCCACACGGCTTTGGGGAGCGCAACCATATTCTGGACGCGAACCGGAGGACTGTGGCGTGGTTCGTGGAGCACGTCAAGGCTTAGCGACGCACGACGGTCTTTGGGACAGGTTCGACCAATGCCAATAAAGCCCGATACAACCTTCACGCGCTTTCAAGTCCCGGTCGCAGAGAGAATTGGGCTAGTGATTCCGACTACTGCCAAGATTCTCCCCAAGATGAATGAGATCATTGCCAACAAGGTCGGAGACATCGGGTTAACACCGCCGACTGTTCCGCCTCACAAGTTCTCCTATCACTACGTCGACACTCCGCTCGATGCCGATTTCCTGAAGAACGGCACATTGACTACTAACGGCATTTATGAGTTCAGCGTCAGAGACGCTGTGATGGGCGTATTTGATCTACAAGTGCTAAAGGAGCCTGAATTCTCTTGGTCGTTTTCGTCGACCTCGAAGCTCGGTGTCCTTGCAGCGATCAAGATTGGAGAAACCTTTGACGTTGCGTTCGACCAAGAATTCGAGCAGGTCTTTCATATTTCGAAGGAGCACTTTCCTCCAGGTGTGCCGGACAGCAGCTATGGCGAGCATGCGGTGCATATGACAGTTGACAGCGTGACCAATGCTGGCTTTCGCGTAGTCAGCTCCTACGAGCCGAGAGCGAAGCGTACGGACTCAAGGCTACCTTTCTTCTTCGGGTTCCGCGTCTATGGGAGAGGCGATGGGGATCAAGAATTCCCTGTCTGGAGAGACCTATTGGCTCAATCCGTTAGCCCGAATCCACCGAAGGACGTCCTTGGGGACAGCCCTTGAAGAAGCCAGCGGGTGCTCCTCTGAATCTGGGATAATGGTTTTGGAACAGAAACCCGCCCGGAAACAAGGAGCACCCAATAGATGCTGCCACAGAACAAACCCGACCGTATCCGCATCCTCTTTGACGACCATCGCCTGGTGGCCAATGCCGGCCTGCTCCTGCCGGCCACCCTAGCCCGGCACCTGGGCCTGCGGGAACTCGTCGACCATCACCTTGACCTCGGCGGAGCGCCGGGACGGGCGAACACTGGGGACAAGATGCTGACGCTGGTCGCTTCCGCGCTGGCAGGCGGCGACTGCATCGACGACGCCGATGCGCTGCGCGCTGGTGGGACGGTTGGTGTTCTAGGCTGCGTGGTCAAGGCGCCATCCACCCTGGGGACCTTCCTGCGCAGCTTCCGGTGGGGGCATGTCCGTCAACTCGACCGCGTGAGCCGCCAGTTGTTGGCCCGGGCCTGGGCCGCTGGGGCCGGACCCGGCGACTCGCCCCTGACCATCGACCTGGACTCGACCATCTGCGAGACCTATGGACTGGCCAAGGAGGGAGCGCGCCACCACGGCTATACCGGCGCCCGCGGCTATCACCCGCTGCTGGCCATTGCCGCCGGCACCGGCGAGGTGCTGATGTCCCGGCTGCGCGAGGGCCGGGCCAACACCGCCCGTGGCGCCGCCCACTTCCTGCGTGAGACGGTGGGGCGGGTGCGCTACGGCGGGGCCAGGGGACAACTCACGGTGCGGGCCGACAGCGGCTTCTACGCCCACACTGTCGTTGCCGCCTGCCGGGAAATGGATGTCCGCTTCTCTATCACCATCCGCCAGCGCGCCAGGCTGCGGGATCTGATCGAGGCGATACCAGAGGAGGACTGGACTCCCATTCCCTACTGGATGGACGGCGCCGCCGATGTCGCCGAGACGACTTACACCCCGTTCCAGACCAAGCCGGACGCCGCGCCGGTGCGGCTCATTGTCCGGCGGGTGAAGCCGACGCCCGGTTCCCAGCTCGCCCTCTTCGCCAGATACAGCTATCACGCCTTCATCACCGACCGCGATGGGGAGACGCTGGAACTGGAGGCCGATCATCGCCGCCACGCCGAGGTCGAGAACGCCATACGCGACCTCAAGTACGGCGTCGGGCTGAACCACATGCCGTCGGCGCGCTTCGCCGCCAACGGCGCCTGGCTGGCGGTCCAGGTGATGGCGCATAACCTGGCCCGCTGGACGGCGCGGATTGGTCTGGGCGAGCGGACCGTGATCACCAAGACCCTCAGGCGGCGGGTCTTCGCTCTGGTGGGACGGATCACCCGCTCGGCGCGCCGCCTCACTTTGCATCTCCCCCGGCGCTGGCCTTGGGAAACCCAGTTCACTCGCGCCTTGGCCCGGCTGCAAGCCATTCCGTTCCCGGCCTGACGGCCAGCCTGCAACTGACCCAACGTCCCCGCAATCTCGCGCCACCCCGGTCGCGAGAGTCCCCTGCTGCGTATCCTCTCGCCTTCCCGCGCATCGCAACTCCCGCATAGGGCCTTAGGGGCCCTGTGCGGCCACTGAAGACCGCCCGCCGGCCTCCCATCTACCCCAAGACCCCAGGCCATCTCCCCTGTAGCTCCCTCACCCACCCCCTTCCGCTGCCCTCACGCCGTCCATCGGTGTCCTTCGGTGGATTCGGGGTTAGACAAGCGCTAGTGGAGAGGTGGCACCAGGCCTTGCTATTCGCAGCCTTCGCGATTGAGTCATTCATCGACGAAAAGCTGACTGTAAAGCTAGCCTCGAGTGGTGTTGGAGAGGCCTACGTGGAACATGTGACGAAGGTAGGCGAGAGGAGATACAAGCTTCACGTGTCAAGGGCGGTGTGAAAACGTACCAGCGGGGCGGAGCAAAACTGTACCACTGAACGCCGTAGAATGGGCATCAAGGTTCGTGGGGCGTTGGAGATCAGGCTCAGTCAGATAGCTGGCGGCCAGAAGTCTTCTTGCTGTGCTTGAGTCGGTAGCTGTCCCCGTTCATCTCCAGGATGTCGACATGGTGGGTGAGGCGGTCGAGGAGAGCTCCGGTCAGCCGTTCAGAGCCGAACACCTCGGTCCACTCGACGAAGGGCAGGTTGGAGGTCACCAGGACCGATCCACGCTCGTAACGCTGGCTGAACACCTCGAAGAGCAGCTCGGCGCCAGTCTTGGACAAGGGCACGAAGCCCAGTTCGTCGATGATGAGCAGCTTGAGTCGTGCGAGCCTTCTCTGCAGGTTGAGCAGACGCCGTTCGTCCCTGGCCTCGATCAGCTCGTGAACCAGAGCAGCGGCGGTGGTGAAGCCCACGGACAGTCCCCTCTGACACGCAGCCAGACCGAGACCGAGGGCGATATGGGTCTTGCCGGTGCCACTGTTGCCGAGAGCGATGACGTTGTGGGGGCGCTCGATGTACTCGCATCGTGCCAGCTCCAGAACCAGAGCCTTGTTCAGGGACGGCATAGACAGGAAGTCGAAGGTGTCGAGGCTCTTGGTCGTCGGGAAGCGGGCTGCTTTGATCCGACGTTCCACCATGCGATGGTGACGGTCGATCAGCTCCAAGTCCGATAGTCGCAGCAGGTAGTCCGGATGGTCAGCTCCCTCACTGGCACACTGGGATGCCAGCTTGTCGTACTCCCTCAGGAACGTGGGGAGCTTGAGTTGCTTGAGGTTGTGTTCGAGCAACATCGTGGACTTGTTGGTCATGACCGGCTCCCCGCCAGGAGAGCCATGTAGTCCCTGGTCGAGGTTGTTGCAACGTTGGTCCTGGGCAGATACGGGTACAACTCCATGTCGAGTCTAGGCGGTCGACCCTCGATCCTGCACAGCACCAGGTGCTTGACAGCATCGAAGCTCACAGCCCCGAGTCGAATGGCGTCTCGTACGGCGTCGTGGACTTCTTCCGGCTGGAAGTTCTCCATCAGTCTGAGCACCTGCACGAACTCCCTCTTTCCTCGCTTGCCCATCCGAGACTCCAGCAGCCGCCGCAACACTCCGAACTCCTCGGGCAACTCCCATCCAACCAGCGGCGCCGCCTGATCCAATGCCCTCGTCTTCTTCTCAAGGAGCGGCAGGTAATGGAGAGGGTCGAAGACGAAGTCGTCTCGATCGTAGGACCGCCGATGGCGGGCGATGACTTCAGCGCCACAGCTGATCACAACCTCGTGTACATATCCGCGGACCAGAACGTCCCGATGACCGTAGGCCACCGGGACCGAATAGTCATTGGTCCGGTATCTGACCAGGGACAGAGAACTGACCCTCGTCGCGTGCTTGTCGCTGGCGTCGTACGGTACGGCCGGCAGAGGCAGCAACTTCTCCAGGTCCCGCTCCAGCCGTTCTCCTATCGTCTCGTTGCGGCCGCGGAGTCGATCTTCGAACCGTCTGAGGCAGTGTTGCTCCAGATGAGCATTGAGGGCATCGAAGCTCTCGAACGATGGAATGGGCACCAGGAAGTTCCGGCGGACATAGCCGACCAGACCTTCTACTTTGCCCTTATCGTTCCCTTTGCCTGGACGGCCAAACCGGTCCTCGAACAGGTAGTGGGACTGAAGCTCGGAGAACACCCTGGTCCGCTGCCGGCGACCATCTCCCAGGATTCTGGCTACCGCGAGCGTGGTGTTGTCGTAGAGGATGCTCTGAGGCACTCCGCCCAGGAACGCGAAGGCGGAGACGTGTCCGTCGCAGAATGACTCCGTCGTCTCGGCGGGATACGCCTTCACATAGCACCCGTCGCTGTGAGGGAGGTCCAGGGCGAAGTAGTGGGCTTTGCGTTCCACTCCGCCGATGACCACCCACGCTTCGCCAAAGTCACACTGGGCATGTCCCGGGGAATGGGACAGTGGTACGAACATCTCTCGGGTCCGACGACGGCGTTCCCGGACGTAGTCCTTGACGATTGTGTACTTGCCCGGAAACCCGTGCTCGTCCCTCAACCGCTCATAGATACGCTTGGCGGTGTGACGCTGCTTCTTCGGTGAGCTCAGATCCTGCTCCAGGATCTGGTCCATCACACCCTTGTATGGGTCCAGCTTCGGTCGACGAGGCGGTCGGTCTCGTTGATACCCTGGAGGTACCGAGTACTTGAGCATCTTGCGCACCGTGTCCCGGTGCAGTCCGTATACCCGCGCAGCCTCTCGAGCGCTCATCCCTTCTACAAAGCAAGCCCTGCGAACTCGCAGGTACATCTCCACCTTGTACATCCAATCCACCTTCAGTCAGGTTCGGTCGTTCCTGATTGAAGGCGACAGGCGGTACAGTTTTCAAACGCCACACCTCAGCGCTCGACCGCCCAGGTGGTACATTATCTCTCCGCCCTTCACATTCACGCCCTCAACGAACCAGCGAAACCGCTTGGTAAGAAGGAAGTGAATAAGACCTATGAAACCCTAAACAAGGTTGTATTTACTCCCCGCAATCACCTTGCCCACGGGAAAATCGCGGGAAGCACGATCACTTCAGGGCAAGCATCGGATGCAATCAGAGCTTGTGCTCAATTTGTATGGGACTGGTCCGAAACAGATAGAGAGTTGTTGCTCGCTCATACTGGTAATTTCCATCTGCACGATTTGATCGATGAAGATTTGATTGCTGCCTGGAGGGAGGAAGCTACCGCGGCCTAGCCGAGCAACAGTATATAGAGTACGTTGAGGCGAATCGATCCGCTTGAATCAGTCGGGAATGGATATGGTGGTTGTTACAGGCGTCAGAATTACCGGCGCCCACTGCTTAGAGTTGACCTTCTCTGATGGGTTTACAAAGGAGGCCGACCTAGGACCGGAGCTGTACGGCGCGGTATTCGAGCCGTTACGAGACCCGGCGGTTTTCGCGCAGGTGGCTGTGGACCACGAGCTGGGGACCGTTGTGTGGCCCAACGGCGCGGATTTCAGCCCTGAGTTCCTCTACAGCGACGCCCCAAGTCCGTAGAGTGATTTCGTGTATCGGGCAGTCTCCCCCTATAGCTAGCCCTTCCTGCGCCGCACAAACATGAACGCTGGCGCATCTCTTGCGCATGGAATTCCCCCGCCGCCTCGCCGCGCGCGCACCGTATATAATAGCGCCCCGGCAAATCCAACGGCTGTGGGAGTCCGCGCCCGCGGCAGGAGGTCCCGTTTGAAGCTTGGAGTCGGCGCCACCGAGGACATCGACGCGACGGTCGAAAAGGCCAAGCGTTACGGCGCTAAACGCGTTTCCATCGGCGTGACAAGCTTGCCAGGCTTCGCCGAGAACGGCTTTCCGGACCCCAGCGCGCTCCGCGAGCTGAAAGGCAAGCTCGAGGACCGCGGGCTGGAGGTGCTGGACGCCGGCTGGCGGCTGCTGAAGTGGCCCCCGAGGCCGTACCGGACTCACTCCCGGGGCGGCATCACCAGCCCGGACGTCCTACTGACCAAGGACCGCCGCACCATCGATGCCATGGCGCGTATGATCGAGGTCGTGGGGCAAGCGGGGATCACGTCGATACTGCAGATCATCGACATCTGCAAGCCCACGGATCCTGTGAAGGCCGAGGCGTGCTGGGACGGGCTGGTCGAAATCTACCGCGAGCTCATCGCCGTGGCCGAGGCCAACGGCGTGGGCATCGGAATCCACACGCTGCACCGCCTGCTACCCGAGAACATCCGTGAACGCGCGGTGGCCCAGGGCGTGACACTGGACGACTATGAGAATTACACGGCCGACGGCTGGGGCGGGCCCTTCCTGGTCGCGACCTACAAGGACCTGCGACGGCTGATCAACGCGGTCCCCAGCCCTAACAACGGCGTCATGATGTGCTCGGGCATGGACTTCGTGGGCGCGGACCTCCCATCTTTGGTCAGGGAGCTCGCCGGCAAGGTGCACTGCGTCGGTTTTCGCGACCATTCGGAGCTGTGGCCGGCCGGACGCGAAGTCCCGCTGGGCGAGGGGCGCGTCGACTTCAGGGCGATCGTGGCCGCGTTGCTGGAGGTCGGCTATGAGGGCATTTGGGCCCCGGAGCACCTCGGGCAGCCGCGGTTCGCCGGCGAGGACCTGTTCGCCAAGGGTGTTGAGTATATCGAGTCGATAATCGCCGACCTGCGAGCCGGGGAGCCCGTCGAGGCTCCCGCGTAGCAGGTCCACTTCGCCCAATCGGAGGACCTCAATGAAGGTAACCGGCGCGCGTCTCATAGCTGACGCCCTCAAGGCAGAAGGCGTCGAAAAGGTCTTCGTCGTGGCGGGAGACCACACCTTGCCGCTGATGGACCTGATGGCGAGCGAGGGGTTTCAGTTCATCGACACGCGGCACGAG
The DNA here is from genome assembly GCA_965247255.1 of Dehalococcoidia bacterium. Taxonomy (GTDB): domain Bacteria; phylum Chloroflexota; class Dehalococcoidia; order Lucifugimonadales; family CAUZJF01; genus CBDFGS01. The sequence continues at coordinate 213,426 of CBDFGS010000013.1, read as the reverse complement.
CAGGCCGCCGTCGACATGGCCAACGCTTGGGGCCGGGTCACGGGGACGCCTGGGGTCACGATGTTCACGACGCCGGGCCACGCCAACGCCATCCCGGGGCTGACGCTGGCCTACCACCAGGAGACGCCGCTGATCAACATCTCCGGGTGTGCCGACCAGAACAGGCTAGGGCAGGGCGCCTCACAGGAGATCGACCAGGTCGGCATGGCGATGCCTGTGACCAAGGGCGCGTGGTTCCTGTCCGACCCTTATCGCATTCCAGAGTATTTTGCGCGCGCGTTTCGCACGGCCTTGGCGAGCAGGCGCGGACCCGTGCACCTGACGATACCGACCGACGTGCAGGACGCTGAGGTCGACCAGAGCCGAGTCCCGCAGTACACACCTGAGCAATCCCGGCCCGCTGGCGAGGTTTCAGCCGACCTGTCAGTCGTCGCGGAGGCGGTGGAGCTGTTGCATCGCGCCAAGCGGCCTATGGTAGTGATCGGCAACGGCGGCTACGCGGTTGCGACTGAGGACCTGCAACGCCTTATAGAGGTAACGCGTGTTCCGCTGTTTAACGAGGAATCGTCCCGCGGAATCGTGCCCGATAGCCACCCTCTGTGCTTCGGCCTGGCAGACGGGCGGGCCAATTCGGTCGCGCGTCTCCTGAGCGAAGCCGACGTGGTGCTCATGCTGGGCAAGAAGGTGGACTTCCTCGTCTCGTTTGGCGGGCCGCCGACCTTCGCCGCGGACGTGCGTATTATCCAGGTCGAAGCCGAGCGGGAGCACATCGGCGTCTCGCGTGGCGTCGACGTGGCCGTGCTCGGAGACGTGGGCGCCGTCGTGCGGCAGCTCGCCACGGAGGCGGAGGGCCACAGGTGGCCGGAGCACCCCATGATCGGGGACCTGGAGGCGGCGCAGGCCGACTTGGCGCGCGATCTGGAGGGCAGGGCCACCGACAAGGGCCGGGCGCACGCCATGTCCGTGCACAAGGCTTTGCGAGGGATGCTGGACGACGAGTCGTGCATCGTCTTCGAAGGCAGCGACTTCGCCTTCTACGGCGCCCCATATTATCCTGCGGAGCGTCCGCGGGGGTGGTTCACCAACGGGACCCTGGGGATGATAGGCTGGGGCGTTCCGTACGGCATCGGGGTCCAGGCGGCGCTGCCGGACTCGAGGGTGGTGGTGCTGACGGGCGATGGCGCTTTCGGTTTCAACGGGATGGAGCTGGACACCGCCGTCCGGCACAACCTCCCGGTAGTCATCGTGGTCGGCAACGACGCCGTATGGGGCATCGACTACCACCAGCAGGTCCAGCTCTACGGCAAAGCCGTAGCCACCGAGCTTCTGCCCACCCGATACGACAAGGTCGCTGAGGCGCTTGGAGCCCACGGGGAGTACGTGGAGAGCGCCGACCAGATCCCCGCCGCCCTCGATCGCGCCTTCGCGTCGGGCAAACCGGCGCTGGTGAACGTCATGATCGAGCCTTCGCCGAGCCCGCTGACCGAGTGGATCATCGAGCAGAAGGAAGGGCGGATACTGTAGTTACTGCCCTGCGTCGGGCGTCAGAAGGAGTAGCCGGAATGGAAACGGTGGAGCTGGGCAAGACCGGACTCAAGGTGACCCGGCTCGCTCTTGGTCTGGCGGAGATACCCCGCCACGACGCCTCGAAGCGGGACGTGGACGCGGCGAGTTTGGTCCTCAACGCTGCGCTGGACGCCGGGATTAACATCCTGGACACTGCCGCATGCTACGGCGCAACCGAAGAGATGATAGGCGAGACCGTCGCCCACCGCCGCGACGAGTATGTGCTGGCCACCAAAGCGGGCCATCAGGTCGACGATGAAAACAGCCGCCCAGTCGCCCGGGGCGAGCATTGGACCGTGGAGGTTATAGAGACGAGCATCGACCGCAGCCTGGAGCGACTCCGGACCGACCACGTCGACCTGGTCCAGCTGCACACATGCAGCCTGGAGGTTCTACAGAAGGGCGACGTGATCGACGCGGTCGTCCGGGCTAGGGACGCCGGCAAGACGCGGTTTATCGGCTACAGCGGCGACAACGAGGCGGCCCGCTGGGCTGTCGAAAGCGGGATATTCGACACCCTGCAGACAAGCCTCAACCTGGTCGATCAAGGGGCGCGGACCACCGGGCTGCTGGAGCTGGCACGTGAGCGCGGGCTCGGGGTCCTCTTAAAGCGGCCCATGGCCAATGGAGTGTGGGGGAAGGACGAAAGCCCTTATGCGTACGCCGATGAGTACTTCGAGCGCGCTCAGGCCGTGAAGGGCCTGGGGCCCATCCGCGGGGCCCCGGACGACCCCGTCCTTCTGGCCATGGGGTACGTCTTCTCATATCCGCAGGTCGACGTCGCGATAATCGGTAGCCACAACCCGAGGCACGTCGTGTCCAACATAGAGATGGTGGAGAACCGGCTACCCATAGCCGACGAGGCAGTCGAGGAGCTCAACCGGCGCTTCGACGAGCTAGGCGCGACTTGGCGGCAGCTGACTTAAGGATCGCCCCGGAATGCTTCTTCGGGGACTCCTTAGCATGACTGATGGGGGTGTCGGCTGGCCGGTGCGGAAAGTGTCCGGCTTGTTGGGGGCACAAGGTAGCCGCATCTCACTCGTGCCCACGAAACTCAGCAATTGGGCGTAATGGGCCCCGAGCCGGCTCGATTGACAGCAAGTCTGTGAGGGCTGAGAATGCCTGGGCCAGATTCAAAGGAAAGGAAACGAAACTATGAACCGTGAGCAGCTCAAAAAGAAGATGAGGGGACTGTCCGTGGCAATCCCCACCGCGTTCACCGAAGACGACCAGTCGCTCGACCTCGGCACCATGGCCGATCTGACTCAGTGGTGGGTGAAGGAGGGCCTGGGTGTCGGCTCGACAACTCTCAAAGTAGCGGCCGCGTGGGGAGAGGGGCCCGACCTTAGCGATGACGAGTGGCCTGAGCTGCTCAGGACTGTGGTCGACAACGCGGGCGGCGACGCCGTGGTGACGTGCGCGCTGAAGGAGAAGTCCACGCGGCATACCATCGAGGACGCCAAGAAAGCGCAGGACTTAGGGGCCATCGGCCTTCAGATCGAGCTGCCCTACAACCACCACCCGCTCCAGGACGACTACGTGCGCCACTTTGCCGCGATCTCCGACGCCATCGACATCGGGATAATGATCTATAACACCCATTGGTTCGGGTGCCCGCCCATCACGGCCGAGACTCTCTTGAGGCTGGAGGACGCGGAGCACGTTGTTGCGGTCAAGTGGAACTCGAAAGACCCGGACGACTACGACGAGATGCGCAAGTTCTCCCACATCTTCAACGTGATCGACAACTCAGGCCAGCCGGCCCGCTGCATGAAGAACGGCGGCGCAGGGATGATCAGCGCCTCTGCGCCGGCGTACCCGGCCCACGATCTCGAGGTGTGGTCGCTGATGGAGGCCGGGCGCTATGACGAGGCGCAGGCCCTGCGGGCGACGATCGGCGAGGCGGTCAAGCCGGTTCGGGCCAAGTCCGACGCCAAGTCGGGAGGATATCGATTCGCCAAGGGCATGATGGCCGCGATGGGCAGGCCCGTAGGCCCGCCGCGCCTTCCAACGCTCGCGATGGACGAGGGGGAGATCGACGAGCTGCGGGAAGCCCTGCGCGGCTTAGGATGGCCCGTGGCGGAGAAGGTCGCGGCCTAGATCGACACTCACCGCTGAGAGCGCCGAGGCCGCGGAGGTTTCTTCAAGATGATCCCTCCGCCCCCTCTGCGTGCTCTGCGGTGAACCCTATCCCAAGAGCCGCTTGGCGATGATCTCGCGCATCATCTCGGACGTGCCTGCGGCGATCGTCCACAGGCGGTAGTCGCGCGCGAACCGCTCCACGGGCGAGTCGCGCAGGTAGCCGATGCCTCCGTGGAGCTGGACTGTCTCATACGCCACGCGGTTGGCTGCCTCGGTGGCGAAGAGCTTTGCCATCGAGACCTCCTTCACACACTCCTCCCCGGCGGCGAACAGCGACGCGGCGTGGTAGGTCAGGCGGCGTGCGGCTTCGATCTGAGTGGCCATGTCGGCGATGCGGTGGCGTAGCGCCTGGAACTCGGCCAGCCTTCGCCCGAACGCTTTTCGCGCGTCCACGTAAGACAGCGTGTCTTCCAGGGCCTTCTCTGCCGCCGAGTAGCTCAGCACCGCCGCCACAAGCCGCTCTCGCTGTAGGCCCTCCGCAAGCTGGTAGAAGCCGCGCCCCTCTTCGCCGAGCAGGTTCTCCGCAGGCACCCGTACGCCTTCGAGCGTAACCTCCGCGGCGTCCACAGCCCACATCCCAGTTTTTTGTAGCTGCCTAACGACGGTGAGGCCCGGAGAGTCGCGTTCGACGAGGAACTGCGAGAGGCGCTGGTGTCGGGGCCCGTCGTCCCGGGTACGGGCCGCGAGGAAGTAGAGGTCGCCGTGGACGCCGTTGGTGATGAAGCTCTTGGCGCCGTCTATGGTCCAGTGGTCGCCGTCACGGCGAGCGGTCGTCTCGAGGGCGGCCATGTCGGAGCCGGCCCCTGGCTCGGTAATTGCCAGCGCACACACCGTCTCGCCCTTCGTGATGGCGGGCAGGAACCGCTCCTTCTGCTCGTCGGTGCCCAGCCGCGCGAGCCACGGCGACGACATATCGGTGTGGACTACCACGCTGAAGGCGACGCCGCCTGAGCCGCACCGCGCCAGCTCCTCGGTCAGGACCAGCGTGGTCCAGAAATCGGCGGCCGAACCTCCATACCGCTCGGGGTATTCTACGCCCAGGAAACCCAGCTCCCCCATACGGCGATAAAGCTGTCGCGGTATCTGCTCGTCCTGCTCCCACGTGTCGACGTTGGAAGCGATCTCCTCGAGAACGAACCGACGCAGCGAGCTTCTGAACTGGTTGTGCTGTTCGCTGAATGTCATCACGGGGCCGGTCTGTCTCGGTCGTGCGCGTGACGCCGCCGCAAGAGGAGGCTGTTCTGGTCGTAGTCTCCCTGGTGCTCCGCCAAAGCGTCTCCATCCTGCTTCAGCGGTACCATGGCCGATAGCGCATCCCGTAACCCTGCGGGGGTCATGCCCAGGGTCACCGCCAAGAATGGTTGGCTGTCGATTTGGAAGTGCGCAAGGACAACTTGAAGCGGCTCGTCCCAGCACCGTAGCTCAGCTTCTACCGACCGGCCTGCGACCTGAAGCGTGTTCACCTGGCGGGGCGCTTCGCTAAGACGCTCGAGGTTCCAGTCCTTATTAACGTCACCCCGTTGGAAGTAGCCTCTGGTCAGCTCCCTGGGGCCGTAGTTGTCCACGACGCCCTGTACTGCACGCAGCTCCTCCATGGAGGGGCCTTCGACATGCGGATGGCGCGCCACCCCCGGGCCCTGGTCCAGCTCCAGGGCGCGGTCCGGCTCCGCGGGGTCTCCGGCGACGTAGCCCAGGTGTACGCGGTTGATGACGAACGGAGCGTTGCCCTCGCTGCTTCCGCCCGAGCCCGGGCTCCTCAGACGCAAGCCGAGTGGCCGCGCCTTGAGCCCGTACACCGGAAACGGGACCATATCAAGCAGCCGTGCGATCTCCACGTGGCCTTTGTCATCGACGTAGGAGTCGCGGCGCATCTTGGCCGCACTCCGTACCATAGCCGCGCGTCGCCGCCCCTGCGGTGTCAGCCGTGACACCGCCCGGCCGAGGAGCGTCTGCGGCTCGTGCTTCGAGGTCAGGGTCGACCAGCCGCCGCCGGTCTCTCGGCCGCATCGAGGGCAGACCATGTCCGCCTGCCACTGCATTTGGCTGAACGGCCCTCCGACGCGCCGCTTGCCGATCTGGCGCACGCGCAGCTCGGAGCCGCAGAAGCGGCAGTGGGTCTCCGGAGGCCGGCCCTCGGGCCGGTGCATTACATTGGCCATTTGGCTGGTCGGCTCGACGATAGAGTGCCTCGCGGGGCCGCGGCGGTCAAGAGTCCGACGGGGTAACGCGGGCGGAATGTCGTCTGCGGCCCGGCTAGGAGCGGCTTCCCGCGGCCCGGTCCCGTTCCAGCTGCCGGAGTTCCGTGCGCCTTATCTTGCCGCTGATGGTCTTCGGCAGCTCGCTCATGAACTCGACCTCGCGAGGGTACTTGTACGGCGCAGTCACGCGCTTGACGTGGTCCTGAAGCTCAGTGATCAGGCCATCCGATGGCCGATTGTCCGGGGCAAGCACGACGAAGGCCTTGACGATCTCGCCTCTGACAGGGTCGCCCTTGCCGACGACGGCCGCCTCCGCCACGGCCTCGTGCTCGACCAGCGCCGACTCGACCTCGAAGGGGCCGATGCGGTACGCCGAGCTTATGATCACGTCGTCGGCGCGGCCCACGAACCAGAAGTAGCCGTCTTCGTCCCGGGTGGCTCTATCTCCTGTGTAGTACCAGTCTCCCTGAAAGCACCTTGCGTTCGCCTCGGGGTTGCGCCAGTAACCGGGAAAGAGCCCGACCGGCCGGTCCGGCCGGGTGCGGATCGCTATCTCCCCCTCTTCGCCGGCCGCCAGCTCGGCGCCGCTCTCATCCAAGATGGCCACCGAGTAGCCGGGGGCCGCCACGCCCATCGAGCCCGGTTTATGCCGCATCCCGGGGAACGTCGCCGCGCACAAGGTCGTCTCTGTCTGCCCGTAGGCCTCCCAGATGTGGTGGCCGGTGCCTTCGCGCCAGGCCTCGATCACCTCAGGGTTCAGAGGCTCGCCGGCGCCGGTGCAGTGACGCAGTGCCTTTGGGCTGAAGCGAGTCAGGTCCTCTAGCACCATCATGCGGTAACCCGTCGGTGGGGCGAAAAAGGTCGTGATCGGGTAGGTCTCGAGCATCCGTAGCGTGGCGGCAGCGTCGAACCTGCCCCGGTGGTCCCAGATGAAGATCGCGGCGCCCATGTTCCACGGCCCGAACAGGCAGGTCCAGGCCACCTGGGCCCAGCCCGTGTCCGACAGCGTCCAGTGGAGGTCGGTCGGCCGGTTGTCGATCCAGAACTTCCCCGTCGCCACGTGGCCGATGGGGTACGACGCGTGGGTCATCCGCACCATCTTGGGATACCCTGTGGTGCCGGACGTGAAGTAGACCATCATGGGCTCGTTCGATAGGTTGTTTGGGTCGGGCAAGTCCGGCGAGGCTGACTTGAGAAAGTCCTCGTACGAGACGTTTGCGCCCGATTCTCCGACCACCACCACCTCGCGGAGGGAGGGACACTCGGCGCGGACCGCCTCTATCTTGTCGACGTTCTCAGCGTCCGTGACCGCGATCGAGATGTCCGCCGCGTTCAAGCGGTACGCGATGTCCTTGGTGGTCAGCAGGGTCGTGCCCGGCACGGAGACAAGTCTCGCCCTGATGCATCCCAGCACCAGCTCCCACCACTCGACCACGCGGGGCAGCATGATGAACACGCGTTCGCCGGGCTGGGCCCCAAGGCCGGTGAGGAGGTTGGCGGCCCTGCGCGACCGCTCGCTCAGCTGCCGATAGGTGACGTCCCGGGACCGGCCGTCATGGCTCACCCAGACCATCGCCACCTTGCTCGGGTCTTCGCCCCAGCGGTCGAACACCTGGTATGCCCAGTTGTAGCGCTCCGGCGCCTCCAGCTTAAACGTGCGGTAAGTCTCTGCGTAGTTGCCGATCTGATATGCGGTGTCCATGCTCGTTACGGTATCTCGACTTCTTCCATCGCTTCGAGCGCGGTGTTGCTCAGGTAGTCTCCTGGATAGCCCAGCTCCGACAGGATCCCCCGGGTATTCTCGCCTAGGTCGGGAGGGCCCTTTGTGGGAGCGACCGAGCCCGTCGAGAAGCGCATGGGTTGTGACACAGACCGATCAGGGCCCGCGCCGGCAAACACCCCGCGGTGCTGGAACTGCTGCGACTCCAGCACTGCCTCGAGATCGGCTACCGCTGCCGCTGGCACGTCCGCTTCGGTGAGGGTGCGCTCCCACTCCGCCGCAGGTTTGCGCGCAATCGCTTCCTCGATGAGTTCCCGCAGCTCGCCGGCCCTTGCCATCCGTTCTGCGAACTTGAGCCGGCCGGGCTCACCTAAGTTCGCTGCCCTGCAGAACCGCTCCCAGAAATGGTCCTCGTGTACGATTCCCAGGCTGAGCCAGCCTCCGTCGGAGCACCGGAAAACGCCGTAGTGTGGAATGGAAGTAACGTTCGGGCTTCCATCGAAGCCGCTCTTCTCGGAAGCACGCCCGATCTCGGGCGCTAGTAACGCAAGGGCGGCCTCGGCCATGGACAGGTCGATGAACACCCCAGGGCGTGTCGACCTCGGCTCGGTCAGCGCGGCCAGGACGGCGATGGTCGCGTACAAGCCGGCGGCAACGTCGGAGACAAGGACGCCCGGCGGCCACGGCCGGCCTTCGATGATCGACTGGAGTCCCAGGTATCCGCTCAAGGCGAGGTAGTTCAAATCGTGGCCGGGTCTATCCCGCCACGGGCCGTGCTGTCCAAACCCGGAGATTGAGCAGTAGACGAGGCCCGGGTTTGATTTCGACAGGGTCTCGTAGTCGGCCCCAAGCCGCTTGGCTACACCGGGTCTCCAGCCCTCGAGTACAGCGTCGGCCAACACTGCTAGCTCGCCGAGCACCTTGCGGCCTTTGCTGGACTTGAGGTCGAGGGCGATGCTCTCCTTGCCTCGATTCACGCTGGCCCACATTGCGGGCTTATGGCGCAGAGGGTCGCCATCCGGTGGCTCGACCTTGACTACCCGGGCCCCTAAATCGCTCATGATAGTGGAGCAGAAGGGCCCCGGCATGTTGGCCGTGAGGTCTACGACGGTGAAATCTGCGAGGGGCTTCATCCCGGATACCGCCTCTTCATCGAGCGCTGGGCTATCCGGCACGGAGTTTAGCAGCGCCGCCTAGTACCGTCAACGACGCGTCTGTACTATAAATAAGGTAAGAGAGCATAACGGCATCGCCTCGGTGTGTGAAGTCGGAGGGGTCAGCCATGCAGAGGGCGGGTATCGTCGTCTACCACGGAGTCGACAGCGGGTCGGAGTTAGCCGAGTTTGGCCGTCTCGCAGACGAGGGCGGGTTCGAATCGCTGTGGGTTACGGAGCGGTACTTTCACGAGGAGACCTTCTCCATGCTCGGCTACCTCGCAGCGTCGACGACGCGGGTACGACTTGGCGTAGGTGTCGTAAACCCCTACACGCGGAACCCCGCTCTCCTCGCGATGGCCGCGGCGACGGTCGACAGGATATCGGGTGGCCGGCTCATACTGGGTCTCGGCAGGAGTGATAAGGCTGTAATCGAGGGCAAGATGGGGATCCCCTACGGCCGGCCGAGGACCACTTTGGAAGAGACGGTGACGGTCGTCCGGGCTCTGCTTTCAGGAGACACCGGAACGTCTATCAGCGGCGGGCTCAAGCTGAGGGATGCGCGACTTGCCGTGGGGCCGGTGCAATCCAGGGTGCCGGTCTACCTCGGCGCAATCGGCCCGAGGGCGCTGCGTCTCGCGGGCAAGATCGCCGACGGCGTGCTGCTCAACGCGTACACGCCGGCCGCGTACGCCAAGTGGGCGGTAGGCGAGGTGCGGGACGCCGCCCGGCAGGCTGGCCGAGACCCCGATTCGGTCGACATCGCGTGCATGCTGGTCACCCGATTGCGGGACGATCCAGGCCCTATCTGGACCAGCTTGAAAGAGCGTATCGTCAGGCTTTTGGCGGAAGACCACGTGGGCGAAACGCTCTTGGAAAGGGGAGGCTTCGACCCCGGAATCCTACCCGGACTCAGGAAGTCCGTTCAGCAGGACGGCGGTCTCAGTGCCTTGCCGCTCATAACCGATGAGATGGTCGAGGCGCTCTATGTCGTCGGGTCGGCAGGGCGGTGCGTGGAGAGGATCGCGGAGTACCGGGATGCGGGAGTCCAACTCCCACTACTCCTCCCGAGGCTCGAGGACTACCGCGCCGTGGCGGGGTTGTCTCAGCTCTTCAGATAAAGCGAGGCTGCCCGCCAGAGCCGAGGCTGTCAAAATGCGTTCGAGACCGCAGCGCCGTCCAGAGAAAGAGTTAGCGGTGCGGTGGCAAGACCGCACGTGTTACACTGGGGGTCTGTCCCTGCCTGGCGCCGAATGGGTGCGTGCATCGGGCGCCGATGCTACATTGACATCGATTCATATATTTATTACCGGAGAGGGCACGACACCCACGAGATGTGAGGAGGCACCGATGCGGTCGCGAATCCTGAGAAAGACCTGGCTCATAGCGTTAGCCGTCGCCGCGGCGACGGCGCTGGGGGTCGCCTGCGGTGGCGACGCCAAACCGGACGTGGAGGGAGCAGTCTCGGTCGCAGGCCCAAACGGGAATGCGGCACCTGCGCGGGCGGCGCGAACGACGGACGGGACCGAATACGTCGCTGAGATAGTCGGGCCGGGAGAGTTCCGGAGCTTTGTCTACGACGGGCCTCGCCCCACTCAGTTCAATGAGTCCCCGGAGTTAGCCGAGCTTGTGAAGGCGGGAAAGCCCTGCGGGGTCTCCGTCAAGTACGACGTATGGACGCCGCCCGCCGCCTGCCCGCCCATCGAAGAGCGGCTGCCGCATCCTGACGACGTGATGGTGGTGGCGCCCCCGGAGGCGATTGGGGTCTACGGAGGAGATAGGCGCATCATCGGTACCTACCCTGCGCTTATCCACTCCGCATCCACCGACTCATGCATGGTCGCAGACTTCGACGGGCAGAAGCTGTCCCACTTCTGCAAGTCCGTCGAGATTAGCGAGGACGGGCGAAGCTACATCGTCACACTTCGCCGAGGTGTCAGGTGGTCCGACGGCAAACCGATCACGATGGAGGACGTCAGGTTCGCCTGGGAGGACTTGGACCTCAACCGCGACTACCATCCTCACATAAACCCGGACTATAAGGACGCCGTAACCGGGAACCCGGTCAAGTTCTCGGTATTGGACGACTGGAGCTTTGCAATTACTTACGACACGCCCAATTACACCCTCGTTGAGGGTAAGTTCCTGGGCACGTCGAACTGCCGCAACTGGTGCTGGTATGCGCCCAAACACCACCTGAAGATATATCATCCCAAGTACGCCGACCCCAAGTTCCTGAAGGAAGAGATCAAGAAGTCCGGCAAGCAGGAGTGGACCAAGCTCTTCTGGAAGATGGATATGCACCGGGAGTTTTACATCCCGTTCACCGGCCCGTACATCGTGCCCCCGAACGGAGCGCGAAACGGGTACGGCACCGACTTTCCGTGGTCCAAGGGTTTCGCCAGGATAGTACGTAACCCCTACTACTTCGCGGTGGACCCGGCCGGCAACCAGCTTCCGTACATCAACTCTGTGAACTACCAGCAGGTGGAAAGCAGGGAGACGGCGGCGTTCCGCGCGATGGCGGGTGAGGTCGACGGCCCCGATGGCCGGATGGCCAGGCTGAAGGAGCTACCTCTCTACCACTACAACATGGAAAAGGGCGACTACAGCATATACAGGGGTCTCAACGCGTCAGGGCTGGACTCAGGCTTCATTCTGAGCCAGGACTTCAAGCTTGACGAAGAGCTGGGCAAGCTTCTGCGGACCAAAGACTTCCGCTTCGCTTGGAACTACGCCATCGACCGGGAGAACATAAACGACACGATCTTCCTCGGGCTGGGTGTGCCTCAAAACTGGAGCCCTCACCCGGGGACGCTGTTCGCCCCGGAGGCAGAGTGGGCCAGCTACGAGACTCAGTTCGACCTGCCCAAGGCCAAACAGCTAATGGCGAAAATGGGCTACCAGGACAAGGACAACGACGGGTATCTGGACCGCTTGGATGGGAAAGGAAACCTGACTCTGTTCCTCGAGGCGGGCGCCAGCGTGGGCCTGGGCAACATCATGTCCGGCTCGGAGCACATCGAGGTAGCGATTCTAGTCCAGAAATACCTCAAGGACCTGGGCATCAAGCTCAACTACCGGCTGGGCGCGGATGCTGGGGGCAGACAGTACGCCGAGGGCAGGCAGTACCTGTACCTGGGCAACGACGGCTACTCGTGGGAGCCCTGGGGCCCTCCGTGGACCCCGCTGACTCCCCAATACGAGGGGCGCTCCATGGGGCCTCAGGTAGCTACGTACTTCTTCTCAGGTGGCAAGGAGGGCATGAAGCCCTCGGGCCCTGATCCGAAGTGGTCCGACATATACGGCAAGATGTCTCCTCCGGGAGACAGCTACCCTTCGGATATCCGGGGCAATATGAAGAAGTTCCAGGAGCTTATAGTCGAAGGGCGTGGGCTACAAAGGCACGACCCTCGGCGCATCGAGATCGGCAAGGAGATTTTCAGGATCCACGCCCGTGAGAAGTATGTCATCAATACGGTAAGCTACTCGGGCTGCTGCGGCCGGGTTGGTATGGTAAGGAACAACCTCCGGAACTTCGATCTGGAAGTAGGGGCGGGTTACTCGCAGTCGTTGTTCTTCGAGGACGGCATAGACAACATGAACAACCCGGGGAACCGCTCCAAGGCACACAAGAGCTGGAGCTTCGCGCTGGACCGGTAGCCTAGCTGGACGGTATGGCCTTTTTATTATCGACGATTGATAATCGATGAGTCGACGAAACGGACCGAGCGGTTGACATCGGCTGGATACTTCGAGGATGCGATTTTGCCCGCCCTTACATCGTTTGCCGAGGGAGGTTGACAGCGATGACTACGTATGATTGAATCCGAGCTTGAGCGTATTGCGTATTGTAGTGCGAGTACCTAAATAGAATTGAGGAGGAGACATATGCGTTTGAAGATAGGACCCTTGTTGGCCGTGGCGGCTGTCCTCAGCCTGCTCGCGGCAATAGCGTGCGCGGCTGAGGAGCCGGCACAGCCCGCGGCGCCCCAGCAGCCCGCGGCGGCAGCTGCTGCCGCAGTGGCGCAGGAGACGCTGACGGAGGTGTTCGATTCCACGCCGCAACAGCCGGCCTTGCCGGCCCGCGCGGCCCCAGCGGCTTCTGCCATTCAACCCGACGCGCCTCAGGCCGCGGGTGGCGGAGCGGCAGCGGCGGGAAGCGTGCCCCTGAGGGCCCCGGTGGCGCCGGCGATGATGTCGGAGGACCTCGGGTACACGCCCTTTACGCCTCCGGAAGTAGCTCCGGGCAACGTGCCCACCATGATCTACACCGGGCCCAAGCCGACCAAGTTTAACGAGAACCCCAAGTTCGCGGAGCTCGTAAAGGCTGGGCAGCCATGCGGCTCGTACCAGGTCACCTATGCGGACTTCACGCCGCCGACAGCATGTCCTTCACTGATGGACCGCATGCCCGTGGTGGACGACATCCTCGTGTGGCCCGTGCTGGACGAGATCGGTGTCTACGGTGGGACCAAGAGGCTGGTCGAGCACAACGCGACCACCATCTTCCACCACGCATCGGCATACTCGATGTTCCGCAACGACTACAACGTCGTTGACCAGGTGCCGTTTGTTGCCAAGAAAGTGGATGCCAGCGCGGACGGCCGTTCATACACCGTCACGCTCCGCCAGGGAGCGAGGTGGTCGGACGGAAAGCTTATCGACATAGAGGACGTTACCTGGGTGTGGGAAGACCTGAACTATAACAAGGAAAGGTTCCCGAAGGGCTACCCGACGAAGGACCCTGTAACAGGGAACCCCGTGCAGTACACACCCCTGGACGAGTGGACATTCAGCCTCTCGTTCGACACCCCTTACTTCACCTTCTTAGAGGGCAAGTTCACCGGGACTCCCTCCATCCGCGGCCGCGGATGGTTCGCCCACAAGCCGTGGAACAGCCAGTGGATTCCCAAGTACAACGAGCCTAGCGAGATGCAGGCGAAGCTGGACGCCTTCGGCGTCGAGGACTTCAACGCGCTCATCACGAAGGTTGGGCTCCACAGGGCCTACTACCAGCCGTGGACCGGTCCGTTCTACAAGCCGCCCAACGGCGAGCTCTGGGGCGCCGGTACCGACTGGGGCTGGCGAGAGCACGATGCGGCCCATGCCAACCCGTACTACTTCGCGGTTGACCCCCATGGGAATCAGCTGCCCTACCTGGATGGCATGGATGCCCTGGTGCTGGGTAACAGGGAAGCATCTATCTTCCGGGCGATGAATGGCGAGAGCGACGGGCCTCAGGGCCGCGGATTCCAGGTTGGAGAGCTCCCGCTGTACCACCAGCACATGGTCGAGGGCGACTTCAGCATACAGGCCAGGCGGTACAACGTTGGGAACGACTCCTTCTGGACGTTGAACCAGGACTTCAAAGCGGACGAGGAGTGGGCGCGGCTGCTGCGGACTAAAGACTTCCGCATCGCGCTGAGCGTGGCCATGAACCGTGAGGCGATCAACGATGTTGGCTTCATGGGCCTTGGCGTACCTCAGAACCATTGGCCGCACCCGCAAACACCTTACGCCATCCCAGAGGAGTTCAGGACGCTGGACACCATCCACGACATGGACCGGGCCAACAAGCTGTTGGAGGGCATGGGCTACACGAAGAACTCGGATGGCATGCTCAACCGGCTCGACGGCACCGGGATCCTTGAGTTCGACTGGTGGATCGGCGACTGGCAGTACTCGGTCGGCGAGGTCACCTGCCAGAACTGGAACGACCTCGGCATTAAGTGCACCCCTCATCCCACCTATGGCACGGGCTACGGCGAGGGCCTGGAGCAGATGAGCTCCCCCACTGACGACAGCTACGGCCACAGTCCCTGGTGGATCTACTGGTACGCCCAGTGGGCGGTGTACGGCGGCAGAGGCATCCTGCCTTGCGCCGGCTCTTACTACTTCACCGCTGGTGAGGAGGGCTGCGCACCGACAGGTCCGGACCCGCAGATTACCGATATCTACGGGAACATGGCCCCAGAGGGCACGTACCCGTACGACATGTCCGGCGTCATCAAGCTCCAGCAGGAGCTGATCAAGGAGGGCGAGGGAATCTCGTTCTTCGACCCGCGACGTAAAGGAATTGGCCAGGAGATATACAAGACCAGCGCGGAGCAGAAGATGTACTTCTCCACCGTTGGCTTTGCTCCTGTGAGTGTCGGGATCTGGCGTAACAACCAGAGGAACATCGCCAGGTGCTGCGGTGGCAGCTACGGCGATACCAGCATCCACTACTTTGAGGATGGCATGGACAACATGAATAACCCCGGCAACAAGTCCAAGAAGTACCAGAGTTGGAGCTTCGCACTCAATTAGTCCGAAGCTAAGATCGTAGCCAGCAATTAGTAGCAGCCCCGCCTGAGGCCCAGGCGGGGCTGCTTTTTTTGTGCGCCGTCAGGCGCCGTAGATGAACTGGGCGCAGACAAGAAGCCGCCCTCCCCAGACGCCCGTGGGTGTCCGCGGAGGGCGAGGAATCAAAAGTCGTTGGGGCTAACCCCTGGATGGCGATCACCTCAACGGCGTGCTTGCCCAATTTCATCCTCGTCGGCGTGCGCGTCGGCGTGCGCGGTGGAGTGGACCCCTTACGAAGAAGTGAGGCGGGTGTCCCGCGGGCGAGGCCGAGGTCCTTAACACCGAGGCTCTTGGCGGTAGGCCTCGAGCTGCAACCTGCCCATCGTCAGCGCCCGCGATAGGATTCCCTGGGTCGATGCCGTCGACGGTGTGATTACCGGGGTGGGCGCCAACGGGAAGTCTCAAACGAATCAGAGTGGAAGGGCCGCGGGAGGCGCGTTTCAATGAGATCTTCGGGCTGGCGATAGACGATTCCGAGGGGGTTCCGGGCCCGCACAGCATCTACATCGGCATGCTAGGCGGGCTTGACATCGTAAGCACGGCGTGATTCAATCACACAGCTTACTTTGGGCGGATAACGGCTCTATGTATGAATGTGAGGAGGAGACCACATGAAGGACCTGTTGAGATTTAGGACGCTTCTGGCGCTGTTGGCCGCGCTGAGCATGCTCGGCGTCATGGCCTGCGGAGGCGCCGACGAGACGCCTGCGCCTGCTGCGGCCCCTGCGGCTGCGCCTGCGCCTGCACCGGCCCCCGCGGTTGCTCCGGCCCCTGCGCCGGCTCCCGCGGTAGTTCCGGCGCCTGCACCTGCACCGGCAGCCTTGCCGGCGCCTGCACCGGCGCCTGCACCGGCACCGGCCATGCCCGCGAAGGAGGCGCTTGGCTACACGCCGTATACGGCGAAGGCTATAGGCCCGGACGAGTTCTTTAGCAAGGTGTACACGGGACCTAAGCCGACCAAGTTCACGGAGAACCCGATGTTCGCCGAGCTGGTCAAGAGCGGCTCGCCGTGCGGCTCCATGAACACCTCGTACAAGGACTTCACACCCTCCGGGGTGTGCCCGTCGCTGATGGACCGCCTGCCGGACGTAGATGACATCCTGATCAAGAATATCCCCGAGGAGATCGGGGTCTACGGCGGCACCAAGCGGATCATCGACCACAACGTGACCACAATCTTCCACCACGCCACGTCGTACTCGCTTTTCGAGAACGACTACAACACCGTCGACAACTTCCCGGCTATCGCCAAGGCTGTCAACGTTAGCGATGACGGCCGAGTCTACACCATAACGCTGCGGGCGAACCAGAAATGGTCCGACGGCAAGCCGTTTACCAGGGAAGACTTCGAGTGGGTGTGGGAGGACCTGAACTATAACAAGGAACGATACCCCAAGGGTTTCGGAGACAAGGACATAATCACCGGGAACCCGATTCAGTTCGCGATGGTCGACGACACGCACTTCTCGCTGACGTTCGACACCCCGAACTTCGTATACCTCGAGGGTAAGTTCAGTGGCACGCAGTACGTGCGAGGCAGCGCGTACTTCGCGCACAAGCCGTGGGCCAGCCAGTGGCTGCCCAAGTACAATGACCCCGGCGAGCTCCAGCAGAAGCTGGACGCCTTCGGCGTAGAGGACTGGATCAAGCTGATCGTTAAGGTCGGCCTGCACCGAGTCTACTACCAGCCGTGGCTGGGCCCGTACTACAAGCCGCCCAACGGCGAGCTTTGGAACGCCGGCACCGACTGGGAGTGGCGCAGCCACGACCGAGCCCACGCCAATCCGTTCTACATGGCGGTCGACCCCCACGGCCAGCAGCTCCCCTACATCAATGTGATGGACGCGCCAACCGTAGAGAACCGAGAGGTTGCCGTCTTCCGGATCATGAAGGGTGAGAGCGACGGGCCTACCGGCAGAGGCCTCCAGGTCGCAGAGCTCCCGCTCTACCACCAGAACATGGAGAGGGGTAACTTCAACGTTGGCGGCCGCCGCGGCATAGCCGGGTCCGACAACTTGATAATGATCAACCACTCGTTCAACAACGACCCCGAGATCGGCAGGCTGCTCAGGACGAGGGACTTCCGCTACGCCCTGTCGAACGCCATGGACCGTTCCGCCATCAACGAGACCGCCTTCCTCGGTCTTGGTCAGCCGCAGAACGCTGTGCCGCACCCGCGCACACCGTACTACCCCGGCGACCAGTGGAGGACCTTCAACGCCGTCCCTCAGGACATGGCGAAGGCTAACAGGCTGATGGGCGACATGGGATACAAGAAGAATGCCGACGGCTTCTTTGAGAGGCTGGACGGCACCGGCGTGCTCACGCTCGATTGGAACACCATGGGCACGCGCGGCAACCCGGACAACCTGGTCGCTACCTTGACGGCGAAGAACTGGGAAGAACTGGGCATCATGGTGAAGATAAGCGAGGTGGCCAACAACCCCGCCTACGGAACGGGCGAGGGATACCTCGGCCAACCCGGCTACCAGCACTACGACCATAGCCCCTGGTGGGTCGACTGGTCGGGCGGATGGGCGATGTACGGAGACCGAGGCCCGATCCCGTGCGCCGGACAGTACTACTACACCGGCGGCGAAGAGGGCTGTGCGCCCACCGGCGGGGACGCCGCCTTCACCGACGTCTACGGAAACCAGGCCCCCGCTGGTGCCTATGCTGCGGACATCTCCGGAGTAATTACCAGGCAGCAGGAGCTCAGGACCGAGGGCGGTGCTCTCTCCTTCTTCGATCCTCGAAGGAAAGAGATCGGCATTGAGATGTTCGTGACCAACATCGAGAACATGAACCACCTGAACGCCGTCGGTTTCCACCCATTCGAGATCGTGATCTGGCGTTCCAACCTGCGTAACCAGCCTACGTGCTGCGTTGGCAGCTACGGCGACACCGCCATCCACTACTTCGAGGATGGCAGGGACAACGTAAGCAACCCGGGCAATCGGTCGGTGAAGTTCACACCGTGGAGCTTCGCACTTAACTAGCTCGGACGCGTAGAAAGAATTAGTCGAAGGGGCCCGCCTCCCAGGCGGGCCCCTTTGTTTTTGCCCAAAGCAGGTCCGCGAAGTCGATTCCCACCGCGTCCCCAGGTCTAACGCCCGCGAAGGCTTCCGGCCAGGAGACCATAGGGGGTACCGCGTTGCGTTCATAGGGGACTGACCCCTCGCATCAGACCGTTCGCGAGCTTCGGAGCTTGTACTCGGGGCGGGGGTAGCTATAAGCCGCTCTGCCTCCGTCTCGAAAGCATGGCCGTCGCTGTTGTCAAACCGGGGCCTGGACGGTTATCATTCCAGACCTGGAGTGAACGTGAGATGGCAATCGACGAGACTCTATTACACCTGAAGGTCGATGGCTTCAGCGTGATCGAGGGCGTTATTCCTGACGACGAGGCGGGCGACGTCGGGCGTAGCGTGGCGGCTACTACGGCCGCCAAAGGGCGGAAGGGTGGGACCGCGGGCATCGATGCGACCTCCGGACTCATCTCGTTCGATCAGTCGTTCGCACCTTACTTGGCCGATCCACGGATCGTCGGGCCTGCCGAGGCCCTCTTCGGACCGCACGTGCGGGTCTCCTTCACGACTGCCATCATCAACAACCCGGGAAACGCGAGAGGCCCGTGGCACGCCGATTGGCCCTTCAACCAACTCCACCCTGGGCACATACCCGCGCCGTACCCCGACGCGATCCAGCACCTGACGACCATCTGGATGCTGTCGCCCTTCTCCGTGGAGACCGGGGGCACGCTGGTGGTGCCCGGCAGCCACCACGCCAGCAACAACCCTACCGGAGAGAACGGCGTCGACGCGCATAAGACGTATCCTACGGAGACCCAGGCAACTGGTGAGCCCGGCGACGTGCTGATGTTCGACAGCCGCCTCTGGCACGCGACAGCGACCAACCAGGGGGACCAGCCTCGGTTGGGGGTGGCCGTGCGTTACGCACCGTGGTGGCTAAACCTCGACACGCTCATGCCCGGCTCTATCGATCGCGTGCAAATGGTGGACGAGCCCGGCGTGGACCAGCCTTACGTCACGCCCGTCCCTCAGGATGTCTTCGATGAGCTGCCGGAGGATGTAAAGCCGCTCTTCCGCCACTGGGTGAGGTAGTTACGCTCTGGCCCGCTGCTGCGCGTGGCCTCGGCTATCTAGGTACTATTGACTTGCCGAACCCTATATGATTTAATCCACCGAGCGAATTGCGTGTTGGATTGTGAGTAATAGGTACGTAGCGTAGCTAGTTATCTGAGGAGGAGAAGACCTATGAAGCATCCGTTTAGATTTGGAACGCTGCTGGTGCTAGCGGTCGCGTTGGGCCTTACGGCCGCGATCGCCTGTTCCAGTGGCGAGGACGCGGCGGACACGCCGGCGGCGGCGCCCGCGCCCGCGCCCGCGCCCGCGCCGGCGGACGAGCCGGCTGTGCAGCCGGCGCCCGAGCCGGCCATGAGCGAAGAGGAGAAGCGGGGGTATACAGCGTTTACGTCGAAGACGCTCGGACCCGACGAGCATTTCACGAAGGTGTACACGGGGCCGAGGCCGACCAAGTTCACCGAGAACCCGAAGTTCACGGAGCTGGTCAAGTCCGGACGGCCGTGCGGCTCCATGAACACCTCGTACAAGGACTTCACGCCGTCTGGGGTGTGCCCTCCGCTGATGGACCGCCTGCCCCATCCCGACGACATCCTGATCAAGAACCTTCCTGACGAGATCGGGGTGCACGGCGGCACCAAGCAGCACGTCGAGTTCAACGTGAGCACGCTTTTCCACCACGCGTCGAGCTTCTCGCTCATGGAGAACGACTACAATACGGTGGACAACTTCCCCCACCTGGCCAAGGGCGCGGAGATGAGCGAAGACGGTCGTATCTTCACGGTCACCGTGCGCCGTGGGGTCAAGTGGTCCGACGGAAAGCCTCTAACGAGAGAGGACTTCGAGTGGGTGTGGGAGGACCTGAACTACAACAAGGAGCGGTTCCCCAAGGGCTTCGGCCTGAAGGACGCAATCACCGGGAACCCGGTGCAGTTCGCTATGGTGGACGACAACACCTTCACGCTGTCGTTCGACACCCCGAACTACACGTTCTTCGAGGGTAAGTTCTCCGGTACACCCTCGCTCCGCGGCAGCGGCTGGTTCGGCCACAAGCCGTGGTGGACCCAGTGGATGCCCAAGTACAACAGCCCCGCCGAGATGCAGGAGAAGCTGGATGTCTTCGGCACCGAGGACTGGATCTCTCTGATGGTGAAGGTAGGGCTACACCGCGTGTACTCCATACCCTGGATCGGCCCCTTCTTCAAGCCGCCCAACGGTGAGCTGTGGAACGCCGGCTCCAACTACAACTGGCGTCCCCCGGATACCGAGCGCGCACAGGCCAACCCGTTCTACTTTGGGGTCGACCCCCATGGCCAGCAGCTCCCCTACGTCGACGCCATCGAAGCCCAGGTACTGGAAAGCCGGGAGGCCACCGTCTTCCGTGTGATGAAGGGTGAGAGCGACGGGCCCCACGGAAACCGATTCCAGATGGGCGAGCTCCCGCTCTATCACGAGAATATGGAGAAGGGCAACTTCAGCGTCGGAGGCCGCACGCGCATCTCCGGGTCTGACACGTTGTTCCACATGAGCATGGAGTGGAATGAGGACCCTGAGATTGGCAGGCTGATGAGGACGACGGACTTCCGTATCGCCCTTTCGCGCGCCATCGACCGGGGCGCCATTAACGAGACGGCCATGCTGGGCCTTGGCGTGCCTTCGAACTGGGTCCCCCACCCACGCAGCCCCTACTATCCCGGCAAGGAGTGGCACGGGCTGAACGCCGTACCGCAAGACATGGCCGGGGCAAACGAGCTAATGGCGAAGATGGGCTACACCAAGGACTCCTCTGGCTTCTACCAGCGGCTGGACGGCACCGGCACGCTGACACTCACGTGGGACCCGGCGGAGGGCAACCGAGGCGGCAACCCAGAGTACCTGACCTCCGACCTGATGGGGGCGGCCTGGGAGAAGCTGGGCATCAAGATGATCAACGAGGGCAACGGTAAAGGCATTGGCAAGCTGTCCTCGGGTGAGGGGTACCTCGGCTCGCCTTACGGCGACCACTATGGGCACAGCCCCTGGTGGGTAGACTGGCACGGTGGCTGGCCGATGTACGGCAACTCCGGATCAGCGCTGTGCGCCGGGCAGTACTTCTACACCGGCGGCGAAGAGGGCTGTGCGCCCTCGGGTCCCGACCCGGCTTACACGGATGTCTACGGAAACATGGCGCCCGAGGGCACGTACCCCATGGACATCCCCGGCGTCATGAGGAATCAGCAGGAGCTCATCACCGAGGGCAAGTCCATCTCCTTCTTCGACCCCCGCAGGAAAGAGATCGCAGTGGAGCTATTCAAGACCAACATTGAGTACATGATGAGCCTCAACACGGTCTCCTATCAGCCGTTCGAGGTTGTGATCTGGCGGACCAACGTCCGGAACGTACCCAAGTGCTGCGTAGGCAGCTACGGCGAACCCATGATCACCTACTTCGAGGACGGCATCGACAACAGGAACAACCCGGGCAACAAGTCCAAGAAGTACCAGAACTACAGCTTCGCACTGCAGTAGCCCAGGCTGTTCGTAGGATAGAGTAAGTACAAGGCCCCCCGGCCAAGACCGGGGGGCCTTGTTTTTTCCCCGCTCGGAGCCGAGTACCGCCATGACCGCAGACACTGCCGCCGGCCTAACGGAACGTGTATCCGCAGAAACCCTAGCCAACCTGGAACGCTACGGCTGGAGCGCCGACGATCCGCGCTTGGAGCTGCTTTCGCGCGATCTTGGCCTGGATGAGGTTGTTCAGCGCGTCCACGCACTGGGCAAGTGGTTGCAAAGCGCGGTGGCGGACCGCGACGGCGTTTACCTGACGCCCGTGCTGCTGGATCACCTGGGGCAGCTCGGCGACTTCGCTTCGCTGCTGAGCCACTTGGACATCCTGCGGGCGGAGACCCGCGCCGGCCGCTTCAGGCTGCAAGACCCTGTGCAGCGAGACCTGGAGTTCCGCCGGTTTATAGTCCAACACGGCAAGTCGTTCGGCGCGGCCGCGCCGAACGACGAAGTCTATGAACTCTTCCTCGGCCTCGAGTCGTTGGAGCCCGTGGAGGATGTGCCGCTGACAGTTACCAGTGCGCTTCGCGATGAGCTTCGACGCGCCGCGTTCGAAGCTCAGGGGTTCCTGGCGTTCCTGGACGATTTCCGGGCGAACACCTCCAGACCCATCGTGGTGGTGGGCAACGACAAGGCACAGCTGGCGGGAGGTGGGTACGGCCGGCAGTGGGTCGTGGAGCCCCTAGAAGATTACCTGGGCGGCGGTGTCCGCGTCTTCTACCTCAGGGTGCCGTCCCACGGGACGATGCGGCTGACCGTGCCCTCGCCGTTCCCCAAGGACCTGGTGAGGCGGCTCGGCGATAGTATGCCCCATCTGGTCATCGTCGACGGGGCTTCGCCCCCCGCCGCCGAGGGCATCGTCAGGTTCTCCAAGGCTGCACGAGGATACGCCAACTGGTTCGCGGCGTTCAACGACGTCCGCGCGGAAGGCAAGATATCCAGCCCTGCGGAGGACACTCCGCTCCATGCCGATCACCTGTCCGAGTTGCGCAGGTGGCACGAGTACACCGAGGCTCAGGAGCAGCTAGAGGGCCTGGTCGAGCCAGGACCTGCTTACAGGGTGGTCCTGTGGGCGCCAGAATCCACGGAGAAGGCGCTGCTCGGCGAGATAGAGGTGAAATGGCCCTCTGGGGCGCTCACCGGCGACAGCCCCGTTGTAGTCCTCGCAAACCCGATCGTCTACCGCGGCGTCCAGGGATCCCGGGGACTCCCGGATTTCATGGCCACTACGAAGCCGTACTATCTCGACTCGGCCGACAGGTACCTTCGGGAGGTTCTCACGCGCAACCAGGAAGGGAAGCTCTCGGTCTGGGGAGCATCGGACTCCAACTCCGCAGGCCCGGTAGGGGGACTTAACCCCGGGCTCAGCGTGTTCGGCTTCGGGCCACACGGCCTGGAACGCCGCATCCAGGGTCCGACGATGGAGCGCTACTTCAGGACGCTGCAGTTGCGTATTCGCCGCGAACTGGCCACAATGCTGGAGCAAGACTCCCGCAGCTAGCGCTGTATGGCTTGGGGAATCCCTGCCTTACGGGAAATCGACAGTGGCGCGGTCCAGTCCATGCCCGAGTTCCTCGACCTCCTCGCCCCAGAAGACGCGCTGAAGCAGCTCCTGTCGCGGCTAGCGGGGCCGATCGGCTTCGAGCCGGTCCCTTCGCAACACGCCCTGGGCCGCGTCACCGCCGAAGAGATCACCGCGCCGGAGAGCCTCCCGGCCTTCCCCCGTTCCACGATGGACGGCTTTTCGCTGCGTGCCGCGGACACGTTCGGGGCAACCGAAGGCCTCCCAGCCTATCTGGAGCTTGTTGGAGAGGTCTCGATGGGCGAGGCGCCGCAGCTCAGCGTGTCGGCTGCGCAGGGGGCTAGGGCGTACACCGGCGGTATGCTCGCGAAGGGCGCGGACGCGGTGGTGATGGTGGAGAACACCCAGGCCGCCAACGAGACGACCATCGAGGTCCTCCGCCCGGTGGCGCCTGGTGAGAACGTCGTGCAGGTGGGGGAGGACGTGAGTGTAGGGGAGACCGTGCTCCAATCGGGCCGCGTGTTGAGGCCCCACGATATCGGGGGCCTACTGGCCCTCGGCATCAGCGAGGTCTTCGTGCGCAGGCGCCCACGGGTGTCCATCGTGTCCACGGGCGATGAGCTGGTCCCGCCCGAACAGTCCCCGGCGCAGGGGCGCGTCCGCGACATCAACACCTACACGATATCCGCGCTAGTGGAGGAGGCGGGCGGCACAGCGGTCCCGATCGGGCTGGTAGAGGATGACTACGAGGCTCAGCGCGAGGCTGCCCTCAGGGGGCTGTCCGAGGGCGATATGCTGGTCTTCTCGGCCGGAAGCTCCGTGAGCGCGCGAGATATGACCGCGGAGGTACTGGCCGGCCTCGGCGAGCCGGGCGTTCTGGCTCACGGCCTTTCTCATAAGCCCGGCAAGCCGACGATCGTCGCGCTGATCGACGGCAAGCCGGCCTTCGGCCTGCCGGGGAACCCCGTGTCGGCGGTAGTGGTCTTCGAGATGGTGGTCCGCCCCGCCATCTTCGCTCTTGTCGGCCGCGCTCACCCGTACCCACAGTCCACGGTGCGGGCCCGCCTGACCCGAGACGTCGCGTCGCTGGCGGGACGCGAGGACCACGTGCAGGTCCGCCTGCTTCAAGAGGGGAAGGACTGGATGGCGGAGCCGGTGTTCGGCAAGTCTAACCTCATATACACGCTCATCCGCGCCCACGGCTCCATCACGGTGCCGCTCGACAAGGCAGGCCTCTACGCAGGTGAGCTGGTTGAGGTCGTGCCGTACTAGCGACCGGGCGCATGGGTAACGGCCCGGCCTTAGTTGCTCGACGGCGGCGCCTGTCCCTGCTGCCCCATCTGCGCCATGGGGCCGGGCACGACGTTGAACGGGAAGCGCCGGCCTTCGTCGCCGTTGATGCGCGCGACAATCACGTAGCTTCCCTTCGCCTCGATTGTCCACGCGACGTTTACGACGATCTGGGCTCGCTGGTCTTGCCCCGGTGGTAGCCCGGGGGGCCTCCCAACCTCGAATTGGCCCGGAACGCTGGTTATAGTGCCGCCGTCGCCACCGGCTATCTCAATCTCGAAGTTGTGCTTCAGGTTCGTCTCGGTCCAGGGGACCTTGAACGACACCGCGATCGCCATGTTCTGTGGGTGTGGGAACTTGTTGACGTTTACCTGGTCCCAGCCGCCGCCGAGCAGGTAGAGCTTTCCACCCGTTACCTGGGCTGCGTCGGACAGTATGAGCCACTCGACTTCCATGCGCCTGACTCCCCCTCGTTCGATAGACATCTTCCTACAAACTAACGTAAATTGATAGACATTCGGACCGCCGGTGGGTGCGTTCAGGAGCTTGCATCGATGAAATCGGCGAGAGGTCGCAGACACTACTATCTAAATGACATTCCTCTCGAAGAGGCGTCGCGCCGGTTTCATGAAGCGCTCGAGGGGGTCGGGGCGCTGGAGCCGGCGCTCTCGGAGACCGTCGCCCTGGACCGGGCCGCCGGAAGAGTGACGGCCGAGCCCGTCTGGGCAAGGAGGTCGTCGCCTCACTACGACGCAGCCGCCATGGACGGCGTCGCCGTTCGGTCCGCCGAGACGGTCGGCGCCACCGAGACCTCCCCCTTGCAGCTCAAGGTTGGCGATCAGGCGGTGTGGCTCGACACCGGCGACCCCATTCCTGAGGGCTTCGACGCCGTGGTCATGATCGAGGTGGTGCACGAGGTAGACGACTCGGTCATTGAGCTGCAGGCCCCGGTTGCGCCATACCAGCACGTCAGGCCGATAGGCGAGGACATCGTGGCCACGGAGCTGGTGCTGCCGCAGAACCACCGCATACGGCCTCAGGACATCGCGGCCTGCGCCGCGGCCGGACTCCCGGAGGTGGCCGTGCGCCGCGCCCCGCGCGTCGTGGTCATCCCAACGGGCACGGAACTCGTCCCCGTAGGAAGCGCGGTCGGGCCCGGCGATATCGTCGAGACCAACTCTCTCATGCTGGCCGCGATGATCCAGGAGTGGGGCGCCGACGCCGTGAGAGAGGAGGCCGTCCCCGACGACTTCGCACAGCTCCGAGCGGCGGTGTTGGCGGCCACTGAGAGCTTCGACGTGATATTAGTGAACGCGGGCTCGTCGGCCGGCTCCGAGGACTACACTTCGAGGGTCGTAGAGGACATCGGGGACCTTGTGGTCCACGGTGTCGCTATCAGGCCCGGCCATCCCGTCGTGCTGGGCGTCGTGCGACGGAAGCCCGTCCTGGGGATCCCCGGCTTTCCCGTCTCGGCGGCCCTCACATGTGAGCTCTTCGCGAAGCCGCTGATCGAACGACGCCTGGGTGTGTCGCCACAGAATCGCCAGCGAACCACCGCTGCCCTGACCCGCAAGATCACGTCGCCGATGGGGGAGGACGAGTTTATTCGCGTTCGACTCGGTCGTGTCGGCAAAACGATGGTGGCCACGCCTGTACAACGCGGCGCCGGGGTCATCATGTCGCTCGTACGTGCCGACGGGCTGCTGCTCGTCCCCCGGCTCTCCGAAGGCATCGACGCCGGACGGGATGTCGACGTGGAGCTACTACGCTCGGTTGAGGAGGTCGAAGGCGCAATCGTCGCCATTGGCAGCCACGACGTAGTCCTCGACCTCCTGGCGAGCGAGCTCTCCAAGCGCCATCCCGAGCGCAGGCTGGCCTCGTCTAACGTTGGCAGTCTTGGCGGGCTGCTCGCACTAAGTCGTGGCGAGGCGCACCTGGCCGGGTGCCACCTGTTGGATGAGACTACGGGCCAGTATAACGTTCCGGCCGTGCGTCGCTACGTCAGGGACCGGGAGCTAGTCCTGATGAACCTGGTACGCCGCGTTCAGGGGCTGATCGTGCCGAAGGGCAATCCGCAGTCGATCGCCTCCCTCGCCGACCTGGTGCGAGATGGCGTCACGTTCATCAATCGACAGCGCGGATCAGGCACTCGCGTTCTCCTGGACCACATGCTCACGGAGGCGACCCTGTCGTCCAAGAGCATCGCGGGATACGAGCGAGAGGAGTACACACACCTGGCGGTCGCCGCCGCGGTTGCCGGCGGAGCGGCCGGCGTCGGCTTGGGCACCCTCTCTGCAGCCCGTGCGATGGACCTCGACTTCATGCCCTTGGCGACGGAGCAGTACGACCTGGTGATACCAAGAGAGTTCTACGAAGGCGATCTGCTCGCACCCTTGATATCCCTCATTCGAGGCGATGACTTCAAGGCCCAGGTGGAAGCGCTGGGAGGCTACGACGCCAGAAGCACCGGCGACGTTGTGGCGGAGGTGTTCTAGTCAGGGCCTGGCTACGTAAGGTCTAGGTGGATTTCTAGGGCACTTGCTCTGGCGTAAGTCACGGTCCGCAAGTAGCAGCCGTAGCTGATATATGGTACGCTTTCGCCACGAGGCAGGCCATGAGCGCTCGGAAGCAGGTCTCAGGTATCGTCCTTGCCGGCGGGATGAGCCGACGTCTCGGCCGGAACAAGGCGGTGGAGCCGCTGGGTGGCGTGCCACTTATAGAGCGTGTCCTCTCCCGGCTATCCCAGATCACAAGCGAGACTGTGGTTGTAGTAGCAGATGATCGCAGGGCCTCGGAGCTACCGCTACCTGAGTGGGCGAGAGTCGCGCTCGACATCTACCCAGATTGCGGCTCCCTCGGGGGGATATTCACCGGCCTTACAGCCGCCGAGGCGGAATGGGGCATCGTCGTTGCGTGTGACATGCCCTTCCTCAACGTTCGACTCCTCCGCCAGATGCTCGGAGAAAGCGACGGCTTCGACGCCGTGGTCCCCGTGGTGGACGGTCACCCGGAGCCGACGCACGCAGTCTACTCCAAGGAGTGCTTGCCGTTTATCGAGCGACGCCTGCGCGACAGAGACCTGAAGATCGCCCGGTTCTTCGACGAGGTCCGTGTCAACTACTATCCGCAGGCCGACGTCCAGAGAGCCGACCCCGAGCTGCGTAGCTTCTTCAATGTCAACACCCAGGAGGACCTGGACCTGGCTCTAGCGATTGAAGCCCAGGGACAGGAAGGTCATGGCTAGATTGATGGAGGCCAAGGCGCACAAGCGCGGCGCTGAGCTCCTCAGCATCCGCGTCGAGCTGTACGGCCGGGCACGGCTCCTCTGCGGGCGCCGCGACACTCGTATAGAGGTGCCAACGCCGGCACGTGTCGAAGAAGTCGCGGCGGCGCTTGCCAGAGCGTGTCCTGAGCTTGTTGGCAAGGTCGTCCGTTCGGACATGACGCGGCTGGAGGAGAGCTACATCCTCAATCTCAACGGCAAGCAGTTCATCGACGAGCAAGAGTTGAATCTCGAGGAGGACGACGCGCTGCTGCTTTTCTCGAGCCAGGCGGGAGGCTAAGCGCCCATGTACGGCTACCACGGCAGGGTGATGGTTGTGGACCTGTCCACACAACAGCTCTCATGGCAGCCGCTCGGCGAGGATGTGCTGACGAGCTTCGTCGGCGGCATCGGGCTGGGCACATATCTACTCTATGAGCACTGCCCGCCTGGGGTAGAGCCGCTGAGCCCCGATAATCCCCTGATCTTCGTAACCAGCCCGCTGGTGGGCAGCAGGCTCACCACCTCAAGCAAGTTCGCGGTGCTCGCCAAGTCGCCGCTCACGGGGTTCATCGGCGACTCGCTCTCGTCCAGCTTCCTGGCTACCGAGCTCAAGAAGACGGGATGCGACGCGCTGGTAATCAAAGGAAGGAGTCCCTTCCCGACTCTCCTCTCCGTCACCGACACCGGTGTTGAGTTTCTTAACGGTGCTGACCTCCTTGGGCTTAGTACCTCAGCTACGGAAAAGCAGGTCAAGGCCCGGATGGGTGGGATGACCAGGGTCGCCTGCATAGGCCCGGCCGGCGAAAAGCTCGTTCGGTTCGCCAGCATCGCCAACGACGGCGGCCGGCAGGCGGGGCGGACCGGGCCCGGCGCCGTGATGGGCTCCAAGAACCTGAAAGCGATCGCGGTGCGAGGCCGTAACCCGGTGGCCGTAAGTAACCCCGACGCGCTTCGTGATATCGGGCGCGATCTGACGCGGCGTAGCCTGGGACCGGCCACCGAGAAGTACCGGACCCTGGGCACGATGGCTAATGTGTCCGTGTTCAACCGTTTGGGCACGCTCCCCACCAAGAACTTCCAGCAGTCCACGTTCGAGGGCGCCGAAGCGATAAGCGGCGAGGAGTTCGTCAAGTCTCACCACGTCAAGAACGCCCACTGCGCCAACTGCACCATTGGGTGCGAGCACATCATGGTCACTACCGACGGCGGGACGCCATCCAAGGGGCGTATGGAGTACGAAAGCACGTTCGCCCTGGGGCCGCTGGTCGGCGTGTCCGACGCCAACGCGGTCATCCGGGCGTCGCACCTGTGCGACGAGCTAGGGATAGATACAATCAGCTCGGGCGTCACCGTCGCCTGGGCCATGGAGTGCTTCGAGCGTGGCGTGCTGACGTCGGAGGACACTGGGGGCCTCGAATTGCGTTTCGGCGATGAGCACGCCTTGATGGAATCTCTCCGGCTCATCGCCGAGAGAGAGGGGATAGGCGACCTCATGGCGGGCGGCAGCAGGGCCGCGGCCGAAACCGTGGGGCAGGGGTCCCAGGACTGGGCCATGCACGTGAAGGGCCTGGAGATGCCCGGCTACGAGCCGCGGAGCCTCAAGACCATGGCCCTCGGCCTCGCGGTGAGCACCAGGGGCGCCTGTCACAACCGCTCGTCCGCGTACGAGGCCGACTTCTCGGCCAGGGTGGACCGGCTCAGCGTCGACGAGCAGCGTGGGCGGATCACCATGGAGGGCGAGGACTTCTCATCTGTCCTGGACTCGCTTATCTGGTGCAAGTTCCTGCGGAAGGCGTTCGACGATTTCTACTCGGAGTCCGCCGAGATATACGAGCACGTCACGGGCCTTACGATGAACCCGGAGGAGCTCAGGCGGGCCGGCGAGCGAATCAACAACCTCAAAAAGCTATTCAACATCCGCGAGGGCTGGGCCCGCGACGACGACACGCTCCCGGCAAGGGTGCTCACAGAAGAGCTGCCGGACGGCGTGGCCCAGGGAACCGGGCTGTCCCGCGAGGACCTGGACATGATGATAGGCGCCTATTACCGAGCCCGCGGCTGGACGGAGGACGGGCTCATACCGGAGACGAAGCTCGAGGAGCTTGGCCTGGGTGAGCTAACCGAGGCGGGCGGGGACGGCGTCGCGAAGGGGGTACTGGCATGAAGACCGTCAGCAGGGTCGGCGTGCTGTCTCTCGCGAAGTTTGAGGCGGTGCTGTTCGGCGCTTTTGGGGTGCCTACGGGTCTTGTCCTCTTCTTCGCCTCCGTCGCTGGCGGTTCGATCGCGGCCGGAGTCTTCTTTTTGATGATGGTGCCGGTCGTCCAAGCGGCCGGCGGGTTTATCGTCGGTATCGTCTCGGGCTGGATATACAATCTCACGGCCTCAGCCATTGGCGGGGTGCAGATAAGGATCGAGGACGCTTAGCGCGCACCACGTCCCTTACGCATTTGAGGCTTTCTGATAATCCCAAGGTGCCGATTTGACCAACGATAGAAATACGCTCCGAGCCACGCTCCGAAAAACATTCCCGCGGGAGCACGGGCAGCTCCTGCCGGCGTTGCACTTCCTTCAACATGAGTTCGGCTATCTGCCCGATTGGGCGATGGAGGTCGTCGGCTGGCATCTGGGCATTCCCGCAAGCGAGGTGTATGGGGCGGCCACCAGCTACACCGAGCTCAGGCTGGAAGAGCCCGGCGCCCACGTTCTTCGCATATGCACCGGGCTCGGCTGCTCGACGAACGGCGCGTCAGACATTCTGAGCGCGCTGGCCAAGGAGCTGGGCGTCACTTCGGGTGAGACGACCGCGGACCGGCGGGTCACCTTTGAGGAGACGGCGTGCGGTTTCCTGTGCGGCGTCGCTCCGGCCGTAGAGTGGGACGGCCGGTGGATGGGCCGCGTATCGACGCAGTCGGCGCTAGATATAGTGCGAGAAGCGAGTCCACGCTGATGGCCAGTGGAACGTTGAACGCCCTTGACAAGCTATGGCGCAAGGCTAAACAGCGCCAGAGGGCCGAGCGCGACGGGAAGACGAGAGTCTGCGTGCAGGTCGGCCACTGCTCGCAGGCCGTCGGTGCTGAGGAGGTGGCGGGGGTCCTGGCCACGTTGCTGCCCAAGTCCGCGTACCTCGTGCTCGCGGGGTGCGACGGAGCATGTTTCGACGCCCCGAAAGTCCTGGTGACGCCCCCTTCGGGCGGCGGCGCCGTCCGGTTCGCCCGCGTGGACGTGGACGGAGCGAGGGACATAGCCGGCCACCTGGGGTCCGTACCGCCCGAAGATACGGACAATGAGGGGGACTTCTTCTCCCTGCAGCGCCGCGTGGCGCTAGATATGTGTGGGGAGGTCGACAGCCTGGATATCGACGACTATATTTTGAACGGTGGCTACAAAGGTCTTGCCCAAGCCTTGAGCACGACTCCTAAGGAGGTCACGGAAGAGGTCAAGGCATCGGGCTTGCGCGGCAGGGGCGGGGCCTATTTCCCGGCGGCGCTGAAGTGGGAAGGCGCCCGCGCCGTCGACAACGAGCCTCGGTACCTCATCGTAAACTCCGAGGAGGGTGAGCCCGGGATCTTCAAAGACCGCCACCTGATGGAAGGCGTACCTCATCGCATCATCGAGGGGGCGGTCATTGCCGCCTACGCCTCGGACGTGAGCGAGGCGTACGTCTACATCAACGCCGAGGCCGTCCTCTCCGCGGAGCGCATACAACACGCCATCGACCAGGCACGCGGTCTGGGCCTGCTCGGCGACGATATCCTCGGCTCGGGGTATAACTTGAGCCTGGAGGTGCGGCGAGGGGCCGGCGGCTACGTGTGCGGCGAAGAGACCACGATGCTCAACACCATGGAGGGCTATCGCCGTGAGCCGCGTTTGCGCCCGCCTTTCCCGACCGTGTCGGGCCTGCTAGCCAGGCCCACTGTCATCAACAACGCCGAGACTTTGGCGGCGGTGCCATTCATCCTCAGCAAGGGCGCGGCCGGCTACGCCGCCGTCGGCACCGAGTCCGCCAGCGGAACCAAGGTCGTGAGCCTCAGCGGCTCGGTGCGCAGGCCAGGCGTGGCCGAGGTGCCCATGGGTACCACGCTACGCGACATCATATACTCCGTCGGGGGGGGTCCCCCCGACGGCCGCACCCTGGCAGGGGTCGCGGTAGGTGGTCCCTCCAGCGGGGTCTTCCCCGCCTCTATGCTCGATACGCCGATCGGGCCCGGCCAACTGCACGATACGGGAGTGATGCTGGGCGCAGGAGGAGTCATCGCCCTGGATGACGAGACAAGCCCGCTGGAGGCGGTACGCAGGTTGGCGGCGTACAACGCCGATGAGTCGTGCGGTAAATGCACGCCGTGCAGGGAGGGCACCCCGCGCCTGGTGGAGGCCCTGGACCGGCTGATCTCGGGGCGTGGCTCTACAGCAGACCTGGACGAGCTCAGGTACTTGTCCGAGGTCGTGGGCCTCGCGTCCCTGTGCGGGCTCGGCCAGGCGGCGGGTGCGCCTATCAACAGCGCGCTACACTTCTTCGGCGACGAGCTCGCCATGATGGCGGGCGTGGAATAGCCTATGTTGTTCCGAAGGTAGCGACGAATCGCCGTGTCTGCGGCGTTGTGAAGGGCCAATGAAGGAAACCAGGAAAGGCGCACCATGAGCATCAAGCTCGAAATCGACGGCAACGCAGTCGAGGTCCCCGAAGGCTCTTCGGTGCTCGACGCCATCAACTCCTCGGGCGCCTATGTGCCTCAGCTGTGCAAGGACCCGGACATGAAGGCTATCGGGGCCTGCCGCACGTGTCTGGTCGAGGTCGATGGGACCAGGGGGTTCCCCGCGTCGTGCTCCGTTCCTGTCGCCGACGGTCTCAAGGTCTGGACCGACGCGCCGCAGCTCAATAGCGTGCGCAAGGGTGTGCTGGAGTTGACCATGGCGATGGTAGAAGGCGACGGCCGCGACGAGGCCAACGGCCACCGTGAACTGACGGTGGCCGCCAACCGCTATGACCTGGAGGCGCCTCGTTGGCAAGGCCGCGAACGCGAGCCGGTCGACACGAGCAACCCGATCTTCGACATCGCCATGGACGACTGCATACTGTGCGGCCGCTGCGCGCAGGCGTGTCAGGACGGCCATCAGTTCATTGGGGCAATCGACTTCCTCGGCGCGGGTTCAGGTAGTCGGATCGGTACCTTTATGGACAGGCCGCTGCTGGACTCGGTCTGCACGACCTGCGGCCAATGCCTGTCAGTATGCCCAACCGGCGCCATTCGGGCCAAGGAGCACATCGACCGCGTCGTCAGCACCGTCACCACGACGTGCCCCTATTGCGGCGTCGGCTGCGGCATAAAGGCGAGGGTAGGGGAGAGCGGGCGGATCATGGAGATGCTCGACGACCCAGAGAACCAGTCCAGCGTCGGCATGCTTTGCGTCAAGGGGAGGTTCGGCTACACCTTCGTGCACCACGAGGACCGGCTCACGACGCCTCTGATACGCAACAACGGAAGGCTGCAGCCGGCGTCGTGGGACGAGGCGCTGGACTACGTGGCGGAGCGCCTTTCCACCTACAGGGGCGACGCGTTCGCCACGCTCTGCTCTGCCAAGGCTACCAACGAGGATGGCTACGTCCAACAGAAGTTCGCCAGGCTCCTGATGCAGACCAACAACATAGACCATTGCACCCGTCTGTGCCATTCGCCTTCTGTGGAGGCCATGCTGGTCGCTCTAGGCAGCGGCGCAACTAGCAACAGCTATATCGACTACGAGGAGGCGGGCTGCCTGGTCGTTATCGGCTCGGACGCCAACTCCAATCACCCCGTCGCCGCCTCTCGCATGCGGCGCGCGGTGATCGAACGCGGCGCCAAGCTCATCGTCATCAACCCGCGGCGCATCGAGATGTGCGACTTCGCCGAGCTTTGGCTGCGGCCTCACCCTGGCACGGACGTGGCCCTGCTCAACGCCATGGCCAAGGTTGTGCTGGACGAGGGGCTGGCCGACGAGCCCTTTATCCAAGACCGGACCGAGGGGTATGAGGAGTGGCGACAGGTAGTCGACAACTACAACCTGGAATACGCCGAGCAGACCACCGGCGTCCCAGCGGACGACATCGCCTATGCGGCCCGCATCTACGCCAGCCCGCCTTTCAGCGGCTCGTGTCTGATATGGGGCATGGGGATAACGCAGCACACCAACGGCACCGCTAACGCCCACGGACTGCTCAACCTCGCGCTCGTATCCGGCCAGCTGGGCCGGCCGGGCAGCGGCATATCACCCCTGAGGGGACAGAACAACGTCCAGGGTTGCGGCGACGCCGGGTGTCTTCCCAACTCTCTTCCCGGCTATCAGACGCTGTCCCCCGCCACCGTGCAAAAGTTCGAAGACGCATGGGGAGGCCCGGTGCCACCGGACAAGGGTATGGTGGTAACCGACATGGTCGAGGCCGCGATGGAGGGCCGGCTGAAGGCGATGTACGTCACGGGCGAGAACCCACTGCTCAGCGAGCCCGACCTGCATCACGCCGAGGAGGCTTTCAAGAAACTGGAATTCCTTGTAGTCCAGGACATCTTCATGCACGAGACGGCTGAGGTCGCCGACGTGGTGCTGCCGGCGACCAGCTTCGCCGAGAAAGACGGCACGTTCACAAACAGCGAGCGTCGGGTCCAGAGGGTGCGGAAAGTGATCGACCCCGTTGGCGAGAGCCGGCCTGACTGGGTGATTATCTCGGACCTGGCCCGCCTGATGAGCGGCAAGCTCGGCCTGGGCCTGGAGTCGGAGTTCGACTACAGCCACCCATCGGAAATATGGCGGGAGATGGCCGCCCTCACGCCGAGCATGAGCGGAATCTCCTACGAGCGCCTGGATAACGAGGGTGGAATCCAGTGGCCTTGTCCGGCGCCCGACCATCCTGGGACACGGTTCCTGTACGAGAAGGACTTCCCGCGAGGCCCGCGGGCGAAGTTCGTGCCATACGACCAGGGGCCCCAAGCGGAGGAGCTCCCGTCGAAACGGTTTCCCCTGATACTCAACACGGGCAGGATCCTGTACCACTGGCACGGCGGGACGATCACTCGCCGCTCGTCGGGTCTATTGGCGCGCTCACCGGAGCTCCAGATCGCGATCAGCGCCGAGGACGGCGAACGCTACGATGTCGCGGACGGAGAGTGGATGCGGCTAAGGTCGAGGCGCGGGGAGTTGGAGGGGCGAGCGCTGTACACCGAAAAGATGAGGCGGGGCGAGGTGTTCGTGCCGTTTGTACGGCTCGAGAAGCACGCCGCCAACTTCCTGACCAACTCAGCCTACGACCCAGACTCCAAGATACCGG
This sequence comes from Dehalococcoidia bacterium, assembly GCA_965247255.1. Lineage (GTDB taxonomy): Bacteria > Chloroflexota > Dehalococcoidia > Lucifugimonadales > CAUZJF01 > CBDFGS01. The sequence continues at coordinate 178,280 of CBDFGS010000013.1, read as the reverse complement.
AGTACAAGGTCTGCGCGGTTCGCATCGAGAAGATCGAGGCAAGCGAAACGAACACGCCTAAGGACGAGGTCGCATCCCCGGCGTAACCACGGGACAGAGGGGTTTCCCAAGGGCCGGACGATTGTAAGCATCACATGTAGGGGCGGGTTTCAAACCCGCCCTCCACGCAAGGAGCCCACGGACCCATGACAACCCCCATCACGAAGCTACCCAAGCCGGAGGCCGAGCGGTACAAGGACCAGCGCAAGCTTTTCCTTGTGCCGACGTACTCGATGCCCCCGGATGTGCCGAAAGAGGGCTCGGAGCTCCTCGATCGCTACTGGTCAGAGGTCAGGGACCACGTCAACGGCCTGGAGCGCTCCCTGGGCACGGTCTCCCACGTGTACCACGAGGCAGTGTTCAGCGGAGGGGACGAGGGAATAGAGCTGCTAGAGGGCGTGAACCCACGGGCATTCTCGTTCATACGCGCGATGAGCAGCGGAGACGCACAGCTCGAGGCGACGGAGGACAGGGCGCTGCTGGAGGAAAGCTCCGACTGGCAACGCTGCCTGTCCATAGGCCTGGTGAGCCACAAGGTGATGTCCATGGCGATTGAGGGCTACCAGCAGGCCACCAAGGCGCGATTCGACCACATCGCGGCCAGGATCGACGAGACCCTGGCCGAAGGCGAGGCTGGCGTGCTATTCATTCGAGATGACCATAGCGTCCAGTTCGCAGGCGATATCAGGGTGTTCTATGTTGCGCCCCCTTCGCTGGACGCCCTCAAGAACTGGATCAACGACCAGGTCCGCGCCGTGCCGTCCGGCCTGGAAAAAGAGGATGGTCCAGCGGAGCAGGACGCCGATGCTACAGGCGACGGCGGTAGTCCGGCTGAGGTAGCGGATAAGGGGTAGCGCGGGCCAAGGGAAAGGCAGTAAGGTCTAATCCACGCCGTGCGAGCACATGACGAAATAGGATCGGGGGTGGGTGCGCGCGTCGAACGGGAGGCTGTCCCTTCCCTCTAACTCCCGCCCGCAAGTGCGGGGAGGACTAGAGGGTGACCGCACCGCGTCGAGGGAATCTTCCCGTCCTCGTCCGCATTGAGAGGGGATGCGGGGCGATGTGCTTTATGGAAGTGCCGCGTCCCCTCCAAGTCGCCCCAGCTCCCGGCCTAGCTTGACCCTCTTTATTATCTCGTCGATCTCCGTCCTGTCGAAGCCAAGCTGCAGGGCCTTGTCGATGTCTTTCTGGGCCTCCGGGTCGTTGCTTAGCGCTGTGTATGCGATTGCCCGGCTCACGTAAGCAGAAGCGTGGTCTGGGGCGAGGCGGATTGCTTCGTCGAGGTCTCCAATGGCACGTTGGGGCAGCCCCGTCATTAGCAGCGCTCCAGCCCTGTTGGAGAATGCAGGCGCGTTGTTGGGATCGAGTTCGATGGCTTTGCCGAAGTCGTCGACGGCCTGTTGGATCTTGTTGAGGGCCATATACGTCGAGCCCCTACCGTTGTAGGCGTCCGACAGTTGGTCGTTTAAGCTAATCGCCTCGTCGAAGTCCTGGATTGCGCGGGCATGCTGGTCCATGTCGGCGTACGAGTTGCCTCTATTAACTAGCGCGACGGCGAGTTCGGGCTGGATCTGCAGGGCCTCGTTATAGTCGTCGATGGCCCGTTGGTGCTCCTGGGCGTTGGCGTAAGAGGCGCCACGGCGCAGGTATAGCTCGGCCGAGGTAGGGTCCAGCCGGATAGCCTGACCGTAGCTGTCGATCGCCTCCTGATGCCTTGCGATGTCGCTGTAGGCATCCCCCCTGTTGACGTATGCTATGGCGCTGTCGGGATCGAGGCGGACCGCCTGCTCAAAGTCCTCCAAAGCCCTCTCGAGTTGCCCCATCTGGCCATATGACATGCCTCGGTTCCTGAAGTAGTTCGAATTCTGAGGGTCGAGCTCGATGCCCTTATTGATCTCGGCGAGCGCTTCCTCGTACCTGCCCAGGAGCCCGTAGGTAGCCCCCCTGTTTGCATAGGCTTTCGCCATTTGAGGACTGATACGAATCGCCTCATCCAGGTCTTTGAGTGAGTTCTCAAGGTCCTGGAGATTGCGGTACGCGTTGCTCCGATTGAAAAAAGCCTCCGCGTCCTGGGGGTCCAGCTTGATCGCCAGAATGAACTCTTCGACCGCCCTCTGGTGCTCGCCGCTACGGTCGTAGGCGCGGCCGCGGAGCCGATAGAAGGTGGCGTTCTCCGGGTCGAGTCGAATCGCCGCGTCCAGGTCCTGAATCGCCATCTCATACTGCTCCAGGTCCGTGCGCAGATCACCACGCTTGCTGTAGGCTAGCGCGTGCTCGGCATCTCTCCGGATAGCCTCGGTCATATCTTCGATCGCTTTCTCGGACTGGCCGATCTCGGAGTAGGCGGCTCCCCGGTTGTAGAAGGCATCGGCGTTCTCAGGATCGCTCTTGAGCACTTCGTTGTACGCGGACACCGCCTCAAGCCACCTCCCTTGCGCCTGCAGCTCCTGGGCGGCCTGGGAACGGCTGTCGTCCTTGCTCGGCCCCGTAGCACAAGCCAGGGTAGAAGCTGCGACCAGCAGCAGCCCGGCGTACAAGACTCTCACCATGACGCCTCAATCAAGCGAGATCACCTACTCCCTGAGCCATGTTCAATTCGCCTACTTGAATTTTATCACGCGGGTGGCGAAAGCGCGTTCAGCTACGGACCGCTGCGGCCACGCGTCCGCGATCAGTTGCCCTGCTGTAGAGTTGCGGGTGGCAAGACCCTGTGGAGCCACTCGCGAAAGTCGGCTAGCACCTCAGCGCTGATCTCGTGCCCCATTTCGTACTCGCGATACTCGGGAGCGTAGCCCCTGGCCGTCAGAAGGCTGCGGGCGCGCCTCCCGTCCTCAACGGGGATCATCGTATCCTGCGTCCCATGGCTGATGAAAATGCTCTGTTCCGGCCCTTCGCCCTTCTTGTCTGGAATATGTTCGTCTCCGTCCAGTCTGGAGCTGAGGATGGCGAGCCCCTTGAAGGCGTGGGGGCTCTCCAGTCCCAAGCGGTAGGCCATCATGCCACCTTGTGAGAAGCCGCCAAGAACGGCTGAGCGCGGTCCGACACCAGCTGGATTGAGGACCTCTTCGAAGAACCCGCTGAGCTTTTTCTCCGCGAGCGCGGCCAGCCTGGTCCGATCGCCCCCTGAGAGACTCGTCCAGGCGTACCCTTCGGCGCCGAATCCCATCTCCATGCGAATTGGGGCATTGGGGAAAGCGTACACGTATCCGGTCCGGTTGATGGCTGGCGCCAGGCTGGCGAGGTCGCCCATGTTCGAGCCGAAGCCGTGCATCAGGATTACTAGAGGGTAAGGGGTTTCCGGCCGGTAATCGTCCGGTTCCACTGTCAGGTAGGTGAGAGTCTCCCCTTGGTGCTCAATCGCTTGCAAAAGGCGGCCTCGGACGGGTGAAGTTCGCTCGGAAGCTCCTCGTCGGTCCCGACGTACCCACGTCGGCGCGTAGAGTTCGCTGGCGACGCATGCTATTCAGGGTGGGGTGAAGAGTCTAAGGTGGGTCGGGCTCCGGCAACTCGCATTTCGTGACACGCGTCGCCGCGCCCGGCGTAAGACTAGCTGTCCGCGAGAGTGATCGTACTTGTTAGGAACGGAGCCGGCGAACCTATCGACCGTGCGCCAGCCGGTCCGCAAGGTACTTCGGAAGGCCTCGCTCTGTCATCTTCTCTTGGGTCTTAGGGATGTCGTACTCAACCTTGTGATGAGATACTACTGCGCCCTCCGACTGATAGATGGCGTAGTTGGTGCGCGGGTCCCCGTCACGTGGCTGCCCGACGCCGCCCGGATTGATGATCAGACGCTCGGTGCCCAGGTTTACGGGCTTGTCCAGAGGGAAATCGAGGAAGACGGCCGTCTCGTCCTTGGGACGGCAAATGAAGGGGATGTGCGAGTGACCAACGAGGCATCTGAGCGTGCTGAAGTGACTGAAGTTGGCTACGGCTGATGGCGGCGTGACTACATACTCCCATACGGGGTCCCTCGGGCTGCCGTGTACGGCGGTAAAATCTTCCATCTCCAGGGTTAACGGGAGCCCCTCGAGGTAAGCCGTATGGTCCCCATTTAGCTGACTTGTAGTCCACTCCACCGCTGCCTTGGCGTAGGGGTTGAATGCCTCGAGGCTGAGCTTCCCAATAGCCGCCAGATCGTGATTGCCGGCTACGCTTCTCGTCTCGTGTCGCTGTATGAGCTCGATACACTCGACCGGATCGGGACCGTAGCCAACTAGGTCACCGAGAGACCAGATCTCGTCGAAGCCGCCCCTCTTCTCGGCATCGGCCATGATGCTCTCGAGAGCTTCCAGATTACTATGTATGTCAGAGAGTATTAGAGATCGCACGGGCTTTGTCTTGAGCCTCAGCCAACTGCCCAATTATAATACATAGGCTTACATTGTCACCGCCTACCTAATCTAAGGTCATTTGCAAGGCTGTTTCACCAGCATCACCGCCGCCGATCGGCATGAGAGGTGACGTGCTTCTCTCCAGATGGGCCGGCGGGAGAGGTCGCCGACGACTTCTGGGTGCTCGGCGTGATGCCGCGAAGCTTTACGCGGGAGCACCAGACCGTAGGGGCGCTGCTTGCTGCGCCTATCCTTACAGAATGGAGGCGTGAGGCCGCGTTTGTCACAAACCAAAACCGTGATAATTAGCGACGGTCCGGAGCAGACCCAGGAGATCGGCAAGGCGCTCGGCCGTCACGCCGAACCCGGACACGTGTACCTGCTGGTTGGAGAGCTTGGGGTTGGCAAGACCTGTCTGACTCAGGGTGTGCTGTGGGGACTCGGGTCCTCCGAATTCGCACGCAGCCCAACCTTCGTTCTCGTTTCCAAGTACCAGGGACGTCTGACGCTCAATCATGTCGATCTCTATCGCGTTGGCAGCGACGCGGAGGCGGTCGACCTTGGTCTGGACGATGTCATGGAGGGAGGCGGCCTGACCGTGGTCGAGTGGGCCGACCGGGCAAACCACCTGCAGGCGACCGAACACCTCGAGGTACGCATGGACCATGTCGGAGAGAACACCCGACGCCTTACGCTGTCGACCAGATGGCAGACCTACGAGCCCGTGGTCAGCGCTGCGGAATCGGCCGCGTCACAGGTACATTAGAGGCGGAACGCGATGGAGCTAGCAATCGACACGTCGACCAGGTACGCCTCGGTCGCGGTGTCCGACGAAGGCAAGCTGGTCGTCGAGCTCTCGTGGCGCTCGGAGCAGAACCACTCGGTGGAGCTGGTGCCGGCGCTCAAGGAGGTCTTGCGACGGGCCGCCGTCCTAGCGGGCCAAGTAGAGGCCGTCTTCGTTGCCAGGGGTCCGGGCGGCTTCAGCGCCCTCAGGGTTGGGATCAGCGTCGCCAAGGCGTTCGCGGCGGCGCAGGAGGTCCCGCTTGTCTCCGTCGGGACCCTTGAAGTAGAGGCCCATCCTTACCTGGGCGCAGGAATTCCGGTGTGCGCCGTCATCCAGGCGGGAAGAGAGAGTGTCTATGCCGCCCGGTATGACGACTCGGGCGTCAAAGGTAACGAGGCGGATCACAGGGTAGTATCATATGACGGACTTCTGGAGGTGGTGGGGGGTCAAAAGACGCTCTTCTGCGGTGAGGGCCTCAGCGCCGTCTCGCACGTGCTCAGGGAAGGGCAGCGGGATTTAGCGCTGTTGGCGAGCGCTCCTCCGCCCACGCGGCGCCCGAGCGTAATAGCTCAGCTTGGATTCCAGCGGCTGCAGGCCGGGGAGACCGACGACCCGCACACCCTTCAGCCGCTCTACATGCGCGGCTCCCAGTTCGAAGTCGCCCAACGGGCAAGACGTCTCTAACTCATCTCGGAGGAAAAGTAGTGCAGAGAACCCTGGTATTGCTCAAGCCGGACGCGGTCCAGCGCGGTCTCGTCGGAGAGTTAGTCTCGCGGATCGAGCGGCGCGGACTTCGATTGGTCGCGATGAAGCTCCTCGCGATGGACCAGGAGCTTGCGCACCGCCACTACGCGCCGCACGTCGGGAAGCCTTTTTTTGAGGGCCTCGTCGAATTCATCACGTCGGCGCCACTGGTCGCTATGGTGCTGGAAGGCGAGAGGGTGATTGAAGTGGTGCGGAATATTATGGGCGCCACCGACCCCGTGGACGCGGCGCCTGGCACAATTAGAGGTGACCTCGCCACGTCGATAGGGTTAAATCTTGTCCACGGGTCCGATTCGCCCGAGGAGGCGGCGCGGGAGATCGCTCTCTTCTTCCAGCCGGAAGAGATCGAGTCCTATTCCAGGGACATAGACCGATGGATCATTGAATCCTGACCGCCTCAGTAGCTCGGGCCCAAGCCCCGTCGATGTCGTAGAACTCCCGCTCGGAGGGCCCGAAGAGGTGCACGATGACGTCGCCGAAGTCCAGAAGCACCCAGCCGCTTGGCGGTGTTCCCTCTCTGTGATGAAGAGCGGCCCCGCTCGCCTTGAGGGATTGCTCGATGTCTTTAGCAAGCGAGTCTATCTGTCTGGGTGATTGCGCGGTGAGGATGACGAAGTAGTCGGCGAAATCGCTGACCTCGCTGATATCGAGCATCGCCACGTCCGACGCCAACTTGTCTGACGCAACGTCGACGGCGAGACGCGCGTACTCAGCCGGCTCCAACTTGGTCTTGTTTGCCACTGTGAGGAATTATATTTGTGTTACAGTAGCCGGTCAACTCGCGTCCCTCGCAAATAAGCCGACGAATGGCGGCGCAACCCTAAGGAGGAATAGATGGCAGAATCGCAACACACGCCGGGCCCGTGGCTCTACATGGCCGCAAAGACTCCCACACGCATTACAGGGTCGAAGGACGAACAGATCGCCGCAGTCTATGGCGGCATGGTCGGCGAGGTTGAGCAGCTTTCGAACGCCCGACTTATAGCCGCGGCGCCCGCGCTTCTGGAATACGCGACGAAGATGGCCGGCAAAGGCGATCAGGAGGCCGAAGAACTACTCGCCGCGCTAGAAGCTCCAGAGGACTGAGAGCCTGCACCGAGCCTGCCGAGGCGTGAGGGTCAGCCTAGTCCTTACTCGCTACTCGACTCGCTCGGCGGAGCCGGGCGGAAGGGGTAGATCCAGTTGGCCAGCGACCGTGGGCTTCTTGACTGGACCCACAACTTGCCCTGGCCGTGGTAACGCATCAGGATTTGGTCGGCGAAGAGGAACGAGCGAATTCGGCGCGCGCGCGTTATCTCGTACTCGAGGCTGGGCTCCCAGGCTACCGCGTGCCCGTTGTCGACGATGATCGAGCCGTCGACCTCAACCTCCTCCACGTCCCCGTAGCCACTGAAGAAGACCGTACCGGAACCAGAGACAGTTAACGCGAAGAGCCCCTCGTTGAACAGGCCACGGAACCCTTCGAAGCTTGCGTCGGTGTGTACATCGGTGGTGGAGGCGAGGTAGGCGTTCTTCTCCAGTATAAGCTCCTGGTCTTGCAGCTCATACGCAATGATATTGCCAGCCTGGCCCGGCGCAATTCCGATCATGCCCGGCCCGCTTTCCGCCTCGTAGGTGTTCTGAAAGAAGCTCTCCGCGGTCAGCACCGCCCTCTTCAGCCCCCCCATCACCCCGCCTCTTGCGCCCGTGGTGACGCTCAGGTTGTCGCTCATCCACGCCATCGCGCCGGCCTCGGTCACGATCTGCTCGCCGGGCGCAAGGTCCACCTCGAGGATGCTAAAGCTTGGTTGCGATTCGATGCGGTAGTCCATGCTATCGCGGCACCTTCGCTCTCGGGTAGATTGCTACCGCCGCCTCTGCGGCGGTAGCTTGGGTCCTAGCGTTTTCCCGTACTCGTCGGGGTTGTGGCTCTGAACGTAGATCGTGCCCCGGCCTTTGAACTTGAGCACGATTCCCTCACCGGCCAGCATGGAGGAGATCCAGCTTCCTCCCGCTTTGCTCAGAGAGTATTCCAACGTGTCCTGGAAGGCCACAACGTGGCCGGTATCCACGGTAAGCTCGCCGTCGACCTCAAGCTGGTTGATGCGCCCGAAGGCGTTGACCAGTAGCTGCCCCTGGCCCTCGACGGAGATAAACGAAACCGACTCCCCGGTGAACATCCCCTTCAATCCCTGGAACTGGGTGTCGACCTGGAGCGACTCGCTGGAACCCAACCAGCTGCCTCCAGTGCAAATCCACTTCCCCGAGCCGTCGCAGTCGATGAGAGCGACCTCGCCTTCGATAGTCGGGGCCAGGCCAACCTCCCCCTCCTCGTCATTGGTGCAAGTGTAGTTCGCGAGGAAGAACCCCTCTTGGGCAAGGGTCCGCTTCAGGCCTCGAATAATCCCGCCCTTCTGCCCGCCTCGGGTCGAGACGTCCGTCTCGATGTTGTCAGTGGCGCGGTACAGCGCCCCCGCCTCCGAGATGAAGCTCTCGCCGGGGCTGATCCTCACCAGCGCAGAACTGAACGCGCCTCTGCTAAGTACCTCTACGTCCATCCGTGCCCTCGCTGGAATAGACTCCGGCCGGCCACCGCTATTATCGGCTGATCGGCGTCAGCCACCGTGCCACGCCATCCAATGTCCGCGTTTGGAGATAGATTTTCCCGGAGCCTGAGAATTTCAACACCAGTCCCTCTCCCGAAAACAGGGTGCTTTTTATGCTGCCCATCCCGGTTACCTTGTACTTCAAACCGGGCTCCCAGGCCACCACGTGGCCCGTGTCGACCACGAACGTTCCGTCGATCTCCTTCTCGAGAATGGCCCCGTACGAGTTGAAGAACAGCTCACCTTCTCCCGTGCACTCGATGAAGAAGGTGCCCTCCCCGGAAAAGAGGCCACGGAGCCCCGCGAACTTCGTCTTCAGCTTGATCCCGGGGGTGCTGGCCATATAGGACCCGCCGGTCAGTATGAACGAATCACCTCTGAGAGTCCGCTGCATGACTGTACCAGGCCGGGACGGCGAGAATGTAGCGCTGCCGAACTTGGGGTGCTGGTACTCGCCCACGAAGGCCGACTCGCCCCCGACAAGCTTTCTGAACATCGCCTTCAAGGGGCCGCCGAGCATCTTGGCCTTCATCTGAACGCCGTCGCTCATCCACGCCATCGCCCCGCCCTCGGCGATGAACCTGTCGCCGGGAGTCAGGTCCACAGTCAACTGGCCGAAGTCCGGGTTCCCCTCGATCTTGTATTCCATTCGAGTCAGGCTCCCTGTAAGGGGGGCAAAGAAGAAGCTGGGCGCAGTGTATTCTCCGTACTAATACGTGTCAACCGAGCTGGGTTTGGACGCCCGCTCTTGAGCTATCGCCCCGCTACGACCTCGCCGTCGGCCTGGATCCGTTTGACGCGCTGGATGCCCGTAAACGCGATGGCCTTGTGAGACGCCTCGATGCGTTGGCCGGGCTCCAGGCTGAGCGCGGTGCCGTTCTCGATGGCGGTGGCCAGTCCGTCGCCGGGGTAGCTCGTGAACGGCTCGATGCCGAGGTTGTAGGTGCGCCCGTACCACGGGTAGCCGAAACCACCGCCGAAAGACTGCCAGAGCCACACGTAGGGGAACAGCTCCTTGGGGAACAGCAACCCGAAGCCCACCTCCGCACGCTGGTTGGTCACCGCGTACCATCCCTCAGGCATCTCCGCAACGTAGGCCAGGTCGTATCTCCTGATGCTCTTGGGAGGCACCTTGCTCAGGTCGATTCTCGTCCCGTCCTTGGCGGTGCCCAACGGCCAGTCGCTTACGGCGCCCGGCTTGAGGGCGTTGTTGGGGTGGTGCTCGCTATGGTGGTTTATGACCCGGCCACCGGGCATGTCGACCACGCAGTCCTCGCTGAGGAAAGGGCCACCGAGAGCGATGTGGTCGCCCCACACACAGTGGGCCTGCTCTTCTCCCTCATTCACCAGCGCGGACTCGATGCTCAGCACCAGCGAGCCGCTGGTCAGCGTCAGCGTCTTCTCGAAGAAAAAAGGAGTGCGATAGGTGCGCACCGAGAACCTGGCGGAGACCCTCTCCGGCGTGTCCTCGACGATTACGCAGTCCCACGGCATGGTATTGACCTCGGCGTGGATACCGAGATCGGCCCCACCCACCACTGACGGGTTGCCGCCACCCGGCAGCACCGTCTGCCAGCCGCCTTCGTATTGGTCCAGCCAGATTCCCAGGGGGGAGCCGGTGGTAGGAAGGAACCGCCGCGTGTCGCGCACCCCCCAGGGCGAGCGCCACAGGAAGTCGGTGTCCGTGGGCTTATGCACGAACTGGTATATGTCGGCGCCCTTGTCCACAAGCACGACGACGCGCAGCAGCTCGTTTTCCAGCACCGCCGTCTTATGCCCGCGATAGGTCCATGCGTCCGATACGCGGCAGCCGTGGTTACGCTCGAGCTGATAGTGCGTCATCTCGCCTCCGGAGATTTACCGCAGAGGGCGCTGAGGCCGCCGAGTTGTTCCATCAGTTCTCTCCGCGCTCTCTGCGTTCTCCGCGGTTAATCGACTAGAGTGGGGTAGTGGAGCGGCAGCCCGGTGGCGCCCGTCTCATAGCGAGTGATGTGCCACCGCCCAATGTTGGCGCTCAGCAGGATATCCAGCGCGCGCCCGCAGAAGGCTATGTTGGTGGGTGCCGCTATGAGGGTGCCCTGGAAGTCCTCGGCAAGCACATCCAGCTCGTCCGCGGGCGTGAGTCGATAGATCCTATCCGGCCGGTACATCGAGGTGTAGAGATTGCCGTCGGTGTCGAACGCGACGCCGTCCGGAACGGTCATTGGAAGCTCCACCACGATCTCAGAGGGGCCCGCGCTGCCGTCGGGCTCGATTTTGATGCGGGAGACGCGCGGCGGGTTCACACTCATCGCCACATAGAGGTAGTCGCCACCAGGACCTAGACAAAGGCCGTTAGGGAATTCCTTGAGGCTTCTGTCCCACACCTGGCCCTCGCCGCCGGGCGCTATCTTGTATATTTTGCCGTTGTCTCCGTTCCAGTCACCGGAGTCGCAGACGTATAGATTGCCATCTGCATCGAATGCAGGGTAGTTTGGCGTCGTGAGAGGCTCGTCGGCAGCCCCAGTCGAGTAGACGGACACGACGCCCCCCGGCGTGATCTTCTGGATGCACTTGTTGGCGGCATCGCAGGCGTAGATGTTGTGGGATGAGTCCAGCGCCATCCCTAGAACAAACCCGCCGGTGTTGGCGAACTCGGCCATCTCGCGCTTCTCGATGTCGATCCGGTAGAGCTGTCCGGCTTCGCCGCCCGCGTACGCGTAGCCGTCCAGCCCCCAGGCGATCCCCTCGGGATGGTCCAGCCCCTCGACCAGGACAGCTATCTGTGTATCGTTGTCTAGGAGCGGCATCAGTCCACCTGCGCTTTACGTTTTATGGCTCCAGCATGAATGCATTGTTCAAGAAGGCGCCGTCGATTGGGATGGCGGTGCCGTTGATGTGGGCCGCCTTGTCGCTGCACAGGAACAGCACCATGTCCGCGACCTCCTGGGGGTAGGCCTCGCGTCCGGCAGGCATCCGCTTGAGCCGTTCAACCCTCAATTCGGGCTCGCGCTTGTACACCCTCTCCGTCATCCCGGTCATGACCATCCCGGGGCAGATGGCGTTGACATTGATGTTGTAGGTCGCCCACTCGAGCGAGAGCACTTTGGCCAGGCCGATCAGCCCGGCCTTGGCTGGGGTGTACGCGCCCCGCTCAGGCACCGGCGCAGTGGCGGCCACGGACGACATGAAAACGACTCTGCCTCCCTCGCCCTGTGCGACCAGACGGTTCCCCACTGCCTTCGAGAACAGGAAGGCGCCCGTCAGGTGCGTGTCCAGCACCAGCTGCCAATCGGCGGCGTTCAATTCCAGTATCGACGACTTGAGATTGTTCCCAGCGCAGTGGACGAGGAAATCGACTCGGCCGAGCTGCCTCACGATGCGCTCCACCGCGGCTTCGACCGACTCCTCCGACGTGACGTCGACCTGGACTCCGATCGCAGTTCCCGACTCGCCAGCGATACTTGCGGCAAGCTCGTCGGCGCGTTCCTCGTCCATGTCGGCCACTGCAACCGCCGCCCCTTCGGCGGCAAACGCCTGACACACGGCCGTGCCGATGCCGCCCGCTCCACCCGTCACAATCGCTACCTGACCTTCCATACACCAAGCCTTTCACCACAGAGATCACAGATCAGTTTCTATTCTTATCTCCGTGGTCTCCGTGCCCTCTGGAGTTAGTCGGTCGAGCCCGCCGTGCGGTGCGCCGCGGCTCAAATACGAGGGAGGTTCGGAGCGAGTATATTAGTGGCGCCAGATGCCGTCAAGCAGCCGATATTAGCTCTGCGAGGTGCCGAATGCCCACGGAAAAAGCAAAATACCGCGTGGGAGTGATCGGGGTTGGCAGGCAGGGGTCGTACCATGCGCGCGCCTACGATCTGCACCCCTTGTGTGAGGTCGTCGCCGGGGTGAACACCGGGCAGGAGACTCTCGACCTGTTCACCGAGCGCTTCGGAGTCCCCGGGTACAACGACTACCAGGAGATGCTGAGACGCGAGGAGATCGACATCGCAGTGACCGCTCTGCCGGTCAAGCCCAACCCGGACGCGGTGATTGCCTGCGCTGAGGCCGGCGTCAAGGCCGTGGCGTCAGATAAGCCTCTGGCCGCGAGCCTGGCCGACCTCGACCGCATGGTCGAAGCGTGCCGGTCTCGTCGCATTCCCTTCGCCGCCGGGACGGTGCATCGCAACTTCAAGCAATACTGGGCAGCGCGTAAGCTCATCGACGACGGAGAGCTGGGAGAGGTGCGGAGCGTACACCTGTACGAGATGACGGTTCAAGGAGGCTGCAACGGCCTGACGCTGCTGCGAATGTTCGCTCCCGGACAGAAGATACGCGGCTACGCCGGCGGTGACGCCGAGGTCGAATGGGTAGTCGGCTCGGCCAACGGCGACCCCTTCAGCGACTACGACGAGGGGCTAGACGGCCTCGGCGGCTACATCTCGTTCACCAATGGGATAGAGGGCGTCGTCCATCCCAAGTCTCAGGCCAGGAGGGGCATTGAGGTGGTCTGCACCGGCGGCGTCTTCGCCGGCGACGGCAGGAGCTTTCAGGTCTGGAAGCGCGACGACGGTTATGAGCCGCGAAGCGTCTCAGACCTGGTGGAGGTCGAGGGGCTTATCCCCGGCACCAGCACCGGCGAACAAAGGTCGTACGACGACGAAGGCTGGATGATGCCCGAGGACCGTATATTCGCTCACGTCGAGTCGGTTGTCGATGCCCTGGAGCTCGGTATCGAGCCCCGATGCAACGGCGAGGACCAGCTGGCCGCGATGGAGATCGCGTTCGCGATGCGCGAGTCGCACCGGCGCAACCACGAGCCCGTGCGACTACCCTTCGAGGACCGGACCCAGATGATGTTTCCGGTGCCGTATCGATGGAACTCCAAACGCTCGCTGTACGGCGACGCCTGGTATAGGGAGGAGATGAAGCAGCACAAGCAGAGTGTCTAAGGTGACTAGCAAATCAACCTGGACTACCTACAGCGCCGACTCTCCGGTCTCGCCCGTCCGTACTCGAATCGCCTGGGCCACGGGAACTACGAAAATCTTCCCGTCGCCGATTTCCCCCGTGCGAGCCGTGTTCACGATGATGTCGCGGACCTTGTCCGTGTCTTCATCGGCGACCACCATCTCGAGCTTCGCCTTGCGGAGCATGTCGACGGCCATCTCACGTGCCGTCCGGCCGATGCGGACGACGCCTCTCTGAGCGCCCCGGCCCATCACCGAGCTCACGTTCAGCCCTACGAAGCCCTCAGCGGCCAAAGCGTCCGTTACCTCCTTGACCATTTCCTCTCGAATGATCGCCTCGACCTTGTTCATGCGTTCGCCCTCCCTAATGTCTGATGCACCTCTAATACTCGGAAGTGTACCGTAAGTGGTTGCTAGTCGAGGGCAACGTCGACCTCTCGAGCAACGTACCTGATGTACTGCTGCCCAGCGATCGTGTCTTCGTACGAGAAGTGCTCCACGTACATTGTTACGTCGTGGCCCAGCTCGCCCAGTCGCCGGAGGATGGTGCGAAAATCCATGATGCCCTCGCCTGGAGGCACCTCGTCCACGTGAATCAGGGATAGCCCCTTCTCCACCTTGGGGGACGGACCCAGCCCCGCGCCCGATATCTTGACGTCCTTGGCGTGGATGGCTGTGATGTGCTCACCCAGCTCATCGAAAACCTCGTTGATAAAGTCCGTCGTGTTGAAGACCATCTGAGGCTTGGTCAGGTTTACGATGTCCATCAGTACCTTGAGTCGAGGCGACGCGACGCTCTTCAGCATCTGCTTGTATCTCTCGATGGAGTGCAGCGGGCTGAAAAAGAGCGGGTGGCCGGCCACGTCGACTCCGGCGTCCTCGGCCGCCTCAGCAAGCTCTGCCACGGCGGCCAACCGCTGCTGCCAGGTATCCTCAGACCATATCTCGGTGGTGGGCCTGTCGAGAAACTCCTTGGACCAGCCAAAGCCGACGCAGTGAGCCCCGAGGATCTTGGCGTGGCGCAACTGGCGGCGATAATGCTGGAGGGCGGACTCGTGCTCCTCCCGATTTTGGGAGCCCAGAAAACGTCCCCCGTAGAAGCCGCTGAACTCCCCCCAGCGAATGCCGTGTCGGTCAAGGAACCGCCTGGCGTCCCCGACCTCCTCGTCGGTCCAATCGGACGGGGTCCCGCCGCTGACCGTCTTCACCTCCATGATCGCCGTGTTGTGTAGGAAAGCTTCCCGCTCTTCATCCGTCTTGCCCAAGCTGGTCTTCGTCGATGGCGCCATCAGTATCATTTCGAACTTCCCTTACCCGGGTGGCTAGGCCCACATTGGGTGCCTGTGCACGCGCCTAATACTACGCTTGTGGCTAGGCACACGCGGTTGATAACCAGCACGAATGTCGGGCATAAAATGAAGTCAGCAACAAGGTCATAGGCTCGTTGCCGGCCTTAGTCGAGGGAGGGTATTGCTGGTGGGCTATCAGACTAGGGCCGAAGACCCCAGAACGCTCAGTCGTCGCCGTCTTACTCCCTGCCCACCGTAGCGTCGGCCCTAAGGTACCCCTGGCACCGAGACCTTGTGCACGAGGTTGCTCTTGTAGTCGGCCAGGAAGATCTCGCCCGCGTCGTTGACCGCGACGGACACGATCTCTCTCAAGGTGGAGGTGAGGACCTGGACCTTCCCAGCTCTGGCCGTGCGCTCGACTTCACCGGCAACGACGGTCGTGATTGTGCCGCTGCCGGCATCGATTCTGCGAACGAGGATTGTGCCGTCGGCGATAAACAGGTTCCCCTCGGAATCGACGTCTATGCCCGACGGTCTCTGCAGCATTGCCTGCGACGCCGGGCCGCCATCGCCCGCGTACCCAGCCCCTGTTGCCGGGGCATTGGTTGAATCATAATGGCCGCCTACCGCAAGGCCCGCATAAACGTTCTCATTACGTTCGTAGTGCTTCCCGATGCCCGCTACCGTTGTCATGATTCCGGTGGCTGCATCGACTCTCCTAATACGGTGGTTCTCGCTATCGACGATGAAAATGTTCCGCTGGTTATCCAACACCACGCTCACAGGCTCCGCCATCGTGGCGTTGGTGGCTGGCCCGCCGTCCCCTTCGACGCCCCTGTCCCCGGTCCCGGCTATCGTGTCTATGATGCCGGTGGCCCCATCTACCTTCCTGATCCGGTTGTCAGTAGCTATGTAGAGGTTGCCCGCGCTGTCCACAGCAACGTCGTCGGGCGGCTTAACGAGGGCCTCCGTTGCGAGGCCGCCGTCGCCGAGTATCTTCTCCCGTATGTTCCCCTCTCCTCCTCCAGCTACCGTAGTGATAACGCCGGTTGCGGCATCGACTCTGCGGATTCGGCCGGTGCCGTTGTCGGTGATGAACAGATTTCCCAAGCCGTCCACCTCCAGCCCCCTGGGTTCCCGCAACCCCGCTTCTAGCGCCGCGCCACCGTCCCCTAGCGTGAGGCTACTTCCGCTCCCGACGACGGTCGAAATGATACCGGTGGCGGCATCCACCTTGCGGACCCGTTTGTCGGAAGAAATGTAGAGGTTCCCTTCGCCGTCCACGGCTACTCCGGTGGGCGCAAAGAACCCGGCCTCGGTCGCTGGACCGCCGTCGCCCTTGAACATGGGAGAGCCGGACCCAGCGTAGGTGGTTACCACCGCAGGGGCACCGGTGGGTTGGGAGACTTCGGCGGCGGCCGGCGCAGGCCCGGCAGAGTCCTCCGCACTACCGGTTTTTTCAGAGGCGCCGCAAGCCGTGAGCATTGCCACCGCCGTCAGCCGGGCGAGCCAAAGAACGAGGTGATCCAGCCAGGACCTGGACCTGAGACTGGCGTTTCTGGCCGCTCCATTAGCCATCACTCCTCCCGCCGAGGTGCTGATACCGAGACGATATCACTCGGAACGAGGCAGAGCAACGGATAGGGCCGGAGAGGTGGCGCGCCCGGAGGGCCAAGAATTCATCACCATGAACAGAACATCGGCATGACTAAGTGGACAGAACTCGGTTGCGACTAGGCCGCAATCGAGTCATGGGCATATTGCGTCCATATTGTAAGCAGGCAGGAGCTCAAGGGCAGGGGGTCATCGGGGTGACTGGACTCAATCCGACTAGTTTACCGTCGGTTTAGGCCGCCTGGCTCAACCGCGAAGCCCTGCCCGAGACCTCGGAGGCCTGGATACGTATCGCTTTGATTCATCTCATGCTCCGGAGACTCAATCCGACCTGAAATTCTTTAGAAACACCCTCTAAGTCGCCTTCATACTCGCTCCCGCTGCATCGTTAGCAGTTGGTCTATTGGTATATGGCAGTAGATAACGTGGTCAGGAGAGTCTGGCCCCGTGCGTCCTGGCGGCGGGGTGGTGTCGCAGATATCGCCCACCTTCCGGGGGCAACGTCCTGCGAAGAAGCAACCCTTGAAGCGCTGTCTGAGGGATGGGACTGCGCCGGGGAGCCGTATGCGCGTGGGCGTGGCGTCCGGATCAGGCACGGGGACCGCGGAGAGCAGCGCCTCGGTGTAGGGATGTGACGGCGCGGTCAGCACGCGTTCTGTAGGTCCTGATTCGGCAACATGCCCGGCATAAAGCACCATGATGTCGTCTGAGATATAGCGAACGACTCCCAGGTCATGGGATATGAAGAGGTAGGACGTGCCTGCCTCTTGTTGATGCCGTTGTAGCACGTTGAGCACCTGGGCCTGGACGGAGACATCCAACGATGAGACCGCCTCGTCGGCGACAATAATGTCGGCATTTCCGGCGAAGGCTCCCGCCAGGGCGACCCGCTGCTGCTCGCCGCCGCTGAGCTCACCAGGGTGACGGTCCAGGTACGCGGGGTCCAGTCCGACGGCTCCTAGCAGCTCTTCGGCGCGTTCACGACTCTCCCTCTTGTTCAGCCGCGCGAACTTCCTCAGCGATCTCAGGATGGCATAGCGTATTGGGAGTTTTGGATTGAGGGAGCCCGTAGGATTCTGGAAAACCATCCGAACTGCCGCCCGCTGCTCCCGAGTCCGTTCCCCAACTAGCGGAGCCAGGTCTTCGTCCCTTAGCCGAAGCTCGCCCCGATCTCGTGAGACCAGCCCCACAACCACCCTGGCGACGGTGGTCTTGCCGGAGCCGCTTTCGCCTACGATGCCCAATGTTCGGCCGGAGCGAACATTGAATTCCACGTCGGTGACCGCCCGCACCGGTGGCCGCACCTGCGGCCCGAAGAGCAGATACTTACGCCGCCGACGACCGTAGAAGTGCCGCAGCCCCGTTGCGCTAAGCAACGGCTCCGCGGTCTGAACGGAGTCCTTCTCTGTCGGCTCCGCTTCCCCCCAGATTTCTGGACGAACATCGCTCCAGAAGAAGCAGCGCGACTGGTGGCCACCTCCCGCGTCCAGCAATTGCGGCGATTCCACTCGACACGAGTCTTGCACCATCGGGCACCGCGGGGCGAAGAGGCAGCCTTCTGTACTCGCCTCTTCAGCGGCGTAGACGGCGCCAGGTATGCTACGGAGCTTGGTGACCGTCCCGTTATCCGTTGGCGGCTGCGGTACGCAGTCCAAGAGTCCGGTGGTGTACGGGTGTTTGGGGCTTTTGAATAGCTGGCCAACCGGCGCCTGCTCAACGGTCTGGCCCGCGTACATCACCACCACCCGGTCGGCAACCCGGGCAATGACACCCAGGTTGTGACTCACGTAGAGGATGCCGGCGTTGACTCGCTGTTTGAGGTCCACCACCAGGTCCAGGATGGTTGCCTCGGTGGTGACGTCCAGGCCGGTGGTGGGCTCGTCCATAATGAGCAGATCCGGGTCGCATGCCAGGGCCATGGCGATGACCACCCGTTGCTGCATCCCCCCGCTGAGCTGATGGGGATACCGTCGCCCGATGCGGTCCGGCTCGGCCAATCCCACGCTCTCGAAGAGGTCTGAGGTCCGTTGACGGGCCTGGCCCGAGTCCATGCCGAGATGCTCGCGCAGCACCTCTTCAATCTGAGGTCCCACCCGCATGGTAGGATTCAGCGATGTGGCGGGGTCCTGGTAGACCATGGCGATGCGGTTGCCACGCAGGTGACGGAGTTCGGACACCGACAGGTCGGTGATGTCCCTATCCTCGAAGCGGATGGAGCCGTCCACTTGCGCCGTTTCCGGAAGATAGCCTACGATCGCGAAAGCCGTGGTGGACTTGCCACACCCAGTTTCGCCCGCGAGGCCCACCACCTCCCCGCGCCGAACTTCCAACGAGGCCTCCCGCACCGCCCGCACCACGCCCCGGGGCGTGGAGAAGGTGACGCCCAAGCGCTCCACCTGCATCAGTGGCGCGTTCTCCTGGAGCGGCCCGCTCAAAGTCCCTCTCCCTTTTGGGGAAGTCCCCGGGCCTGGCGAAGGCCATCCGCCAGGAGATTGACCCCTATCACCAAGGAAGCGATGGCTGCGGCGGGAACCAAGGCGAGCCAGGGTGAAGCAACCAAAAACCCCCGGCTCTCGCTGATCATCCGGCCCCAGTCGGATGATGGAGGCTGTACTCCCAGCCCAAGGAAGCCCAGGGAGGAGACCAGAAGAATCGAGTAGCTCAGGCGCACCGAAGCCTCCACCCCCAGGACTGGCATCACGTTAGGTAGGATCTCGCGGAAGACGATGTAACCTGCCTGTTCACCCCGTAAACGAGCACTCTGAACGAACTCCATATCCTTCAGGGACAGCGTGACACTCCGCATCACCCGTGCCACCCCGGGCATAGAGACAATGCCGATGGTGACCACGATCAGCGTCTCCTGCCAAAGGAGCTCTAGCCACTCGAAGGGCGCGGATTTGGAGCCCAGGGTAGTCAAGACCAGCAGAGCCAGCAGCAAGGAGGGAAAGGACATCAGCCCATCCATCACCCGCATCACCACCTCGTCTACTCTGCCGCCCCTGTAGCCGCTGCTCATCCCCACCACCGTGCCCAGAGCTACGCCAAGTGCCGCCCCCGCTACTGCCATCGTGATAAGGGAACGTGCCCCGGACATCATCCGGCTCAGAAGATCTCGTCCGAACTGGTCCGTGCCCAGCCAATACAGCGATGTTGGAGCCGAGAGTCGGTGCTCCTCCGGATAATCCGGAAGCAAGTGGAATTCCGTTGGAGAGTAGGGCGCCAGCCATGGGCCAACGAGGGCAAGGGTGAGATGAATAGCCACGATGGGTAGCCCGATTCTCCCTGCTGTCGTGGCCAGCGCCAGCCTAAGGAAACTCCTCACACCCCGTCCGACGGGCCCAACTCCGGTTCCAACGGCTCGGATCACACCCGTTCGAGTCCTGAATGTGGTCGCTCGGACCGCCATCACGCCCGCCTGATCCGAGGGTCAAGGGCGGCGTAGCTCAGGTCCGCCACCAGGTTGCTTATGGCATAGGTCGCGGCGACGAGGAGCGCCAGGGCCTGCAACAAGGGCACGTCGCGAGTCTGGATCGATTTCAGCACCAGCTGTCCCAGCCCCGGATACGCAAACACGGTCTCCACTATGATGAGCCCTCCCAGCATCCAGCCGAAGTTCTGGGCGATAATCGTAATGGTCGGGAGCATCGCGTTGGGGACCACGTGACGGAAGATGACGCGCCTCATCGGTAGACCCTTCAGGATCGCCGTGCGCACGTACCGGGTCTGCATCACCTCGATCACGTTCGCCCGGGTCATTCGCATGACATACGCGAACAGGACCCCGGTGAGAGTAAGCGTTGGCAATACCAGAATATAGGGCCTTGTCAGTGGATTGGTACCCGGGAGGACTATGCTGGTCGACGGTAATAGGTCAAGCGTCGAAGAGAAGATGACTATGAAGAGCACGCCGGTCACGAACTCCGGCAGCGAGATCCCCACCAGGCTGGTTACGCTCACCAGCCGGTCTCCTAGTGTGTCCGGACGCACCCCGGCCCATATGCCGGCTGCGACCGCCGTGGGGACCGCCACCAGGAAGGCGAACACAGCAAGAATGAGTGAGTTCCCTAGTCTGCCTCTCGTAATATCCACAATAGGCCGCTTCTGGAAGTAGGAGTTGCCCAAGTCGCCCCGAGCCACACCACCGATCCAGCTCAGGTACCTCACGTGGGCAGGACGGTCCAGTCCCAGGTCCTCCTGCACCTTTTTGAGGTTTTGTTCGGTCGCGCCCTGCCTGAGCATCATCGTCGCCACATCCCCTGGCAGTATCTCGGTGATGATGAAAATGGCCAGGGAGACCACCAGCAGTGTGATGGCGATCAAGCTGAAGCGCACTATCAGGAAGCGTAACATGACATCTTAGCCCTGTAGCGAGAACTCATTGCAGGAATTATTGCTACCGGAAAGGCCGGCTCACCCTAAGCTTGCTGTCTCGAGCGAGGCTGATGGGCCGATAGGCGGGGCCAGCGTGTGGCCCTCTACTCCTTCGTTGGTACCCATGGGAAACGGCGCGAAGAGCGGGGCGAAGAATCCCACATCCTACATTGAGGTTTCTTCGCCCCGCTCTATAAAATGACGCCTGTCCCCGGCCCGTTGGGCCGGCCGTTATCTGGCCAGCCAACCGCCGTGGAAAATCGGCCAGGTCAACGGATGGACCTTGATGCCCCGCACATCGGCGCGCGCACCCATCAGGTTCGGCTTGAACACCGCGAGAATACGCGGCACGTCGTCTATGAGGATGCGCTGAATCTCCGCGTAGGTCGCCCTACGGTCCTTCAGGTCCGCCTGCCCACGGGCCTTGACTACCAGCTGGTCGAGGGTCGGGTTCTTGTAACGCGCCTCATTCCAGCTAGCGTCGCTCAGGGTCGTAACGCTTAGCGCCGCGTCTGGCGGCCGGCCGTTCCACCACATGGTAGTGAACGGCTCCTGCATCCACACTTTGGACCAGAAGTCCTCCTCGGGCACCTCCCTGATGTCAATGCGTATTCCGGCAGGTGCTGCCCTCTCCTTCATCGCCACCGCCAACTCCACCATCGGCGCTCCTGCTGGGCTCGTGACCAAGGTGAGGTCTATGCCATTCGGATACCCGGCCTGCTCCAGCAGCGATTTTGCCAGGGCGGTGTCGTAGGCCGGAGGCACATGCTGCGACGCGAAATGTGGATCGTTGGGCGGAATGGGGTGATCGTGGGCGATGCTGCCCTTTCCCAGCAACGCCGATTGGCGGATGGCTTCCCGGTCCGTCGCGGCTTGAATGGCCTTACGGACCAGCGCGTTATCGAAAGGCTCCACCGTCATGTCCATAGCCAGACCAAGGTAGGTCGGGCTGGCCGTCTCCAACACCGTGGTCTCGGCATGAGCTTCAATGGCACCGGCACTCTTATCTTCCATGAAGAATATGAGGTCCACATCGCCACTCTTGAGCGCCTCGGCGCGGGTCGCGCCTTCGAGAATTGTCACGAGGGTTATCCCATCCAGGTAGGGCAACCCCTCGTCCCAGTAGTCGGGGTTGCGGACCATCACCGTGCGTTCTCCCGGCACGTGTTCGCTAATCGTGAAGGGCCCCGTGCCGAACTCCTCAAGGGCCAGCCGCTCAGGATCGATGTCCGAGGGAACGATCCGCCCTTGATACAGCGATAGAGACTCGGGGAAGAAAGCGTTGGGAGCGCTGAGGTCGAAGCGGACTTCGTGGTCATTAAGGATGACCATCCCTTTGATGACTTCGAGCGAGGACCGCGCTGGGGAGTCCAGCTCGGGGTCCAACAGCCGGTTGAAGGTAGAGACCACGTCCTCAGCCTTGAAGTCCTTCCCGTGATGGAACTTCACGCCCTTGCGCAGCTGGAACGTGTATGACGTGAGGTCGTCATTGGGCTTCCAGGACGTCGCCAGCATAGGCTTCAGCGACATGTCTGGCTGGACCATAACCAGGTTGTCGTAGGTGTGCTGGGTGACGATGATATCCGATTGGGTCACCTGGAAAGGCGGGTCCAGCGTGGTGTGGGTCCCGAACGTCGTTACCTTCAGGATGCCGCCGTATTTCGCCTCCTCTTCGGCAGGACTCGGCGCGGCGGCCGCTCCCTCTTCGGCAGGACTCGGCGCGGCGGCCGGCTCTTCTTCACCGCAAGCCGCCATTCCCAACATCGCCACGACCAGCCCCACCATCAGCAGGAGCGGGTATTTGTTCAACCTGAATCGTATAGCTCCCATAGCATCTCCTCCATCCTTAAGAATTGGGGAACGCCCCTTTTCTCTCCTCCTACATCACATTCATGAACACAGGCCTTCCCGGTCTTGATTATCGCGCTCTCGCACCTGCTGGATGTCCACTGTTCTCTTGTCTAAGCTCCTGGCAGTGGAACAAACCGCACGCTCACCTCCCGGGTCGGTCACTCACACCGTGCATGGTTGGCAGCAGCCGGATACCGGGAACAGGCTTCAGTTGCCAGTGTGGGAGGATCCGGGGATGGATGGGGACAGGGGGCCCGCTGCCAGGGGGCTCTTATGCCTTTCACTCTGCTTGCCACCCCGGGCTCCGGTAAAGGAAGAGGGATGGCTGAACAGAGGACGGCCCTATCCTAGTTGCCTGGCTGGTGCCTGTCAAGCTCCCGAATTGACTCATAGCAAATGTTACTGAATTCACCAGGATAGCGCGGAAGATCGGGCTAGTCGGAGTGCGCCTCCACGACCTCCGCCACACGCACGCCTCGCTAATGCTCAGCAAGGCGTTCACCCCAAGATAGTACAAGAGCGCTTAGGGCACTCCACAATCGGCATTACCCAGGACCCTGTCAGCCACGTCGCTCCGGGTCTTCAAGGGGCCGCGGCTGAAGGCTTCGACGACTTGCTGGCTGAGACCCTGCCCACACGGTCCGCCGTTGACAAACTGAAGGTGCCGCGTTGACAGAATGTTGACAAACATCGGGGTTATTGGGGCAAAAAAGAGGGTCTATTGAACAAACCAGGAGGCTCTTCGTTATGGGCTGGAAAGTTGGCGCGCGCGGACCCGTCGGTCTTTGCACCGCATGCGCGAGCGGCTGCGCGGCCTGAGGAATACGTAAGCCCGAATCCACCGAAGGACGGCGTGTAGGAGGCCTGCTGAAGAAACAAAAGGGTGCGCCTCTGAATCTGGGATAATGGTTTTGAAACAGAAAACCGGTCCCAGAAAAGGAGCACCTGATAGATGCTACCACGTAACCACCCCGACCGCATCCAAATCGCCTTCGACGACCACCGCCTGGTGGCCAATGCCGGGCTGATCCTTCCCGCCACCCTCGCCCTGCGCCTTGGCCTGCCCCAACTCCTCCGGAAGCACCTCGACCTCGGCGGCGCGCCGGGCCGGGCGAACACCGGCGACAAGATGATGACCCTGGTGGCCTCCGCCCTAGCCGGCGGAGATTGCATCGACGACGCCGTTGTGCTGCGCGCCGGCGGGACCGCCCGCGTGCTCGGTTTCACGGCTAAGGCTCCCTCCACCCTGGGCACCTTCCTGCGCAGCTTCAGGTGGGGCCATGTCCGCCAACTGGACCGGGTGAGCCGCGAGTTGCTGGCCCGGGTCTGGAAGGCCGGTGCCGGACCCGGCGGCGCACCATTCACCATCGACCTTGATTCGACGATCTGCGAGACCTACGGACTGGCCAAGGAGGGCGCCCGCCACCACGGCTACACCGGTGCGCGGGGCTATCACCCGCTGCTGGCCGTCGCCGCCGGCACCGGCGACGTGCTGATGGCCCGCCTGCGCGAGGGCCGGGCCAACACCGCCCGCGGCGCTGCCCACTTCCTGCGTGAAACGGTGGGGCGGGTGCGCTACTGCGGAGCCAGGGGCCAACTCACGGTGCGGGCCGACAGCGGCTTCTATACCCACGCCGTGGTCGCCGTCTGCCGCCGGATGGATGTCCGCTTCTCCATCGCCATCCGCCAGCGCGCCCGCCTGCGGAATCTCATCGAGGCGATACCCGAAGATGCCTGGACGCCGATTCCTTACTGGATGGACGGCGCCGCCGATGTGGCCGAGACCACCTACACCCCGTTCCAGGCCGAGGCGGACGCCGCGCCGGTACGGCTCATCGTCCGGCGGGTGAAGCCGGCGCCCGGTTCTCAACTGGCTCTCTTCGCCACCTACAGCTATCACGGCTTCATCACCGACCGGGACGGGGAGACGCTGGAACTGGAGGCCGATCATCGCCGTCACGCCGAGATCGAGAATGCGATACGCGACCTCAAGTACGGCGTGGGGCTGAACCATCTCCCCTCGGGCCGCTTCGCCGCCAACGGCGCCTGGCTGGCGGTACAGGTGATGGCGCACAACCTGGCCCGCTGGACAGCCCGCATCGGCCTGGGTCAGCAGATCGTGACCACCAAGACCCTCAGACGACGGGTCTTTGCCTTGGCCGGACGGATCACCCGCTCGGCACGCCGATTGACCCTGCATCTTCCCCGGCGCTGGCCCTGGGAGGAGCAGTTCAGCCGCGCCCTGGCCCGACTGCGAGCCATTCCACTCCCAGCCTGACGGAGCCCGTCCGCCACTGACCCACCAGCCAACCCAACGTCCTGCAATCTCGCGTCAGCCCAGTCCGCGAGCGCCTCTTGCCGTGTCCTATCCCGCCATCTGGCTCGCCACAGCCACTGTAGGCCGCCATCGGTGCCCCCAAAAGCGCCTGCAGACCGCCCGCCAACCTCCCGTCTACCCAAATTCGAGCCCGGATCATCGCGCCTGTAACTCCCTCACCCCCTTCCGCTGTCCTCACGCCGTCCATCCCTGTCCATCGGTGGATTCGGGGTAAGGCCTACTTCTTTGACGGAGGATTATTCCCTCTGCCACCTCCCGGTGGATTGCCCGTCCTACTCGGAAAGTTGGGATTAGAGCGTCTGCCTCCCCCCTTCCCTCCGCCCTTTCCACCACCACCGCCCTTTGCCATTGCCATCAGCATCACCTTCACCCTCGTCATCGCTCTCTCCTTTTCCGACCGTTCTCCTTGGTCTCAAACCACGTAACATCCTCGTCGCTGCGAGACAGGGCCCAAATCATAATTTCCCCTTTGGAGGCCCAGCTCCAGAGACCAAGTCTCGACCTCGGCGAACACCCACGCATGCGCAGTTGTGGGAACGGGTGCGAGATTTCGAAAACCTAGCGACTAACTCCAAAGAAGAAGGTTCCCTCGCCCCTGGGAGTGTGGAGGGCTCGACCGGAGAAGGCCATCCGAACTTCGCAGTTCACGAACCTTCATCGAATGTTGCCCGGCATAATCACTTCGCCCGCTTGGCACTCGCCAAGTGGGCGGGCAATTCCACCTTAGAGCGTTCCCGATCGAGTGCTGCGTGGTCACTCATGCTGTCCGCCGCAACGCGGCCTCTTACCGTCTGCCAAACTGCATTCACATAGGAAAGCCAACCTCGTGTGTAGTCGGCTTCCGTCTGTACGTGGAAGTTCGTTTTCTCATCCAGCTCGTATCGTCGGTAGAACCACTCCTTGTGCTCGTTTCGGCGGTCCCAGATGGTCCTAGTTCCTGGTATGTAACGAGCTACGATGATGTATGGAGTCCTTCCTTGCCTTTTCAGGACCTTCAAATTGTGGAAGAGGTCCTCAAAGTCTTTCAAGGTAGCCAACTGGACCCACATCTTCGCGTCTTCATGGCCAAGAGCTTCCCAGTCAACGGTTTGCTCCCGATCTTCCCGCCAGAGCCGGTCTGCGACTTCGTCCATCCCATCTCTAGTGACCCGCTCGTTGGCGAGTTCATAGGCTTCAACATGGCCTTTGATCGCGTCCCGGCAAATCTGGGACACGTTGGTGACTTGTTTGAGCGGTTCTAACCTCTGAAGAAGTTCATCGGGCACGTTAATCCCTATCCGCATTGGATGCCTCCCAGTATGCCCATTAATGACTAAAGCATACGCCACTCATTCAACATACGCAAGGATGTTGCGATGCCGCCGACACTCTGGCTAGCGCTGGAGGAGCATCGGCGTAGGATGGAACCAATCCGTGGGCGTCTAACGGGCGACGACCTGGTATTCACCTGTGAAGACGGCCGACCGATGCTGCCATCGGCTGTGTCTGACGCATTCACTAGGATCGTGAGGAAGATCCGGCTAGTCGGAGTGCGCCTCCACGACCTCCGCCACACGCACCCCTCGCTGATGCTCAGCAAGGCGTTCGCCCCAAGATAGTACAAGAGCGCCTAGGGCACTCCACAATCGGCATTACCCAGGACACCTATAGCCACGTCGCTCCGGGTCTTCAAGGGGCCGCGGCTGAAGGCTTCGACGACTTGCTGGCTGAGACCCTGCCCACACGGTCCGCCGTTGACAAACTGAAGGTGCCGCGTTGACAGAATGTTGACAAAAAGCGGGGTTATTGGGGCAAAAAAGAGGGTCTATTGAACAAACCAGGAGGCTCTTCGTTATGGGCTGGAGAGGTGGCGCGCCCGACAGGATTCGAACCTGTGACCCTCGGTTCCGAAGACCGATGCTCTATCCACTGAGCTACGGGCGCGCTTCGCCGAATCTCCATGTTACCACCCGCTGTACTCTAGGGATGAACGCGTTTGGGCAAACGTGAACACCACGTGCCGTTCGCCGGTTGCCCATCTGAATCGTAGAACATAGAATGACGCCCACCGCTGAGTCGAGGCGCAGAGGTAGCTATGAGAGTGAACAACATTCTTGCGAATATGAAGGCCGGAAAGGTCTCCACCGGGTGCCAGATCGCCTTCCCGTCGACGCCTCTAATGGAGCTCATGGGCATCGCGGGCATCGACTTCGTCCTGATCGACGGGGAGCACGGGACATTCTCGTGGGAGGCTATCGACGATATGTGCCGGGTTGCAGACCTGGCCGGGGTGACGCCGATCGCGCGTGTCCCGAACATCGACCCCTCGACGATCCTGCGCTATCTCGACCGCGGAGTCCAGGGCGTCTTCGGGCCGGGCATCGACTCAAGAGAAGACGCCCAACAGCTGGTCGACGCCTGCTACTACGCGCCAAAGGGCACACGGGGCCTCGGAGGGGCGCCCCGAGCCGCTGGCTACGCGACCCTGGCAGATGCCGGCTACATCGACAGCGCCAACGAGCAGATGTTAGTGGTGGCCTTTCTGGAGCATGTCACGGCGCTGGAGAACCTGGACGAGATCATGGAGGTCGAGGGGGTCCACGCCTACTATGTGGGCCCCCAGGACATGTCCGTTTCGATGGGTCTGGGCGGCCGGCCGGACCACCCGAGGATCGCGGAGGCCTCGGACATGGTGAGGAAAGCGGCCGAGGCCAAAGGGCGGAAGTACCTTGGCCCCGACGTATTCCTGGCTGACAGGGCGTCCAATTTCTTCCTCAACGGTATCGCCGCCTTCATGGAGGCGCATAAGGACGAGCTAGGCTAGCTACTGAGATGGACTGGACGCCCTTCCCCGTCGGCTACGGCATCCTGCTCAACGAGCGCTACCAGTTCCCGATGGACATGGCGCTGGTGCGAATGAAGCTGGCCGGTACGCGGCAGCTATTCGTCGACAACCACGTGATAGCCCATATGCAAGGGCTCACCCGCGAGACGCACGCAACGCGGGAGCACCCGGCGAATCCCGTCTTCGCCCCCTACGATAACTACGCGTCGGTTATCTGCCCGGACCCAGAGCACGGGTACCGGCTCTACTACAACGGCCCTCCAGGGAGCGGCAGCGGCGGCTGGCCGCTGCACGTCGCCTACTCCAGCGATGGCGTCAACTGGGAGCTGCCTGAGCTCGACGTCTTCGACGATTTCGACCGCAACGGCTACCTGGGCGGGCCGAACAACGTAGTCAGCGACACCGGAGGGCTCAGCGGGCTCTTCTTCGAGCCGGACGACCCTAACCCCGAGCGACGCTGGAAGGCCATAATCAGGCCTATTAAGCAGCGGCCCTTCAGGCACCCCACACCCTGGCCGTACTCAGAATTGCCCGCAGGGGAGGGCATCGGCGTCCCCTACGAGCTGCACGTCTCGCCCGACAGATATCGGTGGAAGTTCGAGGCCGAGACCAATCACTGGAAAGGCCCAAGCGACGTCTGGGGACGGTATCAGGACGTCAGCGATTTTCCCTTACTCGGCGGCGGCGACGTTTTCCGCGCCCGTTGGGACCCGAAGCTGGGGAACTACGTGGGTAACACCAAGCACTACATCGGGCCCGACCAACGTATGTCGCCTGTCTACCGCGCCGCCCGGGTTGTTGGCCAGATCGAGAGCGACGACCTGGTCCACTGGTCGGCGCCACGCATCTACGCCTACCCCGACGGCGAGGACGCTAACGTGCCGCTTAACGGAATGCAGGGCATCTACGAGGCGGACGGCTATCCCTACGAGAGCATGTGGTTCAACAACTTCTCAATGTCCACGGTGACGCCCGCGTCGAAAGAGGAGATTCGGGAGAGGCGGCTGAAGCGGTCGTATATCAAGAACAACTGGATACGCTTGGCAGCCAGCCGCGACGGCCGGCACTGGTACTACTTTGGCGACCGCAAGCCGTTCAGCCCCTTTCGTCAGGAGGGGAGCTGGCAGCCGAGGTACTTGCGCGCCGTCAATCTCGTTACAACCTGCGGGCCGATCGTTAAGGACGACGAGCTGTGGTACTACTACCGCGGTGGCCGCGCCACGGGAATCGCGATCCTGCGCCGCGACGGCTTCGCGTCCCTCAACGCCGACGAGGACGGCGGACTGGTGTTCACGCGGCCGTTCGTACTAGAAGGCGAGGGTAGGCTGCACATCAACGCAGAGGTTTCAGCGGGCGGGTACGTCCGCGCCGCGGTGGTCGATGAAGACACCGCAGAAGAGCTTGGAGGCTTTGCCGAAAACGACAGCGTCGGGGTCACTACGGGTTCCACAAGGTCGCCACTCGGCTGGCGGGAGAACGAGTCCATGGGCAAGTTCAAGGAACGCTATGTGAGGCTGGCCTTCCATCTCAGGAGCGCCAAGCTCTACTCCTTCTGGGTCGAATAACGGGAAATTGGGGAGGACTTTGCTCAGGCGCGAAGGGCGGGTCTGAAAGCCCGCCCCTATAAAGGCAGGTGCACGTCCCATGATCAGCGAAAGAGCTTCCAAGCTTCACTTTTCCTCGATAGTCGTCGACACTCATTCGGACAGCCTTGGCCGCGTGGTGCGGTCCGGGGAGGACATTGGCCAAGAGACCGAGACCGGGCACATGGACCTCCCGCGTATGAAGGCCGGGAACGTGACAGCCCAGTTTTTCGCGGCGTACATCGACCCCAAATACCTTGAAGACGGGAGCGCCGTCAAGCGTGTCCTGAGGTACGTCGACGCAATGAAGGCACTGTGCGAGAAGCACCCGAGGGAGATCGAGCTTGCGCACACCGCGGAGGACGTTCATCGCGCCGTAAGTTCCGGCAAGCTGGCCGGAATCCTCTGTCTCGAGGGTGGCCACGCCATCGAGGACGACCTGGCGGTCCTCCGGCAGTTCCACGAGCTGGGCATCCGCTATATGACTCTGACCCACAACAACACCAACAACTGGGCTGACGGCGTCCTGGACGAGTCGCGCCACAACGGGCTGACCGATTTCGGCAAGGACGTCGTCAGAGAGATGGACCGTATCGGCATGATGGTCGATATATCTCACGTCTCTGTGAAGACCTTCTGGGACGTCATGGAGACGACGTCAAAGCCGGTTATCGCATCCCACTCATCGGCGTGGGAGATCTCTCAGAACCCCCGTAATATGCGCGATGACCAGATCAAGGCCGTCGGCGAGAATGGCGGAGTGGTTTGTGTGAACTACGAGGTGACGTTCATCTCCAATGCGTACAACCAGGCCACGGTGGACCTGGGAGAAAAGATATCCAGCGAGCTATATGAGGTCCCGATTAGCTCCAAGTCCCGCGACGAGACGATAGCGGAGCTGAAGGAGCGCAGGGCTCGGAAGATCGAGGATTCACCGGAATCCGCTCGAGAGATCGATGAGATGTATGAGGGCCTGATCGCAGCCGAACACAAGCGCCCCCAATACACAGAAATCGTCGACCACATCGACCATATAGTCGCGGTCGCCGGCGTCGACAGTGTCGGCCTCGGCTCCGACTTCGACGGCGCCAGGATGCCTGTGGGCATGGACGATTGCAGCAAGATGCCCTTGATTACAGAGGGGCTTGTCCGGCGCGGCTACTCCGACGCCGATATCAAAAAGGTACTTGGCGAAAACGTGCTGCGTTTGATGGCGGAGGTGATCGGCGAGTAAGGGCTTGGTCCCGATGCAAGCCAGGAGCCACAGCGCTTAGCTCGGCGCTTTGACTATCCGGGCTCCGGTTGCTACCTTTTTGCATACTAGCGAGGGGGGGTGGGGTAGTGATGACTCTTCGAGGTCCCGGTAACCATGGTCTCAGGCCGAGGCTGTGGACACCGTTTCTCGCCGTCGGGTTCGCCGCGCTCGTGGCGACGGCCGCGCTGACCGCGTGTGGCGCCGCGGGCGAGTCTAATGAAGCGGCGCAGGCGGGCGGGGAGCAGGCGGCCGGGCCGCGGGCGAAGGCCGCGAATGAGACGGGCCCGATGGAGATCACCACATACGCCGGCACCGGCTCACCCAAGTTCAAGGGCGACGCTGGCCCGGCTATCGAGGCAGGACTCTTCGCACCCAAGGGCGTTGCCCTGGACAGCGAGGGTGACCTTTACATATCTACCGATAATCGCATTCGTAGGATCGAATTCGCGAGTGGCATCATCACGACGATAGCCGGGACCGGAACGAACCGCTCGGGTGGCGATGGAGGTCCGGCCACGGAGGCGGGCCTGGCCGAACCCAAGGGGCTGGCCGTGGACAACGCAGGGAACGTGTTCGTAACGGCCAGAGTTAGCGGCCGAATCCGCCATGTAGATGCAGCGACCGGCATCATCACGACCGTAGCGGGCGGCGGAATAGGGAATCCACTGAAGAAGATATTTGGGGACGGTGGGCCTGCCACCGAGGCGTTCCTCAAACTGCCCGAGGACGTGGCACTGGATGACCAGGGCAACTTCTACATAGCCACGGACAACCGCATACGCAAGGTTGATGCAGCGACTGGAATCATCACCACCGTCGCTGGGACCGGATTCAGAGGCCTGGAGGGCGACGGCGGCCCGGCTACAAGCGCCGGCATGGCTCTGCCCATGGGCGTAAAGGTGGACGATCAGGGCAATATCTTCATCGCGGACAGTGAGAATCACCGAGTGCGCAAGGTGGATGGGGCGACCGGGATCATGACCACTGTCGCGGGCATCGGAAAGCACTACAAAGCCGAGAGCGCCACGGGGGGGCAAATAGGGGTGATCGTGGCCCCGGCAACGGGAGCGGGGTACTCTGGCGATGGGGGGCTGGCCACCGAAGCGATGCTCAGCTTGCCGACTGGCCTGGCATTGGGGCCCAAGGGCGATCTCTTCATCGCCGACGGCAAGATTCGTATCCGCAAAGTGGACTTCGCGACAGGGCTAATCAGTACCATCGCGTCCAGCGAGGCGGTGGGAGCCTACGCTACTGGAAAGATCCAGATTCTTACCGGCACCTTTGGCGAACTCGTAGCTATCGCTGTGAACGACAAAGACGAGGCCTTCTTGGCCGACTACAAGAACAACGTCGTCCACAAGGTCTCGGCGCCAGCAGCTCCGTAGGCACGTTGCTCACGCCTGTTAGATGGGACCGGTGATCCCGAAACCTATAATCATCCTTGAGCTACGGGCGCACGCGTAGGGCGGTGTACCTGGCCTCAAGGGTGTGTGGGTGGGGTGAGCGAAGGGATTCGAACCCTCGATCTCCAGGGCCACAACCTGGCGCCTTAACCAACTTGGCCACGCTCACCACAGAGATTTCGATTCTAGCACCGCTAGGAAACGAGGGCAACGAGCGGCGCTCTCCAGAGTCGGGATTATGGGCCCGTGCCCGTGCCGGCGCCATCCGGGACCGTGCGCCTGCTCCGTGCCGTCTTGGGAGAGGACTGAATCGGGTGCCCTAGAAGGTCTAGCCGGCCATTGACGCTCCTGGGCGCGGCCCCGCGCCCTTCGACATCAGGGCATCGAGGAGGTCTGAGACGAGGATGTCCTGCTTGCTGTGGTGACGAAGAGGGAGCTTAGGATCGACCCGGTAGACGTTCCGCCGCCCCTGCTTCTTGCGCTCGATGTATCCCGCCTCTTCCAGGTCGGAGATTATCTTGTGCGTGGTGCGCTCAGTTACGCCCACGTTGTTCGCTATCTCCCGAGCTGTATGGCTCGGGTGATGCGTCAGGTAGCTGAGCACAAGCCCGTGGTTGGTTATCAGGGTCCATTGTCGGGCTGCCATGGGTGGCCTCGCATAAAAGTTGCCGGAATCCTAACACACGCGATGTCGGCGTTCAATTAGGTTCGATTAGCGTCGCGGCGCGCCGTGTCGCCGCTATGGCGTAGTGGCGCAGCCCAGCCCGCCTCCGGCCCATGACCGGCTGCGCCTCACGACTTCGCCAGGTTCAGCGCCAGCCTGATTAGCGTCCGCACCGGAACGCCGGTCGCTCCCTTTGGCGCGTAGCCTTTGGTCGCGTCCGCGCTGGAGGTGCCCGCGATATCGAGATGCACCCACGGAGCCCCGTCAGCGAACTCGCCGATGAACTGCGCTCCCGTTATGGACCCCGCCGCGCGACCGCCGGTGTTCTTGATGTCCGCGACATCGCTCCGAAACTGGCTCTTGTACTCCTTGAAATTGGGCATCGCCCAGATCTTATCGCCCACCTCGTCTCCTGCATCGACTACCCGCTGGAGCAGGTCTTGGTCGTTGCCGAAGGCGCCCGTGCATACCTTCCCGAGGGACGTCACCATCGCGCCGGTCAGTGTGGCCACGTCTACCAGCGGCGCAAGGCCCAACGACCGCGCATAGGCGATGGCGTCGGCCAGAACGAGCCGGCCTTCCGCGTCGGTGTTGTCGATTTCGATCGTCTTGCCGCTCATCGCTCGGACGATATCCCCGGGCCGCTGGGCGCCGCCGCCGGGCATGTTCTCAGTGGCCGGCACGATTCCCGTAACGTTGATTCTGGCCTTGAGAAGCGCGATCGCCTTCATGGCAGCTATGACCGCGGCGCCGCCGGCCATGTCCCCCTTCATCGCCCCCATGTTCGTCGCCGGCTTTATCGAGATACCGCCGCTGTCGAACGTTATACCCTTGCCCAGAAGGCAGAGCTGGTTCGACGGGTCGTCAGGGTCTCCTTCATAGCGCAGGACTATGAGCTTAGGCGACTCCGTGCTGCCCTGCGCGACTCCGAGCAGCGCTCCCATGCCCAGCCTGGCCATCTGCGTTCGCTCCAGCACTTCTATGCTCAGTCCCGCCTCACTCGCGGCTTCGAGCGCGACCTCGGCCATACGGGTGGGAGTCATGTAGTTGGCGGGTTCGTTGGCCATGCTCCTACATAGGTTGCTCGCTTCGGCGACCACCGACCCTTCCAGCACGCCCTCTTCCAGGCCGCTTACCTTTTTCGTGTCGGACTCAACGATGGTGAGCTCCTCGATATCGGTCTTGATGTCGTCTTGCGATTTGTACTTGTCGAAACGGTACAACCCTAAGATCGCACCCTCAGTAATAGCCATGGCGGAGCCTCGCGCGTCCAGATCGCCGACGCCCGCGCCGTGTGCAATCGTCGCCACCTTATCGACGCCTATTCCCCGGAGGGTGCGACACGCTTTGGCTACCACCGATCGGACGGTGTCCTGGGTACAGTCGGGTTGTTTGCCCAGCCCTGCTATAAGCACTCGCGAGGGCTCCATCTTGCCCAGGGTGTGGATAAGCGTCATCTCGCCCTCTTTTCCCTTCGTCTCGCCATCCTCGATCAAGTCCGAAAGGGCCCCGTCGAGCGCGCGGTCTACAGCCCCGGCAGCCCCTCCAGGTTTTTTCGTGCCTTGAAACAGGTTCACGATAATCGCGCCGACCTGTTGCTGGGTGATGTCCCCCGAGACCACGCTGATGTCCATGTCGCCCCCCGTTCGGAGTATTCTTCGGTCGCCGGTTCAGGCGGCGTCATTATAAGGGAGCCGGCCCGCTACAGCTATACGATGCGGCTCTGCTATAATCCACGCGGCGAGTCGGGAGGTGCGCGGGCGCTCTGCGCCGCGCGCCGCGAAAGCGGAACGAAGAGGGGGCCGCCATGCCTGAGAGGACCGTCGGTGAGCGGGAGAAACGGGCGCTTGCAAAAGCCGCCAGGTACCTGCCGGGCGGTAGCAACGGCAACACGATAACCATGGACGTTGTCGTCCGCGAGGGACGGGGTTCCCACGTGTGGGACCTTAGCGGCAACGAGTACATCGACTATGCGCTGGGTTCAGGGCCGATGCTGCTGGGTCACGCGCATCCGGATGTGGTGGCGGCCGTCGAAAAGCAGATTGGCATGGGGACAACCTTCTTCGGCCTCAACGAGCATGCCATTGAGCTCGCTGAGCAGATCGTGGAGGCGGTCCCTTGCGCTGAACAGGTCAGGTTCAGCAGCAGCGGAGGAGAGGCCACCCTGTACGCCATGCGGGCGGCGCGCGCTTTCCGGGGACGTGACAAGATACTGAAGTTCGAGGGCGGATACCATGGGATGAACGATTACGCCCTTATGAGCATGCAGCCGGACGACCCTCCGGACTTCCCTACGGCCAAGCCCGACTCACCCGGAATACCGGCGGCGTTGGACCCTGGCGTACTCGTCGCTCCCTTCAACGACATCGATACGACCACCGCGATCATAGAGCGCCACCACGACGAACTGGGAGGGGTTATCCTGGAGCCGCTGCAACGGGTCATTCCGCCCGCGCCCGGGTTTCTTCTGGGGCTTCGCGAGGTAACAGAGGCGTTTCAGGTCCCGCTGATCTTCGATGAGGTCGTGACGGGTTTTCGCCTGGCTTACGGGGGAGCGCAAGAGTACTACGGCGTAGTTCCGGACCTGTGCGCACTTGGCAAGGCTATTTCAGGCGGATACCCGCTGGCCGCGATCGCCGGCAGGGCCGAGATCATGGAGGGCTTCGACCCGTCGCGCGAGAATCCCGTACTGCAGGAGGGCACCCTCAACGGCAATCCGATCGCCGCCGTCGCAGGACTGGCGACCCTGGAGGTTCTCAGACGGGAAGGGGTCTACGCCGGATTATTCGAAACCGGAAAAAGACTGATGGATGGGATGCGTCAGGTACTTCTCGAAGCTGAGATCCCGGCGCAGGTATTGGGTGAGCCACCGGTGTTCGACCTCGCCTTCGTCGAAGGCGAGATAGTCGACTACCGCTCGATGCTGCACAGGGATAAAGAGAAAGTCCTGCGGGTGAACAGCCTGCTGTTGGAGCGCGGCGTCTACAAGAACGATAGCAAATACTACGTGTCTCTCGCGCATGACGACGACGATGTCGAGGCGACGCTCGATGCCTTCACCTCCGCTATCGAGGAGCTCTGAAGCGACACCGCGTTTTGATGGAATGCTAAGAAAAGAACCAAAAAAGTCCTTGACAACCCCTATGTTCCGTCATAAGGTGCTGCTGAGGGGTCATATGGGGCTACCACGGCGGACGCCAGCGATCACCTTGAAATCCCTCAAGGTCGCGAGCGCCAATCTATCATTCGCGCTGCTTCCCCTCACGGTTGACGGACACGCATAGCGGTTTCTCTGCCACACGAGTCAAGCCCCCCCAAGAGCCGCTCCGGTGATCACGTAACAGTATCTTCGCTTAGGCCTTGAACGCAGCCGGATGCCTATCCGGCCCACAAATTAGTAACCAGACCCGGGGAGGTGCCCCGATGCCGCACGGATCAACTTCTGTCAGTATTGTCAGCGACGGCACTTTCCTGCTCGACGGCGGCGCCGTCTTCGGGAAGCTCCC
The DNA here is from genome assembly GCA_965247255.1 of Dehalococcoidia bacterium. Classification (GTDB taxonomy): domain Bacteria; phylum Chloroflexota; class Dehalococcoidia; order Lucifugimonadales; family CAUZJF01; genus CBDFGS01. The sequence goes on along the minus strand of CBDFGS010000013.1, from coordinate 142,129 downwards.
CAAGCCCGAATGGGAGCTGAGCCTGAAGCCGGACCGCAAGAACCGAGTCCGACTGGCCCTCAACTGCCTGCTGATCCAGACGCCCACTAAGACTATCCTCGTGGACACTGGCGCGGGATCCAAGCGGGTCGATAAGTTCAGGGACATGTTCGGGCTCAACGGCAATAAGCTTCTGAGGGACCTGAGGAAACTCGGGCTCACCGCGAGAGATATAGACGCCGTCGTACTCACCCACCTGCATTACGACCATGCCGGTGGTTGCACCAAGCTGGACCGGTCCGGAAACGTGGTGCCCACGTTCCCAAAGGCGGAGTATATGGTCCAGAGGGCGTGCTGGCAGGAGGCAAATAACCCTGACGAGCGTGGCGAAGGCACGTACTATCCGGACGACTTCGTTCCGCTTGAAGAGGGCGGCGTCCTGACGCTGCTCGACGGGGACACCGAGATCGCCCCCGGGGTGTCGACAAAGGTCACCGACGGCCACGCAAAGGGGCACCAGATCGTGCTCGTCGAGGCGGGCAGCGAGCGCGTCGCGTACGTCGGAGACCTGATCCCGACCCCCTTTCACATGCCGCTCACCAACATTGGCGCGTTCGACCACTCGCCAATCGATACCCTCGATCAAAAAAGAGAGATGCTGAAGATGGCTGTAGACCGAGGCTGGCTGCTCGTCTTCGGGCACGCTGCCGTGCAGCGCGCTGGCTACGTGGAGCAGCGTAACGGCCGCTCGCAGTTGCTACCGGTCGAGGTCTAGCGCCGGGGGCCCCGCGACCCTTTGCTACGAGAGGACCTGGGACACTACCAGGTCCTCTTTCTGTGTCTGGAGCAACGCGCGAGTGATCTTGTTCGCCAGTATCTCCGTACTGCGCCCCTCTACCCTGATGTAGTTGTCGGTCAGGCCCGTCCACAACGCCCCGTTGTCGCCCCCCGGCTTCTCCCACAGCACCTCGCGCGTCGTCCCAAGGAACCGCTGTCTGAACCCCGCAGAGTCGTCGCGGGCCTGGGATTGAATTTGCTGCACCCGGACCGCTTTGGTGTGCGGGTCTATCCCGCCGTCGAAGTGCGCGGCGCTCGTCCCGGGCCGCGCCGAGTAGGGGAAGACGTGGATACCGGCGAAACCGACCTTCTCGCACACTGACTGGGTCTTGCTGAAGTCAGCGTCAGTCTCGCCCGGGAACCCGACTATCACGTCGGTGGTAATCGCCGCGTCGGGGACTCCCCGCCGGGCCGCCTCAGCCACCTCTAGGTACTGGAGGACCGTGTACCGGCGGCGCATACGCCCCAGCACCGCGTCGCTGCCGCTCTGGAGCGCCAGATGGAAGTGCGGGCACAGCCTGGGGTCCGACCACAACTCGAGCATCTCAGAGGTTAGCTCCTGAGGCTGTACGGACGAGACTCGTATCCTGGGCACTTCCGTCTCCCGCAATATGCGGCTCAGCAGCCTCGTAAGGTCGATATCGGGAAGATCGAACCCGTACGACCCCAGTTGGGTTCCGGTGAGGACGACCTCTTTGTACCCCGCCGCGGCGTGTTCGTTGATTCTACCCACGATGGCAGCTGGAGGGATGCTGCGCTCCCTTCCCCTCACCTTCGGCACGATGCAGTACGCACACACCTGATCGCATCCCTCCTGGATCTTGACCATCGCCCTGGTCCGGCCCATCGGAAACCCTGCAGCCTCGGATTCTACGCCGGTGGCACACGGGCCCAGGGCGTCCTTCCTCGACCGGACGATCCGCTCCACAAGGGTCGCCTTCTCCGTGTTGCCCAAGACCAGGTCGACCTCGTCCAACTCGCGCAGGCGCTGCGGAGCGCGTTGCGCGTAGCATCCCGTAGCGACGACGAGGGCGTCGGGATTGCGCCGGCGCGCGGCCCTCAGGGCCTGCCTGGCCTTCCGGTCGGCGACGTGCGTCACCGTGCAGGTGTTGACCAGGTATACGTCGGGCGTCTCGTCATCGTCGACTACGCGAAAGCCCGCGTTCGCGAACGACGATGCTAGGCTGAGCGAGTCGGCCTGGTTGAGTTTGCATCCGTGCGTCTCGATGGCGACCGTGGGGGCTTGAGAAGGCGTAGGTGTGGTGGGCATGGGTTGCCTCGGAACACGTGAGTTCCGCGATCAATTATAGGTACGCCTTGGAAAAGCCGTCAATTCTGTCCGGGATCTTTGCATCGGATACTCAAATGGACGCATCGAACTAGGGCCGGGGCAATCCCTGTGTGGTTGCCCTTCTTATGCCTGGCGGCCCGCTGTCGAGTCGCTGATATAATTCAGCGTAGGCGACATGAACCGCAGGGCCTCCACGTGTGGGTGCCTATCTAATAGGCTCCTCGTAGGGGCAGTCCCGTTTGATTGCTCATCTTTAGCCCGAATCCACCGAAGGACGTCCTTGGGGACAGCCCTTGAAGAAGCCAGCGGGTGCTCCTCTGAATCTGGGATAATGGTTTTGGAACAGAAACCCGCCCGGAAACAAGGAGCACCCAATAGATGCTGCCACAGAACAAACCCGACCGTATCCGCATCCTCTTTGACGACCATCGCCTGGTGGCCAATGCCGGCCTGCTCCTGCCGGCCACCCTAGCCCGGCACCTGGGCCTGCGGGAACTCGTCGACCATCACCTTGACCTCGGCGGAGCGCCGGGACGGGCGAACACTGGGGACAAGATGCTGACGCTGGTCGCTTCCGCGCTGGCAGGCGGCGACTGCATCGACGACGCCGATGCGCTGCGCGCTGGTGGGACGGTTGGTGTTCTAGGCTGCGTGGTCAAGGCGCCATCCACCCTGGGGACCTTCCTGCGCAGCTTCCGGTGGGGGCATGTCCGTCAACTCGACCGCGTGAGCCGCCAGTTGTTGGCCCGGGCCTGGGCCGCTGGGGCCGGACCCGGCGACTCGCCCCTGACCATCGACCTGGACTCGACCATCTGCGAGACCTATGGACTGGCCAAGGAGGGAGCGCGCCACCACGGCTATACCGGCGCCCGCGGCTATCACCCGCTGCTGGCCATTGCCGCCGGCACCGGCGAGGTGCTGATGTCCCGGCTGCGCGAGGGCCGGGCCAACACCGCCCGTGGCGCCGCCCACTTCCTGCGTGAGACGGTGGGGCGGGTGCGCTACGGCGGGGCCAGGGGACAACTCACGGTGCGGGCCGACAGCGGCTTCTACGCCCACACTGTCGTTGCCGCCTGCCGGGAAATGGATGTCCGCTTCTCTATCACCATCCGCCAGCGCGCCAGGCTGCGGGATCTGATCGAGGCGATACCAGAGGAGGACTGGACTCCCATTCCCTACTGGATGGACGGCGCCGCCGATGTCGCCGAGACGACTTACACCCCGTTCCAGACCAAGCCGGACGCCGCGCCGGTGCGGCTCATTGTCCGGCGGGTGAAGCCGACGCCCGGTTCCCAGCTCGCCCTCTTCGCCAGATACAGCTATCACGCCTTCATCACCGACCGCGATGGGGAGACGCTGGAACTGGAGGCCGATCATCGCCGCCACGCCGAGGTCGAGAACGCCATACGCGACCTCAAGTACGGCGTCGGGCTGAACCACATGCCGTCGGCGCGCTTCGCCGCCAACGGCGCCTGGCTGGCGGTCCAGGTGATGGCGCATAACCTGGCCCGCTGGACGGCGCGGATTGGTCTGGGCGAGCGGACCGTGATCACCAAGACCCTCAGGCGGCGGGTCTTCGCTCTGGTGGGACGGATCACCCGCTCGGCGCGCCGCCTCACTTTGCATCTCCCCCGGCGCTGGCCTTGGGAAACCCAGTTCACTCGCGCCTTGGCCCGGCTGCAAGCCATTCCGTTCCCGGCCTGACGGCCAGCCTGCAACTGACCCAACGTCCCCGCAATCTCGCGCCACCCCGGTCGCGAGAGTCCCCTGCTGCGTATCCTCTCGCCTTCCCGCGCATCGCAACTCCCGCATAGGGCCTTAGGGGCCCTGTGCGGCCACTGAAGACCGCCCGCCGGCCTCCCATCTACCCCAAGACCCCAGGCCATCTCCCCTGTAGCTCCCTCACCCACCCCCTTCCGCTGCCCTCACGCCGTCCATCGGTGTCCTTCGGTGGATTCGGGTTTAGGGCCAAGCTGTAGTTCCCTGCCCCAACGCCCAACAGGAAGTTTTCTCTGATCAATGGTATAGACAACCTAAAGTCATTAGCCCTTGAGCCGAAATCTCTAGGAAGATCGGAAAATCGATCCATTGCTGTTGTTGAACCACGAGACCTGCGCGCTGTCGCGCCTGATGGATCTTCGCCTCGTTCCTTACTAGGCGCATCGAGGGCCAACAAGCCTGTAAAGACGCCGCTGGCCACCGCCGCGAGCGCTAGTGATAGACCGGCGCGCTTGATGATCGTGCGCCGATTTTGGATGCGCCAAATCCACCCCAAGATGGCGATCCCCACTACGGACAAACCCCATGCCGCCAGGGCCGTGCGCGAGGCGGTTGCAGTCACACCCAGGTGGGTAACTATGAAAGGAGCTAGAAATAGCGCGGCGCGGCGCGACGGAAGGCTTGAGAGCAGAAAGGTCGAGTACGCCATAACGCTCACCGCGGCCAGGAAAAGACCAACGGGATTCGGGTTGAATCCCAGGCCGAGGGCCCTTGATGCGCCGATACTTTCGTAGTTGAGGGCTCCTTTCGACAGCTCCCCGAGAATGGACAGGCCGACAGCAGAGGATTCGAACGATTGCCACACCGCGACGACTGCGTGGAGCGTTCCGGCGGCCGCTAATGCGCTAATTGCCACGTGAACGCCTCGACGCCCGTCAGTCACGAACACAATGTACATCGCGAGCAGCAGTATTCTCCGGATTGCTGTCAAGCCGGCTACCGCAGTGTCAGCAGCCCAGAGTAGGCTCAGCGTCGATAGGAACGTCAGAACAAGAACCGGGACAAACACATACCACGGGCCATGCTGCAGGGAGCCTCCAGGCGACAGCACCCAGCCTACAATCCAAGTGCCGAGCCCGACGAGGATAAAGATATCGGATAGGTAGACCACCTTCCCGGCGAACTCAGGAAAGAAGAGGGTTTGTGGGTCGTGCTCTATCACTCTGTGGAATGTGAAAGTCGAGGTTGCCGCGCCCAGCGCCAAACACCAGACACCGAACGTTCGAAGGCCGACACTGTCGAACGGATTCCCGGACCGCACCGCGTGTGTTCCTGAAACGATCTGGAGGCCTCCCATCGTTTTGAAAATGGGCCCGCCCGCAAGCCCTGACTATACTGCGAACGTTGGGAAGAGAATATCATGGCGACTAAGACTTACCGGGCAAGAACGACTCATCCCCGCTCCTCAGCCCGGGTGTGTTCCCTGAGGAGCTCTTAAAGGCCTAGACGTTATGACGACAAGAGAGGTTGCGGGTTAATGGGCGTAGCCGCTGCGCGGTATACCCGCATAGAATACAACCAGGAAGGAGGCAAATATCGTAAGTGGCGAGAAGGCAGTTGAGGACCCGAAGGAGGAGAAGACAGAGGCTAGCAATAGTCCCGCTGTAAGGTTGGGCTGTTTTGTTGGCCCCGGTGACCTAGAGCCGATCAGAATTTGAACCGCCTGGACTTGGCGGGCCTCGGGAAGATCCACGAAGCCGAGCCCCCGTGCCCGGGTCAGGGCATACTGCAACATGCACGACGACAAGGTCACGGCCGTGACATTGTCTAAGATCGCCGATATCCGATACAGCGAGGACGAGGACGAATCGACCAACACGCCGAGCGTCGATCTGATACTCCGCGACGGGAGAGAAGCGATGGTCATGGACGCAGGAAGGTGGGCAACGCGAAAGCACTCCAAGGCGAGCTTAAACGGGTGTTGCTTTAGCCCGAATCCACCGAAGGACACCGATGGACGGCGTGAGGGCAGCGGAAGGGGGTGGGTGAGGGAGCTACAGGGGAGATGGCCTGGGGTCTTGGGGTAGATGGGAGGCCGGCGGGCGGTCTTCAGTGGCCGCACAGGGCCCCTAAGGCCCTATGCGGGAGTTGCGATGCGCGGGAAGGCGAGAGGATACGCAGCAGGGGACTCTCGCGACCGGGGTGGCGCGAGATTGCGGGGACGTTGGGTCAGTTGCAGGCTGGCCGTCAGGCCGGGAACGGAATGGCTTGCAGCCGGGCCAAGGCGCGAGTGAACTGGGTTTCCCAAGGCCAGCGCCGGGGGAGATGCAAAGTGAGGCGGCGCGCCGAGCGGGTGATCCGTCCCACCAGAGCGAAGACCCGCCGCCTGAGGGTCTTGGTGATCACGGTCCGCTCGCCCAGACCAATCCGCGCCGTCCAGCGGGCCAGGTTATGCGCCATCACCTGGACCGCCAGCCAGGCGCCGTTGGCGGCGAAGCGCGCCGACGGCATGTGGTTCAGCCCGACGCCGTACTTGAGGTCGCGTATGGCGTTCTCGACCTCGGCGTGGCGGCGATGATCGGCCTCCAGTTCCAGCGTCTCCCCATCGCGGTCGGTGATGAAGGCGTGATAGCTGTATCTGGCGAAGAGGGCGAGCTGGGAACCGGGCGTCGGCTTCACCCGCCGGACAATGAGCCGCACCGGCGCGGCGTCCGGCTTGGTCTGGAACGGGGTGTAAGTCGTCTCGGCGACATCGGCGGCGCCGTCCATCCAGTAGGGAATGGGAGTCCAGTCCTCCTCTGGTATCGCCTCGATCAGATCCCGCAGCCTGGCGCGCTGGCGGATGGTGATAGAGAAGCGGACATCCATTTCCCGGCAGGCGGCAACGACAGTGTGGGCGTAGAAGCCGCTGTCGGCCCGCACCGTGAGTTGTCCCCTGGCCCCGCCGTAGCGCACCCGCCCCACCGTCTCACGCAGGAAGTGGGCGGCGCCACGGGCGGTGTTGGCCCGGCCCTCGCGCAGCCGGGACATCAGCACCTCGCCGGTGCCGGCGGCAATGGCCAGCAGCGGGTGATAGCCGCGGGCGCCGGTATAGCCGTGGTGGCGCGCTCCCTCCTTGGCCAGTCCATAGGTCTCGCAGATGGTCGAGTCCAGGTCGATGGTCAGGGGCGAGTCGCCGGGTCCGGCCCCAGCGGCCCAGGCCCGGGCCAACAACTGGCGGCTCACGCGGTCGAGTTGACGGACATGCCCCCACCGGAAGCTGCGCAGGAAGGTCCCCAGGGTGGATGGCGCCTTGACCACGCAGCCTAGAACACCAACCGTCCCACCAGCGCGCAGCGCATCGGCGTCGTCGATGCAGTCGCCGCCTGCCAGCGCGGAAGCGACCAGCGTCAGCAGCTTGTCCCCAGTGTTCGCCCGTCCCGGCGCTCCGCCGAGGTCAAGGTGATGGTCGACGAGTTCCCGCAGGCCCAGGTGCCGGGCTAGGGTGGCCGGCAGGAGCAGGCCGGCATTGGCCACCAGGCGATGGTCGTCAAAGAGGATGCGGATACGGTCGGGTTTGTTCTGTGGCAGCATCTATTGGGTGCTCCTTGTTTCCGGGCGGGTTTCTGTTCCAAAACCATTATCCCAGATTCAGAGGAGCACCCGCTGGCTTCTTCAAGGGCTGTCCCCAAGGACGTCCTTCGGTGGATTCGGGTTTAGCCAACAAAGGCCCCTGACTGTAGAGTCCCTTGGGGACTGTGGCTCAAGGCGGCATTGTGCGGAACTTCCGCACCACTCCGTTCCCTGTGTCCGCTATATACAGCGCACCGGTACTATCGAAGAGCAGCCCATGCGGGCCGCGGAACGTGCCAGGCGCAAGCTCGAATAACAGGTCTCCGTCCGGGCTGAATTGCCGCACCCGATGCCCTCTAAACTCCGACACCCACCAGTTGCCGCCGTTGTCGAAGGCGATGTTAGTTGGAGAATTGAACACACCCTGCCCCGCTCGCGTCCAGAGCCGGACGAATGTACCATCCCGGGTAAACCGCTGTATGCGGGAATTGCCCCGGTCCATCACCCAGAGGTCACCCTCGGGGCCAATAGCCACTCCTGTCGGATTCGTCATCTCCTGTGGGCCTGTGCCGGGCCCACCGATCTGGTGTAGAAACCGCCCTGCGCTGTCGAAGACTTGGACTCGGCTGTTGCCCCAATCGCTTACGTAAACCCTCCCGTCGGCATCCAAGACTACCAACATAGCCGAGAGGAATTCTCCGGGGCCTGACCCAACAGATCCCCAGGTGGCCAGCCATTCCCCATCAGCGGCGAACTTCTGCACTCGATGGTTGCCACTCTCGGAAACGTAAACATTGCCGTCCATATCATTGGTGATTCCCGTCGGGCTTCGGAACTGCCCGTTCTCACTTCCCTCCGTCCCCCACTCGGCAAGAAGCTCCCAATTCGGCGTGAACTTCCGCACCCGATGCCCCCGGAATTCCGTGGTGTAGACGTGATCTTCCGAGTCGATAGCGATTCCGTTTGGACCGTTGAAGCGCAGCCCATTCCTGCCATTGCCCCATCTCGCCACTTCTTCCCATCGTCGTCCTTGAGGTATCGTCATGGCCGGAAGGTTAGAAGACGTCACAGTTGGCGCCGGAGACGGTAAAGCGGCAGGGCGTATGTCGGAGTCAATCGCAGATGTGGCGGTCGGCACAGGGTCGCCGCAAGCGACCAGGACTAATGCGAGCGCAAGAGGAAGAAGGAATGTTCGCCGAGCGCTCTTCATGCAGCCATGATAACTTGTCAGAGCGTCGCAGACCCCTCAAGGGGGATACGCTCAGAAGTGAACCCCGTTAGGGTACCTGCAATGGTCTCGGGGGGCTCCGGGACAAATGTCCCAAGGTGAGCACTGCGCGGTAGGTGGGTGGAAGGCTCAGGCGATGAACCCGGGGCTAGGGAACCCGCGCGGGTCTGGGGATCCAGGAGGTCTCCATACTAGAATCAGGGGGAACTGATGGAAGCCTATCAATGGATTCATCCAGCCGTTGCCATCACAACGTTGCTGCTTCTGACAGCAACAGCCGTGACCAAAATGCGGGCGAAAAAGTACTTTCGCGTCCATTATTCCCTGGCACTGGCAACTGTGGCCGGAGTCCTGGTGACCTTCGGACTGGCGGTTTACACTGTGGTTCGTTGTGACTGCCCTGACGGTTGGCCAACATCGCTATTCGTCCACCTCCCGTTTGCGGTGCTTCTTACTGGGTTTGTCATAGGTCAAGCTACCATGGGTGTAAGTATGCTCCTGTTAGGGCGGAAGCCGCGTCTGTTCCGCGCCCATAGGTTCAACGCAAGGATTGTATTAGGACTGGCGGCCATGGTGCTCTTGCTAGGTGCCACCACCGTAGTTCTACTGTTGGCCGGTTAGAGTCGGGTAAGCACCCGGCCCTGACTCCCGAGCCACCGGCCTCACCATCACAACGCACACGTGTGGCGGTCGCGGCGATGGAAATGCCGATCTTAGCCGGTCCGGCTGCTAGGGCGGGTTTTTTTGACGGGGACGCAGGGGTCTGCTAGTTTTCGCTGAGGGATCGATCTTACACCGCCTTTACTCTCGGAGGTCTGAATGATGGGGGTCTCTTCGGCCCGGCAGGTTACTCGGCCACCGCTGATACATATCTGGGCAGCGTCTCTCGTCCTGGCGGCCGCATGGGTCCCGGTCGCGTGCTCTTCCTCAGAGACTCCCGGTCCTTCCGGATCGTCCGGTCCGGCTGAGATGTCTGAGGCCTCCGAGGCGGAGCAGGTACTGACGGATGTCGGCGAGATCGCTGCCTTCGCCGGTACCGGCGCGTCTGGTTTCGAGGGGGACGGCGGCCGTGCGGCGCAGGCCAAAATCCACGCCCCTTCGGGGGTTGCTCTAGACGACCAAGGCAACTTATACATCTCGGGCGACCATCGCATACGCAAGGTCGATGCTGCAACCGGGGTGATATCCACGATTGCGGGAACAGGAAGCAACAAAGACTTTGGGGATGATGGGCCGGCAGTCGATGCGGGCTTCAATGAACCGCGAGGTCTGGCTGTGGACAAGGGAGGCAACGTCTATATAAGCGACTTTGCCAACAACCGAGTCCGGAAGATCGAAGCCTCAACGGGCATAATCACCACGGTCGCCGGCGGTGGATTGGGGAACCCGCGGACACAACAGATCGGGGATGGCGGCCCTGCAACAGAGGCCCTCGTGAAAGAACCCCTTGATGTCGCGGTCGACAACCATGGGAACCTCTTCATCGTCACCAAGCATCGGCTACGAAAAGTAGACTCCGCGGGCGTAATATCCTCGGTCGCCGGGACGGGATCGAGGGCCCTATCAGGTGACGGCGGCCCCGCCGGAGGTGCGGGTCTGGCTGAACCGGAGGGGGTGGCGGTCGACGCAAACGACAATATCTATATCGCGGATTCCGATAACCACCGCGTGCGCCGGATAGATGGCGCAACCGGTGTGATAACCACGCTGGCCGGCCAGGGCGAGTTCCACAAAAGGACGGGTAACACCCTGTACGACTTTACCCGCGCAGGAACGGGCGGGGGATACGCGGGCGACGGTGGCCCGGCCACTAGCGCAAAGCTAAGGCTGCCCGGCGCCGTGGCAATAGACCCACACGGCAACGTGTTCATCGTGGACGGCAGCAACCGTGTCCGCAAAGTGGATGTGTCCACAGGCATCATCACCACGGTGGCCTCCAGTGCTACGCGAAGCTCGGGCGAGACCGGAAAGGTGAGCGTCCGCACTACTACACTGGGCACGCTCGTCGGCATAGCGGCGGACAGTGGGGGCACTCTCTTCCTCGCCGACTTCAAGAACAACCGGGTCCATAAAGTCGAGGCCCGGTAGGCCTTAGGCGGTCGTACCGGGACCGACTCGAGAAAGCCAATCGCGCTCCTCAATTACCCATGACAACCCGTAACACCGAAAAGACCAGGCTCCAGCGAGACTACCAGGAGCGCTTCCTCAAGGCCTACGCTCAGACAGGCACAATCCTGCAGGCCGGCCCCGAGCATCCCGGGTGGCGCAACGACCTGCACTCGTCCCTACAGGTCTCCGCCATCTAGGCTGGGACGTTGTAACAGGTAGGAGCCTCGCTCAGCTTCTCACCCACAATTAGATGGGCAAGCCCAGTGTCCTAGCGCTCGTTGTTCGCGGGCAACGCTCATGAGCCAGAACTCGTCGGCTCAGGGGAGTTTTCCACTTTCCCAGAGACTCAAGGATTTGGAGACTACCGCCTTTGACTAGCCGAACACGCCATGCTAGTGTTTCGGCACAGCGACCGGGGGCAGGGCATGGGGATTGAGGTTGTTCCGGTTGGAGGCCTGCCGCGACGCCGTTGGCTGGCGGTCGCGGGGATATGGCTCGGCGCGCTGGCCTCTGCGACGGCCCTGATTTCCTGCGGCGCTGCCCCGGACGCCCCCGATGATGCCCCCGAAGAGGAACCCGCCGCGGCCCCCGCGATGGCGGAGATCACCATCTACGCAGGCTCCGGCTCCGCCAAGTTCAATGGCGACGGAGGTCCGGCCCTCAGTTCCGGGATCTACGCCCCCACGGGACTCGCTCTTGACAAGGAAGGCAACCTATACATCTCCACGGAAAAACGTGTTCGCAAGGTGGAGGCTCAAAGCGGCATAATCAGCACGATAGCAGGGGGCGGAAGCACTTCAGCGCCGGGGGATGACGGGCCCGCGTTGGCAGCCGGCTTCAGAGACCCGCGTGGGCTGGCGGTGGACGGCCGGGGGAACGTACTCATAGCAGACCACGGAAATAGCCGCGTTCGCAGGGTGGACGCTGCCACGGGCATCATCACGACGATAGCGGGTGGCGGCATTGCCGACCGCTTGTCGAGAAAGGTTGGCGACGGCGGTCCCGCCACCGAGGCCTTGGTTCGTGAGCCGATGGATGTTGTGCTGGACAGCCGCGGCAACATCTACATCGTTTCAAACCATCGCGTGAGAAAGGTCGACGCTGCTACAGGCGTCATCTCCACCATCGTCGGCAACGGAAGCAGGGGCCTGTCGGGAGACGGCGGGCCGGCTGTCGATGCTCAGATCGCCGGGCCAAATGGCATCGCGGTCGACGGCACGGACAACGTATTCATAGCCGATACCGAGAACCACCGAGTCCGTAGGATAGACGCCGACACTGGGCTCATTGCCACACTGGCGGGGATCGGGACCTACAAGGATGAACGGAATTGTGAAGGATGTCGTGCCGGGTCGGGAACTGGCGGGTGGTCTATGATTGGGGGCATCGGAGCGGGGTATTCCGGCGACGGCGGTCCGGCCACCGCCGCAGAACTCCGCTTGCCCGAAAGCGTAGCGGTGGGTCCCCAGGGGAACCTCTACATCGCCGACGGCGGCATCATCGTTCGCAAAGTGGATGTCGCCACGGGCGTCATCAGCACGGTGGCAGCCGGCGAGACCGTAGCCTCGTCCGAGACAGGGGTGGTAAGGGTCCACACAGCCACCCTAGGCGATATCGCATCCCTGGTAGTGAACGGAATCGGCGAGATTTTTCTAGCCGACGTCAAGCGGAACTTCATTCACAAGGTGCCGCCGGCCGAGTCACCGTAGCGACCGGGGGGTCCACGTTAGCGTGGTATGGCCCGCACACGCTTTCAATGGGAGCACACGCCGACCAGACCTGTCGTCTCAGCCTGTGTCTAACACCCGATTTCTGAGGGACCACCGGGACCCGCCGTGCTATCGTTCGTGAAACGATGATTCGGCGCGATTGGGATGCTCTCGAATCGTCGGTAGCCTAACTCTCGAATCCGCCGACTCTGCCGACGAGTCGGAAGAGGTTTTCGCCATGGGGACGCGCTCAGAAGTGAACCCGGTCTGGAGTCCCGCCCGGGACTAGGGACTCCAGCGGTTTGTCGCGCTCACTAACAGCGTGTCGATATCGTTTCCTTTGTCTCTTCGCGGCCTAACTCTCCAGTCAAGTATTCGGAAGCCAGCTTCTTTGATTTCCGTCAGGATGTCCTCCGCTAACCCAAGGTAACGAGTCGCAACGCCATCGAAGATCACGCAACGCGACTTGGGTTCAAAGTGCTTTCGTAATTCTTTGTCTCTGTTGCCAGGGTCTCCACACATGGTCTCTACCTGGAAAACCCCACCGGGTTTTAGCACACGACGAGCGCTAGTCAGGAAGAGACTCCGGTCGTCTCCAATAATGCAATGGAAGCAGTGTCCATCCAGAACGAACTCAAAATAGTCGTCGGCGAAATCACGGAGATCTAGAACGTTACCGACTCGAAAGTCCGCTTCTAAGTTTCGCTCCTTCGCTTTCTCCTGCGCCCAGGCAATCGCGGTGGGCGCGATGTCCACGCCGTGAGCGTCGTACCTTTTCCCTGCGAACCACAGTGCGAGATCCCCGGCTCCGCACCCCAGTTCAAGGAGCTTCCCGTTCCTCGGGACATAGCTGGCCTGAAGAATTTCTTCCAGCGTAGCGAGATTCTCAGCTAGGGTCTCGGAGTCTGACCATCCAGGCCGCCCCTCGGCTTTGCGTCTCTTGTACGTCTCGTCGTGTGCGATGTAGTTGGTCTTCATCTAATCCCTCCCACTGCCGCACCTACGGGATCAGGGATCACCCCTTAGCGGCCTTCGAGTTCAGATGAACTTAGCCGATGCTATCGGGACATCGTGCCGCGCCGCTTAGATGGAGCGGACGCGGGAAGGCTTACGGTCCCCTCCTAATAGGCGTGATCCTACTCTACTCTGACCCCGACTCCAGCTCGACGTCGAGCGCGTTAAGAGCGCCGGCAAGCATCACGTAGTAGCCGATTAGCACGACTAGGTCTACGGTCCGCTGAGGGCCGAGAAGGTGTAGGATCGCCTGGAAGGTGCGCTCCGATAGCGTGCCCTTCCCCGCCAATTCCTTAGAGGCCTGTGCGAACACACCTTCTTTCGCAGGCAGTCCCATCGGTGCCCTACCACTTCTGATCGACTCTATGACTTCGTCCCGGACACCAACTCTTCGTGCTATGGGCTCGTGGTGAGCCCACTCATACCGGCTATCCAGCTCGTGAGCCACGGCCAGAATCGCAGTCTCGCGTACTATCGGGTCGAGTGGCGACTTGAATCGGAGATACTCCCCGAGGGCGGCGACAGCCTCTGCGGCGTCCGGACTATTAAAAAGGGCCCGAAAGGAGTGCGGCATTCCCTGTACGGATTCGGCGCTGGCCCGTGTCTCGACGATGTGGTCATACGACCTTTGCTTGTCCCCCGGCAGGTCTTCTCTGGAAGCGTAGGGCAATCGTGCCATGTTATTCCTCTCAGGATTCCCGTAGACGAAACAGCCTGGCCAGGTGTTAGGCCAAGCCAATCAGAACGTCGTCCCCCTCTATGTTCACGGCGTACGTCGGTACTGGCTCGTCCGCAGGAGGGTTTTCTACGGCTCCGGTCACTACGTTGAACCTGCTTCCGTGGCAGGAGCATTCCAAGGTGTTCTCGTCCAATTCGCCGTCAGCCAGGTCGCATCCTGCGTGGGTACATTCGTTGTCGAGCGCGTAGAGCTTTCCGTCGACGTTGACCAGGACTATGGCCTGATCCCCTGCCTCAATCACCTTCATTTCTCCGGGTGCGAGCTCTCCCACTTTTGCCGCCTGAACGAACTCCGCCATTGAACACCTCCCGTGGACAACTCACAAGATCGCGGCTGCCCAGAACTTGAACCCGTCCGTCGTGTGTGCCGCCATTATAGCGAGGAGCCTGACTCTTGTGGAGTCTCGCGCGCGGGCGAATTCAGCAGGTCGGGAGTGAGCGATGGCTCCGAATCGGGTCGGTGAGATCGCTCAATTTGGGGCAGAGCCCGGAAGGAACCGGTCGGGGAACCTGGTAGGACTGGGTACCTACTGCCTACTCTGAGCCGAGTTTGCTAGACTTGTACCATGAAAACTTCGAACTACACCCCGCTATCTCCGGAGGAACGCTTCGTAATCGAACGGAAGGGCACTGAACGACCCTTCACCGGAAAGTACGATGACTTCTATAAGGTAGGCGTTTACGTTTGCCGCCGGTGCGAAGCAGAGCTATATCGTTCCGACGATAAGTTCGACGCTCACTGTGGATGGCCGGCGTTCGACCAAGAGATACCGGGGGCAGTGAATCGGTTACCCGACCCCGAGGGTATGCGAATCGAGATCGAGTGCGCCAATTGCGGCGGCCACCTTGGCCACGTTTTTCAGGGTGAAGGGTTCACCCCGACAAACACCCGCCATTGCGTAAACTCCCTCTCGATGAAATTCGTCGCGGCGGAGCCATCCACGAGGGGTGCACCAGAATAGTTGGCGGCAAAGAGACGCTATGCCTCTGACGTCACGACGGCAAACGAAGAAGGAACTGATCCTCAGGTAAGCAATAGGAGGCCAGCTCTAGATGAACTTGATAAGCCGTGAGCAATTGAAGGAGAAACTGGATCGGGGGGACGACTTCAAGCTGGCGATGGTGCTCGGCGAGTGGGCGTTCCAGGCCAAGCGTATCCCAGGCTCCCTCAACATTACCGCGCCACAAGCCGCAAAAGACATTCTGGATCCGGGTGACGAGATCGTGCTTTACTGCTCTGACGAGGGCTGCGCGGCTAGCAAATATGCATTCATGCTGTTGGAGCGTGCCGGTTACAGCAATGTTCGTCGCTACGCTGGCGGCATTGCGGATTGGGAGGAGGCTGGATATCCCCTAGAAGGAGAATGGGTCAGGTGACGATCGAACCACCGTTGAGCCTGGTGGGGACGCAGCAGCAGAGTGAACCTGGTCGGGAGTCCCGTGTGAGTTTGGGGACTCCGAATAACAGCGTTGGAAGTCCCTCGGGGGCCGATGCTACAGAGTGAACCGCGTCGGGAGTTCCGGGCAGGGTTGGGGACTCCGCAGGCGCAAGGCGTTAGAGGCGAGCGTCAATGTGGAAAAGCGACGCCAGAGGGGGAAGCTTCACGTGATGAACCCGACTAGGGAACCTGCGAAGGTTTGGGGACTCCGTGGTGCGTCGTGCGCTGGGCCCGCGTTTTCTGGAGCTACCGAGAGGAGTCATCCAATGGCACGGAGCACAACGCTGAAGCGAGTCGGAGTTGGATTGAGCTTGATAGCCTTAGCGCTGGTCCTGCTCGGAGCGCGAAGACGGTCTTCGCCCAATCGACTGGAGGAATCGAGTTCACCTTCACCTTCGATAACGACGATGAAGGCTGGACGACGGGGTTCGCCGACCTGCCGGCCGACGCAGACATGGAAATATACGAGCTTGATTCCGGCTTCCGACCCCTGCCGGAAGGCCTGATCGGGAACGGGATATTCCTCCAAGGACACAACCGCAGCGACGATCTCTTTATGTTCCTCAAGCGACAGGTGGCGGGACTTAGGCCTGGAGCTGTGTACCAGGTGACCATCTCCTTGGACATCGCCACAAATGTTCCCGCCGGGTCGTTCGGTATCGGTGGCTCGCCCGGTGAGAGCGTTTTCGTCAAGGCGGGAGTTTCCCTGGTTGAGCCGATGTTTGCTGGAGATGCCGCAGGATGGCTTCGGATGAATATCGACAAAGGCAATCAGGCCAGCGAGGGCGACGCGATGATCAACCTTGGCAACGTCGCAAGCCCCGAGGTCACAGACGATAAGTTCAAGATCAAGACTCTGGTCAACGACGGCCGCCCGTTGCAGGTTGCCACCGACGGCCAAGGCCAGGCCTGGTTGATCGTCGGCACCGACTCGGGGTTCGAGGGCCGTACCGATATCTACTACTCGAGAATCGAATTCCTCTTCTCCCCGGTGGAGCCGCCGGGTGTCGGTGGCGTGGCACTGCCACACAGTGTCTTCGGAGCGGCAGCGCTCCTCGGAATATTGCTGCTAGGCTTTGCGACGAGGATCTTGGCAAAAAGGCGGCCTTGACGTCGAAGGCCCCCGTTGTAGCGGCCTTCAGTCATCGCTCGACGGGGCCGATGCCCGGAAGTGACCCCGGTCAGGGAACCTGCGGTGATCTGGGGACTCTCAGGCAGCTCCGGCGAGTTTGACGCGCTCGAGGAGGTGCCCGGCGTAGGCCGGCCTAAGTCAGATCTCCGGTCTCGGCGTCCCTGACATGACCATCTACGACGTACTGGCGAGGGTTAACAGAGCTACTGGAGTCGATGATAAGAGTTTTTCCACTTTGAGGTCGCCTTCTGTGTCCGCTTTCCTCAACACCGGCACCCAACCTCGCGAGGAATTCCAGGGTGCTCCGCGCCTCCCGATTCGCCATAGGCGCTATTGCGCCCGGCGCTATCTATTGATTTGCCCAGTTGGCATGTAATCAATTAAAAGGGCTCCAACTATCGAGCGTCGTTCACGACGCCGCTAAAATACCTTGGGAGCTGACGTGGATATTGACGGCATGCGTAACTGAAAATATCATAGCGATCGTAGAGGATGGTGCATTGTCAAAGTTCGGGCAGATTTCTTTGGATACAGACTAGGAGAACACGATCCGGATGGCGAATGGATACGGGGTTAATAAGCGTAGGGTGGGTTTCGGGGTCGCGCTCGTTGCGGTTTCAGCGCTAGTGATTTTGAGCTGCGGGTCCAAGGTCGAGCCGCCGACATCTACGGCGACGAAGACGCCGGCCGCAAGCGCTGAAAACCAGCCCGGAGGTTCGCCGCTCACGGAGGATGCCTTCAGGGAGTTGATGACGATAGAGGACGTGTCTTCATTCGTGGCCTCTAAGGACTCCGTAGAGGCTCAGTACCGAGACTTCAGGGAGCTGACGAATCGTGCCGACCCGTCGCAAGTTGAGAACATAGAGAGCTGGTACGGACTGACCTTGACCTCAGGCGACGGTACCAAAGCTCTGTCATTCTCGGTGGTCGACTTTGATTCCGTGTCTTCGGCACGCAGCCACTATGAGAAGTTGAAGATGGCGACTCCAGGGATGCAGGACATGGACCCCCAAATTGGCGAAGCGTCCGCCCAGGTCTTAATAAACGATCAGGGACTGGGAGGTTCACTCGTATTCATAAAGGGTGACAAGGTCATACCGCTGCACACCGCGCAGCCGGAAGGCCAACAACCCCTCGTGCCCATGGACGGAATTGAGCGGCTTGCCCGGCTGATTGCAAGCAGACTGTGACTGGTTGGGCGACGCCGGTAGCTTCAGTTCCCAGCTTGGATCCCCTGCCGCCATGATTGTTGAGCGCATCGACTTGGCCGAACCGAAACTGTACCTCCACGAGCAGCAGACCGTTGCGGCCGCAGCGAACGGCTACTGGAACTACATCTGGCACGTGCTACAGAGCCCAACATGTATTATGGAGAATAGGATTGCAGCCTGCTCGCCACATTGACATCGACGGCGCATACAACGTGCGCGACCTCGGGGGCTACCCGACATCGGAGGGTCGGCAAACTCGCTGGAAGACGTTCGTTAGAGCAGCCAGCCTGCACGACTTGTATCCTGCCTCTCAGTCCGCCTTGATCGACTACGGTATCCGCACCGTCATCGACTTGAGAAGGCCTCGCGAGATTGAAGAAGCGCCACATGTCTTCGCGGGCTCTTCCGAGGTCATCTATCACCATCAGCCGATGATCGGTGACGAGCCCGCTTCAAGAGAGGAGGACGCCGCGGAGGGCGGAGAGCCAGCCGATTACTTAATGGCTGCCTATACATCTTTGCTCGAACTTCGACAAGCTCAGATAGGCAGCACTATGGCGACCTTGGCGGACCCCGGGGCCCGTCCGGCGATTTACCACTGCGCCGCCGGCAAGGACCGGACTGGAGTGATTTCCGCTCTTCTCCTTGGCATCGCCGGAGTGCCAGAGGACATCATTGCAGAAGACTACGCCCTAAGCGCCAAGTATCTGTTAGCCCCCTACCTCTCTAAGTGGAAATCTCCTGAGTCAAACTCTGGCAACTACACCTGGGAGGACTACCAACGGGACTTTTGTCCGCCCGATGCCATGCTGAAAGTGCTGGAGTATGTAAACGAGCGTTACGGTGGGATCGAGCCTTACATCCGGACCACAGGCCTGAATTCGGACCAGATCGAGAGTATCCGAACCGCTTTGGTTGAGTGATGCCACAAGACCGACGTCCCGTCGTCCGCTGAAACCGGCGATTCCCAGGGTGGTATAACCCCCGCAAACCCCCTCAACCCCCGCGCTATTGATACATCTGCCACTTGTTTGACGGTCGGAAGTCCTATGCGCAAGCTAGATCTAGCCACCCAGAAGGCAGCACGGGGTGACCCAATGTTTCCCGATCGGCGTTTACTGGAGCCACTCCGAGGAAACGCGCCCCCCCCCGGACCGGCTCCCACCTAGTTGAAGACCGGTTGTATCCATGCTTTGGCGCCCGAGAGTCTTTCGGGGCGGGTCTCCTAGCTGAACCGTCATATTGACTTGGAGCGAACCGTGCCGTCTCCTGGAGACTTCAACCCTGGCAAAGGACGCTCGATGAAACGAAGGGACCAGATATCGAAGGCATATGTGGACGCCAGGAAGACCTCCCGTCTCGGCCTGGGGTTAGGACGAGAGATAGGTCTTCTGGACCCGTCCAGAAAGCCCACGGCAAGCGACAAATTCGATACAGGCAAGTGGGACAAGCTGCATCGAGAGCTGACAGTCGTCGATGCATACTCGGCGGCTGTTGACCTGGAGGACCTTCGGCGCGGAGGAGTGGACGTGGTGATTCAGGCCGTTGGGGCCGAGGAGATGTACGCGCGGAAGGAGCCGGCAGAGGCTTGGGAGCCGCCCGTCCCCGGGGAGAAGTCGTGGACTCATGTCTTCACAGGGCCAGAGATCGTCGAGAGGATCGAAATCGGAATAGACGAGCACAAGAGGTTCGCCGAGGCCTACCGCGACTACATCGAGGTGGCTCTATCTCAAGTAGACGCTCAGCGGATTGTCCAGTCCGGCAAGATTGCGATGGCGCTGATGCTGATGAGCGGGTTCATTAACGACGACCTTGCCGTGCTAAGGCGTTTCCACCAGCTCGGCATCCGGGTCATGGCGCCGTGTCATTTGGGAGCGCATAGCTGGGCCGACTCCACGTCCGAGCTAAATGTGACCCCGGGTCTTACTGACTTCGGGCGGGAGGTCATCGCCGAGTGCAACACAATCGGCATCCTGGTGGACCTGGCGCACGCGTCCGACCAGACGTGCCAGGACACGCTGGAGGTGGCGACGAAGCCAACCATCGCCACGCACACCAAGTGCCGGGCACTATCCAAGAGCCCGCGCGATGTGAGCGATGATACGATGCGTGCGATCGCCGCTCAGGGAGGAGTCGTTGGTATACTGGCTCCCGCCCCGCGGACAGCCGCGGAATCGCACGCCGCCCGGATCAAGCGCGACCGGCGTTTGGCCGAGAACTACCCAGACCCTTTCGACCTCGCAGAAGCCAAACTGGCGGACGCCGAAGTCTGGGGCACCAAGCTTGACCTGGCCAGTATCAATCACGCTGTCAGCATCGCGGGCATCGAACACGTAGGGCTTTCGTCGCACTTTCAAAACGTTCCGCAATGGAAGGAGTTCACCGAGGTTCTGTTTGAGCACGGCTACAGTGAAGAGGATTCCAGGAAGCTGCTGGGAGACAACGTGCTCCGCGTTCTCGGGGAGACGATCCACTAGACTGTTCTGGCGAGATTTTTTCGCTCAGGACCGGGAAAGCACAGCCAGAACACGTCCCGAAGTGTGTACTGCGCGCTCGGTCGGGGATTGCCGCAGAGGTGGACCGGGCTAGGGAACCTGAGCTCGTTTGGGGAGTCAAGGGATAACGTAAGGGGAGAGATTCAATATGAACAACTCTACATACAATCTGCTTTCTTCAGCGGAGCGGAATGTTTTAGAACAGAAGGGCACCGAACCGCCGTTCACGGGAGAGTATGACGACTTCTACGAGGCGGGTGTCTACATCTGCAAGCGGTGCAACTCCGAACTGTACCGTTCCGCAGACAAGTTCGACGCTCACTGTGGCTGGCCGGCGTTCGACCAGGAAATACCCGGAGCCGTCACCAGCCTATCCGATCCTGACGGGCAACGGACCGAGATCGAATGCGCCAACTGCGGCGGGCACCTAGGCCACGTGTTCGAGGGAGAGCGCTTTACGGAGAAAGACACGCGTCACTGCGTGAACTCTATCTCGATGAAGTTCGTCCCCATCTAGTCTGACAATCTCCAATCTAAACTGCTACGGAACTAGTCGGGAGGCACATCTATATGTGGCCCACTCCCGCCTATGTCAACGTGGCGCACTCTATCGAAGATGACCTCGTCGAGGTCGACGTTGAACTGCGGGACCTCCTCTTTCAGGGCCCGTGCAATGGCCGCTTTGATCCGGGCGACGCCGTCCAGGTGGGCCGCCTGTCCCCTGCCATAAAGCTCAGCGCCTCCCGGACCTCCTGAGCAGGCCATGTCGTTGATCCTTTGAGGGAAAAGCCACCGGCAGCGGAGACGGTGCCCAGGCGTTAGATACTCCTTCGACAAGCTCACGACGAACCGGCAACCCACCATCCGTTCGTCCCAGTTCGTCGAAGACACTTGCGGCACCCAATCTTAAACGGCTCCGGCCTGCGCCCTGATTCTTGACCCTGAAGCTGGGCGGCTCCTATAATGAGCCGTCCACCGCAACAGGGAGCGGCGCGTGGCTTATAACAGCATCACCGTCGATCGGGACGAGGGCGTGGGCGTAATCACGCTCAACCGCCCAGAAGTTCTCAACGCCCTCAGCAAGGAGCTCTGGATCGAGCTAGACGCGGCCCTCACGGAGTTCGAAGAGGACGATGAGATCGGCGCGCTGGTGTTAACCGGCGCGGGCGAGCGGGCCTTCTCGGCCGGGGCCGACATCCACGAGATGGCACGAGACTCTGACGATTCGGCGGACCCACCACCGCCGGACCCGGAGAGGGCCGGACAGGTCTGGCACATCGCTACCTGCGCCAAGCCCACGATAGGGGCCATCAACGGACTGGCGTACGGCGGCGGCGCAGTCATCGCCGCCAGCCTCGACATCCGCGTCGGGAGCGAGCAGTCGAGCTTCAAGTTCCTGGCGGCCTCCTACGGCAGGGTGAACTCGACATGGAACCTCGCCATGCAGATCGGATGGCCCAGGGCCAAGGAGCTCCTGTTCACGGCCCGCGTCGTAGAGGCCCGGGAAGCCCACCGGATGGGCCTGCTCAACCACCTCGTCGCCGCGGACCAGCTGATGCTCAAAGCACTGGAGATCGGCAAGCAGATCGCCGCCAACGACGTGAAGGTGATCAAGGGAATCAAGGAGCTGCTGATCGAGGACGTCGGGTCGGGCTGGGAGCAGATGTACCACAACGAGCTGGGCGCCCAGGCTGGAAGGCTCAAGCCGCCGCCCATCGCCAAGAGCTTCAAGGACTTCCTCGAGCGCAAGGGCCTAAGGTAGAAGTGGCCGGACCGCCGCCTACGCCTCTTGAAGGCATCCGCGTGCTGGACCTAGGGCGTTACCAGGCCGGCCCAAGATGCGCGCTGATGCTAGCGCGCCTGGGCGCCGAGGTCATCAAGGTGGAGCCGCCCACCGGCGACGAGAGCCGACAAAACGGGCCGGTGGTGCGAGGTCAAAGCGCGTACTGGGTGCAGTACAACAGCGGTAAGAAGAGCCTCGCCCTGGACCTGCGCACCGACGGAGGCAAGAAGCTCCTCCGTGAGCTGACCAAAGTCTCCGACGTCTTCTTGCAGAACTTCCGCCCCGGCACCATCGACACGATGGGGTTTGGATATCCACGACTGAAGAAGCTCAACCCCCGGATTGTCATGGTCAATATATCGGCCTACGGGCAGTACGGCCCATACCGGGATCGCATCGGGTTCGACCCGATCGGTCAGGCGTTGGGCGGGCTCATGTCCCTCACCGGGTTCCCCGGCGACCCGCCCATCAAGACCTTCTTCCCGCTGATCGACCGCATCACCGCGCTGCACGCTACCATCGGAGCTCTGTCGGCGCTCTGGGAGAGGCAGGTATCCGGCGAGGGGCAGTCCATCGACGTGTCTCTGGCCGATACAGGGTTCACGGTCAACGAGATCCCCATCGCGGCTTATCTCGGCGACGGGACTGTTCAGGAACGCGAGGGCAACGGGACGGGGCCGTTCAACGCCTACGAGACCGCCGACGGGTGGGTCTACCTGGCATCCGCCAGCGACAACACTTGGCCGCGGCTCTGCGAAGCGCTCAATCGTCCCGAGTGGGTAAGCGACGGCCGGTTCGCCACTCGACGCTCCCGACAGCAGAACGCTGCGCAGCTGGAGGGCGATCTCTCGTCGTGGTTTGCCGGGCGAGAGACCGCGGAGGTGGTGGAGCATCTCTCGCGGCTCGGCATCCCGATAGCTCCAATAAACACGGTGGAGCAAGCGGCGGTGGACCCGCACCTCCGCGAGCGCGAGATCATGGTGGAGGTCCCGGACGCCGTGGCGGGCCAGATCCACGTGGCAGGCAAGATGATCAAGTTCAGCCGCACCCCCATGACCGTAGGGCGCGCGCCGACGATCGGAGAGCACACCGAGGAGATCCTGACACAGACCTTGGGATACAGCGCGGATGAGGTCCGATCGCTCGCGGACGAAGGCGTTGTCGCGCGCGAAGAGTGATACGCTCGACGAAGGGGGTACCGATCGTAAACGCCTCTACGGCCTCGTGAACTCGTAGTGGAGCGGCGGCTGGCCGTCTCCCGATATCTTTACAGTCCCCCCTTCGACCGAGACAACGAACGGGTCTCCGCTTCGGGGGTCGATTGGGACGTTATCGAGGCTACCGGACGCGGTCGCCCCGAGGATGTAAATGAACGCGGCGAGGTGGGGCTTCAGGGCCTCATCGTTGTCTACGAACCCGGCCATCTGCGGTATTAACGCTGCGACGAGCGCCGAGCCGAACGGGTTCTTGATGAGTGAGAAAGCGTTGCTAAATCCCTCACCTTTCTCCCGAGCCTGTTCCAGCTCATTCTGTACCTGGTAGAACGGCTCCCCGGCGAGCCTGGCTACCGTCGCGATGTAGTCGTGGTATATCTTGAGCGTGCTTTCTTTGTCATAGAAAGGCCAGCCGGGTTCCCAGATCGGGCAAGCCTGCTCGAGGAACGTCTCAACAGCCTGGCCGCAGATCACCTCGTTGATGTTCTCGAGTGTGTATCTGAAATATAGGTATTCGCCGACCATGGTGTTGGCGAAGACCTCGTCCAGGCCGCCCATGAGCGCTTCGACCAACGGAGCGATCTCTCCAGCGGAACCGCGAAGCGCACTTTCCTGCTCAAGGTAGAACTGGACCAGTTCAATGGATACGCCGTGGGCAAAGAGAACTTGAATCAACAGGATATTGCCAGTCGCCAGATTGCGGGCAACGCGCCAAAGCCTGATATACCTGGCGTTGGCGGCGGGAAGGTCGCCGGCCACGACTAGACGCCGTACCTCTTCCAGCTCCGCGGTCATGAATACCGGGAGCTGAAAGATACCTGGCCCCGACGTATCTGTGAAAGGGGTGAACTGGTAGTCATCATCCGGCACGGAGACGATGTTCTGCGAAACCAACTCCAGGATGGAAGCGCGGTCCGGACTGGGCGCGTTGGTGAGCTCGACGAGGGTGCGCCAAGCGTCCTGCTCAGACAGCCTTCGGGCCGATAGATACATCTCCTCTTGATAGCCCGACTCTCTCGGGTAGTTCGCTACCGCGTAGACGGTGAAAACCGGCCCAAAAAGGGCCACGATGCCGGCCCACACGAGGAGAGCGGTGGTGATCGCGTTGCCCGTCCAGGGACCGAGCATATCGGCGTAGAGCGGAAACAGAATGAGGAATGGGGCGAGCACGAAGGAAACGAGGACCACCTCGCCGCTCGTACTGAACCCAGCATACTGGGACATCACGGCCAGCAATACAATGGATAACACGCCGGTCGCCGCGATGTAGACGCGCACGGACCGGGGCACCCGGACCTGGTCCTCGCGGGCCAGCGAGTAGCGTCCCAACCGCCTGTATACGAAGAGTCCGACCAGCCAGATGGCCGGGATGAGCACCGCGGCGGCAAGGAACCCGATACCTGGCTGATATATGGTGCGCTGCTCACCGACGGACAGAGGAACGACGATGGCCGACCATCTGGAGACGATCTCCCAGACAAAGGCTGCCAGCACCACCGCGCCGACGACGAGGGTTTCGACGATGGCCTGGCGCGTCACGGAGCTTTCGCCCACGAGCGCTGACCCGCACCCTTTGCATTTCAGTCGAATCGGGCTGAGCGAGGCGAACAGCGCCACGTCGCTAACTAAGCGACCGCAGCTGGCACAGGAACCGGCCCTTGTAGGATCAGCCAATCGCGGTCACGACTCTTCCGTCGTAGAGCGCCGCTTCCGCCGGTAAGGCAAAGGCGCATGCGCGCGGCTTGCTCAATCAGGCGGCCGACAGCAGCTCGCGCAGATGGCTCGCAGCCTTCTTGATCAGCTCCACGCGGTCCTCTTCCTCTTGCCCCTCATACACTATGGATATGCTTCCGTTATATGCCTGGCGCTTGAGGATCCCCGCTATCCGCTCGTAGTCGAGTAGCTCCTCCCTCCCGCTGGCGACCTTGTAGATCTTGGCCCGCACGTAGCACGCCTCCGGAAGCGTCTGTTCCATGTAGGCGTAGGTATCGACGCTGGGATCGGGGTCGCCCGCGGCGCCGACCGAGCCCCTCCACTGGCCGGTGTCCATGATGTACGAGAAGTTCCGGTGACCGACATCGCGCAGGATTCGCAGGACGTCCGGCCCAGTTGACGCCAGGTTACGGTTGTCGTGGTTCTGGAGAGCCACGATCACCCCCTTCTCGGCGCCGTAGTCGGCGACTTCGGTCAAGCATCGCGCCAACGACGCAAAAAGCGGGTCGCGGTCCGTCACCTCGGGAGGGCAGTGAGCCCCGAACACGCGGACCAGCGGGGCCCCCATGAACACGGCGGTGTCGATAGCGGCCTTCGCCTCCTGGATGCGCTGCCGCTGCTCGGCCTCGCTGCCGGCGAAACCGCCGCCGACGCCCATGTACCCGATGGGCAGGCCCAGTTTGAGGCACTTCAACTTGAGCGCCAGGAGGTACTCGGGGTCGTCCGAGACGAAGGCGCGGTGGTGGAAGTCGATCACGTCGAGCCCGATGTCGTAGGACATCTGTATGAAGGCCTCGACGTCCATATCTACGCCCTTGAAACTCAGGAAGTTGCAGCCGATCTTGATCATGTTGGGTCTCCTGCGAGGTCGCCCGGACCGGGCCTGAACGGAATCGTACCGTCGCGGGGAAAAGAAATGAGCCCCGCTCGGCGGGGCTCATTCTATCCTACGCGCGCTTCGACGGTATCTATTATATAGGGCGTGCCCCTGTTCGAACGCGCGATGGCCTACCGGTTTCTCTCGCAGTACCTCGCCAAGTGCTACGCCGCATGCCTATGGGTGACGTCGAGGGACAAGGGCAAGCTCAGTGCGTTTATCGAGCATGCCTCTCCCGTTTTCGGGCGAAGCAGGGATTGGTGGACAGAAGTACCGGAACTCGAGGGAGTTCGGATCGCGCCCTGAGGTTCCCGCGCCGGTTACTCGGCGGCGGGCGTTTGTCGTGCTTGGCAGGGACTATTGCGCTGCGGCCGAGACCCTGTGGACCACATTATTCTTGTAGTCCGCCAGGAAGGCGTCGCCTTCGCCGTTCAGCGCGATGGACACGATCTCGCCGAACAGTCCGGTGCGAACCAGTACCTGGCCCGACTTCGCTGAGGTCTCGGCCTCGGTCGCAACTACCGTGGTGATCATTCCCGTGGACGTGTCCACCTTGCGGACCCTGAACCCGCCGTCGGCGATGAACAGGTGGCCGTTGGGGCCGATGGCGACTCCGGTAGGGAGACTCAGCATCGCCTCAGTGGCCGGGCCGCCGTCCCCCGAGTAGCCAGCTCCGGTGGCCGGTCGCACTATTTCGGTAGTCCTGCAAGGTCCATCGTTATACGTTCCGCAGATCACGTGCCGGCCGATACCGGCGAGGGTGCTGATGATGCCTGTGGCCCCGTCGACCCTGCGCACACGATGGTTCTCGGTGTCGGCTATGAAGAGGTTTCCTTGAGGGTCGAAGGCGATAGCGGATGGCTCCGCCATCTCTCCCAGTGTCGCTGGGCCGCCATCACCCGCGACGCCCCTCTTCCCAGTACCCGCAAATGTGGAGATGATGCCGCTGGCGGCGTCGATCTTGCGAACGCGGTTCTCGGCCACGGCGTAGACGTTGCCTGCGCCGTCCACCGCTACGTGGGTGGGCTCGCGAACGTTCGCATCGGTCGCCGGCCCGCCGTCGCCTGACTCTCCCCGGATCGATCTGCGTGAGGCGCCGCCGGCGATCGTCGTAATGACGCCCGTGGCGGCTTCGAGCTTACGCACGCGGGCGCTGGAGTGGCTCGCCACGTAGATATTGCCGTCGCCGTCTACGGCAATGCCGGTAGGCTCGGCCAGGGCGGCTTCCACAGCGGGGCCGCCGTCACCCGCGTACTTGTTTCTCCCCGTCCCGGCCAGGGTCGTGATGACGCCGGTGCGCGCATCTATCTTCCTGATGCGATTGTCCGTGGTAAACAGAAGGTTGCCGGCAGCGTCTAAGACAAGCCCACGAGGCGCATAGAACCCAGCTTCCTGGGCGGGCCCGCCGTCGCCGCTGAATCTGGGCGAGCCGGTCCCAGCGTAGGTGGTGATCCCCTTCGACGCAGGCTCCGCGCCTTCCACCGAGGCGGGCACTCCGGGGTCTGCCGGTGCGCCGCCGGGCTCTTCGGCAGCGCCGCAAGCCCAAAGCAGGACCGCTGCGGCGGATAGGCCGAGCCCTCCAGCCAGCACGTTTAGCAGGTGACGGAAACCCGGTCTGGAGTGCGCCATAGTCTTCGCTCCTCAGGTCTCAGTGATTGAGCTGGTACCTCAGGACCGGCGGGATAATAAAGCGCAGTCGCCGCGAGCGTTTATGGTGCTACACAGGAACTATTGCGCTGCGGCGGAGATCTTGTGTACCAGGTTTTTCTTGTAGTCCGCGAGGAAAGCGTCGCCCTCCCGATTGACCGCGATTGAAACGATCTCTCCGAGCAGCCCGGTGCGAACGAGGACCTGTCCCGACACTGCAGTTGTCTCGGCCTCGACGGCCACTACCGTTGTGATCACTCCCGTGGATGTGTCCACCTTGCGGACCCTGACGCCGCCATCGGCGATGAACACGTTGCCGTTAGGACCGATAGCCACGCCCGAGGGCAGGCTCAACATCGCCTCAGTAGCCAGGCCGCCGTCTCCGGAATATCCAGCCCCCGTAGCCGCTTTCTTGACGTTCGAGGTGTTGTTCTCAGGACGGAACTGCTCGCAGGGGCCACCGTAGCTGTACGACGCGCAGTTCATATGCGTACCGATCCCCGCGAGGGTGCTGATGATGCCGGTGGCGCCGTCGACCTTGCGCACGCGGTGGTTTTCCCTATCGGCAATGAAGACGTTCCCTTCCGAGTCGATGGCGATAGCCGCTGGCTCGGCCAGCTCTCCCTCTATCGCCGGGCCGCCGTCACCCGCGACGCCCCTCTTACCCGTGCCCGCGAACGTGGAGATAATCCCGTTCGCGGCGTCGATCTTACGAACGCGGTTCTCGGCTAAGGCATAGACGTTGCCGGCCCCATCGACCGCTACATGGGTGGGCTCGCGAATGTTCGCTTCGGTCGCCGGACCGCCATCGCCGGACTCCTCGCGCAGGGAACCTCGTGCGGCGCCGCCCGCGATCGTCGTAATGACGCCTGTGGCGGCGTCGACCTTGCGTATCCGTGCGCTGGCATGGGTGGCGATGTAGATATTCCCATCCCCGTCGATCGCGATGCCCGTGGGCTCGGCCAGGCTGGCCTCCATAGCGGGGCCGTCATCACCTGCGTACTTGTTCCTCCCGGTCCCCACCAAGGTTGTGATGACGCCCGTGCCCGCCTCGATCTTCCGAATGCGATTGTCAGTGGTGAACAGAAGGTTACCCGCCGCGTCCAGAGCAACCCCGCGAGGCGCAAAGAACCCCGCCTCTACGGCGGGCCCGCCGTCGCCGCTGAATCTGGGCGAGCCGGTCCCGGCGTAAGTGGTGATGTCCCTGACCGCAGGCGCGGCTTCTTGCGCGCGGGCGGGCGCCCCGGGGTCAGCCGGTACGCCGCCGGGCTCTTCGGCTGCGCCGCAAGCGCCAAGCAGTATCACGGATGCCAATAGACCGAGTCCTCCACCCAGCAAGCGTGGCAGGTGCCGTCGACCCATTTCGGAGTCCGCCATTCTCGTCTCTCCTCAGGTTCTTATTGACAAAGCTAGCACCTCAGGCTTGGGGGGTCAAGAACGGCCTTCGCCAGGCTAAAGGCGAGTCCGGCAGAAGGCCGCCATCCCCACCATTGTGAGAGACGGACCCCACTTGCAGTGGTACCGGTACCACGTGAAATTGGTACATCCGCACCTACTGGACACGTCGTCTAAACGCAACAATCGTCCCAACTGGAATTTTGGCAAGGGGGTGAAGTTGTGGGACTGATTTCCCGAATCCTGATGGTGTTCAAGATGAAGGCGAACTCCGCCGTGGACCGTCTGGAAGACCCGCGCCAGCTGGTCGACTACGCATATGACCAGCAACAGGAGCTTCTTCGCAGGACCAAGCAGGGCCTGGTGGAGGTTGCAACCGCCAAGGTACGGCTCGAGAGGCAGTCGCAGTCCATGCGGGAGAAGGTGCCGCGGCTGGAGGAGCAGGCTGCCAGAGCGGTGAGCTCCAGGCGATCTGACCTGGCTCGACTGTCTCTTCAACGCAAGCAAGCGGTGCTGGCGGAGCTCGAGGGGTTGGACCGACAGGTTACGGAGGTGGCCCAAGAGGAACGCAAGCTCACCAATACCGAGCAACAGTTAGCGGGGAAGGTCGAGGAGTTCCGCACCAAACGGGATGCGATCTCCGCACGATACTCGGCGGCGCAGGCGCACGTGCGCGTGAACGAGGCGCTCTCCGGCGTATCTGGGGAGTTCGCGGAGCTGGGTATGGCCCTCGGCAGGGCCGCGGAGAAGACGGACAGGATGGAGGCGCGGGCGAGCGCCATCGGCTCGCTCTTCGAAGTCGGCTCCCTGCCGGCGCTGCCCACGAGCGGCGGGGACGCCGTCGATCAAGAGCTCAACCGAGTGACGGTGGACGACACGGTGGAGCAGGAGCTGGCGTCACTCCAGGCGCGATTCAATCCGGGCGACGCCCCGGCAGCGCTAGCAACGGGACCTGAAGAGGAAACGAAACGCTAGTCGATATCTTCTGGGAGACGGACTCCCAAAGAGACAAAGGGGGTAACAATGTTTTGCTCGATTTGTAGAGTGGAGAACGCAGAGGAGTCTCGGTTTTGCACAAACTGCGGGGCCAAGATGAAGCGAGTGAGGAAGCAGGCGCGCTCACCACGCCAGAGTCCCCGGTCGAATACGGACGCGCATGTGGATATGGTCGACAGCGAGTACTCGGACGAACCGGTGGACACCGAACATGCCGGGCCGGCCAGGGTCCATCGCGATAAGAAGAACAAGGTGGACCGTGGAAGGCGGAATGATAGCCCAGGCCTTTTCGACTGGCTCAAGGGCGGGGCCGGCTCGTCGCAGGACCTGTCCTCCGGACAGCACGTGATTATTGCAGCCCGGTGGGTGCTGGTTGTCGCGGGCCTCACGCTCGCGCTGATACACCCGGACCCGGAGGCCATCGGTGATCTTCGCGTGATCATCGTGGTGCTACTCGGGCTCGCCGGCGCCAACTTCTACCTGCATACCCAGCTGCTAACCAATCGTCCGGCGCTGGCCGGGGTGGTCTACGGAGCAAGCGCAGCCGATCTCATCGCGGTCTCGCTCATCGTACTGGCCCAGGGCGGGTTCGACTCGCAGGTGTACGTGTTCTACTTCCCGGCCATGCTCGCATTCTCAGTCGCGTTCGGGACGCAGATGACGCTGGTCTTCGCCGGAGGCGCCATCGCTACATACGGACTGATCGCGTCGTCTACTTTTAGCGGCGACGACCCCGAGGTGATCGTCGTGAGGCTGCTGATGCTGGGCGCGGTCGCTTTCTGCGGAATGATGTATTGGAGAATCGAGCGTGACCGGAGGAACACGGCCGAGCAGCTTAGAGAGGCGCTGAAGTCAGAGGTCCGGCAGCAGGCCTAGTAGGTTGCCGGCACTGAATACGGAAAGGAGCGAAGAAGATGGAACAGCTAAGGAGCACACAGCAAGAAGCGGCCGAAGACGTATTCTTTGGCCAAGTAGTGATGATCTGGGCGAGGTGGTTCCTAATCGCCGCGGGTGTCATGCTCACCCTGTGGGTGACTCAGAAACCCAGCGAGCTCGCGGTCGCGATCGTTCCGGTCGTCGTCCTTGTGGCGGTGAACTTCTACCTGCATGGTAGGTACTTGATCGAGCGGCCAGCCAACCCAAAGCTGATCGCGGCCGTCGGTCTGGTTGACCTCGGAGTGATCACGGCGGCGGTGCTTTTCTGGCCTGGGGGTAAGGGTATCTTCAGCCCGTTCTTCGTGCTGTATTTCCCCGTCATTCTGGCTTTCGCCTTCGTCATGCCGAGAAAGATAACCCTAGTGTTCACGACGGTGGCCCTGGTGGCCTACGTAGGGACGAGCCTATTGGCTGAG
Source organism: Dehalococcoidia bacterium (assembly GCA_965247255.1). Taxonomy (GTDB): domain Bacteria; phylum Chloroflexota; class Dehalococcoidia; order Lucifugimonadales; family CAUZJF01; genus CBDFGS01. The sequence goes on along the minus strand of CBDFGS010000013.1, from coordinate 110,699 downwards.
TCGATATACGGCCCCGAGCACCTATCGCCGAGGATCTACGGCACAGCATACGACTTGACCATCGCGGCAGTCCCCATACCCGAGGTCCCCGCTGCGCCTAGCGCTGCTAGCGAGGAGGCCGCCAAGGCACATGAAGCGGCGCTTGCGGCCGTTGCCGCGGCTAAGGAACAAGCTAAGGCCATCGGTGCAAAGAATGCCCGGAAGGCGGTGGGAGGATACTCCCTCGCCGGAGGCAGCATCGATACGCTGAAGGTCCTACTGATGCGGCTGATCACCCTCGCGGCCATGGGCGGCCTGGGCACCTACTATTGGCGAATCCAGCGAGACAGGCGGAGGGCATCCGCAGAGAGCCATTCCAATCAGGTCGACGCCCCGGTCTCCGGCGGAATCCGGGGCGAGAGGGACCTGGTAGCATCCGGCGTACAGACCAGCCCGGTAGCCTAGTGGGAGCGGTGAAGGAAGAGACGGAGAGAGGGAGTTGAGATGAAGACCATCCTGCGTCGACTCACACTTCTGATCAAGATATGGCTGAAGGTGTTGCTGGCGCCTGCGTCTGACCCACGGCAGGACTTCTCGGCGGCCTATAGCAAGCAGCAGGGGTTGCTGGCGAAGGTGCGCCAGGCGCAGGGCAACGTGGCAAGGTCCAAGGCGCACCTGGAGACGAAGACCGGCGAGGCCCGCCAGAGGCTACCGCAGCTGGAGGACCGGGCGCGGCGGGCGCTGGCCGCAGGCCGCGAGGACTCGGCGCGGTTCGCACTCCAGCTACGGCACATGGTGGTCGCCGAGTTGGAAGCCCTGGACAAGCAGGTCGCCGAGATGGAGCGGGAGGAGGGGATGTTGGTCCTGGTAGAGCAGCGCCTGGCCACGCAGATAGAGGCCTTCTTCGCCCGCCAGGAGGTGCTGGAAGCGCGCTTCAGCACCGCGGAGGCCCACGTTAAGATCAACGAGGCGCTGAGCGGTGTATCGGACGAGCTGGCGGACCTGGGAATCGCGCTGGAGCGCGCTGAGCAGACCACGGAGGACATGCAGGCACGAGTCACCGCCATCGACCAGCTTGTGGACATCGGGGTCCTGGAGATGCCCGGACGCTCCGGCGCGGGTGCGCTGGCGCTGCCGGAGTTCCCTGGGAACGAGGGGCCCGAGGGGGTGGAGGAGAAGCTGGCGGAGCTCAGGCAGGAACTCGGCGGTCCCCCGTCCCTCACGGCGGACGCAGGGCTAACCTAGCTCTGGGCCACGCGTTCATCAGGCTCTCCCAGGGTTGGCCTAACCTTCTCCCCTCCCCCCGGGGGAGCTTCGCTCTCAGCTCAGGACAGGCGTAGCCCTTGGCCGTGGGCAGGCGCGGCAAGCAGCGCCCCTACGGCACGGATCGCGCTGCCTGGGTCCGCTACGCCGGCGGGCTCTATCTGGAGCCTGGCTGGCGGCGCGCGCCGGTCCGGCGCTGTCCTCGCGGCCGGAGACTCTTGTTGCGGTAGTCGGGAGCGTCGATCTTGAGGAGCAACGAGACGGAGGGGTCCTGGACGCGCGAGGTGATGGGATCGAGCTCGTCCGTGAAGCCCAGCATGCTCGTTATGACGGTGGGCAGCCTCGCGTTGTGTCGGTGCACGACGATCTGGTAGAGCTTCTCGATAGCCCAGGCGCTGCTCCGCTCCTTTCCCAGGTCATCCAGAATCAGGAGCTCGGTGTTCTTGACCTGGTCGAAGAGGCGGTCATAGGTGACGGCGCTCTCGGGGTTGAAAGCCTCCCTGAGATAGTCCATCAGGTCCGGAACGAAGGCGAAAAAGACGGGCTGGCCGTTCTTGAGCCGTTCGCGAGCGATTGCGACCGCCAGATGAGTCTTTCCGACTCCGGTCTCGCCGGAAATGGTGAGCCAGCCATCGGGGTCGCTGGTGAAGCTCGTTGCGGCTTCAAACGCGGCCTCCAGGCTAGCCCGCTCTTTGTCGGTCGGGTTGTTGCCACGCACGTCGAACGTATCGAAGGTCATCACATCGAGCAGGCGGGGCTCGATCCCGCCCATCGAGAGCGCCCGCTCGGGACCGGTGGAGATGAACTCGGCTACCTGGCTGAATCCCGGCGAGCGCAGCCGACTCAGTATGTATGGGTCGAGCGCGTCCAGATCGCCTGCCACGGTGATTACGGTCGGGAGCTGAGCGTTGTAACGGTGGTTGATTATTTGCAGCAGCTTCTCGTCGGCCCACGACGTCGTGCTGTGACTTCCCAGGCCGTCGAGTATCAAAAGCGGTGTACTCTTGACCTGGTCGAAAAGCTCGCTGTAGCCCATCTCTGCGGCAGGGCTAAAGGCGGCCCGGAGGTGGTCGAGCAGGTCGGGAACGTGGGAGAAGAAGACGAGTCGACCCCGGTCGATGGAGCGGTTGCCGACGGCGGCGGCGAGATGCGTCTTACCGGAGCCGCTGGGCCCGGCGAGCACGAGCCATCCGGAGGGTTGCTCGGCAAACTCTGACGCAGCGCGGTAGGCCGCGCTGTACCGGTCTCCGGCCCACGGGGAGTCTGGCAGCCCCTTCGGGGTGAATGTATCGAAGGTGAACCGCGTGAGGTAGCCGAGGTTGCTGTAGCGAATCAGCCGGGCGTGCCGTTCCTCGTCCAGCCGCTCCTGCTGGCAGTCGCAGGTCACGATGGCGCCGAAGTCCGGGTCGCCGACCGGCACGTCGTTGGTCAGCCAGCCGCGGCCTCCACAGCGCGGGCACGGCTCCTCGCCGTCCTCCACTCCATCCGGGCCGAAGGGGCCGGAGCTATCGCCGGAAGTAGTCCTTGTAGCCACCCTTTTTAGGATGTCCGACAGGTCCTCCATCGCTCCTTCCCTCTCTGGCCCAGCGCTCGAGTATGGTCTCGATGTATCTCCAGCTCCGCTTGTTGTTGGCGACCGCCTCTCGGAACGCGTCTTCTATCCACTTCTCAGGGTAGGCCTCTTCCGCCTCCTTGAGGTCCTCGGCGATCATGGGGCTGAGCATTCCGATGTTGTCCTCGTACAAAGAGAATATGTTTGGCCGCTCCACTGGATACTCCGGAGCGGGCTGGGACCTGGGCGCGCGTGCCTCTTTTGCCGGACGGCCGGCCATATCGCCCAGGGCCTTCCTGTCCGCCTCTGTGTTCAGCATGTATATGCGCTCTTTACCGCCACTCTCGGACGCCAGGAGAGTACCGCGCTCGACGGCCAGGCCCAGGCCTCGCGCGATGGCCCCGCGTGGCGAGTCCCCATCGCCCCTAAGGCCCTTGGCGAGCACGCGGTCGCCGAGGAGGTCTGCGAGGGTAACGTACCTGGGAAAGCCTCGCTTCTCGTGCAGTAGCCAGATGACCCGGAGGGTGCACTTGAGCTCGGCTAGGTCGTCTATTTGCTCGAGCAAGGGGCCGAAGAGCGGACTTGGCACCGGGGTGAACCGCACCTTCCGAGGAAAGCCGGCGAAGGCCACGCTAAGCATACTCCCTTTCGCCGACGCGCTGGTCCAGGCTCTCGAACCGCACCACGTCGTTCCGGAAGTAGAGGCGGATAGTGCCGGTGGGGCCGTTCCTGTGTTTTGAGACGATGATTTCAGCTACGTTCTTGGGATACGCTTCGCTGGGCCTGCGGTTCCCCCATTCCTCCTCGGTGACGTAGGCGTCTTCCCGATATATGAAGGCGACCAGGTCCGCGTCTTGCTCGATGCTGCCGCTCTCGCGCAGGTCTGAGAGGATAGGGCGGTGCGAGGGGCGCTGCTCCGGGGCCCTGCTGAGCTGCGAGCAGGCCAGTACCGGGACATCCATGTCCCTGCCCATGCCCTTGAGCGAGCGTGAGATCTCACCCATGTCCTGGACGCGGTTCTCGGCTCTCCCGCTGGGGCCGGAGATAAGCTGCAGGTAGTCGACGATAAGGAGGTCGATGCCGCGCTCGCTCTGGAGCCTGCGCGCCTTCCCTCTCATCTCGACCACGCCCTGGATTGGCGTGTCGTCGATATAGATTGGCAGCTCGGAAAGCACACCGATGGCATCGAGCTCCCGCTGACGCTCGGCCTCGCTGACCAGGCCCGTACGCAGGCGGTGGCTGTCGACGTTGGCCTCGCCGGCGATGAGGCGCAACCCTATCTGCTCCGCGCTCATCTCCAGGCTGAAAACGGCGACGCGGGCGCCCTGCTGGGCGGCGTGCCGGGCGATATTGAAGGCCAGCGTGCTCTTGCCAAGGCTCGGCCGGGCGGCCAACACGAACATGTCGGAGCGCTGAAGGCCACCTCCAAGGAGCTTGTCGATGTCGACGAAGCCGGTGGGAATCGGGGCGAGGTGGCGGTCGCCGTCGAGCTCGAGGGTCGCCGTATCCTCCATGTAGGTGTCGAGGACTTCCCGAATGTGCAGGAAATCGCGGGTGCCCCGGCCGGTGCGCACCCCGTAGAGCAGGTCCTCAGCCTTGCTCAGCGCGCTGTCGACGTCGGCGGGGCTATCGTAGCCGATGGCGGCGATATCGTTGGCGGCCCCGATGAGCTGCCTCATGACAGAGGCCCGCTGCACTATCCTACCGTAGTGCTCGATGTGCACCGAGGTGGGGACTGTGCGCACGAGATGCGCCAGGTACGCCGTCCCGCCCACCTCTTCGAGCCGCTCGTGACGGGAGAGTTCGTGGGCGACGGTGACCTGGTTGATAGCCTCTCCGCGCTCGAAGAGGGCAAGGTATGCCTCGTAGCACCACCTCGCTTTGGCCTGGTAGAAGTCGCTGGACTTGAGGAACGAGGAAACGCTTGTGAGCGCCTCGTGGTCGATCAGGATAGAGCCGAGGACGGCGTCTTCGCCCTCGGGCTCGTTGGGAAGAAGACGCTCAGCGTACACGCTCGGTCAACCCTCAATCTATTCTCTTCCTCAGCGAGGAGGAGGAGACGGCGTCAAGACTGGACAGGCCGGCTTGGGGAGGCCTTCAGTCGGCGGACTTTGACTCGGCCTCGGCGCTCTCCGCTTCGTCGGACACGGCGTCTTCGCCCTCGGCCGGGCTCTCGGCGTCGTCGGAAATGGCCTCGGCACTCTCCGCGTCTCCGGACGGGGTATCTTCGGCTTCGCCCTCGGCCGGGCTCTCGGCATCGTCGGAAGTGGCCTCGGCACTCTCCGCGTCTCCGGACGGGGCAACTTCGGCTTCAGCCGCGTCGGCCGGGCTCTCGGCCTCGTCGGCGGGGCTCTCCGCCTCCTCAGAGACGGCCTCGGCTTCAGCTTCGGCGGAGGCGTCCTGGGCCTCGCCTTCTGCCTCGTCCGACTCCCCTGCCCCGGCGGCCCGCTCTTCCTTTTCTACGATGCTGGCGAGGAACTCTTCAGGGTCCGCGTCCATTGGATGGACAAGGACGATAATGTTCGCGTCCACATCCGCATGCAGCCGCATGCGGAGCGTAAACCGGCCTGTCTCGCGAATAGGCTCGGCGATTTCGACGGTCCGACGGTCGACTTCACGGCCGGTCATCTCGGAGAGCTGGGCGGCCACGACGGCGTTGGTCACCGAGCCGTAGAGGCGGCCACTGGCCCCGGCGCGCATCTCTACATTAACCTGCACCCCGTCCATCTCCTCAGCCAGGGCTCGCATATCAGAAAGCGTCTTGAGACGTGTCTCCTCGGCCTGACGCTTGAGGCGGTTTACACGCTGCATCGCGTCGGCATTTGCCAGGACAGCCAGGCGTTGGGGCAGGAGGTAGTTACGCGCGAAGCCGTTCTTGACGTCCTTGACCTCGCCCCCTTGGGCGACCCCGCTCACATCCTCCAGGAAAAGTACTTTCATTTGCAGACCGCCTCTAAAGTGCGCGCCGGCCTCAAGGTATTGTTGGAGGCCCCGAGCCTGGCGCGGAAACCCAGGCTGGACGCTCTGGCGTAAACCTCGGTGCCAGACCATCCGCAAAACCAGCAGATAGATGGCTTGTGGTCGGCTGGAAACCGTCGCCCGGAGCAGTTGATCGGAAGCCCTTCGACGCTCGTGGAGATTATAACACCAGGGGACCAGCGACGCAGTACCGAATCGTCGCAATTTCGCGGTTGACGACAAGGATAGCCGAACGTATGATGCCGGCGCGCCAGCTTTGCCCGTTACAATCCCAGGGCTGGGACTACCGATCTCCGGTGACGATCCGTGGAGATACGCGACTCTGAAGAGCGGGGCCCTGAAGGCGATGTTCCGCCAGCCCCCGCCGCGGAAGATATTGCTGGAGGCGACGAGCGCCAGAATCCGCCTCCTATAGACTGGCCGCGTACCGGCCAGGCCGCTGCCTCCCTAATCACGTTCCTGCTGGTCACTCTCGTCGCGATGCCGCCCCTGGCACTAGCGCTGATGTTTCCGCTCCTACTGTTCGGAGGCTACCGGCTGTCGAGGACCTCGCGCGCCTCGGGCTACTGGGGCTCGGCGCTGCTGGGCATCGCCATCGGCTTCGTCTTTTTCTCCGCGCTGTTCGCTCTCGTCGGCTTGATCGCCGCGGAGCTCTCCGCTCTCATCATCTACGTGGCGTTGTCTGCCCTGCTGGGCACCGTTGGGGGGATGATCGGGTGGAGGCGGAAGGAGCGCGCTTCGGCTCGCCCCAGCGCGAGCGCCGATTGGAGTCCGCAGCGGTTCGGTCCGCTGTTCGTAGTGGCTGGCGTTGTCTCACTGGTCCTGGTAGCCTGGCTGGTCCTGTATGGCGGGCTGCGGGCATCGTCGCTGCCTGCGCTCGCAGCGACCGGGGGCGCTCCCGTCTTATTGCTCTACCCCTTCTACGTTGTCCGGCTGAATCGGTACGCATCGCACGCGATCCTCCACACACTGCTTCCGTGGAGCGTGTCAGTCGCCTCCTGGGCGATCGTTGTCGCCGCTCTCTGCCACGAACTTCCCAAAGGAGGGAGCTTTCGAGGATGAGCTCGCCGAAGTCAGATGGGGGCCACAAGCCGAGCAGGACGCTTGGGACCGACTCGTAGAGCTTACGCGCTTTCGGGGCCAGCGCGAGCAGAACATCGGGGAGGTGCTCGAAATCCTGGCGCGGACACCGGTCTCGATCTCCGAGCAGCCCCTGCTGGCCAGCGCTAGGTTCCCCACATTCACCTGGCTCAACGATTACGGTGTGTCGAGTACCGCTGCGGTCAGCGAACTCATCGAGGAGGGCCGCCAGGAGGCAGCCTACGATGAGTACCTCAAGAGCTGGAACATAGTGCGCAACATGCTAGCTGGCGAAGGGCCCAATTCCTTGATTCAGCACCTCGTAGCGGTGCATCTCGGCGATGCGCTGGCCGACTTCTATCTCGAACATGGCGCCCACGCCGGTCTTGCCACCGACGAGAGGCTTCACGATGTGGCGAGCGAAGTACGCTCGAGGCTGGACGACTCTCTCTTGAAAGCGCTGTCATCTGAATACCTCACCGTGAGGCACACTCTGGTAGACCACGCACAGGAGGCGTGCGAGGGCGGCCGTTCGCAGTCTCGCCGCTGGCCGTTTGGGTGCCGTCTGCTGAGGCCGTGGCCCTTCTATGACGGAAACAAGAGCTTGATGGCCTACCATGACGCGTACGCCGGAATACTCGAAGCCATCGGGGAGCCCGCGTACCGCGATCGAAACTCAGCGTTAGAGGCAATACAGAGCGAGTTCCACTGTGGTTCCGGTTCCGGAATCCAATCAGTTCCCTTGCGATCGGAGATAGCCTGTTTGGGGCTCGTGTGGTCGGCCGACGGCGTAGACGGTCTGAAGGTAAGGCTGGCTATCTTGGGTTACGTCTTGAGCGCGTCCGAGTCGGGCAGCTACGCCGAGGCGCCGACCAGCCCTCTGACCGGCAAGCCGTTTCAGGTGACGGTCCGGAGCGACACGCTGGAGGTCGAGTCTGGGCTGGAGTCGAGGGACGGCGAGCCGATCGACTACTTGATCAAAAAGGCCCCCCACTGAGACGTGGATCCGGCGATGGTCGCCGGTGGACACGCGAGCGAGGAGTCTTATCCTCGCTCCGGCGTGAACCGATCGGCTTTGCACTGAACTCGCAATGCGTGGGCGTGGTTCGACGGCCGCCCACCTTGAATACACCCTGCGTAAGCACAAGCACCGGGAATGACGGGGTAGCGAACGTCAGGCTCAGGCTCAGATGCGCTAGCCGCCCAGCACGAAAGACAAGGCCACGAGAAGGACCACGATGATGGAGGTGGTGACGCCGATGCGCTTGAGCTCGCCGCCCAGATACCCGTAGCGCGGGGCCGTTTCGGCCTCGGCCCGCCTCGCCCGGCGGGACGGCCGCGGGGTCGCGGGCGCTGGGCCGAGGGTGCTGGGAGCGGGACTGGGCTTTTCGGGCGTCCCTACGCCCTCCGCCTCGGCCAGTGCGCGCTTGGACTCCGCGGGCCCGACATCGAAAGCCTGATCGGCTCCCTTGCCCCGCCTCTTCTTCTGTCTGAGCTTGGCTTGCCTTGATGCTGCGCGATTACCCTTGCTCGGCATGCGTTTCTCCTACTCAGCGCCGGCTTTGGCCTATCCGGCGCGAGGATGCGCCCTCTGGTATTCGTCCCGAACGTGTTCGCTGGTCAGGTGCGTGTAGACCTGTGTCGTAGTGATACTCGCGTGCCCAAGCAACTCCTGCACGTGCCTTAGCGGAGCGCCACCTCGCAGCAGGTGCGTGGCGAAGCTGTGCCGCAAGGTGTGGGGTGTGACACGCCCCTCCAGGCCTGCCCGCCTGGCGAGGCCACGAAGAATGTACCAGAACCCCTGTCGGCTGAGCCGCGCTCCCTTCTTGCTCAGAAACGCCGCTTTGGTGGGCTTCTTCGCCGCAAGCCTGGTCCTGTCTCGCGTCAGGTAGGCCCCAAGAACGTGGGCCGCCTGTGGGTGCACCGGCACTATCCTCTCCTTGGACCCCTTGCCGAAGCAGCGCACGAAACCCTGCTCCAGGTCGATGTCCTCTACGTCCAGCGACACCAACTCGCTTACCCTGAGGCCGCACGCGTAGAGCAGCTCAAGCATCGCCCGATCGCGGGCGTCGTCAGGCGAGTCGCCGTCGGGAGCGGAAAGCAGCCGCTCGACCTCTTCCTCCGTGAGGACCTCAGGCAGAGAGCGCCCGAGCCTCGGGGTGCTTATGTTCTCGCTCGGGTCGCTGGGAAGCGCTCCTTCCTCGACCATGAAGCCGAAGAACGACCTGACCGATGCCAGCTTGCGCGCCCGCGTGGCGTCCGAATACGCCCTCTCACGGAGGTCGAGGGCATACGATGCTAATGCACCGGGGTCCACATCCTCCCAGCCAGACTCTGTGACACGCTCACCCGATGACAGGAACTCAACCAGCTGGTGTAGGTCGTTCCGGTACGCGGCCAGCGTATGAGCCGATACGCCGCGCTCGACGGAAATATAGTTGAGGAATCGCTCGACGCTCTCTTGCAACGAAACAGCCCGATTCGAGGCTTATCGACCTAGACCATTCTAGCATACGCCTACCGGGATTCATGCGCCGATTAGCTTGACACCCTCGTATTGCCGTACGTAGAGTAGACGGCGCCAAAGGGAGAGGCCTGCCTGGATGATAGAGATCGACATAGACCCTAATCTGCTCTCGCTGGAGTTCGTCGGCTCGTTCATCCTGAGCTGGCACGGCTTCTTCAGCTTCGTAGCGGTCGCCGCGGCGGTGGTCCTGGTGGGGAGGTGGGCGCCCATGAGGGGCGTGGACCCTGACGCGATCTACTCGATAGCGATCTGGGCCATCATCGGCGGGGTCGTAGGAGCGCGGGTGGTCCATGTGGTCGACAACTGGGGTCCGATCTACTCTCAAAATCCAGGGCAGATCTTCGCCATATACAGCGGCGGCATCGGCCTCTGGGGTGGAATTCTTGGCGGGTTCCTCGGCGGGGCGGCGTACGCGATGTACGCAAAGTTCCCCGTTGGGGTGATAGCCGACCTCACAGCGCCGGTGATGCTGTTCTCGCAGTCCATAGGCCGCATCGGCGACTTCATCAACGGTGAGCACTGCGCCAACGCCACCGACCTCTCTATCGGGTTCCTGTGGACCAATGCGCAGACCGTGGCCGCGGTGTGTAAGGATGGAGGACCCGTCATCAGCTCCGAGGGCGTGGTAGCCGGCCTAAACAGCGCTGTCCAGCCCGTCATCGCGTACGAGGTCATCTGGAACATGCTCGCCCTGATCGTAGTCTGGAAGCTGATAGGCCGGCTCAAGCCCGACGGGATGCTGTTCGCACTATACCTGGCGCTGTACTCGGTGGGTCGCTTCGGAGTCACGTTCCTCAGGGAGGACAGGGTCTGGGGGCTGGGCATGCAGGAGGCGCACTACATAGCCCTCCTCGTGCTGCTCATCACTATCCCGCTGCTGGCGTTCAGGGCCAGGCTCGTGGAGAGGGAACCGGTGGCTGCGGAAGCGTCCGACAAGAGGACGCGGGCCCAGCGGCGGCGGCCAAAGCGGTAGGGGCGATCTAAGGGCGACCGCGGTCTGGCTAGTGGGCGTGGTGCTCTGGACTCGGCGTCACCCGCCCCAGATTCCTCGTCGGGGACTCCTCGGAATGACAGGAATGTGTCCTCTTTCGAGTGCCGATGCTCTTACTTTCCGTCCTTCACGCGTGCTACTTCGACCGCCTGCATGAACTCCTTCAGCCATGGACGTGCGCCGGTATCCTGGCGCACCTCCTCGACCGTCATCCAGTGGACGGATTCAACCTCGCCGTCGCCGGGACTTCGCGCTCCTGACGCGTAGCGGCACAGGAAGACAACGGCGAGCGCTTTTCGCCCGTCGTCCATGTCGAAGAGCCCACTCTGCAGATACGTGATATCTTCGCCGACCTCGACATCCGCCTCTTCCCGAATCTCTCGGCGGAGCGCCGATTCCAGCACATTCTCCGGACCGTCGGTAGCTCTACCTTGCCGCCCGGAAAGCTGAGCGCACCCGGCCCGTGACGGTCATCCGGCCCTCTTACGATCATCAGGTACGGGCCGTTCCGCTCGACAACGCCCTCCACGTCGATCACGATCATCTCAGTACCTATCCGCTTTCGCCCCCCTACTCAGGCGGCGATATCCCTCCGCTAGAAGTGCCATACGGATGCGCCAAACGTGGCCGCTGCGACAGCCAGGAGGACGCCCACGTGGAGGGCCGGGAACGAGCCCTCGACCGCCACGGTCACGGGGTCGTAGTAGTGGAAGATGGAGAGCAGTCCCAGCGGCTCCAGCGCGTCGAAGAGGCTCGAGATGAAGTCCACGAAGAAGAAGGCCACCGACACCCCGGTGGCGATGAGTATGGCGCGGCTGCCGTCGCTGCTCAGGGCCGAAAACAGGTAGGCGTACCCCAGAATGGCGAGGCCCAGGCTCAAGGCGTTGACCCCGATGAGCAGGAACGGCCCGACCTCCACGCTGTCGCCTAGTCCGCTCACGAACACCCCTCCAAGGGTGCCTGCCAGCAGCGCGACGACGAGCACCACGAGGCCCACCAACGACGCCAGCCCCTTGCCGAGCACAAGCTGGTACCTCTGCAGCGGGCGAGCCAATAGGACTAGGATGGTCCGCCGCTCTATCTCCCGCGCCAAGGCACTCGAAGCGGTGGCGATGGCGAAGGCCGCGATGATTATCAGAAATAGCGGGTGTCGAAAGCCGACCGCCATGTACCCCTGAGGGCCCGAGGCCGCCAGGAGCGTGCCCTCGACCCGCAAGAAGGCCGAGAGGCTCTTGGGCATCTCCTCCCAGAAGTCCGGCAACCCCTGAGGACCGAATGACTCGTAGCTAGTCGAGACCAGAACTCCCAGGCTCGCGACCAGGGCGGCCGTCACCAACATCAGCCATAGGTGACTCTTGAGGGTCTTGGTAAGTATGATCGCCATGGTCACTCGCTCTCGCCGTCGGAGCGGTAATACTCCATGAATACCTCTTCCAGGTGGGGCTGCTCGAAGACCAGGTCCTCCACGTCCACCTCGGCAAGCGCTCGAATGACGGGGTTAATGTCGCCCTTTACCACGAACCGCAGCGTGCGCCCGTCCCGATCGAACGAGACGACACCCGGCACTTTCGACAGGCCGTCGTATTGGGCGTCGTCAGCCAGGACTACCTCCATGTGACGGAGCTTGCGCTTGTGAAGCTCCTCCACCTTCTCGACGGCCACGAGCGAACCCTCGCGAATGATTCCGACGCGGTCGCACAGGCGCTCGACCTCCGGCAGGTTGTGCGAGGAGAAAAACACAGTCCGGCCGCGGGAGCGGAATTCGAGCAAGAACTCGAACAGCGACTGCTGCACCAGCGGGTCCAGGGCCTCGGTGGGCTCGTCCATGATTATCAGGTCAGGGTCGTGCTGGACAGCCTGGACGATGGCGAGCTTCTTCTGCATGCCGTGGGAGTAGCCCTTGATCTTTCGGCGAAGGGCCGCTTCGCTAAGCTCCAACAGGTCACTCACCCGCTGCCGCAGAGGCGGCCCGCCTGCGCCCTGCAGCCGCGTCATGTAGTCCAGGAACTCGACGCCCGTGAGGTTGCCGTAGAGGCTCGGCGCGTCGGGTAGGAAGCCGAGGCGCCGCTTGATCTCGATGGTGTCGTTCCAGCAGTCGAGGCCCAGGATGCGAGCGTAGCCGCTGGTGCTCCTGAGGAACCCTGTGAGGATGCGAATGGTGGTGGTCTTGCCGGCCCCGTTTGGGCCAAGGAAGCCGAATATCTCGCCCTCCGTCACGTTCAGGTTCAGGCCATCGACGGCCAGCACGGTGCCGTAGCGGTGGGTGAGATTCTCTATGCTGATTACGTCCGGCATAAGGGGGACCCAAGCGGCCTAGCGGGCGCTGTTGCCGAGCCCCGGCTCGGGGGTCGCGAGAAAATCCCCCTTAATCCCCCTTTTCGAAAGGGGGAGACTAGCGGCGCGGGTGCTTCAATAATAACTCGGTGAGGCGCCCTATGGCTACGACACCATCAGCGGCACCAGCATCTCGTCCGGCGTCAGGCCTGAGTGGCCGGCCAGCTGGGGGTGGCCGCTCGAGCCTTCGTACCAGTACCGAAACGTGGCGGCGCCCTTCGACACGGCCAGATGCGACCCGACGCGATCCCTTGTCAGCGGCGAAAGCTCACCAGGGCCATAGAGATTTAGCCACTCGGCGTCGGCGATGTCGATGAGGTAAAAGTCGTCGCCGAATCGGCGGGCGAACACCTTCTCGAACTCACGTCCTTTGCCGCTCGCGACGTCAAAAAAAAATTGGACCGCCCTGCCGTTCCCCCACGGCTCTTTGTTCAAAAGCGAAGTAAGGGGATCGGCTGGCCAGATCTCGTACTCCTCGCCATGGTCTAGGGCGCCGTGATCGGCGATAAGGACAAGGCGCGCGTCCTGCGGTAGAGCCGCCGCGAGCCTCTCGACGTCCCGGTCGAGCGCGCGCGTGGCCTCCAGCACCTTCGCGTGGCCGACGCCGTGCTCGTGGACGAGTGTGTCGATGACCGGCGTGTAGACGAAGGTGTACGTAGGTCCGCTCGCGCCGCGTATTCGCTGAGCGATCATATCGGCGGCCTGAGAAAGCTCTCCGAACCCTTGTTGGGCTCCCTCTCCGTAGGCATAGTTGGAGAAGACGCTGTTCGCTATCTCCGTCGGAGAGAGAAGGGAGAGCGAGTCTCGCGGCGAGTCTTGGATCAACGGCGGAACGGGGAATGCGTCGGTGGGCGAAAGGCCCAACTCACCCAGCGGCTTCTTGTCCGATCTCCTCATAAACAGGATGGTCGTGCCCACGCAGTCAGTTTCGCGGTAGTAGGTGTGCCAGCCAGTGACCGCGTGCCGGTTGGGCCACAACCCCGTCGCGAGACTGGTGAAGACGACCGGGGTCGAGCTAGGGAAGACGGTGCACAGCGTTTCGACGACATGGCTCGATATGAACCCGCCGTCGACCTGTTCGACCATATTCATGCCGAGGCCGTCCGCCGCCACGAGCACCAGGTGCCTGGCGGGACCGATTAGGTCAGCTAGGGCCGCGCTGTTGGGGGAAGACGGCGCGTCTGGGACGTCGGCGAGGTAGGCGAGCGCGTTCCCCAGGTCGACGATGTTAGGCTTGTCCGCTGAAGGGCGCACCAGGTCACCGGAGTCGAAGGCGGCCTGGAGCGCATCGGCGTCACCCATGCAGACCCGCCCTACTGCGTGGCCGACCCGCGAAGGCCGAGCACCCCACGCATGCACTCGATCATGCCAAGGTGTCTGCTGGTGTGCAGCATCATGCTCATCAGCTCCTCGTCGACGGTCTCCCTGCCCCACTTGGGCGGTCGCTCTAGCTGGTCCTCGCCGAGCGAGCCCACGACCTGCTCCGCGGCGTCGAAAGCACGGCGAGCGTAGTCGAGAAGGATGTCCTTGGCCGGCCAGCGCAGCGTCGCCGAGACGCCTTCGTGCATCTCAGTGCCGTTCTCGTACATTCCCAAAATCTCGGTGTCGAGGCCCCAGCGCTCCGCCAGCTTGTCCGTGTGCCATATCGCACCGGCGGCGGCGCCAATCTGGACTCCCAGTGAGTCGGTGTACCGGGCCATGTGCCAGATGTGGAACGCCACGCAGGGCGTCGAGCGATTCGGCTGATGCGTCATCTGCTCCTCGGACGGGCCCGCCACGAGGCCCAGCGTCAGCTCGTGCGCCCGGTGATGGCCCCAGGCGATTGCGGATACGGCCGCGTTGCTCATCCCTTGCCTCCTTGGCGGAGAAGCGGGCGCGGCAAGTAGCGCCCCTACGATCCGGCCGTCATCGTTCTATGGCTGCTAGATACTCTCGGAAGCCCGCGACGTCGCTGACGCCGTCGTCCAGCACGGCGCGATAGATGTCCACGGCCCCGAAGGACCGGCGGTACTCCTTGTCCTGCCAGACCTGGGACTTGATCCTCAGAATAACCGGGCGGGCCTCCGGGGTTAGCTTCTCTGCCAGGTCGTCCCGAAACTCAATCAGCCTCAGGCACTCCAGCGAGTCCACGGCCCAGACGTCGATCTTCCAGGCATCCTCGCGCCGGCGGTCCTGGTATACGCCCAGTACAGGCCGTCCGGCAGCCCCTCCGTCGGTGCGAGTCTTGTGTTGCGGAAGCTCATGTTGGCGGGGTCGAGCGCTAAGACTATGCGCCTGCCCAGCTCGAAGAAGGCTGGCGCGGAAATGTCTCCGGCCTCGAGAGTCAAGTCGAGGGCTCGCCACACCATGAGTCTTAGCGCATAGCTACCCATGAGGTGGGGCTTGCCGTACTCCGCGAGAAGGCGGAGCAGTCCGGTATCCTCGAGCAGCTCGCCCGCCTCTCGGCGCAGGGCTGCGTCGTTGGCGTCGAGTCCAGCCGCTTCAGACTGCATGGTGTGTGGTGTCATGTCGCTTCAGGTGATAACGGCGTGATATTCGCGTCAGTCGAGCGGACCGCCCCGTCGTATCGCACGCGCAAAAACCGTGCGGGACCGGCGTCCCGTAACGCATTCCGTGACGTTTTGGGGACGGATGGACGGTAAACTCGACGTGTGAAACATTTCACGAGAGGTTGGACCCGAGATTGTTCTACAGATAGATGGGATGGCCCGAAAGGGGGTTGTGAAAGATGTCAGACACCACAAGACCTGCCCACGCATGGACGAGCTTGCCCTTCTATCAGAGGGTTACGATAGCTGGTCTGCTCGTTTACGGCTTAGTATTCCTCGTCTTCGGCATTACGCTCATCGCGTCGGGCAACACCGAATCGCTCGTCTTCATCTTGATCTTCCTGATACCCACAGCGATCTTCGCAGGGCTGGCGTGGAGGTTTGGCAGGAGGATGGCGTTGGTGGCCGCAATCTGGGCGCTGTTGAACCTGCTGCTCAATGGGCCATTCATACTTCCGGCGCTGCTCCATGTTAACAGCTTCTTCGATTTTGGCATGGGTGTTCCGGTAATCGTCGCGCTCGCTATTACCGCTGTAGCGGGGATTGTCGCCTTCCTCCAGCACGGGCGCGGAACGGCACGCACCGTAGCTACACGAGGCGAACGGTGGGTTTTCGCGACTATCGCGGTGACCGTCGTAGCCCTGATGGCCCTCTCAGGCGTGCTTCACGTCACGACGTTGGCCTCGGTGGACGCTGCCGACAAGGTAGCGGCAGTCAAAGTGGATATGAAGAACATGGAGTTTAGGCCGACGGACGTTCGAGTATCGTCCGCCGAGCCCTCAAAACTGGTGATCAAGAACCGCGACTTCACCGTGCACACCTTCACCATCAAGGAACTCGGCGTCGACGTTACGATCACGGGAGGGAGTGAAAAGCTTGTACAGCTGCCCGCCCTGGCGGCCGGCACATACGAATACGTTTGCACCGTAGTAGGACACGAGGAGATGAGAGGCACGCTCAAAGTGTCCTCGTAGCCGCCAAGTTGCTTCCTAACAGTGCTCTTGGATCCCTCGCTGGGCTCGGAACGACAAATGCTCTCGCAATGACAGGATGGCCGGCTACGCGAGCGCTACTGCGCCGGGCGAAGGTCAACGACGCTGAGCTGGATCGTAGGCGGGTCTCGCCAGTTGTCGATGCCCGCCGAATACACCATGTCGATCAGCGAGCCGGGTTCCGGGGCGTCAGCGCCCCGTCGGAACGCAACGGCGTCCCAGACCGCGCCTTCGTGGGCGAGCCGCATCCGGAGGTGTCGGCCCTTGTCTCCAAACACCCTTACATCCGACACTCTGGCGTTACGGGTCAGGAACACGGGAGTCGGGTTTCCCTCGCCGAATGGCGCCATCGACTGAACCAACCGGAAGCCCTTGATGAGCGCGGACGGAGGCGCCTCGGCGTCGATATCTATGGAGGAAGTCAAATCGGCGCCGTCGAGCCGCTCGTCCGCGATGCGGACGAGGGTGTGTTTCAAGTCACCGAGGTCCGCGGGCGCAATAGTGAATCCGGCCGCGCGTGGATGGCCCCCGAACCGGTGGAACGGTGCCGCACTGCGGTGGAGAGCGTCAATCATATCGAACGCGGCGATGCTGCGCGCGCTCGCGCGGGCCACCTCCCCCGCCGTTGAGACGGCGATAGCCGGGCGGTTATAGCGCTCGCACAGGTCGGACGCGACTAGGCCCAGGATGCCGGGTATCCAGTCCTCGTGCTGGACCATGATGAGCGACGGCGGCGCCTCGTCGTCCACCTGCGTCAGCGCCTGCGCCACGCCTTCGTCCGTGAGCTCGCGTCTCTGCCGGTTCTGCTGCTCCAGGCCTTCCGCCAGGGACTCGGCCTCCCCGCGGCTCTCGGCGACGAGAAGCCTCAGACTTTCGGCGGCGTCGGCCAGCCTCCCGGCCGCGTTGAGCCGCGGAATTATGCCAAACGACAGCGACTCAGTATCCAGCGATCCTTGCTTTAGCCCGGCCCCGGCCATCAGCGCCCTTAGTCCAACGTGGCTGGTGCGGTTGATGAGGGCAAGTCCCTCCCTCACCAGATAGCGGTTCTCCCCGGTCAAGGGGCCCGAGTCGGCCACCGTGCCGATGGCAGCGAGCTCCAAGACGTGCTCCGGCACCGGTCTCCCCAGGTGGCCGTAGAGCGCTTCGACCAGCTTGAAAGAGAGCCCGGCGCCCGTGAGGTCATTGTAGGGATACTCTGAGTCCGGGTGCTTCGGATTCACCAGCGCCACTGCATCTGGAAGGTCTTCGGGAAGACTGTGGTGGTCGGTAATCACCGTGTCGATCCCCATGGAGGCGGCAGCGCGCACCTCTTCTACAGAGCTCGACCCGCAATCCACAGTGATCAGCAGCGAGACGCCTTTGCCGGCCAGGTGCGTCACGGCGTCGGCGTTCAGCCCGTGGCCTTCGTCGACGCGGTGAGGGATGTACGGGACCACCTCCGCTCCGGCCTGCCTCAAAGCCAGGACCAGGAGGGCTGTACCGGAGACGCCGTCGGTGTCGAAGTCGCCGAATACGCCGATCGTCTCGGCGTCGGCCAGCGCCTTGCTCAGCCTTGTGACCGCAGCGCGCATCTCCGGTAGTAGGAGCGGGTCGTTGAGCTGGGCCGGGCTCGGCGAGAGGTACGCGTCAGCATCGGCTTGCGACCTGATGCCGCGGTTATAGAGAAGGCGTGCCTGGAACGGCGGGAGTCCTATTGAAAGGGCGAATCCCTCGGGGGGCTCCGGGAGTTGCCTCCAAGCGCGCCGCAAGTTCCGCGTTCCAGTAGCAGAATTTGTCAACGTTTATCGGGCGCCGTCCCCCTCACGCTAGCCTTCGCCCACAAGGGGAGAAGGGAAAAGAGGCGATTGGTTGTCAAGATGCGTTCTCACTGCCCTGGGCCTCGCCTAAGAACCGGCGCAGTCCTCCCACGGCTGAGACTACGGGGCTACGGGCCATGTGCGAGCGCACTCCAGGCCATACGGTTGCAGGCTACTCCTCGTAAGCGCGGAACACCAGACTCGCGTTATGCCCTCCGAATCCGAAGGAGTTGCTCATGACGGCTCGCGTCCTCCCTCGCCTCGGCATGTGCGGCGTGTAGTCGAGGTCGCAGTCAGGGTCGGGGACCTCCAGGTTGATGGTCGGAGGAAGGACTCCTCGGTCGATGGCCAGCACGGAGACCGCCGCCTCCAGAGCACCGCTGGCGCCCAGCAGGTGTCCAGTCATCGACTTGGTCGAGCTGATAGGTATCTTGTACGCTTCCTCGCCGAAGACAGACTTCATGGCCATCGTCTCGTACTTGTCGTTGAGTTGCGTGGAAGTGCCGTGAGCGTTTATGTAGTCGATATCCTCGGGCTCCAGCCCTGCGTCGTCCAGCGCGATTTTCATTGCCCTGGCGCCGCCTTCGCCCGATGGCGCCGGCTGGGTGACGTGGTAAGCGTCCGCCGTGGAGCCGTAGCCCGCGATTTCGGCAATCGGGGCGACGCCGCGGTTGGTGGCGCTCTCCAGGCTCTCAAGGACGAGGACGCCGGCGCCTTCGCCGAGGACGAAGCCGTCTCTCTCGGCGTCGAATGGGCGCGACGCCTTTTGCGGCTGGTCGTTGCGCTTTGAGAGGGCTTTGCAGGAGTTGAACCCGGCCACTCCGATGGGACATATCGCCGCCTCGGAGCCGCCGGCCACGGCAACGTCCACCGTGCCCTTGCTCACCATATTGAAGGCGACACCTATTGCGTCTGCGCCGCTGGAGCAGGCCGACACCGTGGCGAAGTTGGGCCCTTTTGCCCCCAACACCATGGAGACCTGTCCGGACGCCATGTCCGGTAGCATCATCGGCACGAGGAACGGGTTGACGCGCCGGGCGCCCTTGCTGTCCAAGACGCCTATCTGCTCAGACAGCGTGATGATCCCGCCTATGCCGCTTGAGACGATAACCGAGACCCGCTCAGCGTTGCTGCTGTCGATATCAAGATGGGCCTGCTCGGTCGCCTCCAGCGCCGCCCCGACTGCCAGCTGGGCGAAGCGGTCCATGTGGCGGGCCTCCTTCGGGCCCATGAAATCGGTGGCGTCGAACCCCTCGACCTCCCCGGCTATACGCGTCTCGAGCCCCTCTGGGTCGAACGAGCCTATATGATCGATCCCGGACTCACCGCGCACGAGCGCCTTCCACGACGTCTCGCGCGTGAGTCCTACAGGACTTATGACGCCTATGCCGGTCACAACGACGGTGCTGTTCATCTAAGCTTCGCTCCATCGCATATCCCCCGCCTGATTGACGGCATCATATCATGGCGGCACGCCCTGCCCGCCCGCTGGAGCGAGGGTTAGACGGGCGTCTGCTCCGCTGCTCCGACGAACTGCCAAGACCTCCATCAATCGACGACTATCCCGTTGGTTGAAGCCGAACCCGGTTTCACCGATATACGCCCCCCAAGGAAAGCCATCTGGATCATGATCTGCTGTCCAAATAGGACCTTTACCACCATAGCCCAGACCGAATTCCACGTCATTCTTCTTCGATTTCGGTTCCATGAGCGAACTTGCTTCCTCCACGGTTGGCAATCTCCAATCGTTATAGCCCCCGTAGCTTCTTGTATTGAGACGTTGAATATAAGCATCAACTTCGGCTGGAGGGTTCAAATCGCCTGAACTGCTCCATGCCCAGGTCAGTCCACTGACATAGTCATTCACAATCTTGTCATCTGCTCTTTCGTGCACCACAAACAGGGGCACGAGCTCTCTTCTAGCGCTTTTATTCCAGATACCGTCATACAGGTCGTTTGTGATTAGACCCAACTTGTGCTCTGAGTGACTCAAGGTTCGCACGGCACTAGACCGGAGTGAAAGCTGAAATCTACTCAGATCAAGTTGTGTAGCATCAAAGGGAAGGGGCTCGTTCGCATCAGAATGGTGTTTGATCATTTCCCAAACAAACTGGAGCATCTGGTCGGTCCACTCTATCCCGCCGCAGGCCTCGTCACCATCGGCGAACCTACTCACCAAGAGATACTCCATAATCGAGCGGTGTGCGAATTTGTAATTGCCTTCAGCATCACGGTTTAGCAGCGACCGACCCCGAAGCTGCCACCCGTCCAAGCGTATGTTCCATTTCTCAGCGAGCGGTTCCAGTTCCGCCCCACGGATACGTTCACCACCTCGGCTCTTCCGGTTCACATAGAGGTCTACAGCTAGGCGCTCCGAAAAACCACGCAACGTATCCTTGTCATCAACCCACCCCCTTTCGCGTTCCAGCCACTTTTCTACTAGCACCTGATAAAGCTGGTACGCGTAGTGTATATCTTGCCCACTCTCCAGCAAATCAGGAATATAGGCCAGTAGCATCGGCCGGACACTCAGAAGGGGAATTGTGTCGACGACTTCACGAGCTTTCTTGCGTTGACCCCAAGGCCATGGGTAACGACGGCGTAGAAATGCGCTGACCTGTCGATCGTTGAGCGGAGAGAGATAGAGCTTCCAGAACTCATACTCGCCTGCCTCGCCCGGCTTCCGTGGTCCCACTCTGGCTATACCAGTCTCGCGCGGAATTTCTTCCTCTTTTGGAAAGAATTGAGTCCGGCATGTAATTAGCACCCGCTTGAATTGGTGGCATGCCAGCATGAGCTCGCGTAGACGTTGTCGGTGATCCGAGATCGCCTTGGTGTCTTCGTCAAACGCGTCGAGGAAAATCACCGTGTTGCGTTTGTCCTCGATGCGCTCGATATAGTCGTTGGCGTCCGGAATACCGAGAGGAACTACTGCTAAGCCCGAATCCACCGAAGGACGTCCTTGGGGACAGCCCTTGAAGAAGCCAGCGGGTGCTCCTCTGAATCTGGGATAATGGTTTTGGAACAGAAACCCGCCCGGAAACAAGGAGCACCCAATAGATGCTGCCACAGAACAAACCCGACCGTATCCGCATCCTCTTTGACGACCATCGCCTGGTGGCCAATGCCGGCCTGCTCCTGCCGGCCACCCTAGCCCGGCACCTGGGCCTGCGGGAACTCGTCGACCATCACCTTGACCTCGGCGGAGCGCCGGGACGGGCGAACACTGGGGACAAGATGCTGACGCTGGTCGCTTCCGCGCTGGCAGGCGGCGACTGCATCGACGACGCCGATGCGCTGCGCGCTGGTGGGACGGTTGGTGTTCTAGGCTGCGTGGTCAAGGCGCCATCCACCCTGGGGACCTTCCTGCGCAGCTTCCGGTGGGGGCATGTCCGTCAACTCGACCGCGTGAGCCGCCAGTTGTTGGCCCGGGCCTGGGCCGCTGGGGCCGGACCCGGCGACTCGCCCCTGACCATCGACCTGGACTCGACCATCTGCGAGACCTATGGACTGGCCAAGGAGGGAGCGCGCCACCACGGCTATACCGGCGCCCGCGGCTATCACCCGCTGCTGGCCATTGCCGCCGGCACCGGCGAGGTGCTGATGTCCCGGCTGCGCGAGGGCCGGGCCAACACCGCCCGTGGCGCCGCCCACTTCCTGCGTGAGACGGTGGGGCGGGTGCGCTACGGCGGGGCCAGGGGACAACTCACGGTGCGGGCCGACAGCGGCTTCTACGCCCACACTGTCGTTGCCGCCTGCCGGGAAATGGATGTCCGCTTCTCTATCACCATCCGCCAGCGCGCCAGGCTGCGGGATCTGATCGAGGCGATACCAGAGGAGGACTGGACTCCCATTCCCTACTGGATGGACGGCGCCGCCGATGTCGCCGAGACGACTTACACCCCGTTCCAGACCAAGCCGGACGCCGCGCCGGTGCGGCTCATTGTCCGGCGGGTGAAGCCGACGCCCGGTTCCCAGCTCGCCCTCTTCGCCAGATACAGCTATCACGCCTTCATCACCGACCGCGATGGGGAGACGCTGGAACTGGAGGCCGATCATCGCCGCCACGCCGAGGTCGAGAACGCCATACGCGACCTCAAGTACGGCGTCGGGCTGAACCACATGCCGTCGGCGCGCTTCGCCGCCAACGGCGCCTGGCTGGCGGTCCAGGTGATGGCGCATAACCTGGCCCGCTGGACGGCGCGGATTGGTCTGGGCGAGCGGACCGTGATCACCAAGACCCTCAGGCGGCGGGTCTTCGCTCTGGTGGGACGGATCACCCGCTCGGCGCGCCGCCTCACTTTGCATCTCCCCCGGCGCTGGCCTTGGGAAACCCAGTTCACTCGCGCCTTGGCCCGGCTGCAAGCCATTCCGTTCCCGGCCTGACGGCCAGCCTGCAACTGACCCAACGTCCCCGCAATCTCGCGCCACCCCGGTCGCGAGAGTCCCCTGCTGCGTATCCTCTCGCCTTCCCGCGCATCGCAACTCCCGCATAGGGCCTTAGGGGCCCTGTGCGGCCACTGAAGACCGCCCGCCGGCCTCCCATCTACCCCAAGACCCCAGGCCATCTCCCCTGTAGCTCCCTCACCCACCCCCTTCCGCTGCCCTCACGCCGTCCATCGGTGTCCTTCGGTGGATTCGGGCTAAGCGCTGACGCTTGCTTTTAGTCAGCCGCTGATTTCGGGCGTAGTAATTGAGTATGAAAGAGGATTTGCCCATGCCAGAATCGGCGAGTAGTAAGAGGTGACGGTGTGGCAGGTCGTCTTGCAGAAGATATTTGTCGACAGCCGTGATCAGATCTTCTTGTGTGGCCATCACTTGGCGAATTTCAGCCTCTTGGGCTGGATCGACGCTGGAACAATCGGGGCGAATGTAATAGCGAATCGAACGTTCGATAACGTCTCTTGGAAACAGCTCCGAACCAAAGTCATTCTCAAGGAGTCGTCGGGTGCGCTGCCGCTGCCAGATTGGCCACAATGCCGCTATGGCGCTAGCTGAGGCTGCTAGAGAGGCGACGATCGCTGCGATGGTCGCTAGTAGTGCCCAGTTCTGCGGGTCAGATAGGATAGAAGCAGTCAACACAGTGTCCTCGTGCCTGCTTAACCCGAATCCACCGAAGGAGGGCGTCGGGTTAGCGTCCTGAAGCAGCAAGAAGGTGCTCCTGTGCTTCTGGGATAATGGTTTTGTAGCAAAAAACAGACCCTGGAAAAGGAGCACCCAATAGATGCTGCCACGCAACCACCCCGACCGAATCCAAATCACCTTCGACGACCGCCGCTTGGTGGCCAATGCCGGGCTGCTCCTTCCGGCCACCCTGGCGCGGCACCTCGGCCTGCCCGAACTCGTCCGGCAGCGCCTCGACCTGGGCGATGCCCCGGGGCGGGCGAACACGAGCGACAAGATGATGACGCTGGTGGCGTCTGCGCTGGCTGGGGGCGACTGCATTGACGACGCCGATGTGTTGCGCACCGGGGGGACGGCCAGCACCCTGGGCGGCACGGTGAAGGCGCCATCCACCCTGGGCACCTTCCTGCGCAGCTTCCGGTGGGGCCACGTCCGTCAACTCGACCGGGTGAGCCGCGAGTTGCTGGCCCGGGCTTGGCAGGCCGGGGCGGGACCCGGCGACGGGCCCCTGACCATTGACCTGGACTCCACCATCTGCGAGACCTACGGACTGGCCAAGGAGGGCGCACGCCACCACGGCTATACCGGCAAGCGGGGCTATCACCCGCTGTTGGCCGTCGCCGCCGGCACAGGCGACGTGCTGATGGCCCGGCTGCGCGAGGGCCGGGCCAACACCGCTCGCGGCGCCGCCCACTTCCTGCGTGAAACGGTGAGCCGGGTTCGCTACGGCGGGGCCAGCGGGCAGCTCACCATGCGTGCCGACAGCGGCTTCTATACCCACGCCGTGGTCGCCGTCTGCCGCCGGATCAATGTCCGCTACTCCATCACCATCCGCCAGCACAAAAGCCTGCACAATCTCATCGAGGCGATACCCGAAGATGCCTGGACGCCGATTCCTTACTGGATGGACGGTGCCGCCGATGTGGCCGAGATCACCTGCACCCCCTTCCAGGCCGAGGCAGACGCCGCGCCGGTACGGCTCATCGTCCGGCGGGTGAAGCCGACGCCCGGTTCCCAACTGGCCCTCTTCGCCAAATACAGTTATCACGGCTTCATCACCGACCGGGACGGGGAGTTGCTCGAACTGGAGGCTGACCATCGCCGCCACGCCGAGATCGAGAATGCCATACGCGACCTCAAGTACGGCGTCGGGCTGAACCATCTCCCCTCGGGCCGCTTCGCCGCCAACGGCGCCTGGCTGGCCGTCCAGACGATGGCCCACAACCTGGCCCGCTGGACGGCGCGGATCGGTCTGGGAGAGCGGATAGCCACCACCAAGACCCTCCGGCGGCGGTTCTTCTCCCTAGCCGGACGGCTCACCCGCTCGGCACGCCGGTTGACCCTGCATCTTCCGGATCGCTGGCCTTGGGCTGAGAAGTTCAGCCGCGCCTTGGCCCGGCTGCGAGCCATTCCACTCCCGGCCTGACGGCACCGTCGGCGACCCACCCACCGGACAACCGAAGATCCCCGCAGACTCGCGCCAGCCCGGTCCGAGAGAGTTCCCTGCTGCGTATTCTCTCGCCATCCCCCGCATCGCAGCTCCCGCAGACGGCCATAGGGGCCCCTGTGCGGCGATGAAGACCGTCCGCCGACCTCCCTACCCCAAATGGAACCCAGGCTATTTCCCCTGTAGCTCCCTCACCCCCCCTTCCGCTTTCCTCACGCCGTCCATCGGTGTCCTTCGGTGGATTCGGGCTTAAGAAAAGGATTGACTCGACCAGGACGCCTAACATTGTTTAGGTTGATCCCGACAACACCGCGAATATCACTTCAGTGCCGCATATCATGATGCCATTTTTCCTGGGAGGCCGCGGAACGCGTGGTCAGCCTGGTGAGCCCCACTGCCAGAACCGACGCAGAGGATGAGAGACAGGTCGTAGACTACGGTAAACAACGTCAGGGACGGAGTCCCAGTTCCGGGTCTTTCAGATCCATTGGCGGTTCTTTTCGCAGCGCTGGGAGGTTTGTCAGCGGTTGATGTGAGCGGTTGGCGTGCCAAGAGTGACGTGGCTTTGATTCTCGCCTGTGGGGTAGTGGAGCGAGAGTGAGCCATCGATCCCAACTTCGATTATACGTTGAGTAAGGGCGGGTCTCCGTCAGGGTGCGCTGCTCGTCGCGCACGATAGATTGTATCGGCTGAAGTGCGAGGATACCAGACCACGCTCGCTCTCTACGAGGGCGGAGTCTGTCCTTAGATTTATCGTGGAATGGGACCGCCCTAGCTCAACATCCGCGAATGGGAGACCGCAGGCGTGGCCTTACGGAGCTAAACAGAAATGCCGAGCTTGATCGCCAGCTCAGCGTCGCTGGGCTCGGCGAGGGTGGAACCGTCTTCGAACACGATGGTGGGCACGATCCGCTTGCCGTGGTTCGCCTCAACGACGAACTCCAGACCGGACTCGTCCTGATCGACGTCTATCCACCGGTATCCGATGTCGTGCCTAGCGAAGAACTCCTTCGCGCGGAAGCAGTCGATGCACCACTGCGTTCCATACATCGCTATCTTGTCCTGTGCCAAAAGCCTCTCCTGTATGCCTAAACTCCGATTCACCGGTCCGCTTTACGAATCCAGCTCTAGAGATGTTAGCTCTGATCGCTTCCTGAAGCGGTCCCCTCGCTAACGGGCCGTCCGGCGTCGTGCTTTCGACTGAGGAGCTCAAGGAGCCTCTGCTTGGCGGCAGCCGCTTCGCTAGAACGGATATTGAGCACCGCCGTTGTGTTGGCATTGGTGGTGTCGCGCCCGGTTAGCCCGAATCCACCGAAGGAGGGCGTCGGGTTAGCGTCCTGAAGCAGCAAGAAGGTGCTCCTGTGCTTCTGGGATAATGGTTTTGTAGCAAAAAACAGACCCTGGAAAAGGAGCACCCAATAGATGCTGCCACGCAACCACCCCGACCGAATCCAAATCACCTTCGACGACCGCCGCTTGGTGGCCAATGCCGGGCTGCTCCTTCCGGCCACCCTGGCGCGGCACCTCGGCCTGCCCGAACTCGTCCGGCAGCGCCTCGACCTGGGCGATGCCCCGGGGCGGGCGAACACGAGCGACAAGATGATGACGCTGGTGGCGTCTGCGCTGGCTGGGGGCGACTGCATTGACGACGCCGATGTGTTGCGCACCGGGGGGACGGCCAGCACCCTGGGCGGCACGGTGAAGGCGCCATCCACCCTGGGCACCTTCCTGCGCAGCTTCCGGTGGGGCCACGTCCGTCAACTCGACCGGGTGAGCCGCGAGTTGCTGGCCCGGGCTTGGCAGGCCGGGGCGGGACCCGGCGACGGGCCCCTGACCATTGACCTGGACTCCACCATCTGCGAGACCTACGGACTGGCCAAGGAGGGCGCACGCCACCACGGCTATACCGGCAAGCGGGGCTATCACCCGCTGTTGGCCGTCGCCGCCGGCACAGGCGACGTGCTGATGGCCCGGCTGCGCGAGGGCCGGGCCAACACCGCTCGCGGCGCCGCCCACTTCCTGCGTGAAACGGTGAGCCGGGTTCGCTACGGCGGGGCCAGCGGGCAGCTCACCATGCGTGCCGACAGCGGCTTCTATACCCACGCCGTGGTCGCCGTCTGCCGCCGGATCAATGTCCGCTACTCCATCACCATCCGCCAGCACAAAAGCCTGCACAATCTCATCGAG
Source organism: Dehalococcoidia bacterium (assembly GCA_965247255.1). Lineage (GTDB taxonomy): Bacteria > Chloroflexota > Dehalococcoidia > Lucifugimonadales > CAUZJF01 > CBDFGS01. The sequence goes on along the minus strand of CBDFGS010000013.1, from coordinate 83,899 downwards.
GCGATACCCGAAGATGCCTGGACGCCGATTCCTTACTGGATGGACGGTGCCGCCGATGTGGCCGAGATCACCTGCACCCCCTTCCAGGCCGAGGCAGACGCCGCGCCGGTACGGCTCATCGTCCGGCGGGTGAAGCCGACGCCCGGTTCCCAACTGGCCCTCTTCGCCAAATACAGTTATCACGGCTTCATCACCGACCGGGACGGGGAGTTGCTCGAACTGGAGGCTGACCATCGCCGCCACGCCGAGATCGAGAATGCCATACGCGACCTCAAGTACGGCGTCGGGCTGAACCATCTCCCCTCGGGCCGCTTCGCCGCCAACGGCGCCTGGCTGGCCGTCCAGACGATGGCCCACAACCTGGCCCGCTGGACGGCGCGGATCGGTCTGGGAGAGCGGATAGCCACCACCAAGACCCTCCGGCGGCGGTTCTTCTCCCTAGCCGGACGGCTCACCCGCTCGGCACGCCGGTTGACCCTGCATCTTCCGGATCGCTGGCCTTGGGCTGAGAAGTTCAGCCGCGCCTTGGCCCGGCTGCGAGCCATTCCACTCCCGGCCTGACGGCACCGTCGGCGACCCACCCACCGGACAACCGAAGATCCCCGCAGACTCGCGCCAGCCCGGTCCGAGAGAGTTCCCTGCTGCGTATTCTCTCGCCATCCCCCGCATCGCAGCTCCCGCAGACGGCCATAGGGGCCCCTGTGCGGCGATGAAGACCGTCCGCCGACCTCCCTACCCCAAATGGAACCCAGGCTATTTCCCCTGTAGCTCCCTCACCCCCCCTTCCGCTTTCCTCACGCCGTCCATCGGTGTCCTTCGGTGGATTCGGGCTTAAGAAAAGGATTGACTCGACCAGGACGCCTAACATTGTTTAGGTTGATCCCGACAACACCGCGAATATCACTTCAGTGCCGCATATCATGATGCCATTTTTCCTGGGAGGCCGCGGAACGCGTGGTCAGCCTGGTGAGCCCCACTGCCAGAACCGACGCAGAGGATGAGAGACAGGTCGTAGACTACGGTAAACAACGTCAGGGACGGAGTCCCAGTTCCGGGTCTTTCAGATCCATTGGCGGTTCTTTTCGCAGCGCTGGGAGGTTTGTCAGCGGTTGATGTGAGCGGTTGGCGTGCCAAGAGTGACGTGGCTTTGATTCTCGCCTGTGGGGTAGTGGAGCGAGAGTGAGCCATCGATCCCAACTTCGATTATACGTTGAGTAAGGGCGGGTCTCCGTCAGGGTGCGCTGCTCGTCGCGCACGATAGATTGTATCGGCTGAAGTGCGAGGATACCAGACCACGCTCGCTCTCTACGAGGGCGGAGTCTGTCCTTAGATTTATCGTGGAATGGGACCGCCCTAGCTCAACATCCGCGAATGGGAGACCGCAGGCGTGGCCTTACGGAGCTAAACAGAAATGCCGAGCTTGATCGCCAGCTCAGCGTCGCTGGGCTCGGCGAGGGTGGAACCGTCTTCGAACACGATGGTGGGCACGATCCGCTTGCCGTGGTTCGCCTCAACGACGAACTCCAGACCGGACTCGTCCTGATCGACGTCTATCCACCGGTATCCGATGTCGTGCCTAGCGAAGAACTCCTTCGCGCGGAAGCAGTCGATGCACCACTGCGTTCCATACATCGCTATCTTGTCCTGTGCCAAAAGCCTCTCCTGTATGCCTAAACTCCGATTCACCGGTCCGCTTTACGAATCCAGCTCTAGAGATGTTAGCTCTGATCGCTTCCTGAAGCGGTCCCCTCGCTAACGGGCCGTCCGGCGTCGTGCTTTCGACTGAGGAGCTCAAGGAGCCTCTGCTTGGCGGCAGCCGCTTCGCTAGAACGGATATTGAGCACCGCCGTTGTGTTGGCATTGGTGGTGTCGCGCCCGGTTAGCCCGAATCCACCGAAGGAGGGCGTCGGGTTAGCGTCCTGAAGCAGCAAGAAGGTGCTCCTGTGCTTCTGGGATAATGGTTTTGTAGCAAAAAACAGACCCTGGAAAAGGAGCACCCAATAGATGCTGCCACGCAACCACCCCGACCGAATCCAAATCACCTTCGACGACCGCCGCTTGGTGGCCAATGCCGGGCTGCTCCTTCCGGCCACCCTGGCGCGGCACCTCGGCCTGCCCGAACTCGTCCGGCAGCGCCTCGACCTGGGCGATGCCCCGGGGCGGGCGAACACGAGCGACAAGATGATGACGCTGGTGGCGTCTGCGCTGGCTGGGGGCGACTGCATTGACGACGCCGATGTGTTGCGCACCGGGGGGACGGCCAGCACCCTGGGCGGCACGGTGAAGGCGCCATCCACCCTGGGCACCTTCCTGCGCAGCTTCCGGTGGGGCCACGTCCGTCAACTCGACCGGGTGAGCCGCGAGTTGCTGGCCCGGGCTTGGCAGGCCGGGGCGGGACCCGGCGACGGGCCCCTGACCATTGACCTGGACTCCACCATCTGCGAGACCTACGGACTGGCCAAGGAGGGCGCACGCCACCACGGCTATACCGGCAAGCGGGGCTATCACCCGCTGTTGGCCGTCGCCGCCGGCACAGGCGACGTGCTGATGGCCCGGCTGCGCGAGGGCCGGGCCAACACCGCTCGCGGCGCCGCCCACTTCCTGCGTGAAACGGTGAGCCGGGTTCGCTACGGCGGGGCCAGCGGGCAGCTCACCATGCGTGCCGACAGCGGCTTCTATACCCACGCCGTGGTCGCCGTCTGCCGCCGGATCAATGTCCGCTACTCCATCACCATCCGCCAGCACAAAAGCCTGCACAATCTCATCGAGGCGATACCCGAAGATGCCTGGACGCCGATTCCTTACTGGATGGACGGTGCCGCCGATGTGGCCGAGATCACCTGCACCCCCTTCCAGGCCGAGGCAGACGCCGCGCCGGTACGGCTCATCGTCCGGCGGGTGAAGCCGACGCCCGGTTCCCAACTGGCCCTCTTCGCCAAATACAGTTATCACGGCTTCATCACCGACCGGGACGGGGAGTTGCTCGAACTGGAGGCTGACCATCGCCGCCACGCCGAGATCGAGAATGCCATACGCGACCTCAAGTACGGCGTCGGGCTGAACCATCTCCCCTCGGGCCGCTTCGCCGCCAACGGCGCCTGGCTGGCCGTCCAGACGATGGCCCACAACCTGGCCCGCTGGACGGCGCGGATCGGTCTGGGAGAGCGGATAGCCACCACCAAGACCCTCCGGCGGCGGTTCTTCTCCCTAGCCGGACGGCTCACCCGCTCGGCACGCCGGTTGACCCTGCATCTTCCGGATCGCTGGCCTTGGGCTGAGAAGTTCAGCCGCGCCTTGGCCCGGCTGCGAGCCATTCCACTCCCGGCCTGACGGCACCGTCGGCGACCCACCCACCGGACAACCGAAGATCCCCGCAGACTCGCGCCAGCCCGGTCCGAGAGAGTTCCCTGCTGCGTATTCTCTCGCCATCCCCCGCATCGCAGCTCCCGCAGACGGCCATAGGGGCCCCTGTGCGGCGATGAAGACCGTCCGCCGACCTCCCTACCCCAAATGGAACCCAGGCTATTTCCCCTGTAGCTCCCTCACCCCCCCTTCCGCTTTCCTCACGCCGTCCATCGGTGTCCTTCGGTGGATTCGGGCTAAGGCTAGACGCGATCACTTCCGCGTCGTTTTTTCCTATCCACAACTGTAAGTACCGTCCATGCGACTCTTCCAATAGCACCATTGACACAAGGCCAGCTCTTTCTTCGATCAAATCGGCGACGGTCACCTCGGTCATAGCGAACTCCTCCTTATCGGCTGATTCTGGCTGCCACGCCTCTTGAAGGACCGGTGACAGCAGTTCTTCGAGATCCTCCCGAGACCTGTGCAAGCGGCTTTTAATGGCGGCGACGGATAGGTTCAGAGTAGCCGCGATCTCCCTCAGGCTCCTCTGCTGGTAATAGAAAAGAAGAGTGGCTGAGCGATTCTTTGGCGAAAGACTGGCTACCGCCCGCCGCACGGCCTGACGCAACTCTTGAGCCTCAGCAACTTCTTCTGGGTCGGGCTCAAGCGCGCCAAGCGCCGTTCCTTCAAGGTGAGAACCGCCGGCAAAACTCTCGATCGAGATGTCAGTCATCCTCTTGCTGCGCAGGTACCCTCGACTAACGTTCAACACTATCCCGTGTACCCAACTCTGAAAACGGTCGTGCTGATTAAGTCGGTCCATTGAGAGATACGCCTGTAGGAACGCCTCTTGGGCGAGGTCTTTAGCCACCTCCCTGTCCCGCACCATTCCTGCTGCCACGCGCTCCGCCATTCCAAAGTGGCGTTTGACCAGCTCCCCGAAGGCATTTTTTTCCCGCGTAAGACAGGCTCGGCCGACTAGTTCTTCGTCGCTCAGTACATCCAAGGGTCTTCTTCCCGCTAGATTGTGCACTACAGTGTAGTGGCACTAGCGGGGCGAAAGGTTTCGTCAAGGGGCCGTCGCACCGCGACAACTCCGACTCAGAAGGCGAAGTTCGCCGATGACCTGGAGGCGCTGCGCCTAAAGGCCTACTCGCCTGAACCGCGCCCCATCTACTGCGACTGCTGCCCGTCGCGCCCCAAGAAGCTGGCCGTGCTGAGGGACAGAGTGTTGGAGATCGTCGCACGGTGCTCGGGGGCAGGCATGTAGCGCGGGTAAGGATTGACGGGGTGTCACCGACCAGGTAACTGCGGCGAAAGTACCGACATTCGTACTTGGCGAGCAGCCAACACCCTCTGTGCCACCGGATGTTGGGAGATAGCGACCGACGTGGACCACCGCGAGCCGGTGACGGGACCCGATGATCCGCTTTTCTGGGAGCGCAGCAATCACCAGGCGCTGTGCCGCGAGTGCCACTCCAGCAAGACTGTGCGGGATGAACGCTGGAGACGAAGGGGCCTAAAGGCCCAGCAGCTGAAATCTCATCGGGCGGATTGATGGCGCCAATCGATGGGTGTCTCTTCCGAACCTTGTGGAGAGCGATCAAAGTTCAAACTCCCCACGAATTCAGTCACGTAACGAGCGTCGCCATAGGCATATCTGAAACTACCGTCAAATCTCACCTTTCGACCTGCGAGTCTCCAAGTCACAAGCTGGCCACTATAGACAACGTACCAGCTGGCTGGTTCGCCGGGGAAGAGTGTTCCCAGCGGGAACATTTCGTCGCCGAGCTGCAGGCTGTCAGCATCCGGCTCCGCGGGCTTCAGAGAGAGAGTCAACTCTAGGCCGCCGGCTGGAAGAGATCCAAAGTTGGAATACTTGAGCGACAGACGGTCCGCGAGAGACTCAAGCGGTACCCCGACCGAATCATCGGGCATGTACTTGATCTCGGTGATTCCAACCCAAGGCCTGGACCTCCGTTCAGACTCTCGACCCACAATATCTGCTTGTCTGATCGCCGCGCGTGTAGAACGAGCAATGAAGACCAAAGCCACTGCTGCGATGACAGTTCCGATCGCAGCGATGATTGCACCTATCCCGGCGATTGTTGCTTCGTCCATGAGGAACCCACAAGCATTCTAACAGTGGAGGGAGGGGGCGTCAGATCACGACCGTGTGAAGCTCCGAGACCGGCCCGGCAGCAACGCGCACACTACCGCGAAATTCGATTGGGGAGGGGTAGGGTCGAATAAGGAAGGTGTTGTAGTTGACTTGAACAGCCCGCCTTCTTAACGTGTGTCCTCACATCTGCTAAGACCTGCTGTTCCTACACCAGGAAGCAAACATGTGCGCTGAATCCAACGACAGTGATCTCCTTCAGATCCAAGTCGCCACGCTCATAGCTCTGACCGATGATGGTCGAATCTTGCATGAGAACGACCCAGATCATTCCATTGGGCCCCGCTTGTTTCTGGCGGGCTGCGATTCGGGCAACGTCGTACATGTCCGTCACGACGTTAGCCAGAGGACGCTGCTAACGATCCACGCCTTGGTCGCTGACGAACCACCGCTCAATGACCCAGACGTTACCCCGCTACACCTCGACGACTACGTCAGGCTCTTAGCTGCCGAGGCTCCGCTCGAGGAACAGAGGGCAGGGTCAACCTATCATTTCCCGGATCATTTCGAGTACGAACACGACGTGGAGTTAGTCAGTTCCGACACGCCTGACGGCGACCGACTATTTGCGCGACTGGAAGACCAGAGGATGCCAGAAGTGCTCGTGTCAGTAGGGTTTGTGAAAGCAGCCGAAATCTGGGCACCTTGGAGCATTTCCCTCCTCCAGGGTGAGATCGAATCCATCGCTATGACGGCCCGTATCGGGCCGGCCGGCGCCGAAGTTGGTGTCACAACGGTTCCAGCGCTGAGAGGACGTGGCTTCGCTGCAGCGGCGACGGCCGGTTGGGCGACCCTGCCATCACTTAACCAACGGGCCCTCTTTTATAGCATGGACCGAACCAACTTCTCCTCCCGACGTGTCGCAGAGCGGCTTGGACTTCGCTTCATCGGAGCGAGTTTCAGGTTCACATAGATTGTGGCTATCTGTACTCTCGTTACTCTCACGGCCAAACCGCAACAACTGGAAACGCCATAGGGGGGTCTCTCTTGAGGGGACGCACACCGAAACCGACTCATCTGAAGCTCCTGGAGGCAATCCAGGCAGACTTGAGCATGTGGGGTGGATGGTGCCGAGGGTGGCGGGATCAAACATGCAGGGATCGTGCTAGAACTCCTCGCAGCTTTCTCAGCGCAAGTGCTTCCATCTCCCGAACGCCATCTTCGTCTGTCTCAAAGCGGTCTGCCGTTTCGACTAGGGACGTAGGCGACTCGCCGGTCAACCCGAATCGCATCTGCAGTTGCTCGGCTTCTCGCTGCGAAAGCGTGTTCTTGATCATCTCGCCCATTAGGTCGTCTTTTGGCTTGCGGGTCAGGGCATTCCACAGTTTGTCGTACGGGGGCCGGTCTTTCTTAGTCTCCAATTCTCCACCTCCCAAATAAGAATCCCCCGCAACTCATCCACCTCAGACGCTCGGCAGCAGTGTATCAGACCACATTTCATAGCTGGGCGAGGCATTGCGGGCTTTCCCTAAGTAGGACAACCAAGCCTAGAAAGCATGAGCATAATGAGCACAACGGCGCAGGCGTGACGGTACATGCGGGTTCTCTCCGTGACCAGATGGAGCGCCGGCAAAAACGGCCACCAGCGGCCAATCCGGCTGCCCTCTCAAGCAGGGTTAATCACAGCTCAGGAGAGGAGATCCTGCCAAGCCTTGAACCGGGAGGCCGTAGCAACGAGTTCAGTTAGTCGCGCAAAAGGCGGCCGCGCCCAGCTGACGGTCTCGTAGAACGGCGGGCGCTGCAGAAAGTAAAGTGCCAGGCAGAGATGGTCCCACAAGATCCGCTGCTCGGCGGTGTCGTTCCCATCGAGGGAGGCTAGCTCTCGGTAGCCGGCTAGAGCATGAGGAACCGCCCTTGAGGGGACCGTCGCGAACTCGAGTGCCGGGTCCCCCCAGCCCGCACCATTCCAGTCGATAAGAGCTACGAACGCGCCACCATTCACGATTACGTTCGTTGGGAGCACATCGTTGTGAAGGAAACGCTTGAACCCGGTTGCCTCCTCTACCGCTGAGCGAAGTCGGCCAAAGACCCGGTTCAGCCATTTGATATTGGAGCCGCTGAGTAACGCCGCCGAACCCAGTTGGTCGAGCACGTCGGATGGGTCGAGCCGGCCGGGCTGGTGTAAATAGCCGTGGGGATCCGGACAGGTCTCGACGCGCTGGTGCAGAATGGCTAGCTCGCGTCCAATCTCGCGGTAGACGTGGGCGCTTGCGTCAGCATCGATATTGCCTAGCCCGAAGTTCTGGCCGTCCACTCGCTTGTAGATCGTGTACGGAACATCCAGAATTCCCTTGCTGTCATCAAACACAAGAAGGGCCGGTGTCCGCACCCCGGCGGCTTTGGCAACAGGCGCTGCGACCGACTCCGTACATGTGTCGCCAACAGCACCAGATGTCGGCTTGGGAACGCGGAGTACGTAGTTCTCCCCGAGCGCGAGCGCGGTGTTAACAGTGCCGGCTCTCGGTAATTGTGTCACTTCGTCCGGCGAGACATTCAATTTGTGACGAGCGATGATCGCGCCGATTTCCCCCGCTGAGAGTTGCGGGAATGGCACGTCTGGCAACATGGCAAGCAACTTCTGTGACGTCATTGCTAGACGCGATACCGTCGCGAGGTGCTCGCTAATGCTCCAAAATGGATCCTCGACACCGCCGACCTTTGGAGCTTGATCACCAATTTGTATTCAAGGACTTACCTCCCTCAGTTCATCAAATCTTGAACAACAAAAAAGGCCATAGGAGACGAACCTTGTCGTACCTATGGCCAATTCGAATCGCTGGCTGGTCTTAGAGTGGCCGAGCCCTCCAGACAGGAGGAGAAGATAGAGCAAGGTTCTTGTTCATATTCCTCACCTCCTTCCTCGATCGATATCGACACTCTAAGTCAGCGCTGCCCTTTAGGTCAAGGGCTGGACGCTCGGGGCTCAGGGACGTGGCGCAGGTGCCACAGACCAGGGGGCTCTCGCGGCCACGTCGTTCTGAGCGGGGCACTGGTCGGTCAGGCGTTAGCTCACTGATCCCTTCCTGAATCTGTCCCGTTGCTAACGGGCCGTTCGGCATCGTGCTTACGACTGAGGAGCTCAACGAGTTTCTTCTTAGCAGCAGCCGCTTCGTTAGCACGGGTATTGAGCACGGCCATCGTGTTTACGTTGGTGGTGTCGCGCCCGGTTAAGTCCAGTCCGTTGACGTCCCGAATGCCTTTGATGATCTTCAGCACTATATCCGCCGCCTTCACGTCACCAGCCTGAGCCTTTTCCCAATGGGCGGCTAGAAGCTCGTTGTAGCGGTCGTTCTGTGTGACTCGCAGATTGTCTGCTTCCTCCGAGTGACTATCGGCGAGCTCCCTTAGCTCGGCACGCCAGTCCCGATGAACTTGGCCGTGGCTGATCTTGTAGCCTCTTCCCTCTAGCTCCTTGGCAATGGCTCGCTCAGATTTACCGGCGATTTTGAGACGAACGACCTCGTGCCGCCTTTTCGCTATTGTGTACTTCTTCCCGTCTTGCAACGCCACAATATGCCACCTCGAGAAGATCCCTTTCCGATCGGTATCCCTCAGTCTCCTCTGATGAGCTTCTGCAGTTCATTATCTATGTCTTCCGCAGTGATGCCGCGCTTTTCAGCCCAGGCACGTGCCATGCCTGTGTAGCGTTTGTCGAGCCGATCAAACATATCCGCCGCGTCCCGCAATTCTTGAATCATTGATGTCCTTCCAGATTCGGACAGGAACTCAATCGCTCTTTCCCAGAAGTATTGATGTACGAGCCAGTTCCTCTTGGTGAGCGCCGTTTTCAACTCGGTTGCATCGACTTCCTCGATCTCGGGTACATGTGCGGCCTTCCTAGTAAGCGACCCAAGAGTCTCTCTGAAGAATCTCGCGAGCAGTTCGTCAAAACCAGCCCTGGTAACCACCTTTGAGCTCGTTCCGTAATGCGCCGCCAGGATGACCGCTAGCTGTCTTTCCAAAGCCTGGGCCTGAAAGATAGCAAGACCGAACCGAGCGAACACTTCTCTGATCTGATCTGACTCCGGATCAAGATCGTCCCCGTTTGTTTGGTTGGTCAAGGGCACCTCCCTGCCGACTGTCGGGCTGAGCCTGTCGCACCAGGGCGAGGCCCAGCCAGCAAACTCTTGAAAAACTGCTAAGGCACTGCGACTTTTCGGTGGCTGGGATAGCGTAACTATCGGCCTCAGATGTGGCTATCTGGCTACCCGCCGTGGAGATCTTGTTTGCGGCCTGGGCGCCGGCATCCTCAGCTTTCGCTCCAGTTCAAGTCCGCTTACAACGTGGTCATGGTCGGGCATCAACGAGGACAAAGAGATGCCTTCTCGATTCAGAATCTTACCGCCCAAATCGCGAAGGACTTGCTAGACTGCCGGTTGGGATCCTTACGGCTAGTCTTTCCAGAATCTCGACGAACAAAACTCTTCCAAGCCGCGAAATAACTGGCAGTGAGGGGGTCGTAAGTAAAATCTAGTAGACGTGTGGGCACCCCGTGATGCTGGGCCATCGCGACGATTTCTTGGTGCTCCGTTTTGGGCCATTGGTCGATTGTCAAAGGGTCTTTTTCGTCCCAACGAATTGCCGATCGGAATTCATGAAATGGGCCTGGCACCGGTAGACCAGCACCGTCGGCCCGCTCGGCGAACTCACGGATCGACTGGATTTCCGCGGGTACCTGAAGGTTTATGTCAGTTTGACGACCGGAAATCGGGGCACGCAGGTACCCCAACGTGCTCTTACTTCGAAACGCATTCGGCTCAAGTGGCCAAGTGGCGTCTGACTGACCGCGGAATCCTACGTCTCCGTGAGAGGCCCCCGCGAGGACAGGCGATCCAAATTGAAGGTTCTGGAACATATCTTCCGCGCTCGTGCAGGGAATGATCAGCGTTTCAAACATCGCAAAAGCATCTGGATTCCGCGACCCCGCAGGCTCTGTATTCATGATCTACTTAGCATCGGCAAGGGAGTGATATTCGTCCATATAGCGACGGTAGAGTGGATCGTCATCACCTCGAATCATCTTCAAGTAGTCGAGACGACCCTTCACAGCCCTTCGGAGTTCTATCTCGTCATTCTTCTTGCGACCTCTCCTAAGAGCTCTATACCGACGTTGAGTGTCTTCATACCCTCGATGTTTCCAATTGTGCAGAATCGCTCTTAGGTTCTTTACATAAGACCTCCGAACGTTGATCTTTTCGTTCACAGTGAGGCCCGTGACCTCCTGGCGCGACCAAGAAACTTGAAGTCGAGACTTCCCGTAATTTAGGTCAAACCCATGGTTTCGAATCAGTGATCGAAGGCGTGTCCCTATTACTACTTGGGAAGTCCCGTACGCTATGGGATACCTGGCGATCGCTTGAGGGAATGGTTCACCCCCGTAGCTAAAGGTCATGTCGTCGGCGTATCGAGAGTATGTACATCGAAATTGAGAGGCAAGTCGTTGTAGGGCGCCGTCCATGCTCCAACAAATCATGTTCGACAATATCGGAGAGGTCGGTGAGCCTTGAGGCAGAAAACCGTCCGGATGGGTGCAGAGTTCCGTGATTATGTGCGCGACGGTTGAAGTCAGCTCGTAAGGCTTGCTAGTTAGCAGTCCCTGGATGCGTTGTGGCGTGATCGAAGGGAAGAAATTGGCGATATCAACGTTCAGCACATACCTACTACCAATGTGAGCGCCGGCGTTGGTTTTTACTGATTTTTCTCGCACAAAACCATGGACAGAGTCGCGAGCCTCATATGTGCCCTCGAGTAGCGGAAGTAACGCCCGTTGAGCGAATTTGAGTGACGCATTCGGCGCATGAATAGTCCGAGGTTCGCGGCCCGACTTTTTTGGAATCTCGTGCTTGGAGTAGCGTTGTCCAGGCGGGGACTTATACGCCAACCAGTAGAGTCGCCCAAGATTCAAGTGTGAAGGGCGGAGAGATAATGTACCACCTGGGCGGTCGAGCGCTGAGGTGTGGCGTTTGAAAACTGTACCGCCTGTCGCCTTCAATCAGGAACGACCGAACCTGACTGAAGGTGGATTGGATGTACAAGGTGGGTATTTACGTCCGTGTTCGCAAGGCTTGTTTCGTCGAAGGGATGAGCGTCCGAGAGGCGGCCCGAGTGTTCGGGCTACACCGGGACACGGTGCGCAAGATGCTCGAGTACTCCGTGCCCCCAGGGTATCGACGGCAACGACCGGCTCGCAGACCGAAGCTCGATCCATATAAGGGTGTGATGGACCAGATCCTGGAGCAGGATCTGACCTCACCGAAGAAGCAGCGTCACACCGCCAAGCGTATCTACGAACGGCTCAGAGACGAACACGGCTTCCCCGGCAAGTACACGATAGTCAAAGACTACGTTCGAGAACGCCGTCGTCGGACCCGAGAGATGTTCGTACCACTGTCCCATTCCCCGGGACATGCCCAGTGTGACTTTGGCGAAGCGTGGGTGGTCATCGGCGGAGTGGAACGCAAAGCCCACTACTTCGCCCTGGACCTCCCTCACAGCGACGGGTGCTATGTGAAGGCGTATCCCGCCGAGACGACGGAGTCATTCTGCGACGGACACGTCTCCGCCTTCGCGTTCCTGGGCGGAGTGCCTCAGAGCATCCTCTACGACAACACCACGCTCGCGGTAGCCAGAATCCTGGGAGATGGTCGCCGGCAGCGGACCAGGGTGTTCTCCGAGCTTCAGTCCCACTACCTGTTCGAGGACCGGTTTGGCCGTCCAGGCAAAGGGAACGATAAGGGCAAAGTAGAAGGTCTGGTCGGCTATGTCCGCCGGAACTTCCTGGTGCCCATTCCATCGTTCGAGAGCTTCGATGCCCTCAATGCTCATCTGGAGCAACACTGCCTCAGACGGTTCGAAGATCGACTCCGCGGCCGCAACGAGACGATAGGAGAACGGCTGGAGCGGGACCTAGAGAAGTTGCTGCCTCTGCCGGCCGTACCGTACGACGCCAGCGACAAGCACGCGACGAGGGTCAGTTCTCTGTCCCTGGTCAGATACCGGACCAATGACTATTCGGTCCCGGTGGCCTACGGTCATCGGGACGTTCTGGTCCGCGGATATGTACACGAGGTTGTGATCAGCTGTGGCGCTGAAGTCATCGCCCGCCATCGGCGCTCATACGATCGAGACGACTTCGTCTTCGACCCTCTCCATTACCTGCCGCTCCTTGAGAAGAAGACGAGGGCATTGGATCAGGCGGCGCCGCTGGTTGGATGGGAGTTGCCCGAGGAGTTCGGAGTGTTGCGGCGGCTGCTGGAGTCGAGGATGGGCAAGCGAGGAAAGAGGGAGTTCGTGCAGGTGCTCAGACTGATGGAGAACTTCCAGCCGGAAGAAGTCCACGACGCCGTACGAGACGCCATTCGACTCGGGGCTGTGAGCTTCGATGCTGTCAAGCACCTGGTGCTGTGCAGGATCGAGGGTCGACCGCCTAGACTCGACATGGAGTTGTACCCGTATCTGCCCAGGACCAACGTTGCAACAACCTCGACCAGGGACTACATGGCTCTCCTGGCGGGGAGCCGGTCATGACCAACAAGTCCACGATGTTGCTCGAACACAACCTCAAGCAACTCAAGCTCCCCACGTTCCTGAGGGAGTACGACAAGCTGGCATCCCAGTGTGCCAGTGAGGGAGCTGACCATCCGGACTACCTGCTGCGACTATCGGACTTGGAGCTGATCGACCGTCACCATCGCATGGTGGAACGTCGGATCAAAGCAGCCCGCTTCCCGACGACCAAGAGCCTCGACACCTTCGACTTCCTGTCTATGCCGTCCCTGAACAAGGCTCTGGTTCTGGAGCTGGCACGATGCGAGTACATCGAGCGCCCCCACAACGTCATCGCTCTCGGCAACAGTGGCACCGGCAAGACCCATATCGCCCTCGGTCTGGCTGCGTGTCAGAGGGGACTGTCCGTGGGCTTCACCACCGCCGCTGCTCTGGTTCACGAGCTGATCGAGGCCAGGGACGAACGGCGTCTGCTCAACCTGCAGAGAAGGCTCGCACGACTCAAGCTTCTGATCATCGACGAACTGGGCTTCGTGCCCTTGTCCAAGACTGGCGCCGAGCTCCTCTTCGAGGTGTTCAGCCAGCGTTACGAGCGTGGATCGGTCCTGGTGACCTCCAACCTGCCCTTCGTCGAGTGGACCGAGGTGTTCGGCTCTGAACGGCTGACCGGAGCTCTCCTCGACCGCCTCACCCACCATGTCGACATCCTGGAGATGAACGGGGACAGCTACCGACTCAAGCACAGCAGGAAGTCCAACCAACCTCGGGCAACTGCCTAAACCTGGCTCTCACGCCCCCCCGGACCTTGATGCTTCACAACGTGGCGTTCAGTGGTACAGTTTTGCTCCGCCCCGCTGGTACGTTTTCACACCGCCCTTGACAGGAATGTGGTGACATCCAATTTTCCAACCCCCGATCCCCTGAAATGTTGTCTATATCAGGAGACAAACCCTCCGGACACAGAACACATAACTTTTCAGCCCCCGGTCCTGTATTGGAAAGTGCGAGAGATGTCGCGGTCGCTGGGCACCTCGCCGAGTCAGTTGATACATCAGAGGAGGAATTCTCCGATACCGAGGTCCGAGATCAACAGAGCGCGGACGATGAGCTGAGGGTGAGCTGATATGGAAGTGGGAGCGATACTCCGCCAACTCCACAGCGTCGGCGTTTCCGTGACGCTTGACGGCGACGAACTTGTGTGCCGGCCGGGGAGCAAAGTCCCGGCCGATCTAGTGCCAGTCCTGAAGCAGCACAAGACCGGTGTCGTGGAACGCCTACGGTTCCCGGACGGCCGCTATCGGCGGGTGCGACCCGACGATACCCCTGAAGAAGGATGGGCAGAGATGGAGACGCAAGTCTTGGAGTACGGCGCGTGCCTGCTCTGGTCAGATGTGCTGCAGGATTACGTCGGGTTCTACCTGACGGAAAAAGACCGGGCGAAGGTCCCGCCCGGCTTCGTGCCTTACTCAGATGACGAGCTACGCAGGCTCTTTGGTCCCGAACAGCCCGACTGGACGCCCGACGCACTACGAAGGATTCACGGTGCTAAGAAGACCGGCGCTGACATCACGAATGTGAAGACCGAATGAGAACATAGCTTGATCTTGGCCTATTCCACGGGACGGCAGTGGGGCTGGCTGAGCGCCAAGGACGTATCAGAGCCGGAGACCATGAATCCCCAGCGAGGCTGTATGGGTCATACATACATGATGCCGCCGGAAATCGTGCCGCTCGACGCTATGTTGCCGTGGCTCCATTCCGCAGGCCATGCCGTCGTTGTCGATAGGCTTGCCGCACCATCGAACGAGGGCCGGGAAGTGCGCCCGCGGGATCAGAAACGGGCCAAGGAACGCCCGGAAGCTCCGGAAGGGGAAGGCCCTAAGCGATCATCAGTCGTTACCGACTTGGCGACCGGCGCGGCAGCTAGGCGCACACTACCGCGAATTAGAACGGCAGGGGTTCCTAGCTATGGCGTGGCCACAATTCGTAGCAGAAAGACCCGCTAGAACTCGACCATTAGTGGGGGTCTAATAGGGCGCTAACGGGGTGTAAAGGGGGGCCAACAACCCCCGATCCTGACACGGAGTAGCGTAGATGCCGAGGAAACCGGGACCGAAGCCCAAACCGATCCAGCTTCGGGTTCTTGAAGGCAATCCAGGTAAGCGACCGCTGTCGGAGCCGGTAGTGCAACCACGTCTGGAACCCAGGAAGCGGGTGCCAGCGCCACCTATCGACCTTGGAAAGCTCGGGAAGGCGCAGTGGCGGCGGGTGGCCAAGCGTCTCGTCGCACAGGGGGTCCTAACCGATCTGGACTTGAATGTGCTGGAATTCTACTGCCGCGAGTTTGAGAGGTACAAGAATGCCGAGGAACAGCTGAAGCTGTCGGGCGATGTTCTGCGGACCGGGCGCGACAGGCTGGTCCCGAACCCGTACCTCGCGATCGCCCGGCAGGCACTGAACTGGCTGCATAAGCTGGGAGCCGAGCTTGGCTTGTCCCCGTCCGAACGTTCTCGTCTCGGTGCTGGCAGTGGGCCTGGAGCCGGGCAGCCCTCGAAGCTGATGCAGTTCATACAACGCATAAATGAGGAACGAAACGAATCGTGGAGGAGGGTCCGGGAGTGAACGACCGCGGGTGCGGCGGGGCCCAGTCGCTAGATGGTGGATATCGCTGCGTCCCGAACCCGAGTGTTCGGAATCACAAGGACGCCGCGGCGCCAAAGATCGAGTTAGCTGCTGCGGGTCTCCGTCGATGGCGGCCGCGCCGCGCGTAGACTCGTCTGGCGGAACATCGGGGAGCGCGAACAGTCGTCGACAGTAAGTGCCCGGCACGACGGCGTCGACGACAGCCGGGACCGCAATCGAGGAAACGTCGGCTACGTAGAACTACGCGGCTGGATTGACTTCAAGGCATCTCCCCTCGGGCGATCGATCGTCGTCGACCGCTGGTATCGGCTATTGTCGAGCAACCAGGCCCCGAATCGCGGACCCAAATCGATAGGAGGAGTCCAATCCAAGGTTGATTATCATCGATGCTCGAGAAAACTGGCTATACGATTTCGATTCGCTGGCGCCTCTTCGCGTTGACGGGTTCGAAGTCACTGTCGCGACTACCCTCAAGGTCGGAATAAGGTGCATCTGCGAATTGCTACCCCATATAGTTGTGGTCAACCTTATTCAGGCTGGAACCCGGTCCGAGTTGCAGGAGGTAGTCAAGGCTTGTGACGAGGCTTCGTTGGGAGGGGTGATAGTCGTGGTTCCAGGAACTCTCAACGCAGAAACAGTGAGAACAGCGTTGAAGGCCGGGGCCTACGATTGTATAGCGAAGTCAGACGGGGTGGAAGGACTTAGGGCCGTCATCCATGAATGGGCGGTTCAGCCGCTCTGGTAGCCTCTCGTCGGCCCCGTCACCCCCCCCCCCCCCCCCCCCCCCCCCCCCCCGTTGGGCCCACCCTTGCGTGCTAGCGTCCATGCAACACATGTCGTTTGGGCCACGACGCGATCGACCTAGTCAACAAGACGTCTTCGCCTCCGTTCCAACGGCCATTCCGGCCGCGATCACGTTCGGTGTTTCGGTGTCCACTGGGCCCTTTGTTCGCTTGTTGAAGGAGGCTGAGTTGGTCGGGAGCTTCGACTCCTTTGCAAGGTCCCCTCGCCAACGACGCTGTCATCTCGTCGGTGATCATCGGCGGCTAGCCCAGCTTGTATTCGGCCTGGACCTTGCCCTCCTTGAGAACGATGATCTGATCGGCGCGCCGGAGAGCAGAGCGCGACGGGTGGGAGACGACAAGCAGTTGGAGCGCGGAGCGGCCCAAGAAGCTGTGCCGTGGTCCGCGACGGCGTGCTCGAGATCGTCGCGCGGCGCTCGGGGCGCAGGCACGTGGCGCGGGAGGGGGCTATAACGACGGCCAGCGCTTGGCAGGATCCTAATTGACGCGGTACGCTTCATCGGCGTAGACAGCGCACATCCACCGCGACCTAGTTGTCGGCCGGCAAAGGTGAACTAAACGTACTGCCTCATCCCAGCGTGGAAAGCTGCGGAGTCGTTGTGCTCAGTGCCAAACAGTGCCTCTTGAAGCGCAAAGGTGCCTGCATAGAATCGTGCCCGTGGTAGGACGGCCTCGATCTCCGGATAGGCCGCGTAGAAGGCGCGCAAGAAAGATCGTCCAGCCCCTGACTTGAAGTGAAGCCAGGCAACGTCAACGGCTGGGTCTCCCAGACCAGCGCTCCCGAAGTCAATTACACCGTTTATCGTCAACGACTCTTTGTTAAGAATCATTTGGTCTGGACCGACATCGCCGTGTCGCAAGACCGGGTCGTACGCGAAGTTGTCGGCGTCGTTCAGGAATGTTTCGAAGTGCTGCGTGATGTCGTCTTGGGCGTCCGGGCGCATGTGCCGGAAGAGTAGCTGCTGAACCCGGGCGTACATTTCGGCCCAATATTCGCGGCCGTCAGACACCGATAACGTCACCCTAATCGCGTGTCTCGTAGGGACACGATGCAACTCCCTTAGGAACGTAGCTAGTTGAAGCGCTATAGAAGGGTTCCGGATACCCTTGAATTCTTCCAGCGTTCCGACGTCTCCGGCGATCATCTTATAGCCGACGAACGCCCGTCCCACAGTGGCGGATAGGCTCGTATAGAGGGGAGCAGGCACCTGAACGCCCGTTACGTACGGCTGGACCCCGTCCAGAATGGCGCATTCAATCTCCAGTCGCTTGACTGCCTGATCATGTTTCGGGAAGCGGAATACGAACTCATCGTTAACGACCAGAACGTCGTTATTCTGGCCCTCGATCACGGGAGAAGCTCCTTTAATATGGAACTCAGGGTAAGCCTCCTTGATACGGGCTATGTACTGTTTCAGCCTCTCCATGGTGAGCACGGCTCCTACTCGAGTTCGCGGGTCTGAGAATGAAGAAGAAATGCCTGGGGCGTCTAGAGCGATTGAGCCCTGGGCGCTTTTTGTTGCCGAGGCACGGCGCCCAGCGGACTCGGAATTCGCCGACGACCTCGAGATTGTCGCGCGGCGCTCGGGGCGCAAGCACCTGGCGCGGGTAGGGCGATGAGGGCTGACGCCGCTCGGCCTCGTCCTCATGGAGCGCCGTCAGCCCCTTGCTCTAGCTATTAAGGCCAACAATAATGGGGCACAGGGCACCATCTAAGGTAGCTCTGTGCCCCAGTAGGCTCGTTACGACGACAATACCCGGTTATCTGGGGTCCGCATGACTCGAACGCGACTATGGTCGCTATTTCGTCGAGCCGGCCTCAACATTCGTTTTTCGCCCAGTCCTGTCTGGTGATACTGTACCGACCTCGTTCGTCGCTCTTCACGTTTTCGCGAGTCATGCCAATCTTTTCCATGACGCGCACGGACCCCTGATTCGCCAGTTGTACCGACGACCACACAGAATTGAGGCCGTAAGAGCCGAATCCCAGGTCCACGACTGCACTCGACGCCTCAGTGGCGAGTCCCCGGCCCCATAGCTTTCTGGCGATCGAAAAGCCTAGGTTCGCGACGAGAGTCTTTTGGTCGATGTTCAAGAAGACATCCCCAATGACATGGTCGCGAAACTCCACTGCGAAGTTTGGGACCCCGTTTCTATAGCTCAGTATCGAACCAGCTACATCTTCCTCCGCCGCTCTCAGGGTGAAGTCCGTCGGAGGGTTGGGGGCGTATTGGTACATTTCGGGATCTCTTGCGTAATCGTAATAGTCAGCTACGTCGGCCAGCGAGAAGGGCCGGACGGTCAGGCGCTCCGTACGAAGGTTGATCGGTTGGAAGGCGTGGTTCATTGTCTTTCTCCTTGACTCGCCTGTCTGAAACAAACAAAAAAAGGCCATAGGCAGCGAACCTCGTCGTACCTATGGCCAATTCGAATCGGTGGCTGTTTCTAGACTGGCCGAGCCCTCCAGGCAGGAGGAGAAGATAGAGCAAGGTTCTTGTTCATATTCCTCACCTCCTTCCTCGATCGATACAGGTACTGTAAGTTAGAGTTGCATCTTACGTCAAGGGCCCGGCACCGGCGCGCGACGACCACGAACATTGGGTCATAGGCCGAAGTAGTCGGTTGCCGGTGGGAACCGGACCCGCGACCGGCGCAAGGTCGTAGGCTCCGAAGGGACTTCCCCGGCAAGTCTGCGCAGTGCTGCTGTTCTACTGCGACTGCTGCTCAGAGCACCCCAAGAAGCTGGCTGTGGTCCGCGACGGCGTGCTCGAGATCGTGGCGCTACGCTCGGGGCGCGGGCACGTGGCGCGGGTAAAATCATAGCTCGGTCAGCAGCTGAGCACAGGCGAGCGGGAGTTCCCACACCTCTGCATCGCTATCCGGCCAAGCTATTTCTCTGTGTCCCTTCGGCCAAGAGGCTAATACTGCCCGCGGCGTTACAGCGTGAATGATCCGCCTCCGCTCGAACCCCAGTTCTTCAGCAAACTTATCTATTAGCCGGGCCAGGGCGCGGGTGGGTTGATCGAACGACTGTGCGAGATTGTAAAAGAAGGGACCAAGCTCGTACGCCGGATCGCCCACAACCCCTTTGGGATCGATTGCGAGCCATGGTTCGCGCTCGGCCGAGAGGATATTCCCGTGGTGGAGGTCACCGTGCAAGACGACCCATTCGTTCCTCTCAGCGAGCAGCTCCCTGAGCATCGCCTCGGCACGCACAAGTAGGGGCTTCGGTAGAGGGCTTGGTCCGTCGATTTGATCTTGTAGCCACTCTAGGCCCCCTTCGTACTCCGAGACATCGGGGAATTGGTGATCACTCGAAGGAGACTTCCAGAACCGGCTCATAACGCTGGCAGCGAAGGAGGCAGCGCGCTCATTGTCGGGGACGTCACTGAGATTCCTCCCAGGCTCGATGCGCTCCAGCATCATAGCGCCGACGGAGTTCTCGGCCTTCAGCAATCGTGCGGCGCCGTCACCTCCGAAATGCCTGAGGGCTTGCACCTCTCTACTAAATTCCTCGTCGAGAACTCCGAACTTCAAGACCACTTGTGTACCGTCCTCGTGGACTGCCGGGACCACATAGTGATACGTAGCGTCGAACGGCTCGCTCACCTGGACTGCCCAGCGTCGCTCGATCTCGGCGACTAAGGCAGGCAGCCTATCCAGCCAGTCTTGGCCGGCCTCGCCCCAAGCTTTTACGACGTTCCTGGCCAGCTCGTCTGGCAACATCATCGAAGAGTAGCAGGAGTCTTCCCATTTATCACGCCCCGCCGCTGAGGAGTTGACATAGTCCGACGCTGTCAGTTTAGATTTGTACCTCCAGATGATCTGTCTTCGACTGGGCACGCAAAGCAATATGGCATGACCAGACATCCAACGACAGAAGCCGACGCAAAGGAAGCCATCACTGCGTTCCGCGTTCGACGCGGGTCTGTCTCACGAGCTGTAAAAGCCAGCGAGCACAACATGACCTCTTTGGTGTGGTCTCAGCTGACCACAACATTTCGCAGGGCTTCCTAGTAGACCGAAATCTTTGAAATGAGGGGTAGCCGAGATTGGCGTGCTACGACGACAGGGCGGGTTTCAAACCCGCCCCTACCAAGCCGTAACCTCAGAACCCTTCAATACTAGGATGTTGGACCACTAGTCACCACCAGCAGGTTCTCTAAAGATGCCAGAGATTTTGCAAAGGATAAACGCATATCTCTTATTGATGGGGTTGAGCTTGAGGCCCGATTCTCGAACATCAAGACTTCGAGGTAAGAATCATAAGGGTACTGAGATACAGGAAGCGTTGGCTATGCTGAGGGAGTAGCGTAGAGGTGCAGGAACCTTGGGGGCCTTCATGTTGACCATAGGGCTGTTAACAAGAAGCCCTTCTTGGCATGCCCAACGATAGAATGCCCTCAGCACCCTGAAGTATGCGTGCTTGCCGCCAGCATTGCAGTCCAGTGAAGCTAGGACGGTAGCTATATCACTCTTGGATATATCTAGGAGCGGCTTATCGACGGTGTTCACAAATCTAGTAAGGTAGCCTTCGTAGAACTGGCATGTACTAGGGCTGAGACCCCTTAGTCGCCTATCTGATACAAAGCTAATGACGAGGCGGACATTCCCCACAGGGGGATGCGCTCTTGAGCGACTAAAAATCCGCTTCCCTTTATCGGGAGTGGGGGTTCGAATCCCTTCCTGGGCACCAGGTAACGAAGGGGCGCGTGGCTTTCGACCTTACGCCCCGCCCTTTGCCCGGTCCGGTCCTCTTCAAGACTTCTCAATAGTCACACCGAGGTTGAAGCTGCGGATACGGTCTCGATACAGCTCCGCCTGCTCCAACGGGCACACGATGACGACCGCCCGCCCCGTGTTGTGGGCCTCTAGCATGATGCTCTCGGCCTCTTCCTGAGACTGCGATGATGAATCCCGGGCCACCTCGGCTCGGGCCTGACCCTTTCTGAGACTGGCGTCATGCCTTCAGCCTGATCTGTCGACTCGATTCGAGGTGGCGCCAGAAGTGCCCTCGGCAAGGCGAGCAGTGACCTTATAGGAGCCTGGCCCCACGCCCCATCGCAGTCTTGTCCGCTCACCTGGCCGGCGCACAATCCTCCGGGAGGTAGAAATGACAGGAGTCGTCGGTCATAAAGGTAGTCGTGGTGTTGAGCTGGTCGTCGGAGTCGACACCCACCAGGATGAGCATGTGGCGGTGGCCATTGACCGTCAGGGGGTCCGCCTTGGGGAGCTTCACACAGTGGCGACCACCCATGGGTATGAGGAGCTCGAACGGTGGTCCCGGGGCCTGGGAGAGATTCATGCCTTCGGGATTGAAGGCACCGGTTCCTACGGTGCCGGAGTCGCCCGATTCCTGACCAGTAGGGGCCATACCGTAGTGGAGGTCAACCGGCCCGACCGGTCAACCCGCTATCGGAAGGGGAAGAGCGATCCCACTGATGCGGAGATGGCAGCGCGTGCCGTGCTTGCCGGAGTAGCCGATGCCACTCCCAAGTCAGGTGAGGGTGAAGTCGAAATGATCCGTATGTTCAAGAGCACCAAGGACTCGGCCGTCAAGGCTCGCACCCAGGCAATCAACCAGATGAAGGCCCTGGTTGTCACGGCCCCGGCCCGGCTTCGTGAGCACCTCACTGGCCTCACCACTGCTGCCCTTGTCACCCGGTCCAAGAGCTTCCGGCCTGGTCGTATGGAGGGTCCCACCGCGGCGGCCAAGTATGCTCTTCGCTCCCTTGCCCGTCGCTACCGTCAACTCGGTAATGAGATAAAGGACCTGGAGGCCGAGATCCAACGACTCACACGGACGGCAGCCCCAGCCCTGGTGGATGGCTTCGGCATAGGACCAGACACGGCGGCGACCCTCCTCATTGCTGCCGGGAGTAACCCTGACCGCCTCCACTCCGAGGCTGCCTTCGCCTCCCTGTGCGGTGTCAATCCCATCCCTGCTTCCTCCGGCAAGACCAACAGGCATCGGCTCAACCGAGGCGGCCACCGCCAGGCCAACGCGGCACTCCATCGCATTGTTGTCGTCAGACTTCGTCATGATGAGCGGACCCAGGCATACATGCGTCGTCGCACCACCGAGGGAATGAGCAAGGCTGAGGTGATCCGCTGCCTCAAACGCTATGTCGCTCGCGAGGTCTTCTCCGTCCTACGGAACTCAGCCCTATCCCACAGCACTCCTTGACATCTATAGGAGCATCAGGCTATTCACGCTTTTGAGCAACGCGCCAACAACGTAGCCCATCTCGTTGTGGTCGTCGTCGTGGAGTATCACCGCATACGGCGGCAGCGTGAAGGTAGGTGTATAGGTCTCCCGCTCGGTCGTCGTGCTTACCATCAGTTCGTTGCCTGATGCGACGGGCTGCGCCCCCCTCAGCTTGTTAGCTTGTAGAGGCGTTCGGCCGTGCCGCCCAGCAACAGCGACTCATCGTCGTCGTCCAGCTCGAGGCTGCGAACTAGCGACAGCATCACCGGAACGTTGGGTATCAAGTCTGCACCGAACATCACCCGGTCCGCCCCCAGGTTGCTGACCATGGCGCCTACGTTCAGGAGTCCGCTGCCAGAGATCTCCAACGACACTTGCGGAAACGTCGAAGCCACCGCAATAGCCTCACCTGCGAACATACTGTATCCGCCGTGTGCCATGACCACCGGCACCTCCGGGAACCTCTTGAGTTGAGATACGAGAGATGAAGGTGCAGCGAAGGGTATCCCTGGCCCCGTGTGGACCATCACAGGTATGCCAAGCTCTTTCGCGCTCTCGAAGACCGTGGTGCCGTCGACACCCGCAGGATTGACGGCGTGGCCGATCGTGTGCATTTTTACGCCAACGAAACCGAGATCATTCACGCAGCGCCCTAGCTCCGCGAAGTAGCTGTCCCGATCCTGGTGCGGGTTGATGCTCGCAATACCGAAAATCCGTCGGGGGTTGTGCTTGGCGAGCAAGGCTATCTGGTCGTGGACCGCTGCCGCCGAAGGGGCGCCAGGGAATGGCTGTACCAGGTTGACGTCGATCTCGTGCTTGTCCATCTGGGCGATTACGTCGGCGCCATCATGGTCTTGGTCGAAAACCCGGCACGGGCCCAGGTGGCTATGGGAATCTACGATTCGCAATTCGTTCCTCCCGTGGAGTTCTACAGCCAGCTGGGACCTGTGGCCGGCTTCATTCGCCTTGGCCCTCATTTGGCTAGGTTGGGGTGGCGATACTATAGGGGATGCGAGGCGCTATTGCGAGAAGAAGTTTCGTGTAACAACGCCGGTCGAGGTGTTGGTGGATCCGGGCTTCTGCCCTGTCTGTTCACCCCAAAGAGCGGATGACGACCGAGGAGTAACACACCAGGGGAAATCACCAGCACGGTCCGAGGGCGAGGCGTGGGCTACCTCGGTGAAAACCTTACCTCGGCGCAGAACGTATTCAAGTACAATGGTGTAGTGTCATTTTGGGTCAGCGCCGGTTGGGACCGAAGGCCGCCCGGGTAGCCGGTTCGCGCCGAGATTCCATCGCTTCGAGGTCTCTCGCATCTAACGAGTAACCGCTGGCGTTTTGGGATGTCTAATGGACCAATCGGAAGACGTGAGTACAGGTGGCCTACCCAGCCTTCTCACCGAGGGTACATTCGCTATCTCGCAGTTCCAGCGGAGGGAGGACATTGCCGGGGCTTGTGGCGCGCTTCCTGCCGACTTCTTCATCCTAGTAGACCGAAATCTTTGAAATGAGGGGTAGCCGAGATTGGCGTGCTACGACGACAGGGCGGGTTTCAAACCCGCCCCTACCAAGCCGTAACCTCAGAACCCTTCAATACTAGGATGTTGGACCACTAGTGTGGCGGACCATAAAGGCGTTGCGGCAGCGACGCCGCGATGGATTTCATCCGGAGTCGTAAGTGGCTCAGCCCGAGCTCAGAGCAATGTAGTCTCGAAACAGGGCACCGACACTACTCCAAACTTCACGCCGCGGAGGAAGCGGCGGACCCCTCAGAGGGTAGTTAACCGGTGACAGGACTCAAGAGGATACTAGTCTGGGCGATGCTCGTTCTCGCGGTTGGGACCATAGGCTGCGGGTCGGGCAACGGCGAAAAACCATTCCAGTCAGCCGCCGACGCCGGAGCCGCCGCACCCAATGCAGCGGCGCCAAGCGGTGATGCCGTCAAAGTGGTAAACCAGGACTCCGGGGGCAGCGGCAAGTACCAGTTTGTCCCGTCGGCCTTCAAGTTCAAATCGGGGCAGACGATCAACTTCAGCATGACCGGCGAGACTGAATTCCACACCTTTACTGTAGACGAGCTCAAGATCGATGAAGCTGTAGTCGGCGACAAAACGACGACCTTTACCGTCACGTTCGATAGGCCGGGCACCTACAAGCTTTACTGCATACCCCATGGAGGCCTTGGCATGGTGGGCACGATCACGGTTGAGTGACCGGAGATTCCTGGCGCCCGCGCCGAACCGAATACATTGATAACGAGCCCGGGGGAGCAGGGAAGCTCGATTCGCCTTCCGCCCCGATGTCATGGGATGCTGCGTTATAGCGCGGCGAACGCCGCGACCGCTATCAGAACGCTGGAGATCCGCTAAGGAAAGGGACTAGAGGGACCAGTCCTTCTCTGCACCTAAGTTTCTACCGCGCCTCACCTAATTGGTACCGTCGGCAGCACCGCGGCCAAGGAGCAGCTTCATGAGAGACGGAGATTCCACGGCCGCTGACACCCAGCGGGGTCCATCTAGAGCATCCGTAGCGTGGGGATTTGCTGCGGCGGTTGCGCTTTCGCTCACCTCATGTGGGGCGGCCGAAGAGCCGAGGCCGGTGGCCGGCCTCGCGGAGGCATCATCGCAGACCGGCCCAACGGGGCCCGTGGTTAGAGAGATCACGACCTACGCAGGCACAGGGTCCCCCAAGTTCAAGGGCGATTCAGGGCCGGCTGTAGAGGCTGGGATGTTCCAGCCCATCGGGGTCGCCTTGGACCGCGCAGGAAACCTGTTTATCTCGACGGACAACCGCATTCGCAGGGTCGATGCCGGCACCGGGGTGATCACCACGGTGGCGGGCAGCGGGAGCACCATGGGGGACCGTGGAGACGGCGGGCCGGCGTTGGACGCCAAATTCAGGCTCCCACAGGGCCTCGCCGTGGACAGCGCGGGTGACCTGTACATCACCGACCGCGAGAGCCTCATCCGCAAGGTAGATATGGCCACCGGTATTATCACGACGGTGGTCGGAGGTGGGGTGGGTAACCCCCGCCTCGGTGAATTCGGAGACGGGAAGCTGGCAACCGATGCCCTTCTCAAGCTGCCGCAGGATGTTGCCGTGGACGCTGCGGGCAACGTCTACATCACCACTGATAACCGTATCCGGATGGTTGATGGGTCCACGGGATTCATCGACACAATCGCTGGCACCGGAGTCCGCGGCGTAGAGGGAGACGATGGTCCGGCGCTCAACGCCACGATGGCTGAGCCTCGCGGCCTGGAACTGGACGACGCGGGCAACATCTTGTTCGCCGACAGCGACAACCACCGCGTGCGCAAGGTGGACGGCACGACGGGAGTAGTCACCACGGTGGCCGGTATCGGAACGCATCTGGTGCGGGGGCCGATGTGGGGTACCGCCATAGGGCACGCCCAGGGGTATCGGTCTCAGCGGATAGCAGCCGAGGCTACCGGGGTAGGTTACTCGGGGGACGGAGGGCCGGCCAACGAAGCGATGATGACCTTCCCTCTGGGTGTGGCGCTGGACTCGGCGGGGAACATGTTCGTCGCCGAAGGTGGCCTGCGGGTGCGCCGAGTTGACGGCGCATCAGGCACAATTACGACCGTCGTGGCCGGAGAGAGCCGGAGCGAGTCCGAGTCCGGGAAGGTACAGGTGTACACGGGCTCGATCCGTGAGATCGTGTCCCTGGTCGTCGGCCCTGATGGCGAACTCTTCCTGGCCGACTACGGAAAGAACGTCGTTCACAAGGTTTCTGCACAGTAGCGACGGCGCGGTCGTCAAACTACTGAGCGGTGTATCCGCCGTCGACGGGCAGCGCTATCCCTGTCACAAACGACGAATCGTCTGAAGCAAGAAACAGCGCAGCGTAGGCGATCTCCTCGGCTTCCCCGAAGCGCCCGATGGGATGCCGGGCCGTAATCTTGTCGCGGAGGTCCTGGTTATCCCTCAGCCTCTCGGTGAGACTGGTGTTGACGTACCCAGGGCAGATGCAGTTTACCCGTATGCCATTCTTGGCATGCTCGAGCGCGAGGTTTCGCGTGAGCTGCACGACTCCGCCTTTGGATGGCACGTAGGCGCTGAAGCCCTCCGCGCCCGTATATTCAGAACCCACCAGCCCCATCACGGAGGAGAGATTGATGATAGACCCGGCGCCGGCCCGCAGCATCTCGGGCACCGCGTACCAGCACGTTAGGTATGTCCCTCTGAGATTGACCGCCATGACCCTGTCCCAGACCTGATCATGGGCCCAGGTCTCCGGGAGCTGTCGGTCATTTATTCCAGCGCTGTTGACCAGAATATCCACCCCGCCGTGGACCTCGACCGTAGTCCTCACGATCCTCTCGACGTCGTCCCTTTCGGAAACGTCGCCGGTTACATATGCAGCCTCTCCTCCGCCGTCACTGATGGAGGCCACAGTCTCCCTCGCCGGCTGTTCGTTCAGGTCGGCGACGCTAACCCGTGCCCCCTCTCTCGCGAAGAGGACGGCCGTGGCCCTTCCAATTCCCGAGCCCGCTCCGGTGACCAATGCAACTTTGCCTTCCAGCCTCATGACGGCTCCTCCATCCGGTCTCACGACGGCCGTGTGCGAACTACCCGGGCGAGTCTAGGCGCGCCTGAATGGGCTTGTCAATCGCCGGATCCCTGAGCGTGACACGCAGACCGGTGCGGTCGACTCGGTCGAAACGAAGCAGCCTTCCATAGGCCGCAGGGATTGACGGTCGGCCCCGTTAGCCCAGGGTAAAATAGAACGTGGCGCCGTGGCCGACGTCGCTCTCCGCCCACACCCGGCCACCGTGGCGGTTGATGATACGCTGGACGGTCGCCAGGCCTATGCCGGTGCCCTCGAAGTCGGCAGAGTGAAGACGTTGAAAAGCGACGAACAGCTTGTCGCTGAACTGATCGTCGAACCCCACCCCGTCGTCTCTCACGAAATAGGCCTGCTCTCCGTCGCTCTGGGCCGAGCCGAACTCTATCCGCGCCTTCTCCTGTTGCCCCGTGAACTTCCATGCGTTCGCCATCAGGTTGTCGAGGGCGACCCGCACCAGATGAGGGTCCGCCTCCGCGACGACGCCGGGCTCGACTACGAACTCGGCCTCGCGCTCCGGTTGCGCGTTCTGGAGCTCGGTTGTTACAACCTTCGCCATGGCGCTCAGATCGACCTCCTCTCGCTGGAGCTCGCTACTGGTAATGCGAGACAACGTCAGCAGGTCGTCGATGAGCGCCTCCATGCGACCGCTTGCCGCGCGCACACGGTTGAGATAGTCCTGACCATCGGCGTCGAGGTCCGCCGCGTGGTCCTCCAACACCGCCTCACTGAACTTGTCGATGCTGCGGAGAGGCGCGCGAAGGTCATGAGAGACGGAGTAGCTGAATGCTTCGAGCTCATCGTTGAGAGCCGCCAGCTCCGTCGTGCGTCGTTCTAGTGCTTGTTCGGCTCGTTTGCGCTCGTTGAGCTCTTGCAGTAGACGCTCGTTTGCCTTAGCTAGCTCTTTGGCCCGCTCCGCCTCCTGGGCCTTTATCTGCAGGTCGAGGTTCTCTTCGGCCCGGGCATGCTCCGCTTCGACAGCGTCCATACGTCTGCGGCGTTCGATTCTGGTGATCAAGTGTCCGGCAGCGACTACGGCGAACATGCAAGCAATCCGAATCGCCAGTACCTTCTCCTGGTCCTTGTCGAAGTCGATCACCGGTTCAATCGTAAAGCTCATCCATGCGTACGCGGCCGCCACCACGGCCGTTATCCCGAAGGCGAGGCGCTTCAACCATGCTACGAGCGAAAGGGCCACTAAGGCGGGGTATAGCAGAACGAAGAAGGTGTTAGCGAACGCTTCCGACAATGCGACTCCGACGCTAATAAAGGTTACGTCCGCGATGCTTATGGTGAGAGCGTAGCCGCGAGTGATCGGCCGGCCCTTCCAGATGCGCCAGTGTACGTATGCGTTGACTGCTGACAGGGCGGCCGCAAAGCTGTTGTTGGTCCAGAACTGGGGGTCGTCGAAGTTCCCCTTGTAGTTGTGCAGGAAGAGCCAGATGACGAGAAGGAACCACCGCACAACCACCGCTATCCGCTGGTTGTATCGGTAGTCGTCGAAGACCGCGTAGTCTGGAAGCTGCTTCTCGGCCGATGCCATCCGGTTCATGCCCCCTGACGTTCCGAATGCCGGTTCAACTGGCTAATACAACCGCCGCCGCTATCCGCTTCGGTCATCTCGATCACGCCGGCCCGGCTGGGCCCATGTGTAGACCGCCCGTAAGACTCGACGAAGGACGAGGTGATCGGCTGTAGCGATAGCCCTCAGCCCCTGGGCAGCACTACTCTTCGGTACGGGCCGATGTCGAGGCCTTGCCGGGAACGCGGGACGGTTCGCCCTCCGCGAGCCTCGCAAGCTCGTCGGCCTCTTGTGAGATAGACTTCAACCTCTTCTTGACCTCATCCGTCACGTTGGCCATCGGCCGCTGCTGCGCAAGCTGCTTCTCAAGGCGTCGGTTCTGAGCTATCAGCTCCGTAACGCGCTGCTCAAGCTCCTCGCGGCGCTCCTCCATCTCCCGGTACAGCCGCCGCAATTCATCCTGAACTCTGCGCCGCTCGCGGCGCTCCTCGGCCTCCCGAAGCTCCCGCTCTACCGCGGGAATGAGGCGGGTTAGGTTGCCCTTCATCACGAAGTCGTGGGCGCCGGCCCTCATGGCCTCTACCGCAGCCTCCTCGCTGATGGTGCCCGAGGCTATTATGAACGGGAGGTCCAGTCCGCTGTACTGCATGAGTTTGAGTGCGGCGGGCGCGCTGAAGTTCGGCATGCTGTAGTCGGATATTATCAAGTCCCAGGACCCGTTCTCGGCGGCGGCTTTCATATCCGCGGGAGTGTCGACGCGCTCGTACACTGGTTCGTAACCGCCCCGCCGCAACTCGCGCATCACCAGTAGGGCGTCATCCTCTGAGTCCTCTACCAGCAGCACCCTCAGCTCGGTCGGTTTGCGGCTGTTCGATCCGACGGCGGACCCTCGAACCCGGCTGGACTTCTTGATCTCGTCCAGCGCATCGAGCACGTCGGTCGCCGATTGTGGCCGGTCGGCGGGGTCCTTGGCCAGGAGCCTCAGGACCAGGGTCTCCAGCATCAGCGGACATTCTTGGTTGAGGCTGCGCGGAGGCGGCGGTTCGTCGTGGATGTGCTGACGTATGATCGCAACCGGGTGATCTCCTGAGAAGGGGGGGACACCCGTGGTGAGCTCGTACAGCATCGCTCCTAGGGAGTAGAGGTCGCTGCGCTCGTCTAGGGCGCCGCCTTCCGCCTGCTCCGGCGATATGTAGGCGACGGTGCCGACGATCTGGCCGGGCTCTGTGAGTCGTGCTTGGGCTGACGATATGGCGATGCCAAAGTCCCCGATGTTCGCCACGCCGTCGGCGGTCAGCCAAACGTTTCCCGGCTTAAGGTCCCTGTGAATAACCCCGTTGGAATGTGCGAACTCGAGCCCCCTGCAGATATCGGTGGCGAGGCGGAGAACGGTGTCGAGGTCAGGCCTCTCGTCGGCATCCCCTTTGACCAGTCCCTGGACCGCCCCACCGGACATGTCCGGCATCACCATGAATGGCTGTCCGTCCTCGTCTCCAATGTCGTATATGGGTACTATGTTCCGGTGGTCGCCGAGCTTCGCCAGTGTCTGGGCCTCCCGCCCGATTCTCGTTAGCTCGAGCTCGTCCATACCTTCGGTTCGGACTAACGAGAGGGCGACGTGCCGGTCGAGCACCGTATCGTGCACGAGATAGACCGTCTTGGTGGCGCCGGCGCCGAGGAAGTCCTTGACGATGTAGCGGCCTCCCTTGAAGTCGGTCTTCTCCGGCCGGGCCTGAGACGGGGCCGGACGCGGTCTTTCGATGGTAGAGTCGGGATCCTCAATGGGAGTCCCGCACGAATCACAGTAGTGCACCCCTACCTCGAGCTTGCTCCCGCAGCTCGAGCACAGCAGCGATAGCCGTTGCCCGCATTCGCGACAGAACGTCGCCTTATCGCTGTTCTCGCGCTCGCAGCCCGGACATCTCATCGTTTGGGGAGCCTCCCGACGGCGTGAGTGTAGCAACGCTTCCAGTAGGGGGTCAACCACGCGGCGGTGCTGCAATGATCGTCGTCATGCGCAACGCGCGATCTACCCCGCCGTAGGGGGCCGCTTTCCGCGCCCGCCACATGCCCAGAAAGACGTTCTCACCGCAGCCGAGGCCTGCCGAAGGATCGGCGTATTAAAAGCGGTAGCAAACTGGAACGCCGGGGTCGCATGCCATACTGAGGAGTCCCCGACGAAGCATCTGGGGTGGGGCAGCTTCCTGTGCTCGTCTCCTCTCCCTCGATGCCCTTGATGGGAGAGGACCACGGTGAGGGTCGACCGACCTAAAGCAGTAATCCGTCCCCTCTAGCAGCATTGCCCACGGCAGTCGGCAAATCCTAGAGAAGAGCAGCTTCGGGCCGGCTCTTCAGGCAGGGCCAAGGTCACAGAACCGGCCTCCATCGGCGTGGTCGGCGTAGGCCTACACTACGGCAACCGGGACTTGGCCGTGCGGGCGAGGCCGAGAATATACTCGGCCAGGTCCCCTGGGACTCCTGCCGGCGCCTGGTTGTCTTGTAACGTCGTCTGTACCTTGACTACGTGTTCGCCCTTCTGGAAGACCAAGTGGCTTCCATCTGCCCTCCGGACGGCGAACGAGCGAGCGTCCAACACGTCGTCGCTGGTCTCTGCCGACGCCGTCACGAGGTCCGTCCGAAGCGCGTCGTAGCGGCCTCCTGCTGCCTCGGACGAATTGAACACCTCGACAGTCATGACAGCCGCCTTCGAACCCTCGGAGGTAGAAACCGTGGCTGTGCAGCGGGAGAGTATATTAGCGTCCTCCGCTTGCGCGGAAGTGTCGCCCGCGGTCTTCAGCAGCAGCGTAGCCGGTGGTGGGTCTACGAAGCCCTCGCAGGTGTTGACGTCGACCGCCTGGACTACGCCCGAAGACCCGTCGGCGCCCTTGGCCCTGAAGTGGAGCCGGACCACCGGCTGCTCGCTCGTAACTTTGGCCAGTCCAATGCCTACCCGCTTTCCGTCCGGCTCTTGCACGGATATCTGAAATGTGCCCAGGGGGACCGGCGCGATCCGGTAGCTCCCGGCACTGTCCGTCACCACCGGAGCGTCCGGGTAGTCCGTGCTACCGTCGGTTATCCTCACCGTCAGGCCGGGGACCGGGTCCTCGTTGGGGTCGGTGATAACCCCTTCGATGCTCCCTGCCGTCGGCACCTCTTCCTCGCCGGCCTCACCCTCCACGCGCGCTACTACTGGGCCGCGGATGCCCAGAACGATGTTCGGTCTGGAGACCTCACCTCGCCTCACGCGCACCGACGCAACGGCCAGGCGCCGGCCCCCTTTGTCGAATACGCCGAGATCGAAGGTCCCCGGTAGAAGGCCCCCTATGACGAACTGGCCATCCAGGTCTGTTACAACTCCTATCTCGGGAAACTGGGTCGTGCCGGCGACCACCGAGACCCTCATGCCGGTGAGCGGGATCCTGGCACTGTCCTTGACAGTGCCGGCAATGACGCCGACTAGGGTAGGGTCGTTGGGGTCCGACACCGTGTCGTCCGAGCACGCGACGAGAGAAACGATCGCTATGCTCGCGGCCAACCCGTGCAACCACCGCGCCGGCAATCTCAGACCATATTGCAACCTTGGCCCGGCGCCTTTCCCGCGGGAAAGGGACCCTTGTATGTCGCTCGCACGGTTGGAACGGACCCGTCGCCTGATTCCAACCCGCCCGGCAAGGTAACTTACGCTAATTCGCATTAGTCCACATCCTACACGAGTACATACGACAAGCGGGGGCGTTCAGATTGAACGCCCCCAGAGGCTAAGTCGGGCGAAATGTCCCAGCCGCTACAGCCTCTCCCGACGGTCCTTGTGTGTGGGCGAAGGTCCTCCTCAGGCGCCCACTTCTGCCTCTTCACGACGATCGACGATTCGTTGCACGACGTGAGCCGGCACCTCTTGGTAGTGATCGAACTCTATGGAAAAGGTGCCGCGCCCCTGTGTTTGAGACCTTAGGTCTGTCGCATACCGGAGCATCTCGGCTTGGGGGGCCTCCGCCTCGACCATGGTCAAGCCGTCCCCCAGTGGCGTCATCCCGAGAATACGAGCGCGCTTGCCGTTGAGGTCGCCCATCACCTCTCCCGTGTCGGACTCAGGCAAGGTGATCTGGACGCGCATTACCGGCTCGAGCAGCAACGGGCTCGCGTTTCGGATCCCCTCGCTCAGAGCGTGGCCGCCGGCGATCTCGAAGGAGACGCCGGAGGAGTCGACCGGGTGAAAATGGCCGTCGAACAAGGTCGCTTTCAGGTCGACGATCGGGTATCCGGCCAGCACGCCTTCACCTAAGGCCTTCAGGCAGCCCTTCTGGACCGACGGAATGTACTCCCTGGGAACGGAGCCGCCCACGACGCGCTGGTCGAACTCGAATCCGGCCCCTCTGGGAAGCGGCTCGATCTCGAGAATGACGTGAGCGAACTGCCCATGTCCGCCGGTTTGCTTCTTATGTCGGTATTCAGCTTTCGTCGATGCGCTGACGGTCTCCTTATAGGGGACCTTCGGCGTGGCGAGCTCGACCTCCGCCCCGAACTTACGCGCCATCTTCTCCACTGCAACTTCGACGTGGGTATCTCCCATGCCTCCCAGGAGAATCTCGTGCGTGTCTGGCTCCCTGGTAATGATGAGGCTGGGGTCGTCTTCGGTGATGCGTGCCAGAGCCCCAGTCATCTTGTCCAGGTCGGCCTTCGACTTGGGGGACACCGCCATGTTGTAGACGGGCGCAGGGAACTCCAACCCTGGAAGCACCAGCGGATCGTCCCGCGAACCGAGGGTGTCGCCGGTGACAACGGACGAGAGCTTAGCGACCGCTCCGATATCGCCTGGGACAAGCTCGGAGACGGGCTCTTGAGACTTGCCCGTAACGGCAAACACCTGCCCAACTCGCTCAGCTTCCCCCTTCGTGGCGTTCCAGACTTGGGAGTCGCTCTTGAACACCCCCGAATAGACACGCAGGTACGATAGCTTGCCCACGAATGGGTCGGCAGTAGTCTTGAACACCAGAGCGGCGAGTGGCTCGTCGGGTTTGGATGAAAGGCTGAACTCCTCACCGGTGGCGGGCCTGGTGGCGGTGACGCTCGGCGTCTCAGCCGGCGGGGGCAGCAGGTCGACGATCACGTCGAGTACGTCGCCGGCGCCGACATTCGACGTCGCGGCCGCAACCATAACAGGAACGATGTCGCCCGAAGCGACGCCGGCTTTGAGCCCCGCGGTCAACACCTCCGGCGACAGCAGCTCCCCTTCGAGGTACTTGGTCGCGAGATCGTCGTCCGTCTCCGCGATAGCCTCGGTCAGGCGCTCCCGCGCGGCGTCCACCTCCTCTTGAAGTTCAGCGGGCACGTCCACTTTTTCGTCGAGAAGGTTAATGGAGCCTGAGAAATCTGCCTCGGAGCCAATAGGGACCTGGATAGCCACGCAGCCTCTGCCGAAGGCTTCTTGAATCGACTCCATCACGCGCTGGAAATCGACGTTCTCCCGGTCCATCTTGTTGACCACCAGAACTCGAGGGAGCGAGCGCTCGGCGGCCATCTTCCACATCTGATGCGTGCCCACCTCCACCCCGGATGGCGCGGCCACGACGATGACGGCGCAGTCCGCCACGCGGGTCCCGGAGATCGCCTCCCCTCGGAAGTCGGCGTAGCCCGGCGTATCGATCACGTTGACCTGGTGGTCTCGCCAGGAGCAACGCACCAGCGAAATCTGGACGCTCGCGGTCCGTTTGTGCTCTTCCGGCTCATAGTCCGACGTCGTCGTGCCGTCCGCCGTCGTCCCAAGGCGGTTCGTGCCGCCCGCGGTATAGAACATGGCCTCGGAAAGCATCGTCTTTCCGGCCCCGCTATGGGAGAGGAGCACTACGTTGCGCAGGCGGTCGCTGTCTACGTTGGGCATTCGCCATCACCCCCGGGTGGTAAGAAAGCTGAGAAGCTTTCGGAGCTGCTGAGAATGTGTTGGTTCCGGTCAATTGTATTCAAACCGGCTGGCACGTGCAACGACGCCGATAGGGTTAACGGAAAGACCCTAGGCAGTGGGGTGAGACTGTGCCGGGGCTTCTCTTTGTCTAAAGAGGGAAGAACAGGGTTCCCAGTTTCAAAGGAGGGGAGTCTGGGCTTGGACTGAGCGGTGCTGCCGTAGCGAAGTACTTCGGTTTCAAATGTCCTGTTCTGTTCCATTCTGTTCCGTTGCGTATGGGGCCTCGTGGAACGTAATGGAACAGTGGCCGCACAGGGACAGGAGTTCGACACGGCGGTGGCACCCTGACAGTGTAGCACTGATGTTCTGGAGAGATCTACTGCTGACCTCGCCAAGGGAGTGAGGTCGCCGTGCTATCATGGACGCCATCCTCCCCCCAAAACACGTTGTCGCCCTCGTAGTTGAGTTTGCTGTATGAGAATCCCGATTACCATGTGCCACGGAATTCGCATTGGCGATGAGGAGAAGCCGCTCACCGTGGAGCGTCTCGATGCGCTCATCAGGGTGGCCAGCGATCTCGGCTTCCACTCCATCGACTACGACGACCTGGCGGCCTGGCGTGAGGGCTCCGGGGACCTTCCCAGTCGTCCGATCATGCTGGACTTCGACCACGCGGTGAAGTCCATGCGCTACGAGGTGCGGGATGTGCTGGACCGGTACGGCTACAAGGGCAACCTTTTTATCTACACGGCGCCGCTCGACCCGGACTATGCTGGACCGCCCCTGGGGACCAAGGACAAACAGGAGTTCATGACATGGGATGAGATCGGAGAGCTAGCGGAAACCGGCTGGCATATCGGAGCGCACACGGTGAGCCACCCGAATCTCTCGGAGCTCAGCGTCGAGGACGCGACGGGCGAACGGCTTCGCGAAGAGCTGGACAGGTGCAACGAGGCCATCGAAGCCAACCTCGGATTCAGGCCCAGGGACTTCGCGTTCACAGGCACCAGCTGGAGCGGCGCGGCGGAGCGCGAGGTCAAGAAGAGATACCGCTTCGGGCGTCTCTGGATCAAAGGGTCTGAGTATAAGGCGGACAGTAAGACAATCCGGTACGCGGACCTGGTAGGTGTGCCGGGGGCGGACGAGGACGACGGCGGCCCACCGCGGGCCGCCCGGTACATCACCCGGGAATCAGACCCCTACCGCCTACCGTCCATGGAGTTTCAGGCGCTGATATACGAACCCGAGGCGTTCCGCCAGTACCTGGAAGGGGCGCTAGAGCGGGGCGCGTAGCTCTTCCCCCTTTATCCCCCACTGGGTAAGTGAGCCTCGCGAAACAGGCACTTCTCGGCAGTCGCCCGTTCCCCCTGTCATGCTGAGGAGTCGCGACGAAGCATCTAGGGTGGGGTCGCGCTCCCGCGCTTGATAGTCGGCCCAGTCTCTCCCAGCCTGCCCTGTCCTGCCGAAGGGATGAGGAGAAGCCGGCTACTAACCCTTCCCAAGACCGTGTGTGGGGAATACCAACCGGCGCACAGCTTGGACGCTCTGCTCTGCAAAGCTGCGGGCGTCCTTTTGGGCACCCTGAATATCCGGGAGCGTGGAGTCCCGCAGGGTCGATACGCCATACCTGTCGCTGTACGCTGCAGGTATCTCATCGGATAGCGCCTGGCCGGACATCACGCCGAAAGCCAGGCTCCACGCGCGAGCAACCGCCTGAAGGTCGTAGCCGCCTCCGCCCAACGCCAACCATTTGGGAGCGCGCGTCGCAAGCTCCGAAACCGCCATCCCGAAGCCCTGCACCGTGAGCCCTAGGTGGGTAATGGGGTCGAGAAAGTGGGAGTCGATGCCAAGCTGCGTCACGAGGACGTCCGGCCGGTACGCTTCGAGGAGCGGCGGGACTACCTCGCGGAAGGCCCACAGGTAGACCTCGTCTCCGGTGTAAGGGTAGAGCGGAACATTCACCGAGTAGCCGCGCCCCTTCCCGGCGCCTGTCTCCTGCGTGAACCCGGTGCCGGGAAACAGGAACGCGCCTGACTCGTGCAACGAGATGGTCAGGACCTCGTCGGTGTCGTAGAAACCGTGCTGAACGCCGTCGCCGTGATGGCAATCGATGTCGACGTAGGCGACGCGCATCCCGGCGAGCAGCAGCGCCTTTATAGCAAGCACTGGGTCGTTGAAGACGCAGAAGCCGGAGGCGTGGCCCGGCATGGCGTGATGCAGGCCTCCCGAGATGCTGAAGGCGGCGTCCGCCTCGCCGGAGGCGATTAGCTCGGCGGCTCTCATCGACGCTCCAGCCGATAGCGCGGACGCCTCGTACATCCCTTCGTAGACCGGGTTGTCCCCGGGGCCGAGTCCGAACGTGCCCTGCGACCTCCCTTCCGTTTCGCCCCGGCTGAGCCTCTTGACGGCCTCCAGATACGGCCGCGTGTGGAACCTCAGCACCTCTTCATCGATCGCGGGGCGAGGGTCGACCAGGCTGGCGTGCGGCGCATCGAAGGCCCCGTAAGCCTCGAGCAGCTCGAAGGTGTACCGGAGCCTGACGGGCTTCAGCGGGTGCGTCTCGCTGAGGCTGTGCCGACTCAGGGAGTCCTCGTAGACGAACGCAGCCTTGCGAGTCACTTGAGGGGTTCCATGTATATCCTGCGCAGATGAGATGAATCCCGCATGGCCGAGACGTCCGTACCTGTGCGCGGCGAGCCCTTCGGCATCGCTCAGGACAGGCGGTTCGGCATCCACTGGACAGGCCCGTCGATGGGGGGGCGGACTACCCCGGGCCTATAGGTTCATCGTCTGGTCGGGCTCTGAGACGATTATCTCGATGCCCAGCTCTCGCGACACGTCCTTGAGCTCGCGGCGCACGGCCTCCTCCCAGGGAGGGTTAATGTGCGAGGCGATCACGATGGGCAAATACCCTAGCTTGGAACGGAAGCCGGAAAGGATCTCGCCGACGTGGGCCGGTGTAAGATGCCCTACCTCTATGGCCAGCGACTCGTTCTCATTGCCATAAGTGACCTCGGTCAGGAGCACATCAGGCGAGACGTGGTCCCACGTTTCGCCGATGTCTTTGCCGGTGTCGCCGGTGTAAAAGAGCTTCACGCTGTCCGAGGCGATCTGGTACCCGGCGGCCGGCACCAGGTGGGGCACGGGGACCGCCACGGCCGTGTAGTCCAGGACTTCGAACTCCTCGTGGTACTCGACGACGTGGAAGCGGTAGACGGGGTTTTCCGGGCTGGGCACCTCTCTGAAGTCGGGGTTGTTGTGTGTGTGAAGTAGATGAGTCACCACGTAGTCGATCGTGTCCTGTATCCCGTACACGTCGATCGTGATCCCCTGGCCCCAGGCGTAAAGCCCCAATGGCCAGAGGTCTCGGGTGTGGTCAAGGTGGCTGTGCGATAAGATGATGGCCCGAAGCTGCCGCTGCTGGTCGAATGTAAGCGAACGGGTTAGGCTACCGGCATCCAGCGCGAGAACGTCGTCGATAACGTACCCCGCCATCCGCGTGTCGCGGCTCTCGAAGTTGTGGGTTCCAAGGATTCGCAGGTGCATGCGTCCCGCCGATCGCTCGCGGCCGAGTTGAAACGGCCAAAAAGTCTGGCGTATTCTAGCACACGCTCATACGGGGCCAGACTGGCCGCTGTCCCGTGTCGACGATTGGCCTCGGACCACATCTGGTATAGTCGCTCAGACCTCAGAGACGCAATCCGTCTTCGCGTGAACGCACAATGCCGGAGCTGCCCGACGTCGAGGCCACACGGCGCTACCTGATATCAGCGGGTCTCCCCGGCCGGACCATTGCCGGCGTGGAGCTGCTCTGGCCCGGGGCCGTGCGCCGGCCATCCCCAAAAGACTTCGAGTCCGGCCTGGCGGGCCGCACTGTCCGTGAGGTCCGCCGGCGCGCCAAGTATCTCGTCGTGGAACTCGACGGGCCCGCTCTGGTGCTACACCTGCGCATGACGGGCTCGCTTCTGTTGTCGGATACTGCGCTCGAGCGTCCCCGCTACACGCGCAACGTCTTCCTCCTCGACGCGGGCCGAGAGCTGCGCTTCGTCGACCCGCGGAAGCTGGGCGCGATGTGGTTGGTGCGCGACGAGTCCGAGGTCCTGGGTGGGCTGGGTCCCGAGCCGCTCGACCCGGCGTTCACGCCTGAGGAGCTCCAGACGCGGCTGGCGGGTCGTCAAGCCCCCGCTAAGGCGCTACTGTGCGACCAGTCCCTCATCGCCGGCATCGGCAACATCTACGCCGATGAGGTGCTGTTTCAGGCGCGGGTCCATCCGCTCCGGCGCGGCGGGGATATCTCTAAGGTGGAGGTGGCGCGGCTTCACGACGCCATAGTAGACCGACTTCGTGAGGCCGTCGAGCTTCTGGCGCCTCTGGTGACCGGCGGGGGGCCCCCGACAGAAAGCCGTGAGGGGCTTGCGGCGCTGCTGGTACAGCGGTCAGATGGAGCTGGGTGCAGCCGATGCGGTGGGCCTATTTCCAGGGTGGCGGTCCGCGGCCGGAGCAGCTACTTCTGTCCGAGCTGCCAGGACCGCTAGCCCACACAACGAATGTCCAATCATCGCTACTGGAGCAGCTTTCCCTATAGTGGCGTAGTGGCGTGCTTCAGCTCGCGCAGCGCTGACTACCTCACTCGAACGCGTCATCGAAATCGTCGAATGGGTTTCCCGGCGGCGGGGATACAGGCCGCCGGGCTGATGGTAGCCGAAGGACGACCTCGTCTACGAGAAAGACTCCAAGAGAATCGCTGAACAGGCCCTGTCGAAACGTACCTGACTCGAGACGGTCTAGCGCTACTTCGAGGGCGTTGGCGTCGTGCCCCAGCACCACCAGGACCCGCCTGTCGCCAGCGTGGTGTAGCAAAGTGAGTGCCGTTCCGGACACGTCGATGTCGCGGGTGAACGGCGTCCGCAGCCGTCCTCCCGCCTGGACTCCCGCCGCTTCCAGGTACTGCGAGACAGCCGCTGAGTCGTCGTACAGGCCCACGAACGCTGTCTCCATCGTCAGGTCCTCCACACCTCGAAGCTCAGCGGAGACCTCGTTGGCCGTCAGGATGTTCTTGAGGCGGATCCCGGCGTCGAAGAGGCTCGACCGGCCCAGCAAGATGTCGACGTCGCCCCTGAAGAAGTGGGGAAAGTCGGCCAGGTCGAACCGCCGCTCGCCGGATGTTAGGAAGTCCGCGAGATTGGAGACCAGCTTATCGTTGTCGAGGGTTGTGTTCTGCGGAGGTTGAAGGAACGTCAGGTCCGATACCGCCACCACCCGCCCGTCGCCGCTTTTCACCATCGGACTGAATGGCTCCACTCGCTC
This sequence comes from Dehalococcoidia bacterium, assembly GCA_965247255.1. GTDB lineage: Bacteria > Chloroflexota > Dehalococcoidia > Lucifugimonadales > CAUZJF01 > CBDFGS01. The sequence continues at coordinate 43,899 of CBDFGS010000013.1, read as the reverse complement.
CACCATCGACGAGAACGTATTCGTGTCGGCGAACGCTACCGGCGCCCCCGTGGACTTGATCGACCCGGCAGTGTAGAGGGCGATGGTCTTGAGCCCGACGGTGAGATCGTCCTGTCTGAAGTCTCGAACGAGGATATTCTTAAAGTTGAGCGCATGGTCGGCTAAGTTGTAGAGGTAACCCTCCTGGAACTGGACTCCAAACCTATCAGACACCGTGTTGATCCGGCTCGGCCGCCCAGGGTCTCCTATCAGCAGCAGCCTGCCGCCCCTTTCGACGAACCTTGCTACAGCCGCGACTTCCTCGCCGGTAAAGAAGGACGTGGGGACGGCCACTGCCAGAGCGCTCGCTCGCCGTAACGCCGATTCCAGCGTCTCGGCGGAGTTCATTTCGAGGTACTCCACTCCAAATCCTCGACCTGCGACCCTCGAAAAGAGGGAGTTGAGCTCTTCCTTGTCGAACGCGTTTCGGTGGGATTTGTCGACCAGCAGTATGCCTTGCCGGCCGCGCGTCGGACTTGTGGAGAGACGATTCGGATGGGCAGGCAATGTGATCTCACCGACAGCGGCCGTTGGACGGTCTGGCGGTTCGTACGAGTCCCCGTAGTGGAGCAGGCCCGCCGCGACGAGGTATGCCGCTGCCGACGCTGGAAGCAGCAGCCATAGCCAGCTTTTCCGCGCACGAGGTAACATGGGCTCACTGAAGAATATCACCGGACGGAACAGCGCGGTAGGCGGAGCATATGCTTGGGGTATGCCAGGGTCGCCTCTTTCTCTTCTCCGTCGAGGGTGGCCTTGTGTAAGAAGTGTCGCTCTGGACCAAGAGTCCTTCGACCGGTCTCAAGTAACTGCTCGTTTCCGGGGGTCTGGAGAGGCACGCTTTGTCTCCCCCTTTCGAAAAGGGGGATTAAGGGGGATTTGCCGCGGGCCGCTCAATCCTCCACCTCCGCTAACGGATCTCGTTTCAGGAGTCTCGTCGAGGCCCGCCCAGCGCGCAGCAACAGCGCGCAGCACCAGCCCCGACGACGTTTGGGTATAGTTACTTTCATACGTTCGGTCCCGATGCCACATCGGGACTTAGGCTGCTCAGAACGCACGCTGAGTTTCAAGCTAAGTTCGTGGGATGAGGGGATGCCCCTTATTCGATGCCCGGCGCCCCGCTGGCCTTGACCAAGCCACTGGCCTTACACTTGACAGAATGATAGATACACTGGTCTTCGACTTCGACGGCGTGATCATCGATACGGAGACCCCCGAATTCGAGACCCTGCAGGCGGTGTTCCGATCCCACGGCGTCGAGTTGGACCGGGCGCTATGGCAGCGCATCATCGGGGGTGGGCCCAAGAGGTTCGACCCGTTCGCTCATCTGGAGGCGCTGACTGGGAAAGAGCTGGACCGGGAGTCGCTACGGCTGGCGCAACGCCAGCGCTATGTGGACCTGGTTGCCGCCAGCCCGCTCATGCCGGGCGTCGCCGACTACATCAGCGACGCCCGACGGCTTGGGCTCCGGCTGGGCCTGGCTTCCAGCTCCTCTCGCGACTGGGTCGAGGGACACCTAAGCAAGCGGGGCCTCCTCGAAAGCTTCGAGGCAGTTGTAACCAGAGACGACGTGACTAACGTCAAACCCGACCCGGAGCTTTACGCCGTTTCGATGCAACGGCTAGGCGCAAACCCTGAGAACAGCGTGGCCATCGAAGACTCCCTCAACGGCGTCACCGCGGCCAAGCTGGCCGGCATGTACTGCGTGGCCGTCCCCAATCCTATGACCAACGACATGCCTCTCGACGGCGCGGACCTGCGGCTGGACGCGCTCTCGGACGCGGGACTCGAAGACCTGCTCGGCGCTCTTGCCGGCGCGCCGTCTCCGTAGCACTCAAACGCCGCGTAAGATTCGGTGTCATGCTCAGGAGCCCCGACGAAATATCTGGGGTGGGGTATTCGAACTGGCGAGGTCTCGGTGCTTGCCCGTAGCGGAAATGGAGGAGACAGGTGAGCTTGTGGCTGATTCCGATTCGTGTGCCCACGGCCGAGGTCCACGTGCACGCGGACCGGCGTCTCGCGTTCCAGGTGCTGACGGCATGGGGCGTGCGGGGGCCGGGCGGCCAGCCCAGGTCTAAGGTCGTCGAGAGGTCGGGGGACCGCGTGCTTTGCGAGTTCTACACCCCGGTCAGCGGCTTCGGGCGTAGCTGGATACAGCGGACGGTCGAGTGGGTCACGGTCGTGGAGCCGGAGCGCATCGAGTTCGAGGCTATAGAATCGCCGTTTTCGCTTCTACTCTGTACCTGGTCGCTGGACTCGTGGGGGGAGTGCTGCGTGTTCAAATACGACGCCACCATTGCGGTCCCCGGTTCCGTGGTGGGTTGGGCCCTGGCTGTGCTAATGCTCCGGCCCATGTTCAAGCGAATGATGAAACAGCACCTCATTGAGCTGAAAAAGACCATCGAAGCGCGGGCGTCGCGCAGCAGACTCTACCCGCAACAGCCTTGCCCGCGTGCAGCAGACGCGATGGATGCTGCGTAAACAGGCCGCCCCAGCGCTGTCGTGCTGAGGAGCTGCCACGAAGCCTCTGGGGTGGGGTTCCCATTCGCCTCTGGGGCTATCCGGCCGGTTCAGCAGCCGGTCTCTGTTTTTCCTCCCCTTGCGTGCGGGAGTTAGGCTCAGCGCGCCTCTCCTGCCCCCGGGCTGGAGAGCACCGCATACTCCGGGATCTCAAGCTCGGCGCCTGCGTGAGCCTCCCAGGTCGACCTTTGCAAGCGAAACCGAACGAGAAGCCCTAGCACCTGGAACACGTATTTCACGCGCCCGAGTCCGACGAACTGGGTGTACTCCTTGTACCGCTTCCAGATGGGCACGGCCTTTAACCTCTCCCCGAGAGCGCTGGCGGCGAACAGCATATGTCCATCGATATGATAGGTGCTGGTTAGCCTGTCCAGGTCCACCCGCTTCAAGAAGCCACTGCCGTACATCACGAATCCCGTGTGCCACTCCTTGAGGCGGTAGCCGGTGACGGCGCTCTCCAGGGCGCCAAGGCCCGTGATGATCATATACGCGCCGGGAGGTGTTTCGTCCCGGGCGCCATGTACGTCCTTGTCTCGATAGCCGTACACCACGCCATATTCGCTGTCGACGTACGGCATTAGCTCGCCGAGGAGCTCAGGCGCGTATTGCCCGTCGCCGTGGAGCATGATCACGCGCTCCACGGGCGGCGAGCTGAGGGCGAGCTTGTAGGCGAGCTTCTGTGAGCCAGCGTAGCCCAGGTTTTGGGGCGGCCGAATCACGTTTACTTGTCTCGGGAAGCGCCCGGCCGCGTTGGCTTCCAGGACCCTGTCCGCCGTGCCGTCCGTACTGCAGTTGTCGACTACCAGGAAGTCGGCGGCGCCCCAGACCTCCTCCGGGACCTCGTCCAGAACGGAGATGATCTTCTCTGAGCAGTTAAAGGCGGGAATGTAGACGAGGACACGACGTTTGAATGCCAGCGGTTCGGCCATTACCGTAGTGGCTTCTGAGTGCTATTGTGTGAGGACTCGTCGAAGCGGAATGGCGTGTCGAACTCGGAAAGCGGTGGGAAGCCGGCGTCACGAGGAGATAGGACCGGCTGGTCATCAGGCCAGGAGATCCCGGCTGAGTCCCAGCGTATCCCCGCGTCGTGTTCCGGGGCGTAGACGCTCGTAACATTGTAGACGACGGTGGCCTGGCTCGTGGTGACGTAGAAACCGTGAGCGCACCCCTTGGGAACATAGACCTGGTTAGCCGTCTCACCCGAGAGCTCGAAGAGGACGTGCTCGCCAAAAGTCGGCGATCCCCGCCGGATGTCCACCACCGCGTCGATCACGGTCCCCGCGATGCAGAACGCGAGCTTGTCGTGTTCGTACGGGGGACGCTGAAAATGGAGCCCCCTTAACACCCCTTCTTGGGAGACCGAGTAGTACTGCTCGCTAAAGACGGTAGCCATGCCGTTGGCCTCGAAGAAGGCTGCGTGAAACGTCTTCACGAAGCGGCCTCGGGTGTCGGGCCGCACCTGCGGCACCAGCTCTCGACACCCCGGTATCTTCGACTCCTTTATCTCAAACATTCGCGGTAATCGTCCTTCGAATCCCGTCTGTCAGGGACACTTCGGGGGACCAGCCCGGAATCCGAGCTCCTTTGGACCACGGGGCCATCACCTCTCGCGGCCGGTATGGCCGGCCTCCCCAATGGATATCGAGCTTGGCGCGGGTCGCCTCCTCGACTGCCGCCACTAACCCCTTGAGAGAGAGTGGCGAGCCTGTGAACACGGAGAACTCCTCGTGTCCGGAGACGAGTCCCTCTTCCAGCCTGCTCCCGGCAGCGATAAACGCGTCGACTACGTCGTCGACGTAGACGAGATCGATGAGCTGCTCGCCGGGTGACATGTCCAGCCGGCGGCGGTCTTTCGAAGCCGCGATAAGGAGCGATAGGAGCTTGCCGCGCCGGTCATCGGGACCGTATGTGTCGAACAGCTTGAGTGTGACCGCTTGGAGACCGGTGGCCTCGACGTAGTACGTCAGCAGCGCCTCGAACGCCTGCTTCGTGGCGGCGTACAGGCCAACGGGGCTGTACTCCCGGTCCTCGTAGTGCTGCCACGCGGTACCGGCGTTGACCAGCCGCGTCACCCCTTGGAGGCTCATCGCCTCGACCAGCTGCGCGGAAAAGAGCACGTTGCTCTGAATAAGCGGGGTTACGTCTTCGGGCTTGTGCTGGGCCACGAACAGAGATGCAAGGTGGAAGACGATGGTCGGCCTCGCCTCGGCGAGTATCTCGATCATGCCGTCGGTGCCGCCGTCGTGCCGGTAGACCGTCGTACGGCTCACCTCATCGCCCAGTACCGAGACGTCGGAGCTTGGCCGGACGATTACGGCGGTCTCATAGCCCTCGCCGACCAGGCGTCGCACAAGGGCCGAGCCGACGAAACCCGTTGCGCCTGTAACCAGTGCCTTCCGGGGGATGTTGGGGCTTGGGGCGCTCACGCTAGCTCGCGGCTGAGTTCGAGAATGAGCCAACGAACTCGTGGATGGTGGAGATCATGAACTCTATCATCTCTTTCGTTAGGCCGGGGAACACTCCAAGCCACAGAGTCTGGTTCATTACGACGTCGCTGTTCTTCAGATCGCCCACCGCCCGGTAGTCGATTCCCTGGTACGCGGGCTGCTTTACGAGATTCCCGCCGAAAAGCAGCCGCGTGACGATCTTGCGGGCTTCGAGATGACGCACGAACTCGCTTCGAGAGAACGGCGCCGAGTCGCGTACTGTGATCGGAAAGCCAAACCAACTGGGATCACTCTTCGGGGTCGCCCGGGGAAGAATGAAGAACTCCTCCAGCGGCTCCAGGCCGTCGTAGACCGCCCGCCAGTTCTTCTTCCTCGCATCCGTGAACTGCGGTAGCTTCTTGAGCTGTGCCACACCCACGGCCGCCTGCATATCGGTCATCTTGAGGTTGTAGCCGATGTGGGAGAATATATACTTGTGGTCGTACCCGCTCGGTAGATCGCCCAGCTGCCAGTCGAACCGCTTTCCGCACGTGTCGTCGACTCCCGGTTCGCACCAGCAGTCCCGGCCCCACTCCCGAAACGACTCGATCAGCGGCTTGAGACGATTGTGCCTGATTAGCACGCACCCGCCCTCGCCGGTGGTGATGTGGTGGGCGGGGTATAGGCTGAGTGTAGACAGGTCGCCGAAGGTGCCGGTGAGCGCGCCATCGTAGGTCGAGCCCAGCGCGTCGCAGTTGTCCTCGATGAACCACAGGTTGTGCCGGCGCATCACATCCACGACGGCATCGAGGTCGAAGGGGTTGCCCAGGGTGTGCGCCATCATAATCGCGCGCGTCTTGGGGCCGATGGCGTCCTCCAGGTAGCTGACGTCGACGTTGTAGGTGCCGAGCTCCACGTCCAGGAACACGGGCACGAGCCGGTTCTGGATGATGGGGTTGACCGTGGTCGGGAAACCCGCGGCCACCGTGATCACCTCGTCACCCGGGCTCAAGGCCTCTTTTTCCAACTTCGGAGACGTCAAGGCCGACAGGGCCAGCAAGTTGGCGGACGAGCCGGAGTTGCACAGAAAGGCGTTGGGTAGTCCGAAATATCGAGCGAGCTCGCGTTCGAAGCGCTGTGCGTACCTGCCGGTGGTCAGCCAGAAGTCCAGGGACGCGTCGACGAGATTCACCAGCTCGTCGTCGTCGAAGACCTTGCCGGACACCGGGACTGACGACTCGCCGGGCACGAACGGCTCGTCGGCAAACGCCGCCCGGTAGTAGGTCTCTACCAGCTCCTTGATCTGCTTTCTGATCTCAGCGGCGCCGTTCTTCATCGGCTAGACGTACAGCGCGAGGGGCGAAACGCGAGTTGTGGAACCTGGTATGCCAACGATCGGGCGCCCAAACTCAGGCGGCCAGGTGGTCGCGATACCACTGCACAGTCTCACGTAGCCCCTCCTCAAGGTCGTATGCCGGTCGCCATTCGAGCGCTTCCCGGGCCTTCGCGACCGACACGTATTGCGAGTGTATCTCACCTGTTGCCGTGCCGAGTATCTTCGGTGTCAGGTGCGAGCATTCCATAATCCGCTGGATATGGCCGACAAGCTCGATCACGGTTATAGGCTTCTCGCTGCCGAAGTTGAAGGCCTCCCCGCGCACACTGTCCTCGCTGACCGCTTCCGCTAGCCTCATATAGGCTCGTGCGGCGTCCTTGACGTAGGTGTAGTCGCGAGCGTACAGGCCGTCACTCCGTATCACGGGGCGCTCTTCTCTCAAGAGCGAGCGGACGGTGCCCGGCACTATTCGGCTCCAGTTTACGTCGCCGCCACCGTAGATGTTGCCGAATCGCGCTATCGCGACCGGAAGCCTGTACGCGTGATGGTACGACTGGGCGATGAGGTCGGCGCAACTCTTGGAGACCTCGTAAGGCTGGCGTCCGTTCAACCTCATATCCTCGACGTAAGGCAGATTGGGCTGCTCTCCGTAGGCCTTATCGCTGGAGGCGACTACGACGGAGTCCACGGTTTCGGAGTATCGCCTGCACAGCTCCAGCAGGTTGTACGTCCCTCGAATGTTAGTCTCGAAGGTGTCGAGGGGAGAGTCGTGAGCTGCTTCAACCGTCGCCTGCGCCGCGAGGTGGACCACTGTCTGGACGTCGTGCTGGCTGAACGCCGGCTCCAGCGAACTGATGTCTTGAAGCAGGCCGTCCACGACGGTGACGCGCTCCATGTCGCCGCTGCGGTAGAGCTCGGAGAGCGGGTCGACCTCCGGCACCAGCGCCACAACGACGGCTTCAGCGGCCAGTAGCTCCTTTACGAGCCATGAGCCGACGATTCCGGTCGCGCCGGTCACCAGTACGCGTCTTCCCTGCCAGCGGTCGCTCGGCGCCACTTTTTTCCTACGCACTCAGGTTGAGACCCTTATCTCTTTTCACCCCGTATATAGAGAGAGGGACACATGGACTACGCCCGATCCCATACTTTCCACGGGGCGTTTCCCTCGTCCCAGAGACTCTGGAGGAGCCGCAACTCCCGAATCGTGTCCATGGGCTGCCAGAAGGACTTGTGACGATAGGCCATGAGCTGCCCTTCTCGAGCGAGCCGTTCCAGCGGCGCTCGCTCTAGAATGGCCTCATCGCCGTCGATGTACTCCATCACATTGGGCTCGAAGACGAAGTAGCCGCCGTTGATCCATCCCTCTCCTAGCTGCGGCTTTTCCGCGAAGTCGAGCACGCGGTCCTCTTGCAAGGTGAGGCCGCCGAAACGGGAAGGGGGGCGTACCGCGGTGACTGTGGCGAGCTTGCCGTGGGAGCGATGGAATGCGATTAGCTTGCGGACGTCGACGTCGGAGACTCCATCGCCGTACGTCATCATGAACGTGTCATCGCCTATGTGGGGCGCGAGACGTTTTACCCTGCCGCCCGTCTCCGTGCGCAGACCGGACTCCACCAGGTGTACGGTCCAATCATCCGAGCTGTCCTGAAGTATATCGACCTCCCCCTTATCGAGGGAGACCGTGAAGCTGCTGCCCATAATGCGGTAATCGAGGAAGTATCGCTTGATGTACTCCCCCTTATAGCCCAGCGCTATCAGGAACTCCGTGTACCCGTGGTGGGCGTATAGCTTCATGATGTGCCAGAGAATCGGCCGGCCGCCTATCTCGACCATCGGCTTCGGCCGGACTTCGGTCTCCTCCGCAAGGCGAGTCCCCAGGCCACCCGCCAGTATCATCACCTTCAATTCTTCGACCTCAGTTGATCCCCGGCAGCAGGACCATCAGTACGCCCGCGAATATTACCACCACCCCCGCCCACTGTGGCGCAGAAACGGACTCATCGAGGAAGGCCCAGGACAGAAGGGGGATGAGCACGTACATGAAGGCCAGGGCGGGATACGCGACGCTCAGGTTGAGACGGGAAAGCGCTACGGTCCATGCTGCGAAGCTCAATCCATAGGCCAGGACCGCAATCACGACCAGGGGATTGGTGGACATGGTCGAGATGAGGCCCACCGGCCTTCCGAGCTCCGCGGCGCCGACCTCTCCGATTTGTGACATACCGGCACGGAGCAAGACGTGGGCCGATGCGGCCGTGATGACCACGAACGCGAGAATGGCGACCGAGCCTAGCATTCTGTGGCCGGACTCCAGCGAACCCACGTTGACACGGACTCGCCCGAGAATTCCAAGTGGCGCACCCGGAGCGGCGCATGCTCAGGCGCGGTTGTTACGAAGACGATTGAGGTCAAGGTCCTGGTCCGAGACGGAGTGCCCTTCGAACACGGGCGTCGGAGGTGAGGATTGCCTTACCAGAATACCACGCCGCCAAAGCGCCGGCGGAGCCAACCGCCGAATATAGGGGAATGAGGGGCACCCTGTAACGCAGGCCTACGCCAAGCTGGCCTGTAACAAGCACAAAGTAGGCGACCGTCAAAAGGAAAAACGCCGCTACATGCCAGTGTCCCTGGCGCACAAGGACGCCGAGACCTGTGGCGAAGAGAGCGTACACGACGAGCAGTCTCAGAAGCAGCACCGGCGTGAGGAAGAGCTCGGTGCGCAGGTCCCCGACGATTCTCCCGATTCGTTGTGGTACCGACTCCGTATAAAGGGGAATCTCGTGGAGTAGCTCCCTCCGAAGAAGCTCGTACAGGATAATACCCTTTTCCGTTGTTGCGAACATACTCAACAGCCCTCGGGTGTAGAGCCTCGCGAACATCGATGGATTATCGAACAGGTAACGAGCGCCTCGTCTCTTACCTTCAGCCGAGCGGTCGAACGGGTTTTGCACGTCCTTGAACTCCTGCCACCCAAGCTGGTCGCGGGCTACGTACCCGTCGATGCCCTCGGCGCGGGATTTTGCCGTGAACGCGAACTTGAACACCATATCTCCGCCCATGGTGGAGACGCTGTAGTGCCCAAAGCTAGACAGGTTTCGCAGCTGCCACGGGGCTATGGCAGCCGCGAAAGCGAGTAGCAGGGCCGAAATCAGCGCCAGTCTCGTTCTCATGGACCCGCCACCGACGAGGACGACGAGGGCCGGTACCACAACGAAGTACTGTAAAACAGGCCGTGTTAAAGTCGCTATGCCGAACAAGACCCCCGATAGCAAAAGCCAGCGGAACGAGTGGCTGCTCAAGCCCCGTAGGAACGCGAGTATCGCAAGGCCCATCACGGCAGTAAACAAGGTCTCGGTCAGAAGGGCGTGCACCGCGATCCAGGCGGGAACGAGCGACAGCGTGAATAGCACGGCCCCGACTAGAGCGGCTCGGTAGGAGCGAAAGAGCGTCAGAGCTATGGCGTAGACAATGGCGACCGTCGATATGTTGATGAGCCCCTGCACGGCCAGGGCCGCCCAGGCGTTCCGTCCGAATATGACGTACACCGTTGAGAGAAACAGCGGGTAGACCGGAGGCCGCTGAGCGAACTCTCCTTCGGCTTCAGAGTATGGCACCCGGTCTAGGATGCCGGCGGCGAGGGCGTGGTAGGTGTTGGCGTCGCCGGTCATGATCTCCCTTGCGAGGATATCGGCGTCCCACGGTCGCGCGACCAGGTACAGCGCGATCCGTGTAGCTGCCGCGAAGCCGAGAACGACCCATAGCCCGGCGTGGGAGCTGGCGGAGCTTTTGGCCGCCGACGCGAATCGTGTGAAGGCGCCAGACAGGGAGCGTGCGGCTACTGTGGCGTTCATGCTGTCGTCCGGTCGGGAGTCTTTAGGGCTGGGCGAGATTCTGGCTATTCGCGCGTCGGGTTGTCAAGCAGACCCCCCTGAACGAGGCCGCCGTTCGCGTGGCAATCGTCACCCGATGCCGATGGGAGTCGTTAGTCCAAAGCGGGGTAACCGCACCAGGCTCGCGGCTACTCCCCAGCCGGTGTCCACGCCCGCGGCAAGACAGGATTGTCTGCGGGCTCCTTGCCCCCATAGAACCAGGTCAGCGGCAGCACCTTGAACCTGGTGATCTTCCTTTGCATGATCTCGGCCCTGGTCGGGTGTTCCTCGCAAACCATGTGTCGGTAGTGAACGAATACCCGGTCACCCGTCACGAACACGCCGGGGTAAGTGATGCGCCACGCCCACGGGCTCTCGCGTGTGGCGGTGGAGATGTACTCCGCCTCGCGCTCCGGAGCGGGCATCCCAGCCGCGTAATAGTACTCGGCCGGACGCAGCGGGCGGATAGGCCCCGGCTCCACGCGGGTCGCCTCGTGCATTGACTCCACATTCTGGAAGAACTCCCAGACGCTTCCGCCGTTGCGGCTGATGGCCGCCGACATCCGGCTGCGGGGATAGCTGTGTTTCACCTCCTCCTCGCTCTCCTGGTTCCACACGACCAGCAGGTGCCCTGTCGGTGGTATCGAAGCGATGTAGGCTGGCGTGGTGCTGGCGGCCAGCGAGGTCGGCTGGGGCCGGCCCCACGTCTCGCCGTCGTCGTCGGACCAGGCCTGATAGAGGCGCCCGAGCCCGGTGCGCAGCATGATCAGGAGGCGCCCCGGCGAGACCTCCGCCACGCTGGGCTCGTTGACGTAGCTGAAGGTCGCGTTCCAGTCCAGGTTAATCACCAACTCGCCGTCACTGTTTCGCTGCCACGTGCGTCCATCGTCGTCCGAGTAGCAAACGTAGACGGCGGAGAAGCCGGGGTCGAAGAAGTGGCCCGACGCGGTCAGGTACTGGCCGTTGACCAGCTTGCCCGGAAGCGTGGGGAAGCGTTCGTCCGGCCGGCTTCGCTGGCCCAGCGACGTATAGACCGGCATGATGATGCGCCCCGAGGAGGTCCGCATCATCACGTCGGTGGAGACGAAGATCGCGTCCATGTTGCGAGGCGTCATGCGCACGGGCGCTACCCAGGTCTCGCCACCGTCCTCGGAGCGCCAGAACAGCGCGTGCATGTCGCCTGGGGTCCTGACGTTGGAAGCGAGCCCGACGCCTCGTCCCGACAGCTTCACCAGCGATGTGGCGCCCTGCTCGCCCCCGCCGACCGGGTCGCCGTTGGCGTCCTTACGGTCGAACGGCGCGGACCACGTAAGGCCACCATCCTCGGAGATGCTGAACCGGGTCTGCTCCTCGCCTGGCGTGGCCGCCTCATACCTCGCAAAGCTCAGGACTCTGCCGTCGTCCAGCTCCGCGAAGCCTGGAGCGTACATGTTCTCGTGGACGGCCAGCATCTCGTCGGGCCGGGTCATAGGCACGTTGCTCATCGCAATCTCCCTGATCAGATTTGCGAGGAATAGTACCACCGTCCCGAGGGAGGACCGGAGTCGGCAGTAGGTTGCCAGGCAGGCGTGTCAGTTCGTCATCGGAGGCCGATATTGCCCAGTTGACGAGAGGGAGATGCCGAGTCTCATGGCGGTTCTGCATCGATACCACGCCGTTGGCCCTAAGAGAGTGAGCTTTGCTGAACGGCACGCACTGGAAGAGCGTCTTTAGTCACTCCTCGGAGTCTGATCGCGCGGCGACGCTGGTGGTGTCGTCCTGAGGGCTCTTCGCGGTGTTCGCGATACGCTGAAAGAGGTTCCGGGCGAGTTTGGGGTCGATGGCCGACCCGCCTCCGTGGACGTCGTTGATGGCCTGGCGAAGCCTCGCGCCTCCAGCCGACTTCATGATGTATCCGTCGGCTCCGGCCGAGATCGCATCGGTGAGGTGAGATTCGCCGTAACCGCTCAGCACCAACACCTTGGCCTTCCACGGCTGCGCCTTGATCTGTCGTATGACCTCGATGCCGCTCATTCCCGGCAGACCTATATCCGTGATGACTACGTCACACACGATGGACTTGAGCCGCGGCAGGGCCTCTTCGGCGGACTGTGCGGCGCCCACCACTTCCACCCGGCCCTCGGACTCGATCAAGTGTGGAAGGCCTTCCAGCACGACTGGATGGTCCTCGATCAGGAATACGCGAATGCTGGGTTCTGTCGGCTGTTCGTCCGCAGTCGTGTTGTGCGGCGAGACTCGCGATTCGGAGGGCGGCCCCAAGGGTGTGTGGACCCAGTTGGAGCCCGCGCCTTCACGGGATGAATCTGGTCGTGGACTTGCCAGCATGCCCATGGCCCCTACCAGCTCGCCGGGTGTCTGATACCGGTCGTCAGGGTCCTTGGCCAAAGCCTTAAGAAGCACTGCATCGAGCCCGGGGTCTAGCTCCGGGTCGATCTGCGTCGGCGGCACGACCGGTGCGTGGACGTGCGCCAACAGCGTCTCCCCGGAAGTCTCGACGTCGAACACCGGCCGGCCTACGACCAGCTCGTAGATGACGACCGCGAACGAGTAGAGGTCCGATCGGGTGTCGGCGGGGCGCCCAAGCACCTGCTCAGGCGAGATATAGCTTGGCGTTCCGACTAGCACCCCCTCTCCGGTCAGGCTGGAGTTGGCCTCGAGGATTCGGGCGATGCCGAAATCGGCTAGGACCGGGGTGCCGTCGGCCTCTAAGAGGATATTGGACGGCTTGATGTCGCGGTGAATTATGCCGCGGTGATGCGCGTACTCCAGCGCCTTGGCGAGGGGAGTCACCAGCCTGAGCACCTCGCCAAGGTCCGAGCCCCTCCCCATCTTGCGCTCCTGAAGGGTCCCGCCGGGAACGAGCTTCGTGACAATGTAGGTGAATCCCTTGTCCTCCCCAAAGTCGTACACCGGGAGCACGCTGGGATGGCTCAATTGGGCGATGGCCCTGGCCTCGCGCTTGAATCGCGCAGCGAAGGAGGTGTCGTCGATATTCAGGGTCGGGAGCACTTTCAGCGCGACATCGCGCTCGAGTTCGGTATCTCGGGCCCTGAAGACACGCGCGACCGCGCCTAAGCCGACCTGTTCAATGACGACGTAGCGTCCCAGGGTTATTCCTGGCATCAGGGGTATCACGGTGTAGTCCTCCCTTGGCTCCCCCACAGCGGCGCATGCGCAGCGCGTGGGGGCGGGTCGTCAGCCGTTCTCGTTGTGGGCCGCACGGTAGCATCAAAATCGTTTGGGATTGATGTGCAAACGGTGGTAAAGGGGTGTAGTTCGGCAATGCAGCCGCGCCCGCATCGTGGTCTGGGTCTCGGTAGGTGGGGTGCCGCCGGGGCGGGAGGGCTGACTGGAATCTGATTGAGTAGCCGGGTAGGGTAGGCAGCCGCGATACCCGCCGTCGGCTCGGGGCAGGCTCGATCTCCAGGGAGGCGGGGAAGAGGCAGGCCCCCATCTCGGTCTTCCCGCGGCTTTCCACAAATGTGTCGCTCTGGTCGAACCACGGCCACGCATTGCGAGTTTTAGTGCAAAGCCGTCTTCCCCAGAGACGGGGGAAGAGGTAAACCCCAGGATGATTCCTTCGGCTGGGGCTGGCGGGCACTTCAGTTACCTCAGGACATGCTCAGTTCTTCCCCGGCGGCGGGGGAAGGCGTGGAGATGTCGGGCTACGCGCCCGATCGTTTGTCCTGGAAGGCAGAGTCTGGGGTAGGCAAAGGGTCATACCTGTACCCGACGCCCCAGACCGTGACGATGCGCCGGGGGTCCGAGGGCTCATTCTCGATCTTGCCGCGCAGGCTCGCGATGTGCCATTTGACCAGGTCGGGAGAGTAGTGCGAGTCGTCCCAGACTCGATCGAGCACCTGGCGCGTCGAGCATGTCCGCCCGGCCTCCTCGGTCAGCAGCGATAGCAGCCTGAACTCCGTGGGGGTCAGCTGCACCATCTCCTTTTTGACCCAGACTTCGTTCCGATCGTTGTCCAGGGTGAGGAAGCCGTCTTCATAGCGGTTCTCGGCCGTATCGTTCTGATTGTTCAGGGCGTTCCGGCGAAGAAGGGCTCCGACCCGCGCCATGAACTCGTTCATGGGCACTGGCTTCACAACGTACTCGTCGGCGCCCAGGTTCAGCCCCTTCACCTTATCCGCCTCGTCTCCCAGCCCCGACAGAATCATGATGGGGGCGTTGCACACCTCGCGGGCGAGCCTGCAAAACTCGAAGCCGTCCATGTGAGGCATCAAGATATCGGCGACGATGAGGTCGGGCCGGAACTCGTATAGACCACGCAGGCCCGCGACTCCGTCGCCTGCGCCGTGAGTCTCGTAACCGGCGTCCTCCAGCCAGCTGACGAGCAGATCGAGTACCGCCGGTTCGTCCTCGACCACAAGCACTTTTTCGGCCATTCCGTTCTCCCCTATGAGCGCGGGTTATCTTTGAATGTCGCGCGTGGTGATCTGGGTCTCTGCGGCTACCTCGGCCGGCTGTGACACCTCGACCTCTGCTGTAGCTGTCGCAGAGGGTAGCCTGACGCGGATGATGACACCCGACCCGTTATGGCTGTCGATCGAGATTACGCCGTCGTGGGCCGCCACTATCTTGTGGCACACGAATAGTCCTAGGCCGGTCCCTTTACCGACCTCTTTGGTGGTGTAGAAGGGTTCGAAGACCGTGCTGTGGAACTCGCTGGGGATCCCCGGCCCAGTGTCTCTTACGTATCCCTCCACCGTGCCGCCGTCGGCGCGACAGCCCATCACTATACTGCCCCCCTCGGATGTCGCGTCGATCGCGTTGCTCAAGAGGTTGACGAAGACCTGCTGTATCTGAGATGGCACTCCGATCACCGGCGGCACGTCGCCGTACTCTTTGGTAATCAACGCCCTCTTCGACTCGGTCTTGTCCCCAAGAAGCCCGAGCGCGGCGTCCATAGCGTCGCTCAGCAACACCTCCTCGGCTTCTTGCGACGTGCGCGAGTAGTCCAGCAGCTGTCTCACTATCTGTGAGATGCGCTGGCCCATCTCGTAGATGGTTTTCGTGTACTCACGGGCGCGTTCGCCGACAAGATGGAGGTCCGGGTCTTTCAGCAGGAGCTCGGCCCTTCCCGTGATTGCGAAGACCGGGTTGTTGATCTCGTGCGCGACACCCGCGGCGAGAGTGCCGACGCTGGCCAGCTTGGCAGACTGGATCAGCTGGGCCTGCAGCTCCTGGAGCTCGTCGAGCCTCTGCTCCAGCTCCTCGGCAAGCCGGGCCTTCCCAGCTGCTTCGCTCACGCTACGCCGGAAGCCGTAGTATGCGAGGACGCACGGGACCAGCACGAGGATGAGGCTCCACGCGGCCTCCGTGTAGAGTACGGCGGCGATCAAACCCAGGGTCAGCAGGCCGCCTTCCTGGACGGCTTCGAATGTGTACGTTTGTGTCCATGACTTCCAGAACGACAGGCCCTTGCGCAAGGTGACGAGCCCGATAACGAGCAGCAGGTTGGTGGCGTGGAGCGCCAGGCCGGATGCTCCGGCCGCCAGCATATGACTGCCGGTGAACTGCAGCGCCTCGGCCTGTGGTTTGAGGGTAAAGAGGACAACCCCGGCCAGCACAGCAGCGGCGGCGTTGACGGTCACATTGAAGCCGATCGCCCTCGGGGGCGCCTTCAGCCATAGCTCCGAAGCCAGCGTTCCGGACGCCGCTAGCAATGCGGCCTCTAGCGGATGCAGCAGAAGCACCGCCATGAACAGGGGTACCGTGGACAGCGACGCCGATGCCTGGCGGGAAAGCTCGATAGGGAAGCGGCCGGCCAGCGTGAACAGGACTAGCAGGACCGGGATGAGCAGCAGCGAGCGCGTCTCGATGACCAACGGCCACCACGAGGCCGCCAGCGCGCTGATCATGATGACGCTGGAAGCGATCGCGAGGATGTAGACGAGCGACCTGATGTCTCTTTCTAGCATGAAACTAATAGTCTGCTGGCACGCGTTGCGCGCCAGCGGAGGGCTTGTCTAATTATAGCGTCCGGATAGTGGACGGCCTGGCACGCGTTTCATCAGGCTACCTCGACTGGCCGGCATTGCACCTTCCGGGGGTGAAGCCCGGCACAGTATGCCTCCTAGCCGCCATCGACGGAGACAGTGGCGTCCTCCGCCCACCAGCTTAGCAATAAAGTCGTGTGGAACCAGTTTGGAAGCCGTTTGCGTTCCACCGAATCTCCAAGGCGTCGCCTCATGGGCGGTAGAGAGCGGACGCCCGGGTTGAACCCGGCGCGCCGGGCTTGCGTTGCTGAACGGTATAGGCGGGCGTACAATCGGCGCACCTTAGTCCAACTGGGAGGAGCTACGGATATGCCCACCAAGAAGACCGAAAAAGTCGAGTTCGACGAGCAACTCGTGGAGAGACGGTGGAACGAGGCGGGGACCCTCACGGACTGGACGCCGTTTCCCGTCGGCTACGGAATCTTGCTCAACGAGCGCTACCAGTTCCCGATGGACATGGCGCTGGCTCGAATGAAGCTGGACACCAGCCGGCAGCTTTTCGTCGACAATCACGTCGTGGGCCACATGGAGGGCATCGTTCGCGAGACGCACTCAACTCGCGATCATCCGGCCAGTCCGGTGTTCGCTCCCTACAAGCACTACGCAACGCACATCTGCCCCGACCCCGAGCACGGCTACAGGCTCTACTACAGCGGCGGCTCCTCAGGTATGACGCATGTGGCCTACTCCACAGACGGGATCAATTGGGAGATGCCCAAGCTGAACGTCCTCGACAGCCCAAAAAACTCCGATGGCGCTCCGAACAACGCGGTGGCGGCCGGAGGGCTCCATGGCCTGTTCTTCGAGCCGAACGACCCGGACCCTCAGCGGCGGTGGAAGGCGATCTTCGGGCCCACCAAGGACCAACCTCGGCACAAGCCTTGGCCTTACCTGAGATTGCCTTCGGGCACCGGGGGCGCCGGGGTCCCATACACCCTCCACGTCTCACCAGATGGGTATAGCTGGACGTTCGAGGCGGAGACCAATCACGTGAAGGGGCCCAGCGGCAGCGTCGTTATGCCCGACTACCTCGCGGTAGGCGCCGGGGATGTCTTTCAGACGCGATGGGACCCGAAGCTCGAAAAGTACATCGGCAACTCCAAGCACGTGATCGAGCCGGACTACCGTTTCTCGCCGATCATCGGCGGGGCCCGCGTGGTCGGGCAGCGCGAGAGCGACGACCTGGTGTACTGGTCGACCCCACGGATCTACGCGTACCCGGACGGCGAAGACGCCAAGGCTCCGCTGAACGGGATGCTGGGCATCTACGAGGCCGACGGCTACCCCTACGAGAGTATGTGGCTCAACAACTTCTCCATGTCCACGTACACGCCCGCGTCGAAGCAGCAGATACGCGAGAAGAACCTGATGCCCACGAGGCCATTCATCAAACGCAATTGGATCAGAGAGGCGGCAAGCCGCGACGGCCGGCATTGGTACTACTTCGGGGACCGCAAGCCGTTCATCCCCCTGGGACCGGAGGGCTCCTGGAAGCCTGGATACATACGCGTGGTCAACCTAGTAACTACAAGTGGCCCGATTGTTAAGGACGACGAGCTCTGGTATTACCATCGTGGCATGAGCGTCGATGGGCCCAAGAACACGTGGGAGTCTTCGACCGGGATCGCCGTCCTACGCCGCGACGGCTTCGCTTCGCTGAATGCGGACGAGGACGGCGGACTGGTGATCACACGGCCGCTGGTCTTCGAAGGTGAGGGCACGCTGCACGTCAACGCCGATGTGTCCGCGGGCGGCTATGTACGAGCAACCGTCGTCGACGAGGACACGGCGGAGCCACTCGAGGGCTACGGCGAGGGCGACAGCGTCGCGGTCACCCAGGACACGACGCGGGCGCAGGCGCGCTGGCGCGAGCGCGAATCGCTGGCGCCGCTCCGCGACCGCCACGTACGCCTGGCGTTCCACCTCAAGAGCGCCAAGCTGTATTCGTTCTGGATAGAGTAGGTCTCGGAGGCGCGTTGCTCCGCGGGGGGCAATCTGAATCCCTTCTCCCCTGGCGGGAGAAGGCTAGGTTGAGGGGGATCACTTCACCTCTGCCTACCGCTCTCATAGGCTTTGCGGCCTTCGGTCGCAGTCGCCCTCACCTCAATCCTCTCCCTGAGGGAGAGGAGGCGTTGAACGTGCTTTCATCTCGAGTCAATTTTTCGTGAAGCAACAGGGGGAATCGGAATGACCCTGCGGGAGACCAGAATCCTACCGTTCCCGCTATTCAGCTTTGGAAACGACGAGGGTGGCCGTGTAGTCGGGTGGCTGCGAGGCGCCAACCGCCGGGTAGGGGTCCAGAGCGGACAGCTCGAAGACGTACTTCTCCGAAGCGCCCGATAGCGTGTCCGCATCCGCGTCGATCATCCCTGCCTCCAGCGTGAGATCTCGCGTGCCGAAACCCAACACGTCGCCTGGGCTGGAGACCTTGATCCGGACACGCGCCCGTCCGGCCCAGATGCAGGTCAGCCCGGTGGCACATCGCGAGTCTTCGACAATCTCCACGAACTCCATATGGGGTCCCTGGCGGCCTATCAGCGCGGTCTGGCCGACCTTCAGCTGGAACGGGCTCCCGAGCGTAGCGGCGACCTGATCGGCGGGCGGCGCGACTCCCTGGGTGACGAACGTCGTGGAGAAGTCGTTGACCAGCACGGTGTACTTCGTGCCGTCATCGAAGTCCGCCCCACTGCCCAGGCGCACGCTGGTCTTCACGGTGCGCAACTGATCGGTGCAAGCGATGTTTTCGTCCGCGGGCTTCAGGTTCGTCACTTTGACTTTGATGGTCCCGCCGTCTCGCCCGACGTCGTACGCGTCGAACTCGAAGCACCCATTGGGGAGACTGGACTGAATTTCCAGGAAGTACTGTGGCGGAAACGACTCCGCGGTCAGGACGTCAGCGCTGAGAATTGGGGCGAGCACTTCGACCATGCGGATTTCCGTGGGGGTCCGCACCGGCTCCGCGGGGGAAGGGCTGACACTCGGGCCAGCCCCTACGACGGGCGGGCGGGCCGGGCCTGGACCATCCCCGGAATCGACGGCGTTAGCGCCTCCAGAACACGCGACGAGAACCATTAACGTGATACTGGCTGCAAGCGTTGCGATGACGTGTCCTTTGAAGTTCAGCATTGTGGCTCCCACCTGTATGAGTTTATCCCCTCATGGTTATGACGGATAGCGGGGCGGGTTTGTTCCGCCTCTTGTATCGCTTGGGTCTCGATATCTCGAGAAGGCGGGCCGCGGGTGGTGCCGCCCTGGGACCGAGGGCGTATACTACACGCGCCCACGAAAGACTCGGGAAGAACCTTCTGTAGAGGAGCGCCATGATCAAGCTCGGGTGTTACGGCGTACTTCAGGACGAGAGCAGCGAAGGCGGGTTTGTAGAGATCGAGAAGTTCGTGCGCTTCGCCTATGACCTGAGACTCGACGTAGTGGACTTCCACCTGGGAAAGGGGTTCATCTCACACGATCTCGACTACCTGCGTCGCATCAAGTTATTGTGCCTAAAGCTCGGCCTGCCCATTGGGTACCTCGGGTCCGGGGGCGGCTTCGTCGGGACTGAAGAGGAGCTGCGGGCAAAGATCGAGAAGGCAAAAGGCGACGTCGACATTGCGGTGACGCTGGGCGCCCCTATGATCCGGCTCATGGGAGGCCGGCCCAAAGACGACGACCCGGACCCTGAGGCCACGTGGTCCGACACCATTCGGTCGTTCCAAGAGGTGGCCGACTACGCAGCCGGGAAGGCGGTCTCGCTAGGCGTCCAGAACCACGGGCCGCCCGCGAGGCCAAGGGGCCAGGACATCCTTCGTATCCTGAGAGACACCGACCGCGATAACGTCACTCACATCATGGACACGGGCCAGTGGTGGCCCGACTACGGCACGGGGATGGGCGGCGATTTCCAGCCGAACGAGGCGATCTACGACTACATGGAGCAGGTGGTGTCCAAGGCCGCCTACGTCCGCGCCAAGATACACAAGATCGACACCGGACGAGAGGAGTACGTCGACTACGAGCGCGTCCTGAGGCTACTAAACGGGGTCGGTTACAACGGGGTCCTCTCCATGGTCTACGAGGGCCAGCGCTACTCGGACTGCGACGATTTCGAGGCCATCAGATTGGGGACTGCCCACCTTCGACAGATGCTTGCGACATCGTAGGCTCCGCCTGACAGCCCTCACACTTCGGCGGGCTCAGCGCAGGCTCTCAATCTCTCTCCCGGCGGCGGGAGGGACGCAAGAGAGAGCAGCTACCGCCACAAACGCGGATGTAAACTGAATCAATAGCCAGACACAGACAGGCAGAAGGAGCAAAGATGAGCGACCAACCCGTATACCGAGTCGGGATCATCGGCGGCGGCAGGCAGGGGACAATCCACGCCCGTGCGTACCATGTGCACCCTAGGACAGAAGTGGCAGCGGTGGCCGACAGCGACGAGGAGAACCTGGAGCTGTTCTGCCGGCGCTTCGATGTGCCCGGGTACAGCACCTTCGACGAGATGTTCGCGAAGGAAGAGCTGGATATCTCAGCGCCGGTGCTCCCTGTTAAGGCGAATGCCGACGCCGTGGTGGCGTCCGCGCGGGCCGGGGTCAAGGCCGTCTTCTGCGAGAAGCCGCTCGCCGGGATGCTGTCGGACGCGGACCGCATGGTCGAGGAGTGCCGTTCTCGTGGCGTCCTACTGGCCGCCGGACTGGTGGTATCGAGCCACCCCGACTACAGGAAGGCGTACGAGCTTGCCGCGAGCGGTGAGATCGGCGACGTCGTCAGGATCAACCTGTACAACACAAACAAGCAGGTGGGCACTCACGGGCTCAACCTGGCGAGAAAATTCGCGAACAAGTCCGACGTCGACTTCGTCACCGGGTTTGTGGAGAACGACCCTTTCGCCGAGCACGAGGATGACTTTGGCGACGGCGAGCCCTGGTACGGTGAGTTCGGGGGCCATATCCGTTTCAAGAACGGTATCGATTGCTTCAGCGGCTACGGCAGTTTGTCATGGCGGGGCATGGACGTCCACGGGACAGACGGCCTTATCACCAACTACAACAACACGGGTTTGGGCCTGCGGCTGTGGAAATCCGCGCCGGGCCCCGATCCAACGAAGATGACTGATTTGGTTGAGGTCGAGGGCGTCTTCAAGCCGCAACGTGTCGGCGAGAGAGGGTACGACGCTGAAGGCTGGCGGGATACCGGCGAGGTCATGCGGGAGAGCATCAACCACATCGTCGAATGCCTCGACGAAGGAAAACAGCTCGAGATTACCACCGGCGACGACCTACGCCATGCGCTGGAGATCTCCATCGCGCTCCGAGAATCGGCCCGCCAGGACGGCGCCCGGGTCGCGCTGCCCATCGAAGACCGCAGCATCGTCATGCACCCCCAGAGGAATCGCTGGAACTACAAGAAGGACGTTTTCGGCGCTGACTGGTACCGCGAGGCGATGACGATACACGTACGGGAGAGCTAGCACTTGCCGCCGGGCAGAGGGCGCCCACGCGGGGGCGCCCCCACGGTGGGATAAGATCCCGGCGCCTGCGAATCTATCCCCGCGATAGGGTGTTTCCTAACCGCCCTTAGTGCCCACGGCGATGTGCGCCTCGACCGCCAAAGTCGGCGAGGATTCCCCGAACCGTTCAGCGAGCATCTCGCCGATTTGGTCCAGTACATCCTCTTTTTGCTGCGGCGAGGTCCCCTCGAACATTGCTTGAATAGCGGGCGCCATGCCTAGCAGATTGTCCTGGACCCAGGCGATCGAGGGGAGGCTCCAAGAGCCCGGAACGGTTTCGACCTGCACGCTCTGGAAACCTGCTCGTTCCAGGCTCTGGGTTAGTACGGATGAGTCCTGGAACTGTAGCCAGACGGGCGGTCCCGCCGGCTTGAAGTCGGGAACAGCCCGCCTGATAGCATCCGCCACCAGCTTCATCGGCTCCAAGCGTTCCAACGAAGACCAGGCCGTGACCGCCGCTTTGCCGCCCGGCCTGAGGACGCGCCACATCTCCCTGAACCCACGTTCAGGTTCCGGGAAGAAGATGACCCCGAAGTTAGAGCACACTGCGTCGAAGGAACCATCTTCAGCGTCGAGGGCCTGCCCGTCCATTACCTGAGTGGTCACGTTCGACATCCCGGATTCCGCTGCTCGCTGAGCCAGCCGTTCAACCATCTTGGGCGCAAAGTCCGAGCCCAGAACCTCAGCGCCTTTGCGGGCAGCGGCCAGCGTCAACGCGCCTGGGCCGGCGGCAACGTCCAAGACCCGCCTACCCTGGCCGACTCCGGCCATCGTCAGGACGCGCTCCACATATTGGCCGGTCAGGGATTCCGCCGCTCGCTCGTAGGTCGGGACTACATCATCCCAGCCGCCGGGCGTCTGGTCGGGGCTCATTCGGGTGGTCAAATCAGCAACCTCCGCGTGAACGTGTCGGCGATCCTAGCTCATCTAGAGGCGCTGTGCAGTCGGCAGGAGATGCGCCGGTGCGCGGTCGAGGGGGCGTCATCGTAGCAGCGAATCGGCGATTTTCCCTGAAGAGCAGGGGTTCCGTTAAACATCGACAGAGCTTATCCTTAGCCGGTCGCTGACACTCACCAGATAACGTGACGAGACTGATCGTTTGAGGCGCAGAGAATGAGCATGCAAGCCTTGTTTGGGACGCGCTTTGCAGCCGACCTGAATGTGGTGGCCCAGATTCTCATGCTGGCAGGGCTGTGGGTCGGCTTCTATTTCGCCCGTACCAGGCAGCGAACGAAGCACAAGAACATGCAGACCACCGTTGTGCTGGCGCAGCTGTTCTTCATCGCTTTCGTAATGACCACCAGCTTCTATAACTACGTCGTCGCTGGACGGACGACCGCGGGCGCCGTCGCCCAGCTAATGATCATCCACGGCTCCCTCGGGCTGGTAGCCGAGGTGTCGGGGATTTATCTGATCCTTCGTATGCGCACGCAGCTCATACCGCAGCGGCTCCGAATACGCAACTTCAAGCTGCTGATGCGCTCGACCCTGGCGTTGTGGACCGCTGTCGCGCTGCTGGGATTCGGGGTCTACTACTTCCGCTACCTGCGCACGCAAGCGGTCAGTCCAACCGCGCCGCTGGCCCAGCTGCGCCTTGCCAGCGACGACCTGGTCGTGCACGCCGCTGAGCTAGAGCGGGCCATCTCGCGGAGCAACCTCGAGAGCGCCCGGCGGCATGCCGAGCACCTGGTCTTGCTAATTGAGGGCCGCAATGGCATTAACTACGGAGACATAGACGGCGACGGCACCATCGAAGACCCCGGCGACGGGACCGGCCTCGTAGCCTACCTCCTAGACGTCGGGGACGCTACGTCCGACTCCACTCTGGCGTCGCTGGTCGAGACGGCTAGCGCGCTTGCGGTAGAGGTAAACGCCAACGCCCTGAGGGTCTTCGAGTCCTCGGACCTGCTTTCAATGGGGGGCCTGGGAGCAGACTCGGTAGCGAAGGCCAAGCGCGTTGGCGAGGAACTGATCGCTCAGATCGAGACCAGGGCCGCGGAAGAGGGCATCGAAGCCATGACCATCGTTGCGCCGGTGGTGCCGGGGACCAAAGACGAGCCGAGCACTGTAAACGTGGTGATAGACAAGTTCGTGTACACCGGCAGGGATGTAACGATCGGTGAGGGATGGACCGTAGTGTGGGTCAACAATGAGGCCCCCAAGCACACCGTCACATCGGACAACGACTTGTTCAAGTCCGGGTCGATGAGCAAAGGCGACACTTTCACGTTTACATTCGATGAGGTAGGGAAGTTCCCGTACTTCTGCCGGTTCCACGGCGACAAAGGAAACGTGGGTATGGCCGGGTCGATTACGGTGGCGCCTGCGTCGCAGCTCGGTCCGGTCCCGACCGCGCCCGCGACTCCGCCGCCGCCCTCGCCGACGGCGTCCTCTGCTGCTCCCGCGCCGCTGCCCACCTCTACAGTGACGCCGGCTGCGACGGCAACTCCATCACCGATAGCGACGGTACCTCCGACACGCACGCCGACACCGCCGACCCAAACGCCAAGTCCTGGGACCACTCCACAGCCGCCTTCGGCCACCGCGACATCCGCTCCAGCGGGAGCAACGCCGCCGACACCCACCGCCACCGCGGCAGCGACCCCGCTGCCGGCCACTGCCACCGCCACACCGACGGCCACCGTCGCGCCGACGGCTACGCCCGCGGTGACGGTGCAGAGCGCGGCAATAGGCCCGAGCAAGGACAACACGCTCTATCAGACCGAGGATGGCTCCACGAGCAGCGGCGCAGGGCAGCACATCTTCGCGGGGAACACGAACAGCGGCGCGACTCGCCGTGGCGTCATCGCATTCGACGTCGCCGCCAGTGTCCCCGCGGGATCGAAGATCACGAGCGTCAGCCTGAGGCTTCACATGTCCAGGAGCCAGGCTGGAGCGGAAAGCGTCCGGCTCCACAGGCTGGCGGCCGATTGGGGTGAGGGCGCTTCGGCAGGCGCAACCGACGGGACCTCCAGCGGGGGCGGCGGCGGCGTGGCGGCGACCACCGGAGACGCAACGTGGGTCCACGCGTTCTTCAATACGGTTGGTTGGGCGGTCGCGGGCGGCGATTTCGCACCGACGCCCAGTGGAGAGGCGAGCGTCGGTGCCGCCGCGTTCTACACCTGGAGCTCCGACCTGATGGTGGGAGACGTGCAGGGGTGGCTGGACGACCCCTCGACCAACTTCGGGTGGGTCCTCCTTGGCAACGAGACTCAGGAACAGACCGCCAAGCGATTTGAAAGCAAGGAGAACAGCGTTGCGGCCAACCGGCCGGTGTTGACGGTAGAGTATAAGGACGGGAGCTAGGTAGCCGAGGTCCCTCTGGGGGACTCGGGACGACCGAGCGAAGGGCGGGCTCTCCCGCAGCCCTCACATTGCGAGCAACCCTTTCGTCCTGTTATTCCGAGTCGTCGCCGACGAGGAATCTGGGGTGGGGTCGTCGCATCCGGCGACATCATTCGCACTGCCCCCGACGATCAGGTTAGGGTCCCTCGGGGGCTCTTCAACCACAGGTGGAAGGGTTGGCCAATAGGAGAACTGGAGCGATATGCGACACGTCGATTTCCTGATCGCAGGCGGTGGACACGCAGGTCTGTCTGCTGCGGCTACGATACGAGAATCGGGGGCCGAAGGCGATGTGCTGATCGTATCCGCCGAGCAGGAGCGCCCCTACTCCCGGTACATGCTCAGCAAAGAGTTCCTGCGTGGCGAGCGGGAACGCGACCAGTTGTCTCTGCGCCCCGAGTCGTTCTACGAAGACAACAGAGTCCAGATCATGACCGGCGCCCGAGCGGCCAGCCTGGACACGATCAACCGAACGGTGACCCTGGACTCGGGAGAGGATTTACGATTCGGCAAGCTGCTGCTCGCTACGGGGGCGTCCGTCCGCCGTTTACGTGTTCCTGGAGCGGGCCTGCCGGGTGTCTACTACCTGCGCTCCCTGGCCGACTCTGAGGCGCTGCGGGGACAGGCTGAACGGGGCAAGCGCGCGGTGATCATCGGTGGCGGCTTCATCGGTGTAGAGGTCGCCGCATCGCTGACCCAGCTGGGCGTCGAGGCGACCATCGTCGCCAGTGGCGAAACCTTGTGGGCAAACTACTTCGGCGAAGAGATGGGACGGGTCATTCACGATCACTTGGAGAGTGGGGGCGTGACCGTCGTGAAGTCAACGCGCCCGGACCGCATCGAGGGAGATGGGCGCGCCGAGAGGGTCTTGACTCAAGACGGCCGGGTTATCCCCTGCGATCTTGTTCTCGTCGGCATCGGGGTAGAGCCTGAGACTGCCCTCGCCGAGTCCGCGGGGCTTGAGGTCGACAACGGCGTGCTGACCAACGAGTACCTCGAGACGAGCGAGTCTGGAATATTCGCGGCGGGGGACATCGCTAGCTACCTCAGCCCTTTCTCCGACACTCACGTGCGCATAGAGCACTGGGAGGTTGCAGGCGCCCAAGGGGCGACGGCGGCCTCGAACATGCTGGGGGAGGCAAAGCCCTTCGACGAGGTGCCTTACTTCTTCTCCAGCATCTTCGACGTATGGCTCGACTATCTCGGGCACGCCCCAACGTTCGACAAGCTAAGCGTCCGCAGGTACGACAACAAGAAGCTTAGCGCCTTCTATAGCCAAGGCGGCAAGATCACGGCTGCGTTAATGCTGAATCGCAGCGAGGACATGGACGCCTGCACTGAGATCATAAAGAGTCAGATGGCGATCGAAGACTACGCGATGCTGGAGGACCCCGGCGTCGATCTCACAAGCGTCGTCGGCCGCGCGGAGGCCGGCACGCTAGACGGTAGGGTAGAGGCGGGCTCGAAGGACGAACTGGGGGCCGGAGAGATGAAGACGGTTGACCTAGGGGAGAGGAGTGCCCTGTTGGTCAACGTCGACGGCGAGCTTTTCGCCGTAGACAACGAGTGCGCTCACCGGGCCTGCCCCCTCTCGAGAGGCAGTTTCGAGGGCGACGTTGTCGAATGCGGGTGCCACGGTAGCCAGTACAACGTGAAGACCGGCGAGCTCGTTCGGGGCCCGGCGCGCGAGGGCGTTCGGTCGTATCCGGTGCAGGTCGAGGAGATACGGTATACGTAGGTCCTTCGCTGGGGGCTGACTGACTGAGGGCAACTCGGCGAAGGCTCAGGCAATGCCGGCACGCGGGAGGGGGCGCCCACACGGGGGCGCGCCTACGTTGCGGGTCCCGAACCACTCGGTACGGCCGTAACTCGCTTGCTGCTGCTCCCTGATTTCGGCCGAGTTACCGGGCGCGGCGCCTTCGGTTACGGTGTTGCAGGCGGGGTAGCTTCGACCTTCAGTCTCCTGACGCTGAATTCGGTCTCGTCGTCAACGGCGGTGAGGATCCAATCGAACGATGCTTTGGTCGGATAGCCAAGCTGCAAATCGTACTCGGCCACCACTCTATAGGTGTCGACGTGTGCAGCATTATGAATGGCGGTGAATAGCCGCTCTATGGTCGAGGGCAGAACACTTCGCGGGTACCTCGGAGTCGTTGATACTGCTTCGCTCGTATTGACCTCGATAGCTGACTCGATTCTGGCTCCTTTGACCGTTATCAACACCCAGCCCCGTGGACAGACCATACATGTTTCGACAAGCTCAAAGGTGTAGTCTCTGATGTTTTGTGACGCCCACCTCTGACGATTCTCATTGAGCATGATCTGGGTCTCAAGACGGGCTGCCTGGCTCTCCGCGACTGAGGTCGGCGTGGGGTCCAGAACTACAAAAGGCGCCTCTCGGTCCGGCTTGTCCGTGGAGCATGCCGTCGACACTACGATGGCCAACGTCGCGAACATTAGAGCGATACGGTCTATCGGTGGACGCAACATTGGACCGGCTCCTGGAACAGGCGTTCCCCGTACTGCGCCTCAGCCTTGAGCCACCATTGGCGATGCGTCCATCGCCCTTTGCGAAGCTCAAAGGGCGGCTCCCCGATGCCTGTTTAAGACGCGTAGACGCGGCTGGCGCTGGTGTCGTTAAGCCTGCCGCGATCAGCCAGCGCTGCCCGAGACCCTTTCGAGCTCGAGGCCCTCGGGGCGCACGAAGTCCTTGTAGCGCGTCCGGACCTCTACCCCGTTTAGGCTGCGGGCGAAGCCGGCGGTCACCTCGAGCTTCTTCATTTCCACTTCCAGGGTGTTATGTCCGCGTTTCAGTATCTCCACGTCCAGTCTGTACCGAAACCAGTGTCCCGTGAACCCCTCGGGGGCGTCCGTCGACCCGCCCAACTGGGTGAGCCGAGGGTAACCCTTGATCGTCGCGCCGCGATAGTCAGTGATCTCGGCGTCCTCCATTGGCAGCACCGTTCCGTTGAGCCGGACCTCGATCTCGTCCTCAATGCACATGTTTGCGAAGCGAAGGGTCAAGATGGACTCGCGTGCCTCCCCATCCCGTATTGCGTCGTCCAGGTCGTCGGCAACCAGCACCTCGACCGACGCGGTCTTTCCCTCTTCGAGGGGGGCCGGGAGCTGTCGTGTCGGCGCGGAAGAGTAGGGGCCCTCCGACTCCCGCGGCTGTAGGACGTACCGCTTGTCCTGGCGCGCGACCACCTCAGGATAAGCCACCTCGCGGAGGACCTGATACTCGGTGGTGCTGAGAGGCCACGGCAAGTAACCCAGATACATCCCAGCGAAGCCCTGCCAGCGCAGAGTCTGGCCCAGGGCGCGGTACATCTCGATGTGTGGAATGGCAGTGCGCTCGTCGTACACGAGATTCGGCGGTCGCAGGTAAGCCGCGGCGCCCGCCGCGTTGGCCGCGTCCGCCATCCAACGGGCGTCGACTATGCACGGGTCCAGGAGGTGTTCCCGCACCTCCCCTACCACCATGTCTATACTCCCGTTCTTCAGCCACGTCTCGACGTCCAGCCCGACCCTCAGGTTATCGTCCCGCGCGTAGGCCACGCGCGCCAGGATAGGGATCTCCCGTCCTTGCCGTTCGCCGGTCTCCTTTGCCAGCTTCCTCACTCCGGCGACGAACTCGGTCATGAGCGGCGTCCCTTGCTCTATCTCAGCGGCACGGAAGTATCTTGGGCGAAACATGAAGTCCAGCTCGATGCCATCCGCCTCGTAGTCGTCGAGCATCTCCCTGATCATCGCCATCTTGTCCTGGATGACCAGCTCGTTGGTGAAGTCGTAGCACCACGGCTCTTCCTCGCCTTCGCCCAGGCATACGTCGGCCCCGTGCTCCCATTTCAGCAAGCCGCAACGCTCGGCCTCTGGTTCGGCGCTGTCCTGAAACTTCAGGCTCGGAAACACCGGCATCCCGATCTCTTTGCCCCGTTTGATAACCTCACGTACCTGGTCCGTCCCCATCGCCGCGGCGTCCTTGACCATGCGCATTATTCGCCAGTCGATGATGTTCTCCCAGACCTCTTTCTTCTGGCCGACGACCCGCCCGACCTTGCTGTCGTGGAAGTACACGTCGCCGTAACCGAGGCCCAGCACCAACAGCTCGACGCCTGTCCCTGCGACCTCGTCGACAGGCCATTGCAGCTGGTGGATGCTCAGGGGCGGGTCGATCCTCTTGGCGTGGAAGTGGTGTGCGTCGTTGTAGTAGACCAATCTCGGCTTGTCCATCGGTGGCCCTCCAGGGGATATTTCGGCCTATTCTGTCCGGGCAGAGATCGCGAAGCTCGCAGCCCTTACCTCACTGGAACGGCACCGGAATGCGGTCGACGTGCCAGGGGAAGGCGTAGCTCGGATCGTTGGCGAAGCGGCGCATTCCGGCCTCGACGCGAATTGCGGTCGAGGGCGGGAGCTCGACGCCGAAGTGCTTCGCGTCGACGGTCACGACTTTAGGTGAGTCGTGGCCCGCCTCAGGGTGCCTGACCTCGGTGAACTGGTGCTCCCCAAAGGCCCCTGCCTGCACGATCAGCCTTCTCGTCTCGTGAGGGTTCAGGTTCACCAGCTTCACCCCCACGACGTCTGGTCCGAGCCTGTCTACTAGAGCCGCAACGTCGGGGGGCAGTCCAGGGCGCGCCCGGTCCTCATCGAAGTAGCGCACTGTAGCCCTTAGCAGGCCGCCGTTGTAGACGGACTGTGGGGCCCCCATGGTCACTTGCGTCAGCGCCTTGGTGAAGACGGGGCTGTCGGGATGGGCGTTCTCGGCGACGATCGCCTGGGCGTCCCGGGTGTCGGTGCGTATTTTCTCGTAGGTGGCGAGAGCCATCCGGTAGTCGGACTGCAGAATCTGCTCCGGCCAGCCCGGGTTCTTTCCATCGTAGTAGTTGAAGCGGGCCGTGTTCTGATGGCCGTCCTGCTTCTGAACGTTCTTCTCCCCGGTGTCCTCGATCTGGTTCCAGTCGCGCTCGACGTCGCCTTCGCGGATTCTGACCAACAGCTCGTGGTCGTCCATTGACATAGAGGCGTGATAGAGGTGGGCCGGTTCGAGGATGCGGACATATTGGTGGTCATCCCAGCCGTTTGGCCCATATCGAAGAGGCACAAGGACCTGGCCGTTGTCCTTGGTGATGGAGTTGTCGAGCAGCATCTCGATCTGGGAGCGCAATAGGTCGAGGTAGCCGAAGTCGCCGCTTAGCAGCAGCGCGCACTCCACGGCGGTGACGAGGCCGTGGAACATAATGTTGAAACCCTGGTAGTGGTTCCAGCCGTACAGCCCTCCCCACCACTGCCCGTTCCGGTTCTCGCCGATCTTGCCGGTCGGCCCGACGTTGTCCGGGATGATCCCGCCGTTGAGCTTCGTCCGCTCCATCCAGGCCTCGACGTACTCCAACACCCACCTCTTGTATCTCTCGTCGCCCGTGTAGAGGTAGGCGTTGGTGACCATTGCGGTCGCATCGAGGTTGTTGGAGGAGTCGCTGTTGAGCACGACCTTCTCGAACAAGCCCACGATCTCTTTCTTTCGCTCGGGGTCCTTCCACCAGTCAGGCTCCAGCTCCTTGACAATGGGATAGAGCGACGCCCGGACGCCGTACCACGATATCGAGTCCAGCCCTTTTCCTCCCAGGAGGTACTGGTGCGCCTGCTCGGTGGTCGCGCGGTGCCACGGGCCCTGGCCCGTCTGCGCGGGCGAGCGCAGTATCTTGTGCTGCGGGTCGTAGTTTGGGGCCTCCGGGTCTTCGCCGATGTACCAAGCCGCAAACCTCCTGGCCCTCCGGACGTTCTCCGAGATCGTAGGGTCGGCGACGCCGAAGTCGTAGAAGGCCATGTTGCCTTCGCCTTTATGGTGCCACTCGGCGTCACCCGGATGCGACAGGCTGTAGTACTCGTTGACGATCTGGGGATGAAATCTTTCATGGACCCTGCTGACGACTCCCTCGTCGAAGAAGCGGGTCGTCGCGTTCCACGCTTGCAACGCCAGGTCGAACACGCTCTCGCCGCCGCCCATGGCGTAGAAGAGCCCCCAGTTGTAGAAGCGCTCGTACAGGTCGTCGACGTCGTCCGCGTACATAACCGCGCCGCCCCTCTCGGCGTGCCGCGCGACCATCGGCCCGGTCGCTTCCTCCATCATCGCCATCAGCTCGCGCTCCAGGAGCGCCCAGGCGGGTGGAGACGCGACCTCGGTGGCGCTCACGCTAACGAGCCCTGGAATCGACGCTGCTTGTGCCAACGCTTGTACCTCCGTGTGCTGGGATTGGCCGTGGCCGCAACTTTAGCCCTTAAAGTGGCCGTGGCGTCCCCGGTTATTTTACCGAAGACTACCCTTCAAGGGCGCCGCGCCGGTCTTGTTGTCGCGAGCGCGCCCCCTAGAGAACGGGAAGGCGCCCACGTGGGGGCGCCCCTACGTTCAAGATGATTCACGCCGTCTTGATCAGCTTCTGTATGCCGCGCAACTCGTCGCCGGGCAGCCCGAGGACCTGGGAGTAGGTCCAGTCGACCTCGCCCACGTAGACATTGCCGGTGGCGTCGGCGCATATGCTGTGAGGCGCCATGAACTGCCCCACCTCGAAGCCGATCCCGGGGCGTCCCAATCGCGCCAGGCGCTTCCCACCGGTGTCGAAGATGCTGATTCTCGGCCCAATGTTCGGCACGGCGCGATTGACCATCATCTCGGCGCCGAGCTCCCCGACGTATACGTGCTGCTCCTCAGAAACGTAGAGCGCGCAGGGCCGGTGCATGTTGCCCCACTGGGTCTCGTACCGTCCGTTGGGGTCGAACACCTGCACCCGGTGGTTCTCCCTGTCAGCCACGTATACGTAGCCGTCTCGGTCCGTGGCGATGTTGTGCACGATATTGAACTCGCCCGGGTCGGTCCCGGGCTTCCCCCACGAGAAGAGCAGCTTGCCGTCGGGAGAGTATTTGTGGACGCTGGAATTGACGTACCCATCAGAGACGTAGATGTCGCCGGTCTTGGGGTCCAGCGCGACGTCGGTGCATCTGTTGAAGGGGAGCCCGCTGTGGGGCTCGGACGCCTTGCCCGGGACCCCTATGGTCATCAAGACCTTGCCGTCGGTGGTGCACTGGCGCACGGTATGCCCCAGGTCGTCTATACAGAACAGCGTGTCGTCGGGCGCGATGGTCAGTCCGTGGGCTCGTTCGAACACCCCCTCGCCCCAGGAATCGAGGAGATTGCCCTCACTGTCGAAGACCAGCATCGGCGGGTCGCTGCGACCGAAGGCGTAGACCCGGCCTTGCGAGTCCGCGGCCACTCCCGCGGCATCACGCCACGAGTAGCCCGGAGGCGGCTTCGCCCAGCCCACGGCGACCTCATATGTGAAGGGTCCGCTACCCAGTTTTACCCGGTCTGCCATAGCTAAAGACCTCCGTTGTGGGGACTATTGTGCAGCCGTTGACAGGGCCAGAAGATGCCCGTAGGCTGGCGGCGCCGAACAACGGCGGTAGCTTCTTGGTGAGAGCCCATCGAGGTGGGCAAGAGGGTAACCGTGTGGGGTGGGGGACATATCGCTTCTGATGAGGCTGGACGGAATCCTCGCATGGCGGGAAGTATACGTCAGCCACAGCGAACGCGAAACTTGAAACGGGAGCGATCGAAGTGATCAAGGGTATGCACGGCGTGTTCTATTCACCCCAGGCGGAGGCGGCACGGGCCTTCATTGGTGAGAAGCTGGGATTTCCGCACGTCGACACAGGCGATGGATGGCTTATATTCAACGTACCGCAGGCCGAGTTTGCGGTCCACCCCGGCGACGACACGCACCACGAGATCACGTTCTGGTGCGACGAAATCGAGGGGACCATTGCGGAGCTTCAGGAGAGAGGTGTCGTCTTCAAGTCGCCCGTCGCGGACCAGGGATGGGGGCGCGTGACGAGGTCCGAGATGCCGGGGGGCGTCGACGTGATGCTGTATGAGCCAAAGCATCCCCAACCGTGGTCCGCCTCGCCGGCGACATCGATTCATACCGGTCAGGGGAGTATCTCGAAGATGCGGACCGCTCTCTATATTCCCACTTCATGGAGGAGGCAGCCGATGAACGAACTCCTGGGCGCCTGGAGTCTCACGTCGTTTGAGATGAGACGCTCCGACGGGCGTGTGTCTTTTCCGTTTGGCGAAGACCCCAGCGGGATGCTGCTGTACGAGCCCTCAGGGCGTATGTCTGCGCAGCTGTTGCGGCGGGACCGTCCTCCCTTCGACTCAGGTGACCAGCTGATGGGGGACGCCTCGGAGATCAAATCAGCGTTCCAGGGCTGCATAGCCTATTTCGGCGCGTTCGAGGTCGATGAGGCCGCTGCGACGGTGGTGCATCGGGTTGAGGGCAGCCTATTCCCCAACTGGATTGGGACCGAGCAAGTCCGCTACTACGAGCTAGATCGCGATCGGCTGACCATAAAGACGGCCCCGACTGAATGGGACGGCGTGGAGGTCGTGGCCGTGCTCGTTTGGCGACGTCTTGGGTGATGTTGAGTCAGCGTTCACCGGGACTCTCGCCAAATCTACCCAGGCCCCGTCTTGGCGGCTAATGCCGCGCTTCGTGAACCGTCATGCGGGGCACGCCAAAGCGAACTCCTGCGCCAGCTCGCCAGCCGTCTGAAACCTTTCATCGGGGTTCTTGGCCAGGGACTTCATCAAGACCTGCTCGATGCGCGGGTCCAGAGTCGGGTCCACCTCACTTGGCGGGGCCACCGACTGCTCGACGTGGGCCACCAGAGTGGCAAACGGGTTTCCCCCTATGACGGGGAGCCTTCCCAAGAGCATTTCGTACAGTATGACGCCCAGCGAATAGATGTCTGATCTGTGGTCCGCCGGCTCTCCCAGTACCTGCTCCGGCGACATATAATCCGGCGTTCCCAATATCCAGCTGGTTCGAGTCACGTGTGAGTCCGCCTCAAGGATTCGGGCGATACCGAAGTCCGCCAGTATCGCGTTGTCTTCGTCCAAGAGGACATTGCTGGGCTTGACGTCACGATGAACGATGCCGTGCTGATGCGCGTGGTCGAGAGCATCGCTGATCCCGGAGAGATAGCAGACGATCTGGGCGAGGCTGCGCGGCTTACCGATCTGTTGCTTAAGGGTGCCCCCTGTTACGAACTCCATAGCAATGTACCGGTTACCCTCCTCCTCTCCGAAGGCGTAGACCTCCACTATGTTGGGATGTAATAGACTGGCCGTCGCCTCAAACTCCTGCTTGTGTTTCTTAGCGAAAGAGGACCCGTCGACATCGTCATACGGGTGAAGAACCTTTAGGGCAACGTCGTTTTGGGACTTAGAGTTGTATGCCCTGAAGACTGAGGCGAACGCACCCTGGCCGATCTCTTCGCGGATTACGTACGGCCCTACGCTGTCATCGGCGCTGAGCCGCCACTGGCCGTTCTCAGCTAGTCTGGCGCGAAGACGCCGCACCTCGCCGTGGAGCTGCTGGACCTCCTCGGCATATATCAGAAGATGCTGCTTCGACGACCCTCCCGATGCTAGCGCGCCGTGATGTTGCGTCATAGCTCAGTGTATGGACCAACTCGCTTTGCATCTCGACTGGCCGAGCTCTGCCGTCTCCACCTTGCGGACGCATGCTACTTCAGCGGTTCTCACGAAAAACTCACGAAGCTGACTCCGTACGGAGGGCACATCTAGAATCACTAGAATAGGTAGGTCGACGGCAGCGAGGCGTTCCCGTCCTTATCCGCAGCATTCGCCCGAAACCCGTTGGAAAGCCCCAAGAGAGCACCACCAGTTCCGTGCAGGCATAGCGCAAAGTCGGACGCACCAGATGGCTACTCGCACATAGCGGGGACTACTTCTTTCTTGTAACATGGCCACCCCACGTAAACGCCGGTGTCCGCGGCCTGGCAACGAGAAGGTGAAACCACCGGAGCATGAGCAGGGGGTAGCAACATGGGCGAACACGACGCCACACATACCTACGAAATCTTGCTGATAGAGGACCATCCGGCCGACGTGAGGGCGGTCGAAAGGATGCTGGAGACCTCCGACCTCGAAAGCAGAGTCTCGGCGTTCGACACCGGCGAGGCGGCCATGGAGTTCCTTCGTCGCAAGGGAGAGCATGTTGATGCGCCTCGTCCCGACCTCATACTGTTGGACCTGGGCCTGCCGCGTATGAGCGGTCATGATGTGTTGGAGGCGATCAAGGGAGACGAAGCTACCCACGATATACCCGTGGTCATCTTCACCGGGTCAGACCAGTTCGAGGACATACGGAGAACTCAGGAATTGGCCGCCGGTTATGTGACGAAGCCTTTTGCACACCAAGAGCTTATGGCCGCGATACTCTCCACCCACATCCGATAGCTCAGCTTCATCCCGTAGAGGGGTAGAGGT
Source organism: Dehalococcoidia bacterium (assembly GCA_965247255.1). Taxonomy (GTDB): domain Bacteria; phylum Chloroflexota; class Dehalococcoidia; order Lucifugimonadales; family CAUZJF01; genus CBDFGS01. Next base: position 8,505 of record CBDFGS010000013.1, on the reverse strand, counting down.
CCTTGAGCGGCATCTCCACGGTCTCACGGGACTCCATGTACACCCATCGCACCGGGACGTTTGGCTTGCCTACTGTGATGCGGTCCAGGTTGCGTAGTCTGCGGGCTTCTCCAGTGACACGCTGTCCATTGACGAATGTACCGTTCGCGCTGCCAAGGTCCTGTATCCAGTGAGCGTCGGTATCCCCGTGGATCGAGGCGTGGTTCCTTGAGACCGACGGGTGGTCAACGACGATGTCGTTTGAGGCGTCTCTGCCCAGCGTCGTCGGAGCCAACGGCAGGCTTATCGCATCGCCTTCGCCCGGCCCCCCTCTGATAACGAGTACCGCTACCGGATCGTCAGACATCGCCGATCTCCGAGGGTCGTCGGCGCTCATGAGTCACGTCTCGATCTGGAGCTACCCCAAATCCTTGGAGGATGGTGCTCCCACGATACATGCGTATGGTGTGAGCATTATACTCCCTCGGGAGAGAGATACAACATCGCCGTGACGCAGACCGGAATCGGCCGCGTTTTCTAGTGTGAGGGAACGCCCGCAAAACGCCGTTCACGACGTAGAGCTTGCGGAATGTGTGACGGAGCACGTGAGGCCCCGGCTTCGGTGGCGTAACACGCCACTTCGCATAAGGGCTGGAGCGGGAGACGGGATTCGAACCCGCGACATCCTGCTTGGAAGGTATAACCGGTAATGCGAACTAGACTTGCGAGGAATTACGTTTGGAAAGCAATCAGCGCGAGCTGCGAATTAGATCGATTAGCTACACATTCGCGGACCCTAGTTTACCGTAGCTCTTACATTGCCTTCTTGGACCAAGCCGCTTCTAGTCTGGGTCGCCTCGGTGACCAGCGATAACGGATCTCCTCGAGTTTGGTTTTCAGTGGCTGTGCATTAGAAGTTATCACTCAATATCTTCCAGAGAGTAAGTACTGTAGCCGAGTTGGAAGCAAAAGGGGGATCAGAGGGTTCGAAAACGGCCGGAAAACCGGAGCCTGCCCGAGGCTTAACCCGGACCATTAGGTCGCTGTCGGCCAGGGCTCTAACATCGGCAAGACCCATATTGCCCTCGGTCTCGGTCTTGCTGCATGCCAACGCGGACTGTCGGTGGGCTTCACTACCGCTGCCGCCCTGGCACACGAACTGATTGAGGCCAGGGACGAACGGCGCCTACTCAACCTGCCGAGGAAGCTGGCGCGTCTCAAGCCCCTGATCATTTACGAACTGGGCTTCGGCCACCCCCGGACAACTACAACATGCTTCTAGATGTAGAGTAGTAGGTGGTCCCCCTTCTTAAGACTGTCTTCGTTTCCCATCATCGCCCCGCTGTCTGGACAATCCGATCCGGAGCATTTGTAGAAAATTAAGTAACTGGTAAGGTTCTGCAAAGGTCCCACTAAGGTAGCCCAAGTACCGTTCTAGGTGAGGTTGACCTGCAGTCGTGCAAATCACCGTGCGCGGCTGGGTTCCAATACCAACACTCTAGGGGGTACTTGATGCGAAAGCTCATTCTGACTGCCATTTCAGTTGTGGTCTTAGCCAGTGTCGTAGTTCCGACCGCATTTGCGGCAACCAAGGTTTTTGACGTCAAGAATGACGTCAGTGGATCGGTTCCAAACCGCAACGGCCTTTGCGGTGGCGATAGCTCAGGGTCGATTAACCTTGATGGTTGGAGCAAGGTTACGATGTGGGACAATGGACATTCCCTGTTCACGAACAGCCTTACAATTACAGTGACAGACGGCTCCGGCGGCGTTATAGGCGAGGGTCGTGGAGGGGGGCCGAGAGTGACCGGTGAGGGTGGTTTACCATTTGTCCGTCAATTCAATCGAGTAATCCACTGCTCGGATGGTAGCCAAGAAAACGCTCACTTAGGTTTCACAATCGACGAGAACGGAGATACCCATTTCCACTGATAGACGCACGTTGTCGCTATAGACGCCCTTAAGTGGGGCAGCAACCGCTGCCTCACTTTTGGTTGGCGCCAAGAAGAAGGCAACGAGTCGGACTACGCCCATTGCCTTCTGGAGATCTCCCGGTTCGGCCCAGCGCCATCGAGGAATCGCTAGGCTCCGATAGAACGTTGGCAACCAACACCCCAGTACGGAATGACGGGGTAAGGCGACACTGCCTGACTGCGTCACAAGAGGATTACGACTCAGACTTAAGCTTCTGCTAAGGTACGGGCGATATCTTGGGACACGCTGGGGTTGCTCCCTAGCCTCGAGTGCTCCAGATACCCAAGGGCAGGCGATGCGAAGCGATACACGGCCGACCATACTGCTCGTAGACGACAACCCTCAGATCCGATCGTTCATCAGGCCGGCCCTGGAGGACAGCGGCTTCAGGTGCATAGAGGCCGTAGACGGCGATGAGGCAGTTTATCAAGCCGAAACCTCGCTGCCCGACCTCATAGTGCTGGACATAGAATTGGGCGACCCTGATATGGACGGTCTGGACGTGTGCAAGCGCATACGGATGCTGGGGCTGCACATGCCGGTCATATTCCTGACGGTCCGTGCGAACGTCGAAGACCTGGAGTATGGGCTCCAAGTGGCGGGTCCGGGCTCCGACTACGTTAGAAAGCTCGAGGAGCTGCGTCGCATGCAGGTGCAGGACGAGTACGTCGGAAACGTCCAGGTGGCCCTCAAGGCGCCCGACACCCATGAGCTGATCGCCCGTATTCGCGCCAGGTTGCCCAGGGACGTGCAAGAGCTGGGCCAACATCTCCGAATAGACCGAAAGCGGACGACCGTAGCGCGGCGCGCCGGCGAGGCATGGGAGGAGGTGCATCTCCAGCCGTTGGAGTATGAGGTGCTGAAAACGTTGGTAGATGCCGAGGGAGCGGTTATCGGCACTTGGGAGCTTTTCGACAAGGTTTTTCAAGGAGGCTCCCACGACCCAAACGACACCGACGAGTCGGCGGTCGACACCTACAAGAACCGGGTCTGGGTGTGCGTCGCCAATCTGAGGAAGAAGATTGACCCCAGTGGTGAGCACGGCTATATTCAGACGGTCCAGAGCATCGGCTACAGGTTCCGTGCGATCGGTTCGGACAGTCCAGGAGCAGCTTGATGTCCCTGCCGGTAGTCTACATGGACGTCGTCCTCCTGGGCGTCATCCTGGTGGCCGCACTGATCGCGGGCGGCCTGGCAGGTTGGCTGCTGCGCCGCCGCCGTTATCCCCCGGCCGTTCCTGAACAAAGGCCATCCGAGGCGAGGCTTCTCCTCCAGCTCATGAGCAGGGCCGACCATGCTCTCGATAACTACATCACCTCTATCCAGGGACACCTCTCAGTGCTGGGAGAGGATATGCCAACAGATGCCGAGCGCTGGCGAGTATCGCGGGACGCCCTGGGCCAGGCCGCGACCCAGATGAAGCGCCATGTGGAGAGACTGAGGCTGATTCGTATCGGTCTGGACGAGACAAGCCTACGGGTAGCCCCCGTCAATCTGACCCGTATGGTAGAGCACATCCTGATAGTCCTAGAGCCTGCGGCGACCGAGGGCGACGTTTCGCTGCGGATGGAGGTCCAGGGCCTTACCCAGCCGGTGCCCGGCGACCCTCAGACGTTTGAAGAGATATTCACCACGCTTCTCGACAACGCGATCAAACACAACCCGCCGGGGACGAATGTGGTGGCCGAGCTAACCGGTGCGGATGGAATGGCTCTGACCCGTATCAGCGATACCGGTAAGGGCATGAACCAGGACCTGGTTGCCCGAATCTTCGATGAAGGAGCCAGGGATGGAAGCGCGGGGGCTCCGCCCGGCACCGGAATGGGGCTGTACATCGCCAAGATGCTGACCGAGCTGCACGGTGGGACCATCCACGTGGAGAGTGAGCCAGGGGAGGGTTCCGTTTTTTCCATAGCTTTACCCTTCGACAGACCGAAAGTCTAAGCCCGAATCCACCGAAGGACGTCCTTGGGGACAGCCCTTGAAGAAGCCAGCGGGTGCTCCTCTGAATCTGGGATAATGGTTTTGGAACAGAAACCCGCCCGGAAACAAGGAGCACCCAATAGATGCTGCCACAGAACAAACCCGACCGTATCCGCATCCTCTTTGACGACCATCGCCTGGTGGCCAATGCCGGCCTGCTCCTGCCGGCCACCCTAGCCCGGCACCTGGGCCTGCGGGAACTCGTCGACCATCACCTTGACCTCGGCGGAGCGCCGGGACGGGCGAACACTGGGGACAAGATGCTGACGCTGGTCGCTTCCGCGCTGGCAGGCGGCGACTGCATCGACGACGCCGATGCGCTGCGCGCTGGTGGGACGGTCGGTGTTCTAGGCTGCGTGGTCAAGGCGCCATCCACCCTGGGGACCTTCCTGCGCAGCTTCCGGTGGGGGCATGTCCGTCAACTCGACCGCGTGAGCCGCCAGTTGTTGGCCCGGGCCTGGGCCGCTGGGGCTGGACCCGGCGACTCGCCCCTGACCATCGACCTGGACTCGACCATCTGCGAGACCTATGGACTGGCCAAGGAGGGAGCGCGTCACCACGGCTATACCGGCGCCCGCGGCTATCACCCGCTGCTGGCCATTGCCGCCGGCACCGGCGAGGTGCTGATGTCCCGGCTGCGCGAGGGCCGGGCCAACACCGCCCGTGGCGCCGCCCACTTCCTGCGTGAGACGGTGGGGCGGGTGCGCTACGGCGGGGCCAGGGGACAACTCACGGTGCGGGCCGACAGCGGCTTCTACGCCCACACTGTCGTTGCCGCCTGCCGGGAAATGGATGTCCGCTTCTCTATCACCATCCGCCAGCGCGCCAGCCTGCGGGACCTGATCGAGACGATACCAGAGGAGGACTGGACTCCCATTCCCTACTGGATGGACGGCGCCGCCGATGTCGCCGAGACGACTTACACCCCGTTCCAGACCAAGCCGGACGCCGCGCCGGTGCGGCTCATTGTCCGGCGGGTGAAGCCGACGCCCGGTTCCCAGCTCGCCCTCTTCGCCAGATACAGCTATCACGCCTTCATCACCGACCGCGATGGGGAGACGCTGGAACTGGAGGCCGATCATCGCCGCCACGCCGAGGTCGAGAACGCCATACGCGACCTCAAGTACGGCGTCGGGCTGAACCACATGCCGTCGGCGCGCTTCGCCGCCAACGGCGCCTGGCTGGCGGTCCAGGTGATGGCGCATAACCTGGCCCGCTGGACGGCGCGGATTGGTCTGGGCGAGCGGACCGTGATCACCAAGACCCTCAGGCGGCGGGTCTTCGCTCTGGTGGGACGGATCACCCGCTCGGCGCGCCGCCTCACTTTGCATCTCCCCCGGCGCTGGCCTTGGGAAACCCAGTTCAGTCGCGCCTTGGCCCGGCTGCAAGCCATTCCGTTCCCGGCCTGACGGCCAGCCTGCAACTGACCCAACGTCCCCGCAATCTCGCGCCACCCCGGTCGCGAGAGTCCCCTGCTGCGTATCCTCTCGCCTTCCCGCGCATCGCAACTCCCGCATAGGGCCTTAGGGGCCCTGTGCGGCCACTGAAGACCGCCCGCCGGCCTCCCATCTACCCCAAGACCCCAGGCCATCTCCCCTGTAGCTCCCTCACCCACCCCCTTCCGCTGTCCTCACGCCGTCCATCGGTGTCCTTCGGTGGATTCGGGCTAAGGAACCGCTAAGGTTCTGGTAAGGTGCCGCTAAGGACTGTGCACTAAGGTGATCTCATCTTGTTGGAATAGGAACGACCATGGACAACTCGATTCGGTGGCGTTCTTCCCTGGCGATTGTGCTACTGTTCTCCGCAGCCTGCGAGTTCGGAATCGCGGACCCGACCCCAGCCCCGTCAGCAACTCCTTCGGCCGAGGTGGAGCCGGATAGTACTGCAGCTACGCCGCAGGCAACCGCTATTGCCGCGCTTTCGCCAACCCCGCCGGTAGGAACGACACCTGCCCCGAGGCTTACCCCTGTTCCGCTGAGGCGCGCTCCAGTTTCCAGCGCGATACCGACACAACAGCCGCCCACCGCGACCCCCACTCACACGCCTTCGCCTACTCAGGTCCCCGCGCCGACGGCGTCTTTCGATTTTGACGTCTCCGATGGCAGCGCACCAGTCATCGTCCAATTCAGCGATACTTCCGTAGGGCGTGTTACCTCATGGCAATGGGATTTCGGGGACGGCTTGTCAAGCAAAGAGCAGCACCCTTCTCATGAGTACACATTGGCGGGGTCCTCTACAGTGCGATTGACGGTAGCTGGGCCCGGCGGTACCGACGTTGCCGTCCTCCCGGAGGCGATCGCCGTGAAGCCGGGTCCCCTGGCGGAGGTGGCGGTAAGCCCTTCCCAGATCACTGTGGAGGTTCAAGGCACTGTTAGTTTGAGTGCCAGGGCCTTGGACAAGTTCGAGAACGAAATCACCGAAGTCGCGTTCCGATGGAGCGCGCTTGCTACCACGGGGCGCATCGATGAAGCCGGGCTGTTTGCCGCAGGGACTGTAGCGGGAACCCACGAGGGTCTTGTCAAAATGACCGCCACTCAGGGCACTCTGAGCCAAGAGGCGTCGATCGATGTGACTATCACGCCTGGTCCGTTGTCCACCGTAGCAGTTGAGCCTACCGAGGTCAGCTTGAACATAGGGGGTACGCAGACCTTCACCTTCTCGGCCTATGACGAGTTCGGGAACCAGATCTCCGATGTTTTGAGTTCATGGAGCGCCCAGCCCGCCGCGGGCGTAATCGATGCGACCGGACTCTTTAGCGCTGGAACGAAACCAGGGGTGTATCCGTCTGCCATCGGAGTTGAGGTAGTTAAGGGAACAGCGAGGGCTCAGGCTACATCAGACGTGTCGGTTCCGCCAGGCCCGCTTGCTGCCGTCGAGGTGGACCCCTCCTTCAGCGTCGTCGAGAGACAGGCCACCCAGCAGTTCACAGCCGCCGCGTTCGATCAGCACGGGAACGAGATCCCTGAGGTGGCGTTGCTCTGGGAATCGACGGGTGGAGCGATAACACAAGGGGGGCTCTTTACCGCCGGTGGGCAGTCCGGCGCTTACGAGGTGAGAGTGGCAGCGACGTTCAAGGACAATGCACGAAGCGGATCAGCAACAATCCCCATTCCGCCGGTTTGGCTTCCCGTGGGCAACATGCTTCTAGAGCGCACTCAACACAGGGCTATCTTGTTGGCAGATGGCAAAGTACTTGTCGTAGGGGACAATCCAGCTGAGATTTACGATCCTATTACCCGCACCTTCAGTATCGCCGAAAACTCGCGTTGCAACCACGGTGGCGGGCTCTCGGCCACCTTGCTTGGCGATGGCACAGTCCTTATAGCAGGGGGGGCTAACAATCCACGGTGTGCCGAGGTTTACGACTCGGAGGCTGGCGTTTTCTCCAGGGTGGGAGACTTGAACGTGGACCACAACCATCACACAGCTACCCTTCTTCTTGATGGGAGAGTGCTCATAGCCGGGGGGTCAGAAGATCTGCCTCGGGTGTCTATCACCCACGCCGTGGCCGAGATATACGACCCAGTGACCGAAGCCTTTAGTCTTACCCCGAATCCACCGAAGGACGTCCTTGGGGACAGCCCTTGAAGAAGCCAGCGGGTGCTCCTCTGAATCTGGGATAATGGTTTTGGAACAGAAACCCGCCCGGAAACAAGGAGCACCCAATAGATGCTGCCACAGAACAAACCCGACCGTATCCGCATCCTCTTTGACGACCATCGCCTGGTGGCCAATGCCGGCCTGCTCCTGCCGGCCACCCTAGCCCGGCACCTGGGCCTGCGGGAACTCGTCGACCATCACCTTGACCTCGGCGGAGCGCCGGGACGGGCGAACACTGGGGACAAGATGCTGACGCTGGTCGCTTCCGCGCTGGCAGGCGGCGACTGCATCGACGACGCCGATGCGCTGCGCGCTGGTGGGACGGTTGGTGTTCTAGGCTGCGTGGTCAAGGCGCCATCCACCCTGGGGACCTTCCTGCGCAGCTTCCGGTGGGGGCATGTCCGTCAACTCGACCGCGTGAGCCGCCAGTTGTTGGCCCGGGCCTGGGCCGCTGGGGCCGGACCCGGCGACTCGCCCCTGACCATCGACCTGGACTCGACCATCTGCGAGACCTATGGACTGGCCAAGGAGGGAGCGCGCCACCACGGCTATACCGGCGCCCGCGGCTATCACCCGCTGCTGGCCATTGCCGCCGGCACCGGCGAGGTGCTGATGTCCCGGCTGCGCGAGGGCCGGGCCAACACCGCCCGTGGCGCCGCCCACTTCCTGCGTGAGACGGTGGGGCGGGTGCGCTACGGCGGGGCCAGGGGACAACTCACGGTGCGGGCCGACAGCGGCTTCTACGCCCACACTGTCGTTGCCGCCTGCCGGGAAATGGATGTCCGCTTCTCTATCACCATCCGCCAGCGCGCCAGGCTGCGGGATCTGATCGAGGCGATACCAGAGGAGGACTGGACTCCCATTCCCTACTGGATGGACGGCGCCGCCGATGTCGCCGAGACGACTTACACCCCGTTCCAGACCAAGCCGGACGCCGCGCCGGTGCGGCTCATTGTCCGGCGGGTGAAG
>CBDFGS010000012.1:0-804937 GCA_965247255.1 Dehalococcoidia bacterium | reverse complement strand
GATGGGCACTACCACGCCGCCTTTCGCCGTCCCATCGAGCTTTGCGAGGAACACGCCGTCGCAGCGGAGCGCCTCTACGAACGCGCGCGCCTGTAGAAGCCCGTTCTGACCCGTCGTTGCGTCCATCACGAGAATGACCTGCTGTGGGACGCCTGCGTCCTGCCGGGTGAGCACGCGTTGGACCTTCTTGAGCTCCTCCATCAAGTTGTGTTTCGTGTGCAGGCGGCCGGCAGTGTCGACGACTACGACGTCCGCGCCCCGCGCCTTGGCCGCCTGCAGAGCGTCGAAAGCCACGGCCCCGGGGTCGGCGCCCGGCTTGTGGGCTATCACGTCGACGCCGAGCCGGTCGCCCCACGCCTCCAGCTGCTCGATGGCGGCCGCCCTGTAGGTGTCCGCCGCAGCGATCAGGACCGATTTCCCTTCGTCCAGGTACAGCTTCGTCAGCTTTGCGATGCTGGTGGTCTTGCCGGCCCCGTTAACGCCGATCACTAGCACCACCAGCGGGGTTCCTTCGCTCAATGCTTTGTCGGACGCGCCTTCGCCTACGGCAAGGGCCGATACCAGCTCGGTTTTCAGGAGGCGAAGTACTTCATCTGGCGCCTCAGCGTGCTGCTTGGCCACGCGCCCTTTGAGACGGTCCAGTATGTCCAGAGTCGGCCCGGCACCGACGTCGGCGGAGATCAGCAACTCCTCCAGCTGTTCCCAGACCTCCTCGTCTAAGCGTGAGCCGCCAAAGAGCGACGCAACCCGACCAAACCACGCCGACCGCGTCTTCGCAACCGCGTGAGCGGTCTTCTCTTTCTCTCTCGGCCGTAGAAAACCCAGCACTAGCCTATCCCTTATGAAAGCGTTTGGGGCGACACGGACCGCACTAATCAGTCCTTGGGAGTCTGAGGCTGGCCCAGTCCAGTGGCAGCGAGTGCCTCGTCGAGCTGAGGCGGACTGTAGCCGACTATCCGCTCATCGCCAATGACGGTAACCGGCGTAACACGAAAGCCCATGCCGAGCAACAGCTTCAGCCCCTGTACGTCGGTCGACACGTTGTGCTCGGTGAACGGCACGCCCTTTCGTGAAAGATACACTTTCACCATATGGCAGGGACCTCAGCCGTTGGACGTGAATACAAGTATTTCGGTTTTCAATCTAAGTCAGGCCTCGTTTTTGTCCTGAGTTGAGCGCTTTTCTTTTCGTGTCCTTGGGGGCCGCTTCGCGGCGCCTCTTTTGTGCCTGAGGTTGCGCGCTCTCTTGCCGACCTCATCCCCAAATAGTTCCTCCCCCGAAGGCACAGCCGCTCCGATCGTCTGGTCGATCGCCCCGTCTTCCTCGTATTTGCGAAGGAACTCCTCGCTCACGAAGAACATTCATATACAGAAGCCGTCGCGCTCTATGTCCTCGTGGTGCCTCTCGCAGGGGCAGATCTTCTTGCGGTCCTCGACGGGATCGCCGGTGAGCGGCATTCAAGGGCAGTACCGGTACCCGAATTTGCGTTCGTTCTCGGCAAGGCCCTCCTGGACGAGAAGAACAACCTCAGGGTCCGGAAAGAACTCGTATTCGCCGCGCTCAACGTACTTCTCCGAGAAATTCTTCGCCCGACGGAGGGCCTCTCTTTCGCTCAGTTCGCGCGGCATGGGGCTCCGCCACTGACACCTGGACGCCTTCGCATCGGCGGCGAGGCCCGGTGTGCCCCGTTGCTGGGTGCGTTGTATTTCATATATCGCCCTCTCATGCGGCCGGTCCCCCGCGGAGGCGTTTGTGCGACTCGCAAGTCATACCGTAAAAGGCGGTCGCCTGCCCTTCGAGCCGCTGGACTAGCCTGGGCAGAACGCTCTCGATCTCTTCGAAGGTCTTGTCCCGAGCTACTTCGACGCTGAGCAAAGCGGCGGTGCCGCAGTCACACCTGGCCGAGTAGAAGAATTTCCTGAACGACGTGTTGCCCGATAGGTTGAGCTTGAAGCCCTTCAGCGGACTTAGTCTAATCCCAGGCGAGACCCTGGAAGATATGAGCTGTCGAAGCTGGTCGTCGAAGGACGGGGCTTCTCGGCGTTCGAGCCCTGTGGGACTCGACCCGTGCATCGCTTCTGACGGCGTTAACGACGGCCTCGTCTCGATGGTCCTACCTTTGGGGTTCACCGGCCTCGGTCGAATCCCTCCGCGTTAGTCGTCCTACGGCGTCCATATTAGCAAAGCTGGAAAGTTGCTGACAACATTCCCGGCTCTTGCAAACCTTGACACCGGGGGACAGGGAAGCCGATCATTTCAGCGTATTCCCTCCTAATTCGCCCTGTGTTAATCGGGCGCGGCGGTTACTTAGAGTCGGCTACTTCAGCGGACCGCATCTCACCGTGGAAGAACAGACAGCTAGCGTAGTATGGAGCGTTCTGAAGCTCGGAGTCTTCGCAACGCTCATTGTGCTCGCCCTAGGAGTCGCGTATCTCGGCTGGCGAGGCAGAATATTCTCGCAGAGTCAGCCCGCGAGACTCAGCTCCTCGAAAGTCGATGACGAGACAGCGGACTACCTGGAACGGATGGCGGAAATCCTGGGAGTCCATCAGCGCCAATCACACAGTCTAGGGAGCGATAGGTTCGATGAGGATGTCTATCGCCAACTGATAGAAGACATAGAGCACGCGAGTCCTCCCGAGGGGAACAGGCTCGACGCACAACACCGGGCTTACCGCGATTCCGTGGCAACGTTCGTGGACGCGCGACGGGAGACCGCCTCGCACCTCCGAGATTCCGCTCGGCACGTAAGCCGGATCAGCGGACAGGAGGTTGTGGACTGCGCGACGGCGTCGAAGGCGCAGGAAGTGATGCGCTCGTACCGCCAATCGGAAGACAAACAGCTAAAGGCCCTTATCGAGCGCTGCGCGGCCGAGAAGGTGGCCTATGAGGCGATGCAGAAGCGAGTGGCGGACTGGCGGACCGCGAGCTACTTCCTGAAGTACGGCGGCCGATGATGGAGCAAGTCCAGCGTGGGGGCGGCCCTCCGTGGCCGCCCCTTTTTTGGCCGGGGGCGGGCGGGACGCCCAAAGCCCGAATGATAGTGTCCCCTTGAGCCACGCCAGACGCTATCTTTTGCACAAAACGGCCCATTGGGGGCCGCGGCGTTTTTTGAGGAGGAGATAGAACCCCCCTAAGGGAGTTAGGCGACGACCCCGCAATGGGCTGATGCGAGGATATACCTGTCGACCCTGCCCGTCAAGCAAAAGCTACAAGGCGGGCGCCGAGCGGCCTCGGAGCTAGCCAGAGACTCCCCTAGCGCAACATGATAAGCTCTGGACGCTGTACACGTGACGGGAGGCATAGGAATGAGAGACCTGTACGGGACTGACTTCGAAGACTACGAAGCGCTTGCACGCTGGACGAAGGGCCGAGTACAGCGCCACGGCTCGTGGCACACTCACCAGGAGGGGGTGTGCTTCGACAAATCGGATATGAAGCTCATCTGGGAAAAGGAGCACGACGTCAGGCCCGAGCAGTCCGACGCGATGTACGAGACACTTCTACAAGACGGCCTCGTAAAGGAAACATATACCTCGGTCGGTTCGAGCATGCTGGGCAAGTTCAGAGTCGTGCTGGGAGGTAGGGCGGGGGAGAAGGCGGGCCAGTACAAGTGCACGATCGTCCCGTACTAGCGAATCAGGCTATCTGCATTTCGACCGGATACCTCCAATACGGCACAGCACAGCAGCCAACTACCGGACCCGGCAGGTCTATCTCGGCATGAGCGGGATGTTGTCGATCAGACGCGCCTTGCCGATCCAAACAGCAAGCGAGACCAGGGCCGGCCTATCGATGACGTCCAACTCCTTCAATGTATCGGCGTCCGCGATGCTGATGTAGTCGACCTCGGCTAGCTCCTCACCCTCAATCAGCTCCTGCATGCGTCGCTTGGTCTCCAGGGCCTCGTCCGTACCGAGATCTTCAGCCAACGACAGCGCCCTATACAGGACCGTTGCCGCCTCCCTCTCCGCTGGTTCCAGATAGATGTTTCGGCTGCTGATCGCCAGTCCGTCGGACTCTCTGACGGTCGGCACCACCACAATCTCGGCGCCCAGGTTTAGGTCGACGTTGACCCGCTTGACAACCAGGACCTGCTGGCCGTCCTTCTGGCCGAAGTAAGCCCTGTCGGGTCCGACCAGGGAGAGAAGCTTGCACACCACAGTTGCGACGCCCTGGAGGTGCCCCGGCCGCGATGCGCCTTCGAGTCGTGCGGCCACCTCACCGGGTTCAACGCGGGTGTCGGAGCCGTCCGGATAGACCTCCTCGGTCGACGGCGCAAAGACCAGGTCTACCTCGGCATCTTCGAGCTTCGCCAGGTCCGAAACCATGTCTCTCGGGTAGGAATCCAGGTCCTCAGTGGGCCCGAATTGCGTGGGATTGACGAAGATGCTAACGGCTACGGTGGCGTTGTCGGCGCGGGCACGTCGGACCAACGCCATGTGGCCGTCGTGCAGGCCGCCCATGGTAGGAACGAGGCCAAGCGGCCTCTCAGCACCTAGGAGCTCGCGCCTCAGTCGCGCGATTGTCTCTATAGTCCTCATGCAGTCCTCGGCCGACAACCAACGTAAAGACCATATCGTAGGGGCGGTTTTGAAACCCGCCCCGGCAGGCCAAACACGCCTTGGGATGCTGGTCTACGCCGACAGCCCCGCAGTGAGCTGCACCAGGACCTCAGGCTTCACGTGGTGGCTCTCGATATCGGAGGGGAAGCTCTGCGACTCCACGTCGTTGACGTACTCCGACACAGCTTCCTTGATCGTGACCGCCAACTGGGCGTAACGTCGTGCGTGCTTTGGCACGAAGTCCTCGATCAGGCCAAGAAAGTCGTGGAACACCTGGACCTGCCCGTCGCAGTGCACACCGGCGGCGATCCCTATCGTCGGTACGGACAGCCTTTCGGTGACCACGGCGGCCAGCTCCGCGGGCACCATCTCGAGGACGACTGAATACGCCCCGGCCGCCTGAAGCGCCAGCGCATCCTCAACCAGCGCTGCCGCGGCCTTCGGGAACTTGCCCTGCACTATGTTGCCCCCCAGCTGATTGACGGACTGGGGCGTGAACCCGACGTGCCCCATGACCGGCACGCCCATCGCGACGATCTTGCTCACGGTGTCGGCTATCTCAGCGCCACCCTCCAGCTTCACCGATTGCGCCCCACCTTCCTGAAGAAGGCGTCCGGCGTTGCGCAGAGCGTCGGCAGCGTCGGCCTGGTAGCTCATGAATGGCATATCCGCCACGATGTGGGCCGTCCGGGCCCCACGGACGACCGCCTTCGTGTGGTGGACCATGTCGTCCATGGTCACCGGCAGGGTAGTCTCGTACCCCAGCAACCACTGGCCTACGCTGTCGCCGACCAGGATGACCGGGATCCCCGCCTCATCCAGTATTCGGGCCGAGGTGTAGTCGTACGCGGTCAGCATTGCGATCTTGTCGCCGTCCCGCTTCATCTTCTTGAGTTTTCGAATCGTGACTCGCACTCTCACACCTCCAAGTCCGGGTTTGCCTACGACCCTTGTCGCCGAGACTCTCGAGACGCCTCCTCCAGCATCTCCCTTATCTCTGCTGCTATCTCAGCCGGCACATTGCCCTTCTCGAACACGAGGTCCAGCCCGGCCAGAGCCATCGAGCAGTACACGGGGAGGAGCTCCGGAGCCGACGATCTGAGTGCGTTCAGGTGCTTGGTCACAGTGCCCACGTCTCCTCGGACGTAGGGTCCTGCCAGCCCACCTGGGACGCCGGCGGACCGCAGCGCGGCGCCGTCGCCGATTATGATGGGCGCCAGGGCCCTGATCGCTTCGTCTCTTCCTATTCCGAAGTGACGCCACATCCCCGCCACCGCCCCGGCCGTTGCAGTCAACAGTCCGCCCAGCATTACCACAGACGCGTGGTAGAGCGGCTTGTCTTCAGGGCGGAGGAAAATAGGATTGCCGCCGAGGGCTACGGCCATGTCTCGCAGATAGCCGCGCATCTCATCGTCGCCCTCGATGGCGAAGGTCGAGCCCGGCAGACTATTGAGGGCTTCTTCCACGGTCGAGAACGTCTGGAGGGGGTGAGACGCGCCTATGGCAGCGCCTTGCTCCTTGGCCCCTTCCAGCACGTCCAGCGATGCGGCCCCGGAGCAGTGCGCAACCCCCTGGTCAGCGCGCCACGCTATCTCCGAAGCAACCGGCCCGATGGCATCGTCGGAGGTAGTGATAAACACGAAGTCGGCAGCTGCGGCTGCCTCGCCGATGTCCGCGTATGCGACGCACCCGGGCGCCTCCGCTGCGACCGCCTGCGCAGAGGCGAACGTGCGGCTTGCGGCCGCTACCACCGGATAGCCACGGCGATGAAGCGCGTGGGCGAGCGTCCGGCCAACCGTGCCTCCGCCGACGAACGCGATCGTGGACTCGCTGGTGAAAGTTGTCATTCTCCCGAGGTCTCCACTCGTAACTCCATCACGCTCGGGACCCCACCGAGGCTCCGCGCCATCGTTACGCCCCTTACGATGGCGGCGCTGACGCATTGGACCGCGGCGGCGCCCAGCCGCAGCATATCGACGTCGCCCTTTAGACGTCCGGTGCCGAGGGCGAAGATAGTGTCGCCGTCGCTCATGGTGTGGGCCGGCCTCACCGCCAGCGCGATGCCGTCGTGGGCCACTGACGCTAGCTTGTTGGCCTGCTCCTTGGTGAGGGTTGCGTTGGTTGCGACGACCCCGATCGTGGTGTTATCCGAGATCGCCGGCGCCCCGGGGGCGCCAGGCCTGGTAAGCAGATCTATGGAGCTGTAGAATCCGTTGCCGCTTTCCTGTCGTGGTCCCGCCAGCTGCTCACCGGTCTCGGGGTCGTACACGTCGCCCAGCGCGTTGACGGCGACGACGGCGCCCACGACCAGACCGTCTCCCAGGTCGAGGCTGACGGAGCCCGTGCCTCCCTTCGATGCCTGCCCGATACCAAGCAGCTTCCCCACCGTGGCCCCCGTCCCGGCGCCGACGCTCCCCTCGGCGACCGGGGCGGAGGTGGCATTCCGACAGGCCTCGTACCCCTGGTCCGCCCCGGGCCGCACCGACGAATCGCCCACGGCGAGGTCGAAGAGCACAGCGCCAGGCACGATAGGCACTGTGACGCCTCGAGCGTCGTAGCCAATGCCCCGCTCGTCGAGGTAAAGAACCACGCCAGCGGCGGCTTCCAGTCCAAACGCGCTGCCGCCGCTAAGCAACACGCCGTGGACCTCAGAGACGAGATTCATCGGGCGCAGCAGGTCGGTCTCCCGCGTGCCGGGGGCGGAGCCCCTAACGTCCACTCCACCCACCGCCCCTGACTCACACAGAACGACGGTGCAGCCCGTAACGGCTTGCTCGTTCGTATAGTGCCCGAGCTTTACGCCCTGAACAGCTGTTATGCCTCGGGGCTTCACAGCAGTGCCGTCGAGACGCAAAAAGCCTCCCCGTCGACGACGGGAAGGCTCGAAGGCGAGAAATTGTAGATAGAGATGTACATCGGCGCGCTCACCGTTCCTGTGGGATTGGCTGCGCTTGTATCATAGCAGGCCGGATACGGCGTGTTCAACGCTCCCAAGGTCGCGCGTCTTACCGTTATCGAACATCTCTGCGCGTCGCCCCGCCCCGGGTCGTTGACCGCCGACAAGGCGTCCTGTAGCATTCCCGCCGACCCAACCCAATCATGAACGAGGAGATTTCATGCATCTCATCATTACCGGGTGCGAGTACGTTGGGAAGACCACGCTGGCCGAGAGGGTGTCTGAGTGGATCGCGGATACGATGGGCAGCAGCCGGTCGTTCCATGACCACTTCACCATTCCCTCACCGGAGGTAAAAGACCATGATAGCGAGCTGTTCATGCAGATGAGTCCGCAGTTCAAGGAGCGGTTCCAGCGGTACATGATCGAGTACCATCTCCTTCCTTCGTTCTTCTCCGACCCCGACCACATGCTTACCGGCTTCCACATCGAGGAGGCGGTGTTCGCTCCCCTCTACTACGGGTACGGAGGCGAGGGCCAGTATGCAGCCAGGTCATCCTTCGCCCGCTCCATCGAGAAGCGCATCATGGAGGTCGCCCCCGATACGATCTTGGTGTTGCTCAAAGCGTCTCCGGAGGCCATCAAGCAGCGCATGAAGGAGAACCCACGGCCGAGGGACCAGGCAGGGCGCAGGGACGGAATCCTTCAGGAGAAGGACGTAGAGCAAGTGCTACAGGGGTTCCAAGATGAGTTCGATTCCACAGTATTGCGAAAGAGGATCCAGATCGACAACACTGACCTTACGCCCGACGAGACTCTCCAGGAGTTCGTCGAGAACGTCGAGAAGCACATTGCGCAGAGGGACCGGCTCCGCATTCTGAATCATCAGGCCCTATTGGAGAGCGGAGAGGCCAAGGAGGGCGAGGTCGCCCACATCAAGACGAGGAACTACTAGGGATCGAGCAGGAACCCTCATAGCCCGCGTGCCCGAGGGTGGAGTCGACCCCCCCTCATCCTAGCCTTCTCCCACCAGGGGAGAAGGGACAAGAGGGCGCGACTCGGAGTGCTAAATCACGCCAGGGGGATCTGCCCTTCTTTGGAGTCCGCGGACGATCTGGACAGGGGTTACGCCTCGCTCCCGCCGTGCACCAGAGGGTCCAGCGCAGCGATATGTTCCGGGGTAGTGTTGCAGCACCCTCCAACGATCTGCGCGCCCGCATCGAGCCAGTGGCCGGCGTGGTACGCGAACTCCTCCGGAGTGTAGTCGCCCGTTTGGTCGCCAACCCTAGGGTACGCGCCAAGAACGCCGTCGAAGGACTCACCTAGCCTTCGGAGCGCTCCCGTGGCCGCCGGTGGGTTGCAGCACATGGGCAGTAGCGTATCTACCCGCAGCCCGTCCAGCGCCTTCACCAGCTCCTCGAAAGTCTCGTGACTCTCGAGCTTCCCTTGGGAGCCCCACCCCCATCGCAGGCCTAGAAAGACTGGAAGGCCTGTCGCTGTGCCGGCTGTGGCCGCCGCCACGCAGTCGGCCACGTAGCCGATGAACTCGTAGAGCAGTAGATCGACGCCGGCGTCGGCGAGTATGTCCGACTGAGTCTGGTAGTCGGCGTAGGTCTCGGCCGACCCTGGTGTCCCAGCGCGCTGCTTGCCACGGGGGATGGAGATGCCGCCGGCAACGTACCCGTCCGGCCTGAGTCTGTCCCGTTCCTCGCGCGCTATCTCAGTCGCGAGGCGGTGGTATTCCTCCATCTTCGCGCCCTGAGGCCCTATCGTCTCTAGAACGACCCGACCGCTGTCGAACGTGTTGGTGGTGATGATGTCGGCGCCGGCGCGGAGGTGGTCGTCGTGAATCTCGCGCACCAGCTCCGGGTCCTCGACGGTGGCGGACTGCCTGTTGACCATGTCGGAGCGCCTTCGTATCTCCGTGCCCATGGCGCCATCCAGAAGCAGCCGCTCGCCATCCTCCAGCCGGGACATTATGTCGCGACGCGCCATGACTTCCTCCTAGGGAAATTCACCACCGAGATCACTGAGGCACAGAGCAAGCTCCGGCGCGACCGGTATCGAATCGACTCGAGATTCATTTCAAAGATCACCCAGCCGTGCCAGCATGCGTGCTGACGAGCTTGGAGCTACGCGGGTGCCGTCGCAGTGGCGTCTCCGGGGATCTCGTCGTCTGCAGAATCTGGGTCCCTCACAAGGGCTTCGCCCTTGATGAACCAGGAGATGGCAAAGGCCCATATCATGAATGACTCTAGCCAAAAAACGGGATTTACTTCGGAGAGCTTAAATCCTCCCAGCGTAGCGTCCTGTAGGAACAAGAGGTACAGGATAGCCAAGCCGAGGCATACCCAGATGACCCACGCGCAGACCCAATAGATTCTGTTGCGGACCCTCTTCTGGGGCTTCCATTCGTCTGGACTCTTGTTCGACTTGGTAAAGAGAAGGCAGAATACGGACAGGACCACGAACAGCCCAAACGCTGATGTGAAATGTACTGCTTTCTCCCAGACCGCTCCGCTGCTGGGGAATAGCGCTACACCCAGCGCGAACAGACATCCGAGGTATCCGGCGACGTCGTCTCTACGCTCATAGCCTTTATATGTGAACAGGAACCATGCGATGGCGAATAGAACGCCTATGAGAATGTCTCGCGTTCTAAGGCTCAGATTAGCGCCGGCGGAGGGGAGATCGGCCGCAACGGAAGTGAGATTGGGGCAGGTGGAGGCGACTGAAGCGGCGTCAGCGCAAGAGAAAGGCTTGAAGCCGTAATAGGCGCTTAATGAGCCTTGAATCTCGAAACGATCGGCAAGAGCAAATCCCCATAGAGCCAAAAGAAACGGAAGCGCAATCCCCAGAACTCCCAGGACTCTTCGGAGGGCCAGGTAGGAAACGAGCACGCGAGCCTCGTCCGTCTTGTCGGGCTCCGGCGCATCCTCTTGCCCCGCTGTCTCTCTCCGCGTTGCTTCCTCGCGTAGTTCTGCTTCCTCCTTTTGCCGCGCTGCTTCCTCGCGCCGCCCGGCGTCGAGTACGAGCCACACCAACCAGGCAGCAACGATTGCTGAAAACCCTATAGCGATTACGGTAAACATTTTCCACGAGACTCCCGGTGGCTCTACGCCGACCCTACGCCTAGGGAGCACGCTAGGAAGGGTCGCGCCGTCCCACCCCCTTGCAGCCCACAAGACGGCGCCCACGCCGGCAAGCAACACCAGCCATTATTTGGCTTTACGTATCGCCTCGCCCCGTCGGGCGTTCTCCATCATCCGGTCCAGCTCCCTCAGTTTTTTGGGCGTAGGGCATCCTGGCCTCACGCTGCGCCCGGCGCTCCTGGTCCGCGAGAAGTCTATCTAGTAAACCCTTGGTAACGCCTTTCGAGCGTGTCATCGACGTCCAGCCTCCTAAACTATGCCTTGCGCGCCGCCACCGCTGGGCTCGATTCATCGTACGTGGGACCGGATATTCGGGGATAATACGACATCCGCCTCCAGTTAGAAAGCCTCCGTGGGCTCTGTGTTCTCCGAGGTGAATTCACGTCGATGCGCGGCCGCGGCGGATGGCGCGGCCCGGAAGCGCGCCCGTGTTGGCGCCCTTGTCGATTACTACGTTGCCGTTGACGATCACGAAGTCGATGCCCACGGGGTACTGCTTGGGGTCCTCTCTGGTGGCATCGGTCTTGACCGCGTCCGGGTCGAAGACGACGACGTCCGCCTTGAATCCGTCTCTCAGCAGGCCCCGGTCGGGAATGCCGAGCCGCTGCGCCGGGAATGAGGTCATCTTTCGTATGGCTTCCGGGAGTCGCAGGTGCTTCTCGGCGCGCACGAACTCGGCCAGCACGATGGGGAAACAGCCGTACGAGCGCGGGCTTGGGTACTCGCCGAGCAGGATCGCGTCGCTGGCGATCATCCCGTAGGGGTGGGACACGAACGCGGGCAACGTGTGCGTGTTGGTGCCGAGGCCGACCATCGAGATACCCAGGTTCTCTTCCAGCAGCAGGTCGAACAGGACGTCTGTAGGGTGCTGCCCGCGCATCTCGGCGATGTCGGATAAGAGCCGGCCATCGTACCGGCTGTTCTGAGACTGGGTGAAGTTGGTGAGCCAGGTGTGCTCCAGGCGCTCCCCCGGGATCTCCCGCTTCATCCGCGCGCGGGCCTCGGGTTCCTTCAGCGCCTCTATCACCCCTTCCGGTCCGCGCTCTTTGGCCCATCCCGGTATGACGATCACGATCGAAGTCCCGGAGTAAGGGTACGTGTAGCAGTCGAAGGTGACGTCCATCCCGTCCTCGCGAGCGTCCTCGACCAGGCCGAGGTAGTCCAGGTGACTCCCGACACCCTGTGCGCTCTGGCGGTAGTGGGTGAGGTGGACCGGGCTCTCGCCGCGCCTGCCAATGTCCAGGGCCTCGTGCCACGGGGCAAGCAGGCCCTTTTCGCGAAGGCTAGACCTGGTGTGGGTGTGGTAGAAGCCCCCGAGTCGCGCCGAGACCTCGGCCAGGGCTACCAGCTCCTCGGTGTCGGCGAAGGCCCCCGGGGCGTAGTCGAGGCCGGTGGAAAGGCCCCAGGCGCCCTCCTCCATCGCTTCGCGAACGACCGCGCGCATCACGTCCAGCTCGTCTCCCGTGGCGGGCCTGTCCTCCCAGCCCATCCCCCAGATGCGCACGGGCGAGTTGCCCAGGATGTAAGCGATGTTGACAGCGACGGTGTTGTCGTACTTGCCAAGCAGCTCGGCGACTGTGAGCCAGTCGGCCGGCATGGGCGGATAGCCGTTGAGCCCGGAGTCCAGCCATATGTAGCGGTGGAGCTCCTCCTGGGTCTTGAAGGGCGCGTGGGAGATGCCGTCGATGCCGATGAGCTCTGTGGTGACGCCCTGGCGGACCTTGGGGTCGTGGTGAGGCTCGCCCAGGATCGTGAGGCCCGCGTGGGAGTGCAGGTCGATGAAGCCCGGGCAGACAACGTGGTCCGCAGCATCGATGACCCGCGCCGCTTCGAATCCAGATGTGTCGCCGCGGTGAATCGTGACGCGCTCGTCTTCGACCGACACCGCGGCGTGGAATCCCGGGCTGCCGCTGCCGTCGATGACGAGGCCGTCTCTTATCAGAAGATCAATCACTGGGCGGAGCTTCGGGGACAAGGTGTGATTGGTGAAGCGTAAGCAACAACGAGGGCATATTTACGTTTGGCGTGTTGCATCCGACTCTCCACTCACGACCTCCCCGTTCTCGACGCGCTCGAATATCTCATCGAACTCGTCGCTGCCGTCGTCTTCGATCCACTCCATCCTTATGCCGCGTATGGTGCCTTCCTCCCGGCCCGTGAGCCGCTTCACGTCACCGGTGTAGAACTTGTGGCCGCCGGGCATGTGCAGTAGCGGGACGTATCGCGGGACCTCGTCGGGCTTGTTCGCCGCCATCCGGGCGATGGCGGCTTCGTCGACGTCGAAGCCGAGCCCCGGCCGGTCCGGCACCGGGGAGAAGCCCTCAGTCACGGGAATATTCTCGGTGGTATAGCTCTCAGCGTACTGGTCGTCCAGGTTGATCGAGTGGCCGGTCGCGGTGGGAAGCACCGATGCCATGTGTAGCGCCAGCGCCTTGGCCAGGGTACCGCCGGTGTGCTGCATGATGACCTGGGTATTGAGCTTACCGTAGGCGATTCCTCGTTCGAGGATGTCTCCTATAGACGACTCGCCGATCATATACGCGTCTGCCATGCCATGCTGCGCCTCCTGGATGCCGCCCAGCAGGGGCGCCCCGCCGTGGACGAGGGGAATGCGCATCTTGGCCCGAAGCTTTCGCCAGCTGTCCAGGTCCCATGCGGGCAGCGGGTCCTCGATGAAGCCGACGATGGGGTGCTCCCTCTGAATCTGGTCGATGATAGGGAGCACGGACCCGATGGTGCGGCTGTGATTGAAGTCGAAGTGCAGCTTGAAGCCCTCGGGAGTCACCTCAGCGGCGGCGCGCGCCAGGTCGAAGACATCGTATGTGGACGACGTGTGTATCTTGAAGACCATGTAGCCTTGCTTGACGGCCCGCGCTACTTGCTCTGCGTAGGTCTTGGGAGACGCGCCAGAGGGTGTCCATCCGCAAACCGTGACTGCGTCCCGCAGCTTTTGGCCCATCAGCTTGTGCGCCGGCACTTCCAGATGCTTACCCATCACGTCGTAGAGGGCTCCTCCCAGGGAGGGGTGGAAGGTGTTGTTGATGAAATCGAAGGGGTTGCGGCCGATGAGCGGCTCCACACTGGGAAGCGGCGGACTTGAGTCCTTCCAGCGGTGCTCTCCGTAGCCGACGATGCCGTTGTCGGTGGTGATCTTGTGTATGAGCTGGCCGCCTATGCCACGCTGCGAGTGGAGGCGGGCCGTCTGCTCTTTCGAGGCCTCAATCAGTCTCGGGTAGATGCGGGTGATCTCGATGTCGGTGATTTTCATAGCGAGGTATTGCTCCGTCGCAGATGGGTTAGGGACGTCGGGTCGCCACTGAGAGTACCATTTTGTTCCATTCCGTTCCCTTTTCCATGTGGGCTGTGGGACAGAATGGAACACTTAGGGGGTGAGCCAAAAATTGTGCCCTCCTTTAACAATTGCACGGTTGCTCTAAGCACTATCCGCGTTAGCCGGGAATGCGGGTCAAGATGTGGGACTGTTACGACGTTTCGCCCAGGCCGCGAGCTTGGCGCAGTAGAGATTGATGCCGTGGTTCTCAATAGGGGACTTCCAGTTGGCGAACAGGGCCGGCCAGTACCAGAAGAACCGGTACACGACGCTAGGATTGGCGAGGACCTCCAAATCGTCGTACGTGGGGCTCTTGGTGCGTCGCAGAAATCGCATGTCCCCGTAGTGAACGTATTTGGTGATCTTGCCGATCAGAGCCTTCAAGAGTCCGAACGCGGGAACGTTCATTATGCGCAGAGCAAATATGAGGACCGACGGAACGTAGGCGGGAGGAAGGCGGGGAATGAGGTCGTTGGCGTTCACCACCCTGTATATGGGAGTCTTAATGTCCAGGGCGAACCCGAACCTCCCAACCCTGGGCGACCCGAACGTGTAACAGGCGCCATACGAGTCTGATGCCATCTCGCGGGTCGCGATCAGGGCCAGCGCTCCACCCAGGCTGTGCCCGGTCAGGTAGAGCGTCCGGCCCCCTTTGACCAGAGGGCCCAGGTTTCTGCGTATAGCCGGCTCCACGGCCTTGAACGCCCCCTGGAATCCCCAGTGTACCTCGGCGCCTTCGGCGTCCTTCTGGAGGAATTTGACGTTGCTCAGCCAGTCTCTGATGCTCGCGGTCCCACGGAACGCCAGAATGGCCACGTCTTCGACGCCCACGGCCCCTGCCGTAGCTCCGGCCCGTCTTGAGATGGCCAGAAACGCCTGTGTGTCGGTCTTCTTGTGGCTGAACAGGCCCGCCAGCTCGAAACCCGCCTTGGCCAGATCGCCCTTTAGCCCGAATCCACCGAAGGAGGGCGTCGGGTTAGCGTCCTGAAGCAGCAAGAAGGTGCTCCTGTGCTTCTGGGATAATGGTTTTGTAGCAAAAAACAGACCCTGGAAAAGGAGCACCCAATAGATGCTGCCACGCAACCACCCCGACCGAATCCAAATCACCTTCGACGACCGCCGCTTGGTGGCCAATGCCGGGCTGCTCCTTCCGGCCACCCTGGCGCGGCACCTCGGCCTGCCCGAACTCGTCCGGCAGCGCCTCGACCTGGGCGATGCCCCGGGGCGGGCGAACACGAGCGACAAGATGATGACGCTGGTGGCGTCTGCGCTGGCTGGGGGCGACTGCATTGACGACGCCGATGTGTTGCGCACCGGGGGGACGGCCAGCACCCTGGGCGGCACGGTGAAGGCGCCATCCACCCTGGGCACCTTCCTGCGCAGCTTCCGGTGGGGCCACGTCCGTCAACTCGACCGGGTGAGCCGCGAGTTGCTGGCCCGGGCTTGGCAGGCCGGGGCGGGACCCGGCGACGGGCCCCTGACCATTGACCTGGACTCCACCATCTGCGAGACCTACGGACTGGCCAAGGAGGGCGCACGCCACCACGGCTATACCGGCAAGCGGGGCTATCACCCGCTGTTGGCCGTCGCCGCCGGCACAGGCGACGTGCTGATGGCCCGGCTGCGCGAGGGCCGGGCCAACACCGCTCGCGGCGCCGCCCACTTCCTGCGTGAAACGGTGAGCCGGGTTCGCTACGGCGGGGCCAGCGGGCAGCTCACCATGCGTGCCGACAGCGGCTTCTATACCCACGCCGTGGTCGCCGTCTGCCGCCGGATCAATGTCCGCTACTCCATCACCATCCGCCAGCACAAAAGCCTGCACAATCTCATCGAGGCGATACCCGAAGATGCCTGGACGCCGATTCCTTACTGGATGGACGGTGCCGCCGATGTGGCCGAGATCACCTGCACCCCCTTCCAGGCCGAGGCAGACGCCGCGCCGGTACGGCTCATCGTCCGGCGGGTGAAGCCGACGCCCGGTTCCCAACTGGCCCTCTTCGCCAAATACAGTTATCACGGCTTCATCACCGACCGGGACGGGGAGTTGCTCGAACTGGAGGCTGACCATCGCCGCCACGCCGAGATCGAGAATGCCATACGCGACCTCAAGTACGGCGTCGGGCTGAACCATCTCCCCTCGGGCCGCTTCGCCGCCAACGGCGCCTGGCTGGCCGTCCAGACGATGGCCCACAACCTGGCCCGCTGGACGGCGCGGATCGGTCTGGGAGAGCGGATAGCCACCACCAAGACCCTCCGGCGGCGGTTCTTCTCCCTAGCCGGACGGCTCACCCGCTCGGCACGCCGGTTGACCCTGCATCTTCCGGATCGCTGGCCTTGGGCTGAGAAGTTCAGCCGCGCCTTGGCCCGGCTGCGAGCCATTCCACTCCCGGCCTGACGGCACCGTCGGCGACCCACCCACCGGACAACCGAAGATCCCCGCAGACTCGCGCCAGCCCGGTCCGAGAGAGTTCCCTGCTGCGTATTCTCTCGCCATCCCCCGCATCGCAGCTCCCGCAGACGGCCATAGGGGCCCCTGTGCGGCGATGAAGACCGTCCGCCGACCTCCCTACCCCAAATGGAACCCAGGCTATTTCCCCTGTAGCTCCCTCACCCCCCCTTCCGCTTTCCTCACGCCGTCCATCGGTGTCCTTCGGTGGATTCGGGTTTAGTCTTACCGCGCCCTCAGGCAGGGGTGGAGGCGGGTCGGCTCCGTTGGCATTCGGAGAAACTTTGGACCGGGCCTTGCCAGCAGGGGCCAAAAGCCTCTGCAGCACGTCGTCGACGTCCTTCTGTGGTAGCACTTCGCCACTCGCGTTCACCTCGAACTTGTAGTAGGCGAGCTTGGACATCTCAGCCATAAGAAGCGCCGTCCGGTCCGACCAGGCTGCGCGCTTGGTTGGTATTCGCAGCAGGTCGGGGCGGCTAAATACGTCGTGCTCAACTGCCATGATTCACCCCGGCGGTACTAACAGGTCAATCTGCCCACCTGTGTGGCGCGTCCAGAAGACTCGTCATGCCTAGCTCACCGCACAAGTCCACGAAATCGCCACGCCTGACGCCTCCCCACTCCAGTTCGCCCAGTGTCTCCTGAAGCGGGACGTCGAGGCGCAAAGTCGCGAGGTCTTTGAACAACAGCGCGTCGTCGCGGCGTGATTTCAGGCTGGCCGCCATGGCGGCTGCGCCGCGGGGTAGCACATCCCACTCGAGCGAGTTGCCCGGTATCGCCTCGACGTGCCTATAGCGCATCAGGACCGGCGCGGTGGACTTGGCCCCCCATCTGGGGATGCCCGGTATCCCGTCGGATGCGTCGCCGACGAGGGCAAGGTAGTCGGCGATGGACTCGGGGGCCACGCCGAACTTGGCGACAACGCCCTCTTCGTCCAGGGTGACTCTGCGGCGCCTGTCGAGGCACACCACCTTCGAGCCAGTGACCATCTGCGTGAGGTCCTTGTCGGGGGAGCAGATGACGACCTGGTCAACCTCCGGCGAGTCCCTCCATCTGGCGGCGGCGGTAGCGAGCGCGTCGTCGGCCTCGAACTCCATCATAGGCCAGACGACGATCCCCAACGCCGAGGCGGCCCGCTCAGCCAGGTCGAATTGGGTCAGCAGGTCCTCGGGAACGCGTTCGCCGGTCTTATAGCCATCGAACATCTGGTTCCTGAACGACTCGACCTCGTGATCGAAGGCGCAAGCGACGTGGGTCACGTCAGCCTGACGAAGAAGGAGCAGCAACGTCTGGATGAGTCCGCGGACGGCGCTGATCGGACGGCCGTCGGCGGTGACCTCCGGTGGCGCGCCGTAGTAGGCTCGGAAGAGCTCGTAGGTAGTGTCGACCAGGTGGAGTTTCATCGATTGTCCCGGTATCTTGATGGGCACTCGTGTAGCCGGAACGAGCTCTTGCTCCCACCGACCCGGCCCCATGAGGTTTCTTGGGCGCGGGGGCACTTCTCCTTGCCAAGGACGGTCCCCCTCATCCTAGCCTTCTCCCGCCAGGGGAGAAGGTATCAGGCAGACCGGACCCACTCGCAAGCAGGCGCTCGGTCTTCAGCTCAGTGCCAGCGCGCGCCATCAACTCGTGCTCAATTCGCGGGAGCGCTCCCATTCCTGCCGGAGGATACCGTAGTACACGCCGTCGATCCGCTCGCCCCGCTGCGTGATGTGGCTGCGTAGCACGCCCTCGCGCATCACTCCCAGCCTTTCCATGACGCGCTGCGAGCGATTATTGCGCACGTCGGCCGCCGCTAAGACCTTGACCACAGTCGAAGCCCCGCGTCCAAATCTGGTTCCAACGCGCAAGAAGTAATGGCGTAGGCTGTGAGCCATGCGCGATCGGATTTCCGGTGACTCCATTCCCCAGCGCACGGGTAGGACGTTCAATATCCTGCCGCGAAACAGGCCAAATTCATCTGCGTGATAGCGGTTCCGAACGTCTCAGCGTCGGCCGAGTTCCATGAGTCAAGGACATCACTGAAAGCATCCCTAATGGCCGGTTCGGCGGTGCTGACGCTACTGCGTACCTCTCGCAGCTTTATGCGGAACTCATTCTCACTGAGCAGATTGTCACCGAAGTCCCTGATGACGTTCCTGAAATGACCGCATCCGCTCATGCCCCCTGCGTAGTCGGACGTGTCACCTGAAAAAAGTGCCCCGAGAACAGCGATCCCTCCGAACACAACCGCAAACGTACCCACCACAATCCAAGCGCTCTTTTTCCTTCTCGCGTCTCGCACTTCTTTCTCGGCTTCGTGCTGTCCACGTTCTGTTTCAGCAAGTTCAGCGCGAACGCTTTGCCGCTCGAGCTCTTCTTCGTAGATACGGCGTTTATCTTCTTCCGAGAGAGGCACGCTAGCACTCCTCTTGCTCCTTCCGCTTCGCGACAGCACCCGCGACTGATAGACTCGCGCTCCACTTCGTGAAACTCGCGCCAGTCACCCCCGCCCGAAGAAAAGCTCTAGGTCCTGGCGTAGGCGAGGCCGTCGTCGACGTCTTCGAGCCGAAAGGGGCGGAGAAGCAGGCGCTCGGTCTTCAGCTCCGTGGGACTGCGAGCCGCAGGCGGTCTTGTGTCGATAAATCCTCCCGAAACCCCCTTTTCAAAGGGGGGGATTACCCTTCGAACGCAACGATGGACTTGAGGTAGAGCGCGCTGCGTTGCACTGCTTCCGGGACGTCGCTCAGCCCGGCGAAGGCCTGATGAACGGTGACGTAGCCATCGTACCCGCTCTTCTCCAGCGTGGTCAGCGCGAGGGGGAAGTTGATGCCGCCGCCTTGCCAGAGGGGGATTTGGTCGAATCGTACCTTCCCCCGTGACCAGGAAGAGCCGGTGTCCGCGCCGTCGGCCTTGATCCGGAGGTTCTGAAGATACACGTTGAACGTGTAGGGCGCCAGGGCGTCGATAGCCTCGGGGCCATACGGTTCGCCACACAGTGCCAGGTTGGCAGGCTCGTAGACTATCCCGAAGTTCATCCTGTTGACGCGCTTCACTACTTCCAGGGTCTCCGCCACCCGCTCACAAAGACTCTGCGTGTGGCACATGTGTACCAGCCTTATTCGCCGCTCATTAGCCTCGTCCGCAGCACGCCGGACGCTGGCTATGTCCTCTGTTCGCTTCATGGCGATGCGCACCATGTCCGACCCAAGCGCCTCGGCGAGGTCCAGGTGGGGAGTGATGTTACGCAACGCTGCGGGTCCCTCGTCGGTGTTCTCGGGGATGGCGAAGTCGCCGGTGACCATGGACACCTTCAGGCCGGTGTCGTCCAGCATATTTCGCCCGCGCCTCACAAGGTCGTTGGGCGTATCCACGCCTAGCTGAGAGGCCCGCATGCACAGGGCGTGGTAACCCTGCGCGGAGGCGAGCTCGGCCAACGCCTTGAGAGGCATCGTGGGGGTGCGCTTGGAGCTAAGGGACTCGGCTACCCTGACGGAAAGCGATAGTTTCATCCAGCCGCCATTCCGGGCGGACCCACCGGTCCGCCCCTACGAACGCCCGACGGGCGGCGTCACGTTGGGGCCGGATACAGTCGCCCACATTGTGACAGACAGCCGTCGCCCGTTGTGGTTGTGCGGACACACGGGTCCGCCCCTACCAATTGCCCGACCAGGGCCGTACTCTATGGGCGACCCGAGGGTATGTCAAGGTCGCGATTTCGCTGTGTCTGACGGTCGCCCGGGTGCCGCTGCTCCGCATCGTGCCCCACTCTTGAACCGGTAGAGTACAATAATCGCAACGAGCCATTTAGTTTCCGCCGTAGTACTGCCGGGAGCAGAGTCATGTCCCATAACGACATCGCCTTAATGGCCCACCTCATGCGGCGAGCAGGGTTTAGCGCCCGGCGCGAGGAGTTAGAGGAGTTCGCCGCGAGGGACTACGACAGCGTGGTGGAAGAGCTGCTCGACCCTGAAGGCGTCCCCGAAGTCGAGACGGACGTGCTGCACCGATACTTGGGCGGATCGGGGGGGCCGTGGGCCCAGGGTGAGTGGATCTACCGCATGCTCAACAGCAAGCGCCAGCTCCAAGAGAAGATGGCGCTCTTCTGGCATCACGTCTTGGCGACGGGCTCCGAGAAGAGCGGGGACCATGTGCAGCGTCAGATCGACAAGTTCCGGCGCATCTGCATGTCGGACGTACATACGATTCTCACTGAACTGTCTCTCGACCCAGCGATGCTCATGTGGCTAGACAACCAGGAGAACATGAAGGCTGAGCCCAACGAGAACTACGGCCGCGAGCTGTTGGAGCTCTTCTCGATGGGCGTGGGCAACTACACCGAGGACGACGTGAAAGGCTCAACCCAGGCCTTCACAGGCTGGAGCTTTCTCACGCCTATCCCGCACGGTGGAAGCCAGCGGAGAGGGAACCCGTCCAAGTTCCGGTACCTCGAGCGGGAGCACGATGAAGGGGAGAAGGAGTTCCTGGGCGAGAGTGGCCGCTTCAACGGCGAGGATATCATCGACGTGATCGCGAAGCAGCCGGCGACTGCCAGATTCATCTCCAGGCACCTTTACACCTTCTTCGTAGCCGACGAGCCGAACGTGGCGTCGTGGAACGAAATCCCTCCCCAGGACCCCGATGCCATCGACACGCTCGTGGCAGCTTACTTCGACTCCGGAGGGGAGCTCAGACCTATACTCCGCGTCCTGTTCAACTCCGAGTTCTTCAAGGCCGCCTCGTACAAGAGAGTGAAGAGCCCCACTGAGCTGGTTACGGGCGTACTCAAGCTAGTAGACACTTACAGGTACCCGGAGCCGGGGTTCCCGCGTATCGGGGGAGTGATCGGCCAGATGGGACAGAGGCTCCTCAACCCGCTCACGGTGGAGGGCTTCCACACCGGCCAGGAGTGGATCGACGGTGGGACGCTGAACGGGCGGATCAACTTCGCGGTGAACGAGGTGGCCGATGCCTCCAAGCCGGGGGTGCAGGGCATCGTCCGGCGTCTGGCGGCCGACGGCGGGTCGATTCCGCCGGCCGATTTCGTTGCGAGATGCCTGGACCTGGCAGGTCCGATGGTGGTGGGTGGAGACACGAGGGGAGGGCTGATGGAGTACGCCGAGTCCGGAGGCGACCTTCGCTTCGATACGTCTGACGAGCAGGCGACGAGTCAAGAACGGGTAGTACGCATGCTGCAGCTAATAGTGTCGACGCGAGAGTACCAGTTCGGGTAAGACGACAAAACGGAGGCCCACATGGCAAGGCCACACGCGCTTCTCAGGGCAGGGTTCCCTTACCTCAAGACCCTGGGGTACTCATTGCGGATCATGTTTCCGACCGACATCGCCATCACGCGGGACGGACGAATCTTCACGCTGGGGACCGGAAGTAACTACGGCAAGGGTAAATCGGGGCCGATCGCGATTACGAACCTGAACGACGACGACCTTGGCAGCTTCGGCTGGAGGGCCGATGACCTCCCGGTGCCCAACGCGTGCTTCATGTGGCCAAGCGCTTTCGTGCTGGACAGCAACGAGGTCCTGTACGCTTCGGACGAGGGATGTCACAGGATCTCTAAGTTTACGACCGATGGAGAGTATCTGGGCAAGTGGGGCGAGTATGGCCCCGGCGACGGCCAGCTAAACCGCCCGTCGGGCATGGCGTTCGACCGGGACGACAACTTGCTGGTGGTGGACTCCCACAACCACCGTGTACAGAAGTTTACCAAGGACGGGCGGTTCCTGTCGAAGTTCGGTTCGTACGGGACAGGCAATGGGCAGTTCGACACGCCGTGGGGGATCACGGTGGACGAAGAGGGCGACATCTACGTGTCCGACTGGCGGAACGACCGGATTCAGAAATTCACCGCCGACGGAGAGTTCATCTTCAAGTTCGGGGAGTCAGGCAGCGACGAGGGAGAGCTGAACCGGCCGGCGGGGGTCGAGGTAGACAAAGACGGCGACATCTACGTAGCAGACTGGGGCAACGACCGGGTCCAGCTGTTCGACCACGACGGCCGCTTCATCCAGATGTTCCTGGGGGACGCGACGCTGTCGAGGTCGCGTCTCGATCGGCTGCGAAAGGTCACCGGGAGGTATCTCCGTATACGCGAGATGGGGAGCCTGGAGCTCGAAAAGCGCCTGGCCGGTCCCAGGTCGGTAAGGGTGGACGACGAAGGTCACATGTACGTTGCCGACTACGATTGCTACCGTATTCAGATATACAAGAAGGAGGCGTACGCGCTGGGCGAGGAGATGGTTGCGCCCCCGCTGAGGGCGCCGACGCTGAACCCAAACTAGTGTCTCCGAGCACGACTTCGTGAATGAGTCATACCGTTTCTTACCAAATGGCGTGCGGTCCGATAAGCTCACCCCTGCGTATCTAGAAGCTCACCACCGACGAGAAAACCGATCGTCCTTTCGGTCCGAGCCAGGCAATTCTCGAAATCCTGGACCAGCTCCCAACTCAGGAGAGTAGTCGGAGGCGACCATGTCCAACAACGACATCGCTCTATACGCCCACCTGATGCGCCGCGCCGGGTTTGGGGCCCGGCGCGACGAGCTAGAGAGGTACGCCGCCAGGCCATACGAAGAGGTCGTGGAGGAACTGGTAAACCCTGAGCAGGTCCAGGGCGTGGAAGAGGACGTCCTGGACCGCTATTACGAAATGCCCGGAAAGCGTGGCTCCATCTCGATGTGGGTATACCGCATGCTCAACAGCGAGCGCCAGCTCCAGGAGAAGATGGCGCTGTTCTGGCACCACGTGTTGGCAACAGGCACGGCCAAGTTCGATTTTTCCCACGTGAGCGTGGACCAGATCGGCTTGCTTCGCAGAGACGGCCTGTCGAATGTCAGGACCGTCCTAACCGACGTGTCCAAGAATCCGGCGATGATCATGTGGCTGGACAACAACGAGAACCACAAGGACGAGCCCAACGAGAACTACGGACGCGAGCTGCTGGAGCTTTTCTCGATGGGCGTCGGAAACTACACGGAGGACGACGTGAAAGGCTCAACCCAGGCCTTCACCGGCTGGACCTTCACGCAGCCCCTCCCTCCGCCGGGCTCGTTCACCTCGAGCTTCGACTACCGAAGCGACGACCACGATGACGGTGCGAAGGCCTTTCTCGGCGAGAGCGGGCGTTTCAACGGCGAGGATGTGATCGACATAATCGTGAGGCAGCCCGCAACAGCCAGGTTCGTCGCGCGCCATCTTTATACGTTCTTCGTAGCGGACGAGCCCGACGTCGCTTCGTGGAACGAGACGCCTCCCCGAGACCCGGAGGCGATCGATGCGCTGGCCGCGGCTTATCTGGACTCGGGCGGTGAGATTCGCCCCGTGCTGCGCACGCTGTTCAACGCCGACTTCTTTAAGGAGGCCCGGTTCACCAGAGTCAAGAGCCCCATCGAGCTGGTATTGGGCGTTATGAAGCTCGCCGGGATATACACGTACCCGGACCCTGCAATCGGAAGTTACTACGGCCAGGCCGGTCTCATGGGCCAGCAGCTACTTAACCCCCTAACGGTGGAGGGGTGGCACACGGGACCGGCGTGGATCGACGGAGGCACCCTCAACAGCCGCGTGAATTTCGCGTCAGACGAGGTGGGAGATGCCGCAAAGCCGGGGATACGGGCGATAATCGACCGGCTGAGCTCC
Organism: Dehalococcoidia bacterium; assembly: GCA_965247255.1. Taxonomy (GTDB): domain Bacteria; phylum Chloroflexota; class Dehalococcoidia; order Lucifugimonadales; family CAUZJF01; genus CBDFGS01. The sequence goes on along the minus strand of CBDFGS010000012.1, from coordinate 780,912 downwards.
AATGGGGGTAGTCTGGCGCCGGAGGAGCTCGTGGACAGGTGTCTGGACCTCGCCGGCCCGCTCACCGTCGACGACGACACTCGCGAGAGCCTGTTACAGCACGCCGAGCCTGATGGCCACCTCGACTTCGCGAAAGAGAGAAAGCTCAGCGAGTCGAGGGTCGTCCGGATGCTCCAGCTCATCGTGGCGACCAGGGAGTTCCAGTTCAACTGAGCGGCTTGCGAGACTCGATGAGGCTGCGCGCCACTCTGGTTACATATTTGGTTTCGCGGAGGGAGTATTCATGCCGAGGCCATACGGGCTCCTAAGAGTCGGGTTTCCGTACGTCACGTCGATTGGCACCTTCGGGACGACCCACCCGCCTGCGGACCTCGCATTCGGTAAGGAGGGCCGCATTTACGTTATATGCCACATATTGTCGAAGGTGATCAGGATCATCAATATCGACGACGATGACCTCGGGTGGTTCGGAGTCCAATCCCGAGAGTTCCCGCCGGCCGACGGCGAGTTCTACTGGCCCGTTCAAATAATCGTCGACAGCGACGAGAGGGTGTACGTCTCGGACCAAGCATCCCACCGGATAACGGTCTTCAGCCACGAGGGCGAGTTCCTTGGCAAGTGGGGAGAGCACGGACACGACGACGGCCAGATCGACCGGCCCTCAGGGATCACCTTCGATCTCGACGAAAACGTGCTGGTCGTGGACACCCTGAACCACCGCGTCCAGAAATTCAGCAAAGAAGGCAGGTTCATCTCGAATTGGGGGACCTACGGGACGGGCAGCGGTGAGCTGAATATGCCCTGGGGCATAGCCGTGGACGAGGAGGGCTTCGTCTACGTGGTGGACTGGCGGAACGACCGGGTCCAGAAGTTCACGAGTGATGGGGAGTTCGTGTTCTCGTTTGGCAGCCGCGGCAGCGGCAAGGGAGAGCTCAGTGGTCCGGCCGGGATAGATGTGGACGGCCACGGCGACATCTACGTGGCCGACCGCGGAAACAACAGGATACAGCTCTTCGACGCTGACGGAAACTACGTCCAGCAGTTCCACGGCGACTCGACGCTTTCCAAGTCCGCTCTTAAACGCATGTTCACCAGAGACAAGAAATACCATCGCATTCGGGCGTCAGCCGACGTGGAGTCCTTGAAGCTCTTCAAACGGCCGCGCTCGGTGGCCGTCGACGACCAGCTCCGAATGTTCGTGCCGGACTATGAGCACTACCGGATACAGATATACCAGAAGGAAGCCTATCCGCTCAGCGAGGAGGAGATAGCTCCGCCGCTGCGGTCTCCCACCACACAGCTAGGCTAGGAGGAGATACTGCAATGTGCCGAAGTATAGTACGGCTGCGAAGTGAAACTCCCGCAACTGAGGAAGAGGTGCGCGCGGCCGCCCTCCAGTTCGTTCGCAAGATCAGCGGCTACCGGGCGCCTTCCAAGGTTAACGAAGAGGCGTTCGACGCGGCGGTAGACGATATCGCGGTGGTCTCAGGCCGACTGCTCGGCTCTCTCAAGACACGGTCGCCCGTGGGCCAGGCGTGAGGCGCACGGGCGGGCCGCTGTGTCACGCGCGGTGGCCCATCGCATGCGTTTGGCGGGCCTGACGGGGGGCGCACCCGCCGGCCGGCTCGCCGCGACGCTGCTCATCGCTTTCAGCGCGCTTACATTCGCGTGCGGCGAGCCGGAGCCCGCTCCTGAGGAACGGCAGACCGAAGAAGCCTTGGCGCTCGCGGCATTACCCGCCCCCGCGACGCCTGAGCCCTCCGCCAGGCCTACGGCCTCGCCGACACCCCTGGCCACAGCTGTAGCGCGCCCGAGCCCCCTACCTACGACCGCTCCAACGCAAACCCCGAGGCCGAGCGCCTCGCCCGCGCCGACGCAGACACCCACGGCCACGCCAACCCGGACGGCGACGCCCACTGCCACGCCGACGCGAACGCCGACCCCAACCACGACGCCGACTCCGACACCAACGCCTTCGGCCACCCCAACGCAGACCCCAACCCCAACGCCGGAGCTGATCCTGTTCCAGTCGAACAGGGACGGCGACAACGAGATATTCGTCATGAACCCGGACGGCACAGGGGTGTCGCAGCTCACATACAACTCCTCCGAGGACAAGGTTCCCGTGTGGTCGCGGGACGGCAGCCGAATCGCCTTCCGTTCGGAGAGGAGCGGCAACTCGGAGATCTACGTCATGGAGGCCGACGGCTATCTACCGCAGCGGCTCACCTTCATGCCGGACACGAATCAGTGGAGGCCGCACTGGTCCCCGGACGGTCGACGCGTCAGCTTCCTTGCATCGAAGCAGGTGGGGGACGACGCGGCGGAGCTATACGTGGTCAGCGCCGACGGGACAGAAACCGCGCGTATCGACGAGGCGTTCGGCGGCCCGGAGGGACACTACCCGTGGTCGCCGGACGGCGCCCGGCTGGCGTATTCCCGGACTAGCGAGCAACGGCTCGAGCTCTGGGTAGCCGACCTGGCCGGCCAGACCAGCACGTTCCTGACGCTGGGAAGCCTGCCCGACTGGTCTCCCGACGGCAACACCATCGCTTATTCTTGTTTCGACGGGAGCCGCTTCGACGTCTGCGCCATCGGCGCGGACGGGTCGGGCCTTGAACGCCTGACCGACGCGAACATGAACTTTCGCCCCCAGTGGTCGCCGGACGGCAAGCTCATCGCGTTCTGGTCTGTACGGAACTTCGTTCAAGAGGTGTACGTCATGAAGCCTGACGGTACCGAGCAGCAACGGATTACCGATCTCGGCGGGGGAGACACATTCGCCTGGAGGCCCAACGGCAGCAGCATCGTGGTAAGCGCGACAGTCGAGCGCCGCAATTGGGAGATATTTGTGGTGAATGTCGAGGGCGGCGAGGCGGTGCGCGTTACCGACGACGCAGGTGTGGACGGGTGGCCGAGTTTCAGGCCGTAGGGCGGGCGACGGGCCGAGCTCACTCACGCTTCATTTCGCCGCTGCCGCCTCGGGGCCAACGAGTCTAAGGGCTCCAGCACGCCGTGTTTGACACTGCTGGCTAGCTATCAGAGCCGTTAGATTCCTCGCCGCGCTCGGAATGACAATGGCGAGGTCCGGGCCGTTTGATTCGCCCGCTTTTGCGGTGCTAGACTGGGCTCACCCTGTTGGGAGGGAGCGAAGCGATGGGTCTACGTTCTACGACGGCTGCCCTGCTCGGGCGTTGGTACGTCTCCGCTGTCGTAGCTGTGGTGGCGGGCGTCGCCGTGGGGTACTTCGTCTTCTTCGACGTCTACCCCGGCAGACCGCAGATCGGGATTATCGACGTCCCGTTCGTCGAGATCGACGAGGACAGCGCTTTCGTCATCGGAGAGATGCTCGACTACGCCAGGGAGCATGACGAGATAAAGGCGGTCGTAGTCAAGCTCGTGACTCCGGGAGGCGGGAGCGCCGAGAGCGAGGCGCTCTACCATAAGACCCTGCAGCTGAGGGCGAAGAAGCCCGTGATCATCGCGTCGGGCTGGCTCAACGCCAGCGGCGGGATGTTCATGTCGATGGGCGCCAACGAGATCTACGCGCAGGGAAGCTCCCTGGTGGGCAGCATCGGCGTAATCTTTGGACCTATAACGGACCCCGACCCGCCTGACGAGCAGCTGTTCAGCTCCGGCCCGGCGAAGCTGATCGGCGCAACTAATCGCACCTTTTTCGCGATGATGGAGATGCTGAAGGAGAGCTTCGTCCAGACCGTGGTATCCGAACGAGGGGAGCGCTTGCGGATTTCTGCGGAGGAGGTGTCGGAGGCGCGCCTATTTACCGGTATGGAGGCGGCGAGGATAGGCCTTATAGATGCCATTGGCAGCGATGGCGACGCGATCGAGCGGGCAGCCACCCTTGCAGGGGTCTCGAACTACGAGCTCGTGGACCTGAACGAGAAGGTGCTTCGGGAGTTCATATTGCAGTTTAGGCGCATCGAAGCGGCATCCGACGTGGAGAGCAGCGTTTTCGAGCTCTCCGACATCGGACTGCTGAGGAGCGTCGCCACTGCCGCGCGGAGCACAAAGCGTTCGGACTTCCCGGATGGCGGGGGCCCGCCGCGCATGTACTACCTGTATGTGACCCCGAGTGAGTAAACGGCGTGGGTCGGTCCAAGCCGGCCGGATTCACCCTCACGTCTATCCTCTTCCGTCAAGGGAGAGGAGGGTTCCCTCACTATCGTCGATGCGGTTGCAATGACTACTAAGCCCTCTAAGGTCCTCGTCATAGGCTCGGGGCCCATCGTAATCGGGCAGGCTGCCGAGTTCGACTACGCCGGCACGCAGGCGTGCAAGGCGCTGCGCGAGGAAGGGGTGGTCAGCGTTCTGGTCAACTCCAACCCCGCAACTATCATGACCGACGAGGGAATCGCCGACGTCGTCTACGTCGAGCCTCTGACCCTAGAGGTCGTGACGCGGATCATCGAGGCGGAGCGCCCCGATGGCATTCTGCCGACGCTGGGTGGCCAGACGGGGCTCAACCTCGCCGTGGAGCTCGCGGACGCGGGTGTCCTGGGCAAATACGACGTGCGGATGCTGGGCACGCCCCTCGAGGCGATAAAGAACGCTGAGGACCGCGACCTGTTCCGCCAGCTGCTCCTGAAGATCTCGGAGCCCGTGCCGCCCAGCGAGACCGTCGAGTCCCTCGAGGAGGCACGAGCCGCGTCAGAGAGGCTGGGGCTCCCCGTCGTGGTGCGCCCCGCCTACACCCTCGGGGGCACTGGAGGCGGGATCGCCACCGCCCCGGAGGAGCTGGATGCGATCGTTGCGGGAGGCCTTCAGGCGAGCCCCATCCACCAGGTGCTGCTTGAGAAGTCGCTGGCGGGCTGGAAGGAGATCGAGTACGAGGTGATGCGCGACGGCGCCGACAACTGCATCACCGTCTGCAATATGGAGAACATCGACCCCATGGGGGTCCATACCGGCGATAGCATCGTGGTCGCGCCGAGCCAGACTCTATCGGACAAAGAGTATCAGATGCTGCGCTCCTCGAGCCTCAAGATCATCCGGTCTCTGGGGATAGAGGGGGGATGCAACATCCAGTTCGCCCTGGCGCCGGGAGATGTGGTCGCGGCGACCCTGCCTGACAAGGGCCGGGCCGACAGCGACTACTTCGTCATAGAGGTGAACCCCCGGGTCAGCCGGAGCTCCGCGCTAGCCAGTAAGGCCACGGGCTACCCCATCGCCAGGGTGGCGTCCAAGATCGCGGTCGGAAAGCGCCTCGACGAGATCCCCAACGCCGTAACCCAGCAGACGCAGGCCGCGTTCGAGCCCGCGCTCGACTACTGCGTGGTGAAGATACCTCGCTGGCCCTTCGACAAGTTCTCGCGCGGCGACCGCATCATCGGGACTCAAATGAAGGCCACGGGCGAGGTGATGGCCATCGACCGGTCATTCGAGGCCGCCTTCCAGAAAGCTGTGCGCTCGCTGGAGATCACCAACAGGTCCTTGCTGTGGGAGGACCCGGAGTGGCGGAGCAACGGAGGGGTATCACTCGATGCGCTCCCCCTCCATCCGAACGATGAGCGCCTCTGGGCGATAGTCCACGCCCTCAGGCGTGACGTGAGCCCGGAGGATATCTCGCGGACGACGGGGATCGACCCCTGGTTTACCCGCTCCTTCGAGCGCATAGCTAAGATGGAACGCAGGCTCCTGTCCGAGAGCCTAAGTCCCACGCTGCTACGGGAGGCGAAGAGACTCGGGTTCTCAGACTACAAGATCGGGCTCCTCGCCGACCGCTCCGAGGAGGAGGTGAGGGGCTTCCGGGGTCGTTGGGATATCCGCCCGGTGTTCAAGATGGTCGATACGTGCGCGGCGGAGTTCGAGGCACAGACACCCTATTTCTACAGCACCTACGAGCAAGAGAACGAGGCGGAGGCCATCGTCGAGGAGAAGGCGATAGTGGTCGGGAGCGGCCCAATCCGCATTGGACAGGGCATCGAGTTCGACTACTGCTCCGTCCACGCGGCTTGGGCGTTGCAGCAACGTGGCATCAAGAGCATTCTGGTGAACTCCAACCCGGAGACGGTCTCGACGGACTTCGACACCAGTGACAGGCTCTACTTCGAGCCGCTCGACGAGGAGAGCTTGCGAGACATTGTCGAGAACGAGGGTGGCGCGGCGGAGGGCGAGTATCCCCCCTCGGTGGTGCAGTTCGGGGGACAGACTGCGATCAATCTGTCTCAATCCCTGGCACGCGCAGGCCTCCCTATCCTTGGCTCCACGGCCGAGTCCATCGACACTGCTTCGGACCGTCACCTTTTCGAGGAGTTCCTATCGCGAATCGATATCCCCAACCCGCCAGGAGCGGCGGTCGCGGACCTGGAGCAGGCCCTGAACGTGGCGCAGGCCGTAGGCTATCCCATACTCGTGCGGCCCAGCTATGTGCTGGGGGGACGCGCTATGGAGGTCGTCCAGAACGCCTCTGAGCTTGTCAGGTTCATGGCCGAGGCGCTGGAGGCAGGAGAGGGCCGGCGCGTCTTGATAGATAAGTACTTCGAGGGGAGAGAAGTCGAGGTCGACGCGATCTGCGACGGGGAGAGGGTGCTCATTCCCGGCATCATGGAGCACGTGGAGCGGGCGGGCGTCCACAGCGGCGACTCGATGGCGATCTATCCAGGCCTCACGCTAACCACGGAAGAGGTGGACACGATCGTCGAGTACACGACGCGCATCGGGCTCGCGCTGCAGGTCGAGGGCCTGATGAACATCCAGTACGTCGTAGTGGGCGGTCCGGCCTACCGAAGCCCCACGACGGGCGCCAACGGGAAGGGCAACGGTAAAACCGACGTATTCGTGCTGGAGGTGAACCCCCGCTCCAGCCGCACCGTTCCGTTCATATCGAAGGTCACCGGTGTGCCGATGGTCCGCCTGGCAGTCGACGTGATGCTCGGCCACAGTCTCAGGGAGCTGGGCTATGAAGGGGGCCTGTGGAAGAAGCAACAGCTGGTTGGGGTCAAAGCGCCGGTCTTCTCCATGTCGAAGTTGGCGGGTGTCGACACCTATCTCGGCCCGGAGATGAAGTCGACCGGAGAGGTGATGGGGATCGACCATGAGTTCGGCCCCGCGGTTGCCAAAGCCCTGATCGCAGCGGGGATGACGCTCAAGCCGAAAGGCGCGGTCCTGCTGAGCATAGCCGACCGCAACAAGGCCGAGGCCGTCCCGATGATCAAGGACCTCGCGAGGGCAGGGTGCGTCCTCTACGCGACCGGGGGCACGGCGGCCATGATCCGCGGCCTGGATACCGCCGTCGTCGAGGTACCGAAGCGGCTAGACGAGGGGCACCCCAACGTGGTGGACGTGATCATGGACGGCACAGTAGACGCTGTGATCAACACCGTCACGGGGGACAGGGAGACTCTCCAGGACGGCTTCGAGATAAGGCGGGCGGCCGTGGAGCGCCGCATACCATGCTTCACCGCCCTGGACACTGCCAGGGCCGCCGTGGAGAGCCTCGCGAATGGACCGGGCTCCTACAGCGTAAAGCCGCTGGGGGACTATCGGCGGTAGTTTCCCGGCTCGGAGCTCCCCGGCTCTACGGACGACGCGTCGCGCTCGGTGAACTGTCCTTCGAGGTTGAGCGCCGCGCATCATCGCGTAGGGGCGGCCCAGCGTGGCCGCCCGTCTTGGCCGAGGGGGCAGGCGCTCACATGGGAGCGCCCCTACAGTTACGAAGCGGAGCGCCGAAGCGGTTGCATCAAGGAATCCCTAGCCCAGCGAGACCTTCGGCGCCAGGCGTGGATCGGTCATAGACTCCGGGTCCAGGATCTCGTCCAGCTCCTGCTCGGAGAAATCGGTCCTGGCCAGCGCGATCTCTTTGACGGTCTTGCCGGACCTTCGAGCCTCCTTGGCGATCTCCGCCGCCTGGTCGTAGCCGATGTGAGGAACGAGGGTGGTAACAATCGCCAGGCCCTGGTGGACCATGTCCGGGCCGCGAGACGTCGCCGTAAGCCCGCTAACGCACTGCTCGGCTAGGTTTCGCGACCCCGACGCCAGGATCTCGATCGACTCCAGCAGGTTGTAAGCGGCGACAGGCATCATCACGTTGATCTCGAAGTTGCCCGACTGCCCGGCGATCGTAATGGCGGCGTCGTTGCCGATGACCTGGGCGGCGACCTGGCAGACGGTCTCCGGAATCACCGGGTTGACCTTGCCCGGCATTATGGAGCTCCCGGGCTGCCCCTCGGGGACCTCGATCTCGCCGATGCCCGCCCTCGGCCCTGACGCGAGCCAGCGGAGATCGTTAGCAATCTTCATCAGGCTAACCGCCACGGTCTTGAGTGCGCCGCTGCACTCCACCACGGAGTCGAGGGAGCTTTGCGCCTGGAAATGGCCGTCCGTCTCGCGCACGGTGAATCCGAGCTCCTCCGTCAGCTTCTCGCATACCCGCCGCGCGAACTCAGGGTGCGTGTTCACGCCGGTCCCGACGGCTGTACCCCCCAGCGCCACCTCTGAGAGCCTCTCAGTCGCCCCCTTCACCCGGGCGATTCCACGCTCGATCTGCCCTGCATAGCCCTCGAACTCCTGCCCGAGCCTGATCGGCGTGGCATCCTGGAGGTGCGTCCTGCCCGTCTTCACGACGGGCATGAACTCCTCGGCCTTCTTTTCCAGCTCGCGTTGTAGGACGCCCAGGGCCGGGACCAGGTCGCTCGTGATGCCGCCGAGGGCAGCGATGTGGATGGCGGTGGGAATGACGTCGTTGGAGGACTGGCCCAGGTTCACGTGGTCGTTGGGGTGTACAGGGTCACGAGAGCCGCGAACGCCACCGAGAATCTCAATGGCGAGGTTGGATATGACCTCGTTGGCGTTCATGTTCGTTGAGGTCCCGGAGCCGGTCTGGAATATATCGACTACGAACTGGTCGTAGTGGTCCCCATCGGCTACCTCTTGGGCGGCGCTCACGATGGCGCTCGATCGCCTCCCATCCAGCAGCTCCAGCTCATGGTTCACCTGGGCGGCCGCCAGCTTAATCCGGGCTAAGACACGGATGAACGAGCTCGGAAAGCGAAGTCTGCTTATCGGAAAGTTCAGCACGGCCCGCGTGGTCTGGGCGCCGTAGTAAGCGTCGGCCGGCACCTGCAGCTCTCCCATGGAGTCGCGCTCGATGCGGAATTCTTGGTCGTGGCCCATAGTAGCTCCTTGGATTTGTTGCGGCGAGGTCAGCGCAGCGTCTCGAGCATGAAGGAGCAGACCCGAGCCGCCACATCCTCTTGGTGTCCTGACAGGGAGTGGTCGGCGTCGGACACCTCGATAAACTGGACGGGTTGGCGGACCTCGTCAAGGGCACTCTGCAGGTCCACCGATGGGACGACGCCGTCTTTCTGCCCAACGACGAACAGCTTCGGTGTTTTGGCCGTGGTGAGGCTCGACTTGTCGAAGGAGGATAGTGGTGGCGCGATGAGTGCGAAGCTCCGGACCGACTTATAGCCGCGCGCTCCAGCCATAACCACACCGGCGCCGAAAGAGTATCCGACCAGGCCGATTTTTTCTGCGTCTGTGCCCGGCAAGACCTTCAGGAATTCGATGGCGGACTTCACGTCCTGCTGCTCGTCACGCCCGTTGGTGAATTCTCCCCGGCTTTCGCCGACGCCGCGAAAGTTGAATCTCAGCGTCGCGATGCCTTCGTCGTGGGCCGCCCCGCAGATAGCGGTGACTAGCGGGTTGTCCATGTCGCCGCCTAACAACGGGTGTGGGTGGCAAACGACGAAAGCCGGATACGGGCCCGGCAGGTGTTGCGGCGTGCTCCAGACCCCTTCCAAAGAGAGGTCTTTCGGGGCAAAAAACTCGACGGCAGTCTGTCTCATTTTCACCACGGAAACCACGGAAGCCACAGAGGAGAAGATTGTTCGTGCCAAGTCCCAGAGGCCAATCCATCTCCGTGGTAAATGGTAGGGGAGCGTGTAGCTTTTGACAAGGCGTGTTGCTAGAATCTGTGACGCTCGCGATCAAGGAGGAAATGAGTGCGCACGGTAGACCTGCGAAGCGATACGAAGACTCGCCCCACGCCTGAGATGCGTGAAGCCATGGCCACGGCGGAGGTCGGAGACGACATGGACGGCGAGGACCCCACGGCCAACCGGCTGGAGGCTCTAGCGGCGGAGATGCTGGGCAAAGAGGCCGCAGTATTCGTCACCAGCGGCACGCAGGGCAACCTGGTGTCGATTCTGAGCTTCTGCCAGCGGGGCGACAACGTGATCTGCGGCGTGAAGTCGCACATCTACCGTGCCGAGGCTGCTGGAGCGTCGGCGCTGGGGAGCGTCGCCTATCACCCGCTCGCCGAGGATGAGCGGGGCATGCTGGACCCCGACACGGTCGCAGCAGCCATCCAGCCTCACAACCAACACTATGCCGGCACCGGACTCATAGCGATCGAGAACACCCACAACGCATGCGGGGGCGCCGTGTTGACGCAGTCGGACGTTAGCGCAGTTGCGAGGGTCGCCCGGGACCACGGTGTACCGCTGCACGTGGACGGGGCCCGGATATTCAATGCCGCGGTGCACCTCGAGACCCCCGTGGCGGAGTTGGTGAAAGACGCGGACACGGTCACGTTCTGCCTCTCCAAGGGTCTTGGAGCGCCTGTGGGGTCGCTCATATGTGGAAGCCGCGAAACCATCGAGCGGGCGCGCCGTTGGCGCAAGGCGCTTGGCTCAGCCATGAGGCAGGTCGGTGTCATCGCGGCGGCGGGAATCGTGGCGCTGGAGACCATGGTGGAGCGGCTGGCGGACGACCACGCCAACGCCCGGAAGCTAGCGAAAGGGCTGGCGCAGATCCCCGGCATCGACGTCGACCCCGACGCCTTCCCTACAAACCTGCTCTTCATCAGGGTAGTCCCGGAGTCGTCCTCCGAGCTCGCAGGCAAACTTGGCGAGCGCGGCGTGAGGGTGAACGACCGGCCCGGGGGAATCTGGCGCCTGGTCACGCACGCCGACGTCAGCTCCGACGACGTCGACTACGCGTTGGAGGCGTTCGAGACGACGTTCAGGGCTTAACCCGAATCCACCGAAGGACACCGATGGACGGCGTGAGGGCAGCGGAAGGGGGTGGGTGAGGGAGCTACAGGGGAGATGGCCTGGGGTCTTGGGGTAGATGGGAGGCCGGCGGGCGGTCTTCAGTGGCCGCACAGGGCCCCTAAGGCCCTATGCGGGAGTTGCGATGCGCGGGAAGGCGAGAGGATACGCAGCAGGGGACTCTCGCGACCGGGGTGGCGCGAGATTGCGGGGACGTTGGGTCAGTTGCAGGCTGGCCGTCAGGCCGGGAACGGAATGGCTTGCAGCCGGGCCAAGGCGCGAGTGAACTGGGTTTCCCAAGGCCAGCGCCGGGGGAGATGCAAAGTGAGGCGGCGCGCCGAGCGGGTGATCCGTCCCACCAGAGCGAAGACCCGCCGCCTGAGGGTCTTGGTGATCACGGTCCGCTCGCCCAGACCAATCCGCGCCGTCCAGCGGGCCAGGTTATGCGCCATCACCTGGACCGCCAGCCAGGCGCCGTTGGCGGCGAAGCGCGCCGACGGCATGTGGTTCAGCCCGACGCCGTACTTGAGGTCGCGTATGGCGTTCTCGACCTCGGCGTGGCGGCGATGATCGGCCTCCAGTTCCAGCGTCTCCCCATCGCGGTCGGTGATGAAGGCGTGATAGCTGTATCTGGCGAAGAGGGCGAGCTGGGAACCGGGCGTCGGCTTCACCCGCCGGACAATGAGCCGCACCGGCGCGGCGTCCGGCTTGGTCTGGAACGGGGTGTAAGTCGTCTCGGCGACATCGGCGGCGCCGTCCATCCAGTAGGGAATGGGAGTCCAGTCCTCCTCTGGTATCGCCTCGATCAGATCCCGCAGCCTGGCGCGCTGGCGGATGGTGATAGAGAAGCGGACATCCATTTCCCGGCAGGCGGCAACGACAGTGTGGGCGTAGAAGCCGCTGTCGGCCCGCACCGTGAGTTGTCCCCTGGCCCCGCCGTAGCGCACCCGCCCCACCGTCTCACGCAGGAAGTGGGCGGCGCCACGGGCGGTGTTGGCCCGGCCCTCGCGCAGCCGGGACATCAGCACCTCGCCGGTGCCGGCGGCAATGGCCAGCAGCGGGTGATAGCCGCGGGCGCCGGTATAGCCGTGGTGGCGCGCTCCCTCCTTGGCCAGTCCATAGGTCTCGCAGATGGTCGAGTCCAGGTCGATGGTCAGGGGCGAGTCGCCGGGTCCGGCCCCAGCGGCCCAGGCCCGGGCCAACAACTGGCGGCTCACGCGGTCGAGTTGACGGACATGCCCCCACCGGAAGCTGCGCAGGAAGGTCCCCAGGGTGGATGGCGCCTTGACCACGCAGCCTAGAACACCAACCGTCCCACCAGCGCGCAGCGCATCGGCGTCGTCGATGCAGTCGCCGCCTGCCAGCGCGGAAGCGACCAGCGTCAGCATCTTGTCCCCAGTGTTCGCCCGTCCCGGCGCTCCGCCGAGGTCAAGGTGATGGTCGACGAGTTCCCGCAGGCCCAGGTGCCGGGCTAGGGTGGCCGGCAGGAGCAGGCCGGCATTGGCCACCAGGCGATGGTCGTCAAAGAGGATGCGGATACGGTCGGGTTTGTTCTGTGGCAGCATCTATTGGGTGCTCCTTGTTTCCGGGCGGGTTTCTGTTCCAAAACCATTATCCCAGATTCAGAGGAGCACCCGCTGGCTTCTTCAAGGGCTGTCCCCAAGGACGTCCTTCGGTGGATTCGGGCTTAACCGCCGAGGGCGCGGAGGGCGCGGAGAAAACCGAGGATCACGGTAAGAAGCGCTCTTCGAGCTCTCCCAAATTGCTGATCCAGGGCAGGTCGTCGACCGGGGGCGGGCCCGAGCGGACCATGAGAACTCCGTTGAGCCCTGCGGCGTTGGCGCCCCTCACATTGACCGGGTCGTTGTCGACGAACAGCATGTCGGCCGGCGGCATGGCCATCCCATCGATGGCCGTGGTGTACATCTTGGGGTCGGGCTTCCACACACCCAAGGGCGCGGACATCACGAAGGGATCGAAGTAGTCCCTAAGCCCGAGCAGCCGGTACTTCCTGTCCAGCGAGGGCCACGTATCGGACAGGATGCCAAGGCGTAGCCCTCTCTCGTTCAGTCTGTGGACGACGATGTGAGTGTCGGGGAAGGGCTCCATGTTGTTCTCGTCGACGATTACGCGCGCTAACTCACCGGTGAGCTTGTCATTGGGCTGAGATACGCCCAGGCCCTTCAGCAGGATGTCGTAGAAGGTCTGGAACTGGGCGCGCTCCTCGTCCTCGGTGGTGAGATGGTGATTCTCGCTGAGGTAGGCCTGGCCCTCGGCGATAGCATCCTCCATGCTTTCCCACTGGAGCCCATCGACCCCGTGCGCCGCAACGATCTTCTCGAAGCGGTGATGAGGAATCCACTGGCCGCCTACCGGCCGCACAAGAGTGTCGCCGGAATCGAAGAGGATGCCTTTTATCTGATTCGGCATGGTTACACGTCGCTTTCCTGATCTCGGTCCGACATGTTCTTTTCACCGTCCCCCCACCAGCGCCGCAGGCGCTCCGCCACCTCTGTCTCGTAGCCCTGGTCGCTGGGCTCGTAGTAGCGGCGGTCCTTGAGCGCCTCGGGTAGGTTCTCGGTGGGGGTGAAGTGGCCTTCGTGGTCGTGGGCGTACTCATATCCCTTGCCGTAGCCCATCTCGCGCATCAGCCCGGTGGGCGCGTTCCGCAGGTGCATAGGGACGGGGGCGTTGCGGGACTTTTGCACGTCCTCGAGGGCGGAGCCGATAGCCTTGTAGGCGGAGTTGCTTTTCGGCGCGGTGGCCAGGTACACGGTCGCCTCGGAGAGCGGGATGCGCCCCTCGGGCATGCCGACGAAATGCACCGCCTGCTGGGCCGCGACGGCGATCGACAGTGCTTGGGGGTCGGCCATGCCGACGTCCTCCGCGGCGAGAATGACCAGCCGGCGGGCGATGAACAGCGGGTCCTCGCCAGCCTCCACCATGCGGGCCAGCCAGTATACCGCGGCGTTGGGGTCGGACCCTCGCACCGACTTGATGAATGCGGATATGGTGTCGTAGTGCTGGTCGCCGGCCTTGTCGTAGAGCAGCGTGCGTTGCTGCATCGCGTCTTCGATGGTGGACGTCGAGATGCGGCGCACGCCGGACCCGTCCGGCGCGGTGGCGTTGGTCGCCAGCTCCAACGCGTTTAACGCAACTCTCGCGTCGCCGTTGGAAAGAGTGACCAGCGCCTTGATGGCGTCGTCGTCCAGCTCCGGAGCAAGATTGCCGAGGCCGCGGCCGGCGTCTGCCATCGCGCCGCGCACGATCTCTTCGACCTGCTCGCCTGTGAGGAGCTTGAGCGTGAACACGCGGCTACGCGAGAGCAGCGGCGCGACGACCTCGAAAGACGGGTTCTCGGTAGTGGCCCCGATCAGCACGACTGTGCCGTTCTCCACGTGGGGCAGGACCACGTCCTGCTGCGCCTTGTTGAAGCGGTGGATCTCGTCGATGAACAGGATGGTTCGCCGGCCATGCATGCCCGTGCGGTCCCTCGCCTCCTTAACGATGCGGCGCAGGTCCGCCACGCCTGAGCCCACGGCGCTTATCGGCTCGAAGTAGCTCTCGGTGAGATTGGCCACCAGCAGGGCCAGTGTAGTCTTGCCGCTGCCTGGCGGGCCCCAGAGCACCATGGAGGGAATCTGGTCGGCCTCGATGCTCTTGCGCAGGACGCGGCCGGGCCCGACGATGTGCTCCTGGCCAACGAACTCGTCGAAGGAGCGTGGCCGCATCCGGGCGGCCAGCGGCGCGTCCCGCTCGAGCTGACGTTCCGCCTGGTGCTCAAAAAGGCTCAAGAGGGTTCACCACAGAGGGCACGGAGAACACAGAGGAAGATATATGTTGGGGAGACATTCGGAGTCGCGATATCGGTGGGCATTGACCGTCCTTCGAAGCCTCCGATGAAGCCACCGCAGAGCGACTAACCCGTCGCCTCCCGAAGCCCTCTCACGAAGTCGGCGGCGGCTCGCGCCTCTGCGCCGTCGGGTGCGCTATCGACGACGTTCATCAGGGCGCTCCCCACGATGGCGCCGTCTGCGAAGCGCCCGATCGCCTGGAAGTGTTGGCTCGTGGACACGCCGAAGCCGACAAGTATCGGCAGCTTGGTGTTGCGTCGTATGCGTCCCACCAGGTCCGCGACCTCCGAGCCAAGCTCGCTCCTCGCCCCAGTTACCCCGGTGACGCTGACGCAGTAGACGAATCCCCCAGCGCCCTGACATGCCAGCTTGATCCGCTCGTCGGTGCTGGTGGGAGCCAGAAGCGGAATCACGTACATGCCGGCGGCAGAACACTCCCGTTGGAACGGCCTGGCCTCTTCGGGAGGCAGGTCCGGCACTATCAGGCCATCCACGCCTGCCTCGGCCGCATCCATCGCAAATCTCGCGGTCCCGTAGCGGAGGTATGGATTGTAGTAGCCGAGCAGGGCTATGGGAGCGGCGACCCCCGCCGACCGGAGGCGTCTCACTGCCTGGAGACAGGTACTAACGTTGACGCCTTGCTCGAGTGCGCGATAGCTGGTCATCTGGACCGTCGGTCCGTCCGCGAGTGGATCGCTGAACGGCACGCCCAGCTCCAACATATCGGCGCCTGCCTCCACCACCGCCGCTGCGACCTCGACAGAGGTGTCGACGCTCGGAAACCCGATGGTGACGTAGGGCGCCAGTACAGTCCTTCTCGATTCTCCAGCAGCGGTGAGCGTCTTGTCTAATCTGTTCGTCATCGCTACGCCAAGAGCATCCTTTCCAGCGCATCCGCCGTGTGAATCACTCGACCGCTCCTCTAATCGATTCAGCTCACCGTCAAAACTATCAAGTTTTGAGTCGAGTGGGCGACCAGGGGCGGCCATATCGACCCGGTCCTCAGGTACAACCAGGCGAGGATGAGCCCGGTGATGAAGATCGGGACCATGACGGCGACGTCCAGGTGTATTAGCGCGAACATAGCGGAGCTCACGATCGCCCCACGCCGCAGCCCCATCGCCGCGACGAGCGCCACCAGCAGAAACCCTCGGAAAAAGATCTCCTCGGTTAGCGGCCCTATGACGCCGATAACCGCAAAGTTGATCAGCCGGGCTGCGCCGTCGCCCACGGCGCCCTCGGGGATCTCAGGAGGGAGCATGGAATCGATGCCAGCCGCCGTCACGAGCACCACGTAGATGGCCGTGAACGCGAAGCTGATTATGACCGCCGCCCACGGTATCGGTATCACCCAGCGAAGCCTGGTGCGGACCAACCCCATCGCGCTCCAAGGGGCCCCGTAACGCCTTATCCCGAAAAGCCACGCCGCCACCACCAGCAGTCCTTGGAGCAGGGCCACCGCTATTGTGAGCGATGGAGTTATCACGTCCTGGCCGTCTGCATCGGCGAGCGACGTCACCACCGCGATGCCCACCAGCGTGATGAATAGCACGATCGCGTATGCCATAAGCGCGTCGGTCGCGCTCCAGGGCACTCGCGGGACGCGGCTAGCTATCGGGCTGGTCGAATCTTGCATGATCTGGGGCGCGTCACACTGTATCACTCGCGCTATATGCCGACAACGAACTCGCACTTTCAAGTAACTGCGCCGATTTGCGCCCATGTCCCGAGGAGAGGGCGAGTTTCAAACCCGCCCCTACGATCTCCTCCCATGCAGTTACTTTCACAAGCCCGGTCCCGATGTCGTGGCACCCTCCGGTCGGTCTCGCCCCTCTAGCGCCGCCATTGCTATAATCGGCGTCGGAACGAACCGAACGAGGTGAACACTGTGCCGGGAAATGGCGAGAATACCGGGTTAGGCATGGCCGTGAGGGGGGAGACGGGAAGCAAGAGAATCGAGCTTCGCTGCGAGCACCACAACGGCCTTATCTACGTGGTGCCCAGCGAGGGCACCTGGGTCTGCGACGCGGACTTGGTCCACGTGCATGCGCTGGCTGGATTCCTGAGCGAGCTCGCGGAGCTGGATGACCGGCGTGTGGGGGAAGCTATGCAGCGGTGGGGACTGTACTACAGGGAACGCCCGCTCGAGCCCGCACAACCAGAACAGCGGAGCTGACTAGAGCTATTCTTCCTCCGAGTTGCTGCCGTCCCCGTTGATGATCCTGTGGATTACCGGGCTGAACGCGTCATCGTCGCCCGGCTCCGTATCGTCGTCCGACCAGTCCTTGACGGCTATTGCCTCGCGCTGCTCGCCATCGTCGTCCACCTGGTCGTACCTCAAGACCGCCCCGGCCACCGCGACCTTCGCACCCGGTCGCGACGGAAAGGACGTGGTCCCTGCCTGCGACGGGTGCTTGTGGGTCTCTCTGATGATTATGCTCAATTCATGATCATCGGCGCTGGTCACCGTCGCCTCGTACCGGTTGCCGCCATCCGTCAGGCGCGTCAGCCGCGAGGCGAGCCGTGGCTCCAGCTGCCCGAGATACTCGCCGTCGGAGTCCTCGACTCTGGTCGGGCCCCCGGAGAGATGCAGTTGGACAGGGTGTCCTGGCGCCATCTGCAGGAGCATCTCGCTCCCCGCTATGTTGACCAGAGAGGTCATCACGGCCTTTCCGCTCTCCTCGATGAACGCCCTCGACGGGCTTACTCGCGCCGACTGACGGCGGACCCGCTCTCCTCCGAGAAGCGATAGACGGTCCAGGTTCTTTTTCGCTATCGGGTTGTGAGGAGATATCTCGAGCGCGCTCTGGAACGCCGCCTTCGCATCGCTGAGGCGTCCAAGCTCCATCTGCGCCTTCCCAAGCCGGTTGTAGGCTTCGAGGTCATTCGGAAACTCGCTAAGGATCGACAGGTTGGCGGCCGCAGCCTCCGACCAGCGGCTCTGCATCGCCAGTGCCACGGCCTTCCTGGCCCCTCCCTTTCTCAGCTTTTCCTTGTCTTGTGTCTGGTTCATCGACATTGTCCTACCCTAGTTTGGCAGGGCAGTTTAGCGTATCGATTCAGCGGGATGCAAGTACATTACGGGCGTTGGGTAAACGCATTATTGCTACCTACGCTTCCAGCGCAAAAGAGCGAGACGCCACAACGCCTCAACCACTATTAGCACCGACATCTTGGAATAGCCTCGGTGGCGCTCCTCAAACACTATGGGGTGTTCTACCACCTTGTACCCTGCGCGCTCGCACGCAAAAGCCATCTCCGCCTGGAAGCCGAAGCCCTTGCACCGGAACCGGGTCAGGTCCATGGAGCCGATCACCGAGGCCCGAAAGGCCTTGAACCCCGCGGTGGCGTCCCTGACCCTGACACCGCTAACAGCCCTGATGCCCAGGTTGCCGATAGAGCTCAAGCTCCGCCTCATCAGACTCCAGCCCTCGCCTGTGCCCCCACCCGGCACGTACCGCGACCCAACCACGACGTCCGCGGCTTTCAGCTCTTCAAGCATCTCCGGAACGTATTCGGGCGCGTGAGAGAGGTCCGCGTCCATCTGGAGTACGTATTCGGCGCCCGCTGACATGGCGCGCGAGAAGCCGGTAACGTAGGCTGTGCCCAGACCCATCTTCCGGCCACGCTGAATGAGCTCGATTCGCCCATCGAGTCGACGGGCCAGGGCCTCAACAACGTCCCCAGTACCATCCGGTGACCCGTCGTCGACGATTATGAGCCTGGTGTTCGGAATACCCAGGGCGAAGAGACGCTCCACAAGCTCCGGCAGGTTCTCGGCCTCGTTATAGGTGGGCACTACTACAGCTATGAGCGGCTCGCCCTCCGCGGTTTCACTTCGCCTTTCCGGGGCGTCTTGAACGTCTTTGGGACTACTCATCGCTGTCCACGTGCCTGGCCGGAATGTCCTTCCTCTTTCTCCAATGAGCCGCGCTCATCCAATAGCAGTCACGGGTTGCTCTGAAGCCTGAGGGAGAACTCGGAAGGGGGGCTTGCGTGTCTTCTTCTTAGCCAGCCGCTGTGAAGATTTAGACTGCCTTGAGTCTTGCCGAAGGGATGCGCGCCTCTGGTCTCCCGCCAACTTGCTCGGGACAGAAGATAAGCAGACGCGCGCTCAGGCGTCCAGTTGAAACGCAGCGTGCAGCACTCGGGCCGCCTCTCCTACCCGAGAGCCCGCGACTATGCACGTGATTCGTATCTCCGAAGTGGTGATGGTATCGATATTGATACCCGCATCCGAGAGCGCTCGAAACATGCGGGCGGCGTATCCGGGCGCGTTGTGCATCCCGGTCCCGACTATGCTTACCTTGGCGAGGTCGCGCGCGGACTCTACACCCCTGGCGCCTAGCTTATTAGCGACGCCCTGGGCGATCTCCAGGGCCCGGTCGAGGTCGTCACCGCCCAAAGTGAACGTTAGGTCGGTCGTCCCGTCGACCCCGGCGTTCTGGACTATGACGTCGACGCTGATGTCTGCGTCTGCTAGCGCCTCGAATATATCCGCGGCGATGCCCGGCCGGTCGACCACTCCGAGAACGGTGACCTTCGAAACATCCGACTCGGTGGCGATTGCTCGCACCCTGTCCCCAAGCTCGCCAACCTCGTCCATGTTCGCTCCGCCGTGTATGAGCGTTCCGGGTTCGTCGGTCAAGCTCGACGCGACCATTACCGGTAGCTCGTGGGCCATCGCCAACTCGATCGAGCGTGGGTTCATCTTTGCCCCGTAGCTCGCCATCTCGAGCATCTCTTCGAACGCGACTTCGCCGAGCTTTCTCGCATCCGGGACAAGTCGCGGGTCCGCCGTATGTATCCCCGCTACGTCAGTGTACACCTCGCACCGGTCAGCGCCCAGTCCGGCGGCTATCGCCACCGCCGACAGGTCCGAAGCACCCCGGCCGAGCGTCGTAACGTCCATATCCTCAGTGACGCCCTGGAACCCGGCCACGATCACGATGTTGCCCTCGTCAAGCTCGGTCCGGACGCGGCCCGGGTCCACGAAGGCGATACGCGCCCTGCCATGGCGCGTATCGGTGCGGATTCCAGCCTGGGCGCCGCTCAAACTGATCGCCTTGTGGCCCAGCGAGCGAAGCGCCATTGCAAGCAACGTGCAACTCACCAATTCTCCTGTCGAGAGCAGCACGTCCAGCTCACGCGGGTCGGGCCGGTCGGACACTTGATGCGCCAGGTGGATCAGCTCGTCGGTGGTCTCCCCCATTGCAGAGACGACGGCAACAACCTGGATGCCCTGATCATAGCCCCGCGCTATTCGGCGGGCGACGCCGTTGATCGCATCGGCGTCGACCAGAGAGCTGCCTCCGTATTTCTGCACTATCAGCGCCAATCGGTCCCCTCCTCCATCCCCCCGGCCAACGCCATCGTCGTAGGGGCGCTTCTTGCTGCGCCCGACAAACGGCAGTCCCATCCTACAGCGTCACCCCGTCGAATCGACGTAAGCCCCCCGCTCTGTCGGGCGGGTAACCTTGAACGTCCCACCGACGCCGGACTTCGACGCTGCCTCGGCCATCTCGTAGCCGATACTCATCTCCCTGCCGCGTGTCAATGCGAGGACGCTTGACCCCGCGCCTGACAGGAAAACACCCAGCGCCCCTGCGTCCATTGCGGCTCGGAATATCGCCTTCATAGCCGGGAATATGCTCTGTCTGGCGGGTTGATGGAGCCGGTCCTGTGTGGCGACTGCAAGCTGACTCAGATCCCCGGAGGATAGCGCTGAGACCAGGAGCGCCACTCTGCTCAGGTTAAAGACCGCGTCCTCCATGGTTACGCTGGACGGCAGCGCGGCCCTGGCCTGTGCCGTGGGGATAGGAACCTCCGGGATCAGCACCACGGCCCGCAGGTCCTGCGGTATCGGCACGGCCGACGCTACCACTCTGTCTCCATCCTGCACGGCTACCTGCATACCGCCGAGCAATGCTGGGGTGGCATTGTCGGGGTGGCCTTCGGTCTTGACGGCCAGCCTGAGTAGCTCTTCGTCGCTCAGCGGCCGCCCTCCGATCTCGTTGCCCGCGAGGAGCCCTCCAACGACCGCGGCAGAGCTGCTGCCCAGCCCCCTCGCTAGCGGAATCTCATTCTCACAGCGAATGCCAACGTCCGGCACGCTCTTTGCCTTCTCAAGAAAAGGCAGGCTGAAGCAGCGGTATACGAGGTTCGATGGCCCCTCGGGTAGCTCACCACGTCCCTCGCCATGGACCTCGACAGCCGAGCCGCCAACCTCGACGTGGACCGTGTTCCAGATGTCCAGGGCAATGCCAAGGCAGTCGAACCCCGGGCCGAGGTTCGATGTCGTAGCCGGCACCTTGATGGTAACGCGTCCGATCATACTGCCGCTCCAGCTAGAAGGCTCCAGCCGCCAATTCCTCCCGCCCGCCACCCGCGCCACCCTCCGTCATGCTGAGGAGTCCCCGACGAAGTATCTAGGACGCCCCAACCCTGGGTTAAGATACGTTCGGCAAGTGCAAAAGGTTGGACGGCGTCTCCGATTGGCAGGAGAGATGCACAGCGTGAAAGCAAGTCGAAAAACGTACTCAACACGGGTCAACTGAGGGGCGTTTGGGCGGCGCTATTCCCAGGAACACCTTGGGCTCACTGTGGCGCCGAACCCAAAGAGACCCGTTGGCTCACTGGCGGCCGTTAGCGTCGAGCTGTACACGAGGTTTCGGTAGTCCGCAGCCCCCGGCTCCAGCCGCACGGAATATACGCCTGAGGGATGGAATCGATATGCTTGGCCCGTCACCGTTATGTCGCAAATCACGACCCGTTCGCCCCCGCTGAGATTCTCTACGAGCACGGCCATCACGCGGCGGTCGAGGTCCACGACCTCAATCTCCGCACGCACGGTCGGCACGTCGGCGCTCCCCGCCCCCGTTCCGGCGCAGCCGGCGGACGCGAGGACCAATATCGCGAGTAGCAGGAACGATCCGAGAGTCCGAGTTCCTGTCCGGATTCGTAGGTCATGGTAGCAGCGATATGTAGACACCGCTAGCTATGATAACACGTCGATAATGCCCCCGACGTGGGTAGTCCTGGTAGAATTTTGAGTTGGCCGATTAGTGAGCTGGAAAGCACATTGGAAGAAGAAGGCATCCTGTTGAATCGAGCCCGCGGCGCGGAAGCTCATTCGCTCCTCGCCAATACACTACGCCTGCTTGATTTCCACACCGTCCGCGATCAGGTAGCCGGCCGCACCACTTTCGCTCCTGCCCAAGTACTTGCGGCCGATACCACTCCGTCCTTCAACCTCGCGGAGGTCACCGAGCTTCATAAGGAGACCGCGGAGGGCGCCCTTCTGCTAGACCGTCTGGGCGACCTCGACCTAGGAGCCGGAAGTGACTGCTCGGACAGCGTTGGGCGCGCTGCAAAAGGCGGGGTAATGACGGGCCTCGATCTGCTCTCGGTCGCACGGTACGTCGATGTCTTCCGGCGTGCCCGCTC
This sequence comes from Dehalococcoidia bacterium, assembly GCA_965247255.1. Taxonomy (GTDB): domain Bacteria; phylum Chloroflexota; class Dehalococcoidia; order Lucifugimonadales; family CAUZJF01; genus CBDFGS01. The sequence continues at coordinate 758,600 of CBDFGS010000012.1, read as the reverse complement.
GGCGGTGCTCTCCGCGGGAACAAGCACTCCGACCCTCACCGCTATTGCCGGCAGGATCGCGGACCTGGGCGACATCGATCGGCGAATCAGCTCCCGCATCGGGGGCAACGGAGAGGTACTGGACGGCGCCACTCCCACCCTGGGAGCGTTGCGCAGGCAGGTGAGGGCCGCGTACGAAAGACTTACCGAGGCCCTCGGCGACGTCATGAGCTCGCCTTCCGGCAAAGAGGCCTTGCAGGACCGGGTCGTCGCCGTCCGGAGCGAGCGGCTCGTCGTGCAGGTGAAAAGAGAGCTCCGGGACCGAGTCCCCGGAATCGTGCACGATGCCTCCAATACCGGGGCTACCCTCTTCGTGGAGCCTTTCGCAACCGCGGACCTGGGCAACACCTGGAGGGAGCTCGTTTTGGAGGAGGAGTGGGAGACCGAAAAGGTGCTTCGCGAGCTTTCGGAGGCTGTCGGTGAAGCGGAGTCGGACATCACTGTTGGCACGCAAATGACAGCCCGTCTGGACCTGGTGTTGGCCAGAGCCCGGCATGGCGTTGCTCTCGGCGGCGTATCGGCCCTCGGGCGCGACCCGTCCCGCCCCACCGAGGTCCGGTTGAACGAAGCCCGACACCCCCTTCTGGGGGAAGGTGCGGTGCCCATTACCATGCACATCTCCCGCGATCGGCCGGTCATGGTAATCACCGGCCCGAACACCGGGGGCAAGACCGTGGCCATGAAGACCCTGGGGCTCCTGGCGCTCATGCACCAGTCCGGGCTTCGCGTGCCGGCGGCCGATGAGAGTACCCTTCCCGTTTTCGAGGGTATATACACCGATATCGGTGACCAGCAGAGCGTCGAGGGCTCCGTGTCGACATTCGGCTCGCACATTAGCAATGTCATCGACATCCTGTCGCACGCCACCTCCAGCTCCCTCGTGTTGCTTGACGAGCTGGGGACCAGCACCGACCCCGAAGAGGGGGCCGCCCTTGCCAAGGCGGTGCTGGGCCACCTGGCCCGCAAAGGGGTTGCGACGGTTGCGACGACTCACCACAGGAGCGTCGCGGCTCACACGGAAGTGACCCCCGGAACGATGAACGCCAGCGTCGATCTCGACCCTAAGACCCTCAAGCCTACATTCCGCCTCACCATGGGCGTACCCGGCCGTAGCTACGCTATGTCTGTGGCGGAACAGCTAGGACTCCCCAAGGAGATCATGGAGGAGGCGAGGTCGCTCCTGGAGCCTCAGCATCGACGGTTCGAAGATTGGCTCGGCGAGCTTCAGCGAGACCGCGACCAGCTTAAGGAAAGTCTCGCCGAGGCCGAGCAGTCGCGACAGAGCAGCGAGCACACCCGCCGCTTGCTTCAGGACCAGCTGGACGACCTCGAAGACCGCAGGAAGGATATCCTGCGCTCAATGCAAGAAGAGCTGGCCCAGCAGTACGATGACGCCCGAAAGAAGCTCCGTCGAGCTGAGGCGGCGCTCTCGTGGGGAGCGCCGGTAGGGGACGTAAAAAGCGCCGCGGCGGAGATCGCCGAGGCCAAGAGCGACCTAGTCGAGATTGAGCGCACGCAGTCCCCCACCAAGAGTGAGCCGGAGGACGGGCCGTTAGCGATTGGCGACACGGTCGACGTGCGCGGTATGAACGTAAGTGGCACCGTGCTGTCGCTCCTCGAGGGCAGTGGCGAGATCGACGTCTCCATCGGCGACGTGCGCCTCCGGCTGGACGCGAGCCGCGTGTCTCCCACAGCGGGGCCCGAGCACCCCGAAGACGTGCGCACGGGAGTCGGGTACGAGCTAGGTCCCATCCTCTCGACCGGGGAGGTCGACGTCCGAGGGTCCCGCGCCGAAGAGGCGCTGCTCACCGTGGAGGAGTTCCTGGACAAAGCGATGCGGGACGGTCTTAGCTCGGTCCGCATCGTGCACGGCAAGGGGACCGGGGCCCTGCGACGAGCCATCCGCGAGTTGCTCGATCAGCACCCCCTGGTCAAGTCGTTCGCCCCGGAGGTACCCGAAAAAGGGGGCGACGGCGCCACGATCGTCGACCTGACGTGAAGGCGCCCTTCGGAGCCGGTTGTGTGCTCTGCGCCGCCTTGACCCTCGCCATCGCCGTTGGATGCGCCTCAACCCCAGGGCCGGCCACTACCCCGACTTCCGACCTTGGTCTCACCCCGGCGCCTCCGGGCGAGGTGGCCGTTGAGCCTGCTAAGATTGCTGAGCCCGATGAGACTGCAGGGCCTGCTGCGCCCGTAGGGTCGGCTACCAACGTCCCCACGAGCCCACCTGCGGCAGAGGCCACAGGCCCCACTGTGACCATCGCTGGAGTGACCTTCCTGGCCGAGCTCGCCGCCACGCCCGAACGGCGGGCCGTGGGGCTATCTGGGCACGATAGCCTCGCGCCGCAGACCGGCATGCTGTTCACCTGGGAGACGGGGGTTGCGACGGTCTTCTGGATGAGAGGCATGCGCTTCCCCCTCGATTTCGTCTGGATATCGAAAGACTGCGTCGTCGTCGATATCACGTCGAACGTCCCCGCTCCGCTCCCGGAGACACCGTCCGGCGAGCTTCCCTCGTACCGCTCCGCGGCAAGCGCCGCATACACCTTCGAGATCAACGCCGGTGAGACGCAGAAACACCGCATTGTCGTCGGGGCCCCGGTACGCTTTACCGGTATTCCGACGAGCGAGGCGAGGCCCTGTAGTTGAGGCCAGGCGCAGGGGGCTTCTCGGCGCCCGTGAGCCCCATCCTTCCACGGCCTGCGCCCTGAGCTTGACTTATACATCCCAGTGTGGGAAAACGTTGTCGATATCGTATAGGGGTTCCCCCTTTGAAAAGGGGGCCAAGGGGAATTTCCCCCGCTGGGAGGACCGCTTGCCGTCTCCTCTCTTTCCGAGAGCGCGGACGCGTCTCGACTAGCGGATTAGAATGGGACTCGCAGCTTTGCGCAGATAGGCGAGAAGGGGTGGAACATGATCCAGGAAAAGGAATGCGTCCATGTCGAGACCGTTACCGATGTGGAACCCGCGTCCGAAGTGTGCGACCAGTGCGTGGCGATGGGCTACACCTGGCCCGATGTGCGATATTGCACCGTATGCGGTTTCGTCGGTTGCTGCGACGGGGCCAAAGGCCACCACATGATCGACCACTACAAGGAGACCGGCCACCCTATCATCCGGCCCGTCGACCCGCGCGAAGCATGGATGTGGTGCTATTTGGACGAAGTCTACGTTTCCCCCTAGCTGAGTCGCCATGACCTTTGACCCAGGGCAGAGTCCAGGCGTCGCCGCCTCCCGATCGGGAGGTCGCGTGAGCTTGAAGGGCGAGCGCCGCGTCGTAACGGTCCTATTCTGCGATGTCGCGGACTCTACTGCGATGGCCAAGGAGCTCGACCCAGAAGAGTGGGCAGAGATCATGAACGAGGCCTTCGAGTACATGACTCAGCCCGTCAAACGCTATGACGGAATAGTGGCGCGGCTTATGGGAGACGCGATTCTGGCGTTCTTCGGAGCACCGGATGCCCACGAAGACGACCCACAGCGCGCAGTCATGGCCGGTCTGGACATCCTCGAAGGGATACGTCCCTTTCGAGAGCAGATGCGAGACGAGTACAGCCTCGATTTCAACGTCAGAGTCGGAATCAATACGGGGCCGGTTGTCGTCGGCGAGGTCGGCTCGGAAGTCGCCGGCGAGTACACGGCCATGGGCGATGCCGTCAACCTGGCGGCCCGCATGGAGCAGACAGCTGCACCGGGGGTTGTGCAGGTCTCCAGCGACACCCACAAGCTGGTGGCGCCGCTCTTCGATTTTGAATCTCTTGGCCCAATCGACGTCAAAGGCAAGGATGAGCCCGTCGAGGCATATCGAGCGATAGGCCGCAAGAGCGACCCCGGCCGCCTGCGAGGCATCGAGGGCCTAGGCGGCCCGCTCATCGGCCGGACCGCCGAAGTGGACGCGCTCACGGAAGTCAGCGCGGAGGTCCGTCAGGGCAGAAGCGGTCGGATCGTCTCGTTGCTCGGCGAGGCCGGTCTTGGCAAGAGCAGGATGCTCGAGGAGCTGCGCAGCACGTGGCAGGACGACAGCGGTGATGACCTGACGTGGGTGGAATGTCGCGGTGTCTCCTTCGACGCCACCCGGCCATACGGGCTTTTCCTGCAACAACTCAGAGAGCTGAGCGGCGCCGGCCCAAACGACTCCCCGGAAGCGGTGCGCCGCAGAATCGAAGACGGCGACGGCTTACCGGAGGGCCGCAGAGAGTCCCTCAAGCGTGTTGCCGACGTGCTGCTGGCGACGGAGTCGGCAACCAATGGCCATCAGCTAACGGGGGAGGCCGTCAAGCACGAGGTCTACGAGGCGATAACGGAGCTGTGGCGCGGCCTCAGCGCGACATCTCCGGTGGCGATGGCCTTGGACGACCTGCATTGGACCGACCCGGCCTCAGTCGACCTGCTATTGCACCTCTTCGAACTCACCGAGGAGGCGCCGGTCCTGTTCATATGCGCCTTCAGGCCGGAACGGCGGTCGCCTGCCTGGAGCGTAAAGCAGACCGCCGAGGCGGAGTGGCCCCATCGTTACACCGAGATAGCACTAAAGCCCCTCTCAACCGAAGAGAGCCACAGCCTCGTAGATTCCCTCCTCGTGATCAGCGAACTACCGGAAGATCTGCGTCAACTCATTTTTCAGAAAGCAGAGGGGAACCCGTTCTTCGTCGAAGAGGTCGTGCGCACCCTAATAGACAGCGGGTCCTTGACGCGCGACGAGAGCGGCGAGCGCTGGATGGCTGCGGTCGAGGTCGAAGAGATTGAGATCCCCGACAATCTGCAGGGGCTGCTGATCTCTCGCCTGGACCGCTTGGGTGAGGAGGCGCGCCTAACCCTGCAAATCGCGTCGGTCATAGGCCGTGCCTTCTACTACCAGATACTGAGCAAGGTAGCCGACGCGGCTATCGCTCTCGACAAGCAGCTCGCGACGCTGCAGCGCTTTGAGCTTATTAGTGAGACGGCGCGCTCCCCGCTCCTGGAGTATGCCTTCAGACACGAACTGACGCGCGAAGCCGCGTATCAGTCCGTCTTGCGGCGAAGATGCCGCGTCCTCCACCGCCAGGTCGGTGAGGCTATAGAGACCCTGTTCCCGGACCAGCTCGAGGAGCACGCCCACCGGCTCGCGTACCACTTCGATGAGGCCAGAGCCAGGGAGCGCGCTCTTCGGTACTACACAATGGCCGGGGACGCGGCCGGACGCCTCTATGCCAACACCGAGGCCATCGCGCACTACACCAAGGCCATCGAGCTGGCTAGAGCTAGCGACGCCCCCGGGGAGCAACTCAGCTACCTTTATGGCGCGCGTGGAAAGGCGATGGAGCTAAGCGGACTCTACGACCAGGCGCTCGAGAACTACGAGGAGCTGGAGCGGCTCGGGACGGACTCTGGCCAGACGCCGCTTGAGCTCGCAGCGCTCGCCTCCCAGGCCACCCTACACTCGACCTATACACCCAAGTTCGATCCGGAACGCGGCAAGGCCCTCTCCAACAGGTGTATCACTCTCGCGAGGGATCTGAAAGACCAGAGGGCGGAGGCGAAAGCGCTATGGAACCTGATGCTATCGGAGTTCTTTGGCGGCCGAAACATCTCCAAAGCTATAGAGTACGGTGAAAGCTCGCTGGCCATAGCCCGTGAGAACGACCTCACGGAAGAGATCGCCTACACACTACACGACCTTGCGAGGGCCTACCGGAGAGGAGGCCAACTGCAGTCCGCTCGGTCGGCGCAGGAGGAGTCCGCCACAATGTGGCGCGAGATGGGCAACCTGCCGATGCTCGCCGACAGCCTCAGCAGCCTCGCGGCGCCAAACTATTTCGAAACCGCCCGGCTGGACAAAGCGATGGCCGCTGCCAAAGAGGCCCTCGAGATCAGCCGGTCGATAGGGAACGCTTGGGGGGAGGGCGGCAGCCTCTTCGCCATGGGACCCGTGTACCTAGAGCTGGGCGAGCTTGGAGAGACCGTAAACGCGATTCAGCAGTCGTTGCTTCTTGCTGAGAAGAGCGCCATGCAGTTCATCCCGGCGTTCGCCGGCAGTTTTATTGGTATGGTGCACGGGGTGGCGGGAGACCCACGCGGCGGGATCGAGCTGGCGAGGGGTCCAGCTTCTAGCCCAGACCAGCCCCCGGAACTGCGAGAGTTTTCGGTTGGCGTGCTCGCCCAATTGCTCCTACTCGATGGGCAGCTGGAGCCAGCCCAAGAAGCTCTGAAAGAGATTGACGCCCAACCCGACCCAGCGAAACCACCCGAATGGTTCGGGCATATGGGCTCACACATCATCTCGCGTGTCATCGCCCCTTCCGAGATATGGCTAGCTCTAGGCAAGTACGATGACGTCAGCACCTTGGCGGACACCGTCATGGCGGCCATGCGAGAAAAGGAACTACGCATCTACCAGCCCGACGTACTCCGATTCAAGGCGGCCGCACTCGCCGGCCTAGACCGTGTTGATGAAGCGTATCGCGTGCTTTTGGAAGCTCGCGCCGAAGCGCAGGCGCAGGGGTCTCGCCGGGCTCTGTGGCCGGTCCTGTCCCGCCTCATCGAGATTGAGAGCCGTCTCGGCAACGAAGAAGCACTCTATGAGCTGCGCGCTGCGGCACGCGAAGTGGCTACCTATATTGGAGACCACGCCGGCGAGCTCAAGGAGTCTTTCTTGTCGCAGCCGGATGTGAAAGCTGTGCTGGAGCCCGTATCCTGACGTAGACCCTGGTCGATCTCCTGACTCTCGCGGAAGGAAGCTGCCACGATGGACTGCCGACAGTGTGGGACGAGTAACCCCGCCGAAGCTCTCTTCTGCATGAAGTGCGGCGCCGGCCTCGCGGCTCGATGTCCCGAATGCAACACCGAGCTACCCACGGAGGCGCAGTTCTGCTTCAAGTGCGGGCACCGCTTGGGCGAGCCTGTTCCAGAGCCTGTGGAAGCGCAGCCCGAGCCCGCCCCTGCCGCACAGAAAGCTCGCATTGAACAATACATACCCGCGGAGCTGCTGGCGAAACTCGAGTCGGCGCGGGCCAGCGGCGGAATGCAAGGCGAGCGCCGGGTCGTCACGATGCTGTTCTGCGACGTTCAAGGCTCCACCAGCGCCGCCGAGAGCCTCGACCCCGAAGAGTGGGCCGAGATCATGAACGGCGCATTCGAGCACCTCATCGCTCCCGTGTACCGGTACGAAGGCACCCTCGCCCGCCTTATGGGCGACGCCATCCTGGCGTTTTTCGGCGCCCCCATCGCCCACGAGGACGACCCCGAGCGTGCCGTACTGGCCGCGTTGGACATCCTCGACGCGGTCGCCTCATATCGCCCCGAGGTCGAGCGCCAATGGGGGCTTGACTTCAACGTGCGCGTAGGAATCAACACAGGCCTGGTGGTCGTCGGCGAGGTCGGCTCCGATCTGCGCGTCGAGTACACGGCGCTGGGCGACGCGGTCAACCTCGCCTCCCGCATGGAGCAGACAGCCGAGCCCGGGACGGTCCGGATCACCGAGAGCACGGGCAAGCTGGTCGCCCCTCTCTTCGATCTCGAGGAACTTGGCGGGATTGAGGTCAAGGGCAAGAGCGACCCGACGCTTGCCTACCGTGTCATCGGGCGGAAGGCGACCCCGGGGAGCGTCCGCGGCATCGAAGGACTGGAGTCGCCACTGATCGGGCGTGACCGCGAGTTCACTCTGATGCGGGAAGCGTTCGATGAGCTCTCTCGCGGCCACGGCCAGATCCTGTCGGTCATGGGGGAGGCCGGCCTGGGCAAGTCCAGGCTCGTTGCCGAAATGCGGCACACCCTGGAAGCGGAAGGCTACTTCGAAAGCCAGTCATCCTCCTCCGTAACCTGGCACGAAGGACGGTCCCTCTCTTACGAGACCAGCACGCCCTATGCTCCGTTCAAGGTTATCTTCGCCGACCACCTCCGGCTCAACGGCGACGAGCCCGAAGGAGGCCCTTACGACGTCATAAGGTCCCATACCTCAGAGCTAATGCCGGAGCGGGCGGATGAGATAGCGCCGTTCATCGCTACGCTCCTCGGGATAGAGTTGCCGGACGACGCCAACGAACGGGTGCGCTACCTCCAGCCTCCGCAGCTACGCGATAAGGTCTTCGGGGCCACGGAGTCTTTCGTCGAGGGGCTGGCGGGCGTAAGGCCACTCGTATTGGCGTTCGAAGACCTCCATTGGACCGATCCGAACTCCCTTGAGCTCCTAGAGCGGCTGATGGCCCTCACAGAGAGGGTCTCACTGATGCTCATCGCGATATTCCGCCCCTGGCGCCAGGAGCCCTCATGGCGCTTTCACGAGGCCGCCGGCAGGGACTACTCCCATCGCTATCGCTCCGTCCTTCTGGAGCCGTTGGACAACGACAACTCGCGAGAGCTGGTCGCCAACCTGCTGGAGGTCGAAGACCTCCCCGAGTCGGTTCGAGCGCTGATCCTGGAAAAGGCCGAGGGTAACCCGTTCTTCGTGGAGGAGGTCATCCGCTCTCTCCTCGACGCCCAGCTCGTGGTCCGGCGTGATGGGCACTGGCGCGCCACCAGCGAGATCGAGAAGATCGCTGTGCCGGACACCCTATCGGGCGTGATCACCGCCCGGCTGGACCGGCTCGACGACGATTCCAAGCGCGTGGCCCAGAGCGCTTCGGTTATCGGCCGTGAGTTTCAGTTCGACATGTTGTCGGAGATTCATGGCTCCCACGACCGCCTCGACGAAACGTTGACGGACTTGCAGCGCCGCGAGCTGATTCGCGAGAAGAGCCGTGTTCCGCACCGGGTATTCTCCTTCAAGCACGCGATGACACAGGAGACGGCCTACTCTTCGCTATTGCTAAGCCCGAATCCACCGAAGGACACCGATGGACGGCGTGAGGAAAGCGGAAGGGGGGGTGAGGGAGCTACAGGGGAAATAGCCTGGGTTCCATTTGGGGTAGGGAGGTCGGCGGACGGTCTTCATCGCCGCACAGGGGCCCCTATGGCCGTCTGCGGGAGCTGCGATGCGGGGGATGGCGAGAGAATACGCAGCAGGGAACTCTCTCGGACCGGGCTGGCGCGAGTCTGCGGGGATCTTCGGTTGTCCGGTGGGTGGGTCGCCGACGGTGCCGTCAGGCCGGGAGTGGAATGGCTCGCAGCCGGGCCAAGGCGCGGCTGAACTTCTCAGCCCAAGGCCAGCGATCCGGAAGATGCAGGGTCAACCGGCGTGCCGAGCGGGTGAGCCGTCCGGCTAGGGAGAAGAACCGCCGCCGGAGGGTCTTGGTGGTGGCTATCCGCTCTCCCAGACCGATCCGCGCCGTCCAGCGGGCCAGGTTGTGGGCCATCGTCTGGACGGCCAGCCAGGCGCCGTTGGCGGCGAAGCGGCCCGAGGGGAGATGGTTCAGCCCGACGCCGTACTTGAGGTCGCGTATGGCATTCTCGATCTCGGCGTGGCGGCGATGGTCAGCCTCCAGTTCGAGCAACTCCCCGTCCCGGTCGGTGATGAAGCCGTGATAACTGTATTTGGCGAAGAGGGCCAGTTGGGAACCGGGCGTCGGCTTCACCCGCCGGACGATGAGCCGTACCGGCGCGGCGTCTGCCTCGGCCTGGAAGGGGGTGCAGGTGATCTCGGCCACATCGGCGGCACCGTCCATCCAGTAAGGAATCGGCGTCCAGGCATCTTCGGGTATCGCCTCGATGAGATTGTGCAGGCTTTTGTGCTGGCGGATGGTGATGGAGTAGCGGACATTGATCCGGCGGCAGACGGCGACCACGGCGTGGGTATAGAAGCCGCTGTCGGCACGCATGGTGAGCTGCCCGCTGGCCCCGCCGTAGCGAACCCGGCTCACCGTTTCACGCAGGAAGTGGGCGGCGCCGCGAGCGGTGTTGGCCCGGCCCTCGCGCAGCCGGGCCATCAGCACGTCGCCTGTGCCGGCGGCGACGGCCAACAGCGGGTGATAGCCCCGCTTGCCGGTATAGCCGTGGTGGCGTGCGCCCTCCTTGGCCAGTCCGTAGGTCTCGCAGATGGTGGAGTCCAGGTCAATGGTCAGGGGCCCGTCGCCGGGTCCCGCCCCGGCCTGCCAAGCCCGGGCCAGCAACTCGCGGCTCACCCGGTCGAGTTGACGGACGTGGCCCCACCGGAAGCTGCGCAGGAAGGTGCCCAGGGTGGATGGCGCCTTCACCGTGCCGCCCAGGGTGCTGGCCGTCCCCCCGGTGCGCAACACATCGGCGTCGTCAATGCAGTCGCCCCCAGCCAGCGCAGACGCCACCAGCGTCATCATCTTGTCGCTCGTGTTCGCCCGCCCCGGGGCATCGCCCAGGTCGAGGCGCTGCCGGACGAGTTCGGGCAGGCCGAGGTGCCGCGCCAGGGTGGCCGGAAGGAGCAGCCCGGCATTGGCCACCAAGCGGCGGTCGTCGAAGGTGATTTGGATTCGGTCGGGGTGGTTGCGTGGCAGCATCTATTGGGTGCTCCTTTTCCAGGGTCTGTTTTTTGCTACAAAACCATTATCCCAGAAGCACAGGAGCACCTTCTTGCTGCTTCAGGACGCTAACCCGACGCCCTCCTTCGGTGGATTCGGGCTAAGCCAACGGCGCGTGCTGCACAAATCGGTAGCTGGGTACCTGGTCCAGGAAACCCCCGACCGAGTCCAGGAGATCGCCAGGCACTACCTCGAAGCGCGCGAGGAGTCGCTCGCGGTCCCGTACGTCGTCGCTGCCGGCGACGCGGCAGCCGGAGCCTACTCCACTGATGAGGCGATGAGCTTCTACCGCCAGGCCATCGAGATCCTTGAGAAAGCCGGCGACACCGCCCTGACCCGGCGCGCCTACGAAGGCTTGGGTAGCGCCTTGACCTTCGCGTTCAAGGTTCCCGAGGCCATCGAGACATATCACGACATGTTCCACGTCGCCCAAGAGGTAGACGACAAGCCCATGCAGGTCTCGGCTCTCAACAAGCTTGGCTACGTCAGCGCGCTCATGCAAGGTCAGTTCCCGGAGGCGGAGAACCATCTGGCGGACGCAGAGCGCCTGGCCGACGAGGCCGGCGACATGGAAGGCCTGGCCGAGATGCACATGACCTACTGCTATCTCAGGTCGACCAAAGGTGAGTTCGACGACGCGGCCGACCACCTGGGTAAGGCGGCGCAAATCGGCCTCGCCCTGGACATGGAGGAGCCGAAGCTCTTCGGGCTCACCCATACCGCCAACACCATGATCTACATGAACCGCTACGAAGACGCCTGGAAGGCGATACAAGAGGCGCGCGATGCCGCCGAAGCGGAAGGGAATCGCAAGTACCTCTCGGAGCTGCTGGCAGAGCCTATCCCGGCATATCATCTTCGAAACGGCGACCTCGATGCCGCCATGGACTCCGCCGAGGAAGGGACGGCGATGGCTACCGAGATCGGCGCGATGTCGAACGTCGCGGCCGGCGAGTTGATCATGGCGCAGATCGCGTGGATGCGCGGCGAATACGAAAGAGCCGTCCAACTCAACCAGCTGGCGCTGAACGCCGGCCGTGCGTCGGGATACCCATACCTGCAAGCGGGGGCACTATGCGCCCTGGGGACGGCCTACCTGGCCATAAGCAAGGAGTATGCTGAGCAGGTGGCTGAATTCCACACAGAGGCGATGCAGGTCATGGAGATGCCGTTGGGCACGGCCTTGGGCGCGATGGCGTGGGCTGACCTGGGATTCTGCGCCATGACACTGGGCGATCTGGAAGGCGCGCGGGAGATGTTCCAGAAAGGCCTCGACACGCCGACGATCCCAACGCAAATGCTCCGCCCCAGGCTGCTTATGGGCCTGGCGATCGTGGAGCTAACGGGCGGCCGGTCCGAGGAAGCGTCGGAGTTCGCCCGCCAGGCCCGGGGTCTGGCGGAAGCCGCAGAGATGAGACACTACTACCCATACCTCGCGCTCACGGAAGCCGGAATTAGGTCCGCACAGGGCCAAGCTGAGCAGGCGATGGCCAGCTTCGCGCTTGCGGAGGAGCTGGGCCTCGAGATGGGCTTGAGGCCCGTGGTTATGGATGCGAGGGAAGGCTGGGCTCAGCTGCTCGCGGCTTCGGGACGCACCGAAGAGGCCGAGAACAAGTCCGCTGAAGCTAGGCACGTCGCCGATGACATCACGGCGCTGTTTGGAAATGATGCTCTACGCGCCAAGTATCTCGCCAGTGCCGCCACCACTAAGGTGGGCTCGGGAACGTAGCCGTGGCCACGCCCATAATCCTCACCGTCGACGACGAGCCGCAGGTCCTGAATGCTATCGAACGCGACCTGCGCCGTCACTATCGCCGGGACTACCGGCTGTTAAAAGCCGGCTCGGGCGGGGAAGCATTAGAAGCCGCGAGGGAGCTCAAAAACCGAAACAACCCGATAGCGCTGTTCCTCGCCGACCAGCGCATGCCGACCATGAGCGGAACCGAGTTCCTCTCCGAGGCGCGGAAGCTCTACCCGGACGCGCGCAAGGTGCTGCTAACCGCGTACGCTGACACCGAGGCCGCCATCGCCAGCATCAACTCGATCGGTCTCGACTACTACCTCATGAAGCCGTGGGACCCGCCCGAGCAGCACCTCTACCCCATCCTCGACGACCTGCTCTCTGATTGGGCCGCGACCGTGCCGGTCCCCTACGACGGCATCCGGGTGGCCGGCACCCTTTGGTCGGCAAACAGCCATAACGTCAAAGATTTCCTCGCGCGCAACCGCATTCCCTACCGGTGGCTCGATATCGAGAAGGATGCCGAGGCCAGGGCGCTGGTGGAGGGAAGCGATTCCGGCGGCTCTCGTTTGCCCGTGGTATACATGCCGGACGGCGCCGTCCTCGTGGACCCGGACAACAGGAGCCTGGCCGAGGCCGTGGGCCTGCGGACCCAGGCCACACACCCCTTCTACGACATGATAGTCGTGGGAGGCGGTCCAGCCGGACTAGGTGCGGCCGTCTACGGCGCGTCGGAGGGACTGCGTCTGGCTCTCATCGAAAAGGAGGCGACGGGTGGACAGGCCGGCACCAGCGCCCTGATCGAGAACTACCTCGGGTTCCCCAGGGGCCTGAGCGGCGCGGACCTGGCTCGGCGCGCGACAGCCCAGGCGACCCGCTTTGGGGCCGAGATCCTCACCGCCCGGGAAGCGACCAAGGTGCGCGTCGATGACCCCTATCGCTACGTCATTCTCAACGACGGCGCGGAGCTGAGCTGCCACGCCCTGCTCATCGCCACCGGCATATCCGTACGTAAGCTTGACGCACCGGGTATCGAAAAGCTTACCGGCGCCGGCGTCTACTACGGCGCCGCCGTAACGGAAGCAGCCCACTACCGGGACCAGACAGTTGTGGTCGTTGGCGGCGCCAACTCGGCCGGACAGGGCGCCATGCTCCTTTCGCGATATGCTAGCGACGTCAAAATGCTCGTCCGCGGAGACGCCATCGAGATCGAGATGTCCCAGTACCTCGTCGATCAGATCCAGGGCGCCGAGAACATCGAGGTGCTCGTGAACACGCGGGTAACGGCCGCACAAGGAGACGACCGTCTCGATGGCGTTGAGATCGCCAATAGCAAGACGGGGGAAGCCGGGGTCATAGACGCGCCCGCGATGTTCATCTTCATCGGAGCGGTGCCGCATACAGACCTCGTCGCCGACATAGTGCAGCGCGATGACTTCGGATTCATACCGACCGGCCCGGACTTGAGCTCAGACGGCGGCAGGCCCAAGGGCTGGCTGCTTAAGCGCGACCCCTTCCTGCTGGAGACGAGCGTGCCGGGCATCTTCGCGGCAGGCGACGTGCGCCAGGACACCGTCCGGCGAGTCGCGTCGGCCGTGGGCCAGGGCTCCGTCGCCGTCGGCTTCGTACACCAGTACTTGAGAACCGTCTGATGATGTACGAGTTCCTTCGAAATGTTCCGTTGTTCGCCGACCTGCCGGAAGACGACCTCAGGGAGCTCTGCAACGGCGTCAAGGAGGTCCACCTCGCCCCTGGGGAAGAGCTGTTCAGCGAGGGCAGCCCCGGAGACAAGGCGTACGTGCTCCAAGAGGGCGCTGTTGAGATAGTCAAAGAGTCCGCCGGGCGCGAGGTCCTGGTGGCCGTGAGGAGTGATCCGGGCGAGGTCATCGGCGAGATGGCGCTTCTAGAGGAGATGCCGCGTACCGCTACAGTACGCGCGCGCACCTCCAGCGTTATGCTCGCGATCACGAAGGAGGAGCTCGACAGGCTCGTCTCCACAAGCGGCTCTGCGGCCCAGGCGATGTTTCGGACGGTGCTGGCCCGCTGGCGAGACATAGTCTCGACCCTGCGCCAAAGTGAGAAGATGGCCCAGCTCGGCACCCTGACCGCCGGCGTTGCGCACGAGCTCAATAACCCCGCGTCGGCCGTCCAGCGCGGCGCAGCCGAGATGGAGAACGCCCTGACCCGCTTTGGCGACGCGCAGTCCGAGCTGAGCCAGATAGAACTCACCGAGGAGCAGCAGCGAGAGTTACACGAGTTGTCGGCCGGGGTCCGCGAGCGCTCGGCGAAGCCCGTCGAGATAAGTGCGATGGACCGCAGTGACCAGGAGTACGAGCTGGAGGCCTGGCTGGAGGACCGTGATGTGGAAGACCCGTGGGAGCTCGCCCCGACTCTTGTGAACATGGACTACGACCTCACCGATATGGACTCGCTCGAAGGCCGTTTCGACAAGGCCAGGCTCCCCACGCTTCTCGCCTGGCTCACGTCCACCTACACCGTGCACAGTCTCATGACCGAGATCGGGCAAGGGGCGGGGCGAATCTCCGACATCGTCAAGGCGCTCAAGTCCTACTCGTACCTCGACCAGGCTCCAGTCCAAAACGTGGATGTGCACGAGGGGCTGGACAACACCCTGGTCATCCTGAGGAGCAAGCTCCAGGGCGGCGTCACGGTGCGACGCGACTACGCCACCGACCTGCCAAGCATCCAGGCATACGGGAGCGAGCTAAACCAGGTCTGGACCAACCTGATCGACAACGCCGTCGACGCCCTCGACGGGGAGGGCGAGATCACGATACGGTCCCGCCTGGAAGACGATACCGTGATCATCGAGATTCAGGACAACGGGCCCGGAATCCCCGCCGACGTGCAGCCGAGGATATTCGACGCCTTCTTCACCACCAAGCCCCCGGGAAAGGGCACCGGCCTCGGCCTGGACATCAGCTACAACATCGTCGTCCACAAGCACCGCGGGGATATCAAGCTGTTCTCCGAGCCGGGGAGCACCTGCTTCCAGGTCTGGCTCCCGGTGAACTTCGACGCGGCGTAGACGAGACTCCCCTCCGGTTCACTGCAAGGTGGCCCATGCTAATTACCCATGCGATGTTCATGGCCCACGACGGTGTTATGAGAGACGATTCCTCTACTAAGGGCTCAGCGGTGCCCGCTTGTCCCTTCTCCCTTGGCGGGAGAAGGTTAGGATGAGGGGGCCCCCCGACACCTCTACACTCACCCAGAAATTCCGCGGTGCCCTCGTTGGCGCGGCGGTGGGAGATGCGCTGGGCGCCCGGTTCGAAGGCGCGCCTTCCGTCACGCTGCCCGAGCTGGAACGCCTGGAGCGCGACCCCGGCCCGCTCCGCTACACCGACGATACCCACATGACCATCGGCATGGCCCAGTCGCTCGTCGAGCGAAAGGGCTTCGACGGCGCCCACATGGCGGCGCTGTTCGCGACCCGGTTCATGGAAGAGCCCTGGCGAGGATACGGGGCCGGGCCGCCCAGGGTGTTCGCCGCGCTGCGGCTGGGCGCGTCCTGGAACGAGGCCAGCCGCTCTCTTTTCAGTGGCAGCGGCTCCTTCGGAAACGGCGCGGCGATGCGGGTCGCCCCTTCCGCGCTACTTGGGTTCAGAGACGTCGCCGCCCTCGTCTCCCTCGCCGAGAGGACCGCGATTATTACCCACGCGCACCCGCTGGGAATCGAGGGAGCGATGGTGCAGGCCTGCTCGGTCGCCTTCGCATTGCGGACGGACAGCGCGAACGCCATCGACCACGGCGACCTGCTGCGGCACCTCCACGGCGCGTGAGGCGGTACTTCCCCTCGATCGGCTGGTACGGGTCGGTAGCCGTGCCCACCAGCACCTCCTCTCGCTTCCATGAACGCCGGGAGAGCTCCTCCCCGACTACCCGTGGCGAGTTGACTTTTACGTAGATCACCCCGGTAAAGTCGCGGCCGGGCTCGAGGTCGAAATACGAGTGGAACCTGCGGGCGAAGCAGTAGTGGCAGCCGTGTACGCATCCCCGGTAGGGGTTCAGCGACCACCGGAACCCCATTCCGCTGACGCGGTTAATAGCGATCTTACACTCTATCTCTTCGTAGTGTGCTCGGCTTGACATGAGCTGAGGGGCGGGTAGCTTATCGTAGAACACATGTTCAGGTCAACTCCCGGCCAACCCTCTCCGCAATGTCGTTCTGAGGAGGCCGCGACGAAGGACCTGGGGAGGGGGTCCTGTCACGACTGGGACGCACATACCGCCCCACCATCCGAGTCCGTGCTAGACTGCGTGAACAACTCCTAGGGGGCGCCGGATTGGCCATATTTCTAACCGAACAGGACGTGAAGCAGCTCCTGACCATGGACGTCGCTCTGTCCGCCGTGGAGGAAGGCTTCAAGCATCAGGCGGCCGGGACGGCGACCAACAGCCCCCGTTCGCGGATCAGGATTGAGGGCGGGTTCTTCAACTTCATGTCCGCCGCCGCGCCCGGCCTCGGGGTGATGGGCGGGAAGTCGTACGGGGCGATCGGCGCCAAGCTGCTGCACTTCTACATCCAGATCTTCAGCTCCGAAGACGGCGAGCTTCTGGCGGTCTTCGAGGCTTCGCGCCTGGGACAGATGCGCACCGGCGCCGCCAGCGGCGTGGCGACGCGATACATGGCTCGCGAGGATGCGCGGTCCGTGGGGATTATCGGAGCGGGGTATCAGGCCCGCACGCAGCTCGAGGCAGTCTGCCGGGTGCGTGACATCGAGAGCGCCCAGGTGTATAGCCGCACCCCGGAGCGAAGGGAGAAGTTCGCGAACGAGATGGGCGACCGCCTCGGCATAGACCTGCGCGCCGTCGACAGCGCCGAGGAGTGCGCTCGCGGTTCCGATATCGTAGTCACCATGACCAGCTCGTCTAGGCCTGTGTTGAACGGGGAGTGGCTGAGCCCGGGCACACACGTGAACGCTGCCGGCGCCAACCACTGGATGCGTCGCGAGATCGACGACGACGCCGTGACACGCGCCGATATCGTCGTGGCCGACGACGTCGAGCAGGCCAGAGTCGAGTGCGGCGACCTGCTTCAGCCTATCGAACGAGGCTTGTTGCAGTGGCGAGAGGTCCTTGATCTTCACCAGGTCGTATCCGGAGAGGCGCAGGGCCGCGCAGGCGACGATCAGATCACGCTGTTCGCCTCTCAGGGCATGGCCCTGGAGGACATTGCGGTGGGAGCGCGGCTGTACCAGATGGCCGTGGAGCAGGGCGTCGGAGCCGAGCTCTCCTTATAGCTTGGAGCCGCCTCGGAGACGGCAGCCACGAGTCAGGGTCGCACACCATCCAAGAACCACGTTTCTACCGGGCCCATCCCCTTGACGTCGACATGTCCGCGAGGTGTGCAGATGAATTCATCCTTGATGATGTCGTAGGTGGTCCGCGTGATTTGGATCTTCCCCGGTAAGCCGTGCGACTCCATGCGGCTGGCTGTATTTACGGCGTCTCCCCACAGATCGTACTGGAATTTCTTGTGGCCGATCACGCCGGCAACGATTGGGCCCGTGTTCATGCCGATGCGAAACTGAAGCGGCTCATCCCCCAGAGCAGCTAGCTCGTCCCGATAGGCGCTCATTCCGAGGGCCATGTGCGCGAGCGCTTTAGCGTGATCGGGGCGTGCGCGAGGGACCCCGGCCGCTACCATGTAGTTGTCGCCTATGGTACGGATCTTCTCCACGCCGTGACGTTCCACGAGGGTGTCGAAGTAGGAGAAGACCCTGTTCAGAAGTTCCAGCAGCGTTCTTGGGGCCAGCTTCGCCGATAAGGGAGTAAACCCCACGACGTCCGCGAACAGGATGCTCACCTCGTCGAAATGGTCCGCTATCGTCCGGCTGCCGCCCTTGAGGGCTCCCGCGATCTCAGCCGGCAGCACATTCAGCAATAGCCCCTCGGACCGCTGCTGTTCCTGACGAAGTAGGTGTAGTGCAGCATCCTTCTCACCGATGAAGTAGCGCACCAGGACATACGCCACTACCGATACTCCCGCGACGTTCATCACGAAGAACGCTGTCACGACAGGCCCGGGGAGGTTGGTGGACTCGCGGCCAAAAGGTTCAAGAAAACCGCTAACCACCGCCAGCCCCATGAACGCCACAAACCAATATGTCGCTTCCCGCCGCCCGGCGAATACGAGCGCCCCCAGTGGCGAAGTGAGCGACCATAGCACTACCGCGCCGGAGTTCAGGAACCCGCCCAGAGCGGCCATCAGTAGAAACGGCAGAAGCAGCGTCGAAAGAAGCTGCGACAAGCGGAAGAGCTTATACCGGCCCGTGACCGCGAAGGTCCCCAGACCGGCGTAGGAGATCGCCGCGTATCCGAGAGGGATTGAGGCTGCGCCCGGCTCGTCTAAGAACAAATATATGAGACCCCACACCGCTCCCGCCGGCGCTATCATCAAGGCCGACGTGGCAAGGAGCGTCTTCTGCAATCTCACGTCGTCGGAGTCCCGAGGGTCCGACCCAACCTGCCGCAGCCTCACGGACCAGGCCCGCCCGAATCTCCCCAACATGTCCTTCCTCCATCGTTCCCGACTCGCCTGATTGTAACAGCGGCTCCACGCCCCGCTCATGGAATGTGAAAATCTTCACGTATTTCAAGTATAATGGGCGCGCTTTTGCGTTCGGCGGTTGGAGGTAACCTACCTGGATGGAAGCCACCCATGTGGCCCCCGAAGTCCGGCGCGGCCGGGAACGGCTCGCGGCGACCGTCGTTCTGGGACATTGCGTTAAACACATCTACAACTCCGGTCTCCGAAAGATGATCATGCCGGAGATCAAGGTCGGCCTCGGCCTGACGTTCACACAGCTCGGGTTGCTGGTCTCAGCGAGGTCTATCACTGGGTGGCTCACGACCCTCGGCGCCGGCTACCTGGGAGACAGGTTTAGCGGCAAGGCTGCGCTGTTTTTGGGCCTGTCCCTGGGACTCATGGGCGGAGCATTCTCGCTCGCCGGATACGCGCCCAGCTTTTGGTTGATGCTCGTGGCCATGTTCATCATCGGCGTTGGCCCGGCGCTATACCATCCCCCGGCCATCGGCGAGCTGTCACGCCGCTTCCCCGACCGGCGTGGGTTCGCCATCTCGTTGCACGGCATGGGCGGGATCGCCGGCGAGGTGGTCGGACCCCTGCTCGCCGCGGGCGCCCTCAGCTTCCTCATCTGGCGCGACGTCCTCAAGCTGAGTCTCTTTCCCGCGCTCCTCGCGGCCTTCTCCATATGGGCGGTCATGCGCACCATACCTCGTATGCGGTCCGAGGTAGCGACAAGGGGCGAGTACTTCTCCTCGCTGGCGGGCCTGCTGAGCAACAGGATGCTGGTGCTGCTGGTGATCGTCACGGCCCTGCGCAGCATGGGGGAGGGCGCCGTGGACGAATTCCTGCCGGTATATCTGAAAGAGGACCTTGAGATCTCGACTCCAAGACGGGCGGTATATTTCTCCGCCGCGCAAGTTGCCGGAATTCTCGTGCAACCCATCATGGGGTACGTGTCGGACCGCATGGGGCGTAAGGCAGTCCTTATTCCGGCGATGGCGGCGGGGACGATAACCACCTATGCCCTGAGTGTATTTGGGCAAGGGCCCCTGCTAGTGCTGGCAATTGTCATCAGGGGGGCTTTCAAGTTCTCGGTCCACCACGTACTAATCGCGGCCGCCATCGACTCAGCTCGCGGGCAGGCGCAATCGACCGTCGTATCACTGATATACGGGGCGAGCATCGTGGGCACGGTCTCGCCCTGGGTCGCCGGGATCATATCCGACCAGTATGGAGTCCAAAGCTCATTCGTCTACGGCGCCGGCTTCTCCCTGCTTGCGACCGTCGTGCTGCTCAGGTTCGTTCTACCAAACGACGAGCTGGCCAAGGGCCCACGAATTTAAGCGCTCGTACGCGCGGCCCAATGTGACCACGTATCTGACTTGCGACGTAGGGACGGCCCGATGTGGCCGCACTCCGCCCTACCCGCCTATCAACACCACCGAGCGCTGCACTTCCGTCGTTACCCTCGGGCCCGTCTCAGATACGTAGACGTCGATCTCGGAGCGCACACCAAACTCCGGGAGATAGATCCCCGGCTCGATGGTGACACCAATTCCCGAGACCACTTCCCGGGTGTCGTGCGTCTCCCACCCATCGAGGTTGACGGCGTTCCCGTGGACCTCCCGCCCAAGGCTGTGCCCTAACCGGTGGTTGAAGTACTCTCCGTAGCCTGCCCCCTCGATGTAGTCCCTGGCCACCTTATCGATCTCCCACCCCTCCACCCGCCGGCCCGACGAGAAGGCCGCCTCCAGCTCCGATACGGCGGCGTCTCTCGCTCCCGTGACCGTGTCGAATACACGCTGATGGAGTGCCGGGACTGTATCGCCCACGTACGCCGTCCACGTGATGTCGGCGAAGACCGAGTCCTCGCCCGCTACCCTCGACCACAGGTCGACGAGGACCCAGTCCCCCTCGTTGATGGCCCTGGAAGTCTCGGCACTGGGGTCGTAGTGAGGGTCCGACGAGTGCTCGTTGGTCGCCACGATGGGGCCATCGGTCACCTCGAGCCCGGATTCGACGAACCGCCGTCTTATGAACTCGGCTACCGCAAGCTCGGTTACCCCCGCGCCAAGCTCCTCGCCGATGTATCGGAACCCCTCTTGAACGATCTCGGTCAGCTTCTCGGCAACGACCAGGTGAGAGCGGAGTTGGGCCTCGCTCCATCTCTGGGTCGCGTGCTGCAGCAGGTCGCCCGACGACACCACGTCCACTCCGAGGCTTCGCACTAACTCAAGCGTGCCTCCGTCGACCCGAGAGACGCGCGGCAACGCGCCCTCAGGTGAATACTCCATAGCGACGCGCTTTGCAGGTCCAAGGATCTCGCGGAGCGCGGAAAACATCTTGGCGCGGCTGGTCCACAGCGCCGTCGGGACTTTCAAGTGGGCGAACCGGCCCTGGTCGACGTAGCCGACCAGCAACTTCGGCCCTCCCGAAGCCGGGACCCAGAGCCAGCAGGGGCGGGTAACGTGAGGTACGTCACCCACGGTTTCCCAGAAGATGGGGTTTGAGCCACGGTAGTCGTAGAGCAGCCACCCGTCGATGTCGTGGGCCGTCAGGTACTTCTGCGCACCGCTTACGACATTCTGAAGGGCCGCGCGCTGCGCGCGACCTGGCTGCTCAGCACACACTCAGCCCTCCATCGGCAAAGCGCCCCGATTACAGTCACCGCTGCCGTACGGACGCGGTAGTGTAACATACGGCAATTTGCAGGCCCGGCCCAGGTATCGGGGGCTCGACTGCGGCGTCGACAGGCGAGTGATATGATTTGTAGCAGCCATCCGTAGAGAGAGGCGTCATGGTCTGGGTCCTCTTCGCCATCGCCGTGGTCATTGTTGCTTCGGCGCTTGTAGCGGTCATTGGCGCCGTCTTGCCGGCGCGTCATACGATCTCTCGAAAAGCGCTGTTCAACCTGACCCCGCAGGAGTTATGGGACGTCGTCACCGACTTTCCCGCGCAGGTGTCGTGGCGCGGCGACCTCGGACACGTAGAGCGCCTTCCACGACGCGGCGCCCGTCCCGTCTGGCGAGAGGTCGACAGGCGCGGGCAAGCCATCACCCTCGAGACCGTGGAGTCCTTGGCGCCGCGGCGGCTCGTTAGGCGGGTCACGGACAACCGGATGTTCGGTGGCGACTGGACCTACGAGATCGACGCGTACGGCGAGGTCACCTCCCTGACTGTCACGGAGAACGGCGAGGTATACAATCCCATCGTCCGGTTCATATCTCGCTTCATCATGGGCCAGGCCTCGACCACCGATAACTACCTCCGGGCATTGGGCCAAAAGCTCGGCAGCGACGTCACGATTACCAGCGCCTAGGCCACGCTCTGACCAATCGAATACGACCCTGCTGCGTGACGCCTGTTCCCTTTTGTGAAACCAAGCAGACAAGCAAAACCTAGGCCGGGGACATCGGTAACGACTTTCGGCGTTCAAACCCCCAGATCAGCCCTCTTGTCCCTGCTCCCCAGGCGGCGGAAGGTCAGGATGACGGGACGGATTACTGATCCGGATCACCGAGTGGCGGTTAGGCGAAAATGACGAGTAGCTCGAAACGAGACTGGGAAAAGAAGACCCTCGGGCCGCTGAAAGAGCGGCACGCCGAGCGTCAGCAGAGATTCGAGACCGACTCCGGTATCGAGGTGGACAGCCTTTACACGGCGCAAGACCTCGAGAGCCAATCCGACGAGAAGCTCGGATACCCCGGCGAGTACCCGTACACCCGCGGGATTCAGCCCAACATGTACCGCGGCCGCCTCTGGACCATGCGCCAGTACTCCGGGTTCGCCTCCCCGGAGGAGTCCAACCGACGCTACCACTACCTCCTGGACGAGGGCCAGACGGGTCTCAGCGTCGCCTTCGACCTTCCCACCCAGACGGGCTACGACTCCGATCATGCCCTGGCCTCAGGAGAGGTTGGCAGGGCGGGAGTCCCCATAAGTAGCCTGGCGGACATGGAGACGCTATTCAGCGGGATCCCGCTCGACAGGGTCAGCACCTCCATGACCATCAACGCCACAGCCTCCATCCTGCTCGCCCTCTACATAGCGGTCGCGAAAGGGCAAGGCGTCTCCCCGGCTGCGCTGAACGGCACCCTGCAAAACGACATCCTCAAGGAGTACATCGCCCGGGGGACCTATATCTACCCGCCGGGGCCGTCGATGCGTCTCGTGACCGACGTCTTCGAGTACTGCAACGAGAACGCGCCGCGCTGGAACACCATCAGCATCAGCGGCTACCACATGCGCGAGGCCGGCGCCACCGCCGTCCAGGAGCTCGCGTTCACCTTCTCCAACGCCATCGCATACGTCCAGGCTGCGCTGGACGCGGGCATCGACGTCGACGACCTCGCCTCCAGGCTGTCCTTCTTTTTCGTTGCGCAGAGCAACCTCTTCGAGGAGGTCGCCAAGTTCCGCGCCGCTCGACGCATGTGGGCCGGTATCATGCGCGATCGCTTCGGGGCCAGGAACCCGCGCTCGTGGATGCTGCGGTTCCACACCCAGACCGCCGGCGTCACCCTTACCGCGCAGCAGCCCGACAACAACACCGTGCGGACCACCGTCCAGGCCCTCGCCGCAGTCCTGGGAGGCACCCAATCCCTCCACGTCAACTCGCGAGACGAGGCCCTCGCCCTCCCGACCGAGGAGGCCGTGCAGCTCTCCTTGCGCACACAGCAGGTCCTCGCCCACGAGAGCGGCGTAACCGAGACGGTCGACCCCCTGGGAGGCTCGTTCTATGTCGAGAGCCTGACCGACCGCCTCGAGGAAGAGGCGGACCAGTACATCGCAAAGATCGACGGGATGGGAGGCGCAGTAGCCGCGCTGCAGGACGGCTACCAGATGGGCGAGATTCACGACAGCGCCTACAAGCTGCAAACGGAGATAGAGCAGGAGGACCGGGTGGTCGTTGGAGTCAACCGTTACCAGGGCCCTTCGCCGCCCGTGGGCAGGCTACAGGAGATCGACCCCGATCAGACTCGGAAGCAAGTAGAGCGGCTCAAGCGAGTCCGGCAAGAGCGGGACGGTCCCGCCAGCCGCGCCGCGCTCCATCGGCTGCAGGATGTGGCCCGCGGCGACGATAACACTATGCCGGCTATACTGGAGTGCGTCGAAGCCTACGCAACGCTGGGAGAGATCGCGGACACCCTCCGGTCCGTCTTCGGCGAGCAACGCGAGTTTGCCCCCTTCTAGTTCCCTCCGTCGGCGTTCCCGGGGAAGATCGGTGCCTCTTGTCCCTTCTCCCCTTGTGGGAGAAGGTAAGGATGAGGGGGAATGGCATGTCAAGTACAGCTAGCCAAAACTGCGCATTCTGCAGGATCATCGCCGGGGAGGAGAAAAGCTACCTCGTGTTCGAGGACGAGCTCGCTGTTGCCTTTCTGGACCGTCGGCCCGTATTTCAGGGGCACTGCCTTCTGGTCCCGAGGGAACACCACGAGACCTTGCTCGATCTTCCCTCCACCTCTATCGGGCCCCTATTCGGCGCCGCACAGCTACTAGCGCGGGCCGTGCAACGTGGCATGGAAGCCCAGGGAACGTTCGTCGCCATCAACAACTACATTAGCCAAAGCGTTCCGCACCTGCACGTGCACGTCGTCCCGCGCCGCAAGGGCGACGGCCTCAGGGGGTTCTTCTGGCCTCGGACGCGGTACGAGAATGAGGACGCTATCGTGTCGGCGCAGCACCATATCCGTTCCGCGGTCGCTGCGCCCGCCGAGCAGCCTCCTGAGAGCTAACCTGAAGAGAGCCCGCAAAAAATGCCCAAAGCTGCGCCCTGCTCCGCCAAGCACCTGAATCACATCGGGATTGCGGTACGCGACATCGAGAGCACACTGGCGCTCTACGAAGGTGTCTTTGGGATCGGTCCGGCGCCCATACAGGCTATCGAGGACCAGGGCGTCAAGGCCGCTCTTGTAGCCGTCGGTGGCTCCCAGCTGGAGTTCATCCAGCCCACCGACCCCTTGGGGAGCGTAGCGCGGTTTATCGAGGGCCGAGGAGAAGCGCTTCATCACATCTGTTTCGAGGTCGATGACCTGGAAGAGACCCTTGGCCGCCTCCACGCAAGCAACGTCGACCTTATCGACAGCACGCCGCGCCAGGGGGTCTCCGGCATGATCGCGTTCATCCATCCGCGGGCCACCGGCGGAGTCCTGATCGAGCTGGTCGACAGAGGGACGACGGAGAGATGAGTTCGGACCCGCCCGTCATTCGAGTCCTTCTGGCGAAGGCAGGCCTGGACGGCCACGACCGGGGCGCCAAGATCATCGCTCGGGCCCTTCGCGAAGCCGGGATGGAGGTCACCTACACAGGTATCCGCCAGACCCCCCACATGATCGCCGAGGCCGCGCTTCGCGGCAAGGTCGACGTCATAGGCCTCAGCATCCTCTCCGGGGCCCACATGGACATCTTCCCGCAGATCTTCGCCGTCCTCGCCGAGAGGAACATGGAGGACGTCGTCGTCATGGCAGGCGGAATAATTCCCGAGGACGATCGCCCTGCCCTCAAGTCTATGGGCGTGCGTGCCATCTTCGGCCCTGGGACACGCACGGCGGACGTCGCCTCCGCAGTCCGCGACGCAGTGGCCGAGCGGGACAGCCCAAGGGAAGCCTAGTGTCCGAGTTCGTCGTTTGGTGGGTGGCTCGGACGTAACCCGTGTTGACGACCGCGAATGCCGCAGCGTGACCTGGAGTCGCCCCGGCGTAATCTTCGTAGACGCCAATTGGGAGGACTATCCGAAGTGGCTACCGCATTTTGCTCGCCTGACAAGACAGGGCGGAATGCTGGTCTCGGACAACCTGTTCCCTCTTTTCGAAGACTGGGCACAGGACCTGGCACACAAGGAATCGATCCAGGAATACCTCACAGCTTTGGTTCATGACAGCAGGTTCAAGACGCACATTGCGCGTGACAAGTGGCAAGCACTCAGCTATCGAGTGTGAGACTTTGGGAGCTGGGCGCTCTTACCTCATTCCCCCACTGCCTGTCCTCAGCCCTGCCGAAGGAATGGGGGCCGGGCGTGAGGTCCTACTCCGCCGGCACCTCCACCGCTATCGTGTGAATTCCATTATTGGCGTAGCCGCGGAAGTTCCAAGGAATAGCCGCGGGTTGCGTCATGCCCGCGCTATCGGTCGCCCTCGCCTGGAGAATGAAGTGGCCTGCTTTTGAGGGCCGCCACGAATACTCCCACCGTCGCCACGCCATCTGCGCGGTTTCCCCGACCAACTGCGCTTCCTGCCACTCCAGTCCTCCGTCCACGCTCACGTCGACCCCGGTGATCTCACCCTCCCCGGACCATGCCATGCCCGTGACTACGTAGGCGCCCGGCTGGACCACCTCGCCGTGCCGCGGATGCGTGATGAGGGATTTGACACGCAGCGTCGAGACAGGCTCCCACGAGTCCTCGTCCGTCTTGCCCTCACGAATGTCGATGTACCTCCGCTTCTGAAAGAAGCCGTCGAAAGGCTCCTCCAGCACGCGAACCCGAGTCAACCACTTTACCGATGCCATCCCGTACCACCCCGGCACTAGGAGCCGCAAGGGGAACCCGTGCTGTGGCGTCAGCGGCTGGCCGTTCATTTCGTAGGCCAGCAAAGTGTCGGGGGAAAGCGCCTTGGCCATCGGAAGGCTGCGGGCATAACCTAGCTCAAAGCTCTCGCCCTCTTCCTCCTCCTCGCCCAAATCGGCTCCCTCGAACAGCACCTCGACAGCCTTGTCGCGCGGCGCAGCCCTCGACAGAAGCTCAGACACCCGAACTCCGCGCCACCTTGCGTTCCCCACCGCGCCGTGTTGGAACTGAAGTCCTTCGGCTGGCGGCGTCATGAATGCCCGGCTGTTCCCTGCGCACTCCATCGTCGCCGCAAGCTCGATGCTCGGAAGCGCGAGCACCTGATCGTATCGCAGGCCAAGAGGCGCCTCTACCGCCCCGTCCACTGTGAGAACGTAACTCTCCGGATCAAGCCGAGGCATATCGGCAAAGTGGCTTCGGACGTAGAAGCGATCGGTGGGGGTGATCCACTCGTCGAGGTGTATGGTGGAGGTCTCGGTACAGTGCGGCTCGTCTGAAACGACAAGCACTTCCGAGGAACGCGAGTCGGTCTCAGCTTGGGCCATGTGTGGGTGTACCACCTGTCACCTGAAGAGGCCCAACCCGCCCCAGAGGCACTCTCCTCGTCGGCAGGCTCTGAGTCCTCGTCAAGGAGGATTCCGCTCTGCAATAATATGCCCGTCTCGCCGGGCGTTGCAACAGCGCTCGATCACAGCAGAGGCGCGCCGCCTGGGAACCGTCGATCGGCGGATAGGATGCCGGCGAATTTCGCGAATCGCCCTGACGGCCCACTCTTTCAGACTGCGTAGGAGATCGTAGCCATGGCAGATTACGCCAGGCCTCAGTATGCCCCCACGATGATACGGGACCTGCCCACCACCGAGCGTCCCAGGGAGCGCCTGAAGATGCTTGGCCCCGGCCCGCTCAGCAACGCCGAGCTAATCGCGATCTTGCTCAGGACCGGCGACCGGGGCGAGAGCGTTCTGTCCCTGGCCACGCGTTTGCTATCCACCTTCGGAGGCATCACGGGCATCGCGAAAGTAAGCTACGCAGAGCTCTGCTCGCTTAAGGGAGTCAGCGACGCCAAAGCGTGTCAGGTACTCGCCGCGTTCGAGCTCGGCAGGAGACTGGTCTCGGTCAGCCCCCACGAGCGTCCCTCCGTCAGGTCTCCGGGGGATGTCGCGAATCTCCTGGCCGCCGAGATGGGCTTCCTCGACCAGGAGCACCTCAGGGTGATGCTCCTCTCCAGCAAGAACGAAGTCCTCGGCATCCACCAGGTGTACATCGGCAACGTGAACGCCTCTATCATCAGAGTGTCCGAGGTGTTGAGGCCTGCGATTCGTGAGAACTGCCCATCCATAATCGTCGTGCACAATCACCCCTCGGGCGACCCGTCGCCCAGCGCGGAAGACGTGCTCGTAACCCGCAAGATCGCGTCGGGCGCCGCGATGCTGGACATCGAGCTGCTCGACCACATCATCATCGGCGGCCAGGAACACGTCAGCCTGAAGGAGAAGGGCCTGGGCTTCGACGTCTCCTCCGATTAGCCCTTGCGCCAGGAGACAGGACAGGGCGTGACAGGACGTGAGGGATAAGTACCCCCTTGATAGGCGCCAATGAACACCCGCTGTCATTCCGAGCCCGGCGAGGAATCTAAGGGCCACGGTAGCGAGGCAACCAGATCGACACGATGGCCTCAAACCAGTAGTAGCGATTAGGGGGGGATTCCAAACGTGGATCGCCCTTTGGCAGGGGTTTGAGGGGGTGTCCCCCTCCCCCAAAGAAACCACATGGGACGGGTGGGAGCAAGAGCTCCCTCCAGCCATACACTTATGGCGTCCTTGATCAAGGACACTTTGATTAGGTAGCGACGCCCAGAAAAAACTCTGAATCGACCCCGTAGCCTAAGCGCACCAACCCAACGTGAAGGAGGTCTACCGTGGAGACGAGACCCAACGAGCCGCTGGGCGATATCGCCAGCGCGGTGCTATTCGAGAACGAGCGAGTGAAGATATGGAACCTCATTGTGGAGCCCGGCGAGGCCAGCCCGTGGCACCTCCACGAGCGAGACTACGTCACGGTCACGGTCGAGGGCGCCGGCCTCACGCCGGAGTTCGAAGACGGCACCAAAGGAGCGGGCCCAACAAAGCCGGGCGACTGGCACTACCACGGAGAGCACAGGGTCCATCGCGTGGTGAACCACACCGATACGAGGTACAAGAACGTCCTCATAGAGCTCAAGGCCTGACCATCGACGCTCGGGCCGCTCTCGATTGCAGCTACGGCGTTTTCCCCATATCATACGTTCCAATCCCGTTGGAGCGTCCCAGTGAAAAAGATTCTGATTATGGGCTCGGGCGCCGTCGGAGGCTATTTCGGCGCCGTGCTTCACAGGGCTGGTCGTGATGTCACCTTCGTGGCACGGGGTGAGCATCTTGAAGCGCTCCGGACACGGGGCCTGCGCATCAATAGCGTGGCCGCTGGCGATTTTGCGGTGCACCCTCGCGCCACCGATCGCCCGGACGGTGCCTGGACAGCCGACCTGGTGCTGTTCTGCGTCAAGAGCTACGACAACGCCTCTGCGATTGACGCGATGCGGGCCGCCGTCGGAGAAAACACTTCGATTCTGACCCTGCAGAACGGGATAGGCAGCGGCGACGAGCTGGCCGACTCTTTCGGCCGCGACAAGGTGCTCCAGGGCGTCACCTATGTCGACGCCACCCGAGAGTCGCCGGGCGTTGTCGCCGAGGTCGGAGGCCCCGTGGACATCATTTTTGGCGAGCAAGGCGGCACCGAGACATCACGTACGTTGGCGGTGCGGGATGCTCTAAAGGTCGACGGCATAGACGTAGTGTTGTCGGCCAACGTGATCAAAGAGACATGGACGAAGCTAATCTATATCTGCGCCCTTAGTGGTATGACGTGCATCGTGAGAGCGCCGTTCGAGCAGATCGTCGATACACCGGAGACCCTGGACCTCGCTCGAGGTGTGCTCATTGAGGCGGCTGCGGTCGCGCGAGCGAAGGGCGTGGGCATCGACGTTGATATCGTGGAGGCGACGATGGCCCGCTTCCAGGGCGCAGACCGGACCGCAACGTCGTCCATGTTCACGGACCTTCAGAGAGGCAGGCCGCTGGAGGTGGCCGTGCTCAACGGCGCGGTGTCGCGCATCGGCAAGGAGCTTGGCGTGGCCACCCCCCTGAACGACTTCATAACGGCCTGCCTGTCCGTGGCCGACCGGAACGCTCGTCTTACCGCCTCTGCGAACGCTCGCTAGAGATTCATCTTTCCCCCTTTGTAAAGGGAGTTATGGGGATTTAGCCCGGAGGACCACGCTCCTTGGAGTAAGAACACAGGCTATCCAATAAACTCGATGGAGGAATAATGTCGTACTTCTTCGACTCGGAGTCTCAGAAACGTCAAGAGATCGCGCCCGGTGTCACAATCAGGACAATGTGGGGCGCCAAGGTGATGATGAGTGTGCTCGAGGTCGCCCCACACGCGGTGGTCCCCCTCCACTCACACCCCCACGAGCAGGCTGGGATCATGCTTCAGGGCGAGGCCGACATGAGCATCGGGGGCGAGACCAAGCGCATCCGCCCGGGCGACGCCTACGTGATTCCGGGGGGCGTGGAGCACGGCTTCGACGCTCTCGAAGGCTGGGCCCTCGCGCTGGATATTTTTTCCCCACCGCGAGAAGAGTACAAGTGACCACCGCTCGGCCAGCCACGCAGAAATACAAAGTCGTCGGTACCAGCCCGGTCAGGCACGACGGGGTGGACAAGGTTACCGGCGCCGCCCTCTACGGCGCAGACCTGCGGCTGCCCGCCATGCTCTTCGGCCAGGTGTTGCGCAGCCCTCACGCCCACGCCCGTATTAAGTCCATCGACGTCAGCAAGGCGGAGGCCCATCCTCACGTGAAGGCGGTGGCGACGTCGAACGACCTCCCGCCAGCCGCGCCTGTCTCGAAGGAGGCGGTCATAGGCCAGACCCCCATCGAGAATATCCTGGCCCGAAAGAAAGTCTTCTATCGCGGCCACGCCGTCGCGGCCGTCGCCGCAACGAGCCTTCACGATGCCGAACAGGCGCTGTCCCTCATACACGTGGAGTACGAGCCGCTGCCCGCCGTCTCCAACGTCGAGGATGCGATGGCGCCCGATGCGCCTGTCCTTCACGAGCACTGGACCGACAATGAGGGGCGTGGCGTCAACGTCGCCGCACACGACGAACACCGTTTCGGTGACGTCGAGAAGGGCTTCCAGGACGCGGACGTCGTAATGGAGCGTGAGTTCCGGACCAAGACGGTGCATCAGGGCTACATCGAGCCACAGAACGCCACCGCCACCTGGACGCACGACGGCCGGCTGACCGTTTGGTGCAGCAGCCAAGGACACTTCGGGATCAGGGACAACACCGCGAGGATTCTCGGCATCCCCGTATCCAGCGTCAGAGTCGTCCCGATGGAGATCGGCGGCGGCTTCGGCGGCAAGCTGCCGGTCTATCTCGAGCCGTTGGCGGCGGTCCTGTCGAGGAAGAGCGGCCGGCCCGTGAAGATGTCGATGAGCCGGACCGAAGTGCTGGAGGCGACCGGCCCTACATGCGGCAGCTACGTCAGGGTAAAGATGGGCGTCACCACCGAGGGGCGCATTACCGCGGCTCAGGCTTATTTCGCATTCGAGTCCGGCGGCTTCCCCGGCGCGCCGCTGATACAGGGGGCGGCGTCTGTCTTTGCGCCGTATTACATCGAGAACGTGGCCGTCGACGGCTACGACGTCGTCGACAACAAACCCAAGACTACGGCGTATCGTGCACCGGGGGCCCCGATAGTCGCCTATGCGACGGAGAGCCTGATAGACGAGATAGCCGAGCGCCTAGGGATGGACCCGGTCGAGTTCCGGCTGCTCAACGCTGCCGTCGAGGGAACCCGGAGGGCCGACGGCGTCATGAACGGACGCATCGGCGCCCAAGAGGTCATGGAGGCCGTCAGGTCGCATCCCCACTACGTGGCCCCGAAGCCGGGAAAGTACCGAGGCCGCGGTGTGGCGATGGGCTTTTGCCGGAACAACACCGGCATGGCCAGCGCCGTGGCGAACGTGCTCCCCAATGGCAAGGTGACCCTGGTGGAGGGCAACACGGATATCGGCGGCACCCGGACGTCGCTAGCCATGCAGCTGGCTGAGGTGTTGGGGATACCGGTGGAGGACGTCAATCCACTTGTCGCCGACACCGACACTGTGGGCTACACGTCACTCACGGCCGGCAGCAGTGTCACCTTCAAGTCCGGGTGGGCCGTCTACGAGGCCGGACAGGACGTCGTCCGGCAGTTGGTCCAACGCGCCTCGACGGTGTGGGACGTTCCCGAAGAACAGGTCGAGTACATCGACGGCGCGCTTCGTCACAAGCTCGACCCGGAGCTAACCATGACCTTCAAGGAGATCGCGGCTCTGCTGCCGGATACGGGAGGGCCGGTCGTTGGCCGGGCCAACTTGAACCCGGGCGGTTCCAGCGCCTCATACTCCGCCAACATCGTAGACGTCGAGGTCGACCCGGAGACTGGGAAGGTCCAGGTCCTGCGCTATACGGCGTTCCAAGACGCCGGAACAGCCATACACCCCGCGTACGTGGAAGGCCAGATTCAGGGTGGCGCATCTCAGGGCGTCGGCTGGGCGCTAAACGAGGAGTACTTCATCGGGGACGACGGCCGGATGCTGAACGCCACCTTCCTCGACTATCGCATGCCAACCAGCCTCGACCTGCCCATGATCGAGCCCGTCATCGTCGAGGTGCCCAATCCCGGGCACCCGTTCGGCGTCAGGGGTGTCGGCGAGGCCAACATCTCGCCGACGTTGGCCGCGATCGCCAACGCCGTCCACGACGCCACCGGCGCAAGAATGCGCGAGCTGCCGATGAATCCGCAGGCAGTCCTCACCGCCATGAGAGCTAAGAACAAGTAGCACCCCTAGCCGCACGGCCTGCCGGCTCACTCTCCCGTATAATACGGGGCGCCGAACTCACTCGACACAGGCACACTGTCCTATGGTCCGCACCGAAAAGCTCCCCGACGAGACCGGCCACTTCGGGCCGTTTGGCGGTCGCTTCGTCCCCGAGACGCTGATGCACGCGCTGGGCGAGCTGGAGTCCGCGTACCGCGAGGCGCAAGGCGACGAGACTTTCCACGATCAACTCGAGTCTCTGCTGACCGACTACGTCGGACGCCCAACGCCCCTCTATCACGCGGAGCGCCTCACAAGTAAACTCGGCGGGGCCCAGGTCTACTTGAAACGCGAGGACCTCGCCCACACCGGCGCGCACAAGATCAACAACGCGCTGGGGCAAGCGCTTCTCGCCAAGCGTATGGGCAAGGAACGGATCATCGCTGAGACAGGCGCCGGGCAGCACGGCGTGGCCACCGCTACCGCGTGTGCAATGCTGGGCCAGGAGTGTGTGGTCTACATGGGGGAGGAGGACATTCGCCGGCAGTCTCTCAACGTCTTCCGAATGCGTCTTCTCGGCGCGGAGGTCAGGCCGGTTGGGTCCGGGAGCCGCACGCTGAAGGACGCTATCAACGAGAGCATCCGAGATTGGGTGACGTACGTCGAGACGACGCACTACCTCATCGGCAGCGTGGTGGGGCCCCACCCTTACCCGATGCTGGTCAGGGACTTCCAGCGTGTGATTGGCCGGGAGGCGAGGGCCCAGATTCTAGAGTCTTCGGGCAAGCTGCCCGACTACGTGGTCGCGTGCGTCGGAGGCGGCAGCAACGCGATGGGGCTGTTCTACGACTTCATCGACGACGACTCTGTGAAGCTTGTCGGCGTCGAGGCCGGCGGGATGGGGGTCGACGGCGAGCAGCACGCCGCGACGTTGGTGGGCGGTGAGGTAGGCGTGCTGCACGGCAGCATGTCGTACCTGCTGCAGGACGAGGACGGCCAGGTCCGCGAGACGCACAGCATCTCAGCGGGACTGGACTACCCCGGCGTCGGCCCGGAGCACAGCTACCTGAAGGACACCGAACGGGCCAGCTACGTCAGCGTTACGGACGCCGAGGCGCTCGAAGGATTCCAGCTCCTGTGCCAGACCGAGGGCATCATACCCGCGCTGGAGCCCGCCCACGCCATCCACTACGCGTCCCAGCTTGCGTCCACCCTCTCAGCGGAGCAGACCATACTCGTGGGGCTCAGTGGCCGCGGCGACAAGGACATGGACACGGTGGCCACGGCCCTGGGCGTGAGCCTGTAGGCAAGGGCCGGGCGCAGCAAGCAGCGCCCCTACGACGATAGCCGCTGACTAGCCCTCCCGGCGCGGAAGGGAACGACGTCACTCGGCGGCCCCGCCCCAGATTCCTCGTCGCGGACTCCTCGGAATGACATGACTATTGAGAGGAAGGAACCCGGGATTGGATTCGGACCTTGCCTCGAAATCGAGGTCGGTCTATGACGGCTGAGGGACGAGCGTGGCGCCGTCCTGGGTGGTGGCCTGGAAGCTGAATGCCCAGCCTCCGTGGTTTGACGTGGGGTTGGTGAGGCTGTCGCGGGGGCCCTGGTCGGCGTTGGAGCCGTTGCTGAGCTTGAGCACGACAATGTTTGCGCCGGCCCGCAGGGGTACGTCGACGGTGCGGGAGCGGAAGGCGTAGTTTCGGCCCAGGTCGATGGGCTCCTCGTCGTTGACGCGCAGCAACATACGGTCGTCCCAGGCCAGGCGGACCCGTGCCGTCGTGGCGTCCGGGGAGTGGAGGACGCATCGGGCCACGGCGACACCGTCGTGGGTCCTGTGCATCCCCCAGGCGTAGGGCCTGAAGACGTGGTTGAAGTCGATGAACCCGTGGATGGAGGGGCGCTCGACCCATCGGGCGGCGTTACGCCCGAGCTCCTTCGAGCCGTCGCTGAGCCACGGCGAGTCCTCCTCGTGCATGCCGTCGTAGGTGGCGTCCGGGCTGAACTCGAGCTCCGGCGGCAGGGCGGCTTCCATGCTTTTGCCATCTTGAGCGCCGAAGGGCCCGCACAACCACCAGCGGCCGTCGGACGGCAGCGGGAGGTCGTGGCTTCCGCGCGAGAGCTCTGTGCCGGGCTTCATGGCCGGCCAGGGCGGCATCTCGAAGAATGGGCGGACTGCGCCTTGTTGGTACCAGTACACCGTTGAGGAGATGTCGTTGCGCATCGTGCCGAATCGCATGTGGATGGAGCGGGTGAACTCGATGGCGTCCTCGTCGAAGAAGCGGTAGCCGACGAGGCGCTGCGCGGGGCGCGACTCGAGCACGTCCTCGTGGACGTAGTAGGGCATGCCGGCGTGAAGGTGGGTGTCCGGTGGGTGAAGTGCGCCGCCGAAGCCTGCGCCGAAGGTGTCCTCGCCGCCTATCCCGCGCAGGTAGACGGGGTGCTCTCCGTCGCCGTCGATGTAGATGTTCTCCGAGCCGCCGTGGCTCCAGCGGTCGACGTCGTCGAGCAGCCTCACGCCATAGACGAACCCGACCAGCCTGCCGGGCCCGTCGGCGTCCAGCATCAGGAAGTCCTCGCCGTAGCGCTGGGTCGGCATCTCACGTCTCCAGCGTGCGCAGAAGCGGCGGCGTTCCTGCATCTCGGCGGGATATCGGTGCCAGTCGACCTGGATGTAGATGCGGTGGTCGTGCTCGCCGGACTCGAACTCTATGCGGGCGGACTTTGCGAAGGGCATGGGGAAGTAGCAGTTGAGTCCGCCCATGCCTTTGACGGAAAGGTAGCGTGTGTTGACGGGGTACCAGACCTTGCCGTGCATGACGCCGAAGAAGTCGCCCAGCGGGGCCTCGACGTAGGGCACGGGCTCGTCGTCGAAGAAGATGCGGATAACGACGTCGAGGTTGTGCATCTCCTCGCGGGCCATGGACACCCAGATGTGGCGGATGCATCCGGAACCGTCCAGGGCAGCGTAGGTGGCCCTCTTCCCGGCGGGCAGCGTCTCGCGGAAGCTGACGCGGTCCGGGAGGGGTGTCGTTGTGGGGAGATTCAGGTCGTCCATGGGGCGTGCCTTGGGGTGCGTTGGGGGGTCATTGTACATGGGTCGGGGGAGTTTACCGCCGAGGGCGCTGAGGGCGCGGAGTTGGAGGGGGAAATCCCCCCTTGCCCCCCTTTTCCAAAGGGGGGGGGGACTTCAACAGCGGCGGGGACATGCTTCCTTCTTCGTTCAAAGTGGGGACTTCAATTGCGCAGGGACATGTTTCTCGACGCGGGGGACTTTCGGCGGTCGATCGTGAAGCGCTTCGAAGACCGCCGCGATTGACATCGACTCGGGGCGTGAATACGCTGTGCGAGCGCTCGGAACGGAGGAGCGCGGGAGGCACTGGGATGGCAGGTCTTGACGAGTTCGCTGGTTTAGACGCGACGGCGCAGGCGGAACTGGTACGGCGGGGGGAGGTGACGCCGGGCGAGCTAGTGGACGCGGCGATCACGCGCATCGAGCGGGTGAACCCGCAGCTCAACGCCGTGGTGACGGAAATGTTCGAGTACGCGCGGACGGCGGCGGCCGGGGAGTTGCCGGAGGGGCCTTTCAGGGGGGTGCCGTTCCTGGTCAAGGACTTCCTCGGGGAGGTGGCAGGGTTCCGGTTCACCGAGAGCTCGTCGTTCCTAGAGACTTTCGTGCCGGAGGAGGACTCGGAGCTGGTCAAGCGCTTCCGGCGTGCGGGGTTGGTGTTCGTGGGCAAGACGAACCTGCCAGAGATGGCGATCGGGGCGACGACGGAGCCGCGTCTGCACGGGCCGACGCGGAACCCATGGGATACGTCGAGGACACCCGGCGGGTCGAGCGGCGGCGCGGCGGCGGCGGTGGCGTCGGGGATGGCGCCAATGGCGCACGGCAACGACGCAGGGGGCTCGATTCGGGGCCCGGCGGCTTGCTGCGGTGTGTTCGGGCTGAAGCCGACGCGGGCGCGCAACCCGCTGGCCCCGCACTACGGGGACATGTTCGGGGGGCTGGTCGCTGAGCACGCGCTGACCCGGTCGGTCCGGGACAGCGCGACGCTGCTGGACGCGACGTCGGGTCCGGCGGCGGGGGACCCGTACCCTGCGCCGCCTGTCGCCCGGCCGTTCGCGGCCGAGGTGGGCGCGCATCCGGGGCGGCTTCGCGTCGCGTTCACGTCGCAGCCGCCGCTAGGCGGCGAGCCGCACGCGGACGCGGTGGCGTGCGTGCGGGACGCAGCGGAGCTGTGCGCCGAGCTGGGGCACGAGGTGGTGGAGGCGTCGCCGTCGTTCGACGCGGAGGTGATGTTCCAGTCGTTCAGCAAGATCATGGCGTCGGGTGTGGCGTGGGGCGTCGAGGACTGGGGGCGGCGCACGGGCCGGGAGCCGACGGCGGAGGGGTTCGAGCCATTCATCTGGGCGCTGACGGAGAAGGGGCGAGGGCTGAGCGCGCCGGAGTACCTGATGGCGCTGCAGGACATCCAGCGTCTGAGCCGGGAGATCGCCCCGTTCTACGACGATTACGACGTGTGGCTGACGCCGACGCTGGGAGCGCCTCCCCTGCCGCTGGGGACGCTGGTGCACGTCGAGGGCACTGACCCGTTCGAGCTGCGGCGTCGCCAGACGTCGTTCGTGCCGTTCACGTATATCAGCAACGCCACGGGGCAGCCGTCGATGTCGGTGCCGTTGTACTGGAACGCGGAGGGGCTGCCCATGGGGGCGCATTTCACGGGCCCGTTTGGGGAGGAGGGGACGCTGTTCCGTCTGGCGGGGCAGCTGGAGGAGGCGCGGCCGTGGGCGGAGCGACGGCCGGGTGTGTGGGCGGGTTGAGGGGCGTGCTGGGGTAGTGCGGTAAGAA
The DNA here is from genome assembly GCA_965247255.1 of Dehalococcoidia bacterium. Taxonomy (GTDB): domain Bacteria; phylum Chloroflexota; class Dehalococcoidia; order Lucifugimonadales; family CAUZJF01; genus CBDFGS01. Next base: position 721,539 of record CBDFGS010000012.1, on the reverse strand, counting down.
CCCCCTCATCCTAACCTTCTCCCGCCGGGGGAGAAGGGACAAGAAGTGTAGTCGGTCGGGGGGTGATCTGACGGAGGGTGGGCGCGGCAAGCAGCGCCCCTACGGTGACGGGGCGGAGGTGCGGCGGCGCCATGCGCAGCGGGGGTTGGTGGGCGCGGCGAACAGCGCCCCTACGGTGACGGGGCGGGGTGCGGCGGGCTGGACCGTCCAGGAGGGCAGGCACATGGGCACCGCCCCTACGGTGCGAGCGGCGTGTTGGTTTCGGTGTTGGTGTGAGTCCGAACAGGCGAGACGCGCGTCGCCATTTTGATGGAGGAGACTCAAATGCAAGACACTGCAGCTCATAACCCCTCAGGTGAGCCTCGAGGGCTGCCGCCATCCTACAAGATCATCTACAACTGGGATGGCGGCACTTTCTGGAGGTCCGAGTACCCCCAGTCGTTGGATCGCTGGCTGGAGAAGACCTACGCCCCCATCAAGGACACGCAGGTGGACGCTCTCTTCTGGTGCGTCGGCGCCGACCACGCCGACTGGCCGTCGCCGACTATGGAGATGGTGGGAGACTCGGTAGGACGGGTCTACGGGTCCGTCGGCGCGATGCGCTCAGCCGAGAACACCCGCGTCAAGTTCGAGGGAGATGGGGACCCCTATGGGGCGCTGGTCGACCGCGGACACGAGCTCGGCCTGGATGTGTTCGCTTCCATTCGCATGAATGACAACCACTTTTACGGCCTAACACCAGCCGATGTGAAGGGCGGGAAGGGATCGGGGGTGACCCAGGTTCGCAGGGACCACCCCGACTGGCTGCTGGGGGGCGACCACGAGTTCGCCGCAAGCTGGAACTACGCCATCCATGGGGTCAGGGCGTACCGGCTGCAACACATCACCGAGGCGTGCAACCTGGCCGGCTGGGACGGACTGGAGCTGGACTGGCAGCGCCACGGTTACCACCTTCGATACGACTTGGCTTACCGCCTGCGCTACACCATGACCGACATGGTCCGGGCCGCCCGCGAAGTCACGGACCGGATCGCGGAGCAGCGTGGCCGCCCGTTCTATCTGGCTGTGCGAGTCGCGGCCACTTTGGAGGCCTGCCGCAACATCGGCTACGACATTCGCGCCTGGGTCGATGAGCGGCTCTGCGACTACGTAATCGCCGGAGGCACCTCCGGAACCGACCCCGGGGTCGAGGTTGAGGCCTTCGCGGAGATGGTCGATGGCGCTGGGGCCAGGTTCTACGGTGGATTCGACAGCGACGGAAGACAGCAAGCAAGGCGGCTGGTTACACGCAGCACGTTCCGCCACGACTTCTTTCGCGCCACCGCCCAAGCATACTGGGACCGCGGCGTCGACGGGATATACACCTTCAACTGGGGCGCCAACGAGACCACTCGGCGAGACATGCTGACCACCATCGGCTCACCTGACACTCTGTCAGGCCTCGACAAGATATACGCCTCGGTGCGCCGGGGAGGCGGGACCGGCGGCCGCGCCACCAACGACCGCATCTACGGCGAGACGCCGGTGACGCTGCACGAGACGCTCACGGGAACGGGACCGACTTTCGAGGTGCCAGTCCACGACGATGTCGTCCGGCAGGCGAATGCGGGCAGGCTGGCGAGCGTCGAGCTGCACGTCGAGATGGGACACTTCTCCCCTAGTGGGGACGAGGTAGAGATTGCGCTCGACGGGACAAGGCTGACCGACGTTCAGGTTCGTAATGTGGCAGGCCCCGATCCCGACCGCCCCTCCGACGACAAGGTCGGCGTCAGCGATGTTGACGAAAACAGCTGGCTCGTATACGCGCTGGGGCCCGATCAAGCTGACCGCGGCCTACACCATGTGGAGGTGCGACTGGTCAAGCGCGACCCCCGAATCGCGCCGCCTCTGTCGGTGGAGAACGTGGAGGTCTACGTCAGATATAAGGCGAAAGACTGATGGTGGCGATGGCCTCGATCACAAGAAGCACGAAGAGGGCGGGCACGCAGGCACCGCCCCTACGGCCGGGTGGGCCATGCAGTGACGCAGCGACACGGTGGTCAGCTCGTACGACGATTCCGGCCGCGGAGGCCCTCACCCTCGCCTAAATCCTCTCCCATGAAGGGAGAGGAAAGAAGTGTGTTGCCGGCATGCATGTTCTGAAGCGGGCTCTTTTGGGACAAGCCCAGCCTTGTGGTGAGTCTGCCGAGGTGTTGAGGGCTATCTGGCGCACGGGCGGGAGCTCAAGCCGCACTGGCCGTGCGCGCCGTCCGCACGGTCTCGTCGCGGGGGCTACGAGACCTCGGCGTGCGGATTCCTGTCCGCGAGACCCTTTACCACCACCTCTTTGGGCGTGCCCTCTTCCCAGGGAGTAGCGAGCTCGTGGGTCCCGAAGATCTTGATCATCGACGGGTCCGGCTCACCCTCGAAGAAGTGAGTGGCGTACCACACGCCGTCCTTCACCGCGACCTTCATCTCCCTGTTGCCGGGCCTGGTCCATCCGTAGCTAACGAAGCCCATCGAAACCTCCTTCACAGCCCCGGCCTACCGACGCCGGGACTCGATGCGCGATCAAGCGATGACAGTATTCTACATCAAGCCTCAATCCGTCGCGCCAGCGCATGGGACAGAGGGTCTTGCAGGGGAGATATCCTTTGGAGATCGATCTGCTTAGTTGTATGCTTGGCGCAGAGGTTTTAGCTGTATATCGCTGCGTAGAAGGAGAGGCGACATGGTCCCCCCTCATCCTAACCTTCTCCCGCCAGGGGAGAAGGGACAAGAGAGCCGGCAAGCTTTGATGTCCAGAGAGCAGCTCAGGGAAGCGCTCGACGGCTTGCCGCGTTTCCCGCTGGGCGTATTCCCGACTCCGCTAGACGACTGCATCCGGCTGTCAGAGGCCCTGGGTGGACCGCGCATCTTGATCAAGAGGGAGGACCTGACAGGCTTCGCGTTCGGCGGCAACAAGATCAGGCACTTCGAGTTCCGCATCGCAGACGTGCTGGAGCGGGGATTCGACGTATTCGTCAACCACAACAACTCTATCTCCAACAACGCACGGATCTCCGCAGCAGTGTGTGCTAAAGCCGGGGTCCGATGCGTCCTCGTGATGGAGAAGAGCGATATCGAGGCGATGCAGGGGAATCTGCTTCTGGACAACATTCTGGGGGTCGAGATCCATCACCTGGATACGGCCGACCCTGACGAGGTAGCTCGGTACTGCCGCGAGCTGGGTGAGCAGCTTCGCCGCGAAGGACACACGCCATACGTGCAGGTGGACGAGCCTTACAAGGCTCATTCGGCCATATTCGCTTACCTCGACTGCACCCTGGAGCTGTCGGAGCAGCTGGAGGAGTTGGGGGTCTCGGAGTGCAAGACTTACCAGGTCACGGGGAATTCAGTGATCGGGCTGACCCTGGGCGCCAAGCTCCTGGACCTCCCCTGGGAGTCGAGGAGCTTCTCGCCGTACTCCGTGGACGACGTGCCGGACCAGGCCGTAGACCGAAGCATGAAGGCCGCGGCGTATCTCGGCCTGCCCGCGGCCCTCGAGGCGGGGGAGTTCAACTACAGCCGGGAGTTCTCTGGGCCCGACTACGGCGTCGTCACCCCCGAGTGCATCGAGGCGGTGCGCCTGGTCGCGCGGACGGAGGCCATCTTCCTGGACCCGGTATACACGGGCAAGGCGATGGCGGGGCTTATCAGCGACGTGCGCAAAGGGGTGCTGGGCGCTGAGGACACGGTGGTGTTTTTCCACAGCGGTGGAACGCCGAATATATTTACGTACGCTGCGGAGCTGGCTGAGTAGCCCCCCTCATCCCGGCCTTCTCCCGCCAAGGGAGAAGGGGCAAGAACGTACAACCGGGTACATTGGTTACAGGTAGACCCGGGCACATGGGTTCCGTTTGGAGATACGTCCTTCGACGCCGTGGTGGCGTACAACGTCGTATATCACTCCGTGCGTGGAGGCGTCGAAGCGAGTCTGAAGGAGGTGCACCGCGTCCTCCGCTCCAGCGGGTCGCTACTCGTGACGTTCCTGTCGAAGCGGGACGGTTATCGGGTCGAGAGAGCGGGGGGAGCCGGGCGTACTGCCGCGGTTGGGAGACGGGGACGCCCCAACGCGCCAGGCCCTTCGCAAGCTCAGGGTGACGGCGCTGGCGCTATGGCGCCGATTAGTGGTAGCGGTCACTGGATAGACGAGAGCACGATCGTCAAGGAGGGCGGGGCCGAGGACGGCATCGCGCACTACTTCGCAGCCCACGACGAGGTGAACCGTCCTATGAAGGACTTCGATCTGCTCAGGACCGCCCACAAGGACGAGTGGTTTCCCGAACTGGCGAGAGAGCGCAGGTCATCGCACTGGGCGGTCTGGGCGCGAAGGCGCTAGGGTCACAATCGGGCAAAGGAAAGCCAGGCGCATGGGCGTAGAGCCGTCCGAACTGAGGCTCGGCGGGTTGGCGCTCGATATTCGTGGATGATCAGTCGGGGGGGAGGGCAAACGCCTTGGGTTCATGGAGAGCATCGTCGCGATGAACGAGGCCATACGGGCGCTACCTACCCTTGCCAACTCGGAAGGCGGCGTCGTGTAGATATGAAGATCCTCCAGGTCATCCACGGGTACCCACCAGCCTACAGCGCTGGGTCCGAACTCTACACACAAACACTGTCCCACGCTTTGACTAAAAGACACGAGGTCCACGTATTTACCAGACAGGAGCACCAGTTTCAGGCCGAGTACGGCAATTCGGTAGAACAGGATGACGCCGACCCGAGGGTCACGCTTCACTACGTCAACACCGCACGTGGGCGAGACCGGTACAGGCACGCGGAGGTTGACCGCGTGTTTGGTAGGCTATTGGACTCCTTGGGGCCCGACATCGTGCATGTCGGACACCTCAACCACCTGTCGACCTCGTTGATCTTCGAAGCGAGGGAGAGGGAAATCCCAGTCGTCTTTACGCTGCACGACTACTGGCTCATGTGCCCGAGGGGGCAGTTTATCCAGAACAACCCCAGCAATCCCACGGAGGTCTGGGCAGTCAGCGAGCGTCAGGATGACCGGCAATGTGCCGAGCTGTGTTACTCGCGCTACTTCTCCGGCGATCCGGAGCGGTCCGAGAACGAGTTAGCCTACTGGACGGAGTGGGTCCGTGCCAGGATGGACCACGTCCGCGAGGTCTGCGAAGCAGTAGACATGTTCATCGCTCCCTCTCACTACCTCTTGAACCGGTTCCGCGACGACTTCGGAATACCGGGCGACAAGCTAGTCTATCTCGACTACGGCTTCGACCTCGAAAGGCTTGCCGGGAGGCACCGCGAGACCGGAGAGCGGTTCACCTTCGGCTACATCGGGACGCACACTGCCGCCAAGGGGATACAATTGTTGATCGAGGCGTTTGGCCGGATGAAAAGCGACGAGGCGACGCTGCGTATTTGGGGGCGGCCCCGCTCGGACGAAACCTCGGAACTGATGGCGTTGGCTCAGGGCCTGCCCGAGCCGGGGAAGAGCGGCGTTCAGTGGATGGGAGAGTACAACAACCTCCGCATCGTACCAGACGTATTCGAGAGCTGCGATGCCATCGTTGTGCCGTCGATCTGGGCGGAAAACTCGCCGCTGGTAATCCACGAGGCGCTCCAGGCGCGAGTCCCTGTCATCACCGCCGATTATGGCGGCATGAAGGAGTATGTGAATCACGAGGTCAATGGCCTGCTGTTCGCCCACCGAGACGCGGACTCATTGGCTGATCAGATGCTAAGACTCGCACGCGACCCGGATCTCGCCCGGTCCCTGGGATCGCGTGGGTACCTGCAGTCCCCGGATGGCAACGTACCGAGCATCTCGGAGCATGTGCGAGCCGTCGAGGACTTGTACGATCAGGTCGTTGCAAAGCGATAGACTACGACAGATTGCCATGAACACCACGAGAGCGGAGACTAGCCGGGGCACCTTAGCCGCGCGCAGGCCGGGTCCGTGGCGGATCACCTTCGACACAAACCCGGACGACTGTAATCTCCGCTGTGTCATGTGTGAAGAGCACTCGCCCTACAGCGACCTGCAACTCACGCGGCGCGCGGACGGACGGCCGAAGCGGCGCATGGGCATACCTCTTATCAGAAGGATCATGGAAGAGTCACGAGGTACCCCGCTCAGGGAGATTATCCCATCCACCATGGGCGAGCCGCTGCTATACCGGCACTTCGAGGAGATCATTGACCTATGCCGTCAGTATTCGGTCAAGCTGAACCTGACCACCAACGGCACCTTCCCTCGACTGGGTGCGCGAGCATGGGCTGAGCGAATAGTACCAGTAGGCTCCGACGTGAAGATCTCCTGGAACGGCGCCCGCAAAGAGACCCAAGAGGCCGTCATGCTGGGCAGCAGGTGGGAAGAGGTGCTGGAAAACGTCAGGACGTTCATCCAGGTCCGCGACACCCACGAGGCCGTCGGCGGGAACAGATGTCGCGTGACGTTTCAACTCACCTTCATGGAGTCCAATATCCATGAGCTCCCAGATATCGTCAAGCTGGCGGCCCGGCTGGGAGTCGATCGTGTAAAGGGCCACCACCTGTGGGTCCACTTCGACGAGATGCGCCGCCAATCCATGCGCCGCAGTGCTGAGGCCATCACCCGCTGGAACGACGCTGTGCGCAGGACGCTGGAGGCCGCGGATGCTCACCGGTTGCCGAACGGCTCACAGGTCCTACTGGAGAATATCTTTCCCCTTGAGGACTCCGCGGTGGAGGAGATTGCCCCCGATGCCGTGTGCCCGTTCCTCCGCCAGGAGGCGTGGGTCAGTGCGGAGGGCCGGTTCAATCCCTGCTGTGCTCCTGATGCACTGCGACGAACCTTGGGCGATTTCGGAAACCTGCACGAGACATCGATGCACGCCATCTGGGAAAGCGAAGACTACCGGGCACTCACCGAGTCCTACACGGAGCGCCCGCTTTGCAAGGGCTGCAACATGCGCCGCCCGGCCGGAAAGTGACCTCCGATTGGCGGTCGCTGACGGTGGCTCCCGACCGGACGCACCACCTTCGCGACGGGCTCCCGGCCTACGGTAGCCGGTTCGACGAAGTCTTGCAGTTCCACGAGCCCGGAATGGCCCCGGTGCGTGATGGGAGCGGCGCCTACCACATCTACTCCAACGGCGCGCCAGCTTACCGGCGCAGATTCAGACGCACATTCGGCTTCTACGACGGACGAGCGGCCGTCGAGACTTCCGATGGATGGTCCCACGTCCTGCCGGACGGAAAGCGGTTCTCTCAGGTCAAGTACGCCTGGTGCGGTAACTTCCAGGAAGGCCGTTGCCCTGTAAGACATCGCGACGGCACATACTCGCACATCGACCTGGAAGGAGACGAGGTATACACCGCGCAATACAAGTACGTGGGAGACTATCGGGACGGCTACGCGGTTGTCCAGGGTGAGGATGGCCTGCACAGCCACATCGATCTTCGAGGCGAGCTTCTGCACGGGGTATGGTTCGTCAATCTCGACGTGTACCACAAGGGTCGTGCCTTAGCGGAGGACAGGGCGGGCTGGCACCACGTGAGTATGGACGGTGGTCCGCTGTACGATCGGCGATTCAAGTCGATAGAACCCTTCTACAACGGGCAGGCCCGGGTTGAGGGCTTCGACGGCGCTCTAGAGGTGGTCAACGAGATGGGTGAGACTGTCGGCCAGTTGCGGTCTCCCACAGCTGACCACGTCGATACGCTGTCGGGGCATATGGTCGGGTTCTGGAGAACGCAGACCATCCGGGCTGCGGTCGAGTTGGGAGTGATCGACCTCCTGCCCGCCACCGCCTACGACCTGGAAAGCAAGCTGGGCCTGGCGACGTCCAGCGGTCGCAGGCTGCTGAGAGCGCTCCTGGAGCTTGGTATCGTCAGGCGAGAGGAAGGCGGACGCTGGTACGCCGCCGAGCTTGGAAGCTTACTATCGTCGAAGTCGGAGCCGTCTTTTGCGGCGGCGGCGGACCTATGGGGTACGGAACACTACGAAGCCTGGACCGGCCTCGTGTCTGCATTGGTCTCAGGCAACGCCGCTTTCGAAAAGATGTTCGGCCAGCGTTACTTCGAATGGGTGGCTTCACGGCCCGAGAGGCTCTCCAGCTATCACGCGGCTATGTCAGCCTACGCAAAGCGTGACTACGATTCCCTTCCAAACGTGGTCGATTTCTCGATCCACTCGCGGGTAATCGACGCCGGAGGCGGCCTCGGTGAACTCCTTGTGTACGTGCTGCGCAGGAATCCAAGCTTGACCGGGTTACTGCTCGACCGCCCCGAGGTGGTTGAGCTAGTTAAGGTGCCATCCGACCTGGAGTGGAGAATGCGGACCGTCTCGGCTAATCTGTTCTCGCCCTGGCCGACAAGCGGGGATGCTGTCGTCTTGGCCAGGGTCCTGCACGACTGGCCCGACGAAGAAGCAACCTGGATACTTCGCCATGCGGGAGAGGCGCTGGCCGACGCTGGCCGCCTCTACATCGTCGAGATGGTGCTGGACGACGAGACCGGTAATGGGGGCCTTCTCGACCTGAACATGTTGGTGATGACCGGCAGCGGCGAGAGGTCTCTCAACGACTTCAAGGCGCTGCTTGGAGCCGCGGGGTTCGAGCTGCTTGAGGTCCGCGACACACCGGCCGTCAACTCCGTTCTGATAGCCGCTAAGGCGGTGGACTAAGGCGATCATGCTCGTCGACGCGCCGGATTACGGATGAGAGTGCGTGGTTCGTGGCAACCAGGCTGGCATCGTATGACTGTGGGTACTGTGAGGAACCCTTCAACGAGTGGGTGGACGGCTGGTCGGGGTGGTTCGACAGGCTCACCACGAACGGGCGTTCATAGGGGCGCTCGGCGCGCCACGCGCATGCTGTTGCTCCGCGTCTATTGCTGCTCCGCGACCAGCTGGTTGACACCGTTCTTGATCCGGCGCTGAAGCTCGGCGACGAAGCTCTCCGTGGTTGGACCCTCTACCCGGGTCTCGAAACCGTGCGGGCCGAAGCCAAGCGCCAGCGTCTCTTTCACAAACTTCTCCGGGCCATCGAAGTAGTAAGGGGCTGTGTTTCTGAGGTAGTCTGGAAGCCCATCGTGGACGGGCCTTGTCGCTCGGCCCTCAAATTCGAGATCGGTACGGTAGACGATGGGATTCGCGAAGACGGCCATGGGCGTACTCGTCGACAGGTCGAGAGGAGGGCTGAGAACCTCCACGTCGCCAAGCAGCGTTTTTTTCGTAGGCTCCGGCGCCCACACCGTGAGTGTGTAGGTAGGGCCGGGAGCGACCCCCTCCCGCATCTGGTCCCTGACAGCGACGAAATCGTGCCATTTCCTGAGCGCGGCCAGGTGCTCTCGGTCGAAGAGCATCCGGTCCTGGTAGGCCGAGGGGTGGCCGTTTGCCCGCAGGTCATTGAACACCAGGAACCAGTTGGCGTAGCTTCTCTGTGCCCGCGAGAATCTCATCATGTACTCTTTCCGCGGCATGTTGCAGCCGTCCACGACGACTACATGGGGCATCTCGCTGCCTAGATGTCGTACGAAGTCCCTTGGGAAGACCGATTTGGGCGTGTCGGCCGTGGTCGAGACTGTCAGCCGCATCGAGGCGTGTGAAGGAACGCGGTCGTACCGGAGCGTGAAGTCGCCTTGGAGGAGCTCTTCCAGTGGCTCGACGGCCCACTGCCTGCCGTAGCGGTCGTTCCCGACCACGACGATCGGCCGAGAGGTCGCGGCCCTAAACTCCCTCAGGAAATCGAGTAGCCCCTTCGCTTCGAACGCGGCCCGTTCGAGCTCCGCGATATGCTCACCGCTGAGAATGGCTTCCCGCTCCTGAGGGGGCGGCAACCACTGGAGGCGGGTGAACTCGAGGTATAGCTCCTCGATGGACCTAGGGCCTAATCCGAGCTTGGTGTTCTTCCACCGGAACTTCGGGAACTCGAGGTCCCGTTGCAGCGGGTTGTCGGAATCGAACCGGCCCTCCCGGGTCTCGGTCCGCAGCCGGATGATCTCTCGCAGCCGCTCCTCGAAATCCGGCCCTTCAGACAGATACCCTGCGATAAATGGGGTGAGTATCAAGCCGTCGGCGTTGTAGGTGTTGAGCTCTTTCTTGAACTCGGCCAGGCGTTCGAAGCGACTCTGCGCCTGGTCGGGCGCCAGGTGCGTCAGGAACGGCTCAAACTGGTCGGTATCCGGGTCGAATCCGAGCCGACCAGCGGCGGCTAACGTCTTGTCACGCGAGGTCACAGCTTCTTATTCCTGTCGCAGGGTCGCTCAGTCGGCCTGTTTCGCGGGGATGCGACCCATCCGGCCAGCCTGGTAGTCTTCGATCGCCTGGATGATCTCCTCGCGCGTGTTCATCACGAAGGGGCCATGCCACGCAATAGGCTCACCGATGGGGCTTCCGCCCAGCAGAAGCAGCTCCAGCGACGGCGAACGGCTCTCTTGCCTGGCATCGCCGAAGATGGTGACCACATCCCCCTCTCCCATAACCGCCAGCTGGCCCTCGCCGATAGGGCGGCGGTCGGGACCGACCGCCCCATGACCCGAAAGCACGTAGATGAGGGCGTTGAAGTCCGCCCGCCATGGAACTTGCAGGCGTGCCCCGGGGCTGACGCTGGCGTGCGCGTATGCGATGGGGGTGTGAGTGCTTCCCGGTCCGGTGTGTTTCGCCAGGTCTCCGGCGATAAGGCGGACCAACGCGCCTCCGTCGTCGGAGGCGAGCAGGACGGCCTTGTCGGCGTCGAGGTCCTGGTACTGAGGCGGGGTCCACTTAGCGGTGCGGGGCAAGTTTACCCACAGCTGCACGCCGTGGAACAGACCGCCCTTGGCGACGATGTCCTCAGGGGGCATCTCCGAATGCACGATGCCGGCGCCCGCCGTCATCCACTGGGTCGCGCCGTCGGTGATCAGGCCGCCGCCGCCATTCGAGTCGCGGTGCTCGAGCTTGCCGTCCATCATGTAGGTGACGGTCTCGAAGCCGCGATGGGGATGGTCCGGCGCGCCCTTGGCCTCGCCGGGAGCGTACTCGACAGCGCCCATATGGTCCAAGAGGATGAAGGGGTCGGCTAGCCGGAGATCGATTTCGGCGAACGCCCTGCGGACCTCGAAGCCCGCGCCCTCCAGCATTCTCGGTGCATTCGACACGGTTACGGCGCGCCGCTCACTCGCTTCTTTGGCGTCTATGGAAGCGATTCGAGGGAGGGCCGATGTGTCGTCTACTTGCACCGCTGGCATTTTCTACGCTCCTCTCAAGCGATTCTGGTACTGATTGCGCAGATGAGCGCTGTGACCTGAGCTAGGTCGGTGCGGTGGGATCACGCTCACCTCAATCCTCTCCCATCATGGGGGAGGAGATAATCGACTCCAAGTGCCGTCTGCTTGCCCTCACCACCTCGCGCCTAAGTTAACACGATGGGCCGGTTCGCGTGGCACCTTGTTGGACCTCAAGCCGTGGGTCGGTGCGGGCGGCTCACCCTCACCTCAATCCTCTCCCATGGAGGGAGAGGAGGTAATCGACTCCAAGTGCCGTCTGCTTGCCATTCGTGACGCTGACTCTAGTAACGAAGTACTGGTGAGCTTTACTACCTCGCGCCTACGCTCGTACGATGGACGAGTCCGCGGGTGCGCCTTGGTGGAACTCAAGCTGTGGGCCGTGGCGCCGACGGTGGAGTGGGCATGCGAAGAGGATGCGTCCCCGGAGCCGGAGGGGCCGTGGGACCCGCGGCTATGGGGCGGCCAACGGCGACGCGACTTTGTGCACAAGGTTGTTCTTGTAGTCGGCCAGGAAGAGCTCACCCTCGTTGTTAACTACGATGGAAATTAGCTCTCCGAATATACCGGTGTGGACTCGCACCTGACCTGATATCGCGGTTGCCTCGGCACCGGAGGTGACGACGGTGCTGATTATTCCCGTGGAGGCGTCCACTTTCCGGACCCTCAGACTGCCCTCGGTGATGAACACCTCGCCGTTAGGAGAAACAGCGACGCTTGAGGGAAGACTTAGCATGGCAGCGGTGGCGGGGCCGCCGTCCCCCGAGTAACCCGCCCCCGTGGCCTCCTTGCCGGCGTCTACCTGCCCCGCGCAGGGCCCACCGTAATCGTACGCGGCACACGTCATGTGCCTACCGATGCCAGCCAGCGTAGATATGAACCCGGTGGCACCGTCAACCATGCGGACGCGATGGTTCTCGGTATCGGCGACGATCAAGTTGCCGTCGAAGTCGAATGCGATGGCCGAGGGCTCAGCCAACTCGGCCTCGGTTGCAGGGCCGTCGTCGCCGGCGAGGCCCCTCTTACCGGTGCCGGCAAAGGCGGTGATGATGCCGCTGGTTGCGTCTATCTTTCGGACGCGATTCTCCGCAACAGCGTACACGTTGCCCTCAGCGTCGATGGCAACGTGGGTGGGCTCCCGCAGGTTTGCTTTGGTGGCGGGGCCACCATCGCCGGACTCTTCGCGTATGGACCCTCTTATGGCGCCACCCGCGATCGTCGTAATCACGCCTGTGGCGGCCTCGAACTTGCGTATCCGTCCGCTGGCGTGGGTCGCTACGTATATGTTGCCGTCGCCATCTACGGCGATGCCGGTAGGTTCGGAGAGGGTTGCCTCTGCCGCCGGACCTCCGTCGCCTGAGTACCTGTTCCGGCCCGTTCCGGCCAGGGTGGTAATGACACCGGTTGAGGAATCTATCTTGCGAATGCGGTTGTCGGTGGAGATGAGGAGATTGCCCTCGGCGTCCAGGGCGAGGCCCCTGGGTGCGAAGAACCCGGCTTCGCTAGCCGGCCCGCCGTCACCGCTGAACCGAGGGTCGCCGGTCCCAGCATAGGCGGTGACTCCTTCAAGGCCAACCTGCTTTGCCCCTGTGGCCGCTGGCCGGCCGGCCGGTTGCTCGGCAGGCTGCCCGGCTCCCTCAGGCTCATCTGCGGCGCCACACGCCGTGAGCACTCCCACCAGGACCACCGAGGCGAACCAAGCGGCTACAAGCTTCGGCCAGTGCTGAGATTTGGGATGATTCTCTGTAGCGAAGCCGTAGGCCATGGGTCCGCCTCCTCATCCTGAACTGCCGGTAGGACTAGACTAACAGGTTCCCGCTAAGACTAGGCTAACATATTCGCCGTGGTGGTCCGTTGTTCATTGCGCCGAGACCTTGTGGACGACGTTGTTCTTGTAGTCGGCGAGGAATATCTCGCCTACCTGGCTGACGACGATCGACATAATCTCGACTCTCTCGGGCTCGTCAGCGGCGCCACAGGAAGTGAGGATTGCGAGAGCTATCGACGAGGCGAGGAGAGCACGTACCGGCCCCACGAAGGTGTTCGGCGAGGGAACGCGTGGGGTGTTGGGCGAGGGACCGTGGGCGTCATCGGCAATATTGGCCATTTGGGCGCCTCCTCGCGCGACTTGCAGCGAAGACTAGCGCGTCGCCGTCAGGGTTTCATGAACTCATCCTTGACCGCCGTCCCGCCGTCATTGCGATACCTCCGCGGCCGGGCCGATCAGTCCACCCTAAGGCCCTTCGCCAGCGCCTCTTTGCGCACCTGCTGGTAGATTCGCTCGAATTCAGGCGAGCCGTCCTCTTCCCACATCTCGAAGTCGATACCGCGGATGGCCCCCTCCTCGCGCCCGGTGATCCCCGGGACGTCGGGGCGCCGTGTGGTGTACACCTTCTGCCCTCCAGGAAGGCGCAGTATACCCACAGCCCTCGGTGGCACCAGGAAGTCGTTGCCGGCCAGCCGCCTCAAGGCCTCTTCGTCCACCTCGAATCCGAGGCCGGGGCCCTCGGGGACCCGCGAGTACCCCTCGGTAACCTCGAACATCTCGGTCGTAATGTCCTCTTCATACTGGTCGTCCAGGTTGATCGAGTGGCCGGTAGCTGTTGGCAGGACGGCGGCTATGTGCAGCGTCATTGCCTTCATGAGCGTGCCGCCGGTAAGCTGCAGGATTGTCTGGACGTTGGCCCTGCCACACGCGATTCCCCGGCCCATGACGTCCGCGATGGAGCCGCCCAGCATGTAGATATCCGCCATGCCCTGCATGATCTCCTGGAGGCCTCCAAGCGCGGGCCGGCCGCCGTGAACGATGGGTATGCGGGACTTCTCCCGCAGCCCACGCCAGCCATCGATATCCTCCTTGGGGAGCGGGTCCTCGATGAATCCGACGATGGGGTACTCCCTTTCGAGCTGGCTGACCAGGGGGAGCACCGCTGCCAGTGTGCGGCCGCCGCCGTTGAAGTCGAAGTGTATCTTGAACCCTTCCGGAGCTACCTCCGCCGCCACGCGGGCCTGTTCGACGGGGTCGTACCTGGGGTTGGTGTGCATCTTGAAGATGGTGTATCCGTCGGCGATAGCCCGCTTGATCTCTCCCTGAAATACGTCCGTGGGGCACGGCCGTGTCCAGGCCGCCACGGTGCCGGCGTCTCGGAGCTTCTGGCCGAGCAGCTTGTATACGGGGACCTCCAGGTGCTTACCCATAACGTCGTAGAGGGCTGAGCCCAGAGCCATGGGCAGGTCGTTGTTGAGGAAGTCGAAGGGATTTCGACCGATGAGCGGCTCGACCTCGGAGTGTGGAGTGGGTGGTCCCGGCCAGTCACCGTCGCCATATCCGATCAGCCCGTTGTCGGTATGGACTTTGAAAACCAGGCGGCGGTCGATGGCGAGCATGCGGCCACGCCCAGCGGCGTTGTCGTACCTGCTGGCGAGTCGAGGGTGGATGGGGATGATGTCGATGTCGGTGATTTTCAATGGTGCTCCTTTGCAGGGGTGAGTGGGCCCGGAGATGCGGGGCGGAGACCACCCGCCGCCCCAGGCCCTTCGCAAGCTCAGCGCGACAGTATAGGCGCTATCGTCCGTCGGTTGGCGGTCCCTCGATAGTTGGCGAGGGCCCGTGCATTGTCAATGGAGCTGCCCGGCCAGGATTCGAACCTGGGTCACAGGAGCCAAAGTCCCGTGTGCTACCACTACACCACCGGGCAAAGGCACCTCCATACTAACCTTCTCCTTGCACGCGTTGGAAGGGCGGAGCGCGAGATGGTTTGCTTGCGGACCACCTGGCAAAGGGGGCAGCCGGCAGTCCTGACACCTCAGGCAGGGAGGTCGCCGCCGGCGTCCTGCTCCCCAGAGAGCATCGCTACGAGACGGTGCAGGTTCACCGACCAGCCGACGCCGAAGACCTGGGGGGTGAACAGCCGCGGTTCGTTAGGGTTCCACCACCGGTCCCGAAGCCGACCTAATGTCGGGAACCGGAAGTCGTACGGCACCCCCAGGAGGCTCCCCTCAGGCCGCCTCTCGCGGTATGCGTACACGGCTGCAGCCACCGTGAACGCAGTTACTATGATCCGCCAGGTCGCGGACAGCCTCACGATTCTCGCCCCCCTGTTCTGGAACAATGAGCCCGCTCTCTTCCGTTCGGCAAGGCTCAGGAGAGCCTCAATCGTTCCCTGGAGGCGGGAAGAAGTATGAGCCGCTTACGGTAGGAGAGGTGGCCGCCTCGGGCAGCGCAGAGCGTCCACGGCGTTGCCTTCGCCTAATATACCCCATGGTGCGGCGTCCCACCACCGGGGATCACGCGCCCCAATCTGCCGGCCCGGTCCGTTTGCGCTGCGAAGCCCGCCCCGTGCGATCGAAAGGGCCCCTCAGCTTTGCGGCGTCCATTTGGATAACCTATACTTACTTGTGGTGGCGTGCAGGCGCGCCGTGCGCGCGCCGCACACCGACCGTGAGGTCATGCGAGCTGGTATGTCCCAGGCTTAATCCTCCCTCGCATACCGCCAATTTTCGACCGACCGCAGGAGGGGTAAGTAATGGAAGGATCGTCAGGTGTAAAACAGGTCTCGGACCTGGCCGGAAGGATCCGTGACAATGTCCAGCGCGTGATCGTCGGCAAAGGCGAGTCTATAGACCTGGCCCTGGTGGCGCTGCTGTGCCGCGGTCACGTTTTGGTGGAGGATGTTCCTGGGATCGGCAAGACGACCCTTGCCAAGGCCCTGGCGCAGTCGCTGGGCTCCACGTTCAAGCGCATCCAGTTCACACCCGACCTGATGCCGGGAGACGTTCTGGGCGTCAACTTCTTCAACCAGAAGACGTCCGAGTTCGAGTTTCGCGAGGGGCCCATATTCAGCCAGGTCGTCCTCGCCGACGAGATCAACCGGGCCACGCCGCGGACCCAGTCGGCGCTTTTGGAGGCAATGCAAGAGTCGCAGGCGACGATAGACGGGGTCACCATGCCCCTGCCGGACCCGTTCCTGGTGATGGCGACGCAAAATCCAGTGGAGATGGAGGGGACGTTCCCACTCCCGGAAGCCCAGCTCGACCGGTTCATGGTGCGGGTCGAGCTTGGGTACCCCACTCCAGCAGAGGAGTCGGCGATCTTCCAACGTTTCGAGAAAGACACCGTCCTACCCAGCCTCGAGCCCATCACTCGAGGTACCGAGCTGGGCCTCATGCAAAAGGTACCTCCTACGGTGCGGGTGGACGAACCGGTGCGTCGCTACATTGTGTCGATCGTCGGCGCCACGCGAGAGCACTCGAATATCACGCTGGGGGCAAGTCCTCGCGCCGGGCTCGCGCTATACAAGACATCGCAGGCGTGGGCCGCCATCGGGGCTCGCGACTACGTGACCCCGGACGACGTCAAGACCATGGCGCCCTCGGTGTTACCGCATCGGATGATCCTGAACTCGACGGCGCGCTTGAGGGGTACCACGGCCGAGCAGCTAGTCGAGGAGATCCTCTCTACAGTCGAAGTGCCGATAGAGCGATAGGGCCGGCGTTTCACAGGCTGCACGCCACCGCTCTCAGGTAACTACACTTAATGAGCGAGTTGCGGCGGACAAGAAAGAGCCCCCATCTCAATCGTCCCCCCGCGGCGGGGGAAGAGGTGGGAAACACGGACTCTCAAGTGACTGCTTGTTCGCAGTTAGTTTCCTATGTTCAGTCCCGATGAAGCATCGGGACGTAGGATTGCTCACCACGAACGGAAAAGAAGCACAACCGGTCGTCACTTCGGCGGGCTCAGCACAGGCGCTGAACCTTGTCGAAGGAGCTCCGCGCCGACTATGACAAGGCCCTGCGGTAGCCTGCCGCCCGCGTGACGCAAGTGCCGTTCGGCGTGAACGCGTGAAAGCTACCATAACATCGGGCAAGACGGGCCACGACCTGTGGGTCGCCCTTTTCGTGGTCCTCGTGACCGTCGGGATATTCCTCGGCCACGGTCTGATCATCGCGTTCGGGGTGATGGGCCTCGTTGCCGGGGCCGTGTCCTGGGTGTGGAACCGCTGGTCCCTCAACTACGTCACGTACAGGCGCTACCTCTCCGAATATCGTGTGTTCAGAGGGGAAGAGGTCCCGATGACGGTGGCCCTCATCAATAAGAAACCGGTGCCGCTCGCCTGGATACACGTGGAGGACGAGATACCTGAGGCGCTGGAGGTAGTCCGGGGCGACGTGCCGAAGAACGTCAAGCCCAAGCTTCAGACGCTACACCACTCAACGTCGATGGCGTGGTATGAGCGCATACGCTGGAACTATCTGCTGCGCTGCAACGAACGCGGACTCTACCAGATCGGCCCCGCGACAATCGAGAGCGGCGACCCGTTCGGGTTCCTGCGGAGCCGTAAGGGCGAGCCGCTGACGCACTCGATAATCGTCTACCCCCGCGTATACCCGCTGGATGAGATTGGAATCCCGGGCGCCCGGCCTCTTGGCGAGGTGCGGGGAGGGATGCGGATCTATCAGGACCCTACCCGGCCGGCGGGGATTCGAGAGTACGAGGCCGGCGACCCGCTGAAGACGGTCGACTGGAAGTCGACGGCCAAAGCGCAGGCGCTGCGAGTCCGGACCTACGAGCCAAGCTCGTCGTTTACCGTCATTCTTGTGGTCGCCGTGGACACCGCGATTCCGTACTGGGGTCCATACTCGCCCGAAGACCTCGAGCTGGTAATTACGGCTGCCGCGTCGGTGGGGAGTTACGCAGCCGACCGCGAGTATACGCTCGGCCTATTCTCGAACGACATGCCCGTGCTCGACCACAAGCTAATGAGCGTGGCTCCGAGCAGGGGCCGCGATCTGCAGGCACTGATTCTGAACGCATTGGCGGCGATTCGCCCCTATGCCGTGGGCCCGATGTCCACCATGCTGGCGCAGCATTCCAAGAGGTTCCCATTTGGGTCCACGCTTGTCGTGGCGACCACCCTTATGCACCGAGAATTCGTCAGCACTCTGGTTGAGCTGAAGCGCAGCGGCTTTAAGATCGTCGTGTTGTACGTGGGTGAGGAGCCGCGCCCCGAGCTACCGGAAGGGATTCTCGTATACGACGTCCGGGAACGACTCTTAGACCTGGAGCGAGCGAGTGACGGAGGGGGAGAGTGACGGGCTGGCAGGGTAGGACCGTTCTGGGCGCGATCGTCCTCGCAGAGAGTGCGTGGGTGTTCTCGCTGCTGGGCGCCGCAGGCGTCCTCGTCGGGTCCGATGGGAGCCCGATAAGTTGGCCCGGCGTGGCGACGTTAATCGGCCTGGCGATACTGGCCGGGGCCCTCGCCCCTCGAGTCGCACCGGAAGCCGCGAATACCGCCCGCATGCTTGTCGGGGCCGCGGTCGTGTACCTGATACTCGCGGTGGAGCTATCCCCGGAGGCGTTCGAGGCCGACCTGCTCTGGCTTTACAGAATCGCAGTGGACGCCGATGCGGTGGAAGGGCTGGCGGTGAAGGCCCTGGTGAGCGCACTGATTGCAACGGCTCTCTGGGGCAGGGGCACGGCACTGTCCGCTGCCGAGTTCCCCACGGAAAGTCTCTCCTTCAGCTTTAGGCTTGGCCTGGTGGCGCTATCGATCGCGACGATAGTGGACATCGCCAACTCCGCTGAGCTCGACACCTTCCCCATGGTGTTCTTGTTCTTCGCGGCAGGGCTGGGCGGACTGAGCGCCGGTCACCTCATGCCGGAGACCGAGGAGTCGTCCGCGGCCGGTACGTGGCCCAGGGTGATAGGCGGCCTGGTAGGCGCCGTGGTGACGATAGGGCTGATCTTTTCAGTCCTTAGAAAGGGGGCGCTCACCTATATCACCGAGTTCTCCCTCGTAAGCCTGGACGCCGTCCTTAGGGGCCTGTTCTGGGCTGTGGTCATCCCCATAGCGTTTGCGTACGAGATGGCGGTAAACGTGGTTGTGTGGCTCTTCAGCCTGCTGCCCGGGGGCGACAGCCCTCCTCCGGAGCAGGAGGACACTCGTCCTCTTTTCGACCGCATCTTCGACCGAGAGCCTGAGACTAGCGAGGCCGAGCCAGAGCAGGGCGCCGGGCTGCTAGACCTGCTGTTGAACGTCCTCGAGTTGGTCCTGATCGTATTGCTTGCGGCCCTCCTGCTCTACCTCCTCGGTAGAGGTATCCAGCAGATGTTTCGTCGCCCGCGCTCGAATGTGCGCGGGGCGAGAGACTCAGTGAAAGAGGATGCAAGCGCTCTCGCTGACGTCGCCGGGCTCGTTCTGGACCTCGTGCCCGACTGGTTCTCGAGCCGGGAGCGGGAACGCGGCTACGTCCTCCCTGACGGCCCGGAAGGGGTGGTAGACGCGCTGGGCATCTACTACGAGATCCTTACCAGAGCGGAAGAGGGCGGGTTCGAGCGGCCGGCGTACCAGACGCCGAACGAGTATCGGCGGACCCTTGAAAGTCTCTTCCCGAAAAACCTCGTGCGCATGTCCACCGACGCCTTCAACCGCGCGTGCTATGGGTCTCACGCTGCCACACCGGTACAGATCTCCGAGATGCGCTCCATGCTGAAGGAGGCTCCGTCACCGGAGCCGGCCTCGTAGCGGCGCCCGCTCGGAGGTGCGCTATGCAGGTATTCAGGGTCCGCGACGTTCACTATGGGCTGATGCCATCCACCTACTTCCACGCCCCTGCTTCCGAGCCAATACGACTGTCGGTCCAGACTTGATTCGCCTATGACCCTGCCGCTGCACGAGTTAGGACTCCCGTCGGACGTTGCCGTCTGGCAGGCCCTTGTCCTCGCCGCGCTATCTTTCGGCGTCGGCGTGTTGGGAGGGCTCATTGGGCTCGCCCTGGGCACTATGCGGCTCCCGGCACTGCTCCTCGTAGGCTTACCCGCGCCGACAGCGGCCGGCACCAATATCCTGATCAGCACTGCCAGCGCTGTGGTAGGGTCCGTGCGCCACCTGCGTGAAGGGCGCGTGAATCTCCGGCTGGTCGCCACGATGGTACCTCCGTCGCTATTGGGAGCGCTCATCGGGGGCGTGTTCGGCTCCAAACTTGCCCCAGAGTCCGTGCTAATGACGGGCGTCGGGATACTGGTCGTCTGGCAGGGCACGGACCTCGTGCGCCTCAGTCGGAGCCCCAAAACCCCGGACGCTGTGGACCTGACCGACCCGCCGCGCACGGTCGTGACTCAACGGGTGGGAGGTTATCGCCTGGGATTCGGCG
The DNA here is from genome assembly GCA_965247255.1 of Dehalococcoidia bacterium. Lineage (GTDB taxonomy): Bacteria > Chloroflexota > Dehalococcoidia > Lucifugimonadales > CAUZJF01 > CBDFGS01. Next base: position 701,154 of record CBDFGS010000012.1, on the reverse strand, counting down.
TCGCCACAGGATTCGCGATCGGCGTGGTCGGAGCGACAGTGGGCTTGATCCTGGGGACGCTTCGCCTGCCTGTATTGATTCGTGTCCTTCGCATCGAACCGATGTCCGCTGTTGGGACAAACCTACTCATCGGCTTCTTCATGGGGGCGGGAGGGTGGATCGGACATGTCGCGCTGGGAGAGGTGGACTATGCGTTGGCTGTGCTCATGGCGCCAACCGCGATGGCCGGAAGCTACGTCGGAGCGGGCCTGACAGGGCGCATCACGGTAACGAGGCTGGTGGCGACGATGGGCGCGGTGCTTGTGGCTGTGGGAGCGCTGCTTGTGCTGCGTGGGGTGGCATTACTCGGCTAGCCACACGAGGACGAGGCCCGCCCGATGAACAAGGAGGGAGCGCGGTGGAGAAGACGTGAGGCCGACTACACCAACCCGTCGGCGCGGAGATCGGCGACGGACTGCCGCACGGCCTCTACCGTCTCGTCTACGTCTTGCTCGGTCAGGGCCGAGTGCATGATAAACCGGTAGCCGGAGTCGACTCCGTGGTTCATGAGCGCCAGGTGCAGCTGTGAATTCCTTCTGGCGTCGTTTGATGTCCGAAGCTCGTCCGTCGACATGTTGCACACTTCTTTGTCACACTCGTGGTCGACCCCAAGTCGTAGGTGCACCAGCGAGTTCAGTCCGCTGGCGCAGCCGGGCACCTCCATGCGTCCCAGGGTTTCGTTGATTCCCGCCTTGAGCCGCTCGCCCATCGCGTCGGTCTTCTCGTTGACGGCGGTAGTGGACAGCAGCCTCAGCGCGGTCACGCCGGCGGAGGCCGACAGCGGGTTGGCGTTGAAGGTCCCCGGGTGAGAGACCCTCTCGTTGCGGTCGTGTTCGCGATCATGATGTAGCTGGATCGTGTCGATGATGTCAGCCTTCCCGGCAACCGCCCCACCGGGGAGCCCGCCGCCCAGGATCTTCGCCAGGCTGGATACGTCAGGCGTAACGCCGTAGTAGCCCTGAGCGCCGCCCTTGGAGGCCCTGAACCCAGTGACGACCTCGTCGAAGACCAGGACCGTCCCCGACTGCTCCGTCACCTCCCTCAGCTCGTGAAGGAAGCTGGGCAAGATCGGCTCCGTTCCCATGTGAGAGCCGGTTGGCTCCAGGATGACTGCCGCCACCTCGTTGTTTTGAATTGCCTTCTCCACGGCGCCGATGTCGTTGCGGGGTAGGACGATCATCGTGCTGAGCGTCTCCTTCGGTATCCCGCCCAACCCGGTGCCGCCTGCAAGTGCATAGTCGTTCCAACCGTGGAAATGGTCCTCGAACTTAATCACCTTGGTCTTTCCCGTGTAGGCGCGGACCATTCGAAAAGCCATCATCGTGGCCTCGGTCCCGGAGCTCGTGAAGCGCACCTTCTCAGCGCAAGCGACAAGCTCTTTTATGAGCTCGCCCCACTCGATCTCCAGATCCGTCGAGGCGCTGAAGTGAGTCCCCTTCGACATCTGCTCCGTGACTGCGGCCACGACGTCCGGATGGGAATGGCCGAGTATCATGGAGCCGTGGCCGGTCCGGTAGTCGATGATGCGGTTGCCGTCGACATCCCACTTGTAGGCCCCCGCGGCATGGGTGACGAAGTGCGGGAAGGGACTCTGGTTGCGGGCGTCGTGGGTGACACCGTTTGGGAATATGCCTTTGGAGACGGCGAATCGCTCGGCCGACTTGGGGTGACGATCGATGTACTTCTGCTCGATTGGCGTGACCATTGGGCTCCTCTATAATAGGGCGACTTCCGTAATGGGCGATTTCCGTGGTGCGGATGAGCGTATTATAGCCGCCCGGTTCGATTCCGCAATCTGGCGGCCAAGACCCCGCTGAGAAGAAGAGAGGAGAGCCAAGGTTTGCATATTTTCCGGGCCCACAATCGGATGGAAAAGAGCCGCATATGAGGAGCTACCTAACACACCTGGAGTGCACCTACTGTGGAGAGACGTATTCGGCGGAGGAGCCGGCCAGGCTCTGCCAGAAGTGCGGTAAGGTCCTGTACGCGCGATACGACCTGCAGGGGGCGCGGGCGGCCGTCGACCGGGAGGCGCTCAGGGACCGCCCGGCGACCATGTGGCGCTATTTCGAGGTCATGCCGGTACGCGAGGAGTCCAACGTAGTCACCCTGGGCGAGGGATTTACACCGCTATTGAAGGCTGAACGCCTCGGCGAGCACCTGGGGTCCCGGGCCCTGTATATCAAAGAGGAGGGGGTCAACCCGACCGGGAGCTTCAAGGCGCGCGGGCTCTCGGCGGCGGTATCCAAGGCGTCTGAGCTCGGTCTCAAGGGCGTGACGCTTCCTTCGGCGGGGAATGCGGGCGGGGCGCTCGCCGCCTACGCCGCCAGGGCGGCGATGGACGCGTACATTTTCATGCCCAAAGATGCGCCTGAGTCCACCAAGAAGGAGGTAAACTCCAGCGGGGCGAAACTCACGCTCGTGGACGGCCTCATCAACGAGGCGGGCAGGCAGTCCCGCGAAATGGCTGAGGACGCGGGGCTGTTCGACATGTCGACACTGCAGGAGCCATACCGTGCCGAAGGCAAGAAGACGATGGCCTACGAGATCGCGGAGCAGATGGGCTGGACCATGCCCGACGCCATCATCTACCCCACGGGGGGCGGTACCGGCGTCGTGGGCATATGGAAGGCCGTGCAAGAGATGGAGGAGCTTGGCTGGCTCGACGGGAAGCGGCCAAGGATGTTCTCAGTGCAGGCCGAGACCTGCGCTCCGATCGTCCGCGCTTTTCACGAGGGGACCGAGTTCGCTGAGCCCTGGGAGAACCCACACACCATCGCCGCCGGCATGAGGGTGCCGGGCGCCATCGGCGATTACCTGATCCTTCAGGCCCTGCGAGAAAGCGGCGGCGGCGCCGTGACCGTGTCCGACAAGGAGATAGTCGAGCACATGCGCTTGGTCCACTCGCTGGAGGGTGTATTCGTGTGCCCTGAGGGCGCGGCAACAGCCGCCGCCACAAGGAAGCTCATTAGCGACGGCACCCTTTCGCCCGACGACACCGTCCTTTTGCTGAACACTGGCTCAGGGCTCAAGTATCTCGAACTGGTATAAGAGCGGAGCGTCGCGTCTTTGGAGTCCAGTACGCCTGTCCGCCCCTGGTGGAAACGGCACGGGTGGAGGATCACGGTGGCGGCGGTCGTTGGGCGGGGGCTTTGCACAAGCCTGGCTACTCCAGGAGCTTGAGCTCGCGAACGTGCGGCGCGTGGACCTGGAGTGAGGCGGTCATCAGGCGGTGCACCATCTCGTGGGTCGGAACGCACTCAGGGCACTCGTCGTTACGCCCTTCGGTGTAGCGGACCGTGAGGCGTCCGTCCTGGAGCGCCTCTACCTCGAGTGAGCCGCCTTCAGAACCAACGATGGTCCGCATGCTGTCGATGACTAGCTGGACCGCCGCGTCGAGATTCGCTACCGTCATCGGGCTCTCCTCGCGATCAGGCTGATTGCTCAGCTACGGTATGCCGGCCTGCTGGAGGTGTCAAGACCCGGGTGGCGCTTCGCCGATCGTTCGGACGTGCGGGAACTCTTCGCCGACTGCGCGATGAAACCGAAGGTCGGCCGTCCACACGTCGCAACCCTCGGACTCCGCAAGCGCCAAGTAGAGGGCATCGTAAGCGTAGGCCAGCGAGAACTCTTGAGCGATCAGGAGAGCTCGGGTGTAGAGTCCCGAGGGCTCTCGAGGCGTGACCGCCGAGACAAGCACGTCCACCATCTCCACGCCGTCTTGACGGTCGATTTTGCCCCGTCGGACCTGGCGGTGGATGACATTGGTGATCTCGGACCTAAAGATCGGAGGTGCGATCACGTCTTCGGACGCGGCCTGCCACCGGTCCCACAGGCCCAGCGCAGCGTTGGTCCTCTCCTCCTGAAGCACCCAGCTCAGAGCCACGCTGGCATCGACCACAACAGTCACTGATAGCGACTGCCGGCCGCTCTAGCTGCCACTGAGTGACTCATCGGTGTCTCGGGTGCGCCTTTCGCGCTCCTCGCGGACGAGCTCGGCGCTATCGTAGCGCAACTCCTCGCCGCTTTCCGCACGCGCACGTACGGCATCTGCGCGCGCACGCAAATCAGCCGTTAACGTGCCCATTGCCGGCCTCTCCTTGGCATAATCCAGCTTATATTCCACCGCCCCTGCCTCCTCCATCGGGAACCGAAAAAGCTGCTCAAGGTCCTCAGTTCTAAGAAGCGTTACTCTTTCGTCGCGCGGGTCTTTTCTGCCCTCCAGGCGCCCCACCTGGATCAATCGGTGAAGCTTGGCGCGACTCACTTCGTATTGGACCGCGGCCTCTCTAATGCTCAGGTATCCTGGGCGTTTCAACTTCGCACCGACCCCGTGAGCCTATGTAACCAGGAAGATATACGTTGCAAGTTATCACGTTATGCCCGTCATGTCAAGTATGTACCGATATGTCGCAGTCGGTCACGACCCGCTTAGTTCACCCTCTCGAAGATTGTCGCAACCCCCATCCCTCCTCCCACGCACATCGTCACCAGACCCAATTCCTTATCTTGTCGTGTTAGCTCCTCCATGAGCTTTACTGTCTGAATCGCCCCCGTAGCACCGATGGGATGTCCAAGGCCGATGCCGCTGCCGTTTATATTGGTCTTATCCGGGTCGAGCTCCAGCTCGCGGATGTTGTGCAGGGCCTGGGCCGCAAACGCCTCATTCAGTTCAATGACGTCAATGCTATCCAGGGTGAGCCCGGCCCTTGCCAACGAGGTTTTCACCGCGGGTACAGGCGCTGTGCCGTAGAGGGCCGGGTCCACGCCCGCCACGCCTCTCGCGACCCACCGCAGCCTCGGGACCAAGCCCAACTCGGCAGCCTTCTCCGCGGACGCCATGACGACCGAGGCCGCTCCGTCGCTGATGCTCGACGAGTTGCCCGCAGTGACGGTCCCGCCCTCCTTGAACGCCGGCCGTAGCTGGGCCAGCCTCTCGAAGCTCGTGTCCGCCCTGGGCCCTTCGTCCGTCGTTACCGGTGTTCGGTCTTGGCCCGGGACGGAGACAGGCACGATTTGAAACTCGAACCGGCCGTCTCTGGTCGCCGCCACCGCGCGTCGGTGACTTTCCAGCGCCAGGCGGTCCTGGTCTTCACGTCCGATCTCGAATCTCTCTCGAAGAATCTCGGCACCGACCCCCATGTGAAAACGGTTCACGGGACACGAAAGCCCCTCTATTAGGCTATCCCGGAGCACTACCTCACCCATACGCAGGCCGTCGAACCGCGACGCGCCGTCGAGCAGGTAAGGCGCCTGGCTCATGCTCTCTGTCCCGCCGGCTACCGCAATGTCGACCTCCCCCGCCCGAATGAGCTGCGCGGCCAGGTTGATAGCCTCGAGGCCGGAGGAACATGCGCGGTTGACCGCAATCGCGGGAACCTCTTGAGGAATCCCGGCCCCTAGTGCGGCCAGGCGGGCCGCATAACCGGCCTCGGCCGCCTGGAGCACGTTGCCGAATACGACCTCCTGGACTTTTTCGCCAGGCAGGTTGGCTCGCGCCAATGCCTCCTTCACGGCAACGGCGCCTAACTCGGATGCTGGAATGTCTTTGAAGGCGCCGCCGAAGTTGCCGATCGGCGTACGGGCTCCGCTGACGATCACGGCTTCGCGCACGGGGGTCCCCCAGGGCTTTTGGCCCGCGGCGTGGGGACCGAGGGCCGCTTGCATTGTACCGCGTCTAGCCGGGTGAGCTATCCGCCGGTCTCGACGGTGGCGTTAATGTCCAACTCCAACTGGACGTTGTCTTCGACACTAACGACGATGAAAGCTCGGGGGATAGTCATGTTGAAGTATCCGAACGTGAAGCTGGTGACGGCCTGGACGGTTACTCCGCCTTCGCCGAACTGCGCAGTAACCTCCCACGTTAGCGGCTTCGCCACGCCGTGCACCGTCATCTCCCCCAGCAGTTGGAAGGCGGCCTCACCGCTGGTGGGCAGGGGCCAGCTTAATCCCTTGGTTGCCCTGGCCTCGAACAACGCAATAGGGAACCTGTTCGACTCCAACGAATTATTTCTGACGTAACGGTCGCGACGGTTGTCGTCGCTCTCGATGGTGCTCACATCCACGGAGATCTTAGACTGGTCCGCGATGAGCCCTCCCTCTTCGTCGAAAGCGATCGAGCCGATTACGTCCTGGGTCACGCCGACGGCGTCGTTTGGGAAGTTGCGGCCTGCGAGCTGCTCCTTCACTCGGTAACGCGCCTCACTCCCACTTGCGATCAGGATCGAGAACGCGGGGGGCACCGGCGTGGCGGTCGGTGGCACTGCCGTCGCTGTGGGCGTCGGCGGCGTCGGACTCGGCTGCGCTGCCGCAGGGGTCTCCGTCTGGGCGACTTCCGTAGGAGCCGCCGGTGTTGAATTCGCGCTTGGCGCGATCTGAGAAGGGGTCGCGGCCGGCTTCTCAGCGGATGGCGCGGCCGCCGCCGCCACGGGCGTCGTGCCCTCGTCCCCACTACTACCGCACCCCAATAGCAGTAGTACAGCCGCGCAGGCGCCAACCAACGCAAAGAGGCGTGCCGCCTTGGGGATTGTTAGAGCAGCGATCTTCATTGTTCTGATCCAAGCGAAATCTCGCCTGTGGCGATTCCGTGGAGCTTCAAGACCTTCCTCCTTCGTATTACCGAGCGCTGAGCAAGCGCGGCCTCGCGTGGTAGTTAGGCGAGGTCGATGGGCTTGCCGGACTGATTCTCGCGTCCCGCACGAGTACGTGCGACGACTACAACGTCGGTCCGGGGAAAAGGTAACCGACAGGAAGACCAGAATACGCTAGGGAAACTACACTTAAGGTTCGAGGGGGCGCCAAGCGGAAACCGATGGCCTGTCACGAGCGGGCTAATGCTTTGGCGTCAACTAAGGGTTCTGCGCGCCGCGCACACGCGACCTGGCCTCTACACCGGCCAGCTTCTCCATCACCTTTACGCCGGCCTGCGTACCCTCAGCCCCAAATCCCATCTGCTGCACCGACCGGTAGAGTTGGTTGATCAGGGGTGTCAGGAACAAGGGAAGGTCCATCTCCGCGGCCGACTCCAAGATCAGCCTGAGGTCCTTCTGAGCATGGTCTACCATGAACCCTGGCGCGAAGTCGCCGTCATATATCTTTGGACCGAGGTTCTCCAGCATCCATGAATTCGCTGCCCCGCCGGTGAGCGCGCTCATCACAGCCTCGGGGTCACCGCCCGCTCGCGCCGCGAAAACCAGGCCCTCGCAAACCGACGCGATAGTACCCATGCCGACGACCTGGTTCGCCAGCTTGGCAACCTGGCCCATGCCGTTCTCACCACAGTACGTAATTCTCTGTCCCATCGCCTCGAGCACCGGCAGGCAGCGTTCGAATGTGGCGCGCGGGCCGCCGACCATGATCGACAAGGTGCCGTTGGTGGCCCCGATCACGCCCCCGCTCACGGGTGAGTCCAGCATCTCGCCCCCCGCATCGGCGACCCTGGCCGCGATACGCTTGGCGACGGAGGGTGAAATCGTGCTCATGTCGATGACGACCGAACCAGCCTTCAGACCGGACGCGATCCCTTCCTTGCCGAGAACCACCTCTTCTACGTCAGTTGAATCGCTTACCATCGTCACGATAATCTCGCTCTGCGCCGCAACGTCGCGCGCTGAGCCCGCCGCGGTCGCTCCGGCCTCTACCAATTCCTCCGTGCGCGAAGCTGTCCGGTTCCATACAGCGACGTCGTGGCCTGCCTTAACAAGATTCGTGCTCATCGGATTACCCATGAGCCCTAAGCCAACAAAACCCAGCTTGGTCATCGGATTCCCCTTTTGGAATGTGCCGCCTGTTGCGCGACCGGCCGATTATAGCATAGCAACGGCTTCATCCGGGAACGCGCTACGCGCCGTAGGCACGCGGCGGAAGCGCTGCCCTCGACTCTTCTTCCGGCCATTCGAGCTTCCTTGACACTAGATGGTACGTGTGATAATTTTCACCAAGCTTTGTTAGCTACGCTCCTTGGCAACGACAGCGCCTCCGCCAACGCCGCTATCGTCGCTGCGCAGAGGTAGTCGATGGACCCTGCCCCGCTAAGTAACCCTGAGTGGTCGGATATCGGTCAACTGCTGACCAATCTCTGGATCATGGTGGGGCTCGTCGTCTTTGCGGCAACCAACGTTGTGATCGGGCATATCTTCATCCCGTCCCTCGTCGCCTCCTTCCATCTACCCACGACCGTGCAAAGGACCCGGCCCCTCTTCTATGTCCTGGCTGTGTTATCTTTCGGGCTCACCTTTGTGCTGCTGTTCACAGTTATCGGTCAAGCGGACGTGCTCGAAAGGTTCTGGAACGACTATTGGATCTAAACCCTGGCGCTCTCGATAGAAAGCGGCAACGATCTGGAGAGACGAGTTTACCGACGCGGCGATCAATAACTAGAACCATTTCGATCTGACCATTTAGGATAGACGGCTATTGCTCCAAGGCGATTTTCAGCTACGGAGGCCTTCCAAGAAGCAACTGCTCCTTTTCGGGCTTGTTGGACTTGGCGGCTTTTTCGGCTCCATCGTCACGGTTGCCATCCTGGCATTTCAGTTATCTGCCTGGCTGGGGATGCCGCTGAGCGTTTTCGGCGTTCTGGGCTTCAACGAAGGGCCGGAACAGCCCATCGCCTTCCCGCATACGGTCCATGTTCAACAGGCCGGGGTCGACTGCACTTTCTGCCACCGGAACGTCACCAAAGGCGCCGCCGCCTCAGTCCCAGCGGTCGCGCTTTGCATGACGTGTCACAAGACCATCGGGGACGGTATCGAGGAGGTGGAGAAGCTGAGGGGCTACCACGAAAGCGGTAGACCAATCGACTGGATACGTGTTCATCGCGTCCCAGACTTCGTACGCTTCCTCCACGAGGCCCACGTGAATTTCTTCTCCGGGCCGAAGACCGTTGTCGATAAGGTGAGCGACGCAGGGCACATCAGGCTAATAGAGGCGAGGGATATCAGTCCAGGCGCCAAGGTTGGTGATAGACTCACGATATTGCCGTCTCAGACTTGTGTCGTGTGCCACGGCGACGTCGGAAGCATGACCGTGGTGAAGCAGGTGCGCGCCTTGAAGATGGGCGACTGCGTCGACTGCCATCGCGGCAATAGCTTCGTTGACGAGAAGACGGGAAGGCTCTTCGCTCAAACCGACTGCACTACCTGCCATTACTAGGGTCACACCTTGCCAACGAACCTGACAAGAAGACAGTTCATGGGGCTCCTGGGTGGCTCCGCTGGGGCCGCCGTCCTGTTCCAGGCCTGCGGAGTGCCTGAGGACGAACTCGTTGTGCAGGCTCCCTTAGAGATGCCCGAGGACCTGGTTAGCGGCCTGGACAACTGGTACGCAACCCTGTGCCGTCAGTGCGCCGGCAGCGAGGGTATCGTCGTCCGCGTTATGGAGGGCCGGGCCAAAAAGGTCGAGGGCAACGTCGACTACCCGGTCAACCGCGGCAAACACAGCGCGCGCTGCGAGGCAGCGCTTCAAGGCCTCTACGACCCTGACAGGATCGAAGGACCGCTTCTCAGAAGAGGAGAGCGCGGTGCGGGCCAGTGGGAGGAGATCAGCTGGACTCGCGGTGTCGCGACCTTGGCCGACCAGCTTGAGCGCATTGAAGACCGCTCTCAGGTTGCGGCCGTCACCGACCCGGTTGGAGGACACCTAGGCCTGGTGATGGGCCGGTTCATGAGCAAGTACGGCACCCGCCCCCCCGTGGCCTACGAGCCCCTGGAGAGCACTGTTCTGCGGGCCGCAATGAAGCGGGTCTTCGACCAAGACGTGCTGCCTGACTTCGACCTCGAGAGAACAGACCACCTGATCTCCTTCGGCGCCGATTTTCTCGACACGTGGGTTTCGCCTGTGCGCTACGCGCGCGGCTACGGCCACTTCCGGCAAGGCGATCGGACGCGCGGGACCATGGTTCACGTGAGTTCGCGCTTCTCGATGACTGCCGCCAACGCAGATGAGTGGCTCTACGTGCAGCCGGGCCAGGAAGGCATCCTGGCTCTGAGCATGGCCCAGGTAATCATCTCCGAGGGCCTGGGTGATGAGACGGCAGCCGCCGCGCTAACCGGCAGCGGGGCGCCCGATCTCGACCAGTTCGCTCCGGAGAAGATCGCGGGCGACGTGACAGGGGATGTCGCGGGTGATCGGCAGGCATACGCCGACCGAATAAAGCGCGTCGCCCGAGATTTTGCCACCCACCGCCCGAGTCTGGCAATAGGAGGCGGACCGGCCGCCGCTCACACCAACGGCCTCTCCAACCTTATCGCCATCTACTCCTTGAACTATCTCGTCGGAAGCGTAGGCGAGCCCGGGGGAATCATCTTCAATCCCGAGTCGCCTTTGACGGAAGTCCAGGCTTCTCACAGTGTCAGCGGGTTCGGTGAGATGCAGGCCCTCGTTAACGATGTTAAGAGCGGCAACGTCAAGCTACTGATGGTGCGTGACGCCGATCCGATGTACGCGCTGGCGGACCTCGCCGACTTCAGGCAGGCGAGCTATCAGGTGCCGTTCATGGTCAGTTTTTCCGGCCGTATGGACGACACGACCGCGATGGCGGACCTGGTACTCCCGGGGCATCACCCTCTTGAGGACTGGGGGACCGAGGTGCCCGAGCCGGGGCCAGGCTATCAGACCTTAGGTTTTCAGCAGCCAGTGGTGCGCCCCTTCTTCGAGTCGAGAGGCGTCCACCTAGGGACGAAAGGCTTCGGGGACGTGCTTTTAGCACTCGCACAGGTCCTAGACATGGAACTGGATCTTCCGGGTTCAACCATGAAAGAGATCATGGAGGATGGCGCGCGCACTCTCTTCAACAAGGGCGAAGGCTCCGTGACGGCGCCGACATTCCAGTCGTTCTGGAACGGCGTGTTGCAGCGAGGAGGATGGTGGAACACATCGACCAAATATTCCGGGTCTGTTCCCAGTCCTCGTGCGCTAGAGGGGACCGGCAAGAAGCCATCCTTTGGCGCCCGCAACGCTGTGACCGGTTCCTTCTATCTCGCGCCTTTCGCGTCGACCTCGCTGACCGACGGGCGGGGAGCGCACCTGCCTTGGCTGCAGGCGACCCCTGACCCACTCACCACCGCCACGTGGCGAACGTGGATCGAGATAAACGACAAGAAAGCCGACGAGTTGGATATCAAAGAGGGCGACGTCATCAAGGTCGAGTCTGACCAGGGCGCGATCGAGGCGCTGGCCTACCCCCACCCCGCGGTCTCGCCCGAGGTGGTGTGCGTCCCGTTCGGGCAGGGACACACCGAGGGAGGGCGGTTCGCCCAGGGTCGGGGCTCCAACGTCTTCTCTATACTTGCGCCCCTTACCGACGAGGACACCGGTGCGCTGGCCTGGGCCGGCACCCAGGTGAGCATAGAGAAGACAGGCGAGTGGATGCGGGTCCCGAAATTCGAGAATACGGCCCCCGACCTGGCGGTGGACGAGGGGAACCACATCATTCAGCTAACTCCGACCGATAGTTAGCGCCGGGGGCGTTACCCCCTTAAACGAGGAGCAGTGCGATGGCAGGCGAAAAATGGGGCATGGCGATCGACATCGACAAGTGCATCGGTTGTCAGGCCTGCGTCGTTGCCTGCCAGGCCGAGAACAACATCCCTATAAACGAAGAGGAGCACTTCAACCAGAGGCGTGCTATTGAGTGGATACGGATTGAGCGCTACTGGGAGGGCGAGTTCCCCGACGTCAAGGCGCGGTTCATTCCGATACTTTGCCAGCACTGCGACAACGCCCCGTGCGAGCCGGTGTGCCCCGTCTTCGCGACCTACCACAACCCTGAGGGACTGAACGTACAGGTGTACAACCGCTGCATTGGATCGCGGCTCTGCTCCAACAACTGCCCGTACATCGTGCGGTACTTCAACTTCTGGGAGCCCGAGTGGCCGGGGAGTCTGGAGAACCAGCTCAATCCGGACGTCACCGTCCGCAGCCGCGGGATCATGGAGAAGTGTACTTTCTGCATACAGCGCATCCGTCGCTCGACCCGGGAGGCGGCCGTCGAGGGGCGCGAGGTCGAGGACGGCGACCGCGCGCTGAATCCCGCGTGTGTCAACTCCTGTCCGACCGATACCCTGGTATTCGGGGACCTTAACGATCCTGAGAGCAGGGTGTCCAAGCTAAATAAGATTGAGATGGAAAAGGACGGAAGGGGTTATCACCTCCTCGGAGAGCTTGGGACGGAGCCCAACGTCATCTACTTGAAGAAGGTGGACGAGGACGCCAAGGAGAAGGCACCGGCCCATGGCTGAAGTGTCCCACAACGGCCACGCAGCGCTGAGCACGCCGGCCTCCGTGACGCGCGATCTTCTGGAACGACACAAGAAGTCGGGCAGCCGATTCAAGATCGCAGCTGCAGTGTTCGCCGCGCTGTTCGCACTGGGCGTGGTTGGCTTCGCCATGCGTCTTGCCGACGGCTTCGACGACACCTCCCGGTGGGGCTACCACGCAGCGTTTTTCGCCTTCCTCCTGGCCACGGCGCAGGCGGCTCCGATGGTCGCGATAGCGCCCCGGATGGCCAAAGCCCACTGGCGCCGTCCAATATCACGCGCCGCCGAGCTTTTCGGCGCGGTCGGGCTCGTTACGACGCTGGCGTTCATCCCTTTGCTGTGGGTGCTACCCGGCCTCGACGACAATAGACGTACTCTCTGGTTCTTCGGAGAGCTGCGCTGGCCCTCACATACTCCCCATGTGATCGCCAGCATCGCGCTGCTTTCACTCGTAGTCGTAGGACTGATGTTGCTGTGGGTGTCCGCTCTCCCCGATCTCGCGGCAATTAGAGATAGCTCGTCGGGCCGAAGGCAGCGTATCTACGCGCGGCTGGCCAATGGGTGGAGCGGCACTTCGCGCCAGTGGAACATGCAGTACCACAGGCTCGGAATACTGGGCGCCTTCTACTTCATGATGCTCGTTTTCGTGCACTTCCTTGTGGCGATCGACTTCGCGATGGCCCTTGTCCCGGGCTGGATCGACGCTCTGTTTCCGGCGACTCAGTCCCACAACGCGCTCCAGGCCGGCGTGGCGACCGTGCTGATAGCTATGTTCGCTCTGCGTAGATTTGGTGGATACGGGGACTACATAGGCCTCGACCAGTTCTGGGGCCTCGGCAAGCTGCTGTTCGCCCTATCACTATTGTGGTTCTGGTTCTGGTTCTCCAGCTTCAACATCTTGTGGTATGGCGCCAAGCCGAATGAGAGGGCCGTTATCGAGCTGACGATGGTGGGCCCGTACTTGTGGGCCTTCGTGGCGGCGTTCGTCCTGCTTTTCGTTGTTCCCTTATTCGCGATGATCTGGAACCCGCTACGCAAGAGCATCTGGGGGCCGACGCTCATCGCAGCCGCTGTGCTGATCGGGATGTTGCTGGACAGGGTCCGAATCTACGTAGCGGCGTATTCAGTCCCAGGCATAGGCGATGCCTCGATCGATAAGCACCACGCCCTGGAACCCATACCAGCGACGGTACTCCCCGGGGCGCCCGACGTGATGATCTGGGTGGGTGGGCTGTCGGGCGTCGTCCTCGTGTACATGCTGGCCTCCAGAATCTTCCCGGTCATAAACATCTGGGAGCAGAAGGAGCTGCTGCTCTACAAGCGGCACAAGCCGTTCCACCGCACCGAGGTGCTCGTTCTGGGTAAGAAGGATTGATGCCGAACCCTATTAGCGGTAGCGATTAGAGAGATGCAAGAGCACGTACAGCTGGACCAGAAGCAGATCAACCGTGAACTGCTGATAGGTATCTTCACAACGCCCAAATGGTGGATCATCGCCGTCGCGGTGCTGACCATCGTATTCCTTACGGGAGCCAGCGCGTTCGGGTACATGCTGAACAAGGGCGTCGGCGTGACGGGCCTCAACAGGCCGGTATTCTGGGGCGTTTTCCTCGTCAATTTCGTGTTCTGGATCGGGATCAGCCACGCGGGAATCATGATCTCGGCGATCCTACGGCTGACGCATGCTGAGTGGCGGCGGCCCGTTACTCGCGCCGCGGAGGTGCTGACCGTATTCTCGCTGATGTCCGCGCTGCTAGCGGCGCCGCTGGTGCATGAAGGCCGGCCGTGGAAGGCCTTCCTGCCGACGCCGTGGATACTGCCCTGGGACTTCGCGCGCGGCGTCTGGGTAAACATACGTTCGCCGTTCATCTGGGACCCCAGCGCTATCACGACGTATCTGATCGCGAGCTCTCTGTTCGTCTTCGTCGCGCTTTGGCCGGACCTCGCCATAATACGCGACCGGAGTACGGGGATCCGGCGCACCATCTACTCGTTCATGTGTCTTGGGTGGCGTGGCAACCCCAGGCAGTGGAAGCTGCAGGCCGTTGCCGGGATTCTGCTCTCGGCCCTGGTACTGCCCGTCTTCGTCTCGGTGCACAGCATCGTCTCCTGGGACTTCGCAGTGCAGATTGGGGTGGAGGGCTGGCACTCGACCATCTTCGCACCCTATTTCATTATCGGCGCCATCCACTCGGGCGTGGCCGCGGTGGCGACGGTGATGGTGCTCATGGTCTGGCTCTGGAAGTGGGACAAATACATTACTCCAGACCACCTGGACGCCATCGGCAGGCTGCTAATAGTGGTAGCTGTCACCTGGTTCTTCTTCTTCTTCCTCGAGTGGGTGTTCGCGCTTTACACGCTGGAGGGGCTGGAGATCACGCTCAGAGAGCTGCAGATATTCCAGTGGCCTTGGTCGGGACTGTTCATCACGTTCTTGTTGACCGCGTTTTTTATACCGGTCCCGCTATGGATGTTCCGGCGGGTCCGGCGGAACCTGCTGCTGATGTTTATCACCACCCTTCTCGTCAACGTCGGGATGTGGCTGGAGCGCTTCTTGATCATCATTCCGGGCCTTATTCGAAGGACGCCGATGGTCTTCGACTGGGGCTCGTATCATCCGAGCATCATCGAGATACTGATGGTCATCGCGACCTTCGCGTGGGTAATGCTCGGGATGCTGCTCTTCTCGAAGATATTCCCGCTGATCCCGCTCTTCGACATCAAGGAAGGCATGGTCGGCCGAGACGAGATCAAGGTCGGCAGGCGGGTCGTCCCTGCGTCAATCCATGAATAAGGGGGTGCAGTCGTGGCCCAATCTTTGAGCGAGTCTCTCTCGCAACGGAGTGTGCTTGGCCTCTTTTCCGAGGAGGACCCCGCGGCGGACGCCCTCGACGCCTTAAAGGCGGCGGGGTTCGCCGACGGCGAGTACGAGGTGCTGACCGGAACGCCCTATCCGGAGGGCACGTTCGGTGAGGAAGAGCCCACGCACAAGCTGTACAGGTTTCCTCTTGTTGGGGCGGCGTGTGGGTTCATCGTCGGACTGCTTCTGACGACCGGGACTCAGATCGCCTTCCCGGTGGTCACGGGGGGCAAGCCGATACTGTCGATCCCGCCCATGGCGATCGTGATGTACGAAGGGACGCTCCTGGGCGCTATCCTGTTCACGGTGTTCGGCATAGTGTTCGAATCGAGGCTGCCCAGGCTCTTTATGGGCGCCTACGACACGCGGATCACCGAGGGATACATAGGTGTGGCGGTGACCGGCTCGCAGGAGAGGATGGGAGACGCTGAAGAGGTGCTGAAGAAGGCGGGCGCCGAGGATATCAAGCGCGGCTGGGAGTGAAATTGGCTGTCCAAGGGACCCCCCTCATCACTTCGGCAGGCTCAGTGCAGGCTCTAGCCTTATCCCGCCAGGGGAGAAGGGATAAGACATGGGCGAGCCTTCGCCTTCTGGGACTGCTGATATGTGGGGCGTTCGCGTTTGCGGCTATAGCCTGCGGGGATATCAGGACGGGTGAAGCCGAGGTGCACGGTATCGCTCGTTTCAAGCTGCCGGCGTTACCCGAGACGGGGTCCCACGCGGTGTTGATGTTCAGCGAGATGCACTATCAGCCGTCGTACAAGTCCCAGGAGGGCCCCCGGGTGCTGCCCCATCCCGAGGCGGTTCCGGTAACCGGCCGTGAGCTACGTTACGATAGCCTCGATGATTACAAGCAGCTTCCGGTGCCACAGCCGGTGCTTGACTCGTACGACGCGGCGCTGGCGGGCGAGGTGTTCCGGGTCAATTGCGTGATGTGCCACGGCGCCAGTATGCGCGGCGATGGGCCCACCGGAGCGATGATGGCGACGAAGGGAGTGTCGCCTCTGCCCGCGAACTTCATGCTCGAGCTGACGCAGGAGTCGCTCCCCGGAGAGATTTTTGCTTTCATCACCGAGGGCGGAAGGCAGGGATACGCGCTTATCGAGAAGGGCAAGGAGTCGGCGTCACCTATGCCGGCGTTCCGATTCCTGTTGACAGAGCGGGAGCGCTGGATGCTGGTGAAGTACATCCTCGACAAGTAGGGATTCACCACAGAGGCCACGGAGGGCGCAGAGGGGAAGAAGGTACCGATAAGAACGCCTTTCGGGCTGGCAGCGGTTAGAGTCGCTGTACCGTAGACGCACAAAGGGGCGGGTTTGAAACCCGCCCCTACATTTTCGTTCTCTGTGGTTAGAAATTCTGAAGGGTTTCGGCCCGGAACCGCGGCATGATCTCCTGCTCTGTTAGCGGGTAGGCCTCCTTCTTGTAGACCTGAATCCGCGGCAAGGCCTGGTCAGGTACGAACATGTGACCCTCGGCGTCGACCCGGACCGACCTGGGGTTCCGGAAGCGCTTTTCCTGGTCGAGGTTGGCCATGTCGCGCATACGCATCGACTTCGCGGCGCTCCTGCCCAGCATGCGGGTGATGGCGGCCTTGGACAGCGTCGCGTCGCCGAGGAACTTCTGCACGAAGCGCCCCTCGGCATCGAATAGCTGTATGCGGTTGTTCCCCCAATCGCACACGTAGATATCGCCGTCTAGGTCTACGGCGACTCCTGTGGGCCGGTTGAGCTCGCCGTCGCCCGAGCCTTGAGTGCCTAGCTTGAAGATAAAGTTGCCGTCGGCGTCGAACTTCTGGACTCTGTCGTTGCGCCAGTCCACGACGTAGACGTCGCCCAGCTCGTCGACGTGGATACCCCAGGGCATGTTCAGCTCGCCGTCGTCCGTCCCGTGTGAGCCAAACATCGACAGGAAGCGGCCGTCCTTGGCGAACTTCTGGACCCGGTGGTTCAAGGTGTCCACTACGAACATATTCTCATCACCGTCGAATGCGATTCCAGAGGGCCGGTTTATCTGCCCTTCGTCGCTGCCGAACTCGCCCCACTTCCCCTGGAACTCCCCGAACCTATCGTACACGGTGATCCTATGCGCGCCCTCGTCTGAGACGTAGATGAGCTCCGCCGAGTCGACGAGTATCTGCACCGGCCAGAGGATGGCGCCGTCCCGGACAGGCCATTCACTGTTTCCGGAGTTGCACTTGTGGGAGGGTAGCCGGAAGCCGAAATCGGGCGCGCCGAAGCTGCCCAGGTCGTCGTCTTCCAGGTTTACGATAGCGATGGGCCCGGAGTTCCCCCCGCAGAGGATGTATATGCGCCCTTCTTTTCCGAAGGCGACGTCGTGGGGAAAGCTGGTGTTAATGAACTCGCCAAGCGTTTTGAGGTATGGGAATCCCGCTCTTAGCAGTCCGTATGGTCTAGGCATTGTTTTTCGCCCTCCTTATGGGTTAAGTGCAGTGGTGGTGGAGTCTGGGAGAAATCCCCCCTAGCCCCCCTTTTCCAAAGGGGGGAACGAGACCTCGCTTTTTTGGCAGCGGACTCGACAGGGGAACGAGCGCCCCTACCCGAACTGGTACTCCTTGGCGCTGACGATGAGCTGCAGCATTCGGGCGACGCGCGGCTCGCCTGACCGGCGCTCCTCATCGGTGTTCAAGGAAAGCTCGCCACCCGATTCGTTGGCGTAGTTCAGCAGGCCTTCCTTCGTCTTGTCTCCCACCGGGAGGGGTCCGGCGTAATCAAGACACAACTCGACGAACTCCTCGGGCGACACGGGCCGCTCCCCGGCGCCGAGACGGGTGAGGAGGTCCTTGAGGCCAGGGGCGTCTGGATCGCTTACAGCGTCCACGGCGAAGTTGACGCGTCCGTTCAGCGTGCCGCCGTCTATCCACTCCTGGCCGGTGTGCCATCCCTCAACCGTGAGAGGGTTCATGAGGGCCTGGCCCATGGAGCCGGCCCCTCCCAGGTAGCCCGAGTTTCTCGGGTCGGGGAAACGAGCGGTGCCGGTCAGCTTGACGACGCCGGTGACGAGCTCCACTGGGCTCTTGACCTTCATGAACCGTGCATCCTTGAAGAAGTCCGAGTTGAAGAGGACTCGGAGCACCGATCGCATCTCGCCGCCCGACTGGAAGTACGCCGCAACAAGGGCGTCGATGGCCTCGGGTTCCTGAGGGGGCGTCTCGTTCCATGCCGCCACCGGCGGCTCGTCCGCCACGAAGAAGTTGTAGAGGTGCCTGCATACGAACCGCGCGGCGGCCGGCTGCTTCACGATGACGTCCACGATGTCCTCGCCGTTGAGGCTCCCAGTCTCCCCGAGGAAGCTCTTGACCCCGTCCGCGTGCTCGTTCTCTAGGTACACGAACTGGGAAGGGTAGATTTTGCCGGGGATGTTGGTACGGAATGACCAGCCGGTGAACGCCATGGTGGCGCCCTTGACGTCATCCTCGTTATAGTTGCCGACGCCCATCGAGAAGAGCTCGAGCAGCTCCCTACCGTAGTTCTCGTTGGGCTCGTCTTTGAGGTTCTCGTTGTTGTCCAGCCAGAAGAGCATCGCCGGGTCCTTGGATAGCGCGACAAGAATCGTGCGCATGTCGGAGAGGCAGACCTCGCGGAACATTTCGATCTGGGTATGGGACGCCTGGGGGTTGTCGGACTTGAAGGCGGCCGTGGCGAAGATCTGGTGCCAGAAGAGCGACATCTTCTCCACGAGCGGGCGTCCCGTGTTCACCATGCGGAACATCCAGTGCCCCTCTCCCGGACGGCCGTGGTTGTATCGCTCCAAAATGTCTTTCTCGACGTCTGGGAAGTCCTCGGGACGGAGCAGCTCGTCCACGACGGCCTCGTAGCCCTTGGCCGCGAAGGCCTCCAGCTCATCGCGCCGCGCGCTGAAACCGGCGCGACGCATCAGGTGGGCGATGAGGGACAGTTCTGTGTTGGCCATGAATCTCTCCAGTGCGGTCTCGTTCACCAATTCTAATTCAAGGTGTCAACCGTGGGCTGCCTTGTCGTGGAGCACCGTGGGCCCATGGTACCGGAATTAGACGGGCAGACGCTGCTTGTCGTCGCGTGCTCCAGACCATAGACTGGCCATCGACCACCTGTCGTTCAGGGAACTGATGTAGCTGGTGATGACAATCAACCCATCCGAAATAGCCAATAGCGATATCGTCCACTACCTGAGGTCCATCTTCGGGCCGAAGAGCGACCTGGAGCGTGTCGAGGACCTGAACGACGGCATTGGCAAGAGGACGTATCTAGTGTGGAGCAGACGCCCTGACGCCCGTTGCATTCTTCATGTCTGGGTCAACGCCACGCCGGACTTGACTGAGATCGAACGCGACCCAGACCTTTTCCCCCATGGTCCGAAGTACTTTGCCGCGAATCACGAATTCCTTGCTGACAAGGGAATCGGCGTGCCTGAGCTATTGCTGTTTGACGACTCCCGGACGAGATATGGCTTTGCCTTCGCCTTCGTCGAGTACATAGACGGACCCAATCTTTCGCAGTACAAGAAGTCCACCGATCGGGCCAAGTATGCGGCCGTCCTGGACGAAACCAGGGTCCAGATGAGGACTCTGCACAGCACACGTCGGTCGCACCCGGGATCGATTCTGACGACTAGCCCGGTGCATATGCGATGCGAAGACGCCACATTAGAACCGATACTAGCCGAACTTGATCTGGCCTGCAGATTCAACTCCGTAATCCGTGAAAACGGCAATCGGATCCGGGATGCCTTGAAGCAGCTAAGGTCGCGGATCGAGCCGCGCTCAGAGTTCCGATTGATTCACGGAGAGCTCGGCCCGGATCACATCCTGGTCGGCAAAGACGACCGGGTCTCCTTTATCGACTTCGAAGGTATGAGTTTCTTCGACGTGGAATCCGAGCACACGATGCTAAAGGCCCGCTGGGGGAGCGACTACGCAAAGCTCAAACGCCAGGACCTTGACCCTCGTAGGATGGCCTTTTACGAGCTCGCTTTGCAGGTATCGTGGAATGCCACCGCTTCCGAAGGGGCGGCAATACTGCCATCGAGCAACGCTGCCTGGGCGAAGTTCTTCGGGGGGCTACGCGATAGGACGACTCGGAGCATTCTAGACATGGTCAGTTAGGGTAACGTCGGACGTATCGCTTGACGCGACGGAGGCCGCCGGCGCCGACGACACCCGCTGTGGCCGGGGCGCTGTGTGGGCCCCTCCCCAGATGCTTCGCGGAGCCTCAGCATGGCATGTTGCGTGAACGCCATCCGGCGGTATAGCCACCTGAGGATTTGCTCGGGGGGGGAAATCCCCCTTCGTCCCCCTTTTCGAAAGGGGGAGAGGGCAGCAGCCTGGAACCCACATCAGCCGCGGGCGCATCGGGACGGCCAACCTAGATCCAGCTATGCTCTTCGCCTGACCGGACTTGCCGTCGAGACTCCCGCTTGGCCACGGCCTCATAAGCGACCAATGCTACGAAGGTGATGGTCACCGCTGAGAGCAGGGTCAATGCATCGATCAGCCCCGAAACGCCGCCCAGGACCATCAACGCTAGAGCAGTCAGAACCCTAGGCCAAGCCACGGACCCACCGCATCTCAGGCGGAAGGCCGCTTGCCCCAGGAGGTAGAGGACGAGGCCTCCGCATAGGGCCGCGGCTGGTACCGGGTCGAGGATGTCGTGGGTGTGCGCGAGGGTCTTCTTGACGCCCAGACTAAAGAAGATCGCTCCTATAATCATCGGGAGATGGAGATACGAGTAGGCGTCACGCGCCAGCGTCGCCCGGTCAGCGCCACCTACCGAAGTCAGGCGGTGCTCTCCTGAACGCGCGTTCACATCGAAGTAGGTCCACCACATGGCCACGATAATGGCGAGGCCAAGCAGGGCCGGGACCACCACGTTGCGGTCGATTGCCAGGCCTGCTGCGCCGATACCGATCGAGATCACGGCTTCGCCCAGTGCGATGATGAAGATCAGCCCGTGGCGTTCAGCGAAGTGACCCGGCGCGATCCTGAACCCGGACATCCCCATTACGAGCATCGCGCCGTACTCCAGCAGGAGCGCCGTCGCCCACCACGCTTCGAGGGGGCCGACTTCAGACACTGCACCAGCCAGGATGAGCACGGGTCCGACGGTCGCGGACCTGGCAAAGCGAAGAAGGGCGGGCAGCAAGCCATCGATATTTCGGGCCGCGATCCCGAACAGCACTACCTGCATAATACGCACGAAGGCGTATGCCGCTGCGAACAGTACGGCGCTCTCGCCGAACGCGTCAGGAACAGCGAGCGCGGCCGTTAGCATTCCGCCCATCGCCACGAGCACCGCCAGCCGCACGGCGCCCTCATCCAAGTCGATTGTAGTGCCCAGCCACGCGTACGACGACCAGGCCAGCCACAGGGCCGCGAGAAGCAGGACGCCTTGTCCCATCCCCGCCCAGCTCGGGTCGGCCGCGAGGAGCTGCGTGACCTGCGTAAACCCGTAGACGAAAACGAGATCGAAGAACAGCTCGAACGGCTTGACCGAACGGTCCTCCGAATTGGGGACACCGACAGCTGCGAGCGACTCCTCTGTAGTTTTGCTCATAGGCCGGTCCAAGAAAAGTAGCTATGGAGAATTCGAGACTCTAATACTTTCGACACGAGCGGGTGGGAGCGTATAAGGATCGGTGTCGGAGAGCAAGTTTGGGGAGACTCATCTGCGAAACGCAGGCTCTCGGGTCTATTCAAGAGGCTAAGGTGGGGGTCCCTACTGGGCCCAGCTCACCGCGCTCCTATTAGCGATAGTAGGACCGAGACTGAAAAATGTCGCATAGGGTGGATCAGGCTGACACCATTGTCCTGCGCCTTCGCGGATGGCATGATAAGGGCGCTCGGTGGTCCATACAAATCTCAGTAAGCGAGGTAGGGAATGCAGAAGTATATCGTGATTTACCACGCACCGGCGTCGGCGTTAGAACAGATCGCGGATTCCACTCCTGAGCAGATGCAGGAGGGGATGGAGCCCTGGTTTGCGTGGGCGAAGAAGGCCGGAGATGGCCTCGTGGACATGGGGACTCCGCTCGGTGGCGGACAAAAGGTCACTCCGACGGGAAGCTCTCCAAGCGACAAGAACGTGACTGGATACTCAATTCTGCAAGCTGAGAACATGGAAGCGGCGAAGGCGTTGGTAGAAGGCCATCCGCATCTTGGGTGGGCGGCTGGATGCGAGATCGAGGTACACGAGTCACTGCCGCTTCCCATGTAAGCACGCTCGTCGGTAAGGACGGCGATCTGAGGGCGCAGCAATCGGGGGCCCTACGGCGCTTTACCACAGGCGTTGCGCCGCCAGCATCTCCTCGTCGAGCTCCACGCCGAGGCCGGGGCCGTCCGGCACGATGATGTGCCCTTCTTCGTACCGCACGGGCTCCTTGACGACGCGCTCGTGGTAGACGAGCGGGCCTGCGGGGTAGGACGGAAGCGACAGGTTGGGGACCGCGGCGAGCAGGTGGGCGGCGGCAGCGGTACCGATGGAGAGCTCCACGGTGCTCCCCAGCAGGGTGGTGATGCCGAATGCCTCGGCGAGCGCGAACAGCTTGCGGGCGGCGGTGAGGCCCTCGTAGCCCACGCCGATGTTGAAGACGTCCACCGCGTCGTGGCGTGCCAGCTCCGCGGCGATTCCGCTGGAGAACGCGGCGACGTGCTCTCCGATGGGGAGGACCGCCTCCTTCCGCACGGCGACGAAGTCCTCGACCGGTGCGTGCTCTCTTCCCTTGACAGGCGATTCGACGACGTTGGCGCGGTATGGCGCCATTCGTCGAATCGCTTCGATGGCCTCCTCGACCTCGAACAGGCCGCTGGCGTCGAGCGCGTTGATCTGGACGTCGTCGCCCCACCGCCGCCGGAGCTCTCCGAGGAACTGTTCGTCCAGGTCGAGGTCGGCGCCGAAGTAGTATCGAATCGTCGAGTGGCCCTGGTCCAACAGGCGCTCGATACGCCCGAGGTTGGCGTCGACGTCGGGCTCGGTCCGACAGCGCGCCAGTGGATAGGAGAACGGGATGCGGTCGCGGTATTTGCCGCCGAGAAGATCGTAGACCGGAGCGTCCAGCGCCTTGCCGACGGCGTCATATAGAGCGCCGTCCACGCCCGAAAGCACCTGATGCTCCCAGCTGTGCTCCGCGAGCGCGACCTGTATGGCGGTGAGGTCGATCGGGTCGCGTCCGACGAGTAGCTTCTCGAGCCTCGCATGGAGCATCTCTACGGCGTTCCGGGTCAGCGCGAAACCGACGTCGGACATCTCGCCCAGGCCGGTGATGCGGGCGTCGGTATGCAGCCGCACGATAACGTGATGTGACACCGCTTTTTCCGGGTCCGAGGGGCTCGTGCGACCCATCTCGCGAGTGCTGAAAACCGGTATGAGCTCGAGACTGGTGATCTGCATCGCAACTCCTTGCTGCGGTTATCTAGGTCTTAGCCCGAATCCACCGAAGGACACCGATGGACGGCGTGAGGGCAGCGGAAGGGGGTGGGTGAGGGAGCTACAGGGGAGATGGCCTGGGGTCTTGGGGTAGATGGGAGGCCGGCGGGCGGTCTTCAGTGGCCGCACAGGGCCCCTAAGGCCCTATGCGGGAGTTGCGATGCGCGGGAAGGCGAGAGGATACGCAGCAGGGGACTCTCGCGACCGGGGTGGCGCGAGATTGCGGGGACGTTGGGTCAGTTGCAGGCTGGCCGTCAGGCCGGGAACGGAATGGCTTGCAGCCGGGCCAAGGCGCGAGTGAACTGGGTTTCCCAAGGCCAGCGCCGGGGGAGATGCAAAGTGAGGCGGCGCGCCGAGCGGGTGATCCGTCCCACCAGAGCGAAGACCCGCCGCCTGAGGGTCTTGGTGATCACGGTCCGCTCGCCCAGACCAATCCGCGCCGTCCAGCGGGCCAGGTTATGCGCCATCACCTGGACCGCCAGCCAGGCGCCGTTGGCGGCGAAGCGCGCCGACGGCATGTGGTTCAGCCCGACGCCGTACTTGAGGTCGCGTATGGCGTTCTCGACCTCGGCGTGGCGGCGATGATCGGCCTCCAGTTCCAGCGTCTCCCCATCGCGGTCGGTGATGAAGGCGTGATAGCTGTATCTGGCGAAGAGGGCGAGCTGGGAACCGGGCGTCGGCTTCACCCGCCGGACAATGAGCCGCACCGGCGCGGCGTCCGGCTTGGTCTGGAACGGGGTGTAAGTCGTCTCGGCGACATCGGCGGCGCCGTCCATCCAGTAGGGAATGGGAGTCCAGTCCTCCTCTGGTATCGCCTCGATCAGATCCCGCAGCCTGGCGCGCTGGCGGATGGTGATAGAGAAGCGGACATCCATTTCCCGGCAGGCGGCAACGACAGTGTGGGCGTAGAAGCCGCTGTCGGCCCGCACCGTGAGTTGTCCCCTGGCCCCGCCGTAGCGCACCCGCCCCACCGTCTCACGCAGGAAGTGGGCGGCGCCACGGGCGGTGTTGGCCCGGCCCTCGCGCAGCCGGGACATCAGCACCTCGCCGGTGCCGGCGGCAATGGCCAGCAGCGGGTGATAGCCGCGGGCGCCGGTATAGCCGTGGTGGCGCGCTCCCTCCTTGGCCAGTCCATAGGTCTCGCAGATGGTCGAGTCCAGGTCGATGGTCAGGGGCGAGTCGCCGGGTCCGGCCCCAGCGGCCCAGGCCCGGGCCAACAACTGGCGGCTCACGCGGTCGAGTTGACGGACATGCCCCCACCGGAAGCTGCGCAGGAAGGTCCCCAGGGTGGATGGCGCCTTGACCACGCAGCCTAGAACACCGACCGTCCCACCAGCGCGCAGCGCATCGGCGTCGTCGATGCAGTCGCCGCCTGCCAGCGCGGAAGCGACCAGCGTCAGCATCTTGTCCCCAGTGTTCGCCCGTCCCGGCGCTCCGCCGAGGTCAAGGTGATGGTCGACGAGTTCCCGCAGGCCCAGGTGCCGGGCTAGGGTGGCCGGCAGGAGCAGGCCGGCATTGGCCACCAGGCGATGGTCGTCAAAGAGGATGCGGATACGGTCGGGTTTGTTCTGTGGCAGCATCTATTGGGTGCTCCTTGTTTCCGGGCGGGTTTCTGTTCCAAAACCATTATCCCAGATTCAGAGGAGCACCCGCTGGCTTCTTCAAGCGCTGTCCCCAAGGACGTCCTTCGGTGGATTCGGGCTTAGTACACGTTGTGAATTATCGTATAGGGAACTCAAACGCCGCGTGCCTACAGTTCGATCACTTCCCCACCCGTCTGTCGGGCACGTGCGGATGAGCCAGCCACCGGTCTACTCAGGGCCTGCCGCACCCATGAGCCGCGACATATTCCCTCCGAGGACCATCTCCATTTCCGCCCGGCTCATGAAGTCGCAGTAGTTGCGTATGTAGTCGAGGTTCTGGCGGTAGGTCCAATGGAGCAGAACGATGGGAATGTCGGTGCCCCAGAGTATGCGGTCTGCGCCCAGCCTGTCCACCATCTCGTGCAGGGTCGCGCGTACTTGCGGCATCGGGTACTCCCAGCGAGTCTGCAGGAATACGGCGAAGAGGACCTGGACGTGGTATCTCGGGTTGCCCATGGGAGCGGCCTCATAGACTGCGTCCGGCACCGTGAGCGTATCCTGGCCGGCGAAGAGCCGCCAGTTGAAGCCGTGCGTTTGGACCACCTTCACGTGGGGATAGCGGTCCATCCAGGTGCGGAGCGCTTTTAGCTCCTCCACGTAGGCGTCGAGGCTACCGGCGCTGAGCGTGAAGAATACCGGAACATCGAGCGTGGCGACCGCGTCCCAGAACGGCTTGAAGCTGCGGGCGTTCCAGTCCCTCGCCCTGCCGTACAGACGCCCGTAGTAGGGGTTGAACTGGAGCCCCGAAAGGCCAAGTTCGTCGATGGCGTGCCCTAGCTCTCGTATGGCGTCATCCGGAGAGGGCTCGATCTGCCACTCAGGTATGTACGCCAGTCCTTCGAGGCGACCGGGGAAGTGGCGGACGCACTCGGCTATGAATTCGTTGGAAATCCCCATATATGGCGTCCGGTGGAGCAGGGCTTTGTCCACGCCGGCGTAGTCCATCTCGGCGATCAGGGTCTCAGGCGGGAACGCGAAGTCGACGGTCCAGGGCGGAAGCGCCTGCTTCACGTACTCTTCACCCTCGACGGTCCACTCGATGCGACCATGGTCACGCAGGCGGACCTCGACTTCGGTGACGGCGTCGAGGCCGTCGCGAGATGGGTCCGCCAGCGCTAAGCTGTCGGAGGGGGCGCGGTCCCGCTTTCGCCACGCCGGCTGCATACGGTGGACGGCCATCGCGAGGTGCAGCAGGCGCCGGGACTCCTTCGCCTCCGCTGACCCGCTATGTGAGCTAGGGCTGGGAAAGCAGTATGCGTGTCCGTCGTAGATCATTCTCTTTCCCCGTCTGGCCCCTAGTCTTGGGGCAAAGTCGGCCCGACATTGCGGCAGGCCTTCGACAGGAAGTAACTGCGCCGATTTGTGGCCATGTCCCAAGGGGAGGGCGGGTTTCAAACCCGTCCCTACGATTCCTCCCGTGCGGTTACCTCGCTCGATTCGGTCCCGATGCGGCATCGGGACGTGACGCTGCTCAGGCCGAACGGAAGCTCGCCTAGCAGCTTTCCCGGTCCGCCCGCCGGGCAACGAAAAGCGGCAGCAACAACGGATGCGAAATGCTGCGCAATTGCTCTTGAGGACGGCTGACCGAGCATAGACCGGAGGCATTCTACCATTGGGGCCGGCACAGTCCGTCCGTTGACAGCCGGCTAGAGCCAGATTAGACTCGCACGTGTCCTGCGGCGTCGCAGTTTTGCGCGCGAGGTTAGTGGTGAGCCCTAGAGTTGGTCCAGGGGACCTGGAGAAGCTGGAAGAGTTCCTCAAGCCTTCGTGGATTGCGGTGGTCGCGACAATTAACCGGAGCGGCACGCCGCAGCTTACGCCGAACTGGTACAGCTTCAGCGGGGGCAGGCTGCACGTCTCGACTACAAAACAGCGTGTCAAACACCGCAACCTGGTGCGCGACGGGCGGCTGGCGGTGTGTGTATCCGAGCCACGCGGACAGGACTACGCCACTATCTCGGGGCGGGCCGAGGTCAGGGACGACGAGTCGATATGGGTCGAGACCCGCGATATTGTCGAGCGCTACGTCGAGCCGGGCCAGGTGGAGGCCAGAATGGCCGATCTCCGAAAACAGGACCGGGTCATCATCAGCCTGAAACCTGAGCGGGTGGTGCTCCGGTATTAGTTCGGCCGGCGGGGGTCTCTGCAGGGCGCCGGAGGGACAGGAGGTCTTGTACTTATGAGCGACTCAATTGACGACGTCGTCGAGAGGCTGGAGGAATCTCATACACATCTACGGGTATCGCTTGAAGGGATACCCGACGAGGAGCTGTATACAGTGCCCTCGGACGGCGAGTGGAGCGTGGCCCAGGTTTGCGCTCACGTCGTGGAGATGCAGCTTCTCTGGCTTAGGAAGGCGCAGGGGATCAGCGAGCTGCCAGACGTAGGCCGCACCGAGGAGGACCGTGAGCGAAGGCTGAGCGAGGTGGCCGACCACGCCACCGACGCGATCAGCGAGATCACCCGAAGGCTTGACGGGGCCAATGAGGAGGCGCTGCGTATCCTTCGCGGGCTGCCGCCGGGCCACCTGGAGCTAGAAGGGATTCGCGACGGAACGCCCACGACGACCCGCCAGCTAGTCGAGAACTCGGTAATCAACCACATACGCGGCCACGCGGAACAGATCGACGAGACCCGGCGAGCGGTGCGCGGTTAGAGCTGACGGTCGTCTTCGCTTTGCACTGGAACTCGCAACGCCGGGCCGTGGTCCGACAGGCGCGTCCTGAGCGGAGCCGAAGGGCTCACCACGAAAGTAGCTTCGAACTCACCCTGCACTGGGCTTATCGCAGGACGGTTCGCCCAGCCCGCACTTCCTGTCCAAAGCTGGCCGTCTCGGAGCGCAAAGGGGAATACCGGTAGGCGGGCATACGGACGTCAGCTTCCGGATCTCGGTCCGCTACGAGCCACTTCCTGAGCCGGTATGCATCAGCGACAGCACGTCCTCTTCCTGTGTGCTAAGGCAACGAAACAGGAGATCCGGGCTGTTGGCGTGCGACCGTATCAGCCTGTCGACGATCGCGGTGTCGAGGAGGGTCCGGCCGGCTGCGACGGCCTCCACGGCGCGAATGAGCTGCTCAACGTCCTCGACTGAGGACTTGAGCAGGTAGGCTTTCCCCGCAGCGCCGTCCCTGAGCAGCTCCACTACATATTCGGGGTCGTCGTAGTTGGACATCATGACGGCGCCCGTACCCGGCCTGTTGTAGGCGATGAGTCTAGCGGCGTCGATTCCGCTGCGGCCGGGCATCCTGACGTCCAGGACCACGACGTCGGGACTGAGCTCCAGCGCCTGATTGACGGCGTCTTCGCCGTCGGCGGCCGTGCCGACCACTTTGATGTGGTCCTGGGTCTCCAGAATCCTGCGGCACGCCACATTCATGTACTGAGAATCGTCCGCCACCAAGACTCGAATGCTCGACACTTCAAATCACCTCAATCGCTGAGATTAGAGCCATCGCTTCCATGCTATCGGCACACCTGCGCCGTGTCCACGAAAAACCTCTGTGGCACCATAGCAATAACTCTGGCAGCCACGGTGGCTCTTTTTCTGGGTGCGAGCTACCAGGGGGCGGCGCGACTGGGCGCGGCAAGCAGCGCCACTACAGGAGCGGCCTGGGAGGCGGGCGAGGTTGCCGGCGACGCCTCCTGGCCCTCAGCCCAGCTCACGAGGAAAGAGCGGGCACATATGCGCGGCCCCTACAGGAGTGGCCTGGGAGGCGGGCGAGGTTGCCGGCGACGCCTTCTCGCCCCTCACCCCAGCTCACGAGGGAAGGGCGGGCACATATGCGCCGCCCCTACAGGCGGGTGGACGACGCAGCGAGATCGAAGCGCCGCCGTGCTCTCGTGTGGGATAATGGACGAGACGCCCTGAGAGAGCCACTACCCTTAAGGCCGGTAACTCGTTCTACCTAGCATGAAAAACACCACCCGCAATATTTCTTTCTATCTGGCCCTCGCGATGCTGCTGGTGGCGCCGCTTTGGAACACGGACTCGGTCGAGGCGGACAGCGAGTCGATAAAGCTGACAACCACCGCAACCAGTGAGTTTCCCGAGGGGTTCCGCATATCCATAGAGGCCTCCGGGGAGCGAAGCATAACGGCGGGGACAATCCAGCTCCAGTTTGGGCGATCGGAACGCACGCGCTCCCGGCGCTTGGCATTCCTCCAGGGGAAAAAGATTACGACAGAGGTGTTCTGGCCGACGGGGAATAACTTCGGCTACGTGCCTCCCGGAACAATGATCACCTATTCGTTCGAGCTACGAGACTCCAGCGGCGAAACGGTCACGACGAAAGAGCGACAGTTCGTCTACCACGACGTGCGCTTTGAGTGGAACGAGCTCTCGTCGGGCCCAATTACGATCTCCTACCACGGTCCGGGTGGCGTCAGAAAAAGGGCCGAGGACCTGCTGGATACCATAGTCAAGACGGTGGAGAAGATGGGGCCTGTCCTCGGTGTGGATACCGGAGAGCCTATTCGGGCGACCATGTACAACACAGGGGTGGAGATGTTCGAGGCGTTGCCACCCTCAGTCCAGGAGAGAAGCCGCGACCTGATTACCGCGGGCCAGGCGTCGCCACACTTCGGCACGTTATTGACTCTAGGGGGCAGCAGGGACAGCCTGGGGATCGCGTCACACGAGGTGACGCACATCTTGACCCATCGGGCCGGCGCCAACGCGTTTCGCCGTGTCCCGCTCTGGCTCGACGAGGGCCTGGCGGAGTACGCAAACGTCAATAACGACCGCCGCCAATCGGAGTACGACATCGCACTGGAGTTCGCCGTCGCCAACGAGACGCTGATGCCGTCGTTCGGGAGGAGATACCCGTTCAACGCGCAGGACACCATAGTCTTCTACGGCCAGTCGCGCAGCATAGTCAACTACATGATCGAGCAGTTTGGGCCTTCGAAGATGAGCGAGCTTCTGGCGGCGCTGAAGACCGGCGGCAGCATCGCGCTGGCGGTCAAGAACGTGTACGGAGTAACGCAGTCCGAGCTGGACGCATTTTGGCTAACGAAGGTGAGGGCCGAGTACAACCCGACGGAGCGGGCCAGGGCGGGACGTCCGACTCCCGTGCCCCGCCAAGCGGTGCTGCCCTATAGCCTCACGCCCCAGCCCAACACGCAGTTGGTCGGGGACGTCACCGCCGACCCCGCTCAAGCTCCCACGGCCGAGGAGCGGCCGGAGCCGACGCCCGCGCCCCAGGCATCGACAGCACAGGTGAGCGGAAGTGAAGAAGTTTTTGCCCAGCCGTCCCGAGCGGAGCCGGCCCAGACCGGCGGCGGCGCGGGCTGCCTCGCGCCGCTGTCCGCGGGGTCCGGGGTGCTGGACCTCACAGCGGCGAGCCTCCTCGTCGGGCTGGCGGGACTACGGCTGAGGAGTGCCGGGAACCGGGCCCGCCGCGACTAAGCCGTTCACGCGTCGGTTGCGTTCCATAGCGAAACAGGCGGGGGCAGGTTTGAAACCTGCCCCTACGTTTTGGGTCGCGATTCCGCGCCGTTGTCCGCGGGGTCCGGGTGCTGGACCTCACAGCGGCGAACGACGGTTGCGTTCCATAGCGAAACAGGCAAGGGCAGGTTTGAAACCTGCCCCTACGTTTTGGGTCGCCATTCCGCGCCGCTGTCCGCGGGGTCCGGGGTGCTGGACCTCACAGCGGCGAACGACGGTTGCGTTCCATACCGAAGCAGGCAGGGGCAAGTTTAAAACCTGCCCCTACGTTTTGGGTCGCCATTCCGCGCGATATTCGTGGAGTATAATAGGGCCTACTCCGATCAGACTTGGAGGAGACCATGGCCAACCCAGAGATCTCTCTCATGGCCCACCTGATGCGCCGCGCGGGCTTCGGATCAACGCGGAACGAGCTAGAGGAACTGGCCTCTAAAGGGTATGAAGCGGTCGTAGACGACCTGCTGCACCCGGAGCGCGTTCCCGACATACCGATGGACGTGTTCGATCGCTACTACCCAAGCCCCAAGGGTGGCATCGCCAGGGCCAACTGGATGTTCCTGATGCTCAACGGTAAGGGCCCTCTCAGAGAGAAGATGGCCCTCTTCTAGCACCAGGTGTTCCCCACAGCTTCTGACAAGGTGGCCCATCCGCTGTCGTCCACGGGACAGATCCAGATGTTCCGCGAGCATGGCCTGTCGGATGTTAAGACGATATTGACAAAGCTCTCCAAAGACCCGGCGATGCTTATGTGGCTGGACAACAACGAGAACCTCAAGGAGGAACCCAACGAGAACTACGGCAGGGAGCTACTGGAGCTGTTCTCGATGGGGGTCGGCAACTACACGGAGGACGACGTCAAGGGCGCTACGATGGCGTTCACCGGGTGGACCTTCCTGGTCCCCTTCATAGACCGCAAGCGGGATGGGTATCCCACGAGATTCGTTTTCAGGGAGGAGGAGCACGACGACGGGGCGAAGGAGTTCCTGGGCGAGACCGGTGATTTCAACGGCGAGGACGTACTCGAGATCATCGTTAAGCAGCCGGCAACGGCCCGCTTTATGGCGAGGCGGCTTTATGACTTCTTCGTGGCCGACGAGCCCGCCGTGGCGGCATGGAACGAGACTCCACCTCAAGACCCCGAGGCCATCGACACCTTAGCTGCGGCCTACTTCGAATCCGACGGTGACATACGCTCGATGCTGTCTGTGCTGTTCAACTCCGAATTCTTCAAGAACGCGCAGTTCAGAGTGGTCAAGAGTCCGGTGGAGCTGGTGGTCGGGCTCAGCAAGCTGCTGGGGAAACACCGGTTTCCGGACCGAGACTTCGGGACGCTCTCGAGTGCCTCGGCCTCCATGGGACAGCAGCTACTGGCGCCGCTCACGGTCGAAGGATGGCGAACAGGCCAGGAGTGGATCGACGGCGGAACGCTGAACACTCGTGTCAATTTCGCGGTCGAGCAGGTGGCCGATTCGGACAGCCCGGGCGTAGGCGTGATTGTCGACCGGCTCGCGGCCATGGAAGGGCCGCTGTCTCCCGGCGAGTTCGTAGACGCGTGCCTCGAACTTATGGGGCCGGTGAACGCCGACGAGGACACTCGCGAAGGCTTGCTAAGCCAAGCCCAGACCGGTGGTGAGCTTCGATTCGGTACGGACGCCGAGCGGCGGGAGAGCGAGTCTCGCGTGCTTAGGCTGCTGCAGCTCATCGTGTCGGCGAGGGAGTTCCAGTTTGCGTAAGAAGAGTGTAAGGCGTACCGAATAGGACGATGAGAGTGGGTGTCCGATCTTGTTTCGTTTCGAATTGCGTTTAAAGTACTGCTCATCACTCGAACGGAGGGGCTAACGATCATGGCCAGGCCATATGCGCTTCTCAGGGCTAGCTTCCCGCAGGTGACGTCGGTCGGTGGCTTCACGAACACGTCTTTCCCTCACGATATCGCCATTGGGAACGAAGGCCGGCTATACGCCCTATGTACCGGCAACTCGGGGCCAATATCTATACTCAACCTGGAAGACGAGGACCTCGGTAGCTTTGGCGCTCCAGGATTCGGGTTCCGCTTGCCTTCCCACAAGTGCAACCCGGGAAGTGGGGACTGGCCCGTCCAAGACGGTGCCCTATCGCGGCCGGTCCAGATAATCCTGGACAGGGACGAGATACTGTACATGTCGGACGAGGGTACCGACAGAATTACTATCTATAACAGGTTCGGCGAATACCTCGGCAAGTGGGGAGAGCACGGCGACGGCGACGGTCAGCTGGACCGCCCGTCGGGGATTGCGTTCGATCAAGACGAGAACATGTACGTAGTG
This sequence comes from Dehalococcoidia bacterium, assembly GCA_965247255.1. Lineage (GTDB taxonomy): Bacteria > Chloroflexota > Dehalococcoidia > Lucifugimonadales > CAUZJF01 > CBDFGS01. The sequence continues at coordinate 668,183 of CBDFGS010000012.1, read as the reverse complement.
GACACGATGAACCACCGAGTCCAGCAGTTCACCAAAGACGGGGTCTTCCTCAGGAAGTTCGGCTCGTATGGCACAGGCGACGGGGAGCTCAACATGCCGTGGGGCATTCACATCGACGAGCTCGGGGACATATACGTAGTTGACTGGCGCAACGACCGGGTGCAGAAGTTCGACGCGGACGGCAACTTCATCTTCAAGTTCGGCAGCTCAGGCTCGGGCGACGGGGAGTTCAATCGCCCCACAGGGGTCGCGGTGGACGCGCACGGCGACATCTACGTGGCCGACTGCGGCAACGACCGAGTGCAGCTCTTCTCGCAGGAGGGGCGCTACGTGCAGCAGTTCCTCGGAGACGCAGTCATGACGCGGTCGACCCTCCAGCGCATGTTTACGCTGAGCAAGAAGTACTATCGCTTCCGCGAATCGGCCGAGTCAGTGGGGCTCGACGCCGCGAAGTATTTCTACCGCCCGCTGTCGGTGAGGGTCGACGACGAGTTCCGTATGTACGTCGCGGACCATTGGAGCTACCGGTACCAGGTCTACCAGAAAGAGGCCTACCCGCTTTCGGAGGATGAGGTAGACGCTCCGCTGCGTGCGGCAACCACCAGCCCGTTCTGACACGTCTACCCGAGGCCGAGCGACCAGCCGACGCCTAAGCGGATGATGTGAGGCGCCCGACGCTGCCGAGGGCAGCGCGCTTCCGCAGCACGCTTGCGGCCAAGAAGCACCATACAACCGAGGTACCCGCATGGCTAACGGAACCGGCGACTTCACCCTGATAAAGGCTGCCCGGCTGATCGACGGCACCGGCGGGCCGCCGCTGGAGCGTGGCGCCATCTTGATCGAGGGAGACAAGATCAAGGCCATCGGCACCGAGGAGGCCGTGGCGCCGCCGGAGGGGTCGCGGACGCAGGAGTTTGCATACGACGAACAGACGATTTTGCCTGGGCTGGTGGACTGCCACGTGCATCTCATAGGCTTCGGCGACGGGCGCTTCGGCGACGAGCTCAACACCCTACCGGATGAGGTGCTCACGCTGCAGGCGGCGAGTAACGCGAGGGCACACCTCTACTCGGGCGTGACCACGGTCCGGGACTGCGGCGCGAAGAACCGAACGACGTTCATGCTCCGCGAGGCCGTCGAAATGGGCATAACCAGGGCGCCTCGCCTACTGCTCTCCGGGCGTCCTATGGCAATCGTCGGTGGGCACTTGAGCTACTTCGGCGTGGAGGCGACGGGCGTGGACGAGTGCCGCGCAGCGGTGCGACAGCTAGTGAAAGAGGGGGCCGATTTCATCAAGATCACGGCAACCGGCGGAAGCACCCGCACGTCCATCCCGATGCGACCCTCGTTCAACCCGGACGAGCTGAGGGCGATATGCGATGAGGCGCACAAGTTCGGCAAGCATGCGGCGGCCCACTGCGTGTCTTCTCAAGGGATCATCAACGCGGTGGAGGCCGGGGTCGACACGGTGATACACGGCTACCATCGAAACACGGATGGGGCGTACGAGTACCGGCCTGAGATTACTGAGCGCATCGTCGAACGGGGTGTGTTCGTCAACCCCACGCTGGGCCAGGCCCAAATCCACATGGACACGCTGGAAAGCAAGCTGGAGACGGAGGGTCTCTCGGAGAGTGAGCAGGCAAACCTCGAGTTCCAGCGGGCTTCCCACGATGATAGGCTCGACTGTGTCGCCAGGATGTTGGCCGACGGGGTCAAGATCGCCTGCGGCTCGGACTCGGCGTGGAGCAGCTACCCGATGGGGGATTTTCAGACGGAGATCGAGGCGCAGGTTGGCGCCGGGATGTCGCCGATGGAGGCGATAGTCGCGGCCACTCGCGACTCGGCTCGCTCGTGCTGGGCCGACGATGAGGTCGGGACCCTGGCGGAAGGAATGCAGGCGGACGTATTGGTCGTGGACGGCGACCCCTCCCAGGACGTCGGCGCCCTCAGGGGGGTTGTGGACGTGTTCCAGGCCGGGGCTCGGGTGGACCGGGGCGACTTCGTGTAGCCGCCACGGTCGTCGACCGAGTCGTTCTCCGCAGGCCGCTCCACGGCTCGACCGTGCTCCGATCATTCTATCCGACCAGACAGGGAGGCAATGTGATGGCCCACCGGGGCACCAAACTTGAAAGTCCTGCGTCTCGAACTGGCGTGGGCAACCTCGGATTCTGGCTCGTCCCCTTGGCAGCGGTCGCCGCGCTCACGGCCTGTGGAGCCGATGAAGGGCCTGTGGCAGATGGGCAGCCTGCTGGGGAGCCCGTCGACCGGCCAGCGGTAACTGAGCCGGCGCAGACGGGTCTTGGAAGCATCACCACCTATGCCGGCTCAGGCTCACCCCAGTTCCAAGGCGATGGCGGGCCCGCCATCGAGGCAGGGTTCTACCAACCGGCCGGGCTCGCCCTGGACAACCAGGGCAACCTGTACCTGGCCAGCGATAACCGGGTGCGCAGGATAGATGCGGCGACACAGATTATCACGACCGTCGTCGGCACCGGAAGGAATCGGTCCAACGGCGATGGCGGACCGGCCGCCGAGGCAGCGCTAGCCGAACCGGTGGGAGTGGCGGTGGACGGCGGTGGCAACCTTTTCATCGTGGAGAACGGCAGCGGACGCATACGGAAAGTGGACGCCGCCAGCGGAATAATCACCACCGTGGCAGGGGGCGGGATAGGTGACCCGCGCAAAAAAATCTTCGGCGACGGCGGCCCGGCCACCGAGGCTATGATCAAGCTGCCGACGGATGTGGCCCTGGACGGCAGCGGCAACCTCTACATCGCTACCGACAACCGCGTCCGAAAGGTGGACGCGGATTCCGGTGTGATCACGACGTTCGCCGGCATTGGAGAGAGGAGTATGGGTGGCGACGGTGGCCCCGCCATCGACGCGGGGCTTGCCGAGCCGGTAAGCATCGCGATCGACAGCCGGGGCAACGTCTTCTTTGCCGACCGGGACAATCACCGGGTGCGCAAGGTGGACGGGGCGACCGGCATCATCACCACCGTCGCTGGGATGGGGAAACACTCGAAGCGAGACCCGGAGGCCTACCAGCAGAGGAGTGACATCCGCGAGGTGATGAACGTCATAGCGGCCGAGGGGGCCGGCTACTCGGGTGACGGAGGGCCGGCCGCATCAGCCAAGCTGGCCCTGCCCACGGACGTAGCCTTGGACATTCAAGGCAATCTATTCATAACCGAGGGCAGCGTACGTGTCCGAAGGATCGACGCCGCCACCGGCGTCATCACCACCGTGGCCTCTGACGAGGCGGTGCAGACAATGGAAGGCGGCAAAGTGCAGGTCGTCACCGTCACTTTTGGCCTGCTAACGTCCATCGCGGTTAACTCGACGGGCGAGGTGTTCCTGGCCGACTACAGGAACAACGTCGTGCACAGGCTCTCAGCGCCGGCAGCGCCGTAGCTGGAAGAGGGAGGGCGCTCACGCGGGAGCGCCCCAACATGCCGTTAGCGTCCCACACGGACCCGCGCCTTAAATTAGGGGAGACCAACCGATGAAAGCTGCGGTCCTGCATGAGTACGGGAAGCCGTTGGTCGTCGAGGATGTGGAGCTGGATGGGCCTCAAACAGGCGAGGTCACCGTGAGGATAGCGGCCAGCGGTGTCTGTCACAGCGACTATGTGTTCGTCACAGGCAAGCCCTACATCAAAAGGGGGCTGCCCCAGGTGTTAGGGCATGAGGGCGCCGGAGTGGTCACGGAGGTTGGGGCCGGCGTCTCCTTGGTGGCCACGGGAGACCACGTAGTGCTGAGCTGGGTTGCCTCTTGTGGGAGGTGCCGGAGTTGCACCGTGGGGCGGCCCAACATATGCGAGATCGGACGCGGACCGGAGGTGATGGCGGGCAATATGCCCGACGGGACGCGGAGAATCCGCAAGGGCTCCCGTTACTACGCGCATATGGGCGCGCTCTCCACCATGGCCGAATATGCCGTTGTGCCCGAGGCCAGCGCGATCAAGATCGACAGCGACATTCCCCTCGACCGGGCCGCCCTGGTCGGCTGCGCCGTCATGACCGGCGTGGGGGCAGTCTTGAATACCGCAAAGGTGGAACTAGGCAGCAGCGTAGCCGTCTTCGGGATGGGTGGCGTGGGTATCAGCTCCATCCAGGGGGCGGTCCTCGCGAACGCCAACCCCATCATCGCCGTAGACGTTGTGGCGGACAAACTCGAAGAGGCCGCCCGCATGGGCGCCACCCACACCGTAGATGGCCGCGGGGACGTGGTGGAGGAGATACGACGCATATCCCCTGACGGTGTCGACTACGCCTTCGAAGCGATTGGGAACGTAGACGTGATGGCGCAGGCGTACGAGTTGGTGGGCAGAGGAGGGACCCTCGTGGTCATCGGGGCTGCGCCGGCTGAGACCGAGCTGAAGCTCCCCGCATGGACGCTCCCTCTCCTGGAGAAGACAGTACGCGGCTCCCTATACGGCTCGGCGCGACCGCGGGTTGACATCCCGGCGCTGCTGGCGCTGTACAAGGCGGGGAAGCTAAAGCTGGACGAGATGGTCACCCGGACCTACCCGCTCGACGACGTCGGCAAGGCGATGGACGACCTGGGGGCCGGGCGCAACATCCGGGGCGTCCTAACCATGGAGTAAGGACAATGTCTGGCGAGATGTTACTGACCGTGCGTATCAGGCGGAAGGCGGGCGCAGCAAGCAGCGCCCCTACGGTACAGCTCGGGCGCACAACGCATCGGCCAATGTCACCCTGAGGCCTTCCGAGGCCGAAGCATGACATGCTCCGCTCGCCTCTATCCTGATGTAAAGCCTTTTGAAGGACAGTGGACTGCCCCCGTACACCAGGCTGGGACACTCCTCCTTACGGTAGTGCCGGTTCCTGAGCCATCGGCAGGAAGCTGTTGTCGGACGGCTCCTTGCCGCCGTAGAACCACGAGACGGGCAGCACTTTCAGCTTGCCGTTGAAGTCGCCGGGCTGCAACATCGTGCGGGGCCCGCCCCGTTGCACCATATCTGCTTTCGTCGGATGAGGCTCGAAGGTCGTATAGCTGTGAACGACGAATACGCGGTCGTCGAACGCCGTGACGGTGGGGTAGGACCAGCGTCCAAAGAAGTCGCCCTCCTTGACGTATCGTGGGTCCCGGTCAGGCGCTTCGACTCCTGGCTGAAAAGTCATCTCTTCGGGACGAAGAGGACGGACCGGCGGCGGCTCTACCCGCGTTCGTTCGTGGATCGACTCGACGTTCTGGAAGAACTCCCAAACGCTCCCGCCGTTCCGGCTGATGGCGGCTGAGATGCACGTTCGACTCAGGCCAAGCTTGACCTCTTCCTCGCCCTCCTGGTTCCAGATGATTAGCAGGTGACCTGTAGACGGTAAGGAGCAGATGGCCCCCGGGGTCGTGCTGGCGGCAAAGGGAGACGGCTGCGGCCGCGTCCAGGTCAGCCCGTCGTCGCGGGACCACGCCTGGAACAGCCTGCCCAGGCCAGTCCGCATCACCATCAGAAGCACCCCTGGCGAGACCTCGGCCAGAGTAGGCTCGAAGACGTAGCTGTACGTCGTGCTCCAGTCGAGCAATATAATGAGGTCGCCGTCCTCGTTGCGGGACCAAGTCCTGCCCTCGTCGTCCGAGTAGACGGAGTAGACTGCGCCGAAGGTCGGGTCGAAGTAGTGTCCGCTCACGCCCAGGAACTGGCCTTCGACAATGCGGCCTGTCGTCGGTTTCTTGGTAGGGTCGAAGCCGTGTCTCTGTCCGATCGCGTACTCGACGGGCATCACCAGGCGCCCGGAGGAGGTGCGAACGAGGGAGCTATCGTACGAGCCGACCCCATTAGGCGCGATGCGGACCGGACTCTGCCACGTCTCGCCGCCATCGTCCGAGCGCCAGAAGACGAGGTACGGCGCGTCGCCCATGATGCTGGCGGCGCGCGACTTCCTTTGGCGCAACACCTTCTGCTCCCGCGTCTCACCCTGCGGACCGGCGGGGGGCTTGCCGAGCTTCCCGACCAGTCCGATCCCATTCCCGGACAGCCTGACCAAAGCGTGGCCATCGACAAGGTTGCCGTCGGCGTCCTTTTGCTGAACAGGCTCAGACCAAGTGATTCCTCCGTCGTCTGACGAAGTGAACTCGGCGTAGGCGTGGCGGAGTATCCTTCCGTCGTCCAGCTCCGCAAAGGTCGAAGAGTGGAAATAGGTCGTCTTGTGCTCTATCAGCATCTCCTCTGGGCGAGTCATCGGAACGTTGCTCATGGAGTACCTCCATCGACGATGTTGAAGTGTGGCGCGATTGTAGCACTCCGACTACGCGGCTCCCTGTCCAGCCAGTTGCGCCTGGCATCGGGATAGTCGTAGGCTATCGCGTGCAGTCCGCTTCACTTGAAACCCGCCGTGGCGGAACCGGTGCGATTCGTATTCTGCCGGGCGGGTTCCGGCGGGCCACGAGATTCTTAGCCCCCCGTGAGGTAATCGAATGGACCTGAAAGGTAAGGCGGCGCTGATTACCGGCTCCAGACGCGGTATCGGGCGTGCAATCGCGCTGAAGCTGGCGGGCCAAGGCGCCAGTGTCGGGATCAACGACATCGCGCTGGACGAGACCGCGGAGGAAACCCTTGGCATGGTCCGTGAGCTGGGCGGTAACGTCAGCTGGCATCTGGCCAATGTGGGGAAGAGCGCTGACGTAGACAGGATGCTCGACGAGTTCATGGCCGAGCATGGCCGCATCGACATCATGGTGAACAACGCCGTCGCATCCATCAAGAACAACTTCCTCGACGTCACGGAGGAGGACTGGGACTTTGAGATCGACAACGCGCTGAAGGGACCGTTCCTGAGCAGCCAGCGGGCCGCCCGCGAGATGATTGCTCAGGGCGGCGGTGGCCGCATCGTGAGCATCGCCAGCGTTCACGCGTTCTGGGCCGCGGAGTACAACCTCGTGTACGGCGTTGCGAAGGCGGGGCTGGTGCGCATGAACATGAACATGGCGGTCGATCTAGCGGGGCACGACATCACCTGCAACGTCATCGCCCCCGGCCTGATTGACTCGCGGACGCTGCCGCCAGACCAGGAGCACCTGCGCGCCGGGCCTGACTACGTGCCCGAGGTAGCGGCGCACGTGCCGCTTCGCCGCCCCGGTGCACCGGCGGACATCGCCAACCTGGTGGCGTTCCTGTGCTCAGACGAGGCGGCGTACATTAGCGGGCATTGCATGACCGTCGACGGTGGATTGGCGATCACCGCGCCGGGGCCGACGTCCCACGTTCGCGGCACCAGCAACGTCAGCCCGGACGAGATCGAAAAGACTCGGTAAGGTCGAGGCGAGGCCTCGCCTCCTTCAATACTCGCCGCCGAGGAACGCTACGCGCCCGTCGCAGCCTGCCTTTTCAAGCAGGCGATGATATAGTCCGCCGCAATCCGTGGGGCGCTATCACGTCCAAAAGGCGCTGCTCAAGGAGCGGTGCGGAATAACGGTGCCCGCACTTAACAAACATGTCGGCCTGCAGGGTCGTTTATCAGCGTGGAGTCTGGATATGGTTGTCTGACAAACTGCGCGAGGACTCTCCCCTAGGAAAGGCCGGTGTCCTATGGAACCGAACACGATTAGCGGCTCGCGGCTAATTGTTCTGCTGATAGGAATCTGCTTAGGGATGACCCTCGTCGCCACCGTCGCTCTCTGGTCAGAATGGAGTCCTCTGATGCGCGGCGCGGTGCTGGTAGCCGGACGTTCTCTGGATCCTCGGAGCTTCCAGGCTGGTGACGACGCAGACCGAGGAAACCCCATCCGGTTGACGCGAAGACCTGGCAACCGCTAGTGCCAGACTCAACGCAACCCAACGGATGTCCTATCGCGCTTTGTACAGCTCTTGCAGGGCCTCGCGACGGTAAGGCACAGTGAGGACGTCGACTGAGTTGCTGATCTGGTCTACTGAGCCCAGGCAGTCCGGCAAGGTCTTCACCTCTTGGTCGTCGATCTGTTTCGTTATGGCGCCGGCGAACCGCTCCGCCGCGATCACGAGGTAAGGTCGGTTGTGGAACAGCCTCGCTTCCGTGTCGAGCGCCTCCGTGATTTCAAGGCTGTTGTGAATCTTCGCGACGAGCTCATAGGCCCGCGAGAGGTGGACCTGCCGAGCTTCCCAATCATCCGCATCCAGCACCGCGGTCATTAGCGGCGCCATCTCTTCGGCGCAACTGAGCTCGCGAAACGCCGTACCCAGCCACTTTGCATAAGCCCGAATCCACCGAAGGAGGGCGTCGGGTTAGCGTCCTGAAGCAGCAAGAAGGTGCTCCTGTGCTTCTGGGATAATGGTTTTGTAGCAAAAAACAGACCCTGGAAAAGGAGCACCCAATAGATGCTGCCACGCAACCACCCCGACCGAATCCAAATCACCTTCGACGACCGCCGCTTGGTGGCCAATGCCGGGCTGCTCCTTCCGGCCACCCTGGCGCGGCACCTCGGCCTGCCCGAACTCGTCCGGCAGCGCCTCGACCTGGGCGATGCCCCGGGGCGGGCGAACACGAGCGACAAGATGATGACGCTGGTGGCGTCTGCGCTGGCTGGGGGCGACTGCATTGACGACGCCGATGTGTTGCGCACCGGGGGGACGGCCAGCACCCTGGGCGGCACGGTGAAGGCGCCATCCACCCTGGGCACCTTCCTGCGCAGCTTCCGGTGGGGCCACGTCCGTCAACTCGACCGGGTGAGCCGCGAGTTGCTGGCCCGGGCTTGGCAGGCCGGGGCGGGACCCGGCGACGGGCCCCTGACCATTGACCTGGACTCCACCATCTGCGAGACCTACGGACTGGCCAAGGAGGGCGCACGCCACCACGGCTATACCGGCAAGCGGGGCTATCACCCGCTGTTGGCCGTCGCCGCCGGCACAGGCGACGTGCTGATGGCCCGGCTGCGCGAGGGCCGGGCCAACACCGCTCGCGGCGCCGCCCACTTCCTGCGTGAAACGGTGAGCCGGGTTCGCTACGGCGGGGCCAGCGGGCAGCTCACCATGCGTGCCGACAGCGGCTTCTATACCCACGCCGTGGTCGCCGTCTGCCGCCGGATCAATGTCCGCTACTCCATCACCATCCGCCAGCACAAAAGCCTGCACAATCTCATCGAGGCGATACCCGAAGATGCCTGGACGCCGATTCCTTACTGGATGGACGGTGCCGCCGATGTGGCCGAGATCACCTGCACCCCCTTCCAGGCCGAGGCAGACGCCGCGCCGGTACGGCTCATCGTCCGGCGGGTGAAGCCGACGCCCGGTTCCCAACTGGCCCTCTTCGCCAAATACAGTTATCACGGCTTCATCACCGACCGGGACGGGGAGTTGCTCGAACTGGAGGCTGACCATCGCCGCCACGCCGAGATCGAGAATGCCATACGCGACCTCAAGTACGGCGTCGGGCTGAACCATCTCCCCTCGGGCCGCTTCGCCGCCAACGGCGCCTGGCTGGCCGTCCAGACGATGGCCCACAACCTGGCCCGCTGGACGGCGCGGATCGGTCTGGGAGAGCGGATAGCCACCACCAAGACCCTCCGGCGGCGGTTCTTCTCCCTAGCCGGACGGCTCACCCGCTCGGCACGCCGGTTGACCCTGCATCTTCCGGATCGCTGGCCTTGGGCTGAGAAGTTCAGCCGCGCCTTGGCCCGGCTGCGAGCCATTCCACTCCCGGCCTGACGGCACCGTCGGCGACCCACCCACCGGACAACCGAAGATCCCCGCAGACTCGCGCCAGCCCGGTCCGAGAGAGTTCCCTGCTGCGTATTCTCTCGCCATCCCCCGCATCGCAGCTCCCGCAGACGGCCATAGGGGCCCCTGTGCGGCGATGAAGACCGTCCGCCGACCTCCCTACCCCAAATGGAACCCAGGCTATTTCCCCTGTAGCTCCCTCACCCCCCCTTCCGCTTTCCTCACGCCGTCCATCGGTGTCCTTCGGTGGATTCGGGATAAGGCGCGTACTGTTTCTCCATGAGGAAACACAGGCGCATAAGGTCCAGCACGATCTGGTGGGCGATAAGCCTTGAGCCGAGGTCGTCACCTAGGTTGCCGCTTCGACCCATGAACGGCTCTATCTGGTCGATTCGTCGCCACTGCGAAGCGAGCAGGTAGAGCCAGACATCGTGAGGATAGTACGCGAACTTAGCCTGCAAGTTCGCGAGTCCGAGGTCGTCGTTGTAGACGGCGCATCGGGCGATCCCAAGCAGGGACTGCTCGGAGAAGGTGAGCCACTCCTGAGGGTTTATCTCACCAAAAGGATCAACGCGAAGGTATACCCTGAAGAACCGCTGCAGTGTTTCGACTCGCACGCTGTGGCGGACCGGCCCTTCATCGACATCGACCAGGACCCTCACGCCGTCCTCATCCCGCTCCGAGAAGCTGGTCGAGAAGCCCCGGAACTCGCGAGGTAGCTCTTCAGATAGGCGTTTGCTGACTTCGTCTGCCAGGTTGCTCCACTCATCCTCCCGCAGGAACAACATCAGCCTCGGCCCCCAGTCATGGTCCATCGATTCCTTGGTGTCATATCCGAGCACCTCCGAGCCGTGGCCAATCAGGCAGGCGGTGTGTTCAAGCCCGGCGAACGTGGAGTCCAGGATCGGCCGTACTGCCTCGTCATAGAACTGGCGACTCAGCTCGCGTCCTGGGATGAACTCAGGCATAGGTCAGCGTCGCTCCCTTGCATCGAAACGGTCGCCACTCCCCGCTAGTTGTGGTTCGACAAGCTCACCAAGAACGGATCACCCTCACCTCAGTCCTCTCCCGTCAAGGGAGAGGAGGTGATCGACTCAAGTGTCGTCCGCTTCCCTAAGTGACGCCGACCTTCGCAACGAATCGCTAGCCCGCATCGGGCGGCTCGACGTACCATTGTTCGTTCCCTACCCGCTCGTACACCTTCGCCCATTCGTCTGAGCCGTCGTCGAACCAGCGATCGTAACGGAAATTACGGTAGGTGCCTTCCTCCTTGCCGGTGACCCGTGGGAGGTTGGGCTGGGACAGGCTGTAGAGGGTGTGGCCGCCGGCCAGGTGGACGACGCCCACATACGGCGGCGTTTCCTTCGGCTTGTTTGCGGCGAAACGGCGCAGGACGGCCTCATCCACCTCGAAGCCAAGCCCCGGGCCCTCCGGCACCGGAGAGTAGCCCTCTTGCACCAGGATTTTTTTGCCGGTGATGTCCTCGTCGGTCTGGTCGTCCAGGTTGATGGAGTGGCCCCTTGCTGTCGGCAGCACACATGCGATGTGGAGCGCCATCGACTTGGCGAGGGTCCCACCGCAGATCTGCATGATGATCTGCAGGTTCATCTTGCCCAGCGCGGTCCCGGTGGCGAGGGCGTCGCCGATGGGCGGGTACAGCATGTACGCGTCGGCCATGCCATGGAGCGCCTCCTGGGCGCCTCCAAGGACGGGGTCCCCGCCGTGGACGATGGGTATGGTGGTCCGGCTGCGCAAGACCTTCCAGCTTTCGATGTCCGTGCGGTCGAAGGGGTCTTCGATCCAGCCCACGATGGGGTGGTTTCGCTCGAGCTCGGCGACGATTGGGAGCACCGCGCCCAGCGTCCGGCCGCGGCGGCCGGTGAAGTCGAAGTGAATCTTGAAGCCGTCCGGCGCGACCTCTTCGGCGGCGCGGGTCCACTCGAACATGTCGTGCGAAGGGCTGGTGTGAATCTTGAAGATCGTGTAGCCCTGTTTCACCGACCTGATGACCTCGTCGCGGAACTCGTCGACGGTGGGCTGGCCCCAGCACCAGGACGCCACCGAGACCCCGTCCCGCAGCTTCTGGCCCATCAGCTTATAGGCCGGCACCTCCAGATACTTGCCCATGATGTCGTACATGGCCATGATGACGGCCGAGTCGAGGTTGGAGCCGATGTAGTCGAAGGGGTCGGTGCCGATCAGAGCCTCGATCGATGCCGGTATGGGGACGTGTCCGTCATAGTCCCCATACCCGACGATGCCGTTGTCGGTCGTCACCTTCGCAGCGACGCGGCGCTCGAAGCCGTCGCGGGAGCGGACATGCCGGTAGCGCTCCGCCAGAGGCGGGTAGATCGGGAATATTTCGACGTCTGTGATTTTCATGTTTCCTCCGGTTCGTACGTGGCGCGTAAAGTAGCTGGCGTTCCTAATTCATAACCGACCAATGACACGGCAACAATCAGGCCATTCTAAGGGGTTTCAGGTGAGAATGCGGGTGCCAGCACCGGGTTGTCGGCGGGCTCCTTGCCCCCGTAGAACCACGAGAGCGGCAGCACCTTCAGCCTAGATTGGCCACCGGCGGAAGGGCCACCCTTCCCTCTTCTAACCAGCCTGGCCTCCGTCGGGTGCTCCTCGTACCAGAAGTAGCCGTACTGGATAAGCACGCGGTCCTTCAAAACGCAGACGGTTGGGTAGGAGCACTGCTTCTGCCCAGTTGTCCAGGTCACGTACTCACTGTCGCGCTCGTCAGCGGCTTGGCCCGGTTTGAAGTAGACCTCGGCGGGCCGTGCGGCCTCGATGGGGCCGGGCTCCACGCGCGTCTCCTCGAGCATCGACTCGACGTTCTGAAAGAACTCCCATACGCTGCCGGCATTGCGGCTGACAGCCGATGACATCCGCGTCCGGCCCCAACCGCGCCTCACGTCGTCGAGGCTCTCCTGGTTCCACACGATCAGGAGGTGACCGGTGGACGGGATGGACCTGATCTGCGCGGGCGTGGTACTGGCCGCCAGCGAGGTCGGTAGAGGGTTGGTCCAAGTCTCCCCGTCGTCGGACGACCACGACTGGAAGAGGCGACCGAGGCCGTTGCGCATCATCATCAGAAGCCTCCCGGGGGCGACCTCGGCCAGGCTGGGCTCGTTGACGTAGGCGCGGCCGGTGTTCCAGTCCAACGGGATCATCAGCTCGCCGTCCTCGTTGCGTTGCCAGGTCTCTCCCTCGTCATCCGAGTAGACGACGTAGACGGCGGAGAAGCTGGGGTCGAAATAGTGACCGCTCAGTCCGACATACTGGCCGTTCACCAGCTTTCCCACCGTCGGCCACCGCTCGTCGTATCGGCGACCGCCGATCATGATGTATACCGGCATGATTATCCGACCCGAGGAAGTTCGAGTCATCGAGTCGCGGACGGCGTAGGTGCCGGTCCCCTCAGGCGACATGCGCACCGGGGCGCTCCACGTCTCGCCTCCATCATCGGAGCGTCGGAAGGCTACATGCGCCATGTCCCTGTACGTGCTCTTCTGGCGCTCCTCGCGGCTCACGTGCCAGGCTCGCACGCGCTCCGCGATTCCTATGCTGTTGTTGCCAGACAGCTTCACCGTCATATCTCCGACGGCCTGGTTCCCGTCGGCGTCCACCCGCTCGAAGGGTTCTCCCCATGTGATTCCGCCGTCCTCCGAGTAAGCAAATTTGCCTTGGCCGGCGCTCAGTATCCTGCCGTCGTCGAGCTCCACGAAGGAAGACCCAAAGTCCCGATCGTGGATGGCCAGCATCTCTTGCGGCCGCGTCATGGGCACGTTGCTCATCTCTGCCTCCTTTGCGACAGCGTTTGGGTTGGGCGTCCCGCCCGCGCAAGTTGGGATTATACTCCCGCTCCCCTTGACAAGCGGGGCACACAGGCTCAACGGTGATCTTAGGCTCAGACTGCATCGAGTGCCCTACGCCTAGCCGATACGGACTCGACCAGGGCTGCGAAATCCTCGTCAGTGAGCTGGTTGATACGGGGGGTTTCGATGAGATGCGCTACGTTAGAGTCCATCCCCTCCGCGCCCAAGTGAAGCCCATTTACCATGGGCTAGCGTCTAGTCGCCCCTCCCGGGACCGTCAATCACGCACCTCGCGCCAAGCTAAATCTTCACCAAGGCTAGGTCCTGCTGAATGCGCCCCGCGAGACTCCATGAGAGTCAGGCTCTCGTTATAATAGCTGCACACACAACGGGACGGGTTCAAGTACTTGGCAGCCGGGAGTGTGAGATGTCCACGGGATGTGTTCCATGGCGGAGTTCGTTCAGGCAGCAAAGGTGGGAGAGCTGGCGCCCGGAGAAATGAAGCTTGTGGAGGTAGGGATCGGGCCATCGTCCTGCTCAACGTTGACGGGGAGCTTTACGCACTCGACAACGAGTGCACCTACGCGGCCCTCAGCAGACCGTGGACCGCCGGGGTTGAACTATAGCCTCGGCTTGGGCACCACAGGCAACCTCCGGGCAACCGTTGGCGTCATTCAGTGCTGAGTCAGAGGTCACTAGAAGGAACGAGGACTCAATGAGAGAAAACTGGAGACGGAGCGTCTTTAAGACGATCAGTTGGAGAATCACGGCGACGGGGACGACGATCGCCATCGTCTATGTACTTACGGGAGAAGCCATTCTTTCCCTGGGCGTTGGCTCCCTAGAGCTGTTACTGAAGACGGTCCTTTACTACGCCCATGAGCGGATCTGGGCTAGGCGCCCATAGGCCCGGCGGCTCCCTGGCAAACACTCATTAGGCGAGCACAAAGATGAGATTCGTACACAGATTCAATTCAGGGTAGGCAGATAGAACCGTCTAGCGTGCCCGGTACCGTAGGGCACAGAGTTCCAGAGGATTAGACGCAACTGGTCGGCTCGATTGAAGCGCGGCCCCTCCCCAGGTCCTTCGTCGAGGACTCCTCAGGACGACAATACGGACCTGATCAGGATTCTTGGACTTACCTTGAAAAGGCCCTAGTGGCGAAACTCATTGCTGAGTGCCTGGTCGGGCCGCGAGCGGAGTTAAGCTTTGGCTGAATGCTGATGTTCGAGACTCCGTCTGATTGCATTCAGGTCTACGTTCAGGGCCTGGAGTATACGGGCTGCGACACCCTCATTCTCTTGCAGCAACCCAACGACCAGATGCCCGACCTCGACAGTCTCGTGATTCTGGCGCTTCGCCTCCTCGGCCGCCAGACGGATGGACTCCCGGGCACCTGGGGTAAGGTCCACCACCTCTGAATCGGAAGCGTCGCCCCGCCCGGTGGTGAGCTGGATGCCGAAATCGATCTTCTCGTAGGAGATATTCCCGAAAGCCCTAGTTTCTAGTACTCGCAGCAGCCCGAGAAGGAGGTGTTCGGTGCCCACGTCAGAATGGCCAAGGCGTCGGGCCTCCTCACGAGAGATTGAGACCGCTTTGCGAACGGCGTCTGACAGCTCTTCGGGCAGACCGACGGGCTCCCACTCCTCTAACGGTGCCGGGCCGGTCTCCGAGTAGAGCTCCAAGAGGCTGGCGGCGGATTCCGACTTGAATGGCCCCTTTGTGAATAAAGGAACTCCCGAGTCCGGGTCTGTGTCGACTCCCGCCTTCTCGGCTACCTTCTCCGCGACGTAGATTGGCGCTTTGGATCGAACGGCCAGGGCGATGGCGTCGCTGGGACGAGAGTCGCGTTCTACCGTGGCGCCGTTCCGGTTGAGCACGATGGTGGCGTAGAACGTGTCGTCCTTCAGGTGCGAGATAAGCACCTGTTTCACCGAGGCGCCGAGGTCCTCGATGGTAGAGTCGAGGAGGTCGTGGGTGAGGGGCCGCGGGATCTCCATCCCTTTGAGGACGTAAGCTATGGAGTCTGCCTCGTTCGGCCCGATCCAGATTGGGACACAGCGGTCCCTGTCCTTGGCCAGGAGGACAATGACCCTCTGGGAGGCCTTACGGCTAACGAGTACCTTGTGGACCGTTACCTCGATGGGCGGGCCTTCTTCTGTGGACTCCACGTGGCGCTTCAGCTCGCGCCAATTCTCGAACCCGTACTCCCGCGCGATCACGAGCTGGGCGTCGCGGAGGGAGACCTTTGCCTTGAGGACTTGGGCGTCGGAGGACTTGGACAGCCGTGGGAGCGAGTCCCTTAGCCGGGAGCAGACTTCGGGGTCGCTCGACTTATGGGCGCCAAGGAGCTCTTTAGCCTGTTTCTTGAGCTGCTCGAGGCTGGGCCGTGGGGGAAGAGAAAGGTGGGACATGACGACTCCTTTCGTGCGCCTAGCGTCCGCGAGATCAGGCAGAAAAGAGCGTGGGGTGTTTGTGTCGGCGTGAGAGGCGGGCTCGGCCCTTGGGCGGACTCGGGGGCTCCCTCTGAGCGCAATTTATTTTATACGCGCACCGGTGCCGAGAGTCAACAGCGCGACAGCACTGGGATGGCTTTTAGCGCCCATTGCTTAGCAACCAAATCCGGGAGGGCAGGTTAGAAACCTGCCCCTACAATACCAGGAACGGTCTATGAGTCCACAAGCTACTGCCATGCCCATCGCAACTACCGCGACGAGGACGAAGGGGGTACCGTTTCTCAGTTGCTTTTGAAACATCTTCGTGCGCTCCTTTCAGGTTATTAATTGGATAACAATCACGCAGCAGGATATTCGGGAAACGGGGCAGTCACCAGGTATGGATGACCCAATTCCCGATAGTGCACTACCCCGTGTCCGGTAGTGCGTTGGGACCCCTGGCCCTCGCCCCAGTAGGTTGCTCCCTGCGGCGCACGGCGCGCATACTACGAGGATGACCTCCGGGGGAAGGAACAACATGAAGTATCGAGTGGGGATGGTCGGCTGTGGCCGGAAGGCCACGCAGTTCGCCAGGGCGTACAGCCAGCACCCGATGACTGAGGTCGTGGCTGCAGCGGACCCGGACCCTTGGACTCTCGAGCTTTTGTGCAGCCGGCTGGGGGTCCGCGGATACGCAAACGACGAGGAGATGATCGAGAAGGAGAAGATCGACATCGCGCCCTGCTTCGTGCCAACCGGCGTTGCTCCGGAAGTCATCGTCAACGCGGCGCAGGCCGGCGCTAAGGCGGTCCACCGACAAAAACCCATTGCCGCCGTCCTAGAGGATGCCGACAGGATGGTCGAGGAGTGCCGCTCGCTGGGTGTCCCTTTCGCCGCCGGCGACGCCGACCGGAACTATCCGCAATTCTGGAAGGCGCTCGAAATTATCGATTCAGGCGATATCGGCGACGTCCGGAGCATCAACCTCTACCAGGCGGGCGACCAGATCTCGGGCGGCGGCTCCCAGGGTCTCGCGCTGCTGCAGATGTTCGCTCACGACGCCGCGATCGAGTGGGTGACCGGCTGGGTAAAGGGCGACCCGTGGAGCGACGACGACCAGGGAATGGGAGGATACGTCCGTTTCGCCAACGGCATCGACGGGTTCATCCACTTCAGGGCAGGGGCCAAGAGGGGAATCGAAGTGGTCTGCGAACGGGGCATCTTCGCGAGCGACACCAGCACATTTCACCTGTGGAAGACGCCACCTGGGACCAGGCCCGGTCCGCTGGCAGAGCTTACGGAGGTCGCCGAGGTGTTCGCTCCGCCGGCCGAGAAAGGGCGCGACTATGACGACGAGGGTTGGCTCTCAGTCTCGCCCCGTCATACGGCCGGGGTGCAGTCCGTGGTCGACGCGCTAGAGCAAGGTATCGAGCCGAGGTGCAGCGGTGAAATAATCCGCAACGCCCTGGAGATAGCCATCGCGCTCCGGGAGTCCCACCGTAACGGTCACTCCGCGGTGAAGCTGCCCCTTCAGGACAGAAGCCTCAAGATCATGCCGTCGAGAGGGAAATACATTAGTAAGAAGGAGCTCTACGGCCAGGAGTGGTGGGCCAAAGAGATGTCCCAGTTCAAGCGGGACTAGGCAACCACCGCGGAGCGTGGTTATGGGACGTCGCTAAGAGCTCGGCCCGGCACGATGTGAGCTGGCTCTCTTGTCCGCCGGGACCTTGTGCCGGTCCGTCGACCAACCCAGGCGAGCGGGGCCACTAGGTCGTGCGGAGGGCTTCGGTGGGTGACAGACGCGCCGCTCTAGTGGCCGGATAGAGGCCGGCGATGCCACCGATGAACAGCGCGGCCGCCATGCCTCCGATAATTGCCACTGGCGGAACGAGTGTCGCCCATCCTTTGACGTTAGCGTACGCTGCTGTGGCGACGACACCGAATACGACTCCGCCCGCGCCTCCCATAGCAGCCAGCAGCAGGGCCTCGCCGAAAAACTGGCCAGCGATGTGCCTCCTGGTTGCTCCGAGAGCTCGGCGGAGCCCGATCTCGCCGCGGCGTTCGAGCACGGAGATCACCATGACGTTAGCGATGCCAACGCCGCCGACGAGCAGCGCAACCGCGCCCAACCCGAGAAAGAGGGCGGTAAGAGTATCATCCGCGGCCTCCTTAGCTTCCAGCGCCTCCGTGGGCTTGTCTACCTCGACTTCCTCAGGGAACTCGGGATTGGCTGTTGCTGCTAGGACGGTAGTCACCTGGTCGGTCTTGGCCGGATCAACTCGTACCAGCACCCGGGTGGGCAGGTTGTCATGGCCGAGATACGTTTCGGCGGCATCATGGCCGATGAGGGCTGCACGATCGAGGTCGGGCGCTAACTCGAAGGTGTTCAGGATGCCAATGGCGGTGAACCATCGATCACCCAGCCAGATAGGCTGGGTGCCGCTGATTTCGCGAACTCCGAGACGTTCGGCGGCGACCGATCCGAGAACGACGTTCGGATAGGCGGCCCTGACGTCGTCGAACCACACTCCGTCGGCCATCGACCCGACGAGCACGGCCAGCAGGCCCTGGTCGACGGCCTGGACGCTGATCCCTCCGGTCCGACCCTGCGGGATGAGGTTGTTCTTGTACACATTGGCGGCGACGGCGCTGACCATGCTGGTGGTCTCGACCGGACCGATACGCGAAATCATGCCCGCCGCCTCCGCGGGGAGCGTCCCGGAACCGCGTCCGATCCCTTGGCCCGGTTCTACTGTGAGGAGATTTGTGCCGAGCCGGTCGAGTTGGGCGAGGAGCTCTGACTTGGACGACTCGGACAGGCCCAACACCGCAACCATCGCCGCGATACCGATCATGATTCCGAGTGCCGACAAGGCGGACCGCATCTTCCGGATTCGAATCCCCACTGTGGCGGTCCGTGGCAGGTCCATGAAGTGGATTCGACTCGGCGATAGCGTTTCGGGCATCAAGCCAGCCCCTCATTCGCGGAGTCGTAGTCGATCTGACCGTCGAGCATCCCGATTGACCTGGGGAAACTCTCGGCGATCTCGCGGTTATGGGTAATTACGACGATCGTGGTCCCAGAGGCGTGTAGCTCTTTGATCAACGCGACGATAGCCTCGCCGTTCTTGGAGTCCAAGTTGCCGGTGGGTTCGTCGGCAAGGACGATCGACGGATTCCCGGCGATCGCCCTGGCGGTGGCAACCCGCTGAAGCTCTCCACCCGAGAGTTTAGCGGCGACCTGGTCGAGTCGATGCCCCATGCCTACCCGGCGTAGTTCGATTTCGGCGATCTCACGACGCTCATGTCGCGGCCGCCCGGTGTAAAGAAGACCATCGGCGAGATTGTCCAGTGCGGACAGGCCGCTCAACAGGTGGAATTGCTGGAAGACAAAGCCGATGTGATGGGCCCGCAGCGACGACAGATCGCGGTCTGAAAGCTCTGAGACGCGATGCCCGGCGACGACAACCTCTCCGCTGGAGGGACGGTCGAGGGTCCCCATGAGATGGAGCAAGGTCGACTTGCCACATCCCGAGGGTCCCACCACCGAGACTAGCTCGCCCTCGGTGACGCTAAAACTGACACCTCGAAGAGCACGAACCGGTGGGGTGGTGGGGTACTCCTTATGGACGTCCACGACTTCGAGAACCCTACGGGGGATGCCGGACTCGCTCAAGGTACCACGACGCGGTCGCCTGGTTGGAGCACCGCCGAGGCGATCTGGATCATGCCGTTTTCTCCGAAGAACGCGACCTCGACGGGGACGAGCCGGGTAAGGCCGCCACCGGCGTCGGTCTCAACCGCATAGCCTCCCTCGAGAAGCGCCAGAAGGGCGGAAACCGGCACCGCCATGACATCTTCGACCGAGTCCGAAACGGCGATCACGTCTACCGGGGCTTCATCGAGCCCTGTCGCGGGAGCGGAGTCGTCGAGCTCGATTACGACGTCGAAGGTCGCCGGGCCGAATTGCGCCTGGTTGGCAGTTTTCGACACGGAAAGAACGGTGGCGGGGACCTCGGTGAAATCAGGTAGCACGACCGTGACGGCGTTACCCGCAGCTAGCGACCCTTGCTTGTCTGCCGGTAGGTCTATGCGAACAAGCTTTGGCGATAGACTGATACCCAGGACCGCGGACCCGGGGCCGGCACCGCTGCCTGAGGTGGCGAGCTGGTCGGTGACGCGCACGGCGCCGGGGAGGAACACGACCTCGCCTTGGTGGACGATACCGTCCTGCTCAAGCCCGGCGGCGGCCTGGAAGGCGAGAACGGCCTGGGTAGTATCGGGAGTGTAGACTCCGTCCGCGACGAGTGCACCGCCGGCATCGTAACCGAGGGCTACGAGCGCTTCCTCGAGCTGGAGTACGTCCGGACCGGTGGTCGGCTTCCCTGTTGCGACCCTCACTACACCTCCACCGGTCTGGTCGCCCGGGGAGGCGAGGCGGGCCAGCACTTGTGCGGGTCCGGGCAAGAACACTACCTCGCCATGATCTACGATGCCGTCCCGCTCGAGCCCAGCGACCGACTGGAAGGCGAGAACGGCCTGGGTGGTCTCGCGGGTGTAGACACCGTCTGCAACGAGTGTGCCATCGGCGTCGTAGCCCAGGGCGATGAGCGCTTCCTCAAGCTGGAGTACGTCGGGACCGGCGGTAGGTTTACCTGTGGCGACGCTCACCACTCCGCCACCGGCCTGGTCGCCCGGAGAGGCGAGGCGGGCCAGCACCTGGGTGGGTCCGGGTAGAAAAACGACCTCGCCGTGATCGACGATGCCGTCCTGCTCGGCCCCAGTGGCCGCCTGGAAGGCGAGAACGGCCTGGGTGGTCTCAGCGGTGAAAACCCCGTCTGCGACGAGTGTGCTACCGGCATCGTAACCGAGGGCTACGAGCGCTTCCTCGAGCTGAAGCACGTCAGGACCGCTGGTTGGTTTACCTATGGCGAGGCCCACCACGCCTCCGCCGGCCTGGTCGCCCGGGGAAGCAAGGCGGGCCAGCACATACGTGGGTCCCGGCAGGAACACGACCTCGCCTTGGTCGACGACACCGTCCTGCTGGAGCCCATAGGCCGCCTGGAAGGCGAGAACGGCGTTGGTGGTCTGGGCAGTGAAGACCCCGTCCGCCACAAGGGCGCCGTAACCGAGGGTAACGAGCGCTTCCTCAAGCTGGAGCACGTCGGCACCACTGGTGGGTTTGCCTATGGCGAGGCTCACCACGCCTCCGCCAGCCTGGTCGCCCGGGGAAGCAAGGCGGGCCAGCACTTGGGTGGGTCCCGGTAAGAACACGACCTCGCGGTGATCGACGATACCGTCCTGCTCGAGCCCAGTGGCCGCTTGGAAGGCGAGAACGGCCCGGGTGGTCTCAGCGGTAAATACCCCGTCTGCGACGAGCGCGCCATCGGCGTCGTATCCGAGGGTGGCGAGCGCTCTCTCGAGCTGGAGTACGTCGGTCCCGGTAGTTGGATCCAGCAGAGAAGCGACTTCACTCTGCGCCGAGGCAAGATGGTCTTCCGCGTCCGATATCGCCTTTTCAGCATCCAGAACGGCAGCCTTGACCGACACGCCCTGAGCGTCACGTTCGTCGCGCGCGTTTTCCAGCGCAGACCAGGCGTCTTCCAGTTCCCTCTGTGGGGCAAAGCGGTCATCCGTGGAGGGCTCCGGGCTCTCACTCGTATCGATCTCGAAGGGCGAAAACTTAACCCATAGGAAGACAGTGAACTCATCCCAAGGGGTCTGAGGATCGTCCTGCACAGCAGTCTCGCGGTCGAAGATCTCGGCGTAAGTCACTCCCCACGTAGTCAGGATCGTAGGGGGTGACACAGATAAGAGCTCCTCAGAGATTGTCGGACCGAACCAGCGCGTCACCATCTCGTGGTAGTCGTTTTCGGCTTCGTCCACCGCGGACTCAAGATCACTGAGAATACGTGGCGTTACAGGCTCTTCGAGCGTCCTTAACGCTGCTTCCAGGTCGCGCTCCGCGAAGGATGCCACCTCCATTGCGGAGGCTAAGTCTGGGGCCGTATCGTAGAGGGGCCGGTACGCGGGCTGTTCACCATACAGAGCGACTACCGGCTGGCCGTTCACTCTGTAGAGAACGTCACCCTGCCGGACCACGGTGCCGGGCTCGGCCACCCATGTAATCGTTCCTTGCAGTTGGCTCGATACGGTGGTGGGCTCCTCAACGATAGCGAGGTCCCGGTACGCGGGTTGATCGCCGTAGAGCACGACCACGGGTCGGCCGTTCACGCTGAAGAGCGTGTCGCCCTGCCGTAACAACGTGCCGGACTCGGCCACGGAGGTGATCGTTCCTTGCTGCCGGCTCGATACGATGGTGGGCTCCTCAACGATACCGAGGTCCCGGTACGCGGGTTGATTGCCGTAGAGCACAACCACAGGTTGGCCACTCACGCTATAGAGAACGTCGCCCTGCTGGATCACGGCGCCGGGCTCGGCCACAGATGTGATCGTCCCGAAGAGATGGCTCGACACCACGGCTGAGTCCTCACGCATTGCGATGTTCCGAAAGGCGGGGACATCGCCGTAGAGCGCGATCACGGGCCGTCCGTCCACGCTGTAGAGGACGTCACCCTGCCGGATCACCCTGCCGGGCTCGGCCACGGATGTGATCGCTCCGAAGAGATGACTCGATACAGTGACGGACTCTTCACCAATGGCGATGTCCCGGAAGGCAGGTAGATCCCCGAACAGCAAGACTACGGGTTCGCCGTCGATCGAGAACAGAGAGTCTCCTTGGCCGACCGTGTCCCCCGGCGCTGCTATCTCGGTGATGGTCCCACCGATCTGCGTTGTGACCGGATCATCGTCGATAGAGCCGAGGGTACCGTCGAACGTTTCCTCCTGGACCAGGTCGGCGATCACGACCTTGGCGAAGTTGACCGAATCAGCGCCTGCAGGCTCCTTGGTAGAGTTGTTCGACAGGAAAAGATATGCAGCCGCGAGAACCACAATTACGCTGACTGACCCGGCCACGAAGGACATCCAACGACCACGGGCCGAGGTGCCTATGGGGGCGCCCGTGTCGTCTGGCTGACCGACGCTGTCCGACTTCACTTGACTCCCCCAAAGGCTGCCTCGACGTCGCACGCGTCGCGGGCTTTTTGCATGGCCGGAGAGTCCCAGTCTTTCTTCAACTTCGTCCCTAAGTCCAGGCCTAGCTTCTCCGCCGTTACGTCCGGATCATCGACGTCGATGCCTTGACCGCGCAGACATCTCGCGAGTTCTACCAGACGGTCCACGTATTCGGTCTGGTCGACTTTGTCCTTCTCAACGGTCACACCGGCGATGAGCTCACCACATACCTTGTAGGCCTCCCCCGACTCCTTCTTGGATACCTCGGCGCCCTCGACGAGCTCCGGCTTCTGCACGAGGCCCTTGCTGTTGACGACCGGGTCCTTGACCTCCAGGCCGTTTTCCCTCAAGCACTGGGCAAAAGCGATCCACGCGGTCTCGACATCTACGGTAGCGACCTCCCCTGCGTCTTGCGTGCCGCCTGCTGCTTCGATTGATGCCACGCCGTTCGATTCCGAGCCGCAGGCGAGAGCGAACAAGCTCATGGCTGCTAGCGCAACGAGAGTGGTTTTCACGGGATGTGCCCTCGATACGTCAGGCCCGGGCATGGCCAGGGGCTTTCGACGGGCCGACCTTAAGGCGCCTGGATAAAGCACGGAGACAGATACGCGCCCCGCGATGTCTTTCGATACGGGGTTCGCCACTTTCGCAGCCGTTCTGAGGGGCAGCCTCTTCCAATGGTTACTTCGAGCCACGTCTTCCTCCTTGCCCCGGACTCCTCCGGCTTGCGCGCGGAGACATGTCCGTAATGAAAATTGTCTGCGTTCGCTGGAAAACAGCTTCCCCTTAATGTATATATGCGCAACGCTGGCAAAACGTTACATCTGCAAATCGGCGATGGCTTGTTTATCCGCTGGTCAGCGTCTCCGAGGGCAAAGCCGGGGACGTACGGAGAGACCTTCGATAGCGCGCCCGTGCTGGTCGGATGTGACCGGTTCAGCGTCCTACGATGCGACCCGCACGAACGGTGAGCACCGGCTCCAAGCACGGACCGCTTCTGACGTCGTCGCCAACGCGCGCCAACGGCACGGGACGACTCCAGCGCAGCACCGCCAGGTCAGCGTCGGCGCCGGGCGCCAGTGTGCCGACCTGACCGGCCATCCCGAGGACTTCGGCGGGGCGCAGCGTCGCTTGCGCGAGGGCATCGGTTTCCGGCATCCCGATGGCGATCATTCTCGATGCGGTACGGGCCAGGTCGTGAGGAGGGTCCCACCCCAGGTGTTTGTTGTAGACGTCGCTCGATATCGTGTCCGGCAGGAAGCCGTCGGCTATAGCGGCAGGACCGACGCCCATGTCGTCCGTGCCCTTTCCGTGCCCGACGTCGAACAAGACGCCGCGCTCTCGCGCCTCCCACGCCGTATCGACGACCTTACCGCCAGCGACGATGCTCTCGGCGTCGCTGTGGAAGCAGTAGGTGAGGACGTCTCCGGGCCGTAGCAGCGCCAGCTGATCCGACAACGGCCAGTCCGACGGCTCTCTCCGAGGCCCATACAGAATGGGCCGGCCCGTGCGCTCTGCGATCTCCAGGGTCCTCCTCATCACCTCGCGAGGGTCGTTGTCGCCACAGGCCTTCTCAGTGAGGTTGGCCGCCACTCCCCAGATATGCTCGCCCCCCTCTTCGATGGTCGCGACACACGCGTCCACATCGACCTCATTCAGATTTACGAAACAGCCCCGGTCCTCCAGCTCGCCTTTCACCGAGGGACTTATCGCGAGCCTCACTCGAGTCTGGGAGCCCTCGGTGAATGTCTCGCGGAACACGGGCCAGGTGTGAGCTCCAGCGTCGCCCTGAGACAAGACTGTCGTCGTGCCGCGGGGCAGTATCTCGGTATCGGGATCGATGCCGTACCTCCAGGTTGGCAGGCCCGGGTGGGCATGCAGGTCCACCAGGCCCGGAAGAAGCACCCCGTAGGGGAAATCCAGCGAATCGTCGCCACCCCACTCGACATCTGCCCCGGACGCAACAATCCTGCCGTCCCGGACCACGACTCCTCCAGGGCCGTCCAGCCCCGTGTCTGCGCAAAAGACCCTGCCGGCGGTGATCGTAAAGCTCGACGGTGTTGACGACACTACCTCACCTCTTTCTTGAGCTCGAAGGCCGTTGGCTAGTCAAGACCAATGTTGAACCCGCGCGACCCTGCAATGCTGGTGCGCGGTCGAGAAGCGCTCCGGTCCGTTGCAACGCGCCTGGCAAGTCGTGACTCCGAACGGTCCAATGACCCTGCCACCGGATACGCGACAAGCGGCGACTTCACCGAATGATAAAACCCCTTATCGGTTGTGTCGAATCTGGCGCAGGGCAATCAGCTGCGCACCGCGTGACCTGAACTACCCTTTGTCGATGTTATGCTGGACGCCACATTCCAGTCGAGAGGTCGCGATATGAGTACCGAGGGTCAGCACCTTAAGGCAGTCGATGCAAAGAGAGCAGAGCGCGCTCTGCGTTTCCTAAACGAAGTGGAAACCCCTGGAGCGCTCGCTGTCGCCGCGGGGCTCCCTAGAACAAAAGCGGGAGTGGTCCTAGCGGTGCGCGATGGTCAGTCGCCTCCCAGCTTTAGCCCGAATCCACCGAAGGACACCGATGGACGGCGTGAGGGCAGCGGAAGGGGGTGGGTGAGGGAGCTACAGGGGAGATGGCCTGGGGTCTTGGGGTAGATGGGAGGCCGGCGGGCGGTCTTCAGTGGCCGCACAGGGCCCCTAAGGCCCTATGCGGGAGTTGCGATGCGCGGGAAGGCGAGAGGATACGCAGCAGGGGACTCTCGCGACCGGGGTGGCGCGAGATTGCGGGGACGTTGGGTCAGTTGCAGGCTGGCCGTCAGGCCGGGAACGGAATGGCTTGCAGCCGGGCCAAGGCGCGAGTGAACTGGGTTTCCCAAGGCCAGCGCCGGGGGAGATGCAAAGTGAGGCGGCGCGCCGAGCGGGTGATCCGTCCCACCAGAGCGAAGACCCGCCGCCTGAGGGTCTTGGTGATCACGGTCCGCTCGCCCAGACCAATCCGCGCCGTCCAGCGGGCCAGGTTATGCGCCATCACCTGGACCGCCAGCCAGGCGCCGTTGGCGGCGAAGCGCGCCGACGGCATGTGGTTCAGCCCGACGCCGTACTTGAGGTCGCGTATGGCGTTCTCGACCTCGGCGTGGCGGCGATGATCGGCCTCCAGTTCCAGCGTCTCCCCATCGCGGTCGGTGATGAAGGCGTGATAGCTGTATCTGGCGAAGAGGGCGAGCTGGGAACCGGGCGTCGGCTTCACCCGCCGGACAATGAGCCGCACCGGCGCGGCGTCCGGCTTGGTCTGGAACGGGGTGTAAGTCGTCTCGGCGACATCGGCGGCGCCGTCCATCCAGTAGGGAATGGGAGTCCAGTCCTCCTCTGGTATCGCCTCGATCAGATCCCGCAGCCTGGCGCGCTGGCGGATGGTGATAGAGAAGCGGACATCCATTTCCCGGCAGGCGGCAACGACAGTGTGGGCGTAGAAGCCGCTGTCGGCCCGCACCGTGAGTTGTCCCCTGGCCCCGCCGTAGCGCACCCGCCCCACCGTCTCACGCAGGAAGTGGGCGGCGCCACGGGCGGTGTTGGCCCGGCCCTCGCGCAGCCGGGACATCAGCACCTCGCCGGTGCCGGCGGCAATGGCCAGCAGCGGGTGATAGCCGCGGGCGCCGGTATAGCCGTGGTGGCGCGCTCCCTCCTTGGCCAGTCCATAGGTCTCGCAGATGGTCGAGTCCAGGTCGATGGTCAGGGGCGAGTCGCCGGGTCCGGCCCCAGCGGCCCAGGCCCGGGCCAACAACTGGCGGCTCACGCGGTCGAGTTGACGGACATGCCCCCACCGGAAGCTGCGCAGGAAGGTCCCCAGGGTGGATGGCGCCTTGACCACGCAGCCTAGAACACCAACCGTCCCACCAGCGCGCAGCGCATCGGCGTCGTCGATGCAGTCGCCGCCTGCCAGCGCGGAAGCGACCAGCGTCAGCATCTTGTCCCCAGTGTTCGCCCGTCCCGGCGCTCCGCCGAGGTCAAGGTGATGGTCGACGAGTTCCCGCAGGCCCAGGTGCCGGGCTAGGGTGGCCGGCAGGAGCAGGCCGGCATTGGCCACCAGGCGATGGTCGTCAAAGAGGATGCGGATACGGTCGGGTTTGTTCTGTGGCAGCATCTATTGGGTGCTCCTTGTTTCCGGGCGGGTTTCTGTTCCAAAACCATTATCCCAGATTCAGAGGAGCACCCGCTGGCTTCTTCAAGGGCTGTCCCCAAGGACGTCCTTCGGTGGATTCGGGTTTAGTGATCTTCAACAGGTGCAAAACATCGGTGATCTTACCGAGGAGGAGTTTGTCGGCCTGGTTGAGGCGCTTGGTGAACGCGAGGAGCCGCTGTTCAAGGCACATCGGAAGGCTTCGGGATTCGTGGCAGCTATCAAGTCGTTCCTAGGACCTCT
Organism: Dehalococcoidia bacterium; assembly: GCA_965247255.1. GTDB lineage: Bacteria > Chloroflexota > Dehalococcoidia > Lucifugimonadales > CAUZJF01 > CBDFGS01. Next base: position 640,771 of record CBDFGS010000012.1, on the reverse strand, counting down.
CGTCAGTATATCGTTCCTTCCCGTGAGCCTAACTATAACGTTGGCGGTAGCGGTCAGCATCTACGCAATAACCTACAGCGTAGATTCACGCCAAACGATCAAACAGGATATCGAGGTCCTGACCTCAGCGTCTGGCTTCCAGGGACCGGCGGGACCGGCCGGGCCTCAGGGCCTCCAGGGGCCCCGGGGGCTCGTGGGGTCTGCTGGTACTCAAGGACCATCAGGCCTCAGCGGCGCAAGCGGCGCGCAGGGCCTCCAAGGGGCCGCGGGGCTCCAAGGACCTACGGGTCCAGAGGGATTGACAGGCGCGACCGGCGCCAGAGCACCGGAGGGCCCACCGGGGCCATCCGGCGGGGACGGGGCCGCCGGCCCCCCAGGACCAGAAGGGCCGCAGGGTACTGCTGGGCCGCCGGGAGCGCCTGGACCAGGGGGACCTCCAGGGCCACAGGGGCCTACCGGGTCGCCCGGTACTCCTGGCCTCCAGGGGCAACCAGGACTGCCGGGGCTGACGCAAACTTTCGGGGCGTTGGTCCATATCTCGACGACCTCGTTTGACGCACGGCCTGACAAATCAATTAGCGTCGTTTGTCCAAAGGGCGAGTATGCCTCAGGTGGGGGCGAGTTTGTCTTGAGTAGTGCGCCCGAGCAGATCGGCGCTTTCAGTCTCCCTCTGATCGGCAAGGAGAGGCGGCCCAGCGGCTGGACCGCGTTTGGTACGGTAACCGTGTCAGGGTCTCGATTTGAGCTGGAGTGGCAGCTTGGCGTTCAAACGGTATGCATATCTCTAACTGAGACCGTCCCGTAAGCCGGTCCTTGGCAGAGATGGATATCACTGCGCGAGTCGCTCTTGGATTAGTCGAGCTTCCATCGTGTTGACCCCGAGTCAAGCCAAGGGAAGCCCGCACCCCCCGTCGCCGCAGAGATGCGTATCCTTCGGCCGCGGGTAGCTGAGGTGTTGTTAGTCCAGGTACTACGGCGTTGTAACGGTTAGAACCGGGTCTCCCGTGTCTCGTATAAGGGATTCAGCGACGCTTCCCAGAGCCCACCGCTTACCACCGTGAGTGGCGATGGCGATGATGTCGTGGGAGGTCTGCCTCGCCAACTCGATCATGCTCAATGCAGCGTGGCCGATCAAGACTTGGTGACGAGCGGTGGATTGCAGGTATCGATCGGCTTCAGACTCCGCCGCTATGTGCTAGATTATACTGCGGCACTAGACCGTCGGGCGTCTCGACGAAGGCGCATTGTCCTGGCGAGAGAATAGTTGGCGCTGGACCACTGAGGACGCGAGGGCCGTCGCCGGTGGCGACAGTCCACGTGCGAATCGGCACCAACGATAATGTAGGAACGGCTGTCCAATAAACGAAGCGGAATAGCTGCCCACCGCCGGACACAGCCGTCTACCCGAGAGCGCGCCGAGGTGGACTTGTGCTGCACGACAGAGGGGCTCGTGGCTGCAGTCGAGAACGTAAGCCTTGATTCTGAGACCGTCGTGACGGTCGTTCGAGACCAGTTCCCTGTGGTCAAGCCTGAGACTGCCGAGCTGCTTGGTGAGGGGACGGCGTCGTACGCTTACCTGGTCGACGGGAAGTGGGTGTTCCGATTTCCGAAGTCGAAGGAGTCGGAGCTGGCATTGGAAGTCGAGCTCAAAGTGCTGGAAGAGATTGCAGGGAATTCTCCGTTGCCGCTGCCAACATATCGTTTTAGCGGAGAGCCTACTGCGCACTTTGGCTATCACTTTGCAGGGTACCCCTTGGTGCCGGGAACGCAGTTGATGCATATCGACTTGCCCAAAACGAGCTTTCGGCGGTTAGCAGAGCAACTCGGCAGCTTCCTGGACTACGTTCACAGCTTCGATTTAACTTCCTTGCCGAAGAACCTGCTTCGAAGAGGGGATGCGATGCCGGAGGTGAGGGAGACGGCGCTGCATATGCTTCAAGCCGTCCGGAGCACGATACCCCGGACCGTCTTCGATCGCTGTCGGTCCTTCTTGGCCGATTCCAATCGACTACCTAGCTCGTACACGGGGGACCTGCGACTTGTGCACGATGACCTGGGTGACGAGCATATACTCGTGGATCCGAGACATCACACCGTTACCGGAGTAATCGATTGGGGAGGCGTCGCTCTGGGTGATCCTGCGAAGGACTTTGCGGGCCTATGGACGTATGGGGGTGATGAGTTCGTGCAGCAAGCTCTTGAGATGTATCAAATGGGCACAGATATCGGTTTTTGGGATAGAGTCAGGTACCGAGGTGTGTGGCACGCCGTAGCCTATCTGGATCACGGGTTCGAGACCAAGTTCCCCGAGTATTCACGACGGGGCTTGGAGGTACTGGAGCGTACGTTCAAATGAGGCCGGGCGTGATCTTCCGAGTGGACGAGATCATGTCGCGGACGTTAAGGAGCAGGATATGGTTGGACGCGTAGGGACCGGAGACTATCAATACGAGGTCGTTGAGGACTGGCCGCAGATACCCGGGTCTTGGATCTTTTCTGATGTGGCCGTCGACTCGAGGGGACGGGTCTACACCGCGGTGAGGCGTCCCGGATACCCGCAGGTTAAGGGCGGCGCGATCTTGACGTTCGAAGCGGCGGGAGGATTCGTCGAGTCATGGGGACAAGACACGCTCGAAGTTCCGCACGGCCTTTGGATCAGCGACGACGACCAGCTGTACCATGCGGATGCCGGCGACCACACGGTCCGCAAATACACCACCTCGGGTGAGTTGTTGCAAACCCTGGGCACCCCAGGTGAGATTGGCCCGCCGGGCGAACCCTTTAACCGACCTTGCAGGGCCAAGCTCTCTGCTTCCGGTGATCTCTACGTGGCTGACGGCTACGGACAGAACCGCGTACATCGGATGACCTCGGAGGGCGATATCATCACCTCCTGGGGGCACGGCGACCCGGTGTATTCGACAAAGGTTGGAAAAGCCGCCACCGACCCAGGCGGATTCAATCTGCCTCATGACGTAACAGTTGGCGATGACGATCGAGTCTACGTCATGGACCGGGAAAACAATCGCTGTCAGGTCTTTGACAACGACGGTGCTTTTATCACCGAGTGGAAGGACATGGGCTACCCTTGCGACTCGTTAATCGACACGAACGGGGTGATGCATATCGTTGGAGGCGGTGAGCCCGGAGTACGTCTGATGGACCTCGAAGGTCAAGAGATCGGGCGCTGGACCAACGCTGAGTTCCCGGGCCTGTTCTCAGGCGGGCCCCATGGAATGTGGATCGACCCAGACGAGAGCGTATATATCGCCGAGGTGGGGGTCGAAAACGGGTTTCATAAGTACGCCCGCGTCTAGCTATGCGGCTTGTCAGGTTCCCGAAGGATTCCCAAGAGTCGGGCGAGCGACTGCAGGGCCGCGCGGGAACGCCATCGCTGACCGGTCTAAGCCGAGAGCGGTCTTAGCTCGCGCGGCGTAGACAACGCCTGGAGCAGTGCTCCCGACTCTCGACAGCCAGGTCGGCCTTGCGCCGAACTCCCAATGCTGGGCCGTGGTTTGACAGGCTCTCAAGCGACCGCACTCAATGAGCGATTCGCCGTGGACAAGAGAGAGCCCCCATCTCAATCTTCCCCCCGGTGGCGGGGGAAGAGGCGTGGAACTCGGACGCTCACGTGACGGCTTGTCCGCGGTTACTTTCTCATGTTCAGTCCCGATGCTTCATCGGGAGGTAGGATGAACCCGCCAGGGCATTCGCACCGGGTAGCCGCCGGCGACACCGAAAACCAAGATCTCGCGAAGCTAGTTTCCGCAGTAGCTTCGTCATGCGGGTTCGATTTCGTCCCTCCCGTGGCGCTGCGTCGAGGCGGAGGGGGTGACTGGTCTCCAACGGTCCGGGCCATCCGTGTAGGTATACAAGAATGGAGAGCGTCGGGAGACCGCCTTTGGTACGTCGTCGCCCATGAACTAGCCCATGCTCAGACTGAGGAAAACGAGGGCCATTCAAGGGGGTTTTGGAAACGCCTTGCCGGGGGTCTGCTAGCGGCAGGCCGCATCGAACTGATTCGGCTGGATTTCGGGTACCGGGAGGGAGCGCTCTGGGCGGCGATGGAGCACGGGCTCGAAGATGTGCCAACGCGAGGCGAGTTCTTGTTCAGGACCGGTCAACGCCTCGTCGATCTCAAAGGGAAACGCTGGGTAGTGGAGCGCAGATTCCGACGCGCAGGGCGCCCCCATTACAGACTCAGGTCGCCGGGCTGGACGTGGACGGTCCCGGAAAACCAGCTGCAACCCGGAACGCAATGACCCGCCCTCGAGCAATTCACCGACCGATTGTCCAAGACTTGGCCGGTCACGGAAGAGAGAAGGCGCTCAGACCGGCGATGTAATTACCGGCGAGGACACGTCGGCCAGGTCGAGAAGCAGGCTCTCGTTAGGTCCGACCGCCAGCTCGCCGAGGTCCACCTCCGCGGGTCGCCCAGGCTCCGAGGAGAGCAGCATAGCGCCGGAGCCGGCCAGGTGGGAGACGTCGAGGGTGACCGGCGCCGATTCGAAGTTGATAATCACCAGCACATCCTTGCCGTCGGCGCTTCGCACATAGCTGAGCACGCCTGCCGGCAGACCCTCGACGAACTTGAGGGAGCCTCGGTGGAGTGCAGGCGTATCGCGCCTGAGCTTGAGTAGCGAACGGTAGAAACTCAGATGCGAAGTCGGGTCCGATCGCTGGGCCTCGACGTTCACTGCTTCGTAGTCCGCTGCCACCGGCAGCCAGGGCTCGGCGCCGGCCGGCGAGAATCCTGCGTTTGGGGATGAGTCCCATTGCATGGGTGTGCGCTCCGGATCGCGTCTCAGGGCCTCGTCCGGCATAACAACGTCCCGTTGGGCCTCAGGAGGCACGTCGACGTCGTGCATGCCGATCTCGTCGCCGTAGTACATAGTCGGAATGCCCCAGAGGGTGAGCAGAAGCATTCCCGCGCTACGAACCTTATCGCTACCGAACCGGGTCGCCAGGCGGTGAATGTCGTGGTTTCCGAAAACAAAGTTTGGCAGCGCTCCTTTAGGGAGGGCAGCATAGTAGGACTCGAACGAGGCCCTCATCTCATCTGCGTTCCATGGCAACAGAGTACTCGTAAAGTTGAACGGGACGTCGAACTCGTCCAATTCTTCTCCGTAGGCCTTGACAAGCTCCGAGGGATCGAAGAACCACGTTTCGCCGATCAAGACGCGGTCTCCATCATAGCTATCGCAGATACGTCGAAAACTGCGTATGAGATCGTGGATACCGGGCTGGTTCATGGTGTAGACCGGCTCTTGCGACATCCCGATTTCGTCGTAGCGGCTGGACGCGTAGAGGGGCGGGTTATCGGGGAAGTCCGGGTGCTTGATGCTGTACATAACGGCATCGACCCGGAAGCCGTCGACCCCCCTGTCCATCCAGAACCTCATGACTCCGTGCATCGCCGAAACGACGTCCGGGTTCCGCCAGTTGAGGTCCGGCTGCTCCTTCAGGAAGAGATGCAGGTAGTAGTGCCGGCGCGAGTCGTCCCATTCCCATGCTTTGCCGCCAAAGTGGGAAACCCAGTTGTTTGGCTCGCTGCCGTCGGGCTTGGCATCTCGCCACAGGTACCAGTCCCGCTTAGGGCCGTCTTTCGACTTCCGTGACTCGATGAACCAAGGATGTTGGTCGGAGGTGTGGTTTGGCACATAGTCCAGCACCACACGCAGGCCCCGTTTGTGAGCCTCGGAAAGCAGGATGTCAAACGTCGCCAGGTCTCCGAAGATTGGGTCGACGTCCGTGTGGTCGGAGACGTCATAGCCGAAGTCCTTCATCGGAGACCGGAATATGGGCGACAGCCAGACCGCGTCTACTCCGAGCTCTTGGAGGTAGTCCAGTTGTTGGATGATCCCGGGCAGGTCGCCCATCCCATCCCCATTGCTGTCCATGAAGCTGAGGGGATAGATCTGGTAGATGACCCCGTGGCGCCACCATACAAATCGTTCGTCGGCGGTGCTGTCCCTCAAAGTTTCCTCCTGTTCTCGACGTGTGGACCCGACGCCTCACATATTATCCATTGATTTCGATGGGCGTGCTGGTCTCGGTGTCGGGGCGAACCCGCGAGACGTGTCCATCTGCCGGCGCCTCAAGAATGCGCTCCAGGCGGACCGAACCAGGAAGTTACGAATCGGGGACTAGCGCCGAGGCGGAGCTCGCAGAGAGATGTGAGTTCACCGGGGAGTTGAGCCTGCTCCTACCTGCGGCCATAGCGAGCCTGAAGTGCCGTCCCGCCTGTGGCCGCACCTCATGGCGTACGCGCGTGCAGGCGTTGGCGCTAGCTAGTCCGTCCCACCAGGACGGAGTAGTGTCCGCCGCGCTTGCCGCGCCCTCTGACTCGGTGAGTAGAAGCGGTGAAGCCCGCCGTGCGGAGCCTGCGCTCGAATGTCCCCCCGGAGCCTGCTGACCATATGGCAAGCGCTCCGCCTGGCCGCAGGGAGCGGCGTGCTGTGGCGAGCCCTTCAGGCGTGTAGAGCCTTGAGTTGCGTGCCAGCGTGAATGAATCGGGGCTGTTGTCGACATCTAGCAAGACCGCGTCGAAACGCGACCTGCTGTCCCGGATCACATCGGCGACGTCGCCCACTACGAGGTCAGTGCGAGGGTCGTCGAGGGGGTGGCCGGCCAGCGGCCCCAAGGGGCCGCGGTTCCACTCGACCACCTCTGGGACTAGCTCGCTGACGACCACAGAGCCTCCCGGCGGCATTAGATCGAGCGTCGCGGCAAGCGTGTAGCCCATCCCGAGGCCACCGATCAGGACGCAGGCGTCCGCTTGTGGCCTGGGGCAGGCGAGCGACATCATCGCATCCTCTGAGCCGTGCGAATAGCTGGTCATCAGGTCGTAGCCGTCGGCCTGAATGACATAGTTATCGTCGTGGCGCCACAACTCCAAGCGGCTGCCATCAGGCATGATGGCGGTCGCGACTGTCTCCTTCGGTTTCAAAGGTAATCAGGATAGCGATGTTGGGAGATGGCTAACCACCATGGCATTTCTTGTACTTCTTGCCGTTGCCACATGGGCACTTTTCGTTGCGCCCCACCTTACGGCCCTGTGTTGCACTATCAAACCGGCGTTGCTCCGCCGCCTGCCTCGAACAATTGGCACAGGTGCAGGCCGATCCATGGCCTTCATGCCAGGTAGCGCGTTCTTTTCCTATGACCATGGTCCTCAGGATTCCGATCTGCGATTTTTTTTGCTCAAACCTATTTTAGCGCGGTCGAGCCAGTCAAGGGGGGGGCTTGCAGTTGCAAGGTAATCGCGCGGTATCCCCCTTTAGCCCGAATCCACCGAAGGAGGGCGTCGGGTTAGCGTCCTGAAGCAGCAAGAAGGTGCTCCTGTGCTTCTGGGATAATGGTTTTGTAGCAAAAAACAGACCCTGGAAAAGGAGCACCCAATAGATGCTGCCACGCAACCACCCCGACCGAATCCAAATCACCTTCGACGACCGCCGCTTGGTGGCCAATGCCGGGCTGCTCCTTCCGGCCACCCTGGCGCGGCACCTCGGCCTGCCCGAACTCGTCCGGCAGCGCCTCGACCTGGGCGATGCCCCGGGGCGGGCGAACACGAGCGACAAGATGATGACGCTGGTGGCGTCTGCGCTGGCTGGGGGCGACTGCATTGACGACGCCGATGTGTTGCGCACCGGGGGGACGGCCAGCACCCTGGGCGGCACGGTGAAGGCGCCATCCACCCTGGGCACCTTCCTGCGCAGCTTCCGGTGGGGCCACGTCCGTCAACTCGACCGGGTGAGCCGCGAGTTGCTGGCCCGGGCTTGGCAGGCCGGGGCGGGACCCGGCGACGGGCCCCTGACCATTGACCTGGACTCCACCATCTGCGAGACCTACGGACTGGCCAAGGAGGGCGCACGCCACCACGGCTATACCGGCAAGCGGGGCTATCACCCGCTGTTGGCCGTCGCCGCCGGCACAGGCGACGTGCTGATGGCCCGGCTGCGCGAGGGCCGGGCCAACACCGCTCGCGGCGCCGCCCACTTCCTGCGTGAAACGGTGAGCCGGGTTCGCTACGGCGGGGCCAGCGGGCAGCTCACCATGCGTGCCGACAGCGGCTTCTATACCCACGCCGTGGTCGCCGTCTGCCGCCGGATCAATGTCCGCTACTCCATCACCATCCGCCAGCACAAAAGCCTGCACAATCTCATCGAGGCGATACCCGAAGATGCCTGGACGCCGATTCCTTACTGGATGGACGGTGCCGCCGATGTGGCCGAGATCACCTGCACCCCCTTCCAGGCCGAGGCAGACGCCGCGCCGGTACGGCTCATCGTCCGGCGGGTGAGGCCGACGCCCGGTTCCCAACTGGCCCTCTTCGCCAAATACAGTTATCACGGCTTCATCACCGACCGGGACGGGGAGTTGCTCGAACTGGAGGCTGACCATCGCCGCCACGCCGAGATCGAGAATGCCATACGCGACCTCAAGTACGGCGTCGGGCTGAACCATCTCCCCTCGGGCCGCTTCGCCGCCAACGGCGCCTGGCTGGCCGTCCAGACGATGGCCCACAACCTGGCCCGCTGGACGGCGCGGATCGGTCTGGGAGAGCGGATAGCCACCACCAAGACCCTCCGGCGGCGGTTCTTCTCCCTAGCCGGACGGCTCACCCGCTCGGCACGCCGGTTGACCCTGCATCTTCCGGATCGCTGGCCTTGGGCTGAGAAGTTCAGCCGCGCCTTGGCCCGGCTGCGAGCCATTCCACTCCCGGCCTGACGGCACCGTCGGCGACCCACCCACCGGACAACCGAAGATCCCCGCAGACTCGCGCCAGCCCGGTCCGAGAGAGTTCCCTGCTGCGTATTCTCTCGCCATCCCCCGCATCGCAGCTCCCGCAGACGGCCATAGGGGCCCCTGTGCGGCGATGAAGACCGTCCGCCGACCTCCCTACCCCAAATGGAACCCAGGCTATTTCCCCTGTAGCTCCCTCACCCCCCCTTCCGCTTTCCTCACGCCGTCCATCGGTGTCCTTCGGTGGATTCGGGTTTAGGAGCGCTTAACCACCGCGGCCAGACTGCAACTACCGACCCGCTTCCCACAGTGCATCCTTGAATCCAGCCGGGTTAGAGAACCTGGTACTGATGTCAGGGTGGATCGCGTGGAGGGCCACCGCATCGAGCGATGGAGCAACGGCAGGGTTGAATTCAGAAGGCGGTGGCGGCTTGTCATCGTAGTCGAGTTGCCGACGAGGTCGGCTCCCGCGGCCAGGAATCGGGCGCTTCACCGTCGGGTAAGGCCGTTCGCCTCCGGTTAGGAGCTGGTACAGCACTACGCCAAGTCCGAACACGTCCGTCGCGTAGCCCACCTCCCGCCTCAGTGTCTGCTCTGGCGCCATGTACTCGGCAGTGCCTGCGTTGTCTCTAAGCGACTCGCCCTCCGAAAACTCTTCAGCGACACTGAAGTCGAAGAGTGTCGCGAGGCCGTCGTTGTACATGATGTTCGAGGGCTTGATGTCCAGGTGCAGAAGCCCTTCGCCGTGCACGTATGTAAGGGCCTCGCATATCTGCGCCACAATGTCGACGATATCCTCGACGTCGAAGGCATCGAAGTTGCCCTTGAAAAATGTGGTACTTAGTGTCTGCCCGTCCAAGTACTCCATGATGACCCGCGGGTAAGGCAATAGCTCAACGGCGTATCCCTCGATCACGTTAGGGTGTTGTAAGCTGAGCAGACGCTGTCCCTCATCCATCACGGCCTCGAGAGAGGAGTAGTCGACGGTGTAGGGGGCACGGAGGACCTTGCAGGCGACCAGACCCTTGCGACTCGAGCTGCGGCAGAGGTACAAGTCCACTTTCTGGCTGCCACCGAGGTGCTCGATTACCCTCAGGTCTTCATCCAGGCGATCACCGGGATCGAAAACTCCGTAGGGAGCGGTTGTCGGCACTGATTCTTGCTTGGTCATAGCAGATCCGCGGTCCGCGATTTGTAATTGTAAGCGAAAACTAGAAGGGGGCCGGTCTTGCCGTGACCGGCCCCCATTCCAACGGTAGCGTTTGGTGAAGCTTCAGCGCTATCGGTTGCTGTTAGTCGCTAGAGCCGGAGCCGGAGCCGGAGCCGGAACCCGAGCCGGACTCGCTGGCTTGGCTGGAACCTGCGCCAGACCCACTCCCGGAGCCGGTCCCGCTCTCGCAGTCCGGATTGTCCCTGTCGTGCAGGTTGATCGCCTCGGCCAGGTCCTTGGCATGCTCCAGGTCGGCGGCCGTGGCGTTCGGGTCGTTGAGAATGTCCTCGACCGCCTCCATGATCTCGGTGAAGGACATCTGGATGGTACCACCGGTGCCCGTGCCACTCGCTGAACCGGAGCCACTGTCGCTGCCATCGGGCTGATCGACGTCTACCGACTCGTCCAGGTCGATGGCGCCTTTGGCGAAATTGAGCCAGGCGGCGAGCGTCTGCTGGGTAGCGCCTTGGCGCTTCTTCTCGAGATTGACGCCGGTGCCGGAGCTGGATTCGTCGCCGTTTCCGGAGCCCGACCCGCCGTTGGAGTCATTGCCGTTCTCATTCCTCCTGCTGCCTCTACTGCTGCTGCCGGTGACACTGGCGCCCGCGGTGGAGCCATTGCCGGAGCCTGACCCGCCGTTGTTGCCGTTGCGTTTCGGTGGGTCGAAGATGTTACGCGCATGGCCCAGAGTCCCCAGGCTCGCTATGTCGAAGTGGCCGCTGGCGAACTGAATGATCTCAAGGTAGCTCTGCAAAGTCTCGTCGTCGATCTGCTCTTTCTTGCCCTTGCCCTTGAACTGCTTCTTCCAGAACCCCTGGCTCTTGGTGCAGTCGCAGTCGTCCACTACTATCTTGGTCGAACTCGCCGCGTCAGATCCGTCGTCATCGTCCGTGAGGACGACGCCAACGGTGTAGACGCCGGACGCCGAGAAGTTCACGCTAGCCGCGTCGCCCACGCCCAAGACCGGATTGACGTCCGGGCTGGACAGCGGGTCTGGGCTCCCTCCGTCGTTGAAGTACGTGTTGCTGGCGGTTGTCCCATCGGGCAGGAAGGTCCAGTCGAACGTCAGGTCGTCGGAGCCGATGTCCGAGCCATCGGCGTCGTGAGTCTGGTCGACTCCCTTGCGCCCGAGGAACGCCTCGTTGCCGCTGATGAAGATCACCGAGCCGGCTTGGTCCAACGTCAGGACAGGAAGGACGTTTTCGACCGTGATGGTCGCCGATGCCGACGCCGAGTCACCGTCGTCGTCTGTGACTGTGACCATGACTATGAACAAGCCATTGTCGCCGTACTGACAGCCTGCCGTATCGGTCTCGTCCCTCGCATTCACGCTCGGGCTTGGCGATGGATCGGGGTCTGACCCCGCGTTCAGGTACGTCGTGCTTGCGTCGCACGACGCCCGCCCTTCGAACGACCATGAGAAGGTCAGGTCGTCGCTGCCCGGGTCCTCTGCGTGAGCGGTGAAGCTTACGGTATCGCCCTCGTCGATGGTGACGTCGGAGAGCGCTTCAAGCGTGACTGAAGGCACTACGTTGTCGACCGTGACCGTCGCCGATGCCGACGCCGAGTCACCGTCGTCGTCTGTGACTGTGACCGTTACCGTGAACGAGCCATTGTCCCCGTACTGACAGCCTGCCGTATCGGTCTCGTCCCTCGGATTGACGCTCGGGCTTGGCGATGGGTCGACCCCCGTGCCGTTCAGGTACGTTGTGCTTGTGTCGCACGACGCCCGCCCTTCGAACGACCACGAGATGGTCAGGTCGTCGCTCCCCGGGTCCTCTGCGTGGGCCGTGAAGCTTACCGAGTCGCCCTCGGCGATGGTGACGTCGGAGAGCGCTTCAAGCGTGACTGAAGGCACTACGTTGTCGACCTGAATATCGACCGTCGTGGAGGCGTTGGCGCCGAGGTCGTCGGTGACGGTCAGCGTGACAGTGAAGTCGCCGTTGTCGCCGTACTGACAGACCGCGGTGATGTCTCCCGTCGCATTCGGCTGATCCCCCTCGAGGTTGCTGAAGTCCGGACCCGAAACGAGAACAGCACCGGGATCGCCACAGTCTATGGACGCCGTGTGTGTATCGAGCCAGCTCGGGTCGGTGAAGCTGGCCGTGATCGTCGTGGGTGAGCCCTCGTCCACGGGGTTGGGCCCGGCCGAGATGGATGTGATGGTAGGCGCGACGTTAGAGATATCGGCGATCGCAGCTGCCGTATCGCATCCGCCGTCGTCGTCGCAGACCTCTATCTCAATGTCGTAGACGCCTGCGTGTCCGTACTCGTGGCTTCCGGACACCGAGCCCGAGCCGGCACCCTGTGTAACGGCGCCCTCTTCAATCGTCCCGTCACCCCAATCTATGGTCGACGTGTGTGTGTCCAGGGTTCCGGGGTCGGTAAAGGTAACGCCTGCTCCTGGAATGCTAACCGAAACGTTGTCGATGCCCCAGCCTTCATCGCCAAGTCCCTGGAGTCCGGAGGCGCTGAATGTGATCTCCAGGGTCCCGGAGGTGTGGGGCACCGCCGTGAAGCTCAGGCTGTATACCGAGTCCTGCGCATAACCCAGTGTGCTGGTCTCTGCAGCCCCAGTGAATCCATCGTTCAGCGGTCCAGGATGGGTCCCCGGATAGGACTGGGTAATCGGATTGCCTCCGAAGAAACCTGTGAAGTTAGCGAAAGTGGTGTGTAGGAGTGTCGGACCGCCGCCGATGCTGACGTCGATGACGTCAGGTCCGCAGCAGTGGGTGCCGTTCCCATCCATGGTCTTTAGCATGAACAGGTCAAAGTCGATATCCACTGCGGTGTGCGGCGGAAGTCCTGTCAGGGTCAGAGTAGCTGTTGCAGGGGCGTCTATTCCATTGCTCAGCTCCCCAAGGAACTTGCGCCCACCTGTCGGTGTCGCTGAGGTCCCCGTGACAGACCACTCCGGTCCCACCACACCTTCGAAGTCCTGGCTGTAGCAGTAGCCCGCGCCGCTGAGCTGGACGGTAGAGCCTTCAGGCGCGGCTATGACACAGCCCGCGTTGACCGTGGGGTCGACGTTATTGACCACCACATCGGTGGAGTAGTCCGTGAAGCCGCCGTCCTTGTCGATGATCCTCCCCGTAACCGTGTACGTCCCATCGTCGCCGTAGGAGCAGGTGGTCGAGGCGTCGGTGCCGCTGTTTGCGTAAGTGGCCCCGGCCAGGGACCCGCCGGCGCAGTCGTAGGCGTAGTGGAAGCCGGCGCTGGTGTCGTCGGCCGACGGATCAGACTGGCTGTCAAAGCTAATGGTGGCCGGCGAGCCCTCGCCCACGGGGCCGTCGTTGGAGAGCGCGGCCGTCGGCGCTACGTTGTTCACCGTCACCGAAAAGGTGGTTGAAATACTCAGGTTGTCGTACTCGAAAGTGGTGTTAGCGGGGAATGCAAAGAACTGGACGCCCACGAACAGGTCGGCCGAAAGCAAGTTTGAGCTGGTGAAACCATCACCGATCTCAACTGGGCCATCCCCGGTTCCTATATCGTAGAAAATTCGGAAGTCGGTGGCGGTGACACGTCTGATGATCAGGGTCAAGTCCCCGAAGGGATTAGGGCCCGGACTAACTGTGACAGAAACTGCGTCGGTAATCTCAGTTGTGAGTCGGGGATCAAGGGACGGCGGGGGAGTCCGGCGGATTCGCACTTGTGGAGGCAACTGAGGTTTGTTGGTGTTCGTGGCTACGATGAATATGGACTGCCCCAGCCCCCCTGGGGTAACAACCGAAAACTGCTCTCCGACATTTAGGAAGTTGACACCATCATCAAGGACCACGGCCTTGGTGAAAATGCTAGTAGCGATGGAAAAGCCATTCAACTTGCCGCCGGAGATATTGAAGCTGCCAGTGCCGCCGAAGCCACTGTAGGTGTAGTTGCCAAAGGTGCACGTGGCGCCGCCCGCGGTGCCACAGCCAATGCTGGGCACACTGAAGTCATCAAAGAACGAGGCGTTGGCTGGGAAGGTACCGTCTTCGTCGGTGGCGGTGGCGATTATGTCGCGGACCGCCGGTCCATCGTCATAGGTGTGGGTCGCAGACGCCGGATTGCCCAGCACCACCTCATTCGGCCCATCCCCCCAGTTAATAGTCCAGCTCGTGATCGTGTCGTCGCCGGGGTCGCTGGACCCGAGATTCAGCAGGTACGGGCTTCCTTCGTCCACGCTGGCAGCGCCAGCAATTGTCACCGTCGGCGCCACGTTGTCCACACTCACCGAGAGGCTGCCGGCCCCTAGATACGTGCCATCCTCGTCCTCCAGGTCCACCGTGATAGTCGGGCTCGACGGGCCATCGTCATAGGTGTGCGTCACGACTCCGTCGGCAGTGTACGTGTCTGTCTCTCCGTCACCCCAGTGGACGATGTAATCGGTGACGGTGTCCTCGCCTGGATCGGTCACCGCTCCCAGCGTCAGCTCGTATAGGCTCCCCTCGTCGACGTTGGCTTCACCGCTGAGCGCAATCGTCGGCGCTACGTTGCTGATATTCGCCGTAAGGGTATCGCTGTCGCAGTCGTTGTCTTTGTCGCATACCTCGACCGTAACGATGTATGTGCCGTTGTCGTCGTAGGAATGACTACCAGCTACGGTGCCATCACCGTTGGATTCGGTTACAACCCCGGGAGTTGTGTCACCGTCGCCCCAGCTTATGGTGGAGGTGTGAGTATCCAGGGTCCCCGGGTCGGTGAAGGCTTTGGACAGGTTAACCGGCGACCCCTCATCACCTACTATTGTGTCGGTCTGGAAGGAGCTATATCGCACGGCACCCTGCGAAAGGTTATAGAAGCCTAAACGGCCGTCGGGGAAGGGACTGCCTACCGGCGCCGTGACATCCAGCTCCAGCTCCCCGTCGACGAACACCCTTAGCCGTGACGAGTCGTACTCGAACGTGAATTCGTACTCGGTAAGATCCGACCAACCGGTGGAACCGAGGGTATTGCCCCGGGCCAGCTCTTGGACGCCGTGGCTCAAGTCCGAGCAAGCAGGCGTATTGAAGTTCACATGCCCCCAGAACTCGTCCGTCGTGGGGAGGCCGGACACTCTGGAGACCGCCAGCCCGGCGAAACCAGTACTTCCAGGCGTGCACGACGCGCCGCCAAAATTGTGGAACTGGTTGCCCTGCTTCCAGTCCACCAGCAGATAGTCGGCGTTGGCGTCGGTGTCATCACCGGGCGAGAATCCTAGCACGAACCCAATGTGATCGTTGTCAACAGTGGTCTCGACCTTGATCTTGCCCTGGAGCTGCTCGCCAAACACGTCGAAGTCGCTGTAGAACGCCGTCGCCAGGCCATTGATGCTCTGGAAGACGCTGGCGCCGTCGCCGGAAACAGCCCAGTCCCCGTTCGCCGCCGGGAAGGCTTGGGTCCAGGTGTTCAGGTCTACCGCTCCAGTGTCTACGGTCGGCGCGACGTTTTTGACCGTCAACTCGAAGTCGACCTTGCTCTGCCAGTCCCCGTCGTCGGCGGTGATCGTCACCGTCTGACTCTCGGCGGGCCCGTCCTCGGTATCAAACGACCAGCTCCAGGTCCCGCTTTCGGTGCCGGTCTGGGTGACCGCGCCGATCGAGGCCGAGATGGTCACGTCGTCGCCGACGTCCGGATCGTCGAAGGTGCCGGTATTGTTGGCGGTCTGGCCTTCGTCAACCTCAACGCTCTCGTTGTCAACGCCCACCGTGGGCGCCTGGTCGACAGTTGGCACAGTGATGCATCTGGCAAAAGTGGCACCCTCGTGGTGCCGGACAGTGCTGTCGAAGATTGCGAATGTGTACCCTGTACCAGCAGCGTCCAACGAGATCATTGCAATGGGGTTTCCGTGTTCGCCCGCAACTAGGACGTTGCCTCCCAAGCCAGCGAAATCGGTCGTGGGGAATTTGACAATACGACCGCCGCCAGCGCTGTTGAAGGTATCAGTTACGAAGAAGGCACCGCCTGACGTACCGAAGTCGCAGACTGAGCTGGCGACAAGGTTGACCAGCTCTGCACCGTCGAAGAAGGTTGACGAAGTACCGACGACACTAACGCCACCGGCGGGACTAATCGCAAAGACGGTGTCATCATGTTCCGCTGCGGTCCAGACTTGCCCGCCCAACGGCCCGAAGGTCGCTGGAACGACTTCCGGGTTCTCGTGGAATTTCCCAACGTTAGCCCGAATCCACCGATGGACAGGGATGGACGGCGTGAGGACAGCGGAAGGGGGTGAGGGAGTTACAGGCGCGATGATCCGGGCTCGAATTTGGGTAGACGGGAGGTTGGCGGGCGGTCTGCAGGCGCTTTTGGGGGCACCGATGGCGGCCTACAGTGGCTGTGGCGAGCCAGATGGCGGGATAGGACACGGCAAGAGGCGCTCGCGGACTGGGCTGACGCGAGATTGCAGGACGTTGGGTTGGCTGGTGGGTCAGTGGCGGACGGGCTCCGTCAGGCTGGGAGTGGAATGGCTCGCAGTCGGGCCAGGGCGCGGCTGAACTGCTCCTCCCAGGGCCAGCGCCGGGGAAGATGCAGGGTCAATCGGCGTGCCGAGCGGGTGATCCGTCCGGCCAAGGCAAAGACCCGTCGTCTGAGGGTCTTGGTGGTCACGATCTGCTGACCCAGGCCGATGCGGGCTGTCCAGCGGGCCAGGTTGTGCGCCATCACCTGTACCGCCAGCCAGGCGCCGTTGGCGGCGAAGCGGCCCGAGGGGAGATGGTTCAGCCCCACGCCGTACTTGAGGTCGCGTATCGCATTCTCGATCTCGGCGTGACGGCGATGATCGGCCTCCAGTTCCAGCGTCTCCCCGTCCCGGTCGGTGATGAAGCCGTGATAGCTGTAGGTGGCGAAGAGAGCCAGTTGAGAACCGGGCGCCGGCTTCACCCGCCGGACGATGAGCCGTACCGGCGCGGCGTCCGCCTCGGCCTGGAACGGGGTGTAGGTGGTCTCGGCCACATCGGCGGCGCCGTCCATCCAGTAAGGAATCGGCGTCCAGGCATCTTCGGGTATCGCCTCGATGAGATTCCGCAGGCGGGCGCGCTGGCGGATGGCGATGGAGAAGCGGACATCCATCCGGCGGCAGACGGCGACCACGGCGTGGGTATAGAAGCCGCTGTCGGCCCGCACCGTGAGTTGGCCCCTGGCTCCGCAGTAGCGCACCCGCCCCACCGTTTCACGCAGGAAGTGGGCAGCGCCGCGGGCGGTGTTGGCCCGGCCCTCGCGCAGGCGGGCCATCAGCACGTCGCCGGTGCCGGCGGCGACGGCCAGCAGCGGGTGATAGCCCCGCGCACCGGTGTAGCCGTGGTGGCGGGCGCCCTCCTTGGCCAGTCCGTAGGTCTCGCAGATCGTCGAATCAAGGTCGATGGTGAATGGTGCGCCGCCGGGTCCGGCACCGGCCTTCCAGACCCGGGCCAGCAACTCGCGGCTCACCCGGTCCAGTTGGCGGACATGGCCCCACCTGAAGCTGCGCAGGAAGGTGCCCAGGGTGGAGGGAGCCTTAGCCGTGAAACCGAGCACGCGGGCGGTCCCGCCGGCGCGCAGCACAACGGCGTCGTCGATGCAATCTCCGCCGGCTAGGGCGGAGGCCACCAGGGTCATCATCTTGTCGCCGGTGTTCGCCCGGCCCGGCGCGCCGCCGAGGTCGAGGTGCTTCCGGAGGAGTTGGGGCAGGCCAAGGCGCAGGGCGAGGGTGGCGGGAAGGATCAGCCCGGCATTGGCCACCAGGCGGTGGTCGTCGAAGGCGATTTGGATGCGGTCGGGGTGGTTACGTGGTAGCATCTATCAGGTGCTCCTTTTCTGGGACCGGTTTTCTGTTTCAAAACCATTATCCCAGATTCAGAGGCGCACCCTTTTGTTTCTTCAGCAGGCCTCCTACACGCCGTCCTTCGGTGGATTCGGGGTTAGCTAGAAAAACTACATTGCCTGATGAGTCCACCGTGTACACGTGGCCTGTGCTGGCGGTGACGATCATCTTGTGGCCAAAAGTGCCTTCCCGGTCGAAGGTGATACCGCTGTGATCAGTGCCAGCAGTGGTAACGGTCGCAAATAGGCCCACAAGTGTGCCCGCCGGGGTAAACTCGTAGATTTTAGGACCTTGTACCACGTACACCTGGCCCAACGGAAATCCTCCCAAGCCAGGAGATATGTCCGCGTATTCTTCCCAGCATTCTGCGGTGGACCGTATGCTGTCGAAGGTGTTGACAACGGCACCTGTATCGTCTACCTCGTAGATACTGGCGCCCTCCGCGGGTACGCAGTACTCGGTGATCAATAGGCGATTTGCCGTAGCCACGACTGCAATAGGGTTGTCATGGAGCGTGTTCACCACAAAGGTTGAAGGTGTGCCAGCAATGAGGTTGCCGGTGATTTTGGTTGTATAGCCCTGACCTCCACCGCTGTCTTCGCGAATGATTTGGATGAAATTCTGCCCGGGTGGCAGACTGCCAAGGTTTATATCAGGATATTCAAACGCAGCCGCACCACCAGGCGCCCGACGCCCGAACTTGAACACACCGTTAACCCACACGGCTATCCCGTTGTCCACACCGAAGTTGCCTTCGAGGTTGCTAATCCCCCCTGCTCCCGCATCGATCTCATAGATGATCGCCGTTTCGGTATATATGGTCCAGGTTGAAGTGATGCTCTGCGGGCCGCTCCAATTGGAGTTGAGCGCGGCAGGGTTAGAGAGCCAGCCTCCTAAGGCGGTGGCGGCAGCTGAAATGTCCGGCGCCGATGCCAGTGGGCCTACTGACGGGTCTGAACCATTGTCCGGAAACAGGGGATCAGTAGCATCAAGAACCTCCCCTATTGCTGCGTTGTAGAAGCCCAGGGTGCTGTTGTCTACCAGGACGACCTCAGCAGCTTCAACCGTACGGTCCTGGGACGCGAACAGCGACATCACCGCAAGAAGCAGTACCATGCCGAGGATGTTGGAGATTCGATTGCCGACGACTTTCACGTTGTCCCTCCTCACGTTCTTAATCGGGGATCTCTCACTTTGCGAGAGTCAACCGAAAAAGAGACAATTCCTTATAGCCGAGAGACCGGTACGCTATGAGTCACCACCGATGGGAACAGGACGCGGGGGCTTGCGAACCAGTTTGTTATGCGAATCTTTCCCCTTCGTCTTCTAGGGCGATCGTTACCATGTCGAACCCTTAGACCGTAGCCTCCAATTAGCGCCTGCGGATTGTAGCCCGAGATCTGCGGAATGGGGAGTGTGGTAATACCAGCAGCAACCCATTGCGACCATACAAATCGAAGTAGGTAATAACACGGTGGTTAGAGCGATGCGTACCATGACTACTGTCACGACAACCAAGGGCAGCCCCGAGTAGATCGGGGCTGCCCTCGTCGCCGGAGGTTACGTCAATAGGTGTGTAAACGACATCAGGCGGCGACCTTCTCAGCCGTTGATTCAATGGCGATTCCATCCGCATACTGTGCACCGAGATAGACGTCTTCGATCAACTCAGGGGCCTTCAGACGCCTGAAGCGCTGTTCGGCGACCATCAACATTTTCCAGATCACCGCTATCGCCCGATCGACCCTCTTGTAGCGCTTGGCGGCATCGGTCCGAAGCCTGAGGGCCGCGAAGGGTGATTCTACCGGGTTCGTCGTGCGAAGGTGCCCCCAGTGCTCCTTTGGGAAGTCATAGAAGGTGACCATGCGGACCCAGTCCCGCTCCAAGGCCTCTGAGGCCGCCTCGTAGGAATGGTCGCCGCACCACCTGGTGAACACCGTCCTGAGCCGCTCAGCCTCTGTCCGAGTCGGCGCGTAGGGGATAGTACGCAGCATGAGCTTGGCCTGGTCCTGTTGTCGCTTTGGAAGCTTGGCGAGCACGTTTACGATCTTGTGGTTCCAGCAGCGTTGCTCTGCCGCCTGCGGATAGACGTTGCGCAGAGCTCCCCAGATGCCCAGGTGTCCGTCTCCAACCACCAGCCTCGGGCAACTCAAGCCCCGGCGCTTGATGTCCCTGAGCACCTCGGACCAGTTCTGAGTGGACTCCCTGTATCCGGGAACAGCGCTCACCACCACCTTGCTCCCGTCGCTCAGGGCCGCCATCACCACCAGTACCGCCGCCTTCTCCTTCTCAAGACCAGCCTTGACGTAGACTCCATCCACCCACATGTAGACCACTTCCAGGTCATCGAGGGGCCGGCTGCGCCATTGGGCAAGCTCATCGTTCCACTTATCCTTCAACCGGGCCACCGTGCTCGCCGATACCGGTGCGTCCTCTCCCAGCAGCCCCCGCAAAGCCAGATCGAAGTCGCCTTCGGATAGACCGTGCAGGTACAGCTCGGGGATCAACTCAGCAACCTTCCTGGTCCTGTTGACGAACAGCGGCAGCAGCCGGCTCTCGAACTGCTCCTCGGTATCGCGGACTCGCGGCCGCCTCAGCTGTATCGTTCCCGAACTCAGCGTAAGCCTCCGGGCTCTGCCGTATCCGTTCCGATAGCCGGTATCGTTGTCCGAGTCGGATCTGAGCGCCGACTTCGCCCTTCCCAGAAACGCCGTCACCTCCTCCTCCAGCAACTCCTGGATCAGCCTCTGGACCTGGCTTCGCACCCAATCCTCCAACTGCTCCCACTCCGGCCTTGACTCCGACCTACTCTCAGTGCTTTCCTTCCTCATGGGCGGTCTATCTCCTCTCTTGGGCCTCGACCCCGTGTTGTTCAGAGAGAGGGTACACCGCCTGACTGTTTACACACTTTTTGAGGATACCTCCGTCGCCGTCGAAGAATGTAAGGAGCCCTTGACTACTTCTTCTTGCCCTTGCCTTGATCGTGCGGCACTTTGACTTCCACGGTTGTCTGGGACGGATTGCCCGAGGTGTCCGAGCACTCGACGGTGATCGTGTATACGCGGCCATCGCCGCGGCCGGAGCGTTCCGCCCTCAGGTCAACGGTTAATGGGCCCGTGAGCTCCCAGTCGGATGCAGTGTTCCCGTCACCTTTGCCATTCTCGGGCTCGTTGCTTGGTACGTCGACAATCTCGCACGTGGGGTTGGCGTCGCAGGCGTCGGAGACACTGACGCTTACCGTTACCGCACGCATCTTGTGATTGGGCGGCCACAGTACGTCGGGATCGGCCGATGCGCTGGATATCACCGGCCCAGTCTTGTCCTCGACGGTGATGGTGACCTGGTCCGGGTCGGAGTCAACCAAGCCGTCATTCACGACAAGTTCCACGACGTAGTCGCCCAGGAGGTCGGGTGTGAAGCTGGGACTGTCGGAATCGGCGCCGGTCAGTGAGGCTGTGCTGCCAGCGGGCCTATCCTCAAAGGTCCAGCTGTACGTGAGGGGGTCACCGTCGTCGTCGGACGAACCGGTGCCATCAAGGTCCACCACGCCTCCAGTCCACTCCACGGTCTGTTCCGGGCCGGCGTCCGCCT
The DNA here is from genome assembly GCA_965247255.1 of Dehalococcoidia bacterium. Lineage (GTDB taxonomy): Bacteria > Chloroflexota > Dehalococcoidia > Lucifugimonadales > CAUZJF01 > CBDFGS01. The sequence continues at coordinate 619,466 of CBDFGS010000012.1, read as the reverse complement.
CAGGCGCCTCGTTCTCTCTCACGAAGATATCCATCGTCCGGACGTTGTAGTCTCCCGCATTCGCCTGGAAAGTCCAGTCTGGATGACCGCTCGGGGAGTTCCCGATGCCCAGGTCCTCAATAAAGAAGGTGTTGTCCCAACGGTTGTAAGCAAAAACAGTCTGTCCGGCGCCGTAGTTATGAACCTGCATGGATCCGTAACATCCGTCGTGTTGGAGATTGACGTTGGAGTGCGGGAAGGTATCATCGAAATCGTACGCCGTATCGCTTGCACCAGGCAGCCCAAGGGAAGCGGTTCTGGTGTAGCAGTGGTGCCAAAACTCGATGTTGCCTGTGGTGATCCCCGTGCCGGTTACGACGCCCGTGACGCTGGAAAAAACGTTCGTGTTGGACACGGTCTGCTGGAAGGTCGCACCTGTGGATATGACGGGCACTCCAACCTGGGCCGGGATGGCGGTGAAGGCATCCATGGAGACCCAGACCCAGTCAGTGTCGAGCTGCAAGCAATAGGCGATCCGGTCGAAGCTCCCGATGCTCGCCGTATTATCGGCGGAATACGGTGGAAGCCCGTTGTTATAGTCCGCGTTCAACGGAATGGGCAGGGTGTACACCAGAGTATAGCTGCTGGACTCGGAGACGGATGGTTCGCAGCCGGGATCACAGCCATCAGGAACCCCGTCGCCGTCGGTATCGACGTTGTCGTCGAATCCTGGGCAGATATCGGCGTTGTCACCTACGCCGTCACCGTCGGAGTCCGGAAGGCTCGCCGGGTCGTTCGGGTCGCTGCCCGCCGCCACCTCGTCACCGTCGTTCGCGCCGTCGCCGTCGGAGTCGGGGTCGGTCGGATCTGTGCCGTGAAGGTTGACCTCATCGCCGTCGCTCAGGCCATCGCTGTCGGTGTCCGCCAAACCCGGGTCGGTGCCGTGGAGGACCTCCTCCGGATCGGTCAGCCCGTCGCCGTCACCGTCCGGGAACGGCGCTCCGGTGTTGACCTCGAGAAGGAACTTGCCGCCGGCCGCGCCGCCACCGTCGAAGATGATGAACTCGAGTGTGTGATTACCGGCCAGCGTCACGGGGAACGTGGTTTTCGAAGGGATCGCTTCCTCAAAGATCTGCTGGCGGCCCCGGAGTATACCGTCCACGAAGACCCAGGAGCAGTTGTCCGCAATCAGCCTGAGGAGGAATTCGCCGTTGCCGGTAATAGTGGTCGAGTACCTTGTCCAATTGTGGCCGAGCGGGAGGCCGGAAAGGTTGGAGTCCAGGCTGGGCCACGCGTTGATCCAGGGCGCTACAAAGGGATTGGCGAAAACCGCGGGGGGAGAGTCCCACGGATGGCCGGGGAGAACGAAGGGAGTGTGCGGATTTTGCCAGTTCGCGCCAAGACCAACCGCCGGTTGTATCGTTTGGCAGGTCGGAATCCAGCCCGGGAAAGCGTCCGCGCTGGCCGGTGGGATGGGATCATACGTGGTTACGCCCGGCAATATCTCCGCAACGCGGACCGATATGCCTCCTAAATTGCCGGTGTTGGAATCCGGAATCCAAAACTCGACCGTTGTTGTTGTCGACAGGGTGATGACCGTGCTGCCGGTGACGGCGGCCAAGGCATCTTCGCGAGTTTCGTACCTGAAAGGGGGGTCGGAAGTCCCCACAAATTGGGTGCCTGGGGGTGGGAAGGAGAAGGCATAATTGTTCAGCCAACCAGTGCCGCAACCGGAGCCATCGGGCAGGCCGGGACAACTGGTAGTACTGGCCCACGCGTTCCATGCCGTGAACAGGCCCCCTTGAGTTGGACCGACGACTTGGAGATCAAAGGTACCCGGAGGCAAGGACACTTGGACCGGAGTACCGCCGCCCGGGACAACGTTAGCATTCGAGTCGATGTTCACAATCGTAGGCGAGAAAGTGGCAGTGAAACTGGCCCTCGCGGTGCCGGTTGTCGCCAGCAGAGTCGTCAGCGCCAGTAGCAGGACAGCTAGCAGCGCTGGGAGAACCCTAGGAAACGCAGCTGATTTTCTGTTTGGCATTGGAGTCTCTCCTCACTTTTTCTTGTCTGTTGGTGGTTTGGTACCCGAAGCACCACGTCAGCGCCCGCGGATTGTAACCCGAGATCTGCGGAACGGAGAGTGTGCTAATACCAGCAGCAACCCATTGCGACCATACAAATCGAAGTAGGTAATAACACGGTGGTTAGAGCGAAGCGTACCATAATCGACATTAGAATTGCCCATAGCGAATTGTTATAATCGCGTTAGATTTGCGGTGTTCTCATCATCCGTATGGCTGCGGATGGATAGTGGACCCAGTATGAACCGAGGTGAACCTGCAGCATGACTACGATCTTGGTCGTTGACGATGACGAGGACGTTCGCGAGTTGATGCGTGTGGGCCTGAGTCGTGAGGGCTATACCGTGCTTTCCGCCAGGGACGGAAGTGAAGGGCTGAAGGCGTTCCTCTCTTCCCAGCCAGACCTGGCGATCCTGGATGTTCGCATGCCAAATATGAACGGGTGGGAGTTGCTCAAGCGGATCCGCGAAGTCTCGGACACACCGGTCATCATGTTGACTATACTCGACCAGGAAGACCAGATAGTACAAGGTCTAGATAGTGGGGCCGATGACTACTTGGCCAAGCCTTTTGGCAACAATGAGCTTATGGCCCGCGTGAGAGCGGTCCTTCGCAGAGTGGGAGCTACCACTGGAGGCCATAACTCGTATCAAGATTCCGAGATTTCAGTGGACTCTCGACGTCACAAGGTGTTTGCGCGAGGCCAAGAGGTTGACTTGACGCCTCTGGAGTTCCGCCTTCTGGAATTTCTGACGTTCAATGCCAGCGCAGTTCTGCCGGTGGAGCGAATCATTGACGCCTGTTGGGGCGACAAACCAGGAGGCCCAATAAACGTGCGCCAGTACATATACTACCTACGCCGGAAGCTAGAAGTAGACCCAGAAAACCCACGACTCATCGAGACCGTGCGCGAGTTCGGCTATCGGTACCTCCCTCCGGAGCAGGCTCACTGATACCGGTGGCTGGGGTGTTTCTTAGGTCGCGCGCAAAGCTGAGATCGCTGGAAGTGCGCTAACGTCAGCAGGCGGACGCACTGAGCCTTGGTGTAGAGGCAACACCGACAGCCGAGTGTTCGGTGTTACTGCTGCACGATTACGGGTTTCGCTTGGTTCCGATGTCATACCCCGGATACCCGCCACTCGCCGCCGCGAACAGCACCCGCATGCCAATCAATAGTACGACCGCAAACAGAGTCGCACTAGGCCCAGTGTTGGACGGCAGTTCGAGAGTTCGCACGGGATACCATAGCCCAACGTTCACAACATACGCGAAGCGTTGTGGATGCGAAACCCAACGAAAAGGCTTGAGTGGCGACCCCGACCGGATTCGAACCGGCGATCTTCGGCTTGACAGGCCGATATGTTAAACCGCTACACCACGGGGCCGCGTTGCAACTACCGTCAATGAGATTGTATCCGCGATTCGAACAGGCGGTCAACCGACCTTTCCGCCTTCAGCAGATCTTCTGCCTCGACCAGCTCGATTGGTTTGAGCATCCTGTCTGGCGCATGCCCTGCCGGGCGCTCTCGTCAGGTACGCCCTACCCGGCTGGTCCCGCCTGACCTCGCCGCTATGTTTCGGATACGTTGACACCGGAGCGCGACCTTCTCTAACATGGGGCGCGAGTAGCGTTACAACGGACCTCAAACAAATCTAAGGAGCTTTTAGGTGCCGCGATCCGAGACAGCCAATTTGCATGATGCGTTAGCCCAGTACCTTGGGAACCTGAGAGCCAAGAACCAGGACTCAGGAGCACCCCAGGAGCTTAACCGGTTCGTGAGCTGGTTCGGGGCCGATCGGGATATCCTGGGTATCCACCCGCCCGAGGTGGGGGACTACGGTGAGTACGCCGCAAAGGCTGGAAGTACGGCCGACGCCGCCGCGCGGCTCCAGGAGGTCAGGAAGTTCCTGACGTTTGCCAAGAAGGAAGGCCTTATTGAGCAGAACCTTGCGCGGCACATCAGGGTCCCGAAAGGAAAATCGCGAACGCAGGCATCAGAAACGACCCGTCGAGTGATCGAGTTGACACGCGACGGCCATTCCCGACTGGTGCAAGACGTCGAGAAGCTCCGGGCTGAGCGCGGGCCGATAGCGGCAGAGATCAAGCGGGCCGCGGCGGACAAGGACGTGCGGGAGAATGCTCCGCTGGAAGCTGCTCGGGAGCAGCTCGGCCATCTCGAATCCCGTATCGCGGAGATAGAGAGCACCCTCAAGGTCGCGGTCATAGTCAGAGGCCAAGGCAACAAGCCGGCCCAGGCGATAGGGGTCGGCGCGAAGGTGACCCTCAGGGACATGGACTCCAACAGGGAGACGAAGTACACGCTGGTGAGCGCCGCTGAGGCCAATCCGCTGGAGCAGAAGATCTCGGATGCCTCTCCCGTAGGGAAGGCGTTGCTCGGCCGGAGGACAGAGGATGAGATCGAAGTGGATACTCCCAGGGGCAAGCTGCGGTACCGCGTCGGCAAGGTAACCTCGTGATAGAGGCATTGAGACGCATGCAATCGAAGTGATGGCGAATTACTGAGATTCGTGCTCAGTCTCAGGGGCGATTTTTTCCGGGGCCTGCCCGAGCAGGCCTCTTTTGTTGGGCCGACCCCCATGTGTTGAAGCTATCGTAGGTCATACGTATACTGGCCTAGCTCGATCTCGACCCCCAGACGGTACAAGTTCTAAACCGTGAAGCCACAGGTTAGCGACTGACTATGGAGAACGGCGCCGACACAGTAACCAGGCTCGTCTTCCAACTCGCTGTGATCCTTGTCGCCGCCAAGCTCGGAGGCGAGCTTTTCGAGCGGTACTTGAAGATGCCTGCGGTCCTCGGGGAGCTGGCCGCAGGCATCGCGATAGGGCCGTTCGCGCTCGGGGGGGTGGACTTAGCCGCTGTGGGCGCGCTTTTCCCTCCGGTTACTGAGGCTGGCGAGGGGCACGGAGGATTCACCATTCCGATCTCGGCGCCCCTGTGGTCCATCGCTCAGGTCGGCTCAATCGTGCTGCTTTTCACGGCTGGACTTGAAACCGATCTGCGCCAATTCCTGCGCTACGCGAGGCCTGCATCGGTGGTGGCCCTGGGAGGGGTGGTCCTGCCCTTCGGCTTCGGCGTAACGCTTACCGTCATGTTCGGCTTTGCGGACAGCTATACCGACGTAGAGGCGCTCTTCGTGGGGGCGGTACTTACCGCGACGTCGATCGGCATAACTGTGAGGGTACTCGGCGATCTGCGGCGCCTGGGCACGCCCGAGGGTGTCACGGTGCTCGGAGCGGCCGTGCTAGACGACGTGGTCGGGATCCTTATCCTGACAATCGTAGTCGGCCTGGCGGACACCGGAGAGTTCTCGGCCGGGTCGGTCGGCCTGGTCGCCCTAAAGACGATTGGGTTCTGGATAGCGCTCACTGGGGCCGGCATCCTGCTCTCGAAGCACATATCGATGGCGTTCCAGGCGTTCAGGGTCAGCGGCGCAGCCGTCGCCCTCGCTCTTGCCCTGGCGCTGTTCGCCGCGGGGCTGGCCGAGAGCTTCGGGCTCGCCATGATAATCGGCGCATTTTCGATCGGGCTCGCGCTCTCCGGGACTGAGCTGGCGCACACCCTGGAAGAGCATATGACCGGCGTCTACCACGCTATTGTGCCGGTCTTCTTCGTGGTGATGGGCATGCTGGTTGACCTCTCGTCTCTGGAGGGGGTCTGGATGTTCGGCCTGTTGATCACGGCATTTGCCGTCGTCGGGAAGGTTGGCGGGAGCGGCCTGCCCGCACTGCTGGTGGGGTTCAACCGGAGGGGCGCATGGCGAATAGGCGTGGGGATGCTTCCAAGGGGAGAGGTGGCCCTCATCATGGCGGGAATCGGCATCAGCAAGGGCGTTCTAGGGGCAGACCTGTATGGAGTGGCCATAATGATGACGATCATAACTACAGCAGTTGCTCCTCCCATCCTTGCCTTATCATTCCGGAACGACGCCTCGGGGCTTCGCGTCTCTGACGCGTCCGAGACGGGGTGATGGTCAGCGTCGGCGCCAAGTCCGACACAGCCGACCTGGAGCAAGAGCTGCGCCGAGTCGTGGGCGGGGAGGTGCGGTTCGACGCGATGTCTCGCGTGCTGTACAGCACGGACGCGAGCATCTACCAGATCGAGCCGATTGGGGTGGTCCTTCCCAGGGATGCGGACGACGTGGCGGCGGTGATTGAGACGGCAGCGAGGCGCCGGGTCCCAGTCTTGCCGCGTGGCGGGGGCACGAGTCTGGCGGGTCAGGCGGTAGGGCACGCCATCATCATCGACTTCTCGAAGTATATGAGAGGCTTGCTGGAAACGAACGCGGCTGAAGGCTGGGTAAGCGTCCAGCCCGGCATCATCCTCGACGAACTGAACCTTCAGGTAGCGCCCACCGGGTTGCACTTCGCCCCCGACCCGAGCACCAGCAATCGCGGCAACGTGGGTGGGGCTCTGGGCAACAACTCCTGCGGCGCACACTCCATCATATGGGGTAAGACCATCGATCACGTGCTAGAACTCCAGGTTGTGCTTTCGAACGGCGATCGCGCGACCTTCGGGCCGGCCGACGAAAGCGGCCTCGAGACGAAGGCTCGCGGCGACAATCTCGAGTCCGAGATTTACCGCAAGCTGCTTGCCATCGGGGAAGCCAACCGAGACGAGGTCGTAGCCAGGTACCCGAAGATCCAACGGCGTGTATCGGGGTACAACCTGGACGAGTTGCTCGGCGAGGGTGGATTCGACATGGCCCGCTTCGTGGTGGGCTCAGAGGGGACTCTCGCCGCGATCACCGAGGCGAAGCTGAGGCTGGTGCCGCAGCCGAGGTCCAAGGCGCTTTGCGTAGTCCAGTTCGACGAGCTGATCGAATCGATGGAGGCGACGGTTGCCGTCCTGGACCTCGACCCGGCAGCGGTCGAGCTGGTCGACCGCATGATCCTGCGGGGCGCTCGGAGCAGCCTCGAATACTCCCGCATGATGGACTTCGTCGAGGGCGATCCGGCAGCCATTCTACTGATCGAGGTCGCGGGGGAGTCGGACGAGGAGGTCACGGCCAAGCTGGACCGGGTCGAGAAACGACTGGCGAAGAAGGGGCTGGGGTACGCGATTCGCCGCGTGGTCCGCCCGGAGGAGCAGGCGAAGGTGTGGGCGGTGCGCAAGGCCGGACTGGGGCTGATGATGAACGCGCCCGGCGCCTCCAAGCCTCTCCCTTTTGTCGAGGACACGGCCGTGCCGACGGATGCGCTCCCGGAGTACGTGAGACGGTTCGACGAGCTGGTCCGCTCGCACGGTACGACTGCGGGATTCTACGGGCACGCCAGCGTAGGCTGCCTTCATATCAGGCCCCTGATCGACCTGAAGCTCCAGGATGGCGTCGACCGAATGGCCTCCATCGCCAGCGACGTGAGCGACCTGGTCCTGGAGTACGGCGGCGCAATGAGCGGCGAGCACGGCGACGGCCTGGTGCGTAGCGTCTGGATCGAGAAGATGTTCGGTAGCAAGATATACGAGGCCTTTCGCGAGGTGAAACAGGCTTTCGACCCCGCCGGGACCATGAACCCCGGGAAGATCGTCGACAGTCCTCCGATGACGGAGAACCTGCGGACCGGCCCCGGCCAATCCTCGCTGGATATCGACACAGGCCTGGCTTTTGCGGCGGAGGGCGGGTTCACCGCTGCCCTAGAGATGTGCAACGGGCAGGGCGCTTGCCGGAAGGTGACTTCGGGGACTATGTGCCCCTCGTATATGGTGACGCGCGACGAAGAGCATACGACCCGTGCAAGGGCCAACGCCCTGCGAGCCGCGATGACCGGCGCCTTGCCGGTAGACTCGCTCACCAGCCGCCGACTCTACGATGTCCTGGACCTGTGTCTGGAGTGCAAGGGATGCAGGGGTGAGTGCCCCTCCAACGTGGACATGGCCAAGCTGAAGTACGAATTCCTGAACAGGTACCACGAGACCAACGGCTTCCCCGTTCGAAACCGCTTGTTCGGCAATTTGTCCGCCCTCAACCGGATGGGATCATTCTTCGCGCCGCTGTCCAACTGGGCCTTGAGATCGCGGACGTTCAAGGAGATGCTCGAGGAGTACGCTGGTATAGACCGCCGGCGTGAGCTCCCGTCATTCGCCAGCCAGACCTTCCGGCAGTGGTTCCGCTCCAGAGGCGGCTCGCCGCTTGCCGCGGAGACCAAGGGCCAGGTTGTGCTTTTCGCGGATACGTTCACCGACTACAACCACCCGGAGCTGGGCAAGGCGGCGACCCACGTGTTGGAGAAACTGGGATACCAGGTCGTCGTGCCAGATACGAAGTGCTGCGGAAGACCGATGCTATCGGCCGGCATGATGGAAAAAGCGCGCCGTAACGCCCAGGCCAACGTCGAGACGGTCCGCCCGTACGTCGAGGCGGGCGCAAAGGTGGTGGGCCTGGAGCCAAGCTGCATATTGAGCTTCCGCGACGAGTATCTCGATCTCCTCGGCGGCGACTCAGCCGCGGCCGCGGTGTCCAAAAGCACGATGCTCATCGAGGAGTTCGTTCTGCATGCTCGCCGCGAAGGCGATGAACAAAGCACGTTTGCCGCCCGCCCGGGCAAGGTGCTCATGCACGGCCACTGCCACCAAAAGGCGACGGTAGGGACGAAGCCGGCTATGGAGGTGCTCCGGTCCATCCCCGGCTGCGATCCCGAGGAGATTCCGTCGGGCTGCTGCGGGATGGCCGGCTCATTCGGGTTCGAGAAGGAGCACTACGAGGTCTCACTGCAGATTGCCGAACAGACACTACTTCCGGCGATACGGTCCCAGCCCGGAGATTTCGCCGTGGTCAGCGAAGGGGTATCCTGTCGCCAGCAGATAGAGCACGCTACCGGAAAACGGCCCAAGCACCTGGTACAGATATTGGACGAGGCGCTCTGAGGACGGGTCGTCCTTGAGGAGGACGGGATGGGAATCGCTCATCTACGTGTAACGGCGAGAAAGCTCACCGCGACTTGCAGCCCGGAGGACCTGGGCTTCGAGACGACAGACGAGGTGGAGCCGCTCAAGGGCACCATCGGCCAGGAGCGGGCGATGAGCGCGCTGGAGCTAGGCTTGGACATCGACGAGCCCGGCTTCAATCTGTTCGTTGCCGGCTGGCCGGGGACCGGCAGGAACACCGCACTTCGGTCCTACGTAGAGGCGGTAGCGGCGAAAAAGCCCATCCCATCCGACTGGGGCTACGTCTACAACTTTCAGGACCCCTTCCAACCGGTGGCCATAAGCCTACCCTGTGGAATGATGATCAACCTCGCCAACGATATGGATGACCTGGTGCGCTCGTGCCGCGCCGATATCCCGAAGGCCTTCGAGAGCGACGAATACACGCACCGCATGGAAGAGGTGATGAAGGACATCCAGTCAAGGCGGCAGGATAAGACCGCCGAGATTGAGAAGATGGCCCGGGAGGCCGGCTTCGCGATCACCTCAACACCGCTGGGAGTCACCCCAGTGCCACTCAATGAAGGCCAGCCGATGAGCCAGGAGGAGTTCCAGGCCCTGCCCCAGGCTGATCGGGACAGGATCACAAAGGGGGCCGACAAGGTCCAGCATTCCATCGGGCACGGGATGACCGAGATCCGGAGGCTGGACAAGGAGGCGCAACAACAGGCGAAGGCCGTAGACAGGGAGGTTGTGCGGTTCACGCTGGCCCCGATTATCGACGAGCTCCAGGAGAAATATAGAGAGCACCAGTCCGTCGTGTCGTATCTCGATCAGGTAGAGACGGACATGGTGGAGCAACAGGCAATATTCAAGCCCAAAGAGGAACAGGGACCACAGGCGCAAGGCTTTCCAGGCCTTGGCGGCGAAGGCGAGGAGGAAGTCTTCGTAAGGTACCGCGTCAACGACATCGTGGACAACTCGTCCTGCGAGGGCGCCCCGGTAGTCTTCGAGTACAGCCCGACCTACTACAACGTCTTCGGCCGGATCGACTACAAAGCCCGCGTAGGTACGCTCACCACAGATCTAACGATGATCAAGGCCGGAGCGATTCACCGCGCCAACGGCGGCTTCCTGGTGCTTCAGGCACGAGACCTGCTGGCAGGCCCCCTCTCATGGGAGACGCTGAAGCGGACTCTTAGGAGCGGGGAGATCAGCATAGAGAACATGGGGGAGCAGTATAGCCCCTTGCCGTCCACCAGCCTCCGGCCGCAGCCGATCGATTATCGCGGAAAGATAGTGGTAGTAGGCACGCCGGAGGTCCTCCGGATGCTTCAAGCCTACGATGAGGACTTCCGCAGATACTTTAAGGTTACGGCGGACTTCGACACCTTGATGGACCGCACGCCGGAGAACCTGTCCAAATACGCAGCGTTCGTGGCGGCCCGGTGCCGCGACAGCGATCTGAGACGATTTCACAAGACCGCGGTGGCTGGGATCATCGACTACTCCAGCAGGCTGGTGTCGCACCAAGAGAAGCTGACGACCAGGTTCATGGACGTCGCCGACATCATCACCGAGGCCAACTACTGGGCCGGCAAGGCTGATAGCGAGTCCGTGATGGGCGAACACGTCACGGAGGCCATAGAGCAGCAAAAGTATCGCTCGAGTCTCACCGAAGACCGTCTGCAAGAGATGATAGAAGAGGGAACGATTCAGATCGCCACTGACGGTGAGGCGGTGGGACAGGTCAACGGCCTCTCGGTGCTGTCGCTTGGAGACTACGCCTTTGGGAAGCCGAGCAGGATCACAGCTAGAGTGTCGCTGGGCCGCGGTCAAGTGACCAACATCGAGCGGGAGACCGGCCTCAGCGGAAACATTCACGACAAGGGTTTCATGACCCTCAACGGCTATCTCCAGGGAAAATACGGCTACGACAAGCCTCTCTCGCTTTCAGCAAGTATCGGGTTCGAGCAGACATATAGCGAAGTCGACGGCGACAGCGCCTCGTCGACCGAGCTGTACGCGCTCCTGTCCCAGCTTTCCGAACTGCCTATCGCCCAGGGGATAGCGGTCACCGGCTCGGTGAACCAGAACGGCGAAGTCCAGGCCATCGGGGGCGCGAACGAGAAGATCGAGGGCTTCTTCGACCTTTGCAAAGCGAGGGGTCTGACGGGCAAGCAGGGGGTTATGCTACCGAAGGACAATCTGATACACCTGGTGCTGAAGGAGGAAGTGGTCAGGGCGGTGCGACGAAGGCGGTTTCACGTTTACGGGGTTTCCAACATAGACGAGGGAATCGAAGTCCTTACGGGCGCGCCAGCGGGAGAGCCATCCGAGGACGGCGCCTATCCCGAAGGCTCTGTCCACTTCATGGTCGAGCAGCGCCTCGCGGAGCTGGCGGAGGCAGCCCGAGCCTTTAGCGCGGACCAGGACAAAGACTCAGAGGAAGCTGACGATAGGCGAGAGGAGTAGGGTAGTCAGGATGGTAGAAGCCGGTCGATGTTGATCGCGCGGTAGCCTCGGGTGCAACGGACTCTGAGGGCTTCACCCACCATCAGAATGTCAAACGTGAGGGAGTCCACCTCGACCATCTCCTCTTCCACGAGGATGTAGTACCGGCCGTCCGGGGTTACATCTTTCGCAACCAGTCTGCCCTCTAGCCTGCGGTACGGCGGCGCAGTGTCGGCGAGAGACCTGGCGATCGAACTCGCTTTGTGTAGTACCAAGGCCACGGCCCGTTCGAGCATCAGCGCCACGCATTCGGCGTGCCCTCATGCAGCGCCCAGAGGGCCTTCACTCGCTGCTTACCCAGCGGGACCGAGCGAAACGAGAGCACCTTCCGACTAGCTCTACATCATGAGATCGACTCATGATAGCCCGCTGAGCTTCCTATACACAACAGCGTTAACCGGATCGAAGGGCGGGTTAACTACGGGATTATATCTGCTGTGCTAGCTCTGCCGGGGGCCTGAGGCGACGGAACTAAGAGCGGCAGCGGACTCGCGAAACGCGATCAGACCAGCCGGAGCAGCGCCTGCTCCACCTCGTCGAAGGTGGCGAACCCCTCGAAGCGGGCCGTGATTGTGCCGTCGGAGGCGATCACGAATGACCACTCTATGCTGGACAGCTTCCACTCGAGAACGACGGGAGACAGAACCGCCTTGTCGAGGTCTCCCTGAATCTCGTGAGGGTTGTCGTAGAAGTCGACATGGATGAAGTTCGCCCGTCCGCTGTACTTGTCCTTGAGCTGCTGCAAGACCTCAAGCTGTGGCCCGCAGACCTCATTGGTGCAGAAGGCCGGGCTGGCGAAGACCACCACGGTGGGGAGGCCGCTCGACACCGCGTCGGCGATGGTCGTCTGGTAGAGGTCGGGGTCTCTGGTCGAGCCAGTGGTGAGCTCGGCGAGGCTCTCCACGTCGGCCACGGTCTTGCTATTGCTCTTGATCGCCTGCGCACCGACGGCCGGCGCCAGCGGCGCATCAGGGACTTCGAACCGGAGCTCGGCGGTCTGTTTCGATCCGTCGGGGGCTTCCGTCGATATGTCGAGGCCCCAGCCGCCCGGCGAGTCAAACCGGAACTCGGCGGCGTACAGGCCTCGGCTGCCATACGGCCAGGGGTGATACGACGCTGTGACGGTCTCTCTCGCCTCCCCTTTCGAGTCGTCGCTTGCAAAGCGTTTGAGTGTCACGGTCGCCGCGGGGGCCGTCACAAACCCTTCGGGCGAGGTGAGCACGAATCCCACGCGATGCACTCCGACGCCTATGTCGGGCGTGCCGAGGATGGCCTGGACGCCCTCCGGGGACCTCGGGCCCTTGATAAGGGGCGCGAACTCCAGGGTGGACGCCTCCGCTGCCGGCGGAGGTCCCCCGTCGGGAGGGTCGCCGATCGGCTCCTGTAGCTCTTGAGAACAGGCTAGCGCCAGCAGACCGGTCAGAGCGAACGCCGTAGAGATGTAGCGCAGCAAGGAAAGGATGCTATGCCTCCGGCTCTTCCATATACGAGCCAAAGGTGTAGGCGAAAACGGTAAAGTGCTCGGAGTTGGAGCTCAGCTTCATTTCGTAGCCGCCGAACTCGGGTATCTTTACAATGCGGTACATTCGCGGCTCATCGACGCGCACAAAGCTATTTCCGTCGACGTCGAACTGGATGTCGGCGCCCGCCTGCGTGGCGTCCACGGGTTTGCCGTCCAGAGTGACTCTCACGTCGTAGGCCTCGGCGCCCTCGGGAGCGAAGACGACGTTGACGGTGCGGGCGAAGAACTTGACGAGCAGGTAGTCCTCGAAGTTCTCGGTCATCCGGGAGTGTGTCAGGCTCTCACGTCCATTGCGCCACAGCCCGTGTAGATAGATGAAGTGGTTGACGTGCTCCCCGGGGTCCTGATATTCGGTATCGGCGTCGATCTCGTCGTAGAACTTCCGTTGCACGATGTACGGCGGCATTCTTCGCGCGGCCGCGGCGTTGTAATTGCGTTCGTACCCTGCGTACAGCTCCCTGGTCTGGCTGGTCAGTGGGTCGCCCGAGGCGGCCTTGGGGTCGTGCTCTAGCTCCGGTCTGGTATCCAGGCTGATCTGGGCCATGGCCGCGCCCTTCTCGGCCAGCAGGTCGCGAATCTTCCGCTCCGTCTCCTCGTAAGCGCCCTCCCCGAAGTGCATGTATCGGATATAGCCGTCCTTGTCTATCAGGTATTTGGCAGGCCAGAACCTGTTCTCGAAAGCCCTCCACGTCCCGTAGTCGTTGTCCTGCGCGACGGCGTACTTGAGCATCTCTTTGCCCATGAACTCGACTACGTTGTCCCTGTTCTTTTCGAACTCGAACTCGGGCGTGTGGACACCGATGATCACGAGGCCCTCGTCGGCATACTTTTCGTGCCAGTCCTTGATGTAGGGTAGGGTCCGTATGCAGTTGATACACGTGTACGTCCAGAAGTCGATGAGCACGACGTTGCCGCGCTGGCCCTCCAGAGTAAGCGGCTGCGAGTTGATCCAGCTATTGATGCCGGTCAACTCCGGCGCCAGCTTCTCATCGCCGGTCCGCGCTGACGCCGCGGTAGCCGGCTCTGGCACTGCTGTGGGCTCGGGGGCCGTCTTCGTGGCTGGCGCGGCTTCTGCGGCAGGCTCGGCCGGCTGAGGGTCAGGCGCGACCTGCGCCGCGGGGGGAGCCTCCGCTTGCGGCGCCTCCGCAGGCGCCGGGTCCGTCGCGCTCCCGCCGCAAGAGGCCGAAATAAAAGCGAACGCGAGCGCTGCTCCGATTAGTGAGGTAGTCGCGCGTCGTCTAAACATGGCAACTCCATCCAATGCCAGGGGCTCGCGAATGGGCGCTATCCGCGGGTGATGCTCTAACGCCATTCTACAAGACGCACGGCGCCATTTCACGAGAGAGCGGCGTCAAGAGGTTAAACGCGGAAACGGGGCTTAGGTTACTGCGATCGGGCGTTAACACGTAGCGTCTGGCACTTCGACTGAGGAGGGGAGACCGGAGCTACATGGGATTCGGCTACCGGGCCGAGACGGGGGACACGCCGGCCACATGCACTTGCGAAAGCAGGCTATTGGCCGTCCTCGCCCTTTAGTCGGCGGATTCCTGCCCAGGCCAGCGGGACCCCCGACGCCGCCAGCACGAGCTTGATGGCATCGCCGATTATGAATTCCTTCAGGCCCCAGTCGTAAAGCTTCGCCGCCGGGATGTAGAAGGCCAGCCAGGGCAGTCCGAAGGCGTAGATGGCGACTTCCCCAGCTAACATCGCGGCGGCGAGCTTCAACGGATTGCGGCCCCACCCCCGCTCTACCATAAGCCCTACGATGAACGCCGCTGCCACGAAACCCAGTATGTATCCTCTGCTGGAGCCCGATATCGGCCCGTCGGGGGCGAAAACAGGTACTCCGGCGACCCCCGTCCCCAGATATACGAGCATGCTGGCGGCGCCGCGTTTGCTGCCGAGGACGGCGCCGGTCATCAGCACGGCGAAGGTCTGTCCCGTGATTGGGACGGCCGGGTTGAGGTAGACGGACACCTGGGCGGCTAGTCCCGTGAGTGCCGCAAACCCCACTATCAAGACGGCGTCGAGAACGGCGTCGGCCCGAGCGCTGATCCTCGGGACCAGGGCGTAGGCGAGAACCGTCGTTTTTAAGGGTTGCTGCATGTCGAATCCTCCGAGCTGGTCAAGTCCGGCCAGCTGCGCCTTCAAGCGTAGGCAAACGAGAATGCAAGGGGGTGTGGGTAAAGAAAATCACGGGCGGTCTTATTGAGATCAGATGATGCGACTCGTCTGAGCGGATCCCAGGACAACCCCCTAGGACTTATCGCTCGACCGCCCGGCGGGGGTGAATATCGAGCCCTTAGGGAAGACCGGCGGCGACGCCTTACGGCGCGGGCGTAGCGCAGAGAGCCTGCCCCCAAGCACCGTTGCCAGCAAGGCTCCCGCTCCGGCGAGGGGCACTTTCTCCAGGAAACCGCGTCGGGAGTAGAGACGTTTACCGCCTGGGTCCTGGGCCAAGGTGTTCCTTCCCACGTCTGTGTTGGCGAACGCGGCACATTATATCGGGCGCTCCTCCGGTTCGCAACGAATACGGAGGCCAACCGTAGCGCCATCGGGGAGGAGGCTGGCCGGTGCTATAATTGGCGCGCCTCCACACCTACACGGAAGGGGACCATTGATGACCGCCAGCTCCGACATCCTGTTGCCCACGACCGTTATTGGGAGCCATGCGACGCCGAGCTGGCTGTGGACCGCCCTGGCCGAGATCGAGAAGGGCAACTACGGGAAGACGGACGTCCGCGAGACCATGGACGACGCGGTCAACATAGCGATACTCGACCAGGAGCGCGCCGGAATCGACATCATCAGCGACGGCGAGATGCGGCGCTGGTACTTCGTCCAGAGCTTCTACGACCGGATGTCAGGGATAGAGGAAGAGGCCCCGCTCCGGAAGGTTGGCCTCTACGGCTACGACAGCCCCCAGCGATATCGCGCCGTCGATAAGGTCACCGTTCCGGAGGGCCTGGGAATCGTGGAGGAGTTCGAGTACGCGAAAGAGCACACCTCCAAGCCGATCAAAGTAACGTGCCCCGGCCCGCTCACGATCACGATCCACATTCGCCCGGGGGACGCGTACAAGGGCCGCCTCGACCTGGCCTGGGAGTTCGCCAGTGTGATCAACGCCGAGCTGAAGGCGGCGGTGGCGGCCGGCGCCGACTACATACAGCTGGACGAGCCGTCGTTCGCGATTATCCCGGGCGAGCTGAAGGAGTGGGTGGACCTGTACAACGCGACGATAGAGGGCGTAAACGCCAAGAACGCTTTGCACGTCTGCTTCGGCAACCTGGGAAGCCGGTCCCGCGGCAAGCGCAGCTACCGCTGGATGTTTCCCGCGCTGCTGGAGGCCAAGGCGGAGCAGCTGGTTCTGGAGTTCGCCAACCGCGAGATGAGCGAGAGCGACCTCTGGCGGGAGTTCAGCGTGGACCGGGAGCTGGGCGCGGGTGTCGTCGACGTGAAGTCGTTCTACGTGGAGACGCCGGAGGACGTGGCCGAACGGATCCGCGAGCTGCTGGAGTACGTCCCGGCCGAGAAGCTGTACCTCAACCCCGACTGCGGCTTCTTCCAGCTTCCACGCTGGCTCGCGTACCTGAAGCTTGAGGCGCTGGTGGCGGGGACGAATATCGTGCGCGGGGAACTGGGCCGCTGAGCCCCGTGAACTCACGCCCGAACTCGAAACTGGTGACCCGGGACGCACGGCAGCCGAGCGTGATTGGACCTACCCCGCCAGCCTCATGCTAGGCCGACAACACGCGATACCTACACATCTAGCCAGTTCTCCACTTTCAGTGTAGAAATCCGACCAAAGTGCCGAACATTGCCTGTAACGACCGTTAGGCCATGAACCAACGCAATGGCGCCGATTCTCAAGTCCGAGTCGCCGGTGGGAGTCCCACGGCGCTCAAGCTCCGCCCTGATGTCGCCGTACCGCCAGGCAGCGGCGCCGTCAAAGGGGAGCACTGTAAGGTTGGGCAACAGCCTATTGCGGATCTGTCCTAGTAGAAAAGCTGCACGCTCTCCGCTCCGATAAGCCCCAAAGGCCATCTCTCCCACCGTGATACTGGAAGTGGCCTGCTCTTCTATCGGAACCGCCGCCAGCCTGGCGATCAACATTACCGAAGGCGCCTTCTTGAGAAGGTTGCTTAGGGTATCTGTGTCGAGAAGGTACTTCACGCTTCCAGCTCCACGTGCCTTCCCTGGTCTTGTTCTCTGCTAGCGTATATGTCTCGCACAAACGCATCTATAGCGTCGTCGCCCATATCTGCCCAAGCGCCGACTAAGGCCAGAGCGCCGACGGGCCGTTCCGTAGTCGGTTGCCCGTTCTCCAGGCGGTCGAGGTCACCGACGCTCACGATAGCCGCGGCGGGCTTCCCGCGGCGCTCAATAAGAATGCGATTGCCCCTGATAGCCACTTCTGCTATCAGCGAGGAGAACTGATATTTGGCCTGCGATGCGCTTACAGTCTTTTTCACGGCTCCTCCATTGATCATTTGGCCATTTTGACCAATTATATAAGACCGGGAATGAGGATAACAACGGACAGTATTGCCTAGGAGCTCGGCTCGTCTGCCCCTACGTCGTGACGGCGCCGCGGGAGGCGGAAGAGACGAGCTTGGCGTACTTGGCCATGACGCCGGCCTCGTAGTTGGGAGGAGGCGCGGTCCAGTCGCGGCGGCGGCGGGCCATCTCCTCGTCGGAGATGCGTACGCTAAGCTCTCGCGTCTCAACGTCCATTACGACGACGTCGCCGTCATTGACCAGCGCTATCGGGCCGCCAACGGCCGCTTCGGGGGCAACGTGGCCGATGGAGGCGCCGCGCGTGGCGCCTGAGAAACGGCCGTCCGTCATGAGCAAGACGCTCTCGCCCAGCCCCTGCCCCACGATGGCGCCAGTGACCGAGAGCATCTCCTGCATCCCCGGCCCGCCCTTGGGGCCCTCGTACCGCAGCACGACAACGTCGCCTTCGATTATCTCGCCGCTCGTCACGGCTTCGAATGCCGCGCGCTCTCCGTCGAACACGCGGGCGGGGCCCTCGTGGCTGAGATGCTTGGTTCCCGCCACCTTCATGACCGCGCCCTCGGGCGCGAGGTTGCCCTTGAGGATCACGAGCCCCCCCGTTGGGCTGCGCGGGGCCGACGCCGGGTAGATCACTCGACTGTCTGGCCCGGTCGCGAATTGCGCCAGATTCTCGGCCATGCTTTTCCCGGTTACCGTGAGGACGTCACCGTGGAGGAGGCCGGCGTTCAGGAGCTCGTTCATTACGACGGGCACGCCGCCGGACTTGTCCACGTCGGACATGACGAAGCGGCCACCCGGGCGAAGGTCGGTAATGTACGGCGTGGTACGGCTCAGGCGGTCGAAATCATCGATCTCGAGGTCGACGTCCGCTTCGTGTGCGATGGCCAGCAGGTGAAGTACTGCGTTTGTGGAGCCACCCATCGCAAGTACCACCATGATGGCGTTCTCGAAGGCATCTCGGGTCATGATGTCGCGAGGCTTGATACTGCGTTCTAGCAGGTTGTGGTGGACTGCACCGGTGCTCAGAGCGATGTCCTCGTTGCGCGGGTCGACAGCGGGCACGGAGGCGGCTCCGGGTATGGACATGCCGAGGGCCTCGATTGCCGAGGACATGGTGTTGGCCGTGAACATACCAGCGCACGCGCCCTCACCTGGGCAGGCGACGCGTTCCATGGCGAGCAGGTCCTCCAGCGACATCTTGCCCTGCGAGTACGAGCCCACCGCCTCGAACATGTCCTGGATGTTCACGTCCTCGCCCTTGAAGTGCCCCGGAAGGATGGCGCCGCCGTAGAAGAAGAGAGAGGGGACGTTGAGCCTCGCCATGGCCATCAGCGCGCCAGGCATGTTCTTGTCGCAAGCCGCCACGACGATGAGGCCGTCCATGCTCTCGGCGAAGGTGATCGTCTCGATGGAGTCGGCGATGACTTCCCGGCTCACAAGCGAGCCCTTCATGCCCTCGGTGCCCATCGAGATACCGTCGCTCACGGTTATGGTGCCGAACATGAAAGGCACGCTGTTGGCGTTCCAGACACCCTCCTTCACCTTCTCCGCCAGCCTGGTGAGGTGGACGTTGCAGGGAGTGACGTCGCTGGCGAGGTTGCCCAGCGCAACGAACGGCTTCTCCATATCCTCGTCTTTCAGCCCTATGGCCCGGAGCATGGAGCGCGCCGGGGCCCTGTTGGGCCCTTCCGTAACGACGCGGCTCTTGTGCTTCAGGTCCGGCTTGACATCTGTAGCCATTTCAACACTCCTCGTTCACTTGACCACGATTTCGCTGCCTTTTCCAACGGCATGGCGGATAAGCAAAACATCGGGGAATCTATTCGGGTCGTACCCGGATTATATCAACTGGGCGAGGCTGCAGGCGGGAACCGCAGGACGGCGCCTTGCCCAAGATGTGTCGCTCCGGGCGAGCTGCGCGTCGACAAGCTAACGAGTAACTGCTCTATGTCGAGCAGGGTTGCTAAATACGGACGTGGGCGCGGCAAGCAGCGCCCCTACGTCGTTTGGGCACACGTACTTTCCCGACGCTGCTCAGGACAAATAGTGAGGTTGAAACATACGTTCGTGGCGAGCGCTTCGGCTCTGCTAAGGACACGCCTGTCGAACCACGGCCGCAACGCGAGTTTCAGTGTAAGCCCGAATCCACCGAAGGACACCGATGGACGGCGTGAGGGCAGCGGAAGGGGGTGGGTGAGGGAGCTACAGGGGAGATGGCCTGGGGTCTTGGGGTAGATGGGAGGCCGGCGGGCGGTCTTCAGTGGCCGCACAGGGCCCCTAAGGCCCTATGCGGGAGTTGCGATGCGCGGGAAGGCGAGAGGATACGCAGCAGGGGACTCTCGCGACCGGGGTGGCGCGAGATTGCGGGGACGTTGGGTCAGTTGCAGGCTGGCCGTCAGGCCGGGAACGGAATGGCTTGCAGCCGGGCCAAGGCGCGAGTGAACTGGGTTTCCCAAGGCCAGCGCCGGGGGAGATGCAAAGTGAGGCGGCGCGCCGAGCGGGTGATCCGTCCCACCAGAGCGAAGACCCGCCGCCTGAGGGTCTTGGTGATCACGGTCCGCTCGCCCAGACCAATCCGCGCCGTCCAGCGGGCCAGGTTATGCGCCATCACCTGGACCGCCAGCCAGGCGCCGTTGGCGGCGAAGCGCGCCGACGGCATGTGGTTCAGCCCGACGCCGTACTTGAGGTCGCGTATGGCGTTCTCGACCTCGGCGTGGCGGCGATGATCGGCCTCCAGTTCCAGCGTCTCCCCATCGCGGTCGGTGATGAAGGCGTGATAGCTGTATCTGGCGAAGAGGGCGAGCTGGGAACCGGGCGTCGGCTTCACCCGCCGGACAATGAGCCGCACCGGCGCGGCGTCCGGCTTGGTCTGGAACGGGGTGTAAGTCGTCTCGGCGACATCGGCGGCGCCGTCCATCCAGTAGGGAATGGGAGTCCAGTCCTCCTCTGGTATCGCCTCGATCAGATCCCGCAGCCTGGCGCGCTGGCGGATGGTGATAGAGAAGCGGACATCCATTTCCCGGCAGGCGGCAACGACAGTGTGGGCGTAGAAGCCGCTGTCGGCCCGCACCGTGAGTTGTCCCCTGGCCCCGCCGTAGCGCACCCGCCCCACCGTCTCACGCAGGAAGTGGGCGGCGCCACGGGCGGTGTTGGCCCGGCCCTCGCGCAGCCGGGACATCAGCACCTCGCCGGTGCCGGCGGCAATGGCCAGCAGCGGGTGATAGCCGCGGGCGCCGGTATAGCCGTGGTGGCGCGCTCCCTCCTTGGCCAGTCCATAGGTCTCGCAGATGGTCGAGTCCAGGTCGATGGTCAGGGGCGAGTCGCCGGGTCCGGCCCCAGCGGCCCAGGCCCGGGCCAACAACTGGCGGCTCACGCGGTCGAGTTGACGGACATGCCCCCACCGGAAGCTGCGCAGGAAGGTCCCCAGGGTGGATGGCGCCTTGACCACGCAGCCTAGAACACCAACCGTCCCACCAGCGCGCAGCGCATCGGCGTCGTCGATGCAGTCGCCGCCTGCCAGCGCGGAAGCGACCAGCGTCAGCATCTTGTCCCCAGTGTTCGCCCGTCCCGGCGCTCCGCCGAGGTCAAGGTGATGGTCGACGAGTTCCCGCAGGCCCAGGTGCCGGGCTAGGGTGGCCGGCAGGAGCAGGCCGGCATTGGCCACCAGGCGATGGTCGTCAAAGAGGATGCGGATACGGTCGGGTTTGTTCTGTGGCAGCATCTATTGGGTGCTCCTTGTTTCCGGGCGGGTTTCTGTTCCAAAACCATTATCCCAGATTCAGAGGAGCACCCGCTGGCTTCTTCAAGGGCTGTCCCCAAGGACGTCCTTCGGTGGATTCGGGGTAAGCCGCGAGACAGGTGAAAGGGAGCCGAACGCAGCGAGAGAGAGGGCTACTCGTCGCCGGTCTCGCCGCTTTTGACGAGGGCCTCTCTCAACTGCTCTGCGAAGTCGACGAGCTCATCGGGCGGGGGAACGCCTTCGGCGGAGACCCTCTCTTTGAACTGCTGCAACAGGTGGTCTTCCCGGCTCCCGCGCGGAAATTCGAAGACCTCGTGCTCGAAGTGGGGCATCTCGCCCGGACCGAAGTGCCCTTTATCTCGCAGGGAGTAGCCCTCGAGGGCTTCGGTGCCTTTCCCGAGGACCTCTCCGGTGGCGACGTAGTGCTCCATCACGGCCATCATCCCGAACTTTTGAATGGGGCACACCTTCATGCATACCCCACAGCCGTCGTAGCGCGCCATGACGGGGCGGCACCGGTCGTATATGACCTTGTTCTTCTCGACACCCCTGTACCAGACCTTCTCCTTGGTCAGCGCGCGGGCGGGACATCGGTCCACGCACACCTGACATTTCTGGCAGAAGTTGTGGATGCCGTAGTCCTGGGGTTGGTCGTGGGTCACCTGAGCGTCGGTGGTTATCATCATGAGCCGCGCTCTTGACCCGAAGTGCGGCGACAGGAGCTGGCCGTTGGCCCCGAGCTGGCCGAGTCCGGCACTAACGAACATGGGAATGAGCACCACTGAGCCGTCGAGGGGGTGGTACACCTGAGCCCTGTATCCGAGGCCGCGAATGTAGTCGGCCAGTTCGAAGCCGAGCGCGGTCTCTATCTCGTACGCCCCGTAGTGAGCGCGCTCCGCGTCCAGGCTGGGGAGCGTTTGAGTTGATTCGTAGTCCTGCTCATAGGCTAGGCAGATCGCGTGCGGGTATTTGACCCAGTCCTTTTTGCTCTTGTAGATGTGGCGCCGGTCCAGCCGGGTAAATCCAACCTCACCAAAGCCCAATGCGCGGGCCCTGGCCCTGATGTCTTCGGTCACGTCGCGGCCGGGCTCGGGTTGGGCAGTGGGCTCGATGTCTGCGGAGGCCGCCGCCTGCTCGATGAGCGGCTTCATTCTGCTGTAGTGTCCCTCGAGGTAGTCGTGCACCTCAGGGGTGTATATCGTCCAGGCCCAGTCTCGATCAGCGCTGTTCTCGACGCCATTGACCTCGATGGGTTCCGTACGGCCATAGAAAGAGACGTCGTCCTCGCGCATGGGGACCCCCGGCACGGTGGCGAGGTCCTCGGCTACGGGGATCTCCACGTCCGGGTCGGCCGGTGTGCGTCCGGGGCGCTTGACGACGTGGCTCAGCTTCTTGGCCATGGGCCCTCCAGGTACAGCTCCCAGTCTGGGCGCAGTCTATGCTTCGTAGGTTTAGGCGTCAAGCAGGAACACCCCAAGGAACTCTCGTATGCGATCGGCGCTGGGCAGCAGGATTCCGGGCCGCGCTTCGCTACCAGGCCCTTAGATTCCTCTCTGCGCTCGGAATGACAATCATGCCGACCTCAGCGCCCGAGAGGTGCAGAGGCGGGCAGTCCCGGTCCAATGACCGCCTGGTTCAGCCACTGACGCCCGCGACCTCCTTCCGGTGAAAGAGCCCCGTACTCCCTACCGATGGTTAGCTCTCCTGGGTCTTTGGAGTGGCAGATACGCTCGGCCGCCTGCGGGACCGGTTGAGTTGCCAGAGGAGAAATACCAGCCCCCCCAGGACGATCACGCTCAAATACGTGATCGAACGGTCCACCAGGGCGATGGAGACCGCGTCGTGCCGCTCCAGCCCCAGCATAAGGAGCCCCGTCACACCCGGCTCCACGGCGCCAACCCCGCCTGGCGTCGGGACAGTGCTGAGGATCGCATGGCCCAAGGCGACCACGAGCACGAGCGGCAACGTAATGCTGAGATCGAGGGCGAGAACGACGAAATAGAGCCGCGCTGCCTCCAGTAGCCACCCCGTAAGGCTGAGGAGGAATACCACAGGCAGCTGTTTGAAGCTACCGAGCGCTCCGACCTGGAACTGTTGGTAAGCATCACCGAACCGGCCGGGCAGGAAACGCGCAATGCGACCGCCGAACCCCTTCATCGCAGCCAGCAAGATGACCAGCGTCAAGGACATGGCAAACGCTGCCAGCACTATGTACGCGGAGCCGCTCGAGTCTGACGTCGCGGAGAAGGCTAACGCCGCAACGACGATCAGAACGAAGACCGTCACCATGTCCGTGATGCGCTCGGCAAGCACGGTGCCAAGACTCCAGGAGAAGCCGCCCCGAGACTCCTCGGAGAGTGCGTATGCACGATATGCGTCGCCGAGGCGAAGCCAGGCGACGGCGTTGACGAACCAACCGATGACGATGAGCTGAGAGAAGGCGAACGCTGAAGGCAAGTGGGCGTCTGTTCCATCTTGCTTGCCCGCGTTGCGCGCGAGGACCTTCCAGCGGAGGCCCCGAAATGCGAAGCTAACGTAGTAGAGAATCAGGGCAAGCGAGTACAGCAATGGGTCCATGCCACGGACGTTGCCCCAGGTCTGGGACCAGTCGACGTCGAAGCTTGTCGCAAGGAAGATGATGAAAGCGACGGCCACGCCCAGTGAAAGCAGGGTCGGCAAGGAGAAAATGCGCCGCCTGAGCGCGACCATCTGTCCGTCTTGTTCGCTATTAGCTGCGCTCAAGCTGAATTTTCGAGGTAGGTTCTCACAAAGGGCTTTTGGCGGGCATTCCCGGCCGCCGTGGATACTTTTCCGGTGTGGATGCGGTCTTCTCGATAACGACCAGGGCGCGGCGCCCGCCATAGCTCTCGTCGCCGACCTCGATCACCTCTCGCAGCCGTCCGCCCGCCTCTTGAATCGCGTTCCCCGCCGCGCTCACCTCATCGCCGACCCCCAGCGTCTTCTGCGCGATAGCCAGCCCACCGATGCGGCAGAAGGGCAAACATAGCTCTGCAAGGACGCGAAGCTTTGCCACGGCCCTCGATACGACGATATCGTATGCCTCTCGCAGGGACGGCTGGTGGGCCAGGTCCTCGGCCCTGCCCGTGAGGACGTCCACACCCTCGAGGTGAAGGGCCTGGGTTACATGTTCGAGGAAAGCAGTCTTCTTGGCCGTAGCCTCCAGCAGGGTCACGCGCAACCGGGGGTATGCGATCTTTAGCGGCAAGCCCGGGAGCCCGGCGCCGCTACCCACGTCCAGTAGCTTGCCTCCTAAATTCGAAAACTCGGCGGGAAGCGCAGCGGATACCGTTAGCGAGTCCACGAAGTGACGTTCCTGCGCCTCTTCCCATCCCTTCACACTGGTCAGGTTGACTTTCTTATTCCAGTGTGTCATCTCGTCATAGTAGCGCCGGAACTGGTTCATTTGAACGATGCTAAGCGAAACCCCGAGACGCCGAGCTCCCGTCTGTAGCACGTCGACCACGTTCATCCGGCACCTTGCAGTGTACGTCGCGGTGTAAGCCGCAGCCTGGGGGATTATAGCAAAGGGGCAAGCGGCGGGGCGGCGGCCCGGGCGAGACGCGGGCGAGTTGACACGCCATGCGGCGTCGGCTAGACTCACGCCGGAACGAAGGTAAGCCCGGGGGGAGCTTGGGAGCCAGGCTGAGAGGTCCCGATGCATCGGGGCGACCCCCTGACCTGATCTGGGTAACGCCAGCGTAGGGATGAGGCGCAACGCACCCTGAATAGGCCGCCCCGGACGGGCGGCTATTGTTATTGGGAGCGAGCTAGCGATGATCGATGGCGGCGTAGCTATACTGATCGCTTTGCTGACCTCGGCGGCTTTTGTGTCAGCCGGGGTCATCTATGTGCGGCGGCGCAGTACGAGCGTCGAGGACTACCTCGTGGCGCGCAACAGCGCCGGTGGAACCCTGGCGACCGCCACCCTAGTGGCCTCGGTCATCGGCGCGTGGGTGCTTCTCAGCCCAGCCGAGACCGGGACGTGGGCGGGTCTGGTCGCCCTGATAGGCTACGGGATCGGCCAGGCAGCCCCCCTGGTCGCGTTCATGTTCGTCGGGCCTCGAATGAGGCGTCTGATGCCCGAAGGACACTCGTTGACCGAGTACGTCTGGCACCGTTACGGGCCTTACATGTACGCATTTACTCTGGCTGTGATCGTCTTCTACATGTTCATATTCCTTGCGGCGGAGCTGACCGGGGTGGCAGAGGCCGTATCGCTGCTGGCCGGCACACCTCTTTGGCTCACCGCATCTATCATCGGGCTGATGACCGTTGCGTACACGGCATATGGTGGGATTCGCGCCACGATCTTCACGGACAGCATCCAGTTCTCGTTGATCCTGCCGCTGCTGTTGGTAAGCTTCGTGGCCACGATAGTCGCTCTAGGCGGACTCGACGAGGCCCTGAGCCCGGTTAGAGAGAACGCGCCTCAACTGTTGTCACTAACTCACAGCCCGGGGATCGAGTTCGGCGTCACCCTGGTAATAGCAATTCTGGCCGCCAACATGTTCCATCAGGGATTCTGGCAGCGCGTGTTCACCACCAAGAACGACAGGGCGTTGCGCCAGGGGTTCGGCGTCGCGGCGGCGGTAGTGGTCCCATTGATCCTGCTTGCGGGGATGATGGGTGTGATGGCGGTCGGCAAAGACGTGGTGGGCGACAAGGCCTCGGTGGCGCTGTTCTCGCTGGTGATCGACGTGCTGCCGACCTGGGCGATCGTCGTCGTGCTCGTTCTGGCCCTGGCGCTGGTCATGAGCAGCCTAGACACCATCCTCAACGGCATCGCCAGCGCGGTTACCTCCGACCTGGCGCGCTTCCGGCCTGACATACGGGGTGTGCCCTTGCTGAGATACTCCCAGGCCATTACGGTGGCCCTGATAGTGCCGGCTATCTTCATCGCTTCGAAGGGCTACAGCGTTCTTTACCTCTTTCTAATAGCCGATCTGGTGTGCGCCGCGGCGGTGTTCCCGGTGTTCTGGGGCCTGTACTCGCGCCGATTCGGTGGCTCGTCAGCGTTGGCGAGTAGTGTGGCCGGGCTGGCGATCGGTGTGCTGTTTTTCCCGAAGCCGGACTTCAGCCCGTGGCTGCCCGACATTATCTGGGCCGGGAAATTCCTGGCGAGCTTCGGGATGGCACTGGGCGTCTCGACGGTGCTGAGCCTCGTGTTGACGGCGGCGTCTGATAGACTGAAGGTGGCCGCCTACGATTTCACCCAGCTTCGTGAACGGGTCCGCCTTATCGAGGGTTAAGACACGCGGCGTGGCTCGGGCGGACACGCGGGTCCGCCCCTACGGTTTAGGACGGGTCCGCCTTATCGAGGGTTAAGACACGTGGCGTGGCTTGGGCGGACACGCAGGTCCGCCCCTACGTATTCCTATGCCGGCGGTCGTGTCCACCCCATTGACATCACCCGTAGGGGCGATGCCGTGGAACGCCCTGGGCATCTACAGGCGCGCTGTCTGACATTGCAGGCGATTGGGGGGTAGCGGAAAAGGCGATGTCCCTCATTAGAGAGTTGCGTGCCAAGTACGATGACCTGTGGGAGAGAATGGTCACCCACCCCTTCGTGCTGGAGATGGGCGACGGAACGCTGCCCACGGCAAAGTTCCGAGCGTACTTCCTGCAAGACTACGTGTTCGTAAAAGACCTCGTGTCGATGGTGGCGGTGGGGGTCTCCAAGGCACCGGACTTCCGCGCGGCCGGCATGCTTAACCGTTTCCTGGAGGGGATACTCGACCCTGAAAACGACCTTTTCATGAGGGCTTTCGACCAGCTAGGCGCTACGGAGGAGGAGTACTCCGCCGCGCAGGCGCTGCCCACCACACAGGGCTTCGGCGATTTCATGATGCGCACTGCACTGGAGGGCAGCTTCGAGGATATCTTGACGGTGCTGTACGTGACCGAGGGGACCTATCTCGACTGGGGTACTCGGTTGTTGGAAGCGGGCAAGAAGCCGAATAACCCGGTCTATCGAGAGTGGATCGAGCTACACGGTCCGGCGGTGCTTGGCGAGCTGGTCGCGCGGATACGTGAGCACCTTGACGGCGCCCACCTCACCAACGGTCGCGACAGGACCGAAAGTATCTTCGTGACGGCGCTACGGTACGAGTACCTCTTCTGGGAGACGGCTTACAGAGGCGAAAGCTGGCCTGAGTGAGCTCATGGAAGAAGGCGAGACGAAGGGCGAGCGCAGGGAGGCGAAGCGCAAGAAGCGCCGCAAGATGCGCGTGGTGGGGACCAGCGTGCGGGTCCTCCAGGATATTATCAGGCGGCGGGCCGAGAGCCTGCGCAAGAAGAAGGGCGGCTAGGGAGCCGTTCACGCCAACTCCGAGCGAGGCGGATTGATCCAGTGTGCAGCGTAAACTTCGAGCTCTGATATGCCCCTGCCAGAACATTGGGCCACCCCCGAGGACTTTGCCACCCTTTTCCAGTATATGTGGCATCGAGACTTCCCAATGGACGAAAGCGCAACCGGAGCAAAGCGCACGGACTGGACAATCCATATTGGGGTCGCCGTGCGGAGCATGGCTGACATGATGGGGTTGGCCGCGAGGTTCGAAAGGGGAGGCAGAAAGGACGCGATTCTGCGCAGCCTGGACGGCGACGAAATAGCGGTGGAGTGGGAGTGGGAAGGGGTGTGGAAGGCCAACGAATTGAGCAAGCTCAAACGGCACAGGGTGTGGAGCTCAGACGGCAAGAAGGTTAGGCTCAGATTCGCCGTTCTCATAACCTATACTCACACCCCGAACGTACAAAAGGTATTAGAACATGTTAGGAGCGAATGGCAGAAAGCAGATTGGCCGCTGTTACTCATCTTGATCGACCTAAAAGAGTCGAAGAGATTCCACATGGGGAAGGAGTTCAATAAAATCCGGATGTCTGTTTTTGACACCGGCACCCAGAGAGCCCTTCGAGTGGCACCCGCCTTCCCGTGGAAAGTTGAAAGATCACGTTGGTCGGTCCAAAGGCTCTGACTGCTCTACCTTCCATAGTTGACCGAACCCAGGCCAGCCAAAACGCCCAAGTTCCTCGAGCGAGGCGCAGATCAACCGAATTCCCAGGGCCATGACCATAGCGGGCTCCGACTCCGGTGGGGGCGCCGGCATTCAGGCGGACCTCAAGTCGTTTGCGGCGATGGGCGTCTACGGCACGTCGGTGATAACGGCGATTACCGCTCAGAATACGGTGCGAGTGACTGACGTGCTGGAGCTGCCTCCCGAGTTGGTGCAGGCGCAGATCGATACGGTGCTATCGGACATCGGCACCGACGCGGTCAAAACGGGCATGCTCTCCAGCGCGGCCATCATTGAGGCGGTCGCCGAGAAGGTACGAGAGCACGACCTGGCGAATTTGGTGGTCGACCCGGTGATGGTGGCCAAGGGAGGGGACCGGCTCCTCCGCGAGGACGCGGTGGAGTCCCTCAGGACCATGCTGCTCCCGCTGGCGCTGGTGGTGACCCCCAACGTCCCTGAGGCGGAGGTCCTGTCCGGCAGGGTGATCGAGAGCATCGACGATGCGCGGGATGCGGCAAGGGACATCGTGTCGATGGGAGCGAAGGCGGCCGTGGTGAAGGGCGGTCATCTGGAGGGGCCGGCGACCGACATCCTCTACGACGGAGTGGAGTTCCGGGCGTTCACGTCGCAGCGGATCAACACGACCAGCAACCACGGCAGCGGGTGTACTTTCGCCTCCGCGACGGCCGCGGGCCTGGCCAAGGGGATGTCCCTTCGAGACGCTGTGGGCGAGGCTAAGAAGTTCGTTACGGCCACGATGCGCCACGCTTTTCCCATGGGCCGGGGCCACGGGCCGCTCAACCACTTCTACCAGCTATGGGGCGAGCAGTGGCGTTTGTCCGGTGGCGCTACTTCCGCGGACAGCGAAGGCTGACCTTCGTGTCGGGCTCAGGTCGAGACGCAACGCGGAGTGTTCACCGCGACTAAGTAGATCCCGGGGTCGTATCGTCAGGACACGCCCACGTTTTTGCGCCTCATCCTCCGCCGCGCTGCGGAGAAGCACCCCAACCCCACGAACCAGGAATCACCCTCATCCCTGCCTTCTCCCATCAAGGGAGAACGACGTAAATCAACCCTTTAGCGCCAGTGGCACCCTATACGGACGACCTCTTACGCTAGCGAAATCTCGCCTCTGCTGATCCGTTGGAGCGTCTCGACATAAAGCTCGTGTTCGCACTTTAGCACGCGTTCGCGCAGCGTTTCGGGGGTGTCCGCGTGAAGGACTGGGACCTCACGCTGCGCTACGATAGGCCCGCGGTCGTACTCCTCGTCCACCAGGTGGACCGTTGCGCCTGTGACCTCATCGCCCGCCGCCAAGACGGCCCCGTGTACTCGCAACCCGTACATCCCCTTGCCGCCGTACTTAGGCAGGAGCGCGGGGTGTGTGTTCAGAATGTGACCGGAGAAACGGGAGACGGTCTTGCGCCCCAGCAGTTTCATATAGCCCGCCAGCACCACGAGACCGACGCCGTACTCGTCCAGCGTACTCAGTATCGCCTTGTCCAGGTCTTCGGGCAAAGGGTGAGTGCGGCTGCTCAGGTGTCGATAGGGAATACCTTCCCTCCGGGCACGTTGAAGAACCGGAGCGGCGGAGTTGTTGCTTATCACAACGGACGGCGTGGCGTCGACCCGACCGCTTTGGCAGGCGTCGATGATCGCCTGCACGTTGCTGCCGCCGTGAGACGCGAGAAAGCCGAGCCTGAGCACTTCGTCCGGGCTCTTCCCAGCGGGAGTTGTGGGCTGGGGGGGCTTGGTCACGATATTGGGGTGCTAGAGACGGTCCACGACGATGCGCCGGAACCGCTCAGCGTACTGCATACCTCTGCCCACCGCGTTCTTCCGTCGCCACTCCTTCATCATTTCAGCTATCTTCTCGCTCCGTTTGCTGATCTGCGAGGAGTGTTGCGCCAGGGCGCGGTTAGCCGTGTCGATATGGTCGGTAACGTCGACCCAGTGGTCCGGCTCAGGGTGTCCAATGACCCAGACCTCAGCCACTTTGTGGGGTTCCAACCCCTCCTCGAGCAGCTCAGGGAAGGCCAGGTGGTCCCTTGCAGACGGATAGACCGCCGAGAGCGCCGCTTCGCCCGCAGCCATGTGGTCGGGGTGTCCAACGCCCCACTCTCCATCGAGGTTGCGAGCGGGGTGCAACGTGATCAGCACTTCGGGCCGGTGCCGTCGAATCTCGCGCGCGATATCGCGGCGTAGCTCCAGTGTCGGCTCGAGGGTGCCGTCCTCGTAGCCGAGGAAGGCCACGTCCTTTAGCCCAAGTACCTTCGCCGCGGCAAGCTGCTCGTCGTGTCTCGTTGTCGAGAGTTTATCTGGGGTAATATTCTCGTCGCTGCTTCCCCTGCTACCGTCGGTGCAGAGCACGTAGACGACTTCCCAGCCGTCGTGGCACCACCGTGCCACGGTGCCTGAGCAGCCGAACTCGGCGTCATCGGCGTGGGCGACGACGACCATCGCTCGCCTATTATCTTCTGAAGCTTCGGGCATACCTCAGTTTCCCCGTCCCAGGAGGTGAACCATCCTACGCAAAGCTCAGGCCCCCGACCCGAGAAGGGCGGGAGGCCTGAAGAATGCCACGTACTAGAGTGTAGCAAGCGCCAGGTTTTCAGTCCAGAGAAGGACTCGCAAGAGACAGCCAGGCGACCGTATATCCGACAGACTCAGAGTGCTATACTGCCCCATGGGTATGGGGCTCCCAGCCAGTTTGAGCGGAGCACGGAGGGACCGGCGCCCGTCGATACACACGGGCGGGTCCCCCGTTGATTCACCTACCCGAAGGAGATGCCCAGGTGACACACGTCCACGACCAAGTCCGGCTAACGTCGCTGGCAAGCTGCGCCGGTTGAGCTTCCAAGTTTAGTCCAGACGACCTGGCGCAGGTGCTGCGTCAGCTACCGAAAGTCTCTCATCCGGACCTCCTCGTCGGCGTCGACACGGAGGACGATGCCGCTGTGTTCCGCCTGAGCGACGACATCGCGGTGATTCAGACGGTCGACTTCTTTCCGCCGATCGTCGACGAGCCGTTCGCCTTTGGGGAGATCGCGGTGGCCAACGCCCTGAGCGACGTTTACGCGATGGGGGGGCGGCCGTTGCTCGGACTGAATATCGTCGGATTTCCAATGGACTTCTCTAAAGAGGTCCTCGGCGATGTCCTCAGAGGGGGCGCGTCCAAGGCCCAAGAGGCGGGTGTCCTCATCGTCGGCGGCCACACGGTGGACGACGCCGAGCCCAAATACGGGCTGGCGGTTACGGGCGTAGTGAAGCCGGGGCTTCAGGTTACGAACGCCGGCGCCCGGCCGGGCGACGCCCTGGTCTTGACCAAGCCCATCGGCACCGGAATTATCACCACAGCGGGCAAGCATGAGCGCGTAAAGGCGTCCGTGCTCGAGGGCGCGATAGATATGATGCGAGCCCTGAACCACGAGGCGGCGGATGCGATGGTAAAGGTCGGGGTCAACGCATGCGTCGACGTAACGGGCTTCGGTCTTATCGGGCACCTGCTGGTCATGCTAAGGGCGAGCGATGCGACGGCGAGGCTCTCGCTCGGCGCCGTGCCTGTGCTGGACGGGACCTGGGAACTGATCGATCAAGACATCGTGCCGGGCGGCACGCGGCGCAACTTGAAATCGGCGGAGTCGTCGGTGGTCTGGGACCCTGCGATCACTCATCAAGCCAAGCTGCTGCTGTGCGACGCTCAGACGTCAGGGGGCCTGCTCATCGCAGTGCCTCAGGGAAAACGAGAGACGCTCCTTGCGGAGCTGGATGCCGCGCGCATCCCAACCGTCGCCGTGATCGGCGAGGTTGGCAAATCAGGCTCCCTGGGTGACGGGCGCATCGAGGTCACGCCGTGAGCGCTTGGTCACTCCTCCTCGTGTGAAGAGTGGCGCACGGGGAGCGCCATCACAGCAGCGCAGGCGTTCGTAGACTAATTATATGTTCCCGGTGTGTACCAGGAAGACCGGCGCGCCTCCCATACTCTACTCGGTGGCCGTGCTGGGCATTCTACTCGGCGCCTGCTCGGTTAAGGGGGAGGAGCCGGTGCCAGCCTCCCCCGCACCGGCGCAGCCCAGTGCCGCGGTGACGCCGACGGAGACCGCGGAGACGCAGGCCCAGGCCAGCCCAACTCCGAAACCTACGACGCCATCCCCCACAACTCAGCCGTCCTCCCCTGATGCCACGGCCGCTCCTACGCTAACCAGGACCCCTTTTCCGCAGCCCTCGCCGACGCCGGGCGCGGACGCTGATCGAGGTCCGCGGCCTACGCCAACCGTCACGGTGCCCCCCGCCCCTACCGCCAAGCCTGAGGCTCCGCCCAGTCCAGGTCCCACGCCAACCCCTGTGCCGCTCACCGCTCCGGACGTGCGCATAGAGTGCGTATACTTCGACGGCGTCGTCTCCCGCCAGGAGCCCGACGAGTATGTCAAGATCGTCAACTCAGGCACGGCGACCCAGGAGCTAGAGGGGTGGCGGCTGGTGGACATGTCCGATGGAGCGCCTTCGTTCGAGTTCCCGGCGTGGCTTCTGAAGCCGGCCGCCTCGGTGCGGGTCTACACCAACCAGGTCCACGAGGAGTCAGGCGGGTTCAGCTTTCAGCGTGGTACGGCTGTTTGGAACAACTCCCGCCCAGACACAGCGGCCTTGTACGATGAGTCGGGACGGCTGGTGTCCACGACGTCATACCCGCCTGGTTGCGAGTAGGAGTGTCAGACAGGAGTGGGCGGGCTACAGGGTGAAGAAGAACGTGGCCCCGCCGTCGATCTCGCCCTCGGCCCAGACTCGTCCCTCATGGCGGAGGACGATCTGGCGGACGATGGCCAGTCCGACCCCCGTACCCTCGAACTCCGTAGCCGGGTGGAGGCGTTGGAAGAGGTCGAATAGCTTATCGGCATCGGCCATGTCGAACCCGGCCCCATCGTCTCGCACGTAGTAGACGGGTTCGCCGTCCTGCTCCGTGACTCCGACCTCCACCCGCGCCCGCGAGCGCCGGCCGGTGAATTTCCAGGCGTTGTCCAGGAGGCCTTCAAGCAATATCCGAAGCAGGAGGGGGTCAGCCTTAGCGGTCAGATATCGGGCGACAAAGAAGGTGATCTTCCTTTTTTCGCGCGTTCTTCGTAGCTTTCTCACGACGGAGCGGGCGACCGCGGTAAGGTCGACTGGCTCCGGCTGGAGCTTGCGGTCGATAACGGAGGCCAGGGTCTGCAGGTCTAGGACGAGTTGGTGGATGCGATGCCCGGCCGAAGCGAGCCCCGATATTCCCGCGTCGCCCTCGCCCTCTTCCGCGCGCTGCTCGATAAGCGCCCGTCTGAAGCCGAGCATCAGGTCCAGCGGCCCGCGAAGGGCATCGTCCGCCGAGGTCCGTTCGCCCCATTTGGCATCGGTGATATCGGCCAGCGCTCCTGACATTCGGACCGCCTGTCCTGACTCATCCCATTTGGCCTGCGCGCGGTCCGAGAACCACCGATACTCCCCCGATGGCGTCAACAGCCGGTACTCCGTACTGTAGGGCGCCCTCCGCTCAACATGGTCTTCGAGCGCCTCGCGTAGGGACTCGCGGTCCTCGGGGTGTACTAACGAGTACCACTCGACCTCCTCGCCGTCTTCGGTCTGGCCGGGATAGCCCGTCATCTGGGTGAACAGGGGCGAGCACCAGAACTCGTCGCCTCCGATATTCCAGTCCCATAGGCCGCTGCCTGAGCCCTCGATAGCCCTGTCCATCCGCCCCACCGCTTCTCTAACGGCGTCCTCGACCTGCTTAAGTTCGCGAACGACCTGAGCATTGGCTACCGCGCCGGATATCTGGTCGGCTATCTTCTGAGCGACTTCTACATCTCGCCTCGTGTACGCCCCCGGGCCCTTGGACTTCATGGAGAGCATCCCGACCGTCTCGTCGTTGGATGCCAGCGGCACCAGCAGCAGAGGGAGTCCTCCGGTAGGCAGTGGTAATAGCTCTCTTAATCGCTCGATCACGTCGTCCGGAGACGCACGTTCACCGGGCGCCTGTCGCCGGGCGCTCCCCTCGGGAGGCGCTGGGAGAGGAAACGATTTGCCCTGAAAGGACTGGTCGGCCCCAGACACGTAGGAAGCGACCAGGTTCTCTCCGCGAAGGTCCAGGGTCCATATAGCGAGGCTAACGAAGTGGACGAGCTTGCGAGCGAGCTCAGCGAAGGGCTCATATGCCTCGACCACATCGACCGAGGAGCTAATAGCCTTGCCGATCTCCGCCAGGATTTCCGGCTGGGACTCGGGATCAACCTCGACCGGTCCCGGCAGCTCGCCGAGGCCGGAGTCTTCCTCCTCAACATCAAGCGCCGCTGCGGCCGATATCGTGCCCGCGAGCTGGAAGCCCACACGCTCCGCCATGGCCACGTCGGCGTCCGTGTACGCGTTGATATCCGTGGAGGCGAGGGTCATCACGCCGACGACCCGGTTGGTGATAATCAGGGGTGTAGATATGAATGAGCGGAGCCCCGCCTCAAAGGCCGGCTCTGCCAAAGGAAATCGTTCGGCCTCCTCCTCAGGGGACCGCACGTCTAGCGGAAATGACGCTCCAAGCTTGATCGATTCCGACTCGACCGAGCCGGTGAGTGGCTCAGGATGCCCGAGCCGCTCCTTATCCGGCGCTGCAAGTCCGGATGCGTACACACGAGTCAGCGTCTCTGTCTCCGAGTCGACGGTGGCGATGTCGAGTCGGTCGAAGTGTATCAGCCTGCGAACGATGCGAGCGACTTGGTCCCCGGCGTCCCGGACCGCTGAAGAGGAGGCGAGCGACCTCGCCAGATCGTCGAGAAGTCCAGCTTCGGCTGCAGCGCGTTTGGCTTCCGCGCGGCTACGAGCGGCGGCCATCGCCTCCGAGAGAAGTACCGCCACGCGCGAAACCAGGCCGGCGTGCGCCTCTCCGTACGCGTTCGCGTCTCGCGAGCTCAAGCTGAGCACCCCGGACACCATGTCGCCGCTGAACATTGGCGCTGCCAGGAACGAGCGTAGGCCGGCCTCAAACGGGGTCGCTAGAAATGCGAACCGGTCCTCGACCTCCCGCGCGCCGGTAGGATGTAGCAGTAGGGGCGCGCGAGCACGAACTGCCTCTTCCTCCAACGTTCCGACAATGGGCTCCGGGATGCTTTCCTCGGTACCGGGCACGGAAACTCCGGATATATAGACTCGGGCCAGGGTTTGCCCGTGCGCACCGACTGTAGATATGTCGATCCGGTCGAATGGCAGGACTGTCGCGAGTTTCTCCGCGGCCGCCTCGCATACCTCATCGATTTCACGCGCGCCAGCTACAAGCTCGGCTACTTCTCCGACTATCTTGCGCTCGTCTACCGCCTCCCTCAGTTGAGACGTCGCCTGGGAATTGGCGATGAGACCGGCAAGAACGGAGGCAAGGCGCTGGGCAGTGGCCATAGCGCCGCCGGAGTACGCATCTTTTTCGGTGGACAGAAGTATCAGCGCATGCGCAGCCTTATCGTCCACCACCAGCGGGGCGGCCAGAAGAGAGCGTAAGCCTCCCGAGACTATGGCGTCTCGCCATCTGGGGAGGGTGGCCGCGGTCTCTTCGACAGAAGTGTCGCCTGATACGACTACCGAGTTGCCGGCGGCGAGTGTCGCGATCGACTCGTCGTCGATTTCGATCGATGCGCCGACGCCCCGGTCCGGGAGGTTGGCACCGGTGGCTTGCACCACGCTGGTGACTCCTGTCTCGTGTTCGAGCTGCACCGCGGCGATGTAGTCGTGGGGAAGAAGCGGGCCGATCTGCCGTGCAGCGCGTTCGAATGCCTCGCCTGGGTCTGCCGATGACCCCATGGCGGCTGCGATTTCGGCTATCGCGGAGCTAGCTTGCGACTCCCTTTCAATCTGGGCGGTCCGCAGCGCGCCGGCCACCGGTCCGGCCGCCTGCTCGGCAACCTTCTCGGCGATGGCCAAGTGTGTCTCCGAGTAGGCCGCGGGCGCGACCGAATGGAACGCCAGGGCGGCCACGACGCGACTTCCAGCGGTCAACGGAGCGATCATCAGCGAGCGCAGGCCGCTGGAAAGCGCAGCGGCCTCCGAAGAGTATCTGGCGGCCAGCTTTGCTCGCGACTCTCCCGTTTCGATCAGACCCGCGCCGTCTCTCACCGCGGCCGCGAAGGCCGTTTCCTGAATTGGGAGCGATACGCCGACCTCCCGGCCGGGGACCTCCGTCCCGGTTGCCCACGAGAATGAGACAGCGCCTTCGGCGGTCTCGATCGTTACCAGCTCCAGGCGATCGAAAGGAAGAATCGTACGGACGACCTGGCCAAACCTGTCGTATACCTCGGCTGGGTCCGGCGCGGATGCGAGAACCCTGCCGACCTCGGCCAGCTTGGCAAGCTGGGCGGCGTCTTGTTGAAGCGTCTGGAACGCCCTGGCCGCCTCGACCTGGCCTGTTATTCGGGCGCTCGTTTGCCGCCCCAAGTCCAGGTGGGTCTCTTTGTAGGTGTCCGGGCTGAGCGACTCCAATACCAGGGCAGCTACAACCCGGTCACCGGCGAACATGGGGACCGCCATCAGTGACCGTACCCCGGCGTTCAGCGATGGCTTTAGGGCCGGGTACCTGCTCTCAATCTCCTCGGGGGTCTCGTCCGCGAGCCTTATTGCCGCGCCCACGGTGACGACGCCGTCCACAATGGTGCCATCGAGCGGAGCGACGTCTCCGGACCGGCGCTCCGGTATGTCGATGCCGGTAACGTAGGCCTCGGTGTACCGGTCCTTTTCGAGATCTATGAACGCAATTGACATCCGATCGAACGGGATACGAGGGCGAATGCGCTCTGCAAGGTGGTCGCACAGCTCTTGTATGGAGAGAAGGGAACCAGAGAAGGCATCTTCAGGGTCGGCCGGCGTGTCCTCATCGGGCAGCCGCACGTTGCCGGGGCTCATCAGGTCCCGAATCGAGTCGAAGAGGCCGGTGGAGCTCAAATTGGCTATCCCGTTCGCGGAGCTGCGTGGCTGCGCAGCCCCGGCGTAGTGTCTTATATATCAGTTGACAGAACTGGAGCCGGTGCAGCGGCGCCGAGGGCCGCTCGGGACAGCTTGGGCGCACAACGCATCGGCCAATGTCACCCTGAGGCCTTCCGAGGCCGAAGGGTCTGCGGCGGGGAGGGACCCCTCCCCAGACGCTTCGCGAAGCCTCAGCATGACATACTCCGCTCCCCTAGACCCCGAGGCAAAGCCATTTGAGGGACAGTAGACTGGCACAGCATCAACGCTAACCAGGCGTGATCAATTATACAAGGCGACGCGCGCCCACGAAGCGGCGATCTGGAGTTCTCGTGAAAGCGGTCAGTGAGAGTACCGCCGCTCGCCCGGCTTCGAACCAAGTGTGGGAACGGAGCGCGGTGCGGATTCCGGGGTCGGGCTTTTGCGCTTTGGACTGGGCATATGCGGGTTTAGTACAATCGAAGCGCTGCAGCTACCCTTTCGCGCCTCGAGGTGACCGTTGATTAGCATCGATCTGATTCGCAACGATCCGGACCGCGTCCGTGCGGCCATGGCGGATCGAGGCGACCACGTCGACGTCGAAGCCGTCGCGAAACTCGACACGCAGCGACGCAAGCTGGTCACCGACGCAGACGCCCTTCGCGCCCAACGCAACGAGGGGAGCCGACAGCTCGGGAAGTCGAAGGAGCGGCCCGCTGCGGTGGTCGAGGAGATGAGGGAGCTGGGCTCTCAGATCAAGTCGCTGGAACAGGAGGCCCGGGAGTCGGAGGCGAAGCTTGATGCCATTCTCCTGACCATACCCAACCTCCCTAGCGACGACACTCCCAAGGGTGAGGACGACTCGGGAAATGTCGTGGGGCGAACAGAGGGAGAGATGCCCAGCTTCGAGTTCGATCCGCTACCCCACTGGGAACTCGGCGAGAAACTGGACATCATCGACTTCAAGCGGGGCGTCAAGCTTGCGGGGTCCAGGTTCTACGTGTTGAAGAGTAAGGGAGCGGCCCTCCAGAGAGCGTTGATAACGTGGATGCTCAAGCTGCATCTCGAGCAACACGGCTACGAGGAGTTATACATACCGTTCATCGTGAGCCAGGAGACCCTTATCGGTAGCGGCCAGCTACCCAAGTTCGCGGACACGATGTACCACGACGACGAAGACGACATGTGGATGATCCCCACCAGCGAGGTCTCGATCGCTGGCTTTCACAGGGACGAGATTCTGTCGCCGGGGGTCTTGCCCCTGAACTATACAGCTCACTCGCCGTGCTTCCGGCGGGAGAAGGCGGCGGCGGGGAAAGACAGGAGAGGTATCAAGCGCGTCCATCAGTTCGAGAAGGTAGAGATGTTCAAGTACGTCGAGCCGGAGGAGTCCGATGAGGCGCTGACGCGGTTGGTGGCTGAAGCGGAGGACGTTTGTCGGGGCCTGGGGGTCCCTTACAGGATCGTGCAGCTATGCACCGCCGCTCTTGGCCAGGCGGCCGCCAAGACCTTCGATCTGGAAATGTGGGCTCCCGGTAGCCGCGAGTGGCTCGAGGTGAGCTCCTGCTCCAACTGCACCGATTACCAGGCGCGAAGGGCCAACATCCGCTACAGGCCTAAGCAGGGCGCACGTCCCCAGTACGTTCACACGCTCAACGGTTCCGGTCTCGGCCTGCCCAGAGTGATCGTATCCATTCTCGAGAACTACCAACAGGCGGATGGCTCGGTCCTCATTCCCGAGGTGCTCCAGCCGTTTACGGGCTTCGATCGGATAGAGTAGCGACCGGCGCCGTTAAGGGTTCGCCCTCACGCGGCCTTGCCCAGAACGACTAGCTGCGTATCGCGCGGGAGGCTGGTGCTGGTGACGCTCAGTTTAGGCTGTTGATCGGGATGGGATACTCCCATGCCGATCAGGAAGTCGTCCAAGGGCCCCAGCTCCAGGTCCACGCCCTCGACCCCGAAATGGATCGGGATCACGATCTTGGGCGCGACGAGCTTCACCAGCTCTACGATCTGGTGGGTGTCGAGGGTGCATACGCCACCAACGGGAACAAACATTACGTCGGTCGCCCGCAGCTCGTCGACCTGCCGGGAGGGAAGTGTCGCGTTGAGGTCACCCACGTGGCAAAGCGTCATCTCCTCTGCCTGGATGCGGAATACGGTGTTTATAGCTTTGTCATCGTGCCGGCGACTGGTGCCCATGCCCGTGATGTAGAAGTCGCCAATCTCGTACTCGCCCGGTCCCGAGACGACCCGCGGACTCCCCCCGACCACCTCCGATTGAGAGTGGTGTGGGTGAGGATGGCTGACCGTTACCACTTCGGCGGACTGTGGCCCCAGCGATAGCCCAATGGAGTCGCTGTACGGGTCCGATATAAGCGTTGTATCGCTGGACCGTATGCGGACACACGAGTGCCCCAGCCACCATATCTCCATGGTAGGCGTCCTCCTGAGATGGAGTATAACAAGCAGCCAGTGTTGTGGACAACGCGCTTGACACTCGAACAAACGCGGTGCTACATTCGAAACAAGGCTGACACAATGCTGAAAGAGCGAACGCAGACGATCTTGAACCTTATCGTGGGCGACTACATCGCCCGTGCCGTGCCGGTCTCATCAGAGGCGATCGCTCGCACGTCCGGGCTTGGCGTGAGCCCCGCGACCGTGAGGAACGACGTGTCCGAGCTGGAGCATGAGGGGTTCGTAACTCGCCCGCATCCCTCGGCAGGTAGCGTGCCGTTGGACAAGGGGTATCGGGTCTACGTCGAGACCTCCCCCGGCGAGAACGCCGGCATATCCCAAGCCGAGACAGACTCGATCCGGGCGCGTCTGAACGAAGTCGAGCGCGAGCCCGACGACTGGACCAGCGCCGCAGCGGCGTCCCTGGTCGAGCTGGTCGGTAATCTCGCGATCGTCACGTTCCCGCGTGGACGAGAGACCCGCGTGAAGCGCATCGAGCTGATCGAGCTGCAGGACCTATTGGTCTTGCTAATAGTGGTGTTCGAGCAGGCCCGACTGAGACGACAATTGGTCCGCCTCAACGAGCGCACTGAGGCGGCGGAACTGCAGATCGCTGCGAACCGGGTCAACGAGATGCTGCTGGGTCTAAACTGGCGCGAAATCGAAGCTATCGAAACGCAGATGTCGCCCTTCGAGAGGGACATTGTTGCGGCGACAGGGCTGATCCTTCAGGAGGAGGACCGCGGTACCCACCAGGAGCATTACCTCGACGGCCTTCGCAGCTTGCTCGGCCAGCCGGAATTCGCCGAGAACCAGAAGGCGCGGGGCATGATCGAGGGCGCGGAAGACGGGACCCTAGCCCAGGCGATTCTGGGCCAGGCCCCGGACCGGCCCAGGGACGTGAAGGTGGTTATAGGCAAGGAGAACCGCGAGGACTTGCTCTGGCCTCTCGGCGTGGTTATCGGCCAATACGGCGTCGCTGGGGAGTCGGCGGGCACGATCGGGGCGGTCGGCCCGGTGAGGATGGACTACAAGAAGACGATCGCCTGCGTCGAGCTTGTGGCCGATGTCATGAGCGAGATGGCGGAGAACGTCACAAGCGGATAGCCGACGAGCCACCCCGGCCCTACAGCTCCCGTCGCCCGAGGCGGCTCTACTACCCTGCCGGGCCTTCCGTGGTCAAGTCGTAACAAACAAAATTCAGTCGGAAGGTCGGTCTGCCCCGCGTAGAAGACCTTTTCTTGCCTTGTACAAGAAATCTCCAACTCGTATAATTTAAGGTCGAGGCTCCACAAGATAATTGAGATGACAACCAAGAAACGCGACTACTACGAAGTCCTGGGCATCACCCGAGACGCCTCAGACGAGGATATAAAGCGGGCGTTCAGGAAGCTGGCGCTTGAGTATCACCCTGACCGAAACAAGAGCGACGGCGCGGCGGAACAGTTCAAAGAGGTCAACGAAGCGTACCAGGTCCTCACGGACTCCAGGAAGCGGGCCGACTACGATCGATTCGGGCACGCCGGACTGGGGGGCAACGGAGGGCGCGGCTTCGAGGGGTTCGAGAACTTCGGCGGCTTCGGCGACATCTTCGACGCCTTCTTCGGCGGCACGACCACGCGCTCGCGATCGACCGCGCGACAGGGAGCCGATCTCCAATACTCCCTGGTGATCGACTTCGAGGAGTCTGTCTTCGGCGTCGAAAAAGAGGTCGAGGTCAAGCGCACCGAGATCTGCAGCCGATGTCGCGGCAGCAAGGGTGAGCCGGGAAACCCACCAAAGTTGTGTCGGGAGTGCGGGGGCACCGGCCAGATTCGCCGGGGACAGCAGAGCATCTTCGGCCAGTTCATGCAGGTTATGACTTGCGAGACCTGTCGTGGGGAGGGCCAGACCGTCGCTACGCCTTGCTCAAGTTGCAGGGGCGCCGGGAGGGAGGTGCGAAAGCGCAAGCTCGCGTTCAGCATCCCCGCAGGCATAGAGACCGGGACTCAGATCAGGCTGAGCGGTGAGGGTGACCCGGGCGCCAACGGCGGTCCGCCTGGAGACCTTTACGTGTCCGTCAAGGTCAACAGTCACCCTAAGTTCGAACGGGAAGGGTACGATATCGTTTACCGGCACGAGGTGGATATCGCGAGGGCCGCACTGGGAGACCTGATAACCGTACCGACTCTGGAAGGGGAGGCTGAGCTCTCCATACCTCCGGGAACTCAAACAGGGGACGTGGTAGCCCTCAAGAGCGAGGGCATTCCACATCTAAACAACCCCAGCAAGCGGGGAGACGAGCATGTCGTTCTCACCGTGGTCACACCCAAATCGCTAACACACCATCAGCGCGAGCTGCTGGAGGCACTATCGAGGTCCTTCGGCGAAGGCGAGGGTGAAGGCAGCGAGGAGGACAGGAACTGGTTCGACAAGATCAAGGACTCGTTGGGAGGCGCTGAGTAGGCCGCCAACAACATGATGAAAAGACGGCCCCGAGGACAACCTCGGGGCCGTCTCTATTTTGGTAACGGGAATCCTAGTCCGCACCGACGGTGGGTCGGTTCGGAACTCGCTTATCGTCGTCCTTCCCTTCTCGACCCTCAGAGCTTACGTCTCCGCTCTCGCGTTTCCACGGTGGGACCTGCTGTGATTCACGTGAACCCGGACCTTTGTGTTGAGCTTTCTGCGGCCGCCGACGGCGCATGTTAGTCTTATCACGCAAACGCGAGGAGGCCCAGCTATGAGTCACAGGCTCCGTACGAGAAGCAACCTCACTCACAGCATCTGGTCCGCGCCGTGGGGCGTCTGGGCTATTTCACTTGCCGTACTCGCGGTGGTTGCCGCGTGCGGGGCCGCGGAGGATACGGCGGCAATCGATAGCCCCATCGAGCCTGTGCCGGCGGCAGCGCCACAAGAGGCCTCGGCCGCGGTCGGCGAGATCATTACTTACGTCGGCACCGGCTCACCCCAATTCGCAGGAGATGGGGGTCCGGCAGGCGCCGCCGGAATGTACGCCCCCTCCGGGGTCGCAATCGACCGCGACGGAAACCTCTTCATCGCAGCTGACAAACGGGTCCGCCGGGTCGACGCAGCGACGGGCATCATTACGACCATCGCAGGGAGAGGGACCAGCCGGAATTTGGGAGACGGCGGTCCTGCCCTCGAGGCCGGCTTTCGAGAGACCCGGGGAGTCGCTGTGGATGGCGCGGGGAACGTGTTCATTGCGGACAACGGCAGCGGGCGCGTCCGCCGGATCGATGCCGTAACCGGCATTGTCACAACGGCGGCGGGCGGGGGAGCCGGCGATCCTCGAGCGAAGATCTTCGGGGACGGCGGACCGGCCACGGAAGCGCTTGTGAAGCAGCCGGACGACGTGGCGGTCGATGCAAATGGAAATCTGTATATAGCGACCGACAACCGAATTCGGAAGGTCGATGCCGCCAGCGGGAAGATCGATACGATTGCTGGGACCGGCGAGAGGGGGGTAGAAGGCGACGGCGGCCCTGCGACGAGCGCGTATTTTGCTGAGCCGGTGAGCGTGGCTGTAGATGAACAGGGGAACATGTTCATCGCGGACAAAGAGAACCACAGGATTCGCAAGGTCGACGCCTCGTCGGGGATCATGACGACGGTGGCGGGTTTCGGCAAGCACTATGAGCGGACCGCGATGTCCTACCGGGGGAACGTCGGCAATAATTACGATTACTCGGCCTCAGCAACATCTGGAGCCGGTTACTCGGGTGACGGTGGTCCTGCCGTCGAAGCGATGCTCAGCCTGCCTTCGGGCATTACGCTAGCCCCCGACGGCAGCCTGTACATCGCCGACGGCAACGTTCGCGTTCGCAAAATAGCCGCAGGCACGGGAATCATCACCACCGTGGCGGCCGACGAGTACGAGAGCACCCAGGACTCCGGAAAGGTGGCGGTCCACACCGACGTGATTGGCCAGATCGTCTCGATTGTCATCAACAGCC
Organism: Dehalococcoidia bacterium; assembly: GCA_965247255.1. Classification (GTDB taxonomy): domain Bacteria; phylum Chloroflexota; class Dehalococcoidia; order Lucifugimonadales; family CAUZJF01; genus CBDFGS01. Next base: position 575,831 of record CBDFGS010000012.1, on the reverse strand, counting down.
AGGGCGAGCTCTTCCTGGCCGACTCCAAGAAGAATCTCGTGCACCGCGTCGCCACATCACCAGCCCAGTGAGGCCGCGGCGCCTCGTTATTGACCGTGTGCCGTTCGACATCATCTAGCGGCTGCGTGGTTGCACGTGGTATGCGTTCCAGCGTGGCGGGAGGCCTGGCTGGCAGAGCGCCCGGCGAGCCACGGGACGTCTTTCAGCGTCAATGAGTCGCCGCCGGTCACGCTTGCGGCGGTCCCGGTCCCCCGCTGACCCGCAGCAGCGCCGAGGCTGAACGAGGGTCCAGTCCCGCGGCGCGCATCGGTGACGTGCCAGCGGCTCGCAACGCGGGATAAAGGCGCATCATCCAAAATCGTACGTGCAGGTGGGTCGAGCTTTGAAATGGGTTGAGCTGAGCGTCGAGTCTTCGCCCGAGTTTGTCGAGCCGCTATCTTCCCTATTCCATCGGTATGGGCGCGGAGGAGTGGCGGTGGAGGCGCCGGGAGGATACAACCCCGACGAAGGTGAGTCGCCGCCGAGCGCGGAGCGGGTCACGGTCAGGACGTACATTCCGCTAGACCACGAGACCGATGAGCGCACCAACTACATCGACATGGGCGTGAGATTGGTGGCCCATCTGTCGGACGTCTCGAGTTTACGCCAGCGAGTCCTGGAGGAAGAGGACTGGCAGGACGCCTGGAAGAAGCACTTCGACATCCTGCGTATCGGGAAGAGGACGGTTGTAGCGCCCAGCTGGAGAGAGTACGCGCCGCGACCCGAGGACGCTGTCATCAGGCTGGACCCCGGCATGGCCTTCGGCACCGGCCACCACCCGACTACAAAGATGTGCCTGGAGCTGCTCGAGGAGCTGGTCAGTCCGGGCTCGAGCGTCCTCGACGTCGGGTGCGGCTCGGGCATCCTTTCCATAGCGGCGGCGAGGCTGGGCGCAGCGAGGGTCTTCGGGCTCGATATAGACCGAGACGCGGCAGGGTCTGCGATTTCCAACGTCCGCGACAACGCACTTGAACAGCAGGTCGAGATAGCGGAGGGCACCCTCCCGCACGAGGGCGCCCCCGCCAGCAGATTCGACGTCGCGGTGGCTAACATCTCCGCCAAGGTCGCCTCAGAGATGGCGGAGCACCTGGTTAGCGCGGTGAAGCCGGGCGGCAGGCTGCTTGTGTCGGGGATCCTGCTGGAGAACAAGGCGGGGGTGGCCGAGAGGCTTTCCGCGGCCGGCGCCCGAGGCACAACGACTAAAGTGGACGGCGACTGGGTGACACTGGTTTCGCGGGTATAGGGCGTGGTTGTTTCGAAAGCGAGTTAACCAGAGTGGAGTTGTTCCAGTCGTGGTCGTCATGGAGCACGGATGCGGGGCATACTCCGGTGATTTCACCCCGTGGGGGCCCCGCCGAAGAGATATTGAACAAAGCTAGCATATCGGAAGGCCAGATCGTGCTGGATGTTGGGGCTGGGATCGGCATGGTGGCGATACCCGCGGCGGACCGGGTAAAGCCCAATGGCAAAGTCGTGGCGCTTGAGCCTGCTGAGGACTCCAGAGACGAACTTCTGCGATACGCCAGGAACCTCAAGGTCGAAGATGCGATCACATTGATCGACGGTGAAGCCGACAAGATACCTCTGGATGACGAGGCCGTGGATGTTGTGCTAACGCGGTCGGTACTCATTTATGTGGAGCGCAAAGAAGAGGCGATAGCCGAGTTCTTGCGCGTCCTGCGGACCAATGGGACGCTGGTTTGCTGGGAACCGCTCAGCCGGAACGGCTACCTGCGAGACGTAGGTTTCTTCAACCCTGAAACTCTGGCGGGTCTGGGAGATTTAGGCACATTCATCCACGAAATCGCGAAGGGGAGGATAGAGAAGTATTGCAGCGAGATGATCGACTTCACGGAACACGATCTTGTCGACCTCTGCTGGAAGGCAGGGTTCAGGGACATATCGATGGAGGCCAGCCGCTGGGTACACTTGCAGACATTGCAGGGTGATACTCCGTTCGACGCCATAGGTTGGGATTCCTGGAAATCGCCTGGGCTACCTCCTGAGCGAGAGTACCTGGAGCAGCACCTCACCGCTGACGAGCTTGAAAAGTTCCGTTCGTTCGTTACGGAGTTGTTCGAGGCTGGAGACGTCACTGTGCCCTCCGATGGGGGACTCTGTCTGCTCAAGGCCGTGAAGTGACGAGGGTCCCAGCCTTATCGCTCCGCCGCTATACATAGCTGGGGTGTTCGATAACCCCCAATAAACGGCGTTGCAATATCATTCTGAACGAAGTGAAGAATCTGGGGAAGCGGGGTTCGCGCTGGCGGCGTTGAAACCGACCCAGCCCCAGATTCTTCGTCGGGGACTCCTCAGAATGACACGAAGGGGGAGCGCTCCTCAGAATGCCAGGCCGACAGCACCACTTTGAAACAAATCATGTACGGCGGGACAGAGTAGATGACCACGGATAGCACAGGCCGGCTGATCTCGAATGGTGAGTTCGAGGACCGGTTGGCAGAGCTGTGTTTGAAGAGCGGCCTGAAGGGGGTACCCCGCAAGCAGCGGGACCAGCACATTCTGCTCAAGAGCGTCGTCTTGACGCTAGACCCGCTGAAGGAGTTCACCGAGAGCGAGGTCAACGACAAGCTGGCGTTCTGGCTGGCAGACATCGCCCGCGGGATAGAGCTCGACCGGGTCACGCTGCGGCGCTGGCTCGTGGACGAGGGATACCTGGAGCGGGATTCGCGGGGGCTCAGGTATCGGGTTGGGGAGGTCATCCCGAGGCTCTTCGCGCCAGGGGTCGACGAGGTCGACGTTTACAGGGTCATCGGCGTTGCCATGAAGAGCCTGCAGAAGAGGAAGCAATCGTACCTGGCTGTTTTGCGCAAAGAGGGTCGTTCTGGGCGAACTGTCCTTCGACAAGCTCAGGACGAATAGTGAGTTTTAAGCTACGTTCGCGGTGAGCCCTTCGGCCCCGCTCAGGAAAGGCCTGTCTCACCACATCCCCGCCCTGCGAGTTTCAGTGCGACCCCCTACCTGAGCAGAAGGGAACAGCTAGGTGAGAGGGGCGGCTACACGTCGAGGTCTTCGACCTCCAACGCGTGGGTCTGGATGAAGTTGCGCCTTGGCTCGACCACATCGCCCATGAGCAGCGTTAATATCTGGTCGGCCGTCACGGCGTTTTCGTACGAGACCTGTAGCAGCGTGCGGGCCTCAGGGTCCATCGTGGTCTCCCAGAGCTGATCGGCGCTCATCTCGCCAAGACCCTTGTAGCGCTGTATGTCGACCTTCTGCTTGCCGTTGAACCCGCCGATGATCTCGTCCCGCTGCTCGTCGTTCAGGGCCCAGTGCGACTTCCTCCCGGAGGATATCTTGAATCGCGGTGGCTGCGCTATATACAGGTTCCCATTGGTTATGAGGCCGTTCATGTTCCTGAAGAAGAAGGTCAGCAGCAGGGTCCGGATATGGGACCCGTCGACGTCGGCGTCGGTCATGATGATGACTCGATGGTAGCGAAGCTTCTCGATGCTAAAGTCCTGAGCAAGGCCGGTGCCGAGCGCGATGGTCAGGTTTCTTATCTCAGGGTTCTCCAACATCTTGTCTTCCCGCGCCTTCTCGACGTTCAATATCTTGCCTCTGAGGGGCAGGACCGCCTGGATGGCCCGGTCTCGGCCCATCTTGGCGGTACCTCCCGCAGAGTCGCCCTCAACGATGTACAGCTCGCAGTTCTCGGGGTTCTTGTCGGAGCAGTCGGCGAGCTTGCCCGGAAGTGAGCCGCCCTCCATGGCGTTCTTCCGGATGATCATCTCGCGCGCCTTGCGCGCCGCGTCCCTGGCGCGCTGGGCGGTGGAGCACTTCTCGATGATGCGCTTGGCGTCCTGCGGGTGGTCCTCCAAGAAGATGGTGAGACCCTCGCCGATGACGCTCTCGACCTGGGTCCGTACCTCGGGGTTGCCGAGCTTCCTCTTGGTCTGGCCTTCGAACTGAGGGTCCGTGAGCTTGACGCTGATCACGGCCGTCAAGCCGTCCCTGGTCGCCTCACCGGAGAGATTGGGCTCGTTCTCCTTGATGAGTCCTTGCTTCTTCCCGTAGTCGTTGAGGACTCTTGTCAGCGCGCTCCTGAAACCTGTGAGGTGCGTCCCTCCGTCCACGTTGTTGACGCAGTTCGCGAACGCATACACGAACTCGGAGTAGCTATCGTTGAACTGGAGCGCGGTCTCTACAATAGTGCCGTCGACCTGCTTGTTGAGATATACGGGGTCCTGGTGAAGCACCACCCGGTTCTGATTGAGGTTCCTGACAAAGCTGGAGATGCCGCCCTCGAAGTAGAAGGTGACTTCATTATTCGGCCACCGATCGGCGTGCCAATCGCTTTTCAGGTGGATCTCGAGCCCCTTATTCAGGTATGCCAGCTCCTTCATCCGCTGGGCCAGCTCGTCGAACTCGTAGGTGATCTCGCCGAATATCTCGGTATCGGGGACGAAGGAAACAACAGTGCCGTGCCTGTCTGCGTCCTCGCCTTCCAAAGGCTCCGAGGTCAGGTCGCTGGTACGCTCGCCCCTGGAGAACTCCTGAACGTATTTGTTGCCGTCCCGGAATACCTCCACTCGAAGCCATGACGACAACGCGTTTACCGCGGAGACGCCGACGCCGTGCAACCCGCCCGACACCGCGTACGCCTTCCCACCGAATTTACCCCCCGCGTGGAGGGTCGTCATCACTGTCTCCAAGGCAGAGATGCCGGTCGTCTTGTGGACGTCCACCGGGATGCCGCGGCCGTCGTCTTCCACGCGGACCGTGCCGTCCTGAGCAATGTGCATGCTCACCTTGGAGCAGTGCCCCGCCATGAACTCGTCCACGCCGTTGTCGATGACCTCATACAGGAGCTGAAGGATACCGCGCGGGTCGGTGCTCCCAATGTACATACCCGGCCGGCGGCGCACCGCCTCCATCCCCTCCAGCACCTGGATATCGCTGGCTGTGTAGAGATCCGCGCCGGTCTTTTTTCGCTCTGCGACCATTCGACGCTCCTATCTATCGAGGTATTTCATGGCCCGACCGAAACATCGCGTCGCCCTATGTCGAGGCAGACTTTTCGTGGCTCGATCAAACCGGGATGAGAAAGGCGGTGCAAAACCAATATCGAGGGCCGCCGGGGCGGACAACGATTCGTATGTGAGAGATGTGGTCACCGGATGGCAGGAGGCTCACCCTTAATTGAAGCTATCCGGCGTAGTCCGCGCAAGCTAACTGCACACCACTATTTTACCATTTTCTAAGAAAAGATTCAAACCGTTCTCGACTAGCTAGCGAGATAGGGCACACACACCCTGTTTGTGGCCTGGCTCACACTGGATTTTCTCGTGGGGGCTTGCGCGAGCCAATTGCAAATGACCGGCGATCCTACCAGACAACAGGCAAGCACTCTCGGCGCGCTCCTTGACCCGTGAGTAGGCTGAGGATATGTAAGCCGGGTTGTGAGGAACGAGCCACGGGGCTCAGGGCCCCCAGCCTACTGTAGGCACGGCGCCGGTGCGCTGTTTCGAGGGCGTAGATGCCCGCGCTGTCCTGGCGTAGAGAGACGAGGGGCGCGGCGGAACGATCGGGGCACGCCGCGGAAGGCGCTAGCGCATGCGGGGTGCGTGCGACGCGCCGCTTGCGATGGGTTCGTTCAGATAGACATCGCCGTTTCGGATCTTAATGTTGAACCCGCAGTCGGGGTTGCTGCACACCCAGGCCTTGTAGTGGATGGGGGCACCTTGACCACCAAAATCTGACAAAGGAAGCAGACTCCCGGTCTCACACTTTTGACACAATGGCCAACTGTCGTTCCCCACTGATCCCCTCCTCTAACCGGGTGCGCTAGATTCAAAAACGCGGCAAGTATATCACCCTTGTGCGAAAATTAACAAGCGATTGAGCATGCTATCGTTTCGCTACGAAATCGGCGGTCGTGGATGGCTTGGGAGGACGGCGGTGGCGCTGGCCGCCCTAGCGTGTGTCGCCCTGGGCGCGGCCTCGTGCGGTGACGTGCCACCGCCGACGAGCGGTCTCCCCGCACCTACGACGGCGGCGGCGGCGGTCGCGGCGACCGCTGAGCCCAAGACCTCGCCGGTCCCGACGCCGAGCCCCGCAGGCGAGGGCGCGCAGGCAGGCCCGGCGTCTCCTACGCCCTTTCCGGAAGCAGCGGCAGTCCTCCTCTCCGCGACACCGGCGACGGCGGCCAAGCCATCGGCGACGCCGACCGCCAAGCCGCCGTCACCAACAGCAACCCATACTCCGCCGCCCTCGGCGACCCCAACAGCAACGCCCCGACCGCCTTCTCCGACACCAGCCGCGACGAGGACGCCGAGGCCAACTCCAGCACCCACGATAACACCGACGCCAACAGCGACAGAGACGTCTGTGCCACCGTCTCCGACGCCGACGGCCACGGCTGCGCCTACCAACACGCCGACGCCGACAGCGACTCCCGGGCCGGGCGCCTTGCGGTGGAAATTCGAGACCCGAAGTTGGGTCGATGCTGCGCCGATCATCCACGAAGGCGTAATCTACATCGGCTCTCAGGACGGAACGCTTTACGGCCTGGAGCCCGACACCGGCTCTCGCGTGTGGTCTTACCAGGCCGGCGGCGGTATCACTGGAGCGGCTGCCTTTGCGGAGGGGGTGGTCTTCGTCCCGTCGCTCGACAACAACCTCCACGCAGTCAATCTCGAGTCCGCCGAACTGCTGTGGAAGTTCGAGGCGGAGGGCGAGCTGTGGGCCTCCCCTACTATAAGCGGAGGAGTGGTTTACATTGGTTCCGTCGACGATCATCTATATGCGATTGATGTTGAGGACGGAACGTTGGTATGGAAATACAAAACCGGCGATGACCTTTGGACGGGGGCGAACACGGCCGACGGGACCATATTTGTCGGCTCGTACGACTTCCATGTCCACGCCTTAGACGCCGGGAACGGCGAGGTCCGATGGAAATCGGACCTCGGAGTGGCGATTCTGTCTCGGCCGGCAGTCGCTGACGGGCTCGTTTACGTCGGGAGCTGGGACCACCTCTACGCCTTGGACGCGAGCACCGGCGACATGAGGTGGAACTTCTGGGCCGGAGACGCGTTGTTTACCTCCCCTGTCGTGCAGGACGGCGTGGTGTACATCGGCTCCGACGACGGATTCCTGTATGCGCTGGACGCAGAAGAGGGAACGCTGAAGTGGCGGTTCGCGACAGACGACAAGGTGCGTTCATCTCCAACCGTTTCCGATGGAGTCGTGTACGTGGGCTCCAACGACGGTCACCTCTATGCGGTCAGCGCTGTCACAGGAGCTCTCGTATGGAGGTTCAAGACTAACGGAGAGGTCGCAGCGTCGCCCGTCGCCGTTGGAGGGTCGGTGTACGTCGGCTCCCGAGACAATTCTGTTTACGCGGTCGCAACCGACGCCAGCCAGATAGCCGGGATGCCGCAGACTGTACAGTTCGCCGCGGCGACGTCGACCGAGTTCGCTCCGCTGACCTCGTCCGAGCTAAAGGACCTCCTAGACGAGATCCTGACCACGGACCTCCCAGCGCTGGGCGCGAGATCATTCGTTACTGTCGGGGAAACTACCACCGTCACCCAGCTCTCCTTCGTCTACCAGGCGGTCAAGGTGTTCGAGACCGGCTATTTTCTCCTGACGGGTGTAACGCCGCGGGAAGAGGGATGGATTCCGAGGGTCTTATCGCTGGAGGGTTATATTGACCTCATTCGTGAAAGGGCGAAGACCGACCCCGAGCTGTTGAGTGTGGCAGGTTATTGTTGCTACAGGACGTCCGAGGGGCTCGAGCTGATCATCAAAGGCGACGTTGCTGTCCACTCAGTGATCACGACAATGGCCCACGAGGCGGGGCACGCAAGGCAGAAGATCATTAATCCGGTGCAGATTTGGTCTTCGAGAGAATCCAACCTCGCGGCCATCAAGGAGGCTGAGGCCTTCGCATTCGAAGCGGCCATCCTCCGCACCGTAGGGGAGCATGCCGGGATAAACGCGACGAAGTTTCCGCTCGGTTACGATTGGAGGACCTGGATCGAAAGCTGGACAGCATCGTGGATGGAGGACCGCGACGATCTGACCGAGGAGCACCAGCGAGGTAGGGCTCTCCTGTGGATGGCTGTAGTGCACGACCCGGAGCTCACGGCGCTCAAAGGGGAGTTGGAGAGCGAGGGCATACTCTCACCGAAGTCGCTGCTAGCCCTCCACGACAGGCTGATACAGGTCAAGCGGGCGGAGGCGGATGGCTACGTTGAGGGACTGCTGGAGAGACTCGGCGAGAACACGATCCTTATCCTGGAAACGTTGCTGAAGCGCAACACGTCGTTACCGTTGGAGGGTTTCGTGGAGCACTCTTCGGACCTGTTTCTGGTGCCGTAGAGGGAGAGGGGCGCCAGCCGCTAAGACTACCCCGCCGGTGGCCCGCCGACACCTCCGCCGCCTCGCCTACGCCGGCGGGCGACCTTGATCCGCGCCTGATATCTTCGTATCGACGCGAGCGCGCGCTCCAGGTCTACGTCGCTGGCGGCGGATGCGACCCCTTCCTCGGCCTGCTTGAGGGCTTCCTCGGCGCGCTTGATGTCGATCTCGTCCTCGCGTTCGGCCGTATCCGCCAGTATGGTCACCTTGTTCGCCATGACCTCCATGAACCCGCCGCTGACGGCGATGAAGCTCTCCTCGCCGTCTTTGACCACGCGGATCTCGCCGGGCTTGAGCACGGTGAGCAGAGGGGCATGGTGGGGCAGGATAGCCAGCTCCCCGTCGATCCCGGGCGCAACGACTATCTCCACCTCCTCGGAGGAGACGAGCCGCTCGGCGGTGACTATGTCGAACTGCATGGGCGCCATTGTGTGAGGGCCTTCAGTGCGTGTATTTCAAAGTGTGGCGGGCCGGGTGCTACTCCTGCTCAGCCATCTTCCCTGCGTTCTCCACTGCCTCGTCTATCGTTCCGACCATGTAGAAGGCCTGTTCCGGAAGGTCGTCGTGTTTGCCGTCGAGTATCTCCGCGAATCCACGGACGGTCTCCTTGACAGGCACGTAGCGCCCCTCCTGGCCGGTGAACACCTCGGCGACGAACATGGGCTGCGACAGGAAGCGCTGTATCTTGCGCGCCCTGGCCACAGCAAGCCGGTCCTCATCGGAGAGCTCCTCTACTCCCAGGATCGCGATGATGTCCTGAAGGTCACGGTAGCGCTGGAGGGTCTGCTGGACACCGCGGGCCGCGTCGTAGTGGTCCTGGCCGACGATGGACGCCTCCAGGATGCGCGAGGAGGATGCGAGCGGGTCGACGGCAGGGTAGAGGCCTTGCTCAGCAATGGAACGCTCGAGCGAAACGACGGCGTCGAGGTGTCCGAAGGTCGTGACGATCCCGGGGTCGGTGTAGTCGTCGGCGGGAACGTAAATCGCCTGGAAGGAGGTGATGGAGCCCTGGCCCGCGCTGGACGTGATGCGTTCCTCGAGCGCTCCCATCTCGGTGGAGAGCGTGGGCTGGTATCCGACGGCCGAAGGCATCCTGCCTAGCAAGGCCGAGACCTCCATACCGGCCAGGATGTAGCGGTAGATGTTGTCGACGAACAGCAAGACGTCCTGTCCGCGCTCCTCTTTGAAGTACTCGGCCATGGTCAGGCCCGTGAGGCCGACGCGCGCGCGGATACCGGGCGGCTCGTTCATCTGGCCGAAGACCAGCACCGTGCTGCTCAGCACGCCGGACTCCGTCATCTCGTGCCACAGGTCGTTGCCCTCGCGCGACCGCTCACCGACACCGGCGAACACGGATACCCCTTGATGCTCGGTGCCTATGTTGCGAATAAGCTCCTGGATGATAACCGTCTTTCCCACGCCTGCGCCGCCGTACGCCCCGACCTTTCCGCCCTTGGTGAACGGCGTAATGAGGTCCATGACCTTGATCCCCGTCTCCAGGACCTCAACGCCCGTCGCCTGCTGATCGAAGGTCGGCGGTTCACGGTGGATCGGCCACGACTCCTCCGCTTCAACCTCCTCCAGGTTGTCCAGGGTCTCGCCGAGGGCGTTGAAGAGCCGACCCAGGGTCGCGTCTCCCACCGGCACTGCTATAGGCTTGCCGGTGTCCACGACTTCGACGCCGCGCGCGAGTCCATCGGTGGGACCCAGGGCGAGGCAGCGGACCCAGTTGTTTCCAACGTGCTGCTCTACCTCCAATATAAGGGGCTTGTCCCCGACCCGGGTCTCGATAGCGTTGTAGATAGCGGGCATCTCCTCGGGCGGGAACTCAGCGTCCACCACCGTCCCTATCACCTGGGTTATTCTTCCGTTTGCCATCACTCCTCCCTAGTTTGGTGACGACCCGCGCTGGAGGCGCCCCCGGTAGGGGCACTTCTCGGCCGCCGGTCACGCCTCGACAGCCGCGGCGCCTCCCACGATGTCGAGCAGCTCCCTGGTTATAGACTCCTGTCTTGCCTTGTTCATCACAAGGGTGAGGTCATCGACCATCTCGCTTGCGTTGTCGGTGGCGTTGCGCATCGCCACCATCCGGGCGGACTGCTCACTGGCCACAGACTCGAGAACAGCGTGATATATCTGCATCTCGACGAACCGGGGCAAGAGCGCCGCCATAACCACGATACTGTGGGGCTCGTAGATGTACCCGAAGGCCTCCTCCGTCTTCAATTCGGCCGGCACGACCGGCAGCAGCGGGACTACAACCGGCCTCTGAATCGTAGTGCCAACAAACTGCGAATAGACTAAATGGACAGCATCGACACGCTGCGCGGTGTAGTCGTCGATGACTAAGCGAGCCACCGGAGTCACGTCGGTCAGCACAGGACGATCGCCAAGGTCGGTAAAGACCGCCCTGACGTTCTGGCCGGTGCGCGTCATGAAGTCCCTGCCCTTCTTGCCGACAGCGATTACGCTCGCCGAGAGCTTCTGTTCGATCAAGAACTGCGCGCCCGCACGATTGATGTTCAGGTGCATGCCGCCGGTGAGGCCCCGGTCCGGTGTGATGACGACGAGCTCGATGTTCGAGGGCTCCCGTCGCTGGAGAAGCGGGTGCAGACCCTCCTCTTCGTGAGGCTGCGCGGCGAGGTCTGCCAAGATGTCCCTCATACGATCGGAGTAGGGGCGGCCTAGTAGCGCCATCTCCTGGGCGCGCCGCATCTTCGACGCGGCGATCAACGACATCGCCTTGGTAATCTTGGCTGTGTTTTGGACGCTGCGGATGCGGCGTCTGATTTGCCTAACGCTTGGCATGGCTTTTTAGGTGAGCGCGCTACTAATGTCGCAAAGCCCTTGGCCGCCGCCTGCGGCCGCCTGAGGACCAGGTCTAGACTGACACGGTGGCCTTAAAGTCCTCGATGGCCTTTTTAAGCAGCGGTTCTAGCTCGTCGTCGATCTCCTTCTTCTCAGCGATGCTCTTGAGCACATCCGGATGGCTGGCGCCCATGTAGTCCCCCAAAGCGGCCTCGAAATCGCCTACCTTGCCGATTTCGACGTCATCCAGCAGACCGTTGATCAGGGCGAACAAGATGGAGATCTGTTGCTCCAGTGCGACCGGAGAGTTCTGGACTTGCTTGAGCACTTCGACGGCGCGCTGGCCGCGCTCAAGCTGGGACCTGGTCGCGGCGTCGAGGTCGGCGGTCCCGAACTGGGCGAAGGCCGCAAGCTCTCGGTACTGCGCCAGCTCGAGGCGCAGCCGGCCGGCGACGCTCCTCATCGCCTTGGTTTGAGCCGCCCCTCCTACTCTGGAGACGGAGAGACCGGCGTTGACGGCGGGCCGTATGCCCGAGTTGAACAGCTCAGGCTCAAGGTATATCTGGCCGTCCGTGATCGAGATGACGTTGGTTGGTATGTAGGCCGACACGTCTCCGGCCAGGGTCTCGATAATTGGAAGCGCGGTAATCGATCCCCCTCCGAGATCGGAGGACAGCTTCGCGGCGCGCTCCAAGAGCCGGCTGTGCAGGTAAAAGACGTCGCCCGGATAGGCCTCACGTCCCGGAGGGCGCTTCAGGATGAGTGACATCTGCCTGTAGGCCCACGCGTGTTTGGAGAGGTCGTCGTAGACGATGAGGACATCCTTGCCCTCGTCCATGAACTCCTCGCCCATGGCGCAGCCTGTGTAGGGCGCCAGATACTGCATCGGGGCAGGGTCGGAGGCGTTGGCTGCCACAATTATGGTGTGCTCCAGCGCTCCGTGCTCCTCCAAGAGGGCCGCGGTCTGAGCGACCTTGCCGACCCTCTGGCCAATGGCGACGTATATGCATATCAGGTCGCCGCCCTTCTGGTTTATGATCGCGTCTGTCGCCAGGGTCGTTTTGCCGGTAGAGCGGTCGCCGATGATGAGTTCGCGTTGCCCCCTACCGATTGGGATCATGGCGTCGATGGCCTTGACGCCCGTCTGGACCGGCGTGTTCACGCCCTCGCGTGTGGCTACCCCGGGAGCGACGATCTCGGTGGCCCGGTGCTTGGTGACCTTGATCGCGCCCTTGCCGTCGACCGGCTTCCCCAGGGCGTCGACCACCCTTCCGATGAACTGCTCGCCGACCGGCACCTCGGCCACACGCCCGGTACCGCGAACCTCATGCCCTTCCTTGACCGCCAGGGGGTCGCCCATAATGACGGCGCCCACGGCGTCCTCCTCCAGATTGAGGGCCATTCCGGTAACGTCGCCCTCGAACTCGAGGAGCTCATTGGCGCCTACGCCGGAGAGGCCGTGAATACGCGCTACGCCGTCACCTACCTCGACCACCACTCCGACATCCACCATCGTCAGATCGTGACCGAACTCCTCGATCTGCCGCTTGATTACGGAGGCAATGTCCTGTCCACGGACCGCCATAAGCGCCTCTCCTTAGCTCCGGATCTGGTTCCGGCCGGGCTGCGTCTGCCTTGTGTGCAAAGTGGTCATGAGGCCTGCTCCACGACATTCCTGCGCATTGCCGCCAGCTTGGTCTTGATGCTCCCGTCGATGACTCTGTCGCTGAACCGGGCGACAAGCCCACCGATGATATCCGGCTGCACGTGGGCGATGAGCCGCACCTCCCGCGCAAGGACGTCCGAAAGCAGGCCGGCGACCCTGGCTTGCTGGCCGTCATCCAGCGGTGTTGCGGAGGCGACTTCGGCCCGCTCGATGCCACGGTGAGCATCCAGGAGGCGAGTGTACTGCTCAATAATGTCGGGCACCAGGTGGGCAATGCCTTTGGTCGCCAGCAGCGACAGCAAGTTCTGCGGCAAGGGCCCCACGGAGGCGCCCAGGACCTGCGTTACCGTCTCTACCTTCCTGGAGGCGGGTACCTGCGGGGCGTCGAGGAACTCGGAGAATTCCCGGTTCTCGAGGGCGACGGCCAGTACCGCCAGGTCCTCCGCCCACAGATCGAGCTCGTCTCGCTCTAACGCGATCTGGAACACGGCCTGCGCATACCTTCTGTGTGAGCCTGACCTCGGCATCTGTCAGATCAGCCTAACTGCGACAGCTATTGTCGCCTTGGAAGCACGGGGATGCGATCGCGCGCTCGTGAGGTCCTTTTTCGTATTCGACTTTGGTGGTGTGTGAGAAGCGCGGTCAGGTCCGCCGAGCCTCTACTCTCCTTGCCCGTCTTCTCCGAAGCCCTCTGCCAGGACGCTCTCGATTAGCTCGCGGTGGGCGGGCCCGTCGAGGGAGCGCTCGACCACTCGCTCGGCCGCCGTGATCGCCAAGCCGGCGAACTCGCGTCGCAGCTCCTCGATGGCGGAATCGCGCTCGCGCTGGATATTCGCCTCCGCCTTTGCCCGCTCATCGTTGATCTCTTGCCTGGCCTTGGCGAGCTCCTCTTCTCGGAACCGGTCCGCGACCTCGCGGGCGCGGTCGATCATCGCCTGTCCCTCTGCCCGGGCCTCCTCGATCTGTTTCTTCATCTCTTCCTGCGACCGCTGCGCCTCTTGCCGCGTCTGCTCCGCGGTCTCGAGGCTCTCCCTGATCTTGTCGGACCTCTCGTCCATCATACGGAGCAGAGGCTTGTAGAGCACCGCACGCAGCAACAGGAACAGGAGCAGGAAGCTGACGATCTGCGTTAATAGACCGGGTACGTTTATCCCTAGCGCTTCCATAGCCCTTCCTCAGAGACCTTCAAGCGTACATCGCCTTCCGTCGTTGGCCTGGAAAGCCCGGGTCACAGAATCTTGATGACGAATGCCATGACGAGGGCGTAGATGGCGATGGCCTCGGCAAAGGCCATCGCGAGCACCATGTTCTGGCGGATTGGCCCGGCGGCCTCGGGGTTCCGACCGAGCGACTCCATCGCCTTTGCCGCAAGAAGGCCGATGCCCAGCGCCGGCCCGAACGAGCCGAGGCCGATAGCCAGCCCAGCCGCTATGTCCCGTATGTCTCCTTCTATCATCCGACGCTCCTTATGCGCTAATTCTAGGGTGTCTTCCCTCAGTGGCCGTTGGCCTCGTGGGCCTCAGTCGCCGCAGTCGCAAAAACCAAAGTTAGTATCGCGAATATGAAAGCCTGGATAATTCCGACGAAGAGTTCGAGTCCGAGGAACGGCACGAGCCCGACCAGCGGAATCAAGAACCCCATGGCCACCAGCAGCACCTCACCGGCGAAGATATTGCCGAACAGCCTGAACGTGAAGCTTATTATGCGCGCAACCTCGCTGATCGCCTCGATGACGCCGACGAATATTCCAGCCGGTCCCCCCCGGAAGTTCAAGAATTTCCCTATGTGCCCGAGTACCCCCAGCGTCCTAAGGCCCCACCAGTGCACCGTGAACATCGCAACTAACGCGATCGCCAGCGTGGTGTTGATGTCGGTGTTGGCACTCCTGAAGAAAGGGACCAGGAGGCCCGCCCGCTTGCCCTCTTCGACGCCTTCGGCCTCCAGCTTCTCTGCCGTGATCACGTCATCGACGGAGCCGAACCCGAAATAGGCGAGGCCGCCACTGCCATCGAAGACCTGCAGGTTGACGGCGGCGAGGTCGGCATGCTCCCCAGTGCTCTCCGCTGCTTTCTCGGCGTGATGTATCACATCTTCGGCGGGCTCGAAGCGGCCGATGGTGCCGAATCCGGGCAGAACGCCCATCCAGTTGGCGGTGACGATAAACAGGAATATCGTCATGACGAGGGGGAAGAAGCGCCTCGCGTTCTCGCGGCCGGCGATGCTCACCGCGAGGTCGAGGAAAAACTCCAGCACCACTTCCAGGAGGTTCTGAAATCTGCCCGGCACTGCGTTCAGCTTGCGGGTCCCGAGATACGAGAGTCCGAGCAACAGCAGGATAGCTGCCCAGGTTGTAACCATGGTGTTGGTTATGCTGAAGCTGCCGAAAAACGGCAGGTTATCCAACTGCGGAGTTGCCGTGATCGGCTCCGCCGGGATCTGTATGTGACCGGCGGGAGCGCCGATGAAACCGCCGCCGAACGCGGTCCCGAGTGCGCCGCCAGCGAGTCCGAGCACGAATAGGGTCGCGACGATGATGACGACGACGAGCGCCTTGGGATTGCTCAGCAGTCCTGACACTACGACTTCCCTTCGTCGGAAGGGTCTGGACTTTCAGCCAGGACCGCCATGAGCATCTTGATCATTCCGAAGAACGCCAGCGCCAGCCCCAAGCCTAGACCAAGCAATGTGAACAGGGGGCTAATGTCGAGTTTGCCGTCGAGCCAGTACCCACCGAGTCCGCCGCCCAGGATGCAGAGGGCAACATACCAGCCAATTCCAAGCAGCCGGAATACGCTTCCCATTCCCTTCGCCGTAGGGCCCCGCGGAGTTTGTGTATTCTATCACAATCGATGGTTTAGTCAATCAGCGCAGCCGCTGAACAGCGTTCAAACGCATTGGACGTGGGTTGAAACACCCGCTCGGCCCCGGCACGAGAAAGGCCCCGCCGGGAAGCGGGGCCTTTGTTGCGATCAAGTTGAGATGCTAAAGGAGCGCGACTACGCGGTCTCGGGAGGCTTTTTCTCTTCTCCTCCGATGCCCTCGAGGTTCAGAGTCTCGATGAAGTCCGTGAATGCCGAGAGGCTCTTGACTTCCTCTTCCCTGAGAGGCTGGCCTCTCTCTTCGCCATCCCCGGGAATGATGGGCTTGCCGGTCTCCTCGTCCATCATGACGCCCGCCTTCTCGACGACAGCGTCGTCGGCAAAGATGGGCGCGCCCGTCCGGACCGCCAGGGCTATGGCGTCGCTGGGCCGGGAGTCGACCTCGAGCGAGTTGCCGTTGTACTTGAGGACGATCTTGGCGTAGAAGGTGTCTTCGTTGAGATCGGAGACGACTATCTGGGATACGGTCGCTCCAAGCGTTGAGATGATCGAACCGAGCAGGTCGTGGGTGAGGGGGCGGGGTACCTCCACGTCCTGCAGCTTGTACGCTATCGAATCGGCCTCACTGGGGCCGATCCAGATGGGAAGGTACTTGTTAGACTCCTTGACGCGAAGGATAACCACCCTCTGAACACTCATCAGGCTGAACCTGATGCTATCGATGTTCATCTCTATCATGGAGCCCTCCTTCCCTGCCTCTCATCACATTGTACGTCTCGACTTTTTGGGCTGTCAACGCGCTCCGGCGGCAATCTCGCCCCAGGACGGCGTAAGCTCCGGACGCGTCAGTGTGAGCCAAGCGCCGGCGCGGGACGGAGTACGCGGCGCAGCGACCTACACCTCCGGGCGTCTGGCGACGACGGTCCTGGTCCGCTTCTCCACGGCCGACCTCGGCATCATGATACGCCTGTCGCAGCTCGTGCAGCGGAGGCCAATGTCAGCTCCGAGCCTGACGACCTCCCAGTCACTTCCGCCGCAGGGGTGCGCTTTCTTCAGCCGTAGCACATCCCCGGTCCTGAGTTCCGTCGCCAACCCTAAAGCCTCCAAGAGCTAACGGATGGCCGGGTCGGTGGGACGCCCGATGGCGGGGGTCCGGTCTCCCCGTCTAGGCCTCGACTGCCGTCAACTCCGGCCACCCCTTGCCGATCAAAGTCAGGTGGTCGTTGATCATCTTCCGAACGCCCGAGGCGTTGCGGCCAGCAGCCTCGTCGAAATCGAGGGGGCTGTCGGATGCGTAGATCACGCTTCGAGAGATGTTGATGACCGCGTTGCGGCCATTCTGGTCGACACCGCTATCGACCGCGCTCCCGACAGGCCCTTGTTGAACGCCGACGCCGGGAATCAAGATCGGCATGTCGCCGCAGATCTCGCGGACGCGCCTTAGCTCGTCGGGATAGGGCGCGCCGACCACAAGACCCACATTGCCGTTATCGTTCCAGCTTGTCGCCCGCCTGGCCACCCAGATATACAGCGGTTCGGAGTCCTGTGCGCCCTCCTGGTCCGGCTGACTAACCATCAAGTCCTGGAACTCCCTCGCACCCGGATTCGACGAGCGACACCATAGGAATATACCTTTGGCGGTATAGTCCAGGAACGGCTGCACCGCATCATGGCCGCCGTACGGATTGACGGTTGACGCATCGAAACCCCAGACTTCGAACATCGCCCTAGCGTGGAACCTCGAGGTCGACTGGACGTCGCCTCGCTTGGAGTCTCCTATGGTGGGAATATCAGACGTTGCCCGAATATGCTCCAGCGTTCGCTTCAGCGCAGAGTGGCCCTCCTCGCCCAATGCATCGTAGAAGGCCACATTTGGCTTATAGGCGCAGACCAAGTCCTTGGTTGCATCGATGATGCGCCTGTTGAACTCGAAGACGTCGACACCAACGGGCATTAGCTCGGGGTCAGGGTCAAGGCCCACACACAGCAGGCTTTGATTGCGCTCGCTGGCGCTTTTGAGCTTTTCTCGAAAGCTGTCAGTCACTAGTCCCCTCCCTCAAAGGGCACCTCAAGTATATATTTGGCCAATGCAGCGGTACAAGTGCACGGAAGCCTCGTCCCCGAGCGATGGCCCGCTGCGGGCCAACGCCGTCGCTCCGGCCACGACTGCTAGCATTAGGGGGTCCAGAACTACCTTCAACGAGGGCGCTCCGAGCGTAAACCAATAACATTGTCGGCTGTGTGCATTGCAGGAGGCGCTATCAGACTCCCGACAGGACTGAGGGACGCGCGGTTTGTGGAGCGCATCAATCGGTTCACAGCGCTCATCGAGTGCGACGGCGACCGCGCGCTGGCCCACGTCGCCAACTCGGGACGGCTCAGCGAGCTGTTGCACCCGGACAACGGCATGTTGGTCGCGCCGGCGCCGGCGGCCTCTGGTCGCAAGACCGCGTACGATCTGGTACTGGTCGAAGTCGACGGAGTGCTCGTGTCCCTGAACGCGAGGCTACCCGGAGCGCTGTTCCAGCAGGCGGTCGAGGCCGGAGTGCTTGCCGAGTTTGGCGGCTACAGCCGCGTCGAGAGGGAGGTCGTCTACGGCGAGAGCCGCCTGGACTTGCTGCTCACGGGCCCTCAGGGGAGCTGCTATGTGGAGACGAAGTCCGTCACGCTGGTCCAGGATGGCGTCGCGCTCTTTCCGGACGCGCCCACCGCTCGCGGCAGCAAGCACCTGAGGTCGCTGACGGCTGCACGGAGGGAGGGGACGCGCGCCGCCATCGCGTTCATCATCCAGCGCCCGGACGCGACGGCTTTTGCGACCCACGCCGAGGCTGACCCTGAATTCAGCCAGACGCTCGCCGTCGCCGTCGCCCACGGAGTCGAGGCGTACGCCTATCGGTGCCGGGTGGACCGGCGAGAGATCGCCATTGCGGGGTCGGTGCCGGTCATTACACGCGGTATGAGCAGATGAGCAAGCCATCGTTTCTGATGGAGGTCTACAACCGCATGCTCGCGAAGTATGGAGAGCAGCGCTGGTGGCCCGGGGATAGCCCGTTTGAAGTGATGGTTGGCGCGGTGCTGACCCAGTCCGCTGCATGGACGAACGTCGAGAAGGCGATTGCCAACTTGAAGAATGCGGGCGTGCTTTCTCCCGCCGCGCTAAGAGAGATGGAACAAGACGAACTTGCGAAGCTCGTGTACCCGAGCGGGTACTACAACGCGAAGGCGCGGAAGCTGAAGGCGCTGGCGGAGTATCTCGGCGGGCGCTACGACGACGACATCGAGGCGATGGCCACGAGTGACGCTGCGCGGCTCAGGGAAGAGCTGCTGGCGGTGTACGGCATCGGTGAAGAGACGGCGGACGATATCCTGCTTTACGCGCTGGCTAAGCCGGTCTTCGTAATCGACGCCTACACCCGCCGAGTGTTCTCCAGGCTGGGATTGGGGGACATTGGAGACTCGTACCAGAAGTTCCAGTCTATGTTCGCCGGCGGCCTTAAGCCGGACCCTGAGCTGTTCGCCGAGTATCACGCGCTGATCGTGCGGCTCGGAAGCGAGGTCTGCAAGAAGAAGCCTCTCTGCGAAGAGTGCTGCCTCTTAGACGTGTGCCCGACGGGGACGCAGCTGCTAAGGGATTAGGGGAGTGCTCCACGGGGACACTCCCCTAAAAGTGGTGGCTTCTCCAAAAGGGGTACTTCCTTGCGCCCCAACCGCGACCCAGCCTAGAATGCGGCGGACCAAAAGGACTCCCTTAAGGCGTTTCTGATTTCCGGCCGGATCGTCGGTCGGAGATTTTGAAACCAGCTCCAAGGGGACCCACTTGCAATGCACCTAAGACTAGGGCCGAGCACCTTCCCTCGCCATCTGAGGATCGCTGCCCTGATGACGACGGTGGTTGCCTTGATCGCTCTATTAGAGGTAGCCGTGATAGGTGCTGCCGATCCAGTCCTCACCTTTATGGAGTTCCACAAGGACGGCGTGGGAGGCGTGGACGGGCTTGACTTCGCCATGTCGGTGACGGTGAGCCCGGACGGAAAACACCTCTACGCCACAAGTCAACTCGACGATGCGGTGGCGGTGTTCAGCCGGAACTCGACGATGGGCGCCCTCACCTTCGTGGAGGTCCAGAGGGACGGCGTGGGAGGCGTCGATGGGCTTGACTTCGCTAGATCGGTGACGGTTAGCCCGGACGGAAAACACGTCTACGCCGCAGGTGCTGGTGACGATGCGGTGGCGGTGTTCAGCCGGAACACGACGACGGGGGCCCTCACCTTCGTGGAGGTCCAGAAGGACGGCGTGGGAGGCGTCGATGGGCTTTTTGGCGCCTGGTCGGTGACGGTTAGCCCGGACGGCAAAACCCTCTACGCCGCAGGTGCATTTGACGACGCGGTGGCGGTGTTCAGCCGGAACACGACGACGGGGGCCCTCACCTTTGTGGAGGTCCAGAAGGACGGCGTGGGTGGTGTCGACGGGCTTAACGGCGCCTACTCGGTGAGTGTCAGCCCGGACGGAAAACACCTATACGCCGCAGGTGCATTTGACGATGCGGTGGCGGTGTTCAGCCGGAACTCGACGACGGGCGCCCTCACCTTTGTGGAGGTCCAGAAGGACGGCGTGGGCGGCGTCGACGGGCTTGACCTCGCCGTCTCTGTGACGGTCAGCCCGGACGGGAAACACCTCTACGCCGCAGGTGCTGGTGACGATGCGGTGGCGGTGTTAAGCCGAAACTCGACGACGGGCGCCCTCACCTTCGTGGAGTTCCACAAGGACGGCGCGGGAGGCGTCGACGGGCTTGACGGCGCCGCTACGGTGACGGTGAGCCCGGACGGAAAACACCTCTACGCCGCAGGTGCACTTGACGACGCGGTGGCGGTGTTCACCGTGCTATCGAAGGTCAACATCCCGCTGGTGGTCGGGTTCAACCTAGTGGCGCGGCCCGTCGATTGCGCCTCGCCGATGAACGCCAAGGACTTGACGGACCGGATCGTCGCTCAGGGCGGCGTGGTCGACTCGATTCAGCGATGGGGCGTCGGAGGCTCCCAGGGTTTCGGTGGGTGGCTGCCTGGTGCGCCGAATCCATTCACAATCGAGCTGGGGCACGGGTACTTCGTCAAGCTTTCGGCGCTGCCGGCGAACGGCGAGCTGAGCATCGCCGGGCTGCCATGCACTCAGAGCGCCCAGCTGGACTTTCTGGGCGCTGGGTTCAATCTCGTTGGGGTACCGTTCGCAACGCCGGCCGGGGGCTACGATTCGAAGACGCTGTCCGATGCGATAGTGGCTGCAGGCGGAGCCGTGGACTCAGTCCAGCGATGGGGCGTCGGTGGCTCGCAGGGCTTCGAGGGCTGGCTGCCAGGTAGTTCGAACCCATTCACTATCGACGCGAAATTCGGTTACTTCATCAAGCTATCCAAGGTGCCCACGGCGACCGTTTCGCCTTGACTACAAGCGTGCGTTGCCTGGTGTAGCCTTTTCGAAACGAATCGGAAGGACTCCCAGAGTACCGATTAGGCGGCCAGGCTCCTTACCGCCAGGACGTCGAAGGCCCGGCGCTTAGCGTCCTGGTACACATCGTCCCGTCGCGCTCGCGGCTTCTGGGACCAGGTCGCCTCATCGTCGTCGATCATCCTGAGAGAAGAGGGGACTAAAGCGACGAAAACAACGGACTAAGTTCCCGTTGACGCACCTCGAGCGAACGAGTCGAGGACGAGGATGCTGTTGCTCTTGATGATCAGGTAAGTGTTGTCGCCGGGTTGCAGACCGAGGTCCCGCAGGGCTCGTTGCGTGATCTCAACGACGATTCGGGCGCCGACGTCGACGTAGGCCATCACCCGCCCGCCTTCGAGCGTGTGTATCTCTTCTACCCTGCCGTTGAGAATGTTCTGCGCGCTGATCTTCTCGGGAGGCGCCGAAGCCAGAATAATGTCTCCGGCGCGTATCGAGACCGTCACGGCATCGCCAGGTGCCGCGCGCACGGCGGGAACGCGGAGCCGCGCTTCGCCCACCGCCACGACGGTGAGCTCGTCCTGCTCGTCGCTCTGAAGAACCTCAGCCTCCATGAGGTTCTCCAGGGTAGCGTAGTCTGCCACGGCGCCGACCCCGGGAGTGACAAGTACATCCAACGGTTTTCCCTGGGCCACCGGGCTCCCATCTACCAGTACAAGCACGTCGTCAGCGAGCGCGAGTACCTCCGACATGGAGTGCGAGACGTAGACCATGGGCGTGCCGATCTCGCGCCAGATGCGCTTCAGATACCGGATAATGACTCCGCGGAACGCGACGTCCAGTCCCGCCATGGGCTCGTCGAGAAGGAGCAGTCTCGGGGACGTCGCGAGAGCCCTGGCCAGCACCACTCTCTGGCGCTCGCCGCCGGACAGGTTGGCGACGCCGCGGTCCAGCAGCGCGGATAGCTGGAGCAGCTCGATTAGCTGCTTCAGCTCGGTCTTGCGGCTGTCCTCTGGAGTCAGCTTGTGCCCGTATTCGATGTTGCCCAACACACTCATGTGGGGAAACAGCGTGGGGTCCTGGAACACGTAGCCGATTCGACGCTGTTCGGGCGGCTTGTTCTCCCCGGCCTTGTCCGAGAACAAGGTCTCGCCCTGGACCTGAATCTCGCCTGCGTCCGGGGTAACGAGGCCGGCGAGGCTCTCCAGCAGGGTAGTCTTGCCGCTTCCGGATGGGCCAAATACTGCCGTAATTCCGGAGTCGAAGGTGGACCCACACTCCAGCCTAAACGACGGGTAGCTCTTGGATATTTGAAAGCTTAAGAGAGGCTCGTCCATCTCACACCATACTTCTAGCTGGCTACCGTGAGGTCCCCGAATCGAGTCGCTTCGAACGCCGCAGTAGCCAGTCGTGAATCAAGAGCGTTATAACTGCGAGGGCGATCGATACGAGGACAAGCTGCATAGCCGCTGCATCGTCTCTGAGCTGGACCCTCTCGTATATGGCAAGTGGCAGAGTCTGGGTCCTTCCGGCTATGTTGCCCGCGACTGTGATGGTCGCGCCGAACTCGCTTATGGCCCTGACGAACCCCAGCAGGACTCCCGCCAGTATCCCACGGTACGCAAGGGGCAACGTGATTGTCAGAGCCACCCTCCAGGGACCGGCGCCGAGGCTTCGAGCCGACATCTCCAGCCGAGGGTCTACCTCTCCCATAGCCACCATAATGGTCCGGGCCATGAGGGGGAAGGACACAATCGCAGCGGCGAAAGCAGCCGCTACCCAGGTGAAGACTATGTCCACGCCTAGCAGGCTGTGCACTGCGGCGCCGACAGGGCCCTGACGGCCTAGAAGGAGCAGCAGGAAGAATCCGATCGCCACCGGAGGTATCGCGAGAGGCAGAGAGACCATCACGTCGATGACAACACGCCCCCGGACGTTGCCGCGTACCAGGAGCCAGCTAACCGCCAGGGCCACGGGGAGGTCTATCAGAGTCGCCAGAGTCGCGACTTGCAGGGTGAGATAGAGGGCTGAAAGGTCCAAAGCGGCGACCCTACTGGGCAGACTCGAATCCGTGGCTACGGAATATCAGAGCGGCTTCCTCGCTCGCGAGGAACTCGAGGTACTCTCGTGAGGCTTTCTTGCTCGTCGAACTTATCACGATGGCCGCGGGGTAGACGATGCGCGGGTAGCTCCCTCTGGGAACGATGTCGAGAACGCGAACGGAGCGCGACGCCCTTGCGTCGGTAGCATAGACCAACGCAGCGTCGGCGTTGCCGGACTCTACGTAGGCCAGCGCGGCTCGGACGTCCGGGCCGAAGACGAGCTTGGGCTGCACTGCATCCCAAATGCCTAGGGCGACGAGCGCTTCCTGAGCATAACGGCCGGCGGGAGCGAGCTTCAGATCGGCCAGGGCTATGCGCTCGACGCGCTCACCTGTCAAGTCCTGGAGAGCAGTTATGTCATCGGGCGCCGACCGCTGTACGGCAGCGACCAGCCGGTTGGTCAAGAGATCGGCGACGTCGGACTCGATCAGCCCGCGCGTTGCTAAGAACTCTATTGGGAACTCGCCTGCCGCGATTATCACGTCGCCCGGCGCCCCGCTGGCGATCTGTTGCGCCAGCATCTGGGACGCTCCGTAGCTGGTGACAACCCTAACCTCGCTACGAGCCTCGAACGCCGACTCCGCCTCCCTGAGGGCATCCGCGAGGCTGGCTGCGGCGAACACCAGTATCTCTCGGTCGCTATCCTGTGAGGACCCGCATCCCCACGACATAGCGAGAAAGACCGAGCTGCACAGCAATACGGCTAAAGACAGTGGCATCCAACGAAAGCTCGTCAATGTCTCGCGTCTAAACTCCGGGACACTTCAGCGGCGTATTATGGCCACAGTTCAGTGACCCCGCAATGCCGGACGCCTTTGGCCCGCAAACCGAGAGTACCACTCCCGTTGCGGCGCCGGACTCAGTCTTGTGGGGTGCCGAACGCGCATGCTACACTGTCACCGTGCCAAAGCCAGGTGCTGGCTTGCGCGCCGGCGAACGATCAAAGCAGTCAGGGGAAACCGATTGTCGTTTGTGACGCTTAGAGACGGCGAGGACGGCGAGAGTCTGGTAAAGCGCTTCCAGACCACCATGCAGCGGTCAGGGATACTGAGAGAGCTCAGGAACCGACGCTACTTCCGCTCCAAGGGAGAGCAGGCCAGGCTCGACCTTGCTCGTAGCATCCGCCGACAGCGTCGCCGACGCAGCCGTTAGGCGGCGTTCCTCAAGCGTAGGGGCCGTGCACCTACAACGCCGCTCGACCCCAGCGTTGTCTCATCCCCCTAGGCCACTCACGCATTTGAGCTAGGCACCGACCTCCCGCTATCGGTTGCATCGGTTGGAGTTTGGGCGACCCCCCGCTAACTCATTCTCAGTTTTGTCGTTCTCGCTTTAGAGGAGCCTATATCGGCCCTCCACCAGGCCCCGGATAGGCGATCGGCAGGAGTTGGCGGTTAACGAATGACACGACCTCCGCTGGGGGTTTCTCGCATCGCACACCCTTTCAGGGCCGGCCTGCCGGCGTTGGTCGTAGTAGCCGCGAGCCTCATGAGCGCCCTCTCGTGGGCAGCGTGTTCCGATACTACGCCCTCAGCTGATGGGACTCCCGTGAATCCGCTCGCCGGCGCCGTGTCGCCGCCTCCCGCGAATGCTCCAACGGCTGAGCCATTATCCGAATCTCCGAGACCAGACTCCGAAGCGGAAGTACCAGCCCCACGCAGTCCCGGTCTCCCCGCCTCCGCTGGCGAGCAGGCAGGCGCGTCGACGACCCCGGTTGTCGCAACGGGAGCTGCGGGTTCGCCGTCGCCTAGGGCGGTCCCGACGCCAGCAGCGCCGCCCGCGAGCGAGATCCAAGCTCCGGCCGGACGGCAGGAATCAACATCCCCGGCCTCATCGGTAGCCGCCACCTCAACCTCGAGCGGTGAAGAGGGCGCCGCCTCAACGCAGACCACCACGCCCGCGACAGTACCTGGGATTCCGGAAGCTGCTGCGACGAGCACACCCTCAATAGGGCCAGATGCCACCGCGGCATCACCTCCAGCGACGAGCACCCCAGATGGCGGGGAGGCGGCCATCGGCCCGACGTTCGCCACGTCAACTCCAAGCTCGGGGGAAAGCGGGACGGAAACCGCATCGGTGGCCACTACCACCCCCGCAATCGGTCCTAGCGCTACAACGACACCGACCGAGGCAGCCGTTGCGACTACTACCCCGGCTGCGGGACCGGAGAC
Organism: Dehalococcoidia bacterium; assembly: GCA_965247255.1. GTDB lineage: Bacteria > Chloroflexota > Dehalococcoidia > Lucifugimonadales > CAUZJF01 > CBDFGS01. The sequence goes on along the minus strand of CBDFGS010000012.1, from coordinate 550,405 downwards.
CGCGGCGGCCCTGCCTACGGCTACCACCACTCCCGAGACGGACCCGGACACGGCGGCCCTGGGCACGCAGCAGCCGTCAGCTGAGACAGAGGCTGCAGAGCCAGAGAAGGCTGCGGTGCTGAGCACCGTGGATGTGGTCAAGCGACTGCGCCCGTCAGTGGTCCACATCTCGGCCAAGGTCGAGCCCAACCTGTTGTCGAACCAGCGCGCGCCCACCGGCGTGGGCACTGGGATCGTGCTGGACGAAGCCGGACACATATTGACCAACAGCCACGTGCTGTTGAGCAGGGGCCTCAAGGAGCCGGTTGAGATCACCGTTACCCTCGCCAATGGCGAGGGCCATACCGCCGTCCTGGTTGGTTACGATTATCAGACCGACGTCGCCGTGATACGCATAGAGGCCGATGACCTCACCCCCGCCCCCATTGGGCGATCATCCGAGCTTGAGGTCGGGGAGGATGTTATCGCGATCGGCCACGCACTGGGTCTTCCGGGAGGCCCGACCGTAAGCAAGGGCGTGGTGAGCGCTCTCGACCGGTCGCTACTGACCGACCCCTTGGCGCAGATAATGATCATAGGCCTGATCCAGACCGACGCGTCGATCAACCAGGGAAACAGCGGCGGTCCTCTTGTTAGCACTCGCGGCGAGGTAATCGGCATAAATACCGCAAACATTACCCAGAGCTATGGCATCGGCTTCGCCTTAAACATGGAAGACACCATAGAAGTGGCGTCACAGCTCATAGAGTCCGGCTTCGTGCAAAGGGGCTACCTCGGAATCAGAGCTCTTGGGCATGTCACCCAGTCGCTGGCCAACGAGTTCAATTTGTCGGTCACGTCCGGGATAATCGTAGAGCCGCTGTCGGCAAACACTGTGGCTTCAATCGCGGGAATACGGGTCGGAGACATCATCGTCCGGATGAACGAAACCCCTATCAACAATACGGGACAGATGGCCCGGTTCTTAATGGACCACCTTCCGGGCGAGACAGTGAGGATGGTCTTCGTGCGGGGCCGGACGACCGTCCGGGTGACAGTCACCCTGGGGGAGCGTCCACAGTAGCGCGTGAAAGCTACGCACGCCGACGCCAGGCCATGCCCTCCGTCCTTCGCATGAACTCGGCGTGAAGCGTGCGGTTGGAGGCGATCAGACCGTCACTGTACAGACCGGCTCTCCTGCCAACGCGATCAGTGATGATTCCGCCGGCTTCCTCGACCAACAGCATGCCGGCGACCTGGTCCCACGGCTCGAGCTGGTGGTGGAAGTACAGGTCGGTCCTGCCGGCGGCCGCATAGGCTATCCCTAACGCCGACGACCCCATTATCCGCGCGGTCTGCATCTCAGGCCATATTGAACGGACCACATCGATGCCGTTGATCGCGCCCTCATTGTTGTAGCTCAGGTCCATACCCAGGATGCACTCGCTTATCTCGGACTTTTTGGACACCTCTATGCGATTGCCGTTCAGGTATGCTCCCCGTCCCTTGCTCGCCTCGAACATCTCGTCGCGCATCGGGTCGTAGTTGACCCCTACAACGACCTCGCCGTCCAGTGCCAGTCCGATGACGGTTGAGAAGAACGGTATCCCGGACGCGTAGTTCCGCGTGCCGTCCAGAGGGTCTACGATCCAAACCCAGCCGGCGTCCGCTCTTGCGCCGGCAGACTCCTCGGCCAGCGTGCTGACTTCGGGGAACTCGTCGTTCAGTATCGCCAGAATCGCCTCCTCCACGGTCTTGTCCACGTCGGTTACGATGTTGCCGCGCCCCTTGAAGGTCACGTCCTTGACGCCGTGAAACCTGTCAATGAGGATCCCGCCGGCCTTCAACGCGGCCTCCCGCGCTACTTGGACCGCCGATTTACCATTCGTTCCGACAGGTAAGGATTCCATTTGCCGGCACTCGCTCCGTATCAGGTGGTGTGGACAGCAACTCGGCTGTGCGCATGGGAGTTTAGCAGCGCTTGAGTGCGAGGGTCAACGAAGCGAGCCCCTGTGGCGAGGCGGGCAACGAGCCGCCCAATCTGGTAATATACGCCGCAAATAAAATCTCGGCTCACAGCTTCGAGGACAGGCCCAGCGGGAGCTTCATTCGAACGATCCCAGTCGCGGGGCGCGGGCCGGTCTTACTGCCGGATTCCTTCAGTTCCCTCAAATGTCAGCACTCTGTCGGTCGGGGGACAGTCAACAGAGCCATACGGGTTCGCCCGGGCCCGCCACGGGGTCGGAGGCCAACGGTGATGGCGTCTGAGGGCTGGTGTGATGGACAATGGCTGAGGACACCGATAGGCAACAAAGCTCTGCGGCTAGAAGGCTTGCCATCGTCGGTTCGCTGATTACCGGCGTCGCCGGCATCACGATGGCGGTCTACTCGGTAGTCGCCGGCCAAGAGACGGGCGGTGGAGCCCTACTAGCAGCATCGGCCCTGGCCTTCGGACTGCTGGCGATAAACGTGGATAGGTTTCCGAGGCGGGCCCCTCAGCAGCAACAAGGTGACGAACCTTCTCAGGTCTCGACAGAGCCCGCCCCCACCCGGGTTCCCGGCTCGCCCGCTGAAAACGGCGTCGAAGTGCGTCGCCAGCCCTCTTCGAAAGCGCCCGCGGACGCCGAGCCGCTCACGGACCGTGAGAGGGAGGTGCTCTCGCTGGTGGCGGAAGGGTTCTCGAATAAGCAGATCGGCGCCAGCCTTGGCATCACCGTGCGTACCGTCCAGAGCCACGTCACAGCGGTCATGACCAAGCTCCGGGCTTCTGGTCGCGCTCACGCTGTGGTCACCGCTGTCCGCCTCGGGTGGTTGGACCTCTAGGGCCGCTGCGAAACGGTTCGAATCGCTACCGAGACCAGGTGAGCGAGCTTACCACGAGCTAAGAGAGCGGGCACGTAGGCGCCGCCCCTACAGGCGCGTAGACGAGGCGATATGCGGGTCGCCGGGCGCCGGCTCCGGGCCCGTCTCTAATAACGGCGTTCCTGAGGGCTGGATATTGGGCCCTCCAGGGCGAGTCGCAGCTGGCCCAGCTCCTCCTCCGTAGCGGCCCGATGACCGTAACACGCTTGATTGAAGTACAGGGTAGCGAGGCGGGCTGAGTCCCTGGACACGATCGTCTCGAGCGGCGTTTGAAACTCCACCGTCGTCTGGTGGGGTCGCCGAGCTGTACCTTTCTCTTCCGCTGTCTTGAGAAGGCGGTAGTATATTCGAAAGACCTCCACGATTCCGGGCGGACCGTCAGGGACCGCCATGCCCTTACTCCGTCGCCTTCTGAGACGGTCGGAGAGCAGGTTCCACAGCAGACCGCCGAAGTCCGAAACGTAGTCAGCGTCTTCACCAACGTACTCTCTCTCTCCGGCGAGAGACTTCTTGGGACGCCTCTCCCTCAGGCCGCGGAGCAGCCTGGCAAGGATCACCAGGGCGACCATCGCCGCGATCACCGGCAGGGCCAGAGCCGCGAACTGAAATACGTTCACCACCGCCGATTCGATGAAACCGAGTACGTTTTCGATCAGGCTTGGCTCTTGCTCGCCGAGCGACTCCGCGGCTTCCAACAGCTCCTCGAGGCTAAGGCCCGCGATCGGTGTAGGGTCGGCGCTGCTCCCTAGCTCTGGGTTGAAGCCCTCCCCCCGGCTGAAGAAGCTCAAAAAGAGCTCGACTCCCCCCCCCGCGACGAAGGCGATGGGTATGATTACGGCCCATGTCAAACCCTTCGCCACCGCGCCCAGCAGGGCGCTGACAGGGTCCGACGCGCTCGATAGCAGCTCGCCCTGAAGGAAGCTCACAAGCAGGCCGATTAAAGTCACCACGAGGACGAAACCGCCGATAATCTTCGGCCAGGACTTCGACTTGATGGACCTGCTTTGGAGCAGGTTCCCCCCACTCAGGCCGGCGAGGCCGGCGCCGAAGAACACGAACACCAGCGATCCGGTGTTGAGGCCGCTGCCCAGGCCCGTGTCTGCGATCAGAGCGAGAGCGAGCACCACTACTCCCAGACCGAAGCTCAGGCCCAGGCTTCGGGTGGGGCTCTCAACGACGGCCAGCCTGGCCCCCCTCAACCAGAGAGCAATTCCGACCAAGACTCCAACCGCCGCTCTAAGCCCATAGGGATGAGGCTCCGAGCCCATTCTTATCAGCCAGCCCGGCTCGAACGACAGTCCGTCCGAGTCGGTTGAGATCTGAGTGGAGATGAGGAGGTAGGTGATTAGCAGGCCGACAAGGGTACGAACGACATAGACCATCTCGATGGCCTCGACGTCCGAGGGAGACTTTCGAGCCACGACGAGAGACACGGCCATGATGATGAGCACGGACGTCCAACCAAGCGGACTACCTTCGATGTCCATCGCCACGCCGATGATCGCAATCCCAGCGTACAGCCATGCGCTCTCGGCCAGAAGCAGTGCGCCCAGCACGAATCTATCCTGCAACGCGCTCTCTCTCTTGCTCCGATTCAACAACGTAGTCGTACAACTCGTAGACCTGGATCCCCTCAGACAGGTCTGAACACGGCTCTTCACCGACGTAGAGCACTATCACCTTGAACCCGCGAGTTTTCAGCTCACTGAGGGCGAGGGCGAATTCCGGGGGCATGAACGCCGTGCACACCGCGAGCGTGGCGCCCAACGGGAAGCGGCGCGCGAACTCGGCCAACTGGCTGGACATCGGCGCCATAGCCAGGGAGCGGACGACCGCCAGGGCGGCCAGAATCTCGCTCAGCTGTTCCGGGCCGCGTCCGGGGGGGACGTTCATCGGCCGGTTGGAAAAGATAGGCAAGTCATTAGTGAACAACCCGATGCTGTATTCGAGTCCGGCGGCGTAGCTGGCGAACGATGCTGCCACCGTGATAATCCTCTCCACCGTAGTTGGGGCGTAGGAAGCCCAATAGGGTGACGAGGTGTCCACGGCCACGACCAGGATCACGCTAGTAGACGAGCTAGGCTCATACGTACGCACGTGAAGGGTCTGCGTTTTGGCCGTCGCCTTCCAGTCTACGGTGTTGAGAGCATCGCCACGCTGGTACTCACGAAGTCCCGAAGGACGGGACGGGTCTTGGAAGATCCTGATGCCGCCTCTGACTTCGCCTAAGGGCCTCCCAGAAGGTATTCCTATGTCCTCCAGGGGCAGGACGCGAGGGTAAACGATAAGGGAGTCCTGTCCGACTTCTCGTGATCGCTGACCAAGAAAGCCGAACGGCTCGCCGCTCTCAATGTGGGCTGGGCCGATCCGGTACACGCCTCTAACATTGGACTGCATCCGGTAGTTCCAGCGGACTCGCTCGTACCAGGCGATGGAGGTGGACATCCTCAGGATCTGGCCCTTCCTAATCCGCTTCTCGACGTCTCCTTCAACCATGCTGAGCTCTAGAGGCACTTCGTCCTCGACCCGGACCCAGGCCAACGGGACGATTTTCTTGTTGGTCAAGGTGACCGTCATCCCGAGCTCTTCACCGGCGAAGATGCGCCGCGAGCTCAGGGTCCTCTCGTATACCAGCTCCTCTAGAGACACTCGGTACCAGAACCAGGCGACGCCCGCGGCAAGCATCCCCATGACGCCGAAGGCAATCACGATCGCCTGGCCGAGGAGCAAGCCAACCAGCGCCACGATGGCAAAGAACACCGCCTGGAACCAGAAGCGCACGCTTATCCCCTCTACTTACTCGAGCTCGATCGGGTCAAAACGCCAACGAACGGCGGACCGTCCGCCGCTCGGTGACTCTTTCATTATGGTTCAGGTTGGTCAGGAAATCCACAAGCTTCTTGACCGCCCCGAACGTTCAAAGATAACATGGGCGTATCAGGCCCATGAGGTTTTTTGAGCTTGGGGACCGGATAGGCTTCGGACCGACTTCGATCACGACTACGTGGCCTCCCACGTTCTGAACGAACGTGGGAGGCCTGTGTTTGCCACGACCGTACACCTGTACACCGCGCGAGGTCACGCGGTCCCTGATAACGAAAGGAACTCAACGATGGGCATGATAAAGGATGCCGAGCTTGCAGAGCTCCGAAAGCGAATACGTCACTCCGCCTCGCACGTCATGGCGGACGTGGTTACGAAGATACACCCGGATGCCAGGCTGGCCATCGGGCCGCCAACAGATGAAGGCTTCTACTACGACTTCCTGGTCGCAGAGCCCTTCACCGAGTCAGAGCTGGAAGAGATAGAGAGGCGAATGGGAGAGATGGTGGCCCGAGACCTGCCTTTCGAGCACCACGAGTACTCGCGTGAGCAGGCGCTGGAGATGAACGCCGAGGAGCCCCTCAAACTGGAGATAATCCAGGATATCGAGGAAGGCGAGGCGATCACGACGTATCGCCACGGCGATTTTGAAGACCTGTGCGCGGGGCCTCACGTAGCCTCTACGGGCAATATCCCAGCCTTTAAGCTCCTCAGCATCGCCGGCGCCTACTGGCGGGGCGACGAGAACCGCCAGATGCTTCAGCGCATATACGGCACGGCGTTCGAGTCTCAAGACGCCCTCGATGAGCATCTCCAACGGCTGGAGGAGGCTAAACTCAGAGACCACCGCACACTCGGCAGGCAGCTGGACCTATTCTCGGTGCACGACGAGACTGGTCCGGGCCTGATCATCTGGCACCCCAAGGGAGCGAGGGTGAGGGAGATAATCGAGGACTTCTGGAGGAAAGAGCACCACGAATGGGGATACGACCTGGTGTACTCGCCTCACATAGGGCGGTCGAGGCTATGGGAGACTAGCGGCCACCTGGAGTTTTTCGCTGAGAACATGTTCGCCAAAATGGACGTGGACGGGCAGGACTACTACCTGAAGCCTATGAACTGCCCCTTCCACATCATGTACTACAACACCGGGCTCAGGAGCTACCGCGACCTCCCGATGCGTATTGGAGAGCTAGGGACGGTATACCGGTACGAGCGCGCCGGCGTCCTGCACGGGCTTTCTCGCGTGAGGGGTATGACTCAGGACGACGCACACATCTTTTGCCGTCCCGATCAGGTAGAAGCAGAGGTGAACCGCGTCCTGGACCTGACGTTCCATCTTCTGAGCAGCTTCGGCATGGATGAGTACGAGGTGATGCTCTCGACGAAACCCGAGAAGGCAGTGGGGGAGTCCGAGCGATGGGAGCTGGCTACGACCTCTCTACGCCGCACGCTCGAGGCGCGCAAGATGGATTACGGAGTCGACGAGGGAGGCGGGGCTTTCTACGGTCCCAAGATCGACGTTCATATCCGGGACGCCATCGGCCGCCTGTGGCAGTGCACGACCGTGCAGTTCGACTTCAACCTGCCGGAGCGGTTCGATCTCAGCTACGTCGGCGACGACGGCCAGGAACACAGGCCATACATGATTCACCGCGCCCTGCTCGGTTCGATGGAGAGGTTTATGGGCGTCCTAATAGAGCATCACGGCGGCGCGTTCCCAATCTGGCTCGCGCCGGTGCAGGCGGAGGTCATTCCCATCACCGAGCGCCACCACGACTACGCGAACGAGGTCGAAGGCCGGCTCAAAAGGGCTGGCCTCAGGGTCCACGTCGATGCTCGCAACGAGCGAATGAACGCCAAGATCAGGGACGCTCAGCTACAGAAGGTCCCGTACATGCTCATCGTGGGGGACAGGGAGGCGAGCTCCGACGCGGCCGCTGTGCGGCTCCGGTCCGGTGAGGACCTGGGCGCGTTGCCGATCGTAGAGCTACAGGAGCGGATGCAGGGAGAGATCGAAGCGAAGAGCTAACGAAAAGCGGCACAGGCGGTGGGGCCGCAGGATCCCAGGGTCGTGTCTCGGACGCTTTACCAGCCGACCGCTACGCCGTCGCGCCTCGGATCGGCGCCGCCGTGAAAGACGCCGGCTTTGTGATCGATTTGGATTCCCTGGAAGCCACCGTAACGGAGAGACCACCCGTCCGCGAGTTTGACCTTGTAGCCGCGCCTTTCGATTTCGCGGACGACATCCGCTGGAAAGCGGTCCTCCATAGTCACATCGGCGTCGCCGGCGCATAGCAGCCGCGGCGCCTCGATGGCCTCCTGGATGTCCATGCCGTACTCCAGGATATGCATGAGCACTTGTGGAGTGGTCTGGAGGATGCCTGCGCCTCCTGGTGTGCCAAGACTCAAGTGGACCTTGTTAGCTTCTTCGGTCAGGGTCGGCGCGAGTACGAAGTCCACTCGCTTTCCGGGTCCGATGAGATTTGGGCTGCCCTCGTCCAGCGAGAACCACTTGCACATGTTGTTGAGGAATATGCCCGTATCGCCCAGAAGCACCCCGGAACCGAAGGCATCACCCAGGGTCTGGGTGATGCTCACGACGTTACCGTCGCGATCGGCCACCCCGAAGTGAGTCGTGCTGCCTGAGGCCGGCGACTCTCTCCTTCCGTGAGGAGGGAGCGCGACGTCCGCTTCAATATCTTCGCGCAGCTTTTCTGCGTGGTCATCGGAAAGGAGTATATCCAGCGGGATATCCACGAAATCCGGATCGCCGCCGTATTGGGCGCGCTCCGCCCTGCACCGCTTGAGCGCCTCGACCATCAGGTGAAGACTCCGCGGGTCGTGGTACGCCAGGTCTTTGTAGCCATCCATGACCCTCAGGGTCCCTAGAATCTGGAACCCGCCTGAGTTGGGAGGCGTAGTGCTCACGCCGTGTTGCCGGTAGGGGACTTGTATGGGCACTTGCCACCGCGCCGAGTATCCGGCGAGGTCATCCATCTGCAGCAGGCCGGCGGCGGATTTGCTGGCGCTTGCCATTCGGTGGGCCAACTCCCCGGTGTAGAAGACCTCTTTGCCGTGCTTGGCGATGAGTCGCAACGTACCGGAGAGCTGACTCGACTTGAGGCGTTCCCCGGGTTGCGGAGCGCGCGTGGAGCCGCTGAACACTACTGCACCCGGCGTAGCCCTTCCGCGCAGGGACTGCAGGTCCTGGGCGATCATCTGGCTGTTCAGGGCGGTAGCGGCGAACCCGTTCTCGGCGTATTCGATCGCCGGCAGGAACACTCGCTCCCGTTCCATCGATCCGAAGGCCTCATGAAGCGTGAGCCAGCCGGCGACGTTGCCTGGGACCACCCCGGACATGATGCCCCGGGCCTTGGTCTCCGGGGTGAAGCGCGACGGCTCGGCTCCCTGAGGCGCGCTGCCCGAAAAGTCGAGCGCCCTGACCTTGCTCTCCCTGGCCACGTACGCCAGCGCCACCCCGATGCCACCCACTCCGGACCAGTACGGCTCGACCACACCAAGCGTGGTAGCTGTCGCCAGGGCCGCGTCGAACGCGTTGCCGCCCTCCATCAGCATGCGCAGCCCGGCGACTGACGCAACGGGGTGCGCCGAGGCGACCATTCCGTTGGACCCTATCGCGGCAGGCCTGTTCGTAGAAGTCATGCCACCGACGTGTTCATTGGGCTGCGATCATGGACCAGCTTTGAGACCGTTGGCGATTGTAGCAGACGATCACGCGGCGAGAGGCTGATCTACAATAGGGCCAGTCTCGGTACTTCAAAAGGGGGATACATGTCAGAGGACACGAGGGTGATGGCCATCAGCGCTCATTCAGCGGACTTCTGCTCAAGGAGTGGAGGTACGCTCATCAAGTATGCCCGTGAAGGCGCCAAGGTCAAGGTCGTCTGGCTGACCCACGGCGAGACGGAGGAGAGCGTCGCCTTATACGAAGGGCAACCGGGCATCAGTGTGGAGGAGGTGCGACGGATAAGGGAGAGGGAGGCGTTCGCCGCGGCCGAGGTGGTGGGAGCCGAGGGCAAGATGTTCGGTTTCGGCGACGACCCGTTAAAGATGACTCCGGACCGCATCGAGATGCTGGCTCGGGAGATCGCGGACTTCGAGCCCACCGTCATTCTGACCCACTGGAAAGATGAGCTGACCCACCCGACCCACCGGATAACCTCGCAGAGCGCAGTGCAAGCCGCGTACCTGGCACAGCAGTCGAAGGCCGACATCCGGTTCTTCGAGCCGCACCTGGGAGCGGCCGCTCGAGTGGGTTTTGTACCCGAATACTACGTCAACATATCAGACGTTTTCGAGCAAAAGGTCGAGGCCCTGAAGAAGCTGGCGGCGCAGCCTCTACTCGTCCCGATGTACACGATATGCGCCCTGTGGCGCGGGATGGAGAATGGGGGTAAGTGGAGCGGCTGCGAGTACGCGGAGGGGTTCGTGAGATACGCGCGCCAGCCGGCGCTGATGGACTCGCCGTCCTGAGCGCTCAAAGAGATTCGAGGCGTCCGGCCGACGATCCTTTCGGTCACTCGGAAACGCGGGGGGAAGACTCGCCTGCCTATGGGCAGGTCATCGTTCTCAGCTACTCCCTGCGTCAATCCGGGCCATCGCAATCCAGTAGCCTTTCGCGGCCTCCACCGCGATAGTGAATTTGGAGATGGTGAGCGGCTTGGAGATGTAGGTGTTCGCCTTCAGCTCCGTGCTTCTGAGGACATCCTCCTCGGCCTGCGACGAGGTCAGGACCGAAACGGGTATGCGCCTCAGGTTGGGGTCCGCTTTGAGCTCTTCGAGCACCTCTTGACCGCTCTTCTTCGGAAGGTTGAGGTCCAAGAGTATGAGGTCCGGACTGAGTGACTCGGAGTAATCGCCCTCTCTCTTAACGTACGCGATGGCGGTCTCGCCGTCTTCCGCCACGTTGATGTTGTTGAAGATTTCGGCGTCTCGCAACGACTCCTGAGTGAGCCTTACGTCTCCGGGGTTGTCCTCGACCAACAGTACCTCGATCGGCCTCTCCTTCGTGCCGATGGCCAGCTGCTTGGCTCTTTCAGTATCCATGCGGGCGGCCGGAGACTCGCCTTCCGCGTATTGCTTAGCATCGGGCTTGGCGCGAAGGTCCTTCAGTACGACCTGGCTAGGGAGCGAAGCTCCGCGGTCATATTGGCCCTCGAAGAGGACCGCATCGGGGCTTTGGTCCAGGTCGTCGTAGCTAAGCCCTTGAGTACCACTATCGTCGATGCTGGTGGGGTCGACGACGCGCAGGTATTCGACCTTTCGACCTGAAAAATTCCCAGCCTTCGTATAGTAGTTCAGCCTTGAGACCGTCTCCCCTTCGACCCGGGGCTGCGCTTCGATAGCCCTGCGAATGAAATCAGGCAGCACGGTGGGATCGGGCTTCTCCCAGAACTTCAATTTCATGACGGCGGCCCTCCTCTCAAGTCTCCCATGTACTCATCAACTCGGAGCTACTCCGGCGGTAGAGTCACTATCGTTAGCCAGAACTTCTCCACCGCGGTCACCACGTCCATAAACTGGTCCAGGTCAACCGGCTTGACGATGTATGCATTGGCGTGGAGGTCGTAGCACTTCAGCACATCCTGCTCGGCGCGGGACGTCGTGAGTACCACCACTGGAATGCGCCTTAGCTGGGGGTCCGCCTTGATGTCCGCGAGCACCTCTCGCCCATCGCGCTTGGGCAAGTTGAGGTCGAGCAATATAAGGTCCGGCCTTGAGCCCGCCGTGTTTTGGTCCTTCGCGCGAAGAAGGGCCATAGCCTCCTCGCCATCTTCCGCAACGGTGAGATTGTTGGCTACGTCCGCTTCCCTGAGGGCTTCCTCAGCCAGTCTCACGTCCCCCGGGTTGTCCTCGACCATAAGTATCTCTACCGGGGCCGCGTTGGTCTTGGTTGTCACGATTGGCCATCCTCGCCGGTCGGTATCGCCGGCATTGTAAAGTAAAACGTCGACCCCACGCCAGGCTCAGACTCGGCCCATATTCTGCCTGCGTGGCGCTCGACGATTCGCTGGCAAATGGCCAGTCCGATTCCAGTGCCGGGGAATTCCGACCGCTTGTGCAGTCTCTGGAATATGCCGAAGATGCGCTCCGCGTACTTCGGGTCGAACCCTACGCCGTTGTCTCTCACGGAGAAGACCCACTCCGAGTCTTTGCGCTCGGCATCAACGCGTATCTCAGGCTGCCGATCGCTGCGAAACTTGAGTGGGTTGCCGATCAGGTTCTGAAACAGCTGGACCAACTGCGTCTCATCGCCCATTATCTCGGGCAGATCGCCACGCGTAACAAGCGCGTCACTCTCCTGGATGGCTACCTGGAGGTTGGTGGTGGCGTTGTCGAACGAAGCTACGGGGTCTATCGGCGTGAGGGGCTCACCCATCGATCCGACGCGCGATAGCGCCAGAAGGTCTTGTATCAGCGCCTGCATTCGGGTGGCGCCGTCCACCGCGAACTCGATGAACTCGTCCGCGTCCTGATCGAGCTTCTCTTTGTAGCGGCGTTGGAGCAGCTGCATATAGCTGCTCACCATACGCAGTGGCTCCTGCAGGTCATGGGAGGCGACGTAGGCGAACTGCTCCAGCTCCCGGTTTGACCTGCTCAGCTCTTCGGCCTGGATAGCCAGCGCGGCCTCGGCTCTCTTGCGCTCCGCCACCTCCTTGTCGAGCTGATTACGCGAAGTTGTGATGCTCCGCAGGTTCGTAGTCATCTGGTTGAATGCGCGCGCGAGGTCGCCGATCTCGTCTCTCGATCTCCACCCGGGCATTCGGTACGCGAGATTGCCACTCCCGATCTCTACGGTCCCTCGGACAAGCTGATTCAAGGGACCGATGATCGTGCGCGAAAAGAGCACGCCAAGGACGGTGACGATCAAGGCAAGAGCGAAGCCGATGCCTACTACGAGGTTGCGCAGGGCGTTCACGGGTGCGAACGCAACGTCCTGACTCACCTCCGTGAGATTGCACAGCCCCCAATCGCTCATCCAACGATAGGCGCCGATGACCCTCTCTCCCAGCTGATTGTCGTAAATATCGACGCCACTACGTCCGGCCACGCAGCGCTGCGTCGCGAATGTGTCACCCGGAAGGCCGGCTGCGAAGCCCTCGTCGAACCCAGGGCGGGTAACGACAAAACCGGAATCGCTAACCAGGAAGGTCTTCTCTCGTTCCCTGAGTCCGCTGCCCGGGATGACGATCCCGCTGAGGAAGTTGGCCAGGTCAATTCGGGCGGCCAGGACGGCAGCGAGCGTGGAGTCGGGAGCACGGACTGGGGTGCCGATCATGATGGAGGGACCCTTCCCTCGAGGCGACAGGTCGGCGCCTTGCACGTATGTCTCCCCCTTGCCCTCCGTGAAGAACGGGGCTTCGCCGACCAGCGTGCCCGCCGCATCAGGTCCTGTTGAGGCGACGATCACTCCGTCGCCCGGTCTTATGGCAAACAGCTCCAGGAACGCCTCCCCTCGCTCGACGACGGGAGCCAGGTGATCGTTTATCAAGCTGCTCTGGGCGGCCACGAATTCGGCATCCAACAGGTCGTGGTTGCTCAGGGTGAGCGAGAGCTCCGCTACGGAAGTGCTGAGCGCGGTCTGGCGGAGGGAGTCTTTGTGGGCCTCTATCCACCGGTCGAACAGGGCTTCCTTCACGATCGAAGTCGCTCCCAGCCGGTCGCGGGTCTCCCTTTCAAGAGACTGCCTTCCGCGGTCAAAACCGAGATACCCCACGATCGCCACTGGGACCATGGAAAGCAGTAGGAATAGCAGCGTCAGCTTAAGTCTCAGATTCATGGCTAAGCCGGGATGCGCAGCAGCTTGCTCCACTCAGTGTTGCAGTACAACATATATGGACACGCCGGTGATCGCAGCCTTTCTGCGCCAATTATATTCCTGCACGCTGAGCAGGCAAACCGCCGTGCCCGGATTCTTGATAGAGATATGCGGCGTGGTTACTCGCACTCCCGTTTCGGAGCACAGGCTCCGGCGCTAGCTGAGATAAGGCGAGGGCTGACCACTTTGTTGCTCGGGGCAAGCTAAACTATCTTCAGCAGGTCCGAGAGAAAACGGCCCAATGGACAAAAAGATACACGCGAAGAACATCGAGCTGCTCGACCACAGCTTTTTCTTCTTCCGCAGCAAAGATTCCGACCAGTACAACGTCCTCTACCGCCGGCACGACGACTCTTACGGCCTGATCGAGCCCGAACTGGACTGACGCCCGACTACTCCTCGTTTGCTCCGGTCCACGCTATTTAGCCCCACGGACCCCCGCATCCCTTTCGCTTACCCTTTCGCTTACTGGGTGAGAATTGGGCCACCACGCAAGAGGCGCCTTACAGCCTACGGTGACGGAAAAAGCCTTGTGATTATTATCACATAGGGACATCATAGCGGCGATTGACCCTATCTTTACGAATCGTGTTGTGAACATGTGCACAAGTTTGACAAATCCGCTGGACTCAACTAATCTCCCGTTACACTATCTGGCTGCCCCTGCCACTGGGAGGTCACCATGTTTAGCAAGGTTCTTGTTCCCATGGATGGCTCTGAACTCGGCGAGGGAGTGCTGCCTTATGTGACGGAGCTAGCCAAGTCCCACGGAAGCTCCGTGCTGTTCCTCTCGGTGTTGGGTGCGGGCGGAATCCGCACCGCCAAGCAACTGATCCCCGGAGACCCCATGATCCAGGGCTCCGGCGACCAACGGGAGGGGTTCATGGTCGTGGACGCCCAGCCCGAAGCGAGCGAAAGCCCCGGTACGTACGCCTCACAGCTGGAGGAGTTGGCCCAGGAGGAAGCAGCGGCCAGCCTGCGATCCGTCGTGGAGCGGATGGAAGGGGAGGGCGTGCAGGCTGAGGCGATGGCTACCTTCGGCCGCCCGGAGGCCGAGATAGTCGCCACAGCTGAGAGGCAGCAGTGCGACCTCATAGTCATGGCCACGCACGCCAGGGGGACGTTGGGCCGGCTTCTCCTGGGAAGCGTTACCGAGAAGGTCATCAACTCGTCCCCGATACCCACCCTGGTCGTCAACCCCTCGGCTACTCGAGCGGCAGCAGTCAAGACCGCAGAGAGCGCGGCTGGCGCGGGCGCCGTCGCTCACGAGCCAGCCGAAAAGACGGCGATCCCTGCCGTCAAAAAGGCGCCTGCCGGCGAGGAAGAAGCTCCGGGAAGATTGCTGGTGGAGGAGCCGGTCGGAACTCTCGAGATACTCCTTGTGGAAGACAATCCGGGCGACGTCAGGCTCACTGAAGAAGGTCTCAAGGATTCCGGAATCGACCACAGGTTGACGGTCGCGGGAGACGGAGAACATGCGATGGCCATCCTTCGCAACCCGGACGCTCCACGCCCCGACGTCGTCCTGCTGGACCTGGGGCTGCCGAAGATGAGCGGTCAAGAGGTATTGGCTAAGATCAGGAGCGACGCGGACCTCAAGCTCGTCCCGGTGATAATCCTGACCATGTCGCGTTCGGAAGAAGACATCCTGAGGAGCTACGATCTTCAAGCCAACAACTACCTGGTGAAGCCGCTTCAGTCCGAGCACCTCTCCGTGGTGGTCGACGCCGTGCAAGACTATCTTCGGGCCATTTCACGGATCAAGAAGGGAGAAGCGGCCCAGGTATAGCGCCCAAACCGCTTCACGGGTTCTCGGCGAGCCACTTCTTGTAGAGGTCATCGAGCAAAGCCCGCGTCCGTTCTAGCTGTCTGTTCGCGCGGCGGCCTGCCCTGTGGTCGCGCCGATTGAACGCGTCGGCCACTCCCTGCTCTAAGGAGAGCTTTTGCTCCTCGGCCTCTCTGATCTGCTGCTCCAGCGAGGTCAGCGTAGCGCGGTGGGCCGCCCTCTCCACCCGCGCTCTGGCGCGGGTCCTTCCCCTGGTGGCGACGCGGCCCGTCACCAGCGAGACGGACTCATGCCTCTCGCGCATGAAGTCGGAGAAGTTGCCGTCGTACGAGACTAGCTGGCGCTCCCGCACCTCGACGACCCGCGTCACGAACTTGTCGAGGAAGTAGCGGTCGTGGGAGACGACCAGTATCGTTCCTCCGAATTCTTCCAGCGCTTCCTCGACCGCCTCGCGGCTTGGGATGTCGAGATGGTTGGTGGGCTCGTCGAGAATCAGGAAATTCGGCTTCATACTCATCAGGCGGGCCAGTTGGAGCCGGTTCCGCTCTCCGCCTGAGAGCTCCCCGACCCGTTTGTTCAGGTCATCCCATCCAAACAGAAACCTCCTCAGCACGGCAAAGGCCGCGTCGCTGCTCATGGGGGCCACCGTCCTGAGCTCATCCAGGACTGTGCGATCTGTCCCCAGCACCTCCTGCTCCTGGGAGGCGTAGCCGACCGTCAAGCTGGGGCCGACGCGAATCACCTGGCTATCCCACGCTCCATCCTCGACGATGTCACGCAGCAGCGTCGTCTTGCCGCTGCCGTTGGGCCCGACCAGCGCGACGTGCTCTCCGCTGTCGATATCCAGGTCGGCATCTTCGAATAGCGTCAGCTCCCCAAAAGCCTTGCGGTAGCCGCGAATCTGCAGCGCGATCTTGGAGTGAGTCGACTCGACGGTGAAATCGGCCCTGATACCCGACTGCTCCAGCGTTGGCTCTTCGACGGCCTGCTTTTTCTCCCGCGCGAGCTGTGACCGCCGGGCTCGAAGACGTCTGCCCCACGCCGGGTCCGTAGTAGAGCGCGCAATCTGTTCGAACCGCTTGACGAGCGCCTCGAGCTGGGCCAGCCGCTTTTGGTTGGCGATGTAGTCCGACTGCTGTGCCATTAGATTGCGCAGTGCAGTCGCCCTGAACGTCGAGTAACCTCCCTCGTATTCACGGACGTGGCCATCTTCCAGGGACAATATGCCACCGGCCACGCGGTCGAGGAGATGGCGATTGTGAGAGACGATAAGCACAGCTCCCTTGAACCGCGAAAGGAACTGCTCCAACCAGGCGACTCCGAGGTAGTCGAGATGATTGGCGGGCTCGTCCAGCACAAGAAGGTCCGGCTCGGCGAGGAGGGCCTGGGCCATGGAGAGGACGTTCTTCTCGCCACCGGAGAGCGACGCGACCTTTTGTTCCTTTGTTTCTCCCAGTCCTAGCGCGGTGAGCATCGACTCCGCCCTGTGAGGCAGCCCGTCGCCGTCGGCACGGTCGAAGGCATCCCGCGCCTGCTGGTATGCCCGCATGGCCTTGTCCATCTCCCCACCCGACGCGCGGGCGAGCCTCTCCTCCTGCTCACGGAGATCGGCCGCCAGGAGGCGTTGTTTGGTGAGGAGCCAGCCGATTACCGTCTCGTCCTCGTCGCGCTCCACGTGCTGGGGAACGTATCCGACGCTGATGCCGGACGCGAGGGAGGCAGCGCCCCCGGTGGGCGCGTGCCGGCCGAGAAGGACGCGCAGAATCGTGGTCTTGCCGGAGCCGTTGGCGCCGACCAGGCCAAGCTTCTGTGCGGAGCCGACCTGGAATGAGACGCCGCGCAAAATGGCGTGGGCGCCGTGGTGAGCTGTAACGTTCTGTAGGCTTGCGATCAGCATGGCAGGGACCTCCCGGAGATGGGTCCGCTCCGCGCCCTTGAGTCGCTACCATTCGGGGGTGTGAAAGAGCCACGGCAAGCCGTGGCTCTAAATGTCGTCTGTGAGGACTAGCCACCTGCCGGGGAGACCAGGGCGGGGAACAGATGTTCGGTCTGTTTGGCGCACCTAGCTAGGGCGCCGTATCTCAGCTGGAGAGTCTCGCCAGCCGGACCGAAAGCCAGATCGCCCTAACGTCCCCTATGGCGTAGTCTCGCATTGTCCTATGACCTCGAAGTCCAAGCGCATTATACGTTCGAGCGAGACCGCTTACAAGGGCGTGACGGGCGCGGCCGGCGGCCCGCAGCAAGCGAGGCCAACGCGCCGAGTATAATCGGTGGCGCGGCCTATATGTCGATTTCCCGGCAAGGCAGGACCCGTATCAATGGGAGGAGAACAGATGAGCAACGTCCCGATGACTCGACCCGACGAGATGCTGGCCGAGCACACTTCCGCGCACCGTCACACGGCCCTGCTGCAGCTGCGCGATGGCCGAATACTCCAGGCGTCCGGGCGCAAGTTCACCGTGTCCGAGGACGGCGGCCTCTCGTGGTCAGGGCCGTTCCAGCGAACGGACAAGAACGGAGAGCTCGTTGGAGGCGGTGGAACGTCCCTTGTGAACCTTGAAGGCGATGCCATCGGACTGACGGCCATCGGCGGGAGGGCCGACGAAACTGCGGATGAGACGCTGGCCGAGAAGAAGGCGAGACGTGTGGCGGGCCGCAGGACGGCGCATATGCGCTATTGGCGCTCCGAGGACTCCGGTGAGACCTGGGAGCCCTCGGTGCAGGTGACCTATCCTGGATTCGGATTCGCCCTTCACAACAGCATGATCCGGACATCGTCGGGTCGACTGGTGCTGCCGGCTTACATGGTCCCCGGCAAGCAGACCGGCCCGAACGACGAGACGCCGCCGAATCCCGGCAACCTGCTAAACGGTCAGTTCGTCGTCGTCTCCGGGCACTGGTTCGACCCCCGCGGACCGAGCTTCGTCTACGTCATGTACTCCGACGACGAAGGACGGACCTGGGAACGGAACCACGACGGCGAGATCACCATGCTTCTGGACTGGAACATGACCTTCGCCTATGTCAACGAGCCAAGCGTGGCCGAGGTCGCTCCAGGCCGTTTGCTCATGATGATGCGGACCCAGATGGGCCGTCTGTATCAGGCCTGGTCCTACGACGACGGGGAAACCTGGACGCGGCCCATGCCTACGTCTCTGGCTGCGGGTACCACCCCCGCGCAGATTGGCAGGCTGGAGAACGGCCACATACTGGCCATCTGGAACCAGGAGGGGCCTGAAGAGCTAAAGCGAGGCCTGAGCAGGCAGCGCATATCGTCAGCCGTCAGCCGCAACGGCGGCAGCATCTGGGAGTTTTTCCAGAACATCGAGTCGATATTCGAAGAGACCAGGGTGGAACCGGGGCCTATTGAGCGATACCAGCCGGAGGAGCACTACTTCGCGCCCGGCGTGCCCTCGCCGGAGCGGCCGCCCGAATACGTCGTGCCCAGCATCCGCAAAGGGATATGGTCCTATCCATCGGTCCTAGCACTGCCGGACCGCGTGCTCGTGGCATACAGCTTCGTCACCTACCACGAGCACGAGACCAGAGCGCAGCTCTACCGGAGCAACCAACAGGAGCCCGATAAGCAGTCGAAGATCAAGGTGCTGCCGCTATCGTGGTTCTACGGCGGCAAGGAGCCGGCCGACAACCCGGAGTTGCCGCGGACAGACGAGCCGGCCACGGTCGACGACGCTACCGCGTGACGCGCCGCATCTGCCACGATCGTGCCGAGGGCTCGGGGTGACAGCGTGGAGTCGAAGTCGCCCCTTAACGCTGCCGTTAGTCCAGCGCTCAGGGTCTCGGCGGAAGCTCCGCTATCTTCGTCAGCACGAAGCTCTCCGCGTTGTTGGGGTCTTGCCCGCCATAAAACCAGGAGGTGGGAAGCACCTTAAGCATGGCCCCCTGGGTGCCTGATTCGCCGGTGGTCTTGTCGTGGACTGAGTTGCTGTGGGTTATCAGTACGCGGTCCTCCAGCGCGAGGACTGACGGATAGGACCAGCGCCCGTACGACTCGAAATGGACGGTTTTCGCGGCGTCGATTTCCACTGCGGCGGACTGCGCCATGGGATATCGGCCCTCGGGCCGCACAAGCTGCAGTGGGCCCGCCTCGACGTGGGTCTCTTCGTGAAGCGACTCTACGTTCTGGAACTTCTCCCACACGCCGCCGCCGTTCCTGCTGATGGCTGAAGATAGGCGCGTGCGGATGTAGCCCTGCTTTATCTCCTGCTCGCTCTGCTGCGTCCACACCGCGAGTAGGTGGCCCGTGCTCGGCAGCTTTCGTATCTGCCCCGGCGCGTTGGTGCCGGCGAGCTGTGTCGGCTCCGGACGGGACCACGACGTGCCGTCGTCGTCCGACCACGCCTGGAACATCCTTCCGAGGCCCGTGCGCATGATCATCATTAGCTTGCCGGGGGATACCTCTTCCACCGAAGGCTCGTTCGCATAGTGGCGGGGGCCCCCGGGCTCCAGGATGATGAGCAGCTCGCCGTCCCGGTTCGTCTCCCAGGTCTGGCCCTCATCGTCGCTGTAGACGACGTAGGACGATGAGAAGTGGGGGTCGTAGAAGTGCGCGTCGCTGGACACGAAGTTACCGTTGAGGTAGCCGCCCACGAAGGGCGCTCCCTCCTGGTGCCAGGTCCCCTGGCCCAGGCTGTTATAGAGGGGCAGGACAACCCGCCCTGAGGAGGTGCGAATCAACACGTGTTGGTAGGCGTGCATGGTGATCCCGGGCGGCTGGATGCGGACCGGCGACCCCCACGTCTCGCCGCCGTCCTCGGAGCGCCAGAACCGGTAATGCGATGCCCTCTTCGCCGGGACCGAGAACCGCGGCGCATCCGGGTCCATCCACCTCCCAGCGGCGCCGATAGCGTTGCCCGACAGGCCTACGAGCTGGTCCGCGGCCACGGTATCGCCGTTCTCGTCCGTGCTCTGGAACTGCTCCGACCAGGTGACTCCCCCATCGTCCGATGTGCTGAAGGTCCTGCCGTTCGTCTGCAGAATGCGCCCCTCGTGGAGAGCCACGAAGCTGGACGTCCGGAACTTGGGGTCCTTGTGTACCGCGATCGCTTCCTCAGGCCTGGTCATGGGCACGTTACTCATAGCGATTCCTCCTTCGGTTGCCTCAATAGTCTCCCACCGGCTCATCTCGCCGCCGTAGTATATGATTTCTGCGCTGCTAGAGTAACCTGGGATTGTTACCCAACAATGATCGGCGAACCGTCCTTCGACAAGCTCAGAGCCTGCGCTGAGCCTGCCTAAGCGACGAACGGTGACTTGAAGGCTGAGTTCCAGGTAGAAAACACAGGGAGACACTATGAGCGCCACGGAGACCGGTCAGGCACAGAAAGACGAACAGGGCGCGGAGAGGACGTGGAACGAAGCGGCGAGCACAACCGACTGGACGCCGTTCCCCGTCGGCTACGGCATCCTGCTCAACGAGCGCTATCAGTTCCCCATGGACATGGCCCTGGCGCGGATGAGGCTGGACGCCACCCGGCAGCTGTTCGTGGACGACCACGTGATCGCGCATATGCAGGGCGTCACACGGGAGACGCACTCGACCCGAGAGCACCCGGCCAATCCAGTGTTCGCCCCCTACAAGCACTACCCTTCGCACATCTGCCCAGATCCCGAGCACGGGTTCCGGCTCTATTACAACAGCGGCGGCTGGGCGCTTCACGTAGCCTACTCCCGCGACGGAGTCAACTGGGAGATGCCCGAGCTCAACGTCTTCGACGACTTCGACAGCAGCAGCTTCCCGGGAGGGCCGAATAACGTAGTCGCGGTTGGAGAGCTACACGGCCTCTTCTTCGAACCCGAGGAACCGGACCCTGAGCGGCGATGGAAGGCTATCCTTCGGCGCTCCAGACAGCCGCACAGGCACAAGCCCTGGCCGTACCTGAGGGTGCCATCCGAGGGCAAGGTGCTGACGAGCCCGAGCCGGCTCGGCCGTCCCTATGAGCTGCACGTCTCGCCCGACGGATACCGGTGGACTTTCGAGGCCGAGACCAATCACTGGCACGGCCCCAATGCCACATTTGTGGCGCCCAACGACCTTCCGACGGGCTTCGGCGACGTGTTCACGGCGCGATGGGACCCAAAGCTCGGCAAGTACATAGGCAACACGAAGCACGTAATCGGGCCCGACTACCGAATGACGCCGGTCATCGGCGGTGGCCGGGCGGTAGGCCAGCGGGAAAGCGACGACCTGGTCCATTGGACGGCGCCGCGCATCTACGCTTATCCCGACGGCGAGGACGCCAAGCAGCCGCTCAACGGAATGCAAGGCGTGTACGAGGCCGACGGCTATCCGTACGAGAGCATGTGGTTCAACAACCTCTCCATGTCCACACTGACCCCGGCGTCGAAAGAGCAGATACGCCAGAAGGCCCTCGTTCAGCCGTATATCAAACGCAACTGGATACGGCAGGCGGCCAGCCGCGACGGCCGTCACTGGTACTACTTCGGCGATCGCAAGCCGTTTATTCCGCTGGGCCCGGAGGGGAGCTGGAAGCCGGGGTACCTGCGCATGGCGAACCTCGTAACCACCGGCGGACCGATCGTCAATAATGACGAGCTGTGGTACTACTACCGCGGCATGCGCAACGATGGGCCGAAGAGCACCTATGCGTCTTCGACGGGCATTGCGCTGCTGCGCCGCGACGGTTTTGCATCGCTCAATGCCGACGATGACGGCGGGCTGGTGATCACGCGGCCGCTCGTATTCGAAGGCGAAGGCAAGCTGCACGTCAACGCCGAGGTCTCGGCCGGAGGGTACGTGCGGGCGTCTGTGGTCGATGAAGACACGGCGGAAGAGCTCGGAAGCTTTACCGAGGAGGAGAGCGCAGCAGTCGCCGAGGACACTACGCGTGCGCCGCTCCGCTGGCGAGAGCGCGAATCGCTGGGCCAGCTCAAAGACCACTACGTGAGGCTAGCGTTCCATCTTAAGAGCGCGAAGCTGTACTCCTTCTGGATCGAGTAGCTTTGCCGCGTCCCTCGAAGAGGCGCTGCAAGCCCGCTGTAGCCATGCCCGATCGACTGCTTTTGGGGTAGCGGCCGATCTTGTTTGTATCCGTGGCCAAGACTATACTTGCCCCGTCGGTCCGGGGCGGGCCGCACCGCCGAAAATCCCACCACTCCTCAGGAGCTCGTAAGACGATGCCTCAAGACCCAGCGGCAGCCGAAACCAAGGTGCTCTTCGTCGACGATGCGCAGATCAGCTTGATGGAGGGAGTCGAGCGCCGCATCCACCCGGCACGGAAACACGAAGGCAACCCTGTGGTGACGTCCGACAACGACTGGGAGGCCGCGGGGCTTCTGGTCGGAACGGTGCGCAAAGAGGGGGAAAAGTACCGGATGTGGTACCAGTCTCAGGCAACCATCCCGGGCGCCAACAAGTTCGACTCCTACGTCCGTTTCCTCCTTCTCTACGCCGAGAGTGACGACGGGCTCGATTGGGCCAAACCGGCATTGGGTTCCTACGAGGACCCGGCGGGTTCGTATGACAACAACATCGCGTTCGTTAGACTCGGCCTGATCAAGGACGTGAACGCGAGCGTCCTGTACACGCCCGACCTGGCCGACGGCCACAACTACACGATGATGACGTACGGGACCGGCTACCACGCGCCCTATAACGGGTACGTCCGGGCGTTTTCGGACGATGGGACCAGCTGGACCGACGGGCCAACGACTCCGGTTATCCCCGGGTATGGCGACGTCGGTTGGTTCACCCGCGACGAAAAGGACGGCGTCTTACGGGGGGCCGTGACCTGGGATCGAGCGCCAGGCCAGGTCGTCACCAGTAGCGTGGACGGGCGCGAGTGGACGCTTCCCTGGCCCCCTATCGTTCCCGACGACGGCGACAGGGAGTGGGCCGACGGCAACCCCGACAAGACCACTGCGTTTCGCGGAATGCTGATCCTAAGGTACGGCCCAGTGCTCCTGGGCTTCCTTCAAGTAATCCGAGGTCGCGAGGTCCCGGGGCAAGGGCTGGATGCCGTCATGGACATCCAGCTGGTTTGCAGCAGGGATGGCACGAACTGGGAGCGCGTAGGGGACCGCCGGACGATATTGGAGCGCGGGGAGGAGGGGTCGTGGGATAGCGGCCTCGTGTGGCTTGGCAACTCTCTCGTAACCGAAGGAGATAGGCTAGTCGCGTACTACTCGGGGTGCGAAGAGCGCGCGGGCGCTCTGCACAGGACCTCGTGGCGGAAGAGCATCGGGCAGGCGTCGTGGCCGCGGGACAGGCTGGTCGGGCTTGTCGCCTCGAGTGACGGCGTGGTCGTGACAGCGCCCTTGGGCGGAAGTGGCGATCTGCACGTCAACGCGGACGCATCCCGCGGGAGCGTCGCCGCCGAGCTCCTCGGCGATGACAGTTCCGTTGTGCCAGGCTACGAGGCGGAGAACTGTGTGCCTCTAGCCGCCGACTCGCTCGACCACACGTTGCAGTGGCGGAATCAGCCCCCGACTCGCTCAGATGCTAGAGCGGTTGGCGTCCGGCTGAAGCTGCGCGATGCAGAGGTCTTCTCCCTCTGGAGGGAGTAGTTTTCGGGGAGGGCTGATCGGTGAAAGCGAACGAGTCCGTCATGACCGCCGATGTGCAAAAGGTGCTGTTCATCGACGACGCTCAGATCAGCTCAATGCGTGGCGTTGAGCACCAGGTCCACCCCGGGCAGAAGTACGAGGGCAATCCCCTTCTGGGCGGGGACAGCGAGCTGGAACGGCAGACAATCGTGGGTACCGTCCTAAGGGAGGACGGGCTGTACAGGATGTGGTACCAGCCCGGCCGGTATAAGTGGCACAGCTACGCCGAGAGCGACGACGGAATCCAATGGAGGAAGCCCGTCCTGGGGAGATACAAGGACGCAAGCGGCTCACTGGAAAACAACATCTTCCTGGACCCGGATATCCGGAACCACGACTACTCCAGTGTCATGCCGACGCCCCACCTTGGCGAGGGAAAAAGCTACACGATGATAGCGTACCGGGGCGCCGGACACTACATCTGCCATTCGACCGACGGAATCCAATGGACTCCCTGGTCGGATGAGCCCGTGATCCCCGGGTACGGCGACCTCGGCTGGTACATATACGATAAGCCGGCCAACCTCTTCCGGGTGATGATAAAGCGCCACCTCGAGGTCAGGGGGTTGCGTTGTCGCGTCCAACACTGGGCGGTCAGCAGAGATGGGTACAACTGGAGCCTGCCCCAGCCGGCCATCGCGCCCGACGAGAAGGACGACGAATGGACGGAGGGAGACCCCGACAAGAATACTCAGATCTACGGCATACCGATCGTCAGATACGGCCCCATTATTCTCGGCTTCATGGACGTGTTCCGGTGCACCGACCCCAGGGGAATATCCATGGCCGGCGTCATCGATACGCAGCTTATAAGCAGCCGTGACGGTCGACACTGGGAGCGGGCCGGCGACCGCACTCCCGTGCTGGAGAAAGGTCCGAAAGGCGACTGGGACGGCGGATTCGTCAGGGCGGCGACATCGCTCGTCCAGCACGGCCAGGAGCTTCGCCTCTACTACACCGGCATGGACCGTCCCCATGAGGGACAGAACAAGAGCGACTGGAAGAGGGCGATAGGGATGGTCCGGTGGCGGCTGGACGGCTTCGTCGGTCTCCGCGCCAAGGGCGACGGTGAAGTCGTTACCGTGCCCTCCCAGGCCAGCGGCGAGCTACACATGAACGCCGATGCCTCAGAGGGAGCAATCACTGCGGAGTTGCTGCGCGAAGACGGCTCGGCGGTACCCGGCTTCGAAGGCCGAAGCTGCGTGCCCTTCGAGCGACAAGACTCCATGGACCACAAGCTGGAGTGGAGAGATGGGGGCTCTCGTCTTTCCGAAGGCCATCAGGCCCTGAGCGTCAGGTTGAGGCTGCGCGACGCCGAAGTGTTCTCCCTCTGGTGGGAATAGCGATAGTAGGCCTAAGAGATAGTGAACGCGATCCAGTCTAATACCGACTCCGCCCGGGACAGGGTGCTGTTCGTGGACGACGCCGAGATCAGCTCGATGCGAGGCGTTGAACGTCGTATTCACGCCGGTGAGAAGCATGAAGCGAACCCGGTCGTCCCCGCTCGAGACTGGGAGAGAGATCAGCTAATAGTCGGGACGGTGCTGAGGGAAAACGGCGTGTACCGTATGTGGTACACGTCATCCGTCGAGGGCGCCGGGTGGCACATGTACGCTGAGAGCGACGACGGGACCGAGTGGCGGCTGCCCTCACTGGGGCTTTACGAGGACCCGACAGGCGGGACCGACAACAACGTCTTCCTGGACCCGGCGACGCGCAGCAACGCGGCCGCCAGCGTAATGCACACGCCGCACATGGGCGAGGAGCGCCAATACTCGATAGCCGCATACGTAGGAGGCAACCACCACATCTGTTTTTCCAGGGACGGCCTGGGCTGGACCGATTGGTCGTCCGAGCCAATTATCCCCGGCCATGCCGACGTCGGCTGGTTCATGTACGACGACCGGGACATGGTCTTCCGCGGGATGGTGAAGCGCTTCCTCGAAGTGCGAGATGCGGGCCGCCGCATCCAGAACTGGACAGTGAGCGAAGACGGATTCAGCTGGACGATGCCCCTGCCGGCCGTCGTTCCTGATACGGAGGACGACGCCTGGACGGAGGGATACCCCGGCAGCAATGCGCAGATATACGGTATCCCCATCGTGAGGTACGGGCCGCTTCTCCTGGGGTTCATGGAGGTCTTGCGAGCTACCGACGCAACCGGCAACATCGCGGGCCTAAACACGCAGGGGGTGATCGACGTCCAGCTTATCAGCAGCAGGGACGGCAGGCACTGGGAGCGCGTCGGCGACCGCACGCCTGTGCTCGAGTTGGGCCAGAGGGGCGCCTTCGACGGCGGTTTCATCCGAGCGGCCAAGTCGTTGGTCGACGATGGGGGGACGCTCCGCTTCTACTACACCGGTATGGACCACCCGCACGGCGGGCAGAAGAAGGGAGACTGGCGGAGGGGCATCGGCATGGCGAGCTGGCGCAAGGACGGGCTCGTGGGCCTGGCGGCCGACGGCGAGGGCGAGGCTGTCACCGCGCCTATGCAGACCGGCGGCGAGCTCCACGTGAACGCGGACGCATCGAGGGGACGCATCACAGCCGAGCTGCTGGACCGCAGCGGCGCCGTCGTGCGGGGTTACGAGGGCAGCAGTTGCGTGCCGCTAGAGGGGGACTCGCTGGACCACACCTTCCAGTGGGAAGGTGAGCGAAGACCGAGCGACGTGCCGCCTATGGAAGGCAGCGTCAGGCTGAGGCTTCACGATGCCGAGGTCTTCTCGCTCTGGTTCGCGCCCCGGGGGACCTGACGGGTACCACTGGACGTTCAAGGCCGAGACCAACCCACTGGAAAGGCCCCCGCAATTCACGCCCTGCCTTTGGCGAGGTTGCGCTGCTGTCGATGCCTGGCCGTGCCGGAAAGCACCTTCTTCCGTAACCGTAGATTCTGAGGCGTAACCTCGACCAATTCGTCATCGGCTATGAAGTCCAGTGCGTCTTCGAGGCTCAGCTTGACGGTGGGACTCAGTCGTGGGGAGTTGTCGGCGTGGGCCGCGCGCATGTTGCTGAGTTTCTTCTCTTTGCACACATTGATGATGACTTCCTGCACCTTGGGGTGGACGCCTATGATCATGCCCTCGTAAACGGAAGTTCCCGGCTCCACGAATGTCTCTCCCCGGCCCTGGGCGTTGAGCAGGCCGAATGTGATAGCCAACCCCGCCTCGGATGCTACCAACACCCCGTTGTTCGTTGACTTGACCTTGCCGGACATCGGCCGAAATCCGGTAAAGACGCTGTTGGTAACTCCCGTGCCTCGTGTCTCCCTCAGAAACCCCGACCGGAATCCGATCAACCCACGGGTGGGCATGTTGTACTCTAACCGTAGGTTGCCCTCGCCGTCGTTGGTCATGTTGATGAGTTCGGCCAGGCGTCCAGAAAGGTCCTCGGTTAACGGGCCGATGTACTGCTCACGGGTGTCGATGGTTAGATGCTCATAAGGCTCGTAAACCATGCCATCGATGACCTTAGTGACGGGTTCCGGCTTGGACACCTGAAACTCATAGCCCTCACGTCTGATGGTTTCCACCAGGATGGAGAGATGGAGCTCGCCACGGCCCGAAACCAGAAACTTGTCGGGGCTGTCTGTGGTCTCCACGCGCAAGCTGACGTTGGTCCTCAGGTCCCGAAACAGACGTTCGCCTAGGATCCTGGACGTGGAGTGCGTCCCCTCCTTGCCCATCAAGGGCGACGTGTTAACGCCAAAGGTCATCTTTACCGTCGGCTCGTCTATCACAATGGAGGGGAGGGCGTCGGGGTGCTCGCCGTCCGAGATAGTGTCGCCTATGGACACGCCATCTATACCGGACACGGCCACTATATCCCCGACCTGGGCCTCCGGCACCTCCAGCCGCTCCAACCCGTGAAAGACGAACACCTTCTCCAACTCGTGCGGCTGGGGCGGGTAACCCTTACGGAGCAAGGCCACGGAGCTCCGGATTCTGGCCCTCCCTCGGGATACCCGGCCGATCGCAACTTGGCCGAGGTAGTTGTCGTAGTCTAACGCTGCCACCAGCATCTGGAAGGGGCCGTCAGGGTCGCCGGCGGGGCCTGGAACGCTCTCTATCATCGCCTCGAACAACGGTTGCATGCCCTGTCTCGGAGCGTCGAGGTCGGCAACCGCATATCCGTCGCGGGCCGAAGCGTACAGAATGGGGAAGTCCAGTTGCTCCGCTCGTGTCGCCAGTTCCAGGAACAGGTCCTGCACAAGCTCGACGACCTCGGCAACCCTGGCTCTCGGGCGGTCAATCTTGTTGATGACCACCATCGGCGCAACATTGTGGTTCAGCGCCTGTTGAAGCACGAAACGGGTCTGGGGCATGGGGCCGTCAACGGCGTCGACCACCAGAAGACACCCGTCGGCCATGTTCATGATGCGTTCTACCTCGCCGCTGAAATCGGCGTGGCCCGGAGTGTCGATGATATTGATCTTCGTGCCGTTATAGGTCACAGCGGTGTTCTTGGCGAGAATTGTGATACCGCGCTCCTGTTCCAACGGGTTGGAGTCCATGATCAGGTCTCCAACCTCCTGATGGGCGAGGAACACCTGCCCCTGCTTCAGCAGGGCGTCCACAAGAGTAGTTTTGCCGTGATCAACGTGGGCGATGATGGCAATGTTTCGTATGCCGTTGCTTGACTGGGAGTGAATCAAATCCGCAGCTTTCCTTCTTGAGCTATCGGTTTCACCCCGGATATTCCGGAGACAGGCGTGGCGGCGCGGGCGGCGCCGTGGATAAGAGAGAGCAGTAAGCTACCGAGGCGCGACTCCGCCGTCTGGCACGCCGCCTACGAGGGGCGTTCGGGTGATCCTGATTGTTCCGAATTCAGGAGTAAAGCGCCAGTCTGCCCCGCTCCAGGTCGGCGCCCGCGTGTCGCTGAATGGACTCGAAGACGTCGAACTCCGACTCGCCGACAAAGGTGATGGCGGTGCCGGGGCGGCCCATACGGCTGGTCCTTCCGATGCGATGTACGTACTCTTCCACGTTCTGAGGCGTGTCGAAGTTAATGACCCGCGAGATGGCCGGAATGTCCAGGCCGCGGGCGGCCAGGTTGGTAGCCACCAGCAGCTTCAGGTGGCCGGCGCGAAAGGCGCCCATCACGGCATCTCGCTGACTCTGGCTCAGGCGACCGTGGATACCTCTGACCGAGGCCCCTCGCCGCCGGAGATAGTCCACCAGCCTCTCAACCCCTCTCTGGGTCCTGCGGAAGATTAGGGTCTGGCCGTCACGCCCAAGATCCAAACCCGTCGAATGACCAATTTCAAGTAGCTCTTCCAGGCCGGCGTTCTTGTCCCTGGAGGCAACCTCGTAGTAGACCTGCCGGACCTGATCCACGGGCTCGGCCTCCCCGCCTACGCGCAGCCACGTCGGATTCTTCAGGTGGCGGTACGCCATGCGGTGGATGGCTGCGGGCATGGTGGCGGAAAAGAGGGCCGTCTGACGAGAAGGAGGCGTGAAGCGCAGTATCCGCTCGATGTCCTCGGCGAACCCGATGTCGAGCATCTCGTCCGCCTCATCCAGCACAGCGGTCCGGACCCGGTCCAGGCTCAACGTGCGTCGGCCGAGGTGGTCAAGTATTCGGCCCGGGGTGCCGACGACGATGTGCGCGCCCTGCTGCAGGGCATCAAGCTGACGGTTGATGGACTGTCCGCCGTACACCGTCACCACTCTTAGCCCCCGGTACCTACACAGGCTACGGAGCTCCTCGCTGACCTGAAGGGCCAACTCTCTGGTGGGGGTGAGGACGATCGCCTGAACGTGCCTTTCTCGATGGTCCAGGGTCTCCGCCAGCGGTATGCCGAAAGCGGCGGTCTTTCCCGTGCCCGTCTGCGCCTGCCCCACCAGGTCCTTCCCGTCCAGCATGACGGGGATGGTCTGTTCCTGGATAGGCGTGGGTGTAGCGTAGCCCAGGTCCTGAAGAGCGGAGGAGACCGGCCGGGATAGTCGCAGACCGCCGAATTCCCGGTCTCGAGTCAGGTCGTCGGGTGACACAGCCGACCGCGTAGGCGGCCTCTGCCCGTTCCCCGGTGGGTGGTGGCGATTGCCGCGGTTCCGTCTTCGGCGGTACCCCGTGGGCGTCGAGCGAGCGCCGTTCGACGCCTGTGCATTATCTGGCCTATCGTTCAATGCAGCCTCCGAAGTCGAGGCCTGCTTCGTCGTGCTCATAGTCATCGGTGACCTACCTCTTCAGGAATAGTTGACAAAAGTCTGGTCACCGAGGCCAAGACACGTAACGAGTCCAGGGGAGGTCCGGAGGGCTTAGCGGGAGTCCAGAGGAAGTCCGAGGAATGCTTGAGTGTAACCTAAGCGGACACAGAGTGCTGTCGTTTTGTGAAGTATATCACAAGTGTCGCCGCGATGCTTCGATGAATTCGTAGACGTTTATGGTGGGGAGGCTTTGTGACGCGCGGCATGCGCGTTCGCCTTAGGATTCACAGCGCCCCGCCTGAAAGGCAGCGTCAGGCTAAGGCTACACGAGGCCGAGGTATTCTCGCTTTGGTTCTCGCCGCCTGCGAACTGGCGGTGCTTTGCGTCGCCCCGCGCGGCGTTGGAACGATTTCCTATCGCCCTTCGACACGCTCATCACAGTAGAGACATGTCTCACGCACATGCACCCCTGACTCAGGCGTAATCAGGTCAAAGTAGTGATGCAAGAAGAAACTTCCCGAAAAGGCTCCACAGCTCTTACACGTACTCGAAAGGTAACGCGTTTTCATCGTCTTACTATAGTTAACCCGTAATTCTGCTCCCAACTCTCGTGCCGCAGCGACTTCAATGTCCAGGAAATCCTCAGGACCGCGCATAAGGCCTTCTATATCAAGTATTGCGATCTTCATTGGCTCCCCGCATTTCCAACAGTCGTCCTCCACCACGTGCAGGACTACGTTGTTTAGTGGGCGTCGACACTCACGACATCTCGGCCTCAGACAAAGATTGGTCTTCGTCGGCTCGAGCGCGTCCGA
Source organism: Dehalococcoidia bacterium (assembly GCA_965247255.1). GTDB lineage: Bacteria > Chloroflexota > Dehalococcoidia > Lucifugimonadales > CAUZJF01 > CBDFGS01. The sequence goes on along the minus strand of CBDFGS010000012.1, from coordinate 519,565 downwards.
CTTGACCATATTCTCTAAGTCATCTGCAGTCTTCACGCGGAACTCGATAAGAGGCACACCATTCGCTTCGACGTAGGTGCTAACGTTCTCGTCAGGCGTATGCGTAACAACAACCTCGACGATAGAATGGATGCGGCCGCCACTTGCAACGAGGGTCAGGTCAGGCCGAAGCGACCCGAGATGTTTTTCCATTGCCACGTCTTCAACGTATTCGACCATATTGATCGCGTGTCTTTCACGGCAATCACCGCAGTCCCACGCCATCAAGATCGCGTATTTGCCACTGATCGCCCGTGATATTCGGTCGAATAACAGTCGCTTGCCTATCACATGGAGAGCTGTTTCCGCGTTGCAATAAGACCCCGCATAGTGGGCGAAGTGATGCGTGGTCTTGGCGCCTTTCCTCGCCACCAGGCGATCACGACATACAGGACAGACACAACCACATTTGAGGCCCCGATCAACCTCTGAAACATGCAGCAGCTTTCGGTCACGTTCTCCGTATGGGATCTTGAACGTTTGTCGAATTACGGATTGTCCGGAGCGCGCCATGTGTCGTCCTGTTTCTTGGATTTGCTGGACCGGTCTCTTGCCCCTCCATGAAAACCATCAGCTCGAAATAGTAACGCGGCCTGGGTAAGCGCGGCGGGGTTGCTGTCAATGAAGCTGTCGGCGGCCCCAGGGGAAGGCCCTTGTAGCTGAATTGTAGACTGGTCGGGGTGACTGGACTCGAACCAGCGACCCCCTGCACCCCATGCAGGTGCGCTACCAAACTGCGCCACACCCCGACCGCCGCTAGAATATCATATTCGGGTGACAAGCCGTCTAACGAAACAGGAGGAGAACAGCATGCGACGTGAGCAGGTCTCAGATGAGATTATGGACAGGTTCAGGAAGGTTGGCGTGCCCACCGTCTATAGTGCGCTCATACGCCTGGGCTACAACAAGTGCTACATGAAGGGCGTCCGCAGCTTTACGCCGGGCGAGAGGCTGGTGGGCAGGGCGAGGACGCTGAGCTACATCCCGACGCGGCCGGATATAGTCGAGGAGACCGTACGCGGAGAGGACTCACCGGAGTATCAGGCCATGGGCTCTTGCGGCCCCGGCGACGTCCTTGTGGTGGACGCGTCGGGGGACAGGTGGGCGGCCATCGGCGGGGATATCGTGCTGATGCACCTCAAGATGGTGGGCGCCGAAGGGGTCATCACGGACGGCGGCATTCGCGATATTCCCGCCGTCCGGAAGTACGGATACGGAATCTACGCCGCGGGTGAGACGCCCGCTGCCCGACAGCCTTATCTGGTCTCGCACGCCCACAATGTGGATATCCGATGCGGCGGAATATCCGTGAGGCCCGGAGACCTGATGGTCGCCGAGGACGATTCCATCGTGTGCGTGCCGGCTAAGCTGGCCGAGGAGGTCATCGACTGGGCTGAGGAGCACGAGGCCGTCGAAGAGATTATCAGGGAGATGATTCTCAAAGAGGGTGTGCCGCCAGGAAAGTACTACAACCCTCAGATGTTCGAGCGGCTCAAGGAACAGCGCCGGAAAGCCTAACGCGAAGGGTAGGGGGACGAAGGGGCTACGGAGCTGTGCTAGACCCCGCGACTAGGGGGCCATGACGACCTTGATCACGTCGTCGTCCCTCTGCTCGTACATGCGGTATGCGTCGTTTACCTCGTCAAAACTCATGCGGTGGGTGACCAGCTCACCCGGGTCCCACCAACCCCGCGCCTTCAGTCCGACCATCTCCCTCACGTGCCCAACGGGGTCGCCGCTGCCGGATGCGCCGCACGGGATCACGGTAGGCTCGTTGCGTATCAGGTAACTCGTGTTGACCAGGGTGGCGCCTTCCGACTCCTTCGATCCTTCCTGAATCCCGAACATGACCACCGTGCCGAACTTCTTGACCAGCCTGAACGCGTCGTTGAGCGTGTCAGGGTAGCCGGCTGCCTCGATGGTTATGTCTGGCATGTGGCCTTCGGTGATCTCGGACACGGCATCGTCGAGCTTCTCTCTGGTGGGGTTTATGACGTGAGAGGCGCCGAGCCGCCGAGCGCGCTCCAGGCGGTAGTCGAGCACGTCGCAGGCGATAACCTGCGAGGCGCCCAAACGAGAGCACATAGCGGAGAACGACAGGCCGATGCCTCCCTGTCCGAGGACCAGAACTCGCTTGCCCAGGAACGTCCCTACCCGCTTGCACGCGTACACCACGGTGCCGGCGGGTTGGCACATCACCCAGTCAGTGAGGTCCCCCTCGTTGGGCACCCCGGCCATGTGGCCCGGTTCCGCGACGATGTACTCGACCAGTCCGCCGGGTCCATCGAAGCTCGGGATTACAATGACGCGCTGACCATCCTCGAACTCGCCAGCCCGGCTCTCGACCACCGTTCCGGCGATCTCGTGGCACACGCCGCCCAGCTGTCCGGGGAATTGCTCGTCGGCCTGGGAGGGCCCATATCCGTATCGTATGTCCGTGCCGCAGATCGACCAGCGCTCCAGCTCGATCAGACACTGCCCGTCCCTGGGCGCAGGCTTGTCCACATCGAGAATCTCGAACCGTTTCGGTCCGGTGACTCTGGCCGCTCTCACGCTAGTGTCGACCCCCTCGAGGCATTTTCCTGTCAGCGAGGCATGTTATACCGCAGGCCGCCGTGGGACAACATGACGGAACGGGAGTACTTTGGGATTTGAGAGCGTCAGGCGCAGCGGCGGTGCGATAAGACTCTTCAAATGTTATCGTTCTCTACGCAGTGAGCATCGTTGGGACCGGAGGAGCGTATGTCGGCGAGGCAAGAACTGCCGCGGCGTGCCCGGGAGGCCTTAGGGGCCTGGTACAGCGCTGAGCTGCTGGGCGACCTCATATTGCTGGAAGGGTCCTGGTTTGGGTGGGTCTTTGGGCGGTCCGGGCAGCACGCCGTGACAATCAACGGGACCGTACACCTCACGTCCCGCGCCCCCGAGCTCGATTCGGACGCCGGAGTCGCGCTGGTCGGTCACGAGTGCTTCCATGTAACGCAGCAGCAGGAGCTGGGGTGGTGGCGGTTCTTCTGGAAGTACGTGCTCCAGTGGCGACCGGCCCACGTCAAGCGAGGGTGGGAGCACCCGATGGAGAAGCCGGCCTACGAGCGCGAGCGCGAGATCATACAAGGACTTTCAGAACGATAGGTCCGGTAGGACCTCGCTGTCTTACTCGATGTATGACGGGAGCAAGGTCGTAACGACCTCCGATGGTTGGCACGCCTGTTGGGCATCTCTGAGCCCGAGTGGCTCTCGTCCTTCTCGCCCGCGCTACGACACCACCGGCCGCCGCTGCACCCACGGCCTCGCCTCCTCGAACGCTGCCGACGCCGCGATCACGGTCGCCTCGTCGCCCCGGCGGCCGACGATGTGCAGGCTAATTGGCAGGCCGTCGCTGGAGAAGCCGCACGGGATGCTCGCGGCGGGGTGACCGATCATGTTTATCGGGAACGTGAACGGCAGGTACCCCCAGAATGCGTCCACTTCCTTCCCGGCGATTGTCTCGGGAGGCCGTCCGGTCGGGAACGCGGGTACGGCAGTTGTCGGTGACAGCAGCAGGTCGTAGCGTTCGAATAGGCGAGCGAATTTGGATTTGAGCCGGTCGACCTCGCCCAACGCGAGCGCGTACTCCGCCCCCCTTACCTCACGCCCTCTCTGGCACGCGTCTTGGGTGTACGAGGCGAGCTCTTCCCAGTGCTCCTCGCAGAGGCTTCCGCTGCGCGCGCAGAAGATAGCGGTGAACAGCGTCCAGAACGCTTCGAACGGCGACTCGAGGTCCACGGCTGCATCTTCAACCGTACAGCCCAGCTCTTCTAATGCTCCCGACGCCGCGGATGCCGTCTCCACGACCTCCGGGTCCACCGGCGCGAACCCGAAGTCTGAGCTCCACCCCACACGGAGTCCCTTCACGCCCCTGTCCGCCGCCGCCAGGTAATCGTCGGGCTCCTCGCGCAGCGAGCCCGCGTCCCGTGGATCGTGTCCCGACATCACCTGCAGCAGCAGGGCAGAGTCTCGCACCGTGCGGCTCATCGGCCCGGACTGGCTGAACTGGTTCGCTACCGCGGGTGCAGCAGCACCGCTGTAATACGGGACCCTTCCCTGCGTGGGCTTGATCCCGTACACGCCGCAGAAGCTCGACGGTATCCTGATGGACCCGCCGCCGTCGCTCCCCGTCGCCAACGAGCACAGGCCGGACGCGACCGCCGCTCCGGCACCGCCGCTGGAGCCACCCGAGGTCCGGTCGGTGTTCCAGGGATTCCGGCAGTCGTCACCAAGCCGGTTCTCCGTGCGGCCCAAAAGGCCGAACTCGGGTGTGTTGGTCTTGCCCAGGATGACGGCCCCTGACTTCCGAACCCGCTCCACCACTACCGAGTCCTCTTTCGGGATGCGGCTCTTATAGACTAGCGAGCCGCTGGTGGTGCGGATTCCCGCCGTCATCTCTAAGTCTTTGATCGAGATCGGGACCCCGTGCAGCGGTCCGAGGTCGTCTCCTCGAGCGACGGCGTCCTCGGCAGCCTGGGCCGAGCGCATCGCCGCTTCACCCGTCACGGTGAGGTACGAGTTCAGCCGGCTGTCCAGCTCGCCGATGCGGTAGAGGTACATCTGCGTGACCTCCACCGGCGAGATTTTTTTCGCCGCGATCAGCTCGCGCAGCTCCGTCGCCGGCGCGAACGCCAAGTCGGTTCCTGTCATGCTGGCTCCTCCGATTGTGCCGGACCTTCAGCTTTGCGCCGTTTCGACTATGGGTGCAACCTTGCAGCACGTCCGCCGTTGCTTCGACTGAAGGACCCGGCGTTAAGAGGTGAACAACCCAACGATTGAGATGTCTTCGTCCAAGTCCGGCCAGCGGACCCCCACGCCGTTCCCGATCAACCTCCGTTCCTCTCTCTGATCTCCAGTCGCCTCGCGCAGCCGCGGAAACCACTCAAGTGGGGCTCCTATCTCACGGCCGTCGACGAGTAGCACGTACAACATGCTGTCGTCGGACCACACTCGCGTGGCAAGTGCCTGCGCCGACCTATCTATTGCAGAGTTCACTTCCCAATCCGGAATCAAACGCGGGCGTCGTCAGGTGTGTTCACCGAGCCTCATCTTACTGGAAACCGTGCGAGACCGCGTTCATATCTCTCATATAGGTTGCACACAGCGAGCAGCCACGGACCGGCGTTCGACCTTTACTACATCCCTGGATATAATATGCCTACTAGGCAGAGGGGCGCTCACGAATGGCGAAAGTTCGGGTGATGTACTGGAAGGAGATACCGGTCCAGGTCGGGGCGGAGGACGAATCGGGACAGGTCTCCAGGCCCCTCGACAACCGGTTCCAGCAGGGAGTGGATGCGGTGTCGATGCTCGATGGAAGCAGCGGCAGCGACGACTACATGATGGCGTGGGAGTGGGGAGAGTACGAGGAGGCGGAGGGCACGGCCGAGGACGCGGCCACCAGGGTTGCCGCGGAGTTCAACGACGAGTTTCCGAAGGACTTCGTGGCGAGGATTCGGGACCTGCAACAGTCGGGCCAAAGGGACCCCCGCCCGGGGGCCATCGACCACTGGAGGCACGATGATCGAGGCTGAGTCAAAGACGCTCACTATCCTCGAGCGGCTCCACCGGGGGGAGGTGTTGGTCTCCGACGGCGCAACCGGCACATACCTCCAGTCGCATGGCCTCGAGCCGGGGGGATCTCCGGAGGCGCTGAATGCCAGCCAGCCCGATCTGGTTAGACGCATGGCGGTGGATTATTTCGATGCCGGCGCCGACATGATCCTGACGAACTCCTTCGGCGCCAGCAGGTTCATGCTCAAGAAATACGGCTACAAGGACCAGACGATCGAGCTCAACCGGCTGGCTGCCCAGCACGCCCGGAGCCAGGCGCCCCAGGGTGCTCACGTCGTCGGCTCCTTGGGCCCCACGGGCGAGTTCCTCGAGCCCCTTGGGGAGGTCACCGAGGCCGAGATGCTCGATGCCTTCGTCGAGCAGGTCACCGCGCTCGAACAGGGCGGGGCCGACGCGGTCGTCGTCGAGACCATGACCGCGCTGGAGGAGGCTTCGCTCGCCATCAGGGCGGCCAAAGAGAACACCCGCCTCACCGTGATGGCGACGATGACGTTCGACAAGGGGCCGCGTGGCTTCTTCACCATGATGGGGGTGACTCCAGCTACGGCCGCAAAGCAGCTCCAAAAGGCCGGCGCCGACGTTGTCGGTACCAACTGCGGCAATGGCATCGATGCTATGATAGAAATCGCTCGCGAGATGCGCGACGCCACCGATGCTTATCTCCTGGTCCACTCCAATGCGGGAATCCCGGCCATCAGGAAGGGCCAGATAGTCTACCCTGAGACTCCTGAGTACATGGCCGAGCGCTTCGCAACGCTCGCGGAAATGGGTATCAACATCATCGGGGGCTGCTGCGGGACTACTCCCGATCACATCAGGGCGTTGTCGGAGTCTCTACGCCGCAGTTAACGATCATCGAAAGGTGAGTCCGATGGCAGAGCCAAAGACCAGAGAACGAGTCCGAGTCACCGACATCATCGGGAGGTACGGCAGGTGTGTCGAGCTGGTCACGATGGACCCGAATTTCCACGAAATCTCCGTCGGACTGTATGAGAAAGACGGGATATTCACCGTCTGGAGCTACAGCGCTCGGGATGGCTTAGAGGAGCGGCTCAGCAAGATTAGAGACCAGCTTGTCGTCCTCGGCGGTCTGGAGCCTGTCGAAGGTACAAGCACCCAGGCGCGGTTCTCCTGCGGGCAAGCGCACGGACGCCCGCTCAAGTTCTTGACGATGCATGCGGTCGAGAAGTCCCCAGACTACACGTTGCCGGAAGGTCTGGTCAAGGACCTAAGGTCGCCTCTCATGCTCGGCTTCGAGTCGGGCCAGGTCGACGGTCGCTGGGTGTACACGGTGACCGGCGAAGGAGAGGCGCCGAACCCGGCCGCGCGCCTGCGGGCCGTCACCGGCGGGTTCACTCGATACGGCGAGATGGAGGCGGTGGGCGAAGGCATCTCATTCACATGCGGCAACCGCCACGATGGGCTCTTCATGATCGTGCTCCCCTACGCGCGAAACGTTAGCCAGGTCGAGGATATGCTTGCCGCGGACGCCCTAAGCTCGCAGATGACGACAGGCACTCTTGGATTTGCGCCTCCATCGTAAGACCGCGCTCGTCCGGCTGCCGTCACAACAAATAGGTGATTTGGGATGACTACCGTTGAGGCCATGAAGCCGCGCGAGCGGGTCTTGAACGCTCTGGCGGGCAAACCGGTCGACCGGCCCGCGGTCGCCAACCCGTCCAGTGTCCTCACAGTGGAGCTGATGGACCTGGTAGACGCGCACTTCCCACAGGCGTGCCGCGAGCCCGAGCTCAACGCGCGCCTGGCGGCCACGGGCCACACGGAGCTCGGATTCGACTCCGTCTACGCCAACCCCACCCTGGTGGCCGAGGCCTCGGCCCTCGGCTGCGACATCCAGTGGGAGCAGAAAGACAACTGGCCGACAGTCCGAATGAACAACGCCATCTGGAAGGGTATCGATGACATCCGGATACCCGCCGATTTCCTGGAGAACCCCGATGCCCAGACCGTGTTCAAGACCGTTGAGCTTCTGAAACAGGAGTTCGGCGACGAGGTTGCCGTCTTCGGCAAGACAACCGGCCCGTGGACTATCGGTTACCACGGCTTCGGCGTCCAAAACTTCCTGCTGATGTCCATCGACGACCCGGACACGACGATGGCGTGCCTTCACAAGATGAAGGAGGCGGCGGTGATCTTCGGGGAGGCGCAGATAGACGCCGGGGCTGATGCGCTGACGTTCGCCGACCACGCCACCGGCGACCTGGTAAGCGGGGAGTACTACCGTCGGTTTCTGCTGGAGATACACCAGGAGATGGCCGAGCGCCTCCACGTCCCGCTGATTCTTCACATCTGCGGGAAGACGCTGGACCGCATGGGATACATCGCCAAGACCGGCATGGCGGCCTTCCACTTCGAATCTAAGAACGACGCCCAGGAGGCGATGGACATCGTCGACGGCCGGATAAGGATGGTCGGGAACATCAATAGTCCCGTCACACTCTACGCTCGTGGGCCCGAAGAGGTCCGCCTCGAGGTATTCCGCGCCCTCGATGCCGGCGTGGATATCATCGCCCCGGAGGGCGCAGTTCCGCTGGCTACGAAGCTGGAGAACCTGCTCGAGATCCCAAGGGCAGTGGAGGAGTGGGCTCAGCAACACAACGGCATCGCCGACCTTGGTGAGGCGCAGAAGGAGGACAGGGATGGCATTCGTTGAGACGATGACGCCACGAGAGAGGGTGCTCAACGCGCTGGCCGGCAAGCCCGTGGACCGCACGCCAGTCTGCAACCCCACTAACGTCGCCACCGTCGAGCTGATGGACCTCGTCGAGGCCCCGTTCCCGGACGCCTGCCGCGACCCGGAGCTCAACGCCCGGCTGGCCGCGACCGGCTATACCGAGCTCGGATTCGACGCTATCATGCCCTACTTCACTATCATTCAGGAGTCGTCGGCCCTGGGCTGCGACATGCAGTGGGAGCAGAAGGACAACTGGCCAACCGTACGTATGAGCAAACCTATCTGGAAGGGCCCGGATGACGTCAAGATACCCTCCGACTTCCTCGAGCACCGCGATACCCTGGCGATTACAAAGTCCATCCACACGCTGAAACAGGAGTTCGGGAACAAGGTGGCTATTTTAGGTAAGACCATGGGCCCGTGGACACTCGCGTACCACGTATTCGGCGTAGAGAGCTTCCTGCTGATGACCATCGACGACCCCGCCTTGACCATGGAGTGCCTCAACCGCCTCAAGGAAATATCAGTGCTCTACGGACAGGCGCAGATCGACTCCGGCGCCGACGCGCTCACGTTCCCCGACCACGCCACCGGCGACCTGGTCAGCGGGGAGTATTACCGCAAATTCCTCCTCGAGCTCCACCAGGAGATGGTCGAGAGGCTCGAAGTCCCCTTGATCCTTCACATCTGCGGTAACACCCTGGACAGGATGGGGTACATCGCCCAGAGCGGAATGGCGATGTTCCACTTCGACTCCAAGAACGACCCTCAGGCGGCGATGGACGCGGTTGCGGGCGGCATCGGCCTGGTGGGGAACATCAACAACCCCGAGACGCTCTATGCGCGCGGTCCGGAGGAGGTCCGTGCGGAGGTATACCGGTGCATGGACGCCGGCGTGAATATGATCGCCCCCGAGTGCGCCGTACCTCTGGCTACTAAGCTGGAGAACTTGCTGGAGATACCCAAGGCCGTCAAGGCTTGGACGGAGGAGCATAGCGGCAACGGGAACTCCCAGACCTAGCCCGCGCCGTTAGGCACATGGCCATCGATTCCCCGGACCAGTTCACCATCATAGGCGAGAACATCCACGCCACCCGCGTGGTGCTTCGTAATGGCCGCCGCGCTGTAACGCTGGAGGACGGAACGGAGGCCGTACCGTTCCGGGGCGAAAACGGCGAAGAGCGCTACCTGACGGTCCCCGATTGGTTCAAGGAGACTCAGGCATACGAGCAGGGCCAGATCAAGCACTTCTTGATTGCAATGATGAAGGGCACCAGCGACGATCCGGCTGAGCAGGCGGAGGGGAGGGCCTACGTCCAGTTCGAGGCGATGCGTCAGGCCAAAGCCGGCGCGCAGTACCTCGACATCAACGTCGACGAGGTCCACTACGATGTGGAGATACAGAAGCGGTGTATGACGTGGACAGTGGAGGCCGTGCAGGAGGTATCGCCGGTACCGCCGTCCATCGACTCCTCGCTGGTAGAGATTATCGACGTGGGGCTGGAGGCCTACGACGGGAGGGCGGGCCGGCCTCTGGTCAACTCCGTCGCGTTCGAGCGAATGCCGGCTCTCGATATGGCCATCGAGCACAACGCCAGGATTATCGTGATGGCGACCAGCGCCACGGGGATGCCTGAAGACGACGAGGAACGAGTGGCGAACGTGAACGACATCATGGAGCTTGTCACGGCGAGGGGAGTCTCCCTCAAGGACGTATTTATCGACGGCATCGTGTTCCTTATCTCAGTCGACCAGCAGAACGGCAACCACTACTTCAACGCGGTCAAGGCCCTCAGGGAGCGGTACGGCAGCGACATCCACATCGGAGGTGGTCTCAGCAACGTCTCCTTCGGGATGCCCAGTCGCAAGCTCATCAACGAGACCTTCATCTTCCTGGGGCTCGAGGCCGGGATCAACTCCGGGATCATCGACCCCATAGCCACCAAGCTCAGCTCAGTGCTCAAGCTGGACACCGAGAGTGAGCGGTTCAGGCTTGCCAGAGACATGCTTATAGGCCGAGATGATTTCTGTATGAACTTTATTCAGGCCTTCCGAGACGGTAAGCTGGCGTGACGCGGGTGGAAACCGAGAGTCTGGGGGGGGTCGTAGTGGCGTCAGGTTACTGCCTGAGCTGTAGGGCTCAGCGAGAGATGCGAGACGCTCGGGCCGCGACCACCAAGAGTGGTCGCCCCCGGCACCCAGGGGTTGTGCGCCGTCTGTGGGGCCAAGATGTTCAAGACGGGTAGTCCGCCGGCGCAATCCAAGCCAGACCCCCTCAACCTCCGGGTTACGACGCATGGGCACCGCGTCCGTGGCGATCGGAGCTTTGGGGCTGGTGGCGGGCATCGTCTCGCGGCGTCTGGTCAAACGATTGCTCAGGGGGGCCGCAAGGAGTAGTCCTCAACCACCTCGTTTCAATTGACAATTACGAGTCTCGTACCAATAATAGCTGCGTTGGACGAGTACCGAGCGATGGAGACTTGAAATGACGACCGGCCATGAGGGTCTTGAGAAAGAGATCACCCACGTAACCAAGCCCTTCGAGATCAAGCACATTAGGGGGCTCTTCGAGGGGACGGACCCGTTGATGCATGAGGTGGCCTACCAGCTCATAGTCGGGGACCAACACGAGGTCGACCGGCTGACCAAAGAGGCGCTGGAGAGGGATTTCGAAGCCAACACCATCCTCGACGATGGGCTGATAGCGGGCATGGCGATAGTAGGGATCAAGTTTCGCGACAACATCATATTCGTCCCTGAGGTGCTGATCTCAGCCCGAGCTATGAAAGCCGGAATGGCCCATATCGAGCCCATCCTATCGGCATCGGGCATCGAGCCCATCGGGACCGTAGTAATGGGCACCGTGAAGGGAGACCTGCACGATATAGGCAAGAACCTCTGCATCATGATGCTCAGGGGAACGGGATTCGTCGTCCACGACCTCGGCGTCGACACCAAGCCGGAGGAGTTTATCGACGCAGTCCAGGAGCACGGCGCAAAGGTAATGGGTATGTCCGCGTTGCTTACGACCACCATGCCCAATATGGGAAGGACGATCCAGGCGTTCGAGGACGAGGGACTCAGGGAGGTTGTGAGTATCATGGTCGGCGGCGCGCCCGTAACCCAGGAGTTCGCTGAGGATATGGGCGCGGACGGCTACGGTAAGGACGCCATCGCCTGCGTGGACCTGGCCAAAGAGCTTGTTGCGGCCGATGGCGTGGGACCCGCTGAGTCGGCGGCCTCGCAGAGCGCCGCGTCCTAGGCCTGCCGCCAGGCAGCCACCTAGTCGAACGATGCACCAGAAGGTCGACAAAGAGCGCTACCAGGCAAGCATCGCACGCTTGGAGACTATCTTCAGGGACGTATCCCAGGCTGTCACAAAAGTCTCGACCTGGAGGTGCCCTTACAAGAACGTCCAGGACCGCTGCACCGCCAAATTCGGCTGCCGCAACCAGGACCGGGACGTCCCCCAGGGCGAGTTGCTTATATGCACCGGCAGCGACAGCCTCGACTACCGCAGCGCGTGGGAAGTCTAGCGTCATCCCATCCGCGGGCCCGACAAGTAGTATGGACGCGAGCAGTGGGGGCACGGGAACCCGTGCCCCCACTGGATTTCAACAGCACATTGATATGACTCACGATACATTTGTGCAATGGCCCCTCTGATATACGGCGACCGCCGCCTCGAGCTGGCCGCCGGAAAGACCATATTCGACTACGCGGACGACCTCAAAGTCCGTGTACCCACGTCGTGCGGCAGGAGCGGAGAATGCCACGAGTGCATCGTCGAGGTGCGCCGGGGCATGGAAGCGCTGAGCGCTGCCACAGCACCCGAAGAGTTCCTGCGAGATAACTACAGGCTCGCTTGCCAGGCTGCGGTCGCCGACCCTGAAGCGGACGTCGAGTTCGCCGTGCTGCGCAGGCAGCCGCGGATCCTTACGCAGTCGATCCACAGAGATGTGAAGCTCGATCCCATGACCGTCCGCAGGGGCGACGACGTATACTTTGGCGACCGGCGAATCGACTCCTATCGCGGACAGATATACGGCCTCGCTATCGACGCCGGCACCACCACGGTTGTCCTTAACCTGGTCGACCTGGAGAGCGGCGACGTAGTCTACACTGCCTCGTTCGAGAACCCGCAGCGATTTGGCGGCAGCGACATTATGCACCGCATCTCGTACGACGGTGGCGAATTCCAGGGCGAGCTCCAGCAGGTGATGCTCTCGTCGATCAACTTCGAGATAGGCGACATGAGTCGGCGCCTCGGCTTCCATCGCAGGCGCATCTACGAGATCGTCATCGTCGGAAACGCAACCATGCGCGACATCGTCTTCGGGGTCGACGTGCAATCGATCGGCCAGAGGCCCTATAAGTCGCTCATCGAGGAAGAAATGGACAGGGGGGAGAGGGAGACTACCGCCCTCCATGTCGAGGCCTCAGAGCTAGGGCTGCGCGTGTTCCCTCAGGCGCACGTATACAGCGGGCCGCTGATCGGCTGCCACGTTGGCGCCGACGTGGCGGCAGACCTCCTGGCCATCGGGATGGACCAGGAAGAAGACGTCGTGATGCTCATCGACGTCGGCACTAACACCGAGGTGGTCGTCGGCAATAGACACCGCCTGATGGCGGCCTCGTGTCCTGCCGGCCCAGCGTTTGAAGGCGGTGAGGTCACCTACGGCATGCCCGGCTACGAAGGCGCGGTGGAGAGCGTGGAGATCAAGGGCGACGAGGTCACCTACCGGACCATCGGAGACGTCAAGCCCGACGGGATTTGCGGCTCCGGCCTCATCGACCTGCTCTCGGAGTTGAGGCGCACCGGCAGGATGAACGAGCTCGGGGTCTTCGATAATGGGGAAAACGAGTTCATGTTTGCGCCGGACAGGGGCCTGTCTCTCTCGCGGGCCGACATCAGTGCGCTCGCTCAAGCGAAGTCGGCCAACTACTGCGGCCAGTGGATCGTGCTACGGCGATACGGCATCTCGGCGAACGACGTGGCGCGCCTGTATCTCGCCGGGGGGTTCGCCAACTACGTGGACGTAGGCAACGCGGAAGCTATAGGATTCGTCGCTCGCGTCCCAGAAGAGAAGGTAGTGAAGGCGGGGAACGCCGCCCTCGAAGGCGCCACGATCATGCTCTTGAACGGCGGCATGCGGGACGTCGCTGAGAAGATGGCGCGCCGGATCGAGCACATTGAGCTGGAGACCACCAGCGACTTCTTCGATATATTCGTCGAAGGCTGCATGTTCAAGCCAATGGCCGCCTCAGTTGCCTAGCGGTCGCGGCCGGGCTCTCAAGTAATCCCTCGTTTCCGGGAGTCTGGAGAGGCCATCCTTGTCTCCCCCTTTCGAAAAGGGGGATTAAGGGGGATTCGCCGCGGGCCGCTCGAAAATCCTCTATCTCCCTTAACGGCTCTCGTTCAGGAGTTTCGCGAGGCCCGCCCAGGGCGCAGCAACAGTCCACAGCACCAACCCCGGCGACGTTTGGATATGGTTACTTTCATACGTTTGGTCCGCCTTGGGGAATTAGGCTCCTCAGAACGAGGTGTAGCCGCCGTCCACCGGTATCGCCACCCCGGTCACGTAGTCTGAGGCGGCACTGGCAAGGAACACCGCGGCGCCCGCCATGTCAGCCGGCTCTCCCCATCGCCCCTGAGGTATCCGGGCGACGATCTGCTCGTACCGCTCAGGGAACTGCGATTTCAGCTGTCCGGTGAGGTCGGTATTGACCCAACCCGGCAGGATGCTGTTGACCTGAATGTTGTCTCTCGCCCACGCCACCGCCTGACTCCTGGCCAGCTGAACGACTCCGCCTTTGCTGGCCCCGTATGGAGCGGCCCACTCGACCCCGAAGATCGAGGTCATCGAGCCGATGTTGATTATCTTGCCCCCGCCTTGCCTCGTCATATGCGGATAGACGGCGTTGGCGCAGAGAAAGGACCCTCGCAGGTTGATGTCCACGATCTGGTCCCACTCCTCGACGGAATAATCCTCGGGACGGTTCCTTATGTTGATACCGGCGTTGTTCACCAGAATGTCCACGCGGGCGAACCTGTCCACGGTGTCGCTCACGGCTCTGGCGACAGACGCCTCGTCGGAAACGTCTGCGACGACTCCTAGCACCCCGACTCCCAGGCCGCGGAGCGATTCCAGGGCGGCGGCGGTCTTAGCCTCGTTACGCGCCAGGACTGCGATGCTAGCCCCAGCCTCGGCGAGCCCCACGGCGATGCCAAGCCCAATGCCACCGTTGCCTCCGGTAACGATGGCGACTCTTCCCGCCAGATCGAACAATTCTTGCGTCATGCTGTATACCTCAATGTCGATGTCGGTGTATAGGGAATCATACGCGCCTCGCCCCTGAGCACAACAGCGTGTTCAGGGGCGAGCCTTGGTCGGTCCGGCGAGATCGTGCGCAACGCGGCTTATTGTGCTTGAGCAAGCCCGGGGAGCATGCTGGATTCCGCATGGAAGGACTGCGCCCCTCCCGGACTAGAACGTGCGATGGTGCAGTTCTATTTCCTATCTGACCCTTGTTGTTTGCCCTCCTGCTTCGCGTCCTCTTTCTCGGCTTGTTCCTCCCAGCCGTCGGGACGCTCGTCTTCCCCCCGTGATTCCCAGTAAGCGTCGTTGTTAGGGTTCATTTGGTTGGCGTGGTTGTCGAGGTCTTGTTGCTTACTCAAGAAATGCAACATTTCCCGATGCACGCTGTCGCGCGATGCTCCCGCACCGGTCACTTTCGGCCCCGGTGCACTTACTCCAAAAGCTAGCCAGTTCCGAATTCGTATAGAGGGCTCGGATATAATGCCCGCTGCCTGCTTCTGCTGAATGGTGTGTCCTTTCTTCGCGAAGTCATCATTGGCTAGGGGGTTCTTATGCAAACCGTTCTCGTGCTTACGCTTCCCGCGCTGCCCGGGGTGTTACTGATGGTATGTTTGATGGTTCGCGAAGTAGAACTCCCACCTAGCAGAGATGATTGGCTCGTTGAAATACCAGCGCACATATTAGCGATGTTGTCAGTGGCGGCAATTGGGCCAGCGTTGGAGATAAATGTCTACTACGGGATCGCCCAAGCAGTCGCTTCATATCCCATCGTAATCGCTGCTAGCTGGGACGCCGTGGGCCCGTCAGTGCACTTTAAGTTAGTGATGAGTACGCTCAGTCTCTCCGGTGTGGCTCTTTTAGTCGCCGTCCCCTTTGCAGTGATTCCGACAGTCAGGAGTTTGGTCGACACGGAGCCGGCGGTCGTCAAGGATGTTAGCGAACTTGACATTCAATTCGTCAAAGATAGTCTATCCAATATCCGTGATTCTCTCGTAGTTGTATCGGAAGCAGCGGATCTAGAGGGCAAGAAGCTAGATAGGTCGATCCAGGACCTCCTGAGCAACCTCGAGAAGAAGAACCAAGAAATTAACACCTTAAGCCAAGAACAGCGCGATCTTGCACGTGAGGTGGATCAGTACAAAGCTCTCGCCTCGTTGACTGAGGAGCAGGCAAAGGCAGTCACCGACTCCCTCGGAAGAAACAAGACCCTCGACAATTTCATTGGCTTCCTGCTCGGCCTAGCTTCCAGCAGCATAGTGTACGTAGTTACGCGATTCGCGGGCAGTGAGCGAGGCCAAGCCAGGTCAATGGCGACGTAACCAGCTACGGCCTCGGCCACTTTCGCTGCAACACTTCTCATACTTTTGTCGCCAGCTAGAGTGAGTAGAGTACGCCGCCCGGAAACCAGTCGGAATCTCGTCTGCAAGGTTTCCTTGGCCTGCGGCGTCACATGTGAGTGTAGGGTACATACAACGCGTAAGTCACCCAGCGGGACTCATGGAGCGCTCACACCGCGCCCCCAACCGCGATCGGGAGCCCACTCGCTGTGTTGTGCTACCCAAGGGGTGTTCATTATAATGGCGGGCAGCTTTTTGGCGTAAGGAGCGGGCAGGATGCCCAAGGCGCTGGCGTTCTTCCGGGGCGAGGTTGTGCCGATCGAGGAGGCGAAGGTGAGCATAATGACTCACGCGCTTCACTACGGCACGGCCGTATTCGAGGGGGTCCGCGGCAACTGGAACGAGGAGCAGGGGAAGATTTTCATCTTCCGGCTCCGCGAGCACTACGAGCGCATGCTCCAGGGCTGCCGCATTATGATGATGGACCTGCCGTACTCCGCAGACGAGCTGTGCGAGATAACGGTGGACCTGGTCCAGCAGTGCGGCTACGCCCAGGACGTCTACATTCGGCCCATCACCTATAAGAGCGAAGAGCTGGTGGCGAACCTGAGGCTGCACCAGCTCAGCAGCGACTTCGCCGTCATCGTCGTGCCATTCGGGGCCTACATCGAGACGGACGGCGCCATCAAGTGCTGCACCTCGTCCTGGCGGCGGCTGGAAGACACTAATATTCCGCCCCGGGTCAAGATATCCGGGACTTACGTCAACAGCATCCTCGCGAAGACCGAAGCCACCCTGGCGGGATTCGACGAGGGGATTCTCTTGAATCAGAACGGTACGGTCTCGGAGGGCACGGGGGAGAACCTCTTCACTGTGTCCAACGGGGTGATCAACACGCCCCCGATTGGCGATAACAACCTCACCGGCATCACGCGGGACTCCGTCTTCCAGCTCGCCAAGAACGAGCTTGGTGTCGACATCGTCGAGAGGCATCTGTATCGGAGTGAGCTGTATCTCGCGGACGAGCTATTCCTTACCGGCACCGCGGCGCACGTGACCGCGGTGGGTTCCGTCGACAACCGACCGATCGGAGACGGGGATGTGGGGCCGACGACCCGGTCGATCCAGGAGCTTTACGCCGACGTCATCAAGGGAAACAACCCCGACTACTTGCACTGGTGCACGGCAGTAGCCCTCGAGCGCTGAGAAGCGCTTCTAGTCTACTGTCCCTCAAATGGCTTTAAACCGGGCTCTAGGGGACCCAACTACGTCATGCTGAGGCTCCGCGAAGCATCTGGGGAGGGGCCCCTCCCCGCCCCAGACCCTTCGGCCTCGCAAGGCCTCAGGGGTGACATTGGCCGATTCGTTGCGTGCCCAGGCTGTCCCAAGCAGCCCACGACGGTGCTGCTCCGGCCCCCAGTTCTGTCAACTGATATGGAAGACACTACGCTAGGGCAACGAGGCGCGTGAACCTGCCAGGTCTTCCTGTCTTCCGGGTGCCGGCTTCTTCCTCGCCCAATGTTTAGCTTCTCGATAGACTACTTCCTGTTCGTTTTCTTGAGCGGTATAGGCGTCATTCAGGTTGCCGCCTCCCTGGGCGACCTTAAAGGGCTGCTCCTCCTCCAGTCCAAGACGCTGACCCGGGCGCTTGGACTAGGCCTGCCTGTCGCGGCGGCCGTCTGGTTCTTCAGCACGGAGGCGCGCAACATCAACGACTACGAGGGGGGACTCGACGCGAATGTTCAGGCGCTCTACTTCTCTCTTGGGGCAATAGCCGCGACGGGCGCGACGCTCGTCTTGAGCTCTTTGGTCAACGTACGCATGAAGGGCGAGGACGCGGCGCCGGGTGCCGGCCTCGAGTCCCTCAAAAGCGCGAGCTATGCGCGGGCGGCGGCCCAGAGCCTCCGGTACTGGTGGAAGGAATGGCGGACGTAGACGAGGCCGTATTCCTGTGGATCAACGGGATGGTCGGCACCTTCCGGCTATTCGACGCGACCGTCGAGTGGGTCGTGAGCGATTATCTCGTGCCGGCCGGCCTCGCGCTGACGCTCCTGGGACTCTGGTTCGCGGGCGCCGACAAGACCGCCCGTGAGAGGTACCAGCACGGCGTGATGGCGGCCGTGTTGGCCGTAGGACTCAGCAACGTGGCCGTGTTCCTTATCAACAACGGCGTGTTCTCGCTCTACGATGGGTACTTCAGGCCCCGGCCGTTCACCGAACTCGACGCTTCCCTGTTGTTCTATATGCCAACGGACTCTTCGTTTCCATCCAACTCGGCTGCCGCTATGTTCGCGCTGGCGGCCGCGGTCTGGGGTATAGACAGGAGGACCGGGAGCGTACTCCTCGGAGTGGCAGGGGTGTTCGGGTTGGCGCGGGTCTACGCAGGCGTCCACTACCCGCTGGACATACTGGCAGCCGGAGCAATTGGCGTCAGCGCCGCGCTACTCGGCTTCAAACTTAGAGACATACTGGTCCCGGTGACCGCGAGAGCGCTCCGGGCGGCGCGGGTCCTCTGTCTCGCTTAGACTCGCCCAGTACAGAGTCAGCTACAAGGCTTCGAGCTCGGGCACTCCCAGCTCCTCGCTGATCTCAGCGATCCAGCGCACTACATCTCTATGAATCGGGATGCCTTCCGCGCTACGCCGCTTCTCCTCCTCGTGCTCTGGGAGGCCGGCGTATAGCACGCGGTCCTGGCCGGCGACCGGGCGGGTGCTCTTCAGCTCTTGAAGCATCCTGTCCATGCTGTCCTTGAACTCGTCGACGTCGCAGAACGCCGCGACGTCGTACGCCGCGAAGAAGTGTTTGTCGGTGCGCTGCTCCTCGAGCATGGTAGGGACCGCTCCCGATAAAAGGGTCGCGAGGACCTCTGCCATCATTGCCAGCCCGTAGCCCTTGTGTGAACCGTACTCTCGCGTTCCCCCGAGGGGTAGAGGCAGCTGCTCACCTAGCTCCAGGGGTAGAGCCTCGTCCATGATAGGAACGCCGTCACTATCGCTGACCCAACCTGGGAGGAGAGTCGCGCCGTTCTGTTTCGCCAAAGCAACCTTATTCCAGGCGATCAACGAGGTCGCCGCGTCGAAAAGGAACGGCGCCTCGTGGCGAGCAGGCGCGGCGATCGCTATAGGGTTCGTGCCCATGCGCGGCGCGGCGGCGAAGGTCGGGCAAACGTAGAGTCCGGCCGCCGTCATGCAGACCCCCACCATGTCCTCTTTGGCCGCCAGCATGGCGAAGTGGCCGATGGCGCCGCTGTGGGCGCTGTTGAACAGAGTCACCACGCCGACGCCTACATTACGGGCCTTGTCCATCGCAAGGCGCATCGCCTTATGACCCAGGATGATCCCCAGGCCTCGGTCAGCGTCGATGGTCGCAATCGCCGGCGTTTCGCGTACCGTGCGCCAGTCGGGTCTCGCTTTTACCGTACCGTCGCGATAAAAGCTGATGTAGTGCTTGAGGGTGATCGATACTCCGTGCGTGGCGATCCCCCTGAGATCGGCGCCCACCAGCGTGTCCGCAGCTAGCGCTGCGTCCTCGGGTCGCTCCCCCATCTTCTCGAATATCGCCGCGGTAGTGCGGCGCAGGGAGTGCGCGGGCACGCGCACGGAGTCTTCGGCGGGGACCTCGAATTGCTCCAGCATTCGTACAGAGTACAGACTAAGGGAGCGGTCGTAAAGAACTTGCGGCTAAAGAACTTGGGGGTGTGGCGGACGAGCCGACCCCTGGCTACGGCTTGTAGACTTCAGTATCGGGGTTGAAGGCGAACCACCCAAACCAGAAGGCCATATGCGTTGGGATGCGATTCAATCTCTGGGAGTCGTCAGTGGAGTCCACGAGAAACTCCTCGGTAACCCGCCAGGTCGTGCCTCTCGAGTCGGCTACCGTCACCGCCAGCTCGCCCATCCTCGCGTCCTGTTGACCTGGGGCGAACACGCGCCCGTCTCGCTCGTAGACCCGGGCCGCCTGCGACGACCCGGAGGCCACGATCACGATTTCTGTCTCCCCAATAAGATCGTTCACTACACGACTCTGTTGCAGGATAGATACGGGGTACGCCTTGGAGTTATCGCCTATCGCGACCCCCAGGACAATATCCTTCGTTTGGAGGGCGTCGCTGCGGTTCCAGACCGGGAATACCGTGTCCGGACTGCTGAGGTATTCCTGATAGACGGCCTGGGGATCGGACTCCGGCAGGTACTCCTGGGGCTCGAAGATACCAGTCTCGTTGCTGAGCACCGTCGTCTTTGGGTGACGGGCCCGCCACTCGCCCCAGGTGGTCAAGACCAAAGGTAACCTGGGAAGCTTAATCCCGCTGTCCGCGAGGATGCCCAATACGGGCTCGCCTGCGAAATGGTTCCACAGAGTGCCGGTAACGCGATCCACCATCAGCATGTTGCTGCGGTATATCAGGCCCGAGTTGCCGAACGTTGCGTCCTCGCCCTCGATCTCAGGTGAGTAGAGTATCGCGGCGCCGGTCTGGACGTCATATGCGAGAGTTATGGATTCTTCGCCCAACACGTCGTTGGCGATCTCGTGAGCGTTGAGAATACGCAAGGGGTAGGCGCGATGCTCCCCGTTGATCGATACCCCGAAGACGCGCTCCTCTGGAAGGAGGTACGCGGCGTCGCTGGCTGAAGTGACGGTGGGGTTCTTGAGGTCAACGATGTCGTTAAAGCGCACTCCTCCCCAGAGCAGCTCGGTGAGGTCGATGCGCAATCCGATCCCTGACATCTTGATGAAATTCTTGAATTGATCGTCTACGATGTTGAAGAGATCGGCCTTCCACTCCATGAAGTTGGATGGCGGAGGGTACTGTTCCCTATGCATGCCCAGCCATTCCGTCCACCGCTTCGTATCCTCGAAGCTGAACCCAAAATTCTGTCCCGTGATCTCGTTCAAGGTGAAGGCTGCAGGCTGTACGAACGAGCGATCTCCCACAAATCTCATTAGCTCGATGATAACCGGGACCTGAGAAGGGTCCTTGTTCCTGCTGGCCGCCTGCAGGGCATCGAGCATCCGCTGGAAGTTGAACATCCTCCTCCTGTCCCAGAGGTTGAGCATGTTCTGGTTGGCGTCATAGGGTTGCGCCGCTGCGGGCGTCGGCGCCGAAGGCCGGTCTAGTGAGCCGGCCACCGGCTCCGGTACCGCCGGCGTCCCTAGCTCAAAGGCGAACGGGGCCGCAACAGGGGCTGGAATGGCAGTCGCCACCTCGGGCAGCTCGGGAGGTTCGCCGCACCCGAGAGACACGACGGCGGATGCCGCCGAGACCACGATGGCCGCGAAGAATCCTGCTGAATGAAGCGTGCTCACTGTTCTTTTAGACATAAGCCCGGAGCCGGCCGACTCGCTCAATCTCTATAGGATAAAGCGATTGGTCGCCACGCGTAAAGGCGATTGTGAGGCCGGCACGACGGCTCATCGCGATTCCAACGTATAGACCTCCGTGTCCGGATATGAGGCGAACCACCCGAACCAGAAGGACATGTGCGTCGGGACCCGATTGAGCTTTAGCGATTCATCCGCGGTGTTCACAAGATGGTCCTCAGTCACCTTCCATACGCCCCCGGCAGCGTCCGTGAGCTGAGAGGGCAGGCCACCTCCCGCCGTGCCCTCGGGGGTCGAAAACTCCCCGACATCGCCCCGCTCGTAGACCCGGGCCGCCTGAGTCGAAGATGAGGCGATGACCAATATGGGCTTATCACCGACGTTGTCGTTAATGACGCGTTTCTGCTGCAGAGCGGATACCGGGTAGGCCTTGTGGGATTCACCGACGGCGACACCCAGGACCACCGCCTTTGTCTCAAGGGCGTCGCTGCGGTTCCAGACCGGGAACATGGTGTCGGGAGACGTGAAATACGCGTGGTAGATGGATCGAACGTCGGACTCGGGCGCGTATGAGTTCGCGGGGTAGAGCGAGGCTTCGATGTCGAGCACGGTGGTATCAGGATGCAGGGAGGTCCACTCCTCCCAGGTGGTCAGCAGCACGGGGAAGAAATCGAGTCTGATATCCCTATCGGCCAGCGTTCCTATCACCGGCTCACCCGTAAACTGCCGCCATAGAGAGCCTGTCGTCCTATCGTACATAAGCTTGTTGCTACGATAGAGGAGGCCGGAGGTGCCAAAGGTGGTTGGCTTCCCATCGATCTTGGCGGAATACACGATTCCGGTACCGCAGAGCGTTCAATAGGCGAGGGCGATGGGTTCGCCCCCCAGCGTATCGTTGGCCATCTCGTGCGCGTTGATGATCCGCAACGGGTACGCTCTGTGCTCGCCGTTAATCGAGACCCCGAACACTCGGTCGTCCGGGTTCAGGTAGTCGGCCTCGGAGACCTCGAGGACGGGAACGTCGCGGAGATCGGGGATGCCGTCGGTGCGCACGCCGCCCCAAACTACCTCGGTTAGGTCGATGCGCTGGCCGATCGTCGCCGAGAGCAGGAAGTTCTTAATGCGAGTGTCTATGACACCGAGCAAATCAGCCTTCCACTGGATGTAGCCAGGCGGAGGCTGGTATTCGGCCAGATGATTGCCGACAAATTCCGTCCAACTCTTGAGACCGTCTTGGCCCTCGGTGAAATCCTGTCCGGTGATCTCCCTTAGCGTAAAGGCGGCCGGCTCGCGAAACGACCGGTCCCCAATGAGCCGCATCAAGTCGAGTATTACCGGGACCTGCGAACGGTCTCTGTTTTCGTGAGCGTCGCTAAGAGCAGCCAGCGTGTTCCCCGTGTCGGACTCGCGAAGCGACCACAAGCGTCGCATGTTCTTAGATGAGTCGTACGAGCCCTCAAACACCTGTGGAGGTACTATGGCTTGCAGCCCCGGCGTCGCGGTGGATGCTGCCGCCACCGTGGGAGACGCCGTGGCGGGCGTGGTTGCGGGCTCAGTGGCCTGGGTCGGGGCAGGCTCTGCCGGCCTCGAAGTGGAAGAAACCGGCGTCGGCAGATCGGGGCTGCCGCACGACAGGGCAAGAATGGCTGATGCGAGAAGCGGAGCTCCAAGCGCGATGGGGCCTAGCCGGCGCGGTCGGGTTTTCAACGGGCACCTCATCGTATACAACGCGCGGGACGAGAAGAGGGTGAGGCTCTGTTCTCGCAGTCTTACGAAGAGCCGAGTAGCTCTTCGCGGAGACGCCGTACGACCGCGTCCAGATCTTGTCGGTCGAGGTTCATGGGGTCCACGGCTAGCTCGTCGGGGTTCCCCAGGTTGTGCAGCGCGACGCTGGGCCGGCCTTGCAGCATCCTCTCGTACACCTCGTCGCGCGAGGGGCCGTCCCAGTCGCTGGTGAACGTCATTAACGTTGTGGGAATCAGGTAGTCGTGCTCGTCGTGCTCGATCGTAATCTTCAGTCCGGGGACCTCGATTAGTGCGTCCACCAACACCTGGCACCGCTCACGGAAGCGATCGTTCTTGGCCTCCTCGTCCTCGTCGACGAAAATCTTTAGAGCCGAAACGAGCCCGACGATCTCTTCCTTGGCCACCTTCATCCCGCGCCCTATGAACGCGTTGGGGCTGGCGTTTGCGACTGCGGCCTCGATCAGGTCGGCCCTGCCACACAGGATTCCGGTGCCCTGGGGGCCTCTGACCCCCTTGCCTCCGCTGAATACGACCATGTCCGCGCCCTGTCGAAGTGACATCTTGAGGTTCGCTTTGGGAGGGAGCGTCGATGCGGCATCGACGATAACCGGCACCCCCGCGGCGTGCGCTATCTCGCAAACTTCTTCGAGGGGAAGGGCCCTGCGCGAAACAAAGGGCGAATTCAGGTATGCGACGGCAGCGGTACGCTCGGTGATTGCCGCCTCCAGCTGCCACGGATAGCAGCGGCGGCCGTCGCCGACGCCAACCAGCTTGGCGCCGGCTGCCTGATAAGCCTGGTCATAGGGAAACCTGTGGCTGGTGTGGATGATGATCTCGTTCTTCATGCCGTCGGTGTCCGGAAGCCTGGCCATCTTCCCGGGGTCTGAGCCGGCGATGCATGCCGCGGCTTGCAACACGAGTCCTCCGGCGGCCCCGCTGGTAACCAGGCCGGCTTCGGCGCCGGTTATGCCCGCTATTATCTTGCCGGCCTCGCGATTGAGGATTTCGACGTCGACCATGACGGTCGCGGCCTTATTCATGGCATCCATGACCTCGGCGCGGAGCTTGGTGCCGCCCCATCTCGTCGCGGTACCACTCGCGCTTATCATGGGTTCGACGCCGATGGCGCGATAGACATCGCCGGGGGAGTCCTTTTGAGTCATGGGCTACCTCAAGCTGTTCCTGGGGTGCGCATCCTCTCCAATAGGGGCTGATGCGAGACACGGAGGCAAATTATAACACCGCGGGCAGTCTGCCGACCGTGCAACGGCGTCGGGCGCTAGGGCAGAGACGGCGTATGTTACTGACATACGTTCCGTCGTTGTGCTACAGGTACCAAATTGGTAACCTATTAGGTGACCGACGAAGGGCTGGAGATTCCGCGGTGCAAGACGTATTTCACCAAGCTGCGCAGGAGCTCGACAAGGGCGACGCCGTGGTAGTGGCCACGGTCGTGCGGACCAAGGGGTCGACGCCACAGAAGCCAGGCGCCAAGCTGCTCGTCCGGAGCGATGGTAGCGGGGTTGGCACCCTGGGCGGCGGATGCGTCGAGGGCGACATCTGGTTCGCTGCTAAGGAGCTCATGAAGAGCGGCGGCCCGGCGCAGCACCGGGATTACGTGCTCAACGAGGACCTGGCCGCCCAGGACGGGCTGGTTTGCGGTGGCACTATGTACTTCCTGATCGACCCGGTTTACACCCCGGAGGGCTATCTGCCTTATGCCAGAGAGATCGACGACGCGTACCAGGGCGGGCCCGGTGTAGCGCTGGCGTCCCTCATCACGCCGGGTACAGGAAGCTCAGCCCCAACCGGGGCCAAGCTCTTCCTCCGCGAGGATGGCAGCATCGAGGGCACGCTGGGCTCCGATGAGGCGGACCGAGAGGCTGCGGCTAAGGCCCGAGAGCTCATGGTCCACGGGCAAAACTCCTACGTCACGGCGGCTGATGGAGCCGAGTTCTTCCTGGAGGCGTATACGACCCCCCCGCAGCTCGTTCTATGCGGCGGCGGACACGTCTCCAAGGCTATCTCCCCGATGGCCAAGAAGCTGGGATTCCTGGTATATGTGACGGATGACCGGGAAGAGTTCGCTAACAAGGAGCGCTTTCCCGAGGCCGACCGCGTGGTCGCCCTCAACCCCGAAGAGGCGCTGCAACAGCTCCCGATCAACGCCAACACCTTCATCATCATCGCTACTCGCGGCCACCGCTACGACAACGTGGCCCTGAACGCGGCAGCGAGGACGCCGGCGAAGTACGTGGGACTCCTCGGCAGCAAGCGCAAGGCCATTCTCATCTACGAGGACCTGGTCCGCGGCGGGTTACCGTTAGAACGGATCAGGGAGATTCGCTCACCGGTCGGCCTCGACATCCACGCCAGGACCCCGGACGAGATCGCCGTCAGCATCATGAGCGAGATGCTGGTGTTCCGCCTGGGCGGCACCGGACTCCCGATGAAACTCGACGACGGCCAAATCGAGAGGATCAGGGCGAAGGTCGGCGAGCCGGTGGCGGCTTCTAGCTAGGGCTTCCCTTCTTCGGCGTTCCGCGGCATGGCTGTATCCGGCCAGACCCTTCACGCTTGCCCAGAGCGACACCTTTTGTGCAGAGCTCCTTACTGGGAGAGGGTTAGGTCAAGGGAGCTTTCGTCCGCCGATGGAACACATCTCCGCTATTCTGCTGGCCGCAGGCGAGTCTACCCGTATGGGCTCTCCCAAGCCGCTCCTGGAGTGGCACGGAGTGCCGCTTATGCGATACCAGGTACAGAGCCTTTTGAAGGGAGACGCAGCCGAGGTAGTTGTGGTCGTGGGGCACCGGCACGCCGACGTGACGCCTCACATTGACGCCGAAGGCGCCAGGTGGGTCCTCAACCCGGACTATCGCGTCGGCAAGACAACGTCGATCAAGGCGGGCCTCCGCGCCTTGTCCCATGACGCCGCCGCCATCCTTCTGCTGGCGGTGGACCAGCCCCGGCCGCCGAGCGTCGTTAAGGCGGTGGTGCAGGCCCACGCTGAGAGCGGGGCCGCGATCACCTCACCGAGGCACGAGGGACGCGGCGGACATCCCATCGTCTTCTCAGGGCTGCTGAGGCCCGAGCTGGAAGCGATAACCGAGGAGAAGCAGGGCCTCAGGGAGGTCTTCCGAGCGCATCGTGGCGACGTCAACGAGGTACCCATCGCCGACCCGATCGTGCTACTGGACTTGAACACACCGGCGGAGTACGAGGCGGCGCGGAGGAAATATCACGCATGAGGATACAGCTTACAAGCGCGTTAGAGAGTTAGACTTGCCTCCCCACTTCGGTCAGTAGACGTGGTCAGCCTAGATTGTGGCCATTGGATCCAGCAGGAAAAACCGGAAGAAACAAACCAAGCGATCTTGAACTGGCTGGAACAGCAGGATGCCACCCGGTCTCAAGAGCGTGGGGATAGCCCGCATGAACGGGGTCCGCACAGCAGCCGCGACCGCTCACGCTCGCGGTGAGATGCAAGAGGTTGATGAGCAGTTGGGGGTCGAGGAGCCTGTTTCAGCAGATTGAGGTGAGCCTGCGTTGATGGCTGGCCCCTTGCATGGCTGGGCAGCACCAACCCTCGGAAACGTAGAACAGCGAGCATACGACCGCATGCCTGAACCCAATCCAGAGAAAATCGTGGCCTTTGCGTCACCTGAAGAACTTGGTCAGTGGCTTAGCGTGAACCACGCTTGCGAAAGTGAACTTTGGGTCAAGATCTTCAAGAAGAAGACCGGGATACCAAGCGTAAGTTGGAATGATGTCGTAGTTGAATCACTGTGCTGGGGCTGGATCGACGGCGTCAAAAAGTCAATCGATGACGAAGCCTATCTCCAGCGGATTACGCCAAGAAAACCTCGCAGCAATTGGTCGAAGCGAAACCGAGAGCACGCGGAGCGTTCGATTGCTGAGGGTCGGATGCAAGAGCCGGGGCTGCTGCAGGTTCGCGCCGCAAAGGCAGACGGACGCTGGAAGAATGCCTACGCGGCAAGCGAAATGAAAGTGCCCGCGGATTTCCTGGCAGAAGTCGAACGCAATCCCAAAGCGAAACAGTTCTTTGAAACGTTGAACAAGACCGATCGATACGCCATCGCTCTCGGACTCGCGACGGCCAAGCGACCCAAAACCAGACAGAGGCGTTTCGACCAGTTCCTGGACATGCTCATCCGCGGAGAGAAACCGAGTGCGGCGCGATCACAGGGGGCCTGAACTACAGGGTTACCGTTGCTCTGAATCATCTTTACCGCAGCCGCAGGAAACTCTATCCAGAGCCGCTTAGGCTTGGGTGGAGTAGTGAATCGCGGTCTCCCCCCGGAGACTCGGAGTTGAAACCCGTTCGTCTAGGTACCCCGTATCGGACCCGGGGTCCGGCACGGGCACCCAAGACGGACGCATAATCGAGAGACTGGCATCGTCGAGGGCACGACGCGCGCAAAGTGGCGAACTGTAGGGCAAAAAAGAAGGCCCGGCCATCCTTGAGGAGGGCCGGGCCTGTAAACCTAAACGCGACGTTTGTCGCGTGTGCGTATCGATTCGCTCCCCAACGACCATGAACCGGTAGAATCCACGAGGGATTGAGATGACGATCGCAAGCCACGAAGACCTGGAAGGCATGTTGCGCGTCGGTAGGGTCGTGAGGTTGGCACTCGACAGGACGAAAAAGGAAGTCCAGATCGGAGTGAACACCCAAGAACTCGATGACGTATGCGCGGGAGTCTTCGATAGGTATGGAGCCCGCTCGGCGCCACAGCTCGTTTACGGCTTTCCGGGAATAGCCTGCATCAGTATTAACGAAGAGGCCGTGCACGGCATTCCTCGAACCACGAGAACTATCCGGCGTGGCGATTTGGTTAAGCTCGATGTAGCGGCGGAATTGGACGGCTATTTCGCTGACGCAGCGGTAACGGTTGCTGCCGATAACGCCACACCTACCAACCTCAGACTAGCCGCCTGCGCCCATTCCGCGCTACGCTTGGCTATCAAAGCTGCACGCGGTGGTAGACCCATAAACCGGATTGGGAGAACGATACAGTCCGAGGTCGAGCGCCAAGGTTTCAATGTGATGCCCCAACTTGGAGGGCACGGTGTAGGCAGAACGATTCATGAATACCCTTCGGTGCATAACTACTACGTTCCGTGGGATAATCAGCCTCTCAATCCAGGGCTCGTAATAGCGATAGAGCCGGTGATTTCTCTCGGATCAGGGAAGTCAGTGGAGACAGCGGACGGTTGGACCGTCGAGACCGCGGATGGAGCCCCCTCTGCACACTTCGAACACACAGTAGTTATCACTCAGGAGCGCCCAATAGTGCTCACGGAGTGAGTCGTATTACGAAAAACGGTTGACACCTCACGTCTGGTGCTTGGTGCCTGGTACTCTCCCGCGGGGCTTCCCTCTGCCCACACGCCTACACCTCCACTGACATGAGCTCATCTGAAAAAACGACCTCCCCGTCGTAAACGCGCTTGATGTCGCCGATGCCCTTCTCCATCGGGCCGTGGCTCGATAAGCTTGGGCCCACGTGCACCAGCACCAGCTTCGCTACTCCAGCCTCCTGGGCCATCCGGGCTGCCCCCGTGGTGCCGCATTGGCCGGGCGCTTCGCCGTTCTCGTCCATCGCCTCCTGGTCGTCCCAGCACATGCAAAGCATCACGTCGGCGCCGGCAGCCAGGTCTATCACCGACTGGCATGGCTGCGTATCGCCGGTGAAGACGATGCTCCCCTCGGAGCTATCGATCCTATAGGCCAGAGAATCCAGGTATGGCTGCACGTGCTCCGCCGGGGCCGCGGTGACCTCCCAATCGCCCCCGGACGACACACGGCCCGGGCCGACGTTATGCGCCGAAACCGCTGGTGGCAACCGGGGCAACGTGCCTCCGCGGTTCACATAGACCCTCTGGCTCAGCGGGTGCCCGACTCTTGCCTTCCAGTCGTGCGAGAAGACCCCGGCCTCCCCGATGAGGCCTTCGGTTAACTCCTCCGTGGGGCTAGGCCCGTACACATGGAGCCTCTCCTCCCCGCCGATGCTCTGGTCCCACCGGCACAGGAGAAAACAGGGGTAGTCCACGTCGTGGTCGAAGTGGTGGTGCGTGAAGAAGAGGTGGCTGATATCCGTGGGCCAGAGCCCGGCCTTGATCAGCTTGTGAGTCGTCGCCGGGCCGCAGTCGACCATGATGTATTCCTGCCCCAACTGCACGACGTACGAGGACCCAAACCGGTCGGGTGTCGGTGTGGGTGTACCGGCGCCGAGGATGTGGATGCGCGCCATGGGCCCACCTCTGATGTTTGGTGGGCAGAGTGTAGCAGCGAGGTACGCGGTGACGCCAACAAAGATGCCTGTAGCTGTTGACAGGTGTTGAGCGCGCTCCTAGACTACGGCCATCGATGGTGACAAAGAACAATCGAACATAGCCGTCCGGGCCGGAGGCGATCAGGAGGAGCGGAGATGACGACTCAAGAATCGAATCAGATGGGCAAGATCGCGTTCAACGGCGTAGAGGCGGACGTGGGTCAGGTCACCAGGGCGCGTCTTCAGGGCCGGGGGCCGGCGATCTGGCTTGCGGGCGACCCGGAAGACCTCAAGGAGTGGATGCCTTTGGGGGCGGCGGGTATCGTCACCAACACCGTCGTGCTCAACGATATGGTCAAGAAGTACGGCAAGATGGTCGACGTGGTCAAGCGCTACCTTGACATCACCGACAAACAGGTGGTTGTGGAGATCGACGGGCACACTACCGACGAGCTCCTGGAGATAGGCCGTTTCTTCGTGTCGATGTCGGACCAGGTCATCCTGAAGATACCGTGCACGGTAAACGGGTTACGCGCGTTTAGTACGCTTTCCCAGGAGGGGGTGGAGACCTTCTGCACGACCGTGTTCTCCCTACCCCAAGCTGCGGCTGTTGCGCAGGCCGGGGCGAACCATATCCTGCCGTTCTGCGAGCCGGTGAAGGAGATGGGCGGCGACCCGACCCAGCTGGTCCGGGAGTGCGCTCAGATGTTTGCCGGCTGGGAGCAGCGTCCGCACATCATGGCCGCACTCGTCCGCTCCGTGGACACCGCCTATGCGGCCTTCCGCGACGGCGCGGACGAGCTGGTCATGTTTTGGGCGGTGTTCCGCGACATGATGGAGCACCCGCTGACAGACATCTGGAACAAGACGTTCATGGACCAGTGGGTTGAGATGCACGAGGCCGGGATGCTCGAGGGCATACCGGGGGTGCGACTCGGCCACTAAGGAGGCCGGTCCTTGCCGTCCGGCGCTACTCGTAGGACAGGATGCGCACGGATGCGCCTTCGGGTATTACCAGCACGTTGAGGCCTGCGGCGTCTCCGATTCGCTGCGCCAGCCTCTCTACCTCGCCTTCGTCGAGCTCCGGCGAGACCGCGTCGGCGTCGGCCCAGTTGAGCGGGCTGACGCCGTAGCCCAGAGCCTCCTCCAGGCCTCTGACGAAGGCCATCCCAGCCTCGCTGGCTAGGACGGTGACCGCTTTGCGAGGCCGCGGCTCTTCAGCAGGGGTCCGAGCCCCAACTTCCTTGCGGTCCGCCATATATACCATCCAGTAGTACGGCACGAATATCACCGCGGGTACCATCACGCCGATGCTGACTTTGGCGTCCCGGAGGATGTTACCGAGGTCGCCGTCCAGGAGCTCGCGGAAGAAGACGAAAACCAGGACGCTAAGGCTTATCACGAAAGCCAGCGTACCCACCCCTAGCGCTCCGAAGGTGAAGACCCGGCGCGGCAGGCCCGCCAGCTCTTCAATGTTGGACCCGGCCCGGCGCTGTATGGTCCTCCAGTAGTAGCCCCAGAGGGGCGCGCCCAGCAGGCCCAGCGTGATGCTCAGCGCTATCGCGTTTCGCGCCTGCCCCTGGCCCGTCAGCGTGGTCCCCCCCGCCTCAGCCACCGACCCCACAGCGACCGTCGCCAGCGTCGCGATGCCGACGGACATGACAACGAGTCCTAGTGCGGCGAGGGCGTACGGATACGACCGACGGGCACCGCGAGCCTCTATCGCCGTCTCGAGGGAGTCGCGGCCGGCCACCAACACGTGAAAGACGAGCACGCTGCCGCCCACGATAATCGACGCTACAGCACCCGGCACGACTCTGAAGTGCGCCGCGGCGGTGTTTTCCTCGGGGACTCCGATGGTCCACTGCAGGACCCCGTAGACGATGACGCCCAGAGCGGCCAGCACCGTTGAGATTCCGCCGAATATTCCGAGGACGTAGAGGTAGAGCTGCCTGACGGTGGACCTATAATCGCCACGGGCGAAGTACGCCCAATGAGCTCCCCACGCGACCCCCCCAACCAGCAAGAGCGACACCGCTTGCCTGGTAGAGGTCTGCCACAGACCTGATTTACCCAGAACGGTTACCGCGGTGAGGCTGATATAGGCCTCACGCAGTATGGCGTGAATGGTCTGGCCCAGGCCGACGGCCGCCATGATTAGCAACGCCGACGACACCACGTAAACGTACAGCCGCCGCACCGCCAGAGTCTCAGGAGTGGCCTGCCCCTCGCGAGTCTCTATTCGCCAATGCAGTATCCACACCACGCTCCACACTACTACTCCCGCCCAGGGGTCCCCATCGAAGTCGACCTCAGCGCGTAGAGCCCAATGGAGCACCTTCAGGGCAGCTCCTACGCCCGCCGCAAAGCTGGCCCCCATCACTCCGTACAGGTACACCTTCCGCAGGACGGACTTGGCCTCGACGGGAAGCTCCCTCACGTATTTCCCGATGAACCACCAGTGGAGGGCAAAGAGAGGAAGCCCCACAAGGGTGAGAGACAGCCCGACCGCCAGTTTGACGCGGGTCGTGGTTATCGCCACACCGGCAAAGAGCTCGTTCAGTATGAACTCGCCGATTTGACCGATCCCGTTCGCCACCATCAGCAGCGCCACAAACGAGACCCCGTAGAAATACAGCCGCCTTACTGTGCCGATACCGGGGTCGGCTTCAGAGAAGTCGCTGTTCCTGCGCGTGAGAGCCAGAACGGCGTACACGACGGCCGCAATCACTCCCAGGAGAATTAGGAGTGGGATGACTGCGAAGAAGATGTCCTCCAAGTTATTCCCCTGCTCTAGACTTTCTCATCGATCAAACTAGTACCGTGGCAGTAGCCGGCTGTGGGCCGGTCGGCCTCGTGGTTTCTCACGATTCGCGTGCCGGCGTCGTTGTCGTCTCTCTTTCGGCGAGCCGCCCTGGCGGAGGGGCGGGCGACACTCGTGCCGGCTCGTCCAGGTTCTCGCGCCGCTCGCCGCAGCCATAATAGGGCCAAGGGTCGCGGGTGAAGCGCCATTCCCCTTGCTGCTTGGCCAGAGTAAATCGCTCGTCTCGAGAGGACTCCGAGGTACCGAAGGGTCCGTCGCCTCTAATGTGATTTACGCGCGCCACGACCACTGCTGAGTCGTCGAGATTGATCGTCTCCTCCAGGGTAACGCGGCTGCTTTCGAGCTCGCGTCCCTGCCAGATCTTTCGGGCCGCGAGGTCTTCGACGGCGCACTTTTCGGTCAGCTTCTCCCCAAGGTAAGAGTATGCCAGCTTATAGTCCTGGCTCTCCAACGCCTTGAGGAAGCGCTGTACGGCGCCTTCCGGTGTCCCTTCAGGCAGCACAGCTTCGGTCTGCGTGAGCGCCAGCACAATGCTGACTAGCAGCAACACCGCCACGAAGGACCCACCGCCTATCAGCCATGACTTCGACATGAGCTACCTTCCTTCGATTCTGCCGGCGGCACACCGAGTGCAGGAGCGCCTACCTTGCGATGAGTGTAGCAACGGCCCTGGGCGCCCGGCAGTTACAAATGTACCAAGCGGGCTGGTCCGACCGTCACACGACAGACTGTACGTGGGCCGGTCCCGGGAGTTCATACAGGAGGTTTATGTGACTACTCTACGCTACCACTTTACGGCGATTACGCAGGTAGTCGACCATTATGTAGCGCCCGAGCTGCCCGGGGGTGCTGTAAAACGCGCGGCCGCGGTTGATCCTGGTCATTCTGTCGACGAAGTCCACGAACGAGCGGTTGTTGGCCAGCATGAAGGTGTTGATGGTGATCCCCAGTCTGGTGCACCGCTCGACCTCCTTCAGGGTCTCGACAACCGTCCTGTAGCTGGGGGGGTAGCTGAAAAACGACCTGCCACCCTCCAGGTGGGCCGTGGGCTCGCCGTCGCTGATCATCAGAATCTGTTTCGTGGCCGCCTTCTGTTTCGACAAGAGCTTCCTAGAGAGCATGAGCGCGTGATGCATATTCGTCCCGGATACCCAGTCGTTCCATGTGATGTCCGCAAGGTCTTCGCCCTTTATCTCTGTCGCGTAGTCCGAGAAGCCTACGACGTGGAAGTAGTCCCTGCCGAACTGGCTGTGAATAAGCCAGTAGAGCGCGAGAGCCACCTTCTTGGCCGCGGCGAAGTTACCGAACATGCCCATGGAACGGCTCTGGTCCAGCAATAGCACCGTGGCGGTCTGCGTCAAATGCTCGGTTCGGTTTATCTCCAGGTCTTCGGGGCTGAGGTGGACGGGGATGCGTGGACCCGCTCGCAGGACGCCGTTGAACACGGTCCGCTGAAGGTCGATGTCGAAGGGGTCGCCATACTCGTAGGTCTTGGTCTCGCCTGTACGTTCGCCGCCGTCGCCCCTCACGTACACTTCGTGCGGGCCGAGGCGGTCCTTCTTGAGTTGAGAGAAGACCTCGCGGAGGGCGCTCTGGGCAATTCTTCGGACGGCTTTGGGCGTTAGCTCGAGTCGGCCACCGTCCCGCTTCACGTAGCCGCTCTCCTCCAACATTCGCACGATGTCTGAAAGCTGCTCCAGATCGCGACGAGCGTCCTCACCAAGGAGTCGCTCCACCTCCTGCGCATCGATACTCTCGACGTCGCCCGCTCGGAGCGAGTCCTCCAGCTGGTCCATGTCCCGGAGTTGCCGCATGAGCTCCATAGCCTGTTGCAACGTGACGGGGTCTTCTCCCATGAACGGGTAGTCGCGGTCGGTCCCCCGAGTTGGGAACTCGGCCTGCATCCGCGCCGCCAGCTCGGCCAGTTCGTCTATCAGCTCCTGGCCCAGCGACGACTCCATGAGGTCTTGCAGCTCCTGCCGCATCTCCGGAGTCATGCTCTCCATTAGCGAGTCCATCGCGGCGGTCTCGCGCCGCATTTTCTCGATAAGCTCCTCCAGGCTGGTTGGGCGGTCAGGACCGAAGTGGTGGCCGTACTGCTCCATGAAGCCGGCGAAGTCCGGCGCCATGCCCATCGCCCTGACGCGGAGCATCTGATTGAGAGCTCGGAGCATGTCTCGCAGAGCCTCAGTGCTCTCCGGAGTCATCTCTTGTAACTGCTCGCGCATGCCCTGGAACATGCTTTCCGCCATCTGCTGCTCGAGCACGTCCAGCAGCTCCTTGAATTTCTGTCGTGCCTCCGGGTCGATGAAGTCGTAGTCCTGGAGCTCTCTAACAGCGCCCCCGAGGCTGTCGGGGAGGGCGTCGAGCGTCTGCTTGCTTCGCTCGGCTCGCTCCTCCAGCAGACGCATGGGCCCTTCCAGGTGCTCGGCCTGGTTTCTTACCGCTCCCTCGAGCTGGTCGCGCGCCTCCTGGAGCCGTTTAGCAATCCCGCGACGCTCGGTCTCCACTACATCCTTCAGGCGCTCTTTGAGGTCGTCCAGGATGGTGTTCAGGTTGTAGCGGTCTAGCTGGTCCTGGCGCCGCTGCTTGAGGGTATCGAGGAGGTCGCGAAGGCCGTTAAGCCGCCCATCCTCCTCGTCGCTGAGACCACGCTGGAAAAGGGCGCGAAGCGCGCGTTCCACGTCGCCGTGAGCCAGGATGTCATCGGAAACGGCGTCGAGGACAGCGTCCTCGTCCAGGTCGAAGACCTGCTGGGAGCCGTCCCATCGTGAGTACCGGTAGGTAGCCATAGGCACCTTGGATAGGGCTGTTTTCAGGCATCATACAACGTATCGGAGAGCCCTCGCCAATCTCATCAGAAGGCCACGATGCCGGTCTTCGCGTGTGCTAGAATTCCCACGCTCTCGACCTAGGAGGATGTGGACATGCAGGTCACGGATGTCAAGACGGAGATCTATCGCTGGAAACGCGAGAAGCCCATACGGAACGGGCGCTACGTTTACGACCAATCAGGTCTGAACGTGGTGAAGGTCGAGACGGACGAGGGTATCACCGGGATCGGCTTAGGTGGGGGCCTGACGGACGATGGGACCATCGGGCAGCGTGTCGCGGAGCTCCTCAAACAGGCCGTGGTTGGGGCGGACCCCTTCGACACGGAGCGCGTCTGGGACGACATGTGGCAGCCGAAGCTCGTGGGCAGGCGTGGGATTACGACCCGGGTCATCAGCGCCATCGACATAGCGCTATGGGACATCAAGGGGAAGGCGTGCAATCTGCCGGCGTACAAGCTGCTGGGCGGCTTCACCGACCGCGTGCCGGTGTACATCGCCGGGGGATACTACGAGGAGGGCAAAGGCCTCGATGAGCTGGCCCGGGAGATGGAGGAGAGCGTCTCCATGGGCTCGGACGCGGTCAAGATGAAGATCGGCGGCGCGACGATCAGAGAGGACGTCGAGCGTGTCAGGGTAGTGCGTGAGGCGATCGGACAAGACGTGAAGCTGATGGTGGACGCCAACTGCGCCTACCGCTACTACGAGGCTATCGAGATCGCCAGGAAGATGGAGAAGTACGACGTCTTCTGGTTCGAGGAGCCGGTCAACCCGGACGACTATAAAGGCCACCAGGCGGTGGCGCAGGCCACCTCAATCCCGATAGCCACCGGCGAGAACGAGTATACGCGGTACGGCTTCCGCGATCTTATCGAGAATCGCAGCGCCGCGATACTGCAGCCCGACGCCTTGATAATGGGAGGGTACACCGAGTTCATGAAGGTCGCCGCGATGGCCCAGGCCCACGACCTACCAGTCGCGCCCCACGGCAACCAGGACGTTCACGTGCACCTGTTGGCGGCGATACCGAACGGCTTGATCCTGGAATACTACAGCGGTTCGACGGACCCGATGTGGCAGCAGATGTTTCGGGACACCCTGGAGGTGCGGGACGGCCACGTGCGTCCGCCGGACAGGCCGGGGATAGGCATCGAGCTGAACGACGAGGCCCTGGCGCCGCACCGTACGGGGTAGCCGGCTAACGGCGTGGTCCTCTGGGGTCGGACGCCCTCGCGGACGAGCCAGCCTCCGCCTCCGCTTCCCCAGCCTCCTCGCCCTCCGCTGCGCCCTCGACACCCTCCTCGCCTTCCTCGCCCTCGATCCCCTCTTCGAGCCCCTCTTCCTCCACCGCTTCCTCCTCCTCGAGTCTCGGGGCGATGACACGGGCGACCATCTCGTCGGCGTCGTTGACGACCGTCACATCCTCCGGAATGGTCAGGTCAGAAACGCGAATTGACTTCTCGAAGTCGTCCAGGTCTGTAACGTCGATGGTAAACACCGCAGGAATGTTCATGGGGAGGGCTTGGACCTCCAGGGTGGGCAGGGTTTGAAGCAGCGTGCCTTCCATGTTCTCCACCGCGGGCGCCTCTCCCTGGAGATCAATCGGAACGGCAGCCGTTATCCTCCGTGTCACGTCTACACGCATGAAATCGACGTGCAGAAGGTCCTCGGTGACCGGGTGGCGCTGAATCTCGCGGATGAAACAGACGTTATCCCCTTTTCCGCCCTCTATCTCGACCTCGATTGGAATGTTCCGAGCCGCCCTCGGTATCAGAGTGCGCAGGACGCTGCCCTCCACCTGTAGCGGAAGGGAGTCGATACCGCGCCCGTACATGTGGACCGGAACCATCCCTTGCCGGCGCAGTTGCGAGACTTTGCGCCCGGTGATCTCTCTTGGCGACAGCTTCAGAGTTATCGTATCCATGTTTGGCCTTCCCAGCTTGTGCGTGTCTACGAAACGGGGCCCCGGTGACCGGGGCCGCAGCGCCCACAATTGTAACATAGGCGCGGAAGAACCACGCGTGAGCGGACCCCTCCAACCCCGGTCCACGGCAGTGGCTTTCGAGCCCTCTCGGCCCGAGCTGCCGGCAGCCCTAGCGAAGCCGGACGGCCCGAATGAGATGGTTGAAGTGGTCGCTGATTAGCAGGACCGACTCCCCATAGAGACACAGGCCGTGCGGCTGGTTGAGGCTGGCCGCCGTCGCCGCGCCTCCGTCTCCCGCAAAGCCCGGCGTGTCGCTGCCGGCGACGGTCTGCAGGGCGCCGTTGCCGTCGATTCGCCGAACGCGGTGGTTGTGCGAGTCGGAGATGTATACGACGCCCTCGGCCGTGACCGCGAGGCCGTAGGGCGTGTGGAGTTTCGCTTCGACGGCCGGTGTCCCATCGGACGAGAACCCGGGCTCACCGGTCCCAGCGAGCGCTGAGATGACGCCTCTTGAGTCCACTTTCCGGACGACGTGGAATTGGCTGTCCGAAAAGTATAGGTTCCCCTCGCCGTCGAACCGGATGGCGGTCGGGTTGCCGATGCGCGCCTGTTGAGCCGGGCCGCCGTCGCCGCTGTGTCCAGACACGCCGACGCCGGCGATGGTGTCTATGATCCCGGTGGCGGAGTCGATCCTGCGTATACGCCCAATACCGTCGCCGATGTATATGTCGTCGTTGGGTCCGTGGGCTACGGCCTCGACCCTGACGAGGTTGGCGCAGTTGGCCGGGCCGCCGTCGCCCTTGTCCCACTTGAACGCGGCCCCGGCGACGCCCCGTATGGTCCCTTCCTCGTCAACGCGCCGGACGTGGCCGTGCCTCGTGTCCGCGACGACTACCTGCCCTTGCGAGTCCACGGACACATCGTAAGGATTGCCGAGATACGCCTCTGTGGCGGGGCCGTTATCGCCGCCGTAGGCCCGCGCGCCGTTCCCGGCCACCGTGCGTATCAGACCGGTGGCCGGATCGATGGCGCGTATTCGCTGGTTCCAGACGTCGGCGAAATAGATGTGGCCGTCCGGACCCACGCAGATCCCTCCCGGACCGCACAGGAACCCTTGAGTTGCGGGCTCGCCGTCGTGGATGCTCGTCCCGCCCAGCACCGTGGTAACGATGCCGGTCACGCCATCGTATCTGCGCAGCCGGCCGCCGCAGTCGCCGAAGAACACGGTGCCGTCCGGGTCGGCCCACATGCCGACCTCCACCGAATTGCACGTGCTCTCCGGGCCGGGCACTCCCTCCTCGCCCATCCCGGGCACGCCGGTGCCCACAATGGTGGTCACGACGCCGGTCTTCGCGTCGACTTTGCGGACGCGGAAGCCGTACTTCTCGCCCACGTACATGTTGTCGTGCGCGTCGAAGCAGAGGGCGTCGGGCATCAGCGTGCTGGCTTCGGTGGCGGGCCCCCCATCGCCATTGCTCGCTCGTTGCCCGTTGCCCAGAACGGTGGTAACGGTGCCGGTCTGCATGTCGATCTTGCGAACCCGGTCGTTGGAGTTGTCGCAGACGTACAGGTCTCCCCTGGAATCGAAGGCCAGATGCTCGGGGTGGTAGAACGCGGCGTCCTCCTTCGGTCCGCCGTCGCCGGAGTAGCCGCCCAGGCTGAGCCACTCGCCGTGGGCGGGCCGGCTCCTCCCCTGCTCTGAGGAGTGGTGGCGAGCGTCCTGGCCCGCGAAGAGCTCCACGATCCCGGTCTTCGCATCGATTCGCCTGATGTTGTTCGTCCACTCGCTGGAGATATAGACGTTGCCTCTGTCGTCTATGGCGATTCCGCAGTGCGTGTCCATCTCCGCATCGAGCGCAGGGCCGCCATCCCCGCCTCGACCGAGCTTTCCTGACCCTGCGATGCGGGTAACTATCCCGGTCTCGTAGTCGATCTTGCGGTACGTCCCGTTGCCGAGGTCCGAGACATACACGTTCCCGTGCTTGTCCAGATTGAGGTCGTGGGGCTGATCGAACCGTGCGTCGATAGCCGGGCCTCCGTCGCCGTTGGAGCCCTGCACACCGTCACCGGCGAACCGGTGCAACATCCCGTCCTGGTCGATCCGCCAAAGACAGTGTCCGTGGTAGTCGGCCACAATCAGATCGCCGTCCGGCCGTCGCACAACACCGACGGGCCAGCCCGCGTCGGCCTCCTTAGCTGGGATGCCGTCGCGGAGCCCGACCCCGGCAACGGTCGCGATGGTGCCTGGGGCAAGTTGCTGAAGATGCTGCTGCAAGTCCATCCGCGCATTCCTCCTGAGGCCGGTTCTCTTTTCACCCCGCCAATCATAACGCGCCACGCAGGAGCCGTTTAACCCATTGAGGTCGGAAACGCAGAGAGGCGTGAGACGCAAGCCGTGGGAATGGGCCGCGCTGGAATCGGGTGTGATGAAGCGGTGGCTACTACGATCGGGGCGGCGGGCAGCTACGGAATCGTACCGATAATCCCAGACGAACTCATACGAACGTAAGGAGAGGGACCGGGAGCACGCCCTAGGCGCCGCGCGGAACGGGAGACGAGGAGCTAGACCCTGGTAGCGACTACATCCAGCCAGTTGCGTGGGATGTGGTCGACCTTCATCTCCTCGAAGGCCTGCCTGGCGCCCGACTTCAGCGCGGCACTGGCCTTGGCGAATGGCACCCCCGGCATCGTGCCCTCTATGAAATCGGCGAAGGTGCTGATGTCGAGAAACCCTTCCAGGGTGAAATCCACCGTATCGATAGTTTGCTTGCTGATCTTAAACCCGTGGCCCTCGACGAGCGTCCGGTACTCCTGTGGAGTAAGCTGCCGCCGAGCCTCCGTTTTATCGGACCTAACAGGCGCAATACCGAATTCTCTGCGGAGGGTGCGGCTCGCCTTGAGCATCCACTTGCGATAGAAGACCGTCGTCTCAGGCGGGTGCGCGCCCTCGAAGAAGGTTGTGTTGAACGCCAGCTTGCCCCCGGGCTTGAGGGTCTTGGAGATGTCGGTCAGCAGCGCGTGTTTATCGGGGATGTAGTGGATGGCGTTGCAGAAGATGACGGCATCCACCGACTCCTTGATGGAGTCCGACGCCTGCTCGATCTGGCTCTGCACGAACTGAATGGCGTCGTCGCGCACGTCCTTCAGTTCCTCCATGGCCTGTTTCAGGGCTGCCGCCGAGTGGTCGATGGCGATAATCGCCGACTCCCGGGCGCCTCGTAGCCTCTCAGCTATGATGCGGGTAACGCCGCCGGTGCCGCAGGCCAGGTCGATGATCCGCTGACCCGAGCCCAGGTCTGCCATGTCCACCAGGCGGGCGTTCTGGTCCGCGTAGAAGGGGTTGCTGGAGAATTTTTTGAAGCCGAAATCTTCCGTTTTCATAAACGCGCCTCGAATCGCCCACTCCGCGAGAGTCCAATTTATATCGTAGCAGACAGCTTGTTATTAGTCTAACGACCCCAATCACGGTAGGGGCGCTACTTGTCGCGCCCTTCACCTACCCCGCGAGCCCGAGTTCGGTCAGAATGGAGGGAATCGGTTCCCTCTCCTCCTCCGTAAGGGTGCGGAACGGCCTTGTGACCGTGTCGTGGTCAATGATTCCCATGAACGCCAGGGCGGCTTTATATCCGGCGAAGTTGGCGCCGTTGGTGCTGGCGCCGAGGGCAAGGCGTTGCACCTTGGTCGCGACGATGAGCTTGCCCTGAAGGTCGCGTATTGCATCA
Organism: Dehalococcoidia bacterium; assembly: GCA_965247255.1. Lineage (GTDB taxonomy): Bacteria > Chloroflexota > Dehalococcoidia > Lucifugimonadales > CAUZJF01 > CBDFGS01. Next base: position 478,914 of record CBDFGS010000012.1, on the reverse strand, counting down.
CGATCGCCTGCCTGGCCTGCGTTCCACAGATCGACGACGATGCCCGGCACGAAGTTCGACATGCCGGATGTGATGCCGTGCGCGCCAACGTCGCCAGCTGCGGCGATACGGTACATCGAGCCGAGGAAGCGGTAGAGGGCCACCTCGCTCTGGTCCAGCAGCACGTTTAATTGAGCGAGGAGCTCGCCGGCCCCGGAGCTGTCCTTGACGCCGACCACGGTCCCTTCGGTCGCTAGCCGAGCAATAGTGTCCGGCTCCACAACGGTCTTGACAGTGGCTGGAATGTTGTACACCCACAGCGGCAGCCCGACGCGCTCGCGAATATACCGGAAATGCTCCAGGAGCTCCGTTTGAGAGCAGGGGTAGTAGTAGGGCGGCGTGGCGGCGACGCCATCGAGCCGCATTTCCTGCACCGCCTTGCCAAGGTCAACGGTGAGCTGGGTGCTGGAGGCGGAGATGTTCGCGATGATCGGGACACGCCCCGCTACCTCGTCGACGATAGTGTCGAACAGCAGCACGCGCTGTTCGTCGGGAAGAGCGGCGAACTCGCCGTTGGTACCTGCCGCCCATATTCCGTGCACACCGTGGTCGAGCAGATAGTTGACCAGCCGGCGCAGCGACGGGGCGTCGACTGTCTCGCCGGGGGTGAGCGGCGTAAGTATCGGGACCACTATGCCGTGGGGGCTGTCGGTCTCCATTAGTATTCTCCGCTGTTCATGCTAGGAACCCTGGGTGGCCGCCGTGCCGGCGCCCTCCTCCTCGTCCTCGCTTACCTTCGTCAGGTGTTCCTCGCTCACCAGCCGGTCGACGTACAGCCGGCCGTCCAGGTGGTCAGTCTCGTGCTCCAGCACCTGGGCTAGGAGGTCGCCGTCCGCCTTTAGGCGCAGTGGCTTGCCGTCGACGCCAGTCGCCCTGACCCGGACCTTCGCCGACCTCCGCACGAGGCCGTGGTATCCGGGAACGCTCAGACAGGCCTCGTCGAGCTCGCGCTCACCTTCACGCCGGACGACCTTGGGATTGATCAATACCGTCGGCTCTTCGTCCTCCGCAAGCTGAATGACTACCACTCTCAATGGGACACCGACCTGGTTGGCGGCGAGGCCGACGCCGCTTGGAGTATCGAGCAGCGTCTCGGTCATGTCGTCGATCAGGCGGCGGACCCGGGCGTCGATATCACCGACGCGCCTCGCGGGCTGTCTCAGCACGGCATTGGGGACGTAGGTTAATGGAAGGACTGCCACGGGTAGCTGCTGCAGTCGAGAGAATATGCTAGGGGCTGTTCGTCGAGACTAAGCGGCCGCTGGGCTCGTTACCAACGCCACGTCGGAACCACCGCCGACCGCCGGGATGAAGTGGACCTCGCTGTTCTCCTCGACCTTCTCCAGCAGGCCCAAGGGCGTAACCTCGGCATCGATGGCGACGGTGATATTGGGCTTCAGCTTGAACTTGTCCACGAGACGCTCTTTCATCCCGGGAAACTGCTCCTCGAGGTTGTTGATAACCTCGCGCACGCTGGAGCCGGCCACCTCGACCGTTTGCTGTCCCCCGGTCAGGCTCTGCATGAGTGAGGGGATAAACACGGTCGCCATGGGACTACTCTTTCCCGTCCCAGACTGCGGCTGAAACCGCCACCGGGTTCATCGGGAGTTGGCCCATCCTGATACCAACGGCGTCGTGGAGCGCACTGGCGATAGCCGCCGGTGGCGGGACGATGTTTGCTTCGCCAACGCCCCTCACGCCGTAGGGATGCGACGAGCTCGGCACTTCGATGATGACCGTGTCGATCATGGGAAGGTCGAGGCTGGTAGGCATCCTGTAGTCCAAGAGGGTCGAGTTGAGCATCTCGCCGTCGTCGCTCATGAAATACTCCTCGTTCAATGCCCATCCGACGCCCTGGACGCTACCTCCCTGCATCTGCCCCTCGACGTAGCTCGGATGAATCGCCTTTCCGGCGTCCTGGAAGGCAGTGAAGCGAAGTATGGTGACCTTGCCCGTCTCGCGGTCCACCTCCACGTCCACAATATTGCCGGAGAAGGAGCCGCCACCTGCTCCCACGCCGCCTCCGTCCACCGCGCCCCTGCCGATGACGGGGCCGCCGGTGTTGGCGAGCTCCTCAGCCAGCTCCTTGAATGTCATCTTTAGCTCGGTGTCGGTCTTGGAGCGGAAGGCGCCGTTTTCAGCCTCGATGGAGCCTGGGTCTACGTCCCAGATCATCGCCGCCCGCTCGATCATCTGCTGCTTGACGTCTTCAGCGGCCTTCACGGCGGCCCAGCCCGTAGCATAGGTCGTCCGGCTGCCGCCCGTTACGTCCGTCTTGCCGATAGAGTCCGTGTCGACCACCGTAGGACGGACGTCCTCGGCTCTCAGGCCCAGCGTTTCGGCCGCCTGCATGGCCACCGAGGCGCGTGTGCCGCCTATGTCGGTCGAGCCTTCGACGAGGTTGACGGTGCCGTCGCCGTTCACGCTTATCGTCACGGTCGACTCCAGGCCGACGTTGAACCAGTAGCCCACAGCCACACCCCTGCCGCGATTGGGTCCCTCCAGGGGAGCGCTGTAGTGCGGATGGTCCCTGATCGCTTCCAGGAGCTCGACGCACCCTATACGCGGGAAGACGGGGCCGTCGGCGCGGCGGGAGCCCTCTCTGGAGGCGTTTATCAACCGGAACTCAACCGGGTCGATGCCCAGGTGGTCCGCGAGCTCGTCGACGACCTGCTCAGCGGCGAACGCGGCGTTGGTGGCGCCCGGAGCGCGATAGGCCTGCGTCTTCGGCTTGTTCACCACAACGTCGTAGCCGTCGATAAGGACATGGGGAACGTCGTAGGCCGCGAATATGCACTTGGCGCCCGCCGATACCGGAGAGCCCGGGAATCCGCCTGCCTCGTAGGCGAGGTAGGCCTCGGCCGCTGTGATCTTCCCCTCTCTGGTTACGCCGATCTTCACCCTTATATACGAGCCTGGTGTCGGGCCCGTAGCCTCGAACACCTCCCCGCGCGTCATCACGGCCTTCACGGGGTGGCCTGTCTTTTTGGACAGCACGGCCAGTGCCGGCTCGAGGTAGCTCGGGATCTTGCCTCCGAAGCCGCCTCCGATCTCCATCGGCGTGACCTTGATCCGCGACTCGGGGATGTCTAGTATCTGGGAGACGTTGTCCCGGACCGTAAATGCGCCCTGGGTGCTGGTCCAGATCTGGATTCTCCCGTCCTCATTCCAAAGGGCGGACGAGACTTGTGGCTCGATGTAGCCCTGGTGCACCGTGACGGTGTTGAACTCTCGCTCAAGGACAGTGTCAGCCTCGGCGAACCCCGTCTCGATGTCGCCTAGCTTGTACTGCAGGTGCTCGGCGACGTTGGTTGGCTTATCGCCAGTCCCGCCAAGCTCCTCCGTCCTGAGGTGGTCGTGAAGCAGGGGAGCGCCTTCCGCCATGGCCTCGGGCGCTGTAAGGACGGCCGGCAGTACCTCGTACTCCACTTCGATCAGCAAAACGGCCTCTTCCGCCACGTGCGGGCTGGCCGCGGCAACAGCCGCAATGGCGTGCCCCTTATACAAGGCCTTGCCCCTGGCCAGGACGTTCTCCTGAAGGTACCTGATGTTGGCGGCGCCTTCTCCCAAATCGACGATCTTGTCCGCGATGCTCGGCAGGTCCTTGGAAGTGACAACCGCTCGGACACCCGGAAGGGCCTCCGCCCTGCTCGTATCGATGGACTTGATACGGGCGTGGGCGTGAGGGCTTCTGAGGAATTTGGCGTGGAGAAGGCCCGATGCGTGGAAGTCGGCGCCGTAGAGAGCGCGCCCAGTCACCTTGTCAGCCCCGTCGGGGCGAATCGGGCGCGTCCCGATAACGTCGTACTCTCCGTCACTGGAGAGGACGATGTTGCTCTCGTACGTTGTCGTCAAGCGATTACCTGGTGGCCTCGCGGGTTAGGCGACGAACCTACGCCGCTTTTTTGTCGTCGCCTTGGCTTTCTTTTCGCCGCCGCCATTGCTCCACAGGGCCTTCATGATCGCCGGAGGATTCATGGGAAGGTCGTACATTCTTACCCCCAGAGCCCCGTAGATGGCGTTCGCTACTGCGGCCGGCGGCGGTACGATCGGGACCTCCCCGACCCCCCTGACCCCGAACGGATGGCCCGGGTTGGCTACCTCGACGATGACCGTGTCGACCATTGGCAGGTCCAGCGATATCGGCATCCTGTAGTCCAGGAAGGTGCTGTTCGCCATCCTCCCCGCCTCATCCATGAAGTACTCTTCATTCAGCGCCCAGCCGATGCCCTGGGCGGTCCCGCCCTGCATCTGTCCCTCCACGTAACTGGGATGGATGGCTTTGCCGGCGTCCTGGACGGCGGTAGCGCGAAGTACGTCGACCTTCCCGGTCTCGGGGTCAGCCTCCACATCTACGATAAGACCGGCGAAGGCGCCGCCGTGTCCCGCGGGGTTAATCGTCCCTTTGCCGACGATAACGCCGCCCGAGTCGTTCATCTCCGCGGCCAGCTCCTTGAACGTCATCTTTAGCTCGGAATCGGTCTTCGACTTGATGACACCGTTCTTCATCTTCGCCGTGTCTTTGTCCACGCCCCAGATGAGTGCCGCCCTCTCTACCATCTGCCGCTTGACGTCCTCGGCTGCCAGGTACGCGGCCCAACCCGTGGCGAAGGTAACGCGGCTTCCGCCCGTTCCCACGGTGAAGCCTATAGAGTCGGTGTCCACCACGGACGGGTGAATGTCCTCGGCGGGGATGCCTAGGACCTCGGCAGCCTGCATCGCGATAGAGGTCCGGGTCCCGCCGATATCCGGGGAGCCTTCGATCAGCGATGCACTGCCGTCGCGGTTAACGCTGATGGTGACGCTGGACTGCTCCCCGATGTTGAACCAGAAGCCAATAGCGACGCCGCGGGCGCGATTGGGCCCTTCCAGCGGCGCGGTGTAGTGGGGGTGGTCCCTCATCGCCTCCAGGACCTCCACGCACCCGATCTTGGGAAAGACCGGCCCGTCGGCGCGGCGCGTGCCCTCCTTGGCCGCGTTCATGAGCCTGAACTCGATGGGGTCCAGGCCTAGCTTCTCTACTAGCTCGTTGACGACGGTCTCGGAGGCGAACACGGCGTGCGTCGAGCCGGGCGCCCTGTACGCCGCGCTCTTGGTCTTGTTCACTACCACGTCGTAGCCATCGATAAGAGTGTTTGGGATGTCGTAGGACGCGAACACACACTGGCACGCGGCGTCTACCGGAGAGCCGGGATAGGCCCCGGCCTCGAAGGCGATATGCGCATATGCCGCGACGATCTTCCCATCGTTCGTGACGCCCATCTTCACCTTCATGTTAGAGCCCGGCGTCGGCCCGGTGCTCTCCAGGTCCTCGGAGCGAGTCATCACGTTCTTGACCGGTTGGCCCGTCTTCCGGGAGAGAAGCGCCATGACGGGCTCGGCGTAGGGCTCCCACTTCCCGCCGAATCCGCCGCCGATCTCCATCGGGGTGTACTTGACTTGTGAGTCGGGAAGGCCAAGGATGCCGGCGACCGCGTCCCTCATGTCGAAAGACGCCTGAGTGCTGCCCCAGATCTGCACCCTGTCGCCTTTGTTCCAAGACACGGTGCACGTGTGGGGCTCGATGTAGCCCTGGTGGACCGTGGCGGTGTTGAACTCCCGCTCGATAACGATGTCCGCCTGGGCGAACCCCTTCTCCAGGTCGCCCTTCTTGTATTGGATGTGCTCGGCTAGGTTGCTGACCTTATCGGTCTCCTCACCGCCCTCCTGGGTCTTGACGTCCTCGTGGAGCAGCGTCGCGCCTTCTGCCATGCCCTCGGGTGCGGTCATTACCGACGGTAGCACCTCGTATTGCACGTCGATGAGAGAGAGCGCTTCCTCGGCAACATGCGAGCTGGCAGCCGCCACACCGGCCACCGGGTGGCCTTTGTATAGCACCTTCTCGGTCGCCAGGGTGTGCTCTCGCAAGAGCTTGGCCTTGAAAGTACCCAGCGTGGTGCTTACCTCTTCGTCCGGCGAAGAGGACGGGAAATCATGCCCTGTGACCACCGCGCTCACGCCGGGAAGCGCCGCGGCCTTGCTGGTGTCGATGGACTTGATCTTCGCGTGGGCGTGCGGGCTACGCAGGACCTTGCCGTAGAGCAGCCTGCTGGGATGGACGTCGGCGCCAAATTGGGCGCGGCCGGTGACCTTGTCGGCCCCGTCGTGACGGATTGGCCGCGTGCCAACGACCTTGAACTCCCGTGTGGACAGGACTACGTTGGGCTCGTATGTCGTCGTCATGCCTCAGCCTCCTCAAATCTTCGTCACATCTTGGTCGCCGCGTCCATCACGGCGCGCACGATCTTGTCGTAGCCGGTGCATCTGCAGAGGTTGCCGGCCAGCCAGAGCCTGATCCTTTGCTCTGATGGGTTGGGCTCGGCCTCTAGCAGCGCCTTGGAAGCGACGATGAATCCGGGGGTACAGATGCCGCACTGAAGCGCGGCGTTCTCCAGGAAGGCCTGCTGGATTGGGTGCAAGCCTTCGGGCGATGCGACTCCCTCGATGGTCAATATCTCCCTGCCCTGGGTCTCGACGCCCAGAACCAGGCATGAGTCGACGATTCGCCCGTCCAAGTTTACCGTGCAGGCGCCGCAGTTGCCGTCGTTGCAGCCCTCTTTGGAGCCCGTCAGGCCGACGATGTCCCGCAAACACTCGAGCAGGCTCTGCCTTGGCTCGCAGAGGAAATCGACCTCTTCGCCGTTGATTCGAGTCTGGACATGTGTCTTAGTGGGCATGTACAACGCCTCCCTTGGCTCTCTCTATTGCTGTAAGCAGCGCGCGCCTTGTGAGCACCTCGCACAGGTGCTTGCGGTACTCGATGGTGCCGCGCATGTCGCTGATCGGCTTGGCAGCATTCCGCGCCAGGTCTGAAGCTATCCTCACGCTCTCTTCCGTGGCCGGCATACCCTCCAGGGCCTCGCCCGCCTCGCGAACGAACAAGGGGGTAGGCGCCACCGACGCGAGCGCGACGCGCGCCGACGTGATATTGCCATTGCTCAGGACCACCGAGACTCCGGCGCCGGCGACCGCGATATCCATCTCGTTCCGCGGTATGAAACGAAGGTAACGGGCGCCAAAGTTGGGTGGTGGCGGCGGGAAGTGAAGCGATACGAGCACCTCGTCCGGTTTCAGCACGGTCTGCGAGACACCGGTACAGAAGTCCTCTGCTGCGACCTGCCGTGTTGTGCCGCCGGGGCCGGCTATCGTGCACGTGACACTATGCGCTATCAGGGCCGGGATCGAGTCCGCGCTCGGCGTGGCGTTGCACAGGTTTCCTCCGATGGAAGCGCGGCCTTGAATCTGAATGCCGCCTATGAGGGCGGCGGCGTCGATCAGCCCGGGATACGCTTGGGCGATCTCGTCGTTCTGGTAAATCTTGTAACAAGGGACCGCGGCTCCGAGGGTGAGTCCCTTTTCCGCGTCGTAGCTGACCTCGTTTAGCTCAGGGACCTCTTTGATATCGACGATCAAGTCTGGACTGTGGACTCGACCGGGGTTGACCCTCATGAGGACTAAAAGGTCGGTGCCACCGGCCAGGACCCTGGCCTTCTCTTGGTGCTCGGCCAGCAGGCTTGTGGCGCCATCCAGCGAAGTTGGTGCTGCGTAGTCAATCCACTTCAATTACGTCCTCCTTTTGCGTTGTCCATTTCCGCAGGCGCCGCGTGGATGCGGAGAACCTAGCGGCCAATAGACCATCGGCTCTATCACGAGCCCTACAGTCACTCAGCCATCTGGCGGGGCGGCCCCAAGAAACATCGCTAAGGCATAGCGCCGCCGCAAAGCGGCACCAGTATAGCAAACCTCCCATTGGTGAACAACGGCGATTTCGCTGCGTGTCCGACGCGCCCTGGAGCGCGGGGCATCCCCGCTGCGCTACTTGGAAATCACGGCGCGTTTGTGGGTCGCAACACCGATGCTTTTGTCGCCCTCAAAAGCCTCGAGTGTGTAGGTCAGTCTGTTTCCGTTGACCTCGGTCAGCACCGTCTTAACTTTGACCTTGCGACCGATCGGCGTCGGCGCCAGGTGACGCATGCCGTCCACCGCATAGCCCACAGTGGTGTGCGTGTCTGGGAGGTGAGCGTCCGATGCCTCGATGCAGCACCGCTCCATGAGCATCAGCAGCGACGGCGTCGACAACACCTCGCCGCCCTCTTTTCCCGTTCGGTTGATAGTCAAATCAGGGGTCACCTCGACCTCGATCTCGGCGGACTGCCCTGTCTCGATCTTGTCCATCGTCATAGGTGGTATTCCTCCATCGACCGACGGTGCAAGCCCCGCCCGCACGTCGTTATTCCCGTCCGGCGCCATTGTCGTAGGGGCGCTGCTTGCTGCGCCAGGCCCCCCGGAAGGCAGGGCAAGCCCTGCCCCTACGTCGTCATTCCCATCGGGGTTATTCCCGTCCGGCGCCATTGTCGTAGGGGCGCCGCTTGCTGCGCCAGGCCCACCGGAAGGCAGGGCAAGCCCTGCCCCTACGTTATAAGACCGCGCCATTGTCGTAGGGGCGCTGCTTGCTGCGCCCGCCCCCGGAAGGCAGGGCAAGCCCTGCCCCTACCTGGTATCACCTCAGCCACGGTTGCTCTGGTTCCATACCAGTCGCGTCTGGGTTCTCGCGATCCAGTGCCCATTTGGCTGGGTTGTCAACTGTATATTGGCGGACCCGATTCAGTTCTTTCTCGTCTCGGATGACGTGTTCGTAATAATTGCGCTGCCACAATGGTCTTCCTGTCCGAGACAGAATGCGGTTGACGTGAATTGCGGAGATCGATTTGAAAACCCGCATGATATCCCCCACGGTAGGGGCGCTGCTCGCCGCGCCCTCCTCGGCTGGAACGACAACCCCGTTCTCCACGATGGTCACGATGCCGTGGATATGGTTCGGCATCACGACAAAGGCGTCCAGCTCGATTGAGGGGAACCGCGACGGGAGGTTTGACCAGATTTGCTGAACCTCATCCCCTATCAGATTGGGCTTCATCCTTCCGTCTTCGATCTTGCCAAATAGACTTTGGCGCGCATTAGTACACACCGTTACGAAATACGCCCCAGCCCTGGAATAGTCGTATCCCTTCAGCCGAATCGAACGCCGAAGCCGTCTCTGGGTTTCTTGCATCAGGACGCCTATCCGCGTTGGAAGCGCGTTACGCAGTTCCAACGGCCGGATGCCCGGCCATCTACTCCATCAAGTGCGGCTTCTGGCTTCGCCACCCCGCGTCGGACGGGAACACGGTCGTTGCCTCTATCCGCTCGGAGTCACCGTCGAGCCAATCGGCGACGGTTGCCCGCCATTTCAAGTAGTGGGGCATACGTCTGTGGGCCTCGATCGCAGCCTGGTCCTCGTAGACCTCGTAAAGGTGGGCGAGGTTGGGGTCGTTGTCGTCCCTCAGAATGTCGAACCGGAAACACCCCGGCTCGTCCCGGACGGAGCCTCGTGCATCACTCAGGGATGCTTCGACGAAGCGGTCCATGTACGCGGGCTTCACCTTAACCCGAATCCACCGAAGGACGTCCTTGGGGACAGCCCTTGAAGAAGCCAGCGGGTGCTCCTCTGAATCTGGGATAATGGTTTTGGAACAGAAACCCGCCCGGAAACAAGGAGCACCCAATAGATGCTGCCACAGAACAAACCCGACCGTATCCGCATCCTCTTTGACGACCATCGCCTGGTGGCCAATGCCGGCCTGCTCCTGCCGGCCACCCTAGCCCGGCACCTGGGCCTGCGGGAACTCGTCGACCATCACCTTGACCTCGGCGGAGCGCCGGGACGGGCGAACACTGGGGACAAGATGCTGACGCTGGTCGCTTCCGCGCTGGCAGGCGGCGACTGCATCGACGACGCCGATGCGCTGCGCGCTGGTGGGACGGTTGGTGTTCTAGGCTGCGTGGTCAAGGCGCCATCCACCCTGGGGACCTTCCTGCGCAGCTTCCGGTGGGGGCATGTCCGTCAACTCGACCGCGTGAGCCGCCAGTTGTTGGCCCGGGCCTGGGCCGCTGGGGCCGGACCCGGCGACTCGCCCCTGACCATCGACCTGGACTCGACCATCTGCGAGACCTATGGACTGGCCAAGGAGGGAGCGCGCCACCACGGCTATACCGGCGCCCGCGGCTATCACCCGCTGCTGGCCATTGCCGCCGGCACCGGCGAGGTGCTGATGTCCCGGCTGCGCGAGGGCCGGGCCAACACCGCCCGTGGCGCCGCCCACTTCCTGCGTGAGACGGTGGGGCGGGTGCGCTACGGCGGGGCCAGGGGACAACTCACGGTGCGGGCCGACAGCGGCTTCTACGCCCACACTGTCGTTGCCGCCTGCCGGGAAATGGATGTCCGCTTCTCTATCACCATCCGCCAGCGCGCCAGGCTGCGGGATCTGATCGAGGCGATACCAGAGGAGGACTGGACTCCCATTCCCTACTGGATGGACGGCGCCGCCGATGTCGCCGAGACGACTTACACCCCGTTCCAGACCAAGCCGGACGCCGCGCCGGTGCGGCTCATTGTCCGGCGGGTGAAGCCGACGCCCGGTTCCCAGCTCGCCCTCTTCGCCAGATACAGCTATCACGCCTTCATCACCGACCGCGATGGGGAGACGCTGGAACTGGAGGCCGATCATCGCCGCCACGCCGAGGTCGAGAACGCCATACGCGACCTCAAGTACGGCGTCGGGCTGAACCACATGCCGTCGGCGCGCTTCGCCGCCAACGGCGCCTGGCTGGCGGTCCAGGTGATGGCGCATAACCTGGCCCGCTGGACGGCGCGGATTGGTCTGGGCGAGCGGACCGTGATCACCAAGACCCTCAGGCGGCGAGTCTTCGCTCTGGTGGGACGGATCACCCGCTCGGCGCGCCGCCTCACTTTGCATCTCCCCCGGCGCTGGCCTTGGGAAACCCAGTTCACTCGCGCCTTGGCCCGGCTGCAAGCCATTCCGTTCCCGGCCTGACGGCCAGCCTGCAACTGACCCAACGTCCCCGCAATCTCGCGCCACCCCGGTCGCGAGAGTCCCCTGCTGCGTATCCTCTCGCCTTCCCGCGCATCGCAACTCCCGCATAGGGCCTTAGGGGCCCTGTGCGGCCACTGAAGACCGCCCGCCGGCCTCCCATCTACCCCAAGACCCCAGGCCATCTCCCCTGTAGCTCCCTCACCCACCCCCTTCCGCTGCCCTCACGCCGTCCATCGGTGTCCTTCGGTGGATTCGGGCTTAAGCGTGACGAATATTGATATCATGTGCGCTCCCTCGGCCAGGTCCGACGACCGATCAGCCCGGCGCGTCTATGGTTTGCTCATCGCTCCGTAGACCAGGCCTATGATAGCCCCTCCTACCCATCCGACGACGGCTCCCACGGCGGCTCCGAGAATCCCGAACAGGACCGCAATCAAAGGCGCCATGAAGACCGAGGCGCCAAGCGGGAGGGACGTCAGCACGACCGCCGCGGCAACAGCCGCAGCCGCGACCATGCCTACGATACCTGTCCACTTCATCCCCAGGCTGGCGGTATCGATCGTGGCGATCATTAGGGCGGCGGCGGGCGCCGTTTCGGCTGGCTCCGCTCGCACGGTGCGTCCGGAGGGGCTGGGGCCATCAGGACGCTCGGCCGTAACGAACGACGTCTGGGGCGCCTGTCGCCGCTTGGGAGCGGGAGCCGTGCGAAGCTCGACGCGGACTTCGGCTTCGTGCTCATCCAGCGCCACCGCGATGGTCTCGAAGTACCCCCTGCCCCAGTCTTCTCCTCGCACCTCCACGTCCACCCGCAGCGGAAGCTCATCGTCCTCGGTGAGGGACTCGTATCCGGTCACGTTGACCCACGAGTCGGGGTTGTTGATGCGAATCGCGCTGTACGGGCCGCCAGCGTTACTAAGGACGAAGGCCCCGCTCACCATCTCTTGCGGCGCCACGTCGTCGAAGCGCATGACCGGCGGGTCGATCTCCGGTCTAGGTGGGCTATCTCGCTGGCGCCACTCTCGGTCATACTTGCGCCGCTTTTCCGGGTCGCTCAGGACCTCGTTGGCCCTGTTGACGGCCTTGAGCTTGTCCTCGGCGAGCCGCTTCTCTTCGTCGGCCACGCCGTACAGACGATCAGGGTGATAGGCGAGAGCCTTGGCCCTGTAAGAGCGCTTGATCTCCTCGGGGCTCGCCTCGGGGTCGACCTCCAGAATCAGATAGAAGTTTTCCCAGTCCATACGCAGGCGCAGAATCCGCAGGCTGTAAGGATCTCTTCCTCAGTCGATCAGTGGACTTGTTGTTCTAGTGAAACAGCATCGGCACGGCGAAGGGGGATCCGCACCCAGCGACGAACGCAGAGGCGCGCTAGCTCCCTTGTAGCCCCCGGTGTGACCCTATTTCCGGGAGCATCTTCGCTGTCGAGGCGATCCCTCGTCCCAGGTCGTCGCTGGACACCATTACGTTCAGCTCCGTTCTCGAAGCGAGCTCTCTCAGGAACGACTGGTCGGCGTCGTCCGTGCCTATAGTTATGATATCGATCTCATCGCCCTTCGCGACAGCGGCTGCGGCGAGCGTGTCTTCCTTGCTGTCGGGCATGCCATCGGTCACGACCACTATCGCCCTGCTACCCGACCTCCCCCTCAGCATCTCCGAGGCCAGCTCGATACCCGCGGACATGTTCGTCGAGATGCCCCTCTCCAGCTCCTGGACATACCGGCGCAGGACCTCTAGCTCACGCTGGGGCTCGCAGATAAGCCGCGCGTGGGTATCGAACCGGACTAGGCCAACGTGATACCCCTTGGCCTTCGCATCGCCGAAGAAGTCGAGCGCCCCGAGCTTGGCTTGAAGGAGCTTGGCGCCGGCCATGCTGGCGGAACAGTCGATGGCCAGGTAAACGAGCCCCTGAGACGGAAGCTCGCCGCCCACGGGCTTGCCCTGCCGCCGTATCTCCAGCCCGCCGCGGCTCACGGATATGCTGCTGTCCTCACCGCTCTTGGCTAGCTCGTCTCTCTGCATGTCGCACCGTCGCGGGATTGGGCGTCGACAAGCTCTTGTTGGGAGCCTTCAGCCCCGCGGATGCAGCCATGTTAGTTTCACAGACACGACTTCGCAAGTCGGTCCGGCCCTTGTACTTCAAGGGGGTGACACATATGATGCATGCTAAGTCGCCGCCAGGGCGCATGGTGTCGCGATGAACCTGAAAGACTACATCCGAGACATTCCGGACTTCCCCCGGCCCGGCATACTCTTCCGAGACATAACGCCGCTCCTTAAGGCCCCTGAGGCCTTGCTCCATGTGGTCGACGAGTTTTCCCGCCGCTACTCGGGCGGCGATGTGGACACCGTCATCGGTATCGAGTCCCGCGGCTTTCTGTTCGCCGCTCCACTAGCGCTGCGCCTTCAGCGGTCTATGGTACCGGTTAGAAAGGGAGGCAAGCTTCCGTTCGAGACGGTGAGCGTCAAGCACGCCCTGGAATACGGCGAGAGCGTCGTGGAGGTGCACACCGACGCCATCGAGCCTGGGCAGCGTGTACTGGTCGTCGACGATGTCCTGGCGACGGGAGGAACGATGGCCGCCGCGGCCAGACTCGTCGAGATGGCAGGGGGCCAGGTGCTTGGGCTGGCGGTCGTGATCGAGCTTGCCGATCTGGGAGGCAGGGACCGGCTCCGCGGGTACGATGTGCAGTCGCTGGTGGTTTACTAAGCGTTGTTACATACGGACGTAGAGCGGCGCGCTAATGTGGACAAAGAAGCCCGCCTCCTAGCCCTCATCGGGGGCGGGCTCGGTCTTGGAGGCGCTGCTGTGCTGGCGCCGTTTCGGTTCGTCGGCGGAGACGGCGCCATCTTCGGAGAGGAGATGTTTGGCAACGCCGTCTTCGCCCTCGTCTACCTGTCACCCTACCTGATAACGCTGGTCGTGGCGCGAACACGCGACCCGGTACCCCGAGCGGGGTTACTCCTGGCCCTATGTCTGCTCTCCGTCGTAGCAAGCGCCTCTGCCTTCTCTCTGGTCACCGTCGTGCTGTTCCCCGCCTCGATTGCCATCTTCCTCGCCGCGGCCTGGAGCCTTCGGTTGGTGGGCTGGAGAGGCGTCTGGGTCATGCCCTATTTCGCGGTCGGCCTTGTAGGCGTGGCAGCTGTGGTACTCAGCTTTCTGGCGCTCTTCGTTCTCGACCCCGACGAACCTCGGTGTTTCTTTGGAGTCAACTACTCCTCGTGCGTGAGCGATATCATAACTAGCTCGGAGGCGGCTAAAGCTGCCCTCCTCCTGCTATCAGCGGGCGCGGTCTTCATCTTCGCTGCCAAGATCGGAAGCCTCTCGTCGCTTAGGACGGGACAGAAAGTCAGGATACAGGATTCGTGATACATCGTTCTCATGATGTGATAACCGCTATCTTGTAGTCCCGTCGCGGCGAATGCAGTCGGACAGCGGGCTTGTCGCTAACAAAAACGTGATGCTGTATAATCGCCGAAAGGCCCTTAGTCTATTCGGTACGAGGCTGGAGGTACGCCATGGCTGTCATCACGATGGGAGGCCTGTCCGGCGGAGGGGGCCGGCTGCTGGGGCCCATGGTAGCCGAGCGGCTCGGGGCAGACTATGTTGACCGGCTGATTCTGACCGACGCAGCCCGGAACCTGGGAGCAACCGTAGAAGCCCTTCACCAGCGCGAGGAACGGGTGCCGACCAGGGGCGAGCGCTTCTCGGCGATTCTTCAGCGAATCCTCGAGAGATCGGCAGTCGCCAGCTCTGGGGGCGATCCGTACTTCGGCCCCGGCGCCATGGCCCTTCTTACCCTGGAGTTCGAAGAGCTCCCGGACGCGACGATAACGCGCGGCCACGAGCTTGAAGACGAAAAATACTTCGAGGCTATTCGCGATGTCATCAACCAGCTTGCGGAGGCCGGCAACGTCGTCATCGTCGGGCGAGGCAGCGCCCTAATCCTTCGCCAAGAAACCGGGGTCCTGCGCGTCGGGACCATAGCGCGGATGGAGGATCGCGTCGCGAGGACGATGGAATCCGAGCGGCTGGGCCGGGAGCAGGCCCTCGACACCCTGGCGCACAGGGACAGGGCAAGGGCTGACTACTACATGCGCTATTTCGGCGTAGATAACCCGGACGACCCCGATATCTACCACCTGGTCATCAACACCAGCGACGTGGACATCGAATACGGAACCGAGCTGGTATTGGATGCGTCTCGCGCGGTCGCCGAAGGCAAACTACGGCCGAGGGTCCCGACTCAGGCCTAGGTCCCCTACAGTCAACCCGTCGCATTGGGGCTGCGCAAGTACCCCTTCGCCCAGCGAAGCGCTGGTCTACACCTTGAATATCCTCCGGTGGGAAGCTATAACTACCGCTGCGCCCGCCGCGCAGAGGCAGCCGGTTGATCACCATCCCAAAGGCTTACGTCGATGAGATGATCTCTCATTCGCTTGAGGAGGACCCAAACGAGTGTTGTGGAATTCTCGCGGGCAAGGACGAGCTGGTGAGCCGCCTGTATCGCATAACCAACACAGCCAAGAGCCCCTACCGCTATCTGATGAACCCGCAGGAGCAGCTGAACGCCATGCTCGACTCCGAGAAAAAGGGCTGGGATTTCTTGGCGTTCTACCACTCGCACACCCACTCTCCTGCGTACCCGTCGGACACCGACGTGCGCATGGCGCTCCAGAGCGCGTACCACGAAGTGTATTACCTGCTGGTGTCTCTCGAGAACAAGCCTGCTCACGAGGTACGCGCTTTCCTGATAGATGAGGCAGGCGCCGTTTCGGAACACGACTTTACTATTCTGTGATTTGACCCAACCCCCGTTGCCGGTCCAAGTCCAGTCCTCCATCGCTCGCTCGCGGGAGGGAGCTACAGAGAAGAGGTCCGGCGTGGGGGCCGCCCGTGATGTCCTTCGCCCGTCCGCTTTGTCATGCTGAGGAGTCCCCGACGAAGCATCTGGGGAGAGGGCAGCTCAGGTCTGATGGCACAACGCCCTCGTCGCCTTTCTCGCCCCCCTCCTTACCGCCCTTGCGACACTGCTCCAGCGAGAGAATGACAAGTGCGCTCAGAGAATCCGATATCGTAGCGGAATCGTAGTGTAAAGTAGCCCCCTTGAAGCGGGCGGCACACCGGTAGGCAGTTGAGGATCAGGTGGAAAGCAACCGGGTGCCGCTCGTTTCTGTTTTAGGGCGTCCCCCATCCGTTCGTGGTGAGCTTCTCCAACCACCAACCGGCCTCCCTCACAGACTCGTCCGGACCGTCAGTGTCGAATGCTAGAATAGCGCCACACCGTCGGCGCCTCCCGCACCCAGTCGACCGCGCCCCCGGAGGATGTAGTGTTCGAAGTAGCTCCGAACGTTCTCTGCGTCACGCTGGGCGCAGCGGATAACAACGTATTCCTGGTCACCGGCGATCGCGCCGCAGTCTTCATCGACTCCGGCCACGACGACCCCGCTGAAACTTCCGCGTTGCTCGAGGCGTGGGAGAGAGTCGGGAGCCCGCCCGTGGCGGCGATGGCGTTAACGCACAGGCACGGAGACCATGTCGGCGGCGCCAACAGGCTGGCAGGGGCGACTACGGCGGGTGAGGTCATCTCAAGCGCTGCGGAACAACCTCACATCGAGCGCTCCGGGACTCCCGTGACTCGCTCGGTCGGACACGGGGAGACCCTGGACCTCGGTGGAGCGACGCTACAGTTCATCATGACCCCAGGGCACACCATGGGGAGCCTCTGCGTCCTTTACAGTGAGGAGTCGGTACTGTTTACCGGAGACACCATTCTCGGCACCGGCACTACCTCGGTGAACCCGGAGCAAGGCGACATGCGGCTCTATATGGAGTCTTTGGACAAGCTGCTGGCGCTCGACGTCAGGCTTGTCGGCCCCGGCCACGGGCCTATCGTGGACAAGCCGAGCGAGCACATTCGCTGGGTACTCGACCGGCGCATCGAGAGGGAGCGTCAGGTCCTAGAGCTGCTGCGGATGGGAGCGACCACCGTGGACGAGATGTTCCGCGCCATCTATGCGGAGTTGGAGGTGCGCCGCCACGAGGCCGCCCGGAGGCAGATCCTATCCCACCTCATCAAGCTCGAACGCGAGGGGAAGGCAGTCCGTCGAGAGCAGGGTGGGGAAGCCACATACGCCCTCGCAGCCGAGTCCACGGACTGACCGTTCACGGGACGCTAGCGCAGGACGGCAACACGGGACAGATACGGTTGGCGACTCCCCCTACCTGGACCACCGTGTTTCGGGTAAGAAACCGGCCTCCGAATAGGATTGGCACGCCAAGATGGTCCGAGCCCCTCGTAGCGTGCACGTGCAGATGTGGCGCCGTCGTGCGTCCGGAGTTGCCCACCCGTCCAATAAGTTGGCCCTCCGCCATGACTTCGCCCTCCCGCGCCGCGACGCTTCCCCTTTTCAGGTGGGCCAACACGACTCTCACACCCTCGCACCTGATGACGATATGATTTCCAGCGGGGTTTGCGGTCTCTGCGAACGGTCCTGGGGCCACGTCAGGGAAACCGTCGACCGCCTTGATGGCGGTGCCGGCGCAGGGGCTGTATACCGCCTCTCCGAACATGACGTAATCGTCGAGGTCGCGTGTGTAAATCCGGTCGGCCCTCGCTCCAAACACGTTGAGCTTGTTTACGTCCAGCGCATACCTCTGGCCGGAGCCGGCGTCGTGGACGTTGACCTTGTAGTTGCTTCCGCCGTTGCTGATGTAGAACGTGCCGTTCTTGAGCGGAAACGTCAGGTGCACCGGCTCGTCGTCGTAGAAGTAGCCCTGGTAGATCTGCCCGCAACGAAACAGGGACAACACGAACAACAGCGAGTATGCCCCCGGTGCGATCCAGCCTCTCAGCGGCCTCCGAAGGACCAGCGGCAGCAACCGGGCCCGGCGGTAAGAGACGTAGCCGCCGGCGACCAGCAGTCCGACCGCGGCGAACCGCAGGTAGTAGCTAAGAAGCGGCCACCTGCCAATAAGGAAGATGTACCAGATGAACGTCCCGACGCCGAGCAGCTTTAGAAGCCAGTCGGACTTGCTCTCGTCGCGGCCCTTCCAGAGAAGCCAGGCAAAGCCCGTCGGCAGGACCACGAGGTACATAACGTGGGTGATTGTGGCGGTGAGCATGCTGTGTCAAGTGGAGGCAAATCGGCCACCGGTGTCGTTCCGCTGATGCCACGGTAGGTAGCGTCTCTATCCCCTCCTACGGCCTATCGTACCCCTGGCATGCATAGCGGCTGGTACTCTTGAAGATTCGACGAGCGCGGGGTAATATACCAGACTCGGCGCACGTGACATAGCGCTTGGATATGGCCCTAATGTCGAATGCACTGCTCGTAGTAGATATGCTGGTGGGCTTCCTGGAGGAAGGCCATAACCTGTACACCGGTGACGACGCCCGTTCAATTATCCCGAGTGTCAAACGCCTGATCGAGCGTGAGCAGGCTGCGGGGTCGCAGCTCTTCTTCATATGTGACAACCACGACCCCGACGACCTGGAGTT
This sequence comes from Dehalococcoidia bacterium, assembly GCA_965247255.1. GTDB lineage: Bacteria > Chloroflexota > Dehalococcoidia > Lucifugimonadales > CAUZJF01 > CBDFGS01. Next base: position 460,466 of record CBDFGS010000012.1, on the reverse strand, counting down.
CCAAATGTTCCCCGAGCACTGCGTTAGAGGGACTGAAGAGGCCCAGATAATTCCTGAATTGTCGATGTATCAGGGCGAGGTGATTCCAAAACGACGGTACAGCGCCTTCTACGGCACCGACCTCGAGCAGCGACTGTCCCATCTGGGGCCGGGGAAGTTGATCATCTGCGGCGTGTGCACCGATATCTGCGTTATGCACACGGCAGCTGACGCTCGCAATCGCGATTACGCCGTGGAGGTCCCCACGGACTGCGTGGCCACGTTCGATCCCGAGGCACACAAATACGCGCTCCAGCATATGGACAAGATTCTTGGGGCAAAACTGGTGGAACCCTCCCCCTCGTATTCAAACTAGTCCCCTCAGCGTTTTCCCGCATAGGCCTCTTCGGACCTTTCTCGCACATTAGGTGGCACAAATGGTGAATGCCGAGTTTGAAATTCGACGCCCGACGCTCGTCGGCGACACTGCTGACGTCTATCTCCAGCGCACTCTAACCATCCTGCGCAACGAGAACGTCAATCCCGTGGTTACTATGGAGTTTTCGCCCAGTCGTAGTGGCGTCGTCTGCGGAATTACCGAAGTGCGGGCGCTACTGGCCAGGGTATTGCCCGAGACCGGCACCGAAGTGTGGGCTTTGGACGAAGGCGAGACGGCCGAAGCCAAGGAGGTCGCGCTGCGGGTCAAGGCGCCGTACGGTTCGCTGGGGCTCTATGAGACCTCGATCTGCGGCATCCTGGCGTCGTGCACCGGATGGGCTACGGCGGCGCGCGAGGTCGTGGACGCCGGAGATGGCACGCCGGTCTTCGCCATGGGCGCCCGGCACGTCCACGCCAATGTCGCGGCCAACATCGACTACTCATCGGTGGTGGGTGGGTGCGTATCCTGCTCCACCATACAAGGGGCCAGGCTAGCTGGAGTGACACCCGTTGGGAATATGCCACACGCGCTCGTGCTGCTCATGTCCGACACAGTCAAGGCGATGGAGGCGTTCGATCGCCACATGCCACAGGAGGTGCCCCGAGTGGCCCTGGTGGACACCTTCAACGACGAGGCAGAGGAGGCGTTGAACGTCGCGCGGGCCTTGAGAGACAAACTAAGGGGGGTCCGGCTCGACTCACCCCAAGAGCGTGGTGGCGTAACGCCGGACCTGACCAAGGAAGTCAGAGCCCGCTTGGACCTGGCGGGGTTCACTCACGTCGAGATAATGGTCAGCGGCGGCTTCACACCCGACCGCATCAGGGAGTTTGTGGCTACCGGCGCACCTGTCAACGCATTCGGAGTCGGCACTCACATATCGAGTGCGCCGCCTAACCCGTACACGGCCGACATTCATGAGGTGGAGGGGAGGCCGCTCGCAAAGCGCGGTCGCATCCCAGGCGTAACGCCCAACCCGCGCCTGGACCGCGTGATGTAAGCTGGGCCGTATTCGCTCGCCGGCGGGAGGTGGAGGCGGTCGTGATTGTTGGCGTCTGCAAACTTACGTTCCGGCTCCCGGAAAACCACGACCTAAAGGGCAAGCGCCGAGTCATCGGCTCGGTGTGCTCCCGCGTGCGGAACAAGTTTAACGTGTCCATCGCCGAGGTCGACCACAACGAGTCCTGGCAGATGGCCACACTCGGTGTCACCTGCTCTACCAACGCGGCACGGCATGCCGACGAGGTGCTGTCCGAGGTCGTCTCGTTCATCGCTAACACGCGAATGGACCTGGAGCTTGTAGACGAGGAGCGAGAGACCATCACCGGTTTCTGAGCCCGGACCGTGGGACGCGAGTCTGATTAGCCGGCGTTCCTGCGCGCGCGCTCCTCAGGAGCAAGAGCTCGTTCCTTGCGTTAGTGTCGCACGGTGTCTGACCTAGAACACCAGACCCAATCACCAGGCTTCACATGGACGTCTCCGCCTTCCTCGACGATATAAGAGGTCTGCCCTGGTACCGCGATCAGATCGCGCACCGGGAGGACGTCGCCTCTCGGGCGCCGAGCCGAGCCGACCTCGCTGAGCCCATTAGCCCGGACCTCGAGCGTGCCCTCAGGTCCGTGGGTATCGACTCGTTCTACACTCACCAGGCCCAAGCCATCGACGCGGTCAGGCGGGGGGAGAACGTGATTGTCGCGACTCCTGCGGCCAGCGGCAAAAGCCTTTGCTACAATGTGCCGGTCTTGGACGCTCTTACCCACGACCGCTCCGCGCGAGCCCTCTACATTTTCCCGACGAAAGCCCTAACTCAGGACCAGGCTAGGGGATTCTCTGAGCTTGCACCGGAAGGAAACAGAGTCCGCTGCGATATCTTCGACGGCGACACCGAGCCGGACGAGCGGGCGCAGGTTAGGCGAAACGCCAAAGTGGTGCTCACCAATCCGGACATGCTCCACGCCGGAATTCTCCCGAACCACCGGTCGTGGCACGGGTTCCTCCGGGGCCTACGCTACGTCGTCATCGACGAGGCGCACTCCTACAGGGGCGTGTTCGGCTCTCACGTCGCCGCGGTGCTCCGTCGTCTCCGGCGGCTGTGCAGTCGTTTCGGCTCCGATCCGCGTTTCATACTCTGCTCGGCCACGCTCGCGAATCCGGCCGAACACGCCGAGCGCCTCGTCGGCCTGCCGTTTCGGGTAGTGGAGGATAGCGGCGCACCCTACGCCGGCAAGGACTTCGTCTTCTGGAATCCTCCGATGATAGACGTGGCCGAGGGCCGCCGGCGCAGCACGAACGGCGAGGCGGCGATGCTGCTCTCTGAGCTGCTGCGCCGACACATCCGTACGCTGGCTTTTGTGCCCAGCCGCCGGATGGCGGAGCTGCTGTATATCTGGACACGGGACCAGCTAGCGGACACCAGTCCGGACACGGCGAAGCGGCTGGCGCCTTACCGGGCCGGCTACCTGCCGGAGGACAGGCGGCGCATCGAGAAGGACATGTTCGAAGGCCGGCTTCTGGGACTCACGACCACCAGCGCGATGGAGATGGGCGTGGACATCGGCGACCTGGACGCGACCCTTCTCAGCGGATACCCGGGCACGATCGCGCGCACCTGGCAGCAGGCGGGCCGAAGCGGACGACGCGGGGAGCGAGCCTTGACCGTCATGATCGCGAGGGACAATCCCCTCGACCAGTACCTCATGCGCCACCCCCAGACCTTCTTCGGCAAGCTTCATGAGAACGCCCGTATCTCAACGACGAACCACCACATCCTCAAGCCGCAGATCCTTTGCGCCGCCTACGAGGCGCCGATCACCGCAGCGGATGCCGGGCTGTTCGACGGAGACGTCGCCGGGCTCGCAGACGAGATGGTCGACGAGGGACTCCTCCAACGCGTTAACGGGCGATGGCACCTACACCCGGACGTCGAATATCCCGCCAAGGACGTCAGCATCAGGTCTGCATCGAGCAGCTTCTACACCCTGGTTGAAAAGGACAGTGGCGCTATCCTGGAGACGGTCGGCGAGGCCACCGCTTACACTGAGCTCCATCCGGGGGGGATCTATCTGCATCAGGGCGAGTCGTTCCTCATCGCCGACCTGGATATCGAGGGCCTGACTGCGTACGCGGTAAAGAGTGACCTGCCGTACTATACGGAGGTCAGACATCTAACGGACAGCAGACTCCTCAACATCTACGACGAGAAGGCCGCGGGGGCAACCAAAGCGTACCTTGGCGAGGTAGCGGTTACGACAACGGTCGTGGGCTTCGCTCGCAAGGCGCACGGTTCCCACGAGGTGATCGGGGAAGAGTACCTTAGCCTGCCGCCACAGACCTTCGAGACGGTGGCGCTCTGGTTCGACATCCCACCGAGCACACTGGCGCGCCTCCGGGCAAAGAAGCTGGCCCTGGCGGGTGGCCTCCACGCCGCGGAGCATGCCGCCATCGGCGTGCTCCCCCTGTTCGCCCTGTGTGACCGTAACGACATCGGCGGTATCTCCACTCCACTGCACCCGGACACCGGGAGGCCGCAGGTCCTGATACACGACGGCCACGCCGGGGGAGTCGGCATCGCCGAGCATGGATATGAGGTGATCGAGGACCTCTGGCAAGCGACGCTCGAAGTCGTGTCGGAGTGTCCTTGCGAGTCTGGCTGCCCGGGATGCATACACTCGCCCAAGTGCGGCAACAACAACGAGCCACTGGACAAGACAGCGGCGGCCCTGATTCTGCGTGAACTTCTCGCCGCTCACGCACCCTGACCCGCAGCGAGGCCCTCCTGGGTGGGGCCGGCCTCAGACCGCACAGTAGGACCGCGTTCGCGCCTCCTGTGTCCGCTACACCTGGCCGACGTACTACGTCAGGCCAGAGCCCAACAACCGTAGGGGCGCTGGTTGCCGCGCTCTGTCTTCATTCTTGGCGCTTCGATATCCGCCAGATACATCGAAGTCCGAAGGTGCCCGTTTGTGTACAATGGCCCCGCTTTGGCGCAGGCGTGCTATGGACTAGCGGCAGCCTTCTCACGAAGACGGGTCTGCCTTGAGGGAGGCTTCATCGATGGCGAAAACGGGTCCGACCTTCGTGCCGGAGCAAGGGGCCTCCGGCAGGCCACATACGACCAGGCCTGTCGTTTACGCCACACAAGGAGTCGTCTCCAGCGGCCACTATCTGACTTCGATGGCCGGGATGAGGATGCTCCTGAGCGGCGGCAACGCCTTCGATGCAATCGTGGCGGCGGGGTTCGCTGCGGCCGTGGTGGAGCCCACCGCCTCGTACTCTCTGACGGCGGAAGGCGCCTTCATGCTTCACCACCAGTCCAGCGGGGACGTACTATCTCTGAGCGGCCAGGGTACCGCTCCCCGCCGGGCGACCGTAGACTTCTACAAGTCGCAAGGTCTCGACTCAATCCCTACGGGGCCGGGTCCGCAGGCCCACCTGTCTTTCACTGTACCGGGCATAGTCGATGCGTACATAGCCCTGCTCGAGCACTATGGCACCAAGACGCTGGGCGAGACACTGGCGCCCGCGATCCACTATGCCGAGCGCGGAATCCCCAACTGGGAGTACATGATCGACTCCCTGGACTCCGATGATACGCGCCGGCAGTTCAACCTGTACCCGCCCGGGGGGGCGGACGTGTTCTACGACGGCGGCTCGCTGCCGCGGCCGGGGTCGCCCCTCGTCCAGACGGGGCTCGCCAACACCCTGAAGAGGCTGGTGTCCGCCGAAAACTCCGCCTCAGGACACCGACTTAAGGGCCTCCGGGCCGCGCGAGACAGCTTCTATCGCGGCGAGATTGCCGAAGCCATCGTCAATTGCTCCAAGAGCGTTGGCGGGATTCTCGAGCTCGACGACCTGGCTGAGTATCATGCCACTTTCGAGGAGCCCGCGATGACGAGCTTTCAAGGCTACCGGATATGCGGCCAGACCAGCTGGAGCCAGGCCCCGGTGCTACTGCAGGCGCTGAACATACTTGAGCGCTTCGAGCTCAAGTCCATGGCCCACAACTCCGCGGCGTACATCCATACCGTTGTCGAATCGCTCAAAATGGCTATGGCGGACCGGCAGGCCTACTATGGAGACCCCGCCTTCGCCTCCGTGCCGCTCGACGGCCTGATCTCGAAGGAGTATGCGGCTGAGCGGGCACGTCTTATCGACCGGGATCACGCAAGCCCTCAGCTCCCGCCACCAGGGGACCCGTGGCGGTACTCTGCTGCGGACGGCGCCCCGGCACCGGCCGGCGCCACGGTTGCGAGCTCAGGTGGGGATAGCGGCTCGGAGCAAGGGACGACCCACATCTCGGTCCTGGACCGCGATGGAAACATGGTCGCGGCGACTCCCAGCGGAGGCGCGTTCTCGAAGTCTGTCTTCTTTCCTGAGCTGGGCTGCGCCCTGAGCACGCGGATCGAGATGTTCAATTTCGAGGAGGGCCACCCCAACGTGATCGAGGCGGGCAAACGCCCCCGGACGACCCTGGTCAACTACCTGGTGCTCGAAGGCGGGGTCCCGACGATGACTATGGGATGCCCCGGAGGCGACCACCAGGCGCAGGCGAACCTGCAGCTGATGTTGAACACGCTCGTATTTGGGATGAACCCGCAGGAGGCGGTCGAGGCCCCCAGGTTCGCGTCCAACAGCGTGACCAACTCCTTCTATCCCCACGTCTACCATCCCGGTCAGCTTGCGCTAGAGGACGGATTCCCGGCCGAAACGATCGACACGCTGGAGGCGCTTGGGCACGAGGTCGTGAGGAACGCAGTTTGCGGAATGGGTGCCACCGTGAGCCGAAGAGACCCTGAAACAGGAGTGTTGAGCACAGGCGCTGACCCGCGCAGCGCATGTTACGCCATAGGGTGGTAGCGTACCGGGTGCGAGCACGGCGGGGTGATCCAAAATGGCCGGTCGGTGGTCCCGGTCTGGACTGCATTGGTTGGAGCATTTCTGCTCGCGCACCCTGAGCGATGAACGTCCTCTCACTAAGAATGCACACTACGTCCAAGTTCAATCCTATTCAATGAAACCAGGAGTATATACTTGACGCACGGCCCAATCTGTGTTGGAGCAGCCCACGATTGCAGCAAAGCCACCGCTACGCTGCCTCCCCCGGCGACAAGCGCCAGGAAAGACCCCCCCAGCACACCGATAGCAAGTTCTTCTGTTTTCTTCCGCATCCAGGCGCATATCACAACCGTGCATCAAGTGGATAATCATGGCCTTATCAACCGTAGACCGTCTCTGCGATTACTTTGAATGCCAGCCAGGCGACCTCTTCATTTTCGTCCCTGACGACAGGCATCCAACCAGATCGCGACGATTCTATCCTGCTGGTGAGCGCAGTTTCTCCTGCGAAGAATACCCCTAACTTGACGGGGACCTACCGTTGAAACGATTTCTTGTCCATTATGACGCATTGTACACGTATTCAAGCTAGGATGCGTCGACATGATGGTCTGACTTCGTGCCTAATGGTCCCATTTTCCGACGTATAACCCTTGACGTCACATCTCCACTCTAGTAGGTTGGACTAGAAGTCTAGACCCAACGTGGAGTGCGAAGTGACCAAGCAAACGTCTGAGAGAAAGATCGTAGCAAACCGGCGTAACGCTCTTAAGTCGACAGGACCCAAAACAGCTGACGGGAAACGGACCATCAGCAAGAACGCCCTTAAGCACGGCATCCTCTCGAAAGACATCGTCATCGATGGAGTCGAGAGCCAGGAGGAATATGACAGCTTCCTCGCCGCTCACATAGGTCACTACCAGCCCGTTGGGCCCGTTGAGGAGATGCTCGTCTCAGAAATCGCCAACGGTTCGTGGAGGCTCAGTCGAGTTCGACGCTACGAAACCGGCGTGACGACCCAAGAGTTCAACGATCGCTTCAACAGAGACGCGTACGACTCCGTGTTAGCCCGAATCCACCGAAGGACACCGATGGACGGCGTGAGGAAAGCGGAAGGGGGGGTGAGGGAGCTACAGGGGAAATAGCCTGGGTTCCATTTGGGGTAGGGAGGTCGGCGGACGGTCTTCATCGCCGCACAGGGGCCCCTATGGCCGTCTGCGGGAGCTGCGATGCGGGGGATGGCGAGAGAATACGCAGCAGGGAACTCTCTCGGACCGGGCTGGCGCGAGTCTGCGGGGATCTTCGGTTGTCCGGTGGGTGGGTCGCCGACGGTGCCGTCAGGCCGGGAGTGGAATGGCTCGCAGCCGGGCCAAGGCGCGGCTGAACTTCTCAGCCCAAGGCCAGCGATCCGGAAGATGCAGGGTCAACCGGCGTGCCGAGCGGGTGAGCCGTCCGGCTAGGGAGAAGAACCGCCGCCGGAGGGTCTTGGTGGTGGCTATCCGCTCTCCCAGACCGATCCGCGCCGTCCAGCGGGCCAGGTTGTGGGCCATCGTCTGGACGGCCAGCCAGGCGCCGTTGGCGGCGAAGCGGCCCGAGGGGAGATGGTTCAGCCCGACGCCGTACTTGAGGTCGCGTATGGCATTCTCGATCTCGGCGTGGCGGCGATGGTCAGCCTCCAGTTCGAGCAACTCCCCGTCCCGGTCGGTGATGAAGCCGTGATAACTGTATTTGGCGAAGAGGGCCAGTTGGGAACCGGGCGTCGGCTTCACCCGCCGGACGATGAGCCGTACCGGCGCGGCGTCTGCCTCGGCCTGGAAGGGGGTGCAGGTGATCTCGGCCACATCGGCGGCACCGTCCATCCAGTAAGGAATCGGCGTCCAGGCATCTTCGGGTATCGCCTCGATGAGATTGTGCAGGCTTTTGTGCTGGCGGATGGTGATGGAGTAGCGGACATTGATCCGGCGGCAGACGGCGACCACGGCGTGGGTATAGAAGCCGCTGTCGGCACGCATGGTGAGCTGCCCGCTGGCCCCGCCGTAGCGAACCCGGCTCACCGTTTCACGCAGGAAGTGGGCGGCGCCGCGAGCGGTGTTGGCCCGGCCCTCGCGCAGCCGGGCCATCAGCACGTCGCCTGTGCCGGCGGCGACGGCCAACAGCGGGTGATAGCCCCGCTTGCCGGTATAGCCGTGGTGGCGTGCGCCCTCCTTGGCCAGTCCGTAGGTCTCGCAGATGGTGGAGTCCAGGTCAATGGTCAGGGGCCCGTCGCCGGGTCCCGCCCCGGCCTGCCAAGCCCGGGCCAGCAACTCGCGGCTCACCCGGTCGAGTTGACGGACGTGGCCCCACCGGAAGCTGCGCAGGAAGGTGCCCAGGGTGGATGGCGCCTTCACCGTGCCGCCCAGGGTGCTGGCCGTCCCCCCGGTGCGCAACACATCGGCGTCGTCAATGCAGTCGCCCCCAGCCAGCGCAGACGCCACCAGCGTCATCATCTTGTCGCTCGTGTTCGCCCGCCCCGGGGCATCGCCCAGGTCGAGGCGCTGCCGGACGAGTTCGGGCAGGCCGAGGTGCCGCGCCAGGGTGGCCGGAAGGAGCAGCCCGGCATTGGCCACCAAGCGGCGGTCGTCGAAGGTGATTTGGATTCGGTCGGGGTGGTTGCGTGGCAGCATCTATTGGGTGCTCCTTTTCCAGGGTCTGTTTTTTGCTACAAAACCATTATCCCAGAAGCACAGGAGCACCTTCTTGCTGCTTCAGGACGCTAACCCGACGCCCTCCTTCGGTGGATTCGGGGTTAGAAGAAGGCAGAAGAACAGATCCGAAGAACCCTCCACGGGAACCTCGGACTCCAGACCATCCCGGAAGAATACCTGGCGGTAGACGGCCCGAAGCAGATTGGGAACCACCGCCTGTTGTAGCCGATGCAATGCGTCAGTTCATGTTGGTACAGAAGATCGGCTCGGGCTCCGCGGTCCGTAACCTGAAAAAGCTCCGCGAACGGGCCGCTAAGGAGATCGAGGATACGGGGGATATCGGGCTCGAGACCTTAGGCGATCTCATCATGTATCAGGCCCTCGTCTCTCCGGAAGATGGTACGCTAACCGCGGTCCTGGACTCACCGTTACTCCATGTCGCGCCAAATCAGCAGCTGTCGAAATCTGAGCAAATAGACGCTCTCCTAGACCCAGACCAGCTAGAGAAGGAGTGGCTCTTTCTCATTGCTGAGAATGAGATAAGAATGAGCAAGCTAGGCAACAACCAGGAAGACGGCGCCGAATCACCTGACGGCGAGAATCCGCCGGCAAGTAACGGCGCGGCGTCGACCGGGACCTCACGAGACAGTGAGGATCTGCCCGACGCTGGTCTCTCCGATCCATCTGAGAGGCTCCATCAGATCGACCAGCTGATAGGTCTGTACCAAGTGAAGCAGCGGCATACGGAGTTGAGGGAGAAGCGAGCTGAGAAGCAAAACTCCCATCTTCTCTTGCCTCCGGACGAGGATATGGAGAAGATCCATAAACATGAGACCACGATCAAGCGACAGCTTCACAAGGACATTGACCAGCTAGATAAGTTGCAACGAAGAATGCGGGGAGAGGGAGAGCCGCCCCAGATAAACGTAGACGTCTCGACTTAGGAGGCTGCCGTGGAAGACAAGAGGGACACGGCGCAGAACCAGGCCGTCACGACCCGACGATAGCCCCACGCGATATATCAGCAGATGCAATTTTCCGAAACAAAGCCACGCCGCGTCTCAAGAAGGCACTCCGCGGTTTAACTGCTTGGAGGGAGGTCACCGGCTATCGGCTATCTGATCGTAGTCGTCCTGGAATCGAACGATATCGTCCTCGCCAAGGTACGGTCCGGACTGCACCTCGATGATCTCAACTAAGAGTCGCAGGTCACTTCTCAGAGTTACATGCGACTAAACGCTCAGGCGGTCCTCCGATAGACCGGCCCAGCTTTTGTTAGAAATAGCTAGTGGTCCAACATCCTAGTATTGAAGGGTTCTGAGGTTACGGCTTGGTAGGGGCGGGTTTGAAACCCGCCCTGTCGTCGTAGCACGCCAATCTCGGCTACCCATCATTTCAAAGATTTCGGTCTACTAGTAGTCGATTTGAATATCCTTGCCGCGACCGAGGAACGAAGCCGCCTGAGTCCCTCACATGCTTCCGTCGACTCCGAATCGCCAGACTGCCCGAAGCCGATGGCTAGCCCTTGAGCACCTCCAACTCTCCACCCACTGATCCAACCGCTATCGTCACTAAGTACATTGGCAGGGTACTGGAGGTGCTATGGCTGGCGGCGGTAGTGGCCGTGCCGCTCGTCGTGGTTCCTCCTGACGCAGCACTGGCCCACGTCTCAATCCCCAAGATCACGGTCTTCCGAGTGCTGGCCGGCCTCATGGCCGCCGCGCTGCTCGTCGAGTGGTTGGTCAAGCCAGGCGACATCCGAGAAACGATTCCGAGAATGCGTCTTTCGAGGGTGCGGTCGTGGCTAAGAGACGACCCAGCGCGTTGGGTCCTTGTGGCGCTCGGCGTCTTCGCTGCGGCCACCGTGGCTGGCACCATCGCGTCCGTATCGCCAGGCGTCAGTATATGGGGGAACCGGCCGGGCTCAGACGGTTACGGGCTCTACAACATGCTGGCCTATGCAGTGCTCTTCGCCGCGATCGTCACTCATTTGAGGAGTTCCGCTCAAGTATCGCGATTGTTCGTTGCAATTGCGGTTGTTGGAACCGTGGTCGGCATCGTGAGTATCTTGCAACATTTCGGCCTCGAACCAATCCTGGAGGCGGGGACCTACGTCCGGAGAAGTTACTCTACGCTCGGAAACCCGATCTTCGCGGGTGCGTTCCTCCTGATGACCATCATGGTGACGGCAACCGCGGGCCTGATGTTGTATGTGAGCGGCCGCTTTCGTTGGGCACTCGTGCTTGTGCTGGCGTCGCTAGCCGTTCAGCTGACGGGGCTCTTGTACACGCTGAGTCGGGGGCCCTGGATCGGCCTGGCCGTCGCTATCGCCATTCTCGCGGCATTGTCCTGGTTATTACAGCCGAGTAGACAGACCGCTATCTATGGGTCGGTGGTGCTGCTGGCCGTGGCCGCGGGAATCGTTTTCGCCGTTCTCGTTCCCCAACGTTCGGCTTCGGCGCAAACTGAGCAGGACACCCTAGACTTCGCTCCGGCGGATAGCATCGGCTCGCGCGTGCTCTCGATCTACCCGGAGATCGCAGGTGGCAGTCTCACGGGGCGAATAGGCTACTGGAACGCATCGATCGACTTGCTTTTCGAGAGGCCGTGGTCCGAAGTGACTCCTATGCGCTGGGCGTGGGCCCGCCACGTCCTAGGATACGGTCCCGACACATTCCGATACGTCATCGCGCTTCGGAGCCCGCCAAAACCGACTGCGGTCCTCACATTCGAGGCCCATAACTATCCGCTCCACGTGGCGGTCGAGCTGGGTTTGCTCGGGTTCGCAGCTCTTGTGTTTGCAGGGCTCGCGGTTACAGTCGTGGGCGCCTGGAGGCTTCTGGGGTCCCCGAGTCGGACTCAGGGAATCATCCTCGCCGGCCTGATGGCGACGTTCGTCGGTCGGGGAGTCGAGATGATGGCCGGGATCCCAAGGGCGTCGGACACGATATTGCTATTGGCCTTGATGGCTCTGTTCGTCGCAGTCGCCAGAAACCGCGGCGTGTTCGACCAAGCGGCTTCGCCTCCCGTCGAGATTGAGGTCGCGGACCCGCCCCGGCGCGGCCGGCTGTCGGACTGGCTATGGCTTATCGCACGGGCGGCATTGGTGCTCGTCGTTGTCACCTCGATTGGCGCGGTCACGGTCTTGAGAGGCGTCAACCATCTCAGAGCGGACATGGCAGCCCGCGGGGCGTTGACGCATTTCAACACAGGCGATAGCAGCGCCGGGGTATTCCAAATGCTGAGTGCGGCGAACTTGGCCACAAGCGCCCCAAAATACCAGCTGCTTCTCTCTCGAATGTTCGCCGACCTGCACGAAAAGGCACGCGGTGAAGATGCCAGACTCAGGTTCGCGGCCGGTAGCCACTTCTACAGCCGGGAGGCCGTCGAGATAAACGGGCTGGACCCGGGAGCGCGAGCGACGCAGGCGAACGCCGCTATGATACTAGCGATCGAAGGAGACGAGGGGAGGTTCGATGAGGCCACGCGGCTATTCGACGACGTCAGGGCCATGCTGCCGAGGATCGCGGTAGCTCACTACAGCGCCGTCCTGGCGTATCTGCTGAATGGGGAGACGGACGAGGGGCTAAGGCGGCTGGATGAGGGCGACATGCTTTTTCGGGAGAGCGAGAACTTAGCGGTGGCCTCGGAAAGCGCTTTTCTGCGTGGTCTGGCCAACCGAATCGACGGCGACACCGCGAAGGCGGTGGCGGAGTTTTCCAGGAGCCTGGCTTTAGACGAAAACGGGCGCTACGCGCTCACTGCGCACAGGCACCTGGCTGAGTTGTACGAGTCTCTCGGGGACGCCGCTCGGGCGGCAGAACACCGGGCAGCGGTCCCAGTAGGACCACCACCCGGCTCCGAAACACCCAGCGAAGGTCAGCGATGAGGCCCGGCACCCCGCCACCGGAGCCCCATCGGCTGACCCTAGAAAAGCAAGCCCTAAGGGTAGGTTTCCTGGAACCCGGTCTCGGTCGACTCGGGGAAGAAGTAGTACAGGCTCTTGACCCTGCCGTTCGAGTCGACGTACCAGCTATAGCTTCCTGAGGTGCTACCCCCGCCGGTGTCCGCCGAGGCAGATCCCGGTGAATCATTGAGCAGGTTCTGCGTGACGAGCTCGGCGAAGTCTACGAAGTAGTCCCGACTGGAGATGAAGTAAACCGTGGACCCGATGCTCACGGTGTCCGTGTTCCAGTGCTCCCCAGTCTCCGTAATGTTCCGCACGTCGAAGATGCTCTCATCGGAGGTGGTGTCGCGGTTGCCGTTTCCGGATGTCGCGTCCTGCCAGAGCGGCGTACCGCCCTGTGACCCGCCCACCGGGTTCGTGTCTGCGATGCCCAGGGTCGGGCTTCCGGTGCCGTAGTCCACGGCGGAGATCGCAACCGTCTCCTGGATCGCCGAGCCCGTTCCCTGGTTCGCCTTGCCCAGAATGGGGTACTGCGGCTTGCCCCTGAACTTAGTGAGCCCGGGCTTGCCGAAGTAGGCGCTCACGGCCACTTGGACCTTCTTCAGGTCGGCCTCGTAGGCACGCTCCTTGGAGCTACCCAGGTAGCTGGTGACGATCGGCACCGCCACCGCCGCCAGGATGCCCAGGATGGCTATCACCACGACCAACTCGATAAGGGTGAAGCCACCACCGTCCCCCCTCATCCTGTCCGCTCTAATCCTCTCCTTCAAGAATCTCATTGGACCGCCCTCCTTTTCTTTCCTTGTTTGCCGCCTCGCTAGGTCGAGCGCTGATTCACGTTTCATGGGAACCCCCTTCGTTACCGTCTGCCCGCTAAATTTCATTTTCGAATCAGATACCGTGAGCACTATTTGATTATCACCGATTGGTTGCCGGGCACTTCGTCGAACGTATCTTCCAGGTCTATCGTAGTGGCCTCTTTACCCAGCCAGCGGTATACAGCGGCGTTGGCCGGGTTGGTGATGAGGGTGGTCGGGCCGCCAATAGCCCCGAACAAGGTGAGGTCCCACACCTCGTCGCTAAGGTTGTGGTCGACCCCTTCGCCCCGGCGGTCGAACCCGATCGTCAGCTTTCCCGGTATATCTTCCGAGGGCTCGATGATTGTGACCTTGTGGAGCTTGTCGAGTCTGGCGTTGGCGGCGACCGAGAACTGATTGATCAAGTCCGGATAGTCGATGGTCAGCTCCCATTCATTCGAGATCCCGGTAGTAAGAAGCTTCCCTGTAAGGAGATGCCGACGCCCGGGGTCCATGGGTTATTCCCGGAAAACGAGCCCACGAGGGAGCCCACGGCGATACCCCCGCCGAGATCCTGGCCCCCAATGGTGTACCCGTGGGGAATCTCCACCGTCAGGGCGGTAACAGCAGCCTCGTCTTTCTTCATCCTCAGCTTGAGCTCGTACGCGGAAACGGCCCCAGGCAGCCTCGAGTTCAACGCCTTCACCCCAAGGCGGCTTTGCGCCGGCTTTATCAGGGGGGCGCCCTCACGCGTAAAGAACAACAGTCCCCTTGTCGTGTCTATTCGCCAGCTCACGATGGCCGCTGAGTCCGGTATTTCTTTGAGGAAATCCGGAGTAAATGTCTGATCGGGGTTCTGGGGCAACCGAATGTCGAAGTCGATGAGCCTGACGCCCAGGTCCCCGACAGTGGTCAAAGACGAGTCCGTTTCCTGAAATCGAACGACAGGGTAGCTCTGTGGGAACGAGAGGTTGAAGAAACGGTCTACCGCGGTCCCGATTGTGACACGGTCGCCGTTTAGCCTTGCCGTCTGGCTGCCGGCCAGCGGCCCACCCACCGCACCAGAAACCAACCCTGCTAGGATGCCCAGAATTGCCATCACCGCCAACAGCTCGGTCAGCGTGAAACCGCGCTGTTCTACCCTGGCGTCCGCTAGTCTTATCTTCAGACCAAATTGCATTTGTTGTACCTCGACGGCCTCGGAGCCGCCGCTAGCTGCACAAGAGTATCGGTGCTTCCTTCCTTGAGCGCATCACCCAAACGAGTGACGCGGGGGGTGAAAAAAGGGCTACTACCTAAGGGAGGTTATGGGAACACACCCTCCTGGAATCCAAGCGTCTCAGGCTGCGGGAAGTTGCTGAGGAGGGTCCGCACGTTCCCCTGAGCGTCGATATAGTAGGTGTATGAGCCGTTGCACGACGATACCGAGCAGTTCTCCTGCGAGGCAGATTCCGGGGGCTGCCGCAGCAGTCCGTCGCTCGAGTCGCTCGTCACGAGCAGATCGAAGTCCACGAAGTAGTCGCGGCTGTCAACGTAGTATGTGATCGTCCCTACGACCACCGTGGCCACACGCCATCCCGTCTCGGCGCCTGTCGAGTCCTCGTCGTTTAGGACCTCCTCAGCAGGAGACCGGACCCCGTCGCCGTTGTCCTTCCATACAGGCGTGCCACCGGCGGTCCCGGCCTGGGGATTACCTAGAATGACGACTATCTCGGCATCGGTATCAGCGTCGCCTGGGTAGAAAACGCCAGCTCCCTTGGCAGCACCGGCGATAGGGAACTGGACCCTGCCCTGAAAACTCGGGTTCTCGGTACCTACGACATACTGGTCCAGAAGTTTCTGGATCAGCTTTAGCTCCGTCTTGTAAGCGCTCTCCTGGCTCTCTCTAAAGGGCCTCGTGACAGCCGGCACCACCATCGCGGCCATGACACCAAGGATGGCGATGACCACTACCAGCTCGATGAGCGTAAATCCCCGCTGGCGGTCAGATCTATTCCTAAGATTCATACTCGTATTGCCACCGGCAAAAGCATGGGCAGCCCCCGGCCCGTTCGATTGGGGCGAACGCGCTCGGCCGCACGCTGGCTTAAGTATGTACCGTCAGATATAGCGCGGCAATACTCGAAAGAGTGAGTTCGCGGGTGAAAAAAGGGCTAGCCCTCGAAGTCGTGAGGGCTAGCCCTTTCTATACGCGCCAGCGTGGACGTCGTCGAAATTCGTGGGGTATGCGACGGTTACGAGGAGTTGCCCTCCTCCTCCGGTTTCAAGAAGCCGAGCCTCGAAGCGAGGGCAACAGCCTCGCTCCGGTTCTTGGTGTGGAGCTTGCTCAATATGTTCTTGATGTGGGTCTTGACGGTGTTCTCGGACACGAGGAGTGTGTCGGCGATTTCAGAATTCGACATTCCCTGGGAGACGCGGCGCAAGATCTGCTGCTCTCTCAGCGTCAGGTGGTTTTCCATCACCCGGGCATCCCCGACCGAGACATGGGTCGCGCTCGGGCCAGAGGGCGGCGAAAGATCGGTGATGAACCGTGGCGCCATGTGGGGAGAGACTAAGACCGAACCTTGATGGACCACGCGCATCGCATCGACAATCTCACGAGGACTCGCATTCTTGAGCACATAGCCGAGCGCCCCCACGCCCAGAGCCCTGAAGAGGTCTCCCGCCTCCTCGGAAACCGTAAGAACCAGCACTTTCATGTCCGGCCATTTCTGCGTTATGTAGGCGGTGGTCTCAATACCGCTCTGTCCGGGAAGGTTCAGGTCCATGAAGACCACATCAGGTCTTGTCTCCATTGCTTTTTCCATGGCCTCTTGGCCGTCTCTCGCTTGGCCGACCACTTCTACGTCGGGCTCTTCCGCGAGGACCTCGGCGAGGCCTCGGCGAAAGAGGTCGTGGTCGTCGACCAGAAGGACTCTTATTTTGATCATCGATCACCGTCCTCACGGCCGTCGGAATATGCAACGACGACCTCTGTTCCGGCCCCAGGAGAGCTCTCGATGCTTAGGTCGGCGCCTACCGCGGCGGACCTCTCCCTCATGATGTCGAGCCCATGACCCTTGGGCTGCGAGGGGGAGAATCCTTGCCCGTCGTCCTTGATCTTGATCGTTATTCCTTCGGTACTGCGGTCCATCTCAACCCACACATGGTCCGGCCTAGCGTGCTTGGCTACGTTGGCGAGAGCTTCCCGCGCGATCTGAAGCAGCTGGATCTTGATCCGGGGCGGCAGGTCATAGTCAGCTTCCGTCAGGCTCATCTCCACTGCAAGGCCAGTGTCCCGACTCCACTGACCGGTGGCGATGGCCAGGCCGGTGGCAAGCGGCTCGGCGATATTCGAATCGTGCGACTCGTCGATATAGTCGCGGACCGCCAGATACGCCCTCTCCACCATGCTCGCTATCTCCACGGCGTCATGCGATGTAAGCGCACCTCCTGAGGACGAAGCCCGCTCCTCGGCACGCGTGATCTTCAGCGACAGGAAGGCCAGGGTTTGGGCTACGTTGTCGTGGACCTCACGCCGCAGTCGTGTCCGTTCGACCTCCATCGACTCGAACCTCACGCGGCGCTGCCAGTTCAGGTTCGCCAGGAACGGCAAATACCCTGTCAGGAGGCAGACGGCGAGGTACATCATAGCTAGCGCCAGGTAGTTTCCCTCCAATATCCAGGGGAAGGCGCCGAGGCCAAGGCCCGAGGCGACGTAGGCTCCCGCAACTGAAAAGCCAGTCACCAGCGCGGCCGCCATGGCGGCCCGTTGATTCATGAGGAGACTCGCCGTTAGGACGGGTGCAAGAGAGTAGATAAGAAACGCGCTGTCCAGGCCGTCGCTGAGCAGGACGAGGGTGACGCCCAGAAGCACGTCACTGCCGAGGCTAAGCCCAGTGACAACAACCTGATATGCGGCGGGGTTGAACCTGCGCAGCACGCGCACCATGTTGTAGAGCCCAACGACGCCGATAAGTATCGCCTGTCTGACCGGGGGATCATCGCCCAGGTTGATGAAGAACGCCAGCCCTGCGCCCATGGCAAATGAGAAGAACCTGAAGACCGCCAACGCCTGGAAGACGCCGCTCACGTAGCTCTCTGTGGGGACCGCGCGGCCGCCGGGCGGCGAGCTTCCGCCGCGAAGCGACGCCCGGACAAGGCGGCCAATGCCGCCAGTCGCGAGTCTGAAGGGTCGGATTGCGAGCTGCATGCGTTACATCCTCACTAGCCGGTCCACAAGGCTGTCGTAGCCAGACATGATCTCAGGCCCCCACAGAAGGGTGGCTATGCCAGCTAGGGCGAGAAACGGGCCAAAGGGAATCTCGTCTTTTCGCCCTTTTAGCCGGAGGGCGAGAAGCGCGATCGCTACCAGGCCTCCGCTCACGATACCTCCCCATACCGCGACGATTACGCCGGGCAGACCGACCAGCAGACCAATCAGGCCTGCAAGCCACGGGTCGCCGCCTCCCATTCCCGGCGGATATACCACATGTATGACGAAGAAGAAAAGGAACGCCCCGAGTCCGGCTACCAGGGAATTAGACACCGAAGCTATCATGTCGGAGCTGCCCAGGAAATGGCGCGTGAAACCCAGCTGAGCCCAGAAGGGCGACGCCACGATCAATAGGGCAATGCTAGGGAAAGTGATC
This sequence comes from Dehalococcoidia bacterium, assembly GCA_965247255.1. Lineage (GTDB taxonomy): Bacteria > Chloroflexota > Dehalococcoidia > Lucifugimonadales > CAUZJF01 > CBDFGS01. Next base: position 442,197 of record CBDFGS010000012.1, on the reverse strand, counting down.
CGGTACAATATCAGCTTGTGCTCGAGGTCGATAACGGCAACGGTCAGGAGCAGCGCCGCCGCGGCCCCCAGTACCAGGAACTCGACTCCCAACCCGAATTTCAGGTACACCAGGACGAAGATAGCCCCGGTCAGGCCCTCAATGGCAATAACCCGGCCCGGGATTCGGGCATCGCAGGTGCGGCATTTGCCCCTCAGCCACAAGAAGCTGAGGATGGGGACGTTTTCGAGATTGGATAGAGGGCGCTGGCAAGCATCGCAATACGATCTGGGTCTCACAATCGATTTACCCGATGGCACCCTGTCCGACACTACGTTGACGAAGCTGCCAACCGACGCGCCAATCGCGAACACGATTACACCCAGCATTGTGATTCCTCTCGGCAGTCCGCCAGCCAGACGGGAAGATGCCGCGTGAGTCCGGCGTCAGCCTTCCTGCTGGTACACGACGATGATGGCAGCGGTGAGACGCCACAATTCGGCGTCAATTTCGTCCCGCGCGAGTTCCAGAGTATCAATTCTTGCTGTAGGAACGGCCTCGACCACGTCCAGCAGACCGATCAGATCGTCGGGACGTCCCGATGCCGCCAGAGAAAAGCTTAATGCCGGGAATTCGGTCTCGGCGAGGGTGATCGCGGTCTGTTGGGTGTCGAACTTGCTCAGGTTCAGTCCTCGCTCCTCCGTAGCTGCGATGAGTTGACCGCTTAGCTCAACAGCCTCCCTCCGCGATGCCAGGGCCGCAGGTTTGGAGGCCCCCCCGCCGTCCCTCACTTCGGCCTGCTTGGCCTCGAGCTCTTGTCTCTTTTCCTGCACCTCTTGAGTCTTCGCGCTCAGCTCCTGGGAGAGCGATTCACGCTCCACTTCAGCCGCCACTCGTCTCGCATCAATTACTACGATCTCACCTTCGACTTCGCTCCGCTGAGAGTAGAGGTAAGCCGCAGCCGCCACAAGGAGGACGCCCAACACCAATAGCGCGGCTACTTCCCTCGGGACCCCTTTTACACGCTCTAGCACTAGATACCTACCGTACGCGGATTTCGGCGGCGATGGTGAATCCGGACTCCGTGCTTGCCGAATTCAACGTGACCAGCTCCAGGATGTCTTCGACCTCGTCCTTGCGCATATGGTCTTGAAACGTTCCGAGGGCTTGAAATCCCGATCCGGCCAGGGTCACCAAGAGTTTCGCGTTAGGTTGGGTGACGACTTTGCTTATTCGCACGTCGGTACCGTCGACCCCAAGCAGGGCATCGAGCCCATAAGCCCAATCGGTCCGCGCGACACGGAGCTCCTCGAGCGCCTGCCCCGCGACGCTGCTGCCATCATCCAACTCTTGGACCTGCGTAATGATCGTTTGCAGCTCGGTTTCGATCTCCGAGAGCGAGTCCCGCGACTGCGCCGTCTCATTTGTGTACCCGTCGAGGTCCTGGGTCAGCGCCTCGACCTCCGTCTTCATCGAGGAGAGACTCAGATACAGATATGCCGTGGCGCCCAGAGCCACCAGCAGGAGCCCGCCGAGGCCCAGGGTCTTGGGAGCGAATTTTGTCGGCGCCTGAGTGGAGACCAGGTTAATCCTGGGGACCTGACGCCAGATCAAGGCCCGAGCGCCCGCGCCTTGCCTCGAGCCTCCTCGCCGCAGGAACTGGGTCAACCCACATTCCCCAGAGTAGAGTAGATGCCCGATATCACTGCGACGGCGACAAACCCAACGATACCGGCCACGAATATGATCACGCCGGGCTGGATCAGCTCGGTGGCGCCGCTGACGGCCCTGTCAGTGAGGTCCTCGTAGTATTCCGCGATGCCCGCGAGCGTATCTACCATGCTGCCCCTGAGCTCGCCGGTCGCGATTGCCTGCGCGATGATCGAAGGGAAGCCCTTCTCCTCTCCGAACGCCTCGCCGAGCTTGGTACCCTCGGAAGCGCGTTGGGTGACCCCCGCAAGCCTCTCTCGGTAGACCGCATTGCCAAGTCCCTCCTCGGCCAGCTTCATCGCCTCGATGGTTGGGACACCCCCCTTGAGAAGCGTGGACAATGTAGTGGTGAGAAAGAACATGCTGCTGCCTTCCAGGATCGTGCCGACTACCGGCAACTGGAGAAGGAATCGGTCTCTAGTACGCTTACCCACCTCCGTCCGGGAGGCCATGGCGGTCCCAAGGCCGAGCGAAACGATCGGTACGATGATGAACAGCGCGTAGGCCGCCAAGCCGTCTGAGACCGTGATCAGCAGTTGCGTAGCAACCGGCAGCTCGCCGCCGAAGTCCTTGAGCAGCCCAGTGAGCGAGGGGAGCGAGTACGTCACGAGTACAAACGCCGCCACCAATGCGACCGCCAGGCTGATCGCGGGGTATATGAGCGCTTTGCGCACCTTGTCGGCGACGCTCTTGCGCCTCTGCAGGGTATCGGTGAGCTGCTGAAGAGTCAGAGGGATTCCGCCAGTGGCCTCGCCGACAGCCAAAAGGCGGAGATAAAACTCCGGGAACACAGTCTTGTGGCGCTCGAAGGCCTCCCCGAAGCGGACCCCTTCCTCGATATCCTGAATAATCCGCCTTAGGGCCTCTTTGAGGCCGGGGCTACGGGCCTGCTCCCGCTGGACGACCAGCGCCCGGCGCACGGGAATCCCTGAGTTAAGGAGCGAGGCCATCTGCCGCGTGAAGTCTATGACTTCCTGGGGCCTGGGCTTGAACAAGCCCGGCATGATCTGGACGAGGCTGCGTCTGGTCTTTACCGGCTGCAGCCGGTAAGGGATCAGCTCGTCTTTCTCGAGCAAGCCGTAAGCGTCCTCCTCGGAGTCCGTCTCCAGGACGCCCTTGACCTTCTCACCCTGCTGTGTGTACGCCTCGTACCGGATGGCCATGGCACCCCATTCCGCGCGATGGCCGCTAGGCGAATCCTCGAGTGTCTAGTGTACTACGAGACCAGGAGAACTATCCGGGTGTTCGAGCCCGGTCGAAGGGCCGGCGGCCAGCTTCCCTGTCGACTCCAACAGCGCCTTTGGCGGGAAAGCCCGCCCTAGTCGATGAAGAACACCTTCCTGAGCACCTCGCCCACCGTGGTCTCGCCTTGCTGGGCCTTAAGCATGCCAGCGCGTCTCAGCGGTATCATCCCATCCTCGATGGCCTGCTTGCGGATTTCCTGCCCGCTGGCGCCTTCGGCGACCAGCTTCCTGATGTCATCTGTTACAGAGAGCACCTCGAAGGCCCCCACGCGGCCGATAAAGCTGGTGAGGCCGCAAAAGTTGCACCCCTGACCCTCATAGAACTGCCCGGCCGGCTCCTGCATCTCGTTCTCGAAGGCCATCGCCTCCGCGGCTCCGACGTCCTTCGCCACGCTGCAATGCGGACAGACTTTACGAACGAGCCGCTGCGACATCGTGCCGGCGATGGCGGTGGCCGCCATATAGGGCTCGATCCCCATGTCGATCAGGCGAACGAAGGAGGAGGCAGCGTCATTACTGTGGATGGAGGCCAGCACCAGATGGCCCGTCAACGCCGCGTCGATGGCCGTCCGAGCGGTCTCAGCATCCCGAATCTCTCCCACCAGAATGACGTCCGGGTCCATCCGCATGATCGCCTTTAACCCGGTGGGGAAGTCTAGCCCTGCGGCGCGGTTCACCTCGATCTGGTGCAGGTCCTCCATCCGGTACTCCACCGGGTCCTCAACGGTCATGATGTTGAGCCTGTTCTGTATCAGCTCCATTATGGAGGCGTAGAGGGTGGTAGTCTTGCCAGAGCCTGTCGGCCCGGAGACGAGGAGCATACCGAACGGCAACGCTAATAGCTGCCTCCAGTTGAGGAGCGGGGTCTGGTCCATGCCGACGTCTTCGAGGCTCAACACGCCGCCCGAACGGTCCAGGATCCGCATGGTCATCATCTCTCCCCACGCGATCCCAATAGTGGCGACTCTGAAGTCCACGTTCTTCTCGCCGAACCGCAAGCTGAAACTGCCGTCCAGCGGACGCCTCGACTCTGAGATGTCCATGTCGGCCAGGACCTTTATTCTGGCGACGATAGACTCGTGTAGCTTCAAGGGGACTATGACTACCTGCTGGAGCACGCCGTCCAGTCGGAACAGGATGCTGCTCGAGTCAGACGTGGGAACGATGTGGACGTCTGACGCCTTTCGTTTCACTGCCTGAAGGGTGATCATCTCCACGGCCTGGATGGCAGGAAGCTGGGAAACATCCTGACCCAAGAAACCTCCGGCCGGAGGCGCCTCCGCGGCGAGCGGGGCGACCGCCGTCGCAGTTCCCGGGCCCTGCGCATCGGGAGCCGCGCCGGGTCGTGCGGTTGCGCCGGTCGAGTATGTCCGGTCGATCAGCTCGTCCAGCCCGCCGCTCAACGCGAGAGCGAACTTCGTCTGGTGGCCGCTCATGGACGATAGCTGACTCAGCAGCTGGAAGTCGTTGGGCACCATCGAGGCGACGCGCAAGGAGCCATCGGGCTCGAACCCGACGGGTAGCACGGAGTGCTGGCGCGCGAAGTCCTCCGGGACCAGGCGGACCGCTTCCATGTCCACTTGGACGGTCTTCAGGTCGACGACCGGGACCCTGAGCTGGAAGCTCAGCACGGTCATCAGGGTCTCGCGTGCCACGAACCCGAGGTCGACAAGAGTGTCTAGAAGCCCCTTGTCTTGGTTCTGGCTCGCCTTTCTCGCCTCGTCCAGCTGCTCTTGAGTGACGAACTCGGCGTCCAGGAGCACCCGTCCAACGCGGTCCTCGAAGCTGGTAGTTGTCATTCAACCCTCAGTGGGGCGTTACTGCGCCCCGAGACAGATGCTCCTCATAGATAACGAAGAGCGTCGCGAGAGGTGGGAAAAGGAGGGCTCTCAAGGCCCAGGCTTTCGCACCTGGAGCCAAATATTAATCTAGCATAGGAAGGTGGGAAAAGCGAAAGTTGGGTGCGTACGCGCGAATTTTTTGACGTTTCCCGAAATTGTCTTAGATTCCGTACGCCAACGGCTCTCAGCACAGGAGCGCGGGTGTGCAAGCCCCCTGGTCAGGTGTCGCGGACCGAGGGAGTGCGGAGAGGGCTCGGACTGATTTGCAGGTTACTGGGCGCTATAGCGCATAAGTCGTTACATCGCTGATCCATGCCAACGGGGCCGTCAGCACGGCTGTCGATGTCAGACAGGCGGCTCCATTACGCTACCCCGGCCTGGGCAGGTCCACGGTCGCTTGCGACTCCATGAACACCCAGTGGACCGGAGTGTCTGTGCCGCCAAGCTCGATGCGATCGAAGTTGCGGAGGCGGCGGGGGTCGCCGCTGATCTTCTCGCCGTTAACGTAGGTGCCGTTGCGGCTACCCAGGTCGGCCAGCCAGTAGCCCTCCGAATCGCCTCTTATCCCCGCGTGCTGGCGAGATATGCCCGCTGAGTCAAGCACGATATCGTTGAGGAGCGCCCGGCCCATGGTGACCATCCCAGCATGCAAACTGATAGAGGCGCCCTCGTCGGCGCCGCCTTTTACGAGCAAGATCGCCTCTGCGGACATGACCATCGCCGTTTCTCCTAATACGACAGTGTAAAAGTCATCCCGTAAGGGGAGCAAAACCGCCCCGGGCTCCTTCCGTATCAGGGGCAGCCCGCGCGATTATCTTATGTAGCTTGGTCATTTTGTGTCAACAGTTGCTTGGCCAGACGAAGCGCAGATCGCCGAGGCGGCAACAGCGTCGATTAAGACCGTCGCGCCTCTTGGCCCTTAAAGGCAAGCCGCGTGGTAGTATAGTTCATCGCCAGATTGGACACCGAGCGGGCTCTATAACATGCGCCGTTTTCATCGCCCCTCAACGCTACCCGGGGCTATTAACCGCGGGACTCTCGTTCTTCTCTTTTCGATTTTTCTCGCCGCAGGGGCAACTGCGTGCGGCCCGGAGCCCACTTCGCTGGTCTACACGTCGGACAGGGAGGGGAACCTCGATATCTTCCTGCTCGACCCGGCAAGGGATACAGAGCCGCGGAACCTTACCAGCAGCCCTCAGGACGAGTACCTCCCGCTTCTCTCCCCGGACGGAAGGTACGTGGCGTTTCTCTCCGGCTCCGGAAACGAGATCACGTTAGAGGTCATTCGACTTGATGGCTCCGAGCGACGCGCGCTAACGACAAGCTCCGGCGTCCGCCGCACGCACCGTTGGTCGCCGGATAGCAAACGACTAGCATTCGTAGCCGAGACGGAGGGCAAGTCCACGATCCATGTAGTAGGGCTGGAGGGCTCTGAGCCGGTCCTTTTGACATCGATCGCGGGCCAGGGGGTTGGCGACTGGTCTCCCGGCGGGGACTCGGTCGTATTCGCCGCGCCGAAAGGGCTAAACCAGGGCATCTACACCCGGAACCCGGACGGAGTTAATGAGTTCCGCCTCACCGATACGCTCGACTACAGCCCGGTCTGGTCACCTGACAGGACGAGAATAGCTGTCCTATCGGACAGGGATGGCAATCCGGAAGTCTACGTTATGGACTCAGATGGGATGGACCAGAGGAGACTTACTGACAGTGAAGCTCCGGAATACCAGATAGCCTGGTCTCCCAACGGAAAGCAGCTCCTATATGTGTCAGAGAAAGACGGCAACGCCGAAGTGTACATCGCCGACGTCGAGAGCGGCGCACACACGAGACTTACCCACAACCTGGTGCGTGACGACAGCCCGGTGTGGTCCCCCAACGGGCGAAACATCGCGTTCGTGTCATACCTCGACGGGGACGCCGAGATCTACTTGATGCACTCTGACGGCACAAACCAGAGACGTCTGACCAGCAACGACTACGAGGACACGAGCCCTTCCTGGTAGTCGCTGCATCTCGCGGACGACATCACTCGCCGCCAGGCTGATTTTTCCGTTCCGCAAGGCCTAACACCGCAGCTATCGCCGTCCCGCGCCCTAGATCAAGCTCGACTCCGGGCGCAGCTGGCGGGTCGAGGCGCGCGATTCGGCCGAGCCGCGATCGATTCGCTCGCCCGCCAGGAACACCTCTTCGACGTTCCACAGGTCGCTCACGTTCGATAGCGGGTCCCCATCCACTACTATCATATCGGCCTCTTTGCCCAGCTCCAGCGAACCCGTGACCTCGTCTATGGCGAGCGATGCAGCCGCTTCGCTGGTCACAGAACGGACGCCCTGGGTGGCAGAGTACCCTGCCATCACAAGACACTCGGTCTCGTACACTGTGTTGCCTAGCTGGTAGTTGCCCCAGGAGGAATCTGAGCCGGTTATGAACTTTAGCCCCATGTCTATCATGCGCCTGCAATGCTCGAGACGCGCATCGAAGTTCCGGTAGCTGCGGTCCAACCGCGCCTGCTCCTCGGCTCCTAGCCCCTCAAGCTCCTTGCGGTGCTCGAGGCTCCATATCGCAGACCTGGCGATGTGCAGCGTCGGGTTGACGTACGCTCCTTGATCGCCGATACGCTCGGCAACGTCCTCACGGAAGTCGACAGAGCCGTCCGACTCCTGGAAGACGCAGTGGATGATCATGTCGACGTCTGCATCGAGGGAGTTCACGATGCCCTGTGTCGAGACACAGTGGGTGGCGGTAAGCTTACCGAACTTGTGGGCCTCTTGGGTGATAGCTTTGAGCTCGTCCACGTTGAAGGACGGGCGTAGGGGAAACGAGGTTGCCGTGGAACCACCGGTGGCGGTGATCTTGATGTAGTCGGCGCCCTCTTTGATGAGCCTACGTGTCATGGCCCGGGCCTCGGTGGGACCGGTGACCTCCGAGCCAAAATAGCCCATGTGCCCCCCGATGATGGAGACCGCCCGGCCGCACAGGACCATTCGAGGCCCGATGGCCACTCCATCTCGTACGGCGTCGCGCAGCCGGAACATCGTATCGTTCTTGGGCCCGTTCTCGCGCACGCTGGTGACACCTGAGAATAGCGCAGCCCTGGCGTTACGTGCGGACTGGAGGGTGAGCAGCTCGTCGGGCATCTCCGCAAGGGTGTCGCCCACGCGGCCGTCGCCGAAGCCGTTGTGGTGGGTGTGGCAGTCCACCATGCCTGGCATCACGGTCTTGCCTGGGAACTCGAGCTTCTCGACGGGGGCGCCTTCGGGGGCGACGACTTCGCTCTGCGGGCCCACGGCCTCGATCTTGGAGCCTCGAACAAGCACCGCGCCGCGCTCGATAGGAGAACCGCCCAGGCCGTCAATTACGCGTCCGGCCTGTATTAGCCTAAATGGGTCTCCCGCTGGATGCGTGCTCATTCCTTGGGCGGGGTGTCGGCCTCAGGTCGCGACCCGTTCGCATCGTCGCGTTGTTCCGGCTCTTCCGGCGGCTGTTCAGTGTCTCCGGAGCCAGCGGCCTCTATGAGTTCCCGGATTTGGGGCGCTATCTCATCCAGAATAGGGAGGTACTTGAGGCTCGCGACAGCCCCGTCGTCGAACATAATGTCCACCGATTGGTAGCCAAGCGCCCTTCCCCAGATTCCGTAGCGCGCCCGGACGTCCTTTAAGCGCGAGAGCGGGATCTTGTACCTGCTTGCGCCGGTAATCGCGCCGCGCTGATAGATCAAAGCGTCCGCCGTGAATACGTACGCCGTCCCTCGCCACGCGAAATAGCTGAGTACGAGAATAACCACCATGACAAGGGCGATTAACTCTGGCACAGGTATGATCAGGTACAAGGCGCCCAGGATGAGCATGTAGGGCAGCGTCGACCAGACCCAAGCGTAAGGTACCTGAGTCAGGACCGTAGCGTCTTCGGGGATCTCTTCAGAGTCGTCGGTGGGTGGCTGCTGGTCCGCCATCAAGCTGCTGCGTGGCTGGGGATTGCCCGCGCTGGCGGGCCCGTCGCCAAGTATACACCAATGGAGTGTTACGTCTTGATGCCATGAGTAATGGACTAGGGCCGCCGGGGAGTCCGCCAAAACGGAGGGGCGGCCAAGTTTCCCAGGCCGCCCCTCAGCTTTAGCTGTCCCGCCGCTGGTGTGGAGCCCACGGCTCCATTCAGAATGTTCAGCCGATGCCGTTGTACCCTACGGTTACGACACCTGCCTCAACTAATACCGGTGTGATCCGCTCGCCGTCGGTGAGCTTCTCCAGGTCTGCCCACGCCTCAGGACGGAGTGCGAGATCGATCTCTTCGTACTCGACTCCCTCAGCGTCTTTGACGTTCTTCAGGAGGTCGGAGTAGTCGCAATCGGGGTGCGTGTATAGGAGCGTTCTTTGGTCCAACAGCGGTTCCTCAAACTCACTCTCACCCCTATTGTAGCAGCAATACGGCGCGTTATCGGTCGACTCGAGTCGCTCATGGCCTGTGGCGCTGCCGAGAAGCCGATGCATCGAATAGCCGTTTGCGGGAGTAATACTGGGCGGTCACTAGTCCGGAAGTCAGAACAAGGGCTCGCTAAGAACCTTGGGTGGCAATTGAGCCGCGAGCCGCACCCCACCCCCAAGACCCGAGTCCCGCCGTTGAGTGAGGATTCCTTTTCGCCGCAGCTGCGACAGAGTCAACTTTTCGGATGCGGTGGTTGGAGTTATCCGAGATGAAGAAGGTTCCCGGATGAATCGACCACGACGCCGACAGGGTCATTCAACTAGGCGCTCCTGACTCTGCGCTAGCTGAAGTTCCCCATCCCTTCGGCGTCCCACCGGTCGCGAATATTCCCGAGCTCGACGGCCACGTCTTCGATGCTGCCGGGGTGGTTCTTAGCAAGTACCTCCAGCGTCCAAGCCCCGTCGAACCTTATGTCCTCGAGGGCCGTCGCGTACGAGTCGAAGTTCAGCACGCCGTGACCCGGAGGAAGGTGGTCATCGTCATCGGTTGAACCATCCTGGATGTGGAGAGCGTAGAGCCGCTCCGATGCGACACGGGCCTCTTCGGCAATATCCAGACCGATAAGCCTTGTGTGCCCGATGTCATGGCATATGCCGACGTGCTCGGCAGGGAGATCTGCCATAAATGACCGTAGCTCCCGCATCGTCTCCAGGGGCCGGGCCGGCATCTCTTTGGCCGGAAGGTTCTCGAGCGCGATACGAACGCCTTCGGCCTCCGCCACGGCTACTAATTCTGAGATGGACCGGTGGGCGTTCTCCGTGGCCGCGCCGAGGTTCTCGAGTGTGTAGTAGGCGGGGCCCGGTGTCGTAGGACGACCTGTGGGGTGGACGATGACCGTTCTGCCGCCCAATTCCGCGAGAAACCGCACCGCCCCCGCCACCTGCTCGACGCCGTCCTTGCGCTCAGCCTCATCGAAGCTGGCAAGGTTGATGGCCTGGAACGGGGCGTGGATCGTGTGCGGATATACGCCTACTTCTTCAAGGGCGTCACGATAAGGCTCCGAGGAGGGTGGGCCTTCTTCCCACCCCTGTCCTTCCGCCAACAACTCGGTTTCCGCGTAACGTCCTACGGCGACGGATCTGATCGCTTCGATTGGGTCGCCGACGTTTTGGCCCTGCTTGTCGTACAAGAACAGGCCGCTGGCCAAGCTGTAGTTAGGCAACGGGGTGCTCCTAGTGAGAAGTGATCACAATGCGGCTATCCACGAGACCAGCCCACCCACGACGCGCAGTATAATCCTAGCTGCGCCACCGTGAGAAGTCCTCGTCGCCCCATGGAGCGAGTCAATGGAAGAGCGACGGGGGGTACCCATTGTCAGGTGGTGCCGAGGAGGAGATTTGCCAGGTATCTGCTGGCGATGGTTGTCCCGTAGCTGTCGGCGTTGTCGGCATGGCACTGTTTAGGCATGGGCGGTCGTAGACGGCGGTATGGAGTTGTCAGCATTGTCGGCATCCGTGTCGGCATCCATCGCCTTGGCGAACGCCTCCGCCGCCTGCTTCTGCCAGCCCGGTAGCGCGTGGGCGTAGATGTCCGACGTGACCGAGACGTTGGCGTGGCCCAGCCGCTTGCTCACCACCACGATGTTCTCCCTGTTCTGGAGCATGAGGCTGGCGTGGAAGTGCCGGAGCGACCGCACCGACATGCTCCCGTGTCCCACGCGCCGACCATAGCTCTTAACCGTCGTATAGAGCCGCTGCGGATGCACCCAACCGCCAATGGCGTCGGCGAACACCCGGCCCCGGTGATCGTAGGCTTCGCGCATCATCGCCCGCGTTTCGGCCTGCGCCCGCCGGTGTTCCGCCAGCACCTCGACCGTGCTGCTGTCCAAATCTACCATACGGCGGCCCGCATCGGTCTTGGGCGGCTCCAGTATCAGCCCGCGTTCCCGGGAACGCACTAGCGAGCCCTCCACGGTCACGAAGCCCCGGTCCAGGTCCACATGCTCCCACAGCAGCCCCAAGGCCTCTCCTCGGCGGAGTCCGGTGTAGGCGATCAAGTACATGGCTGGGAACAGGTCGTGGTCTTCCGTCCGGGCCAGGTCAAGCGCGGCGCGGACGGCCTGAACGTCGGGAGGCGGGACTTCCTGTCGGCGGACGGCCGGCGGCGACACCAGAGATACGGAGTTGCGTTGGACCAGTTCCTGCCGGAGAGCGTGCTTCATGGCGCCGGACAGGAGTTATGGGCTTGCCCGACGCCCTTGGGACTCAAGCGCCGCGAGAGCTCGGTTTCCAGGGCCTGAATCTGGGCGGGGCCGAGATTGGCGAGCGGGATATGCCCGATGTATGGATTGATATATCGGTCTATGATGTCCCGGTACCGTTCCTTGGTGCCTTGACGGCGGTTAGGGGCTATCACCTCTTCCATCCAGCGGTCGAGCCAATCGCGGAGCAGCGTCTTGTCGGGAATTGGGGGAATGCCTCTATCGATATTGCTCAGCAACTCCCGGAGCTTGCGTTGGGCCTGGGCCTTGGTCCCGCGGACAGTGACGAACTTACGCTGCCGCCTACCCAGGGCATCCCGCCCGGTGTCGATGGTCAGCTCCCAGGAGCCGCGGCTGCGCTGTCGGAGAGAGCCTTTCATCAGACTATCGCCATCTCTTTCAGCCGAGCCACTAGGTACTCCTGCGGCCTGTCGCCTTTAAGCCGGTTGCAGTGGCTACAGAGCATCTGTAGGTTGTCGATATGGTCGTGCCCTCCTCTGGACCTGGGCACCATATGGTCGACCTCGAATAACTTAAAGTCGAACACCGTCTTGCATCCGGCGCAACGTCCCTCCTGCTGGCCAAAGAGTACGTGGGCATTTTGGCGGTACGGGATAGGTGCGTCGATGTCCGTCCGTTGAGGAATGTCTGTGCGGTGCGTGACGTAGCCGTGGTGGAACAGGCTGCCCATGCTCTGCTGGAGCCGCATGTTGACGAGCTCGACCGCCTTCTCGGACAGGTCGATCCCGACCCACTGGCGTCCCAGGTTCTCGGCGGCAACGCAAGCGGTGGCGCAGCCACAGAAGGGATCAAGGACCATGTCGCCCTCGTTGCTGCTGGCTTTGATGATGCGCTCCAGGAGGGCTAGCGGCTTCTGGGTAGGGTAGCCGATGCGTTCACTGCCTGCTGTTTGGGTAATGTCGTTCCAATCGTCGGTTGCAGTCCTACCCTTCGAGTCCTCAAGATAGTACTTGTACTGTGGTACCGCTCCCGGTTTGAGTTGTACTACGATCCCATCCACATAGGCTTTCTGCATCCGCTCACGAGTCCACCGCCATACTCTAGTGACTCCCAGAAACTCATAGGTGAGGTTGGGGCGGTCGCTGCTCGGATTGAGTAGGGGCAGGAGTCTGTACCGTCGTCCATCCACGTCCGTGTATTTGTAGGCTTTGTTCACGTAGGAAGGGTCATGGGCAACGAACACCTTGTGGAACGTAGCCTTATCAGCCTTCGAGTATCGGAGAATAATATCTCTGTTATTGGGGAAGTTCACCGCGTGCAAACTCTTGGGATTCGAGCGATGCCATGAGATTTCATTGCGAAAACTGTCTGACTCAAACACTCCGTCCATCAGCAGCTTCAGATAGTGGCTGGCCGTCGGGTCGCAGTGCAGATAGATGCTCCCTGTGTCCTTCAGCACCCGGCGCATCTCCAGCAGCCGCACGCCCATCATGCACAGGTAGGACTGCATCCCCTTGCCGTGCGTTAGCCTAGCGGCCTGTAGCACCTGGTACATGGCAGGCTGCTCGTCGGCGATCAGACCCATCCATGCGATATTGAGGTCGTCTAGCGTCCATGTGTCCTTGAACGCGGCTCCGGCAGCCTTGCTACCGATAGGTGCAGCGTAGTTGCGAGAGCTATTGAACGGAGGGTCGAGGTAGATGAGATCGACCGACTCGCTGTTCATCCCGCGTAGGATGTCCAGGTTGTCGCCGGTCCATACCGTGCGGTTGGCGAAGTTGGCGTGCTCCGTTTTAGGCACTACGAATCCTTGACAATGGTACTAGTATATGGTACTATACGTACATGAGGACGAAGCACCAGCGGACGCTCGCCAGGGTTTTCACTAGGCCCACACGGTCGGACATCCGCTGGGCCGACATCGAGTCGCTGCTGGTTGCTGCTGGCGTGGAAGTCGTAGAGGCCGCCGGATCAAGAGTGCACCTAGTTGGTGATTCCAGGGCAATTGTTGTTCATCGTCCACATCCGAGGCCAGAGACTGCCAGGGCAACCGTTCGACAGATCGCCACATTCTTAACCGACATAGGAGTGACGCCATAATGGAATACAAGGGCTACATCGCTGGCATTGAGTATGACGACATCGAAGGGCTTTTCTACGGCCACGTCGTTAATTCCGGCACGAGTTCGATTGCTACCTTCGCCGCCTCCGACGTGGAGGGGTTGAAGCGCGAGTTCCGCATATCAATTGACCAGTACATGGAGCTCTGCAAGGAGCGGGGCATTGAGCCCCAGAAGCCTTTCTCCGGTAAGTTCAACCTTCGGCTGGGCTCTGACCTCCACCATCGTGTGACCGTCGCTGCTGTCGAGAACAGACTGAGCCTGAACGCCTGGATCAAGCAGGCACTGGAGGAGAAGACTTCGCCGACTGAACAGCACTGACCCCAGCTCCTTCGAACTCTCCGGTCCATACGGTGCGGTTGGCGAAGTTGGTCATGACGCAGAGGCTCTACGCTCTCTGCACAAGAAGGCGAACAATGCTGCAATGAGCAGTAGGTCGATGGTCAGCTCCCAGGAGCCGGGGCTGCGCTGTCGGAGGGAGCCTTTCACTCTAGAAGCTTCAAGTCGGTGCGTAGACCCTCGATGGCGCGACTCAGATCGTCAAGCCTCTTGTCCACCTGCTCGTACGCGCCCTCTAGCCTGCTGATGCGTTCTTCTAGGGCCATGTTATTCTTCTAAACTAAGGAAACGACGTGATTCCGACCCGAAGCCCGGTTCATGTATCAATATCAAGCCACCTTCGTCCTCTGGGATTTCAAAGCAGACGTTGCCTTCTATCCGACCTCCGCCGAAGATTTCGCCATCAAGTTCGTCTGGAACTACCCCACAGGTTGCATCGTAAATAAGGCGGCTATCGCCAATCAGTTTAAAGTCGTAATCCGACACATCGATAGAATCCGTACCGGAGGGATAGGCAACCTCGACTCGGACCATATAGAAGCGGTTACCCTCCTTCGGCGGGTCGTTGAACATGTTCTCGTCGGCTATCTGTTGCCGAGCGTCCGCTATGATTGCCAAGACTGATATTTCGGTCCCGTCTGAGCCTTGGAGAATTCCACCTGCTTCCACAGGATTGTTTAAGGTATAACCTGCTGGTAGTGGGGTTGGCGTAGCGCTAAAACTAGGCGGAGGTGTGCTTGTAGGCTCTTCCGCGGTGAAGTCAAGGCTACATGGGTCTTCTTCGGCTAAATCTTCCGGTGAAACGTAGGCAACCCATTTGCTATCCTGCCAGATAAAGTCCGGTTCTTCGTCGCCATCGTCATCAAGCTCTATCTGTACACCGTCTTTTTCAAAGTAGGATTCTACCCGCCCCTGGTCGCCGTCTATCGTCACCCCTTCTACCACATACGCCACACCTTCGGGAATGCCTGAAAATGCCCACGCGAACGTCATCAATCCTGCAAAATCGCCCAACGAACATTTCGCCTTGAATTCATCAGGATATAGCGCATGCACGAAAGCCCATTCACGTTTAGCCATAGCGTCGCCCCCTAGTTGGGCGAATTCCTTTAGAAGAGCGGCCCTGTCAGGGTCTTGAGCCGTAGATATAGGTGTTGGCTCAGGCGTGGCTGTAGGTGTTGATGTAGGCGCCGGCTCTGCGGTCGTACTAGGCATAGGTGTATCCGTAGGCGGTGCCGTGGCTGAAACCGTCACCGTGGGCTTAGCCCGAATCCACCGAAGGACACCGATGGACGGCGTGAGGACAGCGGAAGGGGGTGGGTGAGGGAGCTACAGGGGAGATGGCCTGGGGTCTTGGGGTAGATGGGAGGCCGGCGGGCGGTCTTCAGTGGCCGCACAGGGCCCCTAAGGCCCTATGCGGGAGTTGCGATGCGCGGGAAGGCGAGAGGATACGCAGCAGGGGACTCTCGCGACCGGGGTGGCGCGAGATTGCGGGGACGTTGGGTCAGTTGCAGGCTGGCCGTCAGGCCGGGAACGGAATGGCTTGCAGCCGGGCCAAGGCGCGAGTGAACTGGGTTTCCCAAGGCCAGCGCCGGGGGAGATGCAAAGTGAGGCGGCGCGCCGAGCGGGTGATCCGTCCCACCAGAGCGAAGACCCGCCGCCTGAGGGTCTTGGTGATCACGGTCCGCTCGCCCAGACCAATCCGCGCCGTCCAGCGGGCCAGGTTATGCGCCATCACCTGGACCGCCAGCCAGGCGCCGTTGGCGGCGAAGCGCGCCGACGGCATGTGGTTCAGCCCGACGCCGTACTTGAGGTCGCGTATGGCGTTCTCGACCTCGGCGTGGCGGCGATGATCGGCCTCCAGTTCCAGCGTCTCCCCATCGCGGTCGGTGATGAAGGCGTGATAGCTGTATCTGGCGAAGAGGGCGAGCTGGGAACCGGGCGTCGGCTTCACCCGCCGGACAATGAGCCGCACCGGCGCGGCGTCCGGCTTGGTCTGGAACGGGGTGTAAGTCGTCTCGGCGACATCGGCGGCGCCGTCCATCCAGTAGGGAATGGGAGTCCAGTCCTCCTCTGGTATCGCCTCGATCAGATCCCGCAGCCTGGCGCGCTGGCGGATGGTGATAGAGAAGCGGACATCCATTTCCCGGCAGGCGGCAACGACAGTGTGGGCGTAGAAGCCGCTGTCGGCCCGCACCGTGAGTTGTCCCCTGGCCCCGCCGTAGCGCACCCGCCCCACCGTCTCACGCAGGAAGTGGGCGGCGCCACGGGCGGTGTTGGCCCGGCCCTCGCGCAGCCGGGACATCAGCACCTCGCCGGTGCCGGCGGCAATGGCCAGCAGCGGGTGATAGCCGCGGGCGCCGGTATAGCCGTGGTGGCGCGCTCCCTCCTTGGCCAGTCCATAGGTCTCGCAGATGGTCGAGTCCAGGTCGATGGTCAGGGGCGAGTCGCCGGGTCCGGCCCCAGCGGCCCAGGCCCGGGCCAACAACTGGCGGCTCACGCGGTCGAGTTGACGGACATGCCCCCACCGGAAGCTGCGCAGGAAGGTCCCCAGGGTGGATGGCGCCTTGACCACGCAGCCTAGAACACCAACCGTCCCACCAGCGCGCAGCGCATCGGCGTCGTCGATGCAGTCGCCGCCTGCCAGCGCGGAAGCGACCAGCGTCAGCATCTTGTCCCCAGTGTTCGCCCGTCCCGGCGCTCCGCCGAGGTCAAGGTGATGGTCGACGAGTTCCCGCAGGCCCAGGTGCCGGGCTAGGGTGGCCGGCAGGAGCAGGCCGGCATTGGCCACCAGGCGATGGTCGTCAAAGAGGATGCGGATACGGTCGGGTTTGTTCTGTGGCAGCATCTATTGGGTGCTCCTTGTTTCCGGGCGGGTTTCTGTTCCAAAACCATTATCCCAGATTCAGAGGAGCACCCGCTGGCTTCTTCAAGCGCTGTCCCCAAGGACGTCCTTCGGTGGATTCGGGCTTAGTCGAGAAGTGACATCGGGACACGGGTACGAACCGGGCCCTGGACCAACGCCCAGCCCTGGAAGGGACTTGATGGGCACACGTGACGGGGAGGGAGTGCGACGCCAGGAGTCAGCGAGTGTGGACTACTTCAGCAGCTCGTACCCCTGCCGGCGGCCCGTGTACCCCTGAGCCTGAGCACCGAGCGCCGCGCCACAATCTCATAGGGAGCCCTGCGGGTGATAAAAGTGATGGAACTCACCATACTCTACTAATTCTACTATCCCCGAATGTCCGGGTTTAGGAGGTGTGTGTTAGGCGGGCAGTACATGGCTCGAAGCGTCACTTTTGTCACCCACCGGGCAGAGGCCGGCAAGGTCTACGCGAGTCGGTGATTCGAACCAATGTAGTGTAGGCCGAGCGGAACGGGCACGCGCGGCTATGCGCACTCGTCGCCGGCTTCAGACTCAACCTTGGCTATCACGTCAAAGGCTGCTATCTTCCGGCGTAGCTAGAACCGGCCTAGAATGATGGCGCTCCAGGACTTCCGTTCGCCCGAATCGAGATCTGGGACCCTAGCCGAAACACCATCGATGTTGATATAACCTAACGAGTAAGGTCTGCCTCCGAGACCAGGTGAGACACCTTGCGAGAAGAAACCGACCCACAGCTCAGCTTTTTTACCCCTGAGCGGCACCCACCTTCGCCGGAAGCTCAGCGCCTGAACTTTGTCGCGTTGTCTCGTGTCAAGGGGCTAGGCGAGCAGTCTCTGAAAGCGCTCATCGACGGTTTTTGGGATCTCGGGATGGTATGGCAATCCAGCCCGGACCAGCTGCAACACTTACTCGGTCGCGCTGGCGTGAAGGGCCATGACACAATCATAAGGGCTATTAGGAGCAATAGAAGGAAGCTAGAGGAAGAGGCCACACGAGCGTTAGCAACGTTCGCCAGGCAGCATGTCAGCCTAGTCTTTGAGACCGACGAGGCCTTTCCTCAGCGTCTCCGCGAAATAAAGAGTCCCCCAAGGTGGCTGTTCGTGCAGGGCGACGTAGCCACCATTTCAGTCCCAAATCTTATTGCCGTCGTAGGGACACGCAATGCGTCTGCGGAGGGAATAAAGAGAAGCCGCGTACTCAGTCAGTGGCTCGGCGAACATGGATTCGGTCTTGTCGCCGGGCTTGCCGAAGGTATCGACCAGGCTGTTCACCAAACTGCCGTAGACCTTGGTATCCCCACGGTCGCGGTGCTGGGAACTGGAATCGACGTTGTGTTTCCTGCGGGCACCGGACACACTAGGGCCCAGATCATTGGCGGAAGTGGGTGCGTGGTTTCCGAGTACCTGCCAAGCGAGTCGTATTCGAGAGCGAGGTTCATCAGGCGTAATCGCATCCAGGCCGGACTTTCCTTCGCAACAGTGCCTATTGAAGCAGAAGAAAGCAGCGGGACTGCTCATACCTATAGGTTCGCTAAGGAGTACGGCCGAGTAGTTTTCGGAGTCACCAACCGGAACTCCCCCCATTCGAACGGAATACTGCGCTTGTTGAAGAACGACGAGGCCCCTATATTCGACCTCGACTCGAAGAGCAGTATGGCCCACTTACTGGAGTTGCTGACTCCAGCGTTCGAAGGCGCTCCGGTTCGTAGATTCCGCTCGAGTCCGTTTGAGTCCGTGCAACGGGAATTCGAGCGAATCCTGGACTCCTATTCAGTAGACGACGAAGACTTCAAGGACCTGTTGTCGGCTCTTAAGCGGGAATGGGAGGAGCAGGGTCTTGGCCGTAAAGGCAGTAATACTTGATCTTGATGGGACGCTAGTTGACCCAAAGTCCAATCCTGTCGATGGCGTCCCGGAGATGATCGATGACCTTCAGGAAGCTGGCTTGTCAATCGCGGTCGCGTCCAATAGGGATGACGCTTCTGCGAGAATTCACGCGTCGGGTTTATCATACGATCTGGCACTGACGCGTCAGTCGGTTGGAGCTAAGAAGGGCAGCCCTACGTGGGTGTCCGAGGCCCTCAACGAATTCGGGATTAGCCAGAATCAAATCGTCTGGCTGGGCGATTCTGACCTGGACATGCGGTCCGCATCGCACGCCCGGATCGCCTACTTCAACGCAGGATGGTCCAACGCCTCGTACCCCTACGGCATAAACGTACGCGATCCGCGGCTGTTCAGCCTCGTCGTGCGAGAGTGCTTCATGAAGGAACGCTACTGGTACTGGAAGCTCGACGAGAAGGACGCTAACGGTGCCTCGGTAGAAGTCATGGCCATGTTAGACGGGAATGGTGCTGGGATTCTTGCCCTCAAGCAAGGATTGCTCCGTTTTCTCAAATATGGCAGCGATCCCATGAATGGGCCTTTAACGGTTCGCGAACTGATAATGTACCACTTGATTGGCAGCATCTATGGTGACGGGTTACACACGGAGGCCGACACGTGGACTACTTACCCGGGCAGCCAAGGGGGACCAAACTCGGCGATGGAACCGTTCGTCCACATGGGTGCCAGATTATTCAGGGATAGGTACGTGGAAGACCTACTGATAAGACACAACCCCGCTCTCGACAGCGGTCAGAGGAGAGACCAAGGACGCGACGTTCAATTCACCAATCAGGCTAATACCATACACCTGAACTCCGGGCATAGTTCACGAATTGAAGAGAAATCTGTGGTGGTGGTGGACGATTTTGCGACTGCAGGATTCTCTATAGAATGCGCACGCAACCTCCTCCTTGAAGCGGGAGCGAAGGACGTTAGAGCCGTCAATATCGGGAAATACGGGCCCAGCTACAACGTGGTGAATCGGACCGGCGGTCAGAATTGGGATCCCTACGTCCCTTTAGTGCACAGCGAGTCCGATTTCAGGCAAGACATCCACTACGGAGACACGGACGCCGACGCCTTGACGGTCCTCAGGGACTCCTATAACCGCGTCGCCTCAGTAACGCTGGAATAGTCCTTGTCGTTCGGTGAACCGGGCGTGCTGACGCTCCGGAGATGAGTTGCCTACTTCTTCGTCTTATTCCTTTTCTAGCTAGCGGCATAGGCGGGGCGGGCAACGGCAGCTCTTCTCACCTAAAGGAGTTCCTCGCGGCTGAGGTGTGCTCACAATACCCATTGCCGCGTTTTCTCGGTTTTTACCTCTCAATGTCAAGGGCGGTGTGAAAACGTACCAGCGGGGCGGAGCAAAACTGTACCACTGAACGCCGTAGAATGGGCATCAAGGTTCGTGGGGCGTTGGAGATCAGGCTCAGTCAGATAGCTGGCGGCCAGGAATCTTCTTGCTGTGCTTGAGTCGGTAGCTGTCCCCGTTCATCTCCAGGATGTCGACATGGTGGGTGAGGCGGTCGAGGAGAGCTCCGGTCAGCCGTTCAGAGCCGAACACCTCGGTCCACTCGACGAAGGGCAGGTTGGAGGTCACCAGGACCGATCCACGCTCGTAACGCTGGCTGAACACCTCGAAGAGGAGCTCGGCGCCAGTCTTGGACAAGGGCACGAAGCCCAGTTCGTCGATGATCAGAAGCTTGAGTCGTGCGAGCCTTCTCTGCAGGTTGAGCAGACGCCGTTCGTCCCTGGCCTCGATCAGCTCGTGAACCAGAGCAGCGGCGGTGGTGAAGCCCACGGACAGTCCCCTCTGACACGCAGCCAGACCGAGCCCGAGGGCGATATGGGTCTTGCCGGTGCCACTGTTGCCGAGAGCGATGACGTTGTGGGGGCGCTCGATGTACTCGCATCGTGCCAGCTCCAGAACCAGAGCCTTGTTCAGGGACGGCATAGACAGGAAGTCGAAGGTGTCGAGGCTCTTGGTCGTCGGGAAGCGGGCTGCTTTGATCCGACGTTCCACCATGCGATGGTGACGGTCGATCAGCTCCAAGTCCGATAGTCGCAGCAGGTAGTCCGGATGGTCAGCTCCCTCACTGGCACACTGGGATGCCAGCTTGTCGTACTCCCTCAGGAACGTGGGGAGCTTGAGTTGCTTGAGGTTGTGTTCGAGCAACATCGTGGACTTGTTGGTCATGACCGGCTCCCCGCCAGGAGAGCCATGTAGTCCCTGGTCGAGGTTGTTGCAACGTTGGTCCTGGGCAGATACGGGTACAACTCCATGTCGAGTCTAGGCGGTCGACCCTCGATCCTGCACAGCACCAGGTGCTTGACAGCATCGAAGCTCACAGCCCCGAGTCGAATGGCGTCTCGTACGGCGTCGTGGACTTCTTCCGGCTGGAAGTTCTCCATCAGTCTGAGCACCTGCACGAACTCCCTCTTTCCTCGCTTGCCCATCCTCGACTCCAGCAGCCGCCGCAACACTCCGAACTCCTCGGGCAACTCCCATCCAACCAGCGGCGCCGCCTGATCCAATGCCCTCGTCTTCTTCTCAAGGAGCGGCAGGTAATGGAGAGGGTCGAAGACGAAGTCGTCTCGATCGTATGAGCGCCGATGGCGGGCGATGACTTCAGCGCCACAGCTGATCACAACCTCGTGTACATATCCGCGGACCAGAACGTCCCGATGACCGTAGGCCACCGGGACCGAATAGTCATTGGTCCGGTATCTGACCAGGGACAGAGAACTGACCCTCGTCGCGTGCTTGTCGCTGGCGTCGTACGGTACGGCCGGCAGAGGCAGCAACTTCTCTAGGTCCCGCTCCAGCCGTTCTCCTATCGTCTCGTTGCGGCCGCGGAGTCGATCTTCGAACCGTCTGAGGCAGTGTTGCTCCAGATGAGCATTGAGGGCATCGAAGCTCTCGAACGATGGAATGGGCACCAGGAAGTTCCGGCGGACATAGCCGACCAGACCTTCTACTTTGCCCTTATCGTTCCCTTTGCCTGGACGGCCAAACCGGTCCTCGAACAGGTAGTGGGACTGAAGCTCGGAGAACACCCTGGTCCGCTGCCGGCGACCATCTCCCAGGATTCTGGCTACCGCGAGCGTGGTGTTGTCGTAGAGGATGCTCTGAGGCACTCCGCCCAGGAACGCGAAGGCGGAGACGTGTCCGTCGCAGAATGACTCCGTCGTCTCGGCGGGATACGCCTTCACATAGCACCCGTCGCTGTGAGGGAGGTCCAGGGCGAAGTAGTGGGCTTTGCGTTCCACTCCGCCGATGACCACCCACGCTTCGCCAAAGTCACACTGGGCATGTCCCGGGGAATGGGACAGTGGTACGAACATCTCTCGGGTCCGACGACGGCGTTCTCGAACGTAGTCTTTGACTATCGTGTACTTGCCGGGGAAGCCGTGTTCGTCTCTGAGCCGTTCGTAGATACGCTTGGCGGTGTGACGCTGCTTCTTCGGTGAGGTCAGATCCTGCTCCAGGATCTGGTCCATCACACCCTTATATGGATCGAGCTTCGGTCTGCGAGCCGGTCGTTGCCGTCGATACCCTGGGGGCACGGAGTACTCGAGCATCTTGCGCACCGTGTCCCGGTGTAGCCCGAACACTCGGGCCGCCTCTCGGACGCTCATCCCTTCGACGAAACAAGCCTTGCGAACACGGACGTAAATACCCACCTTGTACATCCAATCCACCTTCAGTCAGGTTCTGTCGTTCCTGATTGAAGGCGACAGGCGGTACAGTTTTCAAACGCCACACCTCAGCGCTCGACCGCCCAGGTGGTACATTATCTCTCCGCCCTTCACATCTCAACCAAGCAAGTGTGGGCGGCGGAGACAACCATTAGTTATTATACACGTATACGTGTATAATAACGCCATGAGCATCGAGGGATATCTAACTACAGGACAGGCCAGCGAGAGATTCGGACTCTCTGCGGACCACGTAAGACGCTTGCTCGAGTCCCGCACAATCGAAGGCGAGAAGGTGGGCCGCGACTGGCTTGCGGACATCGAGTCGCTAGAAGCATACATGGCCAATAGACGCAAGCCAGGCCCCAGACCAGGAGGAAAGCGACATGGATGACCCATTGGCACGTACTCCGGAGTCGAGCGCGACGGCTGTCTACGCCCGCGTCTCCTCCGAGGAGCAAAGGGAAAATCAGACTATTAAGACTCAGGTAGAAGCCGCCAGAAAATGGGTAGAGTTGCAGGGCCTGATCGGCGGACCAATGCAGGTTCATGAGTTCTACCTGGATGACGGAGTCTCCGGCACCATACCGCTTCTCGAGCGGCCCGGAGGCATGAAGCTGGTCGAGGACGCTCGGGACGGGAAGTTCTCCACGGTGCTTGTTTACAAGATTGATCGCCTAGGCCGGGACCCTCGGGACATACTTAACTCGACCCACCAACTTGATCAGCTAGGTGTAGCTGTAAGGAGTCTCACAGAGGAATTTGACATGTCGTCTCCGTCCGGGAGGTTCATGTTCAATGTCTTCGCTGCTTCTGCTGGCTTTGCTCGAGATACACAGATCGAACGGTCGATCTCCGGTACTAATTATTGGGCAAAAGAGGGCGTGTGGTTGGGTGGTATCGTGCCGTACGGCTATATTGTAGAAGGGAGGAAGAAGAATGCACGGTTGCTCGTTAGCAACTCGCCGCTCGCAGGACTTCTCCTGTCTGAGGCGGACGTTGTCAGGCTGATCTACCGCCTCTTACGGGAGGAGAAATGGTCCTGCATCAGGATCGCGGAACACCTGAACGCTCTTTCTGTTCCTCCGTCGTACGCCAAGGATGGGCGCCAAACCTCAAAGACGGACCCGGACGGGAAGAGGAAGCACAGCACAGCTGCCGTGTGGAGGCCCGGACGCGTACGCAACCTAGTCGTAAACAGCGTATATAAGGGAGAGCACGTGTACGGCAAGCGGAGCAAGAAACCACGGGAGCTCATAAGCCGGGCCGTACCCGCTATTGTGGAGGCCACTGATTGGGATACGGCACAGCGGGTTCTTCGGTCGAATCAGATAATGTCGGCTCGCAACTCAAAGAGGAGACACCTCCTGCGAGGACTTGTCAGATGCGATAGATGTGGCCTTACCTTCCAAGGTTCTGACGTGACTCGGCCTAGCGGAAAGCGTGAGGCCTACTACAGGTGCGGCGGAAAGTCTCCTTTCAGGGGTAGGCTTCAGGGCAAATGCCCGAGTAAGCATATCCCTGCCCTCCCTTTGGAAGACGCAGTTTGGGCGGACATCCTGGGCTTCGTCCGAGAACCTGGACCTATTGTGAAGGGCGGAGAGATAATGTACCACCTGGGCGGTCGAGCGCTGAGGTGTGGCGTTTGAAAACTGTACCGCCTGTCGCCTTCAATCAGGAACGACAGAACCTGACTGAAGGTGGATTGGATGTACAAGGTGGGTATTTACCTCCGTGTTCGCAAGGCTTGTTTCGTCGAAGGGATGAGCGTCCGAGAGGCGGCCCGAGTGTTCGGGGTACACCGGGACACGGTGCGCAAGATGCTCGAGTACTCCGTGCCCCCAGGGTATCGACGGCAACGACCGGCTCGCAGACCGAAGCTCGATCCATATAAGGGTGTGATGGACCAGATCCTGGAGCAGGATCTGAGCTCACCGAAGAAGCAGCGTCACACCGCCAAGCGTATCTACGAACGGCTCAGAGACGAACACGGCTTCACCGGCAAGTACACGATAGTCAAAGACTACGTTCGAGAACGCCGTCGTCGGACCCGAGAGATGTTCGTACCACTGTCCCATTCCCCGGGACATGCCCAGTGTGACTTTGGCGAAGCGTGGGTGGTCATCGGCGGAGTGGAACGCAAAGCCCACTACTTCGCCCTGGACCTCCCTCACAGCGACGGGTGCTATGTGAAGGCGTATCCCGCCGAGACGACGGAGTCATTCTGCGACGGACACGTCTCCGCCTTCGCGTTCCTGGGCGGAGTGCCTCAGAGCATCCTCTACGACAACACCACGCTCGCGGTAGCCAGAATCCTGGGAGATGGTCGCCGGCAGCGGACCAGGGTGTTCTCCGAGCTTCAGTCCCACTACCTGTTCGAGGACCGGTTTGGCCGTCCAGGCAAAGGGAACGATAAGGGCAAAGTAGAAGGTCTGGTCGGCTATGTCCGCCGGAACTTCCTGGTGCCCATTCCATCGTTCGAGAGCTTCGATGCCCTCAATGCTCATCTGGAGCAACACTGCCTCAGACGGTTCGAAGATCGACTCCGCGGCCGCAACGAGACGATAGGAGAACGGCTGGAGCGGGACCTGGAGAAGTTGCTGCCTCTGCCGGCCGTACCGTACGACGCCAGCGACAAGCACGCGACGAGGGTCAGTTCTCTGTCCCTGGTCAGATACCGGACCAATGACTATTCGGTCCCGGTGGCCTACGGTCATCGGGACGTTCTGGTCCGCGGATATGTACACGAGGTTGTGATCAGCTGTGGCGCTGAAGTCATCGCCCGCCATCGGCGGTCCTACGATCGAGACGACTTCGTCTTCGACCCTCTCCATTACCTGCCGCTCCTTGAGAAGAAGACGAGGGCATTGGATCAGGCGGCGCCGCTGGTTGGATGGGAGTTGCCCGAGGAGTTCGGAGTGTTGCGGCGGCTGCTGGAGTCGAGGATGGGCAAGCGAGGAAAGAGGGAGTTCGTGCAGGTGCTCAGACTGATGGAGAACTTCCAGCCGGAAGAAGTCCACGACGCCGTACGAGACGCCATTCGACTCGGGGCTGTGAGCTTCGATGCTGTCAAGCACCTGGTGCTGTGCAGGATCGAGGGTCGACCGCCTAGACTCGACATGGAGTTGTACCCGTATCTGCCCAGGACCAACGTTGCAACAACCTCGACCAGGGACTACATGGCTCTCCTGGCGGGGAGCCGGTCATGACCAACAAGTCCACGATGTTGCTCGAACACAACCTCAAGCAACTCAAGCTCCCCACGTTCCTGAGGGAGTACGACAAGCTGGCATCCCAGTGTGCCAGTGAGGGAGCTGACCATCCGGACTACCTGCTGCGACTATCGGACTTGGAGCTGATCGACCGTCACCATCGCATGGTGGAACGTCGGATCAAAGCAGCCCGCTTCCCGACGACCAAGAGCCTCGACACCTTCGACTTCCTGTCTATGCCGTCCCTGAACAAGGCTCTGGTTCTGGAGCTGGCACGATGCGAGTACATCGAGCGCCCCCACAACGTCATCGCTCTCGGCAACAGTGGCACCGGCAAGACCCATATCGCCCTCGGTCTCGGTCTGGCTGCGTGTCAGAGGGGACTGTCCGTGGGCTTCACCACCGCCGCTGCTCTGGTTCACGAGCTGATCGAGGCCAGGGACGAACGGCGTCTGCTCAACCTGCAGAGAAGGCTCGCACGACTCAAGCTTCTGATCATCGACGAACTGGGCTTCGTGCCCTTGTCCAAGACTGGCGCCGAGCTCCTCTTCGAGGTGTTCAGCCAGCGTTACGAGCGTGGATCGGTCCTGGTGACCTCCAACCTGCCCTTCGTCGAGTGGACCGAGGTGTTCGGCTCTGAACGGCTGACCGGAGCTCTCCTCGACCGCCTCACCCACCATGTCGACATCCTGGAGATGAACGGGGACAGCTACCGACTCAAGCACAGCAAGAAGACTTCTGGCCGCCAGCTATCTGACTGAGCCTGATCTCCAACGCCCCACGAACCTTGATGCCCATTCTACGGCGTTCAGTGGTACAGTTTTGCTCCGCCCCGCTGGTACGTTTTCACACCGCCCTTGACAGAGTTCTCCGGAAGTCTTCAAACCAGCATCAAGTCGGCGGTTGATACCCATGTCATACCAGCACTAGATAGCGTGGTCAACTGGTTCGAGACGAATAAGCCAACATTTGAAGGCATCTGGGCCGGGTTTCGCGACGGATTTACGGACGTTGGCTCTACTATCAAGACGGAGCTCGGGGACATCTGGACCAATACTATCATTCCAGCAGCCGATGGTTTCAAGAACTGGACCAAAGATAACGAGGGACTTATAGGGGAATCTCTGGCCGCTTCAGGCCGCATCGGAGCTTCAGCCTTCAACACGTATATAGAGACCCTCAAAAAAGAGTTTGAGGTATTCAAAGAAATCCTGAAGAGCATCGCGGAGAGTCCGGCTATCCAGAAGTTGAAAGAATTCGTCGAAGTGCTCACAGAGAAGTTCATGCAATGGATCATTGACAACGAGGAGAGCATCAAGGGGGCCATCGACGTCATAGGCGATGCCATACAGTTGCTTTACAAGGGCATAAAGTTCCTGGTCGATGAGGCCCTGCTTCCAACATTGAATATAGCAATGGAGCTATTAGCCCCTCTCATCCTCGCCGTTGTTGATGCGTTTCTGGAGGCTCTAGGTGCGATATTGTGGCTCATTGACAGGCTCGATGAGTTGGACGATGCGTGGGAAGTCCTGAAGGACGCTTTAGACAGCGTGAAAGAGAAGTGGGACACAATATGGGGTGGCATCAAGGAAGGCTTCAAGGGTTTCGTCAACGACATCATTGATGGTATCAACGCGATCATCCTCGGCTGGAACAGCCTCGAATTTACGCTACCAAAGGTAGGGAAAGGCCCATTATCGTTTGGTGGGTGGACTGTTGGTACGCCAGACATCAAACCAATACCTACACTGGACGAAGGCGGGATAGTTACCGGGCCGACGCTCGCGGCACTGGCCACGGATAGGCAGGATGAGGTCGTGATGCCGTTGCGCGACCTGGACATGATGATGAACGGCGGCCGCACGATGGTATTCAACGTTGAGAACCTATACGGCGTCGATGACTTGGAGGACTTCGTGCAGGAAGCTAACCTGGCCGCTCTACGCCGGGGCCAGGAGAATGTGCTCACCTAATGGCGCTGGCTGAATATGTCCTTGAGTGCGACTGGAATGGCGATGGGTCCTATACCCATGCGGAGGCGGATGTCACTGCCGACCTGGGCAAGTTCAGGCTTATCGCGCGTCGCGGCCGCAAATACGCCTCGATGGTCTATGGTCGATCAGAGGCGGGTAAGCTGAAGTTTAAACTCCGCAATACTGGCGGCAACAAGTATGATCGCTTCAATCCCAGCTCGCCACTCCACGGGCTGATTGAACCTCAACGTATGGTCCGCCTGGGCATGGTCATCCCAGGAGTCGCATACGCCCCGGTTGCGCGGGCGAAGCTGACCGCCGGGTCCGATCTGTTCCCCACGGGCGGGACCATAGAGTCCGGCGGGGACGTGACGCTAGCGGTGGGCCTGACCATCGCGCGTTTGGCATGGTCATCGACCGCCAGCACGCTTACTATGCACAGGGCTGGCAGCGAGACAGTAAGCATGGGCGCGTTCTGGGACACCGATGGAAGTGGCGAAAATCTGTCTATCTATGTCGTCAACGACGGCGGTCGAACGACCGAGATTCCGTATGGGGCCATAACTTCGAGGGCTGCCGCCAGCGCCGTATGGACATTGACGGGCGATGCGTATGCCGCCCATCGGGCCTTGCTGAGCGGCATTGCTAGCGGTGACCAGTACTGGACCGTCGTTGACAAAGCCGACGTATGGCTGAGCGCTATTGCCGTCGCGGTAAATCCGCTATGGGGAGGTTACCTTGATAAACCGACGAGGCTCGATGAGCGAGGCGGTCGCGATCAAGTAGAGATTAGAGCCCTTGGCATAATCAGCAAGCTTGTACAGACGGAGGCCGAGGCGTCGCTCCAGACCGATTATGGGACCGGGGCCGCGTTTGGGAAGGTTCTTGATTCCGCGGGCATCACAGATAAGGAACGAGGCACCATTGCTACCGGGCTCCGTACGATGTCCAAGTGGTGGGCCAGGCGGCAGCAGGCTCTCAGGAACGCCAGGGATATCGAACAGACCGAGCTTGGGTTTATCCATGAAGACCGTCGGGGGCGAATCGCCTTTGATGCGGAATACTACCGGCTAAGTCAGCGTACGAGCGTAGCTACGCTGTCGGATACCCCCATGACCGGGGCGATACCGATTATCGCCCCCGCCAGGCCAACTGATCCGACGCAGGATATCACCAACATCGTGCAGACCACGGTCCGCCAGTTCACGGTCGCTAATGTCGCCGTCCTATGGACTCTCCAAGAAAAGCCGCTGCTGAAGGCAGGAGACTCCCGAACGTTCATCGCTGAATACCCGACTGTAGATAGCCTCAACACTCATCTGGCGGTGGATACTTGGACGGCTCTGGCGCAATTCACGGACTATATGGCCAATTCAGTCGCGGATAATAGTGGCACTAGCCTCACGTCATCTCTAGGTGTCACCTCCACAGAGACCGCTGTCTCGCGCACCATAACCGTCACCAATAACCACGCGTCCAGCGATCTCTATGTGACCAGGCTACAGGCTCGTGGACAGGCGCTAGTGAGCGAACAGCCGTATACGGTCGAGGTGAAGGACCAGGACAGCATTGACAAATATGGCCCGCGGGAGTACGCCATTCCCAGCCAGTTCATTTCGGACTCTGCCGATGCAGAGGACTATGGGCTGGTCATACTGCACCTCCAGAGAGACCCTGCGCGAAAGCTGGAAGCAACCATCAACATCAACGACGGTCTGGAAACAGGCGCGAGTCTTGACCTATCGGACCGGGTCACCGTCCACTACCGGGAGACGGTCCAGGACATGTTCATAGAGGCGATTGAGCATCGCATACTGCCAGCGGGATTGCGGCATGATGTGAAACTGCTGCTGAGCCCGTCGCTGCCCTACGGTCAGATCATAGTGCTCGGGGTCGGGCCAGGCTTGGGCACAGGGGTGCTGGGGAGGTAAAGCCAATGGCGAACGACAAGATACTTCAACACAGTCACTACGCCGAAGAGCCGGTGCCGCGGCTAGAGGAGGCCCAGCTCAGCTATCCCCAATGGTTGACGAAGATGCATCAACTTCATCGGGGAGAGGACCCACCCGAGGTTCCAGTCAATATCACTACGTCTGTAGATGCCTTCGTCAACACAGGCCGGTGGCTATGGGAATGCGTCGCCTGCAACAACGCTACCGTGTGCGAGGTCGGCCAGCCGTCAATATGTGTGGAGTGCGCAACGCAAGGGTGGGTCAACGTCGTCTTCCCGTTGAACCGTGAGGAGGTTGAGGTCGAACTGCTCAAGCAACCTGGCCATCGTGCCCATGCCCCTATACGGCAGTGGCGTCCTGGTTGGGACATATCGGTCCTGGAGGATCGTACAGCCAGGGCTCAGGCCGCAGTTGATGCAGGCGAGCCGTTCCCCACGTCTCTATCAATTGGTGCGACCCGCGTCTGGTCAGTAGGCGAGATACTGACGGCGGCCAACAAGAACACCTACGAACGTACTGTCCTGGAGGACCTCGCAGGGCGCAACGGCCCGGTGGAGTATGAAGGCCCCATCGTCATCGACAGCCTGACGACCACGGAGCGTAACGCCATCACGCTGACCGGCACCGGCGGGCTCGGCGCAAGTGGCAACGGGCTGGTGATCTACAACTCGACATTAAGCGTCTTTGAGCGCTACGAGAATGGGGCGTGGGTGAGCTACAACGACCTGGCGGCAATGACCATAGCCAGCGCAGCCCAGGGCGACGTGTTCATCAGGGACGCAACGGGAATTCAGCGTCTGGGGGCTGGCACGGCGCGTCAGCTGTTCCGCACGGGCGGCACGGGCGCTAACCCCTCCTGGAACGACCTGGTAGGCACGAAGATCGCTGGCACGACCACACAGGGCAGCGTCATATACGAGGACTCCAATGGCCGTATTGCAAGGCTCGCACCCCCAGCGGCACCTGGGGGGTTCTCGAGACTGGCGGCAGCGGCGCTAACCCGACATGGGGCTCAAAGGCGACCCATTATGATGTGTTTAGCACAGCTGGTTCGTTCACATGGACTCCAAAAACGGGCGTCCGATTCATATATGTCGAGGCTATTGGTGGCGGAGGTGGCGGCGGCAGTGGTGCTCGACGCAATGCTAATAATGTCAATGCAGGGGGTGGTTTTGGTGGGGTAGGCACAAGTCGGTCACGCTCAGGAATCGTCTTCTCACAGCTACCCTTACCGACTAGCATCTCGGGAAACGTGGGCAGCGGTGGGTCAGGTGGGGCTGTGGTCACTGGCGACAGCGCGGGCAATAGCGGCGGGTCAGGGGGGGCCTCTACATTGGGTAATTCGGGGGATGCATGGTACCTCGCAGCCGCCGGAGGCGCTGGAGGCGGATCGGGAGCATTTAACCCTAGTGCACCCGCAGCTGGTGGTGGCGGTTTGAACGCTACCTTGACTACGGGCGCAGGTGGGGGGCATGGTGGAGGCGGCTCAGGCTCCGGCACATCGTACAACGGCGGCAGTGGCGGCACAGGGACGCAGTCAATGGGCGGTGGGGCAGGTGGAACAAGCACGACCCCTAATGGAGGGGCCGGTACGGCAGATGCTGACGGTGCCGGGGGGGCTGGCGGCGGCGGTTTCGGTCGAGGCGGCTCAGGAAGCAATAGTGGTAGCGGTGGAAATGGAGCTCTGCGCGGTGGTGGCGGTGGCGGCGGCGGCGGTGCGGCTGGCGTTGGATGCGGCAACTCGGGCACCGGGGGCACGGGCGCTGACGGCGGGATCCGCATCTGGTCCTGGTAGGAAAGAACCAATGTCGGCAAAATGTCGGCAAGGGCGCTGTAAACGAGGCTATTTAGCTATGAATAAAGGGGGTGGAGGCGACGGGCGGATTCGAACCGCCGAATAGAGGTTTTGCAGACCCCCGCCTTAGACCACTTGGCTACGTCGCCATTGCGCACTCGCGCGCCTTTCGGGCCGGACCAGGCCCAGGGCCCGATGCGTCTGATGGGCTCACCACCGGTAGCCGACATGCCCACCGCGAAAGGCGAATTCAATATACCAGACAGTCCAGTCCCGCGCCAGTAATCGAGGAGTTTCACGGCGTGCCAGGCGTCTCCCTCATGTATGATCCTTCTCTCCACCCTGCCTCGGCCTCCTGGTTGGAAACATGGAGCGCCGGTGGCTGCCCGATTAGCTAGGCTCCGGGGGTCTTCGTGATGGACTCATCTCTCATTCCAGGTCTGGTTACCGTCAAGGCGACCCGGATATCCCCACCCCCGTTATGGGCGCTACTGGAGCGACGGCTGATCACCCTCATGGCCGACACGGCCGAGATGGCCGTGCAGAAGTATGCCGAGCGAGGTGGGGCGTACTATTTCGCGGACGACCTGGACGACTACTACGAGGCGACCTACAACTGGGGCCTTCTCTACGCAATGGGCGCCGACGACAGAATACTAGAACTTGCTCTGCAGCAGTGGAACGCGACTACCCGCATCAACGATGACAGGCTTCTGCATCGGTCTAAGCATCGGCAGTACTACCGCGGCGAACGGTCCATGAAGTGGAGGCAGCAAGTCCACAACGAGTACTACAACGCCGACGCGCCGGGGGACTGGGGGCACATGGGCGAGGGCAATATGGCGTTCTACGATTTCGGCGTCGCTTGCCCGACTGTCTCGGAGAATGTTCGCCGCTCGAAACGGTTCGCCGCCATGTTCATGGGCGGGGACCCCGAGGCGCCAAACTACGACGTCGAGCACAGGGTCTTCCGCTCGCCCTACCAGAGCAGCCAGGGCCCTTTGCTGCACGCTAAAGACGCAGAACAGGTCGACGTATTTCTCCTGGGCACAGGTGTCGGAATCTCCTTCTACGGGGTGCGCGCCAGCCTCTACCCGCTACTCAAAGACCTTGAGCTTGACTGGTACGAGGACCCGGACCGAAGGGATGAGATCGTCAGGCTGTTCGACGAGGTTGTGCTGAAGACCGACGCGGCTTACAGCCTTGGCGCCACGGCGCTAATTACCAACGCCTATCTATACACCCACGACGAGAAGTACAAGCGATGGGTCCTCGACTACACTGAGGCGTGGATGGAGCGGGCCCAGCGGAACGGCGGCATCATCCCGGATAACGTAGGTCCTAGCGGCAAGACCGGGGAGGCTCGCGGGGGCCAGTGGTGGGGCGGACTTGGCGGTTGGAACCACTACAATGGCTTCAAGGCCACCCTTAACGCCGTTACAGTCGCCGTCGAGTGCGCGCTGCTGCTCTCTGGGGACTTCGGCTATCTCGACCTGCTCAGGTCGCAGTTACGGGTCTTGCTCGACAACGCCGAAACGCGCGACGATGGCCAGTTGCTGGCGCCAACGCGGTACGGTCCGGACGGGTGGCACGACCGGTCTAAGCCGCCGTACACGTGGCCGCATCCGATGAGGATGCTGGAGCCGGCCCACCTGTATCACGCCTCGATGTCTCTCGACGACCACGACATGATCGCGTTTATTCGTGCAGGTGACGTGGAGCGGGACTGGAACGAGGTCACGCGGGTGGGGGAGAAGAACAGCGGCGAGACGGAGCCGGCCCGGTTCCAGTATTACGACGGGAGGATGCCTGACTGGCCGGAGCAGGTTCTCAGCGCCGAATACCAGCTTGCCGCCGATGCCTACGAGGCCGTCCGCTCGGAGAGCCGGGAGGTGGATGCGCTCATCGCAGGGAATGTGGCCCCCCGAAATCCCGTCTTCACCAAGGGCCTGACGCAGGTAATGCTGGGAGCGCCTCAGTCCGTCTATAATGGGGGACTCCTGCGCGCCACGGTGCGCTATTTCGACGACGAACGCGCTCGTCCCGGCCTCCCCGAAGACGTGGCGGCGCTGGTGGACAGGCTGGGGCCCGACATCGTGGGTATCCAGCTCGTGAACCTGAGCAGAAACGAGCCCCGAAGCCTCATCGTGCAGGCGGGCGCCTTCGGAGAGCATCAGTTTACCGAGGTGACATACGGGGAGAACCGCGAGGGGCCCGTCAGGGCAACGCCCGTGGACGCGAAGCACTTCCGAGTCGAGCTGCCGCCATCGACGGCGCTCCGCATCGAGGCGGGGCTGCGCCGCTTCGTTAACGACCCCAGCTACGCTTTTCCGTGGCACGGGGATAAGCTACCGGTGCCGTTCCAGTAACTCAGTGACGCGGAGGCACGCGTAGACGGCGCCCATGGTAAGTTCCAAGATTGGGTCAAGGCGCTCCGGCAGCCAAAACGCCGGCGAGGGTGTCAGGGCCAGCGGGCATCTTCAAGGAAGTCGACTTGCTCCGGATTCAGCCTCCAGCCCGACGCACAGCAGTTCTCCTCGATGTGCGTACCGTCGTCCATGGGAATGGCGACGATGTTCTCCTTCGAAACGCACCAGTTGAGGGCTACCTGGGCCTCCGTTTTGCCCGTGGCGGCGGCAACCTCCGCGAGCGCTCCGTCGCGCATGTTGGCCTTGAGGATGTCCAGGCCGCGGCCCAGAGGGCTGTACGCGATGACCGTTACGTTGTTTTCCTGACAGTAGGGCAGAACGTCGAGTTCTATCCCCTTGACCGGGCGTCCCCCCAGATTGAGCCCCGGGAGGTTGAACGAGACCTGATTGGAGACGATCTTGTTCTTGGATGCGGTCTGAGCATCCTCGAATTGCGCCACACACTCGCAGTTGCTTACCCCAATGAACCGGACCTTCCCCTCTTCCACCAGCCTGTCCATCGCGGCCATGGTCTCTTCGATAGGTATGCTGGGGTTGGGACGGTGTGTCTGGTAAAGGTCGATGTAGTCGGTGCGCAACCGCGTGAGGCTGTTCTCAGCCGCCGCGAGAACATCGTCGTATCTCAGGTTTGCGCGCGATACCTTCGTAGCTATGAACACCTTGTGCCGCATCTCGGACACGGCCTCGCCAACCACCTCCTCGGTCCCGTACTGCTCGGCGGTATCTATGAGGAAGGCCCCCAGCGAGACCGCTCTTCTCAACGGCTCCACGCCGCCTTTGTAGTGCCACGTGCCGATCCCGATCTCGGGAAGCTTCACCCCGGTATCCGCGAGCTCTTTCTGGTCCATTGCTCCATCGCCTCCGGTCCGGTCGTTCGCCGGGCCAATTCAACTCCGTCTCAGATGCCGCCCGCTAGGTCTCACAGTATAATGCGTCACTATCCTCGCCCCGCCCAATCCCGGGACAGATGCGTGGGAGGCCAAGTGTGGCCTCGATGACCGATTCAGTTTGTCCAGGCTATTGCGTCAAAGCATTCCTGACGCCAGACGCTAGACTGCCTAAAGGAGACAAGCGATGCCCGCGGTAGAGATTCTCGCAACCGGACGGATCGACGACCGGGACTCGGCATTCCCACAGGCAGTCCAACTCCCCACTGGGGACATCCTGTGTTCGTTCAACGTCGGGGGAGGACCCTACGCCGACGGAGGGACGGACTGGGCGCGGTCGACCGACGGTGGCCAGAGCTGGACACGAGAAGGCACAATCCTGCCCAGGGAAGGGAACGCCACAAACGCCCTGAAGCTAAGCCTGTCGGCCGACGGTCGCACAGTCTACGCTTACGGGGCGCGGTCTTACCGCGAGGAAGGCGCTGGGGGGTTCGGCACGGCCACGACCGAGCCCATCCTGTGCAAGTCGTCGGACGGCGGCCTCACCTGGTCGGCGCCGCAGGTGGTCCCGATGCGGGGGCACGCGCACCTCGAGATATCCCACAGCATCCTCCCGCTCCGGTCAGGACGAGTCCTGGCGCCTGCTGCGACTCTGGACTCGCAGGACACTCTGGCAAAGCAGGTGCTGGCCGCCATCTCGGACGACGGCGGACAGACGTGGCCTCGGCACGCCGTGGTGTTCGAGGACCCGGATGGCTTGCACGGCTACTTTGAGCAGAAGCTGGCAGAGGTCCGGCCAGGTCTGCTGATTGCGACCTGTTGGACTATGGTGATGGACGGTGTCGAGGACCGTGAGGACTCCTTCGTCCTATCGAAGGACGAAGGCGAGACGTGGAGCACACCCCGCTCCACCGGCATCATGGGCCAGACGATGACACCCATCCCGTTGGGCGGCGACCGATTGCTGGTCCTCTACAACAGGCGGTATGGCGCCCAGGCGATCGTCATGGACCTGGTCACCTTCACAGACGAGGGGTGGACCATCCATTACGAAGGGACGCTATACGACGCCGGGGCCTCCAGGGACCGCCCTTCCGAGGACGTGACCGGTGTCGACGAGCTAGCCTCCTTCCAGTTCGGGTTCCCGACGGCAATCCCGTTACGGGACGGCACGTACCTCGCCACGCACTGGTCACAGGAGGACGGCCGGTTCGGTATCCGATGGACCAAGCTTCGCATCGACTGGTAGAGGAGGAGCACTCTAGTGGGTGTCAAGTCTCGCTTACGGGACCGACCCGCCTTAGCTCCCTGCGATGCCTGAGGGGGGGGGTAATTTGGCTGTGATATGGTACCCGGACGGGTTGTCTGAGCTCTAGTTACATTCGGAGTGCAGGTATGAACGTCATCTGGATCGTCGCCGACACCTTCCGCCAGGACCACCTGGGGGCCTACGGAAAGATGGGCAAGATCCACACGCCTGCACTGGACGCGCTGGCGGCCAGGGCGGTCCGTTTCGATCGCCACTACGCCGCGGGCTTTCCGACCATGCCCACCCGCGCGGACCACGCCACGGGGCGGTGGACTATGTCGTTCATGGGATGGGAGCCGCTGCCCGATGGAACGACGACGCTGGCGCAGATTCTCGCCCAGGAGGGCGTCCACACAGCCGCTATGGTCGATACCCCATTCTACGTGCGCGGCGGCATGAACTACGACCAGGGCTTCGAGACCTTCTCGATGTACACCGGCCAGGAAGGATCAGTCACCCGGCTCTTGAAGAACTTGCACCACGAGTCTCGCGACGCCCGAGAAGCCTGGCGGTTCGGGGCGGACCGCAACGTCGCTCAGACCGTCATGCGGGCGATGGAGTGGCTACAGCTCCACTACAAAGACGAGTTCTTTCTGTACGTCGACACGTGGGACCCTCACGAGCCCTGGGACGCCCCCGACTACTACACGGAGCTGTATTGGCCCGGCTTCGACGGCGAGGTGATCCAGCCGGTGTATGGCCCGTGGAGCAGCGTTCCCGGCTTCACCGAGGAGCGGGTCCGTAAGGCCCACGCGACCTACAGCGGCGAGGTCACCATGGTCGACACCTGGATCGGCTATCTCCTGAGAATGGTCGAGAACATGGGCCTCATGGAGGACACCGCCATCATATTCACCTCCGACCACGGCTTCTATTTCGGCGAGCATGACGGCCTGTTCGGGAAGCTGTCGTTCAATCAGCGGCCGGACGGAACGCTGTACCAGCGAGGCCAGGAGGGCGCGAGCTGGGACTTCTCTCCGTTATATGAAGAGATATCGCTCATACCCCTTATCGTCTACACCCCCGGCGCCGCTCCCGGCTCATACCCCGGCCTGACCTCAGCCATCGACGTCATGCCCACCGTCCTCGACATCCTGGGACGCGAGGTCCCTGACTGGGTCGAGGGCGATTCCCTTCTGCCGAAAGTCCGCGACACATCGACTCCTGGGCGAGATTTCGCCATAACCACGGTGCCTTTCGCCAACCCGGGCGACCCGGTGCGCTCCGTCGATAACATCCGCCGTATGCTGCAGCAGGCCCCAGCCACAACCATCACCACCGGCGAGTGGTCACTGGTCTATAGCGTTGGCGACGGTCTCTCGGAGCTCTACCACCTGCCCTCCGACCCCTCGCAACAGAAGAACGTTGTCGGCGACAAACCGGAGGCCGCCCGCGAGTTGCACCAGCACCTCGTCAGATTCATGCGTGACACCAACCTCCCCGAGCACCTGTTGAGGCCACGCCTCGAAATACAGCTCTAGTGTTTTCTCGGCACGCCAAGCAACCCGAGGACCGCCTGGGCTTTTCAGAGTCGCAAATAGGCTGTTTCGACGCGGGTTCAGGAACTCCTTCAACGAGTTTCTCTCGGCGAAGCTCCGGGTGGTAATCTCTCTCCACGATGTCGTGCTGAGGAGGCTGCCGACGAACTACCTGGGGTGGGGCCCATGCCACCGTTGGGAGACGCGCCCCTCCACCCCAGGCCCTTCGCGGGCTCAGGGCGACATACTGTCGCATCGCCGATCAACGACTTGGCAAGGGCCCTGGGGGACGGCCTCAACCTCTCCCGGGCTGTGTTAAACTGGGTCACCGCACCCCACTCACCTCAGGACCCCAGAGAAATCGAGGAGCATCGCACATGATCAAGCTGAGTTGGATGACACGCGCCAGCAGCGGTGACCCGGCCGAGTTCGACCAGGCCGTGGACTTCGCCCGCGAGCTTGACCTCGACGTGATCGACTTTCACCTGGGTGGTTTTCCTCGGGACATCGATTTCCTGAGGCGGCTCAAGATGAACTGCCTCAAGAATGGGCTTCCTATAGGCTTTCTGGGCTCGGTCAGCATAGCCGGCCCAAGGGAAGGAATGGGCGAGCGCCTGGACGCGGCCAAGGCCGACGTGGACCTTGCCGCTTTCCTGGGTGCTCCGCTGATACGGATTTTCGCGCGCTACCAGTGGCCCGAGACCGAGGAAGAGCAAGAGGCATTGTGGGGGCCGACCGTCGAGAGCTTTCAGGAGCTGAGCGACTACGCGGCGGAGAAGGGTGTGGCTATAGGTCTGCAGAACCATGACCACGGGGGTCTGGGCAACATCGCGACCCGGTGTCTCAAGCTCATTGAAGAGGCGGACAGGGACAATCTCACCTTCATCCTCGACACCGGCCAGTGGTTGGGGTCGGTTGGAGGCTCCCCACGCGGGTGGACCGACATCACCGTCGATATCTACGAAGACTACATCAAGCCCTCCGCACCGCACGCTTCGTGCGTCAGGGCGAAGATTTACAAGATCGACAAGGGCTACGAGGAGTGGTTGGACTACCCGCGCATCTTCAAAATTCTGAAGGACGCCGGATTCAACGGCAGCGTCTGCATCTGCCTCGAGGGCGGTGACCGCAACAGCGTCGACGAGCGCGAATGCCTAAGGCTCGCGGCCAGGCACCTCCGCGAGGTGATGACCACGGCGTAGCCAACGGCGGCCCTCGCGCTCCGCGAGGTGATGACCACGGCGTAGCCAACGGCGGCCCCTCGCGCTCCGCTACTTCGCGAGATGCTCCTTGAGGCGAGCCGAGATATCCTGCGCCTCTCCCAGCAAGTCGCCGGCTTCAATGGTGACAAGCGAATCGGTCAGCGCGAATAGATCGACGTCTTCTTCCTCCTCTGACGTGAAGATGTCCATCAGGTCTTCGCCGCCATCGTCCTCTTCCCCCTCGCCCTCCGGTGCAGCGTCGCTATCTGGCCCTTCATCGCTGGGACTGGGCGGTGCCTCAATCTCTTGAGCTATAGTCGGGGTCTCGGGGGCTTCGTCGTCGTTGCCCTCCACGACGCCCCCTTCCGTCGACTCTATCGGGCTCAGGTCGGCCGGGGATTCTTTCGCCTGGGCGACCTCGGTTACCGGAAAGCTCACCGATGCCTCGGGCTGAGCAGCAACCTCTTGGTTACCATTCTTCTTCATCTTGCCGAGAAGACCCATCGCTCACCTCCGCGCTAACTTGCGCTATCATGGCTCCCCATGGAACGAACAGCCCTCCGTTCCGGGCGGTGCTACGGCGTATCGGAGAGGATGGAGTTGAAGATCGAGCTCGCGAGGATAGGGATAACCAACATCAGCGTGCCCGTGATGCCCGTGTTTATAGACAAGTAGAGCATGGTGAGGTAGTTGTGCCCCCCTGCGGCCGCCTTGGGCGCGCATGAGTTGGCTATTGTGATAACCACGACCACCGAGGTCACGAGGATATCGACCAACTGGAGGTTGACGTTGCCAAAAGTGAATAGCTCGGCCGTGCCGATGCTCGACCCGGAAAGCGCGGACCCTGTAGGGTCCACGGCGTCAGCGTTGACGGCGAGACCGTGGGTGAATAGCTCCATGATCTGCACAATGAACTCAAGTAGTCCGACCAGGGCGACGTGAAGGGGCAGGGTAAGCCAGATGAACGTACTTGCGACCATATTCCTGTTGGCTCTTAGGAAGGCGATCTTGGACGAGTAGAACGCAGCGGCCTCTCCCACCGCTCCAGGCGAACCTCCCACTCTTATCGGGTCCCAGAACATCTGAACGGTCCTCTCAACCAGCTCGCTGCCGGCTTCGTCCACCAGAGCGCTCCAGCACAGAGCGGGATCGATCCCCGCCTTGAGACGCTGCCGCAGCCGCGTAACCTCGGGCTTTAGATTGCCCATGGAGCGCCGGTCGATTTTCCCCAGCGCGTCGCCGACCGTGGTGCCCGTTGCCGAGGTTACGCCGCCCAGTACCCGGACCATTGTGGGAACGTCGTTGTCCTTGCGCGTCAGATTCCCGTCGTCTCTTTTCATGACGAGACCGGTCGGAAAAATCGCGGCGCTCCATATAAGTGCGGCCCACCCCAGGTCTAAGCCCTTAAGGAGGGCGATGGAACACAGGACCACGGCTAACGGGGTCGTAGTCTTGAACAGCGTTTGCCCCAGCTTTTGAAGCCTGGAGCTCGGGCCCTTCGACCTGGTCTTGACCTCGTGCGGGGCGCTTACGTAGATGATCCATGCTCCCAGGCACGAGACTCCCACCATACCTATGGCCAATCCCACCACGATCCCCACCCCAACCTCGTAGATCATCATGGAGATGACGGCGACTATGACTATAAGCCCAGCAGCAACAATCAGCGCCACGTAGGCGTCGGTCCACTTCTTTAGCGCCTCCACCTCGCGGGCGTACTGGTTGCCGTAGCTTTCACCGATGACCTGCGACTCTCGCTTGAGGAAGTCCGTCTCATCTTCCCCCGACGCAAGCGAGCCGGCCATTCTCAGGAGCAGGCCCCTCACTTCCTCGGAGTCGGTTGCGTCGGCTTCCATACGGCAGGCCTCGGCGTAGTCCACGTTTAGATTGCGGGCCACGAATGTGATGTTCTTGAAATACCGGGCGGATGCGTAGGGCAGCCGGGATGCGTACTCGAACAGATCGCTCCGATTGACGCCCGCGGTTGCGACGGCAGACATGTAAGAGAGCTGAGCGAAAAGGTCGAACTGAAGGGTCCGCTTGTTAGTGCGGACGCGCGTAGGCTGCTCCATGTTAGAAGACCCCTTGTCTCTGCGCTTTCGAGATAACTTTGTAGAACTCATGGAAGTCCGTCACTCCGCTCTCGGCCAGCTTTTCCAGGACCCGCGCCCGTCTCGACACGATGGAATAGACCTGCCTCTTCTTGTTGCTCGGAATCCCCAGCTTCGGCGCGATCTTGTGCTCAAGAATGTAGCTGTTCATGTGCCCAACAAATTCGAATACATCCTTGACAGGGTCCCACCTAAATACCTCTACAAATGAGAAGGAGTCGGCGGCCGAGTCGTAGCCGACGATCTCATTGACGCTAACTGCGCGGCGACCCGGTTTGCCGTTGGGCAGCGTCACCGCGGTCTGGATTACGACGACGTTGAGGTTATCCACATACGTTTTCGGCACGTTGATCGGACTCCCCGTAAGCCTCTGGATCAGCTTCTCCACTGACGAGGCGTGGAACGTGGCCATGCAGGCGTGCCCTGTCTGCATGGCTCCGAAAGCAATCAGGCCTTCTTCGCCGCGGATCTCGCCTATGAGGATCTGGTTGGGCCGCTGTCGCAGCGCCGCCTTCAGCAGATCGAACATTCCGACCCCAGAACCTTCTTCACCCGGCTTGGGCGCGCGGGTCACCTCCCTGATCCAGTTTGGGTGCGGGACCTGCAGCTCCGGGGTATCCTCGATAGATACGATCTTGGAGTCCGGGTGCATGAATACGTTGAGCGCGTTTAGCAGCGTCGTCTTACCCGACGCGGTCTCGCCGGACACGAAAACGTTCATCCCTTCTCCTATGACCAGAGAGAGGTATGCGGCCATCATATGGTCGATACTGCCGAAACCTAGCAACTCTATGACGCTGATAGGAGTCTCGGCGAACTTGCGAATCGTGAAGTTGCTTCCCCTCTTGGAAACATCTTCGCCGTAGACGATGTTGATTCTGGAGCCATCAGGCAGGACCGCGTCCACGATGGGGTTACGGAAAGTGACCGGCTTCTTGATCCTGTCCGAGAGCCGTAGCACGAATTCGTCGAGCTCGTCGTGGCTGGCGAAAGCAAACGCGGTCCTCAAGCTGTCGAATACCTTGTGCTCGATGAAGAGCGACCCAACGCCACTGCAGCTTATGTCTTCGATGTTGGTGTCCCTTATCAGCGGCTCCAAGACGCCGAGGCCGATCTTGTCCCGGGTCATGATGTATTTGAAGATCCTCAGGTCGTTGTCCCCCAGGGTCAGCTTGCCCGAGTCGCTCCTGCGGAGGTACCTCCTGACAAATCGACGAAAGCCATTTGAGTTGTTCCCCTCCGTGCCGCACTGCTCGTCGATGATCCGTTCCAAGACCTCTATCCGATGCTCCGGAGTGTCGACACCATCGAACTCCATCGCGTACCCCAGCAGCTTCACTTCCATGAGACGTGCCAGTTCGGCTTCGTCGAGACCCGCACTGAGCCTGGGCTCGATCGATATGTAGTAGGCACGCCCACCATCGGGATCGTCTATAACGTGCGTGAACAGCCCTCCCTCCACCGGGTATATGAGGTTCTTGGCATCCAGGTCCCCGAGCTTGCGATCGAGACTCGGATAGAAATCGGGCACCCCGATCGTTTCCAGCGGGACGGAGTGCAGGTACTCCAGCAGGTACACACTCTCCCTGCTCGTCTCCTGGATAGCTTCCGGCAGCATCCTAAAAAGCGAGCAGCTAAACGGGTCGCCGTTGTGGACCTCGTCGCTGGCTACAAGCTCGAAGGGTAGGTCTGTGGTGGGCATCTTGGTTTAACGCCGTCGTTCCCGCGCGAAATCAGCCAGTCCCAAGGGAGTCAGCAACTGGAGGCCGTTGGATCGCTCACGCCCGCGTTGAGGGACCACTTCGGCTACTCCAGTATCCGGATTACGACCTCGGCTTTGGCCCCGCTTGGCGTAGCGAAGATAGCCCTATCGTAGGTACCTTCTTTCACCGGTGGGTCAGGTTTCGTCAGCACAACCATCTCCTCTCCGGGATTCAGGACGCCGGGGTCAAGCGTTTCTGCCAAGGGGATATCAGCGTCGCGGTATATTCCGTCCACAGTCCACTGGTTGAGAGAGAGTGGAGTGCTGCTGACGTACTCCAGGTAGGCTATTCCCAGCCCCGGTTCTCGTTGTATCTCGAATATCAGGTCCCAGTTCGCGAATTGCGATATCGGCACGTCCCCGATGTTCGACACCTTGAGTTTCACGGTGGACGAAGCCTGCGTTTGCTGGCCGGCATGGCCGACTATCGCCGTCCTGGACTGTCGCAAGCGCCTGACCTCTCTGGCGGTCCAGGAGTCGGACAGCCCAGCGAACGCGGCCATGAGGTCACTAGCTATTCCAAACAAGACCAGCAACGCTATCGCTGTTGTGAGCAGGAACGATATCGCTACGTGCAAGTAATCTCCGGCGCATCGGCACGGGTGTGAAGCACCCGCAAGAGCGATCGATGCGCTCTACAATTCCGAGTTTAACAAGCGGGTAAGGCTACAGGGCCGGTGGGAGTATCGGTTCCCGTAGGGGCGGGCTCGTAACCGGCCGGGGTGCAGCGGTGTGCGCCCTCGGTGGGACCCTAAACGCTGACCTTAGAGATCGGAATAATGCGCATACCCACCATCGGCTCGACGTCGAACGAGACTACGTTGCCGGTGCTCAACTCGGCGCCACGCACCTTGGCGACTTCGAGGACCTTGACCATAAGGTCGGCTACCTGCTCCGTTCTCAGCTTCAAGTGGGCGTCGCACATCGACCGGACCCTCGCCAGGTCCGCTTCCCCAAAGGCGTACGAGTTGACGACGTTCAGCACGGTAATCCCTCTATCGCAGAAGGTCTTGCATCTCTCGAAGTAGGTCATCGTCTCTTCGATCGAGGTGTGAGTTATGAACGTGGTGAGTGAGTCGACGACGACGAAGCTACGATCACGATGGGCCTCTATCCCCTTGAGAAGCACGGAGAACACCTGCTCGGCGGTCAGTTGCGAGGTCGATGCCATCACCGGGTAGACCCTGAGTTTCCTTAGCAATAAGAAGTCCGAAACATCGAGGCTGAGGCTGTTCATCTGACGTATGAAACTCTTCACAGTGTTCTCAGTCGTGTAGAGGGACACATC
Source organism: Dehalococcoidia bacterium (assembly GCA_965247255.1). Classification (GTDB taxonomy): domain Bacteria; phylum Chloroflexota; class Dehalococcoidia; order Lucifugimonadales; family CAUZJF01; genus CBDFGS01. The sequence goes on along the minus strand of CBDFGS010000012.1, from coordinate 398,448 downwards.
GAGGCCATCGTAAAGTGAGCCCCAGATCATCTGCTGGGCCAGGACGGACTTGCCCGAGTCGGACTCACCCTCGACCAACGACATAGAGCCCAGGGGAACGCCGCCACCAAGCTTCTTGTCGATTTCGGGGTTACCCGTCGAGATGACTTCCGTTTTCTTGGCTTTATCCACCGTCAGGTCTTCCCATCATCAGGTTCCATATGCATACCTACCTGGAGAATTGGGCCGGCACGGTCACGCCGTTGGGCGTGCCGATAGTCACGAGATTGTCGGTGTTGACTGGTATAGATGACGTCAGATTCAAACGAATCACGGCTTCCTCCCCCGAGTTGAACACATCGGGCTCGTAGACCTCCGCAGTAGACGACGCTACGTTGATAAATACGCCGCTGACCGTCCATTCGCCAGCCGTGGGTGTGGAAGATGTGTAGGTTAGCCGGGAGATGTTCATGCCCTGATTGGCGGTGGTGGCGTAATACTGGATGATGACGTCCCACACGGCGAAGTCACGCAATGCTGTTTGGCCCGAGTTACGCACGGAGATGTCCACATTGGAGCTAGTAGCAAGGATGTCGGCCTGTATGAGAGTCAGGCCGGTGCGTTCCTTATCGCTGCTGATTTGCGCCATCCGTTCCCAGGCCAGTGACACCCGGCTCGCGGAAGAGAGAGAGGACGCCGTTACCAGCATCGATGCCGACATTATCATCGCGACAGCGAAGACAGCGGTTATGATGTGGGCCATGTTCTTTACCCGGCACTACAATCCCCTGAGTCTCACCGACGTGCCTCTTCTCTACCAGATAGCGAGCCGCCATAGACCCCGGTCAGATCGACTGTCACATACTAAAGAAGTGCTCGCCCGAGACGCCGTTAGGAATTGTCACCTTGACGTCGTATGTCCCCGCGGCAGGCGTCGCATCAGGGGGCGAGTTGTAGGTCACGGTCATCTTCAGAGTGGCTCGCGGCGTCCACTCAGAGGCGTTGTTTTCAATCGAGTAGCTCCACCTGGGATACACGGAAGACTGCACGTGGCTCTCGTGAGGAATTCGGGTGAAGTCTCCGGGAAGGCCAAGGAATAGGTCTGAGTCGGTCACCGCGTCGATTGTAGTGTCTCCCACATTCTTGACCCAGACGAAGAAGTCGAACTTGCCGTTGCCGTTGGTGTCCTGGAAGGCCCCATTAGCGTCGAGCTCCCCCACGGTATGTACGACCTCTACGCTGCTCTTGAGGCGATCGTCGACTTTTGCGCTAGCTGCTGAAACTGCGCCCGAGCTCCTGGTGACCGCAGGATATACGGCGTTGAAAACCGCGGCGGCGCTCAGCACTCCCGCTATAGTGAGAAGCATGGTGGTTATGGCGGAGTTGATGGTGCGCCTTCAAGGTCTCCCTGTACCAGGAGCGAAAGCAATTTGAGATCGGCTGAACCGCGGTCGGCGGACAAGGCCTCGAGTTGTGCAAGCATCGATATGGTGTCTTTAGCTGTCGGTCCGCTGTCCTTGGGCCGCCCGTCGAAGAGGCGCGCAAGCGTCAGCACAATCTGCTTGACCTGGCCCGAGAGGCTGCCCCTCAACTCTGCAATCTCGAGAAGCGGCTCAACGTGCTCTGAGCCCATTCCGGCAACGACCTGGTCAGTCCACGTGGCTAGGCCCGCGATGGTCACGAGGTCCACCGAGTCTGGGGCTGTCTTTGCGTGCCCGTGTCAAGGGCGGAGAGAAAACGTACCAGTGGGGCGGAGCAAAACCGTACCACTGAACGCCACGTTGTGAAGCATCAAGGTCCGGGGGGGCGTGAGAGCCAGGTTTAGGCAGTTGCCCGAGGTTGGTTGGACTTCCTGCTGTGCTTGAGTCGGTAGCTGTCCCCGTTCATCTCCAGGATGTCGACATGGTGGGTGAGGCGGTCGAGGAGAGCTCCGGTCAGCCGTTCAGAGCCGAACACCTCGGTCCACTCGACGAAGGGCAGGTTGGAGGTCACCAGGACCGATCCACGCTCGTAACGCTGGCTGAACACCTCGAAGAGGAGCTCGGCGCCAGTCTTGGACAAGGGCACGAAGCCCAGTTCGTCGATGATCAGAAGCTTGAGTCGTGCGAGCCTTCTCTGCAGGTTGAGCAGACGCCGTTCGTCCCTGGCCTCGATCAGCTCGTGAACCAGAGCAGCGGCGGTGGTGAAGCCCACGGACAGTCCCCTCTGACACGCAGCCAGACCGAGGGCGATATGGGTCTTGCCGGTGCCACTGTTGCCGAGAGCGATGACGTTGTGGGGGCGCTCGATGTACTCGCATCGTGCCAGCTCCAGAACCAGAGCCTTGTTCAGGGACGGCATAGACAGGAAGTCGAAGGTGTCGAGGCTCTTGGTCGTCGGGAAGCGGGCTGCTTTGATCCGACGTTCCACCATGCGATGGTGACGGTCGATCAGCTCCAACTCCGATAGTCGCAGCAGGTAGTCCGGATGGTCAGCTCCCTCACTGGCACACTGGGATGCCAGCTTGTCGTACTCCCTCAGGAACGTGGGGAGCTTGAGTTGCTTGAGGTTGTGTTCGAGCAACATCGTGGACTTGTTGGTCATGACCGGCTCCCCGCCAGGAGAGCCATGTAGTCCCTGGTCGAGGTTGTTGCAACGTTGGTCCTGGGCAGATACGGGTACAACTCCATGTCGAGTCTAGGCGGTCGACCCTCGATCCTGCACAGCACCAGGTGCTTGACAGCATCGAAGCTCACAGCCCCGAGTCGAATGGCGTCTCGTACGGCGTCGTGGACTTCTTCCGGCTGGAAGTTCTCCATCAGTCTGAGCACCTGCACGAACTCCCTCTTTCCTCGCTTGCCCATCCGAGACTCCAGCAACCGCCGCAACACTCCGAACTCCTCGGGCAACTCCCATCCAACCAGCGGCGCCGCCTGATCCAATGCCCTCGTCTTCTTCTCAAGGAGCGGCAGGTAATGGAGAGGGTCGAAGACGAAGTCGTCTCGATCGTAGGACCGCCGATGGCGGGCGATGACTTCAGCGCCACAGCTGATCACAACCTCGTGTACATATCCGCGGACCAGAACGTCCCGATGACCGTAGGCCACCGGGACCGAATAGTCATTGGTCCGGTATCTGACCAGGGACAGAGAACTGACCCTCGTCGCGTGCTTGTCGCTGGCGTCGTACGGTACGGCCGGCAGAGGCAGCAACTTCTCCAGGTCCCGCTCCAGCCGTTCTCCTATCGTCTCGTTGTGGCCGCGGAGTCGATCTTCGAACCGTCTGAGGCAGTGTTGCTCCAGATGAGCATTGAGGGCATCGAAGCTCTCGAACGATGGAATGGGCACCAGGAAGTTCCGGCGGACATAGCCGACCAGACCTTCTACTTTGCCCTTATCGTTCCCTTTGCCTGGACGGCCAAACCGGTCCTCGAACAGGTAGTGGGACTGAAGCTCGGAGAACACCCTGGTCCGCTGCCGGCGACCATCTCCCAGGATTCTGGCTACCGCGAGCGTGGTGTTGTCGTAGAGGATGCTCTGAGGCACTCCGCCCAGGAACGCGAAGGCGGAGACGTGTCCGTCGCAGAATGACTCCGTCGTCTCGGCGGGATACGCCTTCACATAGCACCCGTCGCTGTGAGGGAGGTCCAGGGCGAAGTAGTGGGCTTTGCGTTCCACTCCGCCGATGACCACCCACGCTTCGCCAAAGTCACACTGGGCATGTCCCGGGGAATGGGACAGTGGTACGAACATCTCTCGGGTCCGACGACGGCGTTCTCGAATGTAGTCTTTGACTATCGTGTACTTGCCGGTGAAGCCGTGTTCGTCTCTGAGCCGTTCGTAGATACGCTTGGCGGTGTGACGCTGCTTCTTCGGTGAGGTCAGATCCTGCTCCAGGATCTGGTCCATCACACCCTTATATGGATCGAGCTTCGGTCTGCGAGCCGGTCGTTGCCGTCGATACCCTGGGGGCACGGAGTACTCGAGCATCTTGCGCACCGTGTCCCGGTGTAGCCCGAACACTCGGCCCGCCTCTCGGACGCTCATCCCTTCGACGAAACAAGCCTTGCGAACACGGACGTAAATACCCACCTTGTACATCCAATCCACCTTCAGTCAGGTTCGGTCGTTCCTGATTGAAGGCGACAGGCGGTACAGTTTTCAAACGCCACACCTCAGCGCTCGACCGCCCAGGTGGTACATTATCTCTCCGCCCTTCACACGCGCGGCCTCTCCACCGGGGTGCGGTCGCGCGGTTCGGCCGGCGTTGCTTCGACTGGCTTGGCTTCTGGTGTGATCGACTCTGGGGCTGGCTCGGCCGGTTCACTTCGGGCGTGCTCCGGCTCTGGGAGGGTGACGCTCGGTATCGCAGCCGGTCGGAGGTGGTCCCGGCGGCCGTTGGAGAGCGCGGCGGCCGGGGCTTCGCCCGGCTCTTCTTCCACGGGGTCGGAAACAACCGTCGCACGCGCTCCCGGTCTTGCGGGAGTGGGATCCTTTTCGGCTTCGGCTGGGTCCGCAGGTTCTCGGACCTCAGGGCCGGCCCACTGGACGGGACTGGGCGGTGATGGGCGACCGGCCTCCACAATGCTCTGTGGCGGGCTCGCGATAATTATCGGCGTTGGCGGCGGAATCGGCGGAGCGGGGTATGGGTTAGGCGGCGGAGGAGGGTAGGGATTAGGGGCCGCCGCCTGAGCTAATTGTGGTGGTGGCGCCGGAGCCGGCGCCGCCGGGGCTGCCTGTGGCGCTGGCGCCGGCGCTGGTGGGGCGACCGGGGCGCTCTCGATGGCTGTCTTGCTTTGTGCAACCACGGAGCTAGCTTCAGCAGACCGGTTCGTGGCCAGGTCAGCCGCCAGCGCAGCGAAGGGGTTCTGGACGCTCAGCACCTGCTCCTGGATCTCCAGCAGCACCTGCTTGATCTCGTTCTTGACCAGCTTGAGCTCATCGTCCATCTGGTCGAGTCGCTTGCTAAGGTCCATATCCTCTTCCGTGGAGGTATTTCAAAAGATGGACGCCCAGTCCGCAACCGTCGGCGGTCAGCATGGGCGCGGCCGCGGCTCGGTCGGAGGGCTCCGTGAGGGCCATCCCGTTCAACGCATTCCCGATGGTCGAGCATCGCCCGGTCCCCGTTTGGGAGTAAGGGGCGCCGCCTTGGCCGCGCCCCGAACTACCGCGTCTCCGGCGAGCCCTCGCAAGGGCACCATTGAGCTCCCCTAGTTGAGCTCTACTACAGGCTGAAGCCGTGGCGGAGTGGTCCTCTCGAGCACTAGGACCGAGCCCTGGCCCGGCTTGACTTCAACCCTGAACTTCGTGTTTATGCCGAGTCGAGTTGTCAGGTACTGGGTGTTGCTCGCGGTACCGAGGTTGTAGTCGGTACCGTCGTAGTCGTGGAACCAGACCGTTATCTCGGCCTGCTCGTCGGGGTCCAGGATGTCGTCTCCGTTGGTCTTGCCTAGGAAGTCAAGGGTCCAGTCCAGGTCTTTGATAAACTGGTTTTCGTCCGAGTAGGAGATGATCATCACCGTCTGCGCCCCGGCGTTGACGTCCGGGTCTGGCGCGGTGTCGTCGGTCGTGTTCGGCGGCGTCAGGTCGATCTCCTCGCCCGACACAGCGGTGGTGACTATGAACTTGACCTTTATGATTGCGTTGGTCCCGGCGACATCTCCGCGGATCGCGGTGATGCTTCCACTGTTGGCCAGGGACGCCTGGGCCTCGGAAAGGCCCGCGTACACTGTCTCCTTGCCGCGCTCCGCCGAGAATACGCCGGTGGACAGGACGGTGAACGCGAAGACCGAGGCGACCACTACGAAAGCGATCAGTATGATGGCCGTCTCGAGGCCCGTTATCCCACGCTGGTCTCGGAGGCTGGTTAAGACTCGTTTTGGGTAGTAGCTCATGGTGTAACTCCTGGTTTTTCTGCCGGGGCTCCTAGGCTCCCCTAGTTGGTGTTCATGACGAGGTCGATGACAGGCGGCGTCCTCCGCTTGGTGACCAGCACCGCGCCAATCGCGGGCTTGATCTCAAGGCTGAAATCAAGGTCCTTGACCAGCGGCGTCGCGGCTGCCAGCCCGTTCAGGTACACAGTGAGCTCGACTCGCTCGCCGGTCTCCAGCAGGTCGTCAGTGTCGTTTTGTCCCAGGAAAACCTTCGTCCAGTAGAGGTCTCTGACCAGCTGGTTCTTGTCGGTGTAGGTGATAACCATGACGTGGTTGCTGTCCGAGTCCGCGATCCCGTTGTCGTCCGAGTCGGAGGGCTCGGTGAGGTCCACGGCCTCGCCTTCCACCGCATTAGTGAGGTTCAGCACCACAGTCGAAATGTGGCCCGGCGCGATGACCTCGTCGATGTTTACCGTGACGTTCCCACTGGTGCTGAGGTCCGACTCGATCTCGACCCCGACGCAGGCGACCGCATCTTTGTTAGCGTTCGTCACTAACGTCGTGCTTACAGTCTGCATTATGGACGCGGTGACCAGCTTCCAGGTGTTTGCCACGAGCGCCGGCGCATCGACGTGCGCCTCCGGGCTCCCGCAGTTGGTGTTCTCGTCGAGCACGATCTCGATGTCGCCTGCCGAGGTGCTCGTCGTGGACCTGATCCAATACGAGAGCTGGGTCTGGTCGGAGAGGTCCACCGTCGCGGGCAGGTTCTCGTAAGCAGCGAGACCCGTCGTCATCGCGGTGAGCACCAGCAGTTCGGCGCTGCCCGTCCCTTCTTTCTTATCGGTCGTCTCTAGTGAGACCGTGGTCGATGCCGTCGATGTCGACCACAAGCTGTTGCCCAGGCTAAGGGTATCCTTCGTGTACCCGTTGGCTATGACGCTTCCCTTCGGCTCGATGGTGCCTCTGGCTTCTTGGAGGCCGGCGAAAACGGTCTCTTTCCCTCTCTCCGCGGAGAAGATACCCGTAGACAAGACGGTAAAGGCGAAGACCGAGGCGACAACCACGAAGGCTATTAGTATGATGGCCGTCTCCAGCCCGGTTACACCTCGCTGGTCCTGTTTCACCCGCTTCATAACGTACGCCACTTGTTTCATCTGTGGTTCCTCCCGTTTAACTAGTTCTCAGCCGATCTGTTATTCAGCCGAGCAAAGAGACCGCGTGGAGCGTGAGGAGAGTTACGAGCGGCGCGGTGTCTAAGCTTGACTTCACGATGAAATATGAGATAGTAGGCAAGTTCTTAGATTTTGGTTAGAGCAGGTCGTAATCATTGTCAAAAACCGTCGACCGGGTATGCCTTTGACCCCCGTGATGCTGACGGGCTGACGTGTCAGTCCGCACGCTGGTTTGGCTCGCTTGAACAGCCCTCAGGTTATCTAGGTCGGGGCGAGGCCAAATCCGAGGGCCTACCCATTAAGCTGTCGAGAGTTGCGGAAATCGCTACTCATGGGGGCATCCAAGAATTTTCTGTAAGCACACCCAAGCTCCGACCGAAGCCCGAGAGCATAATGGATTCGTTGCAGGGGGCAGGGATGTGAAGATCGGTAACCAAGTCCCGGTGTCCGGGATCGGAGGCAGGCATGCAGCAGGCGCGGTCGTGAAAGAGACGCGATGAGCACACTGACCGAGACGGACAAGATCAAGGTGGTGATCGTCGACGATCAGGAGGTCGTGCGCGATGCGTTCGGCACGCTGATCTCAGAGGAGCCCACCATAGAGTTGGTTGGGGCTTTGAGCGACGGCGAGCAAGCGGTGCACATGGTACCCATTCTCGAGCCAGCGGTCGTAATAATGGATGTGAAGATGCCCCGTTTGAATGGCATTGACGCAGCGCTCCAGCTGCGGGAAAAACAGCCCGACCTGGGCATTATTCTTCTGTCGTCGTACGACGACTCCGACTACATAAGGCGGTTCCTCAAAGAAGACCCGAAAGGTAAGGCGTACCTGCTCAAACACACGCTGGGAACGATGGACGAGCTGATTCGCACCATCCATGACGTGGCAGCGGACAGGACGGTCCTCGACCCGATCATGGTGGAAAAGCTTACGGCCCAGCGAGGAATCCCCGAGACCTCTCCGCTACGAGAACTGACTCGCAGAGAGCTTGAGGTGCTCTCGCTGATGGCGCGGGCGTGCACGAATGCAACCATCGCTGGCATCCTGTATATACAGCCGCGCACAGTCGAGCACCACATCAACAGCATTTTCAGCAAGCTGGAGATCAACGCGGACTCGGGCCAGCACGCGAGGGTTCAGGCGGTGCTCGCATATCTGAAGGCCACGGAGCAGGCACAAGAGGAGCTTAGCTCTCCGCGGTAGCAGCCGGCCTGATTTCTTGTCGTTTCGATGCCCCCGGGTGGCCAGGCCACACAATCTGGCCTCTGCCAGCCGGAGCATCTTCCCTGCCAGCCGCGCCGGTGGGTACGCTCCGCCAGCAGCTTTAGGAGGCCATACCCTGGCGCCTGGTCGGCCTCTCATTGCATCATCGAATCGCACGCTTCGGCCCCGGTGAATACGTAGGTGGCCTTACCAATGATTCGAGCGAGTCGGCAAGAGGCGCCCGATAGTTCCGGTGAGGAGGGACTAGTGCAGAATCACGCAGAGCGCAGCGACGGCCAGCTGGAGTTTGTGGGGTCCACGCCACCGGTCGGCTCCAAGGAGAGCATCGACCTGGTCTGGCGGAACCTCATGGTCTACAAGACTTTCACCGATGCCGATCTGATCGAGTCGAGATCGAGACGCGTTCAGGCGGAGACCGCTCACGAGGTGGCGAGGGACGAGGTGGTGGAGAGGTACGCGCGCCTTCGCGGGGAGACCAGGAGGGAGGCCAACGCGATCAGGATTGAGGTTGCGGAAACGAGAGCTGAGTCGGTGAGGGTCCGCGAGCGCGCGGAGGCCCTGCTGCAGCGCTCGGCAGAGACCATCACGGAAGCCCGAAGGCGAAGCCGGCAGATCATATCCGACGCCACGCAGCATGCAGAAGAGGCGTCGGCCAGGGCCATCCTTGACACAAACAAAGAATGCACCGAACTGAAGCAGCAGGCGCTGAGAGAGATCAAGCTGGAAGTCGGCAGGCTGGACGCTATTCGAGCAGCGACCGAACAGGAGCGCGAGGCGGAGAGGATCTTTTCCGACATCGCCGAGCGGACGGTCTCACATCCCCCACGTGTCCGGGCGCACCGAGGGAAGGACCCCATTCGCGGCGTCGGCGCATCAGTCGAGGAAGAGCGGCGAACGTCGGGCTTCTCAACGGCTTCGGCTCCGGACGCCCTGGAGGTCGACGGTGTGACTTCGAGCGAGCATGTCGAGGCTTCTCCACCGCGAGAGTCGGGCGGCGTAGCCAAGAACGGCTTGGCCACCCGCGCCAAGGGCCGCCGGTCCAGTCCTCGAAAGGGTCGGGAAGGAAGCAAGCGAAGCGCGAGCCAGCCGTCGACCTGAGTGGCCCCTTGCGTGCCCTGCCACTCATGAGTGGGCTGCGGCACCACGCTCCCCCGTTGCGAGCTTTCGCTTATCCCGCTTTGTGAGGAGACACACTGGCCGAGCCGCTCCAACGCGTCCCATAATCAGGCTGTAGCCTTGGTTGGAGCGCGGACCGAGCGTCCTCCAAGACACTGCCGGGCTCGACCCCCGGCGCCTTCCGAGGTCACGGCCGGCGCCGCGGGCAGCGCCCACAAACCTGCTTAGATATCCTTAGCGTAGGCCTGAAGGGATCGCCCCTACCTCACGCTTCTGGCACGGGAGAAGTAGTAGGACCGTACCACTGTCTGTTTCTAGAGATGGAAGGCCGGCGGCCGAGCCGCTATTCAACGGCTTATCTCCCATCTCCCGACAGGCCGGAGTTCATGGGTGAGGGCACTCGTTCAAGTATGGATGCAGCCGTTGTAGAGCAGAGCGGTGAGACTAACGCGAGTACTGACGCTCGCCTCGGTCACAGGCCCTCTCAGGCGGCTTACGATGCGGTTGTTGTCGTAGCGCATGCTAGCCGTTCAGCGGGTAAACGGGAGGTAGCAGAGTGATCCTTTTCAAGTCCTGCCCAAGATGTTCTGGAGACCGCTCTCCAGAGAGCGATTTCTACGGCGCTTACGTGATCTGCCTCCACTGCGGTTTTGTTACCTACCCGGACGCTGCCGCGGAGAGATCCGGCAGCACCCGAAAGCGTCGAGAGGCGCGGGAGCCGATCGCCATAAACGGAGGCGCGCCGCGCGCGCAACCCATGTTAGTGCCTTCCTCCCACAGCCGCCCTCGCGGAGACGTGTGGTTCGTTTAGGTTAGGGCGCCCGAGATCTCCCCGTGTCTGTAGCCTGGTCCCGCGAGGGGCTTTGCACAAGAAGTGTCGCTCTGGGCGATCTGTCCCTTCGACACGCTCTCAAGCCAACTGCTTTATGTCACGCAGTCTTGCTAGATACTGACGTGGGCGCGGCAAGCGGCGCCCCTACGACGTTTGGGCATAGTTACTTTCCCGACCTTCGGTCCCGATGCCGCATCGGGACATAAGCTGCTCAGGACATGCCTGTCGAACTCCCGCATTGCGAGTTCTAGTGCAGAGCCCCCGCGAGAGGAGTGGGAACAGTGCTATCCACCCTCTCTAGCTCCTTCCCGTAAACGGGGCACAGAAGAGTGGTGTCTAGTCAGCCCTGGCGAGAAAGAGTTTAACGCGTTGGGTCCTCGCCTTCTGATTTCCTCGCCTCCCCTTGTAGCTCGTAGAGTCTGGTAATCGCCTCCAAGGGTGTCAAGGACGAGATGTCCAGAGTCAGCAGGTCTTCCAGGGCTGCTGACCTGGCCGTCATAAGGGGCAACTGCTCGGGAGGCGGAGCGCGGCGGCGGCCGTGCGGCCTTGCCGGGTGGCGCTGCTCCTGGGCGCCGTCCTCCAACTGGGCCAGCACGTCGCTGGCGCGGTTAACGGCTGCGCCCGGCAGGCCGGCCAGTCTCGCCACGTGGACCCCGTAGCTGCGATCTGCGCCTCCGGGTACGATGCGCCGCAGGAAAACGACCTCTCCCTTCTCCTCTGAGACGGCGACGTTGTAGTTCCTGGCTCTTGGGAGCGAGTCGGCAAGCTCGGTGAGCTCGTGGTAGTGGGTAGCGAACAGGGTCTTGCAGCCCAGCCGAGGGTGGTTGTGGATGTACTCGGCGACGGCGCGGGCGATGGCGAGGCCGTCGTAAGTGCTGGTGCCGCGGCCGATCTCATCGAGGATGACGAGCGAGCGTGCCGTCGCGTGATTGAGGATGGACGCCGTTTCCACCATCTCCACCATGAACGTCGACTGGCCGAGGGCGAGGTCGTCCTGAAGCCCGATGCGCGTGAATATCCTGTCCACGACGCCGATCTTCGCCGAGTCCGCCGGAACGAAGCTGCCGATCTGCGCCATCAACGTGATCAGGGCTACCTGCCTGATGAACGTGGACTTGCCGGACATGTTTGGCCCGGTGAGCACAATCAACTGGCCGTCGGAGCTGGAGAGGCGGGTGTCATTGGGCACGAAGGCGCCGGTCGGCAGGGCCCGCTCGACTACGGGGTGGCGCCCGCCGTCAATCTCGAGGCTCCGGCCATCGCCGATCTCGGGCCTCACATACGCGAAACGCTCGGCGACCTCGCCCAATGAGCAGAGGGTGTCGATTCTGGCGAAGGCCCCCGCTGTCTGCATGATCGACCCAGCCGACATGCCTACCTGGTCGCAGACCTGCCGAAACAGCCCGGACTCCAACTCCGCGATGCGGTCCTGAGCGCCGAGTATCAGAGACTCGTACTCCTTCATCTCCGGGGTGATGAAACGCTCGCCACCGACGAGCGTCTGGCGTCTGATGTACTCCTCGGGGACCTTACTCAGGTTCGATTTACTCACCTCGATGTAGTAGCCGAACACCTTGTTGAAGCCCACCTTCAGCGACTTGATACCGGTGGTCTCTCGCTCTTTGCGCTCAAGTCCCGCGATGTATCCTTGCGCCTCCCGCGCGGAGCTTCTGATCTCGTCCAGGTCGGGGGAGAAGCCCTCCCGGATGACCCCACCGTCGGAGACCGATGGGGGCGGGTCATCCGCGATAGCCCGGACTATAAGATCGACCACATCCCCGTTGTCGCCGATGTCGGCGGCAAGCCACGCTACCTGGTCAGCGTCTTCGTCCTCGCCCAACACGGCCTTGAGCTGGGGCCCCGCCTCAAGGCTCTTTTCGAGGGCCACGACGTCGCGGGGCGTGGCTACGCTGCCGACAACTCGGTTCACCAGCCGCTCGAGATCGGACACGTCCTCCAGCAGCGCGACAACACGTCCCCTTCTGAGCGCGCTGCGGTGGAACCAGGCGACGGATTCCTGCCTAGTGATCAGCTCACCAACCTCGAGCAGTGGCTGTCCCAGCCACCGCCTGAGCATGCGGCCTCCCATCGACGTGATGGTACGGTCCAACACCGAGTACAGAGATGATTTCGCTTCTCCCCAACGGCCGCCCTCGAACAGCTCCAGATTGCGCCTGGTCTGGGCGTCCAGGACCATAAAGGCATCGGTCGAGTATGTGTAGAGCGACGTGAGCTGCGCCAGTGCCCCCTTCTGGGTCCTGGACAGGTATTCGACAATGGCGCCCGCCGCACGAATCGCCAGCGGCAGATGCTCGCAGCCGTAGGCCTCGAGGGAAGCCGTATTGAAGTGGCCGGTGAGCGTCTCCCGAGCCCATTCGAGCTGGAACGCGTCTTCGTCCACGGGGCTTATCGTGGCGTCTTGCCCAGCCGGCGGGTCATCGGCCCCCTCCGGGACCAGGACCTCTGCCGGGGTGAGGCGGGCGAGCTCTACGGCAAGCTGGCCGGCCGCTAGCTGAGCTGTCGCGAACTCGCTGGTGGTGATGTCGACGTATGCGATGCCGGCGTCATCGCCGTCCACCACGACGGCGGCGAGGTAGTTGTTGGCGTTCTGGTCGAGCGCGGTGGTCTCGATTACGGTCCCGGGGGTTACGACCCGGACGACCTCCCGGTCGACGAGGCCGCGCGAGGTGGCCGGGTCGCTGGTCTGCTCACAGATGGCGACCTTATAGCCCTTCTTGATCAGCCTCGGGAGGTAGGTGTCCAGCGCGTGATAGGGGATACCGGCCAGGGGGACTCGTTGCCGCTTGCCCATCTCGCGGGATGTGAGGGCGATCTCGAGCTCCCTCGAGATCGTTCGAGCGTCGTCGTCAAAGGTCTCGTAGAAGTCGCCCATGCGGAAGAAGAGGATAGCGTCCTGGTGCTCGCCCTTGATCCGCAAGTACTGGCGCCTGGCGGGGGTGGTCATAGTTAAGGAGACATGATGGGCTTGGGGTTATGCCCATTCTAGACAAGGTTCGGTCTCCTGGGAAGGGCACTTACCCGGCGGGAGGGAGAATGGGACAGTTCTCGAAGTTCAAATTCAAGGGGGCGGGATGACCGATCGTGGTGAGGAAGCGTACGGGACCCGACTCCTGGCGGAGAGCCAGCGTGTGCTAATACCTGGATCCCGCCTATATTATGCCAGACGACTCTACAACGTCGCCCGTATTCAGTTGCCGGTTGAGGCTGCCGCCTTCGGTGTTGGCGGTTGGTTGAGCGGCTTCGGCTCGCCCAGCTAAATAGGCCCCCGCCCTGGGCAACGCAGGCGGGGGCTTATTTAGCTGAAGGCAGCGAGTACTTCGGGTTCGACCCTAGTCGTTGACCCTGACCGGGACGGGCTCGGCGACTCGCCCGCCTTCAACGCTGACGTTTGGGAGCCATCTCAACGCGTTGGGCAGGTACCAGTTCCGGTCTCCCAGCAACTTCATGGTGGACGGTACCAGGACGGACCGAACGATGGTCGCATCCACCAGGATCGCTACAGCCATTCCAAACCCGAACTGCGCCGGCGGAACCAGGTCTCCAGCCGCGAACCCCGAGAACACCGCAACCATTATCAGCGCCGCACCGGTTATCAGCCCGGCCGTCGAGCGGAGGCCGTAAGCCACTGCCTCGGGGTTGTTACCGGTCTGGTCGTATCGCTCTTTGATTCGACTAATGAGGAAGACTTGGTAGTCCATCGACAGCCCGAAGAGGATGGCGAACATCATTATCGGGAGCCACGCCTGGATCACGTCGACCTGTGGGAATCCGAACAGCTCGTTCCCGATGCCGTGCTGCCACACCAGGACCAGGATGCCGTAGCCGGCGCCGACCGAAAGAAGGTTCATGATGATGGCCGTGATGGGTATCACGATCGACCTGAAGACCACCGTCAGCAGCACGAAGCTCAGCGCCAGTACGATTCCGACCACGATAGGGAGGTACCGTGCGGCGATGTCGTTGAAGTCAACCTCCTCGGCTGTGGCCCCCGCGACGAACACATCAGCGGGGACCCCCCTGAACGCATCGGCGATGTATTGGGACCTCAGTCTCACGAGGGACGCCAGCGTGTCTTCGGCGGTGGGGTCTCCGATCATGGGCACGGAGAGCAGCGCCAGGTCTCCCGCCTCGTTGATCTCCAGTGTAGGGGAGCCGAAGCCGGCGTCGTTCGCGAGCCGGCCGCGCAGGTTCTGTATCGCCGCTGCGACCGGCTCCGCCTCGATGGCTCCGTCTATCACGACCTCGGCCGGGGCGTCCAGGCCGAAGCCAAACTCCTCCTGGAGGACCTCGAAGCCTGCCTTGGCTTTGAAGTCTTCGGGGAACGTGCTCACGCCGGACGTGCCTATGTTGATGCTCAAGTAAGGGGTCGCGGCCGCTATCAGCAAGGCCGCCCCTAGTACCAGGCTGACAACGGGGCGCCGCATCACTACGTGGACGATCTTGTCCCAAACCCCGTCTTCGCCGTTCGACGAGCGTCGGCTTCCGCGGTTGAGCAACGGCACGCGAAGCCTGTTTACGCCGTCGCCCATCACACTCAGGACCGCCGGAAGCAGCGTCAGCGAGGCTATCACTGCTACGGTCACTACCAAGATGGCGCCGATGCCCATGCTGACGAACACGCCATTGGGCACGATCAGCAGTCCGACCAGCGCCAGCACTACCGTGAGGCCGCTGAAGAAGACCGCTCGGCTCGCCGTGGCGCCCGCCACTGCGATAGCATCGGCCTTGGGTAGGCCGCGCGCGCGCTCCTCCCGGAATCGAGACACGATGAACAGCGAGTAGTCGATTCCTACCGCCAGTCCGATCATGGTGATAATGTTCTGTACGAACAGGTGTATCTCGAAGCCCTGTCCAACAATCGCAGCCAGACCGATCGCGATGACGATCGACCCTACGGCCAACAGGATCGGCAGTATGGCGGCGGCCAGAGCGCCGAACACCGTAGCCAGAATGACTAGGGCGATGGGCACCCCAAACGCCTCGCCCTTCTCGATGTCTTCCTGGGCGCCGACGGTGAAGTCGTTGGAGAACGTCGCCTCGCCCGTAATGTACGTCTCGAAGCCGCTCCCTGCATCGATACCGTCGAGAATGGCATGCACCGCTCGGACGTTACTCTCCGCCTCGAGCAGGTCGCCGGCGGTCACGATGGGTAGTATCGTGCTCCGCCGATTAGGCGACACCAGGCCCTCCTCCCCGGTCTCGTAGTAGTTCGTCGCGCTGGACACGATGTCTGGGCCGAGGGCGACGATCTCTCTGGTAAGGCCGTTTACGAAGCTGCGATAGCTGTCCGAGTCCACGTCAGACTCGGCCGATCTGACGACGACCACGTCCCGGATGCCGACCGGGCCGCGGAGACGCTCCTCCAGGAGCGTCTCGCCTCGTTGAGGCTCCACGTCTTTCAAGAAGACGAACTCGGTCGTCACCGCGCTATTGAACAGCGTCCCCACGAGTCCCATCGCCGCGACGAGAAGTATCAGCCAGGCGATGACGACTCTCTTTGGCCGGGCAGCGCTGGCCCTCGCCAGACTCTCCGTTGACAAATTATTCAGCATCGCTCCCTCTCCCCAGTAGTTTTGTTGCAGTCGACGCTGTGTATAATGACGTATGGCCTCGGGGCCGGCGTCAGGGATTTCCCCCATCTTTCGGCGTTTCATACAATATCGACCTTCATCCCGCCGTCCGAGCAGCGCATTTGAGCACCGTCCAGCAGTCCGAAGGGAGCTTCGCCGAGCTTCTCTGCGCCCTGTCGTTCGCCTCAGACGTAAACATGGGCCAATCCATGGAGCACGGCCTCAGGACCGCCTATATAGGTCTCAAGGTGGCCGACGCGGTCGGGCTGGCCGTAGAAGACCGCGTGGCGGTCTTCTACGGCGCGTTGCTCAAGGACGTAGGTTGAACGGCCTCCGCGGCACGTGTTGCCGCCATGGTCCATGGGGACGAGATGACGGCCCGAGGCCGGGCCTTGCTCGTAAGGCCCGATAACGCCACGAGCGTCCTAGGTTGGTTTCTCAGGTACGCGGCCGGCGACGCGAGTCTTCCCACCCGCGTCATCAGGTTGCTCTCCTTCCTTAGGGAAGCAAAGCCGGCCATGAGAGAGATCGCCGCCACCCACTGCGAAGTCGCCGAGATGATGGCGAGACGCCTCGGCTTTCCCGAGAGCGTGCAGCGCACGGTCCGGTACACCATGGAGCAGTGGGACGGCGAGGGGCTCGCCTACGGCATCAAGAGCGCTGAGACACCCGTCTCATCCCGCATCGTCCATATGGCGGAGGTGATGGACGTGGCGCACGGTTTCGGCGGCGCAGCCAAGGCCGCCGACGAGGCCAGGGAGCGAGCTGGGACCGAGTTCGACCCCGACCTGGCGGCGGCCTTTGTTCAGGTGTCCGAACGGCCCGGCTTCTGGAGGGAGATCGACCAGGACTCGGTGCAGTCGACAGTGCTGCAGATGAGGCCGCCGACCGAGTTCGATCGCGCATCAGACGATGACATAGGAGTGATGTGCGATGTCGTGGCCGACTTCGCCGACCTCTCGGCACGGCACGATTGGAACCACTCCCTCCTTGTAGCCGAGACTGCAGCGGGCATTGGGTCCCAGATGGGGCTCAACGGGGATGAAGTGACAACGTTGACGCGGTCTGCGCTGGTACACGACCTCGGCAAGGCCGCGGTACCGAGCGCTGTCCTTCAAAAGCGGGACGACCTCTCGGAGAGCGAGTGGGAGGCGTTCCGTCTCCACCCCTACTACACGGAGCGGATCCTCTCACGCGTCGGCCCACTCCGGCCACTGGCGAATGTAGCCGCCGCACACCACGAGAGGCTTGCGGGCGACGGTTACCACAAGCGGCTTTCGGGCGATCAGATTCCCGCGGGCGGCAAAATCCTGGCAGCGGCCGACGAGTATGCTCGGCTTTACAAGGGCGCCGAGGAGCCGGACGCGCAGAGGGCGTTAGATGACATGGGCCGGCTGTCCGGGACCGCTTTCGACTCGACCGTCTACGAGGCCCTGGCGGCGTCCCTCAACGGGGTTGCGCCAGCCCCGACGCGGAGGCGAGCACAGAACCCCGGGAGTCTAACCGAGCGAGAGGTCGAGGTCCTTCGCTACCTGGCCACCGGCTCCGGCAACCGCCAGATCGCCCGGGACCTCGTTATCAGTGAGAAGACCGTCGAGCGCCACCTGGAACACATTTATGCCAAGCTGGACGTCTCCTCCAGGACCTCGGCGGTAGTCTTCGCGATCCAGAACGGCCTAGTCGGGTAGGCCCCGGGCACTAGGTGCGCCCTTCAGCCGCATCTTCGCGGGCTCAGCGAACAGGAAGGTATCAGCAACGCACCAGGGGAACTGAGCGGCGCTATTGCTTCCAGAAGCGCTCTTCCTCGACCTTGAACGCCTTCGGAATCATGCGCTCTTTGACGTCCTCGATCATCCCGGGGTGGCCGCAGGCATAGACGAGGGTGTCTTCGGGCAGGAGGCCGAACTCCGCGACGTGCTTCTCGACGACGGCGTTCACACGGCCTGTCTCGCCGGTCCAGCTCGCGTTGCGCTCCTCGGTGGGCCGGCTGAGCGTCGGGACGTAGGTGACGAGGTCGGGATGCCGGCGCGCGAGGGACTCGAGCTCTTCGTCGTAGGTAAACTCGTCCGCATAGCTGGCGCCTTGCAGCACATAGAACCGGTGGCCGTCGCGACCGTTGCTGAGATAGTCGCGCAGGATGCTGATGAAGGGGACGACGCCCGTAACGGTGGACACGAAGAGATGGTTGGGAAGTGAGGGCTTGAAGACGAAAAGGCCTTTTGCCCGTGGCCGTATGGTGAGCTTGTCGCCCTCATGGAGCTCCCAGATCTTTGGGGTGAGCATGCCCTCGGGGGGCGGCACGAGCTCCACGAAGAGTTCCAGCGACTTCTCGTGAGGCGCCGAGACGATGGAGTAGGCGCGCTCGATGCCGTCTCGTCCGATGGTGCAGTATTGGCCGGCCTTGAAGGTAAAGCCCAGGGGCTTTTCGATCCATATCAGAAGGAGGTCTTCGGTGACGTCCTTCCTCTCGAGCACGGTGGACTCGGCTAGCTTGACGGCCGGTCTTTGCTGAATTGTGGCCAAATTCACAAACCCTCCATATCTATGATCTCACGACCTTTTCTGTTTGAAAGGTGATGGGTACCTATTCAACTTGTACAACGTTGGAGTAACCGTTTCGGATACAGCAACGTTTCATGGCCCCAACCTGCTCTGCTGCTTCCCTTCCGCTCAGAATCCCGATTCTCCGATGGCGTAGTCCTGGGAAGGGACTCAGGACTGTCTTTGGTCGGGGGGTCAAATCCCCCTAACCCCCTTTTTCAAAGGGGGAAACAGACTCATCCAAAGGGGGAAAAAGACTCGCGGCTCGGGGTATGGGCAAGGGTGGTCAATCGGCGGCGGCCTCCTCGAGCTTTTCCACCCGTGCCGGCGATAGGGGCAGTCCCGGCACCTTCAGCATTGGGTCGGGGTCGCTGGAGCTGTCCAGTCGCGACACGAGCTCGCCGAAGAGCGACGTAGTAGAGACAAGCCCCTTATGCGGGCCGGTGATGTCGACGACGCCGCGAATTCTGTCGGTGGGTGAAACGACGTCAACCCAGTCGCCTTCCTCGAGGCCGAGCGAACGCGCGTCGTCTTCGTGGAGCACGACGACCTGGTCGCGCATGATGACGTTTCGCTTACCGACCTTTTCGATCTCTATCGCGCGGTCGCCCTGGTGCAGCAATCTGCCCGGCGCCAGTATCAGAGGGTATTCGGCGTTCTCGCGGGCGGAGGGCTCGGTGAGCGCCATCTCGGCTAGAGTCAGTCTGGGACCGCCCGCATCGGGGGAGCAGAGGATAGGCGTATCGGCCATATCCGCCGCGAGACAGGGCCACTGCAGACCGCCCTGGTCCAATCGCTCGTAGGAGATTCCTCCGTAGACCTCAACTACCCCGGTGATTTCGGCGAAGACGCTCTCGGGGCCCTCATAGTCGAAGCCGGCGGCTCCCATGCGCCTTGCGATCTGGGAGAGGGTGCTCCAGTCCGCGTCTTCGTCGCCCTTGGCGCCCACGGCGGGCCGCAGTAGCTGGACACGCCGCTCCATGTTGGTGTAGGTGCCGTGATTCTCCGCAAACGTCGCAGAAGGGAGGACTGCGTCGGCTATCTCCGTTAGCTCGCTGGAGAAGGAGTCTTGCACTACCAGGAACTCCAACCCTTTGAGCGCATCGACAAAGTCAGAAAGCTCCCCGTTGGTGAAGTTGGGGCTGTCTCCGATGACCAGGAGGGCCTTTATGCGGCCTTCGCGGACCGCAAGGGCTGTGTCACGCAAGGGAACGCCGGTGTCGGTCGGGACCTGAGTGCCCCAGGCGTCCCCAAACGACCGTCTCGCGGTGTCATCGGACACGGGCCGGTAGCCGGGAAGGTTGTCCGGCGAGCACCCCATGTCCTTGGCGCCCTGCTCGTTGGCTCCCGGGTATAGCGGGTAGAGCCCGGAGGATGGCTTGCCGACGTTGCCTGTCACAAGGGCGAGGTTCACAAGGGCGCGCACGCAGGGGTCGCGCAGCTCCGGGGCGAGGGTCTCGAGAGCGTACAGAATGGCGGCCGGGTCGCTGCGCGCGTAGAGCCGCGCGGCTTCCTGTATGTCGGCGATGTCGATGGAAGTGACGCGCGAGACCCTTATCAGGTCGAAACCCCAGAGGCTGTTCTTGAGCGCATCGACTCCGTCACACCTGTTGGCGAGGAACTCATGATCGTCAAGGGATTCGTCGACGATGGCTCGAATCATGCCGCCGATCAGCGCCGTTTCGGTACCGGGGATCGGCCTGAGCCACTTGGTGGCGTAGCGCGTGAGCTCGGTCTCCCTGGGGTCCACGACGATTAGCGAGGCGCCCTCTCTGACCGCCTTCTTGATCGGTACGGCGGCCACGTTTTGCTCTTCGGTGATATTGCTGGAGACCACGAGGAAGCACTTGGACATCTCGAGGTCCCATATGGGATTGGTCCCCGCCTGAGCGCCGAGCATCTCGCCAAGCGGCGGGACCAGCTCCGGTCGCAGGTTCGACGAGATATCGACGTTGTTGGTCTTCATCACGGAACGGGCGAACTTCTGCGCGACGTAGCTGTCCTCATTGGCGCCGCGGGGTGAGACGATCATGGCGAACGAGCCATCGATGTATCTCGCCAGGTTTTCCGCCACAAAGTCCAGCGCCTCGGTCAGCGTCTTCTCCTGCAGCTCACCGTCGGCCCG
The DNA here is from genome assembly GCA_965247255.1 of Dehalococcoidia bacterium. Taxonomy (GTDB): domain Bacteria; phylum Chloroflexota; class Dehalococcoidia; order Lucifugimonadales; family CAUZJF01; genus CBDFGS01. Next base: position 378,016 of record CBDFGS010000012.1, on the reverse strand, counting down.
GACGAGCGGTTTGCGCAGGCGCTCACCCCGGTTTACGAACTCGAGGCCGAACTTGCCCTTGAAGCACACCTGCCCTCGGTTGGCTTGCGCGTGGATGTCGGGGGTAGTCCTGATGAGTCGGTTGCGTTTGTCCACGTCGAGCTTTATCTGGCACCCAACGGGGCAGTGTGGGCATATGGTGGTCGTCGTGCTGACGGCTTTGTCCCACTTGTGGGTACGCTCGACGAGGGCCCCGGTGGGGCAGACGTCTATGCAAGCCCCGCAGAACTCGCAGCCCGACTCGAGCAACGATGTGCCGTGGGAGGTGCCGATCAGACTCCGCCCCGCTCTGTCGGTGAACGTGAGGGCGTTGTCGCCCCTGACCTCGTCGCAGACGCGAACACAGCGGCCACAGACGATGCAAAGGTTCATGTCCATCTCCCACAGCGGGTCGTCGACCTTGAGAGGGAGCTGGCGGTTGTTGTAGGTGAGCGGCGTGTCCATGTCCATCTCGAGGTACCTGACGGTGTCCTTGAGCTCGCAGCGCTCGTTCTTGGGGCATGTAACACACCGGTCGTTGACGGATACGTGGCGGAGGCAAATGTCGGACGGGCCGCAGAGATCGACTCGATGGCAGGTTAGGCATCCATGGGGGTGCTCGGATAGCAGCAGGTCCATGATGCCTCGGCGAAGACCCGTGACCTCGGGCTCTTTTGTGCGGACCACCATGCCGTCGGCGACGGGCGTGGTGCAGGACGCGGGACGTCCAGGGAGGGCGCGTAGCTCACCGTCGGGCGCCGGCTGCTCGGCGGTTACGACGCACATGCGGCAGGCGCCAAAGGACTTCATGCCCGGGTAGTAGCAGAGGTATGGGATATACATACCGGCGTCCAGGGCTGCCTGCAGCACGTTTGTGCCGGGGGTTGTGGTTACCTCGGTGCCGTCTATGGTTAGGGTTATCTCACCGGCCATGTGGATGCTCCGCCTCCAGCTTTGCTTGTCTGTAGCTGGGCTTACCTGGCATCGAGAGAGGGGGAAATCCCCCCTAGCCCCCCTTTTTCAAAGGGGGGGATGGTGTTCGGCATTCTTACAAAGGGGGGATGTTGTGCGGGCATCCTTCAAACGGGGGACTAATGCTGAGTGGTTCAAGTGGTGGGTGATTGTGTCCAGCGTCTTCAACGTGGACTTGAATCGGGCATCGACGCGAGCTCCAGGGGCGCGCCCGGCCGGAAGTCCTCAGCGAAGGGGCGTGTGTTCCTGGGCGAAAGCATGGGTTTGAGGCAGGCCCCTGTAGGGCACCGCTTGTCCTCTATGTGGGCGCGGAAGTCGTCGTCGAAGAACTTCAAGGCCGAGCTGATGGGGTTGAAGCCCAGCTGGCCGTGGCCGCAAAGGGAGCCGGCCTGCATCGTCTCGCCTACGCTATGCATCAGCTCCAGGTCCTCGGGCCGCCCTTCGAGTCTCCCGATTCGCTCGACGAATTCGAGGAGGTGCGTCATTCCAAGGCGGCACGGGAAACACTTGCCGCACGACTCGTACTGGCAGAAGGCTACCAGGACGCGGGTCAGGTCGACGGCGCAAGCGTCGTCGTCCGCGATGATGATGCCGCCGGAGCCGAGGATGGCGCCCGCCTCCTTCATCTCTTCGAAGTCCAGGTGGATGCTGAGGCTGTCGGCGTCCAGAACGCCTCCCAGCGGCCCGCCCGTTTGCAGCAGCTTGAGCTTCTTGCCTTCGGGCACGCCTCCGCCGATGTCGTCGATGACCTGCGCGAGGGTGATCCCCATTGGCACCTCATAGAGGCCGGGGTAGGTGATGTTGCCGCTGAGGCAGATTATGGCCGTGCCGGTGCTCTCGTTCACACCTATCGACGAGAACCATTCGCCGCCCCGGGAGACGATCTCAGGGGCGTAGGCGAGCGTCTTGACGTTGTTAATGTTGCTGGGCTTGCTCCAGACGCCGACGGCCGCGGGGAAAGGCGGCCGAGAGCGCGGCATCGAGCGCTTGCCCTCGATGGACTCCATCAGAGCGGTCTCTTCTCCGGCGACGTATGAGTCGCCGGTGAGGGACACCTCGATGTCGAAGCTGAACTCGGAGCCCAGTATGTTCGTACCCAGGAGGCCGACCTCGTAGGCCTGCTCGATGGCGCGCTCCGTTCGGTCTATGGGGCCGTCGTGGCCGTGGCGGATGAACACGATGCCGTTGGAGGCGCCGGTCGCATAGCCGGCGATGCACATCCCTTCCAGTAGCGTGTGCGGGTCGCTCTCGAGGATACCCTTGTCGTTGTAGGCTCCCGGGTCGCCCTCCTCGCAGTTGCACAGGATGTACTTTGGAGGTCCAAGGGCCCTGACGAGGAAGCTCCACTTGATGCCGGTCTTGAAGGCGGCGCCGCCACGACCCCTAAGGCCCGAGTCGAGAACCTCCTTGAGGACTGCCTCGGGGCCCAAGTGCGAAATGGCCTTGTCGAGCCCAGCGTATCCGCCGCCGGCGATGTACTGGTAGATATCGTCGGGGGCGATGTGCCCGGCGTTCCGCAGCGCGATCCTTTGCTGGAGCTGGAACCATGGCAGGGTATCGAGGTTTGGGATGTTAAGGTCGCCGGCGTCGCCCAAGAATCCCAGGGCTTTGTCGGCTGGTATCTCGCCGCCGGCGACGTAGCTGTCGACTAGCTGCGGCACGTCCGATGGCGAGACGTTCTTGAAGAACACCCTGGCGCCGCCGGGCTTCTGGATGTCGACGAGTGGCTCGGCGAAGCAGATACCCAGGCAGCCGACCTCGTCTACTGTGGCGGGGATTTCACGCGCGGCGAGCTCGGCCTTCAATGCCTCGAGAACATCGAGGGCGCCGGCGGCGTGGCCGCACATTGCGGCGCCAACTCGGACCCAGATCTTATCCCCGGCGACAAGCTCTTGCCACCTCTGGTCAGCCGCCGACTTTAGCTCACTGTATGTGGCCATGGGCGAGGGCTATGGCCCTCCGGCCAACGATGCTACGGCGCTGGCAGCGTCGTCTTCAGTCATGCGCCCTTTGAGCCGGTGGTTAACGCTGATGACCGGGCCCTGAGAGCAGGCCCCCAGACAGGTGTTGTACTTGAGGGTGACCTTGCCGTTCCCGGTGTCCCCTTCGCCTTCGAGGCCCAGCTCTTCCTGGACTCTTGCCAGAATGTCGGGCGCACCGAGGAGGTGGCACGTGGGGCCCCAGCACACCTCAACGATGTTCTCTGCAGGAGGTGTGAAGCGGAAGTTTGTGTAGAAGGAGGCGACGCCCCAAACGTCGTTGATGCTGGCGTCGGCGAAGGCAGCCACCTCTTCGATGGCCTCGTTCGGGATGTAGCCAAGCTCGTCCTGGGCCGATAGGAGGGAGGAAAGTACGGTTACGGTAGGTCGCTTCTGGCTGGTCAGGGCGCGCCTGATGCGCTCCCTCAAGTCCTGCTGTACCAGCGTCACAAGGAGTGGCCTCTCCGGAGATTGCTAAATTTGTCACAATGATAGCACGGACACAATAGGGCGACAAACCGCGGGACTGGGACGTGAACTGGATAGAGGGGGCCCCAGGTCTTGTTGCCGTCTGGTCTCGTGGCGGGCCGACGCCGGTAGCGCGTCGGGGCGACGGTGGTAGCGCGCCGAGGCGACGCCGGTAGCTTGGCCGAGTCCAGCTTCTACTCTATCGTGAGGGTGATTGAGGAACGGCTGAGTCCCGGCTGCGTGTCTCCAGCGATTAGCAAGGCGCGGAGCGGCTGTAGGAAGGGCTCCACGCTGTCACGGTACACGCTGCGCTCCTCCGGCTCCAGCGCCTGCACCGCGGCCTTGACGATGTCGCGCAGGTTGAAGTAGACCAGCGGGTTTTTGTTCCCGAGGGCATTTCCGGCCAGTCGAGAGTATTCGGGTTCGTCAGCCAAAGAGGGCTGCCCGCCGCCGGACGCGGACGCTGTGAGCTGCAGTGTGTCCTCTGTCGTGGCTATCACGACATGCTCGCCAAGCACCAGGTAGCCGGGGTTGTAGGCGCCGGAGCCCGTCATCTCGCGGAGGTCGAACACGACGCCTTCGCCGTCTCCGTGGGAGACCGCTTCTCCCTCCAACCCTATCGCGGTCTCCAGTGACCGAGTGATAATGGCCATTGCGCCCTTAACGGTTTCGCGCTTGTCAGCCGCGAACCGTAGAAAGATGGCGGCTTTCAGCGCTTCGGAGCCGGGGTCGGCGCTCAGCTTCCGAAAGTCGGTGGGCAGGAGTCCCAGGGCCACCTCGCCGCTCATCCAGCTCAATATATCCTTTTCTACATCTAGGCCAACGAACGTTTTCAGCAATGCCAACCCCTGGTCAAAGAGGTCCGCGAGCGTTGCGTCGCCGCCGAGATCGATGCCCATCGCTTCGCCGGGCGAAACAGGGAGGCCCTGGGCTAATTCATCGAGTCGCTGTTCCCCTAGCCGCTCGCGGAACTTACCGAGGTCGGGGTCGGCGGCTGAGGAGGCGAAGACGAGCGCGTCCGAAGGCGTCAGCTTCGAGGCCGACGCCGAATTCGCCTGGGCCGCCGTCTCCAGGGCCGCGTCAGGTGTGGCGACGGATACCTCGAAGTCGACCCCGCGGTCGATAAACGTGCCCGTGACGGCCACCCAGTCGGGAATCAGGTCCTCGAGCTGCTGGCGTAATTCCCCGAACTGCTCCGCGCCCAGGAACTGGCGTCGGGCGTCCTTCCATATCGCGGACGTGTCCACGTACAACGTCATGAAGCGGGAGTCCCGGAGGGCCTCCCGCACCTTCTGGAATTTCGGGTTCGAGTAGAGCGAGTCGGGGCTTTCTTCGCCCTGCTGCAAGCGGTCGATGGTCTCGCGCAGGAGGTCTATGTCCGAGGAAGCTAAAACGTACCCCTCGGTGACGGCGTAGTGTTCGTCGGCGTCGTGGTCGCTGAGGAGGTCCACGCCCTTGTGGGCATTCGTCTCGAACTCGATATCTGTGTCCTCGCGCTCCCTGTAGTCGGTCCACTTCCGGAGGACTGAGAGCGAAAGGCTTGAGTCGGTGGTGCCCAGAAAGCCCACGAACAACGGAGTCCCGCCGGTGGCGCCTGCCACCGCTGAGCCTACGACGTCTGTGAAACCGAAAGCGACCTCTGGACCGAGCCAAGGGAGGATGTCTTGCTCGGGGTGGATGCCCGTCTCTTCCTGGGAGTCTAGGAACAGCTCGTCGAGCTTCGTTTGAAAGCCGGCGTTCTCGCGGAAACGCGCCAGTATGTCTCTGACCCTACCTAACTGGTCATCGCCCGGCTCAAAGTTGAGGGAGATGTATATCTGGGTGTCGCCAGGCAGGTATCTGGCCGTCTGATCGACCGCGTATGCGCCGTCCTGGAGAGCGAAGAAGGCGACCGTCGCTCCGGCGGTGCTCAGAGCGATGACAGCGACTACGAGGAGGACGAGCAGCAGGCCGATGCCACGCTCGCCTCTTTTCTCCTCCGTCACTTCGGTAAACTCAGGGCGGGCTCTAACGTTCCCCCGCTGGGCGAAGGGACCGATCCAGCTTCTCTCCTCGGATTTCTTGCTCAAGATCGGACCTCTTGTACCGGAACCCCGGTTCTCGACCCTCCTGGTAGCCCTCACCGCCAGGGCATGTTTGCAACCTGCCCTACAAAATGTCACTGCCTTCGGAGGCCCGTCCTCCGAGGTCTTCCGTCACCATTTGTGCGACGCGGTTGCCCATCCGCACACTATAGTTAGTCCCCCGGTCCTCGGGATAGACCTGGGTCGTGTTGGCGAGGTATAGGCGCTCTATCGGCGTTCTGTGGTCGGGCATGCTTGACGAGTAGTCTACACCGATTATCGGCTGGGCCGCGTCTACGCGATGGTAGTAGCTCTCCTTAATCCAGGATGGGTCGAAGTCGGGGTTGATCTTGCGCAGGTGGGGCACGTACTCGTCGAGCAACTGCTGGTGCTCGAGATCGTATAAGGGATGTGCCGTGTTGAGGTAGTTGGAGAGGTAGACTATGTGTTTCCCGCCGTAGTGCTCCGGCCCGAGCATATTGGTCTGCTCTATCACGCCCACGAACGGGATGGAGCGGTCCGCGACGTTGAGCCAGTAGATGTGCGAGAGCGGCCGGTCGAGGACGAGGATGACTAGCACGGCGGCCATGTAGCTAACGCCAGCCAGCTTTTCGGTGTAGTCGTCGGGGAGGGACGGCACGAGCTTTTCGAATACGTAGGACGGCGTAGTGGCGATGACGGCGTCGAAGGGCTCGAAGGTTGGCCCGACGCCATCCGTGGGCGAAGGCTCGCCGGTGGGCGACTCCTCTTCGGCCGAGGTGAGTGGTTGTGGCGACGTCCATGTCGCGGGGCTGGGCCTTACGTTCAGGCCGGTGGCCTTGTCTCTTTCAACCTCCACGCCGGTGGCCAGCGTGGAGAGGTGCACCTCTCCTCCAGTGTCGGCGATTCTTTCGGCCAGAGTGTCGAAGATCTCGCCAAAGCTACCGATGGGGTATCCCAGCATCTCTTTACCGACACCTCTGTTGCGGGAGGCAAACCTGGTGTGTATCTTGCCCCAGACCCAGGCCATGGTCACACGGTGATAGTCGTCCTCCCCGAATTTCCCCCGGAGCATCGGCCCCCAGAAGACATCGTAGGCGCTCTTGCCGGCGTACTTCCGGAGCCATTCGGCGGCGGTGACACTCTCGAGCTTGCGCCAATCGCGTATACGGCGAATTAGCAGAGTGACGAGGCCGAGCCGCACTCGGCTGGCCAGACTTAGCGGAGTGAACTTCAGGAGGTCGACGGGCGTAACGAAGTCGTAGATCTTGCTGTCGTAGAGTGTGCCCACCTTGGACTCGAAGAAGCGCATCCGGTGGCCGAGGCCGATCTCCTCCACTAGGTCCAGTATGTCGGTGTCGCTGGTGAAGAGATGGTGGTAGCCGCGCTCCAGACGCGCGCCGGCGACGTCGAAGGTCGACGCCTGCCCCCCCAGGAACGGCGCTCGCTCGTAGACTACGGTTTGATGTCCGGCCTTGCCGAGCTTGTATGCGGCAGCGAGGCCGGTCGCGCCTGCACCGATAATACCGACTCGCACTAGGACTCATCTCCTTCGATTCCAGGAGCGACGATTCGAGCGTCTCGTCCGGCGCGCGACAGGCCGCCGAGAGAGAGGTTCTGGGCCCAGAGGAATATCTGTCCCAGCACGATCATGGGAAGCAAGAGGGCTCCGTGTACAACGGCGACGTAGCCGCCGGCCAGCGACCTGTCGACAGCGGCCAGCGGCAGCAGCACCAGCGTCTCTCGCGCGACGATCTCGAAAAGGCCGACGCCGCCGGGGGCGGCAGGCACGGAGCTCCCGATGTTGGCGATGGCGGTGACGAGCACCATGGCTACGGCCATTTCCAGGGGGCTCTCGTACAGCTTGTCCAGGCCGAACGAGTAGCCGATAAGGAAGAAGAGGCCCGCCTCGAATAGCCAGATGGGCATCGACATGAGGAACAGCCGGACGAGCTCGAAGGGGCTGGCCAGGGTCTTCAGCCCGTCCAGAAACATGCGGAACATCTGCAGGAGGCGGAGCTCCAGCGCGTCCGGCAGGGGTTTCGTCAGGGCCGTCGCGATCGTGGTCGCCTTCACCGGGGCAGAGGCTACCAGCAACAGGACGGTGAAGGTCCCCAGGAACGGCAGGGTCAGCGCGGCGACCAGAAGGGGCCAGAAGACCCCTGAGCGCTCGCCGAACGCCTCCGCCAACCCCACCAGCGGCACGAAGACGGCGATGACCGAGATGAAGAAGAGGAGCGTCAGGGCGTCGAGCAGCCGCTCGATCACTATCGTCACCAGCGCCGAGGTCTTGCTCACGCCTTCACGCTCGCTGACGTAGTAGCTGCGCACCAGCTCGCCCAGGCGCATCGGCAGGAGATTGTTGGCCATATATCCGACGACGACCACCGGGTAGAGGCGGGTGACGCTGACCCGGCGCATGTGGCGCAACAGCGCCTGCCAGCGCAGCGTCCGGAACAGGATGGACACGAGGTAGAGGGCCACAGCGGGCGCCACGAAGACGTAGTTGGCGTCGCCGAGCGCCTTGAGCAGCTCCCCCATGTCCAGCGTCGTGACGAACAGCGTCAGCAGTACGACGCTGAGACCGAGGCCGAACCAGTACTTTTTTCTCCCGCCGCTCAAAGGCTCCTCCGCAAGGAAAGACGATAACACGGGGAGAGGCGCGGTACCAAGGCGCACGGGGGCGTGGGTGCGACCGGGGACGAAGAAAGGCCCTTCGACAGGCTCTCAAGTAACTGCTCGATTCTGGGAGTCTGGGGAGGCAAGCCTTGTCTCCCCCTTTCGAAAAGGGGGATTAAGGGGGATTTCCCGCGGGACGCTCAAATCTTCTATCTCCTGACGGCTCTCGTTCAGGAGTTTCGCGAGGCCCAGGGCGAGCACCAGCCCCCGAGGGCGTTTGGGTATAGTTACTTTCATACGTCCGGTCCGCCTTGCGGACTTAGGCTGCTCTCAAGTAACTGCTTCAATGAGCTGATTGCGGAGTTCAAGAAAGAGCCCCCATCTACCTCTTCCCCCGGCGGCGGGGGAAGAGGTAGGAAACACCGGCTCTCAAGTAACAGCTTCTCTAAAGTTACTTTCCTGACGTTCGGTCCCGATGTGGCATCGGGACGTAAGCTGCTCAGGGCGAACGGGGACTCAGCACACCGGCAGACCATGGAACGGCCCTGCACGAGCGCTGATTCATTTCATTCAAACGGCTACCACCTGCTACCATCCCGCCAGCCGATTGCCGTGAGGCCGGCCCCGGATGGCACCTGAGGTACACCGAATAGGCGCCTCAGCGCGGCGCAAGCCTGTAGATCTGGCCGGTGAAGGAAAGGATGTAGAGCTCGCGGTCGCGGTCCTCGCCGAAGGAGGAGATGGTGAGCTCGGAGTCGATCAGTAGCCTATTCTCAGTTACGTGGCCGTCTTGCTGCCAGAGGGCCCAGATCTTGCCGGAGCAGAAGTCGCCGTATATGTAGGCGCCCTGCAGCGACGGCAGCCGTGAGCCGCGGTAGACGTATCCGCCGGTTACCGAGCAGCCACCTGTCCTTCCGTACTCGGCGATCGGTAGCTCCAGCTCTTCCGTATTGCAGGTCTGAGTCCGGTAACACCTCGATCCTTCCATCACGTTCCAGCCGTAGTTCCGGCCGGGCTCGATAACGTCTATCTCTTCAAGACGGTTTTGGCCCACGTCGGCTGTCCACATATCGCCGGTCTCCGCATCGAAGGTGAATCGCCAGGGATTGCGCAGCCCATAGGCCCAAATCTCCTCTCGAAATGTTTCCCCACGGCCGACGAAGGGGTTGTCGCTGGGAATCAAGTAGCTTGCCTCGGCGGCGGCGGCGCTGACGTCGATGCGGAGGATGGAGCCGAGGAGTGTGGACGTGTCCTGGCCGTTGCCGTGGGGATCGCCTCCTCTACCTCCGTCGCCCAGGCCCAGGTACAGGTAGCCGTCCGGGCCGAACAGTATCTGGCCGCCGTTGTGGTTGGAGTAGGGTTGTGGGACCTCGAGAACGATGCTCTCGCTGTTCGGGTCGGCGCGGTCGGGGTCATCAGGACTCACCGAGAAGCGCGAGAGCACGGAGCGCCGCGGGGGCGAGGCCGAGTAGTAGACGTAGAAGTAGCCGTTGCTCCGGTATTGGGGATCGAACGCCAGGCCGAGCAGTCCCTCTTCGTTGCCCCGGTCGTTGACCCGGCTTCTTATGTCGAGAAAGGTCTTCGGCGAGCTCGCGTTCGGCTCGTTCCGCAACACCATGACGCGCCCCGGCTGAAGCGTCAGGAAGAGGCGTTCGGTACCGTCATCGGGGTAAGTCAGGTGCACCATGCGGGGAAACGAGATGTTTGGGAACGCGGGCTCCACGGTAAAGGCGGGCTTTTTTGGCACAGCGGGCGCGGGCTCGGGGGCGCTGGATGGCGGCGCCGGCGTATTCGACGCGGTCTGTGGGGTGAGCCCAGGCTCCTCGGGAGTCGCGCCGCACGACGTCATTGCCAGACACACCGTCATGGCGGCGATGCGGGCGGTCCAGGCGAGGGTTCCGGACGGAAGCGGGGACACCTTTGCGGCGTCTCTGGCCCTAGACCTCACTGGACGCCAGCACCGGCGTGACCTGCCGGTCGCGGACCACGAACCTCGTCGCCCGCGAGAGGTGTCCTTCGTCTATCTGGCCCGGGTCGGCCGTCGTGATAAAGCACTGCTGGTACGCGACGGCGTGGTCCAGCACGTGGGTCCTGGTCGCAGAGTCGAGCTCCGAGAGCACGTCGTCGAGAAGGACCACCGGCCCCTCGCCTCTTGTTCGCTCCAGGTAGGCGGCCTCGGCCAGCCTCATAGCGAGGACGACGGTGCGGCACTGGCCCCTCGACGCGTAGACGCCGACGTCCAGCCCGCCCAGAAACATCTGAAGGTCGTCACGATGCGGCCCGGAGAGGGTAAACCCCTGCGAGACTTCGGCGGCGGCCTGCTCTTCCAACGCGCCCTTGAGGCGCGCCGCGAGATCCGCCTCGGAGCTTTCGGGGCCACCGTCGACGCTCGGCCGGTAGGCGATTTGAAGCCGGCCGCCCTGATCGTTGAGGTCCAGAAGAATCGGCGCGGCGATTTGCGAAAGGCCCGCGACGGTAGTGGCCCGAGCAGCCATTATGTAGCTGCCGGCCGAAGAGAGCTCGTCGTTCCAGAAATCTAGCTCGCCGCGCCCCGAGCGACCTGCGCGGATCGCCTTCAAGAGGTGGTTGCGCTGGGCGACGACGCGTTGGTATCGTTGCAGGGCCCTGAGATAGCCCCGGTCTAGCTGGGAGATCAGGATGTCCAGGTACCGGCGGCGCACCGCGGGTGGGCCCAGCGCCAGCTCCAAGTCCTGAGCGGTGAACATGACGGCGTTCAGCTCCCCGACGAGGTCCGAGGCGCGGCGGGGAACGCCGTTGACCCTGATCTGCTTCTGGACCGAAGCAGGCTCGGCTTCTGGCGGACCGGAGGCAGCGCCCCGACGGTCGTTGGTCTCGGTCCCGTCGCTCGACGGCGCCGTAGTAGCGCTGCTGAGGCCAATCTGGATACGGGACTCGCCGCCGTCGCTCCGAGCGACCGCCGCCACGTGCGCTTGTGGCTGGGCGCCTTCGTCGTAGGCGCCCCGGCGTACCAGTTCGCGGTCCGAGGAGGCGCGGGGCGATTTGGCTATCGCGAGGAGGTAGACCGCCTCGAGCAGGTTGCTCTTGCCCTCGCCGTTTCGCCCCTCCACCAGGACCATCCCGGGAGCGAGTTCCAGCTCCAGGTGCTCGTAGTTTCGGAAGTTGGTGAGGCTGAGGCGGGCGATATAGATGGTGGACCTCGTAGCTGATCCGGCTCTTGCGATTGTAGCATGGGGGTGCTTTCGGGACGGGTACGGCCACGCCGAGCGGTGGGCGTGGGTGGCCTCTATGGCCGCGGCTACTTGCCAGACCGCCGCCAGGTCCCATCGGACCCGGCGCCCAGTATTATCGGAGGAAGCAGGTCGTAACGACGACACCGTGGTGGGGAGCAACTCGCAAGTCGGTCGCCGCGCGGTCCCAGCCTCCCCAGATTCTTCACTGCGTTCAGAATGACAGCATAGGAGGTGACGAAGATGGCACGTATACACGTTCTTGGGGCCGGCACCCCAACCCCGACGCCGACGCGATTTGGGTCGTCGTACGTGGTCGAGCTGGGCGGCCAGTACCTGATGGTCGACTGCGGTCCTGCGACGACCTACAAGATGGTGAAGGTGGGGATCTGGCCCACAAAGGTCGACTACCTCTTCTTCACGCACCACCACTTCGACCACGACGTGGACTACCCATGCTTCCTGCTGTGCCGCTGGGACCAGAGCATAGGGGAGGAGAACCAGCTCCAGGTGTACGGACCGAAGCTGACCGAGACGCTCACGCATAGAATCCTCGATGAGACGGACGGGGCCTTCGCCCACGACTGGTACGCGCGGGTGAACTCGCCGGCCAGTCAGAGGGTGTACGTAAACCGCGGGGGCGAGCTTCCGCGCAACCCGCCGGACGTGCTCGCCAAGGACATCGGTCCGGGGCGCGTCCTTTCCGCCGCCGACTGGGAAGTGACCGCGGCGCCCGCCGTGCACGCGCAGCCCTACCTAGACTCGCTGGCCTACCGGCTGGACAGCCCTGAGGGCAGCATGGTGTTCACCGGCGACACAGAACCATGCCAGAGCGTCGTCGACCTCGCCCGAGACGCCGACGTGATGCTGTGTATGTGTTGGGACGAGGAGGAGGCGATGACACGGAACGGCGAGACGTCGGGCGTGTGCGGCACTATGGGGGCCGCGCGCATGGCGCAGGAGGCGGGGGTCAAGAGGCTGGTGCTGGTGCACGTCGGCCCGAACCTCGCGGGGCACGGGACCATGGAGAAGGGCATAGGCGACGTGAAGAAGGCTTACGACGGCGAGCTTGTGTTCTCGGACGAGATGATGGCGCTGGAGGTGTAGGATTCACCGCCGAGAGCGCCGAGGACGCAGAGATTGCGTTGGAAGAATCATGGCGCGGGGCGGAGGCTGGTCGGCAGTCGTCCAGTCGCCTCTCACTTTGGGAGAGAGAAGACCTCCATCCTAACCTTCCCCGCAAGCGGGGGAAGGGACAAGAGGACGTGCGGTCCGAAGACTATCCGGCCACATCGAGCTGGCCCGCACCAAGCTCAGTGGGGGGAGCCTAGCGCTGCCTCGATGCGGCCCACTCATCGTGCGGCGGCACCTCTTCGCCCACCACGTAGAGGAAGAGGTAGCAGCCCATGTCGCCGAGGAACTTGAAGTCCTTACGTAGGGCGGCGACTGTGGTATCGAAGCCGTCGTGGGAGCGTAGGTAGGCTCTGAAGGAGCCATGCTCCTTCTCGAGCTCCACCATCCGTGCGGCGTTGCCGACGACGGCGGCCAGCTTGCGTCGGTTTCGGATAACCCGGGTGTCCTCGGCGAGCTCGTCGATGTCGTCCTCGCTCATCGAGGCTACGGCTTTAGCGTCGAAGCCGCGGAAAGCTTCTCGCGTGCTGGGCCACTTGGCCTCGACTACGCGCCAGGAGATCCCGCTCTGGAACACGGACTTGCTCATAACGTCGAGGTAGTCTCCCAGGGACTGGGGGTTAATCTGCTCGGGCGCGTTTTGGTCCGGCATGCGAGTTCCTCCTGCGAGGGTATTTCATCGATCGTGAGCGTTGGTGGTGTGGGGCGTTTAGGTTGCCGCGCGACTGACCCAGCTTCCTCAGATTCTTCGTCCCGATGGGACCGAGACGCAGAATGACAGGTGTGGCGGGTAAAGGTGATCCTCCCCAGAGGCCAACAGTCTTGGCCGTCCCATTCTATCGCATGTGCTGGACTGGCCCGCCGGTCGCGAGCGCGCTGTGCTAGAATTGGCGCCTCAGGCGGGCCCGCTTTAGGCGAGCTGGCCGTTTAGGCGTTGTTGGCCGGAGCTGCATCGTGAGCTTGGGAGTGCTAAGCGGTCTTTTGGAGTCCTCTCCGGAGTACGGGAGGCTCCTTAAGTCGTTGCGCGGGGCGTACGCCCGAGTGAGGGCTCAGGTCATTAGTGACGCGGCGCCATTTACGCTCGCTACCCTATGGTCGGGGATCGGGTCATCGGTGCTCGTCATCGCTCCGAGGCCTGAGGACGCGAGGCGCCTCCACGAGCAGCTACTCGTCTGGACCGGGGACGATCCGAGGGTTCTCCACTTCCCGGAGACTGAGACCTTACCATTCGAGCGTCAGGTCTCGGACCTGTACACGACCCAGCGTCGGATATCGGTCCTGTCGATGCTGCTCGACCAGAGCTCAGGGCCAGTTATGGTGGTGGCGTCCAGCACTGCTGTGTCCCAGAAGACCATGCCGAGGGACGCGTTCGAGTCCAGCAGCCACACCCTTGGCACAGGGGAAGACGTTGAGCTTGATGATCTTCTCGACCGGTGGCGTCGGATGGGTTATCGGCTCGAGCCCTCCGCGGACGTTCCGGGCCTGTGCAGCCGTCGGGGCGGGATCCTGGATGTTTTTCCGGTCGACGCCCGGGCGCCGTCTCGCATAGAGCTGTGGGGCTCCGAGATAGAGAGCATCCGGCACTTCGACCCGGATACGCAGCGGTCTACGGACCTGGTGGACTCAGTCACGGTGAGACCAGCCCAGGAGACGCTACCCGGAATCTCCGATCGCGATGAGACTCAAAGGGCCATCGCCTCCCTGGACTTCACGCCTTGCACCGACGCCTCCGAGTCTCGAATCCTGGAGGAGCTGAACCTGCTCCTGGATGGAAACGACGTCGAGGAGCGGAACTTCTACGCGGGCCTATTCAATGGCGGAACGGTGCTGGACTACTTTCCGAGTCACGGGGTGGTTGCGATGTACCGGCCCAACGACGTCGAAGAGGCCGGCCGCGGCACCGATGAGCGGGCCAACCAGCTTCGATCGGCGAAGCAGCGTCGCGGAGAGTTACCGTCTGGTTTCCCTTCGTCGCATCAGGAGTGGCGAGAGGTGGAGGCGGGACTCGACGCCATCGCGCGGCGCCTGGACATCACCCCCTGGGGGGCCCAGGAGTTGACGGGACAGGAGGCGGTTGTGCTGCCTTTCGTATCCGCGCCGGGCTTCGCCGGGAAGCTGGACGCGTTTGCCGAAGAGGTGGAGGAGCTGGCCGGAGACGGGCATCATATCCTGGCGGTGACGTCGGTGCCGCAGCGGCTCCGCGAGATACTCGACGAGTACGGGGTGAAGGCGGAGCGGCTCGAATCTCTAGAAGATATTCCGAAGGCAGGATCTGTCACGGTGCTACAGACATCCGGCGCGGGACTCAGCGAGGGCTTCGTGCTGACCGTGGGCGGACGCAAGCTGGTGCTCCTGAGCGATTCCGAGATATTCGGGGTGGCCAAGCAGCGGCGGCCAACGCGGCGTGGTCGCGCCGGGAGGCAGGCGCTGCTCTCTGAGCTGAGCCCCGGCGATTACGTCGTCCACGTCGAGCACGGCATCGCCCGGTTCACCGGCACCGGCACCTCGGACCGGGACGAAGGTGACCGGGAGTACCTGGTCCTGGAGTACGCCGCGGGGGACAAGCTGTACGTGCCGATTGACCACCTCGACCGGGTCACAGCATATGTGGCTCCTCTAGACCGGCCTCCCTCACTCACCAGGTTGGGCACGATGGAGTGGAGGCGGACCAAAGAGCGCGTGGAGCGCTCGACACGCGAGATGGCCGCGGAGCTGCTGTCGCTGTACGCGGCCCGTGAGCTTGCGGATGGGCACGCGGTCGCCGCGGATACCCCCTGGCAGGCGGAAGTCGAGGCGGCGTTCCCGTTCGAGGAGACGCCGGACCAGAAGGCGGCGATCGTCGAAGTGAAAGCCGACATGGAGAGCGGCAAGCCAATGGACCGGCTTATCTGCGGCGACGTTGGATACGGCAAGACCGAGATCGCCTTGCGGGCCGCTTTCAAGTCGGTCATGGCGGGCAGGCAGGTGGCCATACTGGTACCGACCACCGTGCTGGCGCAGCAGCACTACGTGACGTTCTCTCAGCGACTGGCCGCCTACCCGATGAAGGTAGACGTGCTCAGCCGGTTTCGCAGCGACCGCGAGCAGGATCAGGTGGTCGAGGGTATCGCCGCCGGTCAGGTGGACGTCTGCATCGGTACGCACCGGCTGATCCAGAAGGACGTGCGCTTCAAGGACCTGGGCCTCGTTATCATCGACGAGGAGCAGCGCTTCGGCGTCGGTCACAAGGAGCGGCTCAAACAGATGCGCCACGAGGTGGACGTGCTGACGATGACGGCGACGCCGATCCCGCGGACCCTCCATCTGTCACTCTCCGGGATCCGTGACATGAGCATGATCGAGACTCCCCCGGAGGAGCGCCTGCCTATCAAGACCTACGTATCGGAGTTCAGCGACGAGCTAATACGAGAGGCGATACGCCGAGAGATCGACAGGCAGGGCCAGGTGTTCTTCCTGCACAACCGCGTCTATAACATCGACTATATGGCGGGTTACATCCGGATGCTGGTGCCGGAGGCGCAGGTCGGCGTGGCGCACGGGCAGATGCCTGAGGAGGAGCTCGAGCGGGCGATGATCGACTTCGCCGACGGCAAGATGGACGTTCTGGCGTGCACGACGATCATTGAGTCGGGGCTGGATATGCCTAACGTGAACACGCTCATCGTGAACCGGGCCGACACCTTTGGCCTAGCGCAGCTATACCAGCTACGCGGCCGGGTGGGGCGCGGCGCCCGGCGTGCTTACGCATATCTGCTAATACCGGCGCGGAGGAGTATCACGGAGACCGCAGAGAAGCGGCTGAAGACCATGCTCGCGGCGACCGAACTGGGCGCCGGGTTCCAGATCGCCATGAAGGACCTGGAGATCCGCGGCGCAGGCTCCGTCCTGGGGGCCCAGCAGAGCGGCCACATTCATGCGGTGGGATTCGATCTATATACGCGGCTCCTGAGCGATGCCGTCGAAAGCCTACGCGCCCAGCGCTCATCCGGGGATACGGGGGATGGGCTCGTCCATGCCGGCGCGCCTCCGGAAGCGATCGTGCCGGCCAGTGTGGAGCTGGACATTCCGGCGAACATCCCGGAAGAATACGTCGCGGACTTGCCGACGAGGCTCAGCATCTATCGAAGACTTGTGGCCCTTGGCTCGCCGGAGGACGTTGGCCCGCTGGAGGAGGAGCTGAGGGACCGGTTCGGGCCGATTCCGTGGCAGGTGGAGAACCTGATGTATGTGGTCCGACTGAAGCTCGAGGCGGGCCGGGCGCTGGTCGACTCGATATCCCGCGAGGACAGGAGCATCATACTGCGCCTCCGCGATGAGGTGGGCGGCGCAAGGGCGGCGCTTCAGCGGCTTATGCCCGTTGGCGCGACGGTGGGCAATGCGCAGATACGGCTTGATCTGCTGCGGCTGGAGGAGGGTTGGGAAGGGCCGCTGGTCGCGACCGTGGAGAAGCTGGCCGAGTTTAGATCTAAGGTCGAGGGCGAACTAGGGGTCGGTCTGGAACCCGCCGAAACTGCGTAGGCAGCGGTTGTGGTCGAGGCCTTAGCTTCGGCGGGCGGTCTCTATAGAGCCGCGCCCTTCACTGGTCGTCGACGCCGTGCTCCTTGAGGTAGTCGATCGCCGCCTGGACGGTCGTAATCTGCTCGGCGTCCTCGTCAGATATCTCGAGGGCCTGTTCGTCAGTGCCGAACTCTTCCTCGAAGGCCATGATGAGCTCGACCAGGTCGAGGGAGTCGGCGTTCAGGTCTTCGGTGAACGAGGCCTCCGGGTTGACTGTTTCCTGTTCGACGCTCAGCTTGTCGGCCACCACCTCTTGCACTCGCTCCAAGACCGTCGCCATCGTTTGGTACCTCCGCGCTATGCCATGAATTCTATGATTTCGATCCTGCGTCAAGGGGACGCATCACCGAGCCCAGCACACCGTTAATGAATTTGGGCGAGCTCTCGGCCCCGAATATCTTACAGAGCTCCACCGCTTCGTTAATTGCTACCTTCGGCGGTGTATCGCCGCCGCCAATTATCTCATAGATCGCAAGCCTTAGGATGCTTCTGTCGACTACCGATATCTGGTCTACCGGCCACGCAGGCGCGTACTTGGATATTAGGGAGTCTATGGCGTCCCGTTCATCGACGACTCCCTGGACCAGTCCTCGTGCAAACGACTCGGCGGACGCAGACAGAGGCTCCTCGACGAGCCTGTTATCGAGCGCTCGTTGGGGGTCGTGCCGGGCCCCGTCGGCTTCGTACAGCACCTGCAAAGCGATTGCCCGAGCTTTGCGCCTGGTGGTGGAGGGGCGCGGCGCGGCCGACGCGGGACTGCTCATCCGTATCTACCTCAGCCTGGTTCGCAGACGCTAGTTCTTGCTCAGGTCGAGGATAGAGTCCATGTCGCTGACGCTCACGGCCTTCGCAGACCTGCTGATGCGCTTGACCATGCCGCTGAGGGCCTTACCGGGGCCGACCTCGACAAACTGCGAGATGCCCGACTCGATCATGAAATCCATGGACATTTCCCATTCAACGCAACTGGAGATCTGGGCAATAAGCTCTTTCCTGACGTCCTCCGCCTTTGTGAGGGGCTTTCCGGTGCAGTTAGCGACGATGGGCACGGTGGGGTCTTTGAACACGAGCTTCTCCACCGCTTGCACTAGGCCCTCCCTGGCCGGCTCCATGAGGCCGGAGTGGAAAGCGCCCCCGACGCTCAGGGGCATCGCCCTCCTGGCGCCTCGGGCCATCGCCATGTCCAGCGCCTGCGCAAGGACTATCCGCTCGCCGCTTATGACGATCTGCCCGGGGGTGTTTACGTTGGAGACGTAGGTCCCAGTTTCCTGGCTTATCTCCTCAATGGTCATGCGGTCCAGGCCGAGGATGGCGGCCATACCCCCCGGCAGGAGATCACACGCCTCCTGCATAAGCCTGCCGCGCTCCTGGACCAGCCAGGCGGTCTCGCCGACGGTGAGCACGCCTGCGACTGCCAGCGCTGTATATTCGCCAAGGCTGTGCCCGGCCAGCATCGCCGGCTTGGGCATATCCTCCCGGCCCAGGTGCTCCTGCATGGCGGTCATGCACGCGAGGCTCACAGCCATGATCGCAGGCTGGGCGTTGACCGTTTCCTTTAGGGCCTCACTTGGCCCGTCGAACATGAGGTCGCTCAATGGGCGGTCGAGGGCTTCGTCAACCGCGTGAAAGACGGACCGGGCCGCGGGCGAGCTGTCGTGCAGCTGCTGGCCCATGCCGACCGCCTGGGCTCCTTGACCCGGGAAGAGGTACGCGATCCCTTTGCCGGGGACGGCTGGTGCAAGCTTCATGGTCACAAGACGCTCATGAGGACTAGGCGGACCCAGGGGACCCGTCCGCGCTAGCCTTCAGGGACGGTCTCGACGGGCACAACCTCGCGCCCGTTGTAGTAGCCACAGTGGGGGCACATGCGGTGGGGCAGCTTGGGGTTGCGGCACTGGGGACACTGGGCGAGCGATAGGGGGCGCAGGCTGTTGTGGGCCCTTTTCCGGCGAGTTCGTCCCTTGGAATGCTTCTTCTTCGGTGTTACGCCAGGCATTATGTCTCCCGGGGTGAGTCGGTGAGGCGGCCGGCAGCGGCCAGGTCCAGCAGCGCTCCCCAATGTAGGTCGACCGGCGTATCGTCGCACCGGCAGGTGGTCTCGTTGAGATTGGAGCCGCAGATCGAGCAGATGCCCTTGCACTCGGGGCGGCATATGGGTTTCATCGGGGAGTTAAGCGAAAAGTACTGTCTCACGGATTCTGCCAGGTCCAGAATGTTGTTCTCGTCGATGGTGAGGTTCTCGTTGGCGTAGTCGCCGCTCGGCACATCGTCGCCTCGCTGAAAGAACTCCTCGTCAATGGCCGCGGCGAGCGGGTGAGCGAAGTGCTCCAGGCATCGGCTACATACCGCCTTCGCTTCCGTCTTTAGCAAGGCGCTGACCCAAATGCCCCTGTCAGTCTTGAGCATTCTCACCTGGCCGGTAATGCGCGCGCGCACGCCGTCAGGGTGGGAAGTGTGGGATAGTCCGACAGGCTCACCATAAACGGTTGGCTCAATAGTCTCAGCACGGACGGCGAGCTCCTGGTCGACTTCGTGGAATCTGGTGGAGCCGGTGGGCTCCCTCATCAGCTGCGAAACGTTAAAGTACATCCCCAACGCGCCCCGGTGTAGCCTCACAACGCCTTTCGCGGAGCGTAATTCTAGTACCGGGGCGGAGTTTGTGTCAAGTTTCACATATACCCTCTACCGCGTAATTGTGGGGCGCGTTCCAAGCGGTCCACCACGGAGGGCACAGAGAACACAGAGGAGGATCGGGTTGGGTCCCCAGCTGGTATTACAGGGGGTCGACTGGAGCATAGGAGCCATCTGGAGTGGCCTGCAGAGCCGAGTTGTGCTCCGAGCGGTAGAAGGGGCGCCCGTCGTTCGATAGGTCCAGGACCCAGTCCGGGACCTCGAGACGATCATCGCGCATCCGGCGGACTGTTTCCGACACTCCCATGAAGTCCCACGCCTCGAAGGGGCCTACCTCCCAGCCGAAGCCCCACTTCATGGTGCGGTCGATGCTTACGATGTCGTACGCCACGGGCCCGACCAATCGGGCGGCGTAGCTCATGACGCGGGAAATGACTTGCCAGGCGACGCGGCCCGCCACGTCGTGACCGGAGGCGAGGAATGCGAGCCTCTCAGCGGGATCCCGGACCTGCAGGGCTGCGGTGAGCGATCGCGCTTCGATGCCGGCCGCCGTCCTGTACTCGAGCGTGTCTACGTCCAGCGCGGTCAACTGTTTGCGTTCGCTGCCGGCCCGCGAATAGAAGCCCCGGCCCGCCTTCTCGCCGGTCCAGCCCCGGTCAACCATCGCTCGAACGTAGCTGGGTACGGCGAATATCTCTCGCTCCCAGGGGTCGGCGCCGGCGTGGCCGACGTTTTCGCAAACACGTACCAGAACGTCCAGCCCGATCAGGTCGAGCGTGCGGAACGTAGCGCTCCTGGGTCTACCCATGGCAAGGCCGGTCACGCTGTCTATCTCTGACGGGGTTAGGCCGAACTGTTTCATCGCTGGAAGCGCAAACAGCAGGCTGGCCGCGCCAATGCGGTTGCCGATGAAGTTGGGAACGTCGCGGGAGTATACGACTCCCTTCCCCAGGACAGACTCAGCAAACCCCGCGATGACTGCCGGAAGACCAGGTTCGGTGTCCTCAGCCGGAACTACCTCGAGCAGGCGCATGTGGCGAGGAGGGTTGTAGAAGTGCGTGCCGAGGAAGCGCGGACGGAGCTGCGGGGGAAGCGCGCTGGCGATGGAGCCGATGGTGATCCCGGAGGTGTTGGTGCTGGCGATAACGTCGGGCCGCACGAAAAGTGCCGCCTCTCGCCATAGCTGCTTTTTGACTTCCAATTCCTCCGCTACCGCCTCTATGACCCAGTCGGATTGCGCCAGGCGAGGCATGTGATCGGCAAAGTTGCCGGGCGTGATGAGTTCGAGGGCGTCCGGCGACGCAATCGCGGAGGGCTTCAGTCGGCCGAGGCGGTCCTTGCCTTCGCGCGCGAGGCGGCTACGGTCCGCGTCGGTTGGCAGGTCGAGGAGGTCACAAGGGATCCCCTGGCTTGCGAAGAGCCCGGCGATCTGCGCGCCCATGGTACCCGCTCCCAGGACCGCAGCGCGTTCGATAAGCGGTTGGGTCTCAGGCTGGGTGTCGGTCACATTCGCGGGTCCGCCGCGGGCCGGTTGGGGAGAGGCTGCTCTGGCCGATCAGGGTGTCAGCCTAGGGGCGATCTGGCGCGACTTCGCGTCGCGCGCCGGATCCTGTGACCACCTTGACGCGAAGGTTATTCTTGAGTAGCTCTCTGATCGCCGCGCTTTGGCTGTGGCCTCCGAGGAAGACAAGAATAACGCCCCTAGCGTAGTAGATGTGTTCCGGCGGCGTTCCCTCCGGGATGTCCCAGAATCCCGTCCCCGCCTCCACTATCTCGTCCACCGATATCGCGCCCGTCTTTCGGAGCGCCTCATTGTCGTACTGATATATCACGACGTGCTCGCCGTTCACGTCCACCCCAACTCCATCGCGCTGCCATACGAAAGGCACGGTTGCCATCGATCTCTCGCCGATCTGATATCCGTTGTTCTTGAGTAGCTCTATCACAAGATCTACTGAGTCTTCGCCTTCCCTACACGATACGAGGGTTGCCATCACAAGGACTGCGATGGCTAGTTTGATGGCCTTGCTTTCACGAACTTGGAGCATCTACACCATACCTGATGCTTCGAGATTCACGGAGCGCGCGTATGCATGCATCCGCGGAACGAGAAGCATATCCTAGAATCTCGCTGGTTGGCAAGGAATCGTCCGCGCGACCTGTAACGGGAGGGCGGTTCGGGCCGACCGGTGGGCTGCTCAGAAGCTCTCGTAGTATCATCACTTGTCGGCGAGCGCGTTAAGCAGGTGCCCAGTGTATTTTGACGTTCGGCTCTTGAGGATGATGCGTGGGGTCCGGGGACGTGTCGCTCTGGCGGCGGCGCTCGGGCTTATAGCGGTGGCGGCGGGCGTGGCCAGGCTGGCCGTCTCCGGAGACGTGATAGCTCGCGTCTTTAGAGGCGAGGCGGCCTACGGAGCCCTCGTGGCCCCTTTGCTGGCCGTGGCTGGGCTCATCGTGGTGCGGGGCTATTTTCAGTACCTTCAGGCGACGCACAGCCATCGCACCTCCAGCATCGTGAGGGTCTCGCTCAGGAAGCGGCTTTACACACATTCCCTCGCCCTGGGACCAGGGCACTTCGACACGCGGCGTACGGGCGACGTGATACTGACGCTGGGCGACAGCGTGGAGGCCCTGGAGACGTTCTTCGGCCAGTACCTACCGCAGCTCCTGGTTGCCGCCGCAGCGCCCGTGTTGATATTCGCCTTCGTCTCATTCCTCGACCTTCAGATGGGGGCAACCTTTCTGGCTTTCGCGGTCTTCACACTTCTGGTTCCCGGGATCTTCCATCGTTGGAACCGCAAGAGCAGCTCCGAGCGGCGAGACTCGTATGGGGCGATGGGCGCCGAGTTCCTGGATAGCGTCCAGGGGCTGACGACTCTGAAGGCGTTCGGGCAGAGCCGCCAGCGTGGCGAGGTGCTCGCGGAGCGCGCCCGTCGGCTCTATCGCAGCACGATGGGTGTCCTCGCGGCCAACCAGGCGACGGGGAGCGTGACGATGCTGGGGATAAGCGCGGGCGCCGCGACGGCGCTCGGCGTCGGAGCGATGCGCGTAAGCAATGGAGACATGGAGCTGAGGACGCTTCTGATCATACTGATGCTTGGCGTCGAGGTGTTCAGACCCCTTCGGGAGCTCACGTTCCTATATCACCAGGGAATGGTCGCGCTGTCTGCGGCCGAGAGCGTCTTCGCGGTGCTGGACAGCCGCGTGGAGATCGAGGACCCCGGAAAGCGGGGCCAGTTTAGCGCCGACACGGTCCCCTCGGCGATGCGCCCGGGCGGAGGAAACGGAGGAAGCGCGCCGGAGATCGAGTTCGAGGGGGTTAGCTTCGGGTATATCCCGGGGAGGCGCCTTGCGATCGAAGATCTCTCCTTCACGCTTCGGCCCGGCGAGCGGCTGGGGCTGGTCGGCCCCAGCGGCGCAGGCAAGTCGACCGTCGTTTGGCTGATGATGCGGCTTTACGATCCGCAGTCAGGCATGATCAAACTTGGCGGCCGCGACATTCGGGAGATCCCGCTGCAAGAGCTCCGTGAACAGATCGCCATGGTAACCCAAGACACGTACCTCTTCTACGGGACGGTTGCCGACAACCTGCGTTTCGGGAAAGAGAGTGCCACCCAAGAAGAGATGGAAGCTGCGGCGCGCGCGGCGAACGCCCACGAATTCATCGCGGAGCTGCCTCGGGGGTACGACACCGTAGTGGGAGAGAGGGCGGTCCGGCTTTCGGGCGGCCAGAGGCAGCGGATCGCCATAGCGCGAGCGCTACTCAAAGACGCGCCTGTCCTGGTCCTCGATGAGGCGACGTCGAACGTGGACGCGGAGAATGAGGAAACGATTCGGGCGGCGATCGAGCGGCTGATGGCTGGGCGCACGACGCTTGTCATCGCTCACCGGCTGTCGAGCGTGTCGAGGACCGACAGAATCGTGGTCCTGGACGGTGGAAGAAAGGTCGAGGTGGGGACCCATTCAGACCTGGCTGACGCCGGAGGCGTCTACGCGAGGCTCATGGCGGGGCAGGCCGGCGGCATGGCAGGTGACCTTATACCAGATATTCCGGCGATGGACGGCGTGAAGGAATCAAGCCGCACACCCACCGGCCAAATAGCCAGTGACCCGGTGGGAGATACCGATGGGCCTGGTACGCCCTACGGCGGGAGGTCCAACCTATGGGGCAGGCTCTTCGGCCTTATCCGTCCCTGGTGGGCCCAGCAGGCCGTCACCTTTCTGCTCGGCATCGCCCATCACGGATCGATCATAGGCCTGGGCGTCGTGAGCGCGATGCTGGTGGGGACGGTCTTTACCGGTGGGGACGCAACGCTGTTGTACGTTCTCCTCGCTCTGATGGTAGTCATGATAGCCATCTTTTCGTGGGCTGAGTCGTGGCTGGCTCACGACCTCGCCTTCAGGCTTCTGGCCGAGATGAGAATCGATATCTACAGGAAGCTGGACCCTCTGGCGCCGGCGTACATGGTGGGCAGGCGCTCGGGCGACCTCCTAGGTATCGTGGGCGGGGACGTCGAGAAAGTCGAGTACTTTTTCGCGCACACCATAAGCCCCGCGTTCGTCGCCGTCGTCGTGCCGACGGCGGTCCTTGCCACGTTAAGCGTGGTCGCGTGGCCTCTGGCCCTGGTACTGTTGCCGTTTCTAGCGGCGGTAGGGATAAGCCCGTTCTTCGCCCAGAGGCGGTCCGAACGGCTGGGCGAGAGAGTCCGAGAGCGGCTCGGCGAGCTACACGCGCAACTGGTCGATAGCGTCCAGGGGATGCGGGAGATCGTCGCCTTCGGCCGGGAGAATTCCCGGACCGGAGAGGTGACGGCGAAGAGCCGGGAGGTCGCAGGAAGCCAGGAAGAGCTTTTAGGGTCGCAGGCGTTTCAGGTCAGCTTTAGCGAATCTGTCACCGGGCTCGGTGGCCTGGCGGTGCTCGCAACGGGTGCGTGGCTGGTGCTAAACGGGGACATGGTGCGCCCGGACCTGCTCTTAGCTACCATTCTTGCTCTATCGACCTTCCAGCCTGTGTCCGACGTCGCCCGCACCATCAAGGAGCTGGTGGAAACGCGGGCAGCGTCAAAGCGGGTGTTCGAAGTCCACGACGCTCAAGCGACGGTGCAAGACGGAGCCGGCGTCCCGGCTCAGAGGGCCGCGGCGGTGGCGAGCGGGGCCGTTACCGTTAGTGTCGAAGGGGCCCGGTTTGCGTACGAAAGCGGGTTGCCCAACGCGCTCGACGGGGTGACCTTCTCGGCGTCAGCGGGGGAGACGGTTGCGTTGGTGGGGCGGTCGGGAGCGGGGAAGACGACGTGCGCGTACTTGCTGATGCGGTTTTGGGACCCCGATGCCGGACGGCTCCTGCTCGACGGGAACGACCTGCGCGATTTCAAGCTCGACGAACTGAGGCGGAATATCTCGCTGGTCTCCCAGGAGACGTACCTGTTCAATGCCTCGATTCGCGAGAACATCTTACTCGGCAAGCCAAGCGCCAGCGAGGAAGAGCTGGAGGCGACGGCCTCGCAGGCGAATGCGTCGGACTTCATCGAGTCGTTCCCGGAGCGGTATGACACTACGGTCGGGGAGCGCGGAATGCAGCTCTCCGGGGGGCAGCGCCAGCGCATATCGATCGCTCGCGCCCTTCTCAAGGACGCACCCGTGCTGATCCTGGACGAGGCGACCTCGCACCTAGACGCTGTCAACGAGCAGCAGGTCCGGGAGGCGCTGGAGAGGCTGAAGCGGGGGCGTACTACCCTGGTGATCGCGCACCGTCTCTCCACGGTGAGGAACGCCGACCGGATCGTCGTCCTGGATAGAGGGCTGGTGGTGGAGGAGGGAGACCACGCTGAGCTGCTTTCCAAAGGTGGGCTCTACGCGCAGCTGGTGTCGACGCAGTTGGTGGGGGCTGCACGCGGCGCTCGAAGGGAGGGGGAAAATCCCCCCTAGCCCCCCTTTTTCAAAGGGGGGAATGGAAAGAGCGTGACGTACGGGTTGTACGGGTTAACGATGACTGGTCACCCTGAGTGCCGCCTCGGCACGAAGGGTCTAAGGGCGCGCCAGCGGACCGTTGGCGCGGGTGCTTTGCGACCGTGGCCCTTAGATTCCTCGCGGACGCTCGGAATGACACTTCGTGTCACCCTGAGGGCGCCCCGGGACGCCGCTGCGGATCACTTGGCTCCGGAGGCTTCGACTTCAGCGAGCCGTCGGTGAAGGAACCCCCGCTCCGATGCGTTCTTAGACAGCGCCAGCGCGCGGCGGTATGCCTCGGCCGCCTCATCGTAGCGTCCTAGCCTGCGCAGCAGGTCGGCCCGGCTGGAGTGGAGCCACCTGTATCCGTCGAGGGCGCCTGAGACCTCAGCGCGGTCGATCAGCTCTAGTCCTTTCGCGGGCCCTTCGGCCATAGCGACGGCGACGCACCTGTTGAGCTCGACCACGGGCGACGGGTTCATCTCGGCCAGGCGGCCGTAGAGCGCGGCTATCTGCGTCCAATCAGTCTGCTCGGCGACCGCGGCTTGCGCGTGCAACGCCGCTATCGCACCCTGCACCTGGTAAGGGCCTGGGCTACTGGAGCGCAGGGCGCGTTCCACCAGCCTCACGCCCTCCTCTATCTTCGCCCCGTCCCACAAAGAGCGCACCTGGTCCTCCAGCAAGACCGGTCCGCCGTCCGTGTCCACGCGAGCGTTCCGCCGGGAGTCTTGCAGCAGCATCAGGGCCAGCAGACCGATCGCCTCCGGCTCATCGGGCATCAGCTCGACCAGCAGGCGTCCGAGCCGGACCCCCTCGGAACACAGCTCGTGGCGGACCAGCTCGTCACCCCCGCTGGCCGAGTAGCCCTCGTTGAATACGAGGTAGATGACCGCCAACACGGCGGACAGGCGGTCAGGGAGAAGGTGGTCCGATGGCACACGGTACGGAATGCCCGCGTCGCGAATCTTGCGCTTCGCCCGCACCAGTCTCTGGGCCAGGGTTGGCTCGGGCACAAGGAACGCGCTGGCAATCTCGGGTGTGGTCAGGCCCGCAACAGTCCTCAGGGTCAGCGCGACTCGTGCCTCGAGGGACAGCGCCGGATGGCAGCATGTGAAAATCAGGCGGAGCCGGTCGTCCTGTAATGAAGAGTCACCATCTTCCTCTAACATTTCGAGTTCTTCCGGGCTCGTTACGTCCTGCCTGTCCATCGCTGAATATTTTTCAGCTCCGACTCGCTCACGACGCAGGCCGTCGATCGCCTTGCGCCTGGCGGTGGTGGTGATCCAAGCGGCCGGGTTGCCCGGCAAGCCTCCGCTCGGCCAGCGGTCAACGGCCACCACGAACGCCTCTTGAATGGCCTCCTCCGCCGTGTCAAAGTCGCCGAAGGTCCGGACCAACGATGCAAATACGAGGCCGTACTCCTCCCGGAAGACCCTCTCCGCAGCTTCTGATGCGCTTGTCATGGCCGGCTGAAGAGCCTTTCCGAGGCCCGGGGCAGCCAGCCTCGGAAAGGCTCGTGCATACGTGCCTACCGTTCGACCGCTGCGATAGGCCGGACCTCTACCGCACCACCGCTCGGGACGAACGGCATCTTCTCCGCCCACTCGAGGGCCTCGTCCAGGTCCTTCGCATCGATCAGGTAATATCCGCTCATCTGCTCCTTGGTCTCGGCGAACGGGCCGTCGGACGTGATCGTTTGACTCCCATTGCTCCGAACGGTCGTGGCCATCGACGTCGGTTGCAGGGCATTGGCGCTGATGACCTTTACCGCCTTCCGAATCTGATCGTCGTACTGGAACCACTCACTCATCAACGCTTCCATCTGCTCCGGCGCAGCCCTTACCTGCTCCTCGGCCTTCTCTTCTCCGTACATCGCCAACAAGTACTCCATGACTACCTCCTAACTGTGGATTGTTCCGGCGCACGTGGCCGCCTACTATTACGACGAACGGCGCTCCGCAAAATCGACACTTCGAGCAACTCGGTTACAGTATTTGCTGACGATCCCGGGAGGCCAAGAGGGCCAGCCGGTCGTTGGGCAACGTTGCTTTGCCACCGCGGCCCTTAGATTCCTCGCTGCGCTCGGAATGACACGAAACGCCCAGTATCCTGCGGTGGATCAGTCGTCGTGGGAGAGGGCTGCCGTGAGTGCCTCGTAGCCGTTCCTGGAGCCGCGCTCCCAGGACGTTAGGCCCTCCAGGTCCATGAGGCGGCGCCATCTGGGGTGGTTGTAGTCCATGCGCAGGAGGGCGTCTGTCCATCGGGCTGCCAGCTCCGGATCGAAGTCGGGCAGGGCCGTGAAGTTGCAGTGGCTGTAGGACGGGGAGGTCCAGACCGACTCTAGCAGCGCCGTGTTGACGCGGCCTTGCTCAAGCTGGGCGATCCAGGTGGCGTGGCCGATGGCTCCGGCATCGACCGCGCCCTCGTGCAGGGCGCGCAGGACCTCCAGCTCACTGGTCCCGGTGTCGCCGTGCTTACCGGCGTCCAGGTCGAAATTCACGATATCGACGTCGTCCGGACGGAGTCCTGCCTCGCTCAGCCAGAACCGGGGGAGGATAGAGGCCTGGGCGGAGTCCGAGCTGCCGAGGGCTAGGCGCCTGCCCTTCAGGTCGGCCAATTCCGAGATTCCGTTCCCCCTGGGGGCGACTATCCGCGTGGTGAACTCCAGGTCCGTGTTCCGGGTGCCCAGCAGCAGGCAACCGGGCGAATTCGACTCGCACCGCACGTAGGCTACGTTGGTGTTCCACGCCACGTCGATATTTCGCGCCAACAGCGCATCGACTTGCGAGTCGTAATTGGAGAAGAGCACGTAGTCGGTCGGGACGCCGGCCTCTCTGAAGTAGTCGCGAAACCCCTCCCAGATGGTTACGACCTTGGGGTCGTAGGCGACCGCGCCGACTCGAACGACCTGGTCGGACATCTTCTTACTCAAACAGCGGGAGGCCGGTGTGTATCTTGCCGAGCCAGTCCTTCAGGACATCGTTGGTCGGCGCCATGACGGAGCCGGCCCGCGCGTCTCGCCAGTGTCGCTCGAGGGGGAGGCGCCGGCTGTACGCGAGTCCTCCTCCCACCTGCATCGCCTTGGCCGTGACGTCCTGGGCGGACTCGGTGGCCTTGACCTTTGCCTGCATCACGAGGGCCAAAGCGGCTTCCTCGCCGGCGTCGGCGGCTCGAGCGGCCTCCTTCAGAAGCTGGCGGGCCCCCTGCGTGGCGATGCCCATGTCCGCCAGGTACGTCTGGACGGCCGGCACCTCGGCGAGGGTCTGCCCGTCGGGGTATTTGCGCGAGCGTGCGTGGTCCGCTGTCGTGTCGAGCGCGGCCTGTGCGATGCCGACATTGACCGCGGCAAGGCCTATCAGGAACGTGGGTGCGACGACGTCGAACACCAGAGACTGGCCCTCGCCTTCGGCCCCGAGGAGGTTCGGCTGGGGCACGGCGACGTTGTCGAGGGCCATCGCGACGCTGGAGTTGCCCGCCATGCCGATGCCTTCCCAGGCGCCCTGGAAACTGATCCCGGGCATGTCGCCCGTAACGACCAGGACGTCGAGGCCGTCGTCGCCGGAGCCGTTGGTGAGGACGGGGTAGATGTGCGCGTGCCCGCCGCTGGTGACGAAGGTCTTGCGACCCGAGACGACGAAGGCTCCATCGCGTCTCTCGGCCTTGATCTCAGGCTGGTAGAAGTGTGCACCGGTGCCGCGCTCGCTGAAGGCCAGCGTTGCGATTGCCTCGCCGGTGGCGCCCGGCCGGAGCCAGCGGTCGCCTTGCTCAGGGGTTGCCCTGGAAGCGATGAGCGCGCATCCGCAGCCGTGCATGAGAAAGCACATGGCCGTGGATGCACAGCCCCGGCCAAGCTCCTCGGCCACGAGCGCGAACTCGGTCAATGAGCCGCCCAGGCCGCCGTAGTCCCGGGGAACTAGGATGCCGAGCAGGCCCGCGCTCGCCAGGGCGTCGAAGTTCTCCGACGGGAAGCGACGCTCCCGGTCGATCTCCTTCGCACCGGGCCGCAGGACCGCGTCTGAGAGCTCCCGGGCGCTGGCTTGCACTTCGGACGTCTGCGGAGCCGGAGCCGACATCGTAGCCTACCTGTTTGGTCACATGAAGTTGGGTGTGTGAAGCTCCGAGACCTGTTTGGCGGTGGCCTCATCGAGGCCGATCTGAAGCATCCGCCGGACCCGGTTCTCGTCCATCGTCCGGTATAGATCGCGCACGGAGTCGAAGCCGCGGCCCACCTGCTCCGGTGTCGAGCCGCCTCCGGCAAGGACGGCCAGCGCCTCCATCAGCACCGGGTTGGCGCCGGTGGTGGCTTGCAGAACGGCCGCGCGAGCCTCCGCCGCATCCACGAGCACGTCGACCTTGTCGGGGGAGCGTTTGAGCTGGTGTCGAACGTGGGCGACGCCGTACCCGACGTGGCGTCCCTCGTCGTTGCGGGCGCGGCGCACGATCTCCGCGGTGACAGGATCGGGGGCGTGCCGCTCGAGGAACGCCAGCAGGTCGAGGAAGGTCCCCTCACCGAGGACGTGCAGTAGGAAGCTGGAGCTGAAGTAGTCCTCCTGAACGAGCAGGCTCTGCAGCGACCACTCGGTGAGCGAGGTAGCGTACTGGAGGCCGCCGCCGTTGGCCATGGCCCGCTTGGTAAAGGCCTCGATGTGGCGGGCCTCGTCGTTGATCATAGTACCCAGGAAGAGCACGACCTCGGTGTATTGCGCGTTGATGCGCGGGAGGAACTTGGCGGGGATGTACATCGCGGCGTACTCGTTCTCGGCCAGGAAGGTCATAACCTGACAGACGGCGCGCTCGGTCTCCTCTGGGAGGGCCTCAAGCTTGGCCCACGGGATGTCCGTGGTGGCGTTCCACTGCTGGGAGGTGGCTTGCTCGTAGAGGTCGGCGATGTTCTCGGCCCAGACCTCGTCCTTCCGGTTAAGCACGTAAGGGAACTCGGGCATGCCTGGCTCGGCCACCGCGCCACGAGGCACGAAGCCATAGTATGTCGGGGCCTCTTCGGGCACCTCGCCGGCGCGCCCCACGAACCAGTCGCGCATGTCGACGGCGCCGCCCGGGCGTTGCGGTAGCCGCACTCCCCAGTCAGGCGAGTCCCACTTCGCCGCTTTCGGTCCCTTGCGTACGAGGAAGCGTGAGTGGCCGCCGGCGTCGAGGCGCGCTATTAGCTCGTTTTGCGTGAGGCGGCACCACGCCTCCAGGTCTTCGGCGCCGTCAGCTTCGGAGGCGCGGACCTCCAGCACCTGGCCCTGCTGCAGCCGCGCAAGCGCGTTGCGGACCAGCAGCAGCGACGGCCCGGCGCCATCGGAAGCCGGACCGACGTCGACGGTAGCGTCGGGCGTGATACCAACTACGGCAAGGGTGTCATCCGCGTTGGCCGATTCTTGGCCCACCGCGTCTCCTGAGGATCGCTTAGCTGAGTGCATTCTGTGACGCTAAGGCGCAACCCGACAATTCTATCTTGGGTACTCGGCGCCTGTCGAGAATGGCGAACGTGACGCCGCAGCCTACGGTACTAAGGAGTTCGGGAAGCAACTAGATGAACGAGGTTCTTTATCGTGTCGGCGAGGAAGACATCTCCTCGGTCGTTGATAGCAATACTTATGATCTGACCTATCGAGCCCGTGTGGACGCCCAGCTTGCCCTGCTCGCCGGTTGTAGTTCTGGTCTCAACGCCAAAGTAGGTACTAATCACTCCAGTGGCTGCATCGACCTTGCGCACGCGAATGCTGGCGTCGAGGATGTACAGATTCCCCTCTGCGTCTGCGGCCACGCCGGTGGGTAGCCTTAGCTTGGCGTTCACCGCCGGGCCACCATCCCCTTCGTATCCGGCCCCGGTACCCTCGCGCCGGTAATCGACGATGATGTTCCCGCCCGAGCGGTCCTGGAACACGCCGACGCCCGCGAGAGTGCTCATCAGTCCGGTGGCGGCGTCCACCTTGCGGACTCGATGGTTGCCCGTGTCGGCGATGTAGATGTTGCCGTTCCCGTCGATGGTCACTCCCTCGGGTTCGGCGATTGTCGCTTCTGCGGCGGGTCCGCCGTCGCCCGTCAGGTTGCGGTGTCCGTTGCCGGCTACGGTCGAGATGACGCCGGAAGCGAATTCGATCTTTCGGATGCGGTGGTTGGAGACGATGTACAGGTTGCCTTGCGGTCCCACGGCCACATCGATTGGCTCGTTGAGGAAGGCGTGGTCCGCCGGGCCACCATCCCCGATGTCCGGAACGAGGGCAGCCTGGGGCACCGCGCCGCCGGCAGCCGTGCTAATGATGCCGGTTGCGGCGTCGACTCGCCGAACGCGACCGTTCCCATGGTCAGCGATGTACAGGTTCCCTTCGCCGTCTACGGCGATGCCTCGCGGGTCACGCAGGCTGGCCTCAAGAGCGGGGCCGCCGTCCTGGATATGGAGGGAGCTCCCGCTGCCCGCCACGGTGGTTATGATCCCGGTTGCAGCTTCGACTCTCCGGACACGCTTGTCGGTGGATAGGAATAGGTTGCCATCCCCATCTACGGTTAGGCCTTGGGGCGCGAACATCCCCGCCTCCGACGCGGGCCCACCATCGCCAGCGTAGCGAGGGGAGCCGGTCCCGGCGTAGGTAGTAACGGAGTCTCGGAGCGTCTGCGTGAGTGTCGTGCCGGGGGCTGTCTCGCTCCCGAGGGCGTCAGCAGTTGGTCCGGCTGTGGGACCCCGGGTCGATACAGCGCTCTCTCCGAGGTCGACTGAGGGGTCAGAGCCGCCGCAGGCAACGAGTGCCACAAGGAGAGCCATCGCAGCCAGAGCCGCGGAAACGGAGCGGAGTACACGGGGGCCAGTGAGGAGGCCGAGCTGAGGGAGCATTGGTGGTTATGTAGTCATTGTGCCCGCCCACTCGGGCGGGTGTCAACGGCTACGACATTTCGATGCTCTTGTCGCCGGAGAGATAGGCGTCTGGCTCCTTCTCGAACGCGCGGTTGCAACCGGGTCCGCAGAAGTAGTAGGTGACGCCGTTGTGCTCCAGGGTCCCGCCGGGCGGGTTGTCCACCGGCACGTCCATATGGCACACGGGGTCGGTAGCGGTGGGCCCGCGCCGTTTGAGCAGTGGTATCCGCATGATTCGTTCTCCTTATGCGCCTCGAGCCGTGGCTAAAGCGGGCCTTCGACAAGCTCAGGCCGAACGGATATGTTTGCTTTCGCGCTGGGTGCTGAGCTCTTCGTCTCGGGCCAGAACGGGCCTGTCGCACCAAAGCCACCGGGCCCTCCCCAGATGCTTCGCCGCGGACTCCTCAGCATGACATGTGGGAGTCGTGTGGCCTGCGCTATTTATCTTTTTCAGAATTCAGGACCTGAGACCCCCACCGGCATGGGCCGTTTCTGTTCCGTTCAGCCGCGCCGTCTTCAGGCGCAGCGAGTTCGTGATGACGGTCACTGAGCTGACGGCCATGGCCGCTGCCGCCAGGACGGGGTTCAGGAAGCCGTATTCGCCGAGGACCGGCGACAACGCCGCCGGGACGCCTGTCCCGGCGAACAAGGGGTACAGAACCCCGGCCGCAATGGGGATCAGGGCCACGTTGTAGGCGAAGGCCCAGAACAGGTTCTGCCGTATGGTCCGCATGGTGGCCTTGCTCAGCGCGATGGCGGCCGCCACGGACCGGAGGTCGCTGCTGAGAAGCGTTACGTCGGCGGCCTCCATCGCGACGTCGGCTCCAGCGCCGATGGCCATCCCGACGTCGGCCTGGGCTAGTGCGGGTGCGTCGTTAATCCCGTCCCCGACCATGGCGACGAGAGTCCCTCGGCGCTGCAAAGCTTTCACCTGCGTTGCCTTCTCGCCCGGAAGGACTTCCGCGACTATGCGGTCGATGCCCAACTGGTTGCCGATTGCCTCCGCGGCTGCGCGGTTGTCGCCGGTGACCATGACGACATCGAGCCCGAGGCTCCGCAGCGCGGCCACGGCCTGCTTCGCGCCCGGCCTGGGGGCATCGGCCACCGCGATGACGCCCTTCGCGACTCCGTCTACCGCTACGACGGCGGCCGTTGCGCCTTGCTCGGATGCACGAGCGATTGGTTCTTCCAGGCCGTTGAGGTCGACGCTCTCTCGTTCCATCAGGGCCGGGCTGCCCACGACCACGCGCGCACCGTCGACCGTTGCCTGAACGCCGCGTCCGGTCATGGAGCCGAAGTCCTGCGCGTTCGCGAGGGTCACGCTTCTCCGTCGTGCTTCCTCCACGATGGTGCGGCCGATGGGATGCTCAGAGGGCCGCTCGGCCGAGCCGGCCAGCCTCAGCAGAGCATCTTCGCCGATGCCGGAGGCGACGATTTCGGCTACAGTGGGCTTGCCCTCGGTGAGGGTGCCGGTCTTGTCGAGCAGCACCGTCCGGACTTTGTGCGCCGTCTCCAGCGCTTCAGCGTTACGGAATAGCACCCCGTACTCGGCGCCCTTTCCCGTCCCGACCATGATCGCGGTGGGGGTGGCGAGTCCCATGGCGCAGGGGCAGGCGATAATCAGGACGGCCACCGCCGTGAGTGTAGCGTAGACGTAGCTGGGCTCAGGCCCAAAGACGTACCACACTGCGAACGCGGCCGCGGCGATGCCGATCACGATGGGCACGAAATAGCTGGCGATGGTGTCGGCGAGGCGCTGCACGGGCGCCTTCGAGCCCTGGGCCTCCTCGACGAGCCGCACGATCTGGGAGTGCACCGTCTCCTCGCCGACTCGCGTAGCCCGAAAGGTGAAGCTGCCGGTGGAGTTGAGGGTCGCGGTAAACACTTTCTGGCCCGGCGTCTTCTCGACGGGGGCGCTCTCGCCGGTGAGCATGGACTCGTCCACCCAGGACGAGCCCTCGACCACTTCGCCGTCCACGGGGACCTTTTCGCCAGGCCGCACGAGTACCAGGTCTCCCGCCTCAACCGCTTCCAACGGAACCTCGGCTTCTTCGCCGTCACGCAAGACTGTCGCCGTCTTCGGGCGGAGGTCCATCAAGGCGCGTATTGCGCTGGAGGCGCGTCCCTTGGCGCGGGCCTCGAGGTACCTGCCGAGAAGCACAAGGCCGACGATGGCTGTGGACGTGCCGAAGTGCGTCTCGGCCTCGGGGCCCTGGAAGAGGGAGGAGCCGCGGAAGATGGTGACCGCGGCGCTGTACAAGTATGCCACGGAGGTCCCCACCGCGATGAGGGTGTTCATGTTGGTGGTGCGGTGTTTGGCCGCGCCCCAGGCGCCCGTGTAGAACTGCCAGCCCGCCCAGAACTGCACGGGAGTAGCGAGCGCCAGGAACGCGACGTCGAGACGGAACGGCAGGGCGTCGCGCAGGGACGGCACGGCCATCGAGGCCATTATTCCGCCCGCTACGGCGAGGCTGAATATGAACTTGCGCCGGAGCTGGACCAGGTCGCGCGGCGTGGCTGCTTCGTTGTACACGTCGGATGCCACGCCGACCACGGAGTAGCCCACGTCCTCGATGGCGTGCCGCAAGTCGCCGATGGCGGCGACTCCGGGGGAAAAATCCACGGTGGCGCGCTCGGTGGCCAGGTTGACCGAGGCCGACTCGACGCCCTCGACGCCGTCGAGCGCCTTCTCGATGTGCCTGACGCAGGAGGCGCAGGTCATGCCGGCGACGCTCAGCGTGACGCGCTCGGAGTCCTGGGCCTGTGCGGTCAGGTTGGGTTCTATCGCGGTGTCTACCACGTCTACCTCTTGTCCGAGAGCGCGTAGAGCTCGAGGAGCTCGCCGAGGACCTCGTCCTCGCGGCCGTCCTTGACGCCGTCGATGACGCAGGTGTGCAGGTGACCCTCGAGCAGCCGCGACTCCAGCGCCTGTATGGCGCGGCGCACCGCGAAGGTCTGCTTCAGGATGTCGACGCAGTACTTGTCCTGGTCCACCATGCGCCGGATGCCCGCGAGGTGCCCCTCGATGTAGCTCAATCGCTTGAGCGAGTCTTGCTTGGCCTCGGGGAGGTCTTCGTCCTGGTGGTTGTGGTCGTTGTGTGTGGTTGCCACGGTGTTGCTCCTTGCGCCAGACCCCCACCCAGGGGGTATGGGTATAAATTACCGCAAGTGGCGGGGTCTGTCAACGATAGGGCGGTGGCTGGGCCATCGTGATTTGACCGCGGGACTGGTTGCTAGTCGAACGCGAGCTGCGCGTAGGGGTGAGCGCGGTGTGAAAGTCAACAAAGCCGGAGAACTCATGCCAACGCGAGGCCACTGCGTTTTCGACGAGTGCTTCCCGGAAGAGTGACGAGGACTATGGGTAGCGGCGCCCGATTGCCCCCAAAACCCCTGCCCCGATTCTTCGTCACGATAGGATCGGGACTCAGAATAATAGCTTGGGCCAGGCTAGCTCCGGGTAGCCTAGCTCAAATCAAAAGGCTCGTGTAATAAGGGAGGCGCTAACTCGCAGGCCCGCGTGCTATTGGATAAGCGCTAGCCCACCTTCTCCAGCGGGGCGAAGCTCAGGAGCAGCCTCTTGATCCCCGCTCCGTCGATGAACGCGACGGTGACCTCGGTGTCGGCGCCCGACGGCTTGGTGCCGGTGACTATGCCGTCCCCGAAGGTGGCGTGGCGCACCTTGTCGCCAGTAGCCAGCGAGGGCTTCGGCGGCGACTCGGCGGGGCGTTCCGTGGGTGCGCGTTCGGTGGCGGCGCCGTCGACCCCTCCAGGTGCCGTTTGTGGCCGCTGATTCTGTCTGGTGCTCGCGCCGGCAACGCGGACCGGCTGGCCACGCGGAGCGGCTGCGATGAGCTCCCTTGGTATGTCTCTCAAGAACCGCGACGGCTCTGCAGCCTCGCCGCCGTAGGTCCCGCGAAAGCCACGGCGGAACGCCCTGAAGAGGTAGAGGCGCTCTTTCGCGCGGGTGACGCCGACGTAGCAAAGGCGGCGCTCTTCCTCCATCTCCTCCGGGTTGTCGAGGGCCCTGATGTGGGGGAGCAG
Organism: Dehalococcoidia bacterium; assembly: GCA_965247255.1. Lineage (GTDB taxonomy): Bacteria > Chloroflexota > Dehalococcoidia > Lucifugimonadales > CAUZJF01 > CBDFGS01. Next base: position 341,547 of record CBDFGS010000012.1, on the reverse strand, counting down.
CCCCTCCTCCATTCCCACGATGAACACCACCGGGAACTCCAGCCCCTTCGCCTGGTGCAGGGTGATCAGCGTGAGGGCATCGGCCTTCTCCTCCAGACTGTCGACGTCGCTAACGAGCGTGACCTGCTCCAGGAACGCGGTGAGCGCGTCGCGGCCGCCGATGTGCACGTAGTCTCGCGCCGAGTTGCGAAACTCCTGAATGTTCTCCCAGCGTTCCTCGCCGCGGTCCGCGTGCTCCCGTGTATAAGCGCCATACCCGGTACGCTCGAGGACCAGATCGATGAGCTCAACAAGGTTGAGCGTCTCGACCTCCTCCGCGAGGCCCCTTATCAGCCCGCGGAAATCGGTGAGGGCTCTGAGCGAGCGCGCGGCGAGGGAGAGCGGGCCGTGGCCGTTCTGGGCCAGCGCGTCGATGGCGTCGAGCATGATGGTCTCGTTGTCTCTGGCGGTCCTTGTAAGCTCGTCCATTGTGCGCTGGCCAATGCCTCGCGTCGGGACGTTGGCGACCCTTGAGAAGCTTACGTCGTCGCCGATGGCCGCCAGGCGCAGATAGGCGACCACGTCCTTGATCTCCTGCCTCTGATAGAAGCGGATGCTGCCGATGAGCTGGTACGGCACACCGTGGCGCAGGCACGCTTCCTCAAGCGCCCTGGACTGGGCGTTGACCCGGTACATGACGGCGGCTTGCCCCCGCTTGTAGCCGTCGCTGCGGACCAGTCTCTCGACCTCGCGCAGCACGAGTTGCGCCTCCTCCCGCTCGTTGTGGCCCTCGGCCACCGTGATTGGAACGCCGTACCCGTTCTTGGTCCACAGCTCTCGCTCCAGGCGCTGCTCGTTCGGCCCAATGAGTTTCTGCGCCGCGTTGAGGATCGTCTGGGTGGAGCGATAGTTCTCCTCGAGCGCGATGACCCTGGCGTCCGGATAGTCCTTCTTGAAGCTGAGGATATTTCTGATGTCGGCGTTGCGCCAGGAGTAGATCGACTGGTCGGGGTCGCCCACGACGCACATGTTCCGGTACTTGGAGCAGAGCAGCCTGGCTATGGCGTACTGGGCGATGTTGGTGTCCTGGAACTCGTCGATCATGAAGTGGACGTAGCGGTCCTGGTACTTGGCGGAGACGTCCGGGACCTTATCGAACAGGGTGTGGGTCTTGACCAGGAGGTCGTCGAAGTCCACGGCGGAGTTCATCGACAAGAGGCGCTCGTAGACCTCGTATGCGCGGTGAACGATCTCTTCGTAGGGGCTGGAGGCGTTGAGGGCGTAGCCTTCGACGCCGATGAGCTGACTCTTGGCCGCCGAGATCGCCGAGAGAATCGCTCGGGGAGGGAATTTCTTGGCGTCGACATTCGCCTCTTCCATGCTCTGCTTGAGAAGGGCGATCTGGTCGACGTCGTCGTAGATGGCGAAGTCTCGGGACAGGCCGATGTGGTCCCCGTCGCGGCGGAGGACCATGGCGCAGAAGGCGTGGAAGGTGCTGACGGTGAGCCGCTCGGCCTCTTTGCCGATGAGCGGGCCCAGCCGCTGGCGCATTTCGCGTGCGGCCTTGTTGGTGAAGGTGACCGCGGCGATGCGGTAGGGGCTGACCCCGCAGGTGTGGACGAGGTAGGCCGCGCGATGGGTAATCACGCGGGTCTTGCCGCTCCCCGGCCCCGCGATTATGAGCAGCGGCCCATCGATGGCCTCGACGGCTTCGCGCTGGTTGGGGTTCAGTCCATCGAGGAAGTCCGGCGGCATAGGAAACCTGGTGGAATTATAGCACCGGGGGTGCGTCGCTTTGCGGTTGGGAGATTGAGGGAGGGCTATTCGCTCGTCAGGGGAAAATCTCCCCTAGCCCCTCTTTTCCAAAGAGGGGGACGGGAGCGGTGCATACTTTCAATATGTGGAACCAGCGTGTCCGCTCACGGAACGCTATTGCGATAGTCACTCCAGGAGGCGGCCCCAGGAGCGCATCTTTGGCTCGGGAGGCACGGCTACGGCAGCGCCGCTCATGAGGGACTGGGCCACTGCCTCGCTGAACTCCATATAGCGCAGCCCCTCCTCGAAGTCCGGCGAGACGGGCGTGCCCTCTCGGATTGCGCGCACGAACTCGGCGTCGGTGTCGTGGGTTCGCACCTCTTCGGGCGGGATATTTATGGGTTGCATGCTCCCGCCCGCTTCGGCCGCGCCTCTTATCTCGTCCATCGCGAGGTTGTAGACCAGAGCGCCCTTGGAGCCGTAGAGCTCGATGGCCAGGTCCGGAGGGTGCGCGGCGACCGCCGAGAAGTGGAAGCTGGCGGTGGCGCCGCACTCCATCTGGGCGGATATGGCCAGCGAGTCTGGGACCACAGCCTCCGCCCAGCCTCCCTCCAGCGTCCTGCGCCGTTTACTGTGCGTCTTACCGCTCGCCACCACGGATGTAGCCGTGCCCACCCAGCGGTGCAGCACCTCGGCCCAGAGTCCCAGCCTCATGGCGTTGACGCCGGAGACCTCCGGATCGGTACGCCAGTGGTACTGGTCCCGTCCAGCCTCGTTGTCGATGCCAGACACCCTCACCTCACGGATCTCGCCCAGGTAGCCCTCTTCGTTTATGAGGCGTTTCATGACGCGGTCGCCTTTTAGTCCAGGGCGGGGCGGGTAGAGCGTCGTAACGAGACCGGAGTCCCGGGCCGCCTGCTCCATCTCCTGGGCTTCGTTCAGGTTGCGGGCCATGCGTGCCTGGCACAGGACGTGCTTGCCGGCTTCCAGCGCGGCAACCGTAGCCGGGAGATGCAGGACCGGAGGAGTCGATATGACTACCGCGTCGACATCGGGCGACTCGGCGATCTCGCGCCAGTCGCCGGCCGTCTCCCGGAAGCCGAATTCGGAGACGGCACTGGCGGTGTTTGCGGGGTCGCGCGACCAGACCGACTGCAGCTCTACACGCGGGATGGCCTTCAACGCGGGCAGTTGTCTGTCCCGCGCCACCCGCCCAGCGCCGATGACCCCTATCCTGATTCTGTTCATCGCCACGCTCCTAATGCTACCGAATCAAAAGCGGATCAGTCCGCGCGCAACCTTTCCCTTTAGCATGTCGTCGAAAGCCTCGTTGACTTGCTCAAGACTGTAGGTCCGGGTGATAAGCTCGTCCAGCTTCAGCCGCCCGGCCCGGTAGAGCGCCAGTAGCCGCGGCATGTCACGGCGAGGACGCGCGGAGCCGTAGTTGCTTCCCATGACGGTCTTCTCGCCCCAGAACACCGCGCCGGCGTCGAGTGACAGGGGCTCGAGGGGCGGCGCTCCGATCCATACCGCCATCCCTCTGCTTCGAATGGCGAGGACCGACTGCTGGTAGGTGGTCGCCGTCCCGATGGCCTCGAATGCATAGTCGGCGCCAAGTCCGTCCGTCAACGCCTTTATCTCAGGGAGCGGGTCGGACTCAGCGGCGTTAACCGTGTGCGTGGCGCCAAACTGGCGCGCCATCTCGAGTCTGGAGTCGAGGAGGTCCACCGCGATGATCTTCACCGCGCCGGCCAGGACTGCCCCCTGGACCACGTTCAGCCCGATCCCACCAACGCCGAAGACGACGACGCTGCTTCCAGGGCGGACGCGAGCGGTGTTGGTGACCGCGCAGACCCCCGTCGTAACGCTGCACCCGACGAGGGCCGCCACGTCCAGCGGGATGTCCTTGTCGATCGGGACCGCCGACTCCTGCGGTATGACGGTGTACTCCGCGAAAGACGAGACTCGGGCGAAGTGATGTATCGGCCTGCCGTTTTTCTTATAGCGCGTCGTGCCATCCGGCATCTTGCCCCTCTCGATGCGACTCGCCGTCAGGCACACACTGGCATACCCCTGTATGCAGTAGATGCAATGACCGCAGGACGGCGCCCAGGAGAGCACGACGTGGTCCCCCGGCTGTACGAGGGTCACGCCTTCCCCGACCTCCTCCACGACGCCCGCCCCCTCGTCTCCAAGCACGGTGGGCAGGGGGTAATCCAGGGTCCCGGTTACGACGTGGTAGCAGCTGTGGCAGACCCCGGTTGCAGCAACCTTCACGAGGACCTCTCCATGGCGAGGACCTTGCACCTCGATGTCTTCGACGACGACCGGACTATTGCGCTCGTATAGGACCGCGGCTTTCATCCGTCTCCTCATCTCTGTTAGCGGGCGAGCCCTTTTGGCGAGTACGACTCGCGGGGCTAGGCCTTACGTTACGAACAACGGGTTGGCGTTGGTGATGATGCGCTTCTCGGCGTCCAGCGCGGCGCGCAGGTACTTGGGCAGGGAGAACATGCCGCGGTGCGTCGTTCCGTCGTAGTGGCGCAGATCGGCGGTCACACGCTGAGTTACGCGACGGTCGACCTCCTTGGGGGTGAGCGCGGCAGGGTCCGGCCCCAGGGAGCCGATCACGAACCCCCAGGCGGAGCCGAACGACGGCACGAAGGTGTCGTACGCGAACACCGAGGGGAAGACGGAGCCAATGGTGCGGGCCACGGCGGAGAAGCACTGCTCGTAGAATGCAGGGCCGGTGGGTCCGGACTGCGCGACGATCATTCCGCCAGGCCTCAGCCGGTCTTTCAGCAGCTCGTAGAACTCCTGAGTGTAGAGGTGGTAGGCGGGGCCCGCTTCCAGCGGGTCAGGTACGTCTACGACGACCACGTCGAAACGGCGGTCCGTCTGCTCGAGGTACTCGAGAGCATCGAGGTGGAGGAGCTCGACCCGCGGGTCGTCGAAGGCGCCGCGATGGAAGCTTGCGAGATGGCGGCGGCACAGCTCCACGACCTCGCGATCGATATCGACCATCACCGCTTGTTGCACGGACTGGTGAGAGAGCACCTCGCGCAGGGTTGCGCCCTCGCCGCCGCCCGCCACGAAAACGCGCTGTGGCGCAGGGTGGGCGACCATGGACGGCTGCACCAGCGCCTCGTGGTACACGAACTCATCGAGCTCGGTCGATTGGGTCTTGTCGTCTAGGACCAGCGTCCGGCCGAAGCACTCGGTGTCCTGGATGGTCACCGCCTGGTACGCAGTACGCCCCTCGTAGATGATGTTGCGGACGCGCTCGACCTGAAGCAGGTCGGGGGTGATGTGCTCGTAGTGCCACTCCCCTTGAGTGAGGAGGGCGGCGGGGTCTGACATCGGGTTGCGGCAGCCTCGGGCGATCAGACTGCGACGGGCTCGGTGGTGCTCAGGCCGCGCTTGACCTCGGTGATGGATGGCTCGGCGCAGCGGAGGCGCTCCACGATCAGCTGGGCCGCGCGGTTGGGCTTGAAACCCAGCCCGCAGGTGAAGATATCTACAGCAGCGTAGCCGTGCTCCGGCCACGTGTGGATGCACAGATGAGATTCCGAGATGGCGATGATACCCGTGACGCCTCTTGGGTTGAACTTGTGGAAGGACTGTCCAACGACGGTAGCGCCGGCTTCATCAGCGGCTCCGAGCATCGCCTCCCTGATATAGCCGACGTCGTCCAGCAGCTCGGTGTCGCACTGCCGCAGGTCTAAGAGGAGATGAGTTCCGAGCGCCAACCACCGACCCTCCGTGATGAATTTTCGAGTGCGGATTTCAGCGGAACGACATTATACATCGATTCCCCACGGAGGGCACAGAGAACACAGAGGAAATGGTGTGGGGGGAGAAAGCGGGCGTTCGTCTTAGGCGCTCAGGTCCAGGCCCGCGTATATCGAGGCGAGGTCGACGTGGCCGGCGACCAGCTCGGCGACCCTGTCGGCTTTGGCGGGATGGTCCAGGAGGGGGGAGTCCCGCGTTGCGTCGCTTAGCGAGGCCATGGTGGCCATAGTGTCGGACTCGACGAGAATCGCGGGCACCTGTTCGAGCTCCGCCTCGTTGAGCACGTACTCGATGGGCTCGATGCCGTAGGTGAGGACCATGCATTTCATTCGCGTGGCCAGCGCCGACATCTGGATGTCCGGGCGGTCGCCCCGGACGATCACCGCCTTGTTCTCCCTGAGTCCGAAGTAGAGCTCACCGGAGTCGAGGCCCAGCCCGCCGACCAAGAAATGCTCGACGAGGCCGTCGGCGAACTCTTCGCCGGTCAGGAACCGCCCATTCAGGCGGTCTGCGACCCAACCTACGGTCACGCCGAGTAGCCGCCGGTCCTCGGGTATGACGCCTAGCGAATTGAGAGATTGCGACTCGATGGACGGAAGCAGCCTGGTCTCGAGGTCCGAGGACCTGTGTCTCGTTACGCCGTTGATAACGAAACCTACCGTGCGGGCCCCGAAAAGCTTTTGCCAGCGGGCCAGGTCCGGCGCTCCCAGGTCGGGCCGATACCGCGATACGACTACTACGCGGGCGTCCAGAGCGGCGACAAGCCTGCTTGCTCCCTGGTCCGATAGACCGGTGGCGCCTTCGACCAGAAGCACGTCTCTCTCGCTTGTCAGGCGCCTCGCCTCGGTCGTGATGCTCTCCAGCACCTTCGCCGTCAGCCGCTTCCCCCCGATACCAAGTTGGTCCCCAACCTCGTCATCCTCAAAAAACCGTCGAAAGACTTCGTTGCCCGTGTCGGGGGGGGGGCCGTCCGGCTCCCCGAGGGGCTTGTCGCCGAGGGGCTGTTCGCCGAGGGGCTTGAAAAGCGCCACCCGCTTCCCGATGCTCGCCAGGTCGCGGGCGAGGGCGACGCAAAGAGCGGTCTTTCCGGCGCCCCGCACGTCAGATGCTATATAAAGAACTGCCATGCCCGTCTCCAAAAGGACTCGGTTTTGTGCCGCAGGATTATATCAGACGTGGACCGAGCCTCAGACCCTCGCCGCGGGTGTCGATGCGACGTGTGGGCTTAAGCATATGGTAGGCTTACCGGGCCTTAGCTTAGACGATTCGAAAAGGCAATATGCGATGGGGAAACGGCCTGCCTTGGTGTCTATCCTGGTGGCGACTTTCTTTGCGTTCGCCCTGGGATGCGGGGCCGCCCAAGAAGTCCCGCCGCTGGAGCAGCGCGCCCAGCAGGTGAACGGCAGCGTCATGTGTCCGGTTTGCCCCGGTGAGTCCATAGACCAGTCCCAGCACCCGCTGGCGGTGCAGATGCGTGGAATCGTCGCGGAGAAGCTGGCGCAAGGCTGGAGCGAATCACAGATACGCCGGTTCTTCTCTGAGCGGTACGGCCCCAGCGTGCTGTTGGAGCCGCCACGCGATGGAGCGAATCTTGTCGTTTGGCTGGCGCCGCCGGCCGGCGTAGCGGCGGCAGCCGGGCTGCTACTTCTCTCGATGCGCTCGATGATGCGCCGCCGGCCCACCGAGCGCGACATGCCTCTTGCGGGCGTCGCGCTCTCCGCCGAGGAGCGAGAGGATTTCACAAGGCGCGTGAGCGCGGCCACGTCCGGTGGAGCGCAAGACGTGAGCGCGGCCACGTCTGGGGGTGCGCAAGACGAACGGGAAGGGCGGCCAGGCGATGAGGCAGGGGGAGCGGCTTGATCGTCGATGCAGGTTACGTCGCGCTGGCAATCGCTCTGGTGGTTGGGGTCTACGCTGCGCTCGGATCGTTCCTCGGGGCAGTACGGCAGGTCCCGGTTTTGGTCGCCAGCGCGCGGTACGGGCTCTTCACGATCCCGGTCCTCCTAGCGATTTCCACGGCGGCCCTCGTCAACGCATTCGTCACCCACGACTTCTCAGTGAGGTACGTCGCTGAGAACAGCAACCTGGCCATGCCGGTCAACTACACGTGGGTCGCCTTCTACGCTGGGAACGCGGGGTCTCTGCTGTTCATCGCCCTCGTGTTCTCGCTGGTCGCCGTGATAGCCGTAAAGCACATGTCCACTCGGATACCTCATACGACCCCGTACTCCACGGCGATAATCGCCCTCGTCTTGAGCTTCTTTCTGGGAGTAACGGTGTTCCTGGCCAATCCCCTGGAGCAGCTCGAGGTTGTTCCGCTGGATGGGCGCGGCATCAACCCGTTGCTGGTGCACTTCGGGATGTTTATCCATCCACCGATGCAGATGACCGGTCTCGTCTCGGTGGCGCTGCCATTCAGCATCGCGATGGGGGCACTGCTGGCGGGCCGGGGAGGGCGGGACGAGTGGGTGGACGTCGGCAGGATGTGGGGCATGGTCTCCTGGCTGATCCTCACCATCGGGCTGCTCCTGGGGACCTGGTGGGCGTACACGATCTTGGGCTGGGGCGGTTATTGGGCTTGGGACCCTGTGGAGAACTCGGCGCTGATGCCATGGCTCGCCCTGACCGCCTTCGTACACTCGATCATGGTGCAGAAATGGCGCGGGATGTTCCGCATGTGGAACATCATTCTCGTGGTTGTGGCGTTCACGCTGGCCGAGATGGGCATGTTCATTAATCGAGGCGGTCCTGTGCCGTCGGTCCACTCCTTCGCGCAGTCGACGATGGGCTGGGTGTTCCTGGGGTTCATGGCGTTCACGCTTGTCGGCTCTCTGGCCGCGTTCGCATGGCGCATGAATACGCTGAGGAGCCGAGGGACTCTGGAGTCCTGGCTGTCGCGAGAGAGCGTCTTCTTGACGCAGAACGTGCTGTTCCTGGCGGTTGCCCTGATCACGCTATGGGGCACCGTGTATCCCGTGATAGCGGACTTGTCGCAGGACACGGTCATCACGGTCGGGGAGCCGTTCTTTAACCGGGTGAACGGCCCGCTTCTGCTGGTCATCGTGTTTCTCATGGGGGTGGGGCCACTGCTGCCGTGGCGTCGGGCCACTGCCCGCGCCGTGCTCAAGACGTTGAGGTACCCACTCGCGCTCAGCGCCGCTGCGGCTGTCGCTTTAGCAGGTATAGGCGTAAGAGAGCCGGTGGCCCTTCTCGCCCTGGCGATTTGCGTGATGGCGGTCGCGGGAATTGGGCGCGAATGGGTCCGGGGGACCCGGTCGCGCCATGCGAAAGGGGAAGGCTATGCCGCTGCCTTCGGCCGGCTCCTTGCCAGCAACCGGCCACGCTACGGCGGGTACGTCGTACACCTGGCGATATCGATGCTCGCGGTGGGCGCCATCGGCTCGTCGTTCTACGCGGTGCAGCGCGACTTCACGATGCTCCCCGGCGAGGAGGGGTCGCTTGGGGGCTACACGTTCCGGTACGTGGACTTCTCCGAGGCCACATATCCGGACCGTGACGAGGTGACAGGGCTATTCGAGGTGCACCGAGGGGGCAACTACATCGGGGAGCTGCGAGCGCGCAGCTCGTTCTATCCTGACTTCCGGATGAGCGCTACGAGGGCCGGAATCAGAAGCACTCCGATCGAGGACTTCTACATCGTGCCCTCGGAGTTCGAGGATGGAGGGCGTGCCGTGTTCCGGGTATACGTCAACCCACTGGTGTGGTGGATGTGGGCCTCCGGGGCGCTGTTCGTGTTGGGCGCCGCCTTGGCCCTCTCGCCACGAAGACGGCCGATGCCGGTGCTCGCCAGGGTTGCCCCGGGGGCCGCTCAGCTGGCGAGGGCGTAAGGAGCCAGGTCCGAAAAATGCTAGTGCTGATTGCGTTCGCCCTTGCCCTTATTCCCGCCGTTGCGATTCTCTATCCCTTCGTGCGCCGACCAGTCGAGGAGGCGGAGGACGAGGGCTCGACGCGCCGGGAGCTGTCGAGGATGTGGGACGCCGCCGTCGTTGGACTCAAGAACGCCGAGCTGGAGCGCGCCGTCGGCAACCTCACCGAGCAGGACTACCGGTGGCTGAAAGAGGAGTATATGACAGAGGCGGCCCGCGCTATGAAGGCGATGGGACTCGATAGGGAGCAAGAGCAAGACCTAATAGAGGCGCTGGAATCCGAGGTGCGGGCCGTGCGGAGCAGGGTCCTTGGCGTCGAGGGGGAACCCGAGGACGGAGACCCGGGTGGCTAGGGCCGGGGTCTGGGGCTTTTTGGGCGTCATTCTTTGTGCCGGGACGGTATTGAGCGCAGGGGAGTTGCGCGCTCAGTCGTCGGAGACGGCCCGGGTCGTGGAGGGGCGCGTCGTAAACATGACCCCCGGCGGCGAGAGCGTCGGCGGGCTGACCGCGGTGCTCCACCGGGTGGATGGGGCGAGCCGCGACGAAATCGAGACCACCACTGACCCGGAAGGCGGGTTTCGTTTCGACGCGATCGAGTTCGATTCCGAGGTGTCTTACGGCGTCTCGGTGGTGCACCAGGGCGGTCTGTATGGCACGGACCTGGACCTCTCGAAAGGCTCTCCCCTTCCCGTTGAGCTGACGGTCTACGACGCCACCGATTCTGATTCGGTGCTATCAGTCTCCAGCGCCTCGGTCCTGATTGCCAATGTCGATAAGGCGTCCCAAACGATATTTGTGCTAGAGATCGTCGAGATCGCCAACGGCAGCGAGACGGCGTACGTGCCGGGTCCGCAGCCGATGAGCCTGCTCCGGTTCGGCCTGCCCGCCGGGGCCCGCTCACTTGAAGTGGACTCGAGTCTGATTGGAGCGCGAGTGCTGCAAGTGGACCGCGGATTCGCCTTGGAGGCCAGCGTGCCCCCTGGAGAGCATAGCGTGATGTTTGCATACAACTTCCCGTATGCCGGAGGCGAGTTCGAGCTCTCCCGCGCCCTCCGATACGGGGCCAAGTCGTTAAGGGTGCTGACGCCGTTCGGAGTCGCCAGTCTCTACAGTCCGCTGCTCTCTGAGGCGCAGCTGGTCGACATCGGGGGGCGGCCGTACCATGTACTGGAAGGAGCGGACATCCCTCGGGGGCAGCGGCTCACGGTAGCGCTTGGCGCCCTGCCGCAGTCATCGCCGGCCGAGGAGCTACGCCGCCGCCTCTCCGACGTCCCGCTCGAATACACGGCTGCCCTAGGACTGGGAGTGCTGATGGCGTTCCTGATCGCGTTCGCGTTGTGGAAGGGCAGGGCGGTTGGGACCGAGCTTCCCCCTCATCCCGGCCTTCTCCCGCAAGGGGAGAAGGAGCAAGAAGAGAGCTAGCGCTCCCGCCCAGTCTTGATCTGGGTTCTCGGCGCGCTCGGCGGTGAAACTCACACCGTGAGCGGCTCGGAGTCGCCGTCGCGGTCGCGGGCGGCGTACTCGGCGGCCAGCATCCCCATGACGACCGAGTCGAATCGCGAACCCTCGTGAGGGCGGCTCTTGCGCAGGGTGCCTTCATGAACGAAGCCGAAGTGGCGGAACATCGCCAGGGCGGCGGTGTTGTACTCCGGGATGTCGACCCAGACGCGGTACAGCCCCCACCCGTCGAAGGAGGCCTCCAGCGCAGCCCTGACCCCGGCGGTGCCGTAACCTAGGTGCCAGAGTTCTTTGCGGCCTATCAAGATGGAGAGCTGGCCGTCGCCCAGGCTCTCCTCGACCGCGACGTGGACCTCGCCGATGTGTTCGTTCGATTCGGCGTAGATCGACATCATGCGGTGCTCGGGGTTGTCGAAGACCCGCTCCCACTCATCATCGGAGGCGGTCTCTATCTGTTCAGGGTGGTAACCGAGATGCGCGGGGTCCCCGTAGGAGTAGCGACCGAACCAACTCTCGGCCACCTCCTCGTCCTCCAGCCAGCGTCGCAGCCGGGCTACGTCGTCCCTGGTGACGGCTCTTAGCGTGACTTTTTGCCGAGGCATGCTCCATCTCCTTGGCGTCCTCTCAAGCCCAATGCCGCATCATACCCCCGTCGGCGTCGATCTCTCAGAGGCTATATTCCACTATTGGACGGCGTCAAGCTCCACGAGATTCAGTCCGGCCATATCCTGACCGTACCATACTCGCCGTCGTAGCCTGGCTCGATGGCGACTTTGCCATCCCGTACGCGAGCGACGCCCTCAGCAACCCGCTCCTCGGCGGCCTTGGCTATGTCCGGGACGGGCGCTTCCGTGAGTACGGCGAGCTCGTTTCCGAAGGCCGAAACGAGCGCGTCGTATGACCGCTGGGCTGTCTTGGTGTTGGGCCCGCGGCCAATGGCCTCGGCGATGATCTCCTGGAGCGCGATCATGTTCCTGAACGGGGGACGGCCGTTGTCGGATCTGACGTAGCCGCTGGGGTCGACGCGTGTCTCGACGCCCCTGTCGGCCAGCGTCTCCAGGCGCTGCATCACGCCTAGAGTCGATACACGTCCGCAATTGGTGCAGCGACCACCGCTCTGCTTATAGGCCTGCGGGGTCTGCCGGACGCCGCATCGCCTGTGCCCGGAGTGGTGGTACTTCCCCTCTTCAGGGAAGAACTCGATGGTGTAGGCGATGCCCTGGGTCTTCAAGGCTTGCGCCAGGCCGTCGTAGCTGGGCTCGCCCTCGAAAACGGTAAGCTCGCGGCCCATCTTGGCCGGGGAGTGGGCGTCGGAGAACGACACCAAGGAAACTTCGTCCAGCGACGACACGCGCCAGTTCATGGCGGGGTCGCTGGAGAGGCCGGTCTCTATCGCATACACCTCGCTCGCCAGGTCGCCGAAGCACTCCTGTAGCGAGTCGAACCCTGACTTCGAGCCGTACAGCCCGAACCAGGGCGTCCAGAGGTGGGCTGGAATCACGAAGCACCTGCGGTCGGTGTTCAAGAGCAGGTCGAGAACGTCTCTCGGGGAGAGGTGGATGGTGGGGCGCCCGTCCCCCCCGAGCTTGCCGTGCCGCGCCAAAGCCGAGTTGATTCTCTCGACGGTTTCCAGAGTGGGAGCGAAGACCAGTAGATGCACCCGCCGGCTCCGGCCGTCCTCCCTTGAGTTGCAGTTTATCTCGGTGCCGAGAACGAACCGGACGCCGCCGTACTCGAAGAGCCCGTCACCGGTGTCTCGGAGCTTGTTGCGCGTCTCCTCGAACCAGAGCGGGTGGGTGAAGTCGCCGCTGGCTAGGAGGTCGACTCCCTTGATCTTAGCCCGCCGGGCCAGGTTCTCGAAGGTCAGGTGCTTGCTAGTGCCCTGGGCGAACCGGGAGTGGAGGTGGAGATCGGCGGCGTAGGTCATTGCGGGATTTTACCAGACGGTTGAGCTCAAATTCGGGGATCTCCGGGAGGCGATGTAATGGTGGCGACGCTTGACTCACCACGTCATTAGATTCTTCGCTGCCGCTCAGAATGACATTCTCTTGTAGACCGGTGCCTTCCTTTCCTGTCATTCCGAGGAGTCATCGACGAGGAATCTGGGGAAGGGGTCGCTGCGCTCCGACCGCAACGTCCGCTGCGAAAAGGCCGCAAGCCGGTGGCAGCAGCGCCTTAGGCACCCACCTCCCCAGATCTTCGCTGCCGCTCAAAATGACACTACTTGTAGACCGGTGCCCTTCCTCTCCTGTCATTCCGAGCAGTCCTCGACGAGGAATCTGGGCTGGGGGTCGCTGTTTCTCGACGGCAACCGTCCGTCATCGGACCGGCCGTCTTCGATTGACCGGGATTCCAGCGGCGCATACAATCGGCGAGGCCTTGGCAGGAACGATGCTCGACTTCTATCAGACTTCGGAGCTTTTCACCGCGCAGGAGCGCCAGTTCCAGGCCGAGGTCCGTCGGTTCCTCGAAGCCGAGGCGTCGCCCCACGTGCGCGACTGGTGGGAGCAAGCTGCGTTTCCACGAGAGCTGGCGTCCAGATTCGGGGAGATTGGACTGTTCGGACCGAATCTGCCGTGGAACGGGGAATCTCCAGCGGCGAGCAACGTTGCGTACGGCCTGGCGATGTACGAGCTGGAGCGCATCGACTCCGGACTTCGGAGCTTCGTAAGTGTCCAGGGCGCGTTGGCTATGTACTCCGTCTTGACTTACGGCTCGGACGAGCAGCGCCGTAAGTACCTGCCCGAGCTGGCGGCGGGGAGGATCATCGGCTGCTTCGCGCTGACGGAAGCCCATGGAGGGTCCGACCCGGCTGCGATGAAAACCAGGGCCAGGAAGGACGGGGACTTCTATCTCCTGAACGGCAGCAAGAGCTGGATCACAAGCGGCGGCATCGCAGACATCGCCATCGTGTGGGCCAGAGACGATGAGGGTGATGTGCGCGGGTTCATAGTCCCGACGGACGCGCCGGGCTTCTCGACAAACGCGGTCAAGCGCAAGATGAGCCTCCGTGTGTGCGATACCAGCGAGTTGGTGATGGAAGACGTCCGCCTCAGTTCATCCCAGATGCTGCACGGCGCGCGCGGCATGTCCGCCCCGCTGTCGGGCCTGACTCAAGGGAGGTACGGCATAGCCTGGGGCGCGATGGGCGCCCTGGAGGCCGTATACGGCGAGGCGCTGGAGTTCGCAAAGGGCCGCTCAACCTTCGGAGCACCCATCGCGTCGCGGCAGCTAGTGCAGGCCAAGTTGGCGGGGATGCTCTCAGACCACACGCAGGGCGTGCTACTGGCGTGGCGGCTGGGGCGTCTCAAAGACGAGGGCGCTCTCAACGCGGCGCAGGCGTCTCTGGCCAAGAGAAGCAACGTGCGCGCGGCCTTGAATGGGGCGCGGGCGGCGCGAGAGATACTTGGCGCCGCCGGGATCACTCTGGACCATAATGCCATCAGACACATGCTAAATCTCGAGACGGTGGACACGTACGAGGGCACATACGACGTGCAGACCCTGATCCTGGGCCGCGAGATCACTGGAATGGACGGGTTCCGCTGAGAGCGATGTTTCTATGGAAGCACTCGACGGCCTGACGGTCCTGGACCTGTCCCGGCTCCTGTCGGGGCCGTATTGCACGCAGGTCCTGTCGGACCTGGGCGCGACGGTCTGGAAGATCGAGCCGCCATGGGGCGACGACACTCGGCGGCTGGGCCCGCCCTTCGTCGAGACGGAGAGCGCATACTACCTCTCGACCAACCGCGGGAAGAAGAGCGTCGTCATCAACCTCAAGGACGGCCGAGGGCAGGACCTCGTCAAACGCCTCGCACAGCGCGCCGACATCTTGCTGGAGAATTTCAAGACGGGGGACCTGGGCCGCTATGGCCTGGACTACGAGAGCATGGCCAGAGTCAACCCGCGGCTCGTCTACGCGTCGATCACTGGGTTCGGCCAAACCGGGCCTCGCGCCGCGGAGCCTGCCGTGGACACGACGCTTCAGGGGCTCACGGGACTGATGAGCATTACGGGCGAGCGGGACGGCGCCCCGGCGAAGGTCGGCGTTGCCGTCATCGATCTGCTGACGGGCCTTCTGGCGGGCGTGGGCATCCTCGCGGCGATTCGGGAAAGGGAGAGCAGCGGGAGGGGCCAGCACCTTGACCTGTCGCTGTTCGACGTCGGGTTGATGAGCCTGGTCAATGTGGCCCAAAATTTTCTTGCCACCGGCGAGACGCCGACGCGGTTAGGGAACGCGCACCCGCAGATCGTGCCTTACCAGGGCTTCGAGGCCGAGGGAGGCTGGCTAATGCTGGCCTGCGTCAACGACGACCAGTTCCAGCGACTCACCGAAGCGATAGGACATCCCGAGCTGTGGCAAGACGAGCGGTTCAAGACCAACGCGGGACGCGTGGAGAATCAGACTGAGCTGACGGGCGCTCTAGCGGACATTTTCCGCGGGCGGGAACGCGCGGAGTGGCTCGAGGTGTTGGGCAAGTCCGGCGTGATGGCGCTGCCGATCAACGACTTCGCCGAGGCTGTGGAGGAGCCCCAGGCCAAGGCCCGCCGGGCTGTCTGGGACGTACCTCATCCTACCATCGGGAGCCTGCCGCTGATGGCGAACGCGCTTCAGCACATGAGCCGGACCCCCGCCCGGCCGCATGGACACCCGCCGTTGCTCGGCGAGCACACGTCGGAGGTGCTCACCGATGTGTTGGGGACGTCGGACGCAGAGCTGGCTCGACTTGAAAAGGATGGCGTGATCGTCCGAGGCACGGTAGGACCGGAATGAGCTCTCGGGTGGTGCCCCTCAGCACTGGGGCTGTCGAGTGGCCTCGCCTGCTCGGGACTAGCCCGTGGGTGGTAGAATGTTAGCCATCCGCAAACATGTTTCGTCTGCCAGGAGGTAGCTATGGCTGACAACGACCTGTCCCTATACGCGCATCTGATGCGGCGCGCAGGGTTTGGCGCACGGCGCGAGGAGATTGAGGAATATGCTGCCAAGGGATACGAAAATGTAGTCGAGGACCTGCTGCATCCGGAGAGGTTTCCCGACGTGGAAGTCGACCTTTTGGAGCGCTTCTACGGCACGGGGCACCAGGGAAACGGCACCAAATGGTGGTGGCGGATGCTCAACTCTCAGCGCCAGCTAGAAGAGAAGGTGACGCTGCTCTGGCATCACATTTTCGCTACCGGGAGCTCCAAGTCGGGCCATTCCAAGTCGTCCTCCGACCAGATTGACATGTTCCGGTCCATAGCGCTTTCGGACTTCCGCACGCTACTGGTCGAGCTTTCCAAAGACCCTGCGATGATCTTCTGGCTGGACAATAATGAGAACATCAAGGACCTGCCCAACGAGAACTACGGAAGGGAGCTTCTGGAGCTCTTCTCGATGGGTGTAGGGAACTACACCGAGGAGGACGTCAAGGCGTCGGCGTTCGCTTTCACGGGCTGGACCCACAGCGTGCCTGTGCCCGGGGCTGGAAGCATTTACGGGGGTTACAGCTCAGATTTCGTGTTCGAGGGAGTTGAGCACGACGACGGTGAGAAGTCCTTCCTTGGAGAGAGCGGGCGCCTCAATGGGGAGGACATCGTCGACGTTATCGTGAGGCAGCCGGCGGCGGCCCGGTTCCTCGCCAGGCACCTCTACACGTTTTTCGTCGCCGACGAGCCGTCCGTCGCCTCGTGGAACGATCTTCCGCCCCAGGACCCCGAGGCCATCGACACGCTCGTGCAGGCGTATTTCGAGTTCGATGGCGACATTCGTTCTATCCTCAGGGTCCTTTTCAACTCGGACTTCTTCAAGGATGCGCGGTTCAGGCGCGTGAAGAGCCCGGTCGAGCTCGTCCTGGGTGTGATGAAGCTGGTTGGGACCTACAGGTTCCCGGAGCCGGGCCTCAACGCCCACATCAACACCGGGACGATGGGCCAGTCACTGATGAACCCGCTCACCGTCGAGGGCTGGCACACGGGCCCGGAGTGGATAGACGGGGGCACCCTCAACGAGCGGATCAACCACGCGGTGAACGAGCTGAACGACGCAACGAAGCCGGGCATCCAGTTCATAGTTGACCGCCTTGCGGCTAATGGGGGGTCTATTCCACCGGAGGTGTTTGTGAACGGCTGCCTCGATCTTGCAGGGCCCCTAATTGTCGGAAATGAGACGCGGGATGGCCTGCTTGCGTATGCGGAGTCAGGGGGCGATCTGGACCTGGAATCGCGGGATGGCCGGGAAGAGAGCTCGGCGCGCGTACTTCGTATGTTGCAGCTGATCGTATCGGCGCGAGAGTACCAGTTCGGCTAAACGCGTAGCCACGACTCCAGGAACCTAACGGAGGAAGAGACACCATGGCAAGGCCATACTCGTTGCTTCGGGCGGGGTTTCCGTACCTCAAGACCATAGGCGAGTTCAAGAGAATGCACTTCCCTTCGGACATCGCGTTCGGGAAGGAAGGCCGTCTCTATACGTTTGGCAATGGCAGCAACTATGGCAAGGGCAAGTCGGGCCCGATCTTCATCACTAACATGGCCGACGAGAACCTTGGCAGCTTCGGGTGGAAGGCCGAACATCTGCCGGCGCACAACGCGTCGTTCATGTGGCCGGGGCAGATGGTCACGGATAGCTATGGCAACCTGTTCACCTCGGACCTGGCCTGTCATCGGATCTCGATGTTTACGACGTACGGCGAGTTCCTTGGGAAGTGGGGCGAGCACGGTGCAGACGACGGCCAGTTCAACCGCCCGTCGGGCATCGCGTTCGACGCAGAAGACGACCTGTATGTCGTCGACGCCCTGAACCACCGCGTGGAGAAGTTCACGAAGGACGGGCGGTTCCTGATGAAGTGGGGATCATACGGCCACGGGCCCGGCGAGTTCGACACACCGTGGGGAATCACCATCGACGAGTTCGGGGACGTGTATGTCGCGGACTGGCGGAACGACCGAATTCAGAAGTTCACCGCCGATGGCGAGTTCATCTACGAACTCGGCGTCTCAGGGAGCGGAGACGGGGAGCTCCGCCGCCCTAGCGGAGTAGCCGTGGACAAGGACGGCGATGTGTACGTGTGCGATTGGGGGAACAACCGCGTGCAGCTGTTCACGGCGGATGGCAGGTACGTGCAGCAGTTCCTCGGCGATGCGACGCTATCCACTTCCACGGTGGAGCGCATGTTCCAGAGAAGTGGCAGGCATAAGCGGATGCGCGATCTGGCGAACCTCGAGCAGGAGAAGAGGTTCGCTCGCCCCAGGTCCGTCAGGGTGGACGGGGAGGGCCACATGTTCGTACCGGACTACGAGCACTACCGAGTACAGGTCTACAAGAAAGAGGCATATCCGCTGGACGAGAACGAGATCATTCCTCCATTCAGGGTTCCCACTCTGAACGCTAATTAACCTGGATTAGACGAGGGCGCGGCTAGCAGCGCCCCTACGGTGCGATTGGGATGGCGCGGCAAGTAGCGCCCTACGATGCGATGGGGTTGGAATTTGAAGTGGCTATTTCCCTGGCGCAGGGACCTCGTAAAGATCAATCTGGACCTTGAGGACCGCGTGTATCGGCTGGGCGACTCCATGAAACTCACCGTGGAGCTCAGGCCGAGGAAGGACCTTGGGGTGAAAGAGGGGAGGATCGACCTCGTGTTCGAGGAGGCCTTCCCGGACACGGTGGTCCGCACGCAGGAGGTCCACTACCAGCCTTGGGCGTGGATTCACGAGTCCTCGAAAGGGAACAGAAGCGAGCACCGGATAGACTCCATAGGGAAGCGTGAAACGAAAGACCAGACGAACGCTCTGGTACGCGGAAGCGTGGTCTTTCTCAAAGACGCCAGCGTGGGCGCCGGGGACGGCGGCAGCTATCGTGCGACGCTCGAGATCGATTCGGAGAGGCCGTCACACGGCATAGCCAGCACCCTCAGGTGGATACTGGTTGCTAGCCTTCAGTTGGATGAGGATACCCCCCAGGTCACCCACGCCCAAGAGGTGACGGTGGAGCTCGCCTAGCTCTTGCTTTTCCGACCCCGGCACGACGCATCGGGTCGCGTCGGGCGCGCCTAAGGAACGACTGCGCTACCCCTGTCGAGCGACTCGAGGCAGTACTGCTCAAAGCCCTGTGGATAGTGGCTGCAGTCGCCGCGGGGCGGAGGCGCCGTGCAGAGGATCGCCGTACCGCTGATTACCGCCGCCAGGGCCACGACGGCCGCCAGCTTGCGCGCATTGGGCCTGTCGCGCTGCAGCGCGAGACTAACCGCGAAAAGCAGCGAGGTGACCACGAAGATCCAGACCCAGTCTGCGATCGAGATGCCCTGGTTGGTAAACCAGGCGCGTAGGACCGTGAAGGCCACTGCGGCCACCACTATTGACGTACGGAGTTCCTTCATCGGGTCCGCTGCTCTACGATCAGATACCGAGCCTGGATGCTATGGGAGTTTGGCGCGCATACTCCGCGCGGGACGCCCAGATATTGTATCAGCGCTTCCGCCGCGCTAACCGGAGGCGGCCGGCAGGCGGCTGGACCGTAGGTTGACCATCTTTGAGAGCGCGTTCTAGAATTGTACTGATAAGGCTTAGGAGCGTAGCTCAGTTGGTCAGAGCATCGGTCTCCAAAACCGAGGGTCGCAGGTTCGAATCCTGCCGCTCCTGCCACCCCTACAGCAGCCTGTGATCGACCGGTCTACCCTTCGACGCATACCCCTTTGGAATCCGCTACACGGCCGCGCGTATGGGCGCATCTGATGGACGAGAACTCACCCAAGGAGGGAATCATGACGACGACGCGAAGGCATTTCAGGTTTGGCTTTTCCGCTGGCTTGCTGGTTGCAGTGTCGATAGTCGTCATCGCGCTGGTCTGGTCTTCCTTGTCATCAAAGGCCGGTGCTGACGACGCCTGGATACTGCAGACCGGCAATACCACAGTGGCGTTGCGCGATGTGACCGCGACGGGGGCGAGCGGGGCCTGGGCCGTGGGCGATAACGGGACTATTCTCAATACCACGGACGGGGGAGTTGTTTGGGTTGCTCAAAGCAGTGACACCAGTGCCGCTCTGCGTGGCGTCACAGCCGTAAGCGCCAATATCGCCTGGGCGGTAGGGGGGAGCGGGTTGGTCTTGAAGACCGTTGACGGAGGGACAAACTGGAATGCCCAGACCACTCCGACTTCGAATAGCCCTAAAGGCGTCTCGGCTGTGGACGGCAACATTGCTTGGGCTGTGGGCGCCTCCACAATCCTGAAAACCACGGATGGCGGAGCAAACTGGGCTTCTCAGCCTGACATGGGGAAAGACCTCCGCAGAGTGGTTGCTGTGGACGCTTCGACGGCCTGGGCCGTGGGATCAAACGTGTCCATGCGAACCACGGATGGAGGAGCTACGTGGATATCCAAAACGGCTGCCGGTATCACCCTGACCGATGTCGTCGCCTTGGACAGTGAGACCGCCTGGGTTTCGGGTGGAGGCGGGACAATCATGAAGACGTCAGATGGCGGCACCACTTGGGAACGCATGAAGAGCGGTACCACACAAAGCCTCACCGGTGTGTCCTTCATAAACGCCACGACCGGCTGGGTCGTAGGAGACGGTGGAATCATCCTGAAGACGTCGGACGGAGGGACCACCTGGACAGACCAGAGCAGCGGCTTCATTGAGGCTCTTTTGGACGTGGAAGCAGCAGATGGGACGGCCTGGGCGGTGGGTGGGACTGGCATCATTCTACGCTCGATGCCCTTGGAGCCTGTTCCCCCGCCACCCGTCGAGCGGCTGGTCATCACAGACGCGACAGAGACGAACGAGGTCTACGTGGGCGGTCTAGGCAGGCTCTGGACTAACTCTGTGGTCAGCAACTGGCCGGGGCAACCGCTGGACGTGACAGTTGGCAATCTGCCTCAGGTGCAACAGGTTGAGGTCACTAACCCGCTACCGGCGCCGTCATCGATAGTGAACTGGGTTCCGACGGAGATGGCACGCGCCGCCGTTGACACTACGACTTCGCCTTGCACCGCGAACAATACCTACACCGTTCCAGCCGGCAAGGCTCTGTTAATCACCGACATATCTCTACCGGCGACAACACCTGTCATCCTGTGGAGCGAAGCGCAAGGCACCGTCTATCGGTTAGGGTCAAGCACAGGAGACTTCGTCAGGAGTTTTGAAACTCCGCTGATGATAGGGTCAGAGGACAAGGCCTGTCCCTACATACCGGGCTCCGGAGCGACTGAGACATCATTCCCGATGTTCGTCTTCGGCCAGCTTGTGGACGCCCAGGCGACTTCGACGCCGCTACAATGACCCTTACACGCCCAGAGCGCCGCGCTAACGTGGCGAAGGGGTGGCTAGATCTGAGGCTCAGAAACGGGTTGACCCTCTTGAACTAACCTCCAGTCGACAGACCTCGTTGTCCGCGGGCGCGCCCTGTGACAACCCCTCTAAGGGATAGATTGCGTCACCCGCTCGACTGGCTAGGCTCGTGCACTTGCCCGCCTGTTATCAGGCAAGGTCGTTTGTGATACACTCCGCCTAGTGACAGTACTCTGTGTCCGCTTAGCCCGAATCCACCGAAGGACACCGATGGACGGCGTGAGGGCAGCGGAAGGGGGTGGGTGAGGGAGCTACAGGGGAGATGGCCTGGGGTCTTGGGGTAGATGGGAGGCCGGCGGGCGGTCTTCAGTGGCCGCACAGGGCCCCTAAGGCCCTATGCGGGAGTTGCGATGCGCGGGAAGGCGAGAGGATACGCAGCAGGGGACTCTCGCGACCGGGGTGGCGCGAGATTGCGGGGACGTTGGGTCAGTTGCAGGCTGGCCGTCAGGCCGGGAACGGAATGGCTTGCAGCCGGGCCAAGGCGCGAGTGAACTGGGTTTCCCAAGGCCAGCGCCGGGGGAGATGCAAAGTGAGGCGGCGCGCCGAGCGGGTGATCCGTCCCACCAGAGCGAAGACCCGCCGCCTGAGGGTCTTGGTGATCACGGTCCGCTCGCCCAGACCAATCCGCGCCGTCCAGCGGGCCAGGTTATGCGCCATCACCTGGACCGCCAGCCAGGCGCCGTTGGCGGCGAAGCGCGCCGACGGCATGTGGTTCAGCCCGACGCCGTACTTGAGGTCGCGTATGGCGTTCTCGACCTCGGCGTGGCGGCGATGATCGGCCTCCAGTTCCAGCGTCTCCCCATCGCGGTCGGTGATGAAGGCGTGATAGCTGTATCTGGCGAAGAGGGCGAGCTGGGAACCGGGCGTCGGCTTCACCCGCCGGACAATGAGCCGCACCGGCGCGGCGTCCGGCTTGGTCTGGAACGGGGTGTAAGTCGTCTCGGCGACATCGGCGGCGCCGTCCATCCAGTAGGGAATGGGAGTCCAGTCCTCCTCTGGTATCGCCTCGATCAGATCCCGCAGCCTGGCGCGCTGGCGGATGGTGATAGAGAAGCGGACATCCATTTCCCGGCAGGCGGCAACGACAGTGTGGGCGTAGAAGCCGCTGTCGGCCCGCACCGTGAGTTGTCCCCTGGCCCCGCCGTAGCGCACCCGCCCCACCGTCTCACGCAGGAAGTGGGCGGCGCCACGGGCGGTGTTGGCCCGGCCCTCGCGCAGCCGGGACATCAGCACCTCGCCGGTGCCGGCGGCAATGGCCAGCAGCGGGTGATAGCCGCGGGCGCCGGTATAGCCGTGGTGGCGCGCTCCCTCCTTGGCCAGTCCATAGGTCTCGCAGATGGTCGAGTCCAGGTCGATGGTCAGGGGCGAGTCGCCGGGTCCGGCCCCAGCGGCCCAGGCCCGGGCCAACAACTGGCGGCTCACGCGGTCGAGTTGACGGACATGCCCCCACCGGAAGCTGCGCAGGAAGGTCCCCAGGGTGGATGGCGCCTTGACCACGCAGCCTAGAACACCAACCGTCCCACCAGCGCGCAGCGCATCGGCGTCGTCGATGCAGTCGCCGCCTGCCAGCGCGGAAGCGACCAGCGTCAGCATCTTGTCCCCAGTGTTCGCCCGTCCCGGCGCTCCGCCGAGGTCAAGGTGATGGTCGACGAGTTCCCGCAGGCCCAGGTGCCGGGCTAGGGTGGCCGGCAGGAGCAGGCCGGCATTGGCCACCAGGCGATGGTCGTCAAAGAGGATGCGGATACGGTCGGGTTTGTTCTGTGGCAGCATCTATTGGGTGCTCCTTGTTTCCGGGCGGGTTTCTGTTCCAAAACCATTATCCCAGATTCAGAGGAGCACCCGCTGGCTTCTTCAAGGGCTGTCCCCAAGGACGTCCTTCGGTGGATTCGGGCTTAGGTTAGACTCAAGCATTCCTCGGACTTCCTCTCGACTTCCTCTAAGCCCTCAGGACCTCCCCTGGACTCGTTACGTGTCTTGGCCTCGGTGACCAGACTTTTGTCAACTATTCCTGAAGAGGTAGGTCACCGATGACTATGAGCACGACGAAGCAGGCCTCGACTTCGGAGGCTGCATTGAACGATAGGCCAGATAATGCACAGGCGTCGAACGGCGCTCGCTCGACGCCCACGGGGTACCGCCGAAGACGGAACCGCGGCAATCGCCACCACCCACCGGGGAACGGGCAGAGGCCGCCTACGCGGTCGGCTGTGTCACCCGACGACCTGACTCGAGACCGGGAATTCGGCGGTCTGCGACTATCCCGGCCGGTCTCCTCCGCTCTTCAGGACCTGGGCTACGCTACACCCACGCCTATCCAGGAACAGACCATCCCCGTCATGCTGGACGGGAAGGACCTGGTGGGGCAGGCGCAGACGGGCACGGGAAAGACCGCCGCTTTCGGCATACCGCTGGCGGAGACCCTGGACCATCGAGAAAGGCACGTTCAGGCGATCGTCCTCACCCCCACCAGAGAGTTGGCCCTTCAGGTCAGCGAGGAACTCCGCAGCCTGTGCAGGTACCGGGGACTAAGAGTGGTGACGGTGTACGGCGGGGACTCCATGAACCGTCAGCTTGATGCCCTGCGACAGGGCGCGCACATCGTCGTCGGCACCCCGGGCCGAATACTTGACCACCTCGGCCGACGCACGTTGCTTCTGGACCGGGTCCGGACCGCCGTGCTGGATGAGGCGGACGAGATGCTCGACATCGGGTTCGCCGAGGACATCGAGCGGATACTGCGCTTCACGCCTCCTTCTCGTCAGACGGCCCTCTTTTCCGCCACCATGCCCGCAGCCATCCACCGCATGGCGTACCGCCACCTGAAGAATCCGACATGGGTGCGCGTAGGCGGGGAGGCCGAGCCCGTGGATCAGGTCCGGCAGGTCTACTACCAGGTTGCCTCCCAGGACAAGAACGCCGGCCTGGTAGAGCTTCTTGCAATTGGTTCGAGAGGCTCGGATCAAGCGGCCGACGGCCAGACCCTAATCTTCCGCAGGACCCAGAGAGGGGTTGAGAGGCTGGTGGACTATCTCCGGCGGCGAGGGGCCCCGGTCAGAGGTATCCACGGTGGCCTCAGCCAGCGCCAGCGAGATGCCGTGATGGGCGCCTTCCGCGCCGGCCGACTGAAGCTGCTGGTGGCTACCAACCTGGCCGCCCGCGGCCTCGATATCCCGGCCATCGCGCGGGTCATTAACTTCGACACGCCTCAGAACGTGGAAGAGTACGTACATCGCATCGGAAGGACAAGCCGGATGGGCCGCCCCGGCACCGCGATCACCTTTGTCGGCGAGTGGGAGTTCGACGACTTCGAGTCCATTCAGCGACGCGTGGGCAACGACATGGAGCGGGGCAGGCTGGCGCGCTATTCTTGACTCCGGATCAGAACGACCCAGACGGCGGAGTCGCGCTCCGGGAGCAAGTCCCGCTCGAACCGATGTCTCGCCAACTCGTTCAGGCCGCGGTCTCCAGGCCAGCGTGGTGGCAGGATCGACGGCGCCTCGGCAGGGCGTGTTGGCCTCGAAGGTAGCGGCCCGCAATGGCGCTCATGTTCCGCTACCATCAGAATAGTAGTCCCTACTTCCAGTCTATGACAGCTAGAGCGTAAACCTCCAGACGGGCCACCGTGAAGCTCACGGTCTTCGCGCCCCTGAAACTACGCGGAGGCTCTTGCAGCGAGGACCGCCGCCCCGCCGTCGCACAACTTGCGCTAGACGCCATCTCGGGTTTCGATGATATGCTCACCCCTTGAAAGCGGTGAACCTCGTTCCGATAAGGGCCCAGCGGACACAGGAAACGCCGGAAGCTCTGCGGTGATCACGAATGGCTGATCCGGCGAATACTGATACAACCCCCGGTGGTGAGCACTCGGCTTTGCCACACGTTGATTGGCCTCGCACACTCAAGGTCACGGCGCCGCTAACCCTGGTCAGCTTCTTGTTCCTATTGGTAGCCTTCCTGGGTGAAGGGAGCGCTATCTCTTGGATATTCGGCTCCATCTGGTTTTTGGCTGTGATCGTGGGCCTCCCCCTCGGCGGCTATTGGCTCGGGCGTACCTCTCGAGCGTCAGGCCACAGAGGCTCTGTGTTCTTGGGCTTCTCGGTTGGCGTTGGGTCGACATTAGCCATAGTGGCAAACGTTGGCATCGTTGGAATCACATCGGCCATCTACTTTCTGCCCGTTGGCATGGGCTTAGCCCGAATCCACCGAAGGACACCGATGGACGGCGTGAGGAAAGCGGAAGGGGGGGTGAGGGAGCTACAGGGGAAATAGCCTGGGTTCCATTTGGGGTAGGGAGGTCGGCGGACGGTCTTCATCGCCGCACAGGGGCCCCTATGGCCGTCTGCGGGAGCTGCGATGCGGGGGATGGCGAGAGAATACGCAGCAGGGAACTCTCTCGGACCGGGCTGGCGCGAGTCTGCGGGGATCTTCGGTTGTCCGGTGGGTGGGTCGCCGACGGTGCCGTCAGGCCGGGAGTGGAATGGCTCGCAGCCGGGCCAAGGCGCGGCTGAACTTCTCAGCCCAAGGCCAGCGATCCGGAAGATGCAGGGTCAACCGGCGTGCCGAGCGGGTGAGCCGTCCGGCTAGGGAGAAGAACCGCCGCCGGAGGGTCTTGGTGGTGGCTATCCGCTCTCCCAGACCGATCCGCGCCGTCCAGCGGGCCAGGTTGTGGGCCATCGTCTGGACGGCCAGCCAGGCGCCGTTGGCGGCGAAGCGGCCCGAGGGGAGATGGTTCAGCCCGACGCCGTACTTGAGGTCGCGTATGGCATTCTCGATCTCGGCGTGGCGGCGATGGTCAGCCTCCAGTTCGAGCAACTCCCCGTCCCGGTCGGTGATGAAGCCGTGATAACTGTATTTGGCGAAGAGGGCCAGTTGGGAACCGGGCGTCGGCTTCACCCGCCGGACGATGAGCCGTACCGGCGCGGCGTCTGCCTCGGCCTGGAAGGGGGTGCAGGTGATCTCGGCCACATCGGCGGCACCGTCCATCCAGTAAGGAATCGGCGTCCAGGCATCTTCGGGTATCGCCTCGATGAGATTGTGCAGGCTTTTGTGCTGGCGGATGGTGATGGAGTAGCGGACATTGATCCGGCGGCAGACGGCGACCACGGCGTGGGTATAGAAGCCGCTGTCGGCACGCATGGTGAGCTGCCCGCTGGCCCCGCCGTAGCGAACCCGGCTCACCGTTTCACGCAGGAAGTGGGCGGCGCCGCGAGCGGTGTTGGCCCGGCCCTCGCGCAGCCGGGCCATCAGCACGTCGCCTGTGCCGGCGGCGACGGCCAACAGCGGGTGATAGCCCCGCTTGCCGGTATAGCCGTGGTGGCGTGCGCCCTCCTTGGCCAGTCCGTAGGTCTCGCAGATGGTGGAGTCCAGGTCAATGGTCAGGGGCCCGTCGCCGGGTCCCGCCCCGGCCTGCCAAGCCCGGGCCAGCAACTCGCGGCTCACCCGGTCGAGTTGACGGACGTGGCCCCACCGGAAGCTGCGCAGGAAGGTGCCCAGGGTGGATGGCGCCTTCACCGTGCCGCCCAGGGTGCTGGCCGTCCCCCCGGTGCGCAACACATCGGCGTCGTCAATGCAGTCGCCCCCAGCCAGCGCAGACGCCACCAGCGTCATCATCTTGTCGCTCGTGTTCGCCCGCCCCGGGGCATCGCCCAGGTCGAGGCGCTGCCGGACGAGTTCGGGCAGGCCGAGGTGCCGCGCCAGGGTGGCCGGAAGGAGCAGCCCGGCATTGGCCACCAAGCGGCGGTCGTCGAAGGTGATTTGGATTCGGTCGGGGTGGTTGCGTGGCAGCATCTATTGGGTGCTCCTTTTCCAGGGTCTGTTTTTTGCTACAAAACCATTATCCCAGAAGCACAGGAGCACCTTCTTGCTGCTTCAGGACGCTAACCCGACGCCCTCCTTCGGTGGATTCGGGCTTAGCAAGCCTGCCCGGATCGATGGCATACAGGCGTAATAACCCGCTTCCGCCGAAACGGGTCGTATTGCCCTGCCCTTCCTGTGGCAAGGGTGTGTCATACCTGACATTGATGAAGGCAGGACTGCCCCTTTGGCTCAAGTGTCCCCAGTGTGGGAGCCCTTTGGAAGGGGAACGGCGCACACAGTTGATCTTCGTGGTCGCATCGGTCGTGGCCGGAGTCATAGTGCTCGGAGCAATTGCGGTCGTCACTTATAGCAAGTGGATCGCAACGGCTACTCCGGACGAGCCATTCTACATACCGGTCTCGACCGTACTCCCTTTCGTCGGTGTTCTTCTTCTTCTCACGTGGCTCTGGGCCCTACAGTGGACTCAGCGATTCGGGAGCTATCGAGTCAGCGGCGAACACATGGGTGCACCGCGTCTCCTGCGAAGATACTTCCTCGTCACGGGCTCGATCTCAGTTGCGTTGCTGGCAGTGCTGACGCAATACGCAGGGTACAGTCCGGCCGGCGAGGCGGTTCTCATTACCCTTGCGTTGACGCCGTTCCTATTCCTGTATCCTCTTTTTCACACTGAGCTGGGTGATAGGTCAGGAAAGACCGTTGTAGCCGTGCTGCTCTTGTGGGCTGGGATCGTAGCTTCGTTCGCCAGCGCGTTCACCGTCTACGCGTTCGCGAATGTCCCGAAGCAAGGGCCGTTCACGCAGCAGCTCTTCCTAAATGCCGCCAGACTCTCAGAGCAAGATGCGTGGGCCCAGCTCTTGAAGCTGACGACGGAGGAGACTACTAACCGCGAGGCCATCTTACGGTTTCTCTCTGAGAACGTCGTGTCGCTGCCCGAGGAAGACTACAGCTATACCTTTAACTTTGGAATGGATATACCCCAGGTTGCCCCCATCCCTGGAATGGTCGATGAAGAGGTAGAGGAGATCGGGGCGCTGATGACCGTAGGTGACCACGCCGGCGCTCGCGAGAAATACGTCCGGCTCTGGAGAGTCGCGAGTAACATGTTGTCAGGCAACAACACGTTGATCCAGGTGCTCATAGCCTTCGGAATTTCCTCAGCCATCATCGACTACTACCTAGACGGAAACGAGGTCCTTCTCGAGCCGACGAGAGGCGAGGTCAAAAAGCTTAAGGACGAGATGCTGACCAAGCTCGACTCAGCTATCGCAAACGCTTACACAACCGAATACATAGGGGCACGGAATACGGTGGTCGACATCTCCAAGTTCGTTTGCACTTCGGGTCCAGAGCCACGCCAACGCCCGGAGTTCGCTGGATGCCCCATTTGGGTGCCGGCATGGCCTTTCTATGACAAGCAGAAAACTCTAAAGGCTCAGCATGATTTCTATTCAAGAGTGGTCCGATTGGCAAACACCCCGTTGCCCAGCGTCGATTCAGATCTCGACGAGCTTACTGAGCAGGTCGAGCGAGTCAACACCCTCTCGCCGTTTAGAAACCCGATGGGTTCGGTAATCCTAAGGGCGATACTCCCACAAATAGCCCAATTCACTCGCGACAAAGAGCAGACGAAAGCCTCTTTAACCGCGTTCGGGTTCATCCTGGAGTCCCAAGAAGCCGGGGAACTAAGTGAGATACCTATCGACCCGATGTCTGGGAAGCCGTTTATCGTCACCGACAAAGGTGACACCATCGAGATCACCTCTAGCTTCATCAGGGACGGCGAGTCAGCGGTCAAATATGAGTTCAAGAAGCCCTGACCCAGGGTTGTAGTCCTGGACACACGTCGCGGGAGGAGGCAACAGAATGTCCCCCAGAGACTCTAGAACAGCGAGTCCAGCGCCTAACGTTTGGCTGCGGTCTCTATGTGCCTTTTTCGCCGCGCTAATGACCCTCGCGGTGGTCGCGTCATGTGGAGCCGCCGACGAGCCTGAGGGGCAGTCTGCTCAAGAGCCGACTGACCAGCCAGTCGGACCAGAGGCGGCACCGACCGGCATCGGAAAGATCGCCCCCTATGCCGGAACTGGCTCTCCGAAGTTCGGTGGAGATGGAGGCCCCGCAATCGAGGCAGGGCTCTACGAACCGACCGATGTTTCCCTCGACAGCCGTGGCAACCTATATCTGATTAGCGACAACCGGGTCCGCCGGGTGGATGCGGCCACACAGATCATAACCACTGTCGTGGGCATCGGCAGGAACCGGTCCAAAGGCGATGGCGGCCCTGCAATCGAGGCTGCGCTGGCCGAGCCCTTAGGACTCTCGGTGGATGGCGGCGGAGGCTTGTACATCGCAGAAAGTGGCAGCGGTCGTATACGGAAGGTGGATGCCGCCACCGGGATCATCACCACGGTGGCGGGTGGGGGGATTGGTGACCCGCGCAAGAAGATCTTCGGCGATGGCGGCCCCGCCACAGAGGCTTTGATCAAGCTGCCGACTGCCGTCGCGGTGGACGGCAACGGCAACCTCTACATAGCGACGGATAACCGCGTACGAAAAGTGGACGCCGCTACTGGCTTGATCACCACTTTCGCCGGGATCGGAGAGCGCGGCCTCGAGGGCGACGGCGGACCGGCAACCAGCGCCGGGCTTGCTGAGCCGGTCAGCATCGCGATCGACGGCGAGGGCAACCTGTTCATCGCCGATCGTGATAATCACAGAGTGCGCAAGGTGCATGGCTCCAACGGGATCATTACAACCGTTGCCGGCATCGGGGAACATTCGGAACGGCGCCCGGATGCCTATCGGGGAGTGCGTACCGTGCAGGAGCAACGTATCGGGGCTAACTCGCGTGAATCCAACCGCGAGTTTTCCGCGGACAAAGGGGTAGGCTACTCGGGAGACGGTGGGCCGGCCGCGGAAGCCATGCTGGCCTTCCCCAAGGGCGTGGCCCTGGACCGTCACGGTAATCTTTTCATCGCCGAGGGCAGCGTCCGGGTCCGGAGAGTAGACGCCGCTACGAACGTCATGACCACTGTCGCGTCTGACCAGGCGGTGCAGACCTACGAAGGCGGCAAAGTGCAGGTCGTCACCGCGACGTTTGCCGAGCTATCATCAATAGCGATCAACGACGCAGGAGAGATATTCCTGGCTGACTACAAGAACAACGTCGTGCACAAAGTGTCAGCGCCAGCAACCCCTTAATGGTGCGGCGTCCCGGCCGCTAGGTATTGATAGCGTCTCGTTCGAGGACTCTCTCCAAAACAAGGTTGCCTCCCCTCAGGACATGGCCTCCATGCTCGAACGCCTTCATACGAGCGCAGTTGTTAGCCAGCCTGCCTCGCAGGCGATGATTGCGCTGCTCAAGGAGTGCCAGGACCGCAGGATGATTCCTCGCTACGTCAGCTCTGACA
Source organism: Dehalococcoidia bacterium (assembly GCA_965247255.1). Classification (GTDB taxonomy): domain Bacteria; phylum Chloroflexota; class Dehalococcoidia; order Lucifugimonadales; family CAUZJF01; genus CBDFGS01. Next base: position 311,124 of record CBDFGS010000012.1, on the reverse strand, counting down.
TCGAGATAGCTCACAAGAGCGGCTCCAGCGGGCGTATCAAGGGCGATGCGGGCATTGTGCTGCTTCCAACCGGGCCACTCGTTATAGCAGCCTTCGCAGTTGACGCGTCCGATGGACGTCGCGCTCAAGACGCCATATCGGAGATCAGCAGGGTGGCGGTGCGTGCCCTTTCGTCCGAAGACGCGCTGTAGGTGGACCGAAGGCGGACGCTGACGTACGGTCGGGCGCACCAGCGAGGGACGATGCCCAGAAGTGGACCCGGGCCTGGAGTCCCGTCTGGTTGGAGGCTCCGCGGGAGGGAGACAGACAAACCATGACGAGACGCGACCTCGTTTCAGTGCTCGCCGGAGGGGAACGGCTGCTGCTCGATGGCGCCAACGGGACCGAGCTCAAGCGAAGGGGCATCACCAACTCCAGGAACCCCGACGGCACCGCGAATAGAGGAATCACGAGCCGCTCGGCGACGGCCGTGGTCGAGGCTCCGGAGCAGCTTGGCGGCATTCACGAGGACTACCTGCGGGCTGGTGCCGACATCGTTACGACGAACACGTTCAACACCAGCCGGAGCCAGCTGATGAGCCGTGGCCTGGGCCACCTGGCTGATCTGGCGGAGGAGTACACGCGCAGGGCGGCCGAGATCACCCTGGTCGCTCGTGACCGTGTCAAGCCCCAGTCCTGGGTGGCCGGCAGCATCTCGGCGCCGCGCAGGCGTAGAACCGCGATGGCCGAAGACGACATGGCTGAAGAGTACCGTGTCCAGGCGAAGGTGCTGGTCGAGGCGGGCGTGGATGTCCTGCTACTCGAGTATGTGAGGGACCTCGCAGTCGCAGTGTTGGCCCTTGATGCTGTTGCCGGGTTTGGCGTCCCGGTCTTCCTGGGCATTTGCAACGTGACAACCGAAGGCACGCTGGACGACGGCGAGGCCGTCGACCGACTGGCTGAAACCTTGGGAGGACGCCAGGCGGACGCGGTGCTGACCATGTGCAGCAGGCCGGACGCCATATCGGCTACCCTTCCGCGTCTCCGCCAAGGGTTCGGCGGTCCTATGGGAGGATACTCGAACATCGTGGACATGGCCGAAAAGTACACCCCGGAGGCCTACGCCGAGTCCGTGGGCCAGTGGCTGGCCATGGGCGCGCAGATTGTCGGTGGATGCTGCGGCTCGACGCCTGACCACATAGCGGCACTGCGGCCGTTGGTAGACCAGGTGTCCGCGTCGCCGCCGGACCGACCATGAGCAGCCCGCGGCGATGCCCGGAAGTGAACCCGGTCGGGAGTCCCGCGGGAGTCTGGGGACTAACAGCACTCGTCACAGGGGAGAAGTAGGTGGGTTTCTTCTTCATTCAGATGGCTGACCCCCAATTCGGGATGTACGCCGCTCTCAGCGGCCTCGACGAAGTGCGACTAGAGGCCTTGCAGCGAGCCGGCATGAGCGTCGCCTCGGCGCCGAAGATAACCGGCTTTGCCAGAGAGACAGAGCTCTACGAGAGCGCCATCGCCTCCGCTAACCGGCTTGGACCGGAGTTCGTGATCACCTGCGGTGACATGATCAACGACGTCGACGACAACGCCCAGCTAAACGAGCTCATGCGCATCACCGGCGATCTCGACAGCGACATCCCGATGCACTGGGTTGCCGGCAACCACGACCTGGGCAATGAAGTCACCTCCGAGACCCTTGCGCGTTACAGGGAGCGCTTCGGGCCTGACGACTACTACTTTGACCACCGGGGCATTCGATGTGTCGTCCTGAACAGCAACATCTCCCGCGACCCGTCTCAGGTGCCGCACGAATGGGAGAGGCAGCGGGAGTTCGCTGAGGATGCTGTGGGGGAGGCTCGCCGGCAAGCCGCGGACCACATTCTGGTCTTTATGCACCATCCGTTATTTCTGCGTCGCCCGGACGAAGAGGACAGCTGGGTCGTCGTGCCCCGGCAGCGCAGACGCGTTTTGCTGGAGGTGTTTCACAGGCACCGCGTCTCCGCCATCTTCGCGGGACACTGGCATCGAAACGCCTACGGCCGGGACGGCGACCTGGAGATGGTGACGTCCGGATCGGTGGGATACCCCCTGGGAGACGACCCCTCGGGCCTTCGTGTCGTGAAGGTCTTCGAGCGCCACCTCGCGCACGAGTATTTCGCGCTGGACGCCGTGCCCAGATCTATAAGGTTCGACGAGGATGACGTCACGGTTGAGTCGCCCAAAGCGTCTACCGGGGACGACGCCCAGAAGTGAACCCCGTCAGGGGACCTGTGTTAGCTTTGGGACGGGGTGTCCGAACGTCGACGGTAAGCGCTCTCAGAGCGCCTTTCCATAGCGGGCGTCCGAGATCGCTCAGGGGGGCGATGCCTAGCCGCGAACCGGGTCGGGAGTCCCGCGAACACTTTGGGGCCCCAGCTGCTTGAGAGGGACACAACGCATCCGGTCGGCCCCGCGCGTGAGCCGAACATCTTTTCTTGCCTGGAGTCCCTCGGTAGAATCGGAGTCGAATTCTGGTCTTGAAGTCAATTCCGGCCCTGTGTAATGACAATCGTTCAAGAGGCCATGAGGAGGTCATATAATGACGAATCCGAAGACGAAAAAGTATCGAGTCGGGGTCATCGGCGGCGGCAGGATGGGCACGAACTGGGCGCGGGGTTACCACGTGCACCCTAGAACGGAACTCGTCGCGGTTACGGATAGCGACCCCGAGAACCTGGAGCTGTTCTGCAAGCGGTTCGATGTTCCAGGGTATAGCACCTACGACGAGATGTTTGCCAATGAGCAGATCGACATCTCCGCGCCCATCTTGCCGGTAAAGGCCAATGCGGACGCGGTGGTCGGCTCAGCTCGCGCCGGAGTGAAAGCCGTGTACTGCGAGAAGCCCGTTGCCGCAAGCCTTGCAGACGCCGACCGCATGGTCGAGGAGTGCGAATCGCGGGGAATCCACCTGGCAGCGGGCGCGGTGGTGTCAAGTCATCCGGATTACCGGAAGGCATACAAGATGGTGGCCGGCGGAGAGGTAGGCGAGGTCATCAGAATCAACCTGTACGATGGCAATAAGCAGGTTGGCACCCATGGGCTGAATCTCGCCCGCAAGTTCGCCGACAAGTCCGACGCCGACCTCGTCATCGGCCTTGTCGAGAACGACCCTTTCGGGGAGCACGAAGAAGACTACGGACATGGAGAGGCGTGGTACGGGCTGATAGGCGGCTACATCCGCTTCGGCAATGGCATCGAAGTATTCAGCAGCTTCAAAGGCCCGGCCTGGAGGGGTATCGAAGTAATCGGCACCCGCGGAGCTATCATCAACTCGGGCAACTCCGCCCTCGGTCTGCAACTTTGGAAGGTAGCCGAACGCGTCGATCCAAAGCTGCAACCCGAGCTCACCGAGGTCGCGGGTGTCTTCGCGCCCCGGCCTTCGGGCGAGCGGGAGTACGATGAGGAAGGTTGGCGCAAAACGAGCGCAGTGATGATGGCGAGCATTTCGAACTTGGTCGAGTCTCTCGATACAGGTAATCCCCTCGAGATCACAACCGGGGACGACCTGCGCCACGCCCTGGAGATCGCTATTGCCATCAGGGAATCGGCGCGCCAGGACAGTGCGCCCGTCAAACTGCCCATCAAGGACCGCAGCATCGTGATGTATCCAGAGGTTTGGCGGTGGAACTATAAGAAAGACCTGTACGGAGCGGAATGGTACCGACAGCAGATGAAGATGCACGTCCGGACAGGCTAGCAAGGCAATCTGCCGGATACGCGATGTCCCAGGGCCTGACTATGAGTCCAATCTGGGCGCGAACGACTTGGCCCAGCTAGGGGAGCGCGTGCGCGCCAACGGACACAAGCTCGGCGAAGATGAACTCCGCCAGATCGAGGAGGTCCGAGGAGTCTTGCCGGGCGTGTACGGTGAGCCGCGGCGCCCACGCCGTCGCTATCTCCGAGACCGGTAACCCAAAGTTTCAGGATCGGAGGCCCGGCAGTGAAATCTATAATCCTCATTGGCGATTCTATACGTGTGGGATATCAGGAATACACGACACGGCAGCTAAAGGACGTGGCACGCCTGTGGTGGCCGTCACAAAACGGCGGCCCCACGAGCAAAATAGTTGCCAATCTCGACGAGTGGGTAACGTCGCGTCAGCCCGACGTAGTCCACATCAACGCCGGGCTCCATGACATCAAGCGCCCACGCACGGCAACGGGCGGCGTTGATGAAAACCAGGTGCCGCCCGCAGAATACCGCAAGAACGTCGAAAACATCCTTGCCGACATCATGAAGCACACGAAGGCGCGGGTCTTCTGGGCGACCACCACGCCGGTCATCTACGAGCGCAACCACGCGAGCAGGCCTATCGACCTTTTTGAGGAAGATGTTCGGGAGTACAACGGGATTTCGGTTGACGTCGCCACGAAGCTGGGAGTCGAGATTGATGAGTTGTATCAAGTGGTCGTAGACGGCGGTACTGAGCGCCTACTCGGCCCCGACGGGATCCATTTCACAGACGAGGGCTACCGCTTGCTCGGCCAGACCGTCGCGGATTTCCTGCGTGCGAGGCGCGTGCTCTGATAACTGCTTCGCAACAGGCCCTGGCGCAGCAGACCCGCTCGCGTCCTTCACATCGGATGGGCGAGAACGGCTACCGCGCGCCACAGCCAGGGTTGACCCTGCGCCCCATTCTCGGGATGATGCTGCGAAGCGAACCCTGTTAGCGACCCTGTGCGATCCGAGGGACTGGCCGCAAGGCAGTCCTGTTCTTCATTCGCGAGTTTGGATGTCGAATTTGCCGCAAGCACAGTGCCGGACTCGCCAGAGTTTACGAGCGATTCCAGGATGCGGGCGCCGAAGTGCTGATAGTGACACCTAGTGGTCATCAGGAAGCAGCGGCGTATGCCCGCCTCCTAAAGCTTCCGTTCCCAGTGCTCGCGGACGCCGACCGAGAGAACTATCGCCTCTACGGGTTGGATCGAATGGCGTTGGGCTTGGTACAGCGATCCGAGATCTTCGTGATCGACGACGATGGGACCATCCGCGTTGCCCAGGGGCACGGGCTGTCCACCGCTGTTCCCGACGCGGACGAGACCTTCGGGTGGTGAGAAGCAACGGAGTAGAAGAGCCGGTCACAATCTGAGGCTAAGGTCCAACGTCATTGGGGACGGCTCGCGCGGGAGTCGGCCAATCTTGGCCGCCCGGCGGAATGCCCCGTTGACATGCGCAATTACGTAGGCTCCCTGGTCTCATGCGGGATATAATAGGGTGGCGTGGAGGGGCAGTTGCAAAAAACCTTGGTCAACGCAGGCGACCCTGTCGGCGAGGACTTTGCTCCAGGTCCGGCAATCGGCGAGCCGATTCCCGATTTTGCGCTACTAGACCAGTCGGGGAAGTTGGTCCGCTTCTCTGAGGCCCGAGGCGAAGACCGGGCGCTCATTCTGTTTCACCGAAGCGCGTCCTGGTGAGCTTTCTGCAAGACGCAGCTCGTCGAGCTGCAACGTAGTCTCCAGACCTTTGACCGAAACAGCATCAAGGTCTTCGCCATCAGCTATGATTCGCTGGGGGTTCTGGGCAACTTCGCGGAGAAGTTCGATATAACCTATCCACTCCTCTCGGACCAAGGAAGCCGCGCGATTCGTGAGTTCGGCATCCTTAATACCCACATACCGGAGGATCACAAGTGGTTCGGCGTCCCCTATCCCGGCACGTACATGATCGGAGAGGACGGGCTTGTGTTCGACAAGAGCTTTTTCGCCGAGCACGGCGCCCGTGAGTCGATCAACGATATGTTGCAGGAGAGCTATCGCGTGAGGGACCTGGAACGCGGGGAAATCCAGATCGTCACCACGCCTCTCCTGAGTGCCAGGGCATACTTTGCCTCACCGACCATCCGCCCGAGGCAACTCACGGTACTAACCGTCGAGGGCTCCGTAACTGATGGAGTGCATATCAACGGCCGCTCGGTGCTTGAAGGCTACATCCCGGTGGAGCTGTCTCTGAACACGGGTGATCTCGTTCTGGAGAGGGTCGACTATCCAGAACCCGAGGAGATGTATTTGGAGCCGCTGGGTGAGACGCTGCCGGTCTACTCCGGTGACTTCGTGGTCAAGGCCTATTGCATGGGCGTCCGGAGAGACCAAGTCGGGGAATTTGAGGTGGCGGCTAAGCTACGTTATCAGGCCTGTGATGAGCGTGAGTGCTACTTGCCACAGACGTTAACCTTCCCCCTCCATCTTAGATATCTGCAGCACGTCCGATAGCCTTGAGCCACCGGGTACTGGCGGCCGATAATTCTACGGTGAAGCTAGCGATGAACTGCTGTCAACGGCGTCGGCATGTTGCACCGGTGGGGCGGAGTAAAAACCGTCCCATTGGGGACGACACGAGCGGTCTGATGCCCGCCAGCGGGCGGCTGCGCGGGCCGCTCACGCGAGAGGTTTGGACGGAGTGTACATGTTCAACCTGTTCATCCCGTGCCGCGACACCCGTCCCCTAGGCGAGCCATACGACTTCTCACTCCTGGACGACCTGGCCGACATGGACCGGCTGGACGTGATGTCCAAGACCTACGCCGTGGAGGAGAAGGAGCTACGCCCCGTAAACATGCACGCCGAGCCCCTTGCGAGGGTTCCCTTCCAGATGACGCCGGCTAACGCAGAGAAGGGCTGCAAACTGCCGCTGTTCATTGGCGATAGCTTCGCCGACCCGGGCATGCTCCGAAATGCGACGTTGAGGCTGGAGATGAATGAGATTGCGTTTTTGGCCGATCGGGTAGCGGTGGAAGTGAATGGCCATGAGCTAGCCCCGGGTGCGGAAGCGTCGACTTCTCCGAACTCCAACAGCCGGGAAGGGACATATCTTTTTGACGCTGGCCGGCTCCTCCGGTCGGGTGAGAACGAGATCACGCTGTTCCTGAGACACAGGGTCGCCAATGTCATGACCAACATCACGGTCACGAAGGTAGAGCTGGAGCTGGAGTACGGGGACTAATCACAGAGCACACCGAGACAAGCCGCGGATGGCGAGTACGAGGAACGCGACGCCCATTCTGGGGGGATACGCAGAAGTGAACCCGGTCCTTGAGTCCCACGGGCTAGGCGTGCTGAGTTAGAAGCGCCCGGTATCACAATCGAGACGTGGTGTACAAAAAGAGGACCCTGGCGATCAACACACCAAGGACGTAGCTCCCTTAGACGAGGCGTGTGGCGCGAAGCGCGGCTCTTGGGGGCGATGCTGCAGTGCGTACCCGGTCGGGGGACCTGGATTGATCCGGGGACGCAATCAGTCAGGACAGGGCACTACAGGGTGGAAGCCGAGGCCAGGAGGCTTTGAATGGCCGCCTCGAACTCGTCAGGCCTGAAGCCCCTCGGGCCGCGCTCGCTTCGGTAAGCTATGCGTCCTTTTTCATCGATCAGGTACAGGCGGTCCGGAAGCGCAGCGTAGGCCTCGTCTACTTCGTTGGTCATCTCGTCCAGCAGCGTCGGTATCTTCAGGTCCAGCCTCAGAGAACACGCCTCCGCCACGTCCAGCCGTTCGTGAGCAGTGGTGGGCTGCGTGAAGACGACCCCCTCGCGCTCGTTCACCTCCATCTGCCACCCGTCGGAAGGGTGCGCTTCCTGGATATACACTACGAAGAACTGGAGCTCGTTCAGGTACCTGCGGTGGATCTCCTCCAGACGCCCGGCCTGGCGGCGGAACGGAGGTCAGGTGTACGAACCGAATATGAGCCCCACGGGCCTGCCTCGCAACTCTCGGAGCCGCACCCGCGCGCCTTCGCCATCGAGTATGGCGAGATCGAAGTCCGGCGCCTCGGAGCCAATCTCGGGCGGGTCAGGCCGCTGCCTCATGTAGGTCAAAGCACGCTGCATCGCCTCCCGAGATCCCTCGTCCATGGACTCCAGCCTCGCGCGACGGCGAGCCATCATCCTCTGCTGGTCCTCCGGAGGCATGGACATGAGCCGCTCGCGCATCTGCGGCGGCATGTCCTTCGAGAAGTCTTCCATCGATGCGTTCCTGTCTTATGACCGTCGAACTCGAATTCTCATTGTACTCCGAAGAAGGTTGCCGTAGGGAGCTACAGTGTCGCGGGTTTGAATCCTGTCGCTCCCGCCGCCCCTCAGCCCCACATGGCTTTGCATAATAAGTGTCGCTTTGGCGACCTGTTTGACCGACCTAGTTGTAGGTGCTACCGTTTTCTGCAGATAAGCATGGGAGGATGGAGTGATGGCTGACAGAAATGGCAGAAACACCGTTCTCAGGTCGAGGTCTTGGCTGGACCGTCTCGGTATTTGGCTCGTCTTGCTGACGGCGGTGGCGGCGCTCACGGCCTGCGGATCGGCTGAAGAGCCCGCTCCCGCGACGGACTCTGCTGAGCCTGCGGCGGTGTCGGCCGAGGTCTCGCAACCTGCCAGTCTCCCGCGGGAGATCATCACCTTCGCCGGGACCGGCTCGCCGAGGTTCAAAGGCGATGGAGGGCCGGCGAGCGAGGCTGGGTTCTTTTCGCCCACCGGGGTCGCCGTCGATAGCAGCGGTAATGTGTACATATCCACGGACAATCGCATACGCAGGGTAGACGCCGATACCGCCGTTATCACAACGATAGCGGGGACGGGCAGCAACAGGTACGCGGGCGACGGGGGACCAGCCCTACAGGGCTCGATAGCCGAACCAAAGGGGCTGACGTTGGACGGGGACGGGAACCTGTTCGTCGTTGAGAAGGGTAGCGGCCGAGTCCGTAGGGTAGACGCCGTCAGCGGGATAATCACCACCGTAGCGGGCGGCGGGATCGGGAACCCAATGGAGAAGATCTTCGGCGACGGCGGTCCGGCGACCGAGGCATTCGTCAGGTTCCCCGAAGACGTGGCGTTGGACGGCGAGGGCAACCTGTACATCGCCACCGACAACCGGGTCCGAAGGGTAGACGCGGCCACCGGCACTATCGACACGGTTGCCGGGATCGGAGACAGGGGACTGGAGGGCGACGGAGGGCCGGCCACCAGCGCCAAGATGGCTGAGGCGGTGGGCGTAGCTGTGGACGATCAGGGGAATATCTATACCGTCGACAGCGAGAACCACCGCATTAGAAAAGTCGATGCCGCCGCCGGGACCATGACCACCGTGGCCGGCATCGGAAAGCACTACGTACGAACGAATTACGCCAACTCGGGGTTGCCCGCGGGCTACGACCGGTCTTCTGCCCCAGCTACCGGGTTCGGATACGCGGGCGACGGCGGCCCGGCGAACAAGGCGTTGCTCCAGACGCCGACCGCGATAAGCCTGGACCGCGATGGCAACATCCTTATCGCCGATGGCGGCGTTCGGGTACGAAGGATAGACGCGGCTACCGGTGTGATCACCACTTTGGCCGCCTCCGAGGCGAAGACCAGCCTCAGCGCCGGCAAGGTGCAGGTAGTAACCACTACCCTCGGAGATGTTGTGGGCGTTGCGATCAACGACCGGGGCGAGCTCTTCCTGGCCGACCAAAAGAGGAACGTCGTGCACAAGGTCACGGCGCCTGGGTTGCAATGAGGCTCTCGCCGTGCTCGCCATGCAAGGCGTCGCCCTCTGCCCGGACAAACCTTCGGCTCGAGCAAGCGCAAGACATGACGAGGCGCGCGGGCGCCTGCGTGGACGCGCTCCGACGCTAGGCGCGCCGGCCTGAGGATAGCGTTCCCACGTAGTCCTTGAGGCCTTGCTTCAGGGAGAACCTGGGCTCGTAGCCCAGCTCTTTGCGGGCGGCCGAGCAGTCCATCCTACGAGCCTCCGCCGTCCTGAGGGATGAGGGCATCGGTTGGCCTCGGAACTCGATCTCCGCGCCCGGAACGATCTTCCTCAGCAGCCCGGCCATGTACGCAAGGTCGTGTGGCTCCTCCCCGCACACGTTGAACACCCGGCTCTTTGTCTTCCCGGCCAAGAGTGCCCGGACAATCGCATCGGCGTTGTCTATTGCGTAGGTCCAGTGGAAACTCGTGGACTCGTGGAACGGTACGAGCGCCGGCTTGCCGCGGGCGACCTTCTCGATCGCTTCGTGGACCACGGCCGAGGCGTACTTTCGCTCGAGCTCACCCCCAACGAGCCTGCCCCCCGGCCCGTAGTTCATTCCGAAGCGAAGAGCGATAGTATCCAGGCCGAAGTGGGTGGCGAAGTGCGCGCCCATGGCCTCGTTAAGAAGCTTCAGATGGCCGTACAGCGTCGTGGGCTTGCAGGGCGCGTCTTCTCGCGGACCGGATGGGTTGACGGCGTCGCTGCTGGCGTAAACGACCCTCTCGACACCGGCGGCCCTGGCGGCCTCGAAGACGCTATTAGTCCCCACTCCGTTGTATCTTATGGCTTTGGTGGGGTCCTCTCGGATGGCCGCCTCGGGCAGAAAAGCCGCCAGGTGTACTATCCGGTCGACTCTGTGGGTCGAAAGGGTCTCCGTCAGCTTTGCAACATCGAGGACGTCACCTTGGACGGTCTGTAGTTCAAGGCCTGCAAAGGCAGTCCGGGTAACGTTGGGCGCGAGATCGTACGCGACAACTTGGTGACCGTCGGCCACCAGTCGTTGAGCCAGGTTGGCGCCGATGAATCCGGTCCCGCCGGTGATCAAAACCCTCATCGGTGGCCCCACCTGGCGCCGGCCAGGCCCCAGCCAACAGGCTGTCACCCCAGCGCGGGCCGCCTATGGCTCTGCCGGCGCCAGGAGTTGTCGAACAGGCGTAGCGTAGTACTGCCACCCTGTGTGTCGGACCAAGGTGACGAGCCGAGCTATTGCGGCGCCAGCACCTTGTGCACAATGTTGTTTTTGAAGTCGGCCAGGAATATCTCGCCTGCGTCGTTCACCCCGATAGAGACGATTTGGCCGATCAGCGTTGTGTAGACCAGCACCTTCCCGGTCTCGTGGGAGCTCACCGTCTCGCTGGCGGCCACGGTTGTGATCACACCGGTGTCCTTGTCAACCTTCCTGACCCGAGTCACACCATCGGCGATGAAGAGGTTGCCTTCGGGGCCAAGGGCCACGTCCGTGGGCACACTAAGCTTGGCCGCTGTTGCCAGGCCGCCGTCCCCTTCATACCCCTCTCCGCTCCCCGCCACCCAGTTGATGCTACCTGCACCTCCGGAGCGCCCCACGTAATAGAGGGCGCTGGAGCGCACCGAAAACTTCCCCATCCCGACGATAGTCGAGATAATGCCGGTGGAGCCGTCTACCTTGCGCACCCGGTGATTGTCCATGTCCGCGATGTAAAGATTACCCTGGCTATCGACTACGATGCCGCGCGGTTCGGCTAAACCGGCGCTGGTGGCGGCGCCGCCGTCGCCATCCAGGCCTCTCTCGCCTATCCCTGCGAACGTGGTGATGATGCCGGTAGCGGCGTCGATCTTGCGTACGCGGTTATCGGTGGAGATGTAGAGGTGGCCGTCGTCGTCCACGGCCACGTCATTCGGCAGCTTGATCAAAGCCTCGGTAGCAGGGCCGCCGTCGCCGAAGATCTTCTCTCGCGGGTTGCCTATTCCACCGCCGCCTACGGTAGTGATAATTCCGGTGGCGGCGTCCACTCTCCGTATCAGGGTGCTGCCGCTCTCCACGATGAACATGTTTCCGGCGCTATCAACGGTGATGCCAACAGGCTCAGCCAGGCTGGCTTCCGCGGCAGGACCGTCGTCTCCTATGGACCGGTTCCTCCCGGTCCCAATGACGGTGTTGATAATCCCCGTCGCCGCGTCTACCCTGCGGATTCGGTGGTCGGTGGCCAGGTATACGTTGCCACTCTTATCGAGCGTTAAGGCCGTTGGTTGGTAGAACCCGGCCTCGGTGGCGGGCCCTCCATCGCCGCTGAACTGCGGGTTGCCGTTACCCGCGAAGGTGACGATGCTTCCATCGCCGGCCCGTGGCGCCACTGCGGCAGCCGGCGCCGTCCCCGCCAGCGGCTCGGCGCTCGGGTCGACGGCGCCGCCCTGGTCGGCTACCGCAGGCTCGTCGGCAGCGCCACAGGCGGCGGTCAAGGCCGACAGAGCAACAGCAACGAGCCAGATTCCGAGGGCCCGCGGCCAACGCGCGAGCAGGAGTGAGTGCACGATTTGTTTAACCATATTCAGCCCCTTTCCCGGACTGCAAACTACGGTAGCATCCGCGGCTTTGGCGGGTCAAATGGCGTAAGTTGGCGGAGGAGACCGGCTAGCTTTTGCACCAGCTTTTAGCATTCCGGGAGAGCGTACGCCATCCGGTGGAGGGTGGAGCCAACGGTGGGAGTCGAACCCACGACCTGCGGTTTACGAAACCGCTGCTCTACCTCTGAGCTACGTTGGCGCGACGGTACGGAGGGCATCGGGCGTCAAGCTCTGGAACGCCATGCGGTCCAAGCACGCCGTGCAGTTGATGTTAGCATGCCGATGCTTCCGCCTGCACGACACTGAAACCGTTGCCGCATAGCGCCGGTATCCGGCCCGCGGTCACGTGAGAAACGCTTCAATCGGCGGGGGAGGAAAGAGCCTTTCGTAGTGCGTCGCCTTTTTCTTTCCACCAGCCGTGAAGGATGCTGATGTCGGTGCCGATGGAGAAGTGACGGACTCCCATGTCCAGGAACTCTTTGGCCTCGTCTTCGCTTTGTATTTCGGCGCGCGGGGGTACGCCCATCTCGATGGCCGTACTGAAGACCTTGTCTCTGGCGGCCAATACGTCGGGGTGAGCCCTGCCTCCCAGCCTGCCGGTGTTCATGGAGTAGTCCCCGCCCCCCCATTGCACCATGTCGACCCCGGGAATCGACAGGATCTCCTCGATGTCGTCGACGGCCCCCTTCTTCTCGATCATCACGGCCACGACCGTGTCTCTCAACATTTCAACGTAGTCAGGTGTTCCGCCATACCCCATGTACGCGTTTCGCCGAGTTGCGACGCCGTACAGGCCGTCATCCTCCGGAGTATCGGGGCGGGCTATCCGAACACACTCTCGTACGTCGTCGGCCGATCGGCAGTCCGTGAAAAGGACGCTACTAAATCCGGCGCCGATCCCGCGCTGGGCCAGGAAGGCTTGATGGCTCTGGTCGACCTTTATCATGCTGCTCATGTTGTACAGCTCTGCCGCTCGGCACAGGTTGTCCAGATCGTGCAGGTCGAACGAGCCGTACTCCGCCACGAACTCGACGTAGTCGTAAAGGCCCGTGTGTCCAAGGGCCTCGACTACGGACGGCCAGGTGGAGTGGATGTGGGTGCCCAGCGTAGGCTCACCCGCGTTCAGCTTCTCACGCAGTTTGTTGGGCCTCAAGATACGCCTCCAGTCGAATTTGTAAGGGGATACTAAGGTGCGGCAATTGTAGGAGCATCAGCCTCCGACCACAAGGCTGGGCCCTATTGTTGACATCACCGTCACGCGCTCATAGAGTACCGGCGAGAACTCAGATGGGAGGATGGTCTGTTTAGAGGCCTTGCTGCTCGTGGCCACTCGGTAGGCAGGGTGAGGGCCCCGCCCCAGATGCTTCGTCGGCGACTCCTCAGCATGACAAAATGGGCGGTTTCTCGCACCACTTGGGAGCGGTGGGTAAACCGAACAGAAGGTGCGCATCGGAGGGCCAGGTGAGGTGCCCTCGCCCCAGATGCTTCGTCGGCAGTAAACGGAACAGGAGGCGGGCATGTCACGGTTGAAGGCCGGCCTGATCGGATGCGGGCACATGGGGCGCAAGCACGCGGCGCGCACCTCGGCGCGGCGCGAGGAGCTGGACCTAGAGCTGGTAGCCTACTGCGACGTCGTCGGGGATGCGGCTGATACGGCCCTGGCCGAATTCGGCGGCGCCTACGCCACCACGGACCCGGCCCGGCTCGTCGGGGACGACTCCATCGACGTGCTCATAATCGCCACCAGCCACGATTCCCACCACCCGCTGGCCATGGCGGCGGCGCAAGCGGGCAAGCACATGCTGCTGGAGAAGCCCATGTGCGTTGAATACCGTCACGCCGTCGAGGTCTCAGAGGCTGTCGAGAAGGCCGGTGTCAAGGTCGCCATCAACCACAAGTTCCGCAACTCACCCGCAGCCCGGAGGACCCGCGAGCTTATCCCCGAACCCCGAGTAAGTCACGGCCAGCTAGCGATGAACAGCGGCAGCGGTAGCTGGCTCTGGCGGCGCGACGTTGGCGGTGGACTGACCATCAGCACCGCCTCGCACACCGTGGACCTGCTCGTCTATCTCATGGGCAGCACGGCCGAGAGGGTCTACGCCGAGGCCCGGTTGTTCGATTCAGACGGGAAGGGGGATGGGGGATATCCCGACGGCCTGGTTGGGACGGTGCTCTGGAAGAGCGGGGCGATCTCAACGATTATCTCGACCGACCAGGGGCAGAATGAGCACGTGTCCAAGTTCTTCCACGAGGAGTGGGACGGGGAGCGGAGCGCGGTGCTCGACCACCACATCCGGCGAGCGACGTTCAGCGGTTGCGATATCGACCACTACGATCCCTTGGACCTGCCCAAGGATGAGAGGGACGAGCTCAACCGCCAGGACATGTTAGCGTCACTGCTCGAAGCTATCAGGACGAACGGTGAGACGGCGTGCACGGTCCGAGACGGCGCGCATACGGTCGCTATCTGCAACGCACTAGAGGAAGCTGCTCGCACCGGTAAGCCGCAGCCCGTGCCGGCCTAAGCCCGAATCCACCGAAGGACACCGATGGACGGCGTGAGGGCAGCGGAAGGGGGTGGGTGAGGGAGCTACAGGGGAGATGGCCTGGGGTCTTGGGGTAGATGGGAGGCCGGCGGGCGGTCTTCAGTGGCCGCACAGGGCCCCTAAGGCCCTATGCGGGAGTTGCGATGCGCGGGAAGGCGAGAGGATACGCAGCAGGGGACTCTCGCGACCGGGGTGGCGCGAGATTGCGGGGACGTTGGGTCAGTTGCAGGCTGGCCGTCAGGCCGGGAACGGAATGGCTTGCAGCCGGGCCAAGGCGCGAGTGAACTGGGTTTCCCAAGGCCAGCGCCGGGGGAGATGCAAAGTGAGGCGGCGCGCCGAGCGGGTGATCCGTCCCACCAGAGCGAAGACCCGCCGCCTGAGGGTCTTGGTGATCACGGTCCGCTCGCCCAGACCAATCCGCGCCGTCCAGCGGGCCAGGTTATGCGCCATCACCTGGACCGCCAGCCAGGCGCCGTTGGCGGCGAAGCGCGCCGACGGCATGTGGTTCAGCCCGACGCCGTACTTGAGGTCGCGTATGGCGTTCTCGACCTCGGCGTGGCGGCGATGATCGGCCTCCAGTTCCAGCGTCTCCCCATCGCGGTCGGTGATGAAGGCGTGATAGCTGTATCTGGCGAAGAGGGCGAGCTGGGAACCGGGCGTCGGCTTCACCCGCCGGACAATGAGCCGCACCGGCGCGGCGTCCGGCTTGGTCTGGAACGGGGTGTAAGTCGTCTCGGCGACATCGGCGGCGCCGTCCATCCAGTAGGGAATGGGAGTCCAGTCCTCCTCTGGTATCGCCTCGATCAGATCCCGCAGCCTGGCGCGCTGGCGGATGGTGATAGAGAAGCGGACATCCATTTCCCGGCAGGCGGCAACGACAGTGTGGGCGTAGAAGCCGCTGTCGGCCCGCACCGTGAGTTGTCCCCTGGCCCCGCCGTAGCGCACCCGCCCCACCGTCTCACGCAGGAAGTGGGCGGCGCCACGGGCGGTGTTGGCCCGGCCCTCGCGCAGCCGGGACATCAGCACCTCGCCGGTGCCGGCGGCAATGGCCAGCAGCGGGTGATAGCCGCGGGCGCCGGTATAGCCGTGGTGGCGCGCTCCCTCCTTGGCCAGTCCATAGGTCTCGCAGATGGTCGAGTCCAGGTCGATGGTCAGGGGCGAGTCGCCGGGTCCGGCCCCAGCGGCCCAGGCCCGGGCCAACAACTGGCGGCTCACGCGGTCGAGTTGACGGACATGCCCCCACCGGAAGCTGCGCAGGAAGGTCCCCAGGGTGGATGGCGCCTTGACCACGCAGCCTAGAACACCAACCGTCCCACCAGCGCGCAGCGCATCGGCGTCGTCGATGCAGTCGCCGCCTGCCAGCGCGGAAGCGACCAGCGTCAGCATCTTGTCCCCAGTGTTCGCCCGTCCCGGCGCTCCGCCGAGGTCAAGGTGATGGTCGACGAGTTCCCGCAGGCCCAGGTGCCGGGCTAGGGTGGCCGGCAGGAGCAGGCCGGCATTGGCCACCAGGCGATGGTCGTCAAAGAGGATGCGGATACGGTCGGGTTTGTTCTGTGGCAGCATCTATTGGGTGCTCCTTGTTTCCGGGCGGGTTTCTGTTCCAAAACCATTATCCCAGATTCAGAGGAGCACCCGCTGGCTTCTTCAAGGGCTGTCCCCAAGGACGTCCTTCGGTGGATTCGGGCTAAGGCCGCGGGCGACGTGGCCTTAGCTTGCGTCCCGACTCGCCGACGCGATCTTGGAAAGCTCGGCGGCGTAGTCGGAGCCTAACTGCACTCTGATGGCGCGCCGTCCCAGCTCGCGCAACACGCGTAGGTCCGCCACGGCCTGGGCCTCGGCGAGGACACCAAAGGAATATGTCTCTCCGGGCACCGCTAAGTCATCGCCATACTCCGAGGTGAACTGGACAAAAAGCCCGCTGCCAGGACCCCCTTTGTGGAGCTGCCCGGTCGAGTGGAGGAAGCGTGGGCCGTACCCCAGAGTAGTCGCAACGCCGTGTTCCTGGACAATCCTCCGGCGCAGGTCGGACAGGTGAATGTCGATCTCCGGACTCTGCGGCAGAAAGGCTGTAATGGCGAAGTAGTCTCCGGGTCTGACCTCGGAGAGCAGGCTGTCCAAGGTTGACTCGGACTCCACCGCGGCCATGCGGCCCGTCTCCTGATATTCACGCAGTACCTTCGCCGTCTCGTCTTTAGCCCGCTGCACGTCGGGCTGGTCGAACGGATTGATGTCCAGGACCGAGCCGGCGACCGCGGTCGCGAACTCCCACCGGAAGAACTCGGCGCCGATGTCGTGCCGGTCTCGCAGGTCCAGCCGCAGCAAGGTTTGGTCGGAACGGGCCTCGATCTCGCCGATCTCGCGGTCGGTGTCCTCGTTGTCGTCGCCCTCGAGGCGCACGTAGACGAAGACTCGGTCGTCGCTGAGGCGCGTGGCCGGCGTGGGGTCCGGCTCGCCGACGACCGGGACCAAGCCCTTGCCTTCTTTGCCGGTGCTTTCGGCGATTAGCTGCTCTACCCAGAGCCCAAAGCTGGCGATGGCCGGCGAGGTGACGATCGTGAGCTTGTCCCGTCCGTTCAGGGCCGACGCACCCATGACGGCGCCCAGGTGCGCACCGGGATTCTCGGCGAGCGGGACGTCAGAGCCACAGCTCTCGCGCATCCCGTCGGCACGGTCGAGCAGCGCCGTGAGGTCCGCGCCGATGAGAGCTGCGGGCACGAGGCCGTAATACGAGAGGACGGAGTATCGCCCGCCGATGTCGGACGGGTTCAAAAAGACTGCGCGGAACCCGTCCTCATGGGCAAGGTCTTCCATGGCCGTGCCTTCGTCGGTTACGGCGACGAAACTATGCCCGGCGTGGTCGCTGCCGACCGCGTTCTCCACAAGGCTTCGGAAGTGTCTGTAGAGTACGTTGGGCTCGAGCGTGCTCCCGGACTTTGACGAGACCAGGAACAGGGTCTTGTCCGGCTCGACAGCTTTGGTTACCGATCTGATCGCTTCGGGAATTACTGAATCGAGCACCGTAAGCTCGGGGTACCCGGCGGCGCTACCGAAGGTGGTCTTCAGTACCTCGGCGCCGAGGCTGCTGCCTCCCATGCCCAGGACGACGACATGCCGGATTCCATCGTCGCGGACCTCGCCGGCGAATTCTTCCAGCGCCGGGACCTGGTCGCGCATGCCTACGGTTACATCGAGCCATCCAAGGCGGTCAGCGATTTCCCGGGGGTCTGGCTTCCAGACCGTGTGATCGAGGTCCCATATGCGCGGAACGGTCCGATTGCGCTCGAGCTCTGCCAGCGCCTGGTCTATCTCGGACAACTACCCTCTCTCCGTGAGCAGCCTCGCTCTCTTCTCCTCGATGTTATCAATCAGGCCGTTATACGAGTCGGCGAAGGATTTGACCCCGTCGGAGAGTAGCTTGGCGGTTACATCTTCCATGCCAATGCCGAGGTCTTCGAGGGCTTCGATGTGTCCCTCAGCCGCCTCCACGTCTTGCTCCAGGGCGCTGGCCACTTCACCATGGTCGACCAGCGCCTCCAACGTCGCCTCGGGCATCGTGTTCACCGTGTCAGGTCCGATCAGCGACTCCACGTACATCACGTCCCTGTAATCCGGGTTCTTGGTGCTGGTGCTGGCCCAAAGCGGCCGTTGGACCCGCGCGCCGGCATCTCGCAGAATAGCGAATCGCTCACCGTGGAAGTCTTCCCTGAAATCCCGGTACGCGAGCTTGGCGTTGGCGATGGCCGCTTTCCCTTTGAGGTCCTGGGCCTCCTCGTTTCCCTGGCGGACGAGCTCGTCGATGAGCCCGTCTACCGCCGTGTCCACGCGGCTGACGAAGAACGACGCCACGGAAGAGACGCTGCGAAGTGTGCCCTCGGACCAGTGAAGGTCCTCGAGTCCCGCCATGTAACCTTGCCTGACGTCCCGGTAGGCCTCCAGTGAGAACGTCAGCGTGACGTTGACGTTGATGCCTTCGCCTATGAGCCGGTGCACGGCCGGGATACCCTGTGGTGTGGCCGGCACCTTCATCATGACGTTGGGGCGGTCCAACGCTGCGAAGAGGCGCCTGGCTTCGGTGACCGTGTCCTCGGTCTCGTGGGCGAGGTGAGGGCTGACCTCGAGGGAGGCGTAGCCGTCGGCGCCGTCGCTTTCATCGTAGCTTGGCCGGAGGAGGTCGGCGGCGGCGCGGATGTCGTCGATCGCCAGCGCTTCGTAGATCTCCACGGCGGTCTTGCCCTGCTCGGCAAGCTCGAGCAGGGCGTCGTCGTAATCGCTGCTACCGGTCACAGCCTTCTCGAATATGGTCGGATTCGAGGTTAGGCCGCTGACTCCTAAATCGATCAGACGTTGTAGGTCGCCGGACTCGATCAGCCCTCGGCGAATGTTGTCGTACCAGACGGACTGGCCGCAGCTACGCACCTGCTGGACGTTATTGCTGACCATTTCACTCTCCCCTTGAGGTGGCGCTCCTTGGTCTCAACGCGATGCTCTCAGCGGACGTTGTCAGATACCGCCATTGTTAGCGTTTGGCTAAGGGGTGTCAAGGCCATCGAGACGGCGAGGCAGGGCAGTTTCAAAGTCGCGAGGTAGGGGCAGCGCTTGCTCTGCCCGCTTCGCGGTGTACGCCGGATTCGGGCGCGGCAAGCAGCGCCCCTACGCTCCCCCGACCGACCTTATAACGGTAAGCGCGACACCAAAGTCCTGTGTCAGGTGAGTATGGATGGGTCCTTCGACAGGCTCAGAGCCTGCACTGAGCTTGCCGAAGTGACGAACGGGCGTCGACTATTCCGTTCGTAGTGCTGCCTTCGGCGGCGCTCAGCACAGGCGGGTCGAGCCACGGTTCGCGTCGACACTCACAGAGCGTGATACCGCAAGGAAGACTATTGGCTAAATACCATCGCCTCTAGTCCAGCTCAACGATGGGGTCGCCGTCGAGGACCTGCTGTCCAGGCGCCACGTGGACTTTGCCGACGATGCCGGACCAATCCGCGCGGAGGGTCTGCTGCATCTTCATAGCCTCGAGAACGCATATCTCATCCCCGGTGACCACCTGATCGCCCGTGCCTACCGCGACCGATAGGATCACCCCCGGCATGGGTGAGTTGAAGACTCTGGCTACGGCAGGCGCGCGGCTCTCATGCGCCGCCTGCTCTCGCGTATCGAAGGGCTCGTCGTCCGTGGCGTGGGGTAGGGCTTGAGCGCTTTGTTGTAGGTCGACCTCGACGGCGTCGCCGTCTACGAGCACACGGATCGGGCTCGACTCCAGGTCGTCGACATTGACGGTATACCAGCGGCCCTTTACGCGGACTCGTAGCGTTTTCAACTCATCGGCCTAGCTCGGTATCAGCGAGACGAAGACCCCCGCGACCACTGCGGAGCCGATTACGCCGGCGACGTTTGGGCCCATCGCATGGGCCACCAAGTAGTTCTTCGGGTTCGCCTGCTGTCCAACCTGATGCGAAATCCTGGCAGCCATAGGAACCGCCGAGACGCCCGCCGAGCCAATCAGGGGATTCACCTTATCCTTCACGATTAGGTTCATGATCTTGGCGAAGATGACCCCGCTCATAGTCCCCGCAGAGAACGCAACCAGACCGAGGCCGAGAATGAGGAGCGTGTCGATATCGAAGACCCGTTCAGCCACGAGCTGAGTCCCGACCGTGAGCATCAAGAATATTGTAGCGATGTTAAGGAGCTCGTTGGAAGCTGCGCTAGAGAGCCGTGGGACTACTCCGCTCTCGCGGAAAAGGTTGCCGATCATCAGCATCGAGATTAGGGGGGCCGCCCTAGGTACGACGAGTATGATGAGGATCATCGCGATCGCCGGGAGCAGCAGCTTCTCCGTATGGGAGACCTCCCGAGAGGGTTTCATCACTATGTTGCGCTCGTTTTCCGTGGTAAGCAGCTTCATGAGGGGGGGTTGTATGAACGCGACGCTTGCCATGTATGAGTACGCGATAACCGCCGTGATGCCGAGCAGTTCGGGAGCGAGTCGTGCGGAGAGGAAGATCGTAGTGGGGCCGTCGGCCCCGCCGATGATCCCGATGGCGGCTGCCTGGGCAACCGGGAAATCCACGGCCAACGCTCCCCAGAAGGCGATGAAGATGCCGACTTGTGCTGCAGCGCCGAGGAGCAGGGTCTTCGGGTTTGAGATAAGCGACGTGAAGTCGGTCATCGCCCCGATGCCCAGGAATATGATTGGCGGGAGGATGTTCCAAAAGGCGAGGCCGTAGTGGAAGATGACCCCGAAAAGCCCCGCTTCCTGATAGCCGGATGCCTCGGCTGGAGATTGGGCCATCCCGGTCAGAGGAAGATTGGCGACGATGACCCCAAGCCCTATGGGAAGTAGCTCCAGCGGCTCCCATTCTTTGGCGATCGCGAGATAGACGAATCCAAGCCCGATCAACAGCATGGCCCCGTGCCGGAGATCGATATTGGCCATGCCGGTCGAGTCCCAGAAGTCCTTTAGTTCAACCAAAGCGCGGTGTCACCTGGGAGGGGAATGGGGCATCTAGCGCTGGGGTCAGGAGCGATCGCCGGCGGGGGTACCGTGGCGGTCTTTGCCGCGCAAAGCAGTTACGGCAACGACAGCCGCCAGCGCCTTATCGCGGCTAGTGTTTGATGGCTTAGTACTCTCCGAGGGCTCCTGGCTTGCAGTGTCCGGGGACATGACGGTCGCCAAGCGACCGACTATTGAGATGAGCACGCCGATAACGAGCAGCAGGGCGAAGGCCGTGCCGAGACCGATCGCGGTGAGCCTTAAGCCCTCTTCCACTATAGCCTGATCGATGTTAATTCGGCCTCGACCTCTCATAGGATGATGGCGCTGGAGATTGTACAGCAAAGCACGGTCACGAGCTAGATACGCGGCGTAGTCGTTTGGGGGAGTTGACCTGAAAGATGGCACTCGTTATCATTTCGTCACCAACAATCCTCGGGCCTAGCCTTGACTGGTGAGTTAGTCAGCCGTAGAGGAAGTTCAGGGGGTCGAAAATGATGCGAATACGCCATCCGCTGGTTCCGGCTTTCGTGCTGGGCCTTCTCGTTCCAGCATTCATTGCGTGTGGAGGTGGGGACGGCGAACCTACAGTCACGCCGATACCGTTCGTACCCGTCTCTCAGGAGGCTGCCACCCCGCTGCCCCAGGAGTTCACCACCGGCAGATTCACTCCTCAGGCCAACCCGACGACGGTACCGACTCCCTTGCCCAAGGAGGATAAGGGTACTTTCGAGGGCGCGCCTGCGATGCAGATAGACGTCTCCAAGAAGTATAAGGCCACCTTTGAGCTAGACAAGACTCTTGTGGCCGAAGCCGGAACCTTCGTCGTAGAGCTGTTTGCCGACAAGGCGCCGAACACCGTTAACAACTTCGTGTTCCTCGCCAGAGAAGGGTTTTTCGACGGACTCCTGTTCCATCGAGTGATCACAGGCGACTTTGCTATGTCCGGTTCTCCGACGGGAGATGTGAAGGGCGAGCCGGGATACACCTTCCCCGATGAATTTCACCCCGAGTTGCGACATGACAAGGCAGGCATGGTCTCGATGGCCAATCGGGGGCTCGAGAACGGCCAGGGCACCAATGGGAGCCAGTTCTTCATCGTCATGAAGCCCAAGCCTGAGTTGGACGGCCTCAGTGCGGACGGCTCGGCGAAGGACTGCGCCATCTCAAGTGCCGAGTTCAGCTCCGAGCTCAGGTGCCACACGGTATTCGGGCAGGTGATAGAGGGCATCGAAGTCGTTCAGAAGATTTCCCCCTTCTTACACGAGAAGGGCAGCCGTCAGCCGCCGCGGCAATCCGTCGTGAAGGTAACGATTACCGAAGAGTAGCCGGCGCGCCGTCTCGTCGACGCCGGACTCGCCGACCTCTGACTGTGATGGTGCAGGCCCCCGGGCTACCAGGGGCCTGCACCTGTCTTTTTGCATGGGATCCTTGACCCGGGACATCCTGTGATGTGGTAACGAGCTTTCTCGGCGTAATTAGGCCGCTGGTGGTCACCCGGCAGCGGCGAGAGGTATTGACCGCGCTGACGGCTGCATACATGATCGTGCAGCTATCCAGCCTTCCGGTGGCGCTGTCGCTTCCGACCCTGGCCGAGTACTTCGGTACCGGCATCGACGACGTCGCCTGGATCGTGATCATCTACCTGTTGACCCTGGGCGGCCTGGTGTTGCTGATGGCCCGGCTCGGCGACAGGTACGGTCACGCCAGGGTGTTCTTCGTTGGGATCGTGATCGCCACGCTGGGGTCTATCCTCCTCTCGATATCCCAGGAGCTATGGCAGCTGGTCGTACTGCGCGGGGTGACGGGCGTGGGCTCGGCGATGATCATGGGCAGCGCCAACGCGATCCTCGCGGTCGCTTTCCCGCCGGAAGAGCGAGGGCGCGCGTTCGCGGTGCCGATTATCGGAGCGCGGTTCGGGACGCTCATAGGACTTGCGGTATTCGGTACGTTTCTGCACTTCTTCGACTGGCGGTTGCTGTTCGTTTCGTTCGTACCCCTTGGCATTATCTCCCTCTTTGCCGCGCTGCCGCTTCTCCGCCACGCCCGTCAACCCGAGGCCGTAGGGGCAAGGGGACCGATAGACTGGGCCGGGGCCGCACTCCTTTTCATCGCCGCCGTTACGCTCATTCTATCCGGAAGCCACCTCCATCCGGGTGAAGAGTCTTTCACGTCCTCTGACGCGCTCAGCTACCACGTGCCGATGCACATGGTGTTCCTTTTGCTGTTAGGCAGCTTCATCGTGGTGGAGCGGCGCGTAGCCAACCCGGTGGTCGAACTGCGCCATTTTCGGGAAGGATCGTTCTCCCTTTCGCTCGCCTCCAACGCGATCTACCATGGCTCGATGCTCGGCACGATGACGCTGATACCAATCCTCGTCGAGGAGGGGTTCGGCAAGTCGCCGATTTTCGTCACCGTTGTGCTTTTACCAAGCCAGACGCTCGGACTCTTCATGCCGATGCTCGGGGGCTGGATATACGACAAGTACAGGCCACGATTCCTGCGACTGTGGTGCATGCTTTTGATCGCGGGCGGGTTTTTCATTCTGAGCGGCGGCGCAACGCAGGTCTCTTTTTGGGCCTTACCGCTGATCATGTTGCCGATCTCCATCGGCACCAACTTGTTCAACCCGATCAACAACGCCACCATCATGAACTCGTTGCCGCTGAAGCACAGGGGACTCGCGTCTGGGATGCTAGAGACGTCAAGAGAGCTCGGCCACGCGCTTGGCGCCACGGGAGCGGCCACAGTCCTGGGGCTGGCGATACCTCTGGGGATCGAGACTTTACCCTTCGAGGTCGCTAGCGGGTTCTTCTTGGAGGGATTTCAGGTCACTACGCTGGCGGTCGCCGGGACGTTGCTGTTTGGGGCGCTCCTAGTGTACCTGCAGAAGACGCCGGCCCTTGAGGCGCAAGCAGTTGCGGCAGCCCCCGGGGGCGACGACTAGAGTAAGACGACCTCATTCGACGTGCTTGAGCCGGCCGAAGGGCGTTCTCAGATATCCACGTGTCGCCAGCGGGGCTATTGGTCAGCCCAAGCGCGAAATCCGCCGTGTCGACTCTAAGAGCAGCCGTATTTGACCGGGCAAACACCGGGTGCTAACTTTGAGTGCACAGGTCCCGGCGGAGAGGTGTACTAAGGAGAGGCGGCCCTGGAGGGTTCCTATGTTAGGTATCTTAGAGCGCTGGACGGGTGTTCGCGTCTGGCTGGTTGCGATTACCGCGTGCGTCGTTACGGCGTCTTGCGGGGGGGCGGACGACCCCGGCGAGGCCTCGCAGGTATCGGATGCCTCAGTAGCGGAAGCTGTGAGCCAGGAGCCGGCGGCCAGCGAGATCCTGACCTATGCTGGGACGGGCGACCCCAGATTTCAGGGCGATGGGGGTCCGGCGAACCAGGCCGGGATGTTCCAGCCGACCGGCGTGGCGGTGGACGCTCAGGGCAATGTGTATATCTCCACCGACCACCGAGTCCGTAAGGTCGACGGGGCTACAGGCGTGATCACGACGGTGGTGGGAACCGGAAGTAACCGCACCGGAGGGGACGGCGGGCCGGCCTCGGAGGCGACCCTGGCAGAGCCCAAAGGCCTGGTCTTGGATGGCGCAGGGAACCTGTTCATCGTCGAGAACGGCGCCGGGCGTGTACGTCGGGTGGACGGCTCCACGGGCGTGATCACGACGTTCGCGGGAGGCGGTTTTGGGAACCCACTGGAAAAGACATTTGGCGACGGGAAGCAGGCGACAGAGGCGTTCCTAAAAAACCCGGACGATATCGCCGCCGACAGCGTTGGCAGCCTGTACATAGCGACCGACAACAGGATCAGGAAGATCGAGGCATCCACCGGCATCATCGACACGGTTGCGGGGACGGGTGAACGCGGCCTGGAGGGAGACGGCGGCCCGGCCACGAGCGCCGGTCTTGCCGAGCCAAAAGGGGTCGCGGTGGACAACCAGGGCAACATACTCATCGTCGATAGCGAGAACCATCGCATCCGTAGAGTGGAAGCGGGCACCGGCATTATGACTACGCTCGCGGGAATCGGTAAACACTACGAGCGAACGTCATACGCTTACCAGGGGCTGGCGACCATCAACTCGCCCGAGTACGATGCGTCCAGGGCCGCGGCCAGCGGGGCCGGTTACGCCGGCGACGGCGGTCCAGCGGACCAGGCGATGCTGCAGACCCCGTCGGCGATCGGACTGGATGGCGCCGGCAACATCTTCGTCGCCGACGGTGGCGTCCGCGTGCGGAAGGTGGACGCCGCTACCGGCGTTATTACTACCGTGGCCGCCGGGGAGACGGAAACGACGGCTCGCACCGGCAAGGTCCAGGTCCTGACTATATCGATCGGCTCGATCGTATCGATGGCGGTCAGCGACCAAGGCGACTTGTTCCTGGTCGACTTCAAGAAGAACCTGGTACACAAGATAGCGGCAGCTG
This sequence comes from Dehalococcoidia bacterium, assembly GCA_965247255.1. GTDB lineage: Bacteria > Chloroflexota > Dehalococcoidia > Lucifugimonadales > CAUZJF01 > CBDFGS01. The sequence continues at coordinate 285,587 of CBDFGS010000012.1, read as the reverse complement.
CTCCTTAGCCCGAATCCACCGAAGGACACCGATGGACGGCGTGAGGAAAGCGGAAGGGGGGGTGAGGGAGCTACAGGGGAAATAGCCTGGGTTCCATTTGGGGTAGGGAGGTCGGCGGACGGTCTTCATCGCCGCACAGGGGCCCCTATGGCCGTCTGCGGGAGCTGCGATGCGGGGGATGGCGAGAGAATACGCAGCAGGGAACTCTCTCGGACCGGGCTGGCGCGAGTCTGCGGGGATCTTCGGTTGTCCGGTGGGTGGGTCGCCGACGGTGCCGTCAGGCCGGGAGTGGAATGGCTCGCAGCCGGGCCAAGGCGCGGCTGAACTTCTCAGCCCAAGGCCAGCGATCCGGAAGATGCAGGGTCAACCGGCGTGCCGAGCGGGTGAGCCGTCCGGCTAGGGAGAAGAACCGCCGCCGGAGGGTCTTGGTGGTGGCTATCCGCTCTCCCAGACCGATCCGCGCCGTCCAGCGGGCCAGGTTGTGGGCCATCGTCTGGACGGCCAGCCAGGCGCCGTTGGCGGCGAAGCGGCCCGAGGGGAGATGGTTCAGCCCGACGCCGTACTTGAGGTCGCGTATGGCATTCTCGATCTCGGCGTGGCGGCGATGGTCAGCCTCCAGTTCGAGCAACTCCCCGTCCCGGTCGGTGATGAAGCCGTGATAACTGTATTTGGCGAAGAGGGCCAGTTGGGAACCGGGCGTCGGCTTCACCCGCCGGACGATGAGCCGTACCGGCGCGGCGTCTGCCTCGGCCTGGAAGGGGGTGCAGGTGATCTCGGCCACATCGGCGGCACCGTCCATCCAGTAAGGAATCGGCGTCCAGGCATCTTCGGGTATCGCCTCGATGAGATTGTGCAGGCTTTTGTGCTGGCGGATGGTGATGGAGTAGCGGACATTGATCCGGCGGCAGACGGCGACCACGGCGTGGGTATAGAAGCCGCTGTCGGCACGCATGGTGAGCTGCCCGCTGGCCCCGCCGTAGCGAACCCGGCTCACCGTTTCACGCAGGAAGTGGGCGGCGCCGCGAGCGGTGTTGGCCCGGCCCTCGCGCAGCCGGGCCATCAGCACGTCGCCTGTGCCGGCGGCGACGGCCAACAGCGGGTGATAGCCCCGCTTGCCGGTATAGCCGTGGTGGCGTGCGCCCTCCTTGGCCAGTCCGTAGGTCTCGCAGATGGTGGAGTCCAGGTCAATGGTCAGGGGCCCGTCGCCGGGTCCCGCCCCGGCCTGCCAAGCCCGGGCCAGCAACTCGCGGCTCACCCGGTCGAGTTGACGGACGTGGCCCCACCGGAAGCTGCGCAGGAAGGTGCCCAGGGTGGATGGCGCCTTCACCGTGCCGCCCAGGGTGCTGGCCGTCCCCCCGGTGCGCAACACATCGGCGTCGTCAATGCAGTCGCCCCCAGCCAGCGCAGACGCCACCAGCGTCATCATCTTGTCGCTCGTGTTCGCCCGCCCCGGGGCATCGCCCAGGTCGAGGCGCTGCCGGACGAGTTCGGGCAGGCCGAGGTGCCGCGCCAGGGTGGCCGGAAGGAGCAGCCCGGCATTGGCCACCAAGCGGCGGTCGTCGAAGGTGATTTGGATTCGGTCGGGGTGGTTGCGTGGCAGCATCTATTGGGTGCTCCTTTTCCAGGGTCTGTTTTTTGCTACAAAACCATTATCCCAGAAGCACAGGAGCACCTTCTTGCTGCTTCAGGACGCTAACCCGACGCCCTCCTTCGGTGGATTCGGGCTTAGGCTGCCGTCCATCAAATGGCTTTACATCGGGATTTAGGCGAATAGCCCATGTAATGCTGAGGCCGCGCGAAGCATCTGGGGAGGGGTCCCTCCCCGCCCTAGACCAGTCGGCCTCGGACGGCCTCAGGGGTGACATTGGCCGATTCGTTGTGCGCCCAGGCTGTCCCAAGCAGCGCTCGACACCGCTGCACCGACCTCCAGTTCTGTCAATTTATATGTGGGACACTTCCTTTAGGCTGACCCTTTCCCGGTACTTCGCGTTCTTGGCCCACCCTTGCCGCACCACTCCCTCTCGGTTAAGGCAGCGTACTGCAAGTCTGCCGGCCCGTCGTAAAGCAGCCTCGGCCGCACGAGCGTCTTGGCATCGTATTGCACTGGGCCGCATCTTCCGCCGGGTGGAAGTCCCCGAGAACGTGACAAGCATAGCCAACAGCCATATCCTGGAAGCGCTTCACCAGATGAGAATAGGCACCGAGGTCGCCGGACTGCGCGCGGCGAAATACCGGTCTCAAATCATCGAACGCAGCGATTTGGCGAATTGTAATGCCCCTAAAACAACATCCCACTTGAGCGGCAAAGGGTTCACCACCGACCAAACATACTGCTAGTCCATCGGAGAGAACGCATGAAACGCATTATCGTGGTCAGCGCCCACCCCGACGATATGGAGCTGGGAATGGGCGGGACGGTAGCAGCTTTGGCAGCAGCAGGCGCCGAGGTGACGTCGGTCGTACTCACCGACGGGGGCGGTGCGCCCAATCCCTTTTCGTGGCCTCGCGAAAGGATGGCAGCGGTCAGGAAGGAAGAGACGAAGGCCGCCGCCGAAGTCCTCGGCGTCGGGCGGGTCATCTTCTTCGACCTCCCGGACCTGAGGAGCGACGCCAACTACCGCGCTGCTGGTGAGAGACTGGCCGGGGTGCTAACCGAGGTAGCGCCGGCCGAGGTCTACACGCTTCACGACGCTATCGACCGGCACCCGTCTCACCGACTCGCAGGCCGCGTGACCACTGAGAGCTTGGCGCAGGCCGGCGTTGCGCCCACGCCGGCGCTGTGGGCCTACGAGGCGTGGGGGCCGTTTTCGAGTTGGGACCGCCTGGAGTACATCGATGAACAGATGGGGGTAAAGCTTATGGCCATCAGCATGCACAAGAGCCAGCTCGCATCGGTCCCATATAGTGAGGGGGTCGCCGGGCTGAATCGATGGCGGGCTATCTTTGCCGATCCGCATCAGACTGAGAATCACGGCGCCTTCGCGGAGGCGTTCGTCAAGCTTGAGGCGCCGCGCGGATAGCCCCAGCAGGTCTTAGCGGCGAACCTCGCCGCCGGCCCTGACAGGAGGCCCGGCGCACCGAGATTGTCACGTAGACACGGCGATTGAGTGGCTATAGACTCTCGCTAGCAGTAGTTCACCTCAAGAGGAGTAGCAGCTATGGCTTGGAACACCCCTGGTCCCGCAGTAAGCATACCGGGAATGGTCGGGCTGACGGCGACCGTTGTAGAGCCACCCCCTTCGTGGGCCCTGGTGCAGCGTCAGCTGGTCCGGACGATGGAAGATGCCGTCGACGTATTCGATCGAACGTACGCCTATCCCGGCGGGGACCAGTTCTATACTTCTACTCTCGACGACGCTTATGAGACTCGCTCGGGCAGGGCGCAGCTGTACTACGTGGGCGCGCGGGACGACTTCCTCGACGCGGCCCTGCGGGACTGGAACGCCACGGCGCGGTTCTACGACGACGGCATAGTAGTCCGGGATGGCGATCCGATCTACCACGAAAGGTACGTGGCGCAGACGCACAACGAGTACTACAACGCCGCCGACCTGGGGGACTGCGACTGGTTTCACATGGGGGAGGGCAACCAGCCTTTCTACGACTTCGGCGTGGCCTATCCGGCCATTCCCGAGAACGCTCGTCGCGCCATCCGATTCGCTGCCATGTATATGGGCGACGATCCTGAGGCGCCGAACTATGACCCCAGGTATCGGGTCATACGGTCTCCGCTAACGGGGAGCCGCGGACCTGTGCTCCGAGCCCCCTGGGAACACGCGGCGCTGATGCTGCGCCCGACGAATGCTTACCTTAGCCCGAATCCACCGAAGGACGTCCTTGGGGACAGCGCTTGAAGAAGCCAGCGGGTGCTCCTCTGAATCTGGGATAATGGTTTTGGAACAGAAACCCGCCCGGAAACAAGGAGCACCCAATAGATGCTGCCACAGAACAAACCCGACCGTATCCGCATCCTCTTTGACGACCATCGCCTGGTGGCCAATGCCGGCCTGCTCCTGCCGGCCACCCTAGCCCGGCACCTGGGCCTGCGGGAACTCGTCGACCATCACCTTGACCTCGGCGGAGCGCCGGGACGGGCGAACACTGGGGACAAGATGCTGACGCTGGTCGCTTCCGCGCTGGCAGGCGGCGACTGCATCGACGACGCCGATGCGCTGCGCGCTGGTGGGACGGTTGGTGTTCTAGGCTGCGTGGTCAAGGCGCCATCCACCCTGGGGACCTTCCTGCGCAGCTTCCGGTGGGGGCATGTCCGTCAACTCGACCGCGTGAGCCGCCAGTTGTTGGCCCGGGCCTGGGCCGCTGGGGCCGGACCCGGCGACTCGCCCCTGACCATCGACCTGGACTCGACCATCTGCGAGACCTATGGACTGGCCAAGGAGGGAGCGCGCCACCACGGCTATACCGGCGCCCGCGGCTATCACCCGCTGCTGGCCATTGCCGCCGGCACCGGCGAGGTGCTGATGTCCCGGCTGCGCGAGGGCCGGGCCAACACCGCCCGTGGCGCCGCCCACTTCCTGCGTGAGACGGTGGGGCGGGTGCGCTACGGCGGGGCCAGGGGACAACTCACGGTGCGGGCCGACAGCGGCTTCTACGCCCACACTGTCGTTGCCGCCTGCCGGGAAATGGATGTCCGCTTCTCTATCACCATCCGCCAGCGCGCCAGGCTGCGGGATCTGATCGAGGCGATACCAGAGGAGGACTGGACTCCCATTCCCTACTGGATGGACGGCGCCGCCGATGTCGCCGAGACGACTTACACCCCGTTCCAGACCAAGCCGGACGCCGCGCCGGTGCGGCTCATTGTCCGGCGGGTGAAGCCGACGCCCGGTTCCCAGCTCGCCCTCTTCGCCAGATACAGCTATCACGCCTTCATCACCGACCGCGATGGGGAGACGCTGGAACTGGAGGCCGATCATCGCCGCCACGCCGAGGTCGAGAACGCCATACGCGACCTCAAGTACGGCGTCGGGCTGAACCACATGCCGTCGGCGCGCTTCGCCGCCAACGGCGCCTGGCTGGCGGTCCAGGTGATGGCGCATAACCTGGCCCGCTGGACGGCGCGGATTGGTCTGGGCGAGCGGACCGTGATCACCAAGACCCTCAGGCGGCGGGTCTTCGCTCTGGTGGGACGGATCACCCGCTCGGCGCGCCGCCTCACTTTGCATCTCCCCCGGCGCTGGCCTTGGGAAACCCAGTTCACTCGCGCCTTGGCCCGGCTGCAAGCCATTCCGTTCCCGGCCTGACGGCCAGCCTGCAACTGACCCAACGTCCCCGCAATCTCGCGCCACCCCGGTCGCGAGAGTCCCCTGCTGCGTATCCTCTCGCCTTCCCGCGCATCGCAACTCCCGCATAGGGCCTTAGGGGCCCTGTGCGGCCACTGAAGACCGCCCGCCGGCCTCCCATCTACCCCAAGACCCCAGGCCATCTCCCCTGTAGCTCCCTCACCCACCCCCTTCCGCTGCCCTCACGCCGTCCATCGGTGTCCTTCGGTGGATTCGGGCTTAGGAGGAAGGAGAAGCCTCCGGGGCGGCCACCCACCACCACGACTCTGTACCCCCTTGTGAGGGACCTGGAGCCTGACTGGCATGAGGACCCCAAACGAAGGAATCAGGTCTCGGCGCTGTTTGACCGAGTAGTCCTGAACGGCGACGTCCCGATGAACCTGGCGGCGACGGCGCTGGTGACCAACGCGTACCTGTACACGGGTCACGACCAATACAAGCAGTGGGTGCTGGACTACGTCGAGGCCTGGATGGACAGGACTCACAAGAATGGCGGCATCGTGCCCGACAACGTCGGACCCACGGGGAAGATAGGCGAGCAACGCGATGGCCAGTGGTGGGGTGGGGCGTGGGGCTGGGACTGCGGCAGGGCCGGCCCGGGAGACTTGCTCCTCGGCTCGCTCTGCATCGGCGCACAGTGCGCTCACCTGTTGACCGGAGACGCCCGCTACCTCGATTTGCTGCGCTCCCAGCTGAAGCTGCTGCTCGACCAGTCGGTTACTCAGGACGGCGAGCTGATGGTGCCGTACAGGCACGGCCAGGACGGTTGGACCGAGTTCAAGCCGATGAACCCCCGGGAGCTCGCCCATCTGTGGCACGCTTCCATGGCGCAAGACGACTACGAGATGCTCGAGACCGTACGGGACGGCTCGAAATCGCTGGACTGGAACCTCGCCACCGGCGGTTCGGACAAGGGGGCGGGAGAGCCCGAGCGCGCCCGGTTCCAGTACTACGACGGCAAGAACCCCGGCTGGCCCGAGCAGATGCTCAGGGCTGAGTACGATAGCGTGGTGCGGAAGCTGGAGGCGATGCGCTCCGACCCTCGCGACCTGGAGACCAAGGCGAAAGACGCCTTCTGGCCACCCCAGGCGACAATCTCCAAGGGCCTGATTATGGTCACGATGGGCACGCCGCAGAACATCTACCGCGGCGGGCTTCTCCGGGCGCAGGTCCGGTACTTCGACGAGGACCGCGGCAGAGCTGGCCTCCCCCAGGACGTGGCGGCCCTGGTGTACAAGCTGGACGCCGAGAGCACGGGGGTCCACCTGGTGAACCTCAGCAATGCAGCGGCCAGAAACGTGATCGTGCAAGCAGGCGCTTTCGGCGAGCATCAGGTCTCGGAGGTCCGGTACGGCGGGCAGAGCCGTGAGGGACTGCCCTCAAACCCGGCCTCCGCTGCCAGAGCGGAGTGGCCCGCGACGGAGAATGTACTGCGCGTGGACGAAAAGTACTTCTCGGTTCACCTTCCGCCGTCGTCGTCGGTCCGGCTCGACATCGTCATGCGCCGCTTCGTGAACCGGCCCACGTACGCGTTCCCCTGGCACGGCGATCGGGTGCCGGTGCCGTTCTTGTAGCCTTGCGGTTACACCATCGTAGGCAGTTGAAGCGAGCAGCTCCGCGGTGAAGAAGCTCGTCCGGAACGTCTATCACCTCATCCTGGCGACAGTATTCGTCGTCGTGGCGCTATTTGCGTTGCTCACGCTGCTGCCCGACCTGCTCGGCGCCGGATGCACGACGCAGCTCTGTTGCGTCGACTGCGACACCGTGCCGGTTTCGAGAATAATCGACGGCGACACCTTCGTCTCTCGAGAGGAACGCGTTAGGCCGTTCGGATACGACGCGCCGGAGGTGGGTGAGCGCTGCGCGGCCGAGGCAACCGAACGGTTAAGGGAGCTCGCCGGAGACACGGTGCGGCTTGAGCCAGGGCCGCGGGCGCGCGACCGATTCGACCGCAGGCTGGGGTACGCGTATACGAAGTCAGGCGAGAGCATCGACGAGATTATCCTGCGTGAGGGACTTGCCGTAGCCTGGAGGGAAGACGGGCAGCATCGCGACCTGCTCGTTGGGGTTGAGACGGAGGCGCGGTCGAAGGGTGTGGGGTGCCTGTGGTAGAGACGGGCGAGCGGACTTGGTAGGGCTGTTCGGCTACCTATATAATATCTGCTAGCGTGCTCGTCGATGGGAGGCCGCGCTTGGCGACCAAGATAGACCTGAACTGTGATATGGGCGAGAGCTTCGGGATGTACAAGATGGGCCTGGACGAGCAGGTCATCAAGCACGTCAGCTCGGCCAACATCGCCTGTGGATTTCACGCCGGCGACCCAACGTGGATGCGGCGCACCGTGAGGCTGGCCGAGGAGAACGGCGTGGCCGTCGGCGCCCACCCGAGCTTTCCCGACCTGGTGGGCTTCGGGCGCAGGAACATGTCACTCTCGCCGGAGGAGGTGAGGGACGACATGGTGTACCAGATCGGCGCGCTCCGGGCGTTCACCCGTGATCAGAAGCTGCAGCACGTCAAGCCGCATGGGGCTCTTTACAACCAGGCGGTCGGAGACGAGGGTCTCGCCCGCGCGATTTGCGAGGCCGTTCTCGAGGTGGACCCTGAGATGGCGATGGTGGCGCTTGCGGGCTCCCCGTGGGTCGCGATAGCGGAGGAGATGGGCCTGAGGGTGGCGCGCGAGGCGTTTGCAGACCGCGCTTTGAACCCCGACGGAACGCTGGTCTCGAGATCGCTGCCTGGAGCGGTAATCGAGGATGTCGACGAGGTAGTGCAGCGAGGGCTCGGGCTGGTCGCCGATGGGGCAACCAAGGCCATAAGCGGCGAAATGGTCGAAGTGCAGGCCGACAGCCTTTGCCTCCACGGGGACACCGCCGGCGCGGTGGAGATGGCGGCGGCATTGCGGAAGGAGCTGGAAGGCGCGGGCGTCGAGGTGGTGCCGCTAGGCCAGCTCGTGTGACCAGCCGGACCGGACTCCGCCAGTCCCTCGGATAGCGACGATGCCTTGATACACCAACAGAGTCCAACCTACCTGCCGGCAGGCGACCAGACCCTGGTCGTCGAGTTGGGCGACGCTATCAGCCCCGAGATCAACGGCAGGGTCCACGAGCTGATGCGTGCGATCGAGTCCCGTGATTTGGCCGGGGTCGTAGACCTCGTGCCTACCTACCGGTCGCTCATGGTCCAGTACGATCCCGCCAAGGTCTCGCTGAGCGAACTGCAGATGGCGCTGTCGGAGATTGAGCCGGCGGCCGGCGAAGGCGCGGCCGAGGGCTCGAGTGTCGTACACGTGCCGGCACTCTATGGAGGGGAGTATGGGCCTGACCTGGACTCGGTGGCCGAGCACGCGGGTCTGAGCCCTGAAGAGGTTGTGGCCGTCCACTCCGGCACTGACTATCTCGTCTACATGATGGGATTCACCCCCGGATTCCCGTATTTGGGAGGGCTGCCGGAGCAGCTCGTCACCCCGCGGCTATCCACACCCCGATCGGAGATTCCGGCGGGCTCGGTCGGAATCGCTGAGAGCCAAACCGGCGTGTACCCGATATCGAGCCCGGGAGGGTGGAGGCTGATAGGGCGCACACCGCTGAGACTGTTCGATGCGGAGAGCGAGCCGCCTTCGCTGATCGCGGCCGGAGACTACGTCCGCTTCGTGCCGCTGGACGGCGAAGAGGACTACGCCAGCATCGGTCGAAGCGTCGAGAACGGCGAGTATGCAGTGGAGAAATCGTTAACGCAGTGAGCGCGGAAACTCTGGAAATCACCGCCCCCGGCATGTTGACCACGGTCCAGGACCGCGGGCGCTACGGATATCAGCGCTACGGGGTCCCCGTGTCCGGCGCGATGGACGTGTTCGCCCTGCGGGCCGCGAACCTGCTGGTGGGAAACGACGATAATGCCGCCTGTCTCGAGATCACGGTGGCGGGGCCTGGGATTCGTTTTCTGTCCGAAACGCGTATCGCCACAACAGGCGCCGATCTGGACGCACGGCTCGGCGGGGAGCCCATGCCAAGGTGGCAGACGGTGGAGGTGGCGCCGGGGGACGAGCTCACGTTCGACGAGCTACGCGATGGCGTGCGCGCGTACCTAGCCGTCGCCGGCGGGATCGACGTGCCGGAGGTCATGGGGAGCCGGTCCACCTACATATCGGCGGGCTTCGGCGGCTTCCGGGGCCGCGCCTTGAGGGCCGGCGATGTCCTGCCGGCGCTGTCCACCGACCCTGAGGTCGAAGTCATCGACCGACGGCTGCCTCAAGGGTTCGCGACGCCGGCCTACGGCGACTGGCACGAAATCAGGGTGGTCCTCGGCCCCCAGCACACGGCGTTTAGCCCCGAGACGACATGGAGCTTCACAAGCTCGATGTTCGTTGTAGGCGCCGAGTCCGATCGGATGGGGTATCGGCTGGATGGTCCCGTTCTCGAACCGTTGTCTGGGTCCGATATCGTGTCCGACGGGAACCCGCCGGGTGGGATTCAGGTGCCGGGGGATGGGGCGCCACGGGTGCTGATGGCCGACAGGGGAACTACCGGGGGATACGCCAAGATCGCCACGGTGATCTCCGCTGACATTGGAAGGCTGGCCCAGGCGCTGCCGGGCCACTCGGTCAACTTCAAGGGGGTGACGGTTGAGGACGCACAGCAGGTGCTTAGGGAGCGAGAGGCCGTCCTCGCCGCAATCGCAAGTGGAAGCGCAGCAGCGCTAGACCCGTTGGGGGGTCTGAGCGTGTGGGTGGACGGAGATGGCTACGAGGCGGTGGGCCAGGAGGGCGAGGCGCTCTCGGACCCGGGGTCGAACGGGCGCAGCTCACGTAGCTCCAGCCAGCGGATACGAGCTACCGTTGAAGGGGAGTCGTTCGAGTTCGACGTGGAGGTGCGCGTTGGAGGCTGAGGCTAGTCGCACGCCGCAAGTCGTGCTGGTCCGCCCGGCACGTGACATGGTACCCGGGCAATCCCGTTTCGGTTTGAGGGGTCTTCCCGCTGCTGCATGAGCTCTCCGAGTGGGTAGTCGGCTTCGCTACCAGCGAGTGGGCCATACTTATTCTCGCTGTAGCCTCGTTCGCCGAGGCAATCTTCTTCCCAATCCCACCCGACCCTCTGCTCGTGGGCATCGCAATTCTACAGCCGCACCTGGCGATATGGCTCGGGATAATGGTGGCGTTATTCTCGGTTGCGGGCGCGCTGGTCGGACACTGGCTAGGCCGGAGATTCGGCCGGCCACTCCTCTACCGTTACGTCTCCGAGTCCAAGGTCCTGGCAACCGAGCGTCTGTTCAACAGATACGGCAGCTGGGCGATCCTGGTCGCCGCGTTTACACCGCTGCCGTACAAGGTGTTCGCCATATCGGCCGGAGTGCTGGACCTCGACAGGCGCACCTTCATAATCGCGTCGCTGGTCGGAAGGGGGGCGCGATTCGTAACGCTCGGCGTGCTGGTGTACCTGTTCGGCGAGGAGATACAGGACTTCATATCCGCGAACTTCGGCGTGATTACTGTGGCCGTTGGAGGGGCAGTTATAGCGGCGGTAGTGGCGCTTGCCTACGCACACCGCCGCGGTTTGGGCGGCACCTCGCGGTTACCGGCGGAGGCGACACCCACGGGGAGCGAAGATGAAGCCTAAGGCACTGCTTGTTGGGATCGACGGCTGCCGCCCGGATGGGGTGCAGGCGGCCCTGACCCCCAACCTCGACGCACTGCAGCACGGCGGCGCCTTCAGCTTCGAGGCACAGACCAACCGTCTTACCAAGAGCGGGCCGTGCTGGGCCAGCATGCTGACCGGCGTCTGGAGTGATAAGCACGGCGTGACCGGCAACTCGATGGAAGGCTCGCGCTTCGACCGATACCCTCACCTGTTCACCAGGCTGAACGAGGGGCGGCCGGAAGCGCGCACGGCGTCCCTCGTTCATTGGGCGCCCATAAACCATAGCATTGTTACAGACGCCGACGTCGCCAGGGAGTTCGAGACCAGCGCGGCTGTCGCAGTGGCGGCCGAGGAGCTGATGTCTCAGGACGACCCGGACGCGACGTTCCTGCATTTCGATGACGTCGACCACGCGGGCCACCTCCACGGATACGGGCCGAGCCCAGATTACCTGGCTGCGATCAGCGGGGTAGACGCGTTGATCGGGAGGGTCCTGGGTGCGATCAAGAAGCGGAATACCTACGCCGAGGAGGACTGGCTCATCGTCGTGAGCACGGACCACGGCGGGGACGATGTCAAGGAGCCCGGCGCCCCCAAGGCCCGGCACGGCGACGACGTACCGGCACACCGCACGGTGTTCCTGATCGTCAGCGGGCAGTCCGTCGTGCGCGGTCCGATCGAGCCGCCGCCCGTGACGGTGGACGTGCCGCCTACGATATTCGCGCATCTGAGGGTGGCGGTGGAGCCGGAGTGGGACTGGCAGGGGCGCGCGCTTGCGCTGCGGGCTGCTGGGTAGACCGGTGGCGGAGCGTTCGACTCGCCGGGTCTCCTAAAGTCCTAGCTTCTCGGCGAGCGCCTCGTTGCTCGGCTCGAATACGACGCTGCCGTCCTCAAAGAAGATCGTCGGTGTCGTGCGGTTGCCGTTGTTCACGCTCTTGATCAGCTCGAGCGCTTCAGAGTCCTCGTCCACGTCGAACCACGCGTATGGGATTTTGCGCTCATCCAGGAACTGGCGTGCCCGGCGCGTGTCAGAGCAGGTCTTGGCGCCGTAGACTTTGATCTTGGGTTTCATGGTGTTCTCCTTACAGGTTTTTGCCGCGACGTGCGCTCAACCGCAACCTACACCAGCGCCGTTGGGCGGTACTGGAGCGTCTCCGCCAGATGCGGTATGCCTATGGTCTCCGACCCTGCCAGGTCGGCGATGGTGCGCGAGACCTTGAGGATGCGGTGTAAGCCGCGGGCCGACCGTCATATCTTACAAATCATGGCCATAAGGGTAATTCAGCGACGAATGCGAACGCCGTTCTGAGGTAATCCCTTTTCCACAACATACGCAGCAGATTCAAGGGTATCGGTTGCAGAGTATCCGGCAACACCCCAAACAGTCCTTCTTTCGTCAGCAAACACGTATTCGTCAGTTTTTTTGATCAAAATGTATCCTTCATCGCTTTCCGTCAGTGCATCACCAAACACCTCTTTGTAAATAGGGTTGGCCAATTGCGCTCCTATCAAAACCCACTTGGTGTATGCGGCAAGGTCGTTCGCTGAGCATCCTTGAACTATCGCCCAGCTCTCCGCCTTACTAATCGTAATTGCAGTACGGCGGTCGCCATCGGAGCAATACTGCACAACAACTGAGGGCGGCGGGGTAGGCGCAACCCCTACACCACTTGAGGATGGAGCTTGTGTGGCGACTTGCCGTGGAGCGGAAGCGGGCGCTGCGACTGGCGCAGGATCATCTTCGTCAGAACATGCGCCGAGAGCAATGCCGACTATCAAAATGGCCATAAGAACAGCTGTTGAAACCCACCTCATTTTGATCTCCTTTACCTGACTTCCAATGTAAATCGCCAACCTGGCGTATCTGTCACTCTCCACCGGTTGGACCACGGCAACAGTGTTTCCACCGAATATGTCAGAGAGTAGCGCCCAGGTTCCAACTCCGATATCTCAATCGTTATCGGTATTGAACCATTCCCCGGAGCAATTCCCTCCGTTGAGTATGCCCCGTATTGACGTAGTTCTACACCTTTTTCCAACGTAGCCGTGGCTCGGACCTTCCATTCATTGGGCGACAGATTAGCCACCTCCAAGTCCACAGTATATGGCGTGAAGCGTCACTTTTGTCACCCACAGCGCGAGCACCGCTGCGCAATCGGCCGATAGCGCCGCCGTTGCGCGTACGCACTTCAAATGCTGGTGTGTCTCAGACTCCGTAAGGAGGATGAGGTGGAAACTGCGCCTGCAAGAGCAGTGGATGGGGCGGAGGATGCACCTGCCGAATCAGGGTGCCGAGCCAGAGCGGACACCGCTGCAATTAATGACGCACGGCAGCAGGTAAGCAGACGCTGTGGCTGGCAGGGCGGCGAGTACGCCCCCGGAGCAGGCACACGATATACGACATTAGCCCGGGTACCGGAGCTTGCTTGCCAGGGGCTATCGGGACGGCGGGATCGCTACGGATTGGCGTGTCCGGGGCTACGGTGATCATCGATCAGATTTATCGGGGTATCACCGTTGTCCATCGTTGACGATTGCTGGCCTGCGGGGCACAAGTGTCAAGTCCAACGCCCTTCATCAGATATTGTGGTCCACCCGCATCTCTTCCCGGTCCCTCTTCGATCGTGATGCACAGCTGAGGAACGGCTCCCAACGCGATTTCGCCTGAGTCTTGCTGCGTCCAGGTCTGGAGCTCTTCCTCGGAACATTCTGCAAGAAGGAGCCGAGCCCCGATCGAAGTGTTCTCGGCCTGCAGGCACAACTCATAGTGAGGCATGCGTATTACACCGCGTCCGAGAGCGGTCACGTCAAACCGTCCGTCCTGGTTCCATATCCCGTGCTTACAGGTATGCGCCTGCAGCGGACTCTCTGTTCGTACGCCTGCCATATGACCTGGGATATCCAGACAGTAGCCTCGTACTTCGTCAAGCGGCGCGATCACCCGCAGGAATTCACCTTGATCGATCACCTGCTCCGACTTTGGCACCGTAGGGGTCGCTACGTCCTGGGTGATGGGGGCACTCGTTGGCGCCGGACTTTCTACAGTTTCTGGTGTATCCGTGGGTGCTTGAGCCAAGGGCCGTGTGGGCGTAGGCTCGGATGTGCCACCGCAAGCGGTCAGGACCACGCAAGAAACCAGAAAAAGAAACCGGGCGCTTCGCATGCTGCTGATTATACCAGCGGCAAGCTATAGCAGCTGAAGTCAGATGACGCAGAAGGCGGCATCATCCGATACGTAAAAGCGTGACACCATGTGGGACGCTGGGGCAAAGGCCCTTCAACGTTGAAAACTCGGCGTGTGCGAGGAAGGAGGCGAGCCCCAGTTGAGTCTGCGAGGGACGCTGTCGGATCTCAGGTCATGACCAGCTAGTGGCAGGGTATCGGAGATGGAGGGGGCGCTAGGAGCAAGCACCCACGGCCGTGTCTCCGTTCAACGGTGGCTTGTGGACCAAGGCCCAACCCGCTCCACTTTGATATCTCCGTCACACTCGCATAGTCGTCCCAGGCAGGATCCGACAGAGTCGAGTCCGGCAGGCATGGCAGCGCCCTTTGAGGGCTGGGCGACCATTCGACAGGATGCCTTCCCGTGCGTAGACTAGCTGTCGGGCATCCTTGCACCTGACGCAGTACGCCTCCCCGACCCCAACCGGGTGCCTCTGCTTCGGAGTGCGCCGCTGGTAAGCCCGCTTCTCCTTCGGCCGGCCTGGGCCACGTTTGGGCCTGGGAGTAGGATTCCCGAACGAGTCCAGAAGCCCCTGGGCCTGTAGTTGGTCCCGCTTCCGCTGCTCCTTTATAGCCCGCTTGCTCGGTCGGCCTGGTCGTCCCCAACGGTTGTTTTGTCGCTCTATACTCCGTTCCAAGCGGGCTAGCCCTGGATCGAGTTCGTCAACGTCAGCCGTCTTGGCTAACTGAAGCGCTGACAGGTATCCTCGGGCATTGGATCCGCGGCGTGGTCGATCATCCTGTCGGGGGAAAAGCCTCGACCAGATAGTGCGGGTCTCTTGCTGAGACCGGTAAGTCAGATCGTGGCATTGGCGGCACCCAAATCCGGTTTCCCCCGGCGGCATGTGGATGCTGCGTGCTCGGTGTCCGCAACTCGGGCAAAGGAAATAGAGTCGGTAGCCCCCCAGGGCAACCTGGTCAAGGAGCACTCTTTCGTCAACCTCCTCTCCGACTTCGTCATTGTCTCTTGACCAGCTGTGGACAATTCGCACATACCCTTCACCCATCCAAACCCCAGCGCTGCCAGTTGGCTTGCCCCTACCATTGGTCCAGTTCACGGTGAAGCAGCTACCTGGTTCTAGCAGACCATGCCTCTCCAAGTAGTCCAGATTGATGCTTCGGGATTCCTCAACAGTGGCGCGTCTCATGGAATCATGATAACCGGCCCGTTTGTTAGTTGTCGCACTATTTCAGCATGAAACTATCGCATCGCATCTTTGAATCCCAGCCAGAATTGCCGAAAGTGAGCGACGGGGGTTATAGCTTCCAGCAGCGTTGTCAGTCATATCAATGGGGGGATGGGAACATCGGCGAAGAGAACGAGCCGCCGGTCGGCCCTATTGCCGAGACGAGATCATGCGAATCGCCGATGTGGACGAGGGTATCTTGGCAGCATAATCGGCACGAACAGAATGCTCGAACCAAAGGAGAGGACAATGGCAATCGGAATTAGAGGATTCGCGGGTATCATTGGAGTGGCAGCGTTGATGGTGATCGGCGTAGCGTGTGGAAATGGAGCTGAACCGACTTCGCTCAACGAGGAGGCACCGACGCAGGCTCCGCCCACGGTAGGTGGGAAAACCACTGGGGTTCAGCCCGGACCGGCGGCGTCGCCGAGTTCTAGTGGGCCGCCCTTGCGGGTGACGTTCGACGGGGTGGAGTACGCTGCGGTCGAGTGGCGCGCAGCTATCAACATGGACGACATGGAGGTCGTCGGCACAGGTACGCGAAACAACCCTGACGGCGACACCGGTGTAGAGGTCTACCGACCAAAGGCCGGCGCGACGACCGACGTGTACATCTTCTACCCGGCCACGACCGTCAAGGACAGGGAGCCAGGCGGTCTACCGCCTTCCCCGGCCCGGCCGGCGCAGTGGGTCCGTTGGACGGCTGGCTAGGACAATTTGCAGGTGAGAAAGCGCCTCGGGCAGGACAAGAGCCTGCCCGAGGCGCCGACACGTGCTGACCGGCAGGTCCGTTCTCACGGAGTCTCGCACGACCGGTACGATGGGTTGCGACCCCCTGAGTGTGGACGTCAACAGGCCACCGTATGAGCTACACGGAACCGGTGTGCGTGTAGATTCTACGGCGGCTACTGGGAGAAGGCCCTAGCCGGTGACGTGAAGGCGACGGACATGGTCTTCAAAGCCATTAAGGGCATCAGAGACATCAACGGTCTCGACCTGGCCCTCAGCGGTGATACCATCAATGTCAATACGCAGGTGCTAAATGTCCGTGCTAACGAAGCCGACGACGCCAGAGCCCGGCTCGTTGAGCTCCTTGCTAACCGCCTCCCCGACTCAGAGGCCAACGGGGCGGAACCAGCTAGCGGAAACGGTAGCGGAGCTGACGGATGACCAGGTGATTGACCCTCTCTACGACTGGTCCGTGTGGGCACCGCCGCCAGCTTCGGCAGCCTGACTCGATGGCGGCACGTCAGGTCCCGCGTGTCGTAGCCTGAGCAGGTGCTCTCCTACCCCATCACGGCCTCGACCGGATCGGGTGCCGCATGACCTGGCTGGCGATCAGATACCCCAGCTCAAACGTAACGTTCGCGAGCTAGCCCGCGGTACGCCGGAGTGGTCATTGTTGCATCGTGCCGCCGGATCCGCGGCGTGAAGATAGAAATGTGTACTTCCCATTGGCGGCCCGCTGCCACAGCCGATATTCTGGGAACTGCCGTCTGGCTAACCGCTCGATATGATCCGATTCGCCAACTCATGCCACCGTTTTCAAAAACCTCATCGCTCGTATCTCCGCGGCGACGCCACTCGCTGGACACGGTATGGCCGATTCAAGGCGCGGTCTTGGTGGTGGTCTATCTCGGCAATGTAACCTCAGTATATCCATCTCTGTCGTACTTACGAACGATGGCATCAAAGTGGCCAGCCGCCGTCTGGCCTGGTAGTGCTCTGCTCGCCCGACCTACGGCGTACAGGTTGCCGAATTGGTCCGCTGCGACATCACCCAGGAAAACGTGAATGTTTCGGGTCAGCGGAATACCGAATTGGCGAGTCCACAACTCGCCGCCTGCATTGTCGTACTTACGGATGAAGACGCCGCGCACGGTGTGTCCGAACATGTAGACATCGTCGGTTACTCCCGCAGCGAGGCCCAGAGGCCCTGTTCCGAACCCAAGCTCGAACGACGAAGACCACAGCTCGTCCCCCTGGCTGTTGTACATACGCAAGAATACTTGGGGGGACTCAGTGGCGGAAACGCCGTGAACGCCGGCGACGTACAGATGGCCCGAACTATCGACGGCAATGGAGCGCCCAGAGTCCGACGTGGCGGTCCCGAATTGAAGCGTCCACACCTCCCTCCCGGTCGGGTCGAACTTCCAAACAAAGGGGTGCGATTTAAATGCCTCACCGACCGAGGGAGCGGCCACCTTTCCAAAGACGTAGACGTTGCCTGACGCATCCGCAACCGCGTGAGTCGTGCCGTCGTGGTAAGTATCGGCGAACTGTCGAGTCCAAACCTCATTCCCAGCCTCGTCGTACTTGCGCACAAAGATGTCGCCGGAGCCGCCAAACCGTTTTCCGAGGAGAACGCCCCCTGTTTCGCCGGCAACGTACACGTTGCCTGACCCGTCGAGGGTAGCGCTAAGTGCGACGTCAAGGGCTGTAGATCCGAATTGACGGGTCCACAGCTCTTTGCCCTCCGTGTCGTACTTGCGGAGAAAGGCGTCCCAATGGCCGGCGGAGGTCTGGTCGGGGAGGCTGGTGCGCGTTTGCCCCACAACGTAAGCGTTGCCTGACCCGTCCACGGCAACGTCTAGTGCGCCGTCATTCTCAGGGCTGCCGAACTGCCGGGTCCAAAGCTCGTTCCCGTAAATGTCATACTTCCGGAGGAAAGCGTCCATGCGGCAAGTCGGGGGCTGACAGGGTAGGACGCCAATGGTACTACCGGCTACAAACACGTTTCCGGATCCATCCACGGCAACTCCATACGCAGCATCAAAACTGGAGCCGCCGAACTGCCGTGTCCAGGTCGCAGGCAACGACGTTGAAGAAGGGGCCCGGTTGGGCGAGGTTGTCACCGCCGCTACGGGAATCGATCGAGACGCAACTGTTTGAGGCGACTCGGAGTATCCCTCGGGGTTGTACTTACGCACAAGAGCGTCCCAGCCGCCCAAGCCGGTCTGGCCGTCCAGCGCCTTCCCTGCCGCGCCTGTAATGTAAGCGCTGCCGGACCCGTCCACGGCCACACCATGTAACAGAATGTTGCCACCGAGTGTGAAGGGGAAGCCGATCTGGTCGGTCCACAATTCGGCTCCTGCTTCGTCGTACTTCCGGACGAAGGTGTCGGGCTCAGTGCCTCCTACAACGAAGACATTATCTGAGGTGTCCACCGCAACAGCGAAGGCGAAATCACGGCGAGTGGTCCCGAACTGACGGGTCCACAACTCGTTCCCATCGGCGTCATATTTACGTAACAACGCATCCAAGGAGCCTGTGCCGCCGCGCTTGCTTAACGGGAGTCCTTGCTGGCCCCCCGCAACGTAGACGTTGCCGGAGCCGTCCAAGGCAACGGCACCAGCCCAGTCCGCACCATCCGTTCCAAACTGGCGGGTCCATAGCTCGTTCCCAGCCGTGTCGTACTTACGTAGGAATGCGTCTCCTCCTCCTAGCAACGTCTGACCCGGTAAAGATCCGAGTGTCTCCCCAGCGATGTACACGTTGCCGATCGCGTCTACTTCGACGCCCACTGCCGAGTCATCGACGGGGGAGCCGAACTGGCGAGTCCACTGCTCCCTCCCATTGCCATCGTACTTGCGCACAAAGATGCGTTCTGAACCTGAAACGTTCGGGCCTGGCAGAACGCCGCGGGTAGTACCGGCCACATAGACATTCTTTGACCCGTCAACGGCGATACTGAGGGCCGAGCTAGCGTGGGCCGTGCCGAACTGTTGTGTCCACAGCTCGTTTCCCGAGCTGTTGTACTTTCTCAAGAACGCATCCGCCTCGCCAGCCAGTTTCTGACCAGGCAAGTTGCCATACGTCTGCCCGGCAACAACCAAGTCTCCTGACAAGTCGACGGCGACGTCATAGGCCACGTCATTCTCACGGGTTCCGAACTGGCGGGTCCACAACTCGTCGCCGTAGGTGTCGTACTTCCGAACGACGGCGTCCTTCTTGCCGACGGAGGACTGGCCTGGCAGTACGCCTCCTGTATACCCAACGAGGATCAGGTTTGCCGACTCGTCGACGGCGGCGCCGTACGCTATCTCGTCCTCTCCGGTGCCGAACTGCCGAGTCCACGTTGCAGGCCCAGGTGTAGGTGAAGGACTCGGCGTCGGAAGGGTCGTTTGCGTCGCCGTGGGCGTTAGGGTAGGTGTCGGCATGGGCATCGGAGTAGGTAGAGGTGAGCGGGTTGGAGTAGCCGTTGGAGCACGTGTAGGCGTGGCCGCAGGAGTTGGCGTAGCTGCGGGTGTGGGTGTGGGCGTCGCCGTTGGAGTGGCGCTTGCAGGTGGCGTGGCAGACTGGAAAGCGGTAGGCATTGCGCTTGGGGTGGCGGTACGGGTTGCCGTAGGAGCAGGCGTGGCCTGAGGTTTAGCCCGAATCCACCGAAGGACACCGATGGACGGCGTGAGGGCAGCGGAAGGGGGTGGGTGAGGGAGCTACAGGGGAGATGGCCTGGGGTCTTGGGGTAGATGGGAGGCCGGCGGGCGGTCTTCAGTGGCCGCACAGGGCCCCTAAGGCCCTATGCGGGAGTTGCGATGCGCGGGAAGGCGAGAGGATACGCAGCAGGGGACTCTCGCGACCGGGGTGGCGCGAGATTGCGGGGACGTTGGGTCAGTTGCAGGCTGGCCGTCAGGCCGGGAACGGAATGGCTTGCAGCCGGGCCAAGGCGCGAGTGAACTGGGTTTCCCAAGGCCAGCGCCGGGGGAGATGCAAAGTGAGGCGGCGCGCCGAGCGGGTGATCCGTCCCACCAGAGCGAAGACCCGCCGCCTGAGGGTCTTGGTGATCACGGTCCGCTCGCCCAGACCAATCCGCGCCGTCCAGCGGGCCAGGTTATGCGCCATCACCTGGACCGCCAGCCAGGCGCCGTTGGCGGCGAAGCGCGCCGACGGCATGTGGTTCAGCCCGACGCCGTACTTGAGGTCGCGTATGGCGTTCTCGACCTCGGCGTGGCGGCGATGATCGGCCTCCAGTTCCAGCGTCTCCCCATCGCGGTCGGTGATGAAGGCGTGATAGCTGTATCTGGCGAAGAGGGCGAGCTGGGAACCGGGCGTCGGCTTCACCCGCCGGACAATGAGCCGCACCGGCGCGGCGTCCGGCTTGGTCTGGAACGGGGTGTAAGTCGTCTCGGCGACATCGGCGGCGCCGTCCATCCAGTAGGGAATGGGAGTCCAGTCCTCCTCTGGTATCGCCTCGATCAGATCCCGCAGCCTGGCGCGCTGGCGGATGGTGATAGAGAAGCGGACATCCATTTCCCGGCAGGCGGCAACGACAGTGTGGGCGTAGAAGCCGCTGTCGGCCCGCACCGTGAGTTGTCCCCTGGCCCCGCCGTAGCGCACCCGCCCCACCGTCTCACGCAGGAAGTGGGCGGCGCCACGGGCGGTGTTGGCCCGGCCCTCGCGCAGCCGGGACATCAGCACCTCGCCGGTGCCGGCGGCAATGGCCAGCAGCGGGTGATAGCCGCGGGCGCCGGTATAGCCGTGGTGGCGCGCTCCCTCCTTGGCCAGTCCATAGGTCTCGCAGATGGTCGAGTCCAGGTCGATGGTCAGGGGCGAGTCGCCGGGTCCGGCCCCAGCGGCCCAGGCCCGGGCCAACAACTGGCGGCTCACGCGGTCGAGTTGACGGACATGCCCCCACCGGAAGCTGCGCAGGAAGGTCCCCAGGGTGGATGGCGCCTTGACCACGCAGCCTAGAACACCAACCGTCCCACCAGCGCGCAGCGCATCGGCGTCGTCGATGCAGTCGCCGCCTGCCAGCGCGGAAGCGACCAGCGTCAGCATCTTGTCCCCAGTGTTCGCCCGTCCCGGCGCTCCGCCGAGGTCAAGGTGATGGTCGACGAGTTCCCGCAGGCCCAGGTGCCGGGCTAGGGTGGCCGGCAGGAGCAGGCCGGCATTGGCCACCAGGCGATGGTCGTCAAAGAGGATGCGGATACGGTCGGGTTTGTTCTGTGGCAGCATCTATTGGGTGCTCCTTGTTTCCGGGCGGGTTTCTGTTCCAAAACCATTATCCCAGATTCAGAGGAGCACCCGCTGGCTTCTTCAAGGGCTGTCCCCAAGGACGTCCTTCGGTGGATTCGGGCTAAAGGGAAGGCGGCTCCAGGCCTACCCTTTCAAGATTTCGTTCTGGTTCGCCTGGTCCGACTTCTTTCCCGATACTGAGGTCTACGAGCCCTAGGGCTCCGTGGCAACGGCCAGCCTCAGGAATAGCAATTCCGTGCGGCCTTGCAGCGCTCGTCCTGCTCCCAGCGGCGCCAGGGAGCCGATCTCCAAGGCGCGGAGGACCTGTTCGCCGTAGGTCCGCAGACCGATTACTCGCGGCCGGAGGGACGATGCAAGACCCCGAAAAATCGCGAGCTTTAAGGCTTGACACGACGGGCACGGCTTGTTATGTTTTTCACAGACATGCTAAGAGGTATTGAGTGCTGGCGATGATCGGCCAGCGAAGCCACGAGGAAGGCCCTTCCACCGATGGAAGGGCTTTTAATTTGCAATGTGTTGCGAGGTGAGTCATGGGAATCTCTCTCTCCTTTCTGCCGCGAGTCGACCGCTTCTTCTTCCTTCTTCATCAGAGCACGATCAACCTTCAGGAGGTAGCTCGCGCGCTCCAGGACCTTATGCAGAACTTCGAAAACGTGCCTGCCAAGGTCCGTGAGATCAAGGAGCTCGAAGAGCACGGCGACCAGATCATTCACGACATCACTCAGTCACTCCATAGAACGTTCGTAACTCCCATCGACCGTGAGGACATCATGGCCCTCGCCGGCCGCCTGGACGACGTTGTAGACGCCATCGACGAGGCTGCGCAGTACACCCTGGAGTATAAGATCGACGAGACTACCGAGTTCTCCCGCCACCTGTGCACCATCATAGTCAGCTGCGCTGATGAGCTTGAGCGCGCCGTCAACATGCTGGCCACCAAAGGGTCTAAGCTAAAGGACATCCTGCCCATCGCGGTGGAGATCAACCGGCTGGAGAACGAAGCCGACAGCGTCCTGAGCCGCGCCATGGGCGAGCTCTTCAGCAACGGCTACGACGTCATGCAGATCCTCAAGTGGCGCGACATCTACAACGATATGGAAGAGGCGACGGACATGGCCGAGGATGCGGCCAACGTGCTCGAAGGCATCGTAATCAAGCACTCCTGACGAAGACGACGGCACGAGATTGCAAGAAAAACACCAGGAACGGGAACACGGGTATCCCGGGCCCGAGAATCCCCGTCCCGCCGCGACCCCTAAGGCCGGCTGCCCGTGATTGAGCAGTCGGAGTTCACATTTCTCGTACTCGTCGTCCTGGCTGCCCTTGTCTTCGAGCTCTCCAACGGGTTCAACGACGCAGCCAACGCAATTGCCACGGTCGTGTCGACGCGGGTACTCTCCCCATTCATGGCGGTCGTGATGGCCGCCATCATGAACTTCCTCGGCGCGATCTCGGGGACCGCGGTCGCTAAGACGGTCGGGAAGGGAGTTGTGAGCGAGGAGGAGATCACCCTGGTAGTGGTCGCGGGGGGTGTCCTGGGCGCGGCAATGTGGGTGTTCGCCGCTAGTCGGTTTGGGATGCCGGTGAGCGGCAGTCACAGCCTCATATCAGGTGTGGCCGGAGCCGGCATCGCCCATGGGGGTTTGGAGGTCATAGCGGGCACGGAAGGAATAACCAAGATCGGGCTAGGGCTCGTATTCTCGCCGCTGTTTGGATTTCTCGGCGGCTACATTCTGATGCTCGCGATTTACTGGATATTCCAGACTTCCAGGCCATCCACGGTAACCACCATCTTTAACAAGCTGCAGCTGCTCACCGCTATGGCCATGGCATTCAGTCACGGTTCAAACGACGCGCAGAAGACGATGGGCGTGATCACCCTTGCGCTGGCCGTCTTCTATAGCTGGTCCGAGAAGGGTATTGAGTTTGAGGTGCCGCTATGGGTCAAGATCGTGTCGGCAGTAGTTATGGGTATCGGCACGTACTTTGGGGGCAGACGCGTTATTCGCACGCTGGGGGTGCGCATCGTCACCATGCGGTCCCCTCACGGCTTCGCTGCGGAGGGATCAGCCGCCAGCGTAATCGAGCTCGCGTCACGCGTCGGCGTCCCGGTGAGCACGACCCACGTCATAACCTCGTCGATCCTCGGCATGGGTTCGACTAAGCGCCTGTCCGCGGTGCGATGGGGCGTCGCCAAAGAGATCGTTTACGCTTGGATCTTGACCTTCCCCGTCGTGGGTATGCTCGGAGCCATAACCTATTTCCTTCTCAGCCTTGTAACAACCTAGCCCGCTGCTCTCGAGTGACCCCCACGATTTTGCCCCCAAACGCATGTTCTAGTGGCTTGACAAGTACGCATGTTCTGTTCTATTCTGTTCTGCGAGATCGGCGCGCTAGTTGCGACAATCAGCGCGTCTTAGGCCCACCGGGCACCTGGCACGCGCGCCGGAGCTACCCCCCAAAGCACCGCCCCGATTTATCGGAGCACCCCCTCTCCCGCGCGATGGGCCAGCTGTCCGGTGGGTCGAGCTCTTTAGCCAACGCGGGACCCTGCATGTCATTCCGAGTCCCGATCCTATCGGGACGAAGAATCTAGGGTATCTTGGCCGAAGAGTTGCTGCGTTCTCTTAGGCGACTCCTTGAACTCTTCCTCGCAGATCCCTGCACAGGCTCGCGCTGAAGGGCCGTGATAAGCTGCGCCGGCGGGCCGGCGTCGCCCTTCAGCCGCTCGACTTCATCCCAACTCGTGCCTCATCTCTCCGCCTTGGACCGATGCGCATTGTCCGTGTCTGGCCGGCGTAAAGTTAGGCCTTGCGCATGAGACGCTGAATATCCATTCCAGTGAACCCGGCGATGCCGCTGAGAAGGTAGTACATGGCCATGGCCAGGAGGAAGATCGAAGGGACCGCTATTACTGGGAAGCTGATGGCGGTCATCCTTCCCAGCTCCTGGTTGAATTCGGTCGTGCCCGCCGGGCTCACCACGATGAGCTTGGCCAGGATGTAGTTCAGCACGGCTGATAGGAAGAAAGAGGAGGCTATGATGTAGGTCGCATTCTTGAGGCGCTGCTGAAATGCGACCGCGTGGCCGCTCTCGCTTACCGCCTCTTCGATCTGCTCCATGTCGATTATCTGGCCGAGGAGCTTTTGCACGAGGGGAAACCGTGTCCTCAGGGAGCCAAGAATTGCGAGACCAATGACGAGTGGTACCCCAGCCTCCTTGATCGCTACCCATTGCACGTCCAACTTGAGCAGGCCTATGCCCCCTGTCAGGAGCACCCCGATAACCCCGAGCACCGAAACGAAGTTGGCCCGCTTTCGCCTCACCAGGTCGTAGACCCCGTATCCGACCGGGAAGCTCAACGCAGCCACGAGCGCGACCACAGGCCCAAGCCGGTCGTCTCCGCTCAGTGTGGTTAGCACAAGAACCGGGACGACGATGTTCAGGCCCAGGCTTGCGAGAGGGCTCTCTTTCGAGGGGTTTGGAGAGGGGGAATCTGTCATGTTGTGGCACTGCTGGTCACGCCTCGCCAATGGACGGCGTCGTGGCCAGATTCCAATGTTATCCTCGGCGCTGAAGGTCGGTCAATGTCGACCACGCCTGGACGTTGGTCCCGTGACTTGACGATGCAGACCCAATCACCAATAATTCAGGCGTCGCGAGAGACGCATCACCCAGGCGCGCTTGGCCGTTCGGTCGCGATGACGCCGCGGCGCAAGAAGCGCTCAAAGGAGAACGTAATGGCAGATAAGGATGTCGGTTTCATCGGGCTCGGCATTATGGGCAGGCCCATGGCGCGAAATCTCATGACTGCAGGATACTCGCTCACCGTGTACGACGTGGTAGGCACAGCGGTGGAAGAGCTGGCCACGGATGGGGCGAAACCGGCTTCCTCGTCGAAAGAGGTAGCGGGCAGCGCGCCGCTGGTCGTCACCATGGTGCCGGACTCCGCAGACTCCGAGGCCGCCATCCTTGGGCCTAACGGGGTGTTGGAGGGCATTTCTCGAGGCTCCACCATTATCGACATGAGCTCCATCGCTCCCGGCTCGTCGCAGAAGATAGCGGCGGCCTGCGAGGCGGCGGGAGTCGACTTTCTGGATGCACCAGTTAGCGGTGGCGAGCCCAAAGCCATAGACGGGACCCTCGCCATCATGGTAGGCGGGAAGAAGGAGGTATTCGAGCGCTACAGCGACCTCCTGGGCGTGGTTGGAGACAGCGTGGTCCTATGCGGCGACTACGGGGCCGGGAACACGACCAAGCTGGCTAATCAGATAATAGTGGCGGCGAACATCGAAGCTGTGGGGGAGGCTCTCGTTCTCGCCAGGAAGGCGGGGCTGGACCCCGGCGTGGTCTTCGAGGCCATAAAGGGCGGTTTGGCGGGGAGCACTGTCCTGAACGCCAAGGGGCCGATGATGATCGCCGGAGACTTCACGCCCGGCTTCCGGATCAGGCTACACCAGAAAGACCTTCACAATGCACTGCTAACGGGCAAAGAGCTGGGGGTACCCCTTCCGGTCACAAGCCTGGTCCAGCAGATGCTCGGCGCTTTGATTAACGACGGCAAAGGCGACTCCGACCACTCCGCGATCGCCAACTTCATCGAGGACCTTGCGCACACGAAGATTAGCGGGAAATAATCCGCCGCTAATCAGCGTGCTCATAGCTTGACACTCGAGCCACGGCGCACGATAGAATAGCACATCTGTTCTCACCACTGGGGCTCGGTTGCACGCAAGAACTAAAGCCGCGGAGCTATGGCGGCTGCACGGTCTGAACGTACCTGTCGACCTCAAACGTCTAGCGCATGAGCTGGGCCTGGAGGTTGTGACATTCCCATTCGGGGGGCGCGTCAAAGAGGTCATAATCGGCGGGACGATCGGTGTAAGGCCGGGCCTCCCCCGCCCGTGGTTCCGGTGGTACGTTGCCCATGCTATCGGCCACCACGTTCTCCACGTCGGGACGAGCTTCTACCTGCAGTCCTGGCAATGGGTCAACCACGCCAAGGCAGAGCGGCAGGCCGAGGAGTTCGCCGCGGCCCTGATCGCGGGCCCGGACGGCTGGTCCGGCGGCGCCGCTGAATTGGGGATACCCGGCGAGAAGGCTCACCTCGTCGCGCCGTGACCCCCTAACATCGATGCCCGGCCGACGCTGTGCGTTCTTCCTGCCCCGTCTTAGGCCCTTCGCCTGCTCCTGAGATAGCGCGCGAAATCCCTCACCGACTCCCACTCCTCGTCGCTGAGGTCTCCGATCTCCGTCAGGCGGGCGAGCTGACCCTCATCGATGGGCGTGTCGAACTCCTCGCGGGTTATGTATGCGGCCTCGACGGCCAGCTCACCGTACACGAGCCCCAGGACCGTCGCCAGCTCCTTCAGCGTCTCCACGTTCGGCCGGATCCGACCGCGCTCCAGGTGGCCAATGTAACCTTCGCTCTTGCTCAGCGAGCGCGAAAGTTGCCTCTGGCTCATGCCTCGTGCCGCGCGGGCTTTCCGCACATGCTCTGCCAGCTCTTCGTATGGTGGCTTCGTCGATTCCAACCTGTTGACCGTCATCAAAGGTTAGCCTGATTCGAGGCCAATGGCCTGTATGACGAAGTATTGACAATGTAAATCGGCATGGTGCATAATTGTAGACGGCAGAAGAACGTATGTGCTAACAGCCGCACGCCTACCTTCCATCCGTGACATGGCACGCCGCTTCCAAGTTATAGCTCAGGAGTCATGCCGTGATTCTCTTCAAGGCCTGCTCGCGGTGTGGAGGTGATATCGACACCACCTATTCTGACGATGTGTATTGCGTCCAGTGCGCTCACAGGCCCACGGCGATGGCGGCTAGAGGCAGCGCAGGTTTGAACACGAGTCCCAGCCAACCGTACTCATGCGGCAGATGCGGCCAGAAAGAGCTGGTCCGCCTCAACAAGATGAGGCCTCTGGACAACGACTGCTACAGGTGCCGGCGATGCGGGCACATATTCAGTCCCGCGGCATCCCCCGGCCACGCTGCCGGAGACGGCGCATGAGTCTCCGGAGCTGCGTGACGCCTCAGCCGTGGCGCAGATAACGAAACACCTACCAGGGCAGCCCAACCACCGTGGTCAGGAACTCCATCAGGGGGCTAGCGGCTTTGCAAGATTCCGCATAGCGCCTTAGGAATTCGGACGAATACGCATCTTCCTCGCTGAAGTAAGTCGAAGCTATAAAGTCCTTCCTCTTGAGGTCCTCGATTAGGGGGTGGTCGGGCTCGTAGCCGGCGGGAGGCCGTTTCAGCGACTCCCCCTCGAGTTTGTATCGCGCCCCGAACTCCTCGCCGCCGACGATGCGCCGCCAACGGTCCGGGTTCTCCGCCATGGCCCCCCTGATCTTCCCCAGCGCCTCCGAATCGGGATGCCAGACGCCCACGCCTGCGAACACATTTCCGGGCTCCAGGTGCAGGTAGAATCCCGGGCCGTGTACCTCCCTCCCGACCTCATGCCGGAAGTGGAGCGCCGCTTGGGTCTTGTAAGGGCTCTTGTCCTTGGAGAACCTCATGTCGCGGTAGATCCTGAATATGGAGCCTCCGACCGGCCGCGGATCGGCGACGAAGTGCCGACTGATCCCCCGCAACGGGTCCGCGAAGTCCTCTACGAACCGGACCAGCGGGTCCCGCACCTTTGCCTCGAATCGTCCCTTGTTGGCCTGGAACCAGTCGCGGTTATTGTTCTCCCGAAGTTCACCGAGGAACTCGAAAAACTCGCTGCCGAAGTAGACGTTTCCGCCCAATCTCTTGCTCCTGCCCCATCGCCTGAGAGCCTCCGCCACGTATCGACTGGACCTTAGGCGGAGGCCAAAGTCCCCTACGCAACCAAAAGGGTGACATGGAGTAATGGCGAAGTCAACGGAGAGACCGGCTCGCGATTGGGTCTATCTCCCGCCATCAGAGGAGTGCCGGGGCGAGGGCGGTTCGCGGACCTCTTTAACGAGGAGGAGCGAGCGTTGATAGACTCGTTGACGCTCTTCAGAGGCGCTGCTACACTCCCCAAGGTACGGCGGCGAAAAAGGGGGTCTGCAAAGGCAACATGGGGCGAGTGGACTTCGACTTCAAACCTTCGGTACCGATCTTCGACGCCAACGTCGCGCTGGGACGCCGCCACAACCGCCCCGTGAGGGTGGACACTGTGGAAGGCACGGCGGATGCGATGAAGAGGGCTGGCATTGGCCGTGCCGTTGTGTACTCGCCCCACGCGGCCAACTTCGATGGGGGCGAGGGGCACGACATGCTCTTGGACTCGGTCCGGGGCTATCCGGACCTTGTACCCCAGTTCGTGTGCAACCCTGCCTTCGACGACTTGGCTGCCTTTAGCTCCCAGGTAGCGGAGCTAGGTGTAACCTCGGTCCGAATGTTCCCGGTGCTGCACAAATATCCTTTCCAGGACTGGATTGTAGGGCCTTACCTGGAATGGTTGGTCGCTGAGAGGCTCCCGTTGTGGATCGCGGCAGACGAGTGCGACCCCGCGGTTGTGTACGGCACGCTCGCCGCGCATGAAGACCTCCGCGTCGTCCTGTGCGAGGTGCACTACAAGCACCTGGTGTGGGCAGTCCCAATGCTGAAGAGTTTGGATAACGTGAACGTCGAGATATCTCGACTGGTCGCGACAGACGGCCTGTCCGAAGTCATCGGCGCCCTAGGGGCAGATCGAGTCCTGTACGGCTCGAGATTCCCCGACCACCCGATGTCGCCGCAGCTCTACCACCTCCACCGGTGCGGCCTCAGCGACGCGCACTTGCGCGCGGTGTGTTCAGGAAATCTAGAGCGCCTGCTGGCCCCTCGATGATGACCGAGACGCCGGTCATCGATTTTCACACCCACGCCGGCAGCTGGGGCGCCACAGGCGTATACGATGACCCGGACCGCTTCCTGCGGATCATGGACGCCGCCGGCGTCGACCAGTCCTGCATCAATTGCATCTTTTTCGGAGACGCCCGAAGGGGCAACGACACCGTGGCGAAGTTCTTGGCGCTGCATCCCGACCGTTTCATAGGGGTTGCGTTCGTCACGCCACACTACCCCACAGAGGTAGTGCCTGAGCTTGAGAGGGCGTTCGACGCTCTGGGGATGAGATCCCTGAAAGTATACCCAACGTACTTTGGGCGTCCCATCGACGACCCCGCCTATATGCCGGTCTTCGAATGGTGCGACCAGCGTGGCATTGTCGTGATGAGCCACTCGTCCTACGTCGGCCCCGAAGATACGTTGACCGCTCCATCTCGTTTCATCAAACTCGCCGAGCGATTCCAAAACGTCCGATGGGTCTTGGCCCACTCCGGCAACTCGATGCAGGGCCAGGTGAAGGCCGTCGAGGCCGCGCGAGCCCGCCCGAACATATTCCTGGAGACCGCGACATCCTTCGGAGAGCACGGCACTATCGAGTACCTGGTCGAGGGAGCCGGAGAAGACAGGGTGCTCTTCGGCTCCGATATGCCACTGCTGGATGCCCGCCATCAGGTGGGCAGGGTAGTCACAGCGGACATCTCGGACGAGGCGAAGCGCAAGGTCCTGGGACTCAACGCCATCAAGCTCCTTGGGCTTTGAGCCGATCCGACGTGCCCCCGATTTCTCAATCACGAGGGTGAACCGCGATGGTCAGAACTAGAGAGTCACTTCAAGAGGAGTACCGGCAGGTCACCCCTCGGTCCCGGTCCCAGTGGGAAGCTGCAAAAGCCCACTTGCCGGGCGGAGTCGTAAAGGGCGCTTACTGGAGCCCTCCATACCCGATCTACATGGACCGTGGGGAAGGGTGCTACCTCTGGGACTTAGACGGCCGGCGCTACGTAGACTTCGCAAACCACCACACGGCGATGGTCCTGGGACATAGCCATCCCGATGTAATCGCGGCCGTGCGGCGCGAGACCGAGCGCGGAATGGGCCTTGGGGCCCCCACGACACTGGAGGCGGAGATAGCCGAGGAGCTGACCAGGCGATTGCCATCCGTCGACAAGGTGCGCTTCACCAACTCTGGCACCGAATCGAGCATCCACGTCACGAGGCTGGCCCGGGCCGTAACGGGGAGGCCCCTCGTCGCAAAGTTCGAGGGCGCCTATCACGGGAGCCTCGACGCTCTCGAGATCAGCACCGGCCCCCCTATCGAAAAAGCGGGCCCCGCCGACGGACCGGCGCCGGTCGCATCCTGGCCCGGCATGTCGCCCGGGTCGGAAGAGAACGTCGTCATCCTGCCATACAACCAGCCCGAGTCCGTCGACCTCATTCTGCGAGAGCACCGGGACGACGTGGCCGCCGTGTTCTTCGACGGCAAGCCGGGTATGCTGGATATTCCCCACGACTTCGCGCGGTCCCTCCGCGAGCTCACCACGGAGCTGGGGATGCTGATGGTGATGGACGAAATTGTTAGCTTTCGCGTCGGCTACAGCGGATATCAAGGGCTGGTAGGGGTGAAACCCGATATCACGACGTTAGGCAAGATAGTGGGCGGGGGGTTTCCGGGCAGCGCTATAGGGGGACGGGCCGAGCTCATGGACGTGTTCGACACAACAAAGGGGGACCTCAGGATCAGCCAGAGCGGGACTTTCTCAGGCAACAACTTCACCCTCGCGGCAGGCCTGGCCACGCTGAAGGCGCTGACTCCCGAGGTCTATGCGCACCTGGACCGCCTGCGAGAGCAGCTGCACCAGGGGCTCGTGAAGGCTTTCGAGCGAGCGCGTATCTCTTGTCAGGTCCTGAGCGCCGGCTCCATCGTCAACCCATTTCTCACAGACCAACCCGTGAGAGATTACCGGAGCGCGTCGACTGCCGACGATGACCTTTTCAGTCGAATCCAGATGGGACTGGCGCTCAAGGGGTACTACGTCGGACGCGACTCGATGAAGATGATCCTGTCAGAGCCTATGCAAAACGAGCACGTGGATGGCCTTGTTGGGGCGCTACACGAAGTGCTCGATGACTAGGCAGACCCGCCTGTAATCCCTGCCGATCCAGCGTAGCTGTGTCAGATTGACAAGGGCGTGACTACTGACTACACTTCCCTGGATTACGAAGGAGACCGTAGCTCAATGAAATTTAGGTTAAACAAGGTCGTAGAGCCGATCGAACGCTTTTTCGAGGGAGTAGGCTACCTCAACGAGCAGTTCGAAAAGGTCCCTGTGGTCGGCGGCCTGCTCAAGTTTCTCCTGATCATCGCGATTCTGTCCGTCGTGTTTTTGGTAGTCCTGCTTGTACTAGGTGGGCTGGCGCTTTTCGCCCTGCTCTTGCAAGAGCTGGCTTCCGGCGGCGGCCCCACACGAATCTAGCAACTCACGCCCGTGCCGGATTTCTTGGCGCTGTCGGCGCCGAATCTATACGGTCATCGAGCAGGCGCAGCCGCCACCCGCCGATCCTCCGCAACAGCCTCCACCCCCTCCGGCTATAGCACTGGTATCTCCGTCGGCGCTCCGCGAGAAGGAAGCGAACACCGACAACCTTCGCTTCGATTCACTTCCGCAGTCGGTGCAGGGCGCGTCGTCGTCCATGCTTCTTATCGGCCGCAGCCGCTCGAAGGTGTTCGAACACACCTGGCACGTGTACTCGTAGAGTGGCATCTTCGCTCCTGTCTGCGCCTGAGGCTATCTGTTCAATCTGCGGTCCATTGTAAAAGCAAGCTGGCTCGGCGGTCAATTTCCAGAGGCGCCCATTCCCATTTGAAATGGCGCGGATTTGCCTTCCCCCCGATTTGCCTTCCCCCCTTCGAAAAGGGGGCTTGGGGGATTTCCTCCTCAACCAACGCCATATTTCGACGCCCTACTGAGCGGCACTCTCACGCGCGCCGGGCACGTCCACAAAGATGTTGTGGACCTTCCAGTCGGGGTGCTGGTACCGGTACCGGAACGTGAACTTCACAGGCTCCGGCTCGAATGGGAACGTGCCCGATGCCACCAAGACCGCGATAAGCCGCCCCGTAGATTGCGCCTGACTGATCCCGCCCCTTCCTCCCCCGCCCCTGCCGCCCCTGCCACCACCGCCGCCGCCACGAACGCCCAGCCCCCCCGAAGAGCCCCCCACCGTGCCTGCCTCTAGTTGAGGAGTGGCGTCGAACACAGGGTCCAGGCTCTTCAACGGCGCCAGATCGATCCTGCTGTCTATCAAGTAGCCGAAGGCGTTATTCATCATGTCCATGTTTTGCCTGATCTTGAACGTCTGGGACATGCCCTCGTAGAAGGGGGCGAGGTCCTTGTCAATCACGGCCTGAGCGAAATCGGACATCGTCTGTCTCGCCAGTGCCCTGGTAAACTCGGCGTCGGGGGCCTGCGTGAACCATGCCCCCGCGCCGACGTCCTCCCGCCCACGGTCGACGAACGATAGGACCCTCGGCGTGCCGCCCTCTTCCGCGATCTGAATCAAGAAGTAAATGCTGTCTATCTCGTCCGTCTTCAGCGTCCCGGTCAGGAGGCGGTACCCGTCCCGCTTCTTCGGGATGATGCGCTCCCACCAAGGGTTGATGTAGTACTCCTGAAGCTCGAGCTGCTTGAGCTCCCTGGCGAACCGCTCCTCCGGCTGGCTATCCTTGAACGGGGCGGCGGTCGCGGCGTACGCCTTTTGGATCTCGCCGCCAGCCACGGCGGCGAGGAACTCATCCGCCGCCGCCACCGCGCTCCCGGTCGTGATGTTTACATAGAGAAAAAGCGCCACCAGGGCGACGACTGCCACACCCAGGCTTCCGCCGGAGCCCAGCAGGATCACCCTGGCCGGAGGTCGCCTAGGCTTCCAGTTGATCTTTTTGCGCTTCTTATCGAGAGACTTCTCCCAGCTCGCCTGCTGTCTGCTCATCTAATCGCTCCTGCGCTCCAGCGGCCCATTAGCCTTCGGACTCGACCAAAATCAATCCTATCAGGGCTCAATTGTACCAGAGACTAGAACTATACCGGTAGTACATACTATTCTAGTGATGCGAACTGTCTTTGTTCAACTGCGCTGGTCTCAGACTCTTGGCACGGCAAGCGGCTTGGGGACTGGTGTCGCGGTCGCGGGCCCTCTCGCTACTCGCATTGCCCCTCTGCGACTCCGCGATCTCAGCGTGAATCCAGGCTGTGTTAGACTTGCTCACGCCTCGTCTAGGTGCGCCACCCATGCGACTGGATAAGCTCGATATATACCACGTGGCCATGCCACTGATCTACCCGTGGCGTACTGCCTATGGGGAGGACCACTCGATCCACTCCGTGCTCGTTAGGGCGACCAGTGGCGAGCACACGGCCTGGGCCGAGTCCTCGCCGCTCTTCGCGCCCACGTATCTCCCGGAGAGCGCCGGCGCCGTCTTCTACAACGTATCCGAGATACTGGGCCCCTTCGTCATAGGACGCGAGTACGACACCGCCGTTCAACTCAGCGAGCGACTCGACGTCTTCAAGGGCAACGGCTTCGCCAAGGCAGCCGTCGAGATCTGCTGGTGGACGCTCACCAGTGCCATGACGGGACGCCCCCTCCACCGCCTGCTGGGTGGCGAGACCCGCGAGGTGGCGGTAGGAGCGGACTTCGGCATTCAGGACTCGATAGATATGCTCCTTGGAAACGTCCAGGGGGCCGTAGACGCGGGATTTCCAAGGGTCAAGCTCAAGGTGGGCCGGGGCTGGGACCTGGACGTGATTAAGGCGGTTAGAGATGCGTTCCCGAACACCACCTTTCACATCGACTGCAACGCGGGGTACACCCTCGACGACCTCCCGTTGTTTCAGGCGATCGATGGAATGGGGCTCGCGTTTATAGAGCAGCCGTTGCACTATGCCGACGTCCTCGATCACGCCGAGCTGGCCCGCCAGATACAGACTCCCATCTGCCTGGATGAGTCCATCACCAGCGTCAAGGCTGCGGAGCAGGCGATTCGCGTAGGCGCCTGCAAATACATCAACATAAAGGCCGGCCGCCTGGGGGGCCTCTCGAACGCAATCGCCGTCCACGACCTTTGCCAGCGAGAGGGCATTCCTGTGTGGGTTGGCGGCATGCTGGAAAGCGCCATGGGCGCCTCGATCGGCGTGGAGCTCGCCACCCTCCCCAACTTCACCTATCCCGGCGACATCTTTCCCTCCTCTCGCTTCTACGAGCAAGACCTTTCAAGCCCGCCGCTGGAGCTGACACCCCGAAACACCTTCGAGCCGTTCACGGGAGAGCTGCCGGCGCCGGACCCTGATCGGTTGGCCAGAGTCACGGTCAGCTACAAGTCTGTAGTCGCACAGTGACGGCGGCGCCCCAGTCCCACGCGCCCGCGGCGCTCACGGATAGCACCCCAACAAACTGAGGAACACACATGATCAATAGGGAGCGACTCGTCAAGACATTCTGCGACCTGGTCACGATCGACAGCCCGTCAGGTGAGGAGACAGCCGTAGCGGACGAGCTAATTCAGCGGCTGACGGGCCTCGGCGTGTCCGTGGCACGCGACGATTACGGTAACCTCATCGGGGGTGCGGGCGAAGGCAGCCACATCATGCTCTCGGCGCATATGGACACGGTCGAACCCGGCAGGGGAGTAAGCCCAAGCGTCGAAGGAGACCGCATCGTCTCAGACGGCACGACCATCCTTGGCGGCGACTGCAAGGCTGGAGTCTCCGCGATTCTGGAAGCCATCGAGTCCGTCAGGGAGGATGACGCGGCTCACGTCCCGTACGAGATAGTCTTTACCCGCGAGGAGGAGACCGGCCTCTTTGGCGCGCGTAAGCTCGACATGTCGATGATACGGTCGACGGAGGCCGTCGTCTTCGACGGCGAGGGGCCGGTCTCCCAGATCACATCGTCCAGCCCTACTTACATAAGCTTCGATGTGGAGATCACCGGCCGGGCCGCGCACGCCGGCATGGAGCCGGAGAAGGGGCTTTCTGCCATCGGGGTGGCCGCCGACCTTGTATTGAAGCTCCCGCAGGGCAGGCTCGACCACGAGACCACGTTCAACATAGGCAAGATCGAGGGAGGCCAGGTCCGCAACGCGGTCCCCGAGAAGGCCACCCTCTCCGGCGAGTTCAGGAGCATGAACCTCGAGACGCTGGACGGGGTCCGGATGCAGATCACGGAGGCGCTCGGCGCGGTGCGAAAGATGCATCCCGAGGCCACCATCGACGACAGCATTCGCACGGAATTCGAGACCTACGATCTGCCTGAGGACGACCCTGCCATGCTTAGGGTGAAGGCCGCCCTGATCGGTCTGGGCCTCACGCCGGACATGAAAATCTCAGGCGGCGGTACCGATGCCAACGTCTTCCGGCGGAAAGGGATCAGCGCGGTCGTCGTCGGAATGGCCGTCACCGGGATGCACACCAAGCAGGAGTACGTGACAATCCCGGACCTGGTGGACGCGGCGCACCTTTGCGAGGGTGTCTTGAGGGCGTAGCTAGCTACGCTATACATTTGATAGGGCAAAGTATGAAGGTTGATCTCGCCTACGGGCGTACCGGTCTCTCCATCGACGTACCCGAAGAGCGTACCACGGTGATCGAGCCCACGTACCTCCCGGGCCTGCCCGACGAAATCGGCGCCCTCAAGAACGCGATCAGAAACCCGATTGGCGCCCGCCCCCTGCGGCGGACAGTGCGTCCGAATCAGACGGTCGCCATCTCCGTGTGCGACGTAACCCGGCCCATGCCCTCCGCGACGGTGCTGCCCGTCCTACTCGGCGAGATGAAGCACGTGCCCAGGGACCGGATAGTAGTCCTGGTCGCCACCGGGACCCACCGCTCCAATACAGCGGAGGAGCTGGAGTCGATGCTTGGAGAGGAGGTCGCGCGCGGCTATCGTGTCGTGAACCACGATTCCTTCGACAAGAATAGCCTCGCCTACGTGGGGGAGAGCGCGTCGGGCGTCCCTATCTGGCTGAACAGGCTCTGGGTGGAGAGCGACGTCAGGATAACGACGGGATTCGTCGAGCCACACTTCTTCGCCGGGTTTAGCGGCGGACCCAAAATGGTTGCGCCCGGGCTGGCTGGGTTCGACACTGTGATGAAGCTCCACAGCGCGGCGCTCATCGCCGACCCTAATTCTACCTGGGGCGTCATAGAGGGCAACCCGATTCACGACGCCATCCGCGAGATCGCCCAAAAGACGCGGGTCGACTTCAGCGTCGACGTGACCATCAATCGTAATCACCGGATCACCAGCGTGTACGCCGGGGAGCTATTCGCGGCACATCGCGCCGCCTGCCAGGCCTCGAAGGCTACCGCGATGCAACCGGTACCGGGGCCCTTCGATGTGGTGGTCACGACTAACAGCGGGTACCCCCTCGATCTGAACCTCTATCAGGCTGTGAAGGGGATGTCGGCTGGGGCCAAGGTAGTCAAGAACGGCGGCACGATCATATGCGCCGCGGAGTGCAGCGACGGCATTCCGGACCACGGCAAGTACAAGGAGATACTAGGCGCACGGCGCAGCCCGCAGGAGCTGCTCGAGATGGTCACGTCGGAAGGCTACGAGGAACACGACCAGTGGCAGGTCCAGCTCCAGGCGCAAATCCAGCTCAGGGCGAGCGTTCTTCTCAAGTCAGGATACCTCACGCCCGAGCAAGTCCGCGCGGCGCATCTGGAACCCATCGACGACATCCAAGAAGCCCTTCAAACAGCGGTGTCGTCGTACGGCGACGGAGCTCGAGTCTGCGTCTTGCCGCAGGGGCCGCAGACGATTCCATACTTGGAGTCAGACGCGAGCTAGAGGAACGCGATCCTTCGCTACTCCGGGCTCGCTATCTCGGACACTCGTCCTTCTGACTTACACCTGGAGCATACGTAGCCGTCTCCCTCAGCGACCGCGATGCCCCTGGGAATGTTGCGTTTGCGCCCGCACACACTGCAGGTGACGGTTTCGAGCGGCGCCTTACCTGGCCGGCTGGGCTCATTGCCGTGACCGCGGAAACCACCGTAGTCCGGGTCCAAGCGCTTCATCGCCTCGAAGCGCCGTCTGTCCTTGCGACGGCTCAAGTCCCAGCGACCATGTTAGTGATCCCCTGAGCCACATTTCTTCCCTGTGCCGCCGGCGGTGAACCCTATTCCACGGCGACAGAGGCGCCGGCTTCCTCAAGCTTGGACTTGACCTCGTCCGCCTCTTCCTTCGCGATCCCTTCCTTGATGGCGGCGGGAGCGCTTTCCACAAGGTCTTTCGCCTCTTTGAGCCCGAGCGTCGTCACCTCACGCACAGCTTTGATGACGTTGATCTTGTTCGGGCCGATCTCTTGGAGCATGACGTTGAACTCGGTCTGCTCCTCCTCGGCAGGACCTGCTGCGGCACCGGCAGCCTCAGCAGGCGCTGCTGCTACGGCGACAGGCGCAGCGGCGCTTACGCCGAACGTCTCCTCCAGGTCCTTGACAAGCTCGGAGAGCTCCAGGACCGAAAGCCCCTTGATAGCCTCTATAATGTCCTCTTTGGTCGTCATACCTTCCTCCGTTCGCTAGATCGCTGTTGTGACTCAGCTCTCCTGAGCTCCCGCCTCGGCCTCTGCGCTCTCCTCAGCTCCCGCTTCGGGGACACCGTCTGGAGGCGCGGCGTCATCCGCGGCATGTCCGTTCTCGCTTTTCTCATCCACGATTCGTTGCAGCACTCTGGCGAGCCCCGCCGCCGGAGCCGCTAGCACAAACGCCAGCCCCGTTATGGGCGCCAGCATCTGCCCCATAACCCGCCCAATAAGCTGGTCTTTCGGTGGCAGCGCTGCGAGTCGATTCACCTCGTCCCCAGACAGCACTTGATCCCCAAGCAGCCCGCCTCGAATCGACAGAGTGGTCCTGTTGCTCGTGATGAATTGCGCCAGTGCCCTGGCGGGCGCCGCGGGGTCTTCGAAACCGAAGGCCAGCGCTGTGGGACCTTGGACTATCTCCTTGATCAGCGGGCTCTCGGCTTCGTCCGCAGCGATATACGTCAACCTGTTCTTGACTACTCTGAGTACTACGTCGCTCTCACGCATCGACCGCCTGAGATCGTTCATCGCTTCCACGCCCATCCCTGAGTGATCGGCGGAGATGGCGACTGAGCAGCTTTCGATCAGCTTTCGTATCTTCTCGACGGCCTCGACTTTCCGTTCGGTTGGCAACTGCGCTCTCGCTCCTCTCTGTCCGGGCCCCGGCGCTGTGTTCTTACAAAAAAAATCCCTGAGCCGCAGACTCAGGGAAGCTCCGTAAACAGTGCTTCGGTGGCCTCGGTGGGCTTGCGTTTTAATCCCGAGCGTCTCGGGAACCCACTGTCTGCGGCCGATTGCGCCCCTTTCGGGGGCGCAGGCTATTCTATCTTGAGTGCGGTCACGGCCGCAACGTCAAGTCCGACGCTGGGCCCCATTGTCGAGGCGAGGTTGGCCGAGCGTATGTACTGGCCCTTCAGGCCACCGGGTCGCGCGCGAACCACGTTGTCCATCACCGTCGTCATGTTGTCGAGGAGCTGTGAGTCCTCGAAGCTAGCCTTGCCGATAGAGACGTGGATGAGGCCCTCACGGTCGAGCCTATACTCAACGCGACCTTTCTTGGCCTCGGAGATCGCCCTGGGTATGTCCTCGGGCTGGACCACCGTTCCGGTGCGCGGGTTGGGCATCAGCCCGCGCCTTCCAAGGATCCGGCCCAGGCGTCCCACACGGCCCATCATTTCGGGTGTTGCGATAGAGACGTCGAAGTCCGTCCAACCGCCCTCTATCTTCTTTATCAGGTCGTCGTTCCCCACCTCGTCGGCGCCTGCATCTTCAGCCGCTTTAATCGCTTCGCCATCGGTGAAGACGACGACTCGCACCGGCTTTCCAATCCCGTGAGGCAAGACGGCCACGCCACGGACCTGCTGGTCGGCATGACGCGGATCGGCGCCGGTGCGGAGGTGAAGCTCCACCGTCTCGTCGAACTTCGCGGTTGCGGTCTTCTTTACCAGGGCGACGGCCTCCGCCGGCTGGTATTCCCCTTCCGCCTCCACCATCTCAGCAGCTTCTCTGTACCGTTTTGCGACGACCATCGACTTCCTCTCAAATATTACCCACCGCGCGCGATATTAGTGCCGTGGGGGGCGCGGGCCTAATCTGACTGCTATTCGGGCCTCTCAAAGAAGCGCATGAATCTGGACTACCCCTCGACCTCGATGCCCATGCTACGCGCTGTCCCTTCCACTATGCGCATGGCGCCGTCCAGGTCTGCGGCGTTCAGGTCCTGCATCTTGCGCTCGGCTATCTCCCTTATTTTCGAGGCAGGCACGGAGCCAACCTTATCTACCTTCGCGCTCCCGCTGCCCTTCTCTACGCCCGCGGCCTGCCTTAGAAGTGCCGATGCAGGCGGGGTCTTGATTTCGAACGTGAATGAACGGTCCTCGTAGACCGTGAGGACGACCGGCACGATATTGCCCGCCTGACGAGCTGTCTTCTCGTTGTACTCTTTGACGAACGCCATGATATTGACGCCGTGCTGCCCAAGCGCTGGGCCGACGGGAGGCGCCGGCGTCGCCTTGCCGGCCTCTATCTGCAGCTTGACGATTGTCCTGACCTTCTTGGCCAATCAGTTCTCCCGGTGGCGCCGATCGCCGACCGCTATGCCTTCTCGACCTGCAAGAAGTCCAACTCCACAGGGGTCTCGCGGCCGAAGAACGAGACCAGCACCCTCACCTTTGTCCTATCGGGGTAGACCTCTTCGACCACTCCCATGAAGTCTAGGAAGGGGCCGTCGGTGATCCGAATGGTCTGACCTTTCTCGTGTGCGGCTCGAGCCCTGGGCTCCGAGGACTCCATCTGTTTGAGGATCGCGTCGACCTCTTGCTGCTCGAGGGGCACGGGCTTGGGCCTGCCCTCACGCTCGTCCTCGGCCGAGACGAACCCGGTAACCCCCGGCGTGTTCCTGACTACGTACCAGCTTTGCTCGTCCATCATCATCTGGACGAGGATGTAGCCGGGGAATACTCGCTTCGGGACGGGTATTCTCTTCCCGTCCTTGATCTCGATCTCCTCTTCAGTGGGTACGATAACCTGGAAGATCTTGTCTGTCACGTCCATGGTCGAGACGCGAAGCTCCAGGTTCGTTTTGACTCGATCCTCCTGGCCGGAATACGTGTGGACGATGTACCAGAGGGGTTGAGTCTCTACCTTTGTCTCCATTGCCCGGCGCTCGCTAGTTCCCTAACAGCACGTCGAAGATTCTAGCGAATGCCAGGTCGAAGGCGTACAGGAATAGGCCCACGGACGCGGCCACCGTCAGGACCATAATCGTCAGCCGCAACGTCTCCTGGCGCGTCGGCCACGTGACCCTGCGAAGCTCCGATACCGCCTCTGCCATGAAGCGCAGGTTGAAGGCCCTGCGCGCCGTCTGAGTGGCGGCGCGCCCCGGCGCTGTGGGATTTTTCGCCATGCGGGTTACCTCACCTCTCTGTGAAGAGTATGAGTCCTGCACCTGGGGCAGTATTTCTTTAGCTCCAACCGGTCCGGGTCGTTCCGGCGGTTCTTGCTAGAGTGGTAGGTCCTCTCCCTACACTCGGTGCAGCCCAGGTTAACTAGTATCCTGCTCTCGCCTCTGCGCGGCATGTCTTATGCGTGTACCCCGTATTGCTTCAAGACTCAGTCCCCTAGTTCTCGATGCTCGTAAACACCCCGGAGCCCACGGTCCTTCCGCCTTCCCTGACGGCGAACCGGAGCTGTTCGGTCATGGCCACCGGAGTGCCCAGCTTAACCTTCATCTCTATGTTGTCCCCCGGCATCACCATCTCGACCCCTTCCGGGAGCTCTATTTCGCCGGTAACGTCCGTCGTCCTGACGTAGAACTGCGGCTTGTAGCCGCTGAAGAACGGGGTATGACGCCCACCCTCTTCCTTGGTCAAGACGTAGACCTGTGCCTTCGCCTCGACGTGAGGGGTTATGCTTCCGGGGGCCGCGATTACCTGGCCCCGCTCGATGTCGCCACGCTCAATCCCTCTGAGGAGTAGACCCACGGCGTCGCCGGGCTCCCCTTCCTGCAACGTCTTGTGGAACATCTCTACACCGGTAACCACCGTGGTGGTGGTGTCACGAATGCCGACGATCTCCACTTGCTCGCCCGTTTTCACCATCCCTTGCTCGACTCTGCCGGTTACGACGGTACCGCGGCCCTTAATGCCGAATACGTCTTCCACAGGCATCAGGAACGGGCGGTCCGTCGCGCGGTCGGGGACCGGGACATTTGCGTCCACTGCGTCGAGCAGGTCCCAAATGGGCTTGCCCCATTCAGACTCTCTGGAAACGTCGTCGGCCTCCAGAGCTTTTAGAGCACTCACCCTGACTATGGGGATATCGTCTCCGGGGAAGCCGTAGTTGGTCAGCAGCTCGCGTAGCTCCAACTCCACAAGCTCAAGCAGCTCCTCATCGTCCATCGCGTCGACCTTGTTGAGGGCGACGACGATAGCTGGGACCTGGACCTGGCGGGCCAGCAAGATGTGCTCTCGGGTCTGCGGCATGGGGCCGTCAGGCGCGCTGACGACCAGGATCGACCCGTCCATCTGGGCCGCCCCGGTGATCATATTCTTGATGTAGTCCGCGTGGCCGGGACAGTCCACGTGGGCATAGTGTCGTTTCTCCGTCGAGTACTCGACGTGCTGGATGGCGATGGTGAGCCCGCGCTCCTTCTCCTCCGGAGCGTTGTCGATGCTCTCGAAGGCTCTGTAATCCGCCAGGCCCGCCGCCCCGAGGACCTTCGTGATAGCGGAAGTCAACGTCGTCTTGCCATGGTCCACGTGGCCTATGGTGCCGACGTTCAAGTGCGGCTTGTCGCGGACGAACATCTCTTTTGCCATGATCTCTCCTGGGTAAGCCCACAAGCAGATTCGAACTGCTGACCTCGTTCTTACCAAGAACGCGCTCTACCGACTGAGCTATGTGGGCCTCCTGTGTTTTATTGCCTATACCGGTGGTGGAGGGGGTAGGATTCGAACCTACGTAGCCCTTCCGGGCGCCAGATTTACAGTCTGGTGGTATTAACCACTCACCCACCCCTCCTCTAGAGTGTTACTCAGTGTAGCATAGCTAATTCGCCCGTTCCAATGACGATTCCAAGGAAGGCGCACCGGTCTACGGCGCCTCCTCATTCCGGGATAAAAGCCCCAGAGGGGACTCGAACCCACTAACCTGCCGATTACAAATCGGCTGCGCTACCGTTGCGCCACTGGGGCAGGCCGCAGGCCTAACCGCGGGCCGGAGCGTGCTCCGCGCACGCCGCGCGTGCTTCGTAGCACGCCGTTGAAACAAGACGGCTAGACGCCGGCCCCTGCCGACACTAGCCTGGTCGCAATTGTATCACGGGATGCGGTATACCGTAAACGATTCCCTAGCCCGCGTCCTGAGAGTCCGACGCCGTCGCGTAACCTATGAGCTTGTAGGTGAGCTTCGCCGCGGTGTAAGCGCACGCTTCCGGCCCCTCCGCCGGGCTAAGCTCGCTGATGTCGAATCCCACTACTTGTCTCTCCTCCGCGACCCTTCTCACTATCCCCGTCACGTCGTCCCAGCCCAGCCCACCCGGCTCAGGTGTGCCGACGGCAGGCATCAACGACGGGTCAAAGACGTCGAGGTCTATGCTCACGTACACCCGCGGGGACAGCGACTCGAGGACTCGCGACACGGCGTCGCCGGTCATCCCCCGCGGGCTTGGCCAGAAAGCGATGGGAATCCCCGCCTCCTTGGCGTAGGCGTGCTCGGTTTCGGAGATGCTGCGCACCCCGATCGCCCCCAGGTGGCAGATTGCGCTCAACCGACGCGCCACCGAGGCGTGGCCCCACTTGGTCCCCATGTACTCATCGCGCAGGTCGGCGTGCGCGTCCAGGTACAGAACAGAGAGGTCCTCGTGGAGCCTCTTAAGGGCTTTGACAGCCCCGATAGCGATGGTGTGCTCGCCGCCCAGCAGTCCGATGAGCCGGTCGTCAGTCGCGAGCGAGGCCACGACCGCTTCCACACGGCCAATCATCCCTTCCGGGCCCCCAACGTGCGGTTCGATCGCAGGCGCCGTGTAGATGCCTACTTGCGATATGTCCCTGTCCAGCTCCAGATCGTAGTCCTCTAGATGAGGCGAGGCGCTGATTATTGCTTTGGGACCGTGGCGCGCCCCCGCTTTCCACGAGGTTGTGCCGTCGTATGGCACCGGGACCAGAACCGCGCGCGCGGTGTCCGGGCCGGCTTCGCCAGGGGGGGTGTCCAAGAAGGTGTCCCAGTAGCGCGGGACCGGGCCTGTGGAGTCGCGCTGGGCGGCGTTA
The DNA here is from genome assembly GCA_965247255.1 of Dehalococcoidia bacterium. Taxonomy (GTDB): domain Bacteria; phylum Chloroflexota; class Dehalococcoidia; order Lucifugimonadales; family CAUZJF01; genus CBDFGS01. The sequence goes on along the minus strand of CBDFGS010000012.1, from coordinate 242,113 downwards.
TCTTCGCTATCAGCCATCCGAGAAGCCGCGAGTGGGCGTTAGCTGCACCCGCTCCCGATCAACCTCTTGACGAGCCTGGGCCGGGCTCGAGTAGTCTATGCCGCGTTCCATGGTCCACCACCGGACTCTGGGGAGCGAGAAGAATTCCTCGACGTCTCGCATTGCCGCCTCGGCATCGAAATCCTTACACGAGAAGACATCGACATTGATGTACCGTCGGTCAGGAAATGTGTGGATGCTTATGTGGCTCTCGGCAATCAGCACGAATCCCGAGACGCCCCAGTCCTCTGCGACCGGCCCCCGGTAGATGGATACTTGGGGTTCTATCATCTTGGTCATGCCGATCTTGGCTGGATACTCGTCAAGGAAGCGGTGGACCAGCTGAGTGTCCTCGAGCTGCTCGGGGTCGACCTCGTAACCGTCCACGACCAGGTGCACGCTTCCCTCGCTCCGGTCTCCTCGCGGTGCTTCCGCGGGGAGTCGATTTCGAGCGTTTAGATTAGCACCGTGGCGGTTGGGGCACAACACAGCTACATCGGACGGAGTTCACCGCGTTGGAGCGCCAAGCTCCCTGTTGCGCCAAATCACGAGCAAAGGCGCGTGTTGGAGGGCAAGACGCAAGCTCGCGGCTTACGCTGGGAATCGGGAGCCGTCAGAGGCTGGGAGCACGACAGGCGTGCCGTGGACGGGGTGGGGTATCACGTGAGCGTGGACGCCGTACACCTCGAAGATATTCTCGTCGGTTAGGACCTCCTCCGGAGACCCCTCGACCAGAACCCGGCCATGGGCAAGCATCACCAGGCGTTCGCAGTACTGAGCTGCTAATGTCAGGTCGTGCATCGCGATAAGGACGGCGCCGTCCATGCTCGACCGCGATTGAGTTACTACGTCCATTACTTTGAGCTGATGGGCCAGGTCCAGGCTCGACGTGGGCTCGTCCAGCAGGAGCAATGGCGTTTGCTGAGCGATGGCCATGGCGACGACGGCGCGCTGCCGCTCACCTCCGGACAATGTGGCCAGGGCGCGGTCCTCCAGGTGGTCGGTCTCGGTTAGCTGCATCGCTCGTCGGGCAATCTCGACGTCGGGTTGGCGCTCCCACTGCAGCAGCTTGAGGTGTGGATTCCTGCCCATCAGCACCAGGTCGAGCACGCTGAAGCTGAGAGGCAACTGGGGGTTCTGAGGCACGATGGAGACGAGGCGCGCGCGGGTCTTGGAGCTGACCGCCATGAGGTCTTTCCCATGGGTCTCGATGTGCCCGCCGGATGGCCGGAGCACGCCGGTGATCAGCTTTAGAAGTGTCGTCTTGCCTGAACCGTTGGGCCCGACGACTCCGACGAGCTCGCCCCGGTCGACGCGTAGGTCCACCGCTTCTAGGACGCGATTGTCGCCATAGCCGAAGGAGACGTTCTTGACAGCTAACATATTGCTTAGCCGCTTAGCACTCGGCGCCGCCGCAGCAGGTACAGGAAGAACGGCGCCCCGAGAAACGCGGTAATCACTCCCACTGGCAGCTCACCTGGGCTGACCACAGTCCTGGCGACAAGGTCCGCGGAGATGAGCATCACAGCGCCCGCGACGGCCGACATCGGAAGTAGCGAACGGTGGTCGACTCCCCAGATTATGCGTACCACATGGGGGGCCACGAGACCCACGAAACCTATAGGCCCGGCGAAGGCCACCGCAGCCGCAGTCGCCAGCGAAGCCGCTACGACTAGCAGCAGCTTTGTGCGCTCGACGCTTACTCCCAATTGTTTGGCGTGGTCTTCCTCGAGCTGCATGACGTTAAGGACCCTGGCGTAGACGAAGACCATTACCGCGGCCGGCGCAAGGTACGGCAGAATCATTGCGCTGTGTCGCCACTGAGCTGATATGAAACCGCCCAGCAGCCAACTCAATACCGGACGAAGCTCCGGCTCGCTCCTGAGGAGCAGAAGCGTAGTCGCCGCGGTGGTCAGCGACGCGATCGCGACCCCAGCGAGGATCAGAGTGGTGAGCGGCAGACCCTCAGAGCTCTTGGCGATCATATAGGCGGCGGAGACAGCGGCTATCGCCCCTCCGAAGGCGGCCAAGGGCAATAGGCTGAACCCGCCGAAGTACGCCGGAACGGCAGTGACCAGGACTATCGTGGCCCCGAGACCGGCGCCGGAGGCAACGCCGATCAGATAGGGGTCTGCCAGCGGGTTGCGAAACAGACCCTGGTAGGTGGCGCCCGCCACGGCCAGCGCCGCGCCCACTATGCCCGCAAGGACGATTCGAGGGAGCCGCAGCTGCCATATGATCGTATCGAAGCTGGCTGGCCAGTCCGCGGCGATCTCAATGCCCGGCCCCTTCGACGCTACAATCTTCACGACGGTTAGAGGGGGGACATCGACGGAGCCCACGCTGGCCGCGATCACCGCAACCACGCCGGTGGCTGCCACGCCGATGACCAGGCGTCGCCAGGGGAACCTCAGGCCGCCGGGGAGGACCCCAACTTCAGGATGACCCTGCGCCAACCGCTGCCCTCCGTGCTGCAATATGTGCGGGCATCGCGTCCTCGGTAACCCCGTGGGTTGAGCGAGACGAGCCCGACAACTCCGGGTATATCAGCCGCGCCAGGTCCTCGATCCCCTCAGCAAAGCGCGGCCCCGCGATCGACAGCGCTTCCGAGGGCGGCGTGATAACCCGACCCGATTTGACCGCGCTAACGTCTTTGAACGCCGGGTGGCGCATGATCGAATCGGGGTCGCTCGTGAGGATGATCTCGGGATCCCGCGCGACGATCGTCTCGGGGCTCATCGCCGCATAGCCGCTGATGTCGTGCGCGATGTTGTCGAGCTTTAGAAGCTCGAACACCTCGCCCACGAGAGTATTCGGCCCTGGAGTCCAAAACCCGCCTATGTCCTGGAACACCTTGAGCCTGGTCTCGACACCCTCCATCTTCTCTCGCACAGCCCGGACACGTCCCTCGAATCGGGCCGCGCTGGCCTCGGCGGCGTGAATGCCGCCGGTGATGCCGCCCCACATCCGGATGAAATCGGCCGTCCCTTCGAAATTGTCGTTCAGCGACTTGACGTATAGCACTTTGAGACCCACGCCCTCCAGTTGCGAGAGGAAGGTATCGGAGAAGACGAACACGAGATCGGGGTTGAGCGCCACCGTCGCCTCTATGTCCATGTTGAAGGCGTCTCCGACTCGCGGCACGCTCGATGCCTCGGGCGGGAAGGAGACGAACTTGTGCGTCCCCGCGACTCTGTGGCCCTCGCCAATGTCGAACAGCGCCTCGACGGCAGCGGAGTCGAACGCCACGATTCTCTCAGGAGGCTTGTCGAAGGCGATGGTACGACCGTTGCCATCGGTGACCTCATACGGGAACGTCGCCGCCGCCGGCTCGGAGTAGGCCAGCGCGGCCAGCTCCTCGATCCCGTCCACAAACCTGGGTCCGGCGACGGAGAGCGCGTCGGTCTGCAACGAAAACACCCGCCCTCCGCGAACGGCGGAGAGGTCCTGGAAAGCCGGATTGCCCCGAATGGAACCGGGGTCCGGCGTGATGATCACGTCCGGGTCTCTGGCCACGACGGCCTCCGGACTCAGCTGCGCATAGCCGGAGATGTCGTGGGCGATGTTTTCGAGCTTGAGGAGCCGGAACACCTCGCCCACGAGCGTGTCGGGGCCGGGGGTCCAGAGCCCTCCCACGTCCTGGAAGACTTTCCCACCTTCTCGCGAAGCATAAACTGACTCGATCTCAGTGACCCGGTCGTTGAACTCGTCCGCCACGCGCTCGGCTTCCCCTCTGCCGCCGGTAATGCGACCCCACATCCGGATGAAGTCGGCGGTCTTCTTGAAGTCGTCTTCCAGCGTCTTCAGGTACAGGACCTTCAGCCCTGCGTTTTCCAGCTGGGAGTTGAAGGTATCGAAGAAGATGAACACCAGGTCGGGCTTGAGAGCAACGGTGGCCTCTATGTCCATGCTGAAGTTGTCTCCGACCCTGGGAATGTCCGCCGCCTCGGAGGGGTGGGACACGAAGCTGTGAGTAGCCACGACTCGGTGGCCCTCACCGATCGCGAACAGCGTCTCGACGGCGGCTGAGTCAAACGCCACAATCCGCTCGGGAGGCGCGTCGAAGACTACCTCGGCGCCGTTGCCGTCGACGACCGAGTAGGGGAAATCAGCCGCGGCTGCACTGGTCGCGGGCTCCAGCGCAGCGGCTGGCTCCGGCATGGGCTCACCCCCACACGCTGCGGAGACGAGCAGCAAAAGGGAGAGGCAAAGAATGATCGCGGACTTGATGAGACTCATGAGAACGCTCTTTCAATCTCCCCGCACGGGAGTCCAGAATGGACCTCCGAGACACAGGGATCGACGTGGTGGAGCGCCGGGAATCAAAAAACCCTGCTCCGGATTGGGCAGGGCTGCGTTACCACACATGCCAGTACCTTTCCTCGAAGGCCTATCAACACAGACGAGGGCAGTCGATCGGACTCGCCCCGACGAAGTCGGGACCTACCGCTGCGGGACAGTACCGGACTTTGACCGGTTTCCTCTGTTTAGCATGGCCGACTGCCAGCCAGCCACGCACCCTCGTCCCATTCTGTTGTTAAAACCCGGCCGCAGCCGGGTGCTGCCGAAATATTAGTTGCCAAGACAGGGCGTGTCAACCAGCATCGCCTTGCGAACAAATGCAATGGCTGGATTGCTCACGAGTGCATGTTTCCCATTCCCCTAGTCCCGTTTCTGTGCGGCGAGCTGCTCCATATATGCGTCGTTGCCCATCAGCGTCTTCTTGTAGAACCAGCGCATCTTCTCGGGCAGCATGCTTATGCTGCGGTCTTCGATCGGCAGCGTCACCGGCGTATTCCCGTTTCGCGCCGACTCGCGCATCGCGATGGCGATCTCCAGCGCGTGCCGCATGTCGTCGCCCCTGGATGCCCCGATGGGCGTCCCGTTTTCTAGATACTCGGCTACCTCGTCGACGATGCCCAGCATCACCGCGCCCGGGTCGCGCCACCCCTCCTCGTCGTACTCTCGCTCTGCCCGCAGAGTCGCCGGCTTGAACACGCCTTCGACCTCCTGTAGCTCGTCCCAGGAGGTCGGCGTATCGCTCGTCGTGGACTTGAAGAGCCGCAGCCCGAGGCCGGACGTGCCCCCACCGAAGATGACACCCTTCGTCCCCATGATCTCCAGCCCCTTCCAGTAGTGGCCGGGCGCCTTATAGCTGCTGAATAGCTCGATGCCGTTCTTGAACCGGACGTAGCCGCCCAGGGCGCCGTAGCCGGGCCTGCCGTCCTCGTGCTCGTCCTCCGTCTCGGACGAGGGGTCGCCCGACGCCCAGCCGATGACGAGCTCCGCCTCTGTGCGGCCCGCGAACCGGTACGCTTGGGTTAGGCCGTGAGTACCCATCTGGCTATTGGCCTCGCAGAGGTTCATCCGGACGACGTCGCCTATCTCGCCACCGGCGACCATTTCGTATGCCTTTTGGTAGTCCGAATGGCTTGAGACGACGACGCCACATACGAGCGGTATCCCTCGAGAATCGGTCTCGTCGACCATGCGGTCGGCGTCGACCAGGCTGTTTGTAAGCGGCTTCTCGCAGAAGATCGCCCGCACACCCGCTCGGGCCAGCGCGACCACGGCATCGGCGTTGGGACGGACTGGGAGCACCGCCATGCCGATGTCGAGCTTGTGGTTTGCGAGCATCTCGTCCCAGCTGCTATAGCCCGGGGCGCCGAAGCGGCGACTGGCCAGCTCCAGATTGTCCCGGTCTGTGTCCGCGATGGCGACGACCTCGCACAGCGGGTGCATGTCGAAGGCACGAGCTCTTGGTACGCCTGCTCGTCCGGACCCAATTAGGCCAACCTTGTATGTGGCGGTGGACGCGGTCATTCGTAGCCTCCTTCGATCTGCGGTAGTGTGGCCAGTATTGTGGTCGGTGAGTCCGCCACTCGACCGTCGGAGCAAGGGCCAAGGCCAGCACCTGACCAGGGCTGATGCTACTTCCGGGCGGGTTAAGGGTCAAGGCCGCATCGCTTGCCCGAGTGTAGCCGGTCCCAAGGAAGCCCTGTGGCATGGGCTCCAGATTGCCAACGTATGTGGGCGAGAGTATAATACCGGTGTACCGAGGACATGCGGCAGAGCCGAAAGTGGAGGCACGAAGATGGCCGTCGAAACCACCCCTGAGACAGGCACGTGGAGGGTCAAGTCCGGACTGGCCCAGATGCTCAAGGGCGGGGTGATTATGGACGTGGTGACGGCGGACCAAGCCAAGATCGCCGAGGACGCGGGCGCGGTCTCGGTGATGGCCCTGGAGCGGGTGCCCTCAGACATACGGAAGGCGGGAGGCGTGGCCCGCATGGCCGACCCGACCAAGATCGTGGAGATCATCGAGGCGGTCAGCATTCCGGTGATGGCCAAGTGTCGCATCGGCCACTTCGTGGAGGCCCAGATTCTCGAGGCGCTGGGTGTCGACTACGTCGACGAGTCTGAAGTCCTCACCCCGGCGGATGAGAACAACCATGTGGACAAGCACGAGTTCAAGGTCCCCTTCGTATGCGGCTGCAGAGACCTTGGAGAGGCCCTCCGGCGCATCGGCGAGGGAGCCGCGATGATCAGGACGAAGGGCGAGGCGGGGACGGGCAACATAGTCGAGGCAGTTAGGCACGCAAGGGCTGTCCTCGGCGAGATCCGCAGGATACAAGGGATGGGTACCGACGAGCTGATGGCAACCGCCAGAGACCTCGCCGCACCGTTCGAGTTGGTACAACAGGTCCACGACACCGGCAAGCTCCCGGTAGTCAACTTCGCGGCCGGTGGTATCGCGTCGCCCGCCGACGCCGCTCTGATGATGCAGCTGGGAGTGGACGGCGTGTTCGTCGGTTCGGGCATCTTCAAGTCGGAGCGCCCGGAGATAATGGCACAGGCCATCGTGAAGGCGACGACCCACTACAACGATCCTCAGATACTGGCCGAGGTCTCCCGAGGGCTCGGAAGCGCCATGCCGGGCCTAGACGTGCGAACGATGCCGGTGGAAGAGCAGTTGGCGGTCCGAGGATGGTAGAGTGCCCGTCATCGGCGTTCTCGCTATTCAAGGGGACTTTCGCGAGCACCGCCAGGTGCTTGGCAGGCTTGGGGTAGATGCACCCGAGGTCCGGCTGCCAGGGGAGCTAGACGGCGTACAGGGTCTGATCATCCCCGGCGGCGAGAGCACCACGATAATCCATCTCATCGATATCTATGGGCTGCGCGATGCGCTGACGGAGCGCGTGCGGGCCGGGATGCCCGTGTGGGGCACCTGCGCCGGAATGATCGTGATCTCAGACAAGCTGGACGACGTGCGCCCGGACCCGCTGCACCTTATGGACATCGAAGTGAGCCGAAACGCCTTCGGTCGCCAGGTCCAAAGCTTCGAAGAAGACCTCGAGATCGACCAGGTCGCCGGTCCGCCCTTTCGCGGAGTGTTTATTCGGGCGCCGGCAGTCGCTAGCTTTGGGAAGCAGGTCAAGGTGCTCGCCTCCGTGAGAGATGGCCGCCCCGCTGCCGTGAGACAGGGCCATATGCTCGCTACCGCCTTCCACCCCGAGCTGACAGATGATTACCGCATGCACGAGCTTTTTTTATCTATCGTGGAAGAGTCAAACTAGGCTTTGATACGCTATCTCCGACCATTAGATATCGCGCGATACGCCCTCCGGTCCGCGCCCGAAGGTGGCAACCGTGTCTATCCGCTCAACCGCCTGGGAGCGGCCGGGCGTGCTCGCTTTTCGATAGGGGAGGCAGGTAGCGCTAGCGTGTCGCTGTACCGCAAACAGGTCCACTCGGCAGTGTGGACCAAAGGTGCGCAGGTCATCGGCATCGCCGCCGCGAGGCCGAGGTCCGGGCCAAAGTCCTGGGAGGCGTCCCACTTCCTGTTAAAGTCCGACGACGAGTCTGGGTGCGCCGGGCTCTTGGAGCGCCTATGCGCAGGAGTGCAGCGCCGACATGGCGAAAGGTTATTCTTGAGGCTGGAAAGAGGGGACCGCATGGTCGATATCGCCACCCGTCGTGGGTTCGTGGCCGGGGCTCAGGAGGTCCTGTACCTCGGAAGGCGTAATCCTTCCTTAGGAGGCAGATCGATCGACATTAGGGAGAAGATCCCAGCGGACGACCACGATCTGTTCAGGCTCTACAACGTGACGACGCCTTCGGAGGTGCGATTCGCCGCCGGCATGACGTTCGAGCAGTGGGCCTCGGCCCGTGAGCCCGACCGAGGCAGGCGTAGCGAGTTCGTCTACCTGAGAGAAGGGCAGGTGAGAGGCTGGGTCAGCGCGATCCAGCGTTTCGGTCTCGGGCGCATTATCATGATGATGCACCCGGAGGACGATGCGAACCTCGCCGCGATGATGGACTACGGCCTGGCGCACCTGAGAGTGAACCGAGTTCAGGTCCTGGCCAACCAGGAATATCTCCTCCTACACAGGTTGCTGGAGCAAAGGGGCTACGGCGTCCAAACGGAGTATGTCACGCTCGTCAGGCAGTTCGCCATTACCGCGAAGATCTCCGAGTCCCGCCGGGCCGCGGAGGCGGTTTCGACATGACAACCCCTGACGCGGAAGCACACGCTGCCCAGGAGTCAAGAGACAGCGATATGCGCCAGTCAATCGACACCGATCTGGATTCCATCATCGAGAAGCTCCCTCCACGTATCTTGGAGTCGCTCAGCGGAAAGGACCTGCAGAACGACTTGATCGAGGTGATTCTGGACCTTGGCCGCGAGCCAGAGGCGAGATTCCTCACTGAGACCGTGGTGCTCAGCCCCAAGGAGGTATCCGAGAAGGACGTTAGCTACGTCGTTGAGCGTATCGGCACGTTCGGAGGCGACAACCGCGCAGGAATCGAGCGGACGCTCCACAGGATTTCGGCGATTCGAAACCGCGACGACAAGATCGTAGGGCTAACACTCCGAGTCGGACGCGCTGTATATGGCACAGTCAAGATCGTCGATGACCTGATCCACACCGGGAAAAGCATATTACTCTTGGGCAGGCCCGGGGTTGGGAAAACGACGATGCTCAGGGAGGTCGCCCGCGTGCTTGCCGACGATGCGCACAAGCGCGTCGTGGTGGTCGACACATCCAACGAGATCGCCGGCGACGGAGACATTCCACACCCCGGGATCGGCCGCGCCAGACGGATGCAGGTCCCCTCGCCGGAACAGCAGCACAGCGTCATGATCGAGGCGGTAGAGAACCACATGCCGGAGGTTATCGTCATCGACGAGATCGGCACGGAGCTGGAAGCCAGCGCGGCGCGGACCATCGCCGAGCGCGGCGTACAGCTCGTAGCCACCGCCCACGGAAACACTCTGGAGAACCTGATTCTGAATCCGACTTTATCCGACCTCGTAGGGGGGATCCAGACGGTTACTCTGGGGGATGACGAAGCCCGCCGTCGCCGGACCCAGAAAACGGTGTTGGAGCGAAGGGCCCCCCCTTCATTCGACGTGCTCGTGGAGATACAGGGCTGGAGCAGGGTAGCTTTACACCCGGACGTTGCAGAGGTCGTGGACCAGCTGCTTCGAGGATTCACCGTCACCCCGGAGTTCCGCACGATGGACAAGGACTCCAACGTGCACCGGGCCAGGTCGCAGCGAAGCGCTTCGTTGACGCAACAGAACGGCAGCGCGGCCGGGCGTTTCGAGTCTCAGCCGGACTTCTTCGTCCAGCGCGCGTCGGTCCGCCAGAGAAGTCCCAACGAGCCGGAGCCGGAATCAAAAGAGGCTCCGTCGATGACCAAGGTTCTCCCGTACGGAGTCAACAGAGGGAAGCTGCAGCAGGCGATGCGCGCATCGCGAGTCCCGGTGGAGCTGGTGGACGACATCGGAACCGCAGACCTGCTGCTGACCACAAAGAACTACTACAGACGCAGAACACGGGCCCTGCTGGAGGCCGAGAAACAAAGTAAGCCGGTATATGTGCTGAGAAAGAACACGATGGCCCAGATTCAACAGTTCTTCAAATCGGTTTCCAGGAACACAGGTAACGGACGTGCCCAGGGCGAGGTAGCACGCGCTTCTAGTGAGGCGAAGGAAGCCGTGGAGCGAATCGAGCAAGGCTCGGGCGAAGCAGAGCTCAGCCCTCAGGGCTCGTACATCCGCCGCCTCCAACACCAGATCGCCGAGGAGCATGGCTTGAACTCTGCCAGCTCCGGCCAGGAGCCGCGAAGGCACGTAACCATCTATCGCTCTTAGGCGACGGCAACGCTCACACAGTAGGGCCGTTCGCGCGCAGCATGGGGAGTCATCCGCATTGTTTATCTCCTTCGAGGGCGGAGAGGGGACAGGCAAGTCCACCCAGGCGTCCATACTCCGAGAACGGCTTGTCAAGGCCGGCTATCAGGTGTTGTTAGTACGTGAGCCGGGGTCGACCAAGCTCGGGGACTATCTAAGAGAGTGGCTGAAGCGGGAAAACAGGAATGCAATGCCACCCATCGCGGAGTTGTTCCTGTTCGCAGCGGCTCGGGCGGCCCTGGTCAAAGATGTAATAGAGCCGACACTGAGACAGAGCAATACTGTCGTTCTCACCGACAGATACGCCGACTCTTCAGTCGCCTATCAGGGCTATGGCAGGAAGATCCCCCAAAAAGACGTTGCAGTTGTGAATCGGCTCGCAACACAAGGAGTTATCCCAGATCTGACGTTCTTGTTGGACTGCCCCGTTGCAGAGGGCTTGACTAGGGTTGGGGCGCACGTAGCGTTGCCGATGGACTTGCCGGATTTACCGGATGCTAGTCGAGTTGACCCGGAGGGAACTCGACGTTTCGAGCAGGCGCCCCTCAAGTTCCACGAGAGGGTGAGGACGGGTTATCGACGGATGGCCAGCCGGGAGCCTGAGCGGTGGTGTGTGATCGACGCCTCCATGGAGGCATCGGAGGTCACGGATGAGGTGTGGGCTGTCGTTCAGCAGCGGCTGAATCCGGAGGATGCGAGCAGCAAGGACGTCGACGCGAACCTCCCGCTATGGGCGGATGAGCGGGTTATGCCGACGACGACCTAGCGGCGGCACGGCCCTTACGTATCGCCAAGCCGCCCAGGGTCTGGCGGGCGAGCGAAGGAAGGTCCAGCGCATTCCGCACCCTCGAAGTTCCGCCGGTACCCGGCGGATCAGCCATGCTGTCAGGCGAAGCCGTGCTGGTGCTCGACCTCTACCGCAAGCGACTTCCAGAAGAGAAACTGCCGCGCGGTTATCCCAATACTCTTGGCCCAGCCGCCCAACGTATCTGAGACCAAGACTCCGACCCCCTCGATCTCGGCACGCTGGTAGCTGGACAGGTCCTTCCGTTTCAAGTAGGTGTCGACCGACACCTCGGCGCGGCCGCCTCACGTAAGCGGCGGTATAAAGTCCAGCGCGGCCGTCCCGCCTCGCTGGCGAATCAGCTTCAGCGCGTCCGCGCTTACGAGGATCTCCATCGCTGCCTCATCTGCGGCTTCGTTACTGAATGGAGACGCTTATGCCAGATCAGCCGGCGCCGCTACGTTGTTAGCCGCTTGTACAGGTATAGCAGGCGTCGCGGCAATGTGTATATGTCGTCCAGGACCTCGTACCCAATATCCTGGCACATAGTCTTGAGGTAGTCGTGTCCGTTCTTGTCCACCGTGAGGCAGAAGGCGTTAACGTTCTGTCCTTTGGCCTCGTCCAGCGCCATCTTTGTGTCGTGGACGGCGTACTCTTTCTCTACGCCCTCCCTGCTGTATCCGCGGTCCTGCGGCCTGCCGTCGCTAATGAGGAACAGAAGCTTGGTCCGGGCGTCCTGGGCAGCAAGCTTGGAGGTCGCGTGCCGTATCGCCGGACCCATACGAGTAGCGTGCAGGGGAGAGATCCTGTCTATGCGGCTTTTGACCTTCTCCGAGAACGGCTCGACGATATCCTTTATGGTGTAGAACTCGACGTTTTCGCGTCCGTAGCCTGAGAACCCGTAGATACCGTACACGTCTCCTAGTGACTCGAGGGCGTTGATCAATAGGACCACGGCCTCTTTCTCCAGGTCGATGATGCGCTTGTACGAGCGCTTCATCCCCTCGCCTCGCCGAGCCCTGAGCCAGACCATGTACTCGACCGGGTCGTCCGGCGCGTCCCAATCGTCGGCGACCTTTCGGGAATCGTCGATCGCCTCCGCCGTCGATGCACTGGTGTCCAGGAGAAAGACTACCGCGACGTCGCGCTGGACCTTGTTCCTTCGCCAGAAGAGCTTCTCGCTAGGCCCTACCCCCGTGCGGATGTCTATGAACGCCTCAATCACGTCGTCTATGTCGAGCTCTTCGCCGCTCTCCAGCTTGCGGACCTTGCGGAGCACCTCCGGCACCATCAACTCGAACTGCCGCTTGATCTGGTTGACCAGGGGCCCGTAGTTGTGCAGAGTCCCCCCATAGTAGTTGGGGTTGCCCTCGGCCATCGGCCTCTGGCGGACGATGCACCACCTCGGCTTGTAATCCTCAGCTCTGAAGTCCCATTCGTCGTACACGAACGTCTGTGGCTCGTCAGGGTCAAGGGAGCCGCCATCTTCGTCGACGTGGATGAGCGGGCCCTGCCCGAGCTCAGGATTGGTTGGGACGCCCAGGCCGGCCTCCTTGAGGATATTGTCGGCGAACGCGACGGCCTTCGTGCCGTCCTCCTGCGTGCCCTCGACGTCGAGCTCGGCGCTGCCGGCGAGCACTTCTTCGAGCATCTCCTGCGTAATCTGCTCCGAGCTCGCCTCGCCGTCGGGACCGTCGTTCTGCGTTCTAAGCCTGGCGAGGAGCTGCACCAGCTCCGGCTTGAAGTCCCCCCGGAAGTCGACGTCCGGCGACTGTGTGTACTCCTCCCCCTCCTCCAGGGAGGGCTCTGCGCTCCCATCCGGCATCAGCTGCCGCAGGAACTCATCATCCTTGATGTCTCCGTCCTCTTCCGCGTCGTCGCCGAGATCGAGATTTTCCCATTCGTCGTCTTCGAGGGGCAGGTTGGGAATCTCAGAAAGTATCGAGAAGATCCTCAGGGTGGCCTCCGCAGAGTCCTCGACAGTAGAACCAAGCCGGATAGCTCGCCTAGCGATAGCCGCTATATGTCGGGCCTCTCGCATGTAACGGCTCGGCGCGGATAGTCCCTGGAGCTGCTGCAGGCTAAGGCGCACTAGCAACTCGACCATCGCCTCACGCATCGGGAGTGTCTTGATATCGGGACGCCCCTCGAGCGACTCGTTCTGGACCTGCTCATACGACACTCCGATGCCGGCGTATTCGGCCTTGACGCGCGCGTCAAGCCTGCCGTCCTCCACAACGGTGAATATATCCAGGGCCAGCCGCCTGTCATCGAACAGATCGAAGAACCGTTGCATGTCGGTTAGCCATGCGCCTTCGCGAGCCGACTCCCGATTGTCTTCGGCCCTCTTCTCTTGTTGGCGTAACCGCGGTTGCAGCTTCGGTCTCAGGTCGTCGAAGTGTCCGGAGGGCCGGTCGAATTCGAACCGAAAGCTGCCAAATTCCAGGTGTGCTACCTGGTGCGTCGAGACGACCTTGAACCAGCCGAAGTTCGCATCCTTGCTAGCGTATTTGTCCACCTGGGCCGGCACGAATATAGTCGAGCCCTCCGTGGCGGGCGCCTCTGCTGACACCCAACCGATGCTCTTTTCCACGAGCTCATCGCTTGGAGAGACCTTTACGTCGGAGCCCGCCAACGCCATACAATACATCTCGATCACGTCTTTGATACGCTCTAGCTCCACGCTAGACGACAGCGCTTCCAGCGCCCGTTCGGAGCGCGCCGACTCCGTCTTGAAGAAGGCCAGACCGGCGTCGGCGTTCTCCTCCAGGAGGCTCATACCCTCACTAAACCACCTTTCGAGTTGGACCACGCTGACCCTCTGAAGTACGGACGGAGAGCTTTTGATGAACTCAGGCATAGCAACCGGAGAGACTTCCAGAAGCTGCTCCGCGAGGCCCAGGAGCCGACCGTGATCGTCCTTGTGTAGCTGTTCCAACGCCTTCGATAGATCGAGCATCGTTCCGGGTACATTCGTCGAGCCTGCGGCCAAAAGGCCTCCAGCGAGGCCTATGAACGCGAGCTTCTGTCCCGCCTCTATCCTTGGGAAGGCTTGCGCCGCGGCGTCGAAGAAGCTCTTGACCTGTCGCCAGCTCCCTTCGGCCATCGCGGCAGCGAGTGTGATGAACCCCTCTTTGGCGTCTCCAGCCAGCGGGAATATCTTTTGCCCCTTGTCCAGGCACTCAAGCGCAAGGTCGTACGAGCGTCGCGACAGAGCGTCGAGGAGACGCACAAATCGCTCGAGCTCAGGCAGCGTGAGGTTGGAGAGAAGAGCGGGGCTAGACTCGAAGAATCTCGCGGACAGCGTGCTGGACTTCCAGGTGCCGCGGTAGAGACTCAGGCCCAGATTCGACCACTCCTGGATATGTCGAGACCTCAGCCGGCCCGTGGCCCCGGGGCTAGCTTCGAAGTACGAAACCGCGAGGGACGGCGACTCCTCGCACAGCTTTGTACCGCACTCGCCCCACTTTACGAAATAGTTGAACGGCATCAGCGCCGCGACCTGCGGGCTGACCTCGAAGTAGAGGCTGGCCGCCTCCCACGAACGGACCGACTGCTCCGCCAGTTGCAGCCCGGACCTCGCCCAGGCCGTCATTTGCCGGTCTGACAGTGTAGTCGACAGGTCGGCCCAGGCTTTTTGGAAGTGCTCCGAGACCTGGCCCGGGAATCGCTTCAGCTCGGCCTGGACGTGTTCTTGGGTAACTGACGCTATTTCTTCCACGGACCACTCTTGGCGGCGCTGGGAGTCAGCATGTATAGAAGCCGATGTAGCACCTTGGCGGTCGCTCCGAAAATGAGGTGGCCACGGTAGGTATACGCCTTTTCGTACACGAGCCCCCCGTTTTCGAGACGGGCCTCCTCGCGGATGTTTGTCGGATTATCCAGTTCCGCCAACGGTACCTCGAGGACCTCGGCGACCTCCCTCTCATCCGGGGCGAAGGGGTACGGGTGCGGGATGGTGCCCACGAACGGCGTAATCACGTAGCTGGAGATCGTAGCGACGTCGTCCAACTCGCCGAGCACCTCGACGTCCTGGGGCCGGACCCCCATCTCCTCGAAGCTCTCGCGTAGCGCCGTCTCGCGCAGGCTCGCGTCATCCGCCTCTCTTCTTCCTCCCGGGAACGCGATCTCCCCTTTGTGCTCAGCGACTGAGTCGCTGCGCTTGTTTAATAGGATACAGTACCGGCCTTCTTTCAGGTACACGAGCACGAGGACGGCTGCGGGGGTGAGCGAAGGGTCGTCGATCGGCCTCTTGGTGACTTGACCCAGGGCTCGCCGGACGCCGATTAGATTAAGTGTTTCCACTCGTGAATGTTACCCATGTCCCTTGGTCAAAGTGGCGCAGCGCCGGGCACTGGAGTAATGTCCGCGCGGCAAGGCGGTAGCAGAGTCGCTAGAGAGGCGGAGTCGAAGCCAAGGGGAGGCGGCTTTCTGGTCTTAGATGGCGGGAAGCCGCTATTCGAATATCGAAGATATGACTTCCTCGATGCTTCTCTGAATCGGATGATCGTCGGTGACCGCCCAGTTTACAGCGACCTGGCACGCCCTCCGCGGCGCGATGCCCTGGGCCATCATCTTACCGGCGTAGATAAGCAGTCGCGTACTGGCGCCCTCAGCGAGACCGTGGTCACGGAGATTCCGGACCTTCTCGCCCAGCTTGGCGAGCCTCGCCGCGGTCTCCTGGTCCACTTCAGCCTCGTGAGCGATGATCTGCGTCTCTATGTCGGGCGGCGGCGAGTCGAACTCCATTGCCACGAAGCGCTGGCGAGTGCTGTGTTTCAGGTCTTTGAGGGCACTCTGATACCCGGGGTTGTACGACATCACGAGAAGAAAGCCGTCCGAGGCCTCTAGCAACTCGCCGCGCTTCTCCATGGGGAGAATGCGCCGGTGGTCGGTCAGAGGATGGATCAGCACCGTTGTGTCTTTTCTGGCCTCCACGATCTCGTCGAGATAGCATATTCCTCCGGCCTTTACGGCGCGGGTCAGCGGCCCGTCGATCCAGACGGTACTGTCGCCCTCGAGCAGGTAGCGCCCCACCAGGTCGCTGGCCGTCAGGTCCTCGTGGCAGGCGATGGTAACCAACGGCAGGCTTTTGCCGTTCTTGGAGTTCGTTGAGCCGGACCGACTCTTCGAGCGCTTCACGGTGGTGAGCGGCCGGCCCAGCCGGTACGACATATACTCGATGAACCGTGTCTTCCCGCATCCCGTTGGGCCTTTGAATAGCACGGGGATCTTCTGAGCGTACGCGGCTTCGAATAGCTCGACCTCGTCAGCGACGGGAACGTAGTACGGCTCCTCGGCGAACTGGTACTCCTCGATGATGTAGCTGCGATAGAGCGATTTGGTTGGTGCTGTCATGTGGAACTTAGGCTTCCTGTCTGTCGGTAACTCTTTCTCGCCATAGGGCTTGCACCTGCGCCCGCATCCCCACGATGCCGGCGCTGCCGTCGATTACGGCATCCGCGCTCGCGAGGCGCCGTTCTTGAGTCATCTGGGAGCGAATCCGGCGTCGGACCTCGGCTGCGTCGAGCCCGTCGCGTCTGGCAACCCTTTGGACCACCACGTCTTCGGGGGCCACCGTTACCCAAATTTCGTCCGCCAGGTCCGCCCAGCCCGCTTCGAGCAGCAACGCGGCTTCTATCACAACCACCTCGGCGCCACGCTCCGAGAGAGCGAGGAGCCTCTTCACGGTTTTCGAGCGAATCCGAGGGTGGACTATAGCGTTTAGCCGCTCCAACGCCCGCTTGTCGCCGAAGACGAGGCTTCCAAGCGTGCCACGGTCTACCTCGCCGCCGGGCCCCAGGACGCCCTCCCCGAACTCCTCCACCACCTCTTGCCACGCGTTAGTCCCGTGGCGGTAGGTCTCGTGGCCCATCGCGTCGGCGGCAATGATTTCGGCTCCCAGCTCGCGAAGGACCTCGGATGCCTCGCTCTTTCCCGTTCCGATTCCCCCCGTGAGACCTATAACGAACATGTCCCCTGACGCTAGGGAAATTATTCACATTCTAGCAACGCCAATATCTAGGGTCAATCAAAAAACGGGAATGCTGCCCCCACCGTAGGGACTAAATACCCCCCAACGAAGCATAGCGTTTTCAAAATTGTTATACTAGAAAAGCCCTGCTCGGCTCGACTGTTGGCCTCCAAAGAGCTACCCCCAGAGGACACTCGCCCGGGCAGGGCACTGCGTTTAGATATCCTAGTTGAGCCCCTGTTGTCAAGGGGCATTCGAGCCTCTCTGGCCCGATTCCATCGCGCGCTCGGCGAGCGCAAGGCGGCGGACGTTCGCACGCCCCGGCGCTCGGAGGGCACGACGCCTAATCCAGTGCCCGCGAATCTCCGGTGTGCACCGTGAGTGTCACGCGTCTCCGACGACCCGCTGAAGGACTCGCTCACGTGCGCCGACGGGAAGCAGCGCTGGGCTATAATGACTTTGCTCCGCTAGAAGGACCGCGCCTCAATGACTACCCAGTTTCGTGACCTCCCCAGCGCAGAGAAGGTGCTATCGGACCCCAGGGTCCGGGGTCTCGTAGAAGGCTACTCGCACGCCGCTGTACTGGAGCTCGTGCGAGCCCAGATCGATGAGGCCCGCAGCGCCGTTGCGGATGGCGACGGCACGCCATTGCTGGACGATATAGTTCTCGCCATCGAGCAGCGCGCGCGGTCGCGCTGGCGCCAATGGCCCCGGTCGCTTATCAACGCAACGGGCGTGGTACTGCACACCAACCTCGGCCGCGCTCCGTTGAGCGAAGAGTCTATCGAGGCTATCGCTCGGGCATCCAGCGGTTACAGCGAGCTTGAGTTCGACATCGACGCTGGAAAGCGTGGCTCACGACAGGCCCACATTGCGCGCATGGTCTGCCAGCTCACCGGCGCCCGGGCGGCGTACGTGGTCAACAACAACGCCTCAGCGTTGATGCTGGGGCTCACCGCCATCGCTAGCGATAGTGAGGTTATTGTGTCCCGCGGCGAGGCCGTTGAGATCGGCGGCGGGTTCCGGATCCCGGACGTCCTGCGCCAGAGCGGCGCTCACCTGGTTGAAGTCGGCACGACCAACAGGACCTATGCTCGGGACTTCGGACGTGCAATCACGGAGAGCACCGGCGCGATCCTGTCGGTCCACGCGAGCAATTTCCAGATCAGCGGCTTCACTCACTCGCCGTCTCTGTCGGAACTGGTCGAGTTGGGGAGGGCGAAAGGTATTCCCGTGCTACACGACCTTGGCAGTGGATGCCTGCTCGACACCGCCGACTTCGGGCTAGCCCACGAGCCGATGCCCCAAGAGAGCATGGCCTCCGGCGCTTCGCTGGCCTTCTTCTCCGGGGACAAGCTGCTTGGGGGGCCACAGGCCGGGATCATCGCAGGCGACCCCGACCTGGTCGACAGGGTCTCGCGGCACCCTATGGCGAGGGCGGTGCGAATCGACAAGCTCAGCATGGCGGCTCTCACGGCTACGCTACTGCACTATGTGAAGGGAGAGGCCGCGCAAAAGGTCCCGGTCTGGCGGATGATCGCCGAGCCGGCGTCCAGCCTGAAGTCGAGGGCCGTGGCTTGGCAACAGCTAATTGGCGGGCGGACAGACGTCGTAGCCGGCGAGTCAGCTGTCGGCGGTGGCAGTCTGCCTGGGGAGACCCTTCCGACATGGCTTCTGGCCATGGACGCGTCCTCTCGCGGCGCAGAAGCGCTCGGAGCCCGCCTACGCAGCGGAGATCCCCCCGTCGTCGGCCGCATCGAAGCCGAGCGAGTGGTCCTGGACCCGCGAACGGTGCTGCCCTACCAGGACGACGAGCTGGTCAAGGTGGTGTCTGAGGCGCTTGGCTCGGGGGACTGATTTCACCCCGTCCGTGATCGCCGAGGATAGAAACGCTTAAGGATTCTTTTTTTCAATACGCCAGCTGGTACCTCCTCACATCTGCGACTCGTCCGCGCCGAGGCCTTGGCCGCCAAGGCGCCGCGGTTGATCGGCGGACCTCTCAGTCGCTCTTTTGAGTTATCTTCGTGGGTCGATTAGAATGGCCCCGCATTTCCCGTGGCGCTGGAAACGGCACACGGCATCCTGCTGACACGGAGCACCCTTAAGAATGGCCCGAGTATCGGGAATACGAGGAGCGACTACCGCCGACGATAACACCAGGGAGGCGATACTCGCGGCCACGACAGAGCTGCTACAGAGCCTCGTCGAAGCGAACAGCATCGAGGTCGATGACGTTGCCGCGGCGCATTTCACGACGACTGACGATCTCGACGCCGAATTCCCAGCGCAGGCTGCACGCCGTCTTGGTTGGGAGTACGTTGCGCTCATGTGCGGGCGCGAGATGAGGGTCCCGGACGCGCCCACGAGATGTATTAGAATACTTCTACTGGTGAATACCGACGTACAGCCCAAAGACCTATCTTTTGTGTATCTGAAGGGCGCCAAGAATCTCAGGGACCGCGGCTCGGGGGAGATCTGAGCCCTCGTCGCCAAATGGAGCCTGCGCGGCTTTTCCACCCGATGAGTTGGAGGCACGAGAATTGATAGTAGTACTGGGCTCGAGCTGCACGGACGACGAGATCCAGGCTGTTCAGCAGCACATCCTCGATCGCGGGCTCCGGACTAATCTCTCCAAGGGCGTCGAGCGCACCATAATCGGCGTAATCGGGGAGATAGACCCGGAGCTACGAAACGAACTGGAGGTTATGCGCGGGGTTAGCGAGGTGCTGAGCGTCTCGAAGCCGTACAAGCTCTCGAGCCGCGAATTCCATCCTGAGGACAGCGTGGTCGCCATCGGGGACAGCGGCGTGAAGATAGGGGGCGGGGAGTTCACCGTATTCGCCGGACCCTGCGCCGTCGAGAACGAGGAGCAGGTGCTGTCCACGGCGAGAGCGGTCAAGAAGCACGGCGCTAAGGTGCTGAGGGGCGGTGCGTTCAAGCCTCGCACGTCACCCTACAGCTTTCGTGGGATGGGAGAGGATGGGCTCAAGCTGCTCGCGGCGGCGCGCGACGAGACCGGTCTACCGGTCATAACGGAGGTCATGTCGCCGGAAGACGTAGAGCTAGTTTCTCGCTATGCCGACATCTTGCAGATAGGGGCGCGGAACATGCAAAACTACCCGCTGCTCGACGAAGCCGGCAAAGGGGACAAGCCGGTTATGGTCAAACGAGGGTTCTCGAGCACCTACGAGGACTGGCTACTGGCCGCCGAGTACGTGATGGTGGGGGGCAATAGCAGCGTCATACTGTGCGAGCGAGGGATCAGGACCTTCGAGACCTTCACGCGAAACACACTGGACATCAACGCGATCCCGGCGATTCACCGTCTGAGCCATCTCCCAATCGTAGCTGATCCCAGTCACGGGACCGGGAAGTGGTATCTCGTCTCGCCGATCGCCAGCGCCGCCGCTGCCGCTGGGAGCGATGGGCTGATAATCGAGGTGCACCCGAACCCGGACTCGGCAATGTCGGACGGCGCCCAATCGCTGACCTTCGAGAACTTCAAGGGCCTCATGGCCCAGATAAGCGCTATCAGGGCAGCGCTCAAGAGTCCTGGCACCGCGGCATAGTTTTGCGGGATGGCCCGAGGGCTATCAAGAACAGCCGGGGTCAGGTAGCGCCACCGCTGTCATCGTAACTGGGCGCGCGGCAGGCGGCGCCCTTGCAGGGCAGGCACAACCAGCTCAACCATGAGTATCCGTGAAGAACTGACCAGCCTATCACCATCGCAGGATTCCGTTCTAAGTATCGGGGTGTTCGACGGCGTCCACCTCGGGCACCGGCGCCTGATCGCCCGCCTGATTGAGGAATCCGCACAGCTGGGCCTCGTCCCCGGCATCGTCACATTTCGGGGCCACCCGGAGTCGGTTGTGACCGAGGGCTCCGCCCCCAGGCTGCTCTCGAGCCTGGATGAGCGGATCAACCTCCTAAAGGGGCTCGGTATTAGCCTGGTCGTCCCAGTCACATTCGACGAGGCGCTATCAAAGCTCCAGGCCCGCGAGTTCGTCTCGCTGCTGCAACAGACGCTGCGAATGAGGGCTTTGGTGGTGGGGCCGGACTTCGCGCTTGGCTACAAGCGCGAGGGTGACGTCGCGAAACTCACGTCGCTGGGACGCGAGCTCGGCTACAGCGTAAGCATCGTCGGCGCGGCGGTGTCGGATGATGGGAACCCTATTACGAGCACTGCTGTACGAGAGGCTTTGGGAGCAGGTGATGTGGAGCGGGTGGCGAGTCTAATGGGACGCCAGTTCAGCTTGTGGGGAGAGGTGGTGACGGGAGAGGGCAGGGGTGCAACGCTCGGTTTCCCCACGGCGAACCTCATGACTGAGGGGGAGCTAGCGGTGCCCGGAGATGGGATCTATGCCACCTGGGCGTACGCCGGCGGCGAAAGATTCATGGCCGCGGCCAGTATCGGCGTACGCCCCACTTTTGCCGATGCGGGACGAGCCGTCGAGGCGTTCTTGTTGGAGTTCCGCGGCGACCTCTACGGACAGCGGTTGCGTCTGGAGTTCGTGCGCAGACTTCGGGACGAGAGGAAGTTCGACGACGTTGTCGCGCTGCAGCGGCAGGTCGACGAGGATGTGATCCAGACCAGGGAGATACTTGCGCGAAGCTGATGAAATCTCGCCTAACCGCTTTTTCGGCTTTGCACCAAAACTCGCAATGCGGGGCCGTTGTTCGACAAGCCTGTCCTGAGCGAAGCCGAAGGGCTCACCACGACGTAACTTGAAACTCACCGTTCGTCACTTCGACATGCTCCGCACAGGCTCTGATCGTGTTGCAGGATAGTTCTCCCAGAGCGACACTTCTTGTGCAAAGCTCCCTTTTTGCAAGGGGAGGGACGGGGCCACTTCAATTGACGTGATGCCGTCCGATGGTGGCAGAGAGGCGATTTTCAAAGCTAGGCGAGGGGGACTGTAGACTTGGACCAGGCGCATCGAGATCTCGTGCTAAAGCGAGGGGTCGTCGAGATCATAGTGGAGGCTGAGTTCGTCGAGCTTCTCGAGGCGGGCAAGCCGCTTCGCCTAAAGATGGGCTTCGACCCCAGCGCGCCCGACTTGACCCTGGGGCACGCGGTGGGGCTTCGCAAGCTGCGACAGTTTCAGGAGCTTGGCCACACGGTCATCGTAATCGTGGGCGACTGGACGGCCCAGATCGGGGACCCCAGCGGCCAGTCGGCGACCCGGCCGATGCTCACGGCCGAGCAGGTTCATAGCAACGCTGAAACGTATCTGGCGCAGTTGTTCAAGATCGTCGACCGGGAACGGACGGAGGTCAAGTGGCAGAGTGAGTGGTTTGGGCCGTTCTCCCTCACGGACGTAATTGGACTTACCAGCCGGTTCACGGTCGCCCAGTTCCTGGCGCGAGAGGACTTTTCGAAGCGGTTCAAGGCCAACCAGCCCATCGCCATCACGGAGTTCCTATACCCACTCCTCCAGGCATACGACTCAGTCGCCGTCGAATCTGACGTGGAGTTCGGCGGCACTGACCAAAAGTTCAACCTTCTGGTGGGGCGCGACCTCCAGGCGATGATGGGCCAACGGCCTCAGCAGTGCTTCTTGATGCCGCTCCTGGTGGGCACGGACGGCGTACAGAAGATGAGCAAGAGCCTGGGTAACTACATAGGGTTGGCAGACCCTCCGAACGAGATGTTCGGCAAGACCATGTCGCTCCCCGACTCGACGATCATGACGTACGTCGAGACGCTGACGGATATACCGGACGCCGAGGTGGCAGAGATGGGGGCCTCACTGAGTGACGGCTCGGTAAACCCCATGGAGCTGAAAAAGCGGCTGGCGGGAGAGCTCGTGTCGCAGTTCCACGATCCGGAGGCCGCGCGCGGCGCCGATGAGTACTTTGAGAGAACGGTGCAGCGCAAGGAGGCGCCCGACGACGCCCCTCGCTATGCTAGGCCTCTCCCGTCGCCGGACGGAAAGCTTCGCCTGGGCCATTTAATGGTGGAGGCGAAGCTCACCGAGAGCGCGAGCGAGGCCAAGCGGCTGATAAACCAGAACGCGGTCAGGATAAACGGGATTGCGGTCACGGAGAATATAGCGGCGTCTGAGATAGAGTCGGGCAGCCTTATTCAATCCGGCACGAGGCGGTCCGTGATAATTGAGTATGAGCCGTCGCCGGAATAGCCGATTGAAGGATACCTGGATACCTACGCCTTTCTCGGTCTGCCAGAACGGAGGCGTTGCGCCTCAGAGTGTCGGGGACCTAAAGCGTCGGGACTCAGCGGGACGAGACCGAGGCGATGAGTCCGCCATGATGGCGGGAGTGGTGTAGGTAATGTCATTCCGAGATCAGCGAGGAATCTAAGGACCGCGGTCGCAAAGCTACGGCGGCGATTCAGTAGTGGTGCTCTCGGGGCGTCATCATCGGATTCCTCGAGCCGCTCGCGCTCTTTAGGCCCCTCGCCGCGAAGCGGGACTCAGGGTGATAGGTGGTAGGAGTCGGGACCCAGGGTGCCCGATACGATCTCTGTTCGCGGGAGGAATTGCCCTTGAACTTGCGACTGCCTGGTCCGATACCCGTGCCTGACGACATCCTCGAAGCCATGGCGGGGCCGATGATCAACCACCGGGGGCCCCTTTTCAAAGAGATTCTTTACAGAATTACGGACCGGCTCAAGCAGGTGTTCGAGACCGACGGCGACGTCTACGTCCTGACCGCGTCAGGTACTGGGGCTATGGAGGCTACCGTAGTCAACACCCTGTCGCCAGGGGACAAGGTGCTATGCGCCTCTGTCGGCTCATTCGGAGCCAGGTTCGGAGAGATCGCCCGGAGGTTCGGAGCTGAGGTTACTATGCTCGACTTCCCACTGGGCAGCGCCGTGGACCCTGAAGAATTGCGGAAGGCGCTCCAGGCGGACTCGTCACTCAAAGCGGTGTTAGTAACGCACAATGAGACGTCCACGGGCGTCGCCAACGATTTGGAGGCTATCGCGGCAGTGGCGAAGGGCGAGTTCGATAAGCTGCTGCTGGTGGACGGCGTGAGCAGCGTGTGCTCACTTCCGCTGAAGACCGACGAATGGGGATGCGATGTAGTGGCCACCGCGTCTCAGAAGGGCTGGATGTTGCCTCCCGGGCTGGCGTTCATCAGTTTCAGCGAGAGGGCGTGGCAGGCGCATGGGCAGGCCACGATGCCCCGCTACTACTTCGACCTCGCCGAATATAGGCGTTACCTTGAGATCGGGCAGCCGCCGTACACGCCGGCGATCTCGGTCTTCTTCGCGCTGGACCTCGCCTTGCAGAAGGTCGCAGACGAGGGGCTAGCCCGAATCATCGAAAGGCACGCCGAGATAGCGCGGATGGCGAGGGACGGCGTAAAGGCTCTGGGGCTCTCGCTGTTCCCCGACGAGCGCGTAGCGTCGGATACAGTGACGGCGGTGCGTGTTCCAGACGGCGTCGACGTCTCGGAGCTGATAGCGGTGCTGCGCCAGGACTATCAGGTAGAGCTCGCCGCGGGACAGGAGTCGCTGAAGGACAAGATATTCCGGATCGGCCACATGGGCTACGTCACGCCTGAGGAGATTCAGGAAGTCATGGACGCTCTGGCCGGTGTGCTGCCCCGGGTGGGCTTTAGGGCTGTGGTGGCCTGACGACCTGCAGCGTAGGCCCCCGGTATGGAAATCGAGGGCATGGACCAGGAGATAGCGCGGCTCCGCCTACTGGTCGCAGTTCTAAAGGGCAAGCAGGACGAGCTTCGCGCTCAGACCCTCCAATTCTCGCAGCAGCTAGAACGCGCCCGCAACGTTGCGGTGCGAGGTCATCCGCTGGACGCTTCCCTTACGATGATGGCTGAAATCCAGGAACGACTGGACACGGCCCGGGTTACCTTGGAGCATCTCGAGACCATCGGCGCTAGAGCGGAGGCGGAATTTGGAGGCGCTGGCGCTAACCCAGAAGGTCGAGCAGGCGAAGAAAGAGCTCGCGTCTCTAAGGGCCGGGATATCCTCAGATAGCCGCTGACCAAGACACAGAACGAGATCGAGGACTTGGAGCGCTTCGTTGAGGAGGCGAGTCTTCAGGCGGGCGACGCCATCAGGGGAAGGTCGGAGACGCCTGAGCGGTAGGCGCGGCGCACTCCATTTGCCTCTGAGTGTGCGCGAGGGGTCCGGCTAGTCGGCGGTTGCAGGCACCGGCAGGTCTGGCACCGGCGAGTTCAGAAGGTCGGTGAGGATGTCACCCTCGGCGGTCTCGTGTTCGATCAGGTGTCTGGCAAGCTGGTCGAGCTTCGACTTGTGCGTCGTAAGCAGCGTCTTAGACCGCTGGAACGCGCTTTCGATCAACGTGTGGACTTCCTCGTCGATCGTCTCAGCGACGCTGTCGCTGTAGTCACGCTGTTCCGATATCTCTCGGCCCAGGAAGATGAGCTCCTCTCGTTTGCCGAAGGTGCGCGGTCCCAGCTTGTCGCTCATGCCATAGCGCGTGACCATCTGGCGGGCCAGATCAGTAGCCTTTTCGAGGTCGTTGCTGGCCCCGGTCGTGATCTCACTTTTGCCGAACTGAATCTCCTCGGATACCCGCCCGCCCATGGCCATCGCCATCTGGTCTAGGAACTGGCTTTTGGTCATCTGGTGGCGGTCTTCCGCTGGCAGGAACTTCGTGTAGCCGCCCATGGCGCCCCGAGAGATGATTGTGACCTTGGCAACCGGGTCAGCATTGGGCAGGAGATGTCCGACGAGGGCGTGCCCGGCCTCGTGCCAGGCGGTCACCGCTTTCTGATGCTCAGATATGACTCTGGACCTACGCTCGGGGCCGGCCTGCACCCTGTCGATCGACTCGTCGAACTCGTCATATGTGATCGTGGTCTTCTTCCGGCGGGCCGCCAGTATTGCCGACTCGTTCACGAGGTTGGCGAGGTCGGCGCCACTGAAGCCAGGCGTCCCCTTCGCCACTCGCTCCAGGTCGACGTCCTCATCCAAGGGTTTACCTTTGGAGTGGACCTGCAGAATCTCAGTCCGGCCCCGAATATCGGGGTTGTCGAGTATAACGCGGCGGTCGAAACGGCCCGGACGCAGGAGCGCCGGGTCGAGGATATCCGGCCGGTTTGTGGCGGCGACGACGATGACGTTGACGCTGGTGTCGAAGCCGTCCATCTCGACCAGTATCTGGTTGAGGGTCTGCTCTCGCTCGTCGTGTCCTCCGCCGAGCCCAGCGCCCCGATGTCGACCCACCGCGTCTATCTCGTCGACGAAGACGATGCACGGCGAGTTCCTCTTGGCCTGATCGAAGAGATCGCGGACTCGAGACGCGCCGACGCCGACGAACATCTCCACAAACTCACTTCCGCTGATGGAGAAGAAGGGAACCGCGGCCTCACCTGCTACCGCGCGGGCCAGCAGGGTCTTTCCGGTGCCGGGGGGCCCTACGAGCAGGACGCCCCTGGGAATTCGCGCCCCGAGAGTGAGGAACCGCTCGGGGAATTTCAGGAATTCAACTACCTCTTCCAGCTCCATCTTGGCTTCGTCGACGCCTGCGACGTCGGTGAAATTTACGGAGGGCTGGTTACCTACAAGCATTCGGGCGCGGCTGCGGCCAAAGCTGAACGTCTGGTTCGTATTGCCTTGAGCCTGCCTCATCATGAAGAACAGGACTGCACCGAAGAATATTAGAGGGAGGAACTGCAGGAGGATCGCGAAGATGCTTCCGAGGCCGCTTGAGCCCCTGACGACCACCTGGGGGTTGCTGCCGAACGGGTCGACGCCCGCCTCCTGCAGCATGGTGAAGATGCTCGACCCCTCTTCCTTCCGAGTAGTGTACGTCTCCTGGCGTGTGGTGAGGATAGTCAGGGAGTCGCCGTGTAACTCGATGGTCTCGATGCTCCCTCGCCGGGCCATATCGATAGCCTCGGATATCGGGATCTCTCCCTGGCCTCCGCTGATGTCGGAGAAAAGGGTGAAGAAGATGGCGACCACCGCAACGACGATGAGGAGATAGATGAAGCTGTTGCGCATCCAGCGCGCGTTCATGGCGCCTCTCGGGCTGGTCGAGCCCTATGGGGTATAAAGGGGATTCCTACTACTTCCATATTACCCGAAAAGGCGGGCACGCGCAAAGTGATAGAGTGGGCGTCTGGGCGTCCACGGAGAGCCAACCCATGTGTGTTATACTTCCGGCAGCCCAAAACCGAGTCAGGAACGGCGGCGCCGCCCTCCGCCGGTATGACCCCAAGATACAGGTGAAGTAATGCAAGGCAATATCTTTTTGTTGATATTGTTCGTGGTGTACTTCCTGCCGACGATAGTTGCGGCGGTGAGGAAAACGACCATCAAGTCCGACGTGTTTCTGATGAACCTGCTCGCCGGCTGGACAGGGATCGGCTGGGTCGTTGCCATGGTAATGGCCTTCTGGAAAACCCAGAAAAAGGCATATTAGTCCGGTCCACCGGGTCTCGCCGCTTCCCCCCCTGTACGTTCTCGATCGCCGCTCCTTGCTCTTGCAGCTTGCGTGACCATCGGCCCAACCTCTCAGTTCACTGGAGCCCAATTGTCCGAAGAGGTCGCTGCCGCCTGGTTTCTAGTCTCGGAGAACGATGAGCCGCTCGGCCACCTAAACCGAGCCCAGGACGAGGCGATTCCCAGGGTGGGCGCGGTGCTCAAGGACGTGGCAGCCCGGGGACGAGCCCAGGTCGTTCAATTCACTGAGCTTCGCCAGAGCTGCGCGGTACGCCGATTCAGGGTAACGGTGCGGATCATAGGCTGATAGTGGGATCACGCGACGACGTTCTCGGCGCCCGCTGGGCCACGAAGGCCTCCGCACAGTCCTAGATTCTTACTTCTTGTGCTGTGCCATATCCTCCATGTAACGTTCCCGGCCAAGCACGTCCTTCTTGTAATGCCAACGGTACGTCTCGGGTAGCATCGTGAGGCTGCGGTCCTCTAGCGGGAGCTTGATGGGGGCGTGCCCCTTGCGATGTGACTCTCTCATCGCGATGCAAATTTCGAGCGACTTGCGCAGGTCGTTCCCGCTGCATGTCGGTGGCGTACCCGTCTCGATGGAGTCGACGACCCACTGAACCGTGGCCGCCAGCCTCTCGCCGGGCGTCAGCCAGCCCTCCTCGTCCCGGTGCCTTTGCTTAACGTCCGGGAGGATACCGGGGACTTCCTCGTAGTCGGCCAAGAAGCGCCCTTCCGCTCCGTCGGGGACCTTATGGAACCGGAAGCTTCGCCAGTCGGTTTCGAAGCTGCCCTTGCTGCCGATGACCTGAATTCCGCGCTTTGCGGCGTTGTAGTGGCTGAAGCACTCGAGCCCGTTGTCGAACCGGATGTAGCCTCCAATATTGCCGAACCCCCCTTTGCCCTCAGCCTCACGGAGGCGGTCGCCTTCCCAGTCGCTGTGCGGGTCCCCGGATACCCACCCGACGACCCAGTCTGCGTCGGCGTCGCTCAGAAACATGCGGACGACGCTGATCGAGTGGCAGCCGCCCTGGCCGTTGCCATCGTACAGCTCGATGCTCTGCACCTCGCCGATCTCGCCCGCCTCTATCATCTCTCGCGCCTTCTGAAGCTGAGGCATGTTGCGGAAGGTGTGGCCCCCGTAGAAAACGACGCCATGTGAACGGCACTCCTCAACGCAGCGATCGGCGTCTTCGAGGCTGGCGCACAGGGGCTTCTCGCAGAAGACCGCCTTGACGCCGGCTCGGGCCGCCGTGACTATCGCGTCCGGGTTCACCTTGACGGGCAGGACGGGTGCAGCGATGTCGATGCTCTCTTTGTCCAGCATCTCTTCGTAGCTGCTGTAGCCGGGGACGCCAAAGCGCTCACAGAACAGGTCGAGGTTCTCCTGGTCGGTGTCGGCGCCGGCCACGACCTCGCACGAGGGATTGATCTGGTATGCACGGGCGTGGTGGGTGCCCTGTCTACCCACGCCTATCACGCCTACCCGGTACTTCGTATCGCCCATTGGTGGTGCTCCCTTATCTCCGGTCTGTATCAGGCCTTATTGCCGACATCTTAGCAGCAGGGACGGGAGTTCAAAATCACGCGGAGTCACGTGCGGTCCTTCTGCTACACTGGGCCGTATGGAAAGGCGCCATTTCGAAGGGCTGGTCCGCCAGGCTGTCGACGGGATACCGGACGCATTCCGGGGCCATCTCGCCAACGTTGACATCGTGGTCGAGGACTGGCACTCCAAAGAGGACCTCGCGGGCCACGCGCTAGACGAAGACGAGCTGCTGCTGGGGCTGTACGAGGGTCTCCCTCTCACCGAGCGCGACGACTACGGCATGGTGCTGCCCGACAAGATAACGCTCTACCAGAACGCGATAGAGTCGGTGTGCTCTAGCGACGACGAGATTATCGAAGAGGTGCGGAACACCGTGGTGCACGAGGTCGCCCACCACTTCGGCATCGACGATGATCGGCTGGATGAGCTAGGAGCGTAGCTCCGTATGAGAACCTTGGCAATAAGGGCCTACAAAGCCCACTGAGCGCTGAATTGGCTGCTGTGTACGTCGAAACCCCGATTGACGCCTATCGCAGAAGAGCCTTGAATTCGTCTAGTGTGATTCCCGCTTGACGGATTACAGAGCGCAGTGTTCCTTTGGCCACTTCCTGATGATCAGGGATTATGCGGCGGTATGACGGTACTATGTTTCGAGGCACGATATGGCTACCTCTTTGATGCTCCACGAAGCTGATCAGCTCTCCTTTGCCCCTGGGCCAAATAAGCTCTCGACGTCCCGCTCCAGCTCAGCCTTCAGCTCGACCTCGTCGCGCCAGCCAAGCTCTCGGTAGGACTCGGGTGTCCCGTACTCGCGGGTCTCGATGACGACCGGCATGGGAAGGGCGTGGCCGAATGCCAGCGCCTGCTGCTTCGATTCGAGCCGGGCCAGCACGGACCTGAGCTTGCGGCTCCCCGACACGCCGGCCAGGACCGCATCGATGTCCCGGCCGCTGTCCAGCAGGCACGTGATTTTCGTGCCGAGCTGGCTCATCACCTCTTCGTCGATGCCGCTCGGGCGCTGGTCGACGACAAGGAGGGTCACGTTGTACTTCCGCATCTCGCGCGCGATGGTGCCGAAGATCGTCTGGCCGGCCACCTCCGGCGTAAGGAACTTGTGCGCCTCCTCTACGGTGATGACGAGCGGCCTCGGCTTCTGCCCGCCGCCCCCGAGAGCTTTCTCGATGCGCTCGACGTACCTGCCGTAGATCCGGCGCGTCAGGAGATTAGCCACGAGTATGTATGCGGCGATGTTGCTGCCGTAGCGACCAAACTCAAGGACGACGTGCATTCCGCGGTCCAGGTAGCGGATGATCTCCTGGACGGAGCCGTGACTCGAGGTAGGGTCCATGAAATCGAAGCGCTCCAGGCGGGAGAGCCGGTTGTGCAGGCTCGCCAGGGCGTTGGCTTGAACCCCGATATCGTTGGCCAGCTCGAAGATGGTCTGCCTGCCGTCGAGCGAGAGGAACTCCCGGAGCCACCTCTCCCGGCCGAAGTGCTTCTGAAGGGAGAAAGCGGAGTCCGCCGCGACTTCCGACAGGTCCAGCGTCTCCCGCAAGAGCTGAATGTCCTCGGGCTCGATCTCGTCGTAGCCGACGCGCACGACGTAGTCCGGCGTCAGACCCCTACGCCTGGAGCTCTCCTCATCGAGAGAGAAGACCGCCACTTTGGAGGAGAAGAGCTGCTTCAGGCCTTTGACTTCGGCGCCGGTCTCGCTGCTCCCTTTCCAGCCATACTCGCTGTGCATGTCGAAGACCAGGTTGGCCGCCTCGCCCTGCTGAAGAATCCCGATAAGGAGCAGCCTCGTCAGGAAGGTCTTGCCTGTGCCGCTCTTGCCGAACACGCCGTTGCTGCGCTTGAGCAGCTCCGGGATGTCGAGGCAGAGCCGAGTCTCCATGTCCAGGGGTGTGCCTATCCAGAAGTGGCGGTCGTCCTCTGCGCCGAAGACGTTCTCGACGTCGCGGTCCGAGGCCTGCATGACCGGCGCGAAATGGCCGGGAATGGTCTTCGCGGGTTGAGGCCCATCCAGCGGAAGCATGGGGTCGTCGGCGTCCGCGATAGTCAGCATCGGCTCAACGCTGATGGTCCCGTAGGCTGCGGTACCGACGATCACTTCCGACACGTACGGGTTGGAGACGTCGGGCGGGTTGCCGCCGAGGCTGGGGTCGGTCGAGCCCAGCGAGACGTCGGTGACGACGCCGAAGAACCGCATCTTCTGTCCCTGAACGGTTACGAAGGTGCCGACCTTGATCTGCTCGGTCGAGGTCGCCTCGTCGAGCCGCACCTCGACTCCTTCGGCAAGCGACCCCGCCACGACCATCCCGAGTCTTGCGCCGTCGCGCCCTGCGCGGTCGGTGCTCATGGCGCTAGTCTCCTGAGGATGACGCTGAGCCGCTGGGTCTGCCCACTGAGCAGCCTGGCGAGCTCCTTGCCTCCGTCGACTAGAAAGGCCTCCGGCTCAGGCTGGGCCAGGCTTGCGAGGCGCAGGAAGGAGGCTATCACGTCGTCCGTGGAGCCGAATGGGGCCGATGCCAACAACGGCAGGAACTCCAATGACGCACTGAACTCACGAAGCTCGTCGCTGCCGCATGCATGGACGAAGGCGTGAATTCTGGGCGGTAGCGGGGCCAGGTGGCGTTTGACCTGGCCGTCGGCCTCGTGCCCGGCCACCACGCACCGAAGCTCGGTAGAGAGGAGCCTGTTGAGCTGAGGGTTGCCCTCGTAGACCTCCTGCTCAGACCCGGCTCGCTCGCCCACGGCGATGGGGCGGCGTCCCGGGTCCAGGCTATTGGTGGCGATTTCGCCAACGACGCCGTAGATGATCGCGTCGCTGCCGGCCCTGACCAGCGACCCCAGGGGGGGCGCATCGTACAGCCGGTAGCAGTGCACGGTGAACTCGGTGGTGGAGGCGGCTACGACCTCGCCGACGCGTGCGTCAGGCGTGAAGGCGTCAGATTCTGTGGTCACTCGCTGTCCTTGATGCGCCCCATCGTGTGGGCGCCCACGTACTCGCCGTCGCGAAAAGCGAATGCGCAGTGCGTTCCCTCGATGACGAACCCGAACTTCTCGTAGAGGTGTATGGCGCGGGCGTTGTCCGTATAGACCCGAAGCTCGACGCGCTTGATATTGAGCCAGTTGTCGGCCAGGTCCATCGCTGCTTTCATGAGTGCAGTCCCAACACCCCGGCCCTGATAATCGTCATGGACTCCCATGCCAAGACTCGCTTTGTGGGTGTGACGATTCGCACCGCGTTGGAGGCCGAGGCTGCCCACCACCTTTCCTTCCACCTCAGCCACCAACGAGTGGTCGCCTGCCGCGAGGCCTTCGAGCAGCTTCTTTCCCCTGTCAGGAGAGACGTAGGGGAGCCCGAGCGTATCACGGGCCACCCCCGGGCACGCCCAGATCTCCGCAAGCCGCGGGGCATCGTCGGCGCCGGCCTCGCGGACCCTCACATCCTTCACGTATACCTCACAGCCAGCGCAGGCGCTTGGAGCGCTCCTTCTCCGACGTGTATACCGGCAGGCCCTGGCCCTGGAGCGCGCCTTCGACCAGCTCGACGAAGTAACGCCTGTCCGAGCCGCTGACGACGGCCTGCTCGTGGGCCTCCATCAGCGCCACGGGGTAGCCGCGGCCTCGCCGGCACTGGTCGCCCACCAGCGCGTGCGTCAGGCCCAGGAGCGCCTCGTCGTCGGCCACCCAGGACGGGACCTCCACGCGGCCGATCTCCTGGCCGGTGTTGACGTAGAAGAAGTATACGCCGTGGTCTGCGTAGTAGTTCTCGACGACGGGTGAGGAGGTCGCGAAGAGCGCCGAGCGCTCCCCGGGCGCTAGCAGCCTGGCAAAAATGTCCCGGTCGAGCACGCCGCCTACGCAATCGTCGCATGGGTGAGCCCCCGGCCCAAGGTTGCTGCACCGGTATCCATTGTCGGGGGCGCGGTACGGACAGGCCACAAAGCGCAGCGCGTTTACGACCTCGAAGCCGCCGGGGAGGCTGATGTAGCTTGCCACGGCCAGCGGCCGCTCAGCGGCCATCGCGCGGAGCCGGTCCAGCGCGGCGACGAGTCCTTCTTCGATGAGACTCGTGATGACGAAGTCAGGAAAGCCGTGGCCTACGAGGCCGAGCATCACGAGGGACCCGTCGAGGAGGCCGAGGGTCGGCACGTCGCCCGGAAGCTCCTGGATGGCCTCGGCCAACGCATCCATTTCTGCCACAGCCCGCTTCGCTCCCAATATCGTACCTTCGATGGCGTGCTGGCGGCCGGTGGGCTCATCGCGCACAACGACCTCGTCGTCTGTCACGTACAGCCTGGGGCTGTTCCGCAGCGACGCGTCGGGCTGAGATCCGTACATCAGGGCGGCGATGCCGGTGTTAATCAGAAAGCAGCGCACGGGCAGGTGCCGGTCGGGCGCGATGTGCGAGCCGTCGGCAGCTACGACGGTGAAATCGTGCGGCGGGCTCGGGGGAGCGGACCGGGAGTCGGGCGGACCGAGCAGGCCGGGCACGGCCCAGGCGGCCTCGGGCTGCTGGGCAACCTGGGCGGTGAATTCGTCGACAGGGAAATCGACGAGGACGCGGAGGGCGTTTTCTATCCGGAGCTCGCGGTCGCTCTGGCGCGCCCGGATGTGGGACGCCATGCCGTCGATTTGGGCAGCGGTGTTAGTCAGGTCGAGGGACATGTGCAACCCTCTGAGAGGTCTGCCCCAACGCCGACTCCATGGCCTTCACCGTTTGGCGTACAGAGAGGGTCGAGTTGTCTATCACCTGCAACGATGGATCCATCTGCCACGGTCCCATCCTCTCGTAGACTATCTTAAGGAATTCCGGGCCCAATCGACTACGAGCTGGACGCCGGCCATCGCGCTTGATGACTACTCCCAGGCTCGGGAAGAGTACTACCAGCCGGTACGACATTCCGT
Organism: Dehalococcoidia bacterium; assembly: GCA_965247255.1. Lineage (GTDB taxonomy): Bacteria > Chloroflexota > Dehalococcoidia > Lucifugimonadales > CAUZJF01 > CBDFGS01. The sequence goes on along the minus strand of CBDFGS010000012.1, from coordinate 208,250 downwards.
CGAGTTCGCGCTGCCAGCCCGGATAGTTGGTCTCCGACGAGTCGGGGAATATGGCGTCGTCGATCACGCATTTGAATCCGGCCTCGACGAATCGGCGCGCGAGAAGCGCTATTGAGCCTCTCGCGAGCTTGTATTGTCTTCCCTGCTCTGCTTCCCAGCCATCGCGTGGGTCTGCGTATCCAGATTTGATCATCCCTCGGACAGCATCCAGAGATATGTGCGCGCATTTGTACAGTTGTGCCCGCGCCCACTCGTCAGCCGCCGAGGTCTTCCCGGCGCCAGCGGGGCCGCTGATCAGGAGTACGTCGGGTGTGTCAGGCACTGGGTCTACTCCGGTTCACGTGAAGTCCAGACCTCCATCCTAACCTTCCCCCGCAAGGAGCGGGGGAAGGGACAAGAGACCGCGGCGGCGTTGAACGAGGGGTCACTTACTCAGGCGGGAGGAAGGGACAAGAGAGCGAGACGCGCCACTACCCAATCTCCATGCGGTCGCCTTCGATCTCGATAGTCCGGCCTCTGAATACGAGGGTGGCCCGGGGACATCGCTGGAGCTCCCGGTAGACCTGGTCCATTCGCATAGCCAGATCAGACTCGTATGGGCGGCTCGAAGACCGCCGTGCCGCGCCGCCCCAGAGGCCCGGCTGCGGCAGGCCCTTGACGTAGTCGCTGAACGTGTCCAGGAATGCGTCGAAAACTCGGGAGGACAGACTCGGAAGCAAGGCGGAGTCCGAAGGGTTCGCGAACGCGAATTGAAGGGTGTACTCGCCGTTGCCGACGAGTCTGTGAAGCACCAGGGCCGGCGGCGGCCGCCGTTCCAGTCCCCTACGCGACGCGTCGTCTTTCATGCCAACCTCGCGGATGGCCACTTGGAGGGAGCGGAGCAGCGCGGACAGGTACGACACGCCGAGGGATGGGGATGCCAGGGTGACGGAAAGCAGGCCGGTCTCTTGTGCGGACTCCGTCGGGTCGCTCACGGCATCCGGACCTCGAACGACTGTAGCCAATTCAGCGTCTGGTTGGAGGACGTCGGCACGAATTTCTACCTCAGCACGCGAGAGTCGCCCACCCTGCGGGTGATGCGTTGCTTATCGAGGTGGTCCAGAAGCGCCAGCGCGTACTTGCGGCTGGTGCCGAACATATCGCGAACGTCGGCGACCGTGACCTCGCCGTTTTCCACTATCAGCGCCTTGATCTTCTCGACCATATCATCGTACGCGGACGCGGAGAATACCACGCTCTCGCTAACGCGCACGACCTTTCCCTGGTCGGCCAGGAGGTTGAGCACCTCAGCGTCGAGATGTGAATCGGTCGGCGGCGAGTACGGGTTGGACTCCAGTAGCTTCAGGTAGTCGTCGACTGCGCCCTGGTGGCTCTCGGAGAGCTGTCTGACGTGTTCGGGCCGTTTCACCAGAGGGCCGCCCTCCTCTAACACGCCCTCCGCCTGAAGCCCGCGCAGCGCATAGCCGAATACTTGCGCCGCCATCCCAAGCCGGCTCCGCAGCTCCTCTTTGGGCGCACCGTTTCTGAGCGGGTACTGCTGGTGATAGCCGTCTAGGAAGCTACGGGCGCTCTCGGCCAGCGACGCCCAGCCGCCCGAAGTGAACACGAAGACGCCCGGGCCGATGGTGTCGCTTTGGCCTAGGGTTACGACCAGCCTCTCGGCGGCCATATCCTTGAGCTCAGCACGTGCGTCGGCAGGCCGCAGGTTTGCGCGGGTAACGAGGGCCTGGAACTCGGACGGCTCGTCCGCCTCGACGCTCTTGATGATCACGTCTCGGTCCGAGCCGTCCTCCATGACGGAGAGCCGCTCCAGTATGGGCTGGTAATTGCGGCGGTGTCGCCGGGCATGAGGGTCGACGATGCTGCCTCCGCCTATGGTGGTCTGGTTGGACCGGATGACGAAGTAGTCTCCCTTGACGGCCGCGATGGGGTGGTCGATCTTGAGCTGTGCCCAGGTCGTTGTGCCCGGCTGGGCCAGATCGTTCTCCAAAAGGCGGATGCGCGCGACCGTCTCGCTGCTGCCCGTGTGGACGGTGGCGAACATGTTGTGGCGGAGGGGACGCGGTGAATCGGGCAGCACCTTGAGGCGTACGTCGACCGCGGTGGTCGGCCTTAGCCAATCGGGGTTGGTGAGGACCTCGCCGCGGTCGATGCTGCCGTGGGGGATGCCGGTGAGGTTGGCGGCGACGCGCCTGCCGGGCGCAGCGTGTTCCACCTTCTGCCGGTGGGTCTGCAAGCCTCTTACGCGGGAACGACGGTCGGAAGGGACCAGGGCTACTTCCTGTCCGACACTCAGGCCACCGTCTACCAGGGTCCCGGTGACAACGGTCCCGAAGCCGGACATGGTGAAGGACCGGTCGATAGCCAGCCGGGGCCGGCCCATGTCCTTTCTGGGCTCCGACTCGTCGAGCGTGGCTTGGATTCCGGCCACGAGCTCCGGGAGTCCTTCCCCGGTGCTCCCGGAGACGGTGTGGACCGCCGAGCCCTCCAACGTCGTGCCCTCGAGAAGCTCCTTCACGTCGATGGCGACCAGCTCGAGCCAGTCGTCATCGACAAGGTCTTTCTTGGTGACCGCAACGAGACCCCGCTGGACGCCCAGGAGGTCGAGGATGGCAAGGTGCTCTCGTGTCTGAGGCATGACTGACTCGTCGGCGGCGACGACCAGCAACGCGAGGTCGATGCCGCCGACACCGGCCAGCATGTTGTTGACGAAGCGCTCATGTCCAGGCACATCGACGATGCTCACTTCGTTGCCGTTAGGGAGAGGGAGCCACGCGAAGCCGAGATCGATGGTCATTCCCCGCTCCTTCTCCTCGCGGAGACGGTCGGGGTCGATCCCGGTCAGAGCCTGGACCAGGGTGGACTTGCCGTGGTCGACGTGCCCTGCGGTGCCGATTACGTACACGTTGTGGCCCTGCGGTCAGCGGTGATCGCTAGCGTAGCACAGGGGTTCTTGGGGGGCAATTCGGGAGCAAATCCCCCCGACCCCCTTTCCAAACGGGGAAACAGAAAGGCCATACGGTGGGGCCTGTTTCGTGAGAAGGGCTACGCTGGATCGAGGAATTGGCTGAAGACCTCGTTGCCGAGGAGGCGGCCGCGGGGCGTGAGGCGCACCGCGCCGCCGACCGCCTCCAGTAGCCCCTCGGACTGTAGCTTCGCCAAGACCTCGGGATATACCTGATCAAGCGGCACTCCGAAGCGCACGGAGAACTCGTGATCGGCGATGCCGGTGTCGAGCCGCAGCCCCATGATCATGGTCTCGGCCATCTCCAGGCGCCGGTCTACGACCTCGACCTCGCTCACCACCGGCATGCGCCCGATGGCTCCGGCATCGAGGGCCGACTCTGAGGCGCGCCCATTCTGGTCGGCGTCCAGGCGGCGGACGTACTCGGTCGGTGATTTCAGGTTCCAGAACCGGTGCCCGTGAAGATAGGAGTGCGCGCCGGGCCCGACCCCGAGATAGGACTGATTGCGCCAATAGGTCAGGTTGTGAACGCTCTCATTGCCGGGCCGGGCCCAGTTGGAGATCTCGTAGTGTCGGTAGCCCTCTGATTCCATCGTCTGTTCGGCCAGCGCGTACATGTCGGCGGCGAGGTCTGGGTCCGGCTCGGGTAGGCGCCCAGCTTCCACCTGATTCTGCATCGGGGTCCCCGGTTCGAGCGTTAGGCAGTACATCGAGACGTGCTGCGGCTGGAGGGCGGCCGACTCCGCAAGTGTGTGCTCCCATTGCCCCACGCTCTGATACGGAAGGCCGTACATGAGGTCGATGCTGACGTTGTCGAAGCCCGAGTTGCGGGCCGTGCGATACGCCTGGACGGCTTGTTTAGCGGAGTGTCGACGTCCGAGGAGCGTCAGCAGGCCGTCGTCGAGGCTCTGGACGCCGATGCTCAGGCGGTCGAGACCCGCCTGTCGGTACGCGAGCAGCCTTTCGCTCGTGAAGTCGCCGGGGTTGGCCTCCAGTGTTGCCTCGCGCAGGGTGCTGCAATCGAAGCCATCTCTGATGGTAGTCATCAGCAGGCTGATGTCTTCGGTCGGAAGGTACGATGGGGTGCCGCCGCCGAAGAAGACCGAGTGTACCTTGGGACCGCCCAGGACGCGCCCCCAGGACTCGATCTCTATTCGCAAAGCAGAGACGTAGGAGGGTATCAGGGGCTCGATCTTGGCGTACGTGTTGAAGTCGCAGTACGGGCACTTGGTCTCGCAGAACGGGATGTGGACGTAGAGAGCTATCGAGTTCGGGGCATGGCTAGTGGCCGAGATGTTAGACGTGCTTGTTAACGGGGTTTGCATGGCGCCTATTGCTTATCATGGTGTTCTGCGGCCTAATCCGGGAGGGCAGGTTTCAAACCTGCCCCTACAACCCAATAACGGTCAGTTAATCCCGTGGTGCGTTGCATTGATCATACGTTGAAGAGGATGTTGAGCACGTCGCCGTCCTTGACGATGTAGTCCTTGCCTTCCTGTCGTAGCAGGCCGCGCTTACGGGCTTCGGCCACGCTGCCGCAGGCGTCGAAGTCGTCGTATGCGATGGTCTCCGCTCGGATGAATCCTCGCTCGAAGTCGGTGTGGACGCGGCCGGCGGCCTTGAGCGCCGTGGTACCGGTGGTCACCGTCCAGGCGTGCACCTCGTTGTCGTTGCCGGTGAAGAAGGTGATCATATCGCAGACGTCATGCGCCAGAGCTATCATCCTGTCCAGACCCGGCTCTCCTGCGCCCAGTGCCTCGCGGAACTCCTGCTCTTCGTCGGTGGCCATCTCGGCCAGCTCCATTTCGAGCGTGCCGCATAGCGCGGTGGTGCGGGTGCCCGGCGCATCGAACCCGGCGGACAGCCTCTCCTCCAGGGCAGGGACTCCCGAGACATCTTGTTCGCCGACGTTGACGGTGATGATGAGTGGCTTTGCGGTGAGCAAGCTGAATCCCTTGATCAGGAGGGACTCGCTTTCGGTGGCGGACTGGTCTCTCACGGCCGTGCCGGCCTCGAGAGACGTCTTCAATTTGGCGAGGAAGGACTGTTCGCTTTCGATCCCCTGGCGCTCCGACGCTTTGGCGCCCTTGAGCTCACGCTGGAGCCTGGCGATGCGCCGCTCGACAATGGACACGTCGGTGAGCGCGAGCTCAAACAGCACGGAGTCGATGTCGCGGAAAGGGTCGACAGAGCCTTCTGCGTGTACGACCGATGGGTTCTCAAAAGCGCGAACGACTAGAAGCAGCGCATCGGCCCCCTGAAGGCGGTTCAGCGACTCCGCGCTGATGCTCAGTTCCTGGCTCGTTGCGTCGGGCGAGGGCGGCGAGTCGATGTAGGTGATCTCGGCGGGCCTGGAGCGCCGCGGGCTGAATATCTCGGAGAGCCGGTGCAGGCGCAGGTCGGCGACCTTGGCTACGCCAACGTTGATCTGGCCCGGCGCGCCCGTGGAGGATGAGACCGACGCCGCGCCCCTCGTGAGTGCGTTAAAGAGGGTAGTCCTGCCGCTTTGAGGGAGGCCAACGATGCCAATCTGCATGCAACGATGTTAGCAAAAGCGGCGCGAGCGCGACGAGCGAGCGTTCAGCGGGGCCGCGGGTGAGCCTGTCGGCTAGGCTTTCCGCGCCTTGTCGTCGTCTTCTACGATGCGGTACGAGCCTTCGATCACGGTGTTCTCCGGGCGGCTGTCCTCCGTAGGGCGCCCTCTACTCCCCCGAATATGCTCGATCACGACGTCCCTCGGGGCCTTGGCCAGGAAGGTCCCGAGGGCGACGATGCTAACGATGAGGTCGTCGATGCCTGGTAATATGTGGGGGAACAGGTCGATGGGCGAGATCACATAGACTATAGCCGCCGGCACGATCAGCTTCAGTCGCAGCGGCACGCGCCGGTCCAGCATGAGTCTGTAGGTCAGACGTGGCACGCCCGTCATATTCAGTAACAAGAGCAGCGCTCTTAGCAATGTCTCAGGCTCCCTTACCCTTACGACCATTATAACGTTCGGCGGAGGACAATGGGAATCTCGCCAACGTGATATACGTGCTCTACGGAGAAGACGAATTCAGTATCGACGAGCACCTCTCGTCGATGATGGAGAGCGTCGGGACTCCTGACGTTCGCGACGTCAACACCTCGGCATTCGACGGAGCGCGGCTGGAGTTGAACGAGCTGGCTGCCACCTGCGACACCGTACCCTTTCTCGCCCCCAAGCGTCTTGTCGTGGTCCGGGGGCTCCTATCTCTATCCGAAAGGCGGCCACCCTCACGCGCACGGGGGTCCGAGAAAACGCCCGCCCCGGCCGGGTGGGAAGGGCTGCCACAGTATGTAGCCGGTGTTCCGGAGAGTACCGAACTCGTTTTCGTGGACGGGCGGCTCGCCGGATCTAACCCACTACTCGCCGCGATACGGCCTCACGCGACCATCAGAACTTTTCCTCTGCCTCGCCCAGGAGAACTTACGCAGTGGATACGGAGCAGAGCGGTAGCCGAAGGCATAGAGATCGAGCCGGAGGCCATCGCCTCATTGGCCGAGGCGATTGGACCGGACCTGAGGGTGATCGTCTCCGAGCTGCGCAAGCTGGCGCTCTACCGGTGGGGCGAAACGATACAAAAACAGGACGTGCAGCGCACCGTCTCGTACACCAGGAAGGCCAGCGTCTTCCCGGCGGTGGACGCAATGATAGAGGGGCGGCCGGGGGAAGCGCTGCGGCTAACGCGCCGTCTAATGCAATCCGGCGACTCGCCCGGCTACGTCCTGGCGATGATGGCCAGGCAGGTGCGTCTGCTGTTGCTAGCGCGGGACCTCGCGTCCCAGGGGGTCCCCGCCGCTGAAAAGGCGAAGAGGCTTGGGCTTGTGGGGTACCCGCTGAGGAAGACATTGGAGCAGGAGAGGCTCTTCGCCGATGGGCGCCTGGCGAAGATTCACAGGACTCTTCTGGAGGCCGATCTTACACTCAAGACGAGGGGTCTCGACGAGGGGCTGGTCCTCGACTTGCTGGTCGCCGAGCTCGCTTCCGGAGGCCCCGCGTAGTAGCGGGTCCGCCCTAACCCCCTTCAAGAAGGCTAGGGTTAGGCTCCGGCGCTTTTCGGCACGCCGGAAAGGGGACAATCAAATGTACCAACCGCGTAGCAGGCAACGCGGAGTCGCTCATGGAGCGGTCAATGGACGCTGAGGCGATCAGGCGCGTGGCGGTCATTGGGGCGGGCGTGATGGGCCATGGAATCGCCCAGGAGTTCGCTATGGCGGGGTACGACGTGCGGCTGCAGTCTCGCAACGAGGCGAGCCTGCGGAGGGCCAGGAGCAGTATAGATGGCAATCTCGAGAGGCTCGTCGCGCTCGGCCGGATCACGCCGGATGAGGCGGACTCGGTGCCGGGGAATATCACCGAAACCGTTGTGCTGAAAGACGCGGCTGGAGACGCGGACCTGGTCATTGAGTCCGTGTACGAGGACCTGCCGCTAAAGCAGCGGATATTTGGCGAGCTCGACGAAATGTGTGCGGACAACGTCGTCCTGGCCAGCAACACATCGATGTTCATGCCGAGCCAGCTGTCAGCCACGACGGCGCGGCCCGAAAGGGTCGTGGTGGCCCACTATATCAACCCACCATATCTCGTGCCTCTCGTGGAGATCGTGCGCAGTGACGATACGTCCGATGCCGCGGTGGAGACACTCACCGAGATCCTGAAGACAATGGGAAAGCGGCCGGTGGTGGTGCAACACGAGGTCCCCGGCTTTATCGCGAGCAGACTGCAGGCCGCCCTGCTCAGGGAGGCGTTGTGGCTGGTGGAGAACGGCGTCGCCTCTCCTCAGGATGTGGACGTGACCATCAAGAGCAGCCTGGGGCGTCGCTGGGCGGTGGCCGGGGTGTTCGAAGTGCTGGAGCTGGCAGGCTGGGACCTGCTGGCGGGCATTGCATCGCAACTCTTTCCTCACCTCTCCGCGGCCGAGGCGCCGTCGTTGCTAGACGAGAAGGTCAAGCGGGGGGAGTTTGGCGTTAAAGCCGGGAGCGGGTTCTACGAGTGGACGCCTGAATCAGCGGAAGAGCTGAAGCAGCGAATCGCCCGGGCGCTGGTTGAGATAGAGCGGTGGGATGAACGGACCTAGAGGTTGGCGAGTAAATCGTGCACACAAGTTCTGGGCCGGCGACATAGACTTTATACGATACGACTCACTCTTATTGACGTGTATATGTGCGTTGCGATATGATGGAGGCTGCAAGACTGTTGATTCGCCGTGAATCTATTGGCGGCCCTCGGCCATCTAAGTTGTGTACATATCTACAATACTAGGCAGGTGATGGCAAGATGGTGATGAAGCAAGACGACTTCACTGAGCAGGCCCAGGAGATTATCGGCCAGTCCCAGGAGATCGTGCGGCGATACAAGCACAGCCAATGGGACGTCGAGCACATGCTCATGGCACTGCTGGAGCAGAAAGAGGGCGTGCCCGCCGAGATCCTTCGCAAGCTGGGAATCTCAGTGCCGGAGCTGCATGCCCGGCTCGATGAGCTGCTCGAGCAAGGGCCAAAGGTCGCCTATGAGTCCTCACAGCTGTACGTTGCGCCCCGGGCCGCCCGCGCACTCGAGAGGGCGAAGGAGGAAGCCGACCGGCTGAACGACGAGTTTATAGGTACTGAGCACCTGCTCGTCGCCATCGTGCAAGAGGACAAGGGCGATGCGCCCAAGGTCCTCAACGAGTTCGGCGTAGACCTGGAAAAGGTCTACCAGGCCCTGCAAGCGGTACGCGGCGCGCATCGGGTTACAGACCCGAGAGCCGAGAGCCACTACCAGTCGCTCGAACGCTATAGCGTGGACCTGACTGCATTGGCGCGCGAGGACAAGCTCGATCCGGTGATCGGGCGAGACGCGGAGATTTCCCGCGCGATGCAGACGCTGATCAGGCGGACAAAGAACAACCCGGTCCTGGTGGGTGGGGCGGGAGTGGGCAAGACCGCCATCGCCGAGGGCCTCGCCCAGCGCATCGTCTCCGGGGACACTCCCGACGAGCTGGAAGGGCGGAGGGTATTGGCGCTGGAGATGGGGGCGATGGTGGCGGGCAGCAAGTTCCGCGGGGAGTTCGAGGAGCGGCTCAAGGCGGTCCTCGACGAGATCAAACAGGCCCAAGGCGAGATAATTCTCTTCATCGACGAGCTCCACACGGTGGTGGGCGCGGGCGCCGCGGAAGGCGCCATCGACGCGAGCAACATGATGAAACCGGCCCTGGCGCGAGGTGACCTTCAAGCGGTCGGCGCCACGACCGAGGCGGAGTACCGTAACTACATCGAGAAGGACGCCGCGCTCGAGCGACGCTTTCAGCCGATCCTGGTCGAAGAGCCCAGCGAGGAGACCGCAATCGAGATGCTACGGGCGTTGCGGCCTAAATACGAGGCTCACCACAAGGTGACCGTCACCGATGACGCGCTGGTTGCCGCGGCCAAGCTGAGCAAGCGCTATGTCACCGAACGCCTGCTGCCGGACAAGGCCGTCGACCTGATCGACGAGGCAGCCAGCAAGATACGGATAGACGCACAGAGCATGCCAGAAGAGCTCAAGCTGAAAGAGAAGGACATCCATCAGAAGGAGCACGAGGAAGAGGCGGCTGTTCAGCGCGGGGAGTACGATCAGGCGGCCGAGCTCCGGTCGGAGAGGCTCGGGATGCAGGAGGAGCTGGACAGCGAAAAGGCGCAGCGCCTACAGGAACACAAAGTGGACATGACAGTCGGCGCGGAAGATATAGGGCGCCTGATCGCTATCTGGACTGGAATCCCGGTCGATAGGCTCCTGGAGAGCGAGGCTGAGAAGCTATTACACATGGATGAGCGACTGCACGAGCGAGTGATCGGCCAGGAGCCCGCCGTGAAAGCGGTCTCCGATGCGATCAGGCGGGCACGGGCCGGACTAAGCGACCCCAAGAGGCCCATCGGCAGCTTCATTTTCCTCGGGCCGACGGGGGTAGGCAAGACCGAGCTCGCTCGCGCGCTGGCCGAGTACCTGTTCGACGACGAACAGAACATGGTGCGCGTAGACATGTCCGAGTACGGCGAGAAGCACACCGTTTCCAGGCTCGTCGGCTCTCCTCCCGGATACGTGGGCTATGAGGAGGGAGGGCAGCTGACCGAGGCCGTGCGGCGCAGACCCTTCAGGGTGGTGCTGTTCGACGAGATCGAGAAGGCCCATCCCGACGTTTTCAACGTGCTGCTACAGATTCTGGAGGACGGCCGTCTCACCGACGGCCACGGCAGGACCGTCGATTTCCGGAACACGCTGATTGTGATGACCAGCAATCTCGGGACGGGCGAGGTTAACAGCGAGCCTCTGGGCTTTCTGCGAGAGGCGACCTCGGAGACGGAGTCAGCCAGGATGCGCGCCTCGATCGAGGACTCGCTCAGGAGGGAGTTCCGGCCAGAGTTCCTCAATAGGATAGACGAGATAATCATCTTCGACACGCTGACCGCCGAGCAAGTCCATGAGATCGTGGACTTGATGGTCGGCGAGGTCGAGACTCGGCTGGCCGAGCATCAGGTCACACTAGCTCTAACCGCGGCGGCCAAGGAGTGGCTGGCGCGTGAAGGCTTCGACAAGGTATACGGCGCCCGCCCGCTGCGAAGAGCCGTGCAACGGCACGTGGAGAACCCACTGTCGCAACGGATACTCTCCGGCGAGGTCGCGGAGGGAGACCACGTGATGGTCGACGCAGACGAGAATGGGCTGACCTTCTCGAATGCCGAATTGGCGGTGCCGGTAAGCGCTTAACCTAGCGATCGCTACGCGGATCTCCTATCGGCGAGGGCTCCCCGGGGAGCCCTCGCGTCTTTAAGGCCGTCCGCTCAACCCCTCGCGACGCGCCTGTTATACTTCCGGTCTTGGGCCTGTGCCGGACGCCGGAGTGATGGCCCGGTTGGCGTAACGGCGCTGAGACCCTTCCTCCCTCTCTTCGGCGGGCACTGGACGGGTCTGACCCCTCACTCAGGCGGGGAAAGAATCATGGGACTGGACCCGATGCACGACCCCAGTCGGGCGTATTGTGCGGACGCGTATGCCGCCCGAAGCTGATCTGAGTCACACAGACGGGGCTCCTCCCGCGTCAGCGCTACCGGACAGTCGTCTGCTTCGGCTATGGACCCGACGAGACAGGCGGCTGCAGCTTCTGGCTCTCGCCATCGGCCTGGGGATCGTGGCCGTGATCGCCGTCCTGCGCGGGCCGATCTCGGCTGCCGAGTTGGTCGGTTACCCGGGCGTCTTCTTCCTAAGTATGATGGGCAGCGCCGCAATGCTGCTTCCGGTTCCCGGCATAGCCTCTGTCTGCGCCGCAGGCGTGTTGCTCAATCCGCTGGCGGTGGGTGTGATTGCAGCATTTGGGGAGACCGTGGGCGAGATCTCCGGATACGCCGTCGGGTACGGCGGGCAGAGCATGGTAGTGAAGCGCCGCTTCTACAGGCGTGTGAGGGCACTGATGAGGCGCCGCGGCACTCTGATCCTCTTCCTCGTGTCGACGATCCCGAACCCCATCTTCGACGTTGTGGGGATCGCAGCTGGGGCAACACGATTCCCGCTGAGAAGGTTCCTGGTTACCGTACTCGCCGGGAAACTTGTGAAGAGCATTGCCGTGGCGTACGCCTGCTCCGAAGGTTTCAAGCATCTGCTGCCCGGAGTTGACTGAAGCGCGCTTCACGACGCGCTCCGTGGCTGACTGTCAGGGCGTGCCGTCATTGTTAGGCCCGTAGGGGCGCTGCTATAATGGCGAGGCGAACACCAGCTTCACCCACGGCCTCGCCCAATGCCTTCGCAGACCACGACTCACAGTACGCAATCGCAGACTCGCAACGCAAAGCGGCCTTCGTCCTATCGCAGGATCGTCGTAAAGGCGGGGACCACGCTGCTCACCCAGGGGTCGGACCGGCTGGACCCGCGTGTGATGTCGTCGCTGGTGGAGCAGCTCGCTCAGCTTCACCTGTCGGGAATAGAGACCGTGCTGGTCTCTTCCGGCGCCGTAGCCGCGGGGCGCCAGGTGCTGGGGGTGCCAAAGGCCGGAGTCGACGTCCCCTTCAAGCAGGTGCTCGCGGCAGCCGGCCAAGGGCGTCTTATACACGAGTACGAGCAGCTATTCGAACGCCACGGGATCCCTGTAGCCCAGGCGCTTCTTTCTCGGAAGGACCTGACCGATAGGCTGGGTTACCTCAACGTGCGCAACACCCTTCTGGCGCTCCTAGAAGCGAAGGTAGTGCCAATCATCAACGAGAACGACGTGGTTGCGGTCGATGAGCTGGCCGGCGAGGTGTTTGGTGACAACGATAACCTGTCTGCGATGGTGGCCAATCTGATCGACGCCGACCTTCTGGTCATGCTGGGTGAGGTCGATGGCCTGTTCACGGCGGACCCTAACATCGACCCCAGGGCCGAGTTAATCTCCGTGATCGATGAAACCGACGAAGAGGTCGAGGCCCTGGCCGGGGCTTCCTGGGGCGGAACCGGCGAGGGCGGGATGGCGACCAAAATAGAGGCGGCGAAGCTGGCCACGGCTTCAGGTGTGGAGGTGGTGATCGCCAAAGGGACGGAGCCCAACGTCCTTGAGAGGCTGAGCCGGGGTGAGGGGATTGGCTCGCGGTTCCGGGCCACGAGCACCAAGATGGAGAGCCGCAAGCGCTGGATGCGGAGCGGGCTGTCGACGAGAGGGAAAATCGTTGTCGACGAGGGCGCTTCGAGGGCGATGTTACGACGAAACGCCAGCTTGCTTCCCGCAGGCGTCAGGGACGTGCAGGGCGCGTTCGACCGGGGCGACATCGTCGCCGTGCTCGACGGCGAGTCGGAGCACATAGCGGTGGGCATAACGAACTACGGCTCGGCGGAGCTAGCCAGCATCAAGGGCTTTCGCTCCGACCGTATCGAGGAGATGCTGGGCCACCACTATGGCGATGAAGTGATCCACCGGAACAATATGGTGATGGTGTGAAGGCACCTGAGGTCGGAACGGCCGAGGTCGATCTGCAGTCGATAGGGCAGGCTGCGCGCACAGCAGCTCGCATTCTGGCCAGGCTCAGCAGCGCCGCCAAAGACGGGGCGCTCGAGCGTATCGCCCACGGTCTGGCGACGCGCCAGGAAGAGGTGCTGGCGGCCAACGAGATGGACCTGGATGCGGGCCGCGTCGACGGCCTGAGCGACGCAGTCCTCGACCGGCTGACCCTCGACCCGGACAGGCTGAACGCCCTGGCCGCGGACGTAAGACGGGTCGCCGCACTGCCGGACCCGTTGTCCGAGAGTTTCGACGTGCGTCAGCTGCCCAACGGCCTGCGGGTAGGCAAACGGCGCGTCCCACTTGGTGTTATCGGCGCCATCTACGAGAGCCGGCCGAACATCACCGTCGACTTCGCGGTGCTGTCCATCAAGTCCGGAAACGCGGTGATACTGCGTGGGGGTAAGGAAGCGTTTCACAGCAACTCGGCGCTGGCGGGGCTCGTTCGAGGCAGTATCGAAACCGCGGGAGCACCTCGCGACGCCGTCCAGTTCGTCGAGTCGACCGACCGGGCGCTCGTGGGTCAGATGCTCGGCATGAAGGAGTATATCGACCTCATGATCCCGAGGGGCGGAGCTGAGCTTGTGCGGCGGGTAGCCGCGGAGGCGACGATGCCGGCCGTAACGGGCGGTATAGGCGTGTGTCACACGTACGTGGACGGGGCCGCGAATAGCGATATGGCCGTCGATATAGCCTACAACGCGAAGGTCTCCAGGCCCTCGGTCTGCAACGCGATGGACACGCTGCTGGTCCACTCCGCGGCAGCGCCCTACGTCCTTCCCCGGCTGGCACAGCGCTGGGTGGAGGCAGGAGTAGAGATGCGCTGCGACCGGCGCGCGCTGAGCATTCTGGGTAGCGTCGACGGTGGGAGGGCCGTGCCCGCGGCGGATAAGGATTGGGGCACCGAGTTCCTCTCTCTGACAGCCGCGGTTAAGGTGGTGGACACCCTAGATGAAGCGCTGGAGCACATCGCCACCCATGGCTCCGGGCACTCGGAGGCGATCGTCACCGAGGACTACGCAACGGCGAACCGGTTCCTCGAGGAGGTGGACGCGTCCGTCGTGTTCGTCAACGCGAGCACTCGCTTCAACGACGGCGGCCAGATGGGACTGGGGGCCGAGGTTGCCATCAGCACCGACAAGTTCCACGCCAGAGGGCCGATGGGGCTTCGGGAGCTGACCTCATATAAGTGGACGGTGGAAGGGTCAGGGCAAATCAGGCAATAGCCCGCATTTACTGTAGACAGGGGTCTAAGCATGTCTAATTTCAATTTCGACCGCGAATGCCGGACTGCGTTCTCGGAGTGTTTCACCGTCCTCAAAGAAAACGACCCTATTGGTCGCGTCGATATCCACTTCGCAGACTCGGCGATCCACGCTACCGTCAACGTCGACGATACGATAACGCAAGAGGAGATCCAGGACTTGATCGACACGATCGACGAGGAGCTGCTGGACTCCGTGGGAATCAGGAGGCAGGAGGGGGTTATCGTTCACGTTCATCAAGGGCGGGACCTCGGTGTCTTCAGCACGCGCGAAGAGTTCACGGGCAACGGCGGCCACGAGCATAAGCACTAAGGATGGGCTAACTCCGAAGCGGCTGATACACCTAAAGAGACAACATTAACCTGCCGGAAGCGGCCACTCCCCAGTTGCCTAGCCTCGGAATCGATTGCCGGAAGACTTCCCGTAGCTGCCTCCCGACGGGCGTTCTCCTCCTCGCCCCATGGCTTCTACGCCGATAGAGGCGCGACTCGCTCGATCTCCAGGCCCTCAGGGCGCTCGAAGTCCTTGTAGCGTGTCTGGATCTCCACCCCGTTAACCCCGAATCCACCGAAGGAGGGCGTCGGGTTAGCGTCCTGAAGCAGCAAGAAGGTGCTCCTGTGCTTCTGGGATAATGGTTTTGTAGCAAAAAACAGACCCTGGAAAAGGAGCACCCAATAGATGCTGCCACGCAACCACCCCGACCGAATCCAAATCACCTTCGACGACCGCCGCTTGGTGGCCAATGCCGGGCTGCTCCTTCCGGCCACCCTGGCGCGGCACCTCGGCCTGCCCGAACTCGTCCGGCAGCGCCTCGACCTGGGCGATGCCCCGGGGCGGGCGAACACGAGCGACAAGATGATGACGCTGGTGGCGTCTGCGCTGGCTGGGGGCGACTGCATTGACGACGCCGATGTGTTGCGCACCGGGGGGACGGCCAGCACCCTGGGCGGCACGGTGAAGGCGCCATCCACCCTGGGCACCTTCCTGCGCAGCTTCCGGTGGGGCCACGTCCGTCAACTCGACCGGGTGAGCCGCGAGTTGCTGGCCCGGGCTTGGCAGGCCGGGGCGGGACCCGGCGACGGGCCCCTGACCATTGACCTGGACTCCACCATCTGCGAGACCTACGGACTGGCCAAGGAGGGCGCACGCCACCACGGCTATACCGGCAAGCGGGGCTATCACCCGCTGTTGGCCGTCGCCGCCGGCACAGGCGACGTGCTGATGGCCCGGCTGCGCGAGGGCCGGGCCAACACCGCTCGCGGCGCCGCCCACTTCCTGCGTGAAACGGTGAGCCGGGTTCGCTACGGCGGGGCCAGCGGGCAGCTCACCATGCGTGCCGACAGCGGCTTCTATACCCACGCCGTGGTCGCCGTCTGCCGCCGGATCAATGTCCGCTACTCCATCACCATCCGCCAGCACAAAAGCCTGCACAATCTCATCGAGGCGATACCCGAAGATGCCTGGACGCCGATTCCTTACTGGATGGACGGTGCCGCCGATGTGGCCGAGATCACCTGCACCCCCTTCCAGGCCGAGGCAGACGCCGCGCCGGTACGGCTCATCGTCCGGCGGGTGAAGCCGACGCCCGGTTCCCAACTGGCCCTCTTCGCCAAATACAGTTATCACGGCTTCATCACCGACCGGGACGGGGAGTTGCTCGAACTGGAGGCTGACCATCGCCGCCACGCCGAGATCGAGAATGCCATACGCGACCTCAAGTACGGCGTCGGGCTGAACCATCTCCCCTCGGGCCGCTTCGCCGCCAACGGCGCCTGGCTGGCCGTCCAGACGATGGCCCACAACCTGGCCCGCTGGACGGCGCGGATCGGTCTGGGAGAGCGGATAGCCACCACCAAGACCCTCCGGCGGCGGTTCTTCTCCCTAGCCGGACGGCTCACCCGCTCGGCACGCCGGTTGACCCTGCATCTTCCGGATCGCTGGCCTTGGGCTGAGAAGTTCAGCCGCGCCTTGGCCCGGCTGCGAGCCATTCCACTCCCGGCCTGACGGCACCGTCGGCGACCCACCCACCGGACAACCGAAGATCCCCGCAGACTCGCGCCAGCCCGGTCCGAGAGAGTTCCCTGCTGCGTATTCTCTCGCCATCCCCCGCATCGCAGCTCCCGCAGACGGCCATAGGGGCCCCTGTGCGGCGATGAAGACCGTCCGCCGACCTCCCTACCCCAAATGGAACCCAGGCTATTTCCCCTGTAGCTCCCTCACCCCCCCTTCCGCTTTCCTCACGCCGTCCATCGGTGTCCTTCGGTGGATTCGGGTTAACGCTGCGAGCGAATCCGGCCTTCTTGTCCTGCGTCTTCGTCTCGATTTCCAGGAGGTTCTCTCCGCGTTTGACGTCGTCGATGTCCAGCTTGTAACGGAACCAGTGGGCAGACATCCCCAGGGGCGCCTGGAGGGACATGCTGCCCGCTAGTCTCGTCCTCATCTCCAGGCCGCGCTCGTCCGTAATCTCTGCCTCGTCGTCTGACAGCATCCTTCCGTTGAACCGTGTCTCGATCTCGTCCCCATTGCAGTAGAAAGAGTACCTGATCGTGAGTATTGGCCGGCGCATCTCTCCATCGGCTTTGGCGTTTTCAACGTCGTCAGCCACCAGAATCTTGAGACTAACGGTCTCGCCCTCCTTCATCTCGACGGGTAGCGTCCGCTCCGGCGTCGTGGTCGGTTGACCATCCACTCCCTCTTTAGGCTGGAGGATGTAACGCTTGTTGCGGCGCTGATGGGCCTCGGGGTAGGCGCATTCGCGCAGGATCTGGTACTCCCGGTGGCTGAAGGGCCAGAGGAGGTAGCCGTGGTACATCCCGGCAAAGCCCTGCCATTGAAGCGACTGGCCGAGGGCGCGGTACATCTCGATGCTAGGCAGCCCGACGCGATCGTCGTAGACGCGCCGCGGAGGGCGGTAGTAGGCTGCGCCCCCTGCGGCGTTCGCTGCCTCAGGCATCCACCGCGCCTGGACTCCGGTTTCGGAGACTACGTCACCGTCTTGCCCGACGATCAGCTGCACGCTGCCGTCTTTTAGCCACGTCTCGACGTCTAGGCCCATCTCGATGTTGTCTTCTCGCTTCAACGGCACCCTGGCCATGACGCCGATCTCTCGGTCCTGAGCGGCGCCGATCTCGTTCGCCAGTCCGCGAATGTCGGCAACAAAGCTGGTCATCAAGGGCGTGTTCTTCTCTATTTCACCGGACTTGAAGTACTGGTCCCCGAACATGAAATCGAGCTCTATGCCGTCCGCGCCATAGTCCTGCAGCACCTCCCTGATCATGGCGAGCTTGTCCTGGCGGACCAGCTCGTTGGAGAAGTCGTAAGCCCACTCCTGCCTGCCCGGCTCGCCGATGCACACAGCCTTGCCGTGCTCCCACTTCAGCAGTCCACAGCGCTCGCCGTACCGGTCGTTCGAGGCCTGAAGCTTTAGGCTCGGGAACACCTTTAGCCCGGTCGCGCGGCCGCGGTTGATCACCTCGCGGAGCTGGTCGGTGCCCTTCTTCCGAGCCTCCTCTACCATGCGCATGATGCGCCAGTCGATGAAGTTCTCCCACACCTCTTTCTTCTGGCCTACTACGCGCCCGACCTTACTGTCGTGGAAGTAGACGTCGCCGTAACCGAGGCCGAAGACCAGCAGGTCTACACCGGTCCCGAGCACCTCGTCGACAGGCCACTGGAGCATGTGGATACTGGCGGGCGGCTCTATTCTCTTGCCGTTGAAGTGGTGCGCGTCGTTGTAGTAAACCAGCCTCGGTTTGAGCATGATCGCCTCCTTGCTATTGGCGCTGCGAGTTTACGCGTAAAGCAGACCGGTCACAAGCGGGCCTTAAGGGCGGATGGCCTGCGAGCCAGGGCGGGCGTTGTAGCCCGGCCCAGAAAATGAGGGCCGCATCGCGTGCCGTTGTAGCGCATTAACGACGGACTTATACTGAAGCCCGGGCAGCGCTCGGGTTTCAGCGAGAGGCACGCCGATGCAACCAAACGAAATAGTGGTGGCCCGCCTGGCGAAGGGCGCGAGGGTGGTCCCGTATCTGAGCGAGGACGAGTCTCGAGTGAGCGTCGCCGTCGGCCGCAACAAGATCGCACGCATCCCTCATGAGCGTATAGCGCTAGCCACGGGCATCGTGATGGCTGGCCAAGAGGAGCTGGACAGGTTCAGCGCCGAGTGCGAGACGCTGGCCGCCTCGATCGATATATCGGATGTTTGGGAGGTAGCCGCTGAGGAGGCCGCTAGCTTCCGCCTGGAGGAGCTCGCTGAACTCTATTGGGGAGCAACGCCATCTCAGGCGAAGATGGTAGCGCTTGCACTATACGTGGATCGCGATGCCGATCTATTCGTTCATGGTCCCGAGGGGTACTCTCCACGGACCGCGGACGAGGTCGAAGAAATACGAGCCCGCCGGCTCCGGCAGGCGGAGAGGGAAGAGTCCGCGGCATCGCTTATGAGCGCCCTGGGGCAGGGGGCCTTGCCCGATGAGGTGTCGCCGCTCCACAAAGGGCTGTTACGCGACCTGAAGGGCTACGCGATAGATGGCGAGGCGTTCGAAAGGAGCGGCGCGGCTAAGCGCCTGGTGCAACAGGTCGCCGCCGGCGCCGGCGATCTGCAAAGGCGTTGTTTCGAGCTGCTGGTCGGAGCGGGGGTCTTCTCTCCCGATGAGCCTCTCGAGCTCCACCGTGCCCAGATCAGGCGGACGTTCCCGGATGACGCGGTGGCCGAAGCCGAGTCCGTCCGGCTGGAACGGCACTTCGACCAGAAGCGCGATGACCTCACGACCTTACCGGTCGTAACCATCGACGACGAGGGAGCTCAGGAGCGGGACGACGCCCTTTCTGTCGAGGCCGTCGAAGGCGGCTACCGGGTCGGTATTCATATCGCGGACGCCGCCACTTTGGTCGCTCAGGGCGGCCCGATCGACGTCGAGGCCGACCGCCGCATGGCGACTCTGTACGCTCCGGAGGGCAAGGTAGACATGCTTCCTCCGGGCTTTGCCCACAGGGTCGCGAGCCTAGAACCGGGTGAAGCCCGCCTGTCAGTGAGCCTTATGATCGATGTCAATAGCTCCGGCGAGGTAGATGGATGGCAGCTCCGGCCGTCGTTGGTCCGCAGCCGCGCGGCGCTGACTTACCTCGAGGCCGACTCAGCGTTAGAGGACGCGAGATCTGAGTGGCACGAGAAGCTCATGGCGCTGCGGCTCGTGGCGGAAGCGTCACGTAAGAAGCGCGAGAACGCCGGCGCCCTCAATATCGATGCGCCGGAGATGGCTATCAAAGTGCTGGAATCCGGCCGGGTGGAGGTGCGTGTGTTGCAGCGCGCGGCGCCATCGAGGCAACTCGTGGCCGAGTTGATGATAATATGCAACTCGGTCCTGGCGGAGTTTTGCAGCGAGAAGCAGCTGCCGGCCGTGTACCGTCAGCAGGAGCCGCCGGATTTCTCCGGCCTCGACCTGGAGCTGCATCCGGAGGGCGCGTTAAGGCGGTACCTTTTGATGCGGCGGCTGACCCCGGCCGACCTCGATACGATTCCCGGAGCGCACAGCGGGTTGGGCGTCGCAGCCTATATTCAAGCTACATCGCCCCTTCGGAGATATCCGGACCTGGTAATGCAGCGACAGATCGCTCACTTCTTGCGGACCGGGGAACCCCGCTACACGACGGAAACGCTGTCCTCCGTGGTACAACGGGCAGAGCTGCAGCTTCGAGAGGTGGGGCGGATCGAGGAGGAGAGGAAGCGCTACTGGTTCCTCAAGTATCTTACGCAGGACCGGCTGGAGGGATCGGGCCGCGACGGAGATTCGCGGCTGTTCGAGTCGGTCGTTCTGGAGAAGCAGCCCGGGCGGTCGGCGCTGCTTGAGCTAGTGGAGTTCCCGTTTCGGGCTAGAGCTACTCTACCGCCCAGCTTTACGCCAGGGGATACGGTGACCGTACGATTGGAAGGCGTCGACCTCTGGAGTCGTGTGGCGAGCTTCGTACACGCCGCGCACTGACCGCCCTGGCCGACCATATGCTACCTCGCCGCATATCACCAGTGCCGCCGTATGACACCCTGCTTCGGCGTGACATGACGGTAAGCTCACGAGACCGAGCCCCCACCCTCTCTCGGAGCAGCGAGATAGGGGCCGCCGAGAAAGCCTGGGCTGGGTTCCGGAAGGTCGTCGTTAAGGGGTGACGAACGCCCTGGTGATGACTGCATCGGCGCCTTTGCCGGACCACTCGGCCTGCCTGAAGGCGTCCTCGATTTTTTCCAGGGGGAAGCCGTGGGACATCACCTTAGTCAGCGGGTACCGGTCCTGGCTTCGGTCGAGGAAGTCCAGGGTGACCGGCAGGATGTAAGGGTCGTAGTGGGTTGCCGGTATGATGCGTACATGCCCCCATAGAATCTTGGAGATGTCGAGGGTGGTCTTGCTGTCCGGGGAGATATTCCCGATTTCCAGGTAGACGCCGCCGCGCCGGACCATCTCGATGCCTTCGGGGACCACTTGCGGATATCCGACCACTTCCACCACGATGTCCGCGCCGCGCCCCTCGGCCAGCTTCTTGACGCGTTCGATCCTGGACTCGGGCGTTGGGTACTCGTTCAGGTCTATGGTGTAGTCCGCGCCGCACTGTTTCGCGAACTCGAGCCTGCTCGCCACCCCGTCGATCACGATCACGCGTCCGGCGCCCATGTCCTTGGCGGCAGCCGCCGCGTGCAAGCCCAGGCCTCCGGCACCCTGGATCGCGACGATGTCCCCCATCTGAACGTCCGCCAGGCGGAGCCCATACACCACCTGCGCGGCGGCGCAGTTGGCGGCCGCGACAGCATCGTCAGGCAGGCCGTCCGGCACCTTGAATACGAAGTGGTTCGGGAAGAGGTAGTAGTAATCCGCGAAGCCGCCATTGCAATAGGGGAACTCTTCGACAGAGGCCCGATAGCGGAACCGGACGGGGCAGTGGTTCAGCTCGCCCCGGAGGCAGTTATAGCATCTCAGGCACGGGACGAAGTAGGGGTAGACAACCCTGTCGCCTTCCTTGAGCGTCCTTCCGAGGGAGTCTGTCGAGATGTCCGAGGCCATCGCATCGACGACGCCGGTCATCTCGTGTCCCAAGATGACGGGGCCCTGTTTGCCTGGGAGTACCGGTTTGATCTCCCCTCGCCAGAAGTGCAGGTCCGAGCCGCAGATACCTCCTGCGGTTATCTTGACCCGTATCCCTCCCGCCTCCACCGGCACGGGGGGGTACTCTCTGATCTCGAACCGTCCCGGCCCTATGAAGACCGCCGCCTTACCCATCGTCATTTCGCCTCCTCCACTAATCGGAAATGATGTGCGCTACTCCTCGAAGCGACGCAAGACCAGGCAGGCGTTTTGACCACCGAATCCGAAGCTGTTGGACAGGACGGTGTCGACGCGCTGCTGTCTGGCTTTGTTGGGAACGTAGTCGAGGTCGCAATCTGGGTCGGGGACCTCGTAGTTGATCGTGGGGTGAATCTCGTTCTCGAGTATCGTCTTGACGGACGCCACGGCCTCCAGCGCGCCCGAGCCCCCAAGCGCATGGCCGATCATCGATTTGGTGGAGCTGATGGGGACCTTGTAGGCCTGTTCGCCGAAGGCCTTCTTGATCGCGCGGGTCTCAGAAAGGTCGTTCAACGGCGTCGAAGTCCCGTGCGCATTGATATAGTCTATTTCGTCGGGGCCAACCTGGGCATCCTCCAGGGCCCATTTGACAGCCCGGGCGGCGCCGTTGCCATCCTCATCGGGGTGCACGGCGTGATAAGCGTCCGATGAGACACCCTGGCCCAACACCTCCACCAGAATGCGGGCCCCGCGATCGAGAGCGTTCTCCAGGCTCTCGACGACCAGAATGGCCGATCCCTCGGCGGGGATGAAGCCATCTCTGTTGGCGTCGAAGGGGCGGCTGGCTTTCTCCGGCTCGTCATTCTGTCTGGAGAGCGCCTTGATAATATTGAAACCACCCAGGCCGAGCTGGCTGATCCCCGCCTCGCAACCACCCGCAAGCACTACGTCGGCGGAGCCACGCTTGACGACCTCCGCCGCCTCCCCTATCGCCTGGGTACCGGCCGCGCACGCCGTGATGATGGTGGAGGAGTAGCCTTTGAGCCCGAACAGCCGGCTCACGTTAGCAGCGGCCATGTTGGGAAGGATCATTGGGATGAAGAAGGGGCTCATTCTCATGCCGCCCCGGGCCACAAGCACCCGGGCGTTCTCCTCAGTGGTCGGGAAGCCGCCGTTGCCGTTGCCCATGACGACGCCAATCCTGTCCCGGTCCAGTGTCGACCCGTTAAGCCCGGCGTCGTCGATGGCCTGACCGGCGGCGGCCACGGAGAGTTGCGAGAATCGCGCCATACGGCGCGCCTCCTTGGTGTCCATATAGTCAGCCGGGTCGAAGTCGGTGACCTCTCCCGCGATTCGGCAGGGGAAGGGAGATGCGTCGCAGAGTGTGATTGGCGCGATTCCGGACTCGCCCTTGACGAGGCGCCGCCAGAACTCGTCCACGGACTCTCCCAGCGGTGTCACCGCGCCCATGCCGGTGACAACGACTCGTTTGGGGCCGTTACGCATGTTTGTCTCGCTTCGACTCAGGCCGTCCAGAGGGCTGTTCCAGGTAAGGGTACAACTCCGGGGTCATGCCGTCGATCTCCTCTATGACCTCGGCCGCGACCGAGAGTGAGCCGGCGCCGATGACCAGGTCGCGTTCGCCCGCCATCTCCAGCGCCCGCCTGGTAGCCTCCCCTACGTGGTCGGACTTGAAGGCCACCGGGAGCGCCTGCTCTAGAGCGGACTGCGCGATGACTTCGCTCGGCTTCGCCCTCGGCTCACGCGAGCGCACCGCGACGATCAAGGGCGAGAGCCGTGCCGCTTGCGCTAGCATCTCTTCTGCGCTGTGCCCGCCGAGAACGCCGAAGACCATTATCACGCGGTCGAAGTCGAAGAGGTTGGTGGCTGCGTCGACGAGGCGCCGCATAGACTCAGGGTTGTGGGCGCCATCGGCGATTAGCTGCTTGCCGCCGACGTTCAGACGCTGGAGCCGGGCTGGCCAGCGCACACCAGAGAGTCCGTCGGTGATGCTTTGGCCCGATAGCGCATGGCCGCCTGCCGCCAGGGTTTCGGCGGTAGCCACGGCCGTGGCGGCGTTCTCGACCTGATGTTCACCCAGAAGGGGCAGGCAAGCTGAATAGGTCTCCAGGCGCCCCTCGACGACGATGGGCTGGCAATCTCCGTTGGTCTGGCTTCGGCTGAAGCGGACATCCCGGCCTACCTCTATGACATCGGCGTTGCGGTCTGCCGCGACGCCGCGAATGACGGCGAGCGCCTCGGCGTCTTGCGGCGCAACCACCACGGGCACTCCCGGCTTTACTATGCCTGACTTTTCCGCTGCGATTAGTGGCACAGTTTCGCCAAGCGTGGCTGTGTGATCGAGGCTGATGTGGGTGATGGCACAGACGTTTGGGTGTACGACGTTCGTAGCGTCGAGCCGCCCGCCTAGCCCCACCTCGATGACCTGAAAGTCGCACCCCGTCTGCTTGAAGTGCAGGAACGCCATAGCTGTCAGCACCTCGAAGAAGGTGAGGGAGCCAAAGCTACTACTCTCGCCTACCTCTTGCACCGACGGCCAGACCTGCTCTACGAGGGCCGCAAATGTCTGTGGGGTGACGGGGTCCAGCCCGGTCCTGATCCGCTCCACGGTGCTGTGCAGGTGCGGCGAGGTGTACAGTCCCGTCCTGTACCCTTCGGCGGTCAGGATGGAGGTGACCATCGCCGCGGTGCTGCCCTTGCCGTTGGTGCCTGCTATGTGGACCGTGGGAGTCTCTAGGTGAGGACTACCAAGCCGCTCCAGCAGGAGTCTTACGCGCTCTAGATGAAAGGAGGAGTGCTTCGGGCTGCGGATCGAACGCTCGAAGTCTACCAGGCCCATGACAAGCCTAAGCGCGCTCTCGTAGTCGAGCTGCTGTGCGACTCTCCCGGTTAGCTGGGCCATTGGCTGCCCTGGAATCCAGTGAAATTGCTCAATGGTCGCGCACGCGCTTCGGCATGAAGCCCATGTTAATCCTCAATGCGTCAACCAAGCCGATCCTCTTAATGTACGATAGGTTGTCCCTGATTGAGCGGGGCTCGAACCCGAACGCCTTCTGAACCGAGTCGAGCGCCGTAGTATTGTCGATGCTTAGCATCTTGAGCTGCTCGGGGGTGACCGGAGACCTCGACATCAGCGCGTCCATCACCGTCGCGACAGGCTTCATGAGGGCCACGGGTACGTGCACCTTGAATATCCTAACGCCGAGAGTTTCCGCGACGAGGTCGATCGTCTCTTCGTAGGTGAGATACTCCGGCCCAGCCGCTTCGATCGTTTGCCCTGCCAGGGCGTCGCTGTCACCGGCTTCGATGAGGCATCGCGCCACGTCCACCACGGCTATCGGCTGAAACCTGGCGCTACCGTCGCCGACGATCGGCACTAAGGGCGAGAGCTTCGCCTGTGCCGCCAGGACATTGAAGAACTCGTCGCCCTCGCCGAACCCAAACGAGAAGCGCACGATAGTGTGCGCAAGGCCACTTCGCTCGACCTCTCGCTCCGCCATCCATCTAGAGTTGAGGTATGGGAGAGCCGGGTCAGGGCCGGCGCCGATCGTGCTCGCTTGCACGAAACGCTTGACACCGGTCGAGGCGGCCGCCTCGAGAACGTTCCTTGTGCCCTCAAAGTTCAGCCTCTGAAAGGTCGCGTCGCCGGTCTCGCGGACCGCGGCGACCAGGTGGATGATGGCGTCGACGCCCTCGCAGGCGCGACGTAAGGACCCGGGCTCGAGGACATCGCCGTAAACGACATCGGCGTCATAGGAGGCGAGGACGGGTTTCCTGGACTCGGACCGGAGGAGCGCTCGAACGGGACGCCCGGCATCGGAGAGTGCCGCGACGACGTGCCTACCGACGTACCCCGTCGCGCCCGTAACCAGAATCATCATCCATCCCCGCCTACCCAGGTAGCCACCGATTCGAGGTTAGCAGTGGGTCTACCCTGGTTGGTTAGCCCGCGTGGCCCCGTCATCGCTCTGTTCCCCGTCGGAATGCATGTTAGGGGCCGCGCCATTGTGCGACGGCGGTTGTCGTCGCGCCCACTCCGGCTTCAGAATCTCCATAAGCACGAAGTCCATGCCGCCGCGATGCACGTTCCCGACCTCGCGGAACCCCGCCTTGGCGAACGAGCGGCGTGCCCTCTGGTTCCAGTCGAGCGTGTGGAGATAGACGCGAATGAGGGATGTCGTGGTGAAGATGTGTGCCAGCAGGGCGGAGACGGAGTCGGTGCCATAGCCCTTGCCCCAGTAGTCACGGTCGCCGATCATGATACCGAGCTCGGCCTGCCCCCGGCGCGCGTTGATGTCGTAGTACATGCAATTGCCAATATGGCGGCCATCCTGGGTATCGATGGCCAGGCGCTTGGATGACCTGTTGGCGTACTGCATCTCGTCCCTGGAGAACCGGAAGAACTCCGGGTACGACATAGTTATCGGCCGGGTCGCGTCCAGACGCGCGAGCTCCTCATCTGTGCGCCAAGCGTAGTCGTCCGGCGCATCCTCTTCGCGCTTTTCGCGAATGACGACCATTCGGCCGCTGGTGATCAGCTTGCCTTCACTCTTCGGGTCGTCCTTGTTCCGGAGCCAGGGGAACGCCTTCTTCAACGATGCTCACCTTCTGTGTTTTGTAGCTGCAAGCTGCCATCTATACGGTTTCATTCTATGGGCTCGCGGGAAGACCCGTCAAGGAAGCGCGGCGCCTTGAAATGGGCGAGCCGAAGACTTACAATGATTCGGCAAACGACATAGAGTTGACGGCCTTTAATTCAGTCCGGCGAGGCTGGCAAGGCGTGAACAGCGGGCCCGCGACGGCGGGCCGGCGATAATTGTTTACTCAGGCCTCTTGCCCCTCGACGGCGAGGGGCTTTTTTCTTGCAGAAGAGCGTGCTGCTGGGTCCAGACGACATACGACGGTCCCTGACGCGCATCTCTCATCAGGTGCTGGAGAGAAATGGGGGCGCCAAAGATGTCGTGCTGGTCGGACTCCACACCAGAGGGGTCCCAATCGCGCAGCGAATCGCCGGGCTCATCGAGGGTTTCGAGGACGTGAGCCCCCCGGTCGGCTCCCTGGACATCGGACTATACCGCGACGACATTTCCGCCGGAGCGAGCCCGCTGGTACGCCCGACAAGCATCCCGGAGAGCATCGAAGACCGCATTGTAGTGCTGGTGGACGACGTTCTGTACACGGGTCGGACCATCCGAGCCGCGATGGACGCTCTGACGGACTTCGGGAGACCGAAGCAGGTCCAACTCGCGGTGTTGGTGGATAGGGGTCATAGGGAGCTGCCAATAAGGGCGGACTACGTCGGGAAGAACGTGCCGACCTCACTCGATGAGGAAGTTAAGGTCCAGGTCACCGAGATCGATGGCAAGGACGAAGTCGTGCTGCTGAAGAGAGGTCCAGGAGAATGACGCAAGCGAGCCACGCAACCGCAGTCCGGCAGCCGATGGACGAGACCACGGCCACGACGCCCAGACGGAGGCGTCACGTCCTGGACCTGGACGACTTCTCACGGGAGGAGATCGAGACGGTTCTGGAAGACACCACCGCGATGAGGGAGGTACTTGACCGCGACATCCGGAAGGTGCCGACGCTCAGGGGCAAGAGCATCATCACGCTCTTCATGGAGCCCAGCACAAGGACCCGTGTCTCTTTCGAGCAGGCCGGCAAGATTCTCAGCGCCGACGTCATCAACGTGTCGGGGGGCGGCAGCAGCGCGGAGAAGGGCGAGTCCCTCTACAACACGGCGCTGACCCTGCAGGCGATGAACACAGACATGATCGTCGTACGTCACCCTCATGCCGGGGCTCCGCACTTCCTGGCCCGGCACCTGGAAGCCTCCGTGATCAACGCCGGGGATGGAGGCCACGCCCACCCGACACAGGCGCTGCTCGACCTGTACACCATTCAGAGCAGGATTGGCCGGGTGGAGGGCCTCAGGGTGGCGATAGTCGGCGATATTCTGTACAGCCGGGTAGCTCGGTCCAATCTGTGGGGGCTCACCGCGATGGGCGCTAACGTGGTGCTCTGCGCACCGGCGACGCTGTTGCCGGCCGACTTCTCGCCGGGCAACCGCTTGACCGGGGAGCACCCGTTCGCGGGTGTCGAGGTAGAGACTCGGGTCGAGCGGGCTTTGGAGGGGGCCGACGTAGTGATGGCGCTTCGGCTCCAGAATGAGAGGCAGCAGGCGGGCCACCTTCCGTCAACGCGGGAGTACTCCAGGTTGTACGGCATCACCGCGGAGCGCATGCGCCTGGCCAACGCGGATGCTCTGGTCATGCACCCGGGCCCCATGAACGAGGGCGTTGAGATCGACTCGGAGGTCGCGCACGGCGCCAGGTCCGTGATTGAGGAGCAGGTGACCAACGGAGTGGCGGTCCGCATGGCGCTGCTGTACAGGCTCATCACGCCTGCCCGGTCGGGAGGTTAGGGCAGCCGATGTCCGGCACGCTGAGGACTCGAGCGACCGTCGTAGTGATACGGGATGGCAAGGTCTTGCTCGTGAGAGACTCATCGGGCCGGTATCGCGAGTTCATGATGCCCGGTGGTGGCATCGAAGACGGCGAGTTGCCAATCATCGCGGCGGCCAGAGAGCTGCACGAAGAGACGGGCCTGCGCGCGTCCAGGATCGACTATCTGCTCACCTACGAGACTGCCATACACAGTCATGTGGCGTTTCGCGTCGAGGCCGAGGGCGAAGTTGAGCCTGGGGCCGAGATCGGAGAGTTCGTGTGGTGGGACCAGAGAGAAGACTTACCGCTATTCGCCCACGGCAGGGGCATTCTGGAGCAGCTTGAGTAATATGAGACCCTTGCTCATCAAAGGCGGTCGGATTATCGATCCCGGGCAGGGGGTCGATAAGGTGGCCGATCTGCTGCTGGAGGACGGCGTAGTCAAGGGGATCAGCCGGGGCATCGCGCCTCCAGACGGCGCCGATGTGATCGAAGCTGGAGGACTGGTGGTTAGCCCAGGGTTCATCGACCTGCACTGCCACCTGCGTGAGCCAGGCTTCGAGTACAAGGAAACCATCGCCACGGGCACCGCCGCGGCCGCAAAAGGTGGGTTCACGACGGTGTGCGCCATGCCCAACACGAGCCCCGTCTCAGATAGCCGCGCCACCGTGGACTACGTCATGAGCAAGGGCCGCGAGGAGGGCGTTGTTCGAGTGCTTCCTATCGGCTGCGTGACGAAGGGCAGCAAGGGCGGGGAGCTGGCGGAGATGGGGGAGCTGGCCGAGGCCGGGGTCGTGGGCTTCAGTGATGATGGCAACCCGGTATCCGACGCGAACATCATGCGTCAGGCACTCAGCTACGCTAGGCCTTTCTCCCTGCCCATTATTAACCACTGCGAGGTACCGGAGCTGTCGTCCCGCGGCGTCATGAACGAGGGGTGGACCTCGACGCGCCTCGGTTTGGGGGGCATCCCCGGTTCGGCCGAGGAGGTGATGGTGGCGCGGGACATCGAGCTTACGGAGCTCACCGGCGGCCGGCTCCATATCGCGCACGCCAGCACAGCCGGGACGCTCGAGCTTGTGCGCCGGGCAAAGGAGAGGGGCCTGGCGGTGACGTGCGAGGCGACGCCCCATCACCTGACTCTGAGTGAGGAAGCGGTGCTCGGCCGCGGTGTGGAAGGGTTGTACGGACCGCTTGATGAGAACGCCTACGACACCAACGCCAAGGTTGCCCCGCCGCTGCGCTCACTCGAGGACGTAGCGGCGATGGTGGAGGGCTTGAAAGACGGCGTGGTGGACTTCGTGGCCACGGACCACGCCCCACACAGCAGCGTGGAGAAGCTGTGCACCTTCGAGGAGGCCGCCAACGGGATCAGTGGACTGGAGACGGCCCTTGGCGCGCTGATGGCCCTCGTAGATGCCGGGGAGATAGAGCTGCCGCTGCTGATAGAGAAGCTGACACACGCGCCGGCCCGGTTTCTGGGGATGAACCTGGGGACGATGAAAGCGGGCGCGCCGGCGGACGTTACCATATTCGACCCTGCCGCCGAATGGCTTGTAGACCCGTTCGAGTTCGCGTCCAAGGGGAAGAACACGCCCTTGTCCGGAGCGACTCTGAAAGGCAGGGTGGTAGTGACGATAGTAGGAGGCAAGGTGGTATACGGAGTCGACACCGGAGCGGGAGAGGGTCGGTGAGCGAGGGAACAGCGTCACTGGTGCTCGAAGACGGCTCCGTGTACGAAGGCCACGCCTTCGGGGCGCGAGGCTCCGCATACGGCGAGGTTGTGTTCAGCACGTCGATGACCGGCTATCAGGAGATGTTGACCGACCCCTCGTTCGCCGGGCAGATCGTGATGCCCACCTACCCCCTTATCGGCAATTACGGCATCAACGAGCGCGACTTCGAGTCGAGCGAGGTCCAGGTCTCCGGATTCGTGGTGAGGGAGCACAGCACCAGCCCCAGCCACTCGATGAGCACCTCCACACTGGACGAGTTCCTGGCCGGACAGGGGGTCCCGGGTATCAGCGGCGTCGACACGCGTGCCATCACTCGCCGTTTGAGAACGCGCGGCGTCATGATGGGCGCGATCGCAGTCGATGAGACGCCTGAGAGCGTGCTGGCCAGGCTGGGCGACCTGCCCAAGTACGGCGAGGTCGACTACGTCTCGCAGGTGACGACGGGCGACCCCTACGAATGGACGGAAGGCGAGCCCCGCCCAACCTCCGGCTACCGCTACCGCATACTGGTCCAAGACTGCGGGCTCAAGTACAACATCCTCAGGGTCCTCCGTTCCAAAGGCTGCGAGGTCTGGGCCGTCCCGGCTAAGGCCTCCGCCGAATACATAATGAGTCGAAAGCCGCACGGGGTGGTGCTATCTCCCGGACCCGGTGACCCGGAGCTCCTTGACTATGCGGTGGAGACGGCCAGGGGACTCGCTGGGAAGGCGCCGATACTTGGCATATGCCTGGGCAACCAGGTAGTGGGACGGGCCTTTGGGGCCCGCACCTTCAAGCTCAAGTTCGGCCACCGGGGCGCCAACCACCCGGTGCGGGACCTGAGCACCGGCCTGGTGCACATCACGGCGCAGAACCACGGCTACGCAGTCGACCCCGACAGCCTTCCGAGCGAGCTGGAGGTAAGCCACGTCAATCTCAACGACGGCACGGTCGAGGGCCTGCGGCACAAGTCTCTGCCGATAATGAGCATTCAGTACCACTCCGAAGCGTCGCCTGGCCCTCTCGACAACGAGTACATCTTCGATGACTTTCTGGAGATG
Organism: Dehalococcoidia bacterium; assembly: GCA_965247255.1. Taxonomy (GTDB): domain Bacteria; phylum Chloroflexota; class Dehalococcoidia; order Lucifugimonadales; family CAUZJF01; genus CBDFGS01. Next base: position 177,721 of record CBDFGS010000012.1, on the reverse strand, counting down.
GTGCGTGATGCGTGAAAATGATGTATGAGAATGATCCCTTATGCGATGAGGTAACGCGATGCGCACGACTTTGGATATCGACTCGAAGCTTTTAGAAGGTGTCGTCGAAGAAACGGGGGAGAAGAACAAGAGTAAGGCCGTGAGCAGAGCCCTAGAGGAGTACATAAGGGCGAGAAAAATCGACCAGTTCCGGGCCGTGGCCGGGAAGATGGACATCGTGGACAACTGGCGCGAACTGGAAGAGCTTGAGGTGAGGCGCCAGAGGGAGTTGGAGTCGTGATAGCCGATACGTCCGCATGGATCGAGAGGTGAGGGCGCTAGCCGGGATTCGCGCCGTCTCTTTCGACGTCGACGGGACCCTCTGGGACTTCGATATGGTAATGAGGCGCTCGCTGCAAGAGACCTTACTGGAGCTCGGTCGCCTGAGGCCCGAGGGGGCGGCCGGCCTCACCGTGGAGCGCGTGATCGAGATCAGGGACCGCGTGTACGAGGAGAGGCGCGGAAGTGTTACCGACCTGATCGCCATCCGGCGCGAGGGCTTCAGGGAGGCGCTTCGAGTTACTTCCGGCGGGTCCAATGACGAAGAGCTGGCGTCCCATCTTACGGACGTGTACTTACATCACCGATACGCCCAAGAGGTCCCCTTTGAGGACGTGGCGCCGACGCTGGAAGCGCTCCGGGGCCGGTACAAGCTTGGCGTGTTGTCCAATGGGAACAGCTACCCCAAGCAACTTGGCCTCGAGGATGTGATCTCCTTTGGCGTCTTCTCGCAGGACCACGGGGGAGTCGAGAAGCCCGATCCGAGGCTGTTCCAGATAGCCATCGAGGAGGCGGGCTGCTCGCCAGGCGAATTCGTCCACGTGGGCGACAGTCTGGAAAGCGACGTAAACGGAGCTCGGAACGCAGGAGTCCGGAGCGTCTGGATCAACCGGAACGGAGACGAGAACGGCGCGGGCGTGGAGGCGGACGCTGAGATCTCCTCGCTGCGGGAGTTGCTCGTCCTGCTGTGACGCTATAGGCTTAGGGGCCAACCGTCGCGTCCGGCGTGCAGAAACCAATGGGCCCTCGAGCAAAGAAACTCTGGATCTGGGTTCTCCCGCCCATCGCCGCTATCGCGTTCTTTGCGGTGGCGACATTCTTCTTCTACGACGGTACGTACGAGCCCCCGCCCGGGGCCAAGGTAGCCGTAGAGCAGATAACCCTTCCCGACTACGCCTCCGCGTCGTTCACCCGGCCTCAATCTGTTCGACGCGGGGTGTTCCTGCTGGACAATGCCCACGGGAACGACTTTGACGAGTCGGACTTGGAGGTGCTTTTCGCTCGGGTCGCCTCGAGGGGGTATAGCGTCGAGTTTGCGGTGAACCGCAGCCTCCTTAATTTCCAGAGCAGCGGATCGAGGGACGCTCTCGAAGAGCGGCTGCGGAAAGCAGACAGCTTTGCCGTGATCGTGCCCAAGATCGCCTTTACACCTGACGAGGCGCGAATCGTGGCCGATTGGGTGGCGAAGGGTGGCAAGCTGCTGCTGATAGGAGACCCGGGTCGACGGAACCGGATCAACACCGTCGCGGACACGTTCGGAGTCCTCTTCCAGGAGGGCTACCTGTACAACACGGCCGACCACGTCCTCAACTTCAAAAATATCCTCGTTCGAGACTTCCGGCCCGACGAGCTCACAGACGGGCTGGAGACCATCGCTCTCTTCACTGCCGGATCGATCAAGTCCACCGGGGCGCCTCTGGCTTTCGCGGACACGAACACGCTCTCTTCGATGGTGGAACGTGTCGAGCCTTTCAGTCCACTGGTGAAAAGCAGGGATGGACAGGTCGTTGCGATCTCCGATCTAACGTTTCTGCGGCCGCCCCAGAACACCACCCTCGACAACGACCGGCTGGTGTCCAACATCGCCGACTTCCTCACGACGGGTCAGAGGAGCTTCGACCTGGCCGACTTTCCGTACTTCTTCAGAGGCGATGTAAACATTCTTCTCGGCCGTGCTTCACTGTTCAGTAGCGCTGCGCTCTTAAAGTCCTTGCTTTCGGAAAGCCAGATCGTTTCCGAGGTCCGCGGCGTCGAGGACCTGACCAAAGACACCGTGTTCCTGGGCCTTTACGATGACTCAGCGGCCGTGACACAATACCTCGACGTAGCCGGTGTACAGGTTGGCGAGTCGCTTCGAACCCCGTTTACGCCTGACATCGACATCGAGGGAAGCGGGCTGATCCTGCTCCACCAGGGCCGGGACAGACAGGTGCTGGTTGTCATGAGTCACCATGAGACCGGCATACGAAGGCTCCTTAGCGAGCTTGTCGACGATACGTTTAGGAGTGGACTGGTAGGCGCCGCCATGGGCGTCTACCGCATGCCGTAGCGATGGGCTCGACGCTGGTTTCATTAGGGACATCGCGGTAGCACTGAAAGGGCCTCGCGCTCTTTCCAGCCGCACGGGCAGGACATTTAGCGATGATAGCGAATAGTTTTCGCCTGTTTCTGGTACCTGTAGTCGTGGTCATATGGTTAGCGGCCTGCGGCGATCCTGAGCCTGCGCCTCTGGCCGACACCACTGCCGTGCCAACACCTGATATAGAGGCGACCGTCGTCGCTGAGGTGCGGTCCCGGCTTCCCACAGCCGCGCTAACACCCACCCCGAGCACACTATCAACAGCGGACACCGAGGCCGTGCTGTCGTTTGCGGGCACACAGGGGCAGATCATCCGTGATTGGGAAGACTTTCACAGTAGACTCGATACCTGGAGAGAGCTTCTGTCTGCCTGCGACGCCACAACACTCCAAGTCACGCTAAGAGAGTTCGCCGCCACTATGGGCGATGTCGCTACTCAAGCCTCCGAGCTTCCGCGTACATCTAAGGTGAGGCGGCTGGCGGACAGCCTTATCGAGGCGACGGAGGGCGAAGCAATCGCGCTGCGGCTACTTAGAGATGAGTGGGTCCCGGACAGCCGGACGCTTTTCGACAACGTCGACAGCAGCCGTTCCACTGCTCGGCGCTTTCAAGGAGATGTCGAGGACGCCCTTACAGATCTGCAGGAGCGTCTTAGCCCAGAGTCCATCTCCTCCGTGGCGGACTTCGCCAGTGCGGTCGACGAGATCGGGACGCGGTGGGACAGATTCAGGAGGAACTACGATTCGTTCCGCAACACGGACATAGAGGGAAGGTCTGCGGAGACTGTCAAGACGCTTGGCAAGCTGGTCGACGAGCTCAGAGATGTTGTCGTGGCGTTTCGAGGGTTGCCTGGTAGCGCGATCACGAGGGACATCGCGGGCAAGCTCGCCGAGGCTGCCGAGGCGGAGGACCTGGCGCTGCGAAAGCTGAGAGGCACCTTCGAAAAGGCCGACGACGAAGCTGACAGCGGCGACGGTCCGCAGTCCTCCGGGGAGGCAGTTGTCGCCATATTCACTCCCAGGGACCCGAGTCTTTTCGACGCATTCGACGCTCAGCTGTTGATGAGCAACGCGGCGCGGCGTCAGGCGGCGGACGAGACCGAAGACCTCTTGGAGGAGATCACCCAGGAGAACCGGACGGCCGCAGACGCGTTCGCGCAGAAGCACCTGCTTCTGCGCTCCGAGTGGGCCAAATTTCGCGCCAACTACGATGAATGGCGCCGGACCGAGGGCGGATGCGATCGGTCAAAGGCAACGGAGACTCTTGGCGCTTTCACAACGGAGTTCGGTGCGTTGACTCGTCGCGCCCGGGAGGTCCCGGGAGGCACCCTGTTGGGCTCGCTGCGAGAGATCCTGGTGGAGGCGGCTGAGCTCGAGGAGAAGGGGCTAAGGGACTTGCGCAACACCTGGCGGCCCTTCGACGCTGGACTCTACCGGGACTTCGATGCTCGTCGAATCTCCGCGGCGAAGCTGCTGAGGCAGCTCGTCACCGGGCTGGAAGCGCTGCTGGACCAGTACGACCTGCAGGCGTCAGAGCAGTAGCAGCTCGCACAGCGGCTGCCCGTTCGAGCCAGCTACCGCGCGTAGACCTCGTCGAGGAAACCCCACAGAGTCTCGGTCGCCCGGCCTGCGGCATCGACTGCTGCTTCCTCGTCTTCGCGCGAGCCGGCCAGCGCCAGCACCATCTCGCGCTCCGCCTCGGAGTGAGCTTCGTCCAGCGTCTTGTGCACCTCGAAGAACGACAGAGAGCGGCTGTCCTCGATGCCGTAGAAGCGCCGCAGCCCATCGATCTTAGCGCCGGCGACCTGGGGCACCTGAGACTCGTAGGCGTATAGCGCGGCGGCGGCAGCGGCCAGTGGGCCGGTGGCGGTGAGGCCGGTGTAGGTGCTGACCAGTTCCGTGGTGGCGCTGCCTGCGGTCCCCGTCTGGACGTCATCCCTGTCCAGCCCGAGCCCATCGCAAAACCGCAGCCATAGCTCCACGTGGTTCTCGGGCCCGTGCTCCTCGTCCCAGAGGTTGTCCAACAGCAGCTGCCTCACCTGCCGGTCGGCGCAACGGTGGTGCAACCCGCTTAGGAACGTCGGGTAGGCCAACTCGAAGTGGTAGTACTGCTTGGCGTACTCCCTCAGCGAGTCGAGCGGGAGCGTTCCCATGTTCCACGCCTGGTAGAAGGGATGATCGAGCAGGCGTTTCTTCTCGATTACGTCGTCGATTCGGGCGGCCAGGTCCCTCGGCACTTAGCTTCCTCCGTATGGGGTTTAAGCCGGTTCGCGTGTCCCAGAGAACGTCGGCCTCTCCGGTTGTCGACCGAAGGGGAGTGTAGCAGCGGCCCCTTGAGAGCGTCAAGCGCATCTGACGGTGCCGGTAGCTGCTAGATGCGGTATATTAGGCGGGCGAATTCGCGCGCGCGGGCTGCTCGGGGGAGCTATGTTTGGTCTGCAAAACCGGCCCCATGCGATGGAGGTGGCTTATAACGCCACCCGAGGCCTACTGCGTCCGCTGCGCCGCTGGCTCCGGCCCGACGGCAAAGTCGAGAGATTTTTCGTAGCCACGGAAAGGGTGTCCAAGGGCGCCCTGTTCGACTGCCAGATGTGCGGGGACTGCGTGCTCCACAGCACCGGAATGACCTGCCCCATGACATGCCCCAAGAACCTGCGGAACGGCCCCTGCGGCGGCGTCCGACCGAACGGACACTGCGAGATCAAACCGGAGATGCCGTGCGTCTGGGTGAAGGCCTGGGAGCGGTCGCGTAGGATGCCGAGCTACGGCGACGGCATCCTCGCCGTCCTGCCGCCGGTGGACCGTAGTCTCGCGGGCACGTCCGCCTGGGTCAACGAGTTCGGCGGCCGAGAGGTCAAACCGCCTGAGGGCTGGTCCGGATGAAGTCCGGCTCACGGCTGGAGCGCGTTCTGCGTTCCGGCGGGTTCGCGGTCACCGCGGAGTTGAACCCGCGTGACACGGCTGACCCTCAGGCCGTGTATGACCACGCCAACCTGCTGGGGCCTGCCTGCGACGCGATCAACGCGGTCGACTCGTCCGGCGCCAACAGCCACCTGTCCAGCGTGGCGGTTGCCGGGCTCCTAGTTGCCGCGGGCCACGACGTCGTGATGCAGCTCGCCTGCCGCGACCGGAACCGAATCGCGCTCCAGGCGGACCTGCTGGGAGGGGCGGCGCTGGGCGTGCGCAACGTGCTCTGCCTGACCGGCGACGGAGTCCAGGCGGGCGACCAGCCGGGGGCCAAACCCGTCTTCGACATGGACTCCATCACCCTGCTGCGCACCGCGCGGATAATGCGGGACAAGGGCCACTTCCTCAGCGGTCGGGAGTTGGAGACGGCCCCGCAGCTCTTCCTCGGCGCCGCGAGCAACCCATTCGCGCCGCCTTACGACTTCCGGCCCATACGACTCGGAAAGAAGGTGGAGGCAGGGGCGGACTTCATCCAGACGCAGTTCTGCTTCGACCTGCCGAGGTTCCGGGAGTTCATGGCCGCCGTCAGGGACGCCGGCCTGCACGAACGCGTTTACATCCTGGCAGGCGTGGGACCTCTTCGCTCGGCAAGGGTCGCGGAATGGATTCGTAGCAACGTCCCAGGCGTGGTCATCCCCGATGACGTGATCGCGCGGCTCAAGGGCGCGCCGCAAGGCAAGCAGCGCGAGGAGGGCCGGCGCATCTGCATCGAGATAATCGAGCAGATGCGCGAGATCGAGGGCATCGCCGGCGTCCACGTGATGGCGTACCGCCAGGAGGAGCTGGTCCCCGAGATCGTGGAGGAGGCGGGGCTGCTGCCGCGGCCCGTGGTGGCGGAGGCGGAGGTGGTGGGAATGGGAGGAGCTTGAAGTGCAGCGGTGAGGCATGTGGCCTAAGCCGATACTGGGCATCGACGCTGCGTGGACGACAACGCAGCCGTCGGGGGTGGCGTTGCTTGATGTTCCTGGGCACGGGGCCTCTCGTGTAATCAGGGTCGCCCGCTCCTACAGTGAGTTTGTCGACGGACCGCCGGTCGCTTCAGGGTGGCTTGAGCCCGCAACGAACAGGCCTGTGACCATTGAGGCCGTCATCTCGGCGGCCGCCGACATTGCTGGAGCGCTGCCTGGCGTAGTCGCGCTGGACATCCCCTTGGCCGCTGTGCCGATAGCCGAGCGACGGGCGTCAGACAATGCTGTGTCGAGAGAGTACGGTGGGAGGTGGGCCAGCACGCACTCGCCAACTCCTACTCGGCCCGGCGCCGTGTCGGCTAAGTTGTTCGCGGGGATGTCTGCCCTCGGCTACAGCTTCGCCTCGGCCACGGCTGTCGGCTACGAAAACACAGCCGAGCGATGGTTCATCGAGACCTATCCTCACCCGGCAATCATCGATATGATGTCACTGCAGAAGCGGCTGCCCTATAAGGTGGCTCGGATGCGACGATACTGGCCGGATGTCTCGGCGCGCGAGCGATGGCCCAAGCTCGGCAGGCAACTCGAAAGGCTTCGGGATGAGTTGGCTGAGCGGATCGATGGCGTGAAAGAAGCCATCCCCGAACCCAACAAGGTGTTTGAGCAAGGATGGCGCCGGCGCCGCACCCTGATGAAGGGCATCGAGGACGCTTTGGACGCCGTGGTCTGCGCCTACGTAGGGATGGCGTTTGTTCGCGGCCAGGCTAGGCCTCTTGGCGATGGAGAGTCAGCCATCTGGCTTCCTGCTGGAAATAGTTCACGATGACCACCTTACCTGGTCCCAAGAGGGCTCTGTGGCTGGCTGGTTTTATTCCTGCGCCTCCGCCCTGTCGGTGACCTCCACCGTTGCTGGCGTGGTGGTGCCAATGACGAGGTCCTTACCGCGGTCGTTGGCGCCGACGCAAACGATGAAGTAGCGGTCGGCGGACTCCTGAACGGGCAGGATGACCCGCTCCTGCTCCGTCGGCGAGAGATCGTATAGCCACTTCCAGGCGACCTTCACCTTCTCGGGGACGTTGAACTTGTTGGTCATCTCTCGGGCCGGCTTCTTGGCGTGGGCGTGAATGAACGCCTTCGCAGCGCGTTTGGTGAACCCGTCGCGGGCGATGGGCTGCGCGTGCGCGGGCGCGGCCAGCACCAGCACTCCCTCCCTGGGCTTGTCGTCCTGCTCGCCGTAGAGGTTGCCGATGTAGCTTCCTCCGCCGGTGGTGCACTCGTAGGCGATGGTCCTCAGGAGGCCCTCGCCGGTGTTGTTGCCCTGGTCCCCGACGTCCACCTCCCAGCTCGTGCTGAACACCGTGAGGGTGCTGGCGTCTTTCGCGTAGCCCTGCTCGACATGGAAGGGCTCCCACGGGCTGTCCTCGTCGTTCTCGGCGAGGAGCTGGGGAAACTTGCGAGTCGTGCCAATGGTGTCCATGTCCAGGTGGCCGGGGTACCAGTGACCGACGTTCTTCAGCGTCAGGATGAGGCCTCGCCCAATGGCGATGTTTACTCGCGACTGCCGGCCCGGGCCGAGGGCGGCGCGCTTGGCGTTGATCCCCAGCTCTTTGGCAATGGGCCCGTTCACGACGAACAGCGGCCCGTTGGCGCTGGTGGACATCAGGAACCCCCTGGCGTCCTGGGGGTCTAGCTGGGAGATAGCCTTGGCGCCCGCGATGATGACCGGCAAGTGCTCCGGCTTGCATCCGGCCATAACGGCGTTGACTGCGATCTTTCGGACGGACGCGTAGCCCGAGCCGGGTGGAAGGACGCATACGACCTCGTCGGGCGGCAGCGTCGTACCCCTTAGCATCGCCTCGACGCGCTCCTGGGTGGGCGCGATGAGGGGGAAGCCGTCTCCCCAGTCGCGGTCGAGGTACTCTGCGTCGAACCTCTCCAGTGCGCCGAACTGGTCGGCGCCCTGGAAGGACTCGACGCCGTCCCGCGAGATGTCCTTTGCCTCTTCAAGCGCGTGGCCGTCGCCGGGCGTCGTCAGCAGCTCGATCACGTCGTCGATGACGGGGTCAGTTTGCGCGACGGCCTCTTCAACGGTGATGTTGTTGTACACCTTGGGGACGACTGTGTAGCGCACCTCGGCCATGCCGAAGGCCTTGGCGCTGGCCGCAGCGTCGTTCTGGAAGCCGTCGGAGAGGACCGTAGCCGTTGGGACTCCGGCCTTCTCCATCTCGACCATGTCGTGGACCATCCACGACGTGCACGACCCTCAATCGGCGGTGCAGCCGACGGCGACGTCCACCTCCTGTTTGGCGCGGTCGAGGATGGGAGCGGGCGTAGGCAGAGCGCCGCTGTAGAACTTGACGGCTACGCCGGGGATACGCGCTTGGATGGCGTCGCCGATTCTCCTGAGGGCTACGTCGCCGTTGGCCTTGCCGTTCCAGACGAGCCCGACGGTCTTGCCGTCAAGGCTGGACGGACGGGGCGCCATCGGCGTGGCGTTGATCTCGCCCAGTACGGGTGCGACAGGGTTCAAGACCTCGAGTGTGTACATGGTTACTCCCTTCGTTACGAAAGATACCTGGAAGGCTCGAAAGCGACCAACATTATAGCGCGCGGGCGGCGTTTTTATTCCGCGTTCTCGTCGGTCTCATTGATCTGGTAATACCACCTCTGGAGTCTACGCATAAGCTCCGTCAGCGAGTACTCGGGGTCACGCACGACCTTGGTGCCCGCAATGTAGTCGTGAACGCAGCGCCGGTTCCGCAGGAAGATGAACAGCGGATCGATGATCAGGTATACGCCGGTAATCGAGATAACTCCGTTCACGATCTCTCGCATCCACACGTTCGTCGCGAAGCCGCCGTTCTCGTCTGTGTCCTCCCTGACGATACGGACCTTCAGGGCTTTCTTGCCTATGGTCTGGCCGTCGGTTGTGAGGAGCGCAAGCTGGATAGGGATCGCGATGGCGGCAACGCCAATCAAGGTCGCACGCAGAGTGGCCGGCAGCCCCGGGAAATTCATAGCGAACAGTAGGCCGTAGAATGAGAGGGGGAAGTCTATGACCCTGGCCAGCAGGCGCGACTGTCGCGTGGCCAGGCGCAGTTGGTCGGCGATTTCCACGGAGTTTGCGCGTGCGCCAGGCTAACCGGTGTTACCGGCGCGATCGGCGTCCATCGCCATGATCTTATCCAGGCGCCGCCGGTGTCGTTCCTCGCCGGTGAATGCGGCCTGCAGAAAAGCCCCGACGAGCTCCTTGGCCAGCTCTTCGCCAATGATTCGCGAGCCGAGGCACAGGACGTTCATGTCGTCGTGCTCAACTCCCTGGCGTGCGGAGTACGTATCGTGGCACACGCTGGCGCGCACGCCGCGGACCTTGTTGGCCACCACCGAGGCGCCGACGCCGCTACCGCATACGATTATGCCGCGCTGGTCGTCCTGCGAGGCGACCCGTTCCGCGACCACCCTGGCGAAGTCCGGGTAGTCGTCCAGCGGGTCGAGGAAGTGGGCCCCTAGGTCCAAGGCCTGGTGGCCCAGGCGCTCTAGCTCTTCGATAAGCGGCGCCTTCAGGGGGAATCCGGCGTGGTCGGCACCGATGACAACTCTCAAATCGCCTTCACCCGTATGACCTGGAGTCTCCAAAGACTACCACACTACACGCACACGAGCCGCAGCTTGTCGAGATGCTAGAATCAGTCCAAATGTCTCCAGTGGCGCGAGAGTGGGTGACAAGCTATTGAACGCGCTCCCGTCGACGACGAGTCCGGGCGTGGAGTTCCAGGTGGCTGAACAGCACTCGGCCGGCCCTGCCCGGCTACGGCGCGTGTTGGGCGCCCTATCCGATTCGGGCGAGTGCCTGTTCACGATATATGTAAAGCCACAATTGAGCGAGGCGGCAGCAACGGTGCCCGACCGCGCAGCGGGGTGGGCGGGGGCGCAGGAGGCGGTGCGGGCTGCGCTTCGGCATGCCGGCGATCTCAAGACCGGGGCGGTCTTGTTCTTCTGCCCGGAATACGTCATCTCCGTTGTTCCACCGTTCCCGTTCGAGCACGAGAGCTTTACGGAAAGCGCAGATGTGGACCCGCTTTTCGGCTTCCTGGAAACGAAGCTGGTGGTCGGTGTGGTCCTTGTCCGTCTGGGCCGCTACGCCGTCGGGTTGCTCCGAGGCGACGGTCTGGCGGCGTCCAAGACAGGGCGGCGATATGTGAAGAACAGGCACCGGGCCGGCGGCTCGTCACAGCGACGCTTCGAGCGAAGCCGCGAACGGCTCACGCGGGAGCTCTTCGACAAGACCTGCAGCGTTGCGCGGGACGTGCTGGAGCCCCATAAGGATGCGATGGACTACGTGTTGTTGGGAGGAGAGCGGCAGACCCTGCTCGGTCTCGTGCAGAGGTGCCGTCTCTTACAGAGTCTGGCGCCCGTGACGCTGCAAAGGCGGCTGAACATAAGAGAACCGGGGCAAAAGGCACTTGAGGGAATACATCGCGAGGTCTGGAGGAGCAGGGTATTGGAGCTGAGGCCGGTTGGGCCGCGGCCCTAGGCTAGAGCGACGGGCCCCGCGAAGAGCTTTTGCGATTGGGGTTGACGGGAGGGCAGGTTTGAAACCTGCCCCTACAGGAGGGCCTCGCGCTCGATGGGGCTATTGGGCAGTGTACCCGCCGTCCACCGGAAGGGGCACTCCGGTCACGAAAGAGGCCTCGTCCGAGGCGAGGAACAACGCCGCGGCTGCGATCTCCCTCGGCTGTCCCAGGCGCCGTATGGGGTAGCGGCTTATCAGCGATTGAAGCATCTCGGGGTCGCTCGTAAGCCCCTCGGTAAGGTCGGTGTAGACGTGTCCGGGGCAGATGCAGTTGACGCGGATGTTGTCCCGGGCTAGTTCAACAGCTAGGCTCCGGGTGAGTTGCAGGACGCCCCCCTTCGACGCTGGATATGGGTCGAAACCTTGTTTCCGTTCCGCCGGTGGCCCGGTGAGGCTGGCGATAGACCCGATGTTTATGATGGAGCCCGACCCCGAGCGCCGCATCTCAGGGACCGCATGCCACGATAGCAAGTAGGTGCCCTTTAGGTTGACCTCCAATACGCGGTCCCAGACCTTGTCAGGAGAGTCGTCCCGGTCTGACACCTGCCGGACGGTCACGCCCGCGCTATTGACCAGAACGCTGAGCTCCCCGTAAGCGTCGATCGCAACCGCCACCATGCGCCTTGCATCGTCGGTGTTCGACACATCACCGACGGCCTCGGTGGCCTGTCCGCCGTCAGCGGCAATCAACGCGGTGGTCTTGGCTGCCCTATCAGGGTCCAGGTCAGCTACCACCACGCTGGCGCCTTCCGAGGCGAAGAGGAGGGAGGTCTCGCGTCCGATACCGGAGCCGCCCCCGCTGACCAGCGCCACCTTGTTTTGCAGTCTCACCCGGCGTGCTCCCGCGGCCCTGCTTGCCTGTTCAGAGTATCAGGCCGGCAGGCAGGGCCGCCATACGGGCCGTCTTGGCCGGTCGTTGTGGGTTCGGCGGCAACTTGCATCCAAACAGCCCTAAGAGCATCATATTTTGCAGGACACGTTTGGCACGAGGAGATATAGGGCCATGACGAAGAAACCTGCTGGCCTGGGACTCATCATGCTTGCGGTCGCCCTGGTCGCACTGGGTTGCTCTTCAGGCTCGAAGTCCGACGAAGCGCCAGAGGCCTCGAACGACGCAGGCCCGGCCAGCCAGCTGGCCGAAGGAGCGTCGCCTGGAGCGGACGCCACCGCCGCGGCCACCGATACGGCACCCGGCACTGTCACGCCACAGCGCTCCATCAGGCGCCTCCTCACTCCCGTAGCGCCCCAAAAGGAGCTCCCGCCCCTGGTTGAACCTGATCTGGACTACCTGTTTGGGCTGGAGGACGCGCAGATCTCGACCGGCGGCTGGAAGACCGACTTCTCTAGGCATAGTGTTCCCTATCTCGACATCATCACCGGAAACAGACGCCGGGACGGTATCCCGCCGATATACGAGCCCACCTTCGTGTCGGCGGCCGAAGCGGACCAGTGGATAGCAGATCAAGAGCCGGTGGTCGCCTTCGAGCTCAACGGTGAGGCCAGGGCATACCCAATCCAGATCATGATCTGGCACGAGATCGTCAACGACATCGTGGGGGACGTTCCGGTGGTCGTGACGTTTTGTCCGCTGTGTAACTCTGCGATCGTATTCAAAAGGGAGCTGGACGGGCTGGTCTTTCAGTTTGGCACGTCGGGAAAGCTTCGAAACAGCGACCTAGTCATGTGGGACTGGCAAACGGAGTCCTGGTGGCAGCAACTCACCGGCGAGGCGATCGTCGGGAAGCTGACCGGTTACAAACTCGAGTTCCTCCCCACGGCAATGGTGTCCTACGCGGACTTCAAGGCGTCACATCCGAAAGGGGAGATCCTCTCGAGAGAGACGGGGCATGGCCGAACATACGGAAAGAACCCATACTTTGGCTACGATAGGATAGGGACCGACCCGTTCAGCTTTGACGGCGTACCCGACGACCGGCTGGCGGCCGTTGAGCGCGTCGTTGCGGTGACAATCGACGGAGTGGACGCGGCGTTCCCATTTTCCGTGCTGGCCAACGAACAGGTGGTCAACTACTCGATCGGCGGGCAGGATATCGCGGTGTTCTTCAAGTCAGGTACAGTGTCGCCCTTGGACAAAAGCTCAATCAGAGATTCCAGGGACGTCGGGTCCAGCGGAGTGTTCAAGGCCACGCTCGGCGAACGGAAGCTTACTTTCCGCGCCAACGGAGACAAGATCGTGGACGCTGAGACGGGGAGCGAGTGGAACATCTTCGGTAAGGCGGTAGCCGGCCAGCTAGCCGGAAGCCAGCTCGATCGCGTAGTGCACGGCGACCACTTCTGGTTCGCCTGGGCCGTATTCAAGCCTGAAACGATCATCTACAAAGGGAGCGAGGGCTAGCAGCATAGCTCTGCCCTCCAGCTTACCGAGGGAAGGTCCCCCGATCCCGCCCATTTGTGCAGCGCCGGGTCTACTTCTTGAACGGCAATACGCCGTCGAAATAGGTCTTGGCGCGACGCCACACGTCGTAAATTGGGAACTCCTCCAGGTCGGCGTCGCGATCGTCCGGGTTGTCGTACGAGTCAGGGACTATGCGGCGTAGCTCAGGATGTCCTAGCTCGCTGAAGAACTTTTCGAATTCAGGCGCGAGGGCTTTTCCGGCTGTGGTCTCCATCGCTTCCCGATAGAGCCACTTGTCGTGGGGGAACGGCTTGCCGTCCATGAGACAGCAGAGCCGCAGCAGATGCGAAACAGCGGCGGACATCGATATCACCACCGCCTCCCGCTCGTTTCTCCTTAGTGAGTTCTTGGCCCCACTCACGCCGTTCCAGGCGTTCAGATAGTGCCGGCGCAGTTTCTTGAGCCACACTTCCTCCGGGTAGATAAGGCATTGATTCCTAATCCGCGCGTATCTCTCGGTCGGGTCGTGCAATATGACGGACGAGCTGTGCACCCATCGAAGGACGTCGTCGTACTTGCGTGCAACACTCTCCTCGAGATGTTCGAACGTCTCCAGCTTGTACTCCACACCGTCCAGGCGGTCGATATGTGTCAGAGGAAACTCATCGTACTTGAGGGCGGCGGGATTCAGCACGTGAATCGTGCCGGCCTCTATCTCGCGTCGATAGTTCTCATAGATTGAGCCCCACGACTTCGATGGGACCAACACACGAACGTCGATGTCCGAGAATTCGTCCTCGACGCCGCGTGTGCTCGACCCAACGATCGCGACGGCCGAATCCTGCCACCAGCTCTGCCAGAACTCCAGTGCATGGAAGTGGTCGATGATGGCTTGGCGAGTTTGCTGGCTAATCAACGGCGCGCCCATCGTACAGGCCTGCAAGCATGGGCTCGACGCGCTGCTCGTCTAGCTCGATGAGGGCGTTGCCCTGGTCGTAGACATCTGCCCAGAGCGAGTAACCTTCTTGTACCGCAACCTCGATCCGGTCCGACGCCATGGCGCTCCTGAAGGGACGCTAGTTGAGCGTGACTCCGATCTTGCGGGCTACACTACGGATGTACTGCTGCCCCTGGACGGTCTCAGCGAACGGGAAGTGCTCCGGGAATAGGGTGACGTCGTGGTCGAGGGCGTCGAGCCTCCTCAGGATGGTGGCGTAGTCCATCGTCCCGGCGCCGGGCACGGCCTCGTCCAGGTGCGCGACGATCTTGCCGCCACCTGACATCGTCACGTCTTTGGCGTGAAGGCCCACTACGTAGTCCCCCAGATTGTCGAATATCTCGTCCACGAGCTCACCTGTCCGGTATACCATCTCGGGGGTCACCATGTTGACCGGGTCTATCAGAATCTTGAGGCGCGGAGACGGCACCGAGTCGAGCATCTGTACGTACCTTGCGACCGAGTAGAGGGGGCTCTGGAGATGTGGGTGTCCGGCTACGTCGATCCCTGCCTCTTCGGCCATAGCGGCTAGCTCGCGTACGCCGTTGAGGCATTGCGCCCACACGTCGTCGTCCCACATCCTGGGGGTCCCGCGGCCGACGAGCAGGCCGAACCCGACGAAGTGCGCTCCCAGGATCGCGGCGTGGCGTAGCTGGCGTCGGTAGAGGTCGATCGTGTACTCGTGGTCCTCGACGTCGTAGCCACCGAGTCCTCCCCACGGCCTTGTGCCCTTGTAGAAGCCGGTGAACTCGCCCACCCTGAGGTCGTTGTCATCCAGGAAAGCTCTGGCCTCCCTTGCATCGTCGTCGGACCAGTCGGCAGGGAGGGACTTTATGGAGAAGGCGTCAACCTCCATCAAGTCGGCCTTGCGGAGGAGCTCCTCGCGGGCGGATTCACCGTCTTCGCCGACCCTGAGATACTCCCCGAGGGGAGGGCTCATAAGTATCATCCTGTGTTCTCCTTTTTATGTACCGGGGCTGGTGGGATGGTGAAGAATTCCCCCGGACGGTGCTTCCTCCAACGTCCACCTTCATACACGGTTACGCCGCCGGACCCAAAGACAGCCCATTCCTCAGGACCGCCAAAGCAGCAGGTCATCGCGTCGATGCCAAGCACCGTAAGTCCGGGCGGGGCCGACGACATGAGCTCGCGCGCCGCGTCGTCGGGGTCGGCGCGTTCATGGTGAGGCATGACCGCGATGCCGTCCAATATCCCTAGCGCTTCAGACCACCCGCGCGGACCCATCCACGGCCCCAGGACCATCGCGCCCGCGCTGGAGCCCGCCAGGACAGCTCCCCGCGCTCTGGCTGTTCTCAACCGCTCCAGCAGCACCGAGGCCGACAGTGTTTGCAACAGGTGTCCCGGACTGCCACCGGTGAAATAGACCAGGTCGGCGATATCCAGCGGAGCCAGGAAGTCGCTGTCGTTAGCCTCTCTCTTGCTCAGGACCATCAGGGAGGAGGCTTCGGCTCCGAGGTCTTGGAAGTAGGCCACTCCGTTGGAGGCCGCCTTCGACGGATTCTGTGACGCGGCGGCCGTCGGAAGGATGAGTACGCGCGGTGCGCTCTTTTCGATCGCCCGCAGGATCTCACGGTCCATCTCCAGGCAGCCTGCCCGAAACTCGTCTCCGCCAACGAGCGCAACCCGCGAATCCATGTCTCAACCTCAACGAGGTGCTGCGCCGCTACACCGCTGCCGGCGGCGCGGCCCCATTATACGCCCGTCCGGTCTGGGCGCGGGCGGTAGGCGAAGGGGGATATCTTATAATGCGCGGCAGTCGGCCGGAGGCGGAGGCGACAGATGGATGAGACCGCTGGCGCGGTTGTGATAGGCGGCGGCGTGATGGGCTGCAGCATCCTATACAACCTCGCGGCCAAGGGGGTAGAGGACCCCGCGCTATTCGAGCAAGAGGAGCTCGGCGCGGGGTCGACGGGGCGGTCGCAGGCGATACTCCGCATGCACTATTCGAACGAGGTGACCACGCGGATGGCGTGGCAGAGCCTCGAGACGTTCAAGTCCTTTGAGGAGATAACCGGCGCACCGTCCGGGTATGTGAAGACCGGCTATCTGCTAATAGCTGGGCCCAAAGACCGCAGCGCACTGTTGGCAAACGTCGCGTCACAGCAACACCTTGGCGTCAGCACTGAGGTGTTATCGGCGGCGGACGTCCAGGAGGTTGCGCCGGGTTTCCTGGTGCGAGACTCGGAAACGTGCGCGTTCGAGCCGGAGTCCGGCTGCGTGGACCCATACGCCGTGACCCGAGGCTACGCCCAGCGCGCCCAGTCCTTGGGGGCGACGGTGCGTACCGGGGCCCGCGTGGAAGAGGTGGAGGTGAGCGGCGGCGCCGTGAAGGGCGTATCGACGTCGCACGGCCGAGTCTCGACGCCTGTTGCTGTCGTTGCGACGGGCCCCTGGTCGAAAACATTCCTCGGAAAGATCGGCGTGGATGTCCCGTTGAAGACAGTCCGCCATCAAGTGGTGGTGCTCGAGCGTCCCGACGACGTACCAGACCACAGCATGGTGGGCGACCTGGTCAACTCCTTCTCGGCGCGTCCCAACAAAGACGGTCAGACGCTGGTTGGCGTCGGTGAGACTGAACCGGCGATGCCGGACGGCTATGACGAGGGAGTCGATGCAGGAGTGGCGAAGGAAGTGGCGGCCGCCGTCGCGTCAAGGATGCCTGCTATGTCCGGGGCGCGGATCGGGCAGGGCTGGTCGGGATTGTTCACGGTTACGCCGGACTGGCACCCGGTCTTGGGCCCGGTGGAGGGAGTCGAAGGGCTGTATCTCGCCGTCGGCTTTAGCGGCCACGGGTTCAAGCTGTCTCCCATGGTCGGTGTGGCTCTGGCGGAGATGATCGCCGAGGGCCGGTCCGCGAGCATCGACGTATCGATGCTTGGGCTTGGCCGCTTCAGGGAGCAGAAGCTACTCAAGTCGCGATACGGTATGAGCGTCCTCGCGTAGCGGTTGCTCTGCGGCTGACGAGACCAATGCGAGGGAGCCGGAACCAAATAGAAGCCCCGCTTTCGCAAGACTCCTAAATGGGCACGGGCCTATTGGCCCGCAGACCGATTCTACGATTGTCGCCGCAATCACGTCAACTGATCATTAGAAGTCCACCCGCGGAGTCCTAGGATAGAGAGCTTCTTACGTTGGACGCAGCCGGCCCCAACCTCCCCAGATTCTTCACTGCGTTCAGAATGACATTGGTTCTTGTTAAGCCCGAATCCACCGAAGGACGTCCTTGGGGACAGCCCTTGAAGAAGCCAGCGGGTGCTCCTCTGAATCTGGGATAATGGTTTTGGAACAGAAACCCGCCCGGAAACAAGGAGCACCCAATAGATGCTGCCACAGAACAAACCCGACCGTATCCGCATCCTCTTTGACGACCATCGCCTGGTGGCCAATGCCGGCCTGCTCCTGCCGGCCACCCTAGCCCGGCACCTGGGCCTGCGGGAACTCGTCGACCATCACCTTGACCTCGGCGGAGCGCCGGGACGGGCGAACACTGGGGACAAGATGCTGACGCTGGTCGCTTCCGCGCTGGCAGGCGGCGACTGCATCGACGACGCCGATGCGCTGCGCGCTGGTGGGACGGTTGGTGTTCTAGGCTGCGTGGTCAAGGCGCCATCCACCCTGGGGACCTTCCTGCGCAGCTTCCGGTGGGGGCATGTCCGTCAACTCGACCGCGTGAGCCGCCAGTTGTTGGCCCGGGCCTGGGCCGCTGGGGCCGGACCCGGCGACTCGCCCCTGACCATCGACCTGGACTCGACCATCTGCGAGACCTATGGACTGGCCAAGGAGGGAGCGCGCCACCACGGCTATACCGGCGCCCGCGGCTATCACCCGCTGCTGGCCATTGCCGCCGGCACCGGCGAGGTGCTGATGTCCCGGCTGCGCGAGGGCCGGGCCAACACCGCCCGTGGCGCCGCCCACTTCCTGCGTGAGACGGTGGGGCGGGTGCGCTACGGCGGGGCCAGGGGACAACTCACGGTGCGGGCCGACAGCGGCTTCTACGCCCACACTGTCGTTGCCGCCTGCCGGGAAATGGATGTCCGCTTCTCTATCACCATCCGCCAGCGCGCCAGGCTGCGGGATCTGATCGAGGCGATACCAGAGGAGGACTGGACTCCCATTCCCTACTGGATGGACGGCGCCGCCGATGTCGCCGAGACGACTTACACCCCGTTCCAGACCAAGCCGGACGCCGCGCCGGTGCGGCTCATTGTCCGGCGGGTGAAGCCGACGCCCGGTTCCCAGCTCGCCCTCTTCGCCAGATACAGCTATCACGCCTTCATCACCGACCGCGATGGGGAGACGCTGGAACTGGAGGCCGATCATCGCCGCCACGCCGAGGTCGAGAACGCCATACGCGACCTCAAGTACGGCGTCGGGCTGAACCACATGCCGTCGGCGCGCTTCGCCGCCAACGGCGCCTGGCTGGCGGTCCAGGTGATGGCGCATAACCTGGCCCGCTGGACGGCGCGGATTGGTCTGGGCGAGCGGACCGTGATCACCAAGACCCTCAGGCGGCGGGTCTTCGCTCTGGTGGGACGGATCACCCGCTCGGCGCGCCGCCTCACTTTGCATCTCCCCCGGCGCTGGCCTTGGGAAACCCAGTTCACTCGCGCCTTGGCCCGGCTGCAAGCCATTCCGTTCCCGGCCTGACGGCCAGCCTGCAACTGACCCAACGTCCCCGCAATCTCGCGCCACCCCGGTCGCGAGAGTCCCCTGCTGCGTATCCTCTCGCCTTCCCGCGCATCGCAACTCCCGCATAGGGCCTTAGGGGCCCTGTGCGGCCACTGAAGACCGCCCGCCGGCCTCCCATCTACCCCAAGACCCCAGGCCATCTCCCCTGTAGCTCCCTCACCCACCCCCTTCCGCTGTCCTCACGCCGTCCATCGGTGTCCTTCGGTGGATTCGGGCTAAGGACCAGCCCGGGAAATACCTTCTCGCAGGACTAGTCCATGGCGGGTCACCGTTAAGCCCCAGCCGAGCTTAGAGGTGGCGTTCTCCTCCATGTCGTCCTGACGAGGATGCCGACGAAGGACCTGGGGTCGAGGGGCTCTTCCTGCGACCCCCGGTAGAGCCGCCCCACGCCGGACCCTTCGCAAGCTTAGCCCGAATCCACCGAAGGACGTCCTTGGGGACAGCGCTTGAAGAAGCCAGCGGGTGCTCCTCTGAATCTGGGATAATGGTTTTGGAACAGAAACCCGCCCGGAAACAAGGAGCACCCAATAGATGCTGCCACAGAACAAACCCGACCGTATCCGCATCCTCTTTGACGACCATCGCCTGGTGGCCAATGCCGGCCTGCTCCTGCCGGCCACCCTAGCCCGGCACCTGG
Organism: Dehalococcoidia bacterium; assembly: GCA_965247255.1. Taxonomy (GTDB): domain Bacteria; phylum Chloroflexota; class Dehalococcoidia; order Lucifugimonadales; family CAUZJF01; genus CBDFGS01. The sequence continues at coordinate 158,176 of CBDFGS010000012.1, read as the reverse complement.
GCCTGCGGGAACTCGTCGACCATCACCTTGACCTCGGCGGAGCGCCGGGACGGGCGAACACTGGGGACAAGATGCTGACGCTGGTCGCTTCCGCGCTGGCAGGCGGCGACTGCATCGACGACGCCGATGCGCTGCGCGCTGGTGGGACGGTTGGTGTTCTAGGCTGCGTGGTCAAGGCGCCATCCACCCTGGGGACCTTCCTGCGCAGCTTCCGGTGGGGGCATGTCCGTCAACTCGACCGCGTGAGCCGCCAGTTGTTGGCCCGGGCCTGGGCCGCTGGGGCCGGACCCGGCGACTCGCCCCTGACCATCGACCTGGACTCGACCATCTGCGAGACCTATGGACTGGCCAAGGAGGGAGCGCGCCACCACGGCTATACCGGCGCCCGCGGCTATCACCCGCTGCTGGCCATTGCCGCCGGCACCGGCGAGGTGCTGATGTCCCGGCTGCGCGAGGGCCGGGCCAACACCGCCCGTGGCGCCGCCCACTTCCTGCGTGAGACGGTGGGGCGGGTGCGCTACGGCGGGGCCAGGGGACAACTCACGGTGCGGGCCGACAGCGGCTTCTACGCCCACACTGTCGTTGCCGCCTGCCGGGAAATGGATGTCCGCTTCTCTATCACCATCCGCCAGCGCGCCAGGCTGCGGGATCTGATCGAGGCGATACCAGAGGAGGACTGGACTCCCATTCCCTACTGGATGGACGGCGCCGCCGATGTCGCCGAGACGACTTACACCCCGTTCCAGACCAAGCCGGACGCCGCGCCGGTGCGGCTCATTGTCCGGCGGGTGAAGCCGACGCCCGGTTCCCAGCTCGCCCTCTTCGCCAGATACAGCTATCACGCCTTCATCACCGACCGCGATGGGGAGACGCTGGAACTGGAGGCCGATCATCGCCGCCACGCCGAGGTCGAGAACGCCATACGCGACCTCAAGTACGGCGTCGGGCTGAACCACATGCCGTCGGCGCGCTTCGCCGCCAACGGCGCCTGGCTGGCGGTCCAGGTGATGGCGCATAACCTGGCCCGCTGGACGGCGCGGATTGGTCTGGGCGAGCGGACCGTGATCACCAAGACCCTCAGGCGGCGGGTCTTCGCTCTGGTGGGACGGATCACCCGCTCGGCGCGCCGCCTCACTTTGCATCTCCCCCGGCGCTGGCCTTGGGAAACCCAGTTCACTCGCGCCTTGGCCCGGCTGCAAGCCATTCCGTTCCCGGCCTGACGGCCAGCCTGCAACTGACCCAACGTCCCCGCAATCTCGCGCCACCCCGGTCGCGAGAGTCCCCTGCTGCGTATCCTCTCGCCTTCCCGCGCATCGCAACTCCCGCATAGGGCCTTAGGGGCCCTGTGCGGCCACTGAAGACCGCCCGCCGGCCTCCCATCTACCCCAAGACCCCAGGCCATCTCCCCTGTAGCTCCCTCACCCACCCCCTTCCGCTGCCCTCACGCCGTCCATCGGTGTCCTTCGGTGGATTCGGGGTTAACCTCGATCTCGAAAGAGGCATCTCCGATGTTTATGTCCTGCATCCCAGGAGTCTCGGATTTCATTATTCCGAAGTGGTTGCGTGCCGAGGACGTTGAGTCGAAGTCTATGACCGAGAAGGTCATGCCTTGGCCGCCGTCGACCGCATCGATGGTCATTTGGTACCAGCTGTCCATCTTCTCGACCTGCGCTGGGTTTACGCCCTCGGCCATGTCCTTCAAGTCCCTGACGTCGGCTTTCAGAGAAACCTTGCTGGTCAGTAGCGTTTCTACATCCTTTGTGGTCATCAAAACCTTGAAACTGTCCTCAGTCAGCGCCGTCCTGGAGGTTGAGGCAGGTGGTGCGACGTCAGACGTCCAACGGGTCCAGGTCGCCGGCCCCGTGGCGTTCCCACCTGGCTCCCCTGACGCCTCGACGGTCTGGGCCGGGTGGAAGGTGTACACGTCGGCCGTCGCGCCGGCCTTTGGTCGGTAGACCTCTACACTGGCGTCGCCGTCGGGGTTGTGGCTTGTACCTGTGCCAACGACTTCCATGTCGTCCATGTTGATCGGAGTCCCGCAGCACATAACTGGCCCCGTGGGACTGGCTGCGCTCAGGACCTCCACCCCGCTGTAGGTCACCCCCTCGAACGTCAGCCGCAGGTCCGGCGCGATCATTCCAATGCCAGCCGGTCCAGGGGCCGGTGGTGTGACGCTGATTCCACTGAGGTTTAGGGCGGGCACCCACTCCCTGACCACGTCCAGGGTGTAGGGCTGACCATCAAACGTCCCGCTCTGCTGCCGCTCCGTAAGGACCAGCCGTCCCGTCACCTTGTCATAGCCGTAGACCTCCCGCGAGACGCCTTCGGCGCCCGCCTCGGGTTCATCGAAGGTGACCGCCTTAGTGAACAGCACCACGTCCTGGCCAGATGAGAGGGTACTCTCTCCGACCGAGTACTCGCGTGTAGTTGAGCCGGAGGACGGCTGGCCGCCGGTCAGCCACGCGTTCCGGTGGCAGTCCCAGTCGGGCGTCAGCAACGCCTGGCGATCGTGGCCGTGGATGGCGATGGTTTCCGTCCCAAAACCGGCCGCCAACGCGTTGTTATAGAGGTCTTCGTCCCGGTTGGTGCCCTCCAGGATATTGCCTTCATCGTCCCGGTAGACAGTTTTTGCGTGGACATAGGCCACGGAGTTCTCGATGCGGGCGCGTTTGCCGGTCGCCTCGTCAACGACCCGATTCATACCGCCGTCGTCGAGTCCGGTTAAGGTAAAGGTCACCGAGCTCTCGACGGACCTGTCGCGTAGCTCGTTTGGGGGACCCGGAATCTTGCCCTGGAGCCGGATGTCCCCGGCCAGGGTCCAGCTATCGCCCACGGAGGCGCCCACCCGGGCCACCAGACCTGTCGGGAAGCAGGAAATGTTCTCACGCGCGGCTACGGATCCCGATGTGAGTGGCGGCTCAGTGGAGTTAGCGGCGGGCTCGGTCGATAGCCGCACCTCAGCCAGTCCACCGATCCCCTTAATTCCAGTGACGGTGATGTAGTCGTCAGCCCACCTGGTGGTCTGTATCTCGCTCGGCCTCTGGGGCGTTTTCGAATTTGGCACAGAACTCGCATCAAACCCCAGCAGGTGGATTCGGTCGCCTGCACATTGGGGAGGGCCGGACTCGGCCAGTACGCTGCACAGTCGGGCGTTGCCGTCGCTGTCGACAATCAGGTGTCCGCTCACCGTGACTTTCGATCCTTCGGCCGCCTCCAAAGCCTGGCCGATCTCCGTTTGTCCATCAGCGGTATCTAATTTGTCGCTGCCGGCCGGGGAATCCTCGGCTCCGCACGCCAGGCCGACCACCATCAGCGCCGCGACTCCAAGTCCTAGTGCAAGACCATTTATCCTGCTCATTTCCTTCCCCTTTTTTCGTGTGAAATATCTAACCGGTCCTGCATATATAGACGGAGACAGCCCTCGAAAGGTTCCACGCGTCGTGGCTGTGGCGACCGCACGGACTAAAGCCTGTCGGCGACGGTTCGCGCTAGCGTCGTTAGCTTTTCGAGGTCGACGATCGGACTGACGCCGTCCCTTTGTGCGGTGTGCAGCGATACAACCCATTCGCCTTTCTTGAACACGACCATGCTACCGATCCCTGCTTCGTTTACCTCCACGTAAACAGATGCGTCGCCGATTTTGTCCGGGAGGTCGCTCATGCCGGAGCTCATCAGACCCAAGCGATCGGTCGCGGCGCCTTCCGAGTCGAGATCCATAGTGGTAAGCACCAGGCTCCTGGCGCCGTCGTCTATATCGAACCACAGCGAGTCGAAGGAGTCGATGTGCTCCACTTGAGCTGGGTCAATGGCGGCGGCGGCGGCCTTTTGGTCTCGATATTCGGTCGTCAATGGTCCCACACCGGCGACCTCAGAAACCTCCGCGGAGAACAACAGCAACGCGATGTAGTTCGCGGGGACCTGTTCCGGCTCCTCGCTGGCTTGCGGAGCTGAAGCTGGACCAGGCGTTGGCTCAGTAGTCCCTCCACAGGCGCTGAGCGATACGAGAGCGAAGGTAGTAAAGGCTGCGAACAGAAGAGCTCGATTCATGACTAGACCTCCAGGTGAGTGTTTCTTAGGCTCCAGTGAGACCCGTTGATCAATTGCGGTAGAAGTGAGAATGGCCCGTCTCGAATGTCTTCGCGTGGATTAGACTCAAGATATCCAGTCGGACTCCAGCCCTAGGCCGTCCCTCGATAACGGCTCCGTCCCGGATTCGCTCGAAGTCTGCCTTGTCGATAATGTAGCCGAGCGTGCCCCCGATTGGGATATTGTTGGTATCGTCCCTTTTCACGAGACTCAACGACACCGTGTACGTCGTTACAGGGTCGCCTCTGGCGTCCCAGCCATGGCCGATGGCCTTACTGTCTGCGACCCCTATCACCGTAGGCGGCTGAAGGAATCCGTAGACATTTAGGGCTAGGGACATAGCGGACCCAATCAGCAGCGCCGTGACAGCTGCAATTTTCCAACCACGCGTTACCATATAAGCCTCCCGCTGCTTGTACGGCCGTCCACGCTGTGTGCTTCCCGTTGATTCCATGCAGCCATCCTAGCTTTGATGCGGACTGCCGGTCATCCTCACTTCGGGCCATTTCCCGCTATTCCGTCGAACGATTGGGCACTAGTCCTTTGTGACGATCACCTTGACGTGGGAACGTCCGTGGGCCGCGCTGAATAGCCGGCGACCATTGGCGCTGCGGGCCGCTATAATGGTCGCTAGCTGCGGGCAGCAATCCGATCGAGGTAGTCCAATGACAGAGTACGTAAACGCGGTCATCTCCCACGACCAGGTCTCGCACAGCCCCTCGTACGGCAGCGTAATCGCGCTCGACGACGGAAGGCTCATGTGGGCGTCAGGGTCTGGCAGCGCCGATCCGATCAGGCCCTTGCAGGCCGTGCACTCCGTCGACGGGGGGGCGACGTGGGTCGGACCCGTCGACCTGAAGCACGCTGATGGCAGTCCCGTGATGGGCGTGATGGACGTGAACCTGGTGCGGTTGGCGTCCGGCGCCCTGGGCCTTGCGCACCGTTCGGCGTCCCCTCCCGCAGAGGAGCGCCTGGGCAATTACACCGGCCGGCTGTCCTTCCACAGGTCAGACGACGAAGGGGAGACGTGGTCGCAGGCCGTCCCCATCAGTCCGCCCGGCACGCACGCGGTCTTCACCAACGACAAGAGCATCGTGCTGCGGGACGGCAGGGTCGTCGCGCCGTTCTACGCGAGCATCGGCCCCAGGTTGTCCCCGTTCGACAAATTCTCGGCGCAATACGGCGAGGAGTTCAACAACGCCGCGCGCGGGGTTTTGGCCTATGGCTCCGCATACTATTCGGACGACGACGGAGAGACGTGGACTCGAAGCCTCAACGAAGCAATCGTGGCGCTGGACCACGGTGCTCAGGGAAGGTATTCCTTTGGGGAGTCCGCGGTCGTGGAGCTGGACGACGGCAAGCTATTGATGATCGGTAGGACGAACCTGGGCACCTTCTACCAGTGCTATTCCGAGGATCGCGCCGAGACGTGGTCGGAGCCGGTGGCGTCGGGGCTGGCCTGCCCTCCCTCACCTTGCAGCCTCATCAAGCTGCCCGGGACCGGCGACCTCATGGTGGCGTTCAACCAGATATCAAGCTGGGAGACGATGGCCGGCCTCTACCGACACCGTCTGAGCTGCGCCATCAGCAGGGACGAGGGCAAGACCTGGGAGAACCACAGGAACCTGGAGTCGCTGGACGACGTGAGTTACGTCGAGCCCGAGGGCCCTGCGCCGAGGCTCCTTGGCCGTCACAAACAGCCCGCCGACCGCGGTCGTTACCCCCGAGCGCCCGGGCCTCTAAGATTCTCATATCCGAGTGCTACGGTCGTAGGGGATAAGGTCGTTATTACCTACGGTATGAGCGTCTTCGGCGATAAGTCGATAATCACCGACACGTTTGGCGTTGACTACGACCAACTCATGGAAGAACTGGGGCTTGCGCCATACAATAATGGAAACAAGGTGCGGGTGCTCTCCGCGGAGTGGTTCTACGAGTGATGTGGCGATGTTATGGCGGCGGAGGCGCCTCCCCGGCATGCCGGGGACACCGCCCCAGTTGATTTATCGGCGGCCTCCTCAGGATGACACCGGGAAGGACTTGTCGAGAACCTCCCGAACGTGCTCCACGTGCGTCGTGCTGCGCGGTCGTCGGGTCTGCCCGCGGTAGCTGCTCCCTGCTATAATGTTGAAGCTACTGGGGAGCGGTCCGGTTGTGTGACTTCCGGTGCGAGGCCCAGAGCGTATCGGAGGTCAGCGTCGGGACAGGGATTCCCTAACTTTTTGTAGTCGGCCACGTTTGAAATTGCGTGGCATCAAGGAAAGATTGACGGTCGTATGCCATGTATGACCTAAAGGGCACTGTCTCCGGGCTCAGGGCGCGGATCTCCGACATAATGGTGCGTCTTTGACCTGGAGAGCAAACAGAAGAAGATAGGGACGCTGGAGCGTAGGACAGTCGTTCCGTCGTTCTGGGACGATCCAAACCGGGCCAAACGGGAGATGAGAAAACTGACGAGCTTGATGGAAGAGGTGGAGGAGTGGCTCGGTCTCGAGGAGCGGGCGCGCACCTCCGAAGAGCTGATAGACCTGGCCCTGGAGGAGAAGGACAATTCGCTATTCGATACGTTGGGGGCGGACGTCGCCGAGATCACTGAAAGGCTGGACGGCCTCGAGTTCAAGCTGGCCTTCTCCGATGAGCACGATGCGAGGAATGCCATCGTCGCGATTCACGCCGGAGCGGGCGGCGTCGAGTCCCAGGACTGGGTAAGCATGCTCTTGAGGATGTACGCCCGATGGGCGGAAAGTCGGGGCTTCGGCGCGGACGTCCTCGACATGTCGCCGGGGGAAGAAGGCGGCATCAAGAGCACGGTCCTACAGGTCTCGGGCGACTACGCCTACGGATACATGAGGTCCGAGCGCGGGGTGCACAGGCTGGTTAGGATGTCGCCGTTCGACGCGGACCACGCCAGGCATACATCCTTCTCGCTCGTGGAGGCGTTGCCGGAGGCTGAAGAGGGGGTGGATGTGGAGGTCGACCCGGGGGACGTAAAAGTCGAAGTGTTTCGAGCCGGCGGCGCCGGAGGGCAGAGCGTCCAGAAGAACTCCACCGCGGTGCGGCTGACCCACATGCCAACAGGCATCAAGGTCAGCTGTCAGAACGAGCGGTCCCAACACCAGAACAAGGCAATCGCCATGCGTATCCTGCTGGCGAGGCTGGCTGAGCGTGAGAGGCAACTGCGAGCCGAGGAGGTCGCGAAGTTAAAGGGCGAGCACGTTTCGCCGGAGTGGGGGAACCAGATCCGTAGCTACGTGTTGCAACCGTATAAGATGGTGAAGGACCACAGGACCAACTTTCAAACGTCCAACGCGGAAGCGGTCCTGGATGGGCAATTAGACGAGTTCATGCGCGCATATCTGACTTCTACGTTGGGCGACTCCGATGGCGAGAGTACGGGTCCAAAGAGATAGCATGGGACCGATCGGCGAAGCCGAAGTCGGCTGCGCGAGGGGCTACAGACAGGGAAGGTGAAATGAAGAGAGCCATATTATTCTTGATAGTGTTAATGTCGTTGGCCGCTGTGGCATGCGGTGATGGAGAGCCGGCGGAGACGGCGCCGGCGGCCGCGCCGGAAGGCCAGGCGGGCGCTGAGGCCCCTGCGGGCGGCGCGGCTGGGCTCGAGGGCTTCGAGACGTTTAGCGGCGCGGCCGGCCAGGGGACGGAATCAGAGTCTGGACGTATCACCGAGCCGCCCGTCGGCGGTATCTTCCGCAGGCTGTGGGCCGACCCCCCGACACTCGATCCGCACCTGACGACCGACACGACTTCGGCAGGGATCGTAGTTGAGATATTCAGCGGCCTGGTAACCCTCAATACCGACCTGCAGCTGGTGCCCGACATCGCCGAGAGCTGGACGATAGACAACGGCGTTGTCTATACGTTCAAGCTCCGTGACAACGTCAGGTTCCACAATGGCAAACCGGTCACGGCCCAGGACTTCAAGTGGTCCATCGAGAGAGCAGCGGCCCCAAAGACCGCTTCGCCGGTAGCCGATACATACCTCAACGACATCGTCGGCACAGAGGCGTACTTCGACGGGAAGGCGTCCGAGATATCCGGAATCAAGGTGATCGACGATCAAACGCTGCAGATTACGATCGATGCGCCCAAAGCCTACTTCCTCGCGAAGCTCACGTATCCAACGGCGTACGTTCTGGACAGGCAGACGGTGGAGGCCGGGGGACGCAACTGGTGGGTTGGCGACCCTGTGGGCACAGGCCCCTTCAAGCTGGACGAGTATCGCATCGGGGAGCGCATCGTCCTGAAGCGCAACGACGATTTCTATCGGGAGCGCGCACAGGTCGAGTCGATCTTCATGAACCTCGCCGGCGGTCAGGCCATGGCGATGTACGAGAACGACGAGATCGATATCACCGGCGTTGGGCTGTTCGATCTGGAACGGATCTTGGACCCGAGTGAGCCGCTTAACAAGGAGCTGATCATCGCTCCGCCCGAGTTCACCGTCTCCTACGTCGGATTCAACACTAGTGCCCTGTTCAAGGGCGAACCCAACCCCTTGAGCGACTCGAAGTTCCGGCAGGCGCTTAACCACGCCATCGACAAGGAGCTAATCGCGTCCGAGGTGCTTTCGGACCTGGTATTGCCCGCGTACAACATACTGCCGCCCGGCTTCCCCGGCTACAGCCCTAATATCCAAGGCCTCCGGTACGACGCGGAGCTGGCCAGGCGGCTACTGAGCGAGTCGAAGTTCTCCGACCTGAAGAGCATAGACCCCATCACCATAACGGTGCCGGGTACTGGTGGAACCATAGGGCTGGACCTCGAGGTCATCATCGAGATGTGGAGGCAGGAGCTAGGAGTGGAGGTCGAGATCCAGCAGGTGGAGTGGGCCACTTACCTGGAGGACCTGGAGAAGCAGAAGTACCAGGCCTACGCGGGCCTGGGATGGCAGGCAGACTACCCCGACCCCCAGGACTTCCTGGATATCCTCTTCCACACAGAGAGCAGCCTGAACCACGGCGCCTATTCTAACCCCGAGGTGGACGGGATACTCGAGAGGGCTCGCGTCGAGCAGGACGTGGTCCAGAGGGTAGACCTCTACAACCAGGCCGAGCGCTTGATCGTAGCGGACGCCGCATGGGTCCCGCTCTGGTTCCAGGGAGAGCGTCACGTGCTGGTAAAGCCCAACGTGATAGGCTACCGGCTGATCCCTATGATCGTGCCCAAGCTGAAGGAGATCCGAATCGAGGGGTAGGCGGGACCGACCTGTTCACCCCGTCTCGGTCATAGAGTTGGAAGTTGCCCCGACAGGTGTCGGGGCAACTGATGTCTCCGCGAGGAGCGGCGCTGCCGTGCGCCTCGCATAGGCCGCCAGGGACCGAGAACACCGGCGCGAACGGAGGGCTGTAGAGATGTGGGTCTACGTCATTAACCGTCTCGCGTTTTTGCCCGTCCTGGTGCTGGCCGTTTCGCTGATAACGTTCACCCTCGTCCAGGTCGGCCCGGGCGACCCTGTGAGGGCGATGCTCGGAAACCGCTATACCGAGGAGCGCGCCTACCTGATTCGCGAGGAGTTTGGGCTAAACCGCCGCTTCTACGTCCAATACGTCGACTATATGTGGGGTTTCGTCCGAGGCGATTTCGGCGAGAGTTTTCGGTACCGTGGCCAGCCCGTACGCGACATCATCGTACCGAAGATGTGGGTATCCGCCCAGCTGTCGCTGGCCGCGCTGGCCATCAGCCTCGCCGCCGGCCTTCCCCTCGGGTTCTACATAGCGCACAAACAGGGGAGGTGGCAAGACCCTACGGCGGTGTTCATCGCCCTCGTGCTAATGTCGATACCTGTGTTTATCAGCGGCCCGGCGATGTTGTGGGCGTTATGCCTGAAGCTCCACTGGATTCCCTGCTCCGGATGGGGTGGCCTCTGGGACCTTAGAATCGTTGTGCCGGCCATCGTAATGGGTGTGCCGGGTATCGCGGGACTAATGCGCCTGATGCGCTCCAACACCCTGGACGTCATGAGCCAGGACTTCATCCGGACGGCCCACGCCAAGGGCCTCGGCACGGTTAGAATCGACACCCGGCATGTGCTGAGAAACTCCATGATCCCCATCGTGACGATCCTGGCGTTCTCACTCGCCGGGCTGATCGGTGGGGCGTTCGTTATCGAGCTCATGATGGGAATCCCCGGTTCCGGCCGCTTTTTGCTGGAATCTATTACCAGCAGGGACTACCCCGTTATTATGGCCAGTACTCTGATAGCAGCGCTCTTCTTCGTGGTGGCCAATCTCCTGGCAGATATTACCTACGCATTCATAGACCCGCGGATTCGCTACCAGTAGAAGGGACGGAAGCATGGCCGTAGCTGATCTTGTCCTGTCGGAGAGGCGCAGCGAGCGCCGCCGCGGGCATCTGGCTCGGGCCATGGGGCGGCTGTTTCGCAAGAAGATCGCCATTGCCTGCATGACGACCCTTGCCATCGTCTATCTGGCCGGGATCTTCGCCGCATGGGTGTCCCCATACGACTACACCCGCCAGGACTATACGGCTATCAGGAAGGGCCCAAGCTTCAATACCGAACAGGGGATAGTCCACTTCTGGTCCAACTCTCATTTAGCTGGCACGGACTTCGCCGGGCGCGACCAGTTCACAAGGGTCTTGTGGGGAATTCAGAACACGGTAATCCTGACCATCGTGGGCATGTTGTCGGGAGGACTGGTGATAGGCGTGTCCCTCGGGCTGTTATCCGGCTACTTCGGTGGGAGGACCGACAGCGTGATAATGCGCACCGGGGAGGTGTTCGCCTCTTTTCCAACGATCTTCCTGGTCATCATCATCGCGGCCACCTTGCGTCCGCGCATCATCGAATGGGTGAGGTGGATCGAGAACGATAGCCTTAGTTTTGTAGCGCGATCGAGCCTGGTGGACTACGCCCTGATCATCGCCGGCCTGGCAGCGGCGGTCCTGGTGGTCACTCGCCGACTCGGCGGTCGATGGGCCGTGTCTTCAGTGGTGGTCCTTGCCGTCGCTCTGGCTCTGCGCCCCTGGTTGGTCGACCGGCTGGCGTCGCTTGACGGGAACGAGATCGACGGGCTCGTCAAATCTGGGCTCCCCGACTACATAGTCGTCTCAGCGGCTCTCGTCAGCTTCGGATGGATCGGTATGGCCCGCCTGGTGAGGGGTCAGATCCTGTACTTGAAGCAGACCCAGTTCGTGGAGGCGGCGCGGGCGATCGGCGCCTCTACTCCCCGGGTCTTGTTCCTGCACCTGCTCCCAAACGCCATCGGTCCCATCGTGGTCACTGTGTCGATGGGAATGGGCACGATGATCGGAACGGAGATTATCTTGAGCTGGTTCGGACTGGGCATTCAGCCGCCGAAACCCAGCCTGGGAATCATGCTGTTCACTGCCGGGAGTATCAGCGCCATGAAGGCAGTGCCATGGATGCTTCTGGCTCCCAGCGCAGCGGCGTTCATACTTCTGCTGGCGTGGAACCTTCTGGGAGACGCGCTGAACGACGTGCTCAACCCCAGGACGCGTTAGTGGCCTCATTCTGCCTCGACGGTGACTCCCAGAGTATCGGCACGGGATAGCGACCTACTCGTGCTGTCGTCCCGAGTGCTTGCGCGGGACTTAGGGTCGCCGTTTCACGGGTGTGAGCGGTACAGGTGGACGCGGCAACCCCCGCCCCAGATTCTTCGTCGAGGACTCCTCGAAATGACAGGAATGGGGGCTCCCCGAATGACGGGAATGTTTGGAGCGCCGTCCACTCGTGCTGTCGTCCCGAGTGCTTGCGGGGGACCTAGGGTCGCCGTTTCACGGGTGTGAACGGTAGAGGTGGACGCGGCAGCCCCCGCCCCAGATTCCTCGTCGAGGACTCCTCGGAATGAAAGGAATGGGGACTCCCGGAATGACAGGAACGCAGACTCCGGGGAATGAGGGGGTTAACGGCTCACTCGAATGACAGGAGTGGACTCCCCGGAGCGTCAGGGCCGGGAGTGACGTCGCCTGCGGAGACCCACCGCAGCTACCCCTATCAAGAGGGCCAAGCTGGAGATGTCCACCGAGGCGGACGCTCCGGGTAGAGGGGCGCCGCAGGTGCCTGACGCGCCGGACGCGCTAGACCCCTCTGCCGGGGCGGGCTCCTCTTGACTTGGAGGGACGACCGCGGCCTGAACGGGAGTGGGGGCCGGCTCAGGCGTGGGTGTCGCGGTGGGCTCTTCGGTCGCCCCGCCGATGCTCTCGGAACCAGCCTGGGGAGTGAGGCTGAATAGGCCGATCTGGGGCAGTGCAACCGGAGTGGGCTTAAGCTGCTCGGTCTCTTGTACCGACGCCGCCTGGGCCCCCACCTTCTCCCGCCATACCTTGTCCATGCCGACTCGGTCGAGCCCGTACACCTGCACCATCGCCTCGTCTACCTTCTTGCCCCCCTTGTGGGCCGCCATGAACGCCGCCATCTTCTCCGGCCCGAACTCGTTCACCATCATCCGGATCATGCTGCGCGCTTGGCCGTAGAAGATGATCACGTCCTCGGTGGTCCCGGGAAGGGTGTCCATCTGGGTTATCGGTAGTATGCGGTTCGTAGCTATGGCGAAGTCGAGGGCGATCTCGTATGAGAGGCCCGGTTGCACGTTGCCGTATTCCGACAGGCCCTCTTGCAGCCATGACGGGATCATTCGGAAGCTGCTGTCGCCGGCCCGGTGAACCAGGATGTGAGTTACCTCGTGCGAGGCGCTGCCCTCCGCGAGGGTGCCTTCCCCGAGCACAAGCAGCGTCCCGAAGTTGTCGAACGCCTGACCCTCGGTGATCAGCTCCCGCCGAATGGATGCGGCATTGGGAGGAAGCGCTCCCAGCATCTCCTTGTCGTTGTTGTACATGTTCACCCTGATGGGGTCCTCGGTGCCGGCGCCCAGCACTGGTCCCATAGTGTCCAGGGTCTGAAGAATGGCGTTCAGGATCTTCTCGGCTCGGGTCTTGACAGGCCCGTGATAGGCGACCGTGATCGGCCCGCCCGACACCTCCTTCCACTTCGAGGTGCCGTCTTCGTTCAAGAACTCCGGCCGGGCGTCCCAGTATATGAAGTCCTTTGGATCCGTCTCGACCCTGTTGCCTTGTGAGTCCACAAACTCGATCCGGTAGGTGATAATGGTGCCGGGGGGCACATACCGCTGCGCGTCGTTGGTTCGCCAGAAAATCTCGCCGTCGACCACCTTGCCTGTCTTCAGGTCATCGCAGCGCCAGTCAACCAGGCCGAGCCCTGTTGCGTTACAGAGGTAGCCGATCTGGTTCTTGGTCTGCTGGCCGAACTTCATCCGAAGGGTGATTTCCTTGATCTCGTTGTCACCGCTAGCCTTGGCCTTGATACGGAAGCCGTCGGGAAATTCGCTCGTGATCTCGGCGAGCTTCACCTCGATATTGCCCGTATCCGCGTCAACCGGCGCGTTGACCCCTACCGTTGCCGTGACAGCCAAAAGGACTGCCAGGACTACGTACATAGCTAGCTTTGGCTCTATCGGGCGCAACCCTGTTTTGCTCAACACGCTCTCCCGTACCTCTACTACGAATGGGATAACCTTCGGAGATTCCATGGCCCTGGCATGAGCAGGCCTGTTCGTTCACGGGCACTGCTTGTTCTGGAGACCTTACTCTAATTGTACCGCAGAGAGCGTCTCGGCCAAAGTGTCAGGGCTTGCTGATGCGTTCGTGTTAACCCGAATCCACCGAAGGACACCGATGGACGGCGTGAGGGCAGCGGAAGGGGGTGGGTGAGGGAGCTACAGGGGAGATGGCCTGGGGTCTTGGGGTAGATGGGAGGCCGGCGGGCGGTCTTCAGTGGCCGCACAGGGCCCCTAAGGCCCTATGCGGGAGTTGCGATGCGCGGGAAGGCGAGAGGATACGCAGCAGGGGACTCTCGCGACCGGGGTGGCGCGAGATTGCGGGGACGTTGGGTCAGTTGCAGGCTGGCCGTCAGGCCGGGAACGGAATGGCTTGCAGCCGGGCCAAGGCGCGAGTGAACTGGGTTTCCCAAGGCCAGCGCCGGGGGAGATGCAAAGTGAGGCGGCGCGCCGAGCGGGTGATCCGTCCCACCAGAGCGAAGACCCGCCGCCTGAGGGTCTTGGTGATCACGGTCCGCTCGCCCAGACCAATCCGCGCCGTCCAGCGGGCCAGGTTATGCGCCATCACCTGGACCGCCAGCCAGGCGCCGTTGGCGGCGAAGCGCGCCGACGGCATGTGGTTCAGCCCGACGCCGTACTTGAGGTCGCGTATGGCGTTCTCGACCTCGGCGTGGCGGCGATGATCGGCCTCCAGTTCCAGCGTCTCCCCATCGCGGTCGGTGATGAAGGCGTGATAGCTGTATCTGGCGAAGAGGGCGAGCTGGGAACCGGGCGTCGGCTTCACCCGCCGGACAATGAGCCGCACCGGCGCGGCGTCCGGCTTGGTCTGGAACGGGGTGTAAGTCGTCTCGGCGACATCGGCGGCGCCGTCCATCCAGTAGGGAATGGGAGTCCAGTCCTCCTCTGGTATCGCCTCGATCAGATCCCGCAGCCTGGCGCGCTGGCGGATGGTGATAGAGAAGCGGACATCCATTTCCCGGCAGGCGGCAACGACAGTGTGGGCGTAGAAGCCGCTGTCGGCCCGCACCGTGAGTTGTCCCCTGGCCCCGCCGTAGCGCACCCGCCCCACCGTCTCACGCAGGAAGTGGGCGGCGCCACGGGCGGTGTTGGCCCGGCCCTCGCGCAGCCGGGACATCAGCACCTCGCCGGTGCCGGCGGCAATGGCCAGCAGCGGGTGATAGCCGCGGGCGCCGGTATAGCCGTGGTGGCGCGCTCCCTCCTTGGCCAGTCCATAGGTCTCGCAGATGGTCGAGTCCAGGTCGATGGTCAGGGGCGAGTCGCCGGGTCCGGCCCCAGCGGCCCAGGCCCGGGCCAACAACTGGCGGCTCACGCGGTCGAGTTGACGGACATGCCCCCACCGGAAGCTGCGCAGGAAGGTCCCCAGGGTGGATGGCGCCTTGACCACGCAGCCTAGAACACCAACCGTCCCACCAGCGCGCAGCGCATCGGCGTCGTCGATGCAGTCGCCGCCTGCCAGCGCGGAAGCGACCAGCGTCAGCATCTTGTCCCCAGTGTTCGCCCGTCCCGGCGCTCCGCCGAGGTCAAGGTGATGGTCGACGAGTTCCCGCAGGCCCAGGTGCCGGGCTAGGGTGGCCGGCAGGAGCAGGCCGGCATTGGCCACCAGGCGATGGTCGTCAAAGAGGATGCGGATACGGTCGGGTTTGTTCTGTGGCAGCATCTATTGGGTGCTCCTTGTTTCCGGGCGGGTTTCTGTTCCAAAACCATTATCCCAGATTCAGAGGAGCACCCGCTGGCTTCTTCAAGGGCTGTCCCCAAGGACGTCCTTCGGTGGATTCGGGGTTAAGCGGAATCTCGACGAGCGCCCAAGGCGGTTTGCCGCTGTGTCAGCAGATTCCGAACGTGCAACACCCTTTGTATTGTGGTAGTCGCGGTGAGCACGGATACGACTCCCAACGCGATGATCACCGCGGGCGTCCACCACTGGCCTGCTACCAGCCCTACTGCCATAACTGCGATACGCTCGGGCCTGGTCATCACGCCCACCTTGCACTCCAGGTCCAGCCCCTCGGCCCTGGCGCGCACATAGCTCACCATTGAGGAGCCGACCACAGCGGTGAAGACCAGGAGGGCTCCCGCGATTCGTTCGCCTTCGCTGGGACGGTCCAGGTAGAAGAGCAAGACGCCCACGAGCACCAGCGCTTCCGAAACGCGGTCGACTGTGGAGTCCAACAGTGCGCCGAACGGCGTTTCCCGATCAGTCGCGCGCGCCAGAGCGCCGTCGAGCATGTCGAGCAGTCCTGCGACCAGTAGCGCGACCCCGCCCGCCGCGAGGCTTCCTATGCTGACCAGGTAGGCGCTCACGCCGGCTACAGGCAGAGTCAGGATGGTCAACGCGTTGGGCGACATGCCCACACTGCTCAGGACACTGGTGGCGGGTCTTTCGAAGTAGGCGGAGAGCAGCTTTCGAGCGGAAGCGCGGTTCATCGAAGTGGTGGGGTCCCTTGTAGTCGTGCTTTGGTTTTGGCACTTCGCATTATAGAGACCTACGCCGAGCGCTTGCGAGTGGCCCGCTTTGTTCTTAGGGCGACCGTCGACGTCGCCCCGAGGTTCCGGAGATAACCAGAAACCGGAATAACCCCAACCACTGGTCGAACGTCAGCGCGGAAGGAGGGGCGTTCGGGTCGAATGTGAGCCGGTCCGCGAGGCGGGCGATCTGGCGGGAGGTGAATATCTGCCCCAGGCATCGCTTCAACGAGTTTCCCTTTCGACCAAAGGATGCCTTCACGAAACCTCGGTAGAGGCTACTCTCCCCCTCGACGACCAGCGGCCGTTGACGGCGGGCCAACCAAAGTAGGGCTGAGTCCACCGAAGGAGGCGGCTCGAAGTCCGTTCGCCGCAGATGCTCGACGACCTCGACCTGCCACCAGGGTTTGATCAGCAGAGATGCGAGACTCTCAGCCGCGTATGGTGCCCCCGCGAACCGGCCTGCCGCCTCGGCCTGGACTACAAGGTAGGCGTCGAAGGGTGGTGTGCTGGCCTCGACGAGGCGTCGCACGATCGCCGCCGTTCTGTTGTAAGGGACGTTGGCGAAGACCTTGTAGTCAGTCCTCGGGAGCCGGAAGTGGAGGAAATCGCCGCCGAACAGCACGACGTTGGGGGAGTCGGCAAAGTCCGTGCGGAGCGCGCGCAGCAGGAATTCGTCGATCTCGACGGCGATGACGTTGCGGCAGCGGCTGGCGAGCTCGCGAGTCAGCGCTCCCCTACCCGGGCCCACCTCGACAACGAGATCGCGGGAAGAGATAGATGACCCGGCGACAAGCCGGGCCGCGGCCGCTCCGCTTCGAAGGAAGTGCTGTGATAGTTCAGCGCGCCTCCGTGTCCGGTAACGGTGACCGGCCACGGATAAACCTTACACACATATGCTTGCGTTCCTTGAGCTGTGCGACGATTCGCAGTCTACGTTGCGGAGACTGCAACCCGTTCCATACAGGTCTCGTAGAAGTCCATGACCCGTCGCGCTACGCGCTCCCACCGGAAGTCCTCGACTCTGTGAAGTCCATTCTGAGCCAAGGAGCTGCGCAGGCCCTCGTCCTTAAGCAGCGTTCCGATGGCCTCGGCCAGCGCCTCGCTGTCCTTCGGTGGTACGAGCAGGCCGTCCTTGCCGTGCGTGATCACGCTGGCGTAACCGGGGATCGAGGTGGCGACCACCGGCGTGCCCGCGGCCATCGCTTCCACTAGCACGATCCCGAAGCTCTCTTGGCCCGTGGCGGGAGAGCAGAACAGGTCCGCCGTCTTGTAGTAGCGGACCTTCTCTTCGTCCGAAACGGCGCCGACGAAGACCACGTCCTGAAGATTGCGCTCGCTCATGATCCGGTACGACTCATCATCAGGCTTGCCGGGCCCGACGACGAGGAGTCGCAGGTTAGGCCACTCCCATTTGAGCTTGGCGTAGGCCGCCAGCAGGTATTTAAGCCCCTTCCTCTTCTCGAGGCGCCCTACCCACAGCAGGTTGATCATTCCATCGCGGAGATGAGCGAACGGCTCTACGTGGTCGTCGTAGTCGTCCACCTGAATGCCGTTGGGTATGACCTCGTACTCGCCAGGGAAGTACCGAGAAACGAAGTCGCGGGCCGGTTCGGACACCGCGATTAGGCCGTGCAGCCTGCGGAAATAGGGCATGGCCAGCTTGGTGCCGCCCATGCGTAGGATCGATTGCGCGCCAAACATGTGGAACGTGGCGACGTTAACGGCATTCGACTCCGTCGCGGCGTATGCAGGGACCATGCCTGAGAAGGGATTGTGGAGGTGGACGATATCGAAGTTCTCTTTGTCCATGACGGCTTTGATTTGCGGCCGCAGCCACACGGACAACGAGATACGGGCGATAGAGCCATTGCTGGGTAGAGATACGGGCCTGCCCATCGGGATGAAATTTCCATGGGCGACCTGGTCCGGATCGGAGCACGGGGCTATGATCTTGACGGGATGTCCCTCGCCTTCGAACTGGTCGGCGAGCTCCTGAATGTGGTTGTTAACCCCACTCGGGACTGCGAAGTCGAAAGCGGAGACCAGGCCGATCTTAAGCTGGTGGTCCATTGTGTTGTCGCCGGAACCAGTTAATCATCGATCGACGACTCGCCGCCTGATGCGCGGATTAGCGATTTCCGTTCCGGCCGTCTCGGCTAGCCTGAGCGGCTGTGGCAGAGCGCGCCTTCTTGGGCCGGGCGCCGTCGCCCCCCGGGAGTGCACCGTACGACGGGGCGACTAGCTGAGGAACGCAGGACATACGGACTGGAGCATGCGGGAGCCCCGCCAGATTGTAGCACCGTAGGGAAAGCGAGCGCAACGAACAGCGGCCGCCGACCGTCCCGATGTTCACGCTCCGCGCAGCGGTAACAACTCAGCTGAGCCAGATTGAATGGCCGGCGCCGCTTCGGTGGAACTTGATACACAACGTCGGGCCGCCGTCCCGTGGAACCTTCGCCCATTCCGCAATGCGCCAGCCGACCACCCAGGCGATGCCCGTGGGGGTGACGACCAGCGGGACCCTGTCTCGCCAGGCCCGCGGCACCTTCGAGTCCACCATGAAGTCCTGGAGCTTCTTCCGGCCCGACATCCCCAGTGGCTGAAAGCGGTCGCCGGGTGACCTCGGCCGCACGGAGAGTCGGTCCCCTACCGCATCGGTGCTAAGGAGGGCTGTGAACACATTCGCTGTACCGATGTCCGACGTGAATTCGGATTCTGCTCGTGCTCCACGGTCTTCGTCGATTCTCTCACTCGTAATGCGCCACCCGGAGATGATCGTCTCGCCCGGTGTCTTTAGCACTTGCTCGCCATCCAAAGGTGGCAGCGGGCAGAGGTCCTGAGCGCCTTGCGCGATCGTTGCCCCGCCATAGCCCGTACTAAACCGGATGCCGCCCGGGAGATCGAGCGATCTTCCAGCGGGACCCGCCAGCACCCTTTTGGCCATCGTATCGATGTGGGACTGGTCGATGCGGTCCAGGTCGCCCTTTACCTCAAGCAGAGCTCGTCTCAGCAAGTGGGTCCGGACTGCGGGCGCCATCGCGATAAAGCGGCCCTTGTCGATGCTCAGCCATCCGGGGCCGCCAGATACCGCGTCGTGCCAAACGGCTTCGACGCTATCGTCCAGCAACGCCAGAGCGTCGGCGGCGCTCCTCGATAGCCTCACGAGCGCCTGTTTGACTGCGGGATTGTACAGTTCGAGCGCTGGCACGAGTTGTATTCTGAGGCGGTTCCGGGTCATGTCCAAAGACTCGTTGGACTCGTCCAGCCGTGGCTCGATCCCCAGTGCATGGCAGTAGGCTGCCGTCTGTGCGCGCGAAACCGGCAATAGAGGGCGAGCCAGAACGACCTCGCCTTCCTCGGCACTCATGGTCGTGATGGGCCGCATTCCCCGCAGGCCGGTTAGACCGGTCCCGCGAAGGATGTTCAGCAACACGGTCTCGGCTTGGTCGTCACGCGTGTGGCCCAGAGCTACGGCGTGAGCGCCTTGCTCCTTCGCGACCCGCGACAAGAACGCGTAGCGCACGCGGCGGGCG
Source organism: Dehalococcoidia bacterium (assembly GCA_965247255.1). Lineage (GTDB taxonomy): Bacteria > Chloroflexota > Dehalococcoidia > Lucifugimonadales > CAUZJF01 > CBDFGS01. The sequence goes on along the minus strand of CBDFGS010000012.1, from coordinate 138,495 downwards.
GCGTCCTCCAGGGATAGGCGCCTACTCTTGCGGAAAGCGGGAACATCGGCCCGCTCGGCGGTGAGGCCCAGACCGAGGTCTGCGAATAGCTCCGCGACGAAGATCGCATCGGACGCGGAGGATTCGCCCCTGGTCCCGTGGTCAAGGTGCGCGCCGTGCAGCTCGAGGCCAAGCTCGCCGCGGAGGCGGCTAAGGGCCAGCAGCAGCGCCACCGAGTCCGGGCCTCCGGATACCGCCACGACCACGCGCTTTCCGGTCCCGAGGTCTCGCTCAGCACAGAAGCGGGATACCTCTTGCTCTATGGTCGAAACGGTGTTTTGGCTGTCCATTAGCGTTCTCGCCGCAGCGGGCCTGACAGGCGAGGGGTTCCCAGAGAGGGCGGGGCGGGCACATGGGCGCCGCCCCTACGGGGTCGACGGGCGCTACTTCGAGCGCGGCGCCGCGGGGTGCTTGGTCACCTTAACGGTCTCTATCTTCAGGTCGATCATCTCGGTAACCTCGACCTTCAGGTGTCCTTGCTCGAACTGGTCGCCGACGGATGGGATGTGGCCTAGTACGTCTAGCACAAAGCCTGCGACGGTCTCGTAGTCGCCTCCCGGAAGATCGATTGCCAGCTCGGTTTTGGCCTCATCGACGCTCATCCCGCCATCGACCTGGAATGTGTTGTCCCCCAGGGCCTCGAACTCCTCCTCCGGGCTCTCGCCCTCTTCCCCGACCCTTCCCGCCACCTCTTCCAGCAGCCTCTTGAGGGTCACGAGACCGGCGACCCCGCCGTATTCGTCGACGGCGACGCCCATCTGGTTCCCCGACCGGCGGAGCTCGTCGAACAGCTCGGCGATCCGCTTGGTCTCGGGTATGAAATAGGGGTCCCTCAGAAGGTCGGTGACGGAATCGTCGAACTCAATCGTCCGGGACGCTAGAGCCTTCAGCACGTCCTTCGCGGAGATGATGCCTACGACGTTATCCTCTGTCTCTTTGAACACCGGGTATCTGGTGTGGAAGTGCTCGGCGTGGATGTCCAGGAAGGCACTCAGCGTTGCGCCGCGTTCCACGTATACGATCTCGGTGCGGGGAGTCATCATGTCCCTCACCTGCCGGTCTCCGAAGCGGAAGACGCCTTGCAGCATCTGCGCTTCCTCGTGCTCCACCATGCCCTCAGTCCGGGCTGTCTCGATCATCATTCTCAGCTCACCCTCGGTAACGGAAGGGGTCACCAGGCCTTCAGCTCCTCCCATCAGCTTCAGGACCAGCTGTGGCATTAGAGTGAAGAGGAAGATCACGGGAGTCTCAAGCTTCATGATCTTCTCGACGGGGCGTCCGACGACCATGGACCAGCGGTCCGAGGCCCTGGCCGCCAGGCTCTTGGGCGTTATCTCGCCGAGCACCACGACCAGCAGCGTCATGACAACCGTTGAAACCACGACGGTGTACGGGCTGCTACCCATCAGGTGTATCGCTAGCGCGGTACCGACGGACGAAGCGAGGATGATGAAGGCGTTCTCGGTCAGCAGTATGGTCGCGAAGAACTTCTCATGGTGCTCGACGACCCTCAAGACCGCGCTCGCGGCCTGGTTCCCCTGGTCTGCCAGGTGCCTGATTCGAAACTTGTTAACGGAGATCAGGCTCGCCTCCGAGCTGCTAAAGAAGGCCACGATCATGAGACAGACCAACACTATGGCCAAGTTGGCAATAGCGCCTCCCGGCAGCAGACCCGCCTGTACTCCCGAGCTTAGAAGTACCGGGCTCAGCAACACCGTCTCCCCGCCTAACATCAGCCTACCTCCTGCCGGCAACCACCGGTGCGTATCATCTAACTTCTAGATTCTGACGAATGATTAGCCTGGCCGTCTTCCGCTTCCGCGCGTTGGTCCCATAGCTGGTCCACCGTTCGCCTGATCACCGACGGCGTGAAGCCCCGGCGCTGCAGGAACCCAATCATCCTGCGCTGGAAGGTCCGGCGGTCCAGACCGATGGCCTTGCGTGCCTGTTTGAGGGCTGCGCGATAAGCGCTCGACTCGTCGTCTATTTCAAGGACCGCGTCCTCTGCGATCACCCTGTCCACGCCCTTCGAGAGCAGCTCCTGCTTTACGCGTTGCCTGCTCCGAGGCCGGTGAGCGTTGCGGGCGCTGCTCCATTGCTGGGCGAACCTGGTGTCGTCGAGAAGGTCTTGCTCGACGAGCCGCTGGACGACCCGCTCCACCAGAGTCTCAGGAAAGCGACGGCGCAGCCTGAGGCGGACCTCGGAAACGCTCTTGGGCCTGTACGAGACAAGGCGCAGAGCGGCGCCGTAGGCTCGTTGAAAGGGGTCGTTATCGTTCATGGCGGTGGTGGCAAAGCCAACCAGGAAGCCACAGGTGGAGGAAGGGGTCTATGGAGGAAGATCTTAGGGGCGCATATCGTGGGGTGGTGGCTCCGGCTACGAGTCCGCCACCGCGGCGGGTTCTCTGGCGGGACCGTCTTTGGCTCTGATGATGCTCTCGATTTGCGCGGCCAGGTCTTCGTGCTCTCTGAGGAAGGCCTTTGAGTTCTCGCGTCCCTGGCCAAGGCGGGTCTCCTCGAAAGAGTAGAAAGAGCCGCTCTTCTTGATGACGCCCATCGACTCTCCCAGCTCTATCAAGTCGCCCTGTTTGCTTATTCCCTCGCTGAACATTATGTCGAACTCGCCGACGCGGAACGGCGGCGCGACCTTGTTTTTCAGCACGCGGGCCCTCACCCTGGACCCGATGACCTCGGTTCCCTGCTTGATGGACTCGATCCTTCGCAGGTCGATCCGCACCGAGCTGTAGAACTTCAGCGCTCTCCCGCCGGGCGTGACCTCGGGGCTCCCCCAAAGTACGCCCACCTTCTCTCTTATCTGGTTGATGAAGACTACGGCTGTGTTGGAGCGGCTGATCGCCGCCGTCAGCTTGCGCAACGCCTGCGACATGAGCCGCGCTTGAAGGCCGACGTGACTGTCGCCCATGTCGCCCTCGAGCTCGGCCCTGGGCACCAGCGCGGCCACGCTGTCGATGGTGACGACATCGAGGGCGCCGCTGCGGACAAGGTACTCGCATATCTCAAGAGCTTGCTCGGCTGAGTCGGGCTGGGAGACCAGCAGCGTCTCCGTATCGACCCCACACTTGGCGGTGTATTCGGGGTCGAGGGCGTGCTCTGCATCGATGTAGGCCGCGGTCCCGCCGCCTTTCTGCGCCTCCGCCATTATGTGAAAGGCCACGGTGGTCTTCCCGGTGGCCTCTGGCCCGAATATCTCCGTGACCCGTCCACGGGGTATTCCGCCGATACCCAAGGCTAGGTCGAGGGTCAGCGATCCGGTCGATATTGCTTGCGCCTTCGTGAGGGTCTGAGCCTCGCCCAGCCTCATGACAGCGCCCTGTCCGAACTGGCGGTCGATCTGGCTGATGGCCAGCTCCAGCGCCTTCGCTTTTTCAGTGGTCATTCGTGGCTCTTCGCTACCTCGACACAAGCCTGCCAAAGGCTGATCTTTCGTACCTGGAAAGCCCAGCAATCATAGCACGCGCCAAACACCCCTACAAGCGTCGGTAACGCGGGGCCTAAGCGAAGTTGATGGCTGGTAGTAGTGCTATCCGTGTCACCCTAAGCCCGAATCCACCGAAGGACACCGATGGACGGCGTGAGGGCAGCGGAAGGGGGTGGGTGAGGGAGCTACAGGGGAGATGGCCTGGGGTCTTGGGGTAGATGGGAGGCCGGCGGGCGGTCTTCAGTGGCCGCACAGGGCCCCTAAGGCCCTATGCGGGAGTTGCGATGCGCGGGAAGGCGAGAGGATACGCAGCAGGGGACTCTCGCGACCGGGGTGGCGCGAGATTGCGGGGACGTTGGGTCAGTTGCAGGCTGGCCGTCAGGCCGGGAACGGAATGGCTTGCAGCCGGGCCAAGGCGCGAGTGAACTGGGTTTCCCAAGGCCAGCGCCGGGGGAGATGCAAAGTGAGGCGGCGCGCCGAGCGGGTGATCCGTCCCACCAGAGCGAAGACCCGCCGCCTGAGGGTCTTGGTGATCACGGTCCGCTCGCCCAGACCAATCCGCGCCGTCCAGCGGGCCAGGTTATGCGCCATCACCTGGACCGCCAGCCAGGCGCCGTTGGCGGCGAAGCGCGCCGACGGCATGTGGTTCAGCCCGACGCCGTACTTGAGGTCGCGTATGGCGTTCTCGACCTCGGCGTGGCGGCGATGATCGGCCTCCAGTTCCAGCGTCTCCCCATCGCGGTCGGTGATGAAGGCGTGATAGCTGTATCTGGCGAAGAGGGCGAGCTGGGAACCGGGCGTCGGCTTCACCCGCCGGACAATGAGCCGCACCGGCGCGGCGTCCGGCTTGGTCTGGAACGGGGTGTAAGTCGTCTCGGCGACATCGGCGGCGCCGTCCATCCAGTAGGGAATGGGAGTCCAGTCCTCCTCTGGTATCGCCTCGATCAGATCCCGCAGCCTGGCGCGCTGGCGGATGGTGATAGAGAAGCGGACATCCATTTCCCGGCAGGCGGCAACGACAGTGTGGGCGTAGAAGCCGCTGTCGGCCCGCACCGTGAGTTGTCCCCTGGCCCCGCCGTAGCGCACCCGCCCCACCGTCTCACGCAGGAAGTGGGCGGCGCCACGGGCGGTGTTGGCCCGGCCCTCGCGCAGCCGGGACATCAGCACCTCGCCGGTGCCGGCGGCAATGGCCAGCAGCGGGTGATAGCCGCGGGCGCCGGTATAGCCGTGGTGGCGCGCTCCCTCCTTGGCCAGTCCATAGGTCTCGCAGATGGTCGAGTCCAGGTCGATGGTCAGGGGCGAGTCGCCGGGTCCGGCCCCAGCGGCCCAGGCCCGGGCCAACAACTGGCGGCTCACGCGGTCGAGTTGACGGACATGCCCCCACCGGAAGCTGCGCAGGAAGGTCCCCAGGGTGGATGGCGCCTTGACCACGCAGCCTAGAACACCAACCGTCCCACCAGCGCGCAGCGCATCGGCGTCGTCGATGCAGTCGCCGCCTGCCAGCGCGGAAGCGACCAGCGTCAGCATCTTGTCCCCAGTGTTCGCCCGTCCCGGCGCTCCGCCGAGGTCAAGGTGATGGTCGACGAGTTCCCGCAGGCCCAGGTGCCGGGCTAGGGTGGCCGGCAGGAGCAGGCCGGCATTGGCCACCAGGCGATGGTCGTCAAAGAGGATGCGGATACGGTCGGGTTTGTTCTGTGGCAGCATCTATTGGGTGCTCCTTGTTTCCGGGCGGGTTTCTGTTCCAAAACCATTATCCCAGATTCAGAGGAGCACCCGCTGGCTTCTTCAAGCGCTGTCCCCAAGGACGTCCTTCGGTGGATTCGGGTTAACGCTCAGGGCATCGGCAGCATGCTTGTTTTCATCAGGGGCGATAAGCTCGTTTCGCTTCATACCGCACAGCCAGAGGGTCAGCGACCACTTCTGTCGCTGGAGAGCCTTCAAGACCTTGCTGATCTTGTGGCGAGCAGGCTATGAACGGTTGGCCGGTATCGAGAGCTGATACAAGGCAAGAAATGACCCCCGACGTCGGCACAGTCACGACGCGTGGAACCTTTTGAGGGCTGTCTCCGTCTATATATACAGAGCAGTGATACAGGGCCCAAGCTTTTTCGAGAGGAGCAGCGATCATGGTCACGAATAGACAGGCGTCTTTGACGATTCGGGGCGGACCCAGGGACGGTTTGGCAATACCACTGGGAAGGTTGCCTATTGTCCTGGGGCGGCGTCCGAACAATGACGTGGTGATCGACGACGCGACGGTGTCTCGCCGGCATGCTCTTATCATGGAGACTCCGCACGGGTTCGTACTGCACGACCTAGGGTCCGCGAATGGGACTTCCGTAAACGGCGGCAAGATCGGCGACGTGCCACATCTCTTGAGGAACTGGGCCAGCATTCGACTGGGCGCCGGCGAGGTCACTCTTGTCTTCCGACAGGACGTGGTCAGTGCCACTATGGTAGACGGGGTCTTCTTGGCACGAAGTAGTGCGTCCGTGGGCTGAGGGCACCCGTGGCGAGGACGACGAATCGGTTGCCCTCCTGTATGCAGCAAACATAGCCTCTCTGCCGATGAGGGACCAGCGGCAATTATCGGATGCGTACTTATGCAGGTCCCTCTCCATCCGCCCACCCGCCCAATCAACCCTCCCCTTTCCGCCTTTCGACAGAGGTGACTCCACCAACCTGACCGGGACGTAGGACTTGCAAGGACTCCAAGCAGGGTCACTCGCATGATTCTTCCGTAGAACTGGTCGCAAGAGTCAGCTTCGCTGAACACTTTTCCTACTGAACGGCAGGCGTCTTCTCCCCAACCCACCCGCCCTCGATAGCTTTTTGAGTTTGAGGGGACACGCCTCAAACTCCCCGGCAATCCCGAGACATCGGGACTGCACCCCCTTGGGCGCTATCTACCCACTCTTGCAATAGCTTCCAGCAGCGTTGTCAGTCATACCAATGGGGGGATGGGAGCATCGGCGAAGAGAACGAGCCGCCGGTCGGCGCTTTTGCCGAGGCGAAAGCATGCGACTGGCCGATGACGCGTTGCGGGTCACCGGGATAACGTGTGAATGGAACATCAATACTGGAGTAGTCAAATGGCACAGGCATTGATTCACCCGGCGCAAAAGAGTCTACGACCGTCAATCTTTTCTACTACAGGAGTAGCAAACTGGAAGACGGCTACAACGGCCGCGGCTCTGCTAGGGGCCGGTGCCTCAGCGCCTGCGCTGATGGAACAAAACAAGGCTCGGCGCCGTCTATATATACAGAGCAGTGATACAAGGTCCAAGCAATCGTCGGAAATGCCAAAAAGGGCAAGAAAGGAGCTAGAAATGGCAATTGGAATGAGAGGATTCGCGGGTATCATTGGAGTGGCAGCGTTGATGGTGATCGGCGTAGCGTGTGGAAATGGAGCTGAACCGACTTCGCTCAACGAGGATGCACCGACGCAGGCTCCGCCCACGGTAGGTGGGAAAACCGCTGGGGTTCAGCCCGGACCGGCGGCGTCGCCGAGTTCTAGTGGGCCGCCCTTGCGGGTGACGTTCGACGGGGTGGAGTACGCTGCGGTCGAGTGGCGCGCAGCTATCAACATGGACGACATGGAGGTCGTCGGCACAGGTACGCGAAACAACCCTGACGGCGACACCGGTGTAGAGGTCTACCGACCAAAGGCCGGCGCGACGACCGACGTGTACATCTTCTACCCGGCCACGACCGTCAAGGACAGGGAGCCAGGCGGTCTACCGCCTTCCCCGGCCCGGCCGGCGCAGTGGGTCCGTTGGACGGCTGGCTAGGACAATTTGCAGGTGAGAAAGCGCCTCGGGCAGGACAAGAGCCTGCCCGAGGCGCCGACACGTGCTGACCGGCAGGTCCGTTCTCACGGAGTCTCGCACGACCGGTACGATGGGTTGCGACCCCCTGAGTGTGGAGATCCTGCAAGAGCTAGTGCCACCAGATACGCCTTCCGCCCGATAACAAGACCTTCATATCGAGATTATTTCCGGGGTCGTACAGCATAGGGTGGAGGCACAGTCACCGTAGCTGGAACTTTTGGAAGACCCCTGGCGTCTATACATACAAGACCGGTTGGACATATCACACGACAAGACGAAAACGAAATGTATACGGGTAACGTGGAAGGTGAGATAAATCGCAACAGTCTTGTCGAGAGGAGCAGCGATCATGGTCACGAATAGACAGGCGTCTTTGACGATTCGGGGCGGACCCAGGGACGGTTTGGCAATACCACTGGGAAGGTTGCCTATTGTCCTGGGGCGGCGTCCGAACAATGACGTGGTGATCGACGACGCGACGGTGTCTCGCCGGCATGGTCTTATCATGGAGACTCCGCACGGGTTTGTACTGCACGACCTAGGGTCCGCGAATGGGACTTCCGTAAACGGCGGCAAGATCGGCGACGTGCCACATCTCTTGAGGAACTGGGCCAGCATTCGACTGGGCGCCAGCGAGGTCACTCTTGTCTTCCGACAGGAAGCAGCGACTACCGTTGTGCTGCGGTCGGACCGAACGGCCAGTCCCGCTTAGCTCCTTCGAGATGGAAATCGCCGACGGTTTCACCACCGTTCTTGGATCTTTTCGGGCTCGTTCTCCGTCTATATATACAGGACCGGGTTAGATATATCACACGACAAAGGGAGAAGGAGATGACCAGGATAAAAGGTGTTGCGCTAGGACTCGGAGTCGCAACACTGATGGTCGTCGGTCTCGCGTGCGGGGCCGGAGAGACGCAAGACTCGGCAGAAGCAGGACCAGCATCCGACTCCCCGCAGGCCCAAGGCCAGCCCCAGCCGTCCGGCTCGCCCGTTATCGCAGGAAGCCCCCCGGCCCCCCGGGGCAGCCTGACCTACGAGGGAGCAGTCTACTATCAGGTGGGTACAGAACGGGGGAAACTCAACGAGGCCGACTTTGAGCTCGTCGGCGCCACTACCGAATCATATCTCGTCGCACCCGGGAGTGGCGAAAGTCTAAAGATTTACGTGATGAAGGGCGAAGCGGGCAACGTTTATACGCTGGACTCGGGCCGAAGCGTTCAAATCGAGGACTGTCCCCCCGGTGCAGTTGAAGCAGCTCAGTGCGCGATCACGATGAAACCGCTCGAAGACCTTTGGACACGCTGGACTTCTGATTCCAACTAAAACAGAAGGACTCAGAGGCTCACCTATTGAACCAAGGCGGTCTGCGAAAACTACGTATCTCGGGCAAAGTCGCTGTCGCTGGAGCATAGGACTTATTCACCTCAAGGTCTAGTCACGGATCGAGCTCTTCTGTTCGCAGCCCTCGCTACCTAAGTCGCTCCCGACCTCAGCCGATACGGGCTCGGGCCGGTAGCATCGGCTTGGGTCAGCCCAAATTGTGAGAGAGAAATTCCGTTGGTTGAACGCGCTTGCGGGACCTCTAGGCCCCGAGTCCGAACCGCTGGGGAGCCTTTCCGCTCCGCCTAACAAACTCGCCGAAAGTACGATAGTGCGTCCGCAAAAAGGCTGACCCGAGAATCAGCCTTTTGCCGGACCATAATCCGCCGTTCTCCTCATTACTAAACCGGGTACACACAGTACCGTTGTCGCCATGAACTCTTGCGACCATGTTCGACCCGGGGTCGTTAAGGCCAGTACGCCGGACGACGGCCCACCGCCGCAGAGGAGACACAGCATATGACGGTAATCGAGAAAGAACTCACCAGACCAGGGCCATTTAGCGCGAACGGTCGAAAGGGGTCGCGACCTACGGCGATAGCCGAATCACGCGGGATCTCGAAGCGGTTCGGTGACCGCGATGTGGTCCAGGACGTCAGCTTTTCCGTGAATGAGGGAGAAGTGCTCGGGGTTGTGGGTCCGAATGGAGCGGGGAAGACCACCACAATGCGTATGCTCCTCGACATCATTCATCCGGACCAGGGTGACGTACTACTCTTCGGCGAGCAGTTCAACCACCTACACCGAGCGATGCTGGGATACCTGCCGGAGGAGCGCGGGCTATACCGAGACCTCCGGGTGGAGGAGACGCTCGAATACCTCGGGGCGCTGAAGGGGATGCGCCGGTCCGAGGCGCGAAGCCGTTCAGGGGAGCTATTGGAACGTCTGGGAATGACCCAGCACCGTGATAAGAAAGTGCAAGAGCTCAGCAAGGGGATGGGTCAGCTTATCCAGCTTGCGGCTACGTTCCTCCATCGACCTCGACTACTCGTGCTCGATGAGCCCTTCTCCGGACTGGACCCGGTGAACCTCCGCCTGGTGAAGGAGGTGTTGGTAGAACAGCAGAAGGAAGGCGTCGCCATCATGCTGAGCACCCACCAGATGAACGAGGTCGAGGAGCTTTGCAGCCGTGTTCTCATGATCAACGCAGGCAGGGTCGTACTCTACGGGGACTTAGCGGAAATACGTGAAGGATTTGGCGGAAGGTCGATTATCGTCGAAGGAGCGAGCCTGCCGGCCGGGTTGCCCGGCGTCGAAAGGGTCAACGACCACGGGCACTACCGGGAACTCGTAATGTCGAAGGGTACCGAAAGCATGACAGTCTTTCAGGCGCTGGCGGAAGCAGGCGTCGACGTCAAACGCTTCGAGGTAGCAGGACTGCCTCTCGAGGACATATTCATTCAGGTCGTGAAAGGAACGCAACGATGAGAACCACGCTGACGATCGCGGTCCACGAGTTCAAGACGCTGTACCGCCGCCGCATGTTCCAGATCGTCACGGTGGGCGTTCCGGTCGGCGTCTTGATTGCGCTGTCTGTAGTCTGGGTCATCCAGAACATCGGGGGCGAAGAAGGCGAAGGAGGCGAAAAGGACCAGGCGGGCTACGTGGACGGCACGGCCCTGTTCTCGGGCCACCTGACTCAGGACGATGTCGAGTTTGTACGCTTCGACAGCCGAGATGAAGGGATGGAAGCGCTGCTGGCGGAGGACGTCAAGCGTCTCTACGTCATACCGCCGGACTACATAGCTACCGGGCGGGTCCAGCGGGTCGAGGTCGGCCTGGGCTTTAGCCTGGACGACGGCGACGACCATCGGCTGAGCATGTTCCTGTTAGCGAACCTGACGGACGCCGCGCCGGAATCGGACCTGGTCGAGCGACTGAAACATCCCCTGCTCCTAACAAGCGTGGCGGTAGACCCCTTAGGTGTGCCTCGCGATTTGGACGGTCCTCGCGTGTTCTTCTTCCTGGGGCTGGCGTTTCTGCTCATGTTCTCACTGGCGATGACAGGGGGCTTCCTTCTCCAGGGCCTTGGCGAGGAGAAGGAGAGCCGGATCATGGAGGTGTTGCTGTCGTCGGTCACGCCCGGACAGTTCATGGTCGGGAAGGTGCTTGGTCTGGGGGCCGCGGGCCTGTCCCAGGTGCTGATATGGGTTACTGTTGGCCGGACGCTGCTCGAGGTAGCGCCCTCGGTGTTCACGGACCTGGACCTCACACTACCGGGGCTGGCGCCGACGGTCGGCGCCGTGGCATTCTTCGTGCTCGGGTACCTGATGTTCGCGACATTGAATGCCGGGCTCGGCGCTATATCTTCGACGAGTCAGGAGTCCCAGCAGCTATCCATTCTAGTGGCGGCGCCGCTGATCATTCCAATCTGGGGGTGGGTCTATATCGTTGAGAACCCGACCGCCGGCGTGGTCAAATTCCTCACGTTTTTCCCGCTGACGTCCCCACTGGTCGTGCTTGAGCGGCTGGGCCCGGGCGCCATCGAACCCTGGGAGGTGGCCGTCAGCCTCGTAGTGCTCGCCCTTTCGGTGGTAGCGGCCCTATTCCTCGTATCGCGAATCTTCCGCGCGTTTCTCCTCAGCTACGGCAAGCGGCCAAGCCCGCTCATGCTACTGCGGGCGCTGGCGAGGGGGTAGAGACTCGTGGTAGATTCGGCTAGTTATTTGGCGCTGGGATCGGTAGGACTCTTGGCGCTGCATTTGACCGCACTTGCCCAATCGTAACGACACGTCTACGCAAGATTCGGTGATCTCGCACAAACAGGACTAGACAGTCGGCGGGTGCCCAAGTCGGCACAGAGGGCCGGGTTAAGGAAGCCGACCTTCGACTACGTCCATCACTTCCGCGAGGGAGCGCAGGTGGCGGTGTCGCCACCGCTCCACGCTCTCGGCGTGTTTCGCGCTCCGCGGCGGGTCCTCGTACGAGAGCAAGAGTAACCACGGTGTCATTCCAATGGCGGCCGCGGCGTCCAGCTCGTTGCTGTCGCCGTCGCCGATGTACAGGCACCGCTCAGGTGCGACTTCGAGCCTGTCGACTGCTCGCGTGAAGATCGCTTTGTCTGGTTTCACGAGTTGCTCGGACGCCGAGAAAACGGTCGCGTCGAACAGAGTACCAAAAGCAGTTTCACTCCAGAGCTCAGGGACCTCGGACGAACAGTTGCTCAGCAACCCCAGCTTATAACCCCTGGTCCGCAGCGACTTGAGCAACTCAATTGCTTCGGGGCGGGGCTCAAGTGACTCCCGGATCGACTGGTACCGGATAGCTTTGGCGGCCTCGATCGCATGGGGCTTCGCCTCAGCGCCCAGCCCACCCATAGCCGCCTCGATCTCCGTTTCGACGGTGCTGAGCTGTCCTGCATCCCGCTGCAATCGGAATCGCCGCCATGACTCTTCAAACTCAGCAGGCTGAACCCCGAGGACCTTGGCCATCTCGACCCGGGCAGACTCCTGTCCATATGGACCGTCTATGAGCGTTCCATACAGGTCAAATATCACCGCGTCGTATTTACGTTGCATAAGACCAACATGGGATAAAGTCGGTGGTCCCTGTTGCGGTCGCCCAAGATATCCGAATCTGCTCGGCTGGCCGGAGGCCGCGCCGAGTGCCTACCGCTGCGACCCCGCGCCGACAATCGACCTCAGGCGCTCGTTTTCGGCGCGGAGCCGGCCCATCTCGCCCTCCGACTCTTTCAGCCGGTCCAGCAGCTTCAGCACAACTTCGACGCCGGCGAGGTTAACTCCCAGCTCCTCCATGAGGCTCCTGATTCGACGGACGGCGTCGACATCGCGGCGAGAGTATACGCGCTGGTTCCCCCCGGTCCGCTGCGGCTCGACAAGTCCCAGCCGCTCGTAGTAACGCAGGGTCTGTGTACGGAGGCCGAGCATTCGGGCCGCCACGCTGATAACGAAGCACGGCTCGTCGTAAGGGAGCATGTCGTCCATCGACATGTTACTTTCCTTCCTTGGCGCTGACAGCCTTGAGTTGCTCGAAGAGCTCCTTCTGCTCTTCGCTAAGTTGCTTTGGCAGACGGGGACGTATGATCGCGTAGAGGTCGCCACGGTTACTCTTCGAACCCAGCTTTGGCATCCCCTGTCCCCTCAGCCGTACCCTCTGACCGTTCTGGCTCTCTGCGGGCACCTTCAGCTTGGCGCCCCCCGTGAGCGTCCGTACCTCGACCTCCCCACCAAGGACCGCGTCCTCCAGGGGCACATCCACTTCTGTGAACAGATCGCTCCCGCTACGCGTGAACGTCGGGTGCGGCTGCAGCTCGATCGTGAGCAGCAGCTCCTGCTGCGCGCCTGGTCGGATACGGACAACCGACCCGTTGTCCACGCCCGGCGGGATGGTCACCTCTATACGGCGGTCTCGGCCGCGCGTGGTAATAGTTATATTCCGCTTTGTGCCGGCGAACGCTTCCTCGAGCGTCACGTCGACGGTCGTTTCCAGCTTCGCGGCCGTCGCAGCGCGACCTTGGCGGCCTAACCGGCCACCCAGGTCGCCAAACAGGTCGCCCACTCCCGCGAAAGGGTCGGAGCCGGATGCGCCCCGGGTTGTTCCGCTCCGAGTCGTCCAGGTGAACGGACCTTGTGCCGAGTGAGCGTGCTGACTCTCGATCTGGTCGGCGAACTTCCATTTGTCCCCGTACCGATCGTACTTTTGTCTTGTCTTCCTGTCGGAGAGGACTTCGTGCGCCGTGTTTATCTCCTTGAACTTCCCCTCGGCGTCCTCATCGCCGGGGTTGAGGTCAGGATGATACTTGCGCGCCAGGCGCCTGTACGCCTGCCGGATGTCCTTTTCGCTGGCGCTCTTGGATACGCCCAACGTGTCGTAGTAGCTTGCCATCTAACTATCTCTTCTGCGCCGGTCTAACCTTGTTCCGTCAACCGCCCGCCCGACGCGTGTTTTCTGAAGACATTATAGCATCTATGAAACGTATTATGTAACTACTATCGCACTAACAATCAAGAGATACTTGACACGCGTACTATAAGAGTGCTATAGTACCCATTACAGAAAGCTGGATGCACTGCACAGACATCTCAGCAAGGATTCACCGCACTGGGAGGTGCACAAATGGTTTTACAGCGTTGGTATCCGGAGATTGGGTTTCGGCGAACGGATGACAGGATAGACCGCTTTTGGCGGGGCTTCGGCCTTGGCGGACCGGTGAGCCTGCGGACAGCATATCCGTCGCTGCCCCTGGACGTGGAGGAGACGGACGACGCGATCATCGTCCGCGCCTCGCTACCGGGAGTAGGCCCCGACGACATCGAAGTCACCACGGAGAACGGGGTCCTGACCATAACAGGAGAGTCCAAGTCCGAAGAGGAAGAGACGAAGAACGGCGGCTACATCATCCGAGAGCGCCGAGCGGGCAAGCTCCATCGAGCCCTCAGGTTGCCCGACTCCGTCGATGCGGAGAACGCCGAGTCCAACTACGAGCATGGCGTCCTCACGGTGACCCTGGCTAAGGAGCCGGCGAAGAAGGCCAAGCGAGTCGAAGTCACAGTGAGCTAAGCGAGACCGTCACACCGAAACGTCGAGTGGAGGCCCGCCTGTCGCCAGGCGGGCCTCCTTCGTTTCCACGTCCTCAACCAGACTGCCTAGCGGTCCGATATGCGGAAGCCGTTGCCCTCCGGGTCCTTCCCTTCGCAGTAGTGCTCGTCTCCCGAAGTGGTCACGTCGCTCAGCTCCGCGCCCCGCCCGACCAGCTCTTCACGAGTCTTCTCTACGTCGTCGACCCGAAACACCACCTTGCCGTGCGTAGAGGCGACGCCGCTCGGATCGAACGCCAGTTGCAACGCTATCCGTACCGCCCCCGCATTGAACTCGATCCATTCGGTAGGCGCGGTCTTCGGATCGAAGATCGGTTTGAGCTCCAGCACGTCACGATAGAACGCCGTTACCGACTGGATGTTGTGAACAAAGTAGAGGACGCGTGCCATATCGCCGTTCATCGAATGAGCTCCTAGCCCTGCGTGCCAGCGCCGACGGACCGGCCCTGCGTTATAATCTCAATCGCCGCGGAGGTCCAAAACGATGACAGTTTACACCAGACGGGGAGACCAGGGAGAGACCGGGCTGCTGTTCGGCGGCCGCGTCTCGAAATCCGACGCCAGGTGCGAGGCCTATGGCGCTACGGACGAAGCCGTTTCGGCGATGGGACTTGCCCGGGCGTTGTGCGCCGACCCCACGGTCACGGAGACCTTGCTTCGGGTCCAACGAGAGATGTTTGTCGTCGGCGCCGAGTTGGCCACCGATCGCGCGTACCATGCCAAGCTCAGGCAGAGCCACTCGGTTGTCACCGCCGACATGGTGAACGAGCTGGAGCGGACCATAGACGAGCTGGACTCCGAGATGGAGATGCCGAGGGCGTTTATCGTACCGGGCGGCTCTCCCGGCTCGGGCGCCCTGGACCTGGCCCGCACCCTCGTCCGCACCAGCGAGCGACGGGTCGTCGCCCTCCACGAAAGCGACGCGTTGCCCAATATCAACGTGCTCAGCTACCTCAACCGGCTCTCCGATCTGCTCTTCGTTCTCGCCCGATTCGAGGACAGAGTGCTCCCCAACGAGCTCGTTTCCGAGGCCGAGGCGTAGCGCAAATCCGTCCCCGCCGGCTCCTGCTCCGCGTGTTACGATTGACCTGATGGGCACTTCACCAATCGCGATCATCGACTATCAGGCCGGCAATCTCCGGAGCGTTCAGAAGGCGCTGGAGCGGTACGGAGCGGAGACCATAATCACCAGCGAGCCTGACCGTATCGAGTCAGCCGCCGGCGTGGTGTTCCCCGGCCAGGGCGCCAACGACTCGTCCATGCGCAACCTGAGGCGCAAGGAGCTGGTCGAGCCCATCAAGGCGTTTATCGAGGGGGGACGCCCCTTCCTGGGCGTGTGCCTCGGCCTCCAGCTACTGATGGAGGGGTCGGATGAGGGCGTCGAGCCTGGGCTCGGAGTCCTGCGCGGTTGGGTCAGACAGCTGCCGCCCGGGCTAAAGGTCCCCCACATGGGGTGGAACAGAGTTGAGCTTCAGACGCGCCACCCGCTCTTGAAAGGCGTGCCCAACGGCAGCTACTTCTACTTCGTTCACAGCTACTACGCCGATCCAAACGATGAATCGCTGGTAACCGGTAAGACCACCTACGGCGTCGAGTTCTGCAGCGCGGTAGCCTGGGACAGCGTCTTGGCCGTCCAATTCCACCCGGAAAAGAGCGGCCAGACCGGCCTCCGCGTATACGAGAATTTCGTCAGGTTGGTCCAGGACTCTCCGAAGTGATGCGATGGAGATAATCCCCGCGATCGACATCAGGGGTGGCAAGCAGGTACGCCTGTACCAGGGGGACTACGATCGTGAGACCGTCTACTCTGACGACCCGCTCAGCGTCGCCGCTCACTGGGCAGAGCTCGGCGCGTCCCGCCTTCACGTGGTGGATCTGGACGGCGCGCGGGTTGGGACGCCCGTAAACCTGGAGCTTGCGGGACGAATCGCCTCCTCAGTCCTCGTACCCGTGCAGCTTGGAGGCGGGATGCGCGACGTCGAGTCCGTGAAGGCCGCCCTGGACGCGGGAATCGAGAGGGTGGTCCTCGGAACAGCGGCGGCGGAGAGCTCCACACTCGTTCCCGATCTCTTACGCGAAGCTGGCGAGGACGCGGTCGCCGTCAGCGTGGACGCTAGAAATGGCAAGGTCGCCCTCCGAGGCTGGACGCAGAATACTTCGCTCTCCGCCTCCGACCTCGTGAAGCGCATTGAAGCGTGGGGGGTGCGCCGCTTCGTGTATACTGACGTTGAACGCGACGGTACCCTCACAGAGCCAAACTTCAGCGCAATCGAGAGGCTCGTCCGGGACACGAAGATGAACGTCCTGATAGCCGGCGGGATTACCACCGTGCGCGACATCCGAGAGCTATCTACCTTGGGAGTCGAAGGGGCTATAGTGGGCAAGGCCCTGTACACAGGCGACATCGATCTCCTCGAGGCCATGGAGATTGTCAACACGGTGGCCGAAGGCACTGGCGAGGGGTGATCCGAAGATGCCGTCGAAGGTAAAATTCGACCCCGAAAACAAGGACGTGCTCGTCTCGAGGGAGAGGCGCCATACCCTCGACCCCCACGTGGTCCTGTCACAGATCCCAATCATGTCGCACCACACCGTGGCAGATATCGGTTGCGGCCCCGGGTACTTCACAGTGCCGCTGGCCAAGTACCTGTTCGATGGCAAGGTCTTCGCTCTGGACGTCCAGAGGGAGATGCTGAAGGCTACTGAGGACTCCCTGGCCAAGGTAAATCTGACTAATGTGGAGCTCAAGCTCTCCAAAGAGACTAAGCTGCCGCTGGAAAACGAGACGGTCGACGGTGCGCTGATCGCCTTCGTCCTACAGGAAGCCAGCCAGCCGACCAGGCTGCTGAAGGATGCGGTGCGCTGTCTCAAAAGGTCGGGTTGGCTCGTCGTCCTTGAGTGGCACCGCCGGGAGATGGAGGAGGGTCCTCCGCTGGCGCAGCGAATAGATGAGGACAAGATGCGCCAGATGACCGATTCTCTAGGCCTCCGGGTTAGGGCCCATCGTAACCTCAATGGCGCTCAGTACATGATGCTGCTGAGGAAGTAGGCGGCAGCAGTCTGCGCCACGGCGAGTGACATGGCGGTACCCTTCGACACCCACCGGCTGATCACACTCGTCCCGATAAAGCCCTACGACCATATCGCCGATATTGGCTGTGGCGGCGGCAAACACTCGGTCCCACTAGCCAAGTATGTGTTCGGCGGCAAGGTGTTCGCGCTGGATGTCGAAGAAGGCAAGCTCGAAACGACACGCGAGGCGGTCGAGCACTCCAACCTGACAAACGTCGAGGTGCTGCTGTCGGAGCAGCACAAGCTCCCGCTCGAGGGCGCGTGTCTGGACGGGGCGGTCCTCTCCAAGGTGCTGCATCACGCCGATAGCCCCAAGAAACTCCTGGCGGAGGCGAGGCGTTGCCTCAAGGACTCGGGATGGGTCGCCGTTATTGAGAACTACGAGGGAGACCATAGCGTCAGCGAGTCCGACCTTTGGAGTATGGTCGACAAGGCAGGATACCGCCGCGTTCGCCAGCACGGCCTCGATGCCAAGCAGTACATGCTCGTAATGAGAAAGTGAGATGCTAACCAAGCGCATAATCCCTTGCCTGGACGTCAAGGCCGGCAGAGTGGTCAAAGGGGTGCGGTTCCGGGACCACCGCGACGCAGGCGACCCCGTGGAGATGGCTGCCTTCTACGATGCAGAGGGGGCTGACGAGCTGGTGTTCTACGACATCACCGCCTCCTCGGACGGTCGCGCCATCATGCTCGACGTTGTCGAAAGGGTCGCCGAACAAGTGTTCATCCCGCTGACGGTGGGGGGCGGTCTGCGCACCGTCGACGACATGCAGCGGATGCTCCAGGCCGGAGCGGACAAGGTCTCCATCAACACCGCCGCAGTGGAGGACCCGGACCTCATTCGCATGGGTGCAGACCGCTTCGGCTGCCAGTGCATCGTACTGGGCCTCGACGCGCTCCAGGTACCGGGCAGCGATCCTCTCAGGTGGGAGGTCCGCGTCCGTACCGGCCGTGACGGCGGCCAGGCCTCAGGGCTCGACGCCATCGAGTGGGCGGCGAGGGCTGCGGAGCTGGGCGCCGGCGAGATCGTCATAAACAGCATCGACCGCGACGGCACCCGGGAGGGCTACGACCTGGAGCTCCTGCAAGCGCTCGCGGAGAACGTCACCGTCCCAGTGGTGGCCAGCGGCGGCGCCGGGTCACCGAAGCACATGTACGAGGCGGTTGCCCAGGGCAAGGCCGACGCGGCCCTCGCCGCCAGCATCCTGCACTACGGGGCCTTCACCGTCGCCCAGGCAAAAGAGTACCTGGAGGAGAAGGGAGTCCCCGTCCGCCCGATCGGATGATCCGGTCCTTAGACGGATGCCGGGCTTCTCCCTGTATAGGGCGTCTCAAAAAGTCGCTTCTCCCCTGGCGGGAGAAGGTTAGGATGAGGGGGCCGACGAAAGAAGGCGGGTTGGTTGTGTCAGGCGGCGGATTACGGCTTTCGTCCATGTCACCGTCACCCACGCCGCGAAGGTTTGTCGGAGACGGCTCTGTGGGGCAGGAGCTTAGGCCGATGCCCGACCTGCCAAAGAGGGCTTCCGCCCCGCGACCCGCCCAATGGAGCAAACGAAAATGGTGATACAGCTGGACGAAAAGGGCCTGGCGCCAGCCATTGCCCAGAACGCCGACACAGGCGAGGTCATCATGCTGGGGTACGTCAGCCCCGGTTCTCTCAAGCGCACCCTCGAGGGCGGCGACGTCTGGTTCTACAGCCGCAGCCGCGCCGAGCTGTGGCATAAGGGCGAGGTATCTGGCAACTACATGCACGTCAAGTCCGCCACGGTCGACTGCGACGGGGACGTGGTCCTGCTCCAGGTCGACCCGGACGGACCCATATGCCACACCGGGAACCCTACGTGCTTCTTCACTCCCCTCGAGGAGCTACCGGAGTTCGCCCACTCGGAGAAGGGGCCGGGCATCTTAGATGAGCTTTTCTCGATCATCCAGGACCGGAAGCAGGCGATGCCCGAGGGAAGCTACACTGCGGACCTCTTCCGCCAAGGCGTCGATCGCATCAGCCAGAAGGTCGTCGAGGAGGCTGGCGAGACGGCCATCGCGGGAGTCAGGGGCGACAAGGAGCACCTGGCTGCCGAGGTCGCCGACCTTCTCTACCACGCCTTGGTTCTCATCTCCGCCACAGGCGCCAAGCCCGAGGACGTCTGGGAGCAGCTCCGCGAGAGGCGGAGGTAGAAAACCCTTGACAGCAGACGGGTTGCCTAAGCCCCTACTCCCATCTCCTCGTCAGCCTTCAGCGCGTGCCTCATCGCCGTGATGGCGACCTCGATCTGGTCGTCGTCGGGCTGACGGGTCGTCAGTGCCTGAAGCGCCAGGCTGGGCGCCGTGATCCCTCTGACCACCGCATTACCGCCGTGGGCCGCGCTGAACCGGATCACCTCGTAGCTGATGGCCGCCACCACCGGTATCAGCACTATGCGCGACGCGATCAGCCACCAGAGCGGCTCTCGGCCGACCAGGGTGAACACCAGGATCGCCACGACCATCACGGTGAGCAGGAACGCCGTGCCGCACCGAGGGTGGGCCGCGGGATAACGGCGGACCGACTCCACGCTCAGCGGCTCAAGGTGCTCCTGGGCGTGGACCGTCATGTGCTCGGCCCCGTGGTACATGAAGACGCGCTGGATCTGCTCCATCCTCCCAATCAGGTACACATAGCCCAGGAATAGCGCCAGCCGTATCAGCCCTTCGATAAGGTTACTCGCTATCTCCGACCCCGCCGGGCCCTCGACCAGCTTGCTCGCCAGCACCGGCACCAGGAAGAATACGACAACGGCGAAGACGAGAGAGAAGGCGAGACTGACGACCAGGCCACCCGAGCTGATCTCTTCCTCCTCTTGCTCCATGCCCACCCTTGCTGAATACATGAGCGCGCGCATGCCCAGTGTGAGCGTCTCGAGGAGCACCAGGACGCCCCTTACGAATGGGAGCCTGCGAAGCGGGCCGGTGAACAAGAAGTTGATGGGCTCCGAGCGGACTGCGATGGTGCCGTCTGGACGGCGCACCGCTACACACGTGCTCAGCCGGCCACGAATCAACACCCCCTCCAACACCGCTTGCCCGCCGTAGGTGGGTTTCGCCTGCAAGAACCTCGTCCTCGCCACAGAATAAAACAGGGGTGAGTGTCGCTCACCCCTGTTGATGGTACCGTAATTGCGCCGGCGCTAGGCCAGGTTGAACCTCCGCCTCATCCTCTCGACCCTGCCTTCCGTGTCGACGATCCTCTGCTCACCGGTATAGAACGGATGACAATTATTGCAGATCTCGACCCTCAGCGACTCTTTGGTCGAGCCTGTGGTGTAAGTGTTCCCACAGGAGCACGTGACCGTTGCTTCAGGGTAGTACTCCGGGTGTATCTTCGCCTTCATGCTCCTTACCCTCCCTGGGCCGGATAGACGCTCGCGCGCTTCTTGTCGCGACGGACGTGCTCGAACTTGACGGTGCCGTCGATCAACGCGAATAGCGTGTGGTCGCGCCCCAGCCCGACATTGGTCCCCGGCTGGATTCTGGTGCCTCGCTGCCTGACGATTATCGACCCGGCGCTCACCCACTCGGTGTCATAGCGCTTCACGCCCAGTCTCTGCCCCGGGCTGTCGCGCCCATTTCGAGTGCTGCCGCCGCCCTTCTTATGTGCCATCAGATAGCTCTCCTGTCGGGGCCTCTACAATGAGATGCCGGTAACCTTCAGATCGGTGTACGACTGCCGGTGGCCCTGCTTTCTGCGATAACGAGTCTTGGCCTTGTATTTGAACACCACTACCTTCTTGTCCCGACCCTGACCAACTACCTCAGCGGTCACCTTCGCTCCCGATACGTTGGGGGTGCCGATGGTCACGTCTCCGTCCTTAGACACCATCAGGACCTCGTCCAACTCGACCGTGTCACCCTCGTCAAAGGGCAAAGACTCGGTTCGAAACACGTCGCCGGGCTGCACCTGGTATTGCTTACCACCCGTCTTTACTATTGCGTAGTTGTCCAAATATCTCACCTGCACAGCCCGGCTCAAGGACCGATTGAAGCGGCTTTATACGCGACAACGCCCGGCGGAGTAGCCATAGGCCACTCTGTTCCGAGCGCGTTGCGCCGGAGCCCTTGATTCAGGCTCCTTATGACAATAGATCTGGGGTTGTTTCGTCCGTTGGAGCTAGGTTATGACGCCTTGCCGATTCGGAAGACTTTAGTTCCACATACCGGACAGGTGCCCTGCGTGGCCGGACGCCCGTTCTTCAGAGTAACCGCCTGGGGATTCCTGATCTCCCTCTTCGCCCTGCACTTGAAGCAGTATGCCTCCATCGAGCACACCTCCTAGGTTGTAGCTAGAACATATAATGTCCACACATATCTGTCAATAGCTAGAGTCACATTCTTGCCAAATGTACCCCCGTTCAGTCCCTCAATGGAAGCACCCACAAGAGCCCTCTAGCTAGAGCGACCGCCGTTTCCCCGTGGTACGGGCCGAGGGGCGGCGAACACCTTTTCCGGTTGCCACCGGCCTCGCGAGGCAACAAAAGAGAGTATGCCCACGAAGTCCCCGTCGACGCTGTAGACTCTGCACAGCTCATTTTGTCCGGAAGAGGGGAAGCGGAGACCCGGAGGCAGTGGCCGCCCGTGGCGTATCATCTCCTCGACGCCAGCCCCTACGACGGCCGCCCTCTCATGGAGCACAACGCTGTCCGCGGGATGCAGCAGCTCCTCCCACGTACCCTCGAGCATTCGCTGCTCCGCTTCGGCGAGCGATATAGCCTCGCTGATTTCAAACGGGCCGCTCCTGAGGCGGACCAGCTCCGTGACGTGACCCCCGCACCCGAGGCTTTCGCCAAGATCGTGCGCCAAGGACCGCATATAGAAGCCGCGGCCGCAGGTCACGCCGACCGTGACGTCGGGGGGAGCCCACTCCAGCACGTCGATCCTGTGCACCTTCACCTTTCTCGGCTCTCGCTCAACCTCGACTCCCGCCCGCGCGAGGTCGTAAAGTCGCTTGCCTTGCTGCTTCAGGGCGCTGAACATGGGAGGGACCTGGTAGACGGTGCCACTGAACGACGTTAACGCCTCCTCGATCTCGCGCCGCGTTATCGCCGACGCATCGCCGGTGGCCGTTACTTCGCCCTCTGAGTCGTAAGTGTCCGTCTCGACCCCCAGCGTTATCCGGCACCGGTACTCCTTAGTGCCTTCGATAAGGTACTCCATCGTCCTGGTGGCCTGGCCGATGCAGACCGGGACCACGCCGGTAGCGATGGGGTCGAGAGTTCCGCCATGGCCGACTCGCTTTTGGCCGCTGGCGCGCTTGATTCTGCGAACGACGTCCATCGTCGTCATCCGAGACGGCTTGTCGATATTCAGGATACCGGCAACCTGGCCTCCGTCCCCTCGCTCGGCCACCTTGCCGGGCATGATCTAGCTCTCCCCTTCAATTAGAGGACTAGGCGTCACTTCATCGATTAGCTTCAACATCTCTACGCCCCGTTCGATGGACTCGTCGAGGGTGAACTCCAAGGTGGGGACGGACCTCAGGGTCACGCTGCGGCGTAACCTCTTCCGTACGAACCCCGACGCATCCTTGAGGGCGACGAGAGTGTCTCTTTTCTGGTCTGGGCGGCCCAGCACGCTCACGAATACCCTTGCGCTGTGCAGGTCGCGCGCGGCTTCAACGCTGGTGACGGTCACCATAGAGGATAGCCTGGGGTCGTTTAGCTCGTTCGAAAGAATAGTGCTTATCTCTTGGCGCAGCAGTACGTTAACGCGTTCAATACGGCGGACCATGGCGTAGGACCTCTGGTCGACGGGATGGGGGCGGAGCGGGTAAAGCCGACTGCTATCAGGCGGGCAGGGTGCGGTGAGCTTCCAGAGTGTCGCCTTCCTGGAAGTCCTGGAATCCGTCGAGGGCGATGCCCCCTTCGAGGCCGGACGCCACCTCGCGCACGTCGTCCTTGAAGTGTTTCAGGCTAGCGATCTGACCTTCAAATACCTTCGTGCCGCTTCTGATGACGTGGACCTGGTCGCCGCGGGCGATTCGCCCGTTGCTGACATAGATGCCCCCCACTTTTTGAGATCGGCCGAGCCCAAAGACCGCCCGCACGGTGGCGTAACCTTCAATCACATCGCGCGTTTCCGGCTCCAGGAGGCCTTTGAGGGCGCTGTCTATCTCATCGATCAGGTTGTAGATAATGTCGTATCTGCGGATGTCCACGCCGTCTTGGGCAGCCTTGGCGCGGGCCCCCGGCTCCGGGTCACTGTTGAAGCCGATGATTATCGCGCCGGAGGCCGACGCCAGCAGAACGTCGCTCTCGGTGATGCTGCCGCTGGCGCAACGGGTGAGCACGACCTTAGTCTGCTCGGTGCTCAGCGCCTCCAGCGCGTGCCGGACGGCGTCGACGCTACCCTGCACGTCTGTCTTGACGATCAGGTTTAGCGCCTTCACCTCGCCCGACTCTATTCGCGATTGCAACTCTTCGAGCGTGAGGCCGGACCTTTCTTCGCCTTCTCGGGCTCTCCGTTTCTCGGCTTCCTCGACCATCGCACGGGCGGCTTTCTCATCGTCGGCTACGGTGAACCTGTCGCCCGCGGTAGCCAGGCCGTCGAGTCCCAGCACCTCGACCGGTTCGGAAGGCCCCGCGCTGCTTGTCCGCTCGCCTGCATCGTTTAGCAACGCCCTCACGCGGCCCCTCACCTCGTCCGCAACTACGTGGTCACCGACGTGCAGAGTGCCGGTCTGCACGAGAATCGTGGCCACTGGCCCCTTGCGCTTGTCGATTCTCGCTTCCACGACTACTCCGCGTGCCGCCTGGTCCGCGTTAGCCTTCAGGTCCCCAACCTCAGCCACGACGTGGATGTTCTCCAACAGGTCCGAGACCCCGTCGCCGGTAAGAGCCGAAACCGGCACCGCGACAACATCCCCCCCCCACTCCTCGATCAGCAGGTCGTGCTCGGCAAGCTGGCGTTTTACCCTTTCGACGTCGGCCTGGGGGCGGTCTATCTTGTTTATCGCAACGATCATCGGGACCCCAGCGGCCTGCACGTGGTCGATAGCTTCCTCGGTCTGAGGCATTATGCCGTCATCCGCGGCGACGACCAATACGGCGATGTCGGTTACTTGAGCCCCCCTCGCGCGCATCGCCGTGAACGCCTCATGGCCCGGGGTATCTAGGAATGTGATTCGCGATCCCTCATTCCCAACCTGATACGCGCCGATATGCTGGGTGATCCCCCCCGCCTCTCGAGAGACGAGATTGCTATCTCTCACGGAGTCCAGCAGGGTCGTCTTTCCGTGGTCCACGTGCCCAAGTATGGTCACCACAGGGGAGCGGGGCGTTAGCTTAGAAGCGTCCTCTTCGTCGTTCGCGATAACCATGGACCCCGTTGCGGCCTCTTGCTCGGCTGGAGCCGTGACCTCGAACCCAAAGGAGCGGGCTATCGCGGTCGACATCTCCTGTTCCAGCACGTCGTTGATTGCGAACATATATCCGCGCCGCATGAGCTGCTTGATCACGTCGACGGGTGCAGCACCAATCAGCGCCGACAGATCGCCGACGCTAATGGCGGGGGGTACCTCCAAGGCCTTTAGCGCCTGCTGGGCCACAGGCTGCGCCTGGACCGCTTCGTCCCCGCCCGTCTCCTCTGTGACCTTATTCGCCATCTAAGCTCAACCTCTGTTCCATCGTCTGTCTACGCTAACGCGTAAGTGGACTCGATCGCCGACCGAATTGCAGCCAGGTCGGGTTCGCTCAATTGGACGCGGAGCGCGTATTCTAGCCTCCCACGGTCCGGCGGTCCTTCCGCGCATCCGCCCTCCCTGCATAAGTACGCTCCTCGCCCCGGAAGCTTCCCGGTGGGGTCGACGTCGGCGCCACCGCCCGGCGAGGCGACGATCCGCGTCAGTCCCCTTTTCTCCTTCTTGCTTCCGCAAGAGACACAGGTCCTAAACGGCACGTGACGTTTGACGGCGGTCATTGGTGTTCCCCCGACTACCGCCTTCTAACCGGCCCACGCCTGCGACCTCCGCGGTTGGCAGACGAGCTGCTGCTTCGTCGACCGCGCCGTGACCCCGTTCGCCTGGCCAGCTCGTCGATATCCTCGGCAAACCGGATCACGCCCGGCTCGCTCTGGGGCATGTTCCTGAGATTCCAGATGTCTTCGGGAAGGTCCTGAATGGCGGAGCTGTCGGCGACCGGAACAGGCTCCTCCACGGGTTGGTCGATCTCCTCCATAAGAAGCAGCTCCTCGGGAATCTCCACTTCCTCGTCTGCTTCCTTTGCCTCCTCCTCGTCGGTGGGCGCCTCAGCCTCCTCGACCTCAGCCGCCGCCGGCTCTTCGGCCTCTTTCGCGGCTTCTTCCTCTGGCGCCTCCGCCGGCGCCTCCTCAGCTTCCACCTCGGCCTTCGCCTCTACGGTGGTGGCTTCGTCCTTCGGCGCATCCTCCGCGGGCACGGCCTCCTCAGCCTTCTCACCGTTCTCTGACGGCGCCGCTGCCTCGACATCGCTCTTAATTTCCAGATTCCAACCGGTGAGTCTGGCGGCAAGTCTCGCGTTCTGTCCCTCTTTGCCGATGGCGAGGGAGAGCTGGCGATCGGGCACGACCGCAGTCGCGGCCTTCGACTCCTCGTCGATATCCACGCGCAATACGGTCGAAGGACTCAATGCGCTGGCAAGGAACTCCGTGGCGTCCTTGTTCCACTTCACCACGTCGATCTTTTCGCCGTGGAGCTCGTTCACGATATTCTGTATACGGATGCCTCTCAGCCCAACGCAAGACCCCACAGCATCCACGCCGTCCTGCTTCGCAAACACGGCGACCTTGGAGCGGGATCCCGCCTCCCTGGCGATGGAGACGATCTCGACGGCGCCGTTGTATATCTCAGGCACCTCCGTCTCGAACAGACGCTTCACGAGCAGCTGGTCTGCCCTAGAGACGATTAGCTCCGGCCCCTTGTTGGACCTGCGTACCGACTGCAGCAGCACCTTTATCTTCTGCCCGACGCGGTATCTCTCGTATGCCGCCTGCTCGGAAGGGGGTAGTATCGCCTCGGCACGTCCCAGCTCGACGGTGATCTGGCCGGGCTCCATTTTCTGCACCGTTACCGTGAAGACCCCGCCTTCCTTGTCGGCGAACTCCTGGAATACCAGCTCCCGTTCCGCCTCCCTCAGCCTCTGTATCACAACCTGTTTCGCCGTCTGGGCGGCTATGCGGCCCGCGCTATGCGGCAGGCGCTCCGTGGCGACGACCTCCCCGAGCTCGGCCTCCGGCTTTATCTTCTTGGCGTCCGCGACGGATATCTCTTGCTGTGGGTCTTCAACCTCTTCGGAGACTGTCTTTACGACAAACAGCGTCACGTCCCCGGACCCCGGGTCCAGCTTGACCGAGATATTCTGCCCGGCCGCCACGCTATCCTTCCTGTACGCGGACACCAGGGCGTCTTCAATGGCAGAAAGCACAACGTCCCTTGGGAGATTGCGCTCGGCGGCAAGCTGCGTTAAAGCGATGATAAAGTCGCTCTTCATGTCTTCCGCCACCTCCTTGACTGGCTTCGCACTCCCCCAGTAACAAAGAAAAGTGGGACGAGCCCACTTTCATATCGACGACCGAGAGGTGTTCCAGGTCAGCGTAGGTGCAGTAGTATAACACGTCTAACTGCTCTGTACAATACGGGGAGAGCGCCTTCAGCTGAGCCCCAGCGGCCGCGCTAGCACGGCCCTGCGGCCCGTCCAAAAAGTCACCCTGTGGAACGCTTGCCGCCCCGGCGTGAGGTCGAGGAGGAGATGACCGAATGTCCAAGGACAACGAAAAGCTATCGCTGAACGACGAAACAGACTACGGTCTGTGCTTCGTATGCGGGCCGCGCAACAGGTGTGGCCTCCGCCTCCGGTTCGAACGCGTAGGAGACACCGTAACTACAACGTTCAGAGCCCGCAAAGCCCACCAAGGCTTCCCTGGGTACGTTCACGGAGGCGTTGTCTCGGCGATTCTCGACGAGGTCATGAATAGGGTCACGCTGCTCGAAGGGCGTTGGGCGATGACGGCCCGTGTAGACGTCCGTTTCCGAAGTCCCCTTAGAATGGATGAATCCGCCATTGCAGTAGGCGAGCGTATACGGAGTCGCAGCGGGTTTGTCGAGACGAAGGGCCGGGTCGAGCTACGGGATGGGACAGTTGTGGCTGAAGCTACTGGCACCTTCGCTTTCATTCCGGATGAGACGCTTGCCGGTATGAGCGAGGGCTTCCCCAGGCTGGCCGCCGAGTGGATGCGTTAGCTTCGCACGTACGAACATAGCCGCCTCCCGTCGGTCAACTACCTTTGTGATATATTGCACACATGTCTCGCCCGGTTGGTTCCGAGCCAGGGAGGGCAGGCCTCGCCGGGGCCGTCGTTAGCAACACCCTGCTAGCTGCGAGCGCCGGTCTGATGGGCCTGAGCCTCTTCATGATTTTCCTCTGGGTCCCTACAGAGCTGAACCTGGGCGTATCCCAGCGGATCTTCTACTTCCACGTGCCGCTCGGCATGCTGGGACTGGTTGCGATCATCGTTGTGGCCATAGCCAGCATCATGCATCTGACAACCGGAAAGGAGAAGTGGGACAGCCTGGCCTATGCCACCGCCGAATTGGGGCTGATATACGCCACGCTCATCATCGTGACCGGCACGATATGGGCGAAGCCGGTGTGGGGCGTTTGGTGGACTTGGGACGCGAAGCTGACGACGACGCTGATCCTGTGGTTCATCCTCGTAGGGTACCTGATGCTCAGGGCCTATGGGCCCAAGGGCACCCAGGGCGCCAGATATAGCTCTGTAGTCGCGCTGATCGGCGCCATCGACGCGCCCATCATCTACTATGCCACCGAGCTCTGGCGCACGACCCACCCGGACCTGAACATCGGCCCCCTCGCGGAGTCAGGCTCTCTCGATTCCCGGATGGAGTTGACCTTCCTCGTCTCGTTCATCGCATTTGTAGTCATGTTCGTGTATCTCCTCATAGCGCGATACTCGCTGAGGCGCGCCGAAGTCAGGGTCGATGAGCTATTTCAATTTGCGGCCTAGCCTGCGGAAGGGCCTGGGCGTATGCGGCGCGGCTCTCGTCCTCATGACGAGCACGCTGCCGGGGCCCTCGGCGCTCGCTTCAAACTTCGAGCCTAGCTCAAAGGGCGTCGAGGCCGCTGTGTCCGCCCAGCAGGAGGGCCCGGCGGACCCTGAAGCGAACCTGCCCTACCTGTTCGCCGTGTTCCTCGTGACTTGGGGCGCATTTTTCGGCTACCTGATATATATCGCACGGCGCCAGAAGGATATGCGCCGCGAGATCGATGCTCTCCGGGCCGACTTCGCCCGGAAGGATGGGGAACTCGACGAGCCTCAAGAGCGAGGTGCCGAATAGTGGACCAGGCCAAAAGCGCGCCACCAAAGTATCCCCACCTTGCTGGTGACGAAGCGACTCTCTCATCCCACCGAGGCAAGGCTATCCTCGGCCTCGCTGTGTTGATCGGGGCCTTCGTCTACTTTGCGGTCATGGCCTTCCAGGGCGCCACACTCTACTACTTCACCGTCGACGAGCTGCTAGAGGTCGGGCCAACTGGAGAGGAGCGAGCGGTCCGCGTCGCCGGCAAGCTTGTGCCCGGATCGTTCGAGAGGGACGAGGGCTCGACTACGGCCAGGTTCTCGCTCACGGATGGCGCGGAGACTCTGAGCGTCGTACACCAAGGGGTAGTGCCCGGCCTATTCTTTAATGAGCACTCAGAGATCGTGCTTGAGGGCACCTACGCGGATGACCGCGTATTCTTGACCCAGAACGTACCGATCGTAAAGTGCCCGTCCAAGTACGTAGCTGCTAATTGAAGCCGCGACTAGCGGCGGCGAATAGTGAACGCTCCGGACGCGTGGGGCTATCTCCCCCGTTCGGCGTGTAGCCTGTCCTTCAAGCGCTTCCTGAATGAAGCCCTGGGTTCCTCTCTCTTGGAAGAGCCCAGGAGTCCTATCGTAGCCCTGAGAGTCTCGAAGAAGGTCCTGCACGGAGGACACATGTCGAGGTGGGACTTGATCGCGGCGGCGGCCTCCGGGTCCAGGTCTCCGTCTATATAATCAGAGGCTCCCTCGCGGATCTCCGCATGGTCGCTCTTTCGCCCGAACATCCGTAGAATAGAGACCACTTGATCCGAACCCTCCTTATGCGATGACCCGCAAAACCATACTGGATGGCGCTCCCGCCGGTCAACAGAGTCTTCTATCTCTGGTCCGCCATTCACTTAATATGATGCCGATAAACTGCGGCGGATTCCGGCCACGGAAGACGCAGCGGGAGATCTAGCCAGGAGTAGCAACGCCGGGCAAATGGCAGCTAACAGCGACCCTGAAGCCGAAGACTTCGACGCACTAGTCGAAAATCATACCGCCTTCGTCTACAACGTGGCTTTCCGGATGATGGGAAACCACGAGGATGCGGAGGACGTAGTGCAAGACGCTTTCCTATCGGCCTACCGCGCCTTCGAGCGCTTCCGCGGCCAGGCCAAGGTCACCACGTGGCTCTATAGGATCACCGTGAACGCCGCCCTGATGAGGCTGCGCAAGACGAAGCTATCCCGTAAGCTCACCCAGACAGGCCTGGAAGATATCGAGATACCGGACTGGACCAGCTCGCCAAGCAAGGAAGCGGTCAACGCGGAGCTCGGCGACAAGCTACAGGAGGGAATCAGCAGACTCGAACCGGACCTCCGGGCCGCCGTGGTGCTGCGGGACGTGCAGGGCTACTCCAACCAGGAGGCGGCCGAGGTACTCGACGTCTCGGTTGCCGCGCTGAAGTCCCGACTCCACCGCGCTCGCGTTCTCCTCCGCAAGTTTCTTTCAGACTACGTCGAGGCGCGTCCGTCCGACTGAGCGACCCGCCCCAGCTCAGTCCTCCGAAAAAGAAGAGCCCCGCCAGCGCGGGGCCTATCGTCTACGCTACAAAGTACAACAGGAATTGTCATGCTGAGGAGTCCCGACGAAGCATCTGGGGCGGGGGCACTCTTCCGTGCAACACCGCCGACCACCTTCGTCAAGGGCGCCGCGGCTACACGGTATACGAGGCCATCATCTCCTCGATCGTCCGTGACTTCGCCTTTTCGGTCACCGCCGCCATTCGCTCGTCGAAGGTTGACCGCCCTTCGGCCTGAAAGATGATCCCTAGCGGCACACCGCCGTCGTCGACGATTCCATTGGCCGCCGTGAGATCGCCGGTATCGTGGTCATCAGGAATATCCCATGCCAGCGGGGCGATCCCCTTCTTCGGGTTCCCTTTGAGCTGCTCGAAGGTGTTGTTGTACTCCGTGCACGGTGACTGCACATGCACGACCGCGAACCCCGGATGCTCCATTCCCTGATAGATCATTTCGGACAGGTCCTTGATCTTACTCGACAGACCCGATGAGACGAAAGAGGCGCCGACCGTCAGGTAAAGCCTGAGAGCATTCAGCCCGTCCTCAGGCTTACCGTAAGGCGTTGAGCTAGTGACCATCCCCTCTTCGCTCGTTGGGGAGCTCTGGCCTTTAGTCAGCCCGTATACGGCGTTGTCCATCACTACGGCGCACACGTTCAGGTTGCGCTGTGCCTGTGGCGCGATATGCTCCATGCCGATACTCAGGAAGTCTCCGTCTCCCGCGACAATCACCACGTTGAGATCGGGGCGGCCGGCCTTGATGCCCATCGCCACCGGCAAGGTCCTTCCATGAAGCCCGTGGATCCCGAATGGCTGTGGGCCCTCGAGAAGGTGCACCATATTACCGGAGCAGCCGATTCCCGCCACCACCACGTTGTTCTCGATCGGGTCCTCGCGCTCTATGATGCGCCTCTCGATTGCTGCCTCAATGGCGCGCCTGACTCCGAAGTCCCCGCACCCTGGGCACCACTTGAAATCGTATTCCGGGTTCTTGTCTGTCATACGGCCACTCTCTCTCTTCGCTCGGAGCGCACCTTCTCGCTTACGCGCTCCACCAGGTCTTTAACTCGGAACGGAAGGCCCGTGTATTGAGTTATCGACTCCGCCGGCACACTCAGCGACCGAAGGTAAGATGCGAACTGCCCCAGGTAGTTGAGCTCCGGCACCAGGACCAACTGCTTCCGCCTCAGCTCTTCCAGTAGCTGGGGAGGGAGGGGGCTGAGGTACATGGTGTAGTACCAACCCAGGTCTTCGCCGGCGTCGATCAGGCGCCTGTAGGCCTCAAGCGCCGGTCCCTTCGAGCCTCCCCACGGCATCATCGCTATGGGCGACGCCGCGTTCTCCGACTCGTAGGTGCCGTCCTCGAGCAGCTTCAGCTTGCTGAAGCGTCGCTCCGTCATCTGGACATGGCGTTGCGGCAGGTGGGTCGTATCGCCCATCCCGTCGTGCTCGCTGGCGTTCGCCACGTAACTTCCCGGGCCGCCCGGGAGCGGCATCGGGGACAGCTCGCTCGGCTCGTACCTCTGATAGCCGTTGTCGCCTGAGTATACCTGGCGGCGCTCGACGGCCAGCTTGCTCAGGTCCGGCTTAGGGATATTCTGTTTCTTTTCGGACAGGGAGTGCTCGCTGAGCAGGACCACCGGGCCCTGGTACCTTTCCGCCCAGTTGAGGGCAGCCGCCGCTGCGTAGAAACACTCCTCAACGGTCCCCGGAGCGATCACCGGAAGCAGCACGTCCCCGTGCGCAGGGTTGAGCGCGTTGAGCAGGTCCGATTGCTCGGTCTTGGTAGGCAGTCCGGTGGCCGGCCCGCCTCGCTGTATATCCGCGACCACGATGGGGATTTCGGCCATCCACGCCAGGCCCAGGCCCTCGCTCATCAACGAGAAGCCGGGGCCCGCCGTCGCCGTCATCGCTTTGACGCCGCCGTAGCTTGCACCGACTAACGACGTGATCGCCTCGATCTCGGAGCTCACCTGATAGGCAAATCGCCCATCTCCTACCAGGTTCTCCTCCATCCAGATCAGGATCGTCGTCGCGGGGGAAATCGGATATCCAACGTAGAACTCGAGACCGGCGGCCACCGCGCCCAAACATAGGGCCTCGTTCCCATCCACGAACATCTGCTCATACTCGGGCTTGATCGGGTCCTCGAGCTCGCCGAGGCTGAACCCACTTTTGACCGCTTCCTCGCGCCCAAGAGACATCGCTTGAATATTGCTTGGTACGGTCTTCTCGCCGTAGCGGGCGGTGTTGGCGTACCGCCGGCGCACCCAGTCCTCCAGCACCGTTTGGGGAATGTTGGCGAGGTGGGCTAGCGCGCCCATGACCACCATGTTCGCGGCCCTGGGGTTGCCGGTGGACTTACCGAGCTTCTCGAAAGCAATCCCGAGGCTCTTCCCGTCGTCCTCAACGGTGAGCGCGTCCGAGTCGTAGAGGATTACGCCCCCATCCCTCACCTCGCCCTTGTGCTCGTTGTACGCGTACTCGTTAAAGACCACCAGGGCGTCCAGATCGTCTCCGCGGCTCAGCACCGGCGTAGTAGAGACGCGCGCCTGCATCCAGGTTGGGCCGCCCGTGATCTGGGACGGGAAAGTGGCGAATGTTTGCGCGTGATATCCGGCTTGGGTATTCGCGGCTGCGAACGCTATCGCCGCGGTCAACAGTCCTTGATTCCCCTCGCCGGCGAACCGAATCACGAAGTCGGACTTCTTCAAGTGGCGTCCTCCCACGGCATGGTGCTGATCTAATGACCGGCAGACATCAGCAACATCGCCCGAGGGCACCGAACCGCACATCCCCTAGTTGGGATGTCCCCGATTCGATCACACCGCCCAGGCGACTAGTTTTCGTACGTGTTTTCGAGCACTAAATATAGCAGGTACGACTCCTGGGTGTCAAACGCCCGAGACATTGTGAACGGCTTCACACAGCCGCTCCCGCCTTCCGGAGCCCTGCTTGCGCCCGCGCCACCGAGACATCGCTGAGGAGTCCTCTCCTTCGCAGTTTCCGGCCCCCAGTTCCCTATCCCGCCGCTGGGAGAGGGCTATGGTGAGGGCGCCTTCCAGCTCTCTGTCCCCTCTCCCGCCGCCGGGAGAGGGCTACGGAGAGGGCGCCTTCCAACTCTCTGTCCCCTCTCCCGCCGCCGGGAGAGGGCTAGGGTGAGGGCGACCGACCACTACTCCTCCAAGATCATCTGAAACGCCCACGGGCACACGATAAGGAACATAGCGTCGAACGCGCCCATCAACGGCAGCCATCCCCCTGTCGCGGACAGCCCATCCCCCCCCAGGACCGTCCCCGTCGCTTCCACCGCGGCCACCAGCACCGGCACCACCACGGGAAAGAAGAGAGTGGGAAGCATCACCTCGCGGGCACGGGTGTTCACCGCCATCGCCGAAAACATCGTCCCCACGGTGGCGATCCCAAGGGTCGCCAGAAACGCGATCGGTACCAGCTCGAGGCCAATATCCGACAGGTTGAACAGCACTGCGAACACCGGAAACACCATGGCCTCGACCAGCAACATGAACGCGAGGTTGCCCAGCATCTTGCCGTAGAAGATGGCGTCCCTGCCCACGGGGGCAAGCATGAGCCCGTAGAGGCTGCCCTGCTCCTTTTCGAGCGCGAAGGACCGGGTCAGGCCCAGCACTCCTCCGAAGATGAACGCCACCCATAGCACTCCCGGCGCCACGAGACCCACCGTCTGGGGAGTCGGGTCGAGCGCGAAGTTAAATATGACGATAACCAGCAGGGAGAACACCAGGACCGCCACGAGGTCCTTTGTCCTGGACTCGAGAAGGACGTCTTTCCAGAGGATCGTCAGGGCGGCGCTCACTAGGGCGCCCCTGTATGCCGCATGTAGACCTCCCGCAGCGCGGACGCGTCCGAGGAGGCGACGACCTGCTCCTCGTGCGCTATCCTGCCACGGGCGAGGACCGCGACCCTGCTCCCCAGCGCCAGACCGCGCTCGAGGTTGTGCGTCGTGAGCACCACCGTCCGTCCAGCCTGCGCTCCCTCCGATAGCACACTGTCGAGCAGGGAGAGCGCCTCCTGATCGAGGCCGCTGTCAGGCTCGTCGAGCAAGAGCACCGGCGGGTCGTGGAGCAGCGCCCGCGCGATCGACACGCGCTTCCTGAGCCCGTGAGAGAGCGTTCCTACGCGCTGGCGCAGCCTGCCGGTCAGTCCCAGCTTCGACGCCACGGCCTCGACGCGCTCATCCAGCTGCTTCACGCCGAAGAGCCTTCCCGCGAAGCGCAGGTTCTCATCACAGGTGAGATGGTCGTAGACCATCGGCTCGTGGGCTACCACGCCAACGAGCCTTCGTACCTGCCGGCCCGCCCGCGAGACGTCGAGGCCCGCGACGCGCACCGTACCCGTGTCCGGGCGAGACAGCGTCGCAAGCACCTTGATCAGCGTCGTCTTGCCGAAGCCGTTGGGCCCCAACACGGTCAGCACCTCGCCCCAAGCTACGTCCAGGTCAAGGCCGCGGAGCACCGGAGTCCTGCCATAACCCTTGCTGACTCCCCTGAGCTCTATCGCAGGCCCACGGCGGTTCTCACTCATCGCCCACTACCCTCGGGGGCGTGACACTGTTCGCAAGGTCATCCCTCAGGAGGGCTCCGAAGACGGCAGTCTCTTTACAACGGCGTCCTGAGGAGGCCGCCGAGGAAGCCAGTCTCTTTACAATGTCGTCCTGAGGAGGCCGCCGACGAAGGACCTGGGGTGGGGGCCATTCCGCTGCCGGCACATCCAGACTCGCCTTGGTAAGCTCCAGGCTACTAACAGCCCTCACACAACCCTCCGTCGATCTCGCCAACGAACGAACATTCGTGCTATAATACTCATATGGGACTGGCCTCCCCTCTAATCTCTACGACCTCTGGTCGTTGTTCCACTCCGTTCCACCCCGCTACATACAAGACGGGCCAGAATGGTACAAAATGGAACACTCCGTTTTGGTCAGCTGCCCCGACGACAGACACGGCCTCCCCCGCCACTGGCCTAATGTATTATATTGACATGGGACCAGCGCGGGGTAGGGCTTGACCGATGGCTACCATCGAATCGCTAAAACAAAAGTACCAGGACCTCGGGGAGAGCTTCGAGGCACGCACTGACGCGGGCATCGACCCTGGCTCCCTGCTCGCCTTCGACTACGAGTACCCGGGGCAGGAGACCGAGGTCGTCATAGATACAGAGGAGTTCACTGCGGTCTGCCCGTGGACCGACCTCCCAGACTTCGGCGCCCTCACCGTTACGTACGTCCCCGACCGCCTCTGCATAGAGCTCAAGTCCCTCAAGTACTACCTCCTCTCCTACCGCGATGAGGGCATCGTTCAAGAGCACGTGGCAAACCGCGTCCTCAACGACCTGGTGGCCTGTTGCCGGCCCCGCCGAATGGCCGTCACGCTGGACTACAAACCCCGGGGCGGCCTCCATACTACCGTAAGCTCCCGGTACGATAAGCCCGGTCCAGCCGCGTCCAACGACGTCCACTCGACCTGAGCCCGTCGAAGGACCCGCATGCCCACCTTCGGCGTAACCCTTCTCTCCGGCGGCCTCGACTCCACCACGGTCACAGCCCTCGCGAAGGAGCGCACCGACCATCTGATCGCGCTCACATTCCAGTACGGCCAGACCCACGCCAAGGAGGTCACGTGCGCCGTCGAAATCGCACGGCTGTTAGACATCGAACACAAGCTCATGGACATCTCTTTCCTCAGCGAGGTCTCCTGGTATTCCGCGCTCACGAATCCCGAGGCGTTCCCCGTCCCCACCGACAGGGCCGATGAGGAGATCGGCTCCGGCATCCCCATCACGTATGTGCCGCTACGGAACACCATCTTCCTCGCCCTCAGCGCCGGGTTCCTCGAGAGCAAGGTGTTGCACGCCATCGAAGTGGAAGGCGTCGCCGGGGACGACGTGAGGGCGGTGTTGTTCATGGCGCCCAACGCCATCGACTACAGCGGCTACCCCGACTGCCGGCCGGAGTTCTACGACCAGATGCGTAGCACGCTTCGATACGGCAGCAAGCTCGGCGCCCAGTACGGCGTCGATATCGAGATCGAGACGCCCATCATCCGCATGTCCAAGGCGGAGATAGCCGAGATGGGCGTGCGGCTCAATGCGCCGCTTGACCGCACGTGGAGCTGCTACCTCGCCGGGAAGACGCCGTGCGGCGCCTGCGACGCCTGCGTCCTGCGGGCCAAAGGCTTCGAGGAGGCGGGACTTCCCGACCCGTTGTTGGCGCGGCTTGCTGGCGACGCACAGCAATGCTGAAGGTCAGCCGGCAGCCGTCCGGTGAGCCCGAGATATTCCGCTCCATCCAGGGCGAGGGCGTCACCGCCGGGACACCTACCGCGTTCCTGAGACTCGCGGTATGCAACCTGAGCTGCACCTGGTGCGACACGAAGTACACCTGGGACTGGGACAGCTACGACCGCAGCAAAGAGGTGGTATCGATGGCCAGGGATGAGGTGGCTCAGCGCGTGCTCGCCTTCAAGGTCCCCCACCTGGTGATCACCGGCGGCGAACCTATGCTGCAGCAAGCCGAGCTCGCGCCCCTGGCAGAAAGCCTCTCGGAGCGTGGCTACTTCAACGAGGTGGAGACTAACGGGACGGTCCCGCCTTCATCTGAGATGGTGGCGGTGATATCGCAGTGGAACGTCTCGCCAAAAACGACCAGCTCAGGCAACGATCAGGGCCGCCGCGAGATTCCCCTCGCGCTGGAGGCCTTCCGCGAGCTGAACAACGCCTTCTTCAAGTTCGTGATCGTCGAGCCGCCCGATGTCGAAGAGGTACGGGAGCTAGTTGACCGGTACCGCCTCTCGGCTGAGCGGGTCCTGCTGATGCCCGAAGGAGTTACTTCGGACACGGTGCAGGACCGCGGCCGCTGGGTGGCCGAGGCGTGCGTGCAATACGGGTTCCGCTTCTCGACACGCCTGCACATAATGCTCTGGGGTGACGAGCGCGGGAGATAGGCCTGCCGCATTATCGTGAGGGCGCTGCGACCCTACCCGAATAGCTCCTCGGCGCGCAGGGAGAGCAGCGCGCCCCCCTTTCCCAGACTCCAGTAATAGATCAGGTAGCCCCCGGCCCCGATCATCGCCAGCTTGCCGGCCGGCT
The DNA here is from genome assembly GCA_965247255.1 of Dehalococcoidia bacterium. Lineage (GTDB taxonomy): Bacteria > Chloroflexota > Dehalococcoidia > Lucifugimonadales > CAUZJF01 > CBDFGS01. The sequence goes on along the minus strand of CBDFGS010000012.1, from coordinate 101,160 downwards.
CGACATACCTCATGACGACGCGTATCCACCTGGAGACCGCTTCCTTGAAGAACACTATGCCCAGCGTCGCCGCCACCATCACGGCCCCCATCCCGAGACCGTATACCATCGAGCCGACGACCGTCTCGGCCACGCTTCCTGCGTTCAGCGTCTGGCCCGCTACGATTCCTACCGCCACCAGGAAGAGCGGAAGGGCGCAGCTCAGGGACGCGATGGCGTAGGCGATGCCGAACAGGAAAACGTTCCTGAGCCCCTTGCCCTGCCCGAGGTTTACGCGGCTGGCGGTCATGAAAGCTATCTTCCGCCTCGAGACCAGCAACCAGATCCCCGTAAGGGCGATCAAAACGCCGACGCCAAGTCCGACGAACGGTAAGAACTGGCCGACGATCTTGCCTCCCGCCGCCAGCACGATGCCCACAACACCGAAGACGACGATAAAGCCCGCAGTGGCAGAGAGCCCGAGCGCGATGCCCTTCACGCCGGCCTTGACCGGGTTCGTCTCTGTCTCCACCGTGCCGAGCTGGTAGCCAACATACGCAGGGAACATCGCGGCGCCGCACGGGTTGAAGGCGGCCGCGAACCCCGCTGTGAAGGCGAATACTATCGGTACGTCGATCATCTTCCCCCCTCAATCATCCCAAATTATAAACGAACCGAGCTGTTGTGCTCGGGGCGTACCCTAAGTAACGCCGCCTCCGTTAGATTGTTAGATGCAATGTTCACAACGATAGTTTCACCATGGCGGCGGCCCCAGGCCCCGATCACGCGTGTCGCACCGCGCTATAGACCCCTGGGAGCGTAAAATGAGACCGAGCTTCGCACCGCCGATCGGGACCATGATGCCAAGAGGAGCTGACTCTCCGCCTATGAGATCGTTCATCTACCCATGCCAGCGGGAAAGTCCCGTGGCGGTCTGGGCCGAGCGTGGCTGGACCGTGACGGCCTTCGTCGCGCTCTTGATCATGGTTGCGGTTGGATGCGGCGGCGGGGGCCCGCGCACGGCGGAGGCTAGGCGAGAGCATGAGCGGGGTCTTGGGCTGCTCGAGGATGGGAAGCTCGGTCGGGCAGACGCCGCTTTCCGCAGCGCGATCGCGCTGGACCCGACTCTAGCGGAGGGCTACCTGGGGCGCGGGATGGTATTCGAGACCGCAGACGACCAGGGCAGGGCGCTGGTCTACCTGAACAGGGCGATAGAGCTAGACCCGAAGCTGGCCACGGCCTACGACTACCGTGGCAGGGTCTATATGGCTTCGGACGATTCCGATCAGGCGGTGGCGAACTTCAGCAGGGCCATACAGTTGGACCCTCAGCTGGCCGAACCGTACTACTATCGGGGCATGGTCAGCCGCCAGGCGGAGGACTACCTAGCGGCGATCGACGACATGTCGTCAGTGATCGCGCTGGAGAACGGGGCCCCTAAGTTCCTGATGGAGAGAGCGGAGTTGTACCTGTTGGCCGGCGATCCAGAAAACGCCGCACTTGACCTGGAGCGGGTGATCTCGACCGCACAGGACGAGGGTGTGGTGCTGGACGCGAAAAGAGGGCTCGCAAGCATTCGTGAGAGCGGGACTCGTTGAGGGTCGCGCGCTCCGGCCCGCCCCTAAGGCGTCGCGCTGGCGGTATCGGCCGTCGAGACGCGGCCTGGCTGACTCTTTTCTCTCTGACGTTCTTCGTCCTGCTCCTACCGATCTCCAGCTATGTGGCGGCGCTCTCGTACATCAAGCAGGAATGGGACCTTAACAACACGCAGGCCGGGCTCGTCTACTCCGCCTCGCTGGCCGGTTTCATAGTGTCCGCCCTCATCCTCATGCCGTTGACCGACCGATTGGGAGCCAGGCGGATACTGTTGGGGTCAGCCATCGTATCGGTGGTCGCGCATCTGCTTTTCCCGCTGATCGCGAACAGCGGCGTGACCGGGGCCGCCGTGCGCCTCATCGCCGGCGTCGGGTTTCTAGGCGTTTACACCCCCGGACTGCGCATTATTGCAGAGCGGTTCTCCGGGGCTGGCCGCGGCACGGCGATGGGGCTTTTCGTCACGGCGCAATACGCCGCCCATAGCGGTTCCCTGGCTATCACCGGCGCGTTGATGTCCTATCTTGAGTGGCGTGAAGCGTACCTGGCGTTATCCATAGCGGCCGCCTTCGGCATCCCGGCCATATATCTCCTACTCCGCTCCCACCCGGACGTCGCCGTCGAACAGTCCTCCGGTAGACTCGACCCGCGGGTGCTCCGAAACCCCCGCGTGCGATATCTCATCCTCGGCTACTCGCTGCACGCCCTGCATCTCCACGCAGTCCGGGCGTGGTTGCCCGGGTTCTTGTTGGTGGTCCTGGTCGCAGGTGGGGACGACAACCCTGTCGCCAGGGCTGCTACGGTCGCGGGGCTGGCTATGCTCGTGGGATCGGCCGGCCCCGTCATGGGTGGGTTCCTGTCGGACCGTTTCGGGCACGCCAATTCCGCAACTGGGATACTCGCGTTGAGCGGCGCGTGCGCCTTCCTGATCGGCTGGGCCGCCGACCTCCCCTGGGCGCTAATAGTCGCGCTCGGGGTCGTGTATGGGTGGGCCATGTCGGCCGACTCCGCCATATATCAGACCGGAGTGACGGAGGTCTCCCCTCCGCCAGACCTAGGTTCGTCGATGGCGCTGACATCTTCGCTGGGCGTCCTCGGCGGCGTGGTCGGACCGATCACCTTTGGGGGAATCCTCGACCTGGCGCCGGAGCACCAACAATGGGGGCTTTCCTTCTCAGTTCTCGGGGTCGTTGCCATCGTAGCTATCGTTGGGATGCAACGGCTGCGAAAGCTGCCCCATAGCCGCCCTTTGGAGGATGGCGGGGGATAGGCGGCGCGCCTATCCTTGCTCCGAAAAGCGGAGTGCCCGCCAGTCCCGCATGATCTCATCGTCGTGTGGGAAGGGTAGCGGCGGCAGGTCGTCCGGGTGGAACATAGCGACCTCCACCACCTCGTCCCCCGGTGACAGGGTGCCTCCCGCATGCTGAGCAGTGTAGGCAGCGAGCACGACCACTTCCCCTCGCCGGGAGTATAGCCCGACCAGTCCGGTCACCTCCACGTCGAGCCCGGTCTCCTCTTTCACCTCGCGGACGGCGGCTTCTTCGACCGCCTCACCGCGGTCGACATAGCCCGATGGGAAGCTCCAGCGCCCTATTGCCGGTTCGTTCGCCCTCTTGACCAATACCAGCCGGCCATCGATCTCCACGAGAACGACGGCCGCCAGCTTCGGGTCCAAGAAGGCGATATGGCCGCACGCGGGACAGAAGGAGCGCTCCGTGGACTCGGCTGTCCTCCGGCGCAGCGCGTGGCCGCAGCGCTCGCAGAAGGCCGCGCCGCCCGGGAATTTGTCGTGAGCGTGGTGTTCTGTCATTGGGCCCAAAGCGTCCCTGTCGGGGGAGTATAACTCCGTTGGTTCTCTGCGTTGACCTGCCCTCGAGGCCGACCCTATAATGGCCGCCTACCTTCAGGTCCATGGGAGCTAAGGAAATATGGCCGAGCTGCGCAACAACAGAGTCAAACACAAGCTGGCTAACGGAGAACTGGCTACGGTCATCGGGGGCTACCTTACCGCCGATCTGATCGAGCTCATGGGCCAGGTGGGCTTCGACGGCGTGTGGATCGAGGCGGAACACGGCCCGGTGGACTACGGGGACATCGCCAATATGACCCGGGCGTGCGACGTGTGGGGCATAACATCCATGGTAAGGATCAATCTCAACTTTCACGGCGTGATCTACAGGACCCTCGACCAGGGTGCACAGGGGATCGTGGTCCCTCACGTGAACACGGCTGCCGAGGCCCGGGCGGTCGTAGACGGCGCGAAATTCCATCCCATTGGGTCCCGGGGGATGTTCACCAGCCGCCAGGGACTCGGCGTCGATCGCTACGCGGAAAAGGCCAACGACGAGACGCTCGTCATCGTGCTCATAGAGGACATCGAGGCGGTCAACAACCTGAGCGAGATCCTCGAAGTAGACAACATCGACGTCTTCTTCGTCGCGCCGGGCGACCTGGGTCAGACGATGGGGTATCCGGGTCAGTACACTCACCCAGACGTGGTAGCCACGGTGGACAGGACCCTCGACCAGATAATCTCGTCGGGACGAGTGGCGGGGGCGCTAGTCAACGATTCCACCGTCGACCAGTTCATAGCCCAGGGGGTGCGCTTTCTCTTCAACTCCTGGCAGCCGTGGGTTGCGGCGGCCGGTCAGTCGTACCTCGCGAGGGTAGCCGCGCCATCGTGAGACCGGACGGCCAACCCGCACGGCGCCTGCCCTTCCGGGTGAGAGCGCCCGGGCGCTGGTGGTCGGCCCTCAGTAGTCTTCACACCCAGCGCCGACGGACAGCCACGGCCAGGACCACGAGTAAGACCGAGGAGAGGGCCGCCGTCCAGTCCCAATGGATTGTTCTGCCCAGGATCGGATTAACTGCTGAGCTGAGCGCCACGCCGACAACCACTATCAGCAAGGCCAGGCCAAACGAAGACGTCCAGGGCCGCAGTCCGCCACCACTCTCCCTATTCCTTGCTCCCATTGTCCCTCCCTTTCCATCGCATTCCGGCTCAGTGGTTGGATGCAGCCTGCTCCCTGGCGGGTGTGGATACTCAAGTCGGCGTGTGCTGTTCGGCGCTGGGCGGACCGGCCGGAGAAGTATTAGAACTGCGCTAGTTCGCAGACCAGAAGATTGTTGATAACCCCGCCCTTTTTGTGGGTAACCCAGGCGTATTGTGGGTAAGTAGGGGCGCGTGCATCCAGGGCCGCTGTCACCCGCCGTCCGGGGTGCGCGCGCCGGGTAACGCAAGCTGCCCGCGCCGGAACATTCAGTAGGCCGGATTACGGAAAATCTAGACCGGGACGCGGCGGCTTCGTGGCCGGTCTCGTGTTCCCACGCGGCTGTATAGAGCCGTGTTGGGCGGGCGACAAACTCGTCTTAAATATCGTGCAAATCATGCCCGCGGGGTCTTGCGGAGTCATCGCAAGACCGTGCTAGAATCACCCTCGCACGCCGAAGCCACCCCAAAACCCGACAGGCCGCGAGCGGCTATGACATGGGACGCGCGGCGCTAGACCGCAGTACAATGAGGCCCGCCCGTGAGCGTCCAAAAAGCCCCCCAAATGTGGCAAGCCGCCCTGGGACACCTTCAACTAAGGGTGACCCGCCCGAGTTACGAGACATGGCTTAAGGGCACCGTCGGTGTCTCCTTCCTCGAGGGGGAGTTCATCATCGGGACACCCTCCACGTTTGTATCGGAGATGCTGGAGCAGCGGATGTACTCCCTCATCTCCCAGTCCCTCGGCTCCGTCGTCGACGGCCCCGTGGACCTGCGCTTCGAAGTCCTACCCGCCGCGGTAGCCGGCGGCGGCGGTCCTGGGACAGTCGCCGACGCTACGGCGCCGGAGTCACCCGGGGGGCCGGCGGACATGCTCCCTGAACAGGGCAACGGGTCCTCCAGCTCACATAAAATCCAGCCAACCGGGGTGGCCAGCCTAAACCCGAAATATACTTTCGAGAGCTTTATCGTCGGCAAATCGAACGAGCTGGCCCACGCGGCGGCGCTCGCTGTGTCGGAGCGGCCGGGTCTCACGTACAACCCCCTGTTCTTGTACTCCGGCGTCGGGCTGGGGAAGACACACCTGATGCACGCCATCGGCCATCGTATCGCATCGACCGGGCTCTCCCTGATATACGCGACCACCGAGGAGTTCACCAACCAGTACATCCGCGCGATCCGCGACGGGACCACCGAGGAGTTCCGCTCCAGGTATCGCAGCGCCGATGTTCTCCTCCTGGACGACGTCCAGTTCATCATCGGCAAAGAGCAGACGCAGGAAGGGTTCTTCCACACCTTTAACACGCTCCACATGGCCGCGCGCCAGATCGTCCTCACTAGCGACCGGCCCACCACGGATCTCGGCCTGTTGGAGGACCGTGTCGTCTCCCGCCTGTCGGGCGGCCTGGTTGTCGATATCCAACACCCTGACCTCGAGACACGGCTCGCCATCCTCCGCGCCAAAGCCGACGAGAGCGGCCAGGGCTTCCCGCAGGATGTGCTCCAGTTCCTGGCCGAGCGCATCCACAAGAACGTGCGGGAACTTGAGGGGAGCCTGAACCGGGTTGCGGCTTACGCACAGCTCACCGGCGGGTCCATCTCGGTGGACCTCGTCAAGACTGCGCTGGCCGACACGCTTAACCCGCCCACCGATCGCAGGGTCTCGGAACAGCTCGTCATCAACACAGTCGCCTCCTACTTCTCGACAGATGAGGAGACGCTCAAGGGCAGGAGACGGGACAAACAGACCGCCCTTGCCCGCCAGGTGACGATGTACCTGCTCCGTGAAGAGGCCGGCCTGGCACTGGCGACCATTGGACGCATCCTCGGAGGCAAGGACCACACGACAGTTCTCCACGCTTGCCAGCGGATCACCCACCGCACAAACACCGACCCACATCTCCGCCGCGACGTGATCAACATCCGGGACGCGTTGACTAAGGGATAACCCGCGGGGGATACGCCTATCCCCGTATCTCCGTGTGTGGATAACTCCCGCAGTACTGTGGATATCCTGCCTTCGCTGTGGATAACTCCACCCCCAGACGCCTCACCCACATCTCATCCACCTCCAGAGCACATTCCACACCCGGTAATCCACTTATGCGTAGCACTCCAGAGCGGGTGGCCTAGCCCCTTAGGGCGCCTTCTCCCCAATGTCCCCAGCGTTACTGGTTATTATTGATATACTCTCTTCATCGAGATGATTGATACCTGCTTAATCAGTATTAAAAGTGGTAGTGGCGGTAACGGGACTGTGTCAGGCCGGCGGGAGAAGTACGTCCCTCACGGAGGACCCGACGGGGGCGACGGGGGAGATGGAGGCTCGGTCTTCCTACAGTGCGATAGTCGGTTGAGCACGCTCAACAAGTTTAGGCGGACGCGTAATTTCGTGGCGCACTCTGGGGGAGATGGCCAGGGGAGTCTCACACACGGGAGAACAGGCGCGGATATCGATGTAACTGTACCGCTGGGCACAGAGGTATGGGAAGACGGGAGCGACGGTCGGAAGCTAGCTGACTTGACCCGCGAGGGCCAGAAGCTAATGGTGGGCAGAGGGGGGGCAGGAGGTAGAGGGAATGCGCGGTTCACAACCCCCACGAACCGGTTCCCGCTGCTGGCAGAAGGTGGTGAGCTGGGGGAGGAGCTGAAGCTGCGGCTGGACCTCAAGCTGCTCGCCGACGTGGGGATCGTAGGCGCCCCAAACGTGGGCAAGTCAACCTTGCTGGCAGCGGTCAGCGCCGCCAAGCCGAAGGTCGCCCCGTACCCCTTCACCACTCTGGAGCCGGAGTTGGGCGTGGTGGAGCATCGGGGGCGGAGCTTTGTGATCGTAGAGGTTCCGGGCCTCCTGGAAGGCGCGCACAAAGGGGTTGGCTTGGGCGACAGGTTCTTAAGGCACGTCGAGCGCGCAAGAGTGCTGTTGCATCTGTTGGATGGGACAGGCGGAGGGTTGCCGGGCCAGTACAGTACAGTCCGGGAGGAGTTCACGCAGTTCAATGAGGCGCTGCTGGAGAAACCGCACGTGGTTGTCGTAAACAAGATGGACCTTCCGGGTGCTACAGCCGACTGGGGGGATTCCGCTGACCGGCCGGCCGCCATCCACGCTATTTCGGCGGCACAGCGCGAGGGCCTTTCGCCGCTACTGGACGGGGTCCTGCAGGCCCTTGATGCAGCTCTTTTGTCCGACGAAAAGGCCGGCCCACCGGATGGACTAGCCCTGCCAGCATTGAAGCCTAGCCGGTTGGGCGGCAGGCCGGCGGTGCGGCGCCAGGGCGGGAAACTGGTCGTCACGTCCAGCGGCGCGGCGCGGCTGGCGGCCATGGTCGATCAGAGGAATTGGGGCGCGGTGGTGCAGTTCCGCGAGCAGCTGAAACGGATCGGCGTCGTCGCGGCCCTCGAGAGGGCAGGGGCCAAGTCAGGTGACGTCGTCAGGGTCGGCAAGGTGGAATGGGAGTGGGAGTAAGGCTGGGCGTCCTGGGCGGCACATTCGACCCCGTCCACATCGGCCACCTCGTCCTCGCCGAGACTGCGAGGGACCGCCTGGCCCTGGACAAGGTGCTCTTCGTCCCTGCGGGGGTCCCCTGGTTCAAGCTGGGGAGGGAGCTTACCCCTGCCCACCACCGACTTGAGATGGTGAGGCGCGCCGTAGGGTCGAAAGGCAGCCATTTCGCGGTCAGCGAGATCGAGGTAGCGCGCCCCGGGCCCTCCTACACGGTGGATACGTTAGACGAGCTGACCCGCTCGCAAGGTGAGGAGGCGGAGTTGTTCGTGGTCCTGGGTACAGACGCGCTGAACGAGCTGGCGCGCTGGAAAGAGCCTGACCGAGTGCTGAGCCTCGCGACGCTGGTAACGATGGCCAGACCTGGGCATCGGGGAGTGGCCGTGCGGGCGCTTGATGCGATCCGTCAAGGAGCCTCGGCAACGGTGGTCGAGGTCGAAGGGCCGGTCGTCGGGGTCAGCGGGTCGGATATCCGGGAGCGGGTCTCCCGGGGGCGATCGATCAAGTATCTGGTACCGGAAGCCGTCGAGAGCTACATCCGGGAGCACGGGCTATACACTATGCTCGGCGCGCCAGAGCGAGTGGAATGAGGGGGACCATGGCGGATGTAGCTCAGGCGATATTGCGGCTCGCCAAGGAAAAGGGGGCGTTGCAGTTCGGGGAGTTCCAGCTGTCGTCCGGCGAGGTGAGCAGCTACTACTTCGACGGCCGGCTGGTGACGCTGGACCCTCAGGGCGCCAACCTCGTCGCGTCGGCGCTGCTACCAGTGGTGCACGAGTGCGGCGCGGAGGCCGTAGCGGGGCCCGCCGTTGCCGCAGTCCCCATCATCGCTGCGGTCTCCCTCATGAGCTTCGGGCAGGGGCGGCCTGTACCTGGACTTATTGTCAGGGCTGAGGCCAAGGACCACGGGACCGGACGTTTGATAGAGGGGCCTCTGAAAGCCGGCTCCCAGGTTGCGGTGGTGGACGACACCTGCAGCACCGGGGCGAGCTTGCTGCACGCGATCGATGCCCTTGAAGCGCAGCGGTGCCGGATCGTGAAGGTTATGTGCATCCTGGACCGGCGGCAAGGCGGCAGTGACGAGCTGCGTAGCCGCGGCTATGACTTCACAGCTTTGTTAGAAGCGGACGAGCAGGGGGACATCACCCCGGCCGTGATCGGGGGCGAGCGATGAAGCTAGTCTTTGTCAGGCACGGGGAGACGCTGGCCAATGCCGAGGGCCGGATCCAGAGCCAGGTCCCTCCCCCGGCCTTCGGCCTCTCTCCGGCGGGGCGGCAACAGGCGGAGGAACTACGTGAGCGGTTCGAGCGAGACGGCTTTAAGCCGACGCACCTCTACTGCAGCCCGCTCCGGCGCACGAGGGAGACGGCTGAGATTCTGGCCCGCTCGTGGGAGCTCAAGGCCGCTTACTGGGACGACCTGATGGAGCATGGCCTCGGAGTCGCCTCGGGGCTTACGGTGGACGAGATCAGGGAGAGGTACCCGGAGATCGACGTGGGGCGCGAGGAAGCGCGAGGCTTCTCAGGCGTCGAGGGCGCGGAGTCCCTGGCGGCGCGTCGGGAGCGCGGTCAGCGTGCGGTCGGGTCAGCGCTGCGGCTCCACGGCAAGGACGATGTCGTGCTCATGGTGTGCCACGGCGGCATCATCCAGCAGACGGTGGCGGCACTGATGCAGAGCCGGAGGGTCTGGTCGGTGCCCGTCGAGAACACGGCGGTGTTCGAGTTCGCTTTCGACGCGGACGCGTGGGACAGCGACGAGGATGCTCTTCTGGACAACTACCGTCTGTGGCGCATCATCCGTTTCAACGACGCATCACACCTACGAGGTAGGGCCTAAAGCTGGCTGCCCGTTGGAGGAACGCTGGGCCTAGGCAGGGCCGCTGACAAGCGGCAGAACGAACTCCTCAAGCGCCACAGCCAGCCCGTCTTCCTCTGCCGTCGGCGCCAGGTAGTCGGCCAGGGCCTTGAGCTCTTCCGGCGCGTCTCCCATCACGACCCGCAGCCCGCTGACCTGTAGCATATCGAGGTCGTTGTAGCTGTCACCAGCGGAGACGACCTGGGCGGGCGCCACACCTGCCATCGCCGCAAGCCGTCGCAACGCCCCGGCCTTGCTGACGCCCGAACGCGTGAAGTCGACCGCCCAGAGGCCGTTGTACGGCAAAAAAACCTTGACAACGTGCACGTCCGGGGACCGCGTGAAATGTGACACAATCGCGTCCGCTGCCTCCTCGCCCAGGTCGAGGGCGGAGATGCGGATAGTATTGAAGCGGGAGATGTCTGCGCCTGTAGGAGTGGTGCCGCCGGGGTGGGTGGCGATCATCGCGACCCCCAAGCCCAGGAGGTGCCGGCTGATCGCCTTTACTGAAGTAGCCCCCATTGGCGCAGACCATAGCGGCTCACCCGTCGCGGGCTCGAGAATAAGGGCGCCGTTGTCGGACACTTGCGGGGCCGTGAGCCCTAGCTCGGCGGCATACTGGATAACGTGGCGCTTCTCGCGTCCTGTGGCGATGCTTACGCTCAGCGTCTCGGATGCTTTGAGCACCGCGGCCGACACCCTCGACGAAATGGCGCCGTCCGCGCGGACGAGCGTCCCGTCCAGGTCCAGCAGAAGCAGTTTGTACGGCTGTGAGGGCACCCGAGTATTCTATCGCGCCGAGGGAGGGTGGCGCCCGTGCCCACCATCTATGGGTTATACTGCGACCCGCCAACCCTATGGGCCCCTGGAGGCTGTGAGATGTCTGACTTCGTAGCTTATCTTAACGGCGATTGGGTCCCCCTCAGCGAGGTGAAGATCGACCCGGTGGACCGCGGGTTCTTCGTCGGCGATGCGGTGTTCGAGGTCGTCCGGACGTTCAATGGCAAGAGCTTCCGGATGAAGGAGCACATCGACAGGCTCTATCGTTCGCTCCAGTTCGCCCGAATTGATCTGGAGCTCTCAGCGCACGAGATGCTCGATATCAGTGAGGAGGCCATTGGGCGCAACAAGGACCGTCTTGAAGACGTGGGTGACTTCAACATCCACCAGTTCGTGACGCGCGGGTTCGGTCGGCGCGCATGGAAGGCAGAGTCCCCGACGGTGTGCGTGAGGATAGGGCCGCTGGACTTCACGAACTTCTCCGGCGCCTACGAAAACGGACTGCACGGCGTGGTCACCAAGATTCTGAGCTACTCTCCGGAGATGCTCGATCCAAAAGTGAAACACTATAGCCGGATGAACTTCAACCTGGCCGAGATCGAGGCCAACGACGTCGATCCCGAGGCATTGCCTATCCTGAGAGACGAGGACGGCAACCTTACAGAGGGGTCTGGCTACAACGTGTTCATGGTGACCGACGGCACGATCCGCACACCGGACGACCGCAGCATCCTGCAGGGTGTGTCGCGCGGAATGGTGTTCGATCTGGCGCGTCAGCTAGAGATCCCCGTCGTCGAAGAGGACCTGCAGCCGTACGACCTGTACACGGCCGACGAGGCGTTCTTCGCCAGCACCACCTGGTGCATGGTCCCTGTGACGTACGTCGACCGGCGGCCCATCGGCGATGGCAAGCCCGGCCCCGTGACCAACCAGCTGCTTGCGGCCTGGAGCGAGGCCGTAGGCATGGACATCGTCGACCAGGCCATGCGGTTCGGCCCCAAGAGCTAGTCGAGAACTACCGCCGAGGAGGTACCGATGAGAAAGCCGCGGCTGATCTACTACAACGACGCCCACCACTACCACGGCAAGAGGGTCGGCCCTCCATTGAGCCTGCGCAAGCTCTACTGGCCCGTTGACGAGGTGGTTGGCACCGGCGTCGAGATGCTGGTATTCGGGATGGGCTACGGCGACGTGTACTTCCACCAGAGCAAGGTCGGCAGGACCATTGGCGAGGCCAAGGAGGTCTGGGAGAGCTTCATAGACTGGCGGATCATGCGCATGGTCCGCGACGCCAAGGAGCTGTACGACACAGACCAGATGCACGAGGTCGTCAAGCGAGGCCGGCAGATGGGAATGCCCGTGGTGGCCAGCCTGAAGATGAACGACGGTCACGCCCCAGGTGCGCAGCGCTGCGGGTGGCTCAGGTGGAACAGAGGCAAGGATGTCTGCCTCGACGAGCCGCCCAATGAGTGGGCCTACGACTACACCAACCCGGAGGTTATCGAGTACAAGCAGGCGCTGATTCGCGAGGTGCTCGACGACTATCGAGCCGACGGTATCGAGCTGGACTTCATATTCGGCGCGGTCTTCTTCCGCAAAGCAGACGTCGAGAAGGGGACGGGCATCATGACTCAGTTCGTCGCCGACGTGAGGAAGATGGCCGACGAGATCGGCGCCGCACAGAACAGGGAGGTCTCGGTGACGGCGCGCGTCCACCACCGGCGCGATGCCAACCTCAGTATCGGCCTCGACGTCGAGACGTGGTTGAAGGATGGCAGCGTCGAGATTGCGGTCGGCCAGATCGGGCCGGCGGGTCTGCTCGAGACGGGCGACAAAGAAGGACGCTGGCTGGCCGACGCAGCCAACGCGGCCGGCGCGGCCGCCTACATCAGGCCACGGCTGCTCGTTTACGACGAGCGGACCATCTTCGCACACTTCGAGATGTACCGGGCCCTGAGGCTCTCCCTGGAGTACCAGGGCTTCGCAGGCCTGTACCTGGGGTACCTCCCCTGGCCGTTCAGCCAGGACGAATACCAGATTCTCAGGGAGGTTGCATACCCTGAGATCATCGCGCGCCACGACAAGCGCTATATCCTTCAGCCACGCGAGGAGGCCCTGGAACGCGCGCTGCCGGCGAAGCTGGAGGAGGGCAAGACCACGCGGCTCAACATTCTCATCGGCGATGACCTCGATAGCGCTCGAAAAGACGGCGAGATCCGAAAACCGATACTCACCGTAAGGTTCGCCGAGTTCTGCGTGGAGGACGACATCGAGATCCGCTTCAACGGGAGGGTGCTCCCATTCGAGGACGCCGAGATGACCGACGAGCGCGCTACGCGTATTCTGGGGCGGTTGCGCACCCCGGGTGTGGAGGCGCCGGACACCATCGCCGGATTCTGGTTCCGCTTCAGGCTGGACGTCGACCTGCTGAAACAGGGCGACAACACTCTCGAGGTCGAGGCCAGGAAGTTCGAAAAGACAGCGGGATTCGACCGCAAGGTGAGCGGCGTCGAGGTACAGACGCGGTTCAAGGACTTCGTGCGACCTGAGGGCCTGAGTATCGAACGGATGCCGCCCACGGCGGCGTAGCGCAGCCGGGACCCTCGATCGACGCGTTCGGGCCGGGTCTCAGACCCGCCCATGCACTACCCCGCCCGTCGGGGGTCATCAAGGGGAGGGCCAGATCGCCAAGCTACGCGACGTCAACACCACCGACATCCTGGGCGCCATCCGTCTCGGCTGCCGCACGATGCAGAGCGTCTTCGACGCGGACGACAGCAACTCCCCCTTCTTCTCCGTCGCCGTCCGGCCTGAGGCGTATATGCGCTTCTCGGCGGTCCACTCGGAGTCCCACGTTCCGGGCCGCCACCTCAATGCGTTGCTGAACGCTGAAGACGCGGGGGGTGTCCAGGTCGACGAGGATGCGATTGAGAACCACACTCGCGCCGCCTTCTTCTCCTACGGCGGACCGGTGGCGCTTCCCCTGAACCGCGAGGAGGTCGGGGGCCCCCTCGCGAATTTCCGTGCCCACAATGTGCGCGAGGGCTTCCACGCCCTGTACGCCCTGGTCAAATACCGGGGGTCCCAACGGGCAAGCGAGCTCGCTGAAGCCAGTATCGAAGCGATTTTCACTCTCTGGGACGCCGACCGTGGGTGGGACACTGCCCACCTTGACCGGGAGCATCGGATCACGGTGCAGCCGGACCGGTCCTTCATCAGCGGCCTTGCACGCGCCATCGGTCCGCTGGTCAAATACTACCGCGCCACCGGATCCAGCCGAGCGCTGGAGCTCGCCATCGTCCTCAAGGAGAAGGCCATTCGCGAATTCTTCCTCGGTGACGGCAGCTACAACCCCGATACCTTTGGGACCCACGTCCACTCCGTAACCTGCGTAATGTCGTCGCTCGCGCAGCTCGCAGACCTGACGTCGGACTCGACGCTGATGGCCCGTGTGAAGAGCTTCTACGATAACGGCCTCTGGGAGCTCAGGGACGAGCTAGGGTGGAGTCCCGCGGGAAGCGGTAGCAGGGGAGCTAATGCGCCAGACCAGGGGGAGATGAACAACTCGGGCGATATCCTCGAGACGGCCCTAATCTTGGGGCAGTGGGGCTACCCACATTACTATCACGACGCCGAGCGAATGCTCCGGTGCCACATCCTGCCTGGCCAGCTTCGGGATAATTCGTTCATCGAGGACCCGCCCAATCCGGACGGCGAGGACGGGAAGCGCGATGTGGCAGACCGGCTTCTGGGCGCCTTCGGTTTCCCGGCGCCCTACGGCCATGAACCCGCCGGCATGGAGCGCATCAGCTTTAACCTGGACATCGTAGGCGGCACCGTGGCCTCCCTCTGCGAGGCCTACAGGGAGGCAGCCCGTTTCGACGAGTCAGGACACCGGGTCAACCTGCTATTCGACCACGAGACGCCTGACGTCAAGGTCGAGTCTCCATATACGCACCCGGCGCTGGGTATCACGCCCAAGCGGGGCGGGCCGCTTTTCGTCCGTGTGCCGCCGTGGGTCGACACCGGAGCGATGCGCGTCAGCGGGGCGGAAGGCTGGCAGCATCTGAGCAACGGGTACCTGTTCTTCGCCCAACCGGCAGTCAACCGCGCCATCGAAATTGAGTTCCCTCTGCCGGCGAAGGAGATCGTCCTGAAGCATCGGACGAGGGAGATCAGGACGCGCCTGAGAGGAGACGAGGTCGTGGGTATGGAAAACTTTGGGGCCGGCCTGACGTTCTTCGATACGCTCGCCTGACGTATCAAGCCATTCGGCCTTGCTGGCAGTCCGAGCGTTTAGCGCGACGTGCGCCGCCCGCTCGGGGGCTCGACTGCGGCTGTGTCACTTCAGTGCGCGGTGTACCCACCGTCTACGGGGATTACAGCACCGTTGATCAGCGACGCCAGATCGCAGGCCAGGAAGGCCACGACCGCCGCCACTTCGGGTGGTCGGCCGAAGCGGCCCATCGGTATCTGGTCCAGCATCGGCTGCGCTTTCTCAGGCTCGCCCCACACGCGCTCGCCCATGGGGGTGAGTATCACCGTGGGGGCCACCGAGTTTACCGTAACACCGCGCGGGCCCCATTCAAGCGCTAGCACCCTGGTTATCATGTCCAGCGCCGCCTTGCTGGCGCCGTAGGCGACATGGTCGCTCAGCGCCACCAGCCCCGCCTGGGACGAGACGTTGATGATGCGTCCGCGTCCACGCGCGAGCATGCGGCGCCCGAGCGCCTGCGCCATGAAGAAGGCCGCCTTGGCGTTGACGTCCATGGTCGTGGCCCACTGCTCCTCGGTTACGTCCGCGGCCGGGGCGTTTGACGAGACACCGGCGTTGTTGACCAGCACGTCGATATCCCCCAGCGCTTGTTGAGCTTCGGCGGCAACCTGCTGGGCCGACGAGCTTTCGTCCAGGTCGACGCAGCTGTACGCGTAGCGACCGCCCGATGGGGCGATCTCCGCTGCCAGGCTCTCCAGCTCGCCGCGAGTGCGGCTGACCCCAAAGACGTCGGCGCCGGCGCGGGCAAGCTCGAGACAGATCTCCCTGCCAATACCCTTTCCCGCTCCGGTAACAACCGCGCGTCGTCCCGAGAGCTCTATAGCGACTCCCATTAGACCTCCACCATCACCTTGATGGCTCCCCCGCTGCCTGACCGGGCAACGTCGAATCCCGAGAGCACGTCAGCCAGGCTGAAACGGTGGGTGATGAGCGGCTTCACGTCGACCCGGCCGGAGGCGACCAGCTCCAGCGCGGTGGGATAGGTGTTGGCGTAGCGAAATATGCCCAGCAAGTCCACCTCTCGAGTGGCTGCCTCGACGATAGGCAGGCTCATCTCGTCCGGCCCCAGGCCAACGAGTACGACCGAGCCGCCGGACCGCGTGGCGCGCATGGCAGCGCTCACCGCGGCCTCGGCGCCGGTGCAGTCCACGGAGACGTCGAACTGGCCGCCCGCCTCCTTGACGAGGTCTCCGACCGGGGAGGCGCTGGCGGCATTACCAACCGCATCGGCTCCAAGACCGGCGGCCGTCTCCACCCGGTCCTGCCGCATGTCGGAGACGGCAACGTACGTTGCCCCGAACGCCCTGGCCGCCAGCATTGTCACGAGCCCGATAGGGCCGGCGCCCATGATCAGCACGCGACTTCCCACGCCAATCCCGCCCCGGCGGCAGGCGTGGAGACCAACCGACAACGGCTCCAGCATCGCTCCTTGCTCATCGGTAACCTGCTCGGGCAGCTTGTAGCAAAAGTCGGCGGCGTGGGTTATGTATGTGGCGAGGGAGCCGTCGACGGGCGGCGTGGCGAGAAAGCTGACGTCGGGACAGAGGTTATACCGGCCCGACTTGCAGTAGCGGCACACCCTGCACGGGACTCCCGGCTCGATGGCGACGCGATCGCCAGGCGAAAGCTGGTCGACCCCCGGCCCAACCTCCTCGACTACGCCGGCGGACTCGTGACCCAGCACCATTGGTTCCTCTACCACGAAGCTGCCAATGCGGCCGTGCTCAAGGTAGTGTACGTCCGACCCGCAGATGCCGATGGAACGCATCGCCAGCAGTACCTCGCCAGCGCCGGGGGCCGGCACCGGCCGCTCCTCGAGCCGAAGGTCCCCTACGCCGTGCAGCACCGATGCGAGGTTGCGTCTCTCCAAGTTATCCCTCGTATATGCGAACTTAGCCAGGATTATAATGGTGCCCCATACTACCTACAACCGACTTGAGTCCGCCCGCACGTGGCCCCACCAAGCGTCACTCAAGGGATTTCGCGGCACAAATCGCATTCGGGATATCATCACATCGATGCCTAACCCACTGGTCCTTTTGACCTACGAATCTTGGGCTAACCTCGACCAAGCGCTTCCCGGCTGACCGCCGACGAAGCGGCCGCCCGCGAGCATGGAGGCAGCGCAATCGCCTGGACTTTAGGCCACGTAACTAACCAGCTTGACTCATGGATCAACGTGCGGTTCCAGGACCTAGCTCCGCACCCAGTCATTAGTCATGCGATGTTCCGCGCGGGCGGGAGTGGCGACGCGGAGAACTGGCCATCCATTCTCACCGCCGTGAAGGAGGTTCGCGGTGCGGCGAGACAGTTTCTCGACACCGCCCAAGAAACCGACCTCGACCGCGTGATTCCGTACGACGGCTCGATCAAGTTCTTGCATGAGACCGGCCTGCCTTTACGATATGCCCTGATGCGGATCGTGGCGCATCACTACATACACCTGGGAGAAATTTCGACTATTCGCTCCCTCTTGGGTCACGAGGTCTACGAAGGCCCAGATTGGGGCCGGGTACTCTTGTGACAGCCCTTCCGCCGTTCGTTCAGCCACGCCGCGGCCACTCCGAGTTGTAGCATCGACCCTCGACAAAGACAAAGCCAATGGCAAATAAGACACAGGCCTACCTCGGGATCGACGTGGGCACCACGGCCGTCAAGGCCCTGTTGGTGGGTGTAGACGGCCGTGTGCTGGCCGAGGCTGAGACCGAGCAACAGGTCTCGACGCCCAGGCCCGGGTGGGCAGAGCAGGACCCCGAGCTATGGTGGTCCAGCACCAAGGCGTCGATATCCTCCGTGATGCGCGAGGCCCGCCGAGGCGGAGGCGGTGTGGAGCTTCGGGCCATCGGACTGAGCGGCCAAATGCACAGCTCGGTCTTCCTGGACGAACGGGGGGAGGTAATCCGCCCGGCCCTGCTGTGGAACGACGTTCGCACCACGGCCCAATGCCAAACGATAACGCAGGCGCTGGGGCTGGCTGGACTACGCCGCACCGTAGGCAACCTCGCCCTGGAAGGGTTCACCGCCCCCAAGGTGCTGTGGCTGCGCGAGAGCGAGCCGGAGAGCTACGCCCGGCTGAATACGCTGTTGCTCGCGAAGGACTACGTCCGGTACCGCCTCACGGGGGAGCTGGTCACGGAGCCCTCGGACGCGTCGGGCACGCTGCTCTTCGACGTGAGGAAACGGGAATGGTCGCAGGAAGTCCTTGCCGCGCTGGACATATCCCCGGATATACTTCCGGCCGTGGTGGGTTCAGCAGAGGTCTCAGGGACGGTAAGGCGGACGGTGGCCGAGGAGACCGGCCTGCCACCTGGAGTCCCGGTTGTCGGGGGTGGCGCGGATAACGCGGCCGGCGCGGTGGGGAGCGGCGTGGTGGAAGTTGGACGCGTCCAGTCCAGCATCGGGACCTCGGGAACGTTGCTGACACCCATCGAGCGCGCGCGCATCGACCCCCGGATGCGGCTACATACCTTCAGCCACTGTGTAGCCGGGCAATGGTACCTGATGGGGGTAGTGCTATCCGCCGGCAACTCGCTCAGATGGCTGCGCGACGTACTTCTGCCGTCGTCGTCGGGAGGGTCTTACGAGGAGCTGACCGCCGAAGCCGAGGGTGTCCGGCCGGGCAGCGATGGTCTCTTCTTCTTGCCGTACCTGACCGGCGAGCGCACGCCGCACAACGACTCCGCGGCGCGAGGCGTCTTCTTCGGGCTGAGCCTCGCACACACCCGGGCCCATCTTGTTCGCGCGGTTATGGAAGGCGTGTGCTTCGCGATGCGCGACTCCATGGAGCTCATGCGTGAGCTGAAGGGGGAGTTCTCAGAGGTCAGGGCCGTGGGCGGCGGATCGAGAGGGCGCCTATGGCGGCAGCTGCAGGCGGACGTCTACGGCCTCCCCATCGTGACCCTGGGGCCGGCCAGCGGGCCGGCCTACGGTGCTGCGCTCATGGCCGCCGTCGGTGTGGGCGCACTCGGCTCCATCGGGGAGGCGGCGGACGCGTGGCTGAGCATCCAGGAGACTGTGGAACCCGACGCGCGACGTTCTGAAATCTATACGGCGCTCTACCAGGGGTATCGCGAGCTGTACCCAGCGCTGAAGGACCGCTTCGCGGATGTGGCGGCTCTATCAGATTCCACTACAGAGGGCACGGAGAACACAGAGGGAGAATAGTGTTGGGGAAGGTCTCGCAGAACGCATCGCGGGAATAAAGTCTAGTTGCCGTTCACCCGCTTCAACGCCGGCTTTATCCAGCGCAGAGCCTGTTTGGGGGCCTCGGAGTAGTTGTAGAAGCCGACGCTGCTGCCGCCTGCCTCGTCGACAGCCTCGACTACGTCGCCAAGCTCTCCCGGCCCCATGATCGCGTCGAAGCCGACCCTGATGGGGACGTGCAGGTGGCCGTCCTCGCCCATCCGGTCTCGCTGCTCTCGCACCAGGCGTGCCGCCTCGTCGGGGCGCTTGTGGTAGACCTGCACTGAGAATGCGTCGACGTGGGGCGCCCAGTCGGGGTCGTAGCCCTTGAACGCGTGGACGTGGGTGTCGCCCAGGGCCCGCACGTCGCCGCTGATCTCCTGGATTAGCGACGTCTCCACAGTCCGCCGCGTCTCCTCGACTTCAGCGAGCTGGGGCAGCGCTTGCAGCATCTCGTCTCTGCTCGCGGGCCGGCCGGGGGGTCCCAGCGGCGCGTGGTCGAAGAACGCGGCCATGTGATCGCGCACGCCGGATGCTATCGCGTCTGCGTCAAGCCCCCGCTCGTTGAAGCGGTCCCGGCAGGACTCACAGAAGCAAAGCGACATCAGCCACGCCTCCAGCGGCCGCAACACGGTCCCCCACCGTTCGTGGTGGTGCCCGTGCGGGACGCCCAGCTCGAAGCCGGGCACCTCGAGCTGGATGGCGTGCACTGGGTACGAGTCCGCCAGGTTTCGGCAAAGTCCACGGATGTAGTGGCGCACGGCGTCGTTGCTCGGGCAGAGGGCGTCGTGATAGGGGTCTCCGAATGCGTTGCGCACCACGCACTCGGGGTGCGACATCCCCAGCCGGGTGTTGTGCGTGCAGACGGTCCACGCCATGAGCTTCAGCCCGTGCCGGTCGAGCCGCTCCCCGGCGGCGGCGAACCAGTCGGTCTCCGCGGAGACCGCGGCCACCTGCGGCTTCAGCGGCGTCGAATCGAAGAACCGGCCTTGGGGCTGGAAGTACACGACCCCGTCCTCGGCGAGATACATCTTGTGTCGCGGGTTGTGGGGGTGGATGAAGAAGCCGCTATGGTAGGAGCTGGCCATGCTCAGGGCGTCGACGCCCCAGTCGCTGAGCTCGCCAAGCACGGCGTCGACGCCCCACGTCTCGTAGGTCCCAGGCAAACATGTACACGGTGGAGAACATGGTCGGGTGCTCCTTCGGTCAGCAGCGGTGAGCAGCGGCCTAGGACAAGGCTCGCCGCGCAGCTTGGTGTGCTATATCCACCGCGCCGACGCCATGCTACCCACGGCGATGAGAACGAGTATTGCGGTAGCCCGGCCCAGCACGGTGAGTCGCCGCGCCATCCCTTGCATCTCGGCCATCTGCTCAGGCGAGGGCGGGCCCTCCATGGCTGCTCCGGCGCGCGACAGGCGCGCTGCCGTCATGCCCGAAATCGCTCCCAATATGAACGCGGCCACCGACACCACGAAGCCAATGAATATGGCCCATCCCCAGCCGTCGTCGAACCACTTGTCGAGGTCTCGCAGTTTGAGCGCCATCCAGGACCCCGCGCCTATTGTGAGAACTGCGGCAACCGTCAACGCCGGGCCCATCACCGGTGTCAGGGCGCCCATAACGCTGCGCTGAACTTCAGGGCCAAGGGCCGCGAGGCGGGGCACCAGGATGAAGGCTAAGAAGAGGGCACTGCCGGCCCAGAACACCCCCGCCACTATGTGAACGATGCGCAAGACGACCATCAGGGGGTCTTCCATCTCTGTCCTCCTGTAGCTTCAGCGCGACCCGGGGGCCACCCTCACGACCGCGGGGCCACGCGCTCCACACTTAGGCCCAACGGGCGCTCGAAGTCCTTGTAGCGAGTACGAATCTCCACGCCGTTCACGCTACGGGTGAACCCTGCGGTCTTGGCGAATCGCTTGCTCTCGATCTCGAGGGTGTTGACCCCTCGCTTGAGCAGCTCGACGTCGAGCTTGTACCGGAACCAGAATCCGGAGAAACCCATCGGAGCCCCGAGCTCTCCCCGGTAGAAACCCGGCATGGGTCGCATCGTCAGCGCGCGCTCATCCGTGATCTCCGCTTGCTCGATGGGAAGGTCTCGCCCGTTGAGCCGTATCTCCACCTCATCGTCGACGCAGAAGTAGGCGAACCGGATGGTAAGGATGGGCTCACGTGCTTCGCTGTCTCGTTTGGCGCTTTCGATGTCATCGGCAACCAGCACATCTAGCGTTACCGTCTCGCCCTCGACGAGGTCTCGAGGTACGGGCCGCTCGGGTGTAACGGTGTCCGAGTTCGCGCCTTCGGGGGGCTGAAGCATATAGATCTTGTCGCGGCGCGCCATCGCGTCTGGGAACGCCATCTCCCTCAGGAGCTGGTATTCCCGCTCGGTGAAGGGCCAGGGCAGGTAGCCCAGGTACATGCCGGCGAACCCCTGCCACCGCAGGTTCTCGTTGAGAGCCCGGTACATCTCAACGCTGGCATCGAGCGTGCGCTCGTCGTAGACGTATCTGGGCGGCCGCACGTATGCGGCTGCGCCGGCCTCGTTGGCCGCGTCGGCGAGCCAGCGCCCATAGGTCATGCCAGGGTCAAAAAGAAAATCGCGTACCTGGCCCGCCACCAGGTCGACGCTGCCTTCCTTCAGCCACGCCCTGACGTCCAGCCCCGCGCTCAGGTTGTCCTGCTCACGAAGGCCGACGCGGGCCATTACGGGGACCTCGCGGCCTTGCCGGGCGCCGATCTCGTTGGCCAGCTCCCGCACCTGGGCGACGAAGGCGTTCATGATGGTGATGCCCTCGTCCGTCTCGGCTTTCCTGAAGTACAGCGGGAAGAACTGGAAGTCCAGCTCGATGCCGTCGGCCCCGTAGTCGTCGAGCATCTCCCGGAGCATCGCAAGCTTGTCGTTCCTCACTAGCTCGTTGGAGAAGTCGTAGGCCCACTCCACGCTGTGATTGGGCCATAGGTCGTGCGGGTCGCGCAGACAGACCGCCTCACCGTGCTCCAGCTTGAGCAGACCGCATCTCTCGCTGCCGGGCGGCGCAGGGTCCTGGAGCCGAAGGCTCGGGAAGACCTTGACCCCGTTCTCCCGGCCGCGCTTGATGACCTCACGGACCTGATCGGTGCCCTTCTTGCGAGCTTCCTCGACCATTCGCATGATCCGCCAGTCTATGAAGTTCTCCCACACCTCCTTCCTCTGGCCCACGACCCGCCCGACCTTGCTGTCGTGAAAGTACACGTCTCCGTAGCCCATGCCTAGCGCCAGGACCTCGACACCGGTCCCCGAGACCTCGTCTACGGGCCACTGGAGCTTGTGGATGCTGACAGGCGGATCGACCCGTTTGCCGTGAAAGTGGTGGCCGTCGTTGTAGTAGATCAAACGCGGCTTCATCATGGCGTCTCCTGAGAAGCTATGGCTATAGCCTAGCCATAATACGGAATCCCGGGGGTTTTTACCCACGGGCCTGGCACGGTGGTTAGGCCCGTCTCAATGCGCGGGAGTGTACCAATGAGCGCTTGTGCGGTCAACAGAGTGGCTGGCTGCCGTCCTTGACGCCCTGCGGGCCGTTGGGTACCCTTCGCTGCGTCGCTTTTCGGACATCGTCGCACATGTCGCAGCGGCGGTGTCCAAAATACCTTTCGCCGAGGCGCGCCGATTGACCGATAGCGAGTTCGTTGGGTCGCTGTACACCTACCCTTGGGACCTCACCGATGGAGGGCTGGATACGTCGCTGGACCGGATCGTCGAGCTGACGGGCTGCCGGGAGATCATGCTGACGCCCTGCTACCACCAGTCGACCTATTTCCGTCCACACAACCCGAAGGGGCCCGTCTACTTCGGCGATAACGGCGCCGTGTACTTCGCCCCCGAGCTGTCCAGGTACGCCGGTACGCGCATGAGGCCCCGCGTAAGCGCTGTAGTAGACCACCCAGAGTACTTCGAGCGCATCGTGGAAGGCATCGAGAGACGCGGGCTACAGCTCGGTGCATGGGTCGTGTATACGTTCCAGACCTACCTGTCGCAGCGGTACCCGCAGTTCGCCAAGCATGACGCTTTCGGGACTGCTTACGAGGGCCAGCTCAGCGTCGCCTCCCCGGATGTTCAGGAGTATTTTTCCGCGCTGACCTCCGACATCGTCGAGCGATTCAAGCCCGCCGCCGTCCTGGTCGAGTCCCTTATGAGGCGGGGCTTTTCGGTCCCCGCGAAGCGGCGCGCCGAGATCTCGCCGCAATGCCAGTTTCTCATGGCACTGGACTTCAATCCGGCCGCGGTCGCCAATGCCGGCGATGAAGGAATGGACGCGGAGGGCTTCCGGCAAGAGGTGCGCGAATGGCTGCGCCACCGGCTCTCAAGGCTGCCCACCGGCGAGGACGCACAGCCGGTCACTGATGAGTGGCTGGCCGAGGCCTTCGATGGCCGGCTCGACCGGTACCAAGAAATCTGTCGGAGCACAAACACGGCGCTCTGGTTGCGGGTGGCTGAGATCATTCGACGCGGTGGCGCCGCGGTCCAGGCCGATCTAGGGGATGAGGTACGCCAGCGTCAAAACGACCTCGAACCGGCCATCAACGGCAGCATCGACCGCGTGCCGACCGGAGCGTTGGAGCCAGGTGAGGAGTCGGCGCGCCGAGTGCGGGACCTCAAGGGTCGCATCGCGCAAAACGGCGAGGTGTACGTTACGCTCGCGGCGGGTAGGTTGACCGACTCGGGGCCGCTGGAGGCGCAGGTCAACGCCGCCCGCGACGCCGGCGCCGACGGTGCGCTCTTCTACAACTACGGTCTGTTGAGGGAGGAGGAGCTAGGCTTTATCGGCTCAGCTCTCCGGGGCCTCCCGGAATAGGACAAGAATGTCATTCACCGGCGCACTCTACGCATACCCCTGGGACCTGACCGACGACGGTCTCGACCGCGCTCTGGACCGGATCGTGGAGCTGACGGGCTGCCGGGAAGTTGTCGTCACCCCGTCCTACCACGTCTCCAACTATCTCTTGCCTCACAATCCGCGGCGGCCAATCTACCAGGGCGAAAACGGCGCCGTCTACTTCTCACCGGATGCATCCCGATACCAGGAGACCAGCATAAAGCCTCGGGTCAGCGAAGTCGTGACGGACGAGGGCTACTTCGACCGCATCGTAGACGCGATCAGGGAGCGCGGCCTGACCTTCTCCGCGTGGATGGTCTACCTGTTCAACCACAACCTCTCGGCCAAGCACCCCGAGTTCGCGAAACACGACGCGTTCGGCACTCCATACGTTGGCCAGCTCAGTCCGTCGGCCCCGGACGTGCGGAAGTACGCGGTGGCGCTTACGAGTGACATAGTCGAGCGCTACCGCCCAGAAGCGGTCCGGGTAGAGGCCCTGCAGCGGCAGGTGTGGTCTCACGGGTTCCTGAAGAACAAGTTCATCGGCGAGATCACGCCCAGGTGCGAGCTGCTGCTCAGCCTGTGCTTCAACCGCGCCTCCGTAGCCGGCGCCAACGAGTCGGGCATGGACGGCGATCGATTCCAGAAAGATGTGGCCGTCTGGCTTCGCGCGCAGCTAGGTCGAATACCACGCGAGGAAGATAAGAATCCGGTCTCCGAGGAGTGGGTGGCGGAGGCCTTCGGTGGCCGGCTGCTACAGTACCTGGACGCAACGACCCGGAGCGCGACTGCGCTATGGAACGAGGTCGCCGACGTGATCCATTCGGCAGGCAGCAAGGTCGCGTTGGACCTGCTTACGGAGCCGGGCAGGTCGTGGACAAATGGCCTCGACCCGTCCATCGAAGGCCAGATCGACCGCCTTACCACCAACCCCACGCGAGTCGCGGACCCCGAGAAGCGGACGCAGGAGCTGTTGGGGCGGATTGGGCCAGGGGGCGAGGTGTTCGCGCCGGTGGGTCCAGGGAACATCACGGAGCCTGGTCCGCTGGTGGAGAGCGTCAGGGCGGTTTCGAAGGCAGGGTGCGCGGGGGCGTTGTTCTACAACTACGGCCTTCTGCGCGAGGAGCAGCTCGAGTTTATCGGCACCGCGATGCGTAGCCTCTAGAGGCTTCGCGGGGGGTAAAGCTCTCCCTTGACACGCACGGAGTCGCTGCACTAACCTTTTCGTACGGGCTTCGACGGAGACGAGTAGCGGGAACGGCACCGCTTAGCGAGTCTGGACGGCGGGTCAACTAGTTGGCTCGCCATGGTGAGAGCAGACGCGGGCCGCCCAGCGAAAATCCCTCCTGAGCCGCGGACCGAACAGGCGCAAACGGTGCCCCAGTAGGCTCCGACGGGGTTGCTCCACGTTAGCGGAGCAGGGCCTTATCTGACGAGGCCCTTAATGAGTGCCCTGGTGCTAATAGCAGCGGGGAACGAGGGTGGTACCGCGGGATTACGTATGCCCGTCCCTTAGTGGGGCGGGCTTTTGTTTTGGAAAAAATGGTTTTGGAAAGAATGCGTGGTCGCATTCGAGAGAAGCAGCTATGGCGAGCAGCGAGCACTGGACACACAAGCTATTCGTCGAGAACGCCGAGGTCTATTTGCCATTCCTCGAGATCGCGAATGATCGAGCACAGTCGGAGACGGCCGCTATCGTCGAGATGTTCGGCGAGCTCGGCGTTCCAGGGGGCGGCAAGGTCCTGGACGTGGCCTGTGGCATCGGCCGTCACGCCATCCCCTTGGCGAAGCAGGAGTACCTGGTCACCGGGGTCGACATCTCGCCGCTCTACATCGACATGGCCCGCGAAGCCGCCGCTGAGGCGGCCGTCGACGTGCGTTTCCTGGTCGGTGACATGCAGTCGCTGGAGGACTCGTTGCCCGGCGGCGAGGAGTTCGACGCCTTCATAAGCATGTTTACATCGATGGGCTACTACGGGCGCGAGGGGGACTTACGCCTCTTCGGCCAGATGCGCGAGCTGGCGAAAACGGACGCGGCGCTGGTAGTCCTCACCGCGCACCGGGACTGGATGGTCCGCCATCTGGACGGCGAGGCCGTCGATAGGGCAGGGGCTGTTCGAATTCTTCAGAAGCGCAAGTTGGACTTGGAGACGTCGACCCTGGAGAGCGCCTGGGCGTTCTTCGAGGGGGCAGGCGAGGACCTGAGCCTCAAGCTCAGGCTGGAGATGGAGCACCGCGTGTACAGCTTGCCCGAGATGCGCGGACTCCTTGCAGAATCGGGTTGGCGGTGCGTCAAGGCGCTGGGCAGCGACCGCGCGGCTGATTTCGAGCTGGAAGAGCTGACCACCGAGTCTAAGACGATGTGGATTGTGGCAAGGGCCGCCTAGACGAGCGGTCCTCGGTCGACTTTGGCGTGCATATCAATGAGGTTGAGACATGTTCGAACCTGTTAGCTCGAAGATCGATTTCCCCGCCATGGAGCGCGAGATCATGCAGTGGTGGGACGAGAACGACATCGTGAAGAAGTACCTCGAGCGAAACGAGAAGTCGGAAAAGAGGTTCTCGTTCATCGACGGGCCTGTAACGGCCAATAACCCGTTGGGCGTCCACCACGCGTGGGGCCGCACGTATAAGGACATGTTCCAGCGCTTCAAGACGATGCAGGGCTACCGGCAGCGCTACCAAAACGGTTTCGACGGGCAAGGGCTGTGGATAGAGGTAGAGGTGGAGAAGCAGCTCGGGCTCAATTCGAAGCGCGACATAGAGACGTTCGGCATCGACAAGTTCGTCGAGCTGTGCAAGGAGCGGGTGCGCAAGTTCTCCGACATTCAGACCAGCCAATCGATAAGGCTGGGCTACTGGATGGACTGGGACAACTCCTACCACACGACGTCCGATGAGAACAACTACACCATATGGCACTTCCTGAAGGTGTGCCATGAGCGGGGCTGGATATACGAGGGCACCGATGTGATGCCCTGGTGCCCGCGATGCGGCACCGGCCTGTCCCAGCACGAGATCGTCACAGAGGGCTACAAGGAGATCGTGCACCCCGGCCTGTACGTCCGCCTGCCGCTCCTCGAGCGTGAGGACGAGTCGTTGCTGATATGGACGACGACGCCGTGGACGCTAACCAGCAACATCGCAGCGTACGTGCACCCCGAACTCACGTACGTCAAGGCCCGGACGGAGGCCACCTCGTCGGGCGGTGGCGATGAGGTCCTGTACCTGCTCAAGTCGCGGCTCTCAGAGCTGAAAGCCGAACACGAGGTCTTGGAGGAGATGCCTGGTCGGGCCCTGGTCGGACTCAAGTACCGAGGCCCGTTCGACGAGCTGCCGGCCCAGGAGGGAGTCGAGCATCGCGTTGTAGCTTGGGAAGAGGTGAGCGAGAGCGAGGGCACCGGCATCGTCCACGCCGCGCCCGGCGCCGGACAGGTCGACTTCGCCATCAGCAAGGCAGAAGATCTCGCCGTCATCGCGCCGCTGAATGAGTTCGGCGTGTTCGTCGAGGGGTTCGACTGGCTCACCGGCAAGAGCGTGTCCGAGGTCAACGAGCCTATCTACGACAGCTTGAAGTCGAAGGGGCTATTTTACCGGCTCGAGAGGTACTCCCACCGCTACCCGGTGTGCTGGCGGTGCGATACGGAGCTGGTGTTTCGCCTGGTGGACGAGTGGTTTATCTCGATGGACCAGCCCCGCGACCTTATCGCCAACGCCACGAAGAAGGTCAAGTGGATTCCCGAGTTCGGCCTGGAGCGGGAGCTGGACTGGCTTCGAAACATGGACGACTGGATGATCTCCAAGAAGCGCTACTGGGGCCTCGCCTTACCCATCTACAAGTGTGGCGAATGCGGGCACTTCGAGGTCATGGGGAGCGAGAACGAGCTCCGGGAGAGGGCCCTGGAGGGGTGGGAGGAGTTCGAGGGCCACTCGCCGCATCGGCCCTGGATCGACGCGGTGAAGGTCCAATGCGCGAAGTGCGGGGCCAAGGTCTCCCGGATTCCCGACGTCGGGAATCCGTGGCTGGACGCCGGTATCGTGACATTCTCGACGCTGGGCTACAGGCGCAACAAGGAGTACTGGAAGGAATGGTTCCCCGCCGACGTCGTCTCGGAGAGCTTTCCGGGACAGTTCCGCAACTGGTTCTACTCGCTGCTCACAATGAGCGCAATCCTGGAAGACTCCGAGCCATCCCGCGCCATACACACGTACGCCATGCTTCTCGACGAGAAGGGCGAGGAGATGCACAAAAGCAAGGGGAACGCCATCTGGCTCGACGACGCGGCCGATGAGATGGGGATCGATGCCATGCGCTGGCTCTACAGCCGGCACACGGCGGCGAATAACATTCGGTTCGGCTATAGGGCGGCGGACGAGGTGCGCAGGCGCTTCCTGATACCGCTGTGGAACGTCTATTCCTTCTTCGTAACCTACGCCAATATCGACCGCTACGACCCGGCCGAGCCGGCGCCGCCGCTCGAGGAGCGGGACGAGCTGGACAGGTGGATCATATCCGAGCTCCACAGCCTTGTTGCCGAGGTCACCGAGTCCCTCGAGCGGTACGAGCCTGAAACGGGCGCGCGGGCAGGGGAGAGATTCGCGGAGTTTCTTTCTAACTGGTACGTCAGGCGGAGCCGGCGCCGCTTCTGGAAGACCGGCGTCCTCACGGGGGCGGGCCCCGGCGCGGACGCCGACAAGAGGGCCGCTTACGCGACGCTCTACGAGTGCCTGGTTACGCTGACGCGGCTCCTTGCGCCGTTCATTCCATTCGTGACAGAAGCCATGCACCGGAACCTGGTCGCTCCGGGGGGTGAAGCCGGTGGAAGCGTTCA
The DNA here is from genome assembly GCA_965247255.1 of Dehalococcoidia bacterium. Classification (GTDB taxonomy): domain Bacteria; phylum Chloroflexota; class Dehalococcoidia; order Lucifugimonadales; family CAUZJF01; genus CBDFGS01. The sequence goes on along the minus strand of CBDFGS010000012.1, from coordinate 72,320 downwards.
TCTGGAGGACTACCCGGTGTTCGACCCCTCCAAGATCGACCAGACACTTGCCGACGCTACCCGGCTGGCGATGCGGCTGTCCAGCCTCGGACGCGCAGCGCGAAGCAAGGCGGGAATTAAGGTGCGCCAGCCTTTGGAAAGGGCGCTGCTCAAACTCCGCTCCCCCGATGAAGCGAGTCTCCTGGAGAAAGTGGCGGACCAGGTGCGCGACGAGCTCAACGTGAAAGAGGTGGTCGCCCTCGAAGACGAGCGCGATGTATCCGCATTCGAGGTCAGGCCCAATATGGAGCTGATCGGGCCCAAGTACGGCGCCGACGTCCCCGCTGTTTCCGCCGCCATCGCAGGCGCCGACGCCTACGAGGTCGCAGCGATGGTTTCAGCGGGCCGGCAAGTCCAAATCGGGGAGTTCACCCTGGAGCCTGACGAGGTAGTGGTCACAGCCCTGGCTCGCGAGGGTCATGCCGTGTCCTCCGACGCCGGCTATCTGGCTGCCGTAACCACGGCTATCCCACCTGCGCTCGCGGCTGAGGGCCTCGCCCGGGAGGTCGTTCACGTGGTCCAAAACATGCGACGCTCGGCGGGGCTCGACATCGCGGACCACATCACTACTTACTACGATGGCGCCCCCGAGCTCCACGAATTGGTCGAGTCGCACGGCGACTACATTCGCCGGGAGACGTTGTCACGTGAGTTGGTGAGCGGCGCACCGGCGGAGGGAGCCTACGCGGAGACCCACACGGTAAACGGGCTCGAGGTGGCACTCGGCGTGAAGAAGGCGTAACCGAAACGGGCGAACGCGATGTCGTCTCTTGAGGTCTCGACTGGTAGGGCGGGTTTCAAACCCGCCCTCATGTGCGGTTCTTTTCGCCGGCGTGAATCGCGGGGCGGCCCTACTCCAGGTAGGTGATGAGGCCCGCGGCCAGGGCAAGGAATAGCAGGAAGCCCGTTACGTCGGTGACGGTAGTCACGAAGACCGCTGAGCTGACGGCAGGGTCCAGCCGGAGCCGCCGCAACAGCAGCGGCACGAAGGCGCCCGCCAGCCCGGCGACGACCATGTTTCCCAGCATCGCCAGGAACACCACGGCGCCCAGGGTAGCGTTTCCCTTCCACGCCATCGCTAGTAGCCCGATGGCGGCGCCTACCAGCGCGCCGTGAATCAGGCCGAGCAAAAGCTCCCGAACCACGAGCCTGAGACTGCGTCTCCTCGGGAGCGTGCCCAACGCCATGCTTCTTATGACCAGGGTTAGGGTCTGGACGCCGGCGATTCCCCCCTGGCCCGCGATGACCGGAAGAAAGACCGCCAGGGTCACCAGCCTCGCGATGGTCGATTCGAAAACTGCGATAACGGATGCGGCTATCAGGGTCGTGGCGAGGTTGATGTATAGCCACGGAAGCCTTCGCCGCACTGAGCCCACCAGCGGACCGAAGACGCGCTCTCCCTCGATGCCGGCCATCTTGTACATGTCTTCGGTGGCCTCGTCGTCAAGGACGTCCAATACGTCCTCGATTGAGATAACGCCGATAAGGCGTCTGTCTTCATCCGCCACCGGAAGATAGCTCAGGCCGTACCGCTCCATCAGCCGGGCGCACTGCTCCTGGTCCGTCTCACTGGTAACGGAGATCGGGTCTGAGTCCATGATGTCCCGCACCACCGCGCCGGGACGCGAGAGGGCAAGACGCGTGACGCCGAGGGAGCCAACGAGCCTGCCCTCCCCGTCCACGATGAATAAGGTGCTTATCTTCTCGGCTTCCCGACCGAGCAGTCTGAGGCTGTCGAGGGCGTTGGCCGCGGTGAGGTCGGCGCGGACCGAGAGGAACTCGGGCGTCATCACCCCGCCCGCGCTCTCATCTTCGTACGCGAGTAGCGGGATTACATCCTTGGCCTCGTCCATGCCTGCGAGCGTGTCTTGGGAGCGGTCCTCGGGGAGGTCCCCCAGGATGTCGGCGGCTATCTCAGGACGGACCTCGTCCAGGATGTCAGATAGGACGGGAGTCTCCACCTCACCGAAGACCTCGACGGCCTCTTCAGGCTCCAGTTGCTCCAGGACCTTGGCCGCATCCTCTGGAGAGAGCTCCGCCAGGAGGCTCTGCTGGGGTTCGTCGCTCAGCTCTGAAAGCAGTGCAGCCTGATCGGCCGGGTGGAGCTCGTCGAGAAGGGACCGGGCAGAAGCGGCCTCACCCTCGTCCAGGAGGCGTCGGACCCGCTCGATAAGCTCGGGATGGAGGTCGAGCCCCGTGGCGTCTCCGGCAGGAGCCTCCTCTTGCGGCGCGATTCCCTCGTCTTGCATGTTCAGGGCCCCCGGGATTTGCAGAGCACGTTTCTACCTTAGCGACCGCGCGAAGCGGGTATCAAGGGAGGCGAAGGTCATCCATTGCGAACGTGGCGCTTTCCTGAAACGCAGTCTTGCGGGCAGAAAAGCATGTTTGTCCCGGAGCGCGAGCACCCCCTAAAGCGTGTAAGTGCGAGGTGGCAAGGGGGATGAGCGCTTGAGACCGTACGACGCGACCGCGCAACGAGCTCGCGTGGCCCCGGGCCCTAATAAAGCGCGGGAGCGGGGCGCCACCGCGGAGAAAGATACTACGAACGCCGCTCGACCAGCTCCAGGCTCGCCGACGTGAGCTCGTTGGCGCGAACGAACTCGACCTTGACCCGGTCTCCAACCTTGTAGGACCACAGGAGGTTCAGCCACTCCCCGACGTTGGGCGTGGGGATGCCGTCGATCTTCGTGACTACGTCTCCGCGCCGAATTCCGGCTTTATACGCGGGACCGTCCCTGGCCATACGGGTAACGAGGACGCCTTTGCTAACGCCGAGGTTGAGCTCATGGGCCACGGCAGAGGTAACGGTGTAGCCGGTGAAACCGATGGCTGGCCGTACGACGTGCCCGTGCTCTATCAGGCTGTCGATTACCTGCCTGGCTCCCGGTGCGCCTATGGCGAACCCCATGCCTCGACCCTGGCGAAGGATAGCCTGATTGATGCCCACTACCTCGCCGTCGATGTTGAGGAGGGGGCCACCGCTGCTGCCGTCGTTGAGCTCGGCATCGGTCTGAATCAGATCGTAGAAGGTCAGGCCCTCGGGGGTCTCTATAGTGCGCCCAAGCGCGCTTACGATGCCGAGCGTCACGGTGGGGCCCCCCGGTAAGGCCAGCGCGTTCCCCATGGCTATAACCCAGTCGCCCACCCGCAGACGCTCGGTGCTGGCGAACTTTGCCACCGGCAAGTCTCTCACATCTCCGATCTTCAATACGGCCAGATCGCTAACGACGTCCGTTCCGACCAGCTTCGCCTTGTAGCTCCCGCCATCGGGCAGGTGGACGGTTATCAGCGACGCGCCTTCTATCACGTGATTGTTGGTTACGACATAGCCGTCGGGGCTGATCACGATGCCGGACCCATCCCCTTCGTCGAGATAGTCCTGGAAAAGGCCCCGCGCTATCGACTGCACTGTAATGGATGCAACCCACGGTCTTGCCAACTCGGCGACATCCGCGATAGAGGGCAACCTTCCCAGAGGCACCTGAGCGGATGAACGGCCTTCGGCCCCGTTGGCCGGTCCCGCAACAATACCGGGGGTCGGGAGTGGAGTAGGCGCGGATGTGACGGTCGCCGGTGTGGTGTCCGGCTCGGTAGGGCTGCAGACCGCCAGAGCGAGGAGCAGAAGAGGGGAAGAGACTAACGCGAGGGTTCGAGTGCTAGCCCGCTGCCGTCGATTCGATGACGCGAAGACGGACGCGGGAAAATCCTGTCCAGAGAAACTTGAGGCTAGGTCTTTCGATCTCAATGCTGGCGGCGTATGCAGCGTATCGGGACGTTATGAGGGCGCCCAATAGAACAATGATAGCTGACAGGTATACCCAGGTCAAGAAAGCGAGGATATAGCTGACAGAGCCGTATAGCAGGTTGTAGGGTGCGTAGCTCTTGACGTACCAGACGAAGGTCAGGTTCGCCAAGTCGAACGCCAACGACGCAAACAGCGCTCCAAGCCATACATCGCGCACGTGTACGTCCGTATTCGGGAGGTACGTGTACAGGACAAGAAACGTCAGGAATGCCAGAGCCGGCAGAACCAGGGTGTCGATCACCCGCCACAGGAAGTTGCCGAAAATCTCCGATTCCGGCGCGAGCACATCGGTGACCCCCTGGAGGACACCTAGGCCCACCGGAGCGAACCAGACAGCCAGCAACACGATGCCAGCGCCTAGCACCAGCGTGAAATCGATCATTCGCTCCTTCAGGAACGGGCGCGGCTTCCTGATTCCCCAGGCGGCGTTGATCCCCTTCCGGATGGCCCCGAACACCAGGGTTGCGGCCCAGAGCAGCCCGAGGATGCTCGCGACGCCGGTGAAGAGGCGCGTGCTGATAACGCCCTGGACGTTATCGCTCACGTACTCACTCGATACTGGGATCACGTCGGCTATGCTCTGTGCCAGCCTTATCTGTTCCTCTTCGGCACGGGAGCCGACCACGTAGCCCATGACCGAGATTACGGCGAGGAGCAGCGGGAAGATCGAAAAGAGCGTATAGAACGAGATCGCCGCGGCGATGTACGGGCAGTTCTTGCCAAGGAAGTCGTTCACTGTGTCCGCGCAGAACAGCACGAACCTGACGAAGATCATCTCACCTATTCTCCCTACACGGGAGTCTTTAGACCGGGCAAGATGCTACAAAACCCCCGGTGAGGCTGTCAAGGTTGCAGCGGGCCACATGGTCACCAAGGGCGTGCAGTGTGCGCCTCATCGCCCGATCGACCGCCGACGGCCGGGGCTTTCCGAGCCCGAGCCTATCACAACCCTGGCCAGGTCGTAGTCGTGGATAATGGTCTCGGGGTGAAACGCGGCCCAGCCGTACCACTCGGTCGTGAACGACGGCACGTACTCGAGCTGCGTGCCCTCAAGAGGCCCGGACACCGCCAGGCCCTGCAGGTTCCACGTCGACTTGGTGGGGGTGTCGCTGAACCGGTTACCGGGTAGCGGCGCGAACTCGAGCGTCTTGCCATCGACTACGCGAGAGTAGGCAGCGGCCGAGAGCGCTTCCTCGGAATACCAGACTACCACCGGCCGCCCTGCGATCTCGACGTTGATCACCGACTCGAACGCATTCAGCACGTCGAGTGGATAGGCCACGAAAGCGCCTGCTAGCTCTACTCCCAAGACCAGCGTCGACTCCGGCAATCTGTCGTCCCAATGCAGCAGGGAGTCGACGAAGGAGCGTCCCAGGCCCGGCCGGCCGATGTCCCTGAAACGATATGCCTGTTTCCACCGCGTGTCGTCCGAAAGGACCAGCGTGTCCGGATGTAACCGGGCCCATTCGTCCCAGGTCACGTGCATCAAGGGGACCATCTCCAGGCGGGCGCCGGACAGGGGCCCGCGGAGCGCTTCCCCCCCTATGTGGGTCCAGACCGTTTGAGTCTGCAAGTCCTTCATCGCGAAGACGCCGTTATACAGACCGAACAGATCGAAGGTGAGCCTCTGTCCGTCCACCTGGGGGTTGAACCCAACCCCTGAGCTGCACACCAGTCAATATGTGATGACGAAAGGCACGCCCTCCACGCTGTCGTTGACGATGTGGTGAAAGGCGATCTGCCTGACGGGGTACGCGCGGTGCTGTCCGGCGTGGCTCAGGCCCAGGACGATATCGTTGCCGGCGACGAATGTCGCATCAATCCCGCGCACGAACGCGGGGTCCGTCAGCGGGGTGAATGTGCCGACCCCGGGCCCCACGACCAGACCCGGAAGGGACGTCTGCCCGTCGCCGTCTTCACCTTGGCGAGGGACACGAGATTCCTGCTGGACAGACCCTGGCGCAGGTGTCGCAGGCGATGAAGGCGACCGTTGCGTCAGCGCATGAGGCGCCTCCTCATACGCCAACGGGTTGGTCTCGACCTCGCTCGAACATCCCCATAGAAGTACAGGGAGCGTCACAGCCAGGACGAGTACGGCAGCGGGCAGGCGTCCGCTGCTACGAGTGCGCTTTTTGGAACGTGTCATCGAGTCGATTTTATCATGGACAACCCGCCCTTTTTGCGTCAGCTACGAATCGAAGGTGGGCCTCTCTGCGTGTGGTACAATGTCGCGGACTCGGAAGCCGTGTTGAGTTGCTCCGCGTAGGCGGTATGAGCATTATCGGACGAGACGTGTTCGGCGCTTGGCAAGGCTTGGGAGAATTCTCGTACCGTAGGAGCACGGCATGAACATCTACGTAGGCAAGATCGCCTATGAGGTCACCGACGATGACCTGCGAGTGGCGTTCCAGGAACACGGAGAGGTGACTTCGGCCCAGGTGATCGTCGACCGATATTCGGGTCGGTCCCGAGGGTTCGGATTCGTTGAGATGGCGAACAATGAAGAAGCTGAGGCTGCTATAAACACGCTCAACGGTACCGAGCTGAAGGGCCGAGCCATCGTTGTGAACGAGTCAAAGCCTCGTGAGTCACGCGGCAGTGGCGGCGGCGGCGGCCGACCGGGTGGTGGCGGCGGTGGTGGTGGCGGTGGTGGCTACGGCATGGGGCCTCGTTACTAAAACGCGGGAGCGCCCCTGCAGACTCGCGATTCGTAACTCCACTTGAGCCCTCGTATCCGTGAGTGGCCGGGCCCTGAGGCGCTCCCCTTTCTGGCGCACGGTACTACGGTCGTGCTATAATCTGTCCGCTTTTCTAGCTTGAGGATGTGCTATTGGTTGCCCAACGAGTCCGTCAATACGAGCTCATGATGCTCATCAGCCCGGAGGCGACCGAGGAAGAGGTCAACGCCGCGGTCGAGAAGGTGCATGGCGCGATCTCCGAACGCGGTGGCACGGTTGGAGACAATCAGGTGATCGGTCTCCGTCGGCTCGCTTACCCTATCGAAAAGTTCGGAGAGGGAAACTACGCGCTGACCAGGTTTGAGTTAGACGCGGCGCAGGTGCCCGATTTCGAAGACAGCCTGAACGCCTCCGCCGACATCATGAGATATATGACGACCAAGCTGTAGCGGGCCGTGCCGGCGGGCCGTAGCTGAGGTAACTCGACATGACTCTGAACAAGCTGCTCGTGATAGGCAACGTAGGCACCGATCCGGAGATGCGGTACACGCCGAATGGCAATCCGGTAACGACGTTTAGCGTCGCTACGAACCGCAGATATACGACGAGTGAGGGGGAGCAGCGTGAAGAGACCGAGTGGTTCAGGGTCAACGCGTGGAACCGCCTCGCCGAGACGTGCAACCAGTACGTCACCAAAGGGATGAAGGTCTACGTGGAGGGACGGCTCAAGAGTAGTCCCTACACTGCAAATAGTGGCGAAGTGCGCGCAGGCAACGAGATCACTGCAAACGAGGTGAAATTCCTCGACCGGGCCCCGACCGCCGGACCGGAGGCCGAGGCCTCCGGCGACACTGGAGCGGAAGTGGAGGACCTTCCTTGGTAGCCAGCACGTCAACTGACAGGGAGGCCGAGCGAATTTGACATCACGAGATTCGGGTCCGAGGGGGGGAGGCGCCAGGAGGCCTAGGGGCCGGTACTTTCCCCGGCGCAAGGTCTGCAACTTCTGCGTCAACCACGTCAAACATATCGATTACAAAGACGTGGAGACGATCCAGCGCTACCTGTCCGATCAGTTCAAGATGGAGTCGAGACGCAAGACCGGCGTGTGCTCCAAGCATCAGAGGCGGCTGGCCAACGCTATAAAGCGTGCGCGTCATATGGCCATGTTGCCCTTCAGTCGCTCCCACAAGAGCGGCACTCCTCGGTTCGCCAACTAAACGGCGACCCCCCGCCCGCAGCGTCCGGAAACCGGTACGGTCGGCATGATGCCTTGACCACGCCGGGGCGACTGACCGGGCCGGCTGTATTCCTGCCCTCCCACTGGCTTTCGCTTCCCGATATCGATTCGCTCTTGTAACTCAACTCCTAACACTGGACCTCGGTCCGCCTGAGACCCTTGACCGACTCGACCGGCCCGTCATACTCCACCTTGCCGGAGACGCAGTTGTCCTCAGACGATATTGGGATAGGAATGCTGGGCTTGGGCGTCGTTGGGAGTGGCGTGGCAAGAGCGCTGTCTGAGAAGAGCGCGAAGATTCGCGCCATGATAGGCCGCTCAGTGTCTCTTCGCAGGGTCCTGGTTAGGGACACGCAAAAACAGCGCGCATATGGCGTCCCTGCCGACATTCTGACCACCGACGCTGAAGCTGTGCTCGCCGACCCTGACGTGGATATAGTGATCGAGCTGATGGGTGGCGAAACACCCGCGCACGACTATATCCTAGCTAGCATCACCCGTGGAAAGAGCGTGATCACCGCCAACAAGGAGGTGATGGCGCGCCACGGACCCGAGCTCTTGACGGCGGCTAGCGAGGGGGGAGTGCACTTGATGTTCGAGGCGAGTGTCGCTGGCGGCACCCCCATCATAGCTCCGCTGCTTCGCGACCTGGTCGCCAACGAGATAATCGCCATCCATGGCATTATCAACGGCACGACCAACTACATCCTTACCCAGATGGCACAGCAGGGCATGGACTTCGACCAGGCCTTGAACGAGGCACAGGAGCTGGGGTACGCGGAAGCCGACCCCAGCGACGACATCGAAGGGAACGACGCGGCGTACAAGCTTGCTATCCTGTCCACACTCGCTTTTCGCGCGCGAGTGAGAGACGTCGACGTGCATCGGGAGGGTATCGCAGGGCTCAAGGCCAGGGATTTCCGGTACGCGAGCGAGCTCGGATACAACATCAAGCTGATGGCGGTCGCCAGCCGGCGCGGCAGCTCCCTTCAGGCAAGGGTGCACCCGGTGCTCGTTCCAGCGTCCGAGCTCATCGCCAAGGTAGACGGCGTCCTGAACGCTGTTGAGGTTGAGACGGACCTCGCTGGCCGCATCCTGTTTCACGGCGCGGGCGCCGGGTCCCTGCCGACCACCAGCGCGGTGGTGGCCGACCTGCTGGATGTGTGTCGCAGCATCGCCGGCAATGTGCCTCCACCGGCATCATTGAGTTTGGACGAGGACCTGGTGGTCAGGCCGATGCGAGAGCTGGAGACGAAGTACTACCTTCGCATGCAGGTAATGGACCGCCACGGAGTGCTTGCGCAGATCGCCAAGATCTTCGGCGATCTGCGCATCAGCATCGACTCGGTTCTTCAGAAGGGGACCGACGCAGCCACCGGTACTGCTGAGCTAGTTCTGACTACTCACGTCGCCAACGAGGAGTCGATGCAGCGAGCGCTGCGGCTCGTTGAAGACCTGGACGTCGTTCACGACGTCGGTGTGATGGTGCGCATTGAGGGATGGGAATAGGGCGCTTTCGGCGCGGGAGGGGCGGTGCGATGACTTCAGAGGAGCTTTGCACGAGAAGGGCCGATCAAGGCGAACTGTCTTTGGCACGCTCTCAAGTAACTGCTCTATTTCGAGGAGTCGTCGAGAGGCCGGCGTGGGCGCGGCAAGCGGCGCCCCTACGACGGTTTTGGGCATAGTCACTTCCCTAAGTCCGGTCCCAATGCGGCATCGGGGACATACCGCCGCTCAGAACGAACCGCGAGTTTTGAAGCTACGTTCGTAGTGAGCCCTTCGGCTCCGCTCAGGACAGGCCTGTCGGGACCACGGCCCAGCATTGCGAGTTTCGATGCTAGGCCCTCAAGAGGAGAGGACGAGGGATGACCCAGATCAGCTACTACTACTATAAGCGCTGAAGCACCTGCACCAAGGTGAGAGCGTGGCTCTCCCAGAGGGGCCTGGAGCCTGAGTTCCGAGACTTTTTCGAGCGCCGCTTTTCCGAAGATGAGCTGCGCGGACTTATCGGAGACCGCTCGGTCCGCGAGTTCTTCTCCTGGGTCAGCCCCTCGTTTAGAAAGCTGGGCGTGTCGCGTCAGGAGCTGGATGACGACGAGCTAATCGAGCTGATGCTGGACGAGCCCAGGCTGGTCCGCCGTCCGCTTATTGTTGTCGACGGCGAACTGCTGCCACCCAGAAGTGGCGTCGACAGAATCATCGCCGCAATCGAGGAGAAGGTCAGGCCGTAGCCGGGCCGGTTGTGCCACCTACGAGGCGGCCACCGCCTCGACAGGCTCGAGTGGCGGGGTCGCGGTGCTCCGGGCCTCGGTCTCCACCCCCAGGGCGTCGATACCCCTTCTGATCTGGGCCGTCATCCCCGACAGGCGCTCTTCGAGATCGAATAGCGTCTCGCGCGCGTACTGGTCGGAGCCTTCGCGTCGATCGGCTGCCGCCCTCTCCGCCTCGTCCGTTATCCGATACGCCCTTCGCTGCGCATCCTGGACTATCTGCTGCGCCTCTTGCAGGGCGTTCTGATTGACCTCTTCCGCCTTTGCCTCGGATGCCTTCACGATCTCGGTCTCGTCTACCCTCGACGCCTGCTCTTGCTCGGCTGCGGCCGTCAGTGCAAGGGATTCCTTCTCGGCCGCATCTTTCACGCGCCGCGCCTCGAGCTGCGACTGGTTGATGATGCTGTCCTTTTGCTTGAGAATCTCCTTCGCCTCGAGGATATCCGAGGGTATGGAGTTCTGAATATCCCCAGTGACCTGCTTCAGCCGGTCCACATCTACCATGACACGCTTACGAAGCCCTGGCACTCGGGTGGCCGACTGGGTTATCGACTCTAGCTCTCCGACTATTTGGACTATGTCCACGTCACTCCTCCTTTGGTGATTCTCTTCGACTCTTACCTAGCTTAGTTTCGCAGCCAGTCGCACAGCGACATTGTGCGGTACCAGGGTCCCGATATTACCGCCGAGTTGCGCGACCTCTTTGATGCGGCTGGAGTAGACGAACTGGTTCTGTAGTGCGCTCATAAGGCAAACGACGTCGATATCAGGATCGAGGTTGCGCCACATCAACGCCATCTCGAACTCAGTTTCGAAGTCGAGGCCCGCTCTCAGCCCCCTGACGATGAAGTCTGCCCCTACTGCCCGCGCGTGAGAGGGGACTAGGCCGTCAAACGGGACCACCTCGACGTTGGGCAGATGCTTCACTGCTTCCTGGAACATGTCCACCCGTTCCTCAGTCGTAAAGAGCACACGCTTTGGTGGGCCTCCGTACACCGATACGAGAAGACGGCCGAAGACCTTCGAAGCCCTGGATGCTATGTCGATGTGGCCGTTATGCACAGGATCGAAACTTCCGGGATATACCGCTGTGGTTACCATAGCCTCTTCATTTGTAGACGGACACGGAAGAGTCCCCGTGTCGCCGCGTCGTTACCAGTCGAAAGCCTCCGTACCTATCGGCTAAAGAGTTCGCGGTCCGGTGTTCGAGCACGAGCAGTCCTCCTTCGCGGAGCAACTCAGCGTCCTCCATTCCCTGGAGCAGGACCTCCCATTGGTCGAAGTCGTACGGTGGGTCGCCTAGAATCAAGTCGTAGTTGCCATCCATTGAGCCGAGAGCCCTCTCCACTTTGGCGCGTTGAACGCTCGCGCGGTCCATCAGTCCGAATTGCTTCAGGCTCTCTCGAATCTCGTGACAGCGACGTGGATGAGACTCGACGAAGTCCGCCCAGGCTGCCCCACGGCTCAGCGCCTCTATGCCTAAAGCGCCGGTCCCGGAGTAAAGGTCCAGGACTCGTGACCCCTCCAGCACCTCTCTGCCGAGCATAGAGAAGATGCTGGCTCGCACACGCTCGGTCGTCGGCCTCAGGCCGGCGCTGCGTTTGGAATGGAGCCTTCGCCCACGCAGCCCGCCGCCGGTAATCCGCGTAGTCATCGCACATAGGGCTCGAAGTTGCCTCGTCTATCGCATCAATTCATCGAAACTCTAACATCGGAGGTAGTAGGGCGAAAGCGGAATTCTGTCCAGTTTTTGAGAAAAGAGATAACTACATTCTGAGAAAAGGGACAGTGGAGTGAGGTCCCCTGGGGACGGAAACGGGTCGGGGAGCCGCTATTCGCTGGCGGCGCGTTAACGCGAGCGCAGTTTGCCGACTTTGCGAAGGGACCTCAGCATCCTCTGCAGCTGCTTTCCAGTCGTGAGTTCGAGGGGTCGTGGGTCGCACAGCGCGTGCGAGGCCTGCCGGCTCAAGTGCAGAAACTGCTCTGGAACGGGGTGGCCATGGGCCGCCAGCGCCGTGGCATACTCGTTTGGGCTCTGATGGGCCAGTCTCGAAGGGTAGCCCTTTCGTTTCAGCACTCGCAGAGACCGATCGTAGACGCGCTTGACGTCGTGACGCTCTGTGCCGGAGAGCAGGGTATACCCCGCCGGAGCTCTCCGGCGTGTATGCGGGCGCCTGCGGGTCCAAAGGGCAAGTCCAACCATTGCGGCGAGGACCGCGGCGAGAATCGAAGCGGGGCCCGCCCCGGGGCCGGAGACGAGGCCGCCTATGGCGCCGGCCGCCGCCGAAGGTGCTCCGAGTGCTACGTCTTTTAGCCGCTCCCGCAATACCTGCTGAAGGCTCTCGGTGGCAGTGCCGAATCCCGGGTCCAGCGCCCACGGCGAGTCAGGCCGCGGTGTGGGATCGAACGGCACCCAGCCGTGATGCTTGAACTTGATCTCGACCCAAGCGTGGGCGTCCTGCAGCCGCACGCTGTGCGCCCCGGTCAGGCTGTTGTAGCGGCCGGGCATATAGCCCAATGCTACCCGCGCGGGAAGACCCACAAGCCGTGCCATCACGGCCATCGTAGTGGCGAACTGCGCGCAATAGCCCGCCTGCCGGTCGAAAAGAAACGTTTCGACGGCGTCGCCGGACCGTGAGACAGGGGGGACGCGCAGGTCGTAGGAGTAGTTGTCCAGGAGATACCGCTCCAGGCGGGCCGCCACCTGGAAGTCGGAGGTGGAGCCATCCACGATAGCATCGGCGAGGTCCTGGACTCGCGCGGGGACGGTGGGCATCCGGCCGAGGTAGGCACGGTCTGCTGAGTCCCGGACCAGCGCGTCCGGCCTCAGGTCCGGTACGAAGGACACTACGCGATAGGACTCACTGCGCAGGCGGCGGATATTCTCCTGGATGCGCTGAAACCTGTTGCCGTTCCGGGCAGGGTCCTGCAAAGTCACATAGCCCGGCTGGTAGCCGGTGAACACCGCGTAGGGCTGCTCTACCTGCGGGAAGAACGACTGGACGTAGCGCGCTCCGATGAGCGACGCCTTCGGCGCGTCCGTAAAGCGGAGCCGACCCCACATGTCCTCTTCGAGCTGGTATGAATTCTTCGCCCCTAGCTTCCACCCTCGACCGTCGTACACGTCCAGCACCTCGCCGCGCCAATAGCTCGCGAGAGGAGACCGAACGTACATCACGACGTCCTTCTCGTCAGGGCCTACATAACCGAGGTTGGCATATGATTCCAGGCTCCGCGTACCTGGGAGGGCTGTGATGCCTCCGCCGGTGGCGGCGCCGCCGACCGCGCCCGTTCCTTCGAGCAGCTCCGCGGCGATTCTGCCGGGTGACGCGCCGCCTCCGGCGGTGCCTTCGGACACTGCAGTGCTGCCAGTGGGCCGTGCGCCGCCTGGGCCTGTAGCGGGTTGACGCTCGTCGCCGGAGGTCGCGGCGCTTCCCTGGTCGGCGCCACCTTCTTCCGGTCCGCTTCGGGATGGAAGAATCTCAGCCGAGACGGCGGGGTCACCGGCTCCGAGGTCCAAGGGTCTCGGTGGACGGCCGACCGTTACGTCCAGACGGCTGGGGAGCGGCGCTACCGCGCTGATTCGATGGGTCTGAGGGACCGCCAGGAATACCCCCACCGATACTGCGGAGGTAAGAAGGAGCACGCCGACCACGGGCGCCGCCAGACCCGCCACGTTGGCCGCTATGGTCAACTGCGATGCGTGGGCCTCGCCAACAGGATGGGCGGTGGCGAGGAACAGGACCGCGATGACTCCGAACACCAGCAGGAACAGCGCGAAGTCCGGAGAGAGCGCCGCTTCGCTCACCAGTAGGATCACAGCGAGACCGAGCAGCAGTGAGTCATACAGGCTGCGGAGGCTTCGAAGATTGAAGCTTGCCATCGCCTGTATGATGGCCAAAAGCTTGGCCAGGGCGAACAACGAACCCCCCGCCAGGACCCCAAGAAGCTCCGCCCGCATCGTCAGAGCAGCGAACAGTGCCGCGGGATAGATCACGAAACTCAGCCTGGGACGCCGCCGGAACGGCAGCGCCGCGACGACGCCCCCTACTACCGCTACAGGTATAAGCGACAAATAGCGCGGGTCGCCACCGCTTGCCCAGGCCACGGCTCCGATGGATACGGCCGCGCCTAGCGTCGAGAGCGCGTGTAGTGCAAGCTTGCCCCTCCAGCCGGCCCGCTCCCACGACTCCTCCGAGGTGCGGACCATGAGCGCCTCGAACACTCTAGCCGCCAACGGTCCGCTCCCCCGACTCGCGGAAGAATGCTGGCTCACGGTTGGCTGCTCCCGACCGCGCTGGCGACCTGGATTCCGGGGCGCGAGGCGTTTGCTCCCACCGCCGACATCGCTGCGGTGAGCGAGTCCAGCGCTCCCCGCAGGCCTCCAGGACGGCAAGTAACAACACGGTAACCGGCCCTAGTTATCACCGAAGCCGCAGACTCGTCCTCACCTTTACCAAATCCTTCGAGCAACACAACCGTCGTAACGGCGCCCGCCCGGTGGCCGCTCAGAAGCTGAATCGCCTCCTGGTCCGACGAAGAGACGGCCACGACGGTCGTGCCCGGGAGATGGCTCAGGCTGAGCGCCCGCTGCACCGACGGGTATGGGGCGCTTTCCATCCTTGCCAGGAAGTCCAGGACTGCGTACCAGCTGGTCATGGGGCCGTTCCAACCCTGCGGCCACATTCGGAATGGGCGTCCATCTTCGTGGCAGCGCCCAGCCAGGCTTGCCGCTATCTTGATGGCGTATTCCAGCGTGCTCTCTCGGCCCTGGCCAAGGTCGGTCCCCGGGTCGAAGGCAAGCCGTACCTCTCCCTGGGGCATGTGGTCGAACTCCCTCACCATCAGCTCGCCCCGCTTGGCCGAATTCCTCCAGTGGATCGCGCGTGGGTGGTCTGTGGGCTGGAACTGGCGCGAGCCGCGGAACTCGCCCGTGGGTTGTGGGAGGCTTTCTCCCAGAGCGCTACCCTCTAACGGGCCCGGGCTGAAGGATTGCGCCAGGGGAAGCACCTGCGGGTATACGGTCGCGGCTAGAGGAGCGGCGACAGAGCGGCGGGAACGGAAGAGCCCAAAGGGGGCGGAGGTCTCTACAGACAGCGGCCCGAAGGTGTAGTCTCCGCGCTTGTAGCACCGAGTTTCATACTCCATTCTCGCAAGTCCCCTCGGCAGCACGGTGCCGATCAGGAAGCCCTTCTGCTGTTCATCCGGCGAGGCCAGAGGGCACGTCTCCCTGATCGCGACGAAGAACTTGGGGAGGACCGAACGGCTTCGAAGCCTTATCTCAACGGTTACTGAGTCATCTTCGAAGAGCAGTGTCTTGTTGCCGCTGTTGGATGCCGCGAGGCGGCGCTCAGCGGTGAATCCGCGTGCGTTCAGCCAAGGGAGCGGAAGGTTGACGATTAGTGTGGCCCAAACGAGGGCGTCGGCTACGAAGAACCAGCCGATGCTGGTTACCCAGGCCAGGCCATAGAGGACCACTCCCACCAATGCCACCGAGAGGCCGCGCTTCGTCGGGATCAAAAAGTCCTCCTAACAGGACATTCGTGTTGAAGGGTAGGTGTCAGCTAAGTGAACGTGGGCCACCGCTACCCGAGATGCTAGGTCGGCGCGCAGCGCATCGCGGAACTAGAAGGGCACCGGGACAGAGCGGACAATATCGTCGACTATATCCGGCCGAGAGCCGTTGGCGCCGGGAGCCACGATCACTCGGTGGTTGATCACATGGGGCGCAACGCCCCTGATGTGCTCCGGCGCGACGAACTCTTCGCCCTGCATGGCGGCAAACGCCTGGGCAGCGCGCTGGATGTGAACACCCCCGCGGGGGCTGATCCCAAGCTCTAGCCGGTCGTCGTCGCGGGCCGCGACCATTATGTGCGCTATGTATTCTCGTATTGGTCGCGACAGCTCCACCTCTCGCACCGCCGATTGCATCTCACGCAGCGTGTCGCCATTCAGGACAGGGCTCACCGCAGGGTCACCGCGCTGGTTGCGCTCGAGGATCGCGACATGCTCCTCTGCGCCTGGGTCACCAAGACTCAGCGTCATGATGAACCGGTCCAGCTGCGCGTGAGGGAGAGGGAAGGTGCCGTAGCTGTCCACCTCGTTTTGGGTCGCGATGACCCAGAACGGGTCCGGGAGCTCAAAGCTCTTGCCGTCGGCGGTGACCTGGCCTTCGGCCATGGCCTCCAAGAGCGCGGACTGCGTCCGGGTGCTGGCCCGGTTTACCTCGTCCGCAAGTATCACGTTGGCGAAGATGGGGCCCGGAACGAACTCGAAGCGTGCTTCCGCCTGGTGAAATATGAACGAGCCCGTGATATCGGACGGCAGCAGGTCAGGGTTGAACTGTATCCTCTTGAAGCTTTGGCCGAGCGATATGGCCAGAGAGCGAGCGAGCAGCGTCTTGCCAACCCCGGGTAAGTCGTTCAGGAGCAGGTGGCCCCCTGCCAGCAGGCTAACTACGCTCAGCCGGATGACCTCCCCCCGCGCCACAACCGCATCTGAGACGTTGCGGATCAGCGAGTCGACGTTCTGCACTAATGAGCTGGTCTGTGTCAAGCTTCTCACGCCGGTTTCGTGGTATCTACTTAACTATGTTACAACCCGTTTCTGATGGTGTACACCGCGGACGCACCAAACCGACTCTCTCGCCATATGGCGCCGCGCTCAGGTCGCTACGCCTGAGCGGTCCTAGCGCTCAGCGGGCGAGCCGGGGCTGGTGGCGACGTTCGGGATTTCGGCGTCGAATCGGGCCACGCTGAACGGCTCAAGGGGCGCGACAGCACCGTCAGCGATGAAATCGGCCATCAGCGTCCCGGTCGCCGGGCTTAGCATCACGCCGGCATGGTCGTGACCAGAGGCGACGCTAACTCCCCTCCAGCCCGGCAGCGGCCCTAGAATCGGGACGCCGTCGGGCGACGCGGGCCTGACCCCGGCCGTCGCCGAGACGAACTCCGCGTGTTCGAGTGTGGGGATGAAATCCTTGGCAAGCTCGAGCATCTGGCCGATGCCGTCAGCGGTGACCTTCTGGTCGAATACGCCCTCTTCTCGCGTCGCCCCTACGAGTAAGTCACCGTTCTGCTGAGGGACGACGGTCTGTAAAGTGGACTTGAGGAGAAGCCCCTCTTTGCGCAACAGCACGCGCTGCCCTTTCACGGGTCGCACGGGGACTCGATACCCCAGCCAGCCGGCGGCGGCCCCCGTCCAGGGACCTGCGGCCAGTACCGTATGCCCAACGTGATAGGTCCCCTGATGAGTGCGGACCCCCGTTACGCTGTCCCCGTCAGTCTCCAAAGAGAGGACCTCCTCGCCTTCGTGGATGTGCGCGCCCATCGAACTCGCGGCGTGTGCCAGTGAGTCAACGTAGCTCTGGCCCCGGATGCAGCCCTCTTGTGGTGAGTAGACGCCACCAAGCACCTGAGGGTTGACAGCGGGCTCTCTGTCGAGCACTTCGCCGCGCTCCAGCCACGTAGCGCCCACGCCGAGCTCTCCTTGCCAGACAAGGTCCTGCTGCATCGCTTCCATCACGGAGGTTGAGAACGCCAGCCTCAGTATGCCGTTCTGCTGAAACTCGGGGTCTACGCCGGCCTCGCGCAGCTCAGATGCTAGCGAAGGGAACATCGAGAGGCTGTGCATCCCGAGGGCGAAATAGGCGTCTATAGCGTGGTCGACGTACCAGAGCGGGCCAATGATCCCCGCCGTGGCGCCGGAGGCGTTGGAGCCGACCCGGCCCTTTTCGAATACTGCGCTTCTGACACCCTTTTTGGACAGTTGATAGGCAATGGAACACCCGATGACCCCGCCGCCTACGATGGCTACGTCTGTGGTCTCGGGCATCGCGTCCCTCGAATCTTGGTTGGTAGGGCCATCATTCGAAACCCGCCCTCCGCGGTCGCCCCACGTAGGGCCGGGCTCCAAGCCCCGCCCCCATCGCTGCCTTAGGGGGGGTTCAAATCCCGTTGGTAGTTCGTAGGGGCGGGTTTCAAACCCGCCCTACTTGAAGCTCTTCTCCCCGGCTTGAATTGCCACCTTGAGCCGGTTTTCGAATGGGGTTAGCGGGCAGCTCCACTGTTCGTTGTAAGCGCAGTACGGGTTGTATGCGTAGTTGAAGTCCACCGCCACTTTCCCGCCCGGCAATTCGCGGACCTCCAGGTATCGTCCGCTCGCGTAGGTTTCGGTCCCGCTCGTCGAGTCAGCGAAGGGAAGGAAGAAATCGCCTTGGTCCTCGTCCCGAAATAGCGTCAGCTCCGCCGTCGCCCCGTCCACATCAAAGGCGATTCTTCCCCACCTGAGGTAAGCGGCGACCGCTCCGGTGCTGGTCTGCATCTCGATCCTCTCGCTTTTGACAAGCCTCTCGACCGGCAGCTCATATCGGAGACTCGGAGCTTCTTCGTAGTAGGCGAGCGCCGAGAAAGACCGGGCCTGCTCGCCGGTGAGGGGCGAGTGGTGGTCGTCGCGCATGAATTCGTCCTTTGACCGGCGGAAATCGGCAAGGTCTGACATCGAAGCGCTCCTGAGTTAGGTGGACTCTCTTTATTCGACGCGAGGTGCGCCTGATTCGATTCACGCGCCGCCCGGTCTCACCGGGTGCGAAGCTGCGGGAACAGCAAGACCTCCTTGATGTTGCGCTGCCCTGAGAACAGCATCGCCAGGCGATCGATACCGAGCCCGAGCCCCCCGGTGGGCGGCATGCCGTGCTCCATCGCCACGAGAAAGTCTTCATCCAGACGGTCCAGCTCCTCATCCTGAAACTGGTCTCTGAGCTTCTCTTGCTGTGTGAGCCGCTCCCTCTGTTCGACAGGGTCGTTGAGCTCAGTAAACGCGTTGCAGATCTCCATCCCCGCGGCGAAGCCTTCGAAGCGCTCGACGATGTCGGGCTCGTCGCTCTTCCTCTTTGCTAGCGGGGACATGGCCAAAGGATAGTCGGTCAGGAAGGAAGGCTGGACCAGCTTCGGCTCTACCGTCGCGGACAGCAGCTTGTCCATAAGCCCGCCCCAGCTCATTTGCAACCCTGGGTCCAGTCCCCTGGATTTCATTTCAGAGCGGAGCGATTCGAGGTCGGAGCACTCCAGAAAGTCGATTCCCGAGTGGCGCATGACCTCTTCCCGGAGGCTCAGTCTGGTCCAGGGCGGCGTGAAGTCGATCCGGTGGCCGTCGAACTCCACGATTGGGGAGTCGAGCACCTCCACCGCCACTGCGTGGACCATCTCCTCCACCATCGTCATCACGTCATTGTAGTCGGAGAATGCCTCGTAGCTCTCCATCATTGTAAACTCGGGGTTGTGGTAGTAGTCGAGACCCTCGTTGCGGAAAATCCGGCCGATCTCGTACACCTTCTCAAGGCCGCCCACAACGAGCCGCTTGAGGTACAGCTCCGTGGCTATGCGCAGGTAGAGGTCTCGGTCCAGTGCGCCGTAGTGAGTCGAAAAGGGTTCCGCCGTTCCTCCGGCCGCTACGGGAACGAGCACCGGCGTTTCGACCTCCATGAAGCCGCGTCCATCCATGAAGCGCCGTATGGAAGCTATCAGCCGGCTCCGAGTTATCGCGATTGCGCGCGCCTCTTCGTTGGCGATGAGGTCCAGATATCGTTGCCGGAACCTGATCTCGACATCGGCCAACCCGTGCCACTTCTCTGGGAGCGGGCGAATGGACTTGGACAACAGAGACCAGTCCATGGCCTCGAGGGTTACCTCCCCGGCTTTGGTGCGGAACAAGGGCCCGGTCGCGCCTAGCCAGTCGCCGACGTCGATGTCCTTGAGCGCTTCGTAGCTTTCGGGCAGGTTGTTCCGGCGGAGAAGGAGTTGGAGCTTGCCGTGGCCGTCCAGCAGGTCGGCGAAGGTCGCCCGGCCCATCCGCCTCATTCCGACCACGCGCCCGGCGATGGAGACGCTGTCCGTCCGGGCGTCCTCGGCTTGCCGGGACTCTTCGGCCTCGAAGTGGGCCGCGGCCTCTTGGCTGGTGTGGGTCCGCGCGTACCTGTGGGGATAGGGGTCGACGCCCCGCGCTCGGATGTTTTTGAGCTTTTCCAGACGTGCTTGAATTAGGGCGTTTTCGGTTTCAGGCACGGGACTTGCGGCTCAGCCGGGGCCTTCAGGTAATCTTGATGATGGTCAGGCTTACGAGTCCCGAAGGTGTCTCTACCTGTACCTGGTCGCCGAGGTAGTGGCCTATCAGAGCCCGCCCGACAGGAGACTCCACCGAGATCTTACCGTCGAGAGGGGCGGCTTCCGCGCTGCCTACGATCCTGTAGAGGCGTTTTTTGCCCTGTTCGGTCTCCACTCTCACGGACGACCCGAACGCCACCGCGCCATCAGACCCATCGTCGGGGGACGGTACCACCGCTCGGGAGAGTGTGCTCTCCAACTCGGAGATCTTCCCCTCCAGGAAGGCCTGCTCGTTCTTGGCATCTTCGTATTCGGCGTTGTCTACCGTGCCCTCTTCGCTAGCCTTATGGATGCGAGCGGCGACTTCGCGCCTCCGGACGGTCGTAAGGTGCCCCAACTCCTTTTCGAGAAGGCGGCGGCCCTCATTCGTTATATAGGTTGCCTTCGTAGGCATTCACTCTTCTCCAAAAGCAAAAAGACTGAGCGGACCGCGAGTGCGGCCCACATCTCAGCCAGTCCTTACATTGTATCCCGCTGGGCTGCTCTTTGTAAATCCTTGCCTGCGAGGCACGTGCTGAGATCGTGGCTGTACTAGGCTACCCCTGATAGGATTCACCGGTCCACAGGAAAGCGAGCCCACAGCCAGGGATTCCTGCCAAGGGCTGCGTCTGCCGGACGAAAGGGCGAATTGAAGACAAGAGACTTCGACTATCACTTGCCTGAAGAGCTCATCGCCCAGACGCCGATTGAGCCGCGAGACCACTCACGCCTGATGGTTGTGGAACGGGGCAGCGGTACGATGGAGCACCGGCGTTTCTACGAGCTGCCCGAGCTCCTGAACGCAGGCGACGTGCTCGTCTTCAACGACACTCGGGTCATGCCGGCCAGGCTCCTGGCGAATCGAGTGCCCACCGGCGGGCGCGTCGAGCTACTCCTGCTGCAGCGAATTTCGACGGGGCTCTGGCGCGCCCTGGTGCGCCCTGGGCGCATGATGCGCGAGGGGGTCGCCTTTGAGGTCGCCGGCGGCCTCACAGGTGTGGTCGTGGGGGTGGAGGCGGATGGCGCCAGGAAGGTGCGGCTATCAGGCGAGGAGCTCCTGGGCGAGGTGGGCCGGATACCGCTGCCGCCGTACATCCATGAATCCCTTGAAGACCCCGGTCGCTACCAGACGCTCTATGCCCGCGTCGACGGCAGCGTCGCTGCGCCGACGGCCGGACTCCACTTTACCAACGACTTGCTCCAGCGGGCGAGGAACATGGGCGTCGAGCTGGTCTTCGTCACCCTCCACGTCGGATGGGACTCGTTCCGGCCCGTGAAATCAGATTCGGTGGCGGGCCATGAGATGCACTCGGAGTACTGGGAGCTGGGAAGCGATGCCGCTGCCGCTGTCAGCAGGGCGAAGCGCGAAGGCAGGCGTGTGGTGTCCGTCGGGACGACTGCGGTGCGGCTCCTGGAGAACGCCGCCCTGCTAGCCTCGTCCAGCGCATCGGGGACCACCGGAGATACGGTATCGGCAGGGTCGGGCTGGGCGGACCTCTTCATCTACCCGGGATTCAGCTTTAAGGTCGTGGACGCCCTGATAACCAACTTCCACCTGCCCAGGTCCACGCTCCTAATGCTCACGTCCGCTTTCGCCGGCCGAGAGCTCGTCCTGCGCGCGTACCTCAGGGCCGCGGATATGCGCTACCGCTTTTACAGCTTCGGCGACGCTATGTTTGTACGGTGAGGGTGTCGGCTGCGCCCACACGAGGTTGATTACAAACGCCTTGCCGGTGCTACAATGTAGATACGATGTGTATCCACATATTGCATCAGGGGGGATGCCGTGATTAAGAAACTTACGCCCCATGGTAATAGTGCGGCTCTCATCATCGATAAGGCGCTGCTGGAAATCCTGCACCTGGATATGGAAACTCAATTGGAGATCACCACGGATGGCGAGAACCTCGTAATCTCACCGGTACGCGACTCTTCTCCGCATCAGCTCGTGGCTGAGGCCCTGAACAAGGTGAATGCCCGACACGCCAGGACTCTAAAGAGGCTGGCCGATTAGCGCTCACCATATCAATGGAGCCTCTGTTCTTAGGCCTGGCTGACGTGATCAGAGTCCACTTGGACCAGATTGAGCGTTACACCGGTCGCGTCGGGACCCATGACATGGGACTTCTGCAGTCTGCCCTGGCAATGCCAAGAGCGTCATTTGGTGGGGAGTGGCTGCATAGAGACCTGTACGAGATGGCCGCGGCATACGCCTTCCACGTAGCTCAAAACCACCCTTTCCGGGACGGAAACAAGCGGACCGCCCTGGCATGCGCTCTCGTCTTCCTGCAGCTAAACGGCGTTCCAGCTACAGACCCGGAGGGCCGCTTATACCAGGCTATGATGGGTGTCGCGTCCGGCGCGATTGACAAGCTGAGCCTTGCCAACGTCTTCAGGTCCTTGGCCCATGAGTAGGGGCGGTTGGCGAACATCTCTCGAGTATGGCCTTGCGGTCGGAGGCCAAGCGGATCACAGATGTTCTAGCATCAGCCAGGGCTTCAGAGTTGTTGGTGAGTGGAGGGTATCCACATCACAACACACCGATGATCCCAACTGTGACATGGTGCCCGAGGGCGCCTTGTCACCCAGCTAACAGGACCTCAGCGGCCGCTCGGGCGAGCTCCAGCAGAGGCCTGGGGTACAGCCCGAACACGATGATCCCAGCCGCGGCGCCCGCCAGCGTAATGCGAAGCGGTAGGTCCGTGCGGACCGGTTCGTCGCTCGTCGGGGTGCCCAGGTACATGACCCGGACCACCCTCAGGTAGTAGTAGGCGGAGACGACGCTGTTCAAAACGCCGACGACGGCCAGCCACGCCAGCCCGCTGCCGATCGCGGCCCCGAATATGTAAATCTTAACCATGAAACCCACCGTGGGGGGCACGCCGGTGAGCGACACCATCGCGAACGCAAGCGCCGCCGCCAGGTACGGCGCGCGCTGGCCCATTCCGGCGAAGTCGTCGATGCGGTCGCTTTCGATGCGGTTGGAGATCGCTATCACAGCCGAGAACGCCGCCAGGTTCGTCGCCGCGTAGCCCGCCAGGTAGAAGAGCACGCCGGACGCGCCGACGGACTCCTGTCCCTCCGCCGCACGGGACGAGACCGCCGCAAGCCCCACCATTATGTATCCCGCGTGGGCCACGGTGCTGTATGCCAGCATGCGTTTGATATTTCTCTGCGGTATCGCCACGAAGTTGCCCACGGTCATCGAGATCGCGGCAATCACAGCGAATATGGCGCTCCATTCCAGGCTCAACACCTCAATTGGGAACGCAACGTAGAACACCCGGAGGATGACGGCGAAACCCGCGGCCTTGCTGGCCACTGACAGGAATGCGGTGATGGGTGTCGGCGAGCCCTCGTACACGTCGGGCGCCCACATCTGGAACGGGACCGCGGTAATCTTGAAGCCGAAGCCTGCGACTATCAGCGCTGTTCCCAGCAGTAACGCGTAGCTACCAAAGGGCTGGTCGCCGCCGAGGTCCATCCCGCCAAGCCGCGCTGCGATCTCTTCGAGCTGTGTCGTTCCCGTGAAGCCGTAGACCAGGACCATGCCGTACAGGAGAAGCGCGGAGCTGATGCCGCTCAGGATCAAGAACTTCATGCCGGCCTCTGAGGAGCGGCTGTTCCGCAGGAAGGCGGCCAACGCGGCAACGGGGAGGGCGGTCAGCTCCAGGGATATGTAGACGGTGATGAGCTCGACGGCCGAGGCCAGAAGCATCATGCCCGACACCGAGAAAAGCATCAGTGCTAGGTACTCGGTCTGGAACCTGCGGAACCTTGTGCCGTAGTCGTTCGACATGAGGGCTACGGCCGCGGCCACGCCGATAAACAGGAACTTGAAAAACAGGCTGAACTTGTCGACGACAACGGTGCCCGCAAGAATACTGTGGTCCGGGACGGTGTCGCCGCCGGTCCAGAGAGCGATGCTCAGAGTGAGCGGAACGCCCAGGCCGAGCACTCCGACCGCTGCGACTATCCCTCTGCGCGGAACGAAGAGGTCTATGAGGAGCAGAAGCATGGCAAGCGCTGCCATGCTCAGCTCAGGGGAAAGCAGATAGAGGTCGTTGAGCGTCATCTCAGCGCGAGCTGCGCAGGTCCCCTGATCGCGTCGACGATGGGCTCGACACCTGCGCTAAAGACGTCCGTCAGAATCGCTGGGTATATCCCGACTACCAACACGGCTGTGACCAGGACAAGCAGCGGGACCATCTCCATGGGGGTCGCATCTCTGACGCTGGCGAACCGATCGATGGGAGGCCCAAAGAGGGTCCGCTGCACCATCCACAGGATATATCCCGCGGTAATAACTATCCCGAACGCGCCCAGAGCGGTCCCTATTCCCCACACTGGGAACGTACCGAGGAACACGAGTATCTCGGAGACGAACCCACTGGTGCCGGGTAGCCCTAGCGACGCCAGGCCGGCGACCAGGAAGACCGCCGCCAGTACAGGCATGCGGGTCGCCAGGCCTCCCAGGTCTGGAATGTACCGGGTATGGGCCTTCTCGTACATCAGGCCGACCAGCAGGAAAAGCAAGCCTGTGATGGTGCCGTGGGTGAACATCTGCATCGCCGCCCCGGTAAGCCCCACGGGTGAGACCGCGCCGGCCGCGCCGGCCACGGACGATATTCCTATGAGCACGTAGCCCATGTGGCTGATGCTGCTGAAGGCGATGAGTCGCTTGAGGTCGGTCTGCCGGAGCGTGACCACTGCCCCGTAGAGCACATTTATAACTCCAAGGATCACGAGCACCCAGGCCGCATCGACCACGACCTGGGGGAACATCCCGGCCGATACCCGCACCATCCCGTACCCGCCCATCTTTAGCAGCACTCCCGCCAGCATCACGCTGACGGCGGTCGGCGCATCGGTGTGGGCGTCGGGAAGCCATGAGTGCAGCGGCCACACGGGCAGCTTTACTGCAAACCCGAGAGTGAGCAGCGCAAACAGCATGCCGATGGGCAGGCTGAAGCTGCGTGCCGCGGCGATCTTGGCCGGCAGCTGGGTCATGTCGAAGGTGTGGATGTCTGCGGTGAAGAAGAGGCCCAGTATCCCCACCAGCATGAAGGCGCTGCCCAGGAAGGTGAAGATGAGGAACTTCATCGCCGAGTACTCGCGCCGCCCGGTTCCCCAGATCGCGATCAGGAAGTACATCGGCACCAGCTCGAGCTCCCACAGCAGGAAGAAGAGTATGAAGTCGAGCGCAGTGAATACTCCCATTACCGCCGTTTGTAGGACCAGCAGCCAGACGAAATACTCACGCACACGGTGCTTGATCCCCCAGGATGCGAACACCGCGGCCATGCCCAGCAGGCCGGCGAGCAATACGAGGGGCGCGCTTAGTCCGTCGACGCCCAGGAAGTACTGCACCTCGAAGGACTCGACCGGAATCCAGTCCGGTATCCGATCGACAAGCTGAACGCCGCCCGTCTCGGCGTCGTACCTCAGGAAGACGACGATACCCAGCGCCAGCTCGATAAGGGAAACGGCTCCCGCGACGTATCGAACATCTCGGTCGCGCTTGACGGCGAGGGCTATAAGAAGTGCTCCCGCCAGAGGCAGGAACACTACTATTGTCAAAAGGCCTTCGAATTCCACTGCTATTCCCTAGCGGACGAAGATGTACACGGCGGCGATGGTCAAGACGCCCACGGAGATTGCGACTCCGTATCCCTGGAGTTGCCCGGTCTGGAGCTGTGCTACGGCCCTTCCAACGTTGCGCCCCGATCGGTCGACGAGCCGGACGGCTCCGTCCACCAAAGCCTTGTCCGCCCAGTCGAGAGACCTGGCCAGGCCCAGGTATAGGACCTTTCGCGTTAGGACTCCTTCGTAGAGGTCGTCGAAGTAGTACCGGCGAGAGAGAAGCGTATGTGCGGGTGACACCAGATCGGCGACCCTCTCGAGGGACAGGGTCCGCGACCAGTACATCGCGTACGCTAGAGCGATTCCGGCTGCGGCGATTGCCGTGGATACCACCGCTATCGGCAGGTTGAATGCCAATGCCTCTGCTGCGGGCTCGAGGAAGTGCGTCAAGGCGTGCTTTCCGACGATGCCCAGATCGAACGGCGGACTGACGAAGAACCCTCCCACTACCGCCGCCACTGCAAGTATCACCAGGGGGGCCACCATGACCCGGGGCGATTCCACCAGGTGTACGCCACCGTCCTCGGTGATCGCCGGGTCCTCGTCCGCGCCGCCTCTGAAAGTACCCTCGAAAGTCATGAAGAGGGCCCGGAAGATGTAGAACGCCGTCATGAACACGGCAACCAACGCCAACCAGAAGACCAGCTGGCTGACGACTCCGCCGTGCGCCCATGCGTGAGAAAGGATCTCGTCCTTACTCCAGAAGCCGGCCAGTGGCACGATACCTGCGAGGCTGAGAGAGCCGATAAGGAACGCGGCGTAAGTCCACGGCATCGCTGCCCGCAGGCCACCCATGTAGCGCATGTCGAAGGTGCCTGCCGCGTGATTCACGCTGCCGGAGGCCAGGAACAGAAGCGCCTTGAAAAACGCGTGAGTGAAGAGGTGGAAGATCGCTGGGCCGTAGGCCCCAACTCCCAGGGCGAGCATCATATATCCGAGCTGGCTAATAGTGGAGTAGGCCAGCACCCTCTTGATGTCGT
The DNA here is from genome assembly GCA_965247255.1 of Dehalococcoidia bacterium. Classification (GTDB taxonomy): domain Bacteria; phylum Chloroflexota; class Dehalococcoidia; order Lucifugimonadales; family CAUZJF01; genus CBDFGS01. Next base: position 45,529 of record CBDFGS010000012.1, on the reverse strand, counting down.
TCGCCACGAGCCCCATCGATGCCGCGAACACAGCGGTGACGCCGCCTACGATCGCCACCGTGGCCATAGCCGCGGGGGAGGCCTGGAACAGGTCGAAGAAACGGGCCACCAGAAAGACCCCGGCGGCAACCATCGTCGCCGCATGGATCAACGCGCTGACCGGCGTCGGGCCCTCCATTGCGTCCGGCAGCCAGGTGTGAAGGGGGAATTGGCCGGACTTGCCTACGGCGCCCGCAAATATCCCCAAAGCGATCCAGGTGACCACGCTGGAGGCGAGAAGTCCCGTCTTGGCCGCCTCATTGATATCTGGGATGTTAAGCACGCTCGTGTCGGCGCCGAACGCATCCGCGTTGAAGAATAGGTACAGGATTCCCAGAAGAAAACCGAAGTCGCCAAGGCGTGTGACGATAAAGGCTTTCTTGGCTGCGGCGGCTGCGGCTGGACGCTGGTACCAGAAACCGATGAGGAGGTACGAGCACAGGCCGACCAGCTCCCAGAAAAAGTAGAGCTGGACGATGTTGCTGGCTATGACCAGCCCCACCATCGAGGCCGTGAACAGCGACATGTAGGCGAAGTAGCGCGCGTAGCCTGGGTCGCCCTTCATATAGCCGGTCGAGTAGACCTGGATGAGAAGGCTAACCCCCGTCACCACCACCAGCATGATCGCCGTGAGCGGATCAAGGAGAATCCCTACGGCTACATTGAGACTTCCGACCTCCAGCCAGGCGCGTTGCTCGAAGTCGAATGCGCCGCCATTGTCTGCGACCCTCGTGAGAGCCCAGAGCGAGAGCAAGAACCCTGTGCCGATGGCCCCAATGGTGAGATAACCCGCGACCGTCGAATACCGGTTGAAGAACGGCCTGATGATCAGGGCGATGCCGACAAAAGACGCCGCCGGCAGGAGTAGTATCAGCCATACCAGGGTCTCGAGGTTCATGTAATCGCCCGGCTAAGAAATACCGCCTGGTCCCGGCGACCGACGTAGGGGCGGGTTTCAAACCCGCCCCTATGGATGCGCTCTATTCGGCTATCGACCCTCATGCCGCCCTCAAAGCTTGCGCAGAATCTCGTCCGCCACGTGCTCGCGGCCACGAGGCACCATTATGCGAAAAGGCACCCGTTCTCCCCAGTCGAGGATATCGCCCTCCGGGATGATCTTTGTGGGAAGCCCCTCCCCTTCGAGGGCGTCCTTCCACATCTCGGCTATCATCAGGTTCGGAGCTTTGCGATAGTCGATCCACATGGGCCGGGTCAGTGCCTCATCAGGATGGCATCCGTCACGAACACGGTCTCTCGATTGCGGTAGATAGCGATTACGATGGCGACCCCGAGGGCTATCTCGGCGGCCGCCACCGTGATAATGAATACGGCGAACACCTGCCCGGTGAGCAAGGGTGGCACAACGTCCCCGCCCGCAGCCAGACCGGCGGGGACAATATAGCGAGACATTGCGACCGCCGTCAGGCTCACGGCGTTGAACATGAGCTCCAGGCTCATGAGCACCGTGACGGCATTTCTTTTGGTGAGCGCCCCGTACAGGCCTATAGAGAAGACCAGGGCGGCGACGATCAGGATATTCTCGAGGCTCATCTCGTCACTGCTCGCGGACTAACGCCAGAGCGCCGATTATCGCAGCAAGCAGCAAGACGGACGCGACCTCGAACGCCAGGACGAACTCTCGGAGAAGGAGCTCGGCGATAACAGGCACGGTGTTGGAGTAGACTTCCTCGATCCTGATCAGCGCTTCGCCCTCGAACGCGTCCCCGAGCAGCATCCATTCCGTGTTGACTGCCGCAACCGATGTCGTAGCGAAGAACAGCCCCGCCAAGATAGCCGCCGGAATTCGCAGCCTGTTTGAGGGGCTTCCATGCTCAACGTCCCTGGTCATCAGGATGGCGAAGACGATAAGCACCGAGATGGCCCCGACGTAGATCAATACCTGCACGACCGCCAGGAACTCGGCACGCAAGAGGACGAACATTCCGGCGATTCCCAGGAAAGCGACAACCAAGGACAGTGCCGCCCGGAAAAGGTCTTGTAGCTGCACCACCCCCAGCGACGCGATTATGATGCAGGCTGCGATAACCCAGAAGGCGATATCGGTGACCAGGGATGCCTCAGTGCCCACGCCAAGGGTCATCGCTTCGACCACCTCTCCTCTTGTTCCCCCTGGCTGGGGCGCTCGTGACGTCCCACCTCACGGGATCCCAGCTCCTGCCCGGAGGAGGGGTCGTAGTCCTTGTCTTCGAGCTGCGGTCGAAACCAGGTGCTCGGGCGCTTTGGCGCGTCGTTCAGCCGCTGCATGTCGATAACCAGTTCGCTGCGTTGGTAGCTTCCTTCCTCAAATCCGCTCCCCATATGCAGTGCGTCGTACGGGCAGGCTTCCACGCACAAGCCGCAGAACATGCAGCGGCCGATGTCGATATCGAAGACCTCGATCCCGTACTTCTCCCCCTCCTGAACGAAGGTGCCGCTTGGGTCCGTCACGATCCGGATAATCCCTAGCGGACAGTACTTGGCACAACTTGCGCAGCCGGTGCAGCGGTCCTCGTACCACGTAAACTCTTCTCCCCGGAACCTCGGGTGCCTTGGCTGGACGTCGGCGACCGAGACCAGGCCCACCAGCGCTTTCACGACCTGGCCCGGGTTACTGATCGCGTAGCTGATCACATTGGTACCAGACCTCTTGGCCAGCCCGAGCGGCCCTATCTTCCGATCGGGGTATTGGTGCAGCGTGAACATGCGCCCTGGGAGGACCAGGTTCTTGAGCGTGACGCCGAGACCCTTCGCCATTCCGAGACCGTACATTGCTACTCTGCCTCCGCTCCCAAGTCGGCCAGGCGCAAGGGGCCTGGCGACTCCTCTTGTAAGCGTCGCTGACCCAGGATATTCGCCAGGACTATGATTGAGCCGATAGTGAGAGGCCAGTTGAACGCCGCCATCCACCAAAGCCGCTCAGAAGGCACCACGCCCGTCCCAGGATCTTGCAGCATGAGGACCTCGACGGCCACGACGAGCAGATTGACCAACGCCAGCGGCAACAGTCCCTTCCAAGCCAGTCCCATCATCTGGTCCACACGCAGCCTCGGCCATGTCGAGCGCACCCAGAGGAGGAAGAACACCACGATAAACGCCTTGACCAGAAACCAAATCTGCCCCGGTACTGGGTCCAGGCCCCACCGGGTGCCGCCCAGGAACAGCACCGTCGCGATGGACGCAGTGAGAAGCGGCGCCATGAATTCCGCCAACTGGAATATCCCGAACTTCATTCCGCTGTACTCGGTCAGGTAGCCGCCCCCCAGTTCGGACTCCCCTTCTGCGAGATCGAAGGGGGTGCGGTTCATCTCCGCCGATGCCGCCGCCAGGAACACCAGGAACCCGAGAGGCTGCACGAAGAGATAGGGCACGGCGCTCTGGCTATCCGCTATGGAGAGCAGGGACATTGAGCCGGCTACCAACACCACCCCAACGAGGGACAGCGCCATCGGCACCTCATAGCTGATGAGAATGGCGACCGACCGGACCGCCCCGAAAATGGCATATTTGTTGCGGGAGCTCCAGCCGCCCATGAAGATGCCGAAAGTGTTGACGCCCGTTATCGCCACGACGAACAGTATCCCCACGTTGAGCGAGCCCAGGAAGCTATCTTCGCCGAACGGAATCAGAGCAAAAACGATGAACGTCGGGGCCAAGAACACTACGGGGGCCAAGAAGAACATTATCCTGTCTGCGGTCTCAGGGACCGTGTCTTCCTTGGTGATCAACTTGAGGACGTCCGCCATCGGCTGCAAAAGGCCGTAAGGCCCCCACCTGTTGGGTCCCAGCCGGGCATGAAATCTTCCGATTGCGCGCCTCTCGAACCAGGTGTAGAACGCCGTTACGGCCACTAACGTGTTTATCACGACGAACACGAATACGAACGCAGCCACGGCGAAAGCCAGCCACTCGTAACCGCCGGGAAGAAAGTCCTCGAATAGATTATCGAGGGTCTCGAAGTTCAAAGCTCAATCCTTGCGTCCACATCGGCATTGGCTGCGACGCCTCGCTCGATCGCGCTCATCTCCTACCGGTCCACCTCACCCATATTCACCGCCAAGCTGCCGAAAATCACAATCAGGTCTGCCAGTTTCCACCCCACGACCATCTCTTTGAGCGCCGTCAGGTTGATGTACGACGGGGACCGTATCTTGCAGCGATATGGCGAGATGCCGCCGTCGCTTACGATGTAGAACCCAAGCTCTCCCTTGGGCGACTCGACCGCGGCGTACGCGTCCCCGACAGGAGGCCTCAAGAAGAACGGCCCCTCAGTTCTAATTGGCCCCGTCTTAGGCATTTGATCGACGCACTGGTGGATGATCCTCAAGCTCTGCCGCATCTCCTGAATGCGTACGTGGTAGCGATCGAAGGTGTCCCCGGTAGAGCCTGTTGGGACGTCGAATTCGACCCGGTCGTAGACCTCGTGCGGGTCCGCCTTCCTTCGGTCCCAGGCCACTCCGCTTGCCCTTAACACCGGTCCGGTCATCGAGCAGTTGACGGCCAAATCGGCAGGGAGAATCCCCACGTTACGCATCCTGCTGAGAACGATCTCGTTTCCTGTAATAAGCCCATCGAGATCGTCCACGTACCCGGGCATCTCCTGCAAGAACGTGTCCAGCGCAGGCCAGAAGTCCGCCGGAGCGTCCTGGAAAACGCCGCCGGGGCGCATGTAGCTGAGTGTGATGCGTGCCCCGCACAGCATTTCAAAAAGGTCCAGGACGCGCTCTCGCTCCCTGAAGCAGTACATCAGTACAGTGACGAACGTTCCCAACTCCTGGAGCATGAAGCCGATGGTTATGAGATGGCTGGCGATGCGTTGGAGCTCCGATGAGATCACGCGCAGGTACATGGCGCGCTCGGGGACGGGGATCCCGGCCAGCTTCTCGACCGCCCTGGTGTACGCCAGGTTGTTCGTCATGGAGGACTCGTAGTCCAGCCTGTCGGTGAGTGTAACTATCTGAGTATAGGTCCGCTCCTCAGCCAGCTTCTCGGTGCCCCGGTGCAGGTAGCCGAACACCGGCTCGATGTCCTGCACCACCTCGCCGTCGAAAGTGACCCTTATCCTGAACACCCCGTGGGTGCTCGGGTGTTGGGGGCCCAGGTTGATGGTAATCGGCTCGGTCTTGATCGCCATATGCGCGTCTCAGCAGCTACCGGAGGTAGTCCTTCCTCAAGGGGTGGCCCGGGAACTCCTCCCATAGCAGTATTCGCTTCATGTTGGGATGCCCGTCGAAGCGGACACCCATGAGGTCCCAGATCTCTCTTTCCTGCAGGTCGGCGCCTTGCCAGATATCGACGACCGAAGACAGAGAAGGCTCGTCCCTGGTATAGATGCGGGTCTTCAAGGTGCACTCGTGGTTGCGCTTCAGCGACCTCAAGTGGTAGACGACCTCGAAATACTCAACGTAGTCTACTGCGCTGATCGACGTGAGGAACTTGAAGTCGAGATCGCCGTTATCTTTCAGGAAGGCAGCTACGCCGTGAACGCTGTCGGGACTTATCCATACATCGGTGTCGTCCCACTCGACGACCGAACCGGCCAGGGCCTCGTTGATGAGGCCGGCTACGTGGGGGCCGGCCAGAGCTGTGGTCATTACCGGCCTGGGGCCCTGCCGCGCAACGAGTGGCGCTTGATCTTGTCGTGCAGCTGCATGATTCCATAGAGTAGGGCGTCGGGGCGGGGCGGGCACCCCGGTACATAGACGTCCACAGGTATGATGTGGTTTACGCCCGGTACCACGCTATAGGACTCGTAGTATGGGCCGCCGCTGGTCGCGCAAACCCCCATGGATATTACCCACTTGGGCTCGGCCATCTGCTCGTACACCCGGTGAATGGCCGGGGCCATCTTCCACGTGACCGTTCCGGCGATGATCACGAGGTCCGCCTGCCTCGGCGAAGCACGAAAGACCTCCATCCCGAAGCGCGCAAGGTCGAACCTGGGCATGGCGCTGGCCATCATCTCGAAGGCGCAGCAGGCGAGGCCGAAAGACAATGGCCACATAGAGGACTTCCTCGCCCATCCGGTCAGGGCGTCGATCGACGTGACCGCCAGATTGCGCTTCAGGTCGTCAGGGACTTCGATAAGCGGGTCGGCCAGGGGCTGAGTGCTGCTTGCCTTGAGGTCGTTAACGTGCCGGCCCTCGGCGCGGTCTAATTCCAGCGTGCTCAGGTGAAGCGGTATGGCCGTTTCTCCGGGCCCCTGATCTTCTGGGCTCCTATCTAGCTCCACTCGAGCGCTCCCTTCCGCCATGCATATAGCCACCCCACGAGCAGGATGGCGATGAAGACAGCCATCTCCGCAAGCACAAAGGCGCCAAATTGGCTCGAGAGGACGCCGAACTTCGCAGCCCACGGGAACAGGAACACCACCTCAACATCGAATATCACGAATATCAAGGCAAACGTGTAATACCTGAAGTTGAAGCGGTTCCAGGTGCCGGAGAGGGTCTCGAACCCGCACTCGTAGATGGCGCGTTTGATCGCGCTGGGTTTGTCGGGTCGCACCCGCACGAGCGAAAGCGTCCAGGACGTAACCAGCATGCCGGTGGGGACAGCGATTGCGAATGCGGTGAAGGCCGCGATCAGGCCGTATTGGCCGAGGTAAGTGTCTTGCATGCCAGTACCACCGCCCGGACGGCTGAAATATAGCATAGCTGCTTTAGGTACGCAAGTGAAATTTTTTACAAAGTCCCGACGCGCTCCCAAGGCCACCCCCGTCACCCTGTTATGTTGAGGAGCTCGCGATGCAGTAAGTGGGGTGGGGCTTCCCCGGCCGTCTGACGATGACCCTTAACCCGAATCCACCGAAGGAGGGCGTCGGGTTAGCGTCCTGAAGCAGCAAGAAGGTGCTCCTGTGCTTCTGGGATAATGGTTTTGTAGCAAAAAACAGACCCTGGAAAAGGAGCACCCAATAGATGCTGCCACGCAACCACCCCGACCGAATCCAAATCACCTTCGACGACCGCCGCTTGGTGGCCAATGCCGGGCTGCTCCTTCCGGCCACCCTGGCGCGGCACCTCGGCCTGCCCGAACTCGTCCGGCAGCGCCTCGACCTGGGCGATGCCCCGGGGCGGGCGAACACGAGCGACAAGATGATGACGCTGGTGGCGTCTGCGCTGGCTGGGGGCGACTGCATTGACGACGCCGATGTGTTGCGCACCGGGGGGACGGCCAGCACCCTGGGCGGCACGGTGAAGGCGCCATCCACCCTGGGCACCTTCCTGCGCAGCTTCCGGTGGGGCCACGTCCGTCAACTCGACCGGGTGAGCCGCGAGTTGCTGGCCCGGGCTTGGCAGGCCGGGGCGGGACCCGGCGACGGGCCCCTGACCATTGACCTGGACTCCACCATCTGCGAGACCTACGGACTGGCCAAGGAGGGCGCACGCCACCACGGCTATACCGGCAAGCGGGGCTATCACCCGCTGTTGGCCGTCGCCGCCGGCACAGGCGACGTGCTGATGGCCCGGCTGCGCGAGGGCCGGGCCAACACCGCTCGCGGCGCCGCCCACTTCCTGCGTGAAACGGTGAGCCGGGTTCGCTACGGCGGGGCCAGCGGGCAGCTCACCATGCGTGCCGACAGCGGCTTCTATACCCACGCCGTGGTCGCCGTCTGCCGCCGGATCAATGTCCGCTACTCCATCACCATCCGCCAGCACAAAAGCCTGCACAATCTCATCGAGGCGATACCCGAAGATGCCTGGACGCCGATTCCTTACTGGATGGACGGTGCCGCCGATGTGGCCGAGATCACCTGCACCCCCTTCCAGGCCGAGGCAGACGCCGCGCCGGTACGGCTCATCGTCCGGCGGGTGAAGCCGACGCCCGGTTCCCAACTGGCCCTCTTCGCCAAATACAGTTATCACGGCTTCATCACCGACCGGGACGGGGAGTTGCTCGAACTGGAGGCTGACCATCGCCGCCACGCCGAGATCGAGAATGCCATACGCGACCTCAAGTACGGCGTCGGGCTGAACCATCTCCCCTCGGGCCGCTTCGCCGCCAACGGCGCCTGGCTGGCCGTCCAGACGATGGCCCACAACCTGGCCCGCTGGACGGCGCGGATCGGTCTGGGAGAGCGGATAGCCACCACCAAGACCCTCCGGCGGCGGTTCTTCTCCCTAGCCGGACGGCTCACCCGCTCGGCACGCCGGTTGACCCTGCATCTTCCGGATCGCTGGCCTTGGGCTGAGAAGTTCAGCCGCGCCTTGGCCCGGCTGCGAGCCATTCCACTCCCGGCCTGACGGCACCGTCGGCGACCCACCCACCGGACAACCGAAGATCCCCGCAGACTCGCGCCAGCCCGGTCCGAGAGAGTTCCCTGCTGCGTATTCTCTCGCCATCCCCCGCATCGCAGCTCCCGCAGACGGCCATAGGGGCCCCTGTGCGGCGATGAAGACCGTCCGCCGACCTCCCTACCCCAAATGGAACCCAGGCTATTTCCCCTGTAGCTCCCTCACCCCCCCTTCCGCTTTCCTCACGCCGTCCATCGGTGTCCTTCGGTGGATTCGGGCTTAAGTCGCGGCATCCGTAGTTCAAGAGTGTCTCCGCACCGCGCCTTCGCTCGAATTGACACTATATGGCTCCGATGCTAGGATTTTGGCTTCGTACTCCATCCAATGAGCGGCTCGTTCAGAACCCTTGCCGGCGGCCTAATCGCAATAGCTGGCGCCCAAGCCTCGTAGCGGACCACTCCGTTTGGAGGTCACCTTGCCCAGCCCCGCCGTGAAACGCCCGAAAGAGCCGGCGCACACCCTCCCGTCCGTACTCCTCCGGTACAAGTCGGATATCGACGCCGCTTTGCGCGACAGGCTTTCAGGTAGCGACCCGGTCTATCGGCCCCTCAGATACACGATGGGCTGGTCCGACGAGAACGGGAATCCTAGCAACGGCGCCGTAGGTAAGGCGCTGCGTCCCACACTCTGCCTCCTGGCCTGCGATGCAGCCGGGGGCGACGTCTCAAAGGCGCTTCCGGCAGCGGTCTCCCTGGAGCTCATACACAACTTCTCGATGGTCCACGACGATATTCAGGATGGCGACAAAACCCGCCGCAACCGTCCCACCCTTTGGGCTGTGTGGGGTGTGCCGAAGGCGATAGTGGCGGGCAACGCCTTGAGAGTGGTTGCCGATATGTCACTGTCGGGTCCTGGCGAAAGCGCTCTGGGCACAGAACAGGTAGTCGCTGTCTCCGGCCTTTTGACCGAGTCCTACCTCGATATGATCGAAGGACAATACCTCGACCTGTCTTATGAAGGGCGGCCGGACATAGGGCTGAATGACTACCTCGAAATGATCTCTCGCAAGACAGGCTCCCTGATACAGTGCGCACTGAGCATCGGGGCCACCATCGGTGCGCGCAACCCCAAGACTGTGCGAGCGCTCAGCGAGTACGGCAAGGCCGTGGGCTATGTATATCAGATACGCGATGATATTCTGGGGATCTGGGGGGACGAGCAGGTCACCGGCAAGCCGGTGGGCGCGGACGTCGCGCGTAGAAAGAACACCTTCCCGGTCGTCTACGCCCTTTCGAAGACCGAACGGGCGGACCGCGATGTTCTTCTCGACGCGTACCGAGGTCCCATTGTCGACGAAGGCGCCGTGGATTCTGTGATCGCGGTGTTAGACAAAGTCGGCGCGCGAGAGTACGCCCAGGCGGTGACGAACGAGTATTGCCGGATGGCCCTCGAATCCATCTCCACTCTTGAGCTAGACCCGGAGGACCGACGAGACCTGGAGGAGATGGCGAATTTTCTGCTGATAAGAGAACGGTGAAGTCCGCGCTAGCGCATCGGCGCCGACGTCGGACAGCAACGATACAAAAGGGAAAGGACGGGTAGCTCGACCAAATGGCAAGACCACTTGAGATGGCGGTCAGGCTGGGATGGTACATCGCCCGGAGCAAGCTCTCCCGGCGAAAAAGGTTCCCGCTTGTCACCATGCTGGAGCCCCTGGAGAAATGCAACCTCGCCTGTGAGGGCTGCGGCCGTATCCGTGAGTACGAGCCTGTGCTCGACCGAATGTTAACGGTGGCGCAGAGCCTGGCGGCCGTGGAGGAGTCCGGCGCCCCAATCGTGTCGATCGCTGGCGGGGAGCCGACGCTTCATCCGCAGATCCACGACATAGCGAACGGCATCACGGACCGGAAAAGGTTCGTATACATGTGCACCAACGCACTTCTGATGGAGAGGGTTATGGATAGGATCCCACCCTCAAAGTACTTCTGTTTCGTGGTGCACCTGGACGGAATGGAGGAAGCGCACGACAAGTCTGTATACCGTAAGGGCGTCTTTAAGATCGCGGTGAAGGGGATCGAGGCCGCTCTGGAGAAGGGCTACCGGGTCACCACCAACACCACGGTATACAACGGATGTGACGAGGACGACCTCCTCGAGATGTTCAATATGCTGACTGAGATGGGTATCGAAGGCGCCATGGTCTCGCCCGGCTACAAGTTCGAATCCGTGCCTAACCAGGACCTCTTCGTGTCCCGCCGCAATGCCCGGCGGATCTTCAAGAATATCCTCGACCCTAAGCGCAACCTTCGCTTTTACAACAATCCCCTCTATCTGGACTTCCTCAGGGGAGACCGAGATTATCAGTGCACCGCCTGGTCCAACCCGACCTATACGGTCCTGGGTTGGAGGGAGCCTTGCTACCTGCTTGGCGATAGGCACACGGACCGTGTGACAGACCTCTACGAAGACGCGATATGGGAACGGTATGGGGTGGGTAAGGACGACAGGTGTGCCAACTGCATGATGCACTGCGGCTTCGAGTCCGCATCCATCCTCCAGGCGTTGCGCAGTCCTAGCGACATGCTGCGCCTGGCCAGGGAGGGAGCCGTTCAGAACAGCGGTGTCGGCGCCAGCTAGCTCAAACGAAGGCCGGCACCGGAAATAGAGGCGCGGCCACATCTGCGCCAGTATCGAGCTTAGGGAGATTGTCTCGTGATCGGTGTGCTCGCGGCCCTCAAACGGGAGGTGTCGCACTACCTAGAGATGGGCGGCTTCAGCGCCCGCGACGAGAGCTTCGGCGTCCGTTGCTATCGATCGAAAGAGCGCGACATTGTCGTCGCCCTGTCCGGCGTAGGGCGTGTCAGGGCCGAGGAAGCCTCAAGGGCGTTGCTGCAGCGATTTGACCTGGACGCGCTCATTTCCGTCGGATTCGCCGGCGGGGCGAAGCCCGGCCAGAGTACCGGCGACGTCTACGTTTGCGACCGCATCTGGTGCGCTGAGGGCCCGCCAAACGAGTGGTCGGTAGAATCCGCACATTCCCTGGCTCTCGACACGCCGCCTGTAGAGGGCGCCGGACGAGGCTTCGCCACCGGGCAGTGCCTCACAGCGCCCGCTCTCGTCCGCAGCAGCGCCGCTAAGCGCCGTTTGGGCGAGCTGTTTCCAGTGGCAGTCTTGGACATGGAAGGCTATTGGGTGTGCAACACCGCATCGCAATACGGTGTCCCAGCTATGGTAGTAAAGTCGGTACTCGACCCCGTTGAGCAGTCCCTGCCCGCCTTCACGGAGTCTGCCCTGGCTGCCGACGGGTCGGAGTCCCTTTGGCGGAGCGTCTCGGCGATCATGGCCCGTCCCCTCGAAGTCCCCGATGCGCTGCGATTAGCGGCCCAGACGAGGGCCGCAGGCGCCGCGCTGGCCGTAGCTCTGGACGCGTTTGGGGCGGTCGCGGCGAAAAAATCGGCTACCATGTGAACTAGGTTTCGATGGTCGACCTATTAGACATACGGCGTAACGGTGATGGGCCCGAGCTGGACAACGCCATCCGCACGGCGCAGGATCACCTCCTGGAGATCCAGCACCCGGACGGCTACTGGTGGGGTGAGCTCGAGTCGAACGCAACGATGGAGGCGGAATATCTGCTTCTGACGCAGTTCCTCGGCGTCGCCGACCGTGGCCAATGGAAGAAGCTGTCCCGGCACATAATCGATAGGCAGCGTAGCGACGGTACGTGGGGACAATTTTACGATGCCCCAGGCGACTTGAGCACCACGACAGAGTGCTATTTCGCGCTCAAGTTCGCCGGATACTCGCCCGACGAGCCGTTCATGGAGAGAGCGCGAGAGTTCATCCTGTCCAAGGGCGGCGTCCCAAATACGCGCGTGTTCACCAAGATTTGGCTCGCCCTTTTTGGACAGTGGGACTGGCGAGGCGTGCCAGTCATGCCACCCGAGCTAATGCTTCTTCCCAAATGGGCCCCGGTTAACGTGTATGAATTCGCGAGTTGGGCCCGCTCGACAATAGTTCCTCTGCTCATCGTGCTCGACCGCAAGCCGATAAGGCCCGCGCCGGAATGGGCTCAAATCGACGAGCTCTACCCTCAGCCACGGTCCCAGACCGACTACTCCATCGCGCGGCCTAAACGCCTCGTAGGTTGGGAGACCTTCTTCTATGCCGGAGACACCGTCCTACGACACCTGGACAAGCTACCCTGGAAGCCTACCAGGGTTCAGGCGATCCGCCGCGCGGAGCGTTGGATTCTGGACCACCAGGAGTCCGACGGAAGCTGGGGTGGGATTCAACCTCCGTGGGTCTACTCGCTCATCGGCCTGTCTTGCCTTGGTTACCCTTCGGACCACCCTGTAATCACAAAAGGCCTGGCCGGCTTCGAAAACTTCACTATCGAGGACGCGGACACCATTCGCGTTCAGGCGTGTGTGTCGCCGCTATGGGACACCGCCCTGGCTATGAACGCGTTGCTCGATTCTCAGCTGAGCCCGGCTCACCCCGGCCTGGTTCGTGGCGGCGAATGGCTGATGGACCAGCAAATCCTGTCAGGCGGAGACTGGCAGGTTAAAGCGAAGGGGGTACCGGCTGGAGGCTGGGCATTCGAGTTCCACAACGCTGGGTACCCCGACTTGGACGACACTGCGGTAATCGTGATGGCCCTCCAACGCGCGGACTTACCTTCGCATGCCAAAGAGGAAGCGATCCGGCGGGCCGTTGCATGGATCATCGGAATGCAGTGTGCCAACGGCGGATGGGGCGCGTTCGATAAGGACAACACCAGGACCATGATCGCCCGGATCCCGTTTGCGGACTTTGGCGAGACTATCGACCCCCCTAGCGTCGATGTCACCGGGCACGTTCTGGAGATGCTGGGTCGGTTAGGGTACGAGAGAGACCACTTCGCCGTGGCAAAGGCCGTCGACTACGTGCTCTCCGAGCAAGAGTACGACGGACCGTGGTTCGGGCGGTGGGGTGTCAACTATGTGTACGGGACGGGCGCCGTGTTGCCGGCCTTGAACTCGGTCAAGGTAGACATGGCTTCAGGGCCTACGAGGCGCGCAGCACGCTGGGTCGTGGATCAACAGAATGGCGACGGCGGCTGGGGAGAAAGCTGCGCCTCCTACGTCGACCCGGCCTATCGCGGGCGTGGGCCAAGCACGCCTTCTCAGACTTCATGGGCGCTGCTGAGTCTGCTCGCCGCTGGGGAGGGGCGCAGTCCGGCGGCTCAACATGGCGTCCGGCACCTGATAGAGACGCAGGAGGGCAACGGCTCCTGGGACGAGCAGCACTTCACGGGCACAGGGTTTCCGGGCTACGGTGTGGGGCGGCGCCTAGAGCGATACCCTGCTACAGACGACCCGGACCACCAGGGGGCCGAGCTTCCCGCCGGCTTCATGATCAAGTACCACATGTACCGGAATTATTGGCCGCTGATGGCCCTGGGGCGATATAGGGCATATTGGGGCGGCGACGACGAGGGGTCTCGACACCTTGGCAAAAGTAGCTATAATCAGATGTCCGGCGCACTCGCGGATTAGGCGTTAGAGCCCGAACACGCTATAATCTACGCCGGACTCGGCGGGCTGTGGATAAAAGTCGTACCGATAATTGTAGAGGGGATGGTCTATGAGAGTAGGCGAGGCTACCTTGAAATGCAGCACGTACACGCTGCGCCAGACGACCTCCAGGATGCCGGAGTTCGTTGATATCACCGACCGCGTGGGTGATTTCGTCTACGAGTCCCAGATACGTAATGGCTTTGCAGTTGTGTTTTCTAAGCACACAACCGCCGCCATAACCATTCAGGAGAATGAGCCACTGTTGATCAACGACATGGCGAGCCTCCTGGACCGGCTCTCCCCCCGCAACTCTCGTTACGGTCACAACGACTTCAGCATACGCACCGTGAATATGCACGAAGACGAGTGCCCCAACGGCCACTCCCACTGCCAGCACCTGATCCTCGGCAGCAGCGAGACCATCCCCGTTGTCGACGGTGGATTGACGCTGGGGCAGTTTCAACGAATATTCATGGTTGAGTTAGACGACGACGATAGGAAGGAGCATCGGGAGATCGTAGTGCAGATCCTAGGGGTCTGACGATCGATGGAGCTCCTTCTCTCCGGCGCTGCCGCAGGTTACTCCCCCGCGGAGGGCTACGCCCGCTGCGCCGAGCTGGCCAGGTCTCACTACGAGAACTTCACGGTCGGCTCGTGGCTCATGCCCCGCGCAAAGCGCGACCACATCTACGCCGTCTACGCCTTCTGTCGCTCCGTCGACGACCTTGGCGACGAGCACCACGGCGACAAGCACCACGGCGACAAGCACCGCAGCGACAAGCACCGCAGCGACAAGCTCCACGGAGACCGGTTGGCGGCCCTGGATGCCTGGGAGCAGGACCTGAAGCGCTGCTACGACGGCAAGCCTTCCCACCCCTACATGGTGGCGCTGCAACAGACCATCCGCGCCTTCGACATACCGCCCGAGCCGTTCCTGAGGCTGGTGGAGGCGAACCGGAACGATCAGACCACGACGAGGTATCCAACATTCGACGACCTGGACTACTACTGCCGGCGTTCGGCAAACCCTGTCGGCCATCTGGTCCTCTACCTCTTCGGCCATCGCGACTCAACGCGCCAGGCGCTGTCCGACTACACCTGTACTGCACTCCAATTGGCTAACTTCTGGCAGGACGTCGCAAGGGACTACAGCAAGGGGCGTATCTACATTCCGCAAGAGGACATGGAGAGGTTCGGCTACTCCGAAGACCAGCTCTCGCGGCGCGAGGTCTCGGACGGCTTCCGCCGCCTGATGGAGTTCGAGGTGGCGCGCGCGCGGGAGCTTTTCCACCTTGGCATCCCGCTAATCGACACCCTCGAGGGGCGGCTCAAGCTTGACGTGGCGCTGTACAGCCTCGGAGGCTTGAGGGTGTTGGACGCCATCGAGGCGCAGCGGTACGACGTGCTCACGAGCAGGCCCAAGCTCACAAAGGCGTCCAAGTTTGCACTGATGTTGACTACTTCGCTCAGGCTCGGGCTCAACATGCGATTAGCGGGGGAGGCCATTGCCGACTGAAGCGGAGGTGCGCAGCGCCTACGACCACTGCCGGCGCATAACCAGGTCGAAGGCCGCTAACTTCTACTATGCGTTCAGAACGCTTCCGGCGGCCCGTCGCCGCGCCATCTATGCGACCTATGCGTTCTGCCGCCTGTGCGACGACATCGCGGATGGTACCGCGAGCTCAGACGAGAAGAGGCAAGAGTTCGACAGGGTGAGGCAGGCGCTGGCTCAAGGCGATGACGGGGCCACCGCAGACCCTGTGTTCACTGCCTTGCGGCATGCCACTACTGCGTTCGACATCCCGCTCAGCTACCTCGAAGACGTCATCGAAGGCGTTGAGATGGACCTCACACGCTCACGGTATGCGAACTTCGACGAGCTCAAGGAGTACTGCTACAAGGTGGCGTCGACGGTGGGCCTGATCAGCATCGAGGTATTCGGCTACTCAGAGCCTGACGCAAGGAAATACGCTGTGGACCTCGGGCTGGCGATGCAGCTTACCAACATCTTGCGTGACATACGGGAAGACATTGAGCTAGGCCGAGTCTATATCCCGCAGGACGAGCTCGCCTCGTTTGGGTACTCGGAGGAGGAGCTTCGCGCGGGCGTGGTTAACGACGCGTTCCGCAACCTCATGGCGTTTCAGGTCGCGCGGGCGAGGAAATACTTCGACAGCGGGCGTCACCTGATGCCCCTTTTGCATCTCCAGTCCAGGGCATGCCCCGCGGTCTTGTTGGCGGTCTATAGTAGGATTCTTGGCCGCATCGAATCATCGGGCTTCGACGTATTCGAGCGTCGAATCGGACTCAGTACAACTCAGAAACTACTGTTGATGGCCAGACTATGGGCGACCAGCCTGATCCCAGCGACTCAACGGCTAAAAGGGTAGTCGTCTTAGGTGGTGGCCTGGCGGGCCTTTCGGCGGCCCGCTGCCTCGTCGAACGCGGCTTCGACGTTACGTTGGTGGAGAAGCGCCCCTTCCTCGGCGGAAGGGCGTTTTCGTTCACAGACCCTCAAGAGGGTGTCGAGGTAGACAACGGCCAGCACGTTTTCCTTGGGTGCTGTTCGTACTATATCGACTTCCTCGAAGCCATCGGGGCACTCGACAAGACATACCTCCCAAACGGGCTCCGCATGGAGGTGGTGATCGACGGCAAACGCGGCGTCCTATCCAGCATGCCCCGCCTACGAAGGCTTCACCTACTTCCGTCTTTCCTCCTCTACCCTCACCTCGGCATCGTGGACAAGCTGATGGCCGCTTACGGAATGCTGCGGGTACGGCTGACGAACCGGCGGAAGCATTCGGCCTCTCTCGACCGCCAGACCGCCTATGCATGGCTAAAGGCGCATCACCAGACGGAGAGGACCATCGAGAACCTGTGGAACCTCGTCATCCGCCCTGCGCTCAACGACGACGTGCGAGACGTAAGCGCCGACATGGCGCTGATGGTATTCCAAGAGGCGCTGCTGAAAACGCCCGCTGACGCGGCGATTGGCTTCCCTAAGGTCGGCCTATCCACGCTGAACGGAGAGCACGCCCGTCGTTTTCTCCAGGGGAGGTCTGCAAACGTGGTTATGGGCCGCTCCGTGACGGCGATCAAGATGGACGACGGGCTCGTCCGTGGAGTCGAGATTTCCGGAGGGGAGACCCTTCAGGCGGACGCCTACCTGAGTGCGCTGCCCTTCAAGGTGCTCTCGAGCATTTTGCCGGACGACGTTTCGGGTAGCCCCTTTTTCGCGTCCGCCGCAGACTTGAGCACGTCTCCCATCGTGGGGATACACATCTGGTATGACAGGCCGGTCATGGAGGGCGAATTCGTCGCCTTCGTGGAGAGTCCGGTTCAATGGGTGTTTAACAAGAGCGCTATCCAGGACCTCGGCGGCACGGGCCAGTACATCTGTATCTCACTCAGCGGCGCCTGGGACCTGATCGACACGCCAAAGGACGAGCTGCGGGAGCTTTTCACACACGAGATGGCGAAACTGTTCCCTCGCGCACGCGACGCTCACGTCGAGCGGTTCCTCGTCGTAAAGGAGCCACAGGCGACTTTCAGGTCGGCGCCCGGCGCGGCGGAGCACCGGCTGCCGCAGAGGACGCCCATCTCCAATCTCTTCCTCGCCGGCGAGTGGACGCAGACCGGATGGCCTTCTACCATGGAGGGCGCAGTCCGGAGCGGCGCGTTCGCCGCCGATGCGGTAGCTGAGGCCAATCCCATAAGGGCCTGAGGCCCTCGCGCTGCAGTTGTGGCACGCCACTGAATAGACTCGGCGCATCGTGGTCCAAAACAGTAGACGAGAGAGCAGCATGTGAAGCCCAAGACCATAATCACGCTCGCCGCGGCCTTGCTGCTTTTTGGGTGCGGTAAGCCCGACACTCCCGCGGTACCGACTCCGATTCCCCTTGCGGACGAGAAAATCGGACCGCTGATGGACAGTGTCGTCAACGGGACTGCTGGGGGGTTTAGCGGCGCTGTGTTGGTATCCCGTGGCGAGGATGTGGTGTTCAGTAAGGGCTACGGGATGGCAGACCGCCAGAAAGGTGTTGCCAACACCCCTCAGACGGCCTTCGCGGTGGGTTGGTGGTTCTCAGTGCCGTTTGTTGCCGTGGCCGTGTTGCAACTAGAGGAAAAGGGGCTGCTGGATGTCAATGAGCCGATCGAGACCTATCTGGCCGACTACGGAATCGACCAACGGGTAACCGCTCACGACCTCCTGACTCACAGCTCGGGAATCCCCGACATCTATGCCCCGCTCGGTGGCGTCGAAGGGATGCATGAAGATGAGGCGGGCTTCAAAGAGGCCTTCCCGAAACCAATAGAGGAGTTGGTCGATCTTTTCAAAGACGAGCCCCTGGAGTTCACCCCGGGCGACAGACTCCACTTCACCGCGGCGGACCAATTGCTTCTCCGTCTTCTGATACGGGAGACGTCCGGGCAAGACCTCGAAGACTACTTGCATGAACATCTCTTCAAGCCCCTTGGAATGTCCAATACGCGGTTTTGCGATACTGGTACCCGCTCTGAGCCCCGCGCGATTGGGTATGAGACCAAGGATTCTGAGACTCCGGCGGAGGAGTGGGCGTACGCCCCGTTGACTACAGGACGACATGGTACCGGGCTGCTATGCACGACTGTCGAGGACATGTACCGATTTGGGCAGGAGTTGAGGCTCGGGACGCTGATCGGCAAAGACTCGATCGCTGCTATGTTCTCCCCTTACGTCGAGCTCAAAGAAGCAAGCCCCGTTGGAGGGTCGCTCGGATACGCCTGGGGCGTGGCGTTCCCCAACCAACGACGAGAATTCGTTACCTTCGGCACCAGGGGTCCGGGAGCCGGGGCGATGATCCGATGGTATCCTGGCGAAGCCACATTCGTCGTTATGCTGAGCAACAGTTCCCACGCCCAACATCCAGACGGAGGGGACCTCTGGGTGCCTCCGGGCGGACTCGCCGACCTTGCCTTTGCGGCAACCGAGGAGGAGAGATGACGACCAACGGCGTGGCCGCCCCGGTCAGCAGAGCGAGGGCTGCAACCCG
Source organism: Dehalococcoidia bacterium (assembly GCA_965247255.1). GTDB lineage: Bacteria > Chloroflexota > Dehalococcoidia > Lucifugimonadales > CAUZJF01 > CBDFGS01. The sequence goes on along the minus strand of CBDFGS010000012.1, from coordinate 26,662 downwards.
TGCGGGTTTGCGCCCTTCAGCCGCCAAAGTGGTGTGGTCCAGTGACGATGAATCGCGCGCCGATATAGAGTAAGCTCGCGAAGGCGGGACATTCACCAATACACGTGCCCACCTCTCCGAATAGGCCGAACGCTCTCATTCTGGCGCCCTTCAGCATCTCCGAGCTGGACGCGTTGGGCCATACCGTCGATGTCACATACGAGAGCTGGCTGGAGACACGTAAGCTCTACGAGCCCTCGGAGCTGGGCATCAGACTCAAAGCCGATGGGGTCTCGGTCCTCGTGGTTGAGGCGGACTTCGTCTACGTAGAGGTCTTCGAAGCCGCTCCGTCACTAAAGCTGGTTGCACTGTGCCGGGGCTCGACGAGCCATGTCGACGTCGAGGCGGCGACCAGGCACGGGGTGCTGGTGGTCAACACTCCCTCCAGGAACGCTGGGGCGGTCGCTGAGCTATCGCTGGGGCTGATGTTGTCCCTTGCCAGAAGGATTCCCGAGGCGCACCAATACGTGACCGGTGGTCGTTGGCTGGACCCCGTTGAGCCCTACCTGTCAATGCGGGGCGTCGAGCTTGCCGGCAAAGTGGTGGGGATCATCGGCCTCGGCGCCATCGGACGTAGGCTTGCCACCATCTGTCTGGCCGTTGGGATGGAGTGCTTGGCGCACGATCCTTACGCAGAGGCCGTGCCGGAAGGCGTTACCTCCCTCGGTCTAGACGATCTCCTGGCCGGGTCTGACTTCGTCGCCGTCCACGCGCCCCTCACACCTGAGACCGAGGGCCTTCTGGATAGCCGCCGGCTCGCGCTAATGAAACCAAGCTCGTATCTCGTCAACCTGTCGGAACACGCTATCGTCGTCGAGGAAGCCTTGGTGGAGGCGCTTCGGAGTGGGCGGATCGCCGGCGCCGCGCTCGATGTGTTCGAGACACATCCCATAGCCCCCAACAGCCCCTTGCTGTCGCTCGATAACGTGGTCTTGACACCACACATTGGCGGCGCCACCAAAGAGACCATCGAGAGGCACTCCAGGATGATCGGGGACGACATCCGGCGCTTCGTGGCCGGCCGGCGGCCCGAAAGGCTCGTTAATCCGGAGGCGTGGGCGGATGGCTGATAAACAAGTGCTCGTAGTCGACGCTGGCACCAGCTCGTTGCGGGCGCTCGTGTTCAACGGCAAGGCTGAGGTCGCCGCTTCGGCGTCGACTGCGTGGTCGTACCTGGACGTCAGCGACGTCTCGCCCTGGGCGCGGGAGTTCGACCACGAGGCGGTCTGGAAAGACATCTGCCGGGTGGTCGCTCAGTCTTTGCGGGACGCTGAGGTTGCTCAGGGCGAGGTGGCCGCCATAGCGGTGACCGGCCAGCGCCAGGCCGTCGCATTCCTCGACTCCGATCGGCGCGAGGTCTACGTGGGGCCCAACCTCGACTTGCGGGCCGTGTTCGAAGGAGGACAGATCGATCAGCATATGGGGGACCGCGTGTACCGGACCACCGGGCATTCGCCTTCCTTCCTCCTGGCGCCCGCCAAACTGCGATGGTTTCGCGAGAACCGCCCTCAGAGCTACGACAGGATAGCCTCTGTGGTTTCGCTCGCCGACTGGATTGCCTTGAGGCTCACAGGCGAGCTGGCCTCCGAGCCCACGCTGGCGGCTGGGGCGGGACTCCTCGATGTGGAGCGGCGTAGCTGGGCCACATACCTGCTGCGCGACCTCGGCCTTATAGAGAACGACCATGTACCGCTTCTGAGCCCGGGCGCGATGATGGGCCGGGTCGAAGAGCGCGCCTCCGCGGATACACGGCTTCCATCAGGAACGCCGGTGGTGGTCGCGGGCGCCGACACCCAGTGCGGTCTGTTGGGGATGGGCGTATTCCGCGGGCACGACGTCGGGATCGTTGCCGGATGGAGCGCTCCGGTCCAGCTCGTGGTGGACAAGCCGCCGTTACCGTCTCCGGCGCGGACCTGGACGGGGTGTTTCCTGACGGCGGACAAGTGGGTCGTCGAGAGCACCGCCGGTGACGCCGGAAACGCCTATCGCTGGCTAGCCGGCCTGGTTTGCGGCTCAGGCGAGGGCGCATTTGCCGAGATGGACCAGCTCGCCCAGGCGACGCCGGCCGGCTCCGAGGGCGTCCTCGCCGTGCTGGGGCCACCCCGCATGGACATGAGCAGGCTGGGTTTGAGGCCCGGGGGCGTCTTGTTCCCGGTGCCGCTCACTTTCAACGAGCCCAGCCGCGGCCAGATAGCGAGAGCGGGGCTGGAAGCCGTCGCCTACGCCGTCCGTGCGAATCTGGAACAGGCCGAATCGGTCGCCGGGGCTGCTGCCGGGCTTATCGCCGTTGGTGGAGGGATGTCCAGGACAGACGCTTGGGTAGACCTGATGGCCGACGTACTGGGCCGGCCCATCCAGGTACTGAGCTCGAACGTCAGCGCGTCCGGGGCCTACGTATGCGCAGCGACGGCGCTCGGCGATTTCTCCTCGCTGGAGGAGGGCGCGGCTGAGGTGAGCCGTGGCGCGCGAGTCATCGAGCCGGATGTTCGAGCCGCGGCCGAGTACGCCGATCACTACCGGGAATGGCTCGATCTCGCCGAGCGCCTTCAGGGCGGGGAATAGGAACCAGCGGGCCGCATTGCGGGCCACCTGTCTCCTCACGCCGGCTTTGCACTGAAACTCGCGTTGCGAGGCCGTGGTTCGAAAGGCTCACAAGCAACGCTGGTTTCCGGGATTCTGGAAAGGCCGGCCCTTGTCTCCCCCTTTCGAAAAGGGGGATTAAGGGGGATTTCCCGCGGGCGACTCTGCTCCCTTATCTCGTAACGGATCCTCACTCCGGAACAGCGCTCGATTCCCACACGACCACATTCTCGCCGTCTGTCGTGAGGCTCGTGCCAAGTTCCTCGGATACCCTCACCAACAAGTCGATAGTCTTCTTCTCCTCCGAGGCCGAGCGGACCACCGGCCGTCCTGCGGAGTCCGGGCGAGTCGGTGAGCAGGTCACGCGAACGATGCTTCCTCGCAAAAGCTCGGCGCGCACTACGAGGCCCACCCTTTGGCTCTGGCTGATGAAGTCACCAAGGCTGTAGAAGACCGGCCGCCCCCGGTAGATCTCCACAGATTGCACGGCATGAGGCCCGTGACCCATCACGATGTCGGCGCCCCCATCGATCGCCGCGTGGGCGATGTCGAGCTGGTACTGGATAGGCTCGTTGGTCCCGCCGAGTCCCCAGTGATACGAGGCGACCACCAGATCGACGCGCGCGCTGAGAGCCGATATGTCGTCGCTCATGTGAGCGAGGTGCGTCGGGTCGGGCCATGTGACCACCGTAGGCGCGCCTCCGGCCCTCTCCATGATGCGCGGGTCGGGCTGGTATGCCGTGTGCGGCCTGACCGTGGCTACACCCGGGCTGGTGTCGGTGGCCTCGTGCCCGACCGGAAAGAACTCGCAGGTGTATTGGAGGAAGCCGAACCGCACCCCGTTCTTCTCCACCAACGCGGGCGCCCTGGCTGAGTTACGGTCGACCCCCGCGCCCGTGTGGGCGATACCCGCTTCGTCCAGCCGCGCAAGCGACGCCGGAATTGCATCCGCACCGTACGTAACGTTGTTGGCGCAACCCATGGCGTCGAATCCCGCGGTTGCGAGGTAGCTCGCTGCCGCCGGGCTCGCGTCGTACCTCCTGGACTTCGTCGGCGGACTCTGGGAGATATCCATCACCGTGCCCTTGTACCTGGAAACCCCGTGCTGGGCATCGTAGTCCGCTTCGAACAGGCAGCCCTCAAGGTTGCCGAAAAGCACGTCGTCGTCGCCCTTCTCAAACGGCGAGCCAGGGTCCGGGGCGTTTCGCATCGAGAGATCGCCGGTAAGAATCAACGTCTGCGGCATCTCGCACCTCCTGGGACAAGAGTCTAAATGTTGTCGCTGCGATGGTCTATACTTCGGCGACAGCCCTTCCGGCCATACGTCATCCCGGATAGCGCCTTATGCACTACAGGACCCTCGGACGCACCGGACTCCGCGTCTCTCTGCTCAGCCTTGGAACGGGCGGCCCGAGCCGGCTAGGCCAGGCCAAGAGCCTTTCCCAGGCTGAACAAGACCGCCTCATCAGGCGATGTCTCGAGCTGGGGATTAACTTCTTCGACACCTCTGCGGGGTACGGCGACAGTGAGCGGATCCTGGGTCGCGCGCTAGGGAACGTCGACCGCGACTCGTTCATCCTGGCGACCAAGTGGAAGTACCGCGTCGATGATGAGCTGCGCAAAGGCGAAGAGCTTGCGGAGTCCGTGGAGAACAGCCTGCGCAGGCTCGATGCCGACCACATCGACTTGATGATGTTTCATGGCTTGCTCCCCCAGTTCTACGACCACGTCGTGACGGAGTACTTCCCCGTCATGGCGCGCCTACAGGAACAGGGGAAGGTGCGCTTCATCGGGTTCAGCGAGATGTTTACCGTCGATCCGCAACACGAAGCGGCGACCCTCGCGCTGCGCACCAATCCGGAGCTCTGGGACGCTGTGATGCTCAAATACGGCATCTTGAACCAATACGCTTCCAACGAAGCACTTCCGCTGGCACAGAGCAACGAAGTGGGGATTATCAACATGGCCGCAGTGCGCATCAAGCTCCCTGATCCTGGACTCCTGGAGGGGCTGATCGCGGACTGGAAGGAGCGCGGCGCGGTACCCGCAGACGGCCTGCCCGCCAAGGACCCACTGGGGTGGCTCGTGCGAGCCGACGTGGATTCGGTGGTCAGCGCCGGGTACAAGTTCGCAGCAGACCACCCCGCCGTTTCGACGGTCCTGACCGGGACGGCCGACGTGGAACACCTGGAACAGAACGCCGCCGCTCTGGACAAACCCTACCTACCAAGTGGGGACACGGAAAAGCTGATGGCCCTCTTTGGCGATATTGCCGAGTATGCGTAAAGACTGGCCCCATTGAGGATCACAGCCGTCGAGGCCGCTTACCCCAATTACCGTCACCTGGCGCCGTCCTGGCGTACGCACTTCTGGCAGATCGTCGTGAAGGTGGATACCGACGTGGGCGTCTCGGGCTACGGCTACGGCGGCGGTGGTGTAGCATCTGTGGAGGTGGTCAACCGGCAGTTCCGCGAGCTTTTAGTTGGACGGGATCTGGGAGGCGTGGACGACATCCCCGCCATCTGGGACGACTTATACCGGGCCTGCCTGCCCTTCGGACGCAAAGGCATCGCGATAATGGCTCTGAGCGGGGTAGACTTGGCGCTGTGGGACTTGATCGGCAAGGCTGAAGGCATGCCGGTACACGAGCTGATCGGGCCTCGGCGCAAGAGCAAGGTTCGCGCCTACGCCACGGGTGAGGATGCGGAGACATACAAGGCGATGGGGTTCACCGCCCACAAAATACGCCACCGGTGGACCGGGTCCGAGTTGGATTACGCAGCTGCCGTGGCGAGCGCCTCAGCGGCCAGGGAGACCTTCGGCGCCGAAGCGACGTTGATGTTCGACTGCTACATGTCGTGGGACGCCGAAGTGACTCGAGGGATGGCGGAGCTGTTGGCCGACTTCGGAATCTACTGGTTCGAAGACGTACTCACTCCGGATGACCTCGAAGAGCAGGCCAAGCTCAGGCCGCTTGTCAAGCCGGTGCTGCTCGCGGGCGGCGAGCACGAGTTCACGCACCACGGTTTTGCCGAGGTCGCCCGCGCCGAAGCTCTGGACCTGTGGCAGCCCGACCTGACTTGGTGCGGCGGTATCACGGCGGGGCTTCGCATCCTTGAGCTGGCCAGTCGTTATGACGTCCCGGTGGTCCCGCATCGGGGCGGGGAAGTCTGGGGGCTGCACGTCATCGTCGCGACGGAGTGCGAAGACCTGGCCGAGACGATGCCTGAGCGCTGGCGCGAACCTGGAGACCTGCTCTGGTTCGACGAGCCCGAGGCAGTCGACGGTTTCATTGAGCCGACAGACGCACCGGGATTCGGCGTCACGCTTAACGAGGCGATGCTATAGGCGAAAATTTTGATGGGCCGTGCCGTAAGGCAGAGTGGATATCAAGACGGAGGACAACAGATGAGACGCCGAAGGACTATCTACCACAACGATGCCCGCCACTACTACCTCTGGGTACACGACTCCCCCATCACGATGGAGGACGCATGGCGACCGATCGACGAGGTCGCGGGGACCGGCGTAGATACGTTCAGCTACTGTGTCGAACGCGGCGACGGCATCTTCTATCCGTCGAAGGTGGGCATGAGGTTTGGAGAAGACAAGCGCCCCTTCACCGCAGCGATCTACTGGCACGCCTGGAACAACATGCAGAGCCTCATCGACCGCGGCCTCGACCCCCTTACGGTGCTCATCGACCGTGCGCATGACAAGGGAATGGACTTCTTCGCAGACCTGCGGCTCGGCGGCTACGGCGGCATCAGTCGTGCTCACGACCGCAAAGAGGGGGGAGCGGGCTTTGCCGAGAAGGAGGTCCGCGACCACCACTTCGCGGTGCTCAGGGAGCTGGCCTTCGATTATGAGGTCGACGGCATCGAGCTCGATTACTCCGCAGCCTTCGCCCAGGATACCACTCAGTTCTTTCGCCCTGAGGGCGTCGAGTCGCACACGCCCGTGATGACGGAGTGGGTCCGGAGCGTCGCCGACATGGCCCGCAGCCGACCTGGAAACCCGGCCGCAGTGGGCGCGCGCGTATTCCCTACGCAGGAGATGAACCTGGCCGAGGGCCTGGACGTGCTCACATGGCTCAAGGAAGGGCTCGTCGATTTCGTTGTGCCCGTCATGTACACGTACAACAACCTCGATGCGAACATGCCCATCGACTGGCTAATCGAAGCCGCCCACGCCGCTGACGTATCGGTGTATGGCATGCTTCAGCACTCCGTCACCGACGAAAGCACCTGGCGGCAGGACCGCACGATCAAGCTGCGCACCTATCCCACCCCTGAGATCTTTCGCGCCGCCTCCGCCGCGTACTGGGACCGCGGAGTGGACGGCCTCTACACCTGGTTCATGAAGTGGCCCCTCGCCGAGGCGCAGCGAAGCATGCTCTCCGAGATGGGCGATCCCGACCTGGTCCGCGAGGGCAACAAGCACTACGTCGTTGCAAGACGCTCTGAGCAGGCGGCCAAAGCAGGCTACGACGCAAGCCTACCCATCGAGATCGAAGAGGCCGACCCGGAGAAACGCTACAGCGTTCCCTTCCACATCGCGGACGACGTGGCGTCGAGGTCGCGACGTATCAGGCAAATACAGCTCAGAATCAATATCAGCAACCTCGTAACGCAAGACCAGCTCACGGTCCTGCTCAACGGCAAGTCGCTTGCCGGCGAGACTTGCCTGCGTGATTTCGGGCGGCTCGACGCCGCGCGCGACCAGTGGCTCGAGTTCCACCTGGAAGGCGTGCTACCGCGCAAGGGAGGGAACGTACTGGAGATCTCCCTCGACTCGAGGCCTGAGGGTCTCGTAAGCGGAGTGGTGGTCCAGCAGGTCGAGGTCTACGTCGAGTACGGCCCGCACCCTTCGGGCCTTAACCACGCAGAGCTGAAATAGCTTCCCTTACGGCCTCGTCCGCCCTCCTTCGCCCGAGGCCCGAGGCGGACTCGGGGCGGACCGGGATACGGGCACGCAATGTCATTCCGAGCCCGGCGAGGAATCTAAGGGACATGCCAGCAAAGCAACGACGGCGATCGAGCTAGTGGGGCGACCTTAGACACTTCGGCGCCAGGCTCCTTAGGGTGACCGGACGTGGGCGGATTCAGGGGGCACGCTATTTAGCTACCCAGCCGCAACGCAACAGACCTACGCGAACTGAAACTCCCTCGTCGAGACGATGAGCTGAAGCATCCGCACTACCCGGCCCTCAGCGACCGTTCCGTCGCTGAAAGAGAGGGGACCATTGGCCCTGGCGTGGCGTAACAGGCCCTCCCTCACCTCGTCTTCGAGTTCCAGGAAGCCGACCAGCTCGAGACACCTTTCGACCAACTCCTCCGGGGAGAGCTCTCCGCCTTCGGCCTTGAGGCGTTCGATGATGTCTTGCACACCTGGCGTCGACCCGTCCTTAAGCTCGTTGATTGCGAAATTGACTCTCTCGTTGAGGGTGCCGCCGTCGATCCACTCCGGACCGGTGTGCCATCCCTCCACGGTCGGAGGGTTTAGCAAGGTCTGCCCCATAACGGCGGTCGCGCCTTCGTACTTGGCCAGCCCTGTCTCGGGGAACCGGTGGGTGCCCTGAAGCCTGATGAGCCCAGCCACCAGCTCGGTCGGGCTCTTGACCTTCTTGAACCTGGCCTCCTTGAAAAAGTCTGAATTGAACAGCGTTCTCAGCATCGGGCGGAACTGGCCCCCTGAGGACATGTATACGTCGGAAAGGGTGTCGATCGCCTCCGGGTCCTGAGGGGCCACCTCGTTCCAGGATGCGACGGTGGGCTCGTCCGCGACGAAGAAGTCGTACAGCTTCCTCGAGATGAATCTGGCCGTGGCGGGCTGCTTGACAATGATGTCGATAACGCCCTCACCGTTAAGTCGGCCTGTCTCGCCTAGGAACGTCTTCTCTCCGTCGTCATGCTCGGCCTCGATATATACGAAGTCCGGGGCGGGTGGGGCCCCGTAGGGCGCAGTGCCCGGAATTATCGACACGAAGCTCCAGCCCGTGAAGGCCCGCGTCGCGCCCTTTACGTCGTCCTCGGTGTAGTTGCCCACGCCCATGGAGAACAGCTCGAGCAGCTCGCGACCATAGTTTTCATTCGGTTCGTCCTTAAAGTTCTCCTGGTTGTCCAGCCAGTAGATCATCGCGGGGTCTGCAGACACCGCGATGAGGACTGTACACAAATCGCTCAGGGCGTGGCGCCTGAACGCTCTGACCTGCTGCCGTATCGGCTCGTGGAAGTTGGACTTCGAGATGCCCACCGCGAGCATATGGTGCCAGAACAGCGTCATCTTCTCGTTCAGCGGAGTTCCGGTGTTCACCATTCGGTAGTACCACGCCGGCCGCCAATTGATCTTGTAGTAGCGGTCGAGCAGGTCTTCGTCAATATCGCTAGATTTCTCTGGGTGAAGCAGCCATTCCACGACGGCCTCGTACCCCTGGTCGGCGTAGGTCCTGAGCTCCTCCGGAGTTGCGCCGAAACCGGCGCGTCGCATCAGGTGTGCGTACAGCGAAAGGTCTTCAGACGGCATGGTCCCCCTCCAACCTCAAGAGTCAACAGAACTCTCTCAAGAAAGTCCTTTGACCGTTTGCCGGGTCGCTATGCTGGCGGCGGCCCCAGTTTCGAGTCTTCATCCGGCCAGCTTCCAAGCTAACACAGTTTCCTCGACCGCGCTCAATCCGCCTGAATGGCCAGCCGCTCGGTTTGCTCCTGAGGCCGAAACTGCTCTTCGTAGATCCGCGCGTAGAGACTGCCAAGGGCGAGTAGCTCTGAGTGTGTGCCCTGCTCTACAAGGCGGCCCTCGTCGAGTACGAGAATTACGTCAGACCGAAGTATGGTCGAGAGGCGGTGGGCCACTACCACGCTGGTGCATCCGTGAAGCAGAGGCTCCAGTGCGGAGCGGATGAGGCTCTCGGACAGGGAGTCCAGGTGGGACGTCGCTTCATCCAGAATCAGGACGCGTGGGGCCTTGAGAATGACCCGCGCGATGGCCAGTCGCTGCTTCTCGCCGCCGGAGAGGCGGTAGCCGCGCTCGCCGACCAACGTATCGTAGCCCTCGGGCAGTCCGGTCACGAAGTCGTGTAGTTGCGCTACCTTGCACGCTTCCACCAACTCATCGTCCGTGGCGTCCGGCCGGGCATAGCTTAGGTTCTCCCGAACGCTCGTATGGAAAAGGAATGTCTCCTGGGTGACCATACCTATGTGTTCGCGAAGAGAGTCCAGCCGGATGTCCCGGATGTCCGTTCCATCCAGTCTTACGACGCCGTCAGTAGGATCGTAGAGGCGAGGAAGCAGGTAGGTGGTTGTGGTCTTACCTGCGCCGCTGGGTCCCACCAGTGCGGCAAGCTGGTCGGGCTCTACGGCGAATGAGACATTCTTAAGAGCCTGGCGCCCGGGCACGTACTCGAATGAGACTCGGTCGAACTCGATGCTGCCCCTCAGCTTGGGGAGGTGGACTGCAGACGGGCTGTTAGTTATCTCCGGGCGCGTGTCCAGGTATTCGAAGATGCGCTCGAAGAGGGCCAGCGCGGCCTGCACATCCACGTAGACCGTGGCCAGCGATGTGACTGGGCCGGATAGCCGGGCCAGGTACGCTACGAAGGCGACGATGGTACCCACAGTGAGCGCGCCGCTCATCACCTGGTGGCCCCCCCACCAGTATATGAGGGCCGGTCCGACGAAAGAGAAGAGGCCCATCAACATGAAGAACCAGCGTCCAACCATGCTCTGTCGTACCTGCAGGTCCATCACGCTCCGACTCTTTTCTCGAAAACGCCGTGCCTCAGAACCCTCTCTGTTGAAAATCTTCATCAAGAGGAAACCGCTGATGTTCAACGTCTCTTGCATTTGTGTCGATAGGTCGGCGCGCGCTTCTTGGGTCTGCTTCTGGAGCCTACGACGGACGCGGCCCACCAGTCGCGTGGGCAAAATGAACAGAGGGAGCAGACTGATGCTTAGAAGGGCAAGCTGCCAATTCAAAGCGAATATGACGGTCAGAGTGATGGACACCGTGAAGAGGTTGCTGGCGATCGAGATAAGGGAACCGGTAACGACGTTTTGGATGCCGGCAACGTCGGCCGTCAGACGGGACATGACCTCCCCGGTGTGTTTGGAGGTGAAGAACCGGAGCGTAAGCCCCTGCAGGTGAATGTAGAGCTGATTGCGTATGTCGAACATAATGCGCTGGCTGATAGTGGAGTTCAGGTAGCTCTGGAGCACGCCGATAAGGCCGGTTCCGACGGGTATGGCGATCATGCCAACCACCAGCAGGTTGAGGAGGCCGGCGTTGCCCTGTGGTAGGGCCACGTCTATGATCTCGCGGATAAGGAGCGGGGGAATCGCGGTCAGCGATGCGCTCGCCAACAGACAGACGCCGATGAGAGTCGCCCTCGCCCAGTAAGGACGTATGTAGGCCAGCGCTCTGGGGACCGTGGCGCCCGCATCCTTGACACGAGACGCGTCCCCCCGCCGCCTGCGATGTCCCCACGACTGTTCTTCATGCACGCCGGGCGCACCCCGGATAAGGATACTCGAGCGCGGTTGCCTTCGGAGAAAACATAATAGCGGGTTTCGTCGCTCAGAACCCCGTCGTCGTCGGCATATCCGACCTGAGCAGGACAGGCCGAGGAGGCCATACCAGGGCTAGCTCGAATCTCACCCCTTCAATCACTCTTCCGGGTGATGACAGTCACCCCAGTATGGGCTACGTTGACAAAGACGAGGGAGAGTACGAAGAGATGTTCTGGCTCAAGTCGTGCCCAAGGTGCCGGGGTGACCTGGTGTCCGTTGAGGACCTCCGGTGTCGGCATGCGCTCTGCATGCAATGCGGCTATCAACTCACGGAAGCTGATGAGGTCAACTTGAGGATCAGGGCTCTCCCTGCAACCGAGCGACACAGAGTACCTGTCGAGCCGGCTCGCGCGGGGGCGACCGCCGCGGTGTCAGCCCGCGGCTAGCAGGTCTTAGATATGTAAAACAGCCCGTCGGCGATGGGACACTATCCCCCTGCCTCTCTTTGTTTCTCGAACAAGGCTTGATCGAGCTCGGCGACGGCCTCCAAGGCCCCCCAGTAGTCTCCGGCGTGCAGATAGGCGAAGCTGCGGCGGATATGAGCGTCGGTATTCGTGGGCTCGTGTTGGATCGCCCTCGTGTACTGTATGATCGCGTCGCGCGGGTGGCCGCTGTTGTGCAGCTGCACTCCAAGCCGGTAGTGTTGCGCCGACGGGCTGGGCTCGCCGCCCACCGTGGCGGTGAGGATCAACGTCGCCCCTATCAGTCCGGCAATCAATGTGCGCATGACAGTGATCCTTAGCGGTTCGTTGCGGCACGTACTCTACCCCTTCCTCCACCGGCGTTTCAAGCCGGCGCCCGCAACGCACGTCCTGTCACGTCCCACTAACGGCCTCTGGTTGCAGCGAGTCCAGTGCTGCGTGCTCGGGGTCAATCAGCCTGGCTGAAGAGTCTCGCGCGCGGTCAATCAACGGGGTCCTGCTCTCTTCCGGCGAGTTGGTCGGGTTCGCAGCGTCGGCTACGAGTTCGTAGGGAAAGACGGCTCTCCCTCGGGACACGTTGATCGCCCTCTGTGCTTTGGACGACCTCCCTCTTATCTGTGCGACGCTCAGTCGCTGGCCCCCCGCGATGCGCAGCCGGAACCCCCGAGCTCAGGTTCCTCAACCTTCATAGTCGCTTCTTGTAGAATGGCCCCGGGCTCTGCCAAACATTCCTCGGAAGCCGCGGAGCGGACCTTGGAGCGATGAGCGATAAGTCCACAGATAAGGTCATGACCGCTGCCGAAGCGGTCGACAGGTTCGTTTTCGACGGCGCCGTCGTGGGTATGGGCGGCCAGACCATCGGCCGGAACACTATGGCCCTGGCCCACGAGATAGTCCGCCTGCGGAAACGTGACCTGGTGCTGGTCGGATGCAGCATGGGGATGTCGATGGATATCCTCGTTGGAGCGGGCGTGGTCAAGCGGACCGAGTGCGGGACGGGCAACCTCGAGCGATTCGGCACCGCATTTCGGTGGCGCAGCGCTATAGAGGAAGGCAGACTCCACACACAGGACTACAGCCACCTCTCCATGGCTCTGAGGTTCCTGGCGGGCTCCCTGGGGCTGCCGTTCATACCTACCAAAAGCCTGCTTGGCACCGACATCATTAAAAAGCGGTCGCACGACGGAATCATGCCGTATGCGATGGCCGACAACCCGTGGGACCCAGGCGATCCCGTGGTGCTGCTGCCCGCACTACAGCCAGACGTATCGCTGATACACGCTCAACAGGCGGACGAGATGGGCAACGTAGTTATCGAAGGGTTCACCACTCATGAGCCGGAGATGGCCAGGGCCTCGAAATCAGTGATCGTAAGCTGCGAGAGGCTTGTCAGCTCCGATGAGACGAGGCGCTCGCCGGGGAGTACGACCATCCCGTATATATACGTGGACGCGGTGGTCGAGCAGTCCTGGGGAGCATACCCCACGTCAACATACCGGCACTACGAGCACGACGACGCCTACATGCGTCGTTACCAGGAGGTCGCACGCTCCGGGGGAAAAGGCTATGACGGCTACCTGCACGACACGATCTTTGCCCACGAGACCTTCGACGACTACCTCGCCAAGCGCGTTGGGGAGCTCCGGCTCCAAGAGCTAGCGGACTCGATGAGAAGCGTGATTTGAAGATGGCCCCCTACACGCCGGACGAGCTCATGGTCGTGGAAGCCTCGCGCCACATCGGCGACGGGGATATCGTGATGGTGGGGACTGGGCTGCCCATGGTGGCCAGCCTGTTGGCGCTGAAGAATCACGCGCCCCGCATGTGCTACGTCGTCGAGACTGGGCCGATAGCTCCGGAGGTCATTCCAACGCCCGTCTCCGTCTCCGACCCCCGGGTGATGTACCGGGCCGTGAGCCACGGCTCGATGCTGGACTCCCTGGGCGGTGTGCTCCACCGCGGCCTGGCGGACGTGGCGTTTCTCGGCGCAGCCCAGATCGACCAGTTCGCCAACCTCAACTCAACCGTAATCGGCCCCTACGATCGCCCAACGGTCCGCCTCCCCGGCAGCGGCGGCGCCAACGACATGGCGTCCCACGCCTGGAAGGTCCTGGTGATCTCGCGGCACGAGAAGCGCCGTTTTCCGGCCCGCTGCGACTACATAACCAGCCCGGGATATATAGACGGACCCGATGGGCGCAAGGCCGTGGGGCTCCCTGTGCCTTACCCGGAGATTACCGTAATCACTAACCTTGCCGTGCTCACGATCGACAAAATATCGGGCCGGCTTCGCGCGGACAAGCTGATGCCTGACGTGACCCTCGATGAGGTGCGCGCCAACACCGATTTCGAGCCGCTTGCCGCCGAGGCGATTCCCACCGTCGCCGAGCCGTCGCCGCGCGAGCTCCGCATTCTGCGCGAGCAGGTCGATCCTGAGGGCATGTATCTGGCGGGTGGGGAATGAGGCTTCCATCCGAAGCCGATGTTGATACAATTCAGAAAGGGACGCCCGTGCCTAACCCAATAACCCCGGACCACATCTACCAGCTGGTTGCCACTTTGGAACCGTCTCTGTCCCCCGACGGCAAACTCCTGGTCTTCGCCCGCTCCCAGATCGACAAGGGGCGGATGGAGTCGATCTCCCGGATCATGATGATGTCGCTGCCGGACGGTCAAGCGGACTCATTCACCCAGGGAGAGTCGGACACGATTCCGCGCTTCTCACCTGATGGCGAGACCATCGCCTTCGCACGCCCCGATGACAGGGGACGAAAGCAGCTATGGCTCATCGGAGCTTCCGGAGGTGAGGCGCACCGGATTACAGACGTGGCCGGTGGTGTTTACGACCACGTATGGTCACCAGACTCCAGCCGCATCGCGTTCACGTCCGACGTCGACCCAAAGGGGGCGGCGGAGGACGCGTCCCGCGACGGCCCCAGCGTGAAGGTGATCACCCGCGTTCGGTACCGCACCGACAACATGGGTTGGCGAGGCGGCAGTTTCCGGCAGCTTTTCGTGGCCGATGCCAACAACGAGGTACGGCAGGTCACTCAAGGTGAAGGGGACGCGGCCGTTCCAGCATGGTCCCCGGACGGCGGCCGGATAGCGTTCATATCCGACAGGCGGAGCGATCGAGACACCACTTGGCACGCCGAAGTCTACGTAATCCCGGCGGAGGGCGGAGAGCCCGAGGAGTGGTCCGGCGGGATATCGTGCTACAGCCAGGGTGCGGTTGTGGGCGCCGTGACCTGGTCCCCCGGCGGTGACAAGCTCGCCGTCATAGGAACGGACGACCACGAGATCAGTGACCCCAGGCAGGCGTGGCTGTTTGTCGTCGAGAAGGGCCAGGCGCCAAAGCGCATGACGGACGGCGAGTTCACCCCGCTTCTGCCAACCAGCCAGATACGGTGGACCGACGACGGCCGCATCCTGTTTCTGGGCGACCGACGCGGCTTGTCGTATCTGTGCGAGGTCCCCGCCGAGGGCGGTCCTCTCCGGACCATTTCGAACGGAGGCGCCGAGTACACACACCTCACGCTGGACGCCAGGGCCGAACAGGCAGTCGTTCGAGCGATCTCGCCTGACTCCTCGGGACATCTGCGTCTGTTGGACACGGAGGACGGCTCCGAGTCCACGCTGACTCACTACAACGACGACTATTTTGCTCAGCACAAGCCGGCCACGATGGAGAAGTTCACTATCACCCGCGGCGGGCTGGAGATAGAGTCGAGGCTCCTGTTCCCACACGGTTTCGACCCGTCGGGTGGAAAATACCCCCTCGTCCTCGACATCCACGGTGGACCGCATGGCAGGTTCTCGGACTCAAGCAAGGGGGAGCAGCAGGTCATCGCGACCGCGGGGTACCTGGTGCTGGCGGTCAATCCGCGCGGCTCCTCCTCCTACGGGCCGGAGTTCGCGAAGGCGGTGCTGGGAGACTGGGGTGGGGAGGACTACCTGGACATCATGGCGGCGGTGGACGAGGTGTGCGCCCGGCCGTACGTCGATGAGAATCGGCTGGGGGTGAATGGCTACAGCTACGGCGGCTTCATGAGCAGCTGGATCGTGGGTCACACCACCCGGTTCGCCGCGGCTGTGGTCGGTGCACCGTGCATCAACCTGGCCAGTATGGCCGGCACGTCAGACATCGGGATCAGCTTTGGGGAGACGCAGTGGGGAGGCTCACGCACGGACATCCAGGATGCGCTTGCGGAACACTCCCCGCTCACCTACGCCCCCAACGTGGAGACGCCTGTCCTTCTGATGCACGGGGAGGAGGACTATCGCTGCCCTATTGAACAGAGCGAGCAGTACTTCGCGGCGCTGAAACGTCTGGGCAAAGAGGTCGAATTCGTCAGGTTCCCTGGGTCGAGGCACATGTTCTTCCGCGCAGGCCACCCCAAGATGCGCGAGGAGTACCAGACACGTATGCTCGAGTGGTTCGAACGCTACCTCGGCGGGGGTCCCTCGCAATCGGCCGTCTAAGGCGCCAGGCGCCGATATCCCCCCCAATTGCGCAGCGCTGAGCGCCTGTGCTGGTGCTATCGGATACTAGCGATGTGGTAGTATTACGAGTCGCGTTCGCGGTCCGGCTAGGTTATCTTGATATCCTCAAGTCCGTCCTGCTCAGGCAAAATGATCACCCCCAATAGCATATCTTGTCGGCTTTTAATGTCGTCCAATACGCTATGATCGTTACACGCGTTAGATTCTAAAGGCCAAGGAGTGTTCGCTAACATGGATGCGCTACTGTGACAACACAGGATCAAGGCCCCCTCAACGTTAAGAGCAATCAAGGAGGTCAGGTTGGGAGCCCCGACCAGCCGTCTGTGCCTGGGCTCACCAATGGCGCACTAGCCGTTGGCCAGCCACCGGCACAGGGGGACCGCCAACACGCAAGCGCTTACGCAGAGCTGAGACAGGTTGTTAGAGAGCATGGACTCCTGGACAGGCAGCTCGGGTACTACGCCTTCAAGATCCTTTCGACTCTGGCGCTGCTGGCCCTCAGCCTCACGGTGCTCGCAGTCGTCGATACGCTATGGATACAGCTGGTCAACGCGGCTTTTCTGGGGCTTGTGTTCGCTCAGATAGGGTTCATCGGCCATGACTCCGGACACAGACAAATCTTCAGCTCGGTCCGCAATAACGAGCTAATAAGCCTCGTCATCTGCTTCATGCTGGCCTTTGAGCGTAGCTGGTGGCTCGACAAGCACAACCGGCATCACAATAACCCGAATAACGTGGCCCTGGACCCAGATGCAGACTTCCCGGTACTGGCCTTTACGAAGGAGCAGGCTCTTAAAAAGAAGGGCTTTTTCCGCTTCATCGTGAGTTACCAGGCCTTCCTCTTCTACCCGATGCTTCTTCTCGAGGGCCTGGGGCTGAGGCTGGCGGGAGTCCAGTACGCGATTGCGAACAAGATCAAATATCCTGTAGCGGAACCACTGCTCATGGTGGGCCACTTCGTGGTCTACTTTGCCTTGTTAGTGTTCTTTTTGAGTCCCTTGCACGCCGCGTTGTTCTTCGTGGTCCACCAGGCTGTTTTCGGTCTGATCGTAGGATCGGCCTTCGCACCCAACCACAAGGGCATGCTTATGGTGGGTGAAGACGAAGAGTTGGACTTTTTCCCTCGCCAAGTGCTTACTGCTCGAAACGTAAAGGCCCATCCTTTTACTGATTTCTGGTACGGGGGTCTAAACTATCAGATTGAGCATCACCTATTCCCCGATATGCCTCGCAACAACCTGAAGAAAGCTCAGAAAATCACGAAAGCTTTCTGCAAAGAAGCCTCGATACCGTATCACGAGACAGGAATAGTCCAATCGCAGAAGGAGATCCTGCAGTTTCTGCACGAGGAGAGCGCCCCGTTAAGGGCCGGAACGGCATAGCCCTACTACGCGCAGATTCGACTAAGCGCTCTTCGACCGCTCCTGCACAAGCCGAAGGAACCCGCCTTCGTCCAGGATGGCCACGCCGGCGTTTTCGGCGTCGGCTAGCTTGGAGCCCGCGTCTTCGCCTGCGATGACGTAGTCGGTCTTCCCGCTGACGCTGCCGCTGACCGCGCCGCCGAGCACCTTGATCCTCTCCTCGATCTGTGAGCGGCTGAAACTCTCCAGCCGTCCTGTCACGACGAACCTCAGGCCTGCCAGGGCCTGGTGTTCGGGTTCGGGCCCCGGCTCGTCTTCCAGGCGCACACCGGCCTGACGAAGCTTTTCGATTAGTCTCTTATTCGACTCGTCCGCAAAATAGGCGGCGACCGTGGCCGCGATAATCGGGCCGATAGATGGGACGGCGTTCAGCTCCTCCTCGGAGGCGGCCATAAGCGCGTCGATTGTGCGGAACTGGCGTGCCAGAAGCACGGCGACCTCAGCGCCGACGTGCCCGATTCCCAGTGCGACCAGCACTCGCGCCAACGGTCTGCTCTTGCTCTGCTCGATCGCCGCCAACAGGTTGGAGACGCTCTTCTCGCCGAAGCGCTCCAGCTTCAGCAAGTCCTCCGCGTCCAGCGAGTAGATGTCGGCGACGTCTTTTATCAGGCCCTGCTGTAGAAGCACGAAGGTCTGCTTGGCGCCCAGGCCCTCGATGTCCATCGCTCCCCTGCCGACGAAGTGCTCCAGGAGCCTGTAGAGCTGAGCGGGGCACGCCGCGTTTACGCAAACGGACATAGCCTCGCCTTCGAGGCGGCTCGCGGGGTGGTCGCAGCTGGGACAACGTCGCGGCATCTTAAAGGGCTTCTCGTCCCCGGTCCTGCGCCCGGTGATAACGCTGACCACCTGCGGGATCACCTCACCGGCCCTCTCCACGACCACCCAGTCCCCGATTCGCAGGTCCTTCGCACGGATGTAGTCCTCATTGTGCAGCGTGGCCTGCTTCACCATCGCTCCGCCGACGTCGACCGGCTCGAGCACCGCGTACGGGTTCAGGGAGCCCGTCCTGCCTACGTTGACCCTGATGTCCAGCAACTGGGTGACCGATTGCGTGGCGGGGAACTTGTACGCCACGGCCCAGCGGGGCTCCCTGCCGACCGCCCCGAGGTGGTGCTGGAGATCGAACCTGTTGACCTTGACTACAACGCCGTCGCAGCCGTAGTTCAGGTTCTCGGCGGCCTCCAGCCAACCCCGGTAGAAGTCGATGGCCTCTTCGGGGGTGGCAACCAGCCTGTTGTTGGGGTTGACCCTGAACCCCAGGCCGGCGAGATGGGCCATCGCGTCCCAGTGGTTGTCCGGCATCGATACCTCTGAGTGGCCAAGGCTGTAGACGAATATCTCGAGGGGGCGTTCGGACGTCGCGCGCGGGTCCAACTGGCGCACGGAGCCCGCGGCTGTGTTGCGGGGGTTGGCGTAAGGGGGGAGTCCCCGCTCGACGCGCGCCTCGTTGAACCGCTGAAACTCGGACCTCGGGAAGAGCACCTCCCCGCGGACCTCGAACCGCCCCACGACCGGGCTGAGGGTTCTAAGGGGTACCGTCTTGACCGTCCGCAGATTGACGGTGATGTCTTCGCCAGTAGCACCGTCGCCCCTCGTTGCGCCCCGGACAAAGATGCCGTCTTCGTATATCAGCGATACCGCGAGCCCGTCGTATTTGAGCTCGCACACCATATCGAACTCGGCGTCTTCCAGGAGGCCCGCGGTCCTCCGATGCCACGCCGTGAACTCTTCGTCGTCGAAGGCGTTGCCCAGGCTGAGCATCGCGGCGAGGTGGCGCACCTCAGGGAAGCCTTCGGCGGGAGCGGCCCCCACACGTTGCGTGGGTGAGTCAGCGGTGATCAGCCCTGGATTCGCCTCCTCGAGGCTTCGAAGCTCGCGCATCATCTCGTCGTACTGCGCGTCGCCGATCTCCGGCTGGTCCAGCACGTGGTAGAGGTGGTTGTGCCGGTTCAGGTCGTCACGGAGCCGGTCGATTCGCTTCGTCGCTCCGTCGGCTCCCACATGACCCTCCAGGGGTACGGTGTCTGGGTCGGCGAAATGATAACATGCCGGTTGCTACCGGACCCCGGCGCCTTTCTCCCGCCCTGGACGCCGCATTTCGGGGCTGGACATACTCAGCCTACTCGTATCCACGAGCGTCGGCAGCGCATCAAACCAACGAGGTACTAGTTGGCCCCATCCAAGGAGTTTCGAGACTTCGTCTCCAGGTATCCGGCGCTGCTGGCCATCGGCAACACAGCGATGGCGAAGCTCGGCTTGCCCCTGGATATCGGCGACGCCGAGATCCATGTGAAGTACGAGCATCTCAACCCGGGTGGCTCTATCAAGGATCGGCCCGTTCTCAAGATGCTGGTCGAGGCGATTCTCTCCGGGGAGCTTACCAAGGACAAGGTGATACTGGACGCCACGTCGGGCAACGCCGGGATCGCCTATGCCATGATCGGCGCGGTGCTCGGCTACAAGGTGGAGCTGGTGCTGCCCTCGAACGCCAGCGATGAGCGGAAGAAGCGCCTCCGGGCGCACGGGGCCGAGCTGATCTTCACCGACCCGATGCTGGGGTACGACGAGGCCCTTCACGAGGTGCGAAGACGCTACGAAGCGGACCGCGACAAGTACTTCTACTGCAACCAGTACGGCAACCAGAACAACCCGCTAGCCCACTACGAGACCACCGCTGAAGAGGTTCTCCGGCAGGTCCCGGACGTCACCCACTTCGTCGCCGGCGTAGGGACCGGGGGGACCATAACCGGCGTTGGCCGCCGGCTAAAGGAGGCCAGCGCCGAGATCAAGGTGATAGGAATCAACTTCGACGAGTGGCCCGGCGTAGAGGGGCTCAAGCCGCTGGGCCAGGGCCACATCATACCGGACACCTTCGACGAGAGCGTGGTCGACCGCATGGTGACTATAGACGTCGACGAGGCTCGCCGGATGTCGGAGCTCATGGCCGCGAATGGAATTTTCGCGGGCCAGTCGTCAGGCGCCTACCTACAGGGCGCCTATCACGTGGCCCGGGAAGCTGGGGCCGGGGTTTTTGTGACTATACTTAACGATATCGGAGAGCGCTACTTCAGCACGGGACTGTGGCCGTAAGCTAACGTGGCCACGTCGAGCGGCGCCCGGCGGAAAAAGGAGGACTCGTGGCCGCGAGAATCGCCGACAAGACGCTAATCTGGTCCGGGGAGCACTGGATCGCGTATTTGAAGAAGGCCGGCGAGGAGAACGACAGCGGCTCGGTCAGCCTGTACCACACGAGATACAGCGCAGCAGGCGGTGGCAACGTGGCCTTCGTCGACATCCCAGGCCGGGACGGCTTCCCAGCTATTTGCGCTGAGCGCCGCGATCTCGCCGACTTCATTTTCGATACGATGGTCCGCGGCAGGGGCATGAAGTTCGACGAGGAGCTCCCGGTCATCGAGGCCGAGATAGAGCGCGGTGGGGACGTGCGCAAGGCTCCCTGGTGGCGCATCACCAGTGAGCACGGGACGGTCGAAGCCACCTGGTCTCAGGTGCAAGCGCCGTTGATTCTGGAGGGCCCGGGTCCGGCCTTCGATGGCCGAGCGGTGACCTACTCACTACTCTTTTTCACCGACGCCGCACGCATTAACATCGACGGCGAAGAGACCGGGGGCGAGCCTTACACGAGGGACATCTGGCGCCGCGCCATCGGCCGTCCTGGCAGCTCCTGCGTGTTCGCGCTCGCCGAGACGATTACCACGGTCTAGGCAGGCTCCCCGCAAGTCTCCACAGGGGCCGCCCGTGATATAATCGGCGCCCCAATTTCCGCACGCACGGAGGACGCTGCCGGATGGATGTGAGCGGGAAGGTAGCGCTGGTAACAGGCGGAGGCCGCGGCATAGGACGGGCCATCGCGACGGTCCTGGCCAAGAATGGCGCAGACCTCGCGGTCGCGGACATCAACTCGGAGGACGCTGCGGGCGTGGCGTCTGAGATCGAGGAGATGGAACGCGGCGCCATCGCGACCTCCCTCGACGTAACGGAGCAGGCGTCCGTGGACAAGATGGTCGCCGACGTGCTGGAGCGCCTGGGACGCATCGACATCCTGGTCAACAACGCCGGTGTCGTCGGCGCGCCGGGCTGGGAACAGCGCGAAGCTCTGAACGAGGAGGACTGGGACCTGGTCTTCTCCGTCAACCTCAAAGGTGTCGCCAGGGTGGCCAACGCCGTGTCCCCCCACATGAAACAGCGGCGCTACGGCAAGATCGTGAACATAGCGTCCGTGGCGGGCCGGCTGGGCTCTCCGACAAGCCAGAGCTACTCGGCGTCGAAGGCCGGCGTCATCAACCTGACGCAGACACTCGCTCTGGAGCTTGCGCCGTTCGGCATCAACGTCAACGCGATCTGTCCCGGGCTTCTGTGGACGCCGATGTGGAAGCGAATAGCCACCCATCGGCTGGGCCTACCCGGCGCCGTTGAAGGCATGACCGAAAGAGAGGAATTCGACCAGGCCGTCGAGGACCGGATTCCTCTGGGCAGGGAGCAGACCCCCGAAGACGTCGGCCACGCGGTCGCTTTTCTCGCGTCCGATTACGCCCGGAACATCACCGGCCAGGCGCTCAATGTCAGCGGCGGCTCTCATTTGAACTGACGCAGTCACCACCGCCATTACGGTACCTTCAACCCTGTCTCAAACACCGCGATGTGCGTATGTGATCAGACTGCTCGGCAGACCACACCTATTTCAGCGGAGGATGCGGACGTGACAGTAGACAAAAGCCCGCGGGAGGCGGCCAAGCGCATCCTCGAGATGGCCCAGGGGTTCGAGGTAACGCAGCTCGTCTACGTGGCGGCGAAGCTCGGGATTGCGGACCACCTCCGGGCGGAACCCCGCAGCAGCGACGACCTCGCCCGACTCGTCGGAGCCCACCCTGGCGCTCTCTACCGCGTTTTGCGAGCCCTGGCGAGCCTTGGCGTCTTTCACGAGCGAGAGGATGGCCTCTTCGAGAGCACGACGCTATCAGAGCCGCTGCGACAGGATGCCCCCAACTCAGGCCGGATGTGGGCGATCATGTCAGGCGAAGAGTGGATGTGGCGACCGTGGGGCAATCTGCTTCACAGCGTAAAGACAGGTGAAACGGCTTTCGATCACACCTTTGGCACCGGGATGTTCGAGTATCTCGGAGAGCACGCAGAGGCCGGGGATATCTTCAACAGCGTCATGAGCATCTCGACGGCGGGCATCGGCGACGAGATCGCTCACGCCTACGACTTCTCCGATATAGGGCTGATCGTGGACGTAGGAGGCGGGCAAGGCTTGCTCCTCGCATCCATCCTGAGCGCCAACCAGGGGACCCGGGGCGTCCTGTACGACGCCCCTCAGGTGTTAGCCGGCGCTACGGACCTTCTTGAGGCGGCGGGCGTGTTCGACCGTTGTGAGCTGGCCGGCGGCGACTTCTTCGAGTCGGTGCCCGCCGGGGCAGAGGCGTACATCATGAAGTGGATAATCCACGACTGGGACGACCAGCGCGCCGCCACGATTCTGAAGAACTGCCGAACGGCAATGGCCGCGGATGGCAAGGTCCTCGTCGTCGAGCGCGTTCTGGGGCCTGGCAACGAGCCCACCCGCGAAAAACGATCGGACATCATGATGATGGTGATGCCAGGCGGCCAGGAGCGGACGGAAGCACAGTTCAGGTCCCTTTTCGAGGCTGCGGACCTTCGGCTGGCGAGGGTTGTCGAGACGGGTACGGGTCTGAGCGTGATGGAGTGCGTCGCGGCGTAGTCGGGAGCTGGGGCAGGCGGGCGCCGCCCCTACGACATGCGGGTCGCACGGCGGACTAAGGCCGCTTCTTGCCCGTCTTCTCCTCGTAGAGCTTCCAGGTGAGGTCGTTGAAGGGGTAATACTTGCCGGGCGAGCCCCCCTCCGATTCCAGCTGCGCCTTCACGACGGCCTCGACCTCCTCGCGCTCTTGGGCAGCGCGAACGACATCGTCCGCTATCGCCGACGGCACCACCACGACGCCATCGTCGTCGCCCACGACGGCGTCTCCGGGGCGCACCAAGACGCCGCCGCACTGGATGGCGCCGTTGACCTCCCACGCAAGCATCTCAGCGGCCCCCTGTTTCGCCGTGGTGCTGGCCGAGTACACCGGGAACCCGTACTCCCTGAGACTCACGCTGTCCCTGACACCCCCGTCTGTCACGAGGCCTGCCGCTCCGCGCTGCTTCAATCGCAGAAACTTGATGTCGCCGCCGGTAGAGGCGTACGTCCACCCCATCGCGTCGGCGACCAGCACCTCACCCGGGCCACATAGCTCAAACGCGACGTACTCGGCGGAATCGACGCCCTTGGGCTTGTCTTCGGCCAGGTCGCGGCGGGCGGGCACGAACCTGAGGGTCACCGCCCTCCCGGCCATGCGCTGGCCAAGCTGGAGGGGCCGGGCGCCTTTGACATACCCGTCTGGCCAACCCTTGTAGAACATCGCATCCACCAGCGTCTGTGTGGAGATGTCGCTAAGCGCCTGGAGGGTGTCATCGCCGACAGCTGTGGGACCCGGCATCGTAGCACCTCGAGAAGATGTAGGGGCGCCATTGTAGAGCATACGGGAGAAGAGGGCCGTGAACGCCTTAATCGGGCCGAGTATACGTTGGACAGCGTGCTCGCAGCCTGACTATAATTGTCGTTGCCTCAACACGGGCATAAACCCGCTGTTGGCCACGCGTGCCGAGGTGGTGGAATTGGTAGACACGCAGCGTTGAGGGCGCTGTGGCCGAAAGGCTGTAGGAGTTCGAGTCTCCTCCTCGGCACCACCCCCATAATGCGTAGCTAAATAGCCTCGTTTACAGCGCCCTTGCCGACATTTTGCCGACATTGGTTCTTTCCTACCAGGACCAGATGCGGATCCCGCCGTCAGCGCCCGTGCCCCCGGTGCCCGAGTTGCCGCATCCAACGCCAGCCGCACCGCCGCCGCCGCCACCGCCACCACCGCGCAGAGCTCCATTTCCACCGCTACCACTATTGCTTCCTGAGCCGCCTCGACCGAAACCGCCGCCGCCAGCCCCCCCGGCACCGTCAGCATCTGCCGTACCGGCCCCTCCATTAGGGGTCGTGCTTGTTCCACCTGCCCCACCGCCCATTGACTGCGTCCCTGTGCCGCCACTGCCGCCGTTGTACGATGTGCCGGAGCCTGAGCCGCCTCCACCATGCCCCCCACCTGCGCCCGTAGTCAAGGTAGCGTTCAAACCGCCACCACCAGCTGCGGGTGCACTAGGGTTAAATGCTCCCGATCCGCCTCCAGCGCCTCCGGCGGCTGCGAGGTACCATGCATCCCCCGAATTACCCAATGTAGAGGCCCCCCCTGACCCGCCGCTATTGCCCGCGCTGTCGCCAGTGACCACAGCCCCACCTGACCCACCGCTGCCCACGTTTCCCGAGATGCTAGTCGGTAAGGGTAGCTGTGAGAAGACGATTCCTGAGCGTGACCAACTTGTGCCTACCCCACCAAAACCACCCCCTGCATTGACATTATTAGCATTGCGTCGAGCACCACTGCCGCCGCCACCTCCGCCACCAATAGCCTCGACATATATGAATCGGACGCCCGTTTTTGGAGTCCATGTGAACGAACCAGCTGTGCTAAACACATCATAATGGGTCGCCTTTGAGCCCCATGTCGGGTTAGCGCCGCTGCCGCCAGTCTCGAGAACCCCCCAGGTGCCGCTGGGGGTGCGAGCCTTGCAATACGGCCATTGGAGTCCTCGTATATGACGCTGCCCTGTGTGGTCGTGCCAGCGATCTTCGTGCCTACCAGGTCGTTCCAGGAGGGGTTAGCGCCCGTGCCGCCCGTGCGGAACAGCTGACGCGCCGTGCCAGCCCCCAGACGCTGAATTCCCGTTGCGTCCCTGATGAACACGTCGCCCTGGGCTGCGCTGGCTATGGTCATTGCCGCCAGGTCGTTGTAGCTCACCCACGCCCCATTCTCGTAGCGCTCAAAGACGCTTAATGTCGAGTTGTAGATCACCAGCCCGTTGCCACTTGCGCCGAGCCCGCCGGTGCCGGTCAGCGTGATGGCGTTACGCTCCGTGGTCGTCAGGCTGTCGATGACGATGGGGCCTTCATACTCCACCGGGCCGTTGCGCCCTGCGAGGTCCTCCAGGACAGTACGTTCGTAGGTGTTCTTGTTGGCCGCCGTCAGTATCTCGCCTACTGACCAGACGCGGGTCGCACCAATTGATAGAGACGTGGGGAACGGCTCGCCTGCATCAACTGCGGCCTGAGCCCTGGCTGTACGATCCTCCAGGACCGATATGTCCCAACCAGGACGCCACTGCCGTATAGGGGCATGGGCACGATGGCCAGGTTGCTTGAGCAGTTCGACCTCAACCTCCTCACGGTTCAATGGGAAGACGACGTTGACCCACCCTTGCGTTGCGCACTCCACACATATTGACGGCTGGCCGACCTCGCACACGGTAGCGTTGTTGCAGGCGACGCATTCCCATAGCCACCGGCCTGTGTTGACGAAGGCATCTACAGACGTAGTGATATTGACTGGAACCTCGGGTGGGTCCTCTCCCCGATGAAGTTGATGCATCTTCGTCAACCATTGGGGATAGCTGAGCTGGGCCTCCTCTAGCCGCGGCACCGGCTCTTCGGCGTAGTGACTGTGTTGAAGTATCTTGTCGTTCGCCATTGGCTTTACCTCCCCAGCACCCCTGTGCCCAAGCCTGGCCCGACCCCGAGCACTATGATCTGACCGTAGGGCAGCGACGGGCTCAGCAGCAGTTTCACATCATGCCGCAATCCCGCTGGCAGTATGCGATGCTCAATCGCCTCTATGAACATGTCCTGGACCGTCTCCCGGTAGTGGACGGTGACCCGGTCCGATAGGTCAAGACTCGCGCCTGTTTCCAGACCGTCGTTGATGTTGATGGTTGCTTCCAGCTTTCGCGCAGGGTCTCTCTGGAGGTGCAGTATGACCAGCCCATAGTCCTCTGCATCGGCAGAGTCCGAAATGAACTGGCTGGGAATGGCGTACTCCCGCGGGCCATATTTGTCAATGCTGTCCTGGTCCTTCACCTCGACCGTATACGGCTGTTCGCTCACTAGCGCCTGTCCACGAGCCTGTAGCCTGGTCACATAGAGATCGCTGGACGCGTGGTTATTGGTGACGGT
>CBDFGS010000011.1:0-518408 GCA_965247255.1 Dehalococcoidia bacterium | reverse complement strand
AATACTCCTGGTCGTTCAACTGTCGCGCTTTTCGAGACCGGGCGGGTTCCTTCGGAGGCGGCGGACGAGGAAGCTTTTAACGAAAAGGTCGAGCGATTTCGCGAAGTTTGTGAGAACCTGGACGAAGAAGAGAAGGCGTTCCGTGAGCTTTCCCGGCATAGCTTCATCCTTCCGAGCAGCCTTTCCAATAGTCAAGGGATCGCAGCCACCATCGGTATCGTCCTCATCTTGATCCTGGCCTCGTCGGCGATAGGGGTCGAATACGGCTGGGGTACCTTACGCGGTGCCCTGACACGAGGGACAGGCCGCTGGCAGATCCTGGCGTCGAAGGGCCTTGCGCTTATCCTGATGGGCGCCGCCGGACTGCTCGTCCTATCACTGACGATCGTCGTCAGCAGTTTGATCGCCGCATTGCTCACTCTGCACGAGGGCGGAGGGCTCGCCGACTCCGGCGAGTGGCCCACTGCCGCGGTCATGTTCGGCAAGGCGGGTGTATGGGCTAGCCCCATACGTCCTGCTGGCCCTCTTTTTCACTGTGGTGACCTCATCGGCGGGAGCCGGGACTGCCATCTCGCTCGGGTACTACCTAGCAGAGACCATCACAGTCGCCATCCTGCTCGACCTTTTCGACTGGTTCGGCAACGTGACGGACTTCCTGCTGGGTCCCAGCGTTTCCTCATGGATGACCGAGACGGGCGTCCGCACGACCGGTGAGGGAGCCATGTTCCCTCTGAGTGATCCGTCGAGTCAGCTCCACGCCTTCTTCGTCGTTATGGCCTACATCATCATTCTCGGCGCGGCTGCCTTCTGGCTCTTCCAGCGCAAGGACATCGCAGGGGCGAGAGGCGAATGATCGTCCACGTACTACGCCTGGCCTGGTGGGAGTGGTTCAAGCTCCGAAAGAGATGGATGCCGTGGATTCTTCTCGGCATCGTCGTCGTCATCACCCAGCTCATTCTATGGGGCGACTATTCCGAGTACCGCAGCATTGGCAGGCATGGAGGTCCCTTCTGGAGTATCCAATTTTCTGAAGACAACGTTGTCCGCATCACATGCGTCGACGTGGTAGAGGACACCGTCGATGCCAAGTTGGCGCTCATCCCTGAACGGAACCACCAGGAGATTCTTGAGGCAGTAGAGGAGAGACGCGCGAGCGGGCGCTGTGAAGAGCAGCTTGAAGGCTACGCTGTGCGGCGTGGGTTCTACCGTGAGGGCTTCGTCCTTCCGAGCAGCCTAGCGAATGGCCTCGGAAATGCCAATTCCTTCGGGATTCTGCTCATCATGATCTTGGGAGCGTCCGCGGTGGGGGTCGAATACGGCTGGGGCACGTTGCGGCCGGTCTTGACTAGGGGCATAGGCCGCCGGCAGTTCCTGGGCGCGAAGGTGCTGTCGCTGCTTCTTCTAAGCGGCGCAGGGTTCATCATCGTCGGCTTTGGCGTTGTGATCAGTAGCATGGTCTTCGCTTCGCTCATCAGCGGCGACGGCGGTGGACTTGCAGATTCAGGACAGTGGTCCACAGTGGCGGTTATGTTCGGGAAGGCGCTCTACGGGCTGACGCCTTACCTCGTCCTGGCGCTGTTCCTATCGGTGTTGGCCTCATCGTCGAGCATGGGGATCGCCATCTCTCTGGCGTACTTCTTCGTCGAACTCATACTCATTCAGGTACTTGGTGGGTTCGACTGGTTCGGCACCGTGACAGGTTTCCTGCTTGGCCCCAGTATCGCTGGCTGGATGGCGCAGACCGGGGTCCAGAGCAACGCCTGGATCGCCGAGGCCAGAGTGTTCACGGAGAGCGGTGGTCTGGTTAGGGTAAATGAGTTGCCGAGTCAGCTGCACGCCTTCTTCGTGCTGACGGCATACATCATCATTCTCGGTGTCGCGGCATTCTGGCTCTTCCAGCGCAAGGACATCGCAGGAGCGAAGGGCGAATGATCGTCCACGTGCTGCGATTGACCCGCTGGGAGTGGTTCAAGCTCCGCAGAAGATGGGTGCCATGGATACTCTTGATCGTCGCCCTCGCCGTCGTTCAAGCCACCCTGTGGGGTTTCTACGCTTCATACGGGAACGTGGGCAACGAATACGCTTCTGGCTACCCCGGAGTACCGGATGCCCGCGGCAGGTCTTCCATAGTCAGGATCTCGTGTGTCGACATCCTCGAAGGGACCGCCGCCGCCAAGGTGGAGATGGTCATCGAGGAGATGCGCGAGGACGCTCGCAAGATGCTCGAACACCGACAAGAGCCTGGAAACTGTCAAGACATCGTTGAGGAGATCGCAGAGGAGCGCAAGCGCCACCGGGAGTTCTTCGTCCTTCCAGGAGGTCTCGCCAACGCCCTCGGAGTCGCCCACTACATCGGCGTTCTCCTCATCATGATCCTCGGGGCATCGGCAGTCGGCGCAGAGTACGGATGGGGCACGTTACGAACAGCGTTGACGAAGGGTACCGGCAGGTGGCAGCTCCTGGGGGCGAAATCGTTGTCGCTTGTGCTGTTGAGTGTTGCTGGGCTGCTCGTTGTCTCCCTGACCGTCGCGGTCAGCAGCCTGATCGCCGCTTCACTTACTCTTGGCGACGGTGGCGGGTTGGTCGGTGTCGGACAGTGGTCGACGGCGGCCGTGATGTTCGGCAAGGCGACCTATGTGCTGGTCGCATACGCCATCCTTGCGCTGTTCCTCACGGTACTGACCTCATCGTCGAGCATGGGGATCGCGATGTCTCTTGCTTACTACTTCGCTGAGCTCATACTCGGACGCATCCTGGGTGGCCTGTTCGCCTGGTTCGACAACGTGTCTGACTTTCTGATTGGATTCAACACGGCCGCCTGGATGTCCGAAACCGGGGTGGTGACGACCGAGGGGACCTTTTTCCCCGTCAGTGACCCGCCTGGTGCGCTGCACGCCTTCCTCGTCCTCCTGGCCTGCATGGCTGTGCTGGGCGCGACGTCGTTCTGGCTCTTCCAACGCAGGGATGTCGCTGGAGCGAGGGGCGAATGATGGCTCAGCTGGTGCGGCTGACTCGCTGGGAGTGGTTCAAGCTCCGACATCGTTGGATGCCCTGGATACTTCTCGCGATAGTAGTGATTGCTTCGCAGGCCGCCCTGTGGGGCGACTACTCTTCGTACCACCGGGTTGACAGCTATGGACGCACCTTATGGAGTATTCGCGCGGACGCCGCAGACCCCCCTGTCAATGTCCGCATCTCATGCGTCGACATCGCAGACGGCAGCGTCGATGCCAAGTTGGCGCTTGTCCCGGAGCGGTACCAACAAGACGCCATCGAGAACGTAGAAGAGGCACGAGCGCGCGGATGTGAGGAGCGGCTTGAGCGCGACGCTCGGGACCGCGACCGCTACCGTGGGGGCTTTATCCTTCCGAGCAGCCTTGCCAGTGGCCTCGGTACGGCCAACACCGTCGGGGTTCTCCTAATCATGATCCTGGCCTCGTCTGCTATGGGAATCGAGTACGGCTGGGGCACGTTGCGGACGGTCTTGACCAGGGGCACCGGACGCTGGCAGCTCCTGGGCGCGAAGGTGCTGTCGCTACTTCTGTTGGGCAGCGCAGGGTTCGTCATCGTCGGCCTGGGCATCGTGGTCAGCAGCTTGATCGCCGCTTCGCTCATCGGCGGCGACGGCGGAGGGCTTGCCGACTCAGGTCGGTGGCCCACGGTGGTCGTGATGTTTGGGAAGGCGGTCTACGGGCTTGCGCCGTACGTCATCCTGGCGCTGTTCCTGTCGGTGTTGACCTCATCATCGAGCATTGGAATCGCCGTCTCTCTCGCGTACCTCTTCGTGGAGCTCACACTCATCGGAACTCTCAGCGGTCTGGTCGACTGGTTCGGCAACATAACCGATTTCCTTCTTGGACCCAATGCCGCCGCATGGATGACCGAAGCTGGCGTCAGCAGTAATGCATGGATAGTCGAAGATCGAGTCTTCGCCGAGACCGGCGGTCTGGTTAGGATCGCTGAGCTGCCGGGCCAGTTGCACTCTTTCCTCGTCCTGGCGGCATACATCGCGGTACTCTGCGGCGCGGCCCTTTGGATCATCCGACGTAGGGACATCGCTGGAGCCAAGGGCGAGTGATTGGCGTCATGCAGCCCTCGCTCCGGGTCCTGTAGCACCGTTCGGGCTGCACTTCTCCCGAACAGACCAGCTGGTCACGTCTGGGGATTCGACTGGCCAGCTCCTGCGGTTATCCCTTTCAGGTCCACCGCCCACGAATACCGCAGTTCTTCGGCTTCATCCCAGAGTCGAGCTCGGAAGGGCGTTTGGTGTCCAACTCTCCCGACTGCGTAGAACGGCCGGGCACCGGAGCAAGACGCTAGCCGAGGTACCCCACCCCTATGACCTACAACCCCACTACCCGCACCTTCGACTGCGACCTGACCCTGACCGACAGACAGGTCCTGGGGTTCTGCCGGGAGGGATACCTAGCCCTCGAGAGGGTCGTCGACGATGGGACGAACCGGCTGACGCTGGCGGAACGGAATGGTGCTGCTAGGTCGCCATAACGAAAAGGCCGGGAGCACCCACGCCCCCGGCCTTTCGCGTCCCTCTAATCGGCCTCTACTGCGTGCTCGTAGCGCTCGCGGCCTGAATCCGAGACGCTAGGGTGGCCTTGGTGAACTCGAACGGGGCTGCTGAATCTGCGGCGGTGTCGAGTTGCCTCGCGTTGACTTCGCCGTTGTAGCGACTAGTTGCCAGGAACTTCAGCCGGTCTCCGCTTACCTCGGCGATTCCGGGCTCGCCTGGGGCGACCCAGAGGATGTCGCCAAACCTTCGCGGAAAGCGGTCCGGCGTCTGTATCGCTTCAAGGAATAGCGCGTACGTACGACCAGGTTCCAGGTCGATGGTCTCGTAGGCCTCGAACGACACGTCCGTGGTGACTCCCGCCGAGGTGACGGCGTAGATCTCCTGTCCGGCGACGGTGTCACCTTTGAGTGAATCTACGACCACGAACCGGCGAAAAATCTCCGTCGTTGAGCCGTGTGGCTGCCCGTCGACCGGGGAGATGGACGGTATCACGATCTCCTCCTCGTCGACGAATCTCCCCGTGACGATGCGCTGGGAGTCTTCGATGAGTCTGTCGCCGTCGAAGTAGTGCGGCCAGTCGCCGTGCGTTACAGACGACCCACTGATTCGAGGTAAGACGAACGCGGTGACGATTCCGAGGACTACCGCGAGCGACATCACCGAAATGGCTTTGGGTGTAGTAAGAAATCTCATTATGTTCCTCCCCATCCTAGCAGTCTACTTCCCAGATGTCATTCTCGTATCGATCGTTTACGGCACACTCGTCGTCTGCGTGATCGGTCTCGTAGACTGTTCCTCTGTTTCTGCTGGTGTTCATAACCATCACAGCCGGTGTTACGGTACTATCTGTTCGACAGCGTGACGGACTTCCTGATTGGGACCAACACGACCGCTTGGATGACCGAAACCGGTGTGGAGACGACCGGCGGTAACGCCGCGCTGTTCGACATCGCTGACCTGCCGGGCACTCTGCACGCCTTCCTCGTTCTCCTGGCCTACATGGTCGTGATGAGTAGAGCGGCGTTCTGGCTCTTCCAGCGCAGGGACATCGCCGGGGCAAGGGTCGAATGATGGTCCAGGTCCTGTAGTACGATATAGGCTGCATCTCTTTCGGAGAGTCCAGCTAGCCGCGTCTGGGGATTCACTCGTCAGCCCCCACGATCACCCCTTTCAGGCCCACCCACGATTGCCGCAGTGCTTTGTGCCTATTTCTGGGCCGACCGGGGCGGCCCCTGTGACAGCAAGAAAACCCCCCACACACATGGACGGCCGTGTAATCCATGAAACGCAAGACGCCCGCCTTTATCGCCGTACATCCTCCGTTTCACCGGCATGCGCTTGTCCCCCTGGGCTTTCGCTTTGAGGTGAGTAGGTTGACCCTGGGCTCTATCGCCAAGCTCTTCCCTGCTAAGCAGGGATTCAGCACCGGATATCACGGCGCACTGGGAGTCTCGGCGTCGCCGCCTTCGGCTGCACCCAGTCCCACTGCCCACGAGTACCGCAGTTTTTTGTTTCGATTGTATAACCGATAACCTTGCCCAGGAAGTTCTCCGGGGTATGCGGGAGGCGGCCTCCAGAGGCTTCTGGGTCGCCAGCAGGACGCCCTACGGCTACAACCGGGTCATGGTGCAGGACGGTCCCAAGAAGCGCCCCACCCTGGAGCCCGACCCGACAACCACACCCATCCTCAAGCGCATCTTCGATATGGCCGAAGCAGGCAGGGGGATGACTGACATCACTCGCACCCTCAACGACGAGGGCATCGCCAGCCCCGCAGGAAAGCTCTGGGGCAAGACCAGCGTCCACGCCGTCCTCAAGAACGAGGTCTACACTGGCGCTCTGGTCTGGGGCGCGAAAGCAAAGGACAATGCCGAGCCGGTGCGCGTAGACAAAGCGTTCCCAGGCATCATCTCCAAGGCCCAGTTCCGCCGCGTCAACAAGCTGATGCGCTCCCGCGCACCCAAGGTCAGCCACCCCCGAAGGGTGGGAAGCTCCTACCTGCTCAGCGGACTGGTCAAGTGCAAGACCTGCAACAGGGCGCTCTCAGGCCAGGACTCCAAGAGCGGCCAGTTCTCCTACTACGTCTGCCAGTCGATCATGAAGCGCGGCAGCGGCGCCTGCGATTCCCCCAGGCTCAACGCCCGCCGCTTCGAGGAGCTTGTCGTGGGGAAGGTTCGCTCCAACATCCTCACCGAGAGCAGCATCCGCGCCCTGGTGAAGGTGGTGGACGAGGAGATGGATGGCGTGGCCAGCGAGCAGCGCAAGAGGCTTGAGACCATCGACTCGGAGCTTGCCGACGTAAGGCGCAGGTTGGACCGGCTCTACAACCTCGTCGAGACCACCGAGCTCGATATGGCCGACGTTACCCCGCGCATCCGCGACCACCGGGAGCGGCAGGGCCGCCTTGAGTCTTCGGCTCAGGAAGCGAGAGCAATCCTCTCCCAGCGCAGGGAGGTCCTGGACGACGTGCAGACCATCACGGCCTACGCCCAGGACATGAGCGAGTTCCTGAACGAGAGCGAGTTGACCGAGCGCAGGGCCTTCATCGAGAGCTTCGTCAAGGAGATCGTGGTCATGCCAGGCAACGCCCTTATGCGCTACACCGTTCCCATGCCCGACGATAGCTCCATACCCGGAGGAGTCGCCGAAAAGGTGGCCCTGAACGGCTCGGTACTGTCTACCGTACAAAATGGTGGGCCGGACTGGACGAAATCAAGAACCGAGGCCGATTCCTTAGTCACTCCATCCGACGGCATGGGTATGGTGTACGTCAGCACGGCCTCGTCTCCCGTCACCTCGATACCCTTCACGAAGTTGCGGATGAGGGCCTTGCGCTCGGGGAAGGTCCCCTCCTGCAAGAACTCCCGGAAGTCCGCCACGTACCCCTTGATCTCCTCCGTGCCGGGTAGATCGACCCTTCGCTGCTCCAATAGGCTGGCAGCCTCCTCCCGTGCTGCAGTGAGCTGGTCCTGGCGATGCCGAAGGGACAGGATGCGGGGCGACAGGGCATCCATGGTCAACTGCTTCGTCTCCAATGCTTCGTAGAGGTTCTCTAGCCTGCTCTCCACGTCCGCAAGCTCTGCCCATATGACCTTCAGCCTCCCGTTCATCTCACCGGCCATAGCGTCTATCTCCTCGGCGACTAAGGTGACCAGCTCCGTGATGGTCCCGTCGGTGAGGATCCGTTCTTTGATTTTGTCTATGATGAACCCCTCCACCCTTGGGGCGTTCAGGTAGCGGGCCTCGCAGGTTCCCGCGCCCTCTCGGTACAGTGTGCCGCAGATGTAGTAGCCGTACTGTCCGCTCTTGGCTCCCTGGCCTATGTATGGCCTGCCGCATACGCCACACCTCAATAGTCCACTGAGAAGGAACTTGCTGCCAACCCGTGCGGGCCTCTGTGCCACCGGCGCCCGCGCATGGAGGGCCTGCTGCACACTCTCGAACAGTCTTCTGGACACCAGGGGTTTCCAGGCCTTGGCAACCCGCACTGGCTCCGGGGCCTGCTCTCCCTTCGCCGTCCTGCCCCAGACGGCAGTTCCGGTGTAGGCTTCGTTGGTGAGCAGGTAGTGGAGTCCACTTTTGTACCAGCGTTTGCCACGGTTGGTGATGCCCCTATCGTTCAGCTCTTTGCATATCTCCTTGAGGCCGTTGCCTCTGAGGGAGCTCTCGAATATCTCCTTCACTATCGGAGCAGTGGCAGGGTCAACCTTCAAAGTGGGACGCTCCTTGGCTCCGTCGTTGACCTTGACCCTCTTGTAGCCGAAGGGAGCCTTGGAGCCGAGGAAGAAGCCTCTCGATGCCGCCTCCCGCATCCCCCGAACGACTTCCTGCGCGAGATTCTCTGAGTAAAACTCGTCCACCGACTCGATGATGGCCTCCATGAGCTTGCCCGTGGGTGAGTCGTCGGCGTGCTCAGTGATGGAGACAACCCTCACACCCTTGCGCCGTAGCATGGACTTGAATGCCACGGCGTGTTCACGCTTTCTGGTAAAGCGGCTGAATTTCCAGACGAGGATGACCTCAAAGGGAGCCTTGGGCTGGCTGCCCTCCTCGATCATCTCCCTGAACTGGGGCCTATCCGCCACGCGGCCGCTCTCGGCCTCGTCCACGTACTCGCGGGCCACGGAGTAGCCGTTGGCTTTGGCGTAGTCCTTGAGCGCCCTGAGCTGGGCCGACACGGACAGGTCAACGTCCTGGCGGTTGCTGGACACCCTGGCGTAGAGCGCCGCCGGGGTGCATGGTTGATATTGTCGTTTCATGCTGTCGTCCTCCTTCTTGGTTCCGCCTGTTCCAGGGCGTTTCACGCCGAACATTAGCTACCGTCTACCATCGTTGGTGTCGTGGATCTGTCGTCCTCCCGCGGCGACATTCCTGCAGAACCCCATCAACGTATCGGTCACCATTGGCCTATCCTCCACTGTCACCCCCTACTGACTCAGAGCAACTGTATCAGTTGGTAGGCTCATACCAACCCGATCCGAAGACAAGCCCGTCACGCTCCACTACCCAAGAGTGCTTTGTCCCTTCTTCACCCGTGACCTGATTCAAGTAGACATAGCTCACCCACATGCCTTCTTCCGTGGCGTCCGCCATGACGGCACCGAAGGCGTAGCCAGTAGAATCCACCCCGAGAGGGCCACGAATGCTCTGACCTATGTTGTCCGGAACGGTGGCGTGGGCGATGGTGACATCGCTCTCGTCGGTGATGAAGATGTACCACTCGCCGTCCACACTCTCCTTGGTGTTGTAGTAAGCAATGGTAGCGTCTCTACCCTCTTCGTCGTAGCGGTCAATGGCCTGCTGCACAAAAGCCTTTGTAAACGCTGGGGGATCGGACTTTGAAGGAGCTATTGAGTCGCTTCCCCCACAGGCGGCAGCCATGAAAACGGCAACGACTACCGAACCAATAAGCGATGCCGTTAGATTGTTGGTCTTCATCATAGAATTCCTCCTACATGTTCAAATAGCCGATCCAACCTGCTACCCGTCCACCAGCTCTATGCGGTCACCGTAACGGCGGAAGTCTGCGGCGTTGAACGTCAATAGCCTGCGCTCTCCATGCGCCAGCATGGTTGCGACGATGTTGGCGTCGTGGATCTGCCGTCCCCCCGCGGGAATCTCTCGACACAGCCCCACGAGCGATTCGGTCACCACGGGACCGTCCTCGAGTATCTCGAAGCTGCCTATCAGCCTGCTCACGTCATCCAGGGCATCCTCACGGGTGATGGCCACTGGCCAGGTCTGCGGTCGAGTGACGACGGCCAGGTACTCTCGTATCACCTGACGGCTGATCCTTAGCGGTTCAGGGTCTCGAAAAGCACGCTCCAGGCTCGCCCGAGCCGCGTCGTGGTCAGGCGCGCTGGGAACACGGGACTTCACCAGCACGTTGGTGTCTATGAACATGGCGGGACTAAACCCTCTCCTCGTAGAGGTCCTCACGTCTGAGGCTCAGACCTTCCGGCCACACCGCGGTGGGGTGGACGGGCCACGCCTCGTCGAGAGAGAGCCTGGGTATGGGCTTCGGGTGCGTTCGCCGGAACAGCAGCATCTCGCCATCCATATCGACCTCCGCCGTCTCCCAGCCGGCGACGCTCCAGGCAAGGGCGTGGCTGTGGCCATTGCCGCCTCTCTGATTTCCCCACCAGGGCCGGTGCAGCCGTGCGGACGGAGGCAGCTCGAATCCGATGACCGCCTCGATCTCCCTAAAGGAGGCCCTCCACTCCTGCACCTGAAGACTGCTCAGGTACGTGTACAGTCTCTGGTACTTGCCTCGGATCACCATTTCTCGGTACTTGTCCTTCTGGTCTACGGCCATGTCGTGCCTCCTTCGTCTCAGCTTGCCCTAGCCGGAGGGTAGATGTCCAGATACATTGTAGTGAGTTAGTGACTCCAGCGCAAGCGCCTGGACAACGGCAACGGACCGGGTAGGGCTCGCGCGCACAGACCCCCCTCAGAAGGCGCGAGATTCCAGGAGTCGCTGGCGGTGTCATACCCGTGTACAGGAGATCGCACGGGACACCAAGTCGCAGTTCGGGCGATTCCGTAGCTGAAATCGGGGTGAATGGGGCATCCTGCTAAATCGGAGCGAGCAATTTGATTCCGGTACTCGTTCCACCCCTACTGGACAGTCGCAGCTACGAAAGTGGACAAAATGGCAGTGGCGTTCGCGGGTGTGATTGGAACATGGGCTTTGGATTGCGCGATGGGGCATCGGCAGCTACGGTCCAGTGGCGTCGTTCTCTCCCATCCGAGGTCGTCCAGGTTGGCCATGAGTCGCTGCACGGCCAGGGTCATCCTGCCCGTCAGTCGCTCCCGGCGCAGGGCCAGCGCCACTGTCTTCCGGTTCACTCCCAGAAGGGCCGCCGTCCGGCGCTGTCCCTCCCGCTCAACGAGCCACTCCACAACCCACTTGAGGTCGGGCTGACTGTCGTCGGCCCGCGATGCTGGCCCGCCGTTGCTCTTTGGCTTCCCAGGAGTCATTTCCGTTTTCTACAGGGGGTGACCGCTTTTGCAATTTTATCCATTTTTCGGTGGAACCAGCCCTTTACAGGTACTGCTAACAGATTTCGGTCAATACACTCCGAATGTGGCAAAAAGCGTTATCTGACTGGCCCAGGATGTCCGCTCCTACCCATGCCCCAAAATCATGTCATGCACCCCGACATCGTTTCGCGCCAAAATCGATGGGCCAAACTGGGCCGCATTCGTCGCCAACACGCCAAATCCTGTCCGCATCAACCCTCCGGCTCCCCCGGACAGGCCCATCCGTAGCTGTTTGCTCGCTACATGCTGACACGTCAACGGTTGCAAGAGTGCAAACAAGTCGTCGTAGGAGAGGCAATTTAGTTTAGCATGGCTTCCCATTCACTTGCATTTTTCAGGCGCTGACCGGTCAACGGGTCTTTCGGTCCGTTACATAGCTAAAACAGAGGCAGATAGGGCGGTTTGCGGCACCGGCGGACCTCGAAAAGCACCCCGTCGAAGCAACTTTGCAGCCCCCAGCCAGCAGAACGGGCAGATAGGGACGCAGCGACCCTATCTATTCCCCCCTACAGGACGCTGACGCATCCGGTGGTAGAGCGAGTCCCACTGGTAGGCGCGTAGCTCGGACAGCGCCAGTCGCGGAGACTCCGGCTCCCAGAGTGGATGCCAGGACCGCCCCAGTATCCCTGTTGTGGACAGAACTGGCCGGCAGGACACGAGGACGGGCAGCGACATCCGGCTGATCCTGGCCGCTGTGCGCACGTAGGTAGCCTCGACCTCCTCTGTGTCCACGACGAAGAGAGTGGTGGGGAAAGGCGGCTGGTCTTCGCCTGGCTCGGTGGACCAGTAGTAGCTCATGTAGGGGCTCAGGCGTGCGATGACTCCCTCGGGGTGACGGGCACGTAGCTCGTACTCAAGGTAGAACGGCATTTCAAGGCCCTCTGCGACCATCTTCCCCACGGCGTCTGGGACGATGGCCGACTGACCCCAGTTGTAGGCCCGGTCGGATCTCGCGGTGGGCACCGACCACAGCAGATCGCTGTCGGGGACTGCTCTGGCCTCGGCTTCCAGTTTCGAGAGGAACCAAGTGATGCCGTCGGCGTGCCTCGTCTGCCGCGCCCACGTATCGATGCGGTGTCCCACGTGCCGTGTCCGGCCCTGATGGTCTGTCGCGAGCGCTGTGCTCCAGATGCCCCGTGTCGTCGGGAGCTGAGCACGGTCTCGGTGGGTGATGTAGCGAATACCCTCAGCGGACAGCGTGTAGCGAGTGTCTCCGCGTTTTCCTCGTCGCTCCACTAGGCTCCATGTATCGACGAGGCTGTGCATCATTTGGCTGACCCGGCCCTCGGAGACGCCGAGCCAGATGGCCAGGTGCTCACGGGGGATCATCGGGTGGTCGGTGATTAGATCCAGCGTCCGCCTCTCCGAAGGGCTGACCCCGAAGGTCGGCGCAGCCTGCACCATCCGCTCAGGATTGGGTATGGAGGCCCGCTTCCGATTCGGCGATTCGGTGAAGAGTCGTCCGCTCGGGCCGCCCTGAGAACTCACGAAATCGAGGGTATAGTACGAGCCGCTGAACAGACCCGCGGTCTTCTGCCAGACGTGGAGGTCCCGCCTTTCCAGTGTGTTCCGAGACTCCACGCCGACGTCGGAGTCTTCAAGATTCAGTTCCAGGCAGAACCTCGTCGTCAGCCTCTCCTCCCATACGCTGGGCACCAGGATCAGAACGGTTCCGGGACGTCGGCTGTACTCGTACTCCGCTATGGCCCTGGCGGACCACCCCGAGGGTGCGGCCGTCGTGGAGGGCTATGGTGGCGTCGAAGTGGCCCCTGCGGTGGAACTCCACGTGAGACCGGAGCCCATCGATGCCGGGGGAGAGTGAGGCGGCGAGGCGATAGACGGCGGCCACCGCGTCCATTCTGCGTATGAGTAGCGTCAGCCACTCCCTGGACGCAGGGTAGGCGCCCACGAAGGCCGAGGGCATTTCGAAGCCGAGGGCCTCGGAAGCCTCGCTAATGCCCCTGGTCGTCAGGTAGTACCTCTGACTCGAGCGTAGATGGGCGGTGCCGTGGCTCACTCTTCCGACGATGCCGTCGGCTAGCAGGCTGGTCAGTGCGCGGTGGACGGTCGTGTGAGGCTCGCCCAGGATGAGCGCCAGTTCCGCCGAGTCGATGAAGGGCATCCTGCTGAGGGAGTCAAGTAACTGTCGGTCTGACAGGGCCATGTGTTGAGCGTAATGAAGGAGAGGCGACGGCGGCAACCTTCACATGTCAGGGTCGGTGCGGGAGGGTGGCAGGCGCTCACTGGCTTCAAATGGGGCAGGCGCAGGGTCGAATTACCGGATGGGCAGCCTTTCGAAGGTGCGCGACAACCGCTTCGTGAACCTCTCGCAGAGGCTCGGGTTGGTGACAACTTCGTTACGTATCTAAACCATTACGGTGGCCGTTCGCGCCCGGCACTCCGGCGGTTCGGCGTATGTGCCTAGAACGAGGCCCTTAGCACGGACTTGCGATACCAGGGAGTACCAGAGACCGTGCAGTTCCTCGGCGGTGCGGTCGCGCCAAAGCCCCTTTGGGGCCTGCCAATTCCGCGCGTTAAAGTAGTCGCTCGGAAGGTCGATGAGCGGCCGTGAGAAGCCCCCATCACTGCCCGCCGGAATTGCGGGGAAGAAGCTAAACATCCCGTCGACCGGGTCGTCGGGTGTTGCTCCCCGGTATAGTCGGCCGCTGTCGGTCAGGAGTCCTCCGGTAGCAACCCAGAATGCGTCCTCCGGTGCCCATTCATCCAGTGCCGTGGACGCCTCGGGAGGGCAGTATTCGACTGAGTCCTTGACCACGAGCACGGTATCAAGCATCCACCGCCGCTCTCCCATGATTTCCTTGCCGCTCCCGAAGGCGATTATGGAACCGTCGCCCAGACGCGTCAAGCCCGGCTTGCTCCCCTGACCGCAATTCGAATACAAAAAGCGTTCGCCGAAGATGAATGGGTCGGTGTTGTGCAGTCCTTGGTAATCGTTCTTCGGCATATAGTACGGGCGCCACAGGTATCGGGGATACTGCGAGTCCCCGACCGGCTGATGCAGTTCTCGGATGAGCTCTGATTCCGGTTCCCACTCACCCCACGCGTACAGGTCCCCAGTGCGCTTGCCGCCGTCCCGTTCGATCCACTCGCCACGAAACCGCATGAATTTTCGCCTATGGCTACGATTGCTTTTGTTCCATGTCTTTCCGCCGTCGCGGTCGGGTTCATGTTCGCGCCCGGGGTGCGGGAACTGAACGAAACATCGTCTATCGTCCATTCCGACATACCTCCCGCAGGATGGCCCCTACCTTGCCCTTCTGGGGATCGGAGATTAGGCCAAACGGGGTCTGAGCGGCTGGACCGAAGATGAACAGCGACGGCTTGCCGTCGACATCGTACCAGCGTGCCATGACCTCGTACGGCCGCGAGCGAGGTGCGCCGCCCCCAGTCCGATCGAAAGTGTGGATGGCAGTCCACTCGTTGCCTTGCGGCTCAAACGCTATGCGCTCAAGGTGGCGCTTTGCGACGGACAGGACCACGACCTGGGGCTCCAGTATCTTCAGCAGCATGCGCCAAAGCAGACCGCCATCGGCTTCAAGTGTGGACCGGTCGACATCGCCGAGTTTGCTCCAAGTCGGATCGGTGGCGACGGGTGAGCAGATGTCGGTATGGAGCGCTGTCGAGGTGAAGCCTTCGTAGTAGCTGGCTCCAGCGCCGTTAAGTAAGGGCTCGAATGCTCTGAACCAGGCGCGATAAGGGTTGGTGCGGAAGTAGGACG
This sequence comes from Dehalococcoidia bacterium, assembly GCA_965247255.1. Taxonomy (GTDB): domain Bacteria; phylum Chloroflexota; class Dehalococcoidia; order Lucifugimonadales; family CAUZJF01; genus CBDFGS01. Next base: position 503,598 of record CBDFGS010000011.1, on the reverse strand, counting down.
ATAGGGCATAAAGGTAGTGATCGCGGCCACGGCCCGCGGTACCCTCGTCTAACGGAAAGCGTGAGAACGGCCTATCCGCCGGGAATTCCTGTAGCGAGGGATTCAACCCCACAGTCAGTACACGCAGTGTGGATGCCCTGTACGCACCGAGGTCACCAAAGAACAGAATCGGCGCGGCGGGCTTAACGCGCACCGACAACTCCGCCGCGTTGTCGTAGGCGCACCAAGCCTTCGCTATCGCTTCGTCAAGGCTTGCCCGCTCTTTCAACAAGATTGATCCTCTCCAGACTCGCGATGCCACCTTCAGTCACGTGGCGATGACACTGTCCACATACCTAATAGGGAACCAAAGCTTTTTTATCCAAAAGGGTTCCCTAAGAATAACAGTATGATGATAGACACCACTACTACTACAACAGCTCCTAAACAACCCCAATGGTCGAGAGGCTCCTTGTGATTGGGATTAGGGTCTCCACAATGCGGACACTGCTTGGCGGATGACGCCATCTCCTTCTTACACACTCTACATGGTATTAGTTCCGGCATATAATTTCGGCGATGTTCCCCTTAACGCACGTATGAGTGGTAGATGGGGGTTTATTGTCCTTCGTGCTTTTCCCAATTCAAAACGAGGTTCCGAAACGCCCCGGTTGCCATTCGAGGCCTAGGAACAACATTCAGCCGCTTGTGGTCCGCCTTTTGGACTCGGTAGGGGTCTATCTTCTCCCACAGGTTGCTCGGATACCACGCCTCATCATCCCCATGGGCTGAGAAGTAGATGCCGACATCCTTATTGCGATTGAAGTACACTCGCCTAGGCAGGCCCCCATAGCGTAGTACATGGCGGAGTTCCCTGGCCTCTATCCCCATGGTCTCAAACATTTCCCGGTACTGATCCTCTGTCATGGCTCTCTTCGGGGGCCGATAGGCATAATGGATTCCAACAATTGTATGAAATCTCACAGGAGATTTTCGGAACACTTGGCCAACTGACAGTGTAGCAGACAGATCTATTGGGATTCCTGTCAGCGGAGTGGAAACTGCCCCACGGTGCTCTGGGTTACCTGACCCCGGATGCCTTTGCCTTGGTGGCCCCAGCAAGGGTTACTGTCTACAGTACACCACGGCCGGATTACCTGATCCAATGTGTGCCCTCTCCTGCCCATTCTGCCACATTCGACGCCGAATTCAATCCCTCTAGTCTGCTTCAGCCAGATCCGAACAACCTACAGGACTAACTTAAACCTAATTACAAAGGTTCTTGATTTTGTCCAGTTTGGTGGGCCAGGTAGGACTCGAACCTACACTCTTCCGCTTTTGAGACGGATGCGTCTGCCAGTTGCGCCACTGGCCCATAGACGTCGACTTTTTGGGGTGATCGAAGGGGGTCGAACCCTTACTTTCAGGGCCACACACTGACGTGCTGCCGTTACACCACGACCACCACAGTTGGTGGACCCGGTGGGAGTCGCACCCACAGCCCTCTCCTTGCGAGGGAGGCACTCTCCTGTTGAGCTACGGGCCCACGGTTAGAATCTGGAGCCGGTGGAAGGAATCGAACCCTCTCCCTCTGTTTACAAGACAGACGCTCCGCCATCTGAGCTGCACCGGCGTGTTGGCAGGGCCAGCGGGAATCGAACCCACATCTAGGCGTTGAAAGCGCCCCATCCTGACCGTTAGACGATGACCCCACTGGTGGGAGGGACCGTGGCAGGGGACCAGGGACTTGAACCCCGCTTGTCAGCTTCAAAGGCTGCTGTCCTACCGCTGGACGAATCCCCTGTGTGGCGGAAAGTTGAGGAATCGAACCCCCGAGCCCTCTGGGGCCTACCCCGATTCGGAATCGGGGCTTCCTCGACGAACCGGACACTTTCCGCGTGTATCCCTTTAATGGCTGCCGGGGAGAGACTCGAACTCCCATCCCCTGGTTCAGGGCCAGGCGTCCTGCCGATTAGACGACCCGGCAGCGTGGTTGCGGGTACCGGAGCCGAACCTGTATCGACGGCTCATGAGACCGCCGCGTTGCTACTACGCCGCCCCGCATTGGTCTCGAGGGCTGGAGTCGCACCAGCGACGCGCTGCGTTTCACACAGCCGCTCTACTGCTGAGCTACCTCGGAATTTGGCGGAAAGGGTGGGATTCGAACCCACGGGCCCTGTGGACCGCCCGGCTAGCAACCGGGTGCCTTAAACCGCTCGGCCACCTTTCCGTTTGGCGGCGTAGATGGGACTCGAACCCACGATCATCCGCTCGACAAGCGGGCGCATTTGCCGCTATGCTACTACGCCGTTTCTTGGCACAAGGGGCAGGACTCGAACCTACGCACACCCGCTTAATCCCGACCCTGTCGGGACTCTACCGACTGAGCTACCCTGGTGCGTGGTGCCCCGGCGGAAACCGGGGCGTGGTGCCCCCGGCAGGACTCGAACCTGCGCGCATAGGCTTAAAAGGCCTCAGCTCTGCCGCTGAGCTACGGAGGCAAATGGTGAGACTGGGACCCCCGGCAGGAGTCGAACCCGCGACAACCTGGTTCGAAGCCAGGTGCTCTGTCCTCTGAGCTACGGGGGCACGGCACGGGTGGAAGGACTCGAACCCCCGCTAACGTGGTTTGTCCCGATGTGTCGGGATACCATTGAGCTACACCCGTGTATCGAATATCAGCTATTAAGTTGTTAAGGTGTTGGTCGGGGTGGAGAGATTCGAACTCCCGATCCCCTGGTCCCAAACCAGGTGCCATGCCGCTAGGCCACACCCCGATGCCACTCTATGTAAGGACCTCCGTTGTACTGTTACCCTTTCTTGCCCGCCCCCAAGCGCCTGCCTGACCGTCCGGTACGCGGGCGGGTGCCTGGCCCCAGGGCCGACTGCCTTTGGACCCGGCGGGGGAAGCGCGCTCCCCCGCCGGGCCGCCCCGGCCTATCCGGGGCCATGCCGGTGAGACTGCCTCGATGTTGTGTCCCCTCCTCCACCATCCCTACCTCTCCTAGGACTCCCTTCCGCCGGCAACATTGTCCTCACAAACAAAAGAGCCCTGGGCTGCTAGCGCCAGGGCTCTTGAAAGAGACTCTATGTGTTAGTCGCTATACCCTGGCGTACTCTCCCACGGTGAGGAGTGTATGTATACGCTGGCCATCGGCGGGTTCCGGCGCACTCAAGACATGCGCGGCCATGGCCGATTTTGCACTACTCTCTTGTCCGAATAAGCCTAAAGCGATCATCTTCCTGGTCCGTCGCGGCTGTCTCTATATTGGCGCAGTGTCTAAGCTGCACCGGTCTGCGATCTCAAGCATATGCTACGAATGTCGTCTTGTCAAGCCCTGCTCCGCGGCATAACAGACCTTCCTATAGGTCACGAGCGCCTTACATACCACCTCCACGCCCGCCTGCGACAATCGTCTCGCCTCTGACGATAACGCCGCCTCCGGCTGTGCCTCAACTGTGGTTTCCGCAGGGGTATGCACGTTCTTCGTCGCGTCTGGCGGTACTCATACGGTTTTCGTACATTTCGCAGCCGACCGTGGCCCACCTGGGGTTGCCAAGGGCCGTCTCGACGGGCCACCCCGGCCAGCCTCATCACCACGGACCAGACCAGCCCAGTCGGTTCTGCAACACGCGTTGACGCACCACTTGACGAATGCTACCTTGACCATGGAATGCTCTCAGGGGGCAGGATGATGACACATGGACGCACGAAGACCGCCGAATACACGCCGTTTACGCCGAAGCACGTCTTCGCCTTCTGGGTCCTCTCGTTAATAGCGGCGGCGCTCCTCGCAGCCTGCGGCTCCGCGGAGGAAGCGGCGCCTGCCGAGGAGAGCGGCGCGCCTGCCGCCCAGCCCGCGCCTGCTGGAGCCGCCGAAGCCGGCGGGCCCGCGCTGAGGGAGATCACCACGTACGCCGGCTCAGGCGATCCCCAGTTCAGCGGGGACGGCGGCCCTGCGACCAAAGCCGGGTTTTTTGCCCCTACCGGGGTTACGCTGGACAATCAAGGCAACCTCTTTATCTCCGCCGACCACCGCATCCTGAGGGTTGATGTCGAGACGGGAATCATGACAACCCTCGCTGGGACCGGCAAGAACCGGACAAGCGGCGACGGCGGTCCGGCTACCGAGGCGGCGATGCGTGATCCGAGGGGGTTGGCGGTGGATAGTGCTGATAACCTATTCTACGCTGAGAACGGCAGCGGCCGTATCCGCAGAGTGGACGCACAGACGGGGATCATTACGACTGCTGCGGGAGGTGGAATCGGAAACCCGCGGGAGAAAATCTTCGGCGATGGCAGCGCCGCAACCGAGGCCATGGTCAAGCTGCCCGACGATGTGGCGATCGACAGCGAAGGAAACCTGTACATCGCCACCGACAACCGCATCAGGAAGGTAAACTCCGCCACCGGCATCATAGATACCATCGCAGGCACCGGAGACAGGGGCGTAGATGGCGATGGGAACACGGCGACCAAGGTTGCTCTCGCCGAGCCGGTCGGGTTGGCGCTAGACGATCAGGGCAACATCTACATAGCCGACCGTGACAACCACCGCGTTCGGAAAGTAGACAGCGGGACCGGCGTCATGACTACTCTCGCTGGGGTCGGCAAGCACCATTCGCGCCCGGGAGAGTTCTACAGAGCGAGGTTCTCCTACGACCAGGCGACCCTGGCTGCCACCGGCGCAGGATACTCGGGCGATGGCGGCCCCGCCAGCGCCGCCAAACTCACCGCGCCTACGAGCGTTGCCGTAGGCCCGAGCGGAAACCTGTTCATCGCCGACGGCTCAATACGGGTCCGCAAGATCGACACTTCGACGGGGATCATCACCACCGTCGCAACAGGTGAGACGGTGAGCACGATTAGCACCGGGAAAGTCCCGGTTATCACCACGGGTTTGGGAGAGGTCGCTTCCATCGCGATCAATGCTGCAGGCGACATCTTTCTCGCCGACTACAAGAACAACAGCGTCCTGAGGGTGCCGCTGCCATAGCTAGGCTGACGCGGTACCGCACAGCTGACACTGCTCCAGACCGTCAGGCGACTCGAGATTCGTGGCGCCTTCACAAACAGCGCGGTGCAGAACGCAAGAGCGCTGGGAGAGACGAGATGCCTGTAAGCTGCGACACGATGGTAGCGCTACCCGACTCCACCAGAGCGGGCCAGACGCTCTTCGCCAAGAACAGCGACCGGCCTAAGGAGGAGTGCCAGCCGCTGGTCCAGCGAGAGCGAGCCCAACACTCGAAAGGCGCTACCGTTCAGTGCCAGTTCCTCGAGCTGCCGCAGGTCGGCCTCACCCACGGGCACGTGGGCTCCCAGCCCTACTGGTGCTGGGGTTACGAGCACGGCTTCAACGAGCACCAGGTCGTGATTGGAAACGAGGCGCTGCCCTCGAAGCTTCCCATGTCTCGGGAGCCCAAGCTCGTCGGGATGGAGATTGTCCGGCTCGGCCTCGAGCGTGGCGGCACAGCCGCCGAAGCCGTGGATGTGATGACTTCCCTGATAACCCACTACGGACAGGGGCCATTCGAGAACGAAGCGGGCGTGCGTACGTACGACAACAGCTACATCGTCGCCGACCCGCGAGAGGCCTACGCCATCGAGACCGTTGGCCACGAGTGGGTAGTCAAGCGCGTCGAGTCCACCTTGGGAATCAGCAACGTCCACTCGATCGGGACCGATTGGGAAAGACGGTCACCCCTGGTAGAGCAACTCGCCGTGGAGCGTGGCTGGTGGGAAGCGGATGGCCAGCGATTCGACTTTGCGCAGGCCTATCAGAACCTGGGCCGCAGCCTCGAGGGCCGAAGTCCGCAGCGTCGCGCGCGCTCGTGCGCCGTGCTCGCCGCGGAGAAGGGGAAAGTCGACGTCTGGACGATGGTGGCGCTGCTCCGCGACCACTACTACGAGGACGACAAAGAGGACAGCCCCTTCGTGGACGTCATCACCGGCCCTCGATCAATCTGCATGCACTACGGGTATGGCGTCACGACCAATACCACCGCGAGCCTGATAGCGGACCTGTGTTCCGACGGCTCCAGATTGCCCGTCTACTGGACCTGCTTCTACTCGCCGTGCCTGGGCGTCTTCCTACCGATGTTCTCCGAGGGCACGGTCCCCCACGTACTGGCGGTAGGGGGTGAGGACCCGAGCGATGACGCCCAGTGGTGGCTGTTCAGAGAGCTGGATAAGCTGGCCCGAATGGAGACGGGCTTCGACGGTGCGATGGTCTCCGACGTGCGGGCAACATGGTCCGGCTTCCAGGACGAACTGCTGGACAGCGCATACGCCGTCTCCACGGAGGCACGTGGCATGCTCAACGCCGGCCGGCACGATATGGCGGCCGACGTGCTCACGAGGTACATGGGCACCAACGTGAAGCGGGCCCTTCACATCGCGAGAGATCTGGTCTCGCGACACCGTTCGGAGCTTCTGCCCTCCGCTCCCGCCTCCGCGAGAGGATCTAAGTGACGGTTTCGCTACTGCGGCGCCGAAGCCGGTTCCACCGGGTACAGAGCGCGCCAGGCGTCGAAGCCGCCCTCCAGGGCCGCTGCCTCGATCCCCATCTCGCTTAGCTGCTGCACCACACGGGCGCTAGTCGCTTCGTCAGCTCACGTTCAGTAGGCGACCAAAAGAGCGTCGCCGCGCGCCTCCTGCGCCCACTCCACCACCCTGTCCGGGAGGACGCGCAGGCTGCCGGGAATCCGCCCGTCGTCTGCGCGATACCTCGCGCGGGAGCGAACGTCCAGCACCACCGGCGGGTCTGGCCCCTTCATAAGCTCGTTTAGCTCTTTGGGCGAGATCCGCCGCGCCCCCTGTTCCTCGTGCTCGAAAAGCCCCGCGGCGGTACCCTCGCGCTCTTCGGCCAGCGTCTCTCCGGACTCGGTGCGCCTGCCGTACCATGCGCTGATTGGCGTCGCGGTGGCACCATGGACTGTCACGGAGGCTAGCACGACCACCGCGACGGCCCCGAGTAGCCCATCAGCCTCCACCACATCGGCCCGGACCACCAACAACGTCAGTAGTAACGAGTTGAGGCCGCGCGGCCCAAACCACGATATGAAAGCACGGGCCTCCCAGCTGATCCTCGCCCTGAGAAGCACTAGCCCTAGGACCGACGGCCGAATAACCAGGAGCACCAGGGCAGCCAGTCCAAGACCCCGCCAGATGTCAACCGACCCCAGGATTCCGGAGATGACGACGCCAAACAGAACGAACGCGAGGAGCATCGACATCTCGGCCGTCACCTCGCCGTACTCGAGGAAGCAGTCGCAGAGCTGCTGGTTGAGCAAGACGACGGCCAGCCCGGCGAAGAACGCCCCCAGAAACCCATCGCCTCCCATTGCGGCGGCGGCCGAATAGGCGCCAAGCACCATCCCGATTCCGTACAGGGCCTGGTGCTCCCGCCTGATGCCGAACTTGGCGTCCGCCCTGGTCATTAGCCAACCGCCGAGGCCGCCAATGACCAGCCCTATGGCAGGTCCAAGAATGACCAGCTTCGCCAGGAACACAGCCCACTCTCCCGCCCTGTCCACCTCCCTGTTGGCAACGGCTATCAGCACCAGGACCACGGGGAGAACGACGATGTCGTTCAGTCCGGCCTCGAACTGCAGCGCCTGGCGCACCGACCGCGGGACCCGGACGTCCCTGACCAGCTCGCGGAGCACAACCGGATCGGTAGACGCGAGAACGGCCCCGCCAATGAAGGCCAAGACCCACGGAAAGCCGAACAGGAGCGCGATTGGCACCGCGCCGAGAGCTATGATCAGCGCAGTGCCGGGCCCCAGAACCAGGGCCGGTACTGTCCAGCGCCGGCCCAGCTCGCTAAGCTGCAGCTTCACGGCGTCGAGAAATAGCACCAGGCTCAGGGTGAATGTGGCCACGATCTCCAGGACCTGGTCCCTTGCACCGAGCTCGACCACGCCGAGCCCGGACTGTCCGAGAGCCAGCCCAAGCGCGATGAAGGCGAAAGGGAACGAGAGTGGCGAACGCTCCACAATCCCTGAGGCCAGCGCGGTCACCGTCAGGACGACGGCGATCAGAGCGAAACCTAGGACCAACTCAGACATGAGCAGTGCGGCGCGGGAAACATCGAGGTCGGAAGGCGTTGACCACGTTGAGAACCTACTGGTCTATTTCGGCGTGTATAGTAGCACGCTCGAACGACCGGCAGGCCGGTCCCCGGCGGACAGCAAGAATCCCGGGGGCATTCAAAATTCCTTAACACTCGTTGGGTATGGTGATAGACACCAAATAGCGAAAGGAGCGAGTAATGAAAAGGCGTTGGTTCATCGTTTCACTCTTGTCGGCAATGTTCGCCCTGGGCGTGGCGGGCGGGGCCGTACTGGCGCAGGAGACGCCGACCGAAGGCGGAACGGCGCCGGAACCCGAGGCCACGGGGCAGGGCTTTGCGGCCCGACTGGCGTCGAAACTTGGCCTGGGCGAGGAGGTTGTGAAAACGGCGATCTCCGAGGTCCGGCAGGAGATCCACAGCGAGAGGTTGCAGCGCAAGCTGGCCATGCTGGTGGAGAAGGGCAAGCTAACCCAAGAGCAGGCCGACGAGTACCTCCAGTGGTTTGAGTCACGGCCCGAGTTCCTGGCTCAGGGGTCCCGACTACGCGGCCTAGGCGGTATCGGGTTCCATCGGGGCAAGTTCCGTGGCGGGCGCGGATTCCACGGCCCGCGCGGCTTCAGCCCCTCTTCGGTGGCAGCCCCCTTGCCCCCGGACGTGCTCAACTCCTGATATTCAGAGACGCTTCGTAGACGGCAACGACAGCTAGCCACGCGCCGGAAGAGAGCGGCTTGATTCGGTCCTCGATCAAGCCGCTCTCGAGTTCTCGCCGCCCCTTTTCACAGCGGAGCAGGCGGCTGTCAAGGATGGTCCAACAGCCTCACCACGAACGCCTCAGTCTTGGTCTCGCTCATACTACGCTCCCCGAAGTCATCCTCATTCGTCCTCAGCAGCTTCCGTCCCGATGTGGCATCGGGACGGAACGTCGGGAAAGTAACTATTCCCAAACGTCGTAGGCGCGCCGCTTGCCGCGCCCACGTCCGTATCCAGCAAGACTGATTGGCATAAATCAGCTACCTGAGAGCGCCTCGAAGGACTCAGATCGACACCAGTTGCCACAAAGGCGTCTTATCCCACGAAAGGGCGGACACGTAGCTTGCATCCGACCTTAACATTTCCTTAACATTCTTCAGCTACCTTGTACTTGACGGGGGTAGGGGGCGCGGGATCTCCCCGTCGATCAGCCCTCCGCCTCAGAGTGGACGGAAATGGCCAGTCACGTTCTCATAATCGAAGACGATCCGAACACGGTGAAGCTTGTGGCCCTTTACCTGGGCCGCGACGGCCACAAGGTGCTGTCCGCCAGGGACGGCCTGGAAGGGTTACGTCTCGCCAGGGAGGTCCGCCCGGACCTGATCGTCCTCGACCTGATGCTCCCCCGACTTGACGGGATGGAGATATGCCGCGTCCTAAGGGAAGAGTCTGACGTGCCGATCGTGATGATTACGGCGCGCGTTGACGAGCAAGACCGATTGGCGGGCTTGGATATCGGGGCCGACGACTACGTCACCAAGCCGTTCAGCCCGAGGGAGCTTGCGGCGCGCGTTCGGGCCGTTCTGCGGCGCACGGCGCGAGACGGACACGAGACCGGGCCTTCGCGGCTCGAGCATAAGGACGTCACGGTCGACTTGAATACTCGAGTCGTCCAGTCAGGCTCGAGGAAGCTCAACCTAACGCCAACGGAGTTCCGACTGCTCGTCATGCTAATGAGAGAGACGGGAAGGACCTTTACCCGCGAGCAGATCATCGACCGCGTGTTCGGCTACGATTTCGATGGGTTCGACAGGACGGTGGACGCCCACGTCACCAACGTCAGACGGAAGCTGGAGCCTGAACCCAAGAAGCCACGGTACCTTCACACGGTGTACGGAGTAGGCTACAGATTCGGCGATGCCTAACTGGTTCTTTAGCCTTCAGTTTCGCCTGATCGTCGGGTTCGCGATAATCCTGGCACTGGCCGTGGGCAGCCTCAACGCCTACATCGGGTACACCGCCCAGCGTGAGGTCGAGAAGATAGAGCGCCGCTTCGACCTGGCCCGGAGTAGTCGCGTCCGCCGGACCCTAGCGCAGTTCTACATAGCCAATGGTGGCTGGTCCGGCGTACAGGCGCTGATCGAGCGCGCCGCGTTCCTGTCGGACCGGGAGATCATCGTAAGAGACGACTCGGGCTCGGTGGTCTTGGGCGACACACGGGCCTTGCAGGATAGGCTTCCCGAAGTCGCGCCGTCTGACCACCGGTTCTTGCCCGTTACCGTCGCTGACCGCGCTGTTGGCTCCGTCTGGGTCTCGCCGACCCGCGCGAGACCTGGAATTCCAAGGCGATTCCGCGGCCGCGGCGGACCGGCGCCACCGCAGGCCCCATTAGAGTTCGGCGACCCTCAGCTAATCGAGTTCGCGGAGGCGATCAACCGCTCCCTCGTCTGGGCCGGACTAGCGGCCGGGACAAGCGGTCTGTTGCTGGTTTCCCTCGTCTCCCGCAGATTCCTGCGCTCGGTCCGCGGACTGACGTCGGCGGCGCGGGAACTAGGCCACGGCGATCTGTCCCAAAGAGTCGAGGCCGGTGGCCGCGACGAGATGGGAGAGCTAGGGCGCACTTTCAACTCGATGGCGGACGGCCTGCAGGACGCTGAGCGACAGCGACGCAATATGGTCGCCGACGTCGCGCACGAGCTCAGGACGCCATTGTCCAACATTCAGGGGTATACCGAGGCCATCCGAGACGGTCTCCTTCAACCCGATCACACCACCCTCGAGACCATCCACCAGCAAGTCCAGTCCCTCTCCAGGCTAATCGACGACCTGCAGTTGCTTTCCGATGCCGAAGCCGAGGACTTTCGTCTAAGTCGCGAACTCGAATCTCTGGACGAGGTGGTGCGAGCGGCTACCGAGGCCTTCAGGCCCAGGGCCGAGGCTCAGGGAGTAGCCCTGGACTTTGAGCTCGTCGGGGAGCAATTTCTGGTGAGTCTGGACCGGATGCGAATAGAGCAAGTCATAGGTAACCTGCTGGAGAACGCCATCACCTATACACTCTCCGGCGGCCGGATTACAGTCTCCGTCAGTGCCGAAGATACAAGTGCGGGACCGGCGGTGGCCATCGCCGATACGGGAGAGGGCATATCCCCTGAGCTCCTGCCCTACGTATTCGAGAGGTTCTATCGGGTCGACCCGTCTCGGGCCCGCGCCACCGGCGGCGCCGGTCTCGGTTTGACCATAGCCAAGCAGCTCGTCGAGGCACACGGCGGATCGATACACGCGGAGAGCGAGCCGGGAGTCGGCAGCCGGTTCGTATTCGAGCTGCCAAAGGACCCCAAACCCGCCTGAGATCTGAGTCTAATGAGAGCTCCGGGGTCAACGCGACCTCTCCCCGCGCTCTGTGTCCGCCCTTGGGCTATTGACTAACTGGGCCCTCGTAGCTACCATCCCCGACACCCCAACGAGGAGGAACAGCAATGCCTGGGACCAAGGGCAAGTACAGTGTGGTCATCAACGCCAAACCCGAAGACGTATTCGCGTATGTGTCCGATCTGTCCAAGCACGGCGAGTGGGCTGACAATCCCCTCGAGATTACGCCTGAGGATGATAGCGAGATCGCTGTCGGCAAGAAGTACAAGTCGACCGCTGAGTTCAGGGGAGGCACGGTCGAGGGCGGTCAAACCATCACGGAGTACGACGCGCCCAACAAGTTCGCGTTCCACGTCGAGGACTCGACGAGCAAGCACGACCATACGTTCACATTCACCGCCGATGGCGACGGCACCCTCATGGAGCGCACGGCAGTAGGCCAGTGGCCCTTCGGTACCTGGCTGCTTGCCGCCACCATCGCGCCCATGATGATCGGTAAGCCGATGATGAGGCGCGCCTTCGAAAACCTTAAGGGGAAGCTGGAAGCCTAAACAGGTTCCTGGCACCCAGCTTTTTCGGTCTAACCAGCAACGTCCGGCAAGTTCACATCCCGTCCTCCCTCCCCTTGCGGGAGGGAGTTAGAGCGAGGGGGCCACACCTCTCGGACGGCCTGCGGCGCCCCACCTGAGCCCGTTCGTCCAGCGAGCCGAGGAAGGGTATGGGCGCTCAGATAAATCGACCGCCGCCTGCCCAATCCCCTATTCATTCGCGTACGGCTTCCACGTGTATATGTAGGTTTTCTGCCCCGTCCTTGGTTCGGTAGGTCCGGGTATCTGTCTGACAAACGTGGTGCCGGTGCTGCTTGCAGCGGTCGCGTATATGACGTAGTCCCTGTGGGCCTGGGTGAAAACCCACGTCTCCGCTCCACTGCCAGACGCGCTGAACGTACCTGATACCAGGTCGGTTCCTGAGTTGTTGTAGAACTCGATTGTATAGGCCCCGCCGGTAATGACGCTCCCGTCGACCAGCAGCGCGCCCGGGCCCTTCGTATCGCTGTGCTCCGCTATGGGAGACGATAGCGCCTGACTGATTATTTTCAGGTCGTCCACGAAGAAGAGGTCACCGACACCCGACGTGTTCGCCTGAAACAAGATCCAGAATTCGGTGCTCGTGCCGAACGACGCTACGTCTATGTCCTCGAAGCGGTAAACGCCGTCTGCCTCCGCCTGGACCCACGTGCGGACGGTAGTGAAGTCGATCCCATTGGTACTGACGGACATCGTCGCTGTCTCGCCCGCCTCGAAGCTCTCGGCCTTCGCCCAAAACTGGATCCTTTGGTTCGGTAATGTAGAGCTGGCCGCGCGTCTGATCTCATCGCTGCCGGTCAGTCGCAGATGAAACGTGCCTTCGAACGGCCCGCCGGTCGCCGTCGTCGTGGCGTTTCCCGTTGGAGACCAATCGAAGGCCCAGCTCCCGGTGCCTCCGCTGAATGTGCTGCTCTCGAAGTTGTCTGCTGCGATCGTGACAGGGGCCGGCGCTCCCGGTGGACCTGTGCCCTCATAGAGCCTGATCCTCCAACGTTGCCGGTTGGGGGTGAAGCTCCAGTTCACACGAAGATCGCCGCCGGCCCGAACGTTGTCGACGCGGAAGTAGTGAGCAGTCTGGCTGGACAGTGAGCGGAGCCCGAACTCGGCCCCAGGGTCTATGTATTGGTGTAGAGGTGCCGGCTGCGTGCCTGTCGCCGGGGCGCTAACGACAATCGCTACGTCGAAATCGTTGACTGTCGACGTCGGTATCCCATATCCAACCGACAGGGCATCCTTGCCATCGATCAGGTCCGTCACTACGTTCGTTACACCGGCCTGAGCGGCATATAGCCCGAGCAAGGCGTCGATGTCCTGCCCGCCAGCCTTGGCGGCAGCCCCCACGTAGCCAAGGACGGCGGATATGACCACTGTCCCAATGGCTATGGCGACCAGGACCATGGGCAGCACGACGCCGGCCTGGGCCTGTCCGACCTGGTTGCGCAACCTGCTTCGCATCATGGCTCGCCTTGAGGCTTGTGCCCTAATGCCATGTCTTGACTACCTTCAAGTCGTCGACGAAGAGCGTGTCGCCAGCATCGTCCATGCCGGAGTCGAACGCTATGAAGAACTCGGTGGTCGTGGCCGTAGTCGGCAGGGCGAAATCCCAGAACAAGTAGAAGTTATTCCCCGGGGCGCCCACGTCCGCGTCTGTAAACGTCTTAAGCACTGTGAAAGCCGCGCCGTCGGCGCTGACCTTGAATCGAGCCGTGTCGGCCGGCTCGAAGCCGCCGGTCTTGGCCCAGAACTGCACTCTCGTGCTCGTCTGCCCGGTGAGGTCCGTGGACCGGTCGGCCTCGGCGCCGCTGTTCTGGAGCCTGAGATACGAAGCGCCCTCGAACGATTCGGAGTCGGTGATTACACTGGCAGTGCCGGAGACCGACCACGCCCCTTCCCAGCCGGTCCCGCCCGTGAGGTCGCCACTCTCGAAGTCGTCCCAGGCCAGCCGGAACGGCGGCGGCGTGGGCTGGGGGCTGGGAGAGAGCGGCCTCATGTGCGCCCTGACGGGAACGTTTTGCGTTGCCGTATCCTGAAGCGAGCTTGCGGTGGTGGTCACCGAGCCACTGACGACGAGTCCGCTTTCCTGCATAGAAACGTCCTCGTAGTTCTCAATGTTGGCGCTAACCAGATTGGTCTGTGGGACCCCGTCGATGGTCACTTCCCTCATAAGGCTAGTATCAGCCTCTGACCAGAAATACCGCACCGAGTAGGTTGTGATCGTGGTCGCCGTCCGGTCGGTCCAGGCGAACGTGCCATAGTTGGGAGAGGTAGTCGTCGCCGCGAATGTCTCCGCCTGCCGAGCGTCCTCCTCGATCCAGCGAACGGCGGCCCCAGCTTCCCTGTAAAGCGCTGTGGTAGCCGACAGCTGGCTCGGAACGAAGATGAACTGGTTGATAATACCTGCAACCGGGGCCAGTATCAGTCCAATGATCGCCAGCGCGGCGATCAGCTCTATCAAGCTGAAGCCCGGATGGTTTCCGCGCACTGCTGGACAGCTAGGTCTCATCTCTGACGCTTATTCCCCTTCTATCTTGAGGTCGTCGATAAAGAAGTGGTCGTTCGGAGAGTTCATCCCCGAGTCGAACTGGACCGTGTAGTTGCTCGTGAACGGGGGTAGCGTCGTCGCCGGCAGTGGTGGGACCGAGTTGGTCAGATCGACCAGGTCGATGTCGTAGAAGCGATACGTGTCGTCGTCCTCCCCATCCACCCAAGTGCGAATGGCGGTAAACGTCACCCCGTCGTCGCTTACGGATAGGGTGACAGTGTCGCCGGTCTCGAACGAATCTGCCTTGGCCCAGAACTTGAGGCGTATCCCCGCCTCGCCGGTGAGGTCGACGGAGCGCTCGATATTCGAATCATCGCGTCTCATTCGCAGATGGTAAACGCCCTGCTGTGGCGCTCCCTGTTTAAGCACCGAAACGTCTCCAACGGTGGTCCACGCTCCGAGCCATCCATCTCCGCCTGAAAGGCCCCCCGATTCGAAGTCGTCGTAGGCGATTATGGGTGGTAGCGTAGTAAGCGCCGGATAGATTGCGTAGCTATCGAGAGGAGTTCCATCTGACTTGACGACTCGCCAATAGAATGTGGTCTCAGTCAGGGCATGGTTGGCCTGGATCACCCAGTCCCACTCGCCGCGCTCGCCCACTCCAATGGTCCTTGGGTTGGTTGGGGAGGGATTCTCCTCTACATAGCTCTCACGTTTGTCGGTCGTGCCAAGTTGCTGATTGTTGAGCGTCTGCCCATCTGCAACGCCGGGGTTATCGAACGCCCTCCACACTGTGAGGCTCCCAATATCCCCGTGATCGGTCCACGGTCCGGTAGTCGTGCTGGCAAACTGAAGCTTGAAGACCTGGGCATCGACGGGAAGCGTGGTCGTCTGAACTTCGATGTTGACACGGAGACGAAACACCGTGAGTGGCGAAGCATCGACATACGGCGTGTTTTCAGCAGCCAACGGGGAGGTAGGCTTCTGGTTGTCGACGTTCGAGAACCAACGATAGTCTCGCTGGATAAACGCAGGACCGGCCGTAGTTACCTCGGGGTAGTTCGAGTAGGAGCTGAAGGCAGTCCCATCGGACCTCACCATGCGGAAGAAGAACGTCGCGGTCGGCGCCGTGTTGTTCTGGACCACCCAGTCCCACTCAGCTTCTTGGCCAATGTTGATCACATTAGGGTTGCCTATGGACGGGTTCTGCTCCTCGTAGGATTGAGCAACATCGGATGTTGTCAGCAAAGTGCTAGGTAGCGCGGCACCGTCAGGCGTGGAGCCTGATTCGTCAAAACCACGCCAGACCTCGGATGAGCCGATTGCGCCGGCGTCCCGCCATGGCCCCAGCGTGCTGGTCGCATACTGGAGCTTGAAGCTCTCCGCACCTGCCGCTAGATTGGCTGAGGCCAGGGTGACATTCATGCGAATTCGCAATACCTCCTGAGGTGTCACGCCGGCGTGGGCCGTGTTCTCGTTTTCAAGCGTGGTCGACGGGGTCAAATTGTTGTTGCTCTCGTACCAACGATAGTCATTCTGCGTGAGCACAAGAGCGGCGGCGGTGACAAGCTCAGGATACCGCGTATATGTACCGAGAGGCGTGCCGCTGATGAGCACCATTCGGAAGAAGTACGAGGTGCTCGTGGCCGCGCCGTCGGGCTCGAGTGCCCAATCCCACTCACCTTGCTGGCCGACGGCAACGGTGTTGGGGTTGAGTACCGAAGGGTTCTGCTCCTCGTAGCTTTCGCCCACGTCGGAGGCGGGCAGCAAGGTCGCTATCGTCGCGCCATCGGCCACGCTGGGGTTGTCGAAGCCCCTCCAGGTGGCGCTCGAGGTCGCCGCCCCCACGTCGGTCCATGGGCCCCCGGTGCTCGTCGCGTACTGAAGCTTGAACTGCAGTCCCGATGCCGGCAGGGCGACCGTGGATACCTCGGCGTTCATACGAAGCCGATATACCAGCCCCTCCGTATCCGAGACGTAGCTCGTGTTGGTCGCGGCTAGCGGAGCAGTAGGAGTTAGACTGTCCGTGTTCAGGTACCATCGATAGTCCTGCTGGTCCAGTGCCGGGGCGGCCGCGGTTATCTCAGGGTAGTTTGTGTAGCTGTCCAGGGGCGTGCCGTCGTCCCGCACCATCCTGAAATAGAAGGTGCCGGACGGCGCCACGTTGTGCTCGATCACCCAGTCCCACTCTCCCAGACCGGTCAAGCTGATCGACCTTGGGTTCGACGCGGACGGGTTCTCCTCTTCGTAGCTCTGGGCCACCGTGGAGCTCGCCAGCAAGAAGGTCGGCAGCGTAGCGCCGTCGGCGATCCCAACGTTGTCGAGCCCTCGCCAAAGCTCTATGCTGCCGATGTCTCCGAGATCGGTCCAGGGACCCGTGGTCGTGGTTGCGAACTGCAGCTTGAAAGCGCGGGCCACGTTGGCGAGACCAGCGCCGTTCACGCGGACGTTCATGCGGAGGCGGAAAACGTCCTGGGGGACCGCCCCCGGGTACAATGTATTCTCAGCGGCCAGAGGGGTTGTCGGCGTCAGACCGGCGGTGTTGTCGTACCACCGGTAGTCCTGCTGGGTGAGGACCAGGGCGGGCGGCGTCGTCAGCTTCGGGTAGCGTGTATAGGTCCTGAGCACCGCTCCGCTGCTGCGGACCATTCGGAAGAAGTAGGTAGTGTTATCCGCCGTGGTGTTAGGCTGGACGACCCAGTCCCACTCTACGCGCTGGCCGACCGTCGCGGCGTTAGGGTTGGTCGCGGAAGGATTGACCTCTTCATAGCTACCTGCGACCGCGGAGCTGCCAAGCAAAAGGCCCGGCGCTGTGGCGCCATCGGCCGCGCTGGGGTTGTCGTACCCTCGCCAGGTCGAGGTCGAGCCGAGCGCTTCCACATCGGCCCAAGGCCCGGTGGAGCTGGTGGCGTACTGGAGCTTGAAGGCCTGGGCGCCCGAGGCTATGTTGGCGTCGGCCACCTCCACATTCATGCGAAGGCGGTAGGCCGCGACGTGCTCCGTGGCCGTGAAGTCAACGTTGGTCGCCGCCAGGGTCGTCGTCGGCGTTAGGGAGTCTATATTCTCGTACCAGCGGTAGTCTTCCTGGGTAAAGCTAGGGCCTACCGCAGCGATCTCAGGGTAGTTCGTGTAGCCCGCCAGTGCAGACCCGTCTCCCTTCACCATTCGGAAATAGAAGGTACCTGAGGGCGCCAGCCGGTCACGCACCACCCAGTCCCACTCGCCTCTGTCAGTTGTAGTTGCCGAGAGGGCGTTCGGGTTCAGCGCCGACGGGTTCTCCTCCTCGTATGACTCTGCCACGTCCGATGAAGATAGGAGCGTAGTTATGGTCGCGCCGTCGGTGACGCTGCCGTTGTCGAACCCGGTCCAGATCGTCGTCGACGCAGCGCCGCCCACGTCCGTCCACGGTCCGGTAGTGGTGACGGCGAACTGGAGCTTAAAGGACTGAGCGCCCGCGGGAAGTTCTACCCCAGATGCCTCCACGTTCATGCGAATCCGGAACACCGCGCCGGGCGTCGCTCCGGTTGAAGACGTGTTCTCGGCCGCAAGCGCAGTGGTCGGGGTTAGCGCGTCGATATTGTCATACCAGCGATAGTCCCGCTGCGTAAGGGCCGGCTCGACCGTGCTCAGCTCTGGGAAAAGCGTATACGTGTCCAGCGGCGTCCCGTCGCCATCCACCAATCGGAAGAAATAGGTGTCAGCGGGCGCGCTATTGTTCTGCAGGACCCAGTCCCACTCACCTTCCTGCCCGGTAGGGATGGTGTTGGGATTCGCCAGAGACGGGTTGGCCTCCTCGTAGGTCTCGAGCACGTCCGAGGCGGTCAGGAGCAGCGTGGTGAGCGATGTGCCGTCCACGATGAGGGAGTTGTCGAAGCCTCGCCAGATCTCCCCGGACCCGACCGCGCCCACGTCGCGCCACGGTCCCCCTGTAGACGTAGCATACTGGACCTTGAACACGCTGCTGCCGGCTACCAGTGCCGCGCCGGTCGCGGAC
This sequence comes from Dehalococcoidia bacterium, assembly GCA_965247255.1. Classification (GTDB taxonomy): domain Bacteria; phylum Chloroflexota; class Dehalococcoidia; order Lucifugimonadales; family CAUZJF01; genus CBDFGS01. The sequence continues at coordinate 485,142 of CBDFGS010000011.1, read as the reverse complement.
AGGTTCATGCGTAACCGGACCACCGTGAGAGGCGTCACGCCGCTGATAGATGAGTTCTCGGCGCCCAGAGACTCTATGGGGTTCTGGTGATTGCGGTTCTTGTACCACCGGTAGTCCTTCTGAGAGTTCCCCGCGGCAGTGGTGGTCAGCTCAGGGAAGCGAGTGTAGGCGTCCAGCGGCGTCCCATCCGCCTTGACCATGCGGAAGAAGTAGCTAATGAGAGGCTCGGCCCCGTTGTTCTCGACGACCCAGTCCCACTCGGCGCGATCCCCGGCGTCGATCTGATTCGGGTTAGCGGCCGAGGGGTTCTGCTCCTCGTACGTCTCCGCTACGGTAGAGGTGGTGAGGAGTAACCCGGTGATAAGCACCCCGTCGGCGGTCGTGGGATTGTCGAAACCCCTCCACGTCGAGGTGGATCCGACGGCGCCCACGTCACTCCATGGACCGCTGGTGCTGGTCGCGTATTGGAGCTTGAAGGACTCGACGCCGGCTGCGATTCCCGCTGCGGTCGCCCCGACATTCATCCGAAGCCGCAGCAACCCGCCCTGGTCCACACCCGCCAGCGCGGTGTTCTCAGTGGCGCGAGCCGCGCCGGGAGTCGGCGAGTCCGCGTTGTCGAACCAGCGAAAGTCCTCTTGAGCAAGCACAACCGCAGGCGGCGTAGTTAGCTGTGGGTAGCGAGTGTAGCTGCCGAAAGTGGATCCGTCGGCCCTGACCATGCGGAAGAAGAAAGTGGTGCTATCCGGTGCTTGGTTGTCCTGGAGGACCCAGTCCCATTCACCTCGCTGGTTAACCAGAACGGTATTAGGGTTGAGTGCTGAAGGGTTGGCTTCCTCATACGACGCCACGATATCGGAGGTGGGTAGCGACAGGCCCGGCAGGGTAGCGCCGTCGCTAGAGGTAGCGTTGTCGAAGCCACGCCAGGTTGCCCCTGAGCCGGGCGCGCCAACTTCGCTCCATGGGCCCAGGGTGCTGGTCGCGTATTGCAGCTTGAACGCCTGCGTGCCGGCGCTCAGATCGACGCCGTCGACTCCAACGTTCATACGAACACGATAGACGTCGCCGTGTGTGGTCGCTGCAAAGGGAGTGCGCAGAGCGGCCAGCGCGGTGCCGGGCGTCAGCGCGTCCGCGTTCGCGAACCATCGATAGTCGAACTGGTCGAGGGTAACCGGAGACGACCTGATGAGCTGCGGAAATCGCGTGTAGCTCTCGAAAGGCGTGCCGTCCGCGTTGACCATGCGGAAGAAATAGCTCGTGTTGAAGGCGGCGCCGTTCTCCCGCACGACCCAGTCCCATTCCGCCCACTCGCTTACTGCTATGGAATTCGGGTTAAGCGCGGATGGATTCCCCTCTTCGTAGCTCTGGGCGACGTCGGATTCCGCGAGCAAGGGGGTCGCGTTTAGCGTCGCTCCGTCAACGACACTCGGGTTGTCGAAACCCCGCCACGTAGCAGTCGTAGAAGCTGAAGAGCCGAAGTTAGCCCAGGGACCGTCCGTGCTGGTCGCATACTGGAGCTTGAAACTCTTCTCGCCCGCGGTAATCGGAAACCGGTCGATCTCTACATTCATCCTTAGCCTGACGACGTCGCCGACGCCACTGACGGTGTGGGCGGTGTTCTCGGCCGCCAACGCCGTGACAGGGGTCACGGCATCGAGGTTCTGGTACCACCTGAAGTCCCGCTGAGATAGCAGCAGTTTGGGAGGCGACGCCACGAACGCCTCGTTCACTTTGTGCGTCGTGATCCGGATCAGCTCCCTCGTAGCATCTGACAGGATGGCCGTAATGCGGGAGAGAAGGGTTGGCTTCAGGACCAGATTATCAAAGGCGACTGAAAAGCCCTCGGGAAGCGCCACGACTGCGTAGTCGGCGGGTTCCACGTATGGTTGAGATAACGTGTCCTCGAGTTGCGCCGTCGCAAAACTGGTCGACACGGTCTGGTCTTCGACAATCAGGACCGCTCGGAGCCCTGCGGCGAGGGCGGCCGCAAGCCCCGTCATCACGACGCCCATCAGCGCCACGGCGATCACTACCTCCATAAGGCTCACGCCGGCCTGCGATCGGGCAAGCTGCGCTAGCGACGACCGCATCCACAAAGCTACAGGGCTCAGACCAGCCCTAGCCATGTGTAAGGTAGTGCGCTTCATTCTCAGCTCGGGCTCCCCGGTAGTTTCGCCCTCGGCGCGTCGCATCCGTCCGCTTCCGTCAGGTGCATCGAAGCTCGTCCGTTCAGTTGTCCAGTCTCGGGCGTGTGTTATCGATCGGGCCCGCAGCACGCCCGACCCAAAGATGTCCCCACACTATTGTCTCCGGCAAGCAGCTTGGGCGCATCCCCCTTTGGGGTGATTACGGAAGTAACAAAGGGCTACTCATTCGCCTCACCCTCTCCACGCCAATCAAGCCCAGAGGGCACCGCGGGCACGAAATCTCGCCACGCTGTTTCGATATTGTAGAAAACGAGCATGGGGGCTGTATAATGCGCGGAACCGCCCCGGGCTATTGGAATATCGCAGGTCGATGGAGCATCGCTACTCTTGTGACAGGCGCCGAATCGAGCGCCGGCGGCCGGATGCACGACGGATAGGCGAGCTGAATGCAGCGCGAAAACGCTCTGACTACCACGGCCGGGGGCGCCCTCTTAGTCGTGCCCGTGCTGTTTATCGCCGTCAACGTCCTCGAATATGAGATCGGAGTCACCCTCCCCTGGAACCCATTCGACGCGATCTACGAAGGTAGCGATCACACCACCTTAAGCTACCTTTTCGACGTTGTCATCGTCTTCGGGCCAATACTCGGGTTCCTGACTCTCCTGGCGTCCCTGACCACTGTTGGAGTCGCCCTCGACAGGAACCGTTTTTCCATCACGGTCAACGTCCGGAGGGGTGGCTGGATTACGCTCGGTTTGATCGGCCTGTCGCTTCTAGCGATGGCCACGCTATTCACATACGTAGTCATCGAGAACCTCCCCTGCATACTTAGACAGCAAGTCCAGTGCTAGGCTCCCCCCCGCGCACGCCTCTCTAGACCCGCTGTTTCGCTCAAGGGTCGGACCAAAGCGCGCTGCGGGCACGCATGGGTCGCTGGGCGCCAGAGGGGACTCCCCGTCCGACCTTGGCTCGGGCCCGCCAACCGGAGACGCCACAACGTGAGAAAACGAAGGACCATATACTTCAACGACGCGCGCCACTACTACTTCTTCGTGTTCGAGCCGCCCATGAGCCTGGAGGACGCCTGGCGCCCGGTCGATGAGGTCGCCGGCACCGGGGTGGACACGCTAGTGTTCGGCGTGGCCCGGGGCGACGGGATGTTCTACGACACCCGCGTCGGCAAGCGCTTCGGGGTGGACGCGAGGCCTTTCCTACAGAATAACCACTGGCGGACCTATGCCAACATGCAGAGCCTTATCGACCGCGGCCTGGACCCCTTAGCCGTCGTGATCGATCGCGCCCACGAAAAGGGTATCGACTTCTTCGCCAGCCTTCGGATGTCGAACTTCCGTACCAGGCACCCCGAGTGGGCGTTGTCGAACGGAGGCGCGGGCTTGGCCGGTCCCGAGGCGCGGGAACACACCTTCGCTTTGCTCGAGGAGCTGGCCACGAGATACGACGTCGAGGGCGTGGAGCTCGACTTCGCGGCCGCCCCGGGTGGCATGGACTTCTGGCTCAGGCCGGAGGACGTCGCCGAATACACCCCGACTATAACCGAGCTCGTCCGAAGAGTCGCCAACATGGTGCGCGGCAGGCCGGATAGGGCCGGTGAGATCGGCGCGCGAGTCTACCCGACCGAAGCGATGAACCTCGCCCAGGGTCTGGACGTGAAGGCGTGGCTGAGAGAGGGCCTGGTGGACTACGTGGTGCCGCTCCTATACATCTATAGCGATATCGACGCGGACATGCCCATCGATTGGCTCATCGGCGCGTCTCACGACGCCGAGGTGTCGACGTACGGGATGCTACAACACTATGTTCACAGCCCGGCGACCGGCTCGGACGCCAGAATATACCCCACCCCGGAGATCGTTCGAGCAGCGGCCGCCAACCTCTGGGACATGGGGGTCGACGGCCTGTACACATGGGCGATGCACTGGCCGCTGGGCAATGTCGAGCGAAGCATCCTGAGCGAGTTGAACGACCCCGACCTGGTCAGGCGAGGCGACAAACGCTATGTGCTACGCAGGCGCTCGCAGGTTGCCGACGAGCAAGGATACGGCGCGATATTGCCCCTGGAGATCCGTTTCGCCGACGTCGGCAGACCGCACGAGGTGCCATTCTATTTCTCCGACGACCTTGAAGCTGCGGCGGACCGCGTTTCCAGGGTCGCGCTCAGGATCAACATTCACAACACGGTGTCGGCCGACAGGTTTGCTGTGCTGATAAACGGCGAGTCCCTGGCGGAAGAGAAGTGCACGCGCAGATATGCCGACCAGGGGATCACGATGTGGCTCGAGTTCGCGCTCGACTACGTGCGGCCCAAGAAGGGCCGAAACGTGCTTCAGATCACGCTGGAAGAGAGGCCCGCAGGCCTGGTGGGAGACGTTACCGTGGAGGAGGTCGAGATCGACGTTGAGTACGGGCCGTATCCCACCGGCCTTCGGTAGTTCCCTCGAGGATAGCGCTTTAAGGAAGTTGGAATGAGCAACGTACCGATGGCCCGGCCACGCCGTAGGGCCGCTGGCCCGGCACGTGATTGCAGGAGGGTGTTTGATGATAGTTGTGACCGGTGCGGCGGGGCGCCTCGGAAGGCGCGTGGTGACGCTACTCCTCGAGCGTGGGTATGAGGTTGTCGGCACGGACAAAGAGCCGGCCGCCGAGCTCTCGGCCGAGTTCGTGCAGGGCGACCTCGCGCGATTGGAGATGGTGAACGGCCTGCTGGATGGGGCCGAGGCGGTCATACACATGGGCGCCATCCCCGGTCCATTACGCGCCGACAGTGGCGAGATTTTCGAGAACAACGTGCTGAGCACGTTCAACGTGATGACGGCTGCGGCGGATAAGGGCCTGAGGCGAGTCGTGTTCTCATCGAGCGCCTTCGGCATGGGATGGGCGCACGATGCGGCCGCGTTTGTCCCCCTTTACCTGCCCCTCGACGAAGAACACCCCATGATGCCCTTCGAGCCCTACGGCCTGTCGAAGCAGGTGGGCGAAACCATCGGGCAGATGGTCGCGCGCAGTTCGGCAACTTCGGTTGTCAGTCTGCGGTTCACCAATGTTGTGCCCCCTGAGAAGCAGGCCGAGTTCCCGTGGCCCACGCCCACGCCTGAGAGTCCACTGACGCTGGTGATGTGGGCGTATGCCGACCCTCGCGACGTTGCCGAGGCGCACGTGGCGGCCCTCGAAGCGGACATCCAGGGCCACGAGGCGTTCCTCATCGCTCAGCCCTCGACCCGCCTGGGTGAGCCTACCGTCGACTTAATCAAGGAAAACTTCGGGGACACCGTGGAGATTCGCGGACAGCTCCGGGGCCGTTCCAGCGTCATCAGCACGGAAAAGGCGCAGCGTATGCTCGGCTGGAAACCTCGGTACGATTGGACGCTTCATTGACTTGACGGTCGTGGTCGATCATGCCGGGAGGGCGAGTCTGAATTAAGGCGGTATCAGCCACACATGGGACCGCTCAAGGCGGGATTATCACCGTAGCCCCGGGGGGGGGGGCTCCTAAACGCGGTCGCGGGTGGCCTAGCCACGCAGCGGCTTAGAATCAGCGGCGCCATGTGACAGTCATGAGTAGACGTGACGGCGCTTTCAAACGCGTAATTGGCCCGCCAGTCGCAGATGCAGTCGCACCAGCCCAATCTCCTCGTAGGAGTACTCCTCCCCGAGTATCTGCCGCACCTCGGAAAGAAACTGGCTTCCCGCGGCCTCGAACGCAGCCTCGATCCTCGACAGTCGCTCCGGCGGAGGCAAGACGTGGCTCAGGTTGAGCTTCTCGCCGGCCTCGACCAGGCGCTCCAGATGGCCGGCGATTGTGCGTTCGTTTAGTCCGCGGCGCTCCGCTATCTCGCCTATTGGGAGCTGCTGTTCGAACAGCTTCCTTGTTTCGTCGTAGGTCGTGCCCGCGATGGTCCTGGGGCGGCGCGGCCTGTGGCGCCCAGCCGGCGGGCGCTCGGCCAGTCCGTGCGAGTGCGCGTGGTCGACGATCGAACGTAAAAACTCGTCGCCGAACTCCTTCAGCTTCGCCGAGCCGACTCCGGAGATGCGCGAAAAGCCCTCGAGGCTCTTCGGAACGTAGTAAGCCATCTCCTGCAAGGCGGCGTCGCCGAAAACGATAAATGGCGGGACTCCCCTCTCGTCTGCGATTCTCTTCCGCAGGGCGCGCAACCGGTCGAACAGCTCCTGGTCGTACTCCAGGCCGGATGCGACCCCGGGAGAAGCGGCCGCGACTTCGCGCCGCGGCCTCGTCAGCGTGAGTGGCTCCCGTCGGCGCAGGAACTCCCGCCCGGCGTCGGTGACCACAAGGACAGGGTACTGTGCTCCCTCCTTGGCCAATAGGCCTTGGTCTATCAGGAGCCCGGCGGTCCCCCTTAACTCATCGGCCGTGAAGTCACGGACGACTCCATATACCGATAGGCGATTGTGGCCAAGCTCCCGGACCCTCGCGGTATTACCGCCGCGCAGCACGTCGATCACGTGCTCGAGGCCAAACCGCTCGCCTGTGCGGATGACGGCGGAGAGGACCTTCTGCGCGACCTCGGTGGCGTCGAACTCCTCGTAGGTCGCTAAACAGACGTCACATGCGCCACAGTTGTCCTCGGTCCACACCTCCCCAAAATAGGCCAGTAGGTACCCCCGTCGACAGCCCCTGGTCTCACCAAGCTCCATTATCGAGGCGAGCTGTCGCCGAGCGTTTTCACGCTCTGTGGCGTCCTCGATCTCGTCGATGAAGTACTCGTGCTTCACCTTGTCGCCCTGCGAGTAGAACAGCACACACTCGCTTGGCAAGCCGTCCCGACCGGCGCGGCCTGTCTCCTGGTAATAGCCCTCGATGGACTTCGGCAGATCGTAATGGACGACCAGCCGCACATCGGGCTTGTCTATACCCATACCGAAAGCGATGGTTGCCACAACTATCGGGACCTCGTCGCGGATGAACCTCTCCTGGGTCTCCTTACGCACCGACCCGTCCAGCCCGGCGTGGTAAGGCAGTGCCTTGAATCCCGCCGCGGACAGGTCAGCCGCCAGCTCACGTGTGCCTTTCCGGGAGAAGCAGTAGATGATCGCGGGCTCGCCTCGGTGTAGACGAAGTAGCTCAAGCAAAGAGTCGAAGGACCCGCGCTTGGGCTGTACTGCGTATGAGAGGTTGGGCCGGTTGAAGCTAGCGAGGAAAGTCCGCGGCTCACTAAGCCCGAGCTGCTCGACGATATCCACGCGCACCCTCTCGGTCGCCGTGGCAGTGAGCGCTATCAGCGCCGTGCTGGGGTGAAGCGCGCGCAGAGACTTGAGGTTGCGGTAGTCCGGGCGGAAGTCGTGGCCCCACTCGGAGATGCAATGGGCCTCGTCGACGGCGACGAGGTCCACCTTCATCTGGCTCAAGAAATGCTGGAAGCTCGGGAGGGCAAGTCTTTCCGGCGCGAGATAGAGTATCTTGGTCTGGCCCCCGAGCGCCCGAGCCCGGACCTCGGACACTTCCTCGTACGACAGCGTACTGTTGATGAAGTCGGCAGCGATACCGTTCGCCCTGAGGCCGTCCACCTGGTCCTTCATGAGAGAGATGAGCGGAGAGACCACCAGCGTGATGCCGCTCAAGCACAGCGCCGGAAGCTGGTAGCACAGCGACTTGCCGCCACCGGTGGGCATCAGCACCAGGGCATCCCTGCCCTCTAGGACGCCGGCGATGATCTCTCCCTGCAGGGGCAGGAATTCGTCGTAGCCGAAGTGGCTCTTCAGCAGTCCGAGCAGTTGGTCCTGGTCCATCGTCCGCCCGCCTACGCTGCGGGTCCCGATAACCGCCGGGTGCGCATCCGCATCAATACCCTCGTTCATTCGCTTATTCTCGCCGCGCCACCTTATCTCTCTCAGGCCGACGATTCAATCAAGATTCCGTGCTCTGAAGGCACCTTCACAGTGGTCGTAACGCCTCGTCGCTACGAGGATGAATCAGCGGACTAAATTCCGACGGTTAGCCATCTTGCCCTGGAAGAACATTGGTCCCGAAACTGACCTTTTAACTCATGAATAACACTTCATGTTCGTGGTATCATGTAATTTCGGGCGGAGGGAATCGCCCAACCCGATAACAGGACTTCGAGATGGCCATCGTCGACACATCAGAACAGACGATCAAAGAGCCGCGGCTGGCGGTACAGCCTCCGCCGCTCCGATCTGCGCCGCCTTCAGGCGCACCCGATGTCGCGGTCCGGGAAGCGCCATCGCAGCCGCGCTGGCGGCGCTTGCCGCGCAGCGCATTCCGGCCGCGGCCGATATCGATTCACGTCCGCGTCCACCCCCTCCAATCGCTTCGTTACAAGGGCTTCCTGCTCCTGTGGTTTCACACCGTGGCGACAGCCGGCGCTTTCTGGGCGCAGCAGCTTACGATCGGCTGGCTGACCTACTATCTGACAAGGTCGCCTTTTCTGACAAGCCTCGCCCTCGGAATGCAGATGTTGCCGTTCGCGCTGGCCGCGCCTCTGGCAGGCTACGTTGCGGACCGCTGGGACCGGCGACGGGTGCTGGCGGTCGTGCCGCTTTATCAGGCGGCGCTAACCAGCATCTTTGCCGTTGTCGTCGCACTGGGCCTCACCGAGACGTGGCACATCTTCGTGTTCGCGGCGGCGACCGGGGTATCGATGGCAGTGGCAGACATTACCAAAATCGCCCTCGTACCCAGCATAGTACCCAAGAGCAGTCTGGTGAACGCCTTCGCGCTCAACATACTGGCGTTCAACGCTACGCGTCTCGTGGTGCCGGCGGCAGCTGGCGTGATGATCGTGTACCTTGGGCCCGGGACAACCCTGGCAGCAGGCGCCGGCCTAGCAGTCGTGGCCGCGTTGGCTGCAGTAGGCATGAGCCCCGATCTAACGTCGGGGCGGCGGGAGCGCTCCGGAAAGGAGCCGCCGGGCCTGGTTGAGGCGGCCAGATACGTGCGCAATCAGCCGGTCTTACTCGCGGTAATGCTGCTGGGTGCGGCGCCCTCCCTGCTGGTCATGCCGTTCGTCCACAGCCTGATGCCCACATATGCGTCCGAAGTCTTCGCAGTCGGCCCCTCCGGGCTCGGCCTGCTCATATCCGTAATCGGGATCGGCGGGTTGCTGGGAGGCCTGGCGGTGGCCACGCTCGGAGACATTCGGTACAAAGGGCGCTTCATGATCGTTTCTCTAGCGGTCGCCGCCCTGGCAGCGGCGATGTTCTCGCAAACGGAAACGCTCATCACGGCGACGCCGTTCCTTATGGTACTGGCGGGGACGACCTCATCCTTCTTCGCGGTGAGCACGGCCACCATTCAATCGGTGATTCCGGACGAGCTTCGCAGTCGCGTCTCGTCCATTGCTGCCATGATGCTCGGCTCGCTGCTCCTTGGCGGTGCCGCGTCAGGAGCTCTCGCCGGACTTTGGGGAGCGCCACTGGCGACCCTCGTCGGAGCGGGCTTGCTCGGGGTCTACGTGGCAATAGTAGCGGTCAGGTTCCCGGAGCTTCGCGCCTTCGGCGAGCGGGCCGAGTAGGAAGCGCCCCTACCCCACCTGGCCCTTCGCCTGTTGCCATAGCGCCTCTTTCCCGTCGAGGCTCATCTCCCCGAGGGAGGCGCCGCCGTCTCGGCTGAGCTGCTCCATCCGCTGGAACCTCCGGCGAAAGCGCTCGTCCGCGCCGCGAAGGGCCGCCTCAGCGTCCAGGTCGAGCCAACGGCTGAGGTTGACTATCGAGAAAAGGATGTCGCCCAGCTCCCCCTCGCGCTGCTCCGCTGTCTCGGCGTCTCGCAGCTCTTCCAGCTCCTCCGCGACCTTCCCTAGCACCCCCTGGACATCTTCCCAGTCGAAGCCGATGCGCGCCGCCCGCTCCTGGAGGACCTGGGCGTAGAAGAGCGCAGGGGAGGCTTTGGGAACTGTGTCCAGGATCGACCCCGGGGCCCCGCCTCGCTCGCTCGTTTTGACGGCGTCCCAGCGGCTGATCGCCTCGTCGGGGCTGGAAGCCGACTCGTCGCCGAAGACGTGGGGGTGGCGGCGCACGAGCTTGTCGATCACTGAACGGAAAACTTCCGGTTCTCCAAAGGACCCGCCCTCACCACCCAAATGGACCTGGAACGCGAGGTGGAAGAGTACGTCCCCAAGCTCTTCTTTGAGCTTGGCGGCATCGCCCTCATCGATGGCTTCGATCAGCTCGTAGGACTCCTCCAGCAGGTGGCGTCTCATGGACTGGGATGTCTGGTCGCGGTCCCAGGGACAGCCTTTCGGCCCCCGCAGGCGCCGGACCAGCGTCATCAGCCCTTCGAACGTGGCGGGGAACTCTTCGTTCGTCTTGTTCATGCTAAGGCCTCTCGGTGTTGCTTCTGTTGACCGTCAGAGAGTGGCGTTGATTATATGGGTGCCGGGTGCGCCCGGCAATGACGCTCGGCCTGTCTGGTAGACTGAGTTCCATGAAGGCTCTAATGCGGCTGCCGGTTGCGGTCTTCGTCGTAGCCATACCGCTCTTTCTAATTGCGACCAACGTGCGCCTTGTCGTAAACGCTCCCGTGCTCTACAGCTACGGTTTCGACCGGTATGACATTCCGGCGCGGACCGGCATCGAGCGGAGCGAGCTTATCTCGGCCGGGCGTCAGATCAGGGAGTATTTCAACGACGACCAGGACCTGCTGGACGTTCGCGTTGCGGTCAGGGGCGTCCTCCGCAGCATCTACAGCCAGCGCGAGGTCGACCACATGAAGGACGTCAAGGGACTGGTGCGGGGGGTATACGCGGCGCAGCTTCTTAGCGGTCTATACTTGCTCGCGTTCGCCGCGGCGTTCTTGGGAGTGAGAGGTATCCGGAGCTACAGGGACATCGTGCGATATGCGGGGGTCGGCGGGATAGCAACCATAGGGCTCGTGGTCGTGGCCGGGGTCGCCTCGCTGATAGGGTTCGAGCAGGTGTTCCTCGCATTCCACCTGGTCAGCTTCAGCAACGATTTGTGGCAGCTCGACCCGAGCCGCGACTTCCTGATCGCCATGTTCCCCCAGGCGTTCTTCTTCGACGCGACGATGGCGATAGGCCTGGCCACCGTAGCGGAGGCGGTAGTCCTGTTCCTGTCGCCGATAACGCTGATGGGGTGGCGGCCATGGCGCAACTTGAACCTGGGACGCCTCCGAATGGTGCGCGCGGGGGCGCAGACGCGGACGGCTCCTGCGACGAGGTCGCGTGGGGAGTAGCCAGCACACGGCTGGCGTGCGAGTCTGACACGGAAAGCGGCCGAGGTCCGGAGCCGCTCGACAGTGGTAGGAATCGCCTCGGGTCGTGGTTGGGCGGGCCCTGGCGTTCGGGGATCAGCGCCGCTTACGACGACGCCACGCCATCCACCATCGCCTGCGTCCCCAACGCCTCCTGCGTCGCGGGCTCCCGCCATCTTCCAACTCTGCTCCATTGAGCTCTCCCCGCGCTAGGGACAGCCGTTGGGCCAGCGACGAGAGCTGTATCCTGACCTGTTCCCCGGAGTCATCGCGCGCCGTCCGATCATTATCTACGCGAGAAGCTGCGTCGACGCTGCGCCCGCTCAACTGCTGCGCCAGGCTTCTCACGCGCGACTCCAACTCCTCGATCCTTCCAGTCGCCGCCTCGTGCAGCCTGGAAAGCTCTTCGTACTCTACCGGCGCGCGAGGTGGAGTACGATCTGGTCTGTCTGAACTCGGCAGGGTATCTGATGCCGCGCGAATTTGGCCGCTGTGAGCTTGTCGCGGTGCCACGTCCACCCTCCATTCCGGGCAGCCCAAGGGACGACGAGAGACGATCCAAGCAGTCCTACCGGCCCCGAGGTGTCAATCTGACCGTATGAGCGTCGGCGGGGGCTGGCATCGGTGGGTACACCTGTGTGCTCATCGTGCAGCCACGTGGATGCGGCGGCGTTCCGGCCACGGTTGAGGATGCGTGGGATGCTGCGATGAGCGACCGCTGAGATCCCTGGGACCGTTCGTCGTGGCCCCCTTGGCTGACGAGCAATTTTTCTTGACAACGCAGATTGGCCGTTGCTACCATTCCCAAGCGGGCATGGCGGTGTGTTTACCCCGCCCGCGACCCATCCTCCTCGTTCGTCTCGAAGGAGCGCTCCGTTGTCTCACGTGACGGCCCTGCGGTGCCGAGGGTGCGATAGAGAGTACCCAGTCGAGCCAATCAACGCATGCGAGTTCTGCTTCGGGCCGCTCGAAGTCAGCTACGACTACGAGTCGATTGCGCGGACGGTGACAAGAAAGAGCATCGCCGACGGCCCGCTGACTATGTGGCGGTACCATGACTTCCTGCCCGTGGATGCGGAGGCGGCTGTCGACTTGGCCACGGGGTTCACGCCGCTGCTCAGGGCCAAGAACCTCGGGAGGCTGTTGGGTCTCGAACACCTATACATCAAGAACGACAGCGTGAACCCGACGTTCTCCTTCAAGGACCGGCCCGTCTCGGTGACGACCACGAAGGCGCTGGAGTTCGAGTTCGAGACCCTTGCGTGCGTATCCACGGGAAACCTGATGGGCGCGGTAGCGGCCCACGGCGCCAAGGCCGGCATGCGCACCCTGGTGTTCTACCCCGCATACCTAGAGCCCGGCAAGATTATCCAGACCGCGGTGTACGGCCCGACCCTGGTCGCGGTGGAGGGGACGTACGACCAGGCGAACCGCTTCTGCAGCGAGCTGGCCGACGACCTTCACTGGGCGTTCGTCAACATCAATATGCGTCCCTTCTATGCCGAGGGGAGCAAGACGCTGGGCTACGAGGTGGCGGAGCAGCTCGGATGGAGCGCCCCTGACCACTGCGTCGTACCGGCGGCGTCCGGCGAGCTCCACACCAAAATATGGAAGGGCCTTCAAGAGATGCAAGACGTCGGGCTGATAAGCGACGTCAACACCCGAATGCACCTGGCGCAGCCGCAGGGATGCTCGCCCATCGTCGAGGCATTCAACCTCGAATCGAAACAGGTGCGCCCGGTGATCCCGGACACCATCGCCAAGTCGTTGGCGATCGGCAACCCGGCGGCCGGCACTTTCGCCCTCGAGACCCTGGCGGAGACGGGCGGTACGGCGGTGGCGGCGCTGGAAGACGAGATAGCCGAGGGAATCCAGCTGCTGGCGGAGACCGAAGGGATATACACCGAGAGCGCCGGCGGGGTCGTGATCTCCAGCCTGCGCAGGCTCGTGAACACCGGAAAGATAAAGCCGGACGAGCTTACGGTGGCTTTCATCACCGGGAATGGGCTGAAGACCCAGGAGGTGGTCGAGCACCTGGTGGAGCCGGTGCGGACGGCCCCGAACTACGACGAGTTTATAGCGGCGATGGACGGACAGCTGTAAACACAACAATTGTGAGGACGATGGGCAATAGGCGAGTCAAGTTCACCTTTCCCCAGGAACAGATACCGACACCGGTAATCTACGACCTCGGGCATAAGTTTAAGGTCGTGACGAATATAAGGCGCGCAGACGTGCGTGAGGACATGGGATGGGTGGTCCTCGAGCTCGAGGGCGACGAGGACGAGATCGCCCGGGGCATAGAGTGGGTCACCTCCACGGGCGTGCGCGTAGACCCGGTTGCCGGCGACGTGATCGAAGGATAGCGGCTGATGCAGACTCGCAGGGAGGACTTCTAAAGATGAGCGTGATGGTAAGGGTGCCTACGCCGCTACGCCGCCTGACGGACGGCCAAGACAAGGTCGAGGCCGACGGAGCAGACCTCCGGGGGATCATCGACTCCCTGGACGGCCAGTTTCCAGGGATGAACGACCGGCTGCGCGACGAGACCGGAGAGCTGCGGGCGTTCGTGAACGTCTACATCAACGGTGAGGACGTGCGGTTCTTACAAGGCCTCGATACCGCCATCGATACCGGAGACGAGATCAGCGTAGTCCCTGCCGTGGCCGGCGGCTAGACTTCACCGCGCTGATCAGACCCACCCCAGTCATCGCGGTCGGGCCCTCGCGACCGCGGCTCTGAACCGCGCGCCGCGCCGTAGTATGGCATGCGCCGACTCCATGATCATGCTCACGTGCGGCCTCGAGATCTGCTATCCAGGGATGCCCATGGAACCACTTATGTCCAGCCTCGATAGGGACCGCGCTATGCGGGAGCTTGGCGCCTACGTGGACAAGGCGAAACGGATGAGCGGCTGGACGTTCGAGGTAGAGGCGAAGCCACTAGGTCCGGCCCTGCCCTGGAACTACGTGCCACAAGCGCGCGCGCTTGTGGCAGACGCTGCTTCTGTGCTGGACTTGGGAACGGGCGGTGGCGAGGTGTTCGCGGAGCTTTGCCAAGGATACGCGGGCCGCGCGGTCGCGACGGAAAGTTGGCTACCCAACGTTGCCGTCGCAGCCGAGCGGCTGTCGGCGAAAGGCATCCTCACGACGTATGCGTCCAGCCGCCATTTACCGTTCGCAGACGCCAGCTTTGAGCTAGTCATCGACCAACACGAAGATCTGAGTCCGGTCGAGGTCGTCAGGGTCCTGGCGCCCGGTGGGCACTTGCTGACCCAGCAAGTCGCGAACAGCAACTGGCAGGAGCTGCGGGAGTTTTTTCCTCGCATGACCAATTTGGGCCCACACTTCGAGCTCTACCAGGATGGCTTTCGCAACGGCGGCCTAACGGTGACGCGAGCCGAAACCCATGACGCCCAGGAAGCTTACCGCAGCCTCGGAGAGTTCGTTTACATGCTCGTGGCTACTCCATGGACGATACCGGAGTTCGACGTGGAACGAGACCTCGACGCGTTGCTTGCCTTCGAGCGCAGCGTGACAAGAGAACACGGACTCGTGCTGACCAATAGCCACTACGTCATCGAGGCGCATAAGCCTCGCTAGTCCGGTCTTCCATCCTCGTTAGCTCCCTATCGGCCGGCCTGGCAGTCCCCCTATCTTGACATAGTCCCCCTCAGCGCCCTCTGCGTGCTCTGCGGTGAGATTCGGGGGCTCAAGCCTTGGCGACGCCCACGATGTTGGGCAGTGTCCACGGAAGGCCGACTGAGAAGTCGAACGCGCTCAACTCCACCTCCGCAAACCCAGCCTCACGTATGGCTCCGGCGATGTCCCGGTTCAGGTTGCATCCGGTGGTCAGGAACCGCCACGCGGGGTTAATCGCGTCCTCCAGCCCCCGCCTTGCCCGCCCCTCGGAAGCGACGTGCTCGTAGAAGTAGAAGCTCCCTCCATCCCTCAGGACGCGTCGCGCCTCCCGCAGGACCGTTTCCAACTCATCGACCATGCATAGCACGAGCGTCGTGACGACGCAGTCGAAGCTCGCCTCAGCCAGCGGGAGAGCCTCGCCCGCGTCCTCGACGATGGTCGCCACGCGCTCGAGGCTTTCAACCCTGCGTCGGAGCCGATTCGCCATGAAAGGATTGGGCTCGACCAGGGTGAGCCGGGCGGATTCGGCGTAGTACGGCAGGTTGGCGCCGGAGCCCGCTCCTATCTCCAGGACGTCGCCCATTGCCCGCCCCGCCGTCATCTCGCGGTACGGCACCAGTCTGCGCTCGACGGCCCCGTGCAACAGGTCGTAGAATGTCGCGAAGTAGCGCTGGGACAGGCTCACATGCTCCTCCTCTAGCGCATTGCACCAGGGGCGGGACCGCGGTGTCAACAGGAGGGCAACCCGTAGGGGTGACTCAGGTGGTTGCAGGTGAGCCGACGTGTCCTCCTAGGTGCCTATCCTGGCCGCAGCCGAAGGGCGTCTGGGGGCTTGGCGCATGCTATAATCTCGCCTGGACTAGACGGAGGGCCCGGATGAACTTGAACGGCGCGACGGCGATCGTTACCGGCGGCAGCGGGGCGTTGGGCGGCCGCATCAGCCATAAGCTCGCCGAGGCGGGCGTTAACGTCGCCGCGGTCTACAACGCTGGCCGCGAGCAGGCGGAGGCCCTGGCCGAAGAGCTACGCACTTCTGGAGTCGAGGCCGACACCTTCCAATGCGACGTGACCAACCCGACCCAGGTAGAGGAGATGGTGAGCGCGGCGGACCGGCGCTTCGGCAAGGTCGACATACTCGTGAACGACGCCGCCTACAACAAGTGGATCCCTTTCGCCGACCTCGACGCGATGACCTACGACGACTGGGACAAGATCATGAGCGTCAATCTCAACGGCCCGATGTACTGTATCAAGGCCGTTGCCGGTCTCATGAGGGGCCAGGGGTCGGGCCGGATAGTGAATATCTCGTCAGTCGCGGGCATGGGGCCTTCGGGCTCGTCGATACCGTACGCCGTGTCGAAGGCGGCGCTGAACCATCTGACAAAGTGCATGGCCGTCGCCCTCGCGCCCGAGGTGCTGGTCAACTGCGTTGCGCCGGGATTCCTGGAGGGCACCAGAATGTCCGCCAACCTCGCCCCGGAATATCAGGAGCGCGCAAAGGCCGGCTCGCTGCTGAAGAGGGCCGCGGACAAGGACGACGTCGCCGTCCAGGTGGTCGAGTTCTGTAGGACCGACAGCATCACGGGACAGACTCTGGTCGTGGACTCCGGCCGCGTGTTCCACTAAGCGCACACGGGACGGACGCGACGTGCTTTTTGCACCGTAAACCACCAGGGCGGCATCGTAATTGTGGGATATTTAGCTACACATGAGGGGTGACACAGGTGACCACGCCAAACAACGATTATGAGGTATTAATCGCAGGCCAGGGCGCTGCGGCCTTCTCGGCGGCCCTCTACGCGGCCAGGTACCAGCTGAAGTCGGTCGTGGTCGGCGAGACCTTCGGGGGCGAGACCGCCATCGGCGGCATGATCGAGAACTACCCCGGATACGCCGATATCGACGGTTTCGATCTGATGATGAAGTTCCGCGAGCAGGTGGACAAGTACGAGGTCCCTATCGTGGACGACAAGGTGGTCACGCTGGAGCGCGACGGGCACAGCTTCAGGGCATCGACAAGCAACGGAGAGACGTTTCACTCGTCTACGGTGATCCTGGCCGTCGGCAGGGAGCGACGGAAAATCGGCCTTGAGCACGAGGAGGAGTGGATAGGCAGGGGCGTATCGTTCTGCTCGACGTGCGACGCCCCGCTTCACCGGGGCAACACCGTCGCGGTGGTCGGGGGCGGCAACGCCGCCGTCGAAGGCGCCGTGCTGATCAGCCGGTACGCCGAAAAGGTCTATCTGATATACCGTCGCGAAAAGTTCACCCGACCCGAGCCGGTCGTGGTGAAGCAACTCAATGAGGCCTCCAATATCGAGCAGGTGCTAAGTACCAACGTGACGGAGCTAAAAGGCGAGGACGGCTTGTCGAGTATCGTCCTCGACCAGCCATTCGGGGGCGGCAACGAGATCAAGGTCGACGGGCTGTTCATCGAGATCGGGGCCGACCCCCGCGTGGAGCTGCCGAACCAGCTGGGCGCCAGGCTGAACGACCAGAACGAGGTCGAGGTCGACAAGCTCATGCGTACCAGCGTCCACGGCCTGCTGGCCGCCGGCGACCTGACCGACGCTTCGGGTACTCTAAAGCAGACCGTCACGGCGGCGGCGCAGGGAGCGATCGCGGCCACGTCAGCCTACAGCGACCTCTCCGAGCACCCCGAGGCATGCAAGTGGCATGCCAAGGCCATCCCAGTGGGGGCGGACTGAGCGCTAGTTTTACGTCGCGGCTCACATCGCACCCCCATGCGCCTCGCTCCACCCTGGGATGGCTCACCACTGAGGGCACGGAGCACACTGAGGAAGAGATACGTTGGTTCTTCTTCTCCGTGGTCTCTGTGTGCTCCGTGGTGAGAATTCGGAGGCGGAGTGACGCACTACCAGCTAGAGCGTAACCATGGGTGCCGCGTATCGGACTCATGGACCTATCGCGGGCATAAGACGGCTGTGCTGGAAAACGAGCTGCTGCGCGTCGTTGTGCTCGTGGACAAGGGCGCCGACATATACCAGTTCGCGCATAAGCCTACGGACACCGACTTCCTGTGGCGCACACCCTGGGGAGTTCGCGACACGCGGAGATTCTTGCCGACCACGGGTTCGCCGCTGGGGATGTTTATAGACCAGTACGAGGGTGGCTGGCAGACGGTGCTGCCGGGTGGAGGCAACCCGTCAGTAGTAGGGGGCGCTGAGCTCGGCATGCACGCCGAGGTCAATACCATGCCGTGGGACTGCGTAATCGTAGAAGACACGCCGGATAGGGTCTCCGCGAGGTTTTCGGTGCGAACCTATCGCACTCCCTTCTTCTTCGAAAAGACGCTGACGCTGACCGGCGGCTCGCCGGTGCTGAGCATCGAGTCCGCGCTGGTGAACGAGGCGGAGGAGGCGGCCCACTGCGTGTGGGGAGACCACATCGCCCTGGGAGGGCCGTTCCTCAGCGAGGACTGCGTTGTCGACATTCCCGGCGGACGTGTCATCAACCACCACCGCGAGACCCACCCCAACGGGACCCTCAAGCCCGGCGCGGTGAGCGACTGGCCCTGGGCCCTCGCCAAGGATGGGACCAGCTCAGACCTGAGCAAGGTGCACCCCAAGAGCGTCAGGAGATACGATGCCGCATACATCACGGATATGCCTGAGGGATGGTACGCCGTAACCGACCAGCGTGCCGAGGTTGGCTTCGGACTGCTGTTTCCTAAAGAGCTGTTTAGATATTTGTGGTTCTGGCAGTCGTTCGGCGGAGGCTTTGGGTATCCGTGGTACGGGCGCACCTACAACCTCGCTATCGAGCCGTTCACGAGCTATCCCGGCGACGGGCTGGCCACCGCCATCGAAAAGGGCACCGCGCTCCGACTGGAGGCAGGCCAGCGTATTGAGGCATCGCACAAAGCCATCGCGTTCACCGGCATCAAGCGGGTGCAGCGGATAGAGGCCGACGGCGAGGTCGTCGCGGCGCGCGACTAGGCGAGGATAATCGGTGCGTCCAGGGCATCGGTCCGGGCGAGCCACGTGCTGCAAAGCCTTCGCATCTGACCGAATGCTCGGTGGCCGCGCAGATCGCCCGTAATGCCGGATGCGGAAGCCTGATGACAGACTCATGCTCATGACGAATCCCCAGACCGACGTTCCTGATCGTCCGATTCTTAGAGGCTACTCGCACCTTGTCGGCGCGATAGTTGCTCCTTTCGGGTTACTTGTCCTCCTGTTGGTAGCTGATTCTCCCCGTGGGATAGTCGGCGGGACAATCTTTGGCTCGTGCCTCATCATTCGGTATTGGACAAGCGCGATCTACCACCTCGTCCCACTGGGCCGCCGCCTCCGACCTATCGTCAGGCGGCTGGACCACTCAATCATCTTCGTTTTCATCGCGGCAACCTACACGCCGTTCGCGCTCATGCTCATGAGTACCGGTTGGGCCATCGTACTGTTGTCGGTGGTTGCGGTACTGGCCGGAGCTGGCGTCGTGGTGAGCCTGGCTGAGCCGGTGGTGTCGCGTTGGGTTCGGGTGGTGCTATACCTGACCCTCGGTTGGACCGGCATTGTGGCCATATCCGAGCTTTTGAGTGCCCTGCCAGGACGAGCGATCATCTTGTTGCTATTGAGTGGCATCCTGTTCTCGCTGGGAGGCGCCGTTTATGCGGCTCGCCGACCTGATCCCTTCCCAAGCGTATTCGGATACCACGAGATCTTTCACGCCCTCGAGATCGTTGCTACTACCGTCGTCTATTCACTTATGCTGATCTACGTCCTTCCATCATAGCGGGAACCCTCCTGTAGAAGTTCTCGAAGGTCTCCCTTTCCAACGTGGTCCGGCATATCGGCTAGATTCACCTGGCGTTCGGACAAGTTAATCGAGATTCTCACGGGCCGCTAGCCATTGATCCTGGCGGTGTCTGTAACTTTGCGGCAAGAAAGGAGTCTGACGCAGCGAACCAGGGCGGTGGCGACTCAGGCCTGAGAATACCCTACGCGGGAGAATATGTTATACTCCCTGTGACTCCCGCTATCAAAAGGCAAAATCGTTCCGCTTCTGCGTTTCCCCCGTTTGTCCCTTGACTCTCGACTCGCATGCGACGCTGCCGTTGATGAGGAGATCCAACACACAAGGAGCGTTGTATGAACATTTATGTAGGCAACCTTTCGTTTGACGAGACCGAATCCAGTCTGGAGACGATCTTTGCCGCCCATGGCGAAGTGACCTCTGCCAGAATCATCACGGACCGCGAAACAGGCCGGTCGCGTGGATTCGGGTTTGTGGAGATGGGCGACCAGGCGCAGGCCCAGGCCGCCATCGCGGCACTGAACGGCACCAGCCAGAACGGCCGCGACCTGACGGTCAACGAGGCCCGACCGCGAGAGGACCGTGGAGGTTCTCGGGGGGGGGGCTTTGGCGGCGGCGGCGGCAACCGCTTTTAACTAGCACCCCCATCAAGACCGGGCTGCCTCGCTCTCCAGTCGGAAGCGGAACCCCATGAGCAGGCGGCCCGGACATCGTACGCACCTAGCACGAGGCAGACGTGGTCCGAGATCGCGTCTGCTTCGTTTTTTTCCGCGGTCGCGTCAGACCGTCAGATTCGCCCTGCGGACAGCTCAGGTTTTGTTGAACTGACCTAATGGAGGTTCATGGATATGCCCAGTAACCTGCCTACTGCAATCCTAGGCCGCACGGGGCTTAGCGTCACCCGACTTGGCTACGGCACAGCCATCAAGGAGATTGGCGAGGAACAATGGCGTAAGGTCTTGAACGCGGTCCTGGACGCTGGGATCAACTTCATCGATAGCGCCAACGACTACGGCGTGGGCGCTGGGAGGCCGGCGGAAGAGATGATCGGCAAGTTCATCTCCAATCGACGTAATGAGTACTATCTCGCTACGAAGTGCGGCTGCCCGCCCGGTGGAGGTCCACACATCTGGAACCGGGACAACGCCTTCCGCGGCTTGCACGAGAGCCTAAAGCGGCTGAAAACCGACTATGTAGACGTGATGCAGTATCACAACCCCTCGGTAGAGGAGGCTCAAGCGGGCGACCTCGTCGCCGTTCTGCAGGAGATGAAGGAGAAGGGCAAAGTACGCTGGCTAGGGGTCTCGACCACATTGCCGCATCTACCGACATTTCTGAGTTGGGGAGTCTTCGACGTTTTCCAGATACCCTATTCCGCGCTGCAACGCGAACATGAGGAGTGGATAAACGCGGCCGCACAAGCAGGTATTGGGATCGTCATCCGGGGGGGTGCGGCGAAGGGGGAGCCCGGCGAAGGTGAAACCAGCGAGGGTCGCTTGCAGAGGTGGCAGAGATTCGAAAAGGCAGGATTGGACGAGCTTCGCGAGGAAGGCGAAAGCCGCACAGCGTTCATATTGCGCTACACTCTCAGTCACCCCCACGCACACACTAACATCGTAGGCACGACCAGTACAGACCACCTCGCGGACAACCTTGCGAGCGTATCGTCGGGGCCTCTCTCGCCTGAGGCCTACGCCGAAGCCAAGCGCCGCCTGGATGGGATAGGAGAAACGCCTTCCGCGGCGTCTCGATAGCGCCCTCACTCTTCGGGCGGGACGCCAGCGCCGATTTCTATGTATCCTGAAAACCCGTCTGAGTCCCCCCGATTGGGAGTCCCCAAGATCGCGCAGGTCCCCCGAGCGGGTTCACTTCCAGGCATCGCACTTGAGCGATCTCCCACGCTGTGATTCGGAGCGGCCCGCGATGAGCTCGAGGACTGGTCAGCAGGGGCTACGAGAACGTCGTGGAGGACCTGCTCCATCCGGAGCAGTTTCACGACATCGACGAAGACCTTCTGTGCCGGTACCACAAGATGGTATGGCGACCAAGGCTGGAATCTATCGATGCGTCGACACCGGCACCCCCCTGAACGAGAACATGACGCTGTTCAGGCATCAGCTGCTCACCGTGGTCATATCGAAGTTCCCACAACCACGACCCCATCCACGTCCAGATCGCCGAGTTCCACCGAAACGCCCTCTCCGACCCCTGCGCACCATTCTTACGTAGGGTTCTTTTGGTAAACAGCCGCGCGCACTGACACCCGCAAAGTCACCACCGCCATCTCCCCTTCAACTCATTGTTGACCGCCGCTCCGTCGGGCCAGCCTCCCTGGTAGAGATCGATGATGCAATTCGCCGCCTCCATCCCCATCTCCTCTATCGACAAGTGGTCGGTACCGGCCACGTGAGGTGAGAGTATGACGTTGTCGAGCGCATTCAACGGGTTATCCGGGGCCGTCGGCTCCTGCTCGAATACGTCCAGACCGGCGCTAGCTATCCGGCCGGTGCTAAGCGCATCCGCCAGGTCCGCCTCGACCACCAACTCCCCCCTCGCCGTATTGACTATGGATGCCCCACGCTTCATGAGAGTCAACGTCTCCCGGTTGATCATGCCGCGGGTCTCCTCTGTTAGAGGGCAGTGCAAGCTGATGTAGTCGGCTCTTCGAAGCAGGTCGTCTAGCCCCATCAGCTCGATGCGGTGACTCTCAACGAACTCCTTGTCCGGCATCGACTCCGCGGCGATGACGCGCATCTTCATCGCCTGCGCGCGAGTCGCCAGGCTCCTGCCGATACGCCCCAGTCCCACAATACCCAGCGTGCTCCCTCTAATAGGCCTCCGGGGGGTACTTGGCCACTCGCCAGC
Source organism: Dehalococcoidia bacterium (assembly GCA_965247255.1). Lineage (GTDB taxonomy): Bacteria > Chloroflexota > Dehalococcoidia > Lucifugimonadales > CAUZJF01 > CBDFGS01. The sequence goes on along the minus strand of CBDFGS010000011.1, from coordinate 462,514 downwards.
GCGCATCGTCTTGTCGGCGCTCACCAGAGATTTAGCTAGGGAGAGGATGAGGGCCATCGCGTGCTCTGCTACAGCCCCGTGGTTGGAGTTTGGTGTGATTGTCACAACCACGTTGTTAGCGGTTGCGGCTGCAATATCGACTCTGTCGAATCCGACGCCGGCCCGGGCGATCACTCGGAGATCCGGCAGGCTCTCCAGTACTTTGGCCGTATAGCGCGTACCCGATGCGATGGTCGCAGACACTCCCTGCAAAACGTCGACCACGTCCTCGTCGCTCTGCAAGCCGAGGGCAAATCGCCGGTCGTTGACCAGTCGCACGTCAAATCCGGTCTTCTGAAGTAGCTTTACGTGCGGTTCAGTTTCCACTACTCCAGTCTTAGTACCAATGAGTACGGTTGGCAAGAAACCGGGCCTCCTACTTCATTCCCGAATCACCTGGAAAGGCGCGCGGGCCGAGATTCAGCAATCGTACAGTCTCACGACGGTACCGCGTATCCTCGTACTTACCGCGTTTCTATCCTCTGGCCGTGGTCTCCCCGGGGCGACTCGCCCATGGGGGCTTCCGTCAGCGCTCCGGCAATCTGTCCAGATAGCCTACTACCTCGTCCACGGGCATCACATCGCCCACGTCAATGTCCATGTCCAGCAGGTTTACCCAGTGCATTATCTGGCAGCGCTCCCCGACCGCCCCTCGCGGGATGATGACGCGAAAACTGTCGCTGGCGTCGCGACCCGTTGCGTAGACGCAGTGGCTGGTGCTCACTCCGCAGACGATCAACGTATCCACGCTAAGGGTCGTGAGCATGTTTTGCAGATTAGTCCCCCTAAAGCAGGACGCCGAGCTCTTGCGGAGAATCTTCTCGCTGGGACGACGCCCCAACCTCGGATCGAGATCGTAGAGCGATTCGTCCCCGGGGCCCAGGTCGGACAAGACCTTCTTGGGGCGCAGTTCGGGCTGCTCATCGGGGTCGAACTCGAATGTGGAGAAGAAGATGGGGACCTGGGCCCGCCTTGCGGCTTCCAGGATGGAACAGGTGGCCTCGACGACGGGACCGATATCGCTCCCCATCTGCTTGTCCGGCCGCGTCCAGTTAAGGGCAAGGTCTACGACGACAACGACTGGACGCTTGCCAAAGCCGACACGCCGCGCCCAATTCATCGCAATGTACTGCTCGCGCAGGTTCTCCAGGTGCTCGCGCACCGGCTCTCGAAGCTCCTCGGGGAGATTCATGCTCTCCGTACCGACTCCAAGGTCGGGACCAAAGAAAGGCCCGTTCATGATTGCGGCTCCTCGATGTCCTTTTTTGCGGGGCAAGATATTTAGCTAAGAAGGCGGCCACCGTTCTCCAATCAAGGAGTAGCCGCCTCGGTCACTCGTGGCAGGAGGACGTGTTATCCGGCTACATATCGATTACCGAATTTTTCGATGTGAGCCATTTCTGAAAGGGGTTTGCGAGGATTTCCCCGGCCTTCGAAGTCATCTGAACGGTAGCCGAACGGCATCACGGTGATCAGGTCCAGCTCCTCGGGTATCCCCAATAGCTCCTTCACTCGATGGTTCTGCTCAGCCGCTCGCAGGCCAACGAAGCAAGTTCCTAGGCCTTCCGCCCAGGCGATTAGCTCCATCTGCTGGAGCGCTCTTCCCGCATCAAGTTCAGGTCTGTCCGCATTCTTCATGGCTATCGCTATCGCGAGGGGCGCCTCAGAGATAAAGCGCCCGCTGGTTGCAATCCGACCAATCTCGCTCAGCATCTGCTTGCTCTTTATGACGATCAGATGCCATGGCTGCTGGTCGCGGGAACTGGGCGCCCAGCGAGCCGCATTGAGAATGCTGTCAACTATAGCGTCAGGGACCGGCTCCGGCTTGAAACTCCGGACCGTGCGACGCGACCGCACGCACGAGAGTACGTCCACCTAAACACCTCCTAGTATTCTCCGGTCAATCCGATTGTGCTGTTGGACGGTAGATCATCGGTCGGAGAGCTTGTAACCCAGAAAGCGATATTCGCCCCAGCGCTCGAAGAAGCCGTCTATCTCATCAGGAGCCAGCCCATAGCGAGCGAGCGCGGAACGGCTCACCGCCGAGTCCACAGGGACCCGGCTGAAGTCGTGAAGAAGCATCAGATTGTGGCTGGCTGCATACGGACCTATTCCCGGCAAGCTGATCAACTCGTCGTATGTTATCCGAGCGACATCCCCATCATGGCCGGAAGCATCAATAAGACCCCTCTTCAGGAGTTCCTTTGTTGATTCGACGAGATTCGGCGCACGGAATCCGAGGCGAGCGTTCGCCCTCAACTCGTCCTCTCCCGCGTCGAGGATGTCGCGTGGAGTTGGGAACAGCCCATCTCCGAGGTCCACCAGCGATTCCACCATCCGCCTCGTTCCCGACCACGCGATCTGGATCGTGCAGAGCGTCTTTGCGAAGTCTTCATAGAAGGTGCTTCCTCGCAGGAAACGACCTGCTCCATCTCTGATTGCTTTCGCTATCGCCGCATCGATAGGGGTCGCCGTTGCGATTGCCTCCCTCGGATCCCAGTCCGCGGACAGCCATCGAGCAACCGTGGCCCGCGCCCATTCCAGGCCGAGGGGCCCGACTCCCCTACCCTCCACAGCCACTTGAATGGAGTTCGGAGTCTCCTGTTTCGCCCCTATCCGGACCCTCGCACCGGAGGGAAGTCGTTCTGGGCGCGAAATCGATTCACTCTGGTCGTCCCATGTCCACGGCGCCAACCCGGACCAGCCGTGGCTCATGACCGTGCTTCTTAGCGACAGCAGATAGGGGCTTTCGAGAACGATTGTCTGAACCGACATCTCCATGCCTTCGTACAATTCGTAGGTTGGTGCGAACGGGTGGCCCTGCCCGTCTGGACCGGGCTGAGCTGATGTTGCCTTCGGGCCCGCTTCTCAACAACTCGACACAACGCCCCGGTTGGGGCTCGGACCGCTTGCCGCTAATCGAAGGGGTCGAAGAAGGTGAGGTCGGCCCCGAAGTTGTCCATCGCTATTACTTCGTCGCCTCGGAGTCGAGCCCGTATCTCCCTCGTGCGGTGTTTCATGGTGATCTCCCGAACGGGCAAGTCCAGCTTGATGACCACTGGCCGGTTGACCGGAGGGTTGGAGAAAAAGATGTACCCGTTGGTGGTGTTGGGTGCGGCCTCGACGCCGCTCACGTCCAGCGAGGACGCATCCGCCCACGGCGGAATTCGAACGAAGAGGGGCCCAGGACGCTTCACCGTGATGCTCAATTGCGAATGAGTGTACGGCGATTCGACGCGGATTTCATCGGTCTCATGATCGAACAGCAGGTTTACCCAGTGCCCAACCGCGTCGCGTCTGGTAGCCTCACGGTAGGCCTCGCATAGCGAACCGACAACGCCGCCCACGATGTCGAGGTTGAACCCAGCGCGGTCCGATTCCGCGGTCTGGTGCGCGTACGGGGATGGGAAGCCGAACGCGCCGACCAGCCGTTTGCCGACGTCGCGCTTCTTGTCTTCGTCTTCGGGATTCGGCGGGTCGTTGGCGAATGAGACGTCGCGGAGCTGTGCCGGCAATATGTGGCCACGCAACATCCGCTCCGCGTCGTGGTAGCACTCGGCATATCCCCAGCGGCCCAGAATGAGCGCGGTCTCCAGGATGTCGCCCGAATTGTTCATCTCGCCGCGGTCCGGGTCTTGCCCAGCCGGATCGCTGCTCACGCAGCTCCAACCTACCTCGTCGCGTATCTCCCACAGACCGTTGTCGTAGAACGCCTTGACCAAGTCCATCAGCAGCGAGTCGGTAGTCAGGTCGGCAAGCTGTGCCAACGAGGACGTCACGCATGTCGTCGAGTGGCCGCCCGACCCGAACTTGTCGCGATCGTACCTGCCGCTCTCGACGTAGATGTCCCTGGTGATCCGCTCCTTAAGCGCCATCGCAAGCTCCAGCGCAGGACCGTAACCGGTGGTGCGGTAGTACTTGACGAGGGGGCCGATGCACCTGGCCTCGCCGTGAATGATCGAGTTCGCCTTTAGCGGTATGACGCCGTGTTCGCGCTTCATGCGCTCGTGGTCCCAGCCTGCATCGGGGTCCCAGAAGTCTAGTACCGTGTCGATGCACGCGTCGGCTGTCTCCCGGCCTCGCGAAGAGCGGCGGAACTTCACCAGGGCGTTCATCGCGTGGAGGCCCTCGCGGATGTGGTGGGGATGGAACTCGATGGGGGTCGAGGCGAGATCAACGGAGCGACGGCCTGGGCTCTCCTCGCCGGCCCTTGCCAGCGGGAGAGGCAGGGGGCCGCTGAAGCCGTGGAAGGCCGCGTCGGTGTCTCGCTCGATAACGTCCTCGTCGATTCGGACGCCGATGTCCTCGGCGTTGAGCAGTGCGTTCAGATGGCGGCCCGGCTCGTGGTAGCCGTTGCTCTTGCCTAGCGACGCCTCCGGCCGAAGCCGAGCGCCGTGATATGGAAACCCGTTGTCGTCCGGGTTGCCGACGTTGGACATGCACTGGGCGCCGAGGCGTATCGCGCCCAGGATGTCCGTGGTGTTGACGTCGTTGAGCTTGGTCATGGCGATTAAGGTAGAGCTAAGGGTTTATGGCGTGTACCCCAAGTCCCCGCATCCTACCAGTTTTCGCCGTCGATTTGAGTACGCCCGCGACACTCATCGCCTAATAGCGACCGGCTGAGCGCCAAGGTGAGACGGGCGGCGCGCTACTGGAACGGCACCGGAATCTTGTCGCCGTGCCAGGGAAAGGCGTAGCTGGGATTATTGACGAAGCGCTTCAGGCCGGCCTCGACGCGGATTGATGTTGAGGGCGGGAGCTCGACGCGGAGGTACTTTCCATCCAACGGCACCCGGCGATCCTCAACGCCATCGCTGTACTGGATCTCGGTGAACTGGTGCTCGCCGAACGCGCCCGACTGGATAATTACGGACCGCGCCTCGTTCGGGCTCGTGTTCACGAGCTGCACGCCGATGCCGTCCGCCCGCAGCTCGTCGACCAGGGCCCCCACGTCGAGGGGGAGCCCCGGGCGCACTCGGTCGGCGTCGAAGTAACGGACCGTCGCCCGCAGCAGCCCACCGTGGTAGACGGAGTGAGGCGCTCCCAGCATCGTCTGGGTCAGCACTTTCGTGTAGACGGGGTTCGGAGGCTCATCATTGTCGGCGATCAGTTGGGCCGCGTCCCGGTCGTCGGCCTTCAGCCGCTCGTATGCGTCCAGCGCCTGTTGGTACTGGGCGGAGAGCGCCTTCTCAGGCCAGCTAGGGTTCTTGCCATCGTAGTACTGGAACCGGCTGTACTCCGTTTGCCAGTCCGCCCTGCGGTCCCCATGGAACGTAACCTCGTTCCAGTCCCGCTCCTTGTCCCCCTCCCTCAGCCGGACGATGAGGTCGTAGTCTTCTTTCGACATCGACATGTGATAGACGTGGGCGGACTCGTAAACACGCAACGGAGCAGCGTCGCTGTTGTCCCACCCTTCGGGCGTCACCCTGATTGGCACCAGCAGGTGTCCATCGTCGCGAGTAAAAGAGTTGTCTAGCAGCATCTTGATCTGGGACCGCATCAGGTCCAGGTACCCGAAGTCGCCGCTCAGCAGCACAGCGCACTCTGTCGCGAGCATCACCGAATGAAACAGGCGCTGGTAGCCGTAAACGCTGCCCCAGCCGGTCAGACCCCCCCACCATACCCCGTCCCTATGCTCACCGATCTTGCCCGTCGGCCCGACGTTGTCAGGAATGATGCCGTCGTTCTGCCGTATGCGGTCCATCCAGGCCCCGACGTACTCCAACACCCACCGCTTGTACTTTTCCTCGCCGGTGTAGAGATACGCATTCGTCACGAGACCGGTGGCGGACAGGTTGGCGACTAGGTCACCGTCCAGGAAGATGTGGTTGAACAGCTTCAATATCTCGTCCGCCTTCTCCGGGTCATCCCACCAGCCGAACTCCAACTCTTGGACGATGGGATAGAGTGAGGAGCGGGAGCCCATAGGCATCGGCTCCCACGCGGGGTTGTTGAAAGACGAGCCGCCGTGCAGATAGTCCATGGCGTCGTTAATGGACGCCTGGCGCCACGGGCCTTGGCTGCTATTCATTGGCGACCGGATGATCTTGTGAACGGGGTCCCAGTTTGGGGCGTCAGGGTCCTCGCCGATGTACATGGCGGCGAACCGCCTGGCGCGCCGGACGTTCTCAGAAATCGTGGGGTCGGCCACGCCGAAGTCGTAGAAGGCCATGTTGCCCTCGCCCATATGGTGCCACTCCGCGTCACCGGGATGGGCCAGGCTGAAGTACTCGTTATGGATGCTGTATTTGAGCGTCTTCGGCGTCGTGCCGTGGAAGTAGTCGAGATTGTTGGCGCGGTTCCCATCGCGGTCGTCGAACAGCCGCGTGGTGGCATTCCAGTGCTTCAACGCCAGGTCGACGAGGCTTTCGTCGCCGCCGAGCGCGTACAGGAGACACCAGTTGTATGACCGTTCATAGTAGTCGTCCATGTCGTCGGACCAGTACCACGCGCCGCTGCGTTCGGCATACTTGTTGCTCATCATGGGGGCGGCCCGCTCCATGAGGGCGATGAGCTTGCGCTGCAGGAGCGCCCAAGACGGCGGGGCAGATACCTTGGTTGCGGTGATCGTCGGCATTTGCGGCAGCATCTCTAAGTCCTTTCTCCGATTATCCTGGCACTCCGATGGGTCGTACCTAATTCTTCTGGGCTCCCGTACCGAATCGCTGCCGGGGCGCAAGACCAGGCGCCAACTTCGAACGGACCGACGGGGCGCTCTATCGTACACCGGAGACGGTTCCGGGGAAACCAAAAGTCTCTTCCGGGTCTGGAACATGGGTTCAGTTGAGTGCTTAATCCGGACAGGAGCTCGGCTCCTCGTCAGCGAGCAGCGTGATCAACGCATCCCTTGAAGGGCCCGGGCCGGGCCATGGCAGCAACTTTTCGCCACGAGATTCCCGCCGATTGCCATCGTAGGAGACACACTCGTTAGTGTCACGCTGCCGACTTCCTCATAGGGACAATTCTAGGATCAGCGAGACTGGTGGGGGAACGTAGCGACTCCATCCCGGAAGACAGAAAGGATATGGACGCGTGCTTTAGCTTGTGTGGCTCGCAGTGTAGCCGAGTCGGAAGAACCCAACTGCACTAGGTCCAGAAACGGAGGAATGCAGGAAAAGCCGCGCGGGCCGACAGTCGCGAAAGTCTCTTTCCGCTTTGCAGGCATCAGCAATCGCTCCTCCGCTAGCTGACCGGCCGGAAGGCTGACCGACGTTCGCCAGATCAGGCGTCCCGACCCGCTGGACCCAATGTACGCCGAGCAACACCAAGGGGGCTCAGAGTAACGAGTTGATAGCTACAAAGATGTGTTCTTCTGGTAACGACGTCGGCTTTCAGCAAATCGATTCATTCGGTGAGCGACTTGGCAGATGGACCCGTGGGATTGCTGATACTATTGGGGCAGAGAGTTCCAGCCTATCGACTACGCATTGGCCCTACGGCCATCCTGGTGAAGCCTAGATCACACAAAGGAAGGATCATGGACTACATAGACCCAGTCGTAGCGTCACCGAACAACTACAAGCTGCTGATGGAAAACGAAGAGGTGCGAGTTGTGGAAATGACTCTCAAGGCAGGGGAAATTGACAACGAGCATTCGCATCTACCGGAAACGGCTTACTTTATCAGCGGCGGCAAAATCAAGATTCACGTGCCAGATGCAGATGCCATGGAGGCAGACATACCCGACGGGCACGTAATGTGGCATGAGCCGTGGACCCACAGGGTCGAGAACGTTGGGACTTCCGACGTAAAGGCGATCCTGGTAGAGAGCAAGCACGTGCACCACGAGCACTGAGCTAACGCTCAACGGAGGGCATTGGAATCGGCTGAGAAAGCCACCGGTCAACCTGCAGCCAACGCCCTAATACCCCGTAGTTAACCAGGCTTCCCCCAGATTAGTACCAGCTTCAGTGGCACGACCCCCGTGTTACGGAAGCCGTGGTCGCATCCTGGCGGCGCCAGGACCGCGTCGCCGGCAGCGACTGGGACCTCCTTACCGGGAGTCTAATCCAGGCTATATTTATAGCTGAATATGGGGAGCTGTGACTCTTCTACCCCACATTATACCCATTGATAGCTAGTACGTCACCGCCCACCTTTCATACCACATTCTGTTTGAGTGCTCCTGAATACAGCACCTAGCCAATTCCCCTAAAACGTCCTCGCCGATATATATACCAAGCCTCAGACTATTGCCATCTTCTTGAGTTGAACTATGAGATACGCCTGATCTTTGTCACCCTTGAGCGAATTGCAGGCCCCACAGAGCAGTTGCAGGTTATCCAGGTGGTCCGTTCCTCCCCGAGACTGCGGAATGATATGGTCAACGGTGAAGTTCCTGAAGGGAAACATCACCCGGCATCCTGCGCACAGCCCTTCCTGCTGCCCGAACAGGACGTGCTTGCTCTGCCGGTACGGGACCGGCGCGTCGATGTCCGTCCTGCGCGGAATGTCGGTGCGGTGCGTGACGTAGCCGTGGTGGAATAGGCTGCCCATCGACTGCTGGAGACGCATCTTGACGAGCTCGACCGCCTTCTCTGACAGGTCTATGCCTACCCACTGGCGGCCCAGGTTCTCAGCGGCGACGCAGGCCGTGGCGCAACCGCAGAAGGGGTCGAGCACCATGTCGCCCTCGTTGGAGGACGCCTTGATGATTCGCTCAAGCAGCGCTAGGGGCTTCTGCGTGGGGTAGGCGACACCCTCGTTACCCAACGCTGGCGGGATGTCCTCCCACAGGTCCTGAAGCGGAATCCCAGGCATATCGTCCGCGAATTGCATTAGGCGCGGCATGCCGGTTTCGCGGTGAATGAGCCTTCCGTCTTGCCAGAACGCGGTGAGGTTCGACTTAGAGTACGCCCAATATCGGCCCCTATAGGGATGGACGCCTTTGTATTCCCATCCGGGTTGTGGGCGGTGAAATTCGTCCGTCGGGTCGGGAGACCATCTAGTCTTCCTGTTGGTAGGGCGCTTTACTCGCCACTCATACTCAGTATCACCCCCCGGCTTGGCAGCCGTTACGTCCGTCTCCTTGTACCGACGGCCTTCTGGGGAGACGTGCCGGTATTCGGCTTCCAGGTACCCTTCCTCATAGGTGGTGTATTGGGGATTCCAGACGTAGCCATCGGTCTTCGTGTAGACGAGTAGTATGTCGCGGATTCTGCCAGCTCGACGCATCCCTTGCTTAGTGTCGCTGTGAGCACTTGATCGTTTCCACGACATCTCGTTGAGGAATCGGGCAGGCCCGAACACCGCGTCCATTAGCAGTTTTAGGTAGTGGCTGGCTGTCGGGTCGCAGTGCAGGTAGATGCTACCGGTCTCGGCCAGCACCCGCCTCGTTTCTAGGAGCCTAACGCCCATCATGCACAGGTAGGACTGCATCCCCTTGCCGTGCGTCAGCCCAGCGGCCTGTAGGACCTGGTACATGGCGGGTTGCTCGTCAGCGATTAGACCCATCCACGCCACGTCAAGGTCGTCTAGCGTCCACGTGTCTTTGAAGGCTGCGCCTGCCGCTTGGCTGCCGACTGGGGCGGCGTAGTTGCGGTTGCTGTTGAACGGGGGGTCGAGGTATATAAGGTCAACGGACTCGCTGTTCATCCCCCGCAGGATGTCCAGGTTGTCGCCAGTCCAGATGGTCTTGTCGGCGAAGTTGCGAGTGATAGCCAAGTCCCTCTCTCCCCTGCATCCTGCTCAGGCCCACTCCTCATACTCGGCCCTTGGCACCTGGCCGAGGCGGGCGTGGAACACCGGCTCGACATACTCGTCCATGTCTGGATCGGCCGTCACGGTGAAGGCGTCAATTCCTGCGTAGCGTCCCGTCTCGAACAGACTCTTGGCTCGCTCCAGAGCAGCTTCCTCGCTCGCCACCGATAGCGGCTCTATCGGCGTGAGCCTCCGTTTCCTCTTGATCTTGATCATCCGGTAGGGCTGTACGATATGTCTCTTATGCTGGCGCTCATCAGTCGCTTTATCAGGCGCCTCTTGCCCTTCCCTGGCAACCTCGTCAGGCTCATTCACATCCACCGGAGCCTCTTCTCCAGGCTCTTGAGGTGCTGGCGGCGTATCTGTGACCGCCTGAGATTCTTTAGCGAAGAGGGGTAACTGGTCTGCCTGGTTTCTTCTCATGAACGAACCGTCCTACTACGCACCCGGCTGACTATCGGGGACTAGACCGTATTCGTTGTCTTGATCGCTGCCCCCGACAAGGAAGATGATCAGGATGATGAATCCAATCAACGGGATAAAGGTGACGAAGTACCACCAACCACTGCGGCCGGTGTCATGCAACCGCCGAACAGCTACCGCTATTGAAGGAATCAGAATAGCGAGGAAGAAGAGTAATTCCACAAAGACGATCCAGCCGACCACAGTACCTAGAACGCCTAGTGAAATCAAGACTATTGAATTGATCAGAGTGAACAGCCAGAACTCCGACCGTGTCGCCCGCCCACTGAAGACGGCGTACTTCTGTAAGACTCCTACATATGTCTTGCCTATTGTCATTGTCTATGCTCCTCTCTCTACTACGATGCAGACTACCTACTGTTCGCCGAAGACTACTCCCACGACAGCCCCCCTAGTACGTCCTTGCCGCCCAGCGCACCTCGCCGATGATCTCGGTCCCGTGGTATCCTGTAGTCACCAACATCAGGGGTGACGGAGATTATCAAGATGGCAACTCCTCCAGTCTCGTTCTCCACAAAGCGACCATCACCTGAAGCGTTCCATGAAGCCTTTCAAGTTGCTCTTGCTCATCTAACAGGAGAAGCGGCATGTTGCGCTCAGGCTCCTCCAGAGCATATTCAAGATGGTGAAGGAACGTACTTGGATCGATGGCTGCAATGGCATACGCAAGAGCTGCTTGATAGGCAGCGAGCGCCTGATTCGCAATCTTGAGATTTCCCTCGCCATCTATATCGAATCCCGATCTGATAGCATCCATCCATCTAGGCCTCTCGTCAGCCATATATCATCCCTCTCCCTAAAACGTCCCCGCCGCCCATCGCACCTCGTCGATTCGTGCTAAACTCATAAGAAGGTACCAGTTGGGGATTCGGAGGGCACAATGTCGGGAGAACAGAACACTGAGCGACACCTCACAACTGACCCTTCCAACCCTTATCCGCAAGCTCAGCAAGATGTCGCAGCCTCTCGCGCAGCGATAGATAAGCAGCGCTCACTATTGGATCAACTCTTCGATCTTGAGGAGCAGCGGTTACGACTTCTACGAGCTCTCTATAAATCCCGTCTGGTTGCGATACCCGAAACTCGACTACCGCTCGATCCTCCTGGAACTTAATCTCGCGTATGCTGAGCGTTATCTCAGTTTCCTTCCCCATCTCTGTCACTCTCCCTTCACAACGTCCTCGCTGTCCAGCGCACTTCGCCGATGATCTCGCAGGTTGAAATCAGTACGTGTCTCGCATCAGCCGCCTCAGCCGTCGGCAGCTTCCGGAATCACAGGGATATAGATACAACGGCAGCCGTCTGGATTCGTGCATCGCGCCGGCAAAGGCAAGCGGTCCAAGTCCTGAGCGATCGCTACCACTACATTGTTGAGAGCGGCGCATTCATCGCAGACCCGTTCATCCTCGGCTGTTCTGATTCTAGAGCGAGACAGCCCCAACTCTTGGTAACGCTCTAGACTATGTTGTACGTATCCTTGGCCCGTCTCTCGCCACTCTCGCTTTCGGCGTTCCGCTTCGTCGGCTGTCAGAAGGTACTTCTTGCGCTCAATGCGGTCGGTGCGCGTGTGAATAACCTCTCCGCAATCTCTGCACTTCTTGCGACGCTGTGGAGGAGGGTCTTGGACTGCTCCACAGTAGGGGCATGCGGCGCTGACTAGCTCGATGGGGCCAGACCTTTGGGGCAAGTCAGCAAACGTGGTGACTTTCGACTGAGGAGTCTGATCTTCCCCGGCTGAGGAACGGCCCTGTTCCGGCCTTTCCGGTCGGGGAAACAAAGCATCACGCAACCAGCGAAGCATTACGAAAACGTCCTGGCCATCCACCGCACTTCGCCGACGACCTCGGCTTCAGGGGACATGGGCGTAGCCCGCCAGTCAGGATTGTCGCTCCGCAGCTCCCATCGGTCCTCTTCGTCCAACCCCAGACGCTTCACCACTAGGCCCTCCTCGGTCCGCATCACGTAGATTCGATCCTCGTGCGGCTCCCTGCGTTTGCGATCCACGAGGATCGAGCACCCGTCTAGCAGCGTAGGCTCCATAGACTCACCTCGGACGCTGATGATGTTGCTTTGCTCCGGGTCGATGGAGTGGCTTTGCAGCCAGTCGTTGCGGAACCAAAGAAGCCCCACTGGAGTCTCGTCGTAGATCTCAGCGCCTACGCCCGCTGCCGAAGCGACTTCCACCAGCCGCACTGGGCTTCTGCCCGACGGCTCGTAGTTGCTGGGGCCATAGTCTGTCCTGGACTCGGCTATGGCCTGGACTGGGGCCTGGGCGCGGATGTAGGTCTCAAGCCGGTCGAAGCGGGCGCTGAACTCCTGACGAACCTGGTCCAGGGAGAGGATGCCGCTCGGTGACTCAGGTGTGGGCTGGGTTGCAGACTCTGGCGCATTGACACGGCCATTGTCCCCTTGTGGTTCGTCTTCCTCACCGTAGAACCACTCCATCGGCTTGCCGTAGATGGCGGCCAGCCTTAATAGGGATCTCCCGCTAGGTGCCTGGCGGCCCAGCTCGTATCTGGAAACCGTATTCCGGGCCACGCCCGTTCTTTCAGCGACCTCTTCCTGTGTAAGCCCCGACTCACGACGTGCACGATGTAATCGATTTGGTAGCAAGAGCGTCTCAGTCTCCCACACTGTATGTAGCATGTTCTACTCACCCCTTGACAAATGCTACTACTGTTAGGTAGCATGCAGGTAGCAGATAGGTAGCAAGGCAGCAAGGCAGTTGGTAGGTAGTGCAGATGGCAAAGGAAGGACTGATGTTCAAATCACCAACCCAGGAAAAGCTAGAGGCCCAGCGCAACCAGGACATACGGGACATCGTGCTCAGTGCACTCCGCAAGTTCAGGGGCCGCCGCAACATGCTGATGCTGGTTTCCGTCGAACTGGAGGTGAGCGATGCCACAGTCTACCGCTGGTGCGAGGACCTTGGCATCGACATCGACGAGTACCGGCGTCCGGCGGTTCGGGAGGAGGAAGCATGAGCGTTGCTGAAAAGCGGGCGCTGAAGCTGAAAGAAGTAGTTGGGCTCGTTAGCCTGTCCAGCGCGACGATCTACCGGATGATCTCGAGCGGCGAGTTTCCCCGTCCTGTGCGGATCGGCGTGCGGGCGACCGGCTGGCGCTCTGACGAGGTGGACGAGTGGCTGGCCTCCCGCCCACACACCGTTCCCGAAAGCCCAGGGCGAGCGGAGGAGGTGCGTCGATGAGCTACACGGCTGTCAGATCGCACACGCGGAACGGCCACCAGGTCCGGTCACATACCCGACGGACCAACGGGAGCGCCGTAGCCGAGGTGCTGATGCGCGACCTGGACCGGGTGTTCGAGCGGCTGGACCGTGAGGACGTGGGGCCTGTCGGCGGCGACCCTGCCTGCGAACACCCCGGCTGGTATCCGATCCGGCGAATCCTGCTGGATACAAATTACGAAGACAGCCCAATACTCGCGTATTGCTGCACGGGCTGCGCTGCGACGAAGCCAGCCCAAGAAGCCACAGAGCGGGTGCTGGCGGAGGGGGAGGGATGACCATGGCGGTCACGCCGATAACTCAGATAGAAGCTCTGGCCGAACGCTTGGAGAAGGCACGCGAGATCGTCGCGCAAGTGTCCCCGGTGCTGGGCCTGGACGGCCATCACATCGTGGCTGGCAGCGACGGTCACTACCTGGTCAACGGCCACTGCACGTGCCCGGACGCCCGGTTCAGGCGGGCCCTGCACAAGGGCTGGTGCAAGCATATGTTGGCGGTCGCGGTTTACCGGGAGGCTGGCATCGACATCGACGAGTACCGCACACAGGAGGTGAGGGCATGACTAAAGGTCTTCAACCGGGGGAATCATCTCAACCAGCCGAACTAACATTGCGTTCATATCAGCTAGAAGCAGTTGCACTGCTGGACCGGGCATTGAAAGACGCAGCTCCATCTCCAAGGCCGGTGCAAGGTCATTCAGGAACGCCTCTCTTGCGCCTGCCCCGTGTCTTTCGTCGAGCCGTCGGATGGCTCTGGCAACGATGCTCAGGTAAACGCCCAACTCTTCAAGACTAATGCTCATGATTTCGGAGTCACCATTGACTGACACGGATTCAAACCTCCTGCTCACTCAGGGGAACGCGGGGCGGCCGGCTGCAACCGGGCGTCCCGCACATCCTGACTATAGCAGGGGCGGGGAGGCTACGCGATGAACACGACTGTATGGACGCAGGAGGCGGACGCACGGTTACGGGACTATCTCGCGTCACACGAGGTGGCCGAGGGCATCGGGACGGAGGAGTCGGCCTGCTCAGTCGCGGCGATCAACCTCGCGCTTACTGCGGAGCTGACGGACACCATCCCGATGTGTATGTCCAAGGTTATCGGTCAATGGATGATGATAGTCCAGGATGAGATGCCCTCGGAGATGCGCAACTCGTCGGGGTGGAAGCGTTTGCTGCCGATGGCTGCTGGCACGGGCCGTGAGAGGGAGGAGGAGCGGCTAGCTCTGGTCATGGATTGGATGTGGGGGACGGTGCTCCCCGATTTACAGAGCGTAGCGGATCAGGGCGGCTTCGGCGCCGAGTGGCGGACGATGTGCGTGGAGAAGTCTCCTGAGGCTGCTCTAGCCGCCGCCGCCTTTGCCGCCGGGACCGCCGCCAGGGACGCCGCCGGGACCGCCGCCATGGCCGCCGCCGGGGGCGCCGCCTTTGCCGACGCCTTTGCCGCCGCCTGGGAGCGGTACGACCCTGTTGGGCTGTTGGCGCGGTTGGTGGCGGGGGAGGAGGGGTAGATGAAGGCCATCGACTACCAGGCCACCCTAGAAGCGAAGATCACCTTCGAGCTGCAGGAGCTGGCCAGGCTGGATGAGCGCCGAGAGGTCGCCCTGTCGCGGTTAGACAAGTACAGGCGGGCTCTCAGGGCGGAGCACTACGAGCTCGTCCAAGATCGAGCGGCGGCGGACTGACACACCTACTAGCAAAGGAGTGAGAGGATGCCGACTACTGAACTAGCAGTAACACCCGGTTCACATGGTGCCTATCTGGTGCATGAGCCAGGGCGGCCATCTGTTGAGGGTGTTGTGGTTCACCACTACGAGCGCAATAACGCCTGGGTGTGTGAGGTCCACGGGGCGAACCATGCCAACACGCGCCTTGATTGCCAGCACATCAGGGTGGTCCGGGAGAAGGCTACAGGCTTATCACGACGAACTGAGCTTTAGGAAGGAATCGCAAATGACCAGCCAGACACCAGCAGTGGCGACCCAGGGGGTGACCCCTGTGAGCGCCGCCGTGATGGAACAGGTGGTGATAAACGGGGACCTGGACAAGCTGTCGGCGCAGGACCGCGTCGCCTACTACAAGCGGGTGTGCGAGTCGGTGGGGGTCAATCCATTCACCCGACCGTTCCAGTACATCCGGCTCAACGGCAAGCTGACCCTGTACGCCGCGAAGGACTGTACCGAGCAGCTACGAGCCCAGCGCGGGATCAGCATCACCGGGCTGGCGGCGACGTTCGACAAAGATGCCGCGGTGTACACGGTGATAGCCACAGCCATAGACAGGGAGGGCCGGACTGACTCGGCCACGGGCGCGGTGCCCCTGGGGAATGAGGTGAAGGGAGAGGCGCGGGCGAACGCGATCATGAAGGCCGAGACCAAGGCCAAGCGGCGAGTGACGCTCTCCATTTGTGGTCTGGGGTGGCTGGACGAATCAGAGACCGGCTCCATACCTGATGCGCAGGTGGTGGATATGCACGACGACTTGGAGGAGTTGCCCGACGGTCAGGTTGCGGCACGAGAAGCCAAAACTGTCGTTGACGAGGAGACGGGCGAGATTATCGACGACAAGACACCGCCGACCCAGGGAGAGGTAGCGAGCCGCGCCAAGGCTTGGCAAAAGCGCCTATCGAACAGCGGCGACCCCGACGTCGCGACGATGGGGCGACAGAAGTTGGACCAGATCATCGAGCACATCGGCCTATCGACTGAGCGTGTCCATCAGGCCCTCGACGGCCAGACCGTTGACGACTGGCAGGCCGAGGCCCCCGAGGAGCGCACCAACCTTGCCGTGGCGTACTGGATCGTCAATGCGGTCCTCGCCCAGGAGAAGCAGGAGGGGGCAGCATGACACAGACAGCTACCGGACTCCAACTGCTGCCCGAGTACCGGGACGTGTCCATTGAACAGGTGAAGCGCGGACGTGGGCGCTGGTACAAGGTCGGCGAGCAGATGCTCCCGCCCGTCACGTCCATCCTCGGCATCATCGACAAGAGTGGGCCGCTGGTCGACTGGGCCACCAAGGTTGCCTTTGAGGCCGTGGGGTCTGTGGCACTACACGGCGCTTACCGTGGACGATGGGACGGATACGCAGCATTTGGTCAATCACACGACTATGACGACTATGAGGCATGGGTACGCACGGCCCTGTCGCTTGGCAAGGACCATGCCAAGGACGTGCGTGAAGAGGGAGCCAAGAAGGGCAAGGAAGCGCACGAGTTGATCGCCGTGATGCTCCAGGGCAATGACCCGCTGGTGCCCGACGATCTTGCCCCAGCCGTAAGGGGCGCACGCGAATTCATAGCCGACTACGGCCTGAACGTGGTGGCGGTCGAGCATCCGGTCTGGCACCCCAATGAGCAGTATGCCGGGACGGTGGACTTCGTGGGGCGCAACCGTGAAGGCCACCTGGTCGTGGCCGACTGGAAGCGGTCCAAGGGTATCTACCCCGAACATGGCTACCAGGTGGCAGCCTATGCCGACGCAGTCGAGGCCCTTACGGGCGATTATGTGATCAGGGCCTATGTGGTCCGGCTGCCAAAGGAAGGCGGCGAGGATTCAGGTTACGAATGCCGCGAGGTGCTTGACCGCGGCGTGGCACGGCGGACTTTCATGGCTGCACATGAGCTCTGGTCCGCACATCGGAACGCCAAGGAGATGTGGTAAATGGCTGAGCGACTTGAGCGACACACTCCCACATTTGGCGAAAGGGACACGTCACACATTATGGATATAGCCCATGAGCGTTCGTTAGCTATCGTCCAAGGCATTGAGCAGGCGTACTCCGCTCTCCGTGCGGCCAACGGTGACTTTGAGCGGCTGGTCGTCCGGGACCAAGCGCGGGCAGCAGTGGCGGCGGCGGCGATCCTGAAGCGTCGGGACATTCAGACCGAGGCGTCGGTGCTGGTCGCTACAGCTGAGCGTGAGATCGCAAAGGCGAATCCGCCGACTCCGCCAGAGGAGCGCTCTCCTGGGCGCGGTGGGAATACCGTCGTCCGAGACGACGGTATTCCTCCAACAACAGTCCGGGACATCCGTCAGGCCCACGACAAACTCACCGACGAGCAGTTCCGGGCTGTCACAGAGCAGGCCCGCGAGAAGGGCGAGCCGCTCACCCGGGAGGTCCTGAAGCGAGAGGCCAAGAAGCTGAACCCGCCGGAGCCGAAGGGCGTCGACGAACCCGAAGCGCCCCAGCAGCCGACGAAGGCGCAGCGGCTGGATGCCGAGCGTAACGCCCTAGCGTTGGATGTGCAGGACAAGGCGGCGCGCATTGACGAGATGGAGGACGAGCTTCAATTCCACCGGGGCAACATGAAGGAGCACGAGCACGAACGGCATAAGGCTTTCACGGACGTGCAGGCCCATCTCACGACCGCGCTTTCACAGATCAACGAGTGGATGACGAAGGCCAACGACGAGGTGCAGGCACGCAAGGGCATGACGTATGACCGGGACCGGTGGCGCGAGAGAGCCGTGCACCCATGCGCCAATTGTGGCACAGAAGGGGAGTGGGCCGATGGTTAAGACCGAGTACCTGACCGCACCTCCGCCACTAACACCGCCAGAGATAGATGAGATTGAGTGTCGGGAGCGGAAGCATCCGCTTGGTTCGGAAGCTGAGGAGATACGGCTTCTCCAAGACGAGATTCAGTATCTGTTGGCGTCACCGGAGGAAGCGAGGCGAATAGAAAAAGAATGGCAGGCCGAGATTGCTCGCCTAGAAGCCTACGTAGATTGGCTTCAGGCCGAAACCAGGGCTGAGCAGCAGGTCGTTCTCGATGCCAAGCAGTGGATTCTGGAGCATCACGGCCCGGAGCATCTGGCCCGCCTAGAGCGGGAGTTTGAGCTACAAGGCTCAATTGAGCGGGGCAACCACAAGAAGACTGCCAGCGTGACCATAGTGATGAGTCCGACTCTGCGGTCCTCCTTGGAGAAGATCGCCCAGCGGCATCGGGTCACCATCGCGGCGTGGGCGCGAGACGTGCTCCACCATGCGGCGCTCGAATACTACCCGGAGTCGAGCGAGTGACCACCCAGATACCCATGCTGGAGCGCCCCGTGTCCGCTGGCGAGCTCGTGCTGCGTCCGTATCAGGCGTGGTCTGTGGACGAGCTGGCACGGGCCAAGCGAGATGGGCATCTGTGGACGATTCTTTGCTCGCCAACCGGATCGGGCAAGACAGAGATTTCGATCCACCTCATTGACCGAGCCCGCAAGCGGGGCATGCGCATCGCGTTCGTCTGCGACCGTCGAACGCTCGTTACCCAGACGAGCCAGCGGTTCGCGAAGTACGGCATCCCGCACGGTGTAGCGATGGCCGAGAAGACCTTTGGGCGGTCCATGCCGATACAGATATGCTCGGTCCAGACCATCCAGAAGCGCGGCTACTGGCCTGCTCTCGATCTTCTCGTTATAGACGAAGCTCATACGCAGCACAAGGGTGTGCTTGAGTTCGCCAAGAACTGGGGTGGGCCGGTGATAGGTCTGACCGCCACCCCTCTGACCGAGGGCCTCGGGCAGTGGTACTCGAAGGTCGTCAATGCGGTCACGACCGACCGGTTGCTACAGGATAGCTACCTTGCCCCGCTCAAGATGTACGCCGCCACCGAGATCGACATGACCGGCGCAAAGAAGACCGCGGGTGAGTGGCAGAAAGAAGAAGTGCGCAAACGAGGGCGACCGATCATCGGCGACATCGTCAGCACCTGGGAGCGCATGACGCGCCAGCACTTCGGCGGCCCGGTCAAGACGCTGCTGTTTTCGGCTGACGTGGCCCACGGAGAGGAACTCTGCCGGGCCTTTCAGGCGGCGGGGCACGACTTCCGGCAGTCGACCTACCGAGACTCCGAAGACAACACCGAGGTGCTGGTCGAAGCGTTCCGGCGCGGCGACTTCACGGGCCTCGCCTCAGTGGAAAAGTTTGTCAAGGGCTTCGACGTACCGGACGTGCTGTGCATGATCGGAGCTCGCCCCTACTCGTCGTCTTTAGCCTCTGTGATCCAGCAGATGGGCCGCGGGATGCGTACTGCCGAGGGCAAGGAGTTCTGCCTCTACCTTGATCACAGCGGCAACGTCGCGGGCTGGTACGACGACGTGATGGACTTCTGGGCCAATGGCGTCGACAGCCTGGATGTGGCCGAAAAGCGGAAGCCCAAGCGCCGCGAGGGCGAGGACCGCCCGGATGTGGTCTGCGACTGCGGCTACGTGCTTCAGCCGGGCATGCAGTCCTGTCCGTCCTGTGGCGCTGCGCGTCGCAGGCGTCGAACGAGGACAGAGGTGGTGCCTGGCCGCATGGAGGAATGGGCTCCAGCCCAGCCAACCGAGTGGCTGAAGGACGAGTCTTGGGTCTGGTCTCAGGTCTCCCGCCTGGCACTGGAGCGAACCCACGGAGACGTCGACACCGCGCAAAAGAAATGCGCGGGCTACTACAAAGGGTTATACGAGCGGTGGCCGCAATGGGGCCGTCCGCTCACGCCATGCGACGGGCCCGTCGATGAGAGGGTATCGAAGCGAGTCAAATACAACCTGATCCGCTACGCCAAATCACGGGAACGGAGGAATGGGGATGAGTAACGACGACCGGAGCTATCAAAAGCCCGACATTCGGTTTCACGACCAACCCCATAATACCGCCGGCATGGAGTTCCTGGGCATCAAGCTAGATTCCATCGACGTATCTGAGTGGCATCCGCTACCCGACGGGCAGGGCAAGCCGACTCAAGTGCATGTCTCCATGATGATCGAGGGCCTGGACGTTCCGCTAGTCATGCGTTTCAAGGGGCCTGGGACGTTGGACGCTCTCATATCCGCACTGGCTGTTCACCGCTTCCACGTATGGCCCGACCGGGACGACACCGACAAGGAGGGGTTGCTTTGATGATCCTAGCTGACCTACAGAAAGATTACTGCGAGGGCTGTTCCACGCCGCCTACGCTCCAGTGCGACTACGTGATCGACCATTGGGGCAACACCTGCAACGCCTGGATGTGCGAGAGCCACGCCCTGGCCATTGGCTTTGGCCGAAACCACTGCATGGGCCATCAGCCGCCCAAGGAGCAGGCAAGGATGGCGCTGTGACGAACCCGACCTGGGACATCCTGCAGGGCGACTGCATCGAGGTCATGCGCGGCATGGAAGCGGAGAGCGTCCACTGCGTCGTAACGAGCCCGCCCTACTGGGGTCTGAGGTCATACGGCGTCGACGGGGCCTATGGCCTAGAACCGACGCTTAACGAGTACATCGAGTGCATGGTGGAGGTGTTCCGAGAGGTGTGGCGGGTCCTGCGAAAGGACGGCTGTTTGTGGCTTAACCTAGGGGATGCGTATGCCTCTAACCCGTCGAACGGACGTGGTGGTGGGTCAACGCTCGGTGGTGGCCGCCCGCACCTGTCGGGAGCAAACCGTGATGGTGCCGGCCTCAAGCCCAAAGACCTGATCGGCATCCCCTGGCGACTCGCCTTTGCGCTCCAGGCGGACGGGTGGTGGCTACGGTCGGACAACGTGTGGCACAAGCTGAACCCGATGCCAGAGAGCGTCACGGACCGGCCCACGCGGGCGCACGAGTACGTGTTCTTGCTGAGCAAGTCGGCCAGATATTTTTACGACGCCGACGCAATCCGGGAGCCTGCGGCCACCGGAGTGCAAAGGCACAGAGAAGAGCCGTACACGGAGTACCAAGCACCAGGACAGGTACAGAACCATATGGGCAAGTGGCACAACGGCTTAACGAAGGAAGAACAGCAGGCCATGGGCGCAAACAAGCGCACGGTCTGGAGCATCGCCACGCAGGGATTTCCTGGAGCGCACTTCGCCACATTCCCGGAGAAGCTTGTGGAACCGTGCCTCCTGGCGGGCACTAGCGAGCGTGGCGTCTGCGGCGTAACGGGCGACCCGTGGGAGCGGGTGGTGGAGATTAAGTCTGGATACGAGGGCGGACGCCGCCATGATGATGCCGCGAAACTTGGATTGACTCAAGGTACCGGATGGAAGAACAAGGCAACCACTCAACGCAAATCCACAGGCTGGCAACCCACCTGCGACCACGACTCAGAGCCAGTGCCCGCCGTTGTGCTTGACCCGTTCTGCGGCAGCGGCACAACCGGCGTCGTAGCGCTCAGGCACGGGCGCTCGTTCATCGGCATCGAGCTTAACCCT
This sequence comes from Dehalococcoidia bacterium, assembly GCA_965247255.1. Classification (GTDB taxonomy): domain Bacteria; phylum Chloroflexota; class Dehalococcoidia; order Lucifugimonadales; family CAUZJF01; genus CBDFGS01. The sequence continues at coordinate 440,895 of CBDFGS010000011.1, read as the reverse complement.
GAGTACATTGAGCTGGCGCGGAAGCGGATCATCGACGACGCGCCGTTGTTGAACAGTATGGCAGATGCCTGGGCACGGGGGTTGCTGTGACTGACACCCTGCGCGCCGCCCTCTACACCATCCCTGCAAGCTGCGACCGCGCGACATGGTGGCAGGTTGCCGCCGCGCTCAAGACTGAGTTGGGAGAGGCTGGGTTCACCCTGTTCGATTCGTGGTCCCAAGCCGCGCCCGACAAGTACGACCGCTCAACGACAGCGTCCACCTGGCGGTCGGTACACGCTGGTCGCTTTACTATTGGCACGGTCTACCACCTAGCGCGTGAGAACGGCTGGCAGGGACAGGAACCGGTGCGACGGGAGCCGACGCCGGAGGAGAAGCGCCAGCGGGCAGAGGCCAGGAGACGTGAGGCAGAGGAGCGAAAGCGCCGTGAGGCGGAAGCGGCGGCGAAGGCTGAAAGGATGCTCATGCAGGCCGAGTACGTCGATCCTCGCCCCCGTAACGGCCACAGGAATGCTGACGTGCCGAGCGCGCATCCTTACCTGGTAGCCAAGAGCTTCGCTCAGCAGGGCGGCCTTGTATTGAACGGCAACCTACTGGTGCCGATGCGCCACTACCGCGACTATCACCGCCTCCAGTCGGTTCAGATGATCGGCCCCGATGGCAGCAAGAAGAACCTTCCCGGCGGCAAGGCGTCGGAGGCGGTCTACAAGTTGGGGCAAGGAGGTGAGCACTACTACTGCGAGGGGTACGCCACGGCGCTGTCGGTCATGGCGGCCCTCAAACGGCTGTACCGGGACCAGCACTCAGAGGTGTGGGTCTGTTTCAGCGCCGGGAACATCCCGAAGGTCGCCAAGTCTAGGCGCAGGTCGATGGTGATCGCCGACCACGACTGGTGGCGATGTCCCAAGAAAGAATGCCGGGCCAAGTGGGACTACGAGTCTAAGCGCTGTCCCTCTTGTGGGTCTTCGGGGGTAACCGAACCGGCGGGGGAGAAACATGCCAAGCAGACGAGGCTCCCCTACTGGATGCCCCCGGAGCCTGGTGACGCCAACGATTTCGCTCTGGAGCACGGGATCGGCAGATTGGCTGTCGAGCTACGGGACCGTGCAATGATAAATCTAGTCGGCTCGACAGCCAGCTAAGCCAGGCGCCAGTGATAAAGGAGGACTATCGGTAGACCTAAAGAGACAGTACCACGTTGGCGGCGCGAAAGTCCGCCTGCTCCCTGGCTTGGTCAGAAATGCAACATGCAGCAGGGAGTGTAAGCAGACGGCTACTGGATGGGGCTCCCTCGAAGCCGTCGACCCAGCGCGAAATCCCGAAGGGTGAGGGACGGCGAGTGTCAGTATCGCCGATAAGTAGCGGGAGACAGTCACCTATTGAGCGCCAGGAGCCGCAGGGATGCAACCGAGGCTCACAGGCTGAGTGACTGGCCCAGAGGCTCTACAGGCCGGCTCCAAACTAGGAGACTGGGCGAGCGACTACCCACGGAGACCCGCAGGGCTTCAGGGGCTGGTCGCACTGCGCCCTGAAGATACGACCTCACCACCTAGGAAGTGATAGGTGCTAGGAGAGACGAAGATGCCCAGGAAGGGGAAGGGAAGCTGGTGCGGACCGAGGAGGAACCCCGCCATGAGATGTAAGCGCTGCGGCGCGCCGATCCTGGGCTATCCCAGGGACTTCCCTTCGTGCGTCATGTGCGGCTGGGAAGACTACTCGTACACCGGCGACCACGTGAAGGGACATCCAATCTCCGGCCTAGCAGATATGAACGCTCCGCCGGCCAGGGTGTTCAGCGTGGGCAACAGGAGGCAGCGGGCGCGCCGACAGCGCGAGCGAGCGTCTCGTGAATGAGATATGGCCGCCCACTACGGCATCGACCTGGACGCGGCGATTGAGGCCAAGATGGAGTACAACCGGACCAGGAGCTTACAGGCACGGAGGGAAGGCGCTGTGAGGAGGCTCCTTGACCTCTTTTGCGGCGCGGGAGGTGCGGCTATGGGCTACCACCGTGCCAGCTTCGACGAGATCGTCGGCGTGGATACAGAGCCGCAGCCCCACTACCCATTCGAGTTCGTCCAGGCCGACGCACTGGAGTACTTGGCAGAGCACGGCCACGACTACGACGCCATCCACGCGAGCCCGCCGTGCCAAGGCTACAGCATCATGCACAACCTGCCGTGGCTCAGGGGGCGGGACTACCCGCTGCTACTGCTGCCCACGCTCGAGATGCTGGAAGCCCTCGGCAAGCCCTACGTCGTTGAGAACGTCATGGGGGCGCGGCACGGGTCCAAGACGCTGAAGAAGCGGGGATTAGAGGCACACGGGCTCAAGGCTGGGTGGTTATGCGGCGGGATGTTCGGGCTTCCGTTCTATCGGCACCGGCTGTTCGCGACGAACTGGCTCTGGCTGGCACCGGGGCATCCGAGGCACGGTGGGCGTCAGGCACTTAACATCCCTGTAGGTAAGAGCCGCGGTAAACGGGAGGGCCAATCAATAGGAGCGCGTCGCCCCAATCCCCTCAACAGCGAATGGCGACGGTATCACGACGGAGCACTCAACATCAGGCCCGGATACGAAAAGGTGCCCTTCTCTTACCCGACGATTGTTGGCGAAAGACTCCGTGCGAATGGCAGACCAAAGGACAGCAAGATCGGATTATCTAATGGGATGCCCGGGACGCAGTTAGCGAACTGGCAGAACGGTGTTCAGGGCAACGGCGTCGGCATCGGCCACGCCAAGGGCTGGCGGCTAGCAGTCGAGGCGATGGGCATCGACTGGATGAAGCGCGAGGAGCTCACGCAGGCAATCCCGCCGGTATTCACGGAATTCATCGGGCGCCAGATGTTGTTGGTGCTGTGAGAGACGCAGCGGAGTAATGTGCAAAAAATGCACATATCTTCTACCAAGCCCACCAATACCTACACGCTGGACGTGATTCTCTCTGTGGGCTACCGAGTCAACTCGGCGATAGCCACAAAGTTCAGGAGATGGGCGACCAAAACCCTCAGCGAGTAACCGGGCCAAGGAGCGCTGGACTCACGTGAACCAGGTCAAGGTCGATACCAAGGTGGACGTACACGTTGGAACGGAGCAGGCGCTACAGGCGAAGATCATGGGCATGGCACAGCTCGGCGAGCCGGAGGAGGAGTGATGAACCTTAAGGCACTACAGCACGAGGCCCACGCCATTTGGTTAAGCGATTCCGCACATGCCAGGTTTGTGGATTGAGCGACCACATGGACATTTGCCCGTGCCAGCGAAACATCTCATCCGAGAAAGGACAACGAATGAACCTAGCTGACCTACAACGTGAAGCCCACACCATCGCCAAGGACCACGGCTGGTGGGACGAGCCGCGCACCTTCGGTGACCTGATAGCGCTAGTGCACAGCGAGCTGAGCGAGGCGCTGGAGGCGTATCGGGAGCGCGAGTTGGAAGCGTATACGCCGCCAGATGATGTCATTGGTCAGCCGGGAAAGTTCGGAAACACTCGACAACCACATCCGTTTCCTGGTGTGGGCGGCTATGTGAACGTGAAGGTCAGTACCAAACCCGAAGGTGTCCCATACGAGCTAGCCGACGTGGTGATCCGGGTGGCGGACATGGCCGAGTGGTTGAAGGTTGATCTCGCCCAGGCCCGTGAAGAAGACGAAGACCTTGGGGAGGCCAAACAAGCCTACTTAGAGCACAGACTGTCGGGAAATCTCGATTCGTTTGGTGAATGGATAGCCGCCATACATGAAGACGTAGGAGGTGCGGGATACCACCAACGCAACAGAAGTGACAATTTGGGTTCGCATCTAGTGTCTGTCATATGGATGGTTCAGGAGATGGCCGCCCACTACGGCATCGACCTGGACGCCGCTATTGAGGCCAAGATGGAGTACAACCGCACCCGCCCGTACCGGCACGGAGGGAAGGCGCTGTGACAATGAGAGTTGTTCACGACATGGCGTGCAGTGCGGATCCACCACGAACTCTCTGTGGGCGCGTCGGCTGGCTAAAGCGCTATGCTGACCGACCCCAGGACGTGACCTGTAAGCAATGCCTAAGCCATACCAAGCACGGAGGGAAGGCACTGTGAAATTGTGCTCGGTTTTCCACCGGAATTGGCGATATGGACCTGTCCCAGGATGGCCGTCGTCAAAGTACCAGGAGTGCGCAACCTGTGGGCGGACATGGGCGACGGGTATTCGTAGTTGGTATTTTTTCAACAAGCACGGAGGGAAGGCGCTGTGAGCAGTGGCGGCGCTGAACGCGCCGAAGGAGAGCGCGCCGTCGCCGCCGTAGGCTTCGAGCGCTTCCTGGGCTCGCTCACGGTTCAGGAGCAGCAGGCAGCGCCGGAGGTTGCCGTATTGCCGCATCTGGTGAGCACGGCCATCTCGGCCCGCTGGGGGATTCCCTGCGAGGTAATTACGGAGTGGTAGAATAAGAACATATGAACATACGTAATCGCATCACCGAACTGCGCTACGTGGACATGACGATGGCCCGTTGGGAGCAGTACACGAGCGGGAAGGCGGAGTTACAGGAGTGACAATGACAATGCGCGCGAGGCGGCGCTAATGTCTTGAAGGAGGCAGGGAATGACAATAGTTACTCAAGATACATCCCTAGACAGAACAGGAAAGACGCTTAGACACCGATTCGGCGAGTGGTTTGAGGCCGGTGGCATACAGTGGCAACAGTGTCAGGTGAAGCACCGGGTTTATGATGGCCCCTGCTACACGTTCAAGCATGAAGAGCCTCCGGTCGTGGTTTCCAATGCCTCGCGTCCGTGACTGGGAGCCGAGGTTCTTGGAGTCGCTGTCCGCCTTTTGCAACGTCTCCCAAGCGTGCAGGGACGCAGGAGTCACCAGGACTACGGCCTACCGTCGGCGCGACAACATGTTGGCCTTCGCTGCCAAGTGGGACGAGGCCATTGAGACGGCGCTAGACGCAATCGAATTAGCTGTGGTGACGGAATCGCTGAAGGGCGACATGCAGACGGCACGCTGGTTCCTGAGCCGACGCAGGCCGCAGGTCTACGGCGACCGCATGGCGCTGGAGCACAGCGGCAAGGACGGAGGCCCCATACAGACGGACATGAAGGTGATACTGGATGCTCTCAACGACCCAGAGGCAAGAGACGCGCTTGACGCTCTTAGCCAACGCCTGGAGAGCCAGCCCAGCGGCGACAGCGGCTAGGTGGTCAGGGGGGCGCTGGGTGCGCCAGCCTCACCTGGACCTGATTTCCCGCAGGGTGTCGTCCCTGGCTGAGAAGCCCCTGCGTCTCATTGTCTCTCTGCCTCCGAGGCACGGGAAGAGTTCCCTTCTTTCCCACTGGACGCCGGTGTGGTTCCTGGCCAACTGGTCCCACAAGAGGGTCGGGCTGGCCAGCTACGCCGCCGAGCCTGCCGAGCAGTGGGGACGCCTGGCCAGGGACTCGGTGGTAGAGAACGAGAGCGGCCTTGGCATCCGGGTCAGGGACGATCTGAACAGGGCGTCGCAGTGGCAGCTATCAGCGGGAGGGGGAATGATGGCTGCCGGCGTCGGCGGCCCCTTCACGGGGTACGGCTTTGACCTGCTGATTCTGGATGACCCTATCAAGAACCGGCAGGAAGCGGACAGCATCACAATGCGCAACCACCTGTGGGAGTGGTGGCGCTCGACAGCTCGCACCAGGCTGGAGCCGGGGGGCTCCGTCATCATCGTCGCGACGCGTTGGCATGAAGACGACCTCATAGGCCGACTGCTGAGCGACGACTTCCTGGAGGGAGAGGAAGCGAGTGACCGATGGGAGCACTTACGGCTTCCTGCACTGGCCGAGCCCGGTGACCCCCTGGGACGAGAGGAAGACGCTCCGCTATGGCCGGACCGCTACGACGCCACCGCCCTAGCAGCGGCCAGGGTGGACATCGGCCCCCAGGAATGGCCGGGGCTCTACCAGCAGCGCCCGTCCCGACAGGGTGGCAGCGTGTTCCGGGACCAGTGGTGGGTCTTCGAGGAAAAGGTGGAGCCAGGAGAGCGGGTGTTCCAGTTCTGGGACACGGCCTTCAAGACGGGCCAGCAGAATGACTACTCGGTGTGCTGCACCATGACGACGACTCCCAACGGCTACGCGGTTCTGGACGTATGGCGAAACCGTGTCGAGTACCCGGACCTGCTGAAGGCTATGCAGGCCCAGGCCAAAGATCACACTCCCTCTGCTATCTTCGTCGAGGACGCGGCCAGCGGGCAGTCGGTGGTGCAGAGCCTACGGCGGGAGACCAGGCTGCCGGTGCTGCCGGTGAAGCCCTCGGGAGACAAGGTGCTGCGAGCGAACCGGGTGACGGGCACGGTGGCCGCCAACAAGGTGATGCTGCCGGAGACAGCCCCATGGCTCCAAGCGTTTCGGGAGGAGCTGGCGGCCTTCCCCAACGGGGTTCACGACGACCAGGTGGACGCCTTCGTGGGCTGTCTCACGCAGTTCATGGGCAGGGCCGGGGGCATAGGCGGGTTCTACCTGTAGCAGGAGGAGGCATCATGATACTTGAACGACAGATGCTGGCGATGCGGGGCATGTTGGGCTTGGTGAGACGGCCCAGAGGCGGCGTCCAGCGCGCCAACGAACCCTACGCCGCCATGTCCCAGGTCAGTAACGGCACGGGGCTTGCCACGAAGCAGATCGAGGAGTGGCTGAACAACCTCGGCAAGAGAAAGTCGGGTGGTGTGGAGGGCTACTACCGCACCTCTGTCCCGGTCTACAGGGCGATAAAGCTCAGGTCTGACGCCGTTGCCCGCGCCCGGCTCAAGGTCTACCGCCAGGACTCTGACGATGAGTTGGAGTGGGTGGGTGAGGCCGACCCTGTGCAGAGACTCCTTGATCGGGTGAATCAGGACTGGACCCGTAGCCGCATGTGGCGTGCGGTTGAGACCTACCTGTGCCTCTGGGGGCAATCGTTCAGGTGGATTAACAAGGGCGGCTCCCCCGACCCTGCGGCATGGGAGATATGGCCCCTGCGTCCCGACAAGGTGAAGGTGGTTGTGGGGAAAGATGGCACTATCGCTGGCTACGTCCACGACCCGCACGGCGCGCGGTTTGCCATGCTGCCCGACGAGGTGATCTGGGACCGCTACTTCAACCCACAGGACCACTTCAAGGGGCAGTCTCCACTGGAGGCGGTGCGCGGCTGGGTGCAGATGCAGCTTGACATGGTGGAGTTCAACCACCAGCTATTCAAGCACGGCATCCTAGTCAGCAATCTGGCCTTCTTCCTCGAAAGTCCGGAGCCAGGCGACATTGAGCTGTTCCAGGAACGGTTGGCAGACCGTTACAGCGGGATGGAGAACGCACAGCGCCCCATCATCGCTCCAGGTCAGGGCAGCGTCCAGAACCTCGGCCTTAGCAACCGGGACATGGAGTTCATCCAGGGCATCCAGCTTGCCAAGGAGCAGGTTGCCGACAGCTTAGGGGTGCCGGAGGAGATGTTCGCTGGAGCGCAGCATCCCACCTTCTCCAACCGAGAGGCTGCCATCAAGGACTTCTACGCCAACACGGTAACGCAGGAGTGGGACCTGCTGGCCTCGGAGATGCAGGAGCAGTTCGTCCCAATGCTGCCCAGGGCTTACCAGGGGGTGATCCTGCGGTTCGACACCGAGGAGATAGCGGAGATGCAGGAGTCGCTCACCGACCGCTCGAAGCGGGAGGTGGCCCAGGCGACGGCGGCCAAAACGAGGGCCGAGGCGGTGAATGTTGTGGTTCAGGGGGGCATCATCGACGAGAACGAGGGCCGCGTCATTCTGAGTGGTGACCCGATCTTTGGCGAGCTTGAGGAGATGGAATAGTCGATGCCACGGCCAATCAACGGTGTAGGCCCACGACGGATAGATGAGCGGGTGTACGACAGAACCCTGCGAAGACTTGTCCTTGCTCCCCTCATGGCCCAGCTTCGCTCTGGCCTGTCCGAGGCTTCAGCCGCGTCGTTGGCCCTGGAGATCATCGACGGGGTGTTTCGAGGCTGGCACACCGCAGGGTTGGTCGAAGAGGAGGTGGTGGCCCACTCTGGCAGGCTGTCGGGATATCACAGGAAAAGGCTCATTCAGACATTCAGGACGGCGCTCGGCATCGACATACGGCCCAGGCTCTTGGACTCGGCTATCGAGCCGCTGATGTCGGCGTGGCGTCAGGAGAACATCTCGCTCATTCGGACGGTTCCTGAGCGGTTCCACGGGGCGCTGTACCAGCGGGTGAGCGAGACGTTCGCGCAGCAGCCCTTTGACCAGCAGGCGCTATCGAAGGTGCTGAACCGAGAGTTCAAGGTATCGGGCAGCAACCTGCGTCGCATCACCAGAGACCAGACCAGCAAGGCCGTTGGTCAGTTTACCCATGCGAGACACCGGCAGCTAGGGATACAGGAGTACACCTGGCGGACCGCCCAAGACGAAAGGGTCCGCGTGACGCACCAGGCACTGGAAGGCAGCCGACAGAAGTGGGACTCCGCGCCTGGGGTGGGTCACCCTGGATCGGACATACTCTGCCGCTGTGTCGCCATTCCGGTCATTGAGGAAGCCGATGGCTAACAACAGTGTGGCCGAGCCACACCTGCAACCCACGCCGGTGAGAGAGCCGATCTACTGCCGCTGCTGCGGTACAGCTATACTGGCCGAACGGGTGGAGGATGCCATTGTCATCAAGACCAGGCGCAACGGGAAGTTCCACGTGGCGGTTGTTCAGTGCACAAGAGTGAGGGCGTGTTGACAACTGACCCATTATAGTGTTATAATATAACACGTAATGGAGACAAACACACGGCGCATACAGCAGAGACTTGAAAGGGAGGGGTGGTACTTGGCTCGCCACGGTCGCAGACACGATATCTACTGGCACGCCGAGATAAGGATGGCAATCAAGGTTCCCCGGCACCGTATGGTCTCACCGTGGGTGGCCCGCGACATTGCCAAAGTCGCAGGTTGGGAGGTATAGAGATGAGATATCCAGCACTAATAGACGGGGAGAAGGGTGCCTATGGCGTCGTGTTCCCTGATTTGCCCGGATGCAATGGTATGGGCTCCACCATCGAAGAGGCTGTTCAGGACGCCCAAGATGCGATGCCCGTCTGGATGGAGGTCATGGAGGAAGGTGGGCGTCCCATTCCAGCGCCCAGCGCCCTGGAAGACGTAGAGGTGCCGGAGGGTAGCACGTTGACCTCTATCCTGCTGGTCCGCTCAGGCCGTCATAGGCCCCCCGTTCGAGTCAATCTGCACCTCGATGCAGATGTGGCCGACGCCATCAACGCGGAGTCCAAGCGCCGAGGCATCTCAAGAAAATCCTATGTAGAGGAGGTTGTCCGCCTTGCCGCCCAGATGGGCAGGTAACGGTGTAGTTGACAGACAGTCCGCGACGGTCTACAGTTGATATCGATGCGGGTCACTCCGCAGGTCCACCGGCAAAGGCCGGTGTAGACGGCTAGACCGTCCCCCGAGGCTACTAGATAGCCCCCAGAGGCAGCGTGACTGCCCCCTCTGGGGGCTTTTTGCGTTCAAGAGGAGGTGTTGATGGTAAGCACAGCCTATAGAGAGCAGTGCCGGGTGATGGTGGTGACGGAAGCCCGCCAAGCGGAAGACGGGAGCGCCCACCGGATGGTGATCGCCGCCAACGTGACCGCAGCCGCAATCAGGGATGAGATCAACCTGGCTGGGGCATGCGCTTCGACGAACTACCGGAAGAACCCTGTCGTCCTCTGGAATCACGATGCAAGCCCAAGGTTGCTCGCCGGCGCGCCCCCATCTGGAGGCATCCCCATCGCTAAGACCCTTGAGATCGGCCATGACAATCAGAAGGGAGGATAGTAGGCCGACTTCGAGTTCAACTCCGAACGATCGAGTTCGCGGCGCGGGTGGAGAACGCCTGGAACAATGGTTTCCTACGCGCCGCCTCAATCCACTACTTGCCTACGAAGGATCGTAGAGGTCAAGGACGCAGCGTGGCCGGATCGAGCGAGCTGCAGGATAGAGGAGTCTGATCTTCTTGGAGTGGAGCTTGTTGCCCGTACCCGCCGACCCCGACTCGGTGAAGAGCAGGTGCCCGCGCTTTGGAGTTACCCGAAGAGATATTCCGAGGGCTTGAACCTGAGCCGGAGGACGATGAAGCCGAACCGCCGACTGATCCGGTGAGTGAGGAGCCGGAGCCTGAACCCAGGCAGGGAGACCCCATAGAAGCCCTCACGGAGCGTGTGGACGCCCTGGAGAGTGAGGTCAAGGCATTGAGTGTTCAAGAGGCAGCGCAGGAGCAGACTGAGGCTCCCGAATCGGACGAGCAAGAGGACGGCGAACTGGTAGCCGTAGGAGAAGAACTTGCCGCCATCAGGCGGATCATAGAGGAGAAGTAACCATGACCACAGAGACGAAGGATCAGTTGAAGGAGACGGTAGCCGCCGTTGGCAGCTTCATCGAGGAGTTCAAGGACAAGGAGCATGGCCCTCTCAAGGAGGAGGTGGAGCGCCTTTCGGCGCAGATCACCGAGTCCATGCGGGCCTCCAAGCGGGCTGCCCTGCTTCGGCAGGTAGAGTCCACGACCCAGGGGGCCAGAGTCTTGTCCGGCAAGTACCGGGGATTCGACGAGTTTGACCTGATGCTCTCCCGCGCGGTGCTGCGGATTGCCGAGCGCGGCGGGGTTGACGGAAGGAGACCCGTAGACCCCCGAATTGCTGCCGAGTGGCGGAGCAACCTGGAGGGGGCAAGAGCGGACGTGTACGAGTCCATAGGACGCGCCCTGGACTCCGACACGGCTGGCGCTGGCGACGAGCTCACCTTCACCGGAGAGACCAGCGAGATGTGGCGGGACGTGCATCTGGCCACCTCGGTGGTCAGCCTCTTTGGGAGCATCATGATGCCCACGGACCCGTTCCGGATTCCCTATGACTTTGGGGATGTGAGCTGGTACAGGGGCACGTCTAATCTTGCGGTCAGCTCGTCCAATCCGGGCACGGGAAGGCAGACCCTCACGTCCGCCGAGCTTGCGGCGATGATCGCGTGGGCCTACGACCTGGACGAGGACGCGGTGATCGCGGTACTGCCGGACCTACGGGCGACATTGGTACGGAATGCAGCCGAGGTCCTGGACGATGTGGTGCTCAACGGAGACACCTCCGACGACGCCACCAACATCAACGCGGACGGAGCCACGGCGGATTCGCTGGCCGGTAGCGCGGGCCAGGACCACTACCTGGTCTTCGACGGGCTGATCCATATACCCCTGGTGGACAACACCAACCAGGGAAACGACCACAGCGGGGCGGCATCGGACGACATGTTTAACGAGGTCAGGGCCAAGCTGGGCAAGTATGGCGTCCGTCCCTCCGAGTGCGCCTTCGTCATGGACATCAACACCTATATCCGGGCTTTGTCCATCGAGAACTTCCGCACGGTAGAGAAGCTGGGACCCAACGCTACGCTGCTGACCGGCCAGCTAGGTGACATCGAGGGGATACCCGTGATCATTTCGGAGCAGATGTTGCTTGCAGACAGCGACGGGAAGGTCAGCTCAGGCGGCAATGTGACGGACACAGGCCGGGTGCTTGCGGTGAACCGGAACATGTACCGGCTGGGGTTCAAGCGGGAGCTGATGATCGAGAGCGAGCGGGATATCCAGAAGAGGCAGACCGTCCTTGTGGCCAGCATGAGGGTGGCCTTCGAGGGCCGGATGGACAACGCCTCGGACACCGCTGTAGCCCTCCAGTACAACATCACAGGGGTCTATTAGGAGGTGAGCGATGCCACTGGTCAGAAACAGGTCTGAGGTTCCCCACCGCTACTACGATTACGCGAGAAAGGCGTACGTCGTCTGGGCTCCTGGGGAGGTCAGGGACGTACCCCACGCCGTAGCCCAGCAGGTCTGCCAGGCCCACCCCGGCAAGATGGAGCTGGTTGTGCCGACGCCGGAGCCTATAGAAGTCCCTGCCGAGGTGGCTGAAGAAGTCTCCGAAGACTTTACCGAGAAGGCCGTGGACCACGCCCAGCGGGGCGGACGGCGGCGGTCTAGGGAGTCATAGGGATGGCAAACAGCGAGGGGCCGGTGCTCTTGTCGGGACAGAAGCTCGTCGCCACAGCGGGGACGGCGGAAGCCCTGGTAGCGAGCACCAGGCGAGTGAAGCGGGTGCAGATCGTCGCCCTCTCCTCCAACACCAAGCCGGTGTATGTGGGCGGGTCTGATGTGGCCTCTACGACCAACGGCGGTCTTACCGCCTCTGGCTCGATCAGCCTTGAAGCAGAGGGGTGGATGGACTTGAAGGACATCTACGTCGATGCCGATGTAGATGGTGAAGGAGTCGATTTCTATGGTGTCAGAGCCTAGCCCGACGGTGACCATGACTGTTGGACCAGCGCGTCCGAGCTTGGTTACCGTCGATCAGGTGCGGGAGCACATCGGGTCCAACTCGACCGACACAGACGAGCTACTAACGCGGCTCATCGAGGAGGCTGACGCCGAGGTGGTCGGCCGCTACGGTCCCCACAGCATCGACGGGCCGGTGACGGAGGTACACCCAGGGGGGAGCTTCAGACTGTTCCCGCATCGGGCGGTCAAGGAGATAGCCAAGGTGACCGAGACGGACGGGAACGTCTCTGTTGTGCTCTCAGACGACGACTATCGGAGTTGGTATGGCGGAAGGATGCTACAACGGCTGGCGGACGGCAGCCATCCTCGCTCGTGTTGGGGACAGCGTGTGGAGCTCGAATATACGCCGGTAGATACCGACCCACAGCGCAGGATGGCGATCATACGCCTGGTCCGGCTGGGGCTCCAATACTCAGGGCTAAAGTCAGAGAGTGTGGGTCCATACAGCGCCCAGAACCTCGACTACGGGAAGGAGCGGGAGGCCATCCTTAAGCAGCTCTCTACGGGAGTGCCCATCTAATGTCCACGAACGCTTCCCTAGAGCTCACCAAGCAGTTAGCCCAGGACCTTCGGGAGTTGCGGGGCAAGGTCGAGTCGATTGACGACAAGATGGATGAGCTGCGTACATCGTTGCACACGCACCGCCTGACTGGGAACGGAGAGGCGGTTGAGGAAAGATCAGTGAAGCTGCCCTTGGGTCTGAAGGTGCGCGACATCGTGCTCTTCGTCCTCTTGGGCGAAGTAGTCGGCTCCAACTTGTTGGAACTGCTGGGGGTACTGTGACCGATCAGAAGGAGAAGCAGGGATTCTACCAGGGGAGGGCTGGCCAACTGCGCCGCCGCGTCCCGCCCTGGATGGTGGACCGTCAGGTCCTGCACATCCCCGTGGGACTCGCGCTCTCGTGGCTCCTGTTTCTTTGGCCGCTCGACCCCAGCGCTTCGACGCTCTTGGGTAGCCGTATCGCAACCGTCCTGGTCTTCATCGGGTTCCTGACCTACGAGCTGGCCGAGGACTGGCGGGTCCGCGACTGGGGATTCCGGGATATCGAGGGATTCACCTTTGGCCTGGGCGCCGGCAGCGCGGCACAGATCGCCGCTGAGGTGATGTGGGACTAGCTGGAGCAGAACGATGGCAAGAGTAAGCGTGAAAGTCCAGCGGCGCGGGGGCAAGAAGCTCCAAAGACTGCTCAGGGAGGCCGGCAAGGGCGGCGTCTCAGGCGTCAAGGTAGGATTCTTCTCGACGGCCAGGTATGACGACAAGAGGGGGACGCCTGTGGCGGCTGTGGCCGCCTGGAACGAGTTCGGGACCGAGACCATCCCGGAACGACCCTTCTTCCGCAACGCCTTGGCCGAGTCTGAGCGCGGGGTCTCCAATATCCTCGCAAAAGGAATAGACACCAAGAAGATGGTGGTGGACGAGCGCTTAGCCGGTCGGGTGGGCGCATATGTTAAAGGAAATATTCGAGATAGCATCACCGCTCTCAAGGAGCCGCCGAATGCGCCTGAAACCGTGAAGCGTAAGGGTAGCAGTGACCCGCTCTTGGACACAGGCACCCTTCGTAACTCCGTGGATTGGGAAGTGGAACAGTGAGAAAGCTCTTTGCCAACCGGCTCCAGGAGCCGGCCACACTGATTCAGAGAGGCCCCGATGAGATCGTCAATCGGAGGCCGGTGCCGGGCGCAGAGCAGCGGACTGACATAACCGTGGTGAGCGCACCGCCCGACGCGGCCAAGATGCGTGAGATGTTGCCTGAAGGCACACGTCTCACTGAATCGAGGACGTTCTGGATAGAAGGCGTCACGGTGGAGCCGGTCGGTGTGGGCGCGAATGCTTCTGGGGGAGACGTGATCGAGTACGGAGGCGTTTCCTACAGGGCGCAGCACGTCGAGGCTTGGCCGGGGTTTGTCGAAGTCCTGGGTATTCGGGGGGAGGGCCAGTGATCGCGCCAACGACAGCCAGCCTAGAGGATGCCGTGGGGGAGCTTGTCGCGGCAGGGTCGGGCCTTGACTACAACAGTGTGCTGTCCGGCAACAAAGGTACTCTCGTGCCGGACGGGTTGTTCGCGTCACTGGTGCTGATTCACCAGGCCATCGAGGGGGTACCGGCAACCGTGATGAGCCTTGCTTCAGACGAGGCCGACCTGAACGCTCCGACAATAGCGACGGTTCGAGGGAGGTACTCGGTTCAGTGGTTCCGCACCGGAGCACACGACGCGGCCGCAAGGCTGTCGGTGTGGGTCTGGTCACCTGAAGGGGTGGCGCAGGCCCAAAAGTCCGATCTGACGGTGTTGCGTGTATCGGACGTTCGGCAGCTCGACGAGGTGGTATCGGAAGCCTGGGAGGAGCGAGCCGGGCTGGACATTGACGTTGGCTACACGCAGAGGATCGACCAGACGGTGGACTACCTGAAGGCCGCTCCCATAGAGATCGGGGCAGGTGGTAGCACCGAGACCATTACAGTGGAGGTTTAGACAATGACTCTTGGCATACAGGACATCGTAGAGGTAAAGGCGCAGATAAGGCCCCGGGGCGCTGGGGGCAGAGAGTTTGGGCGGACGCTGCTGCTCACCACCGACCCCACCCTGGACGCAGGTGCAGGCAGGGTAGGAGTATTTGCCAGCATGGACGAGGTGGCTCGGACATTTGCTGCGGACTCCGGTCCCTACCAGGCCGCCCAGGTCTACTTCTCTCAGGTTCCATACCCGCGGAACCTGGTGATAGGCCGTTGGATCAACACAAGGGAACCGGCGAGGCTGACCGGGGGCAGCCCCAGAACTTTGGAGCAGATAACAGGCAGCCCCACCGTGGTTAGGGGCAGCGGTACTGTGGCGTCTTTAGAGACATTCTACGGCCGCGCCACCGTGCTAACCGGCACTGGGACGGTTGCTGATTTGGTCAACTTCCTTGGTCGTGCCACCGTGCTAACCGGGACGGGGACGGTTGCTGATTTGGTCAACTTCCATGGTCGCGCCACCGTAGTCACCGGCACGGGGACGGTTGCTGATTTGGTCAACTTCCACGGTCGTGCCACCGTGCTAACCGGGACGGGGACGGTTGCTGATTTGGTCAACTTCCTTGGTCGTGCCACCGTGCTAACCGGGACGGGGACGGTTGCTGATTTGGTCAACTTCCACGGACGCGCCACCGTAGTCACCGGAACGGGAACGGTGGCGTCCCTAACGACGCTTCAGGGCATTACCAGCGGGACCGTCACCTTCCTGGGCCAGACGGTCACCGGACTAGATTTCTCCTCGGACACCGACCTCGACGGTGTGGCCTCCACGCTCCAGACCGCGCTCAGGGCAACCAGCTCCACAGACCTGGACAACGTAGAGGTCGACTACGATAGCACCGCCTCGGTGTTTGTCGTGACTCTGCCTCTAGACAGCAACGGGGCGGCAACCAGTGTCAGCGCGGCGTTTACCGGCGATGACGCCGACGAGCTGGGCTTGGACACCGCAACCATCGTCAACGGCGTCGACGCCATCGTGTCCGGCAGCGTTACGTTCCTCAGCCAATCCGTGACGGGCCTGGACTTCTCCGACGTGACCGACCTCGACGGTGTGGCCTCCACGCTTCAGACCGCGCTCAGAGCCACCAGCTCCACAGACCTGGACAACGTAGAGGTCGACTACGACAGCGCCGCCTCGGTGTTTGTCGTGACTCTGCCTCTAGCCAGCAACGGGGCGGCAACCAGTGTCAGCGCGACGTTTACCGGCGATGACGCCGACGAGCTGGGCTTGGACACCGCAACCATCGTCAACGGCGTCGACGCCATCGTGTCCGGCAGCGTTACGTTCCTCAGCCAATCCGTGACGGGCCTGGACTTCTCCGACGTGACCGACCTCGACGGTGTGGCCTCCACGCTTCAGACCGCTCTACGGGCAACCAGCTCCACAGACCTGGACAACGTTGAGGTTGTCTACGGCAGCGCCGCCTCGGCCTTCGTCGTGACTCTGCCTCTAGACAGCAGCGGGGTTGTACCCACCGTAAGTGCCGCGTTTACCGGAACCGAGTCCGACGAGCTGGGTCTGGACACGGCAACCATCGTCAACGGAGTGGACGCCATCGTGTCCGGGACCGTTACCTTCCTAAGCCAAACATTGACGGGCCTAGACTTCTCCAGCGTGACGGACTACGGCGATGTGGCCTCTGTGCTCCAGACGGCGCTCAGAGCCACCAGCTCCACGGACCTGGACAACGTGGGAGTCTCCTACGATAGCACCGCCTCGGTGTTCGTCGTCACTCTGCCTCTAGACAGCAGCGGGGTTGTGCCCACCGCAAGCGCCGCCTTCACCGGGGACGACGCGGATGAGCTAGGGTTGGACACCGCAACCATCGTCAACGGTGTGGATGCCATCGTGTCCGGGACCGTTACCTTTTTGAGCCAGACATTGACTGGCCTGGATTTCTCCGCCGTGACCGACCTCGACGATGTGGCCTCCACGCTCCAGACGGCGCTCCGGGCCACCAGCTCTACGGACCTGGACAACGTAGAGGTTGACTATGACAGCACCGGGGCGGCATTCGTGGTGACGATCCCCCTCGACAGCAGCGGAGCGGCGACCAGCGTAAGCGCGGCGTTTACTGGGAGCGAGTCCGCCGAGCTGGGTCTCGACACTGCAACCATAGTGGACGGCGTAAGCGCCATACAGTCCGGGAGCGTTACGCTCCTGGATGAGACCTTCTCCAGTCTGGACTTCTCCGCCGTCACGGACTACGACGACGTGGCCTCCGTGCTCCAGACGGCGCTGCGTGGGGCCACGGGCACGACGCTTGATGCCGTCGAGGTCGCCTACGACAGCGACGCCTCGGCCTTCGTCGTCACAATCCCGCTGGCGGCCGATGGCTCGGCCACGGCGGTCACCGCGGCCTTCACCGGGGCAACCGCTGACGAGGTGGGCCTGGATACGGTCACGATTGAAGACGGCATAGACACTATCACCGCCGGCAGCGTGACGTTCCACGGTGCAAGCCTTACTGGTCTGGACTTCAGCTCCGTGGCGGGATACGACGATGTGGTTGCTGTGGTCCAGAACGCTCTGCGGGAAAGCTCCGTCGCCACCCTTGATGCAGTAGAGGTGGAGCACGACGGCTCGCAGTTCGTCCTCACCCTTCCTCTTGGCTTAGACGGGTCCGCCACTGAGGTGAGCGGCCCCTTCACCGGAGAGCATGCCGACGAGTTGGGCCTGGGTACGGTAGATATCACCGCCGGAGTGGGCGGTATAGGAGCAGGCTCCCTCACCTGGCATGGCTCCTCCATCCCTGTAGACTTCACCGGCGCTGACTCTTACGACGACGTGGCCAGCACGCTCCAGACGGCCCTCAGAGCGGTGAGAGCGGCGGCAAGAGCGGACCTGCGGAGCGCAACGGTTGAGTTCGACCCCGTCGGATTCTTCCGGGTGCGGCTCGGTTTCGATTCGACAAGCGGTGACCCCTATGCCATCACCGGCTTCATGGCGGACGATGCCCAGGAGCCAGCTTCCGCTCTTGGATTGGATAGCACATCGGGAGGCGGCATCGCCCAGGGCCAAGCATCGGAGACCATCGAGGACGCGATGGACGCCATCAGCGGGCTGGGCGATGGCTGGTACTTCGTTACGGTGGACTCGAGCATCACGACGGGTGCAGACCTGCTCTCCCTGTCGCGGTGGGTTCAGGCCAAGGCCCACATGCTGGCGTTGGATGTGGTGGACGAGGGTGTCCTGACGCCTAACGAGTCCACCAGCCTGGCGGCGCAGCTATCTGCGCTGGAGCAGCAGAGGACCTTCCTGGTCTGGTCTAGAACCAGGGACGGCAAGGCCCTATCGCTGGCCGGGAGGCTCTCCAGCGTGAACTTCGATGGTCAGAACACGCTGATCACGCCCAAGTTCAAGAGCCTGCCGGGGACCAGCCCAGACATCGTGACGACCGCCCATAAGGAGGAATTGGACCGGAAGTGGGTCGGGTACTATACCCGCTTCGGCCCGGATGCCATCTTCGCCGAGGGCTGGACGCAAGCCGGGGACTGGATCGACGTTCGGTATTGGCTGGACTGGATCACCAAGGCTATGCAGAGCGAGGTGTACACCCTGCTCAGGCAACACCCCACGAGGGTGCCGCAGACAGCCGAGGGACTGGCCAGCATAGAGGCAGCCATCGAGCGGGTGTGTGAGGCGGGCCGCAGGAACGGCGGCATCGCTCCGGGCCGAGTATCCGAAGCGGTCGCCAACAACATACGGCTGGCCTCGAACAACCCGGCCTTCGAGGGCTTCCTGCCAACGGGGTATCTGGTGGTAATAGGCTCCATCGCAGATCAGCTACAGATAGACCGCGACGCCCGCAGGAGCCCGACGATCCGGGTATGGTTGAAGGGCAGCGGAGCCATGCACCACGTAACCATCGGACTGGTATTCACTGGGTAGGAGGAAGAACAATGCTTTTTTCGTTGCAAGACGTAACGGTTCTGCTCAACGGCCACACCGTGGAGGGTGAGCACACCATAAGCGGCTGGTCTGAGGACACGGACGCCCTCACACTGCCGGACGCATTCGAGTTCGCCAGCGTTCGGCGTGGCGCGACTGGAGTCATGGCGGCATTCAGCACAGGGGATAGGGGCGGCCCGGTGTCGCTCAAGCTGATGCCCAACTCCCCCTCGGTGCCGTTCTTTATGAAACAGGTGACGCGGATTCTGGTGGATAAGGCCGAAGTGATCTGGGACGGTAGCGTAATACACAGCAGGACCAAAGCTAGTGTTGCGCTCAGTCGGGGCGTCCTCGTCTCTGGCCCTTTGTGGTACACGATGGGCAAGGGTGAAGCGGGCAACCTCACCTTCATGTGGGAGTTCGAGCAGATCATCCCCAACTTCACCAACGTGAATTTCGCAGACTTGCCCACAGTGGCAGGACCGGAAGGGGGAAACTAGATGGTAACGCTTAACGGAATAGGCGGCGACCTAACAAAGACCGAGTTTGAGATCGGCGGGACACGATTCGCTGTGTCCAAGCTGCCGGCTATGGCAGCCTTCGACCTCCTGGAAGCGATCAGGCACGAGCTGGGCAAGTCCCAGGCTCTGTCCTTGCCCACAGAAGTGTTGAAGGAGGACGACAGGTCGATAGCAGCGTTCCTCAAGATCGTGCTGTCGCTGGACCCTGCGTTTGTGCGGAAGGTACGGTCGGCACTGTTCGAGAAGGTGAGCTTCTCCAACAGCCGGGTCCCTGCGCCACAGCAGCTTGCGGGAGCCGAGGAGATGGCCTTCGACGGCCTGGAGCCCATCGCGATCTACGAAGTGCTGGCGCGGAGTGCAGCCGTAAATTTTACGCCGTCCTTAGACGCCCTCGTCTCCAGGTTGAGAGACGCCCCCCTGGTTTCGAGCCCGTCCGCCCCCTCGGAATAAAGCCCTTCTTCGGCGCTCTCATAGACGCCGAGCTGGCTGAATACCTGGACCTCAAGTGGCGTCTATCGCTTGATGAGGCGCTCGAGCTCCATGAGGTGCTGGTCGCCCGAATAGAAAACGAACACCGCTCCTATGCGGAGGCGGAGAAGAAGGCCAGGGAGAAGAAGTAGATATGACAATCCCGGCAGAAACCCTGACCGTTACCCTAAACGGTCACGTAGTGCTGGGACTCAGCGCACTCGACATTCCCGATACTGTTGAGCTTGCCACTGTCCGCAGGGGAGCCACCGAGGATATGGCGGCTTCTGCCACCGGCAAGCATGGCGGGACCGTTTCCATCATGCTACAACCTGGCGCCCCATCGCTGTCGCTCTTGAAGCAGCAGATGAAGGTGATAGCCGGCGGCGGCATCGTGAACTGGGAAGGGAGCGTCAAGGACGCCAAGCATGGATCGGTTCTGAGGCTCATGCACGGCGTTATGACCAGCGCGCCAATGGGAACGCTCATGGACGAGACGGCTGAAAAGACGTTCACATTCGAGTTTGAGAGACTGTACTACGAGGTCATCTAGCTACGCCGAGAATGCTAAGCTAGGAGGAGCCATGACCAAGGAAACCCGTATCGTGTTTAGCCTGGAGGACCTGGTGCGTGTCCGGTTCCAGTGTTCCAAGTGCCAGGGGGAGGTCGTGCAGCGATTCGATGGACGCCATTGGCG
Organism: Dehalococcoidia bacterium; assembly: GCA_965247255.1. Lineage (GTDB taxonomy): Bacteria > Chloroflexota > Dehalococcoidia > Lucifugimonadales > CAUZJF01 > CBDFGS01. Next base: position 420,448 of record CBDFGS010000011.1, on the reverse strand, counting down.
GCTGCCCACATCTTGCCCTTTGTGCCTCGACTCGTGGGACGAACGCGATAGTCGCAGGACGGAACTCGACGAACTGCTTCTCATGATGCGGAACCTGACCGATCAACCAGACCCTAAGATCAGTCTCCGGTTCGAGCTGGACGGCGCTGCTGTGGAGGCGGAGGGCTAACAGGAATGGGGAGTGTTTGGAATGACTGAGGAAGAGCGAAACGCGGCGATAGGCTCCCTCGTCGTCGAGTACGAAGAGAACGAACGACTCATAGCGACGCAGAGAGCGTTGTTAGGAGGAGGTACGAGCGTGCTCGCTAGTTGGGAGTTCCTCCATGGGGAATCTCCAGTCAACGCCCATCGCGCGCGCGATGCGAAGCACCGTGGAGAAGGAGGGATTTCCGTCTGGGGACAACGCCTTATACAGGCCCATCCGAGTAATGCCCGCTGCCTTGGCCAGATGGGTCATGTTCTGAGCACGAGCAATATCGCTCAATGCCGCCCGAATGAGACTGCCATCCCCAGGGTCTTCCTCAATGCAGCCTTCCAGATAGTAGCGCGCGTCTTCTTCATTCTGGATGTCCTCCGCAGGGTCCCAAATCCTATCTCCCTTTGCCATCGTCTATTCCCTCTCTTTCGCCATCTCAATAGCACGCTCAATGTCCCGGTCTTGATTGCCCTTGTCGCCACCACACAGAAGGACGATCACCGCGTTGCCCTCGCGGATAAAGTAGAGGCGATACCCCGGCCTGTGGAAAATTCTGGCCTCGAACACGCCGCTTCCGACCGGCTTCACGTCGCCCAAATTGCCACCAGCCATTCGGCGCATCCGGGCGCGGATGCGACCAGCGACCCGCCTGTCTCTGAGGCCGTTGAGCCAGGCCCTGAAGGTGGCGGTCTGGACTATCGTGAGCATGACCTTATTGTATACTGTGGTTTACATTCTGTCAAGGAAGAAGGTCTCAACAAATCTTAGGAGGCGCACCATGACCAAGCAGAAGACCGCCAAGCTCGACCTAAAAGGACAGGAGGTATAACGAATGCTGAATCATCCGCCCAATTGGGTAGCCGAGCGTACGGAGTGCAAGATAGATCTGCTCTACGACGCGCTGTGCCAGGTTGTAGAGCGAGATGTAGCTGAAGCGAACAAGCTACCGCCTGACCTGGGCGGTGGTTTCACGTATTCGGTGGAGCGGAACGACGAAGGCACAATGCCGCTTCTGCGTGTGTATCGATCGCGCGAAGGCAAACCCGCTGGCCCCACCCAACCCGTCGCCAACTTCTCGCAATCGCAAGCGAGCATTCGTGTCACGGCAGAAACCGGAAATTTCCTGGCTCGCCTAGAGTGGGTAGACCAGACCCGTTCCTGCTTCTTGTCCATTGACGGCACCCGGTACAAGGTCTGGGAACTGAGCCAGAGAGTCCTCGGTCCAATATTCTTCAATGAAGTGCCGTGAAGAAGCAGAGGACCGCCAAGCTCGACCTCAACGGACAGAAGGTCGATGTCGGCATCCCTACTGACCTGCTGGCTGACCTGGGCGGGATGGTCTACTTCGGTGTGCTGGCTCGACTCAGCAAGGACAAAGGCAACATCGAAGGCCAGCTCAGCGCTGGGGCGGCCATGTGTTCGTTTGCTCAGAGGTACATCAGGAAGGTCGAGTCCAGGCAAGGTATCAGCGACGAGTCGTACAAAGCCTGGGCGCACGTCCTCGAATGGGTGGAGTCTTCGCTGGACATTGAGAGCCTGTCCGTTGACCCAGAGTCACCGGAGTTGGCCAAGCTGGCCGCAAGAGTTCGCGTAGGAGGAAGGGTATGAGATTCGTTCTGCTATTCGTTGCGCTCATCACGCTGGGGCTTGTGGCCGCGTGTGGGGAAGGCGGTATCCCTGACGACATGGAATGGTCGATTGTTGGGGGCTTGGTAGGAGGCATGGAACCAGACGACCTCGGCGGAGGCAACTACCGGGTCCAGTTGAACAAACCAGTCACCGAGGATACGCTGCGCGCCATCGGGAAGGACGTAAAGAGGCGGCACATCAACGTCTGTCGTGACACCAGCAGACCACAGTGTGAACAATGGTATCCCCAGCTTTCCACCGTCGGAGTCTGGTTTTACCTGCCTGGGATGGATACCAAGGACGTGGCATGGGGCCGGGCGTTCTTCCTACCGGGCGAAGAACAGATACAGATAATCGGCAACCTACAGAGGTGACGACATGCCGACTACGGTCATAGATACTCTCATCACGGAGTTTGTGTTCAAGGGCGACCGGCGTGAACTTGACAGGCTTGAGCAGGGCGTAAAGAACCTCAATAAGCGTATCAACGACGTAGTGAGGCCGTTCGCAGTTGCTGGCACCGTTGGCGCAGCCGCCTTGGGACTCATCGGAAAGGCTGGACTAAACACCGAGGAGGCTCTACTTCGCACTCGCGCGGCCCTCGGCTTGACTGAAGACCAAATGAGGACTCTCAGAGAAGAGGCGCTGAGAGTGGGTTCCCGATTACCGCTGAATACGGCGGACATTGTGAATGCTCAACAGGCATACGGGAAACTAGGAGCCACATTCCAGGAAATCATCCGAGACACGCCGGCGATAGCAGGCGCGGCGGTCGCCACCGGGCTCGCACCCGAACAGGCTGCCCGGTACGCTCGCATTATCCAGAACGTCTTCGGAGGGGACGTTGCGGGTAATCTAGACGTCATGCTCAAGGCTGCGAACAATTCCGCCGGAGCGTTTATGGATTTTGGCGAGTCTCTGCAATTCTCTGGACAATCGGCTGCTGACGCTGGGCTCGATTTCCAGACCTATATAGCTACCCTAGGGGGCATAGCAGGAGCGGGGCGGGAGGTGCAATCGATTTCCCCAGGCTTAGCAGCAATGTGGGCACGCCTAGCAAAGGCGGAGGAAGACATTGGAGAAGGAGGCCAAACCGTCACAGATGCCTTCCAGGGTGTCGGGATAAGCATGGAAGATGTAAATGCCGCTATGGACGGGACGGCAGACGGCTTCGTTCGGCTCCTGGAGCTTATTAACAAAGCCAATCTCACGTCATCTCAACTGACCGCGCTATTAAGCACTCTGGCAGGCGACACTTACTCGGCATCGATTTCCTACGCTGTCCAGAACCCCGAGGCAATTAGAGAACTGTTAGATCATCTCGAACAAGCGGGCGGCGAGGTCGAACGGCAGCAGGAGATAATCATCAGCGGAGCGAGTGGCGGCATCAAAGAGATGATGGCTCAGATTGACACTTTGCTGAACCGGCTGGCCGAGTTCGGTACTTTAGCAGGAATCCAGAGCTTCACTAACGCAGTCAGTGCCCTTATCGGCTGGCTGACGAAGACGAACGAAGAGAATGAGCTCGTCAACAAGGGATTCCTCCAACTGATTAGCGCATTCGTCATGGCGCTAGCTGCAATGCTCGTCGTTGCAGCGGCGCTCAAAGTCACAACATTCGCCCTGAGTGGCTTTGTGTTATTGGTGAAGGCGGCTAGAGGCGTCGTATGGCTGTGGCGCAACGCGCTGATTCTGACTCGCATCCAGATGGGCCTGCTGTCGGTACAGACTTGGTGGGCAAATTCTGCCCTCCGTGGATTCGCGACGTCGATGTTGAAGTTCGCGCGAGCTCCCGTCGCCGGTATGGTAGCGGGTCTACGGGCTGTCGGACTTGCGATGTGGGGATTGGTCGCCAACCCTGTCGGCGCGGCGATTGCAGCAGTTGTACTCGCAATTGTGGCCGCAGCAGTCATCGTCCGCAAGTACTGGGAGCCAATAAAGGCGTTCTTTATTGGGCTGTGGAAGGGCCTTCAGGAAGCGCTGCAACCCATAAAGGAGGCGTTCGGTGAAGTAATCGCTGCGCTAGAGCCATTGCAGCCAGTCCTGTCCGCCATTGGCGACGCATTTGGTTGGGTAGGAGACATAATCGGCAAGGTAGTTGGGTGGTTCACGAAACTGCTTGACCCTGTAGATAAGACATCCAGGAGCGTCAAACAGGCTGGGGATGCAGGGCGGACTACCGGGAAGATTATCGGCACGTTATTGCTCTTGCCCATCAAGCTGATTATTGGCTACTTCAAGCTCTGGATAATGATAATCAGAACTCTTATCAACGTGTTCACGTGGCTTAGGGATACAGTAGGTAAAGTGATCTCGACGATTAAAGCCGTCTGGAACTGGGCAAAGGGCAACTGGCCGTTGCTGGTGGGCATACTTCTGGGACCCTTCGGTATCGTCGGGGCGCTGGTATGGAAGTTCCGAGACCAGATACTCGGTGCGTTCCGGGAAGTGTGGGACTGGCTCAGGGAGTCGCCCATCTTCGGCCCAGTGATAGATGGGATACAGGCGATCATCGACTTTGTGCGCGAGCTGCCCGGCAGGGTGTTGGGCATCCTCAAGGACATCCCCGGAATGGTGGCGGATGCTATAAGGGACATACCAGGTCTTGGGGCTGCACTTGAGGTATTCACGGGAATTGCAGGCAAGGTGGGCAAGGCGGTTTTTGCCAAAGGAGGCATCGTCCCCGGACCGCTGGGCAGGCCGTTACTGGCCACGGTCCACGGCGGGGAGATGGTGCTGCCAGTAGGGGCGTCCAGGGTCATCGCTCAGATGCTTGAAGGGTTCCAACTCGGTCCCGCCGCTCTGCCGCAAGCGCCGCACTACTACGGTCAGATGTACAGGTCCTCGGTGGACAATAGATCGGTCACCGTGAACATCACAGAGCCCATTGTGATCCAGACCCAGGCGACGGACGCCAAGGGGATCGCCCAGGAGCTGGGCGAGGCGATCCAGGACCAGATTCGGAACATCGCCTACGACCACGACGGGCCGGTGGAGCGCTGATGGCAACCTATGTCATACAGGGCCAAGATTTCTTGCTCTTGCCCGGGAGTCCTGGGCTGTCGAGCGCCCCGTTCAGGCCGGCACAGCCCCTCGCTGCCATCGCTGACGGGTTCATCTCCGAGGAACACGCCGTCAGGATCAGCAAGACCTCGTATCCCGTCGAGACGGGGGGGTCGCTGGTGGACCACGCGGTTGTACAGCCGCGCACGCTCAAGCTTGTGGGCTGGGTCTCGGACCTGATGGCTCCTGAAGGGAGGCGGGGCAACCCGTCTCGCGGCAGTGATGCGTGGCTTCAGCTCACCCGGTTGGTCGAATCGAGGGAGCCGTTCCTGGCGGTCACAATGCTGGGCGTCTACCCCTCGATGCTGATTACGTCACTCAAGGCTCCGGTCGATAGGACCACGGGACGGGCGCTCCGCTTCGAGCTGGAGCTTGAGGAGGTGCAGTTCCGCGCCCTGGAGCGAGGCCAGCGGCCTCCCCCAGTGCGGATAGGCCCCGCCGAGGATAGGTCGGAGGAGGTTGATAGGGGCAAGGACAACGCACCCTCAATACCTCCCGAGCATGTCGTTAGGGAGATCAACGACCTGCAAGAGGAGCCAGAGGAATCAGAGGGTGGTCCCTCAATCGGTGGTCGGATAGCCGGCGCTTTCAAGGCCGTAGGTAGGTTCTTCGGGATCGGCTGATGCAGGCGGTACCGCTGACAACAGATGCGAGACAGCGAATGCAGGTGACGCTGGGCAACCAGCCGGTCATCCTTCGCGCCTGGTGGCAGCCGCTCTCCGAAGCCTGGTACCTCTCGCTGTACACCAGGGGTGAGGAGCCGATAGCGCTGGGGCGTCAGGTAACGACGGGTAGGAGGCTGATTGAGGCTCCTGGTCTAGCTGGTGACCTGGTGACCGTCCCCTTGGAGCGCTACGGCGTGCCGATAGGCCGGGAGGCGTGGGGGCAGACCCACGGGCTGGCCTACCTTGAGCCGTCTGAAATCGAGCAGGTGAGCTGGGCGCTATGAGCATGAGGCAGTACCTACGCCAGATAAGCGTCGAGATCGAGGACGAGAGTCGCTCTGTGTTCATCGTCGAGGAGCTTCGTATCACCTTCGAGCTGCACATAGACGATCAGTCCTCATCGTCGCCGTCCACGGTCAAGATTTGGAACCTGGCCAAGGCTTCGGCCTCCCACATAACCGAGCCGAGACAGGTGGTGCGGGTGAAGGCTGGGTACGGGGATATTACTAACTCTGCACCGATCTTCGACGGGGAGATACGGCGCATCCTCCATGAGCGCACTGGGGTAGACCGCGTAACGACCATCGTGCTTGGCCGTTCCGACTCGGCGACGAGCGGCGCACTGGTCTCCATCAGCCTCGTGGGACCTGTCAGGCTGCGTGACCTTGTGCGCCGCATCGTTGACGCTATGGGGCTGCGAATCGAGTCCATTCAGGCCGTTCCCGACGAGGAGCTTGAGGAAGGGTTCTTCTACACCGGCCCGGCGAAGTCGGCGCTCAAGGACCTTCTGGAGCCTCACAAGGTTACCGCTTATCAGGTAGGCGGCGTGATGCACTTCACCCACAGGGACAACGAGCCAGAGCGTGGCACGTTCTTTCTCAGTCATGCGACGGGGCTTATTGGCACGCCGTCCCTCACCGAGGACGAGGGGTTTAGGGCGAAGATGGCGCTGAACGGCTCCATCGAGCTGAGCCAGTTGGTTGAGGTCAGCAGCGAGGCCGTGGATGGCTGGTTCAGGGTCAAGACCATTGTCCACAGGGGAGACAACTGGGGGGGGGACTTCGTGACGGAGATCGAGGGAGAGAAGACCGATTCCCCTGCACTGGTGGGGGTGGTGTCGTGACCAGCATGAACCGAGATACCGACTACGCGAACATGGCCCAGGCCATTCGCTTTGCCATCCGCCAGTCGCTTAAGGACCTGTACACCTGTATGCCTGGGATAGTGGAGTCCTACGACGCGGAGACCCGACGGGCGGTGGTGAAGGGAGCTCTCAGGGTGGTGACCACTAACAAAGAGGAGGTCGAACGAGAAGCTATCCACAACGTCCCGGTGATGTTTCCATCCGGTGGTGGATTCACCATGACCTTCCCTTTGGAGCGGGGAGACCCCGTGCTGCTGCTCTACTCCCAGCGGGGTTTGGCTAATTGGAAGAAGACGCTTGGCGTGGCGGCCCCGGACACAATCGGGTTCTTCAGTGAGAAGGACGCCTTCGCCATTCCTGGGTTCGGGCCTACTCAGGGGGAACTTGAGCACATGATCGCCATTGAGTCGGACGGCTTTCACATTAGGACGACCGGCAAGCTCGCTATAGAGGCTCAGGACGTGACGTTCAAGACCGTTGGTACGGACGAAGAGCCAGAGAGTATCGTGTGATGCGCACCATCTCAGCCGTGGACGATCTCCTTGACGGATTCGCTGTGGTGGAGGGCCTTGAGGCCACCAGGCAGCGGGTAATTCAGCATCTACGCTTTACCTTGAGCGAATGGTTCCTTGACTCGGACCAGGGCATCCCGTACTTCGATGGCCTGTTCGCTGGCGGCAGCAGTCCTGAACTCGCCGCGCAGCTCATCGCCGCCGAAGTGCTCGGAGTAGAGGACGTTACGGACGTAGCCGTCGTTCGAGCCGTCCTTGATCCCCTCACCCGGAGACTGTCGCTGGAGCTCCGCGTCAGTACGGTCCACGGCCAGGTGACGATCGCGGAGGTGTTGTAATGGCACGGGTGACGGCGCAGGGAATAGAACCCACGACGCTCCAGGGGTACATAGAGGCGTTGGAGGCGGCGTTCCGGTCTGCGCTGGGCCAGGACATTGATCTGGCCCCGGAGACGCCAGCGGGCCAGTTGGTTGGAACCCTGGCGTTGACGCTGACGGAGGCGGACGAGGCGCTGGTTGCGGTGGGCAACGGCATGTCGCGCAGCAGGGCGCTGGGGGTCCAACTCGACGATCTGGGGTCTCTCTTGGGTATCCCGCGCCTGGAAGGAGAGACGGACGACGGGTACCGGGCCAGGTACGGAAGGCTGGTGCCCAGGAACGCCAGGGGCTCGGCTGAGGCGATACTGGCCGCAGTGCTTAGCGTCGAGGGTGTAACCGATGCACTAATCCGTGAGAACGCCACCGCCGCCGAGGTGACCGAGCAGGGCAAGACCATTGGCGCTCACTCGATCTGCCTGGTTGTAGACGGTGGCACGGACGAAGCTGTCGCAGCGGCGATAGCCCGGTCAAAGCCAGTGGGAACGGGCACCAGCGGAGAAACCAGCGTTGACGTGCCCCATGCCGGAGGCTGGAGCGTGCCCATTCGACTGTCCCGTGTCACTCCAGTCCCAATCAAAGTCAAGCTGGCCATGACGCTGATGGCAGGCTTTCCTTCGGACGGCACTAGCCGGATCGTCATACGGGTGGTGGACCATGTGATAGGGCTGGCCCTTGGGGAGCGCCTGACCGCACAGCGGCTCCTTGCCGACGTGCTGTTGGTGCCGGGACACACCGTGAACCTGGGTGTCGGGCGGAAGGCTGGCACCGTGATCACCGGGACCGGAACGGTGGCGTCGCTGGATACGTTCCACGGTAGGGCCACCGTGCTGACCGGGGAGAATCACAGTACTCTAGCGACCCTCCAGGCCATCACCAACGGGACAGTTACCTTCCTGGGGCAGACGATTACCGGGCTGGACTTCTCTGGCGACAACGATCTAGACGGTGTGGCTTCCACCCTCCAGGCCGCTCTACGGGCCACGTCCGCCGCCAGCCTCGATGACGTGGAGGTCGCCCACGACGGGGGGGCATTCGTGCTGACGATCCCTCTCGACAGCAACACCGGGGTTGTACCCACCGTAAGTGCCGCGTTTACCGGAACCGAGTCCGACGAGCTGGGTCTGGACACCGCAACGATTGTCAACGGCGTGGACGCCATCAGGAGCGGCACGATCACGCTGCACGGTGCGACTGCATCCGGCCTGGACTTCGGCGCCGTGGCGAGCTACGACGGTGTGGCCACGGTAGTCAAGGGCGCGCTGCGGGGAGCCTCCGAGACAGACCTGGACCAGGTAGAGGTGGCCTATGTGGATGGAGGGTTCGTCATCACCATTCCCCTGGATGCCGATGGCAACCCCATTGTGGTGTCCGGCGCGGTGACTGGCAATACGGCTGACAAGCTGGGTCTGGATAGCGTCGATAGGGTCCAGGGCTCCGTCACCAGTCAGGACGACATCGAGTTGACCGAGCGGCTGACGGTTATCCCCGAAGACATCACCATCACGGTGTTGGCATCATGAGCGACCTGGCCAAGAGGATCGACGTTCACGCCAATGCTGGCCTGCTGATCCAGCAGTGGCAACAGGCTCCGCGTATGCGTGCCTTGGTGGATGCGCTTCAAGGAGTGATGGACGACCACCTGGTCAATCCGTTGGGGGAGATGGAGGAACGTCTCCGCATCGACATCGCTGAAGGGTTCTGGTTGGACTGTATTGGGGAACGGCTGATGCTTCCGCGTCCGGCGACGGACATCGCCAACTTTGCCTCTTTTGGTTTCCACGGCTCTGATGGCGTCGGCTTTGGCCAGGGTCCGTTCGCCACGGTGGTTGAGGCGTTGTCGCCCAGGGTGCCGGTGGGAGACGAGTTCTACCGGAAGCTGCTTATGATGCGGGCGGAGGCGCTGCTTGCGGATGGTACGGTGGAGCGTCTTAGCGATGCGGTGGGGCATGTGTTCCCTGGGGTGAGCTATATGGACGGTGGCGACATGACGGCGGAGGTCCAGGGAGCGTACCAGGGCCTCGACTCCCGGAGCCTCCTGGAGGCGCTCGATATCGCTGGGGGGTTGCCTTCTCCGGCGGGTGTCGAGCTGTCTAGGGTCGTGTGGGAGTACGTGGTCGGTGGAGACTGTGAGGGAGACGAGCCGCCGGTCGTGGCGGGCCATACTTCTAGCCATACCAACGTTAGCGAGTACGAACGGAGCGACGAGCAGACCCACTCCGGCAACCACAGTTGGAAGATCACGGTTGCACAGGGCGCTTCAGATTCGGCAAGCGTCTTCATTGGCTTCAACGTCGCATACGCCGACCTACTGCCTATGACCCAGATCACCTTCTCGGCGTGGGTCTACGTCCCCGCGAGCGACCTGCTCCTCTCCGATGTGGAGCTAGAGCTAATGTGCGGCGAGGTGGATTCAGAGGGCGCCACCACATGGGAGAATACGAGATCGGAGAACCCGACCGCCTACGACTCCTGGGAATATCTCGAAGCCACGACGACTATCTCCGCCGCTTGTCAGAACATCCGGCTGGCTTTGAGAGTCACCGACCGTTCGGCCCCGCACGTGCTTTATTGGGACGACATTAGCTTCAGGAGTGAGTAGTCATGGCAAGAGACCCGGACGCACTAAAAATCGGTAAGTGGGCAGCCACAGGGGACGTTGAGGACCCGGAGGACGGTGGGATAGACCGCTCTATTGGCTGGGACATCCGCCACTCCCAGCCCGGCGGGTCGCTGCCCAAGCGGGAGCACTTCAACGAGCTGCATCGAGAGGAGACCGCCCTGGGAGTGGAGATCAACGTCCACGGTGCTGGGCTTGAATGGGACTCCTCTATCTCATACGAGCATCCGGCACTGGTAACGGGCAGCGATGCCCTGTTCTACGTAAGCGTCCAGGACTCCACGAACGTCGATCCGGTTACTGACAGCGGCGAGTCCCATTGGAAGCGCCTGAATACGTCGCCCCCCAATGCCTCCGCCACGGAGCGCGGGGTTGTCAGGCTAGCCACGGATGCAGGGGACGGGACCGATGCCACCGGGGTGATCACACCTGCTGTCCTGGCCTCGTTGGGGTATAGGCGGGTTACGGTGAGCGACTCGGCCCCCACCAGCTCGGACGGTGTCGACGGCGACATGTGGCTGGAGTATTAGCGATGCCGATCAAGGTCAAGGCAGCGGGGGCATGGCAGACGGCGGCCGCCAAGGTGAAGGTGGCGGGGACATGGAAGGCGGCCCATTTTTGGACCAAGGTCAGTGGGACGTGGCGAAGGGGCCCTCGCGACTTCGACCTCGCCACCGGCAACAACCACCACTTTAGCATCGCCTGGGATGGAGCATACTTCTACGTGGTGACCCTCAGCACGATGAACACCGCCTACAACAAGGTGTACGTCTACGACGCCGATGGGAACCACCAGTCAGATCGCGACTTCGACTTCGCCACCGGCAACACCCACGCCCGGGGCATAGCCTGGGATGGAGCTCACTTCTATGTGACGGACTACCTCTACAACAAGGTGTACGTCTACGACGCCGATGGGAACCACCAGTCAGACCGCGACTTCGACCTCGCCACCGGCAACACCTTCGCCTATGGTATCGCCTGGGATGGAGCATACCTCTACGTGGTGAACCGCGTCAACAATAAGGTGTACGTCTACGACGCCGATGGGAACTACCAGTCAGACCGCGACTTCGACCTCGCCACCGGCAACAACCACCCCTATGGTATCGCCTGGGATGGAGCATACCTCTACGTGGTGGACGCCGGCGACGATAAGGTGTACGTCTACGACGCCGATGGGAACTACCAGTCAGACCGCGACTTCGACCTCGCCACCGGCAACAACCACCCCTATGGTATCGCCTGGGATGGAGCATACCTCTACGTGGTGGACGCCGTCGACAATAAGATGTACGTCTACGACGCCGATGGGACGCACGTGGGATAGGCTGCGCCTATCTCTGATCGGCCAGTCGAGAAGGCGGCTGAAGTGTCAAGATGAATGCACTACTATAGGGCTTTCGATTTGCAGTCATGTTCAGCGTTATGCAATATTCGGCCAAGGTCGTGGACGGGAATCAAAGAGGTCTAGAACGAAGGCGGGGTCCGTGTCAGACGAGTGAGATGGTTAGGCTGGGACCAAATCGGAGGCTGCCCTTGGAATGTAAGCATCAAGGTACTGCGCCGGTTCATGGGCTGGAGGCACAAATACAGAAACTTGACCTGTTCGGGGTTCCGTTTGAAATCGCCAGTCAGAGTCGCCGAAGAAACCAAAAATGGGGTCGAATACTTTCTTGGCATGTGGGTCGTTCGCAAGAAAGGCTTGCTTAAAGCGCATGATGTCGAGGCCAACAATTTTGAATGTACCTACTTCTACACGCAGATACACCTGTTCTCCCATTGATTCTAGGGGCACAGAAAAAGCCTCAGTTGACTCCCCGATCGCGACGTAGAGAATATCGGCGTCATGATCAAATTGAAAGTCGTGCATTTCTAGTCGCGCACGGCTGAGAAAGGATTCGTTGGATTCCTTGATGTTAGCCATTAAGGCTTTACTAGCCATCTCAAATCACAGTTGGCGGGAAATGGAAAAACCTGTACCTCGAAGTAGTTGTTAGATACGAGGACACCGGGGATACTAAGACCGGAACGGTACTCACGATTCATTTCAACGACTCAGCACCCAAAGGTGCTCCAAGGGTAGAGAGATGGTAGGCGCCTCCGCCATCGACTGTTCCTATGGTTGATGAAAGTATGACATCCTGTGTCTCTGCGAGGTATTGGCCTACTTCGCGATGCTTGACAAGGATATGCCCGTTCCAGCGGGTTCTTGAAAGCCGAACAGTGTTGTCGTCACGGTCTTGTGTCTCGAAAACCCAATCCGTCATTGAAGGGCGCCAATTCAGACGCCCCCATTGTATTCATGGTCTTGATGTTGTCAAGGATTTAGATATGGAATCTGCCTCAAGCCACCTTGCGCACCGATGCACGTGTGCCGGTCGCCAATGCCTGTGCCTGACATACTATTATGGACAACATCGCGTGGACGCTAACCTTAAGATGCCCCCGAACACGAACATGATTCAGCTTCCGGTGGCCCTTGAGCCGTCCGTTCAGCCTCTCAATGGAGATTCGGCGATTGTAGATCATCTTCCACTCGGCAGTCTTCTCGGCTCAGCCAGGTACTCCGCCCACTGATCCATGAGCGTCCTCCGCCGGTCGAACAGGTCAGAGCGAAAATAGGCGGCTTCGGTAGAGTTTCCCACTACGTGTGCTAGCGCCGCCTCCATAACTGCGTGCGGTGCGTCTGTCTTCTCAGCCGCCCAGTCCCGAAAGCTGCTGCGGAATCCGTGGGGAACGCAGGGGATGTTCAGCCGCCGGAGCAACGCCGTGAAAGTCATATCCGACAACGGCCTGCCCGAACGTCCGGGGAAAATCAGCCCGGGACCGTCATCCAGGCTGCGCGCCTCTTCCAGGACGTCCAGGGCGCGCCTCGACAACGGTACGCGGTGCTCCCTGCCCGCCTTCATCCGCGCCGCCGGAACGGTCCAGACCCGGGAGTCCAGAGAGACTTCTTCCCACCTGGCGGCGCGAACTTCACCGGAGCGGGCGGCGGTCAGCACGGCGAATTCCAGGGCCAGCCGGGTGGCGGGCCCGGCGGTGGACGCTCTAATGGCGTCCAGGGCTGCCGGGACATCCGCATAGTGTAGAGCTTTATGGTGCACCTGGGTCCGCGAAGTCTTGGGAAGCACGGCCTCGATGGCGTCGCCAGCTGGATTATCCGGCCTGTAGTTATTGGCTATAGCCCACTTCATCACCGCGCTTACGCGCTGGCGCACTCGCCGCGCCGTCTCTGGCTTGGCGGTCCATATCAGGGTTAGGGCCTTCATGACATCCGAACCCGACACCTCGGTTACTAGTCTGGAGCCAAAATATGGAAAGACGTATGTCCTGAGAGTAGAACTCCACTGGGCCGCATGCTTTGCGTTTTTCCACGTCGGGCGATTGAGCTTGATGACCTCAGCGGCAGCCTCAGCGAAGGTCGGTACGTCTCGCTTCTCCGTTCGAGGGTCGCCGCCTACACGCGCGATTCTGCGGTTCTCCAGCGCCTTCTCACGCGCAGCGTTCAGGGACACAAGAGGCCACCCGCCAAGTCCGAGATCAGTCCTCTTGCCGCGTATCACAATACGTTGAAGCCACCTGCGTGCGCCAGACGGGTCCACCTGAAGGTAAAGCCCCTGACCGTCGTGGTATCGGCCAGGCCGCTTCTCCGTTCTCACTCGCGCCGCAGTCAACGGACGAGCCTTGCGATTCTCGGCCATGCCACCCCCACCCCCCATGGTACCCCACATTATAACTGAGATTGTATGAGACGGCAAGATAATCTATGAGCAACTATGAGAATCTTGATCGTATCTGACTCACGCATGAAATCGGCAAAAGGCAGCGTTTTCAAAGCTAAGACGAAGGAAGTATCTGGCGGACTTACCGTCCGCCCACATCACCCCGCTACCGGCCACAAAGTAGTACACCTCCCCAAGTCGTCGTGGGTGTGGGACCCTTCATTGACGCCCGCGTCTAACTCCCACACCTGCATGTTTATCGGAAGCTGGCTCCGCTCCGAGAACAACGGACGGTACCTTATGGTGCCGTCACCGTTGTGGATTCTTTCGCCCTCTTTGACCTCCGTCGAATCGGTCTCTTTCCATTGCATTAGACGCCCTCCTCAGGAGTTAAGGGTGTTCCCCACGGACAACGTAAGGCTCCCGTGACTACGGTCCTCAGTGCTTTGCTCCCTCGCGGGGTAACGCCCCTTCATGAGCGGGTGAACACCGGATTAGTTATCGCCAACGGTGGGTTTGCTCGGTTGTCTGGCAGCACCTGAGCGAGATACCAGCCAGCGCCAGTCTGTAATACAGCTTCGCCAGCGAATTTCAACTGCCCGCCGACGTCGAATGAATGTGCGCTTTCCCCGTTATGTACTATCTCGATGCGGCCCACCGGGGACGCGCTCTCGACCTGTACACTGACAGAGACCCCCTCGACCGTAATGGTGCTCCCCGGCATTTCTCCATTCACCGTGAAGTACACCAGCGCCCCGCGACTCAAGAAGCTTCGGCCGGCTCCTAAGGCACGGACGATGTTAGCCACCGACGGGGTCGTTCCTCCCAAGTAGGCGTAGGTCCGTCTGGATCCGAAAGGACCGGTATATCCAATTGGAGTGTCTCCGAGATGATGGCTGTCCGTTGAAGCGTCGGCGAAGACCCGCATGCCCTTGTTTAGAAGGTCCCACCACAAGTTGGTGGTCTCGGGTTCAGGGGAATTCCACAGCTCGATTAGTGGAAGCCTATCGAGACGGGAGGCCAACTCCTCCCATCCGGATTTCCACGGATGGTTCCACTTCACCAAGACCGGTCGATCCGACGTGCTTGCCTCAAGAGCCGCATCGATAACCTCCCGCAGATCTGCGGTCGAGCGATTCCTGACCGTCCCATTGATAATAGTGGCGTGGTAATCTTCCGCCGAGAACTCCTCGCCGGGAATAACTACGAGCCCACTGCGCTCTGCAGCCAACTGGCCTTCCTCATGCGCCCTGAAGACGTGAGTTATGTCTGGCCCTGCTCCGTGGTCGGTCAGCGTGATCCAGTCCAGCCCCTCGCCAAGAGCGCCTGCCACCATTTGAGCGGGTGTATGTGTGCCGTCGGAGTAGACGCTGTGCAGGTGGTTGTCGCCGCAGAACCAGCCCGACCTCCGAGCGAGCCGCTGCCTGAGGGGAAGCGTGACTCTCTCATCCCCGGCCGCAATAGCGGCGCTGCCGTCGTCGAACTCGATGCCCCGCGCGGCCTTGATCTGATATGCGATCCCGGGCTGCAAACTCACCGCGCCGCGTCCATCGCGGCTGGTGAAGGCGAGGTCGGGCTCCTCGCTACCGGTGAAGCCCGAATACCACTCTCTAGCTGTCTGAGGGGAAGTCACTTCAAGTCGAGCCGGGACCCCCTCGTGGGTCTGGTCGATCAGCGTCGAGACCTCTGTTCTCACCGGCATAGGCATCAACGGCGAATCCGTGAAAAACAGCCGTAGCTGCTGCTCGGTGCCGATGCGATAGAGGTCCTCGACGTTGCTGAGTGTCAGCGGCCACAGCCCTTGTAGGTTATTGCCTGACGCCTCCAAGTACTCCATTCTCCAGAACTCCAGGCGATAGAACCTCGCTCGTTCCATGGCGACCCAGCGCTGCTCGGCCTCGATTCCGTCAGGTGGTTCCAGATCGACGTCGATAGCTCTGGCCCTGCCGGGCGGTACCGGTTCGGAAGGCAGCCGCAGATTGATGCGTAACCGCTGGACTGCAGGCACCTGGACGGAGTAGGTGTGGGGCTGGTCGGCGTCGAGCTTGGATTTGGTGAAGGCAAGCACGCCTCGATAGCTGACGCCGGGCCCCGGTCGGGCGTACAAGTCCACCTGGCCGATTGTCCGCACCATGAACTCGTTTCGGGCCGAGACCTCCCGCCCACCGGGAGGGGGCGCCTCGGGAGCTATTACTCTCAGTTGCCAGACCCCCCATCTGCCCTTGACCTCGATTTCGTACTCCGACCACGATTCACGTTCCGGATGGTCCAACCTCAACTCCGTATTGTCCGGTGCTATCAAGAGAAACGTCGATGGGCTCATCACGGGCGTGTTGTCCATTTGATCGAAAACCGCCAGCTTGAACGCGCCGGTCGTGGCAGGAACGTAGATGTATAGGGCGGAGCTCCCGAGAAAAGAGCTTTCGACGACCATGGAGCCTGGGGTTTCACACACTCGCATCCCTCGCCACCTCCTTTGACTTAGCCACCAAAGAACCTGGGCTTTACTAGTTCTTCCGCTTGCCCGTCGCTGCGTCACCTTTGCAGCACCGAAACGACAGCACTGTCGTGGGCGAGCGCGGCGTCAGAGCAGCAACCGACGATTTGAATACATAAGTCGGACTACGTCGCGATAACCGGCGATATCCCTCAGGCTGTGCTCCGGGCTCGGGGTAATCCGATTTACGCCTGGGTGTTGTAACGAGGACGGCTGCTGATGAACGTCTTTAAGCATTGGCGCGCGGCTCGCTAATATTCACCGCTGAGGCTGCAGCAGGCTAGTCTAGCAGAGATCGGGGCAGGGATTGACTTAGCGGAGTCGCCCGGCGCGGCTATTCGGCCAATGGGTCGCCCCTAGAGCCAGAGTTCCGGCGGTGACTGTGCGAGGAGCTCTGAAGAATCGTCGTTCCCGAAGAAACAAAAAATCAGGTGGCGTTGATCGCGTTTATTGTGATTGGCGCGCGAACGTCACAGATGGACCAACGGATCGGTGATTCTCCTGGGGGTAAGGAGGACCCTGCCCAAACAATCACGAACAAGCTCTACGGCCGTCCTCGTGAAGTCTAGGGGGCGTTCTGAGCCGGCTCCTGCACCGGGGGCGTCGTTGTCATGCCGCCCACACGACAGGTGGAGGACGCAACCTTTACCGTCTTCCGTTACAGGCCTGGGCAGTACGGAGGAGGAGGCCGCCGTGCACGATCCAGAATGGCGCAGGGTCGCGCTTGATCGAATCCGCAGAAGTGACGTGGTCATAGTGCTCTTAGGACCAGACACTATATATTTATACATGGACCCAAGACATATAGTGACGGCGGTGCTGATGACGGTAATGAATGCAACACGGTAAGACACCGCCTGTAATAAGGCATTCCCACATGACAACTAAGCTATATAAACAGCTTCCAGCCGGTCAGGTGCGGGCTATTGAAGCTTTCGTCGATCACGACCAGCCGTGTGGCCGCACTTACAAGAAAGCCGCTGAGGTTGCAGGTGTGTCTCTGGGGACGCTATACACCCATCTGCGTAGAGTCAGACGGGCGGTGCAATTTGAAGATAACTGACATCGAGATTATCCCGATATTTCTGCCACTGGCAAAGCGGTATTCTGTATTCAAGACCAGATGGCAGACTTACCAGCGTATCGTTTTCAAGGTCCATACAGACGTTGGTATTACCGGTTATGGGGACTACGATCGGTACCCCTGGATAAATACGCAGACATCAGTCCGAGCTGACGATTGGGAAAAGCGCACGCCGCCGCCATTTTCTGAGGTTGAGCATCTTATAGGGCGCAGTCCGTTCGACTTCATGGGCAACTCGCTCAATCTTGGTCTTGGGGCTGCCTTATACGACGCTATGGGCAAGTATCTCGAGGTACCCGCGTACAAGTTACTGGGTCAAAAGTTGCGGGATGCTGGAGCCGTAGCGGCCTGGTCATGGGGCGGCCCTTCACCTGCTCAGTTCGCCGATGAGATCCGTCGTGCAGTCGATGAGGGATACATGATTCTCAAGATTCACGCGAACCCTCTGATGGACATCATGGAGTGGACCAGGGCTGCAGAAGAAGTAGCTCCCCCGGATTTCAGGATACATTACGATTTCACAGGTCGTACGAGGCCAACTCCGACCCTTGGCACGATGCTTCCCATTGTTCAGGAGATGGAGCGACACCCGATCGTTGGGTGGATCGAAGACCCACTTCCCAGGTTCGACATTGAAGGATGGCGGCAGCTTCGCGCGAAGAGTCGTATCCCCATCGTTCACGGTGGGCAGCCGCTTCTTGGTGGGTTGCAGGAAGCGATGCTTCGTATGGCTGATATCTATATGATCGGTGGGGATGTTGGTAATACGCTCGCGCTTGGCACCGCATACGGGAAGGCGAACATGCAGGTTATACTCCAGAACACAGGTGGCACTCTCATGAAGGCGTTCACGCTGCACATGGCTTCGGTACTACCAACGGCCACGGGTCACTCGATCAACCTTGATGATCAGTGTGAATGGGACATCACGACGGAGACGATCCCGGTAATTGAAGGCTTCTCACAGGTTCCCGAAGGTCCGGGTCTCGGGTTGGAGGTGGATGAGGATGCTCTCGCCCGCGCGGCAGCTGCCGAGCTTCCCAAACCGCCGGAATTCATAGGTATCACACACATGCCCAGGGGCCACACATTGTACAGCCTGGGGTTGCCTGATATTTCTGGTATCACAGGTCGTGAGCAGGCCACAATTCGGGGGATTAGCTTTGAACGGTGGATCGACGATGGTACACCAGAGTTCCAGCGGACCCTTGAGAGGCTTCAAAGTGATGGGACGTTTATGGAATAGACCTTTAGGGATCTTCGTTATTTCGTAACACTCTAAGACTCGTAGAGTGGGGAAGTGACGGTGGCAGAGTTTATCACCATTGAACAAACATCGGCATTACGACGTGCACGTAGTTGTCGTTGCCGAGCGGCTTGAGGACTCCCGGGCTTGATGGCGTGGTCGTCTCTAGAGCGACCTCGCCCACTTCCAGGACCGACAGCACGTCGGAAAGGTATCGGCTGTTGAAGGCGATCTTGGCTTCACCGCCTTCGACCTGCGCGTCGATCTCTCCCTGGTTCTCTCCGACCTCCTCGGCCCGAGAAAGGATCGTGAGCTTGCTGGGCGAATCATCCTCCGAGCCCTGCACCTGGATGCGCACGATCCCGCTTCCGTCTCGAGCGAAGATGGACGCGGTACGAGTTGCCCGGAGAAACTGATCGAGGTTGACCACCGCCCTGGTCTCGCAGGACGAGGGGATGAGCTGCGAATAGTTCGGAAACGTCCCCTGGATGAGCTGGCTGACTATCTCGATATTGTCGAGCCTGAACAGCGCCTGATTCTTCGAGGTCGTGACTGCGAACTCCACCGGTTCTTCCTGGCTTCCGATCAACCGGCCGACCTCCATAAGGGCCCGCGAGGGCACGATGAAGCTGAGCTCCTCGGACGACGGCTCGAGCAGTTTGCCTTTGTAGACCGCGAGCCTAAACCCATCGGCTGCAGCGAAGGTGAAGTTGTCTTCGGAGATCTCCACCTTCGCTCCGGTGAGAACGGGCCTCGACTCTTCCGTTGCCGCGGCGAACGCAACGTGGGTAATGGCGTCGTTCAGTACCTTGGGATCGAGTTTGTTGAGGACGCCGGAGTCGACGCTGGGAATCGGCGGAAATTCCTCCGGGTCGGCCCCGTTGATCTGCCCTTCGAACCGGGCGCAGCGCAAATCTAGCGCAAGGGGCTGGCTGGCCGAGTTGAGGTCGATTCTCTCCTCGGGTAGCGCGTTTACGAAGTCGGTAAGCAGACGCGCTGGGACTGTGACGGCGCCCTCTTCCTCGATCTGAGCGCCAATCCACGTGCTTATCGCGATGTCCAGATTAGTGGCAGCAAGTTTCAGCCGCCCCTCATCTGTCGACAGCAAGACGTTCTGCGTGATTGGGAGGGTAGTACGCGTCGCTACCGCTCGTCCGACGATGGACAGACCGCGACTGAGGTTCTCCTGAAGACAAGATAGCCGCATCCATCGCCTCCGATTCTGGGGTACGGGGTAGTATAGAGCCGCTGTCTAAACGCGTCAACGTCGCTGGAAGAGCATTGGACTTTGCACAAATAGTGTCGCTTTGGACGAAGACTCCTGCGACGGGCTCAGAGCCTGCACTGAGCTTGCCGAAGTGACGAACGGAGTTTCAAGCTACGTTCGTGGTGAGCCCTTCGGCTACGCTCAGGACAGGCCTGTCGAACCACGGCCCCGCATTGCGAGTTTTGGTGCAAAGCCAGCGCATTGCCATCATATCTGTGTGCCGCATGCGGCGCTCTTGGACGGCACTCCATCGTATCCTCGGTCTTTAAGCAAGACTCTAGTCTATCGCTACCTGCTCCACGTCTCCGGCGGGGACCCAGCCCTGGAGCTGGCCACCGGGAAGCGAAAGGCGCGTCCAGCTCCCTCGCTCTTCCAGCACACGCACTTCGCTGCCGGTATGGAGCGTAAACTCGGTTACATACTGCGTGCCAGGTCCGCTTACAACGTCCACTTCCCCCGCTACCACCACGGCATCCTCGTACGTGGCTTGTAGGTACAGGCGGCTGCCAAGCGAAAACAGCCCAAGCACCAGGAGGACTGCGACGCCCGAGGCCACGTAAGCAACGGAGCGTCGCGCCCGGCCGGGCGCGATGAAGACATATGAGACTACGAGACCTGCCAGCAGGGACCAGAGGGCCAGCGAGACGATGGCCGCCTCGTTGAGTGTAAGGAAGCGCTGTGCCACTCCGAGGAGCCTCGCCACAGCCGCTTCGGTACCCCGGTCGATCTGGTCGGCGGTCAAGCCTCGCGCGATGTCGAGGTTGGCCCTGACGTCAGGATCGCGCGGGGCGAGGAGCGCTGCCCGACGGTAGTTCAAGACGGCGCGACCGAGGTCGCCGATCTTGAAATAGGCGCTGCCGAGGTTGTAGTGGAGCTCGGCGTTTCGGCGGCCCCGGTCGACCAGCTGCTGGTAGGCCGCGACGCTCTCCGGGAACTCTCCCGATTCATAGAGCTGGTTTGCGGAAGCCATAGCGTCGGTGTCGCTGTGAGACTGGGCCAAAGCAACACTAGCGCTGATCAGAAGAACAAGGATAACGAGAACCCCCAGGGCCGAAAGACGCGACATCAAAGCTCCTTCTCGAGGTCGCCGATGATTGCGGCGGTGTCTTCGAGCTGCTGCTGCTCCGGTGTGTCGGCGACGTGGCCAGGAGCAAACCGGCCTCCCTCGCTCGCGGCCAGGAGCTCTGTCGCCCTCTTGATGACTGCCTCATCGACGCCGCGCACGGACAGGAGCGTGGAGAGGGTCGTCCGGGTCATACCGGCAATGGGGCGATCGAGCTTGTCGCGCAGGTATGCCTTGATGGCAGCGTCGGACGCCTCAAATGGGTCAGCACGCTCGCGGCGGGCCTGGTCGACCATCCTCCTCGCGTTTCGGTAAGCTCGCGCGCTGCGCGTTTCCGCCGTATCGCGGCCCAGACCAAGCATTCGCCGCCGCCAGCCCAGGCCGGTGGCCAGGACCACGAGAGGGATCAGCCACGCCGCCCAGTACACGCCGCTGGATGTGAGTGGTCGCGTCGCAGTATCCAAGTCGGCCGGCACAGGCTTGATGTGCCGAATGTCGGTCGCAAGACGCTCTACTCTCTCGCGGCCCCGTAGGGGCGCCGCGCTGTCCTCGGAGTCCGCGTCGGCTGGCGTGACCGCGATGCGTATCGGCTGCGTGGCGATTGAGCGGTACTCACCCTCTGTCGGGTCGAAATAGCTGTATTCAACCGGTGGTATCGAGAAGTCCCCGGCTTCGCTAGGGACCATCACGCGCTCGTAGACCTTGCTGCCGCTGAGCTTTCGGTCGCGCACTTCGGACGACACCGCCGCCCTGCTATCGAAGGACCGCCAGTCCCGCATCTCGGGCCATTCCGGGTCGGCGAACGCCTGAACGTTTCCCTCGCCGCTCACGGTGACCGTCAGGTTGACCGGCTCGTTTACCGGGACCGAAGTCGTGTCCACCTCAGCCTTTATGGCCAGCACGCCCACGGCGCCCTTGAAACCCGCGGGCGCTCCCGAGGGCAGGGGCGCGACCTTTACGCCAACAGGTTCGGTGCGCAGCTCCGTGACCTGAGTGAAGAGGCCGCCAGGGATGGTGATCTGTCCGGGCTCGATGGTCTGCTCACCGACGATGGTTGGGAAGAGGACGGTATTCAGCTCCACGACCCTGTAGGTCCTCCCCGCGGCGCTAACTCTGTATCTCTGCTGCTCCGACTCCTGCTGATGCCAGAACCCGGTGAACCCTGGCGCATCGTAGTCGGGCTGGCCGAAGAAATCGATCGCCCGGTAGAAGCGAAACGTGTGGACAATCTGCTCCCCGAGATAAGGAGCTTCGTTGTCGACGGCGGACTCGACAAAGTAGTCCTGGCCGGTCAGTTTGGCGGAGGCAGCCGGAGAGGAATCGGAGGGCGCGGGCTGGGGCGCCGGGGCAGGCTGCGCCGAGCCCTGGGTCACTGTGACGGCTATCGGCTGCGTAGAGAACGCCCTGCCCGCGATGACCACGCTTATGGCGGGTATCGTGACATCGCCGGTCCTCGTAGGCCGGAGTATGTAGCTGACCAGAAGCTCCGCTCTGGTCACACCGTCCGCGAAACTAAAGGTGTGGAAGGTGCTCTGGCTGGCAACGCTGAGTCCGTCGATGGCCGGCAGCGATGGGCTCGGCAGGTTTCCGCCCCCGGTCACCTTCACACTGAGGGTGACGGTATCGTCGGTGGAGAGAGTCGTGCGGTCCACCTCCGCCGAGATCGTAATGGTCTGCGCGTGCGCGATACCAGGCGGCACGACGATGGCGAGCATAGCCGATAGCGCGATGATAGCGATAGCCGATCTGGTGCGCGGCCGGGGATGGCGGGCACGCAGGCCCGCCCCTACGTAGCGGGGTATCGCGAGCTTGTTCACCAGTCCTGCTCCGGGGGGCTACCCGGTACGATATATACCCTCTGGAGTCGCTCCTGCAGCGTCTCGGCATCCTTTGCCAGGGACTCCAGGAGCTGTCGCGCCTGCTCCTCTGTCAGTGGGACCTCCTGTGGCTGCTCGGCTTCAGCGGCCGGTTGCGGTTGTTGCTCGGCCTGCTGCTGGTCCTGTTCACTTTGCTCCTCTTGCTGCTCAGCCTGCTCAGGCCCCTGTTGCGGCTCGTCCTCCGGCTGCTGCTGTCCCTGCTGATCCTGCTCCTCCAATAGCCTTAGCGCCAGCTCGAGGTTGTGCTTGGCATCCCTGTCGTCCGGGTCTATTCGAAGAGCCTCTTTATAAGAGTCAATCGCCGCTTCTACCTGGTCGGATTTCAGGAAGGCATTGCCGAGATTGAACATCGTCTGCTCGGTGAGGTGCTGGTCCGCGTTCAACAGCGCCTCGCGGAACTGTTTCTGGGCCTCCTCGTACTGGTCCTGCCGGTAATACGCATTGCCTGAGTTGTAGAAGGGCTCAGGGCTCTCCGGCGACTGTTCCCCGGCCCCCTCGTAGGCCTGGAGGGCGGCCGCATAGTCTCCTCCATCGAAGTCGTCGTTGCCTGCGTTGTGGGACAGGGCGGCCGACCGACCGCATGCCGCAGCCGACAGGGCCACCAACAAGACCGCAAGAAGGAGCAAAGGGCGCTGCAGCGTCATATCAGCCGGACCTCCGGAGCGTCCACGAGGGGACCCGATCGGGGAACAGCTCGGCTGCGAACAGCGCAAGCAACGCTGCCAGCAGGAATAGCTGGAAACGCTCGATACGCCGCGTCTCGAACTCGCTCTGGACGCTGGTGCGTTGGAGTCCTTCTAGCTCGGACCATAGACTCTCGACAGCCCCGCCATCTGCGCCGGCCCTGAAGTACTTGCCGCCTGTGGCCAACGCGATCTCTTGCAGTGTCACCTCATCGAGCCTCGACAATACCACCTGGCCGGCGGCGTCCTTCTTATACCCAACTACGTTGCCGGCCTCGTCGCGCTCGGGTATTGGCTCGCCCTGGAGCGAGCCCAACCCCACGGTGT
Organism: Dehalococcoidia bacterium; assembly: GCA_965247255.1. Lineage (GTDB taxonomy): Bacteria > Chloroflexota > Dehalococcoidia > Lucifugimonadales > CAUZJF01 > CBDFGS01. The sequence continues at coordinate 396,476 of CBDFGS010000011.1, read as the reverse complement.
ATATGACGACGCCCTCTTTCGCGACGCGGCGGGCCGCCTGGATGGGCTCTCCCTCGTGGCCCTCGCCGTCGGTCACGATTATGACCACTTTCTGGCTGGCGCGCTTGGGGTTGAATCCCGCCATCGACGCGTCGATGGCTTCCGCGAGGGCCGTGCCCGGACGGGATATGTTCGATGGAGAGGCGCTGTTCAGAAAACTGCGCGTAGTCGCGTAGTCGAATGTGAGGGGGGACTGCTTAAATGCGGCGCCCGAGAACACCACCAGGCCCACCTCATCGCCGCTCAGCCTGTTCAGCAGGTCCGACAGCTCCAGCTTGGCACGGGCCAGCCGGTTGGGCTTAATATCCTCGGCGAGCATGCTTCCGGAGACGTCGAGCGCCATCATGATCTGTAGGCCCCGCTGCTCGACAACCTCTACCGCGCTGCCCCATTGAGGTCGTGCCACGGCGACGACGGCAAAGGCGAACGCGAATATCCACAGCCAGGTCCGCCATCGGCGGCCGGTACGGTTCACCGAATGGGTGAGCAGGCCGATAAGGGCGGAGTCGCCCAGGCCGGCAATTGCGGCCCGCGAGCGGCGCGACGCCCACAGCAGGAACACGGCGATCACCGGTATCGCAGCAAGGAGGTAGAGGAACTGGGGTTGCGCGAAAGTCATCGCGGGGTGGTCCTACTCGAAATCGGCGCGTCGACACCCAGCCTCCCCGAGTTCTTCTCTGCGTTTAGAATGACTAACATCACGGCACTAAGGCATCTTCCGCAGAAGCGTGTTGCGGAGCGCCAGCTCCAAAAGCAGGATGGCGAGGGCCGGAAGCAGGGCCCACACCGCGAGCTCGGTGAACCTCCTGAAGACCCTCACCTCGACCTCGGACTTCTCCAGGGTGTTGATCTCGTCGTATATCTGGCGGAGCCCCTCGGTGTCCGCGGCCCTATAGTAGCGGCCCCCCGTCTGGTCGGCGACGTTACGGAGCGTCTCCTCGTCGAGCTCACTCTCCTGGTACACGATTTCAGTGCCCAGCAGACCGCGCCGGGGGAACGGCACCCGCCCCGGGCGACCCATGCCGACGGTGTATACCTTGATGCCGAGGGCGTTCACCGCGAGGGCGGCGGTTGGAGGGTCGATGGCCCCCGCATTGTTGACGCCGTCGGTCAGCAGGATCATCACCTTGCTCTTCGCCGTGGAGTCCTTGAGCATATTGGCGGCGCTCGCGAGGCCCAGGCCGATAGCGGTACCGTCCTCCAGCCGCATGTCGGTAGACAGCCTGAGCCCGCTGAGCAGACGGAGCAGCACGTCGTGGTCAGCGGTAGGCGGAATGTGGACGAAGGACTCGCTGGCGAATACCACCAGTCCTATCCGATCGTAGCGGCGCTCCTCGACAAAGTCAGCTATCACCCCCTTGGCAGCCTCCAGCCTGTTTTGCGGCTGAAAGTCGAGGGAGGCCATGCTTCCTGAAATGTCGAGGGCGAGGGCGATGTCGACCCCCTCGCCCCGGATGATCTCACGGGCCTCGCCTGTCTGCGGACGGGCCGCGGCGACGATGACGAGCGCGAGGGCTAAAAGGCGGAGAGCGGGTAGAACCGGGCGCAGGGCCAGGCGCCATGATCGCACGTGCGACGTCACCAGCCGTATATCCGAATAGCGTAGCCCTGCCGGTCGAAACCGACGGCCGGCCCATAGGCGCACCAACGCGATCGTAGGGACCAGAATGAGCAGCCCCAGGAGCCAGGGCGCATCGAAGCGGATATCGATCAAGTCGCTCACAGCGCTGCCGCTTCCTGCAGACTGGGCTCGTCGCGGAGGCGCGTCACCTCCACGAGGTCGCGCGTGTGCTCCACGGCGACTCTGGCCGTATCGACCTCGGGGCTAAGCTTCGTAAACTTCACGAGGTCGCACTCGCGAAGCAACTCTTCGACCCGTGCGGCGTGTTCGAAGGTGATCGCCGCACGCCGCAGGGCCGGGCGCAGCTCGTCCGTCGTCCGGTCCAGCGCAGGGATTACGTACATCCGCTCGATGTATCCGCGTATGCAGTCGGCAATTAGCGTGTAGTGCTCCTTGAACCTTCCCCGGCCCGGGAGATCGAGTTCAGAGATTCGGGCGAGCTCTTCGAGCGCGATCTGATAGGCCGGCCTCGTGTCCACCACGAGCTCGGACGGGGGCTCAGCGGACCGTCTGCGCTTCAACAGGAGGTACACGGCCCACACTATGAGCCCGACCAGTAGCAGCGTTCCCGCGGCCCAGGGCCACAGCGACGGCACAGACAGGCTCGCCTGGGGCTTGAGGTCGCGCATTTCGGTATCGCCATCTAAGAGTACCGGCACTACAGTGACCGACACCGGGGGAACAGCCTGTTGATATACGCGGCCTGATGGGTCGCGGACCGTAACCCCAAGATCGGGTGTCTCGAAGGAGCCTGGAGCGAAAAGCGCCACCTCTATCACTCGGCTGGTCTCCAACGTCCCGTCCTCGTTCGAGACCTGCTGGACTGGTGACTGGGAGCGCACCTCGAAAGCGCCCCACTGCGCCGGCAGCCTTGGGATAATCACAGAGAATTCGGAAGGGTGCGTGACCTCAATTATGAGCTCAGCCGGGTCTCCAACGGTTAGCTCGTCGTTGCCCGCCGTCACCCGCGCCTCGACTTCGCCATCGGCGAACACTTGGGCCGGCAGGAGTGTCGCTGCCAGCAATAGGGCCGCTCCGAGCCCCCATCTCAGTCTTCCCGTGGAGGCGGGGGAAGAGGTAAGACACACGCGCCCGATGGACTGCATCAGCTTCTGGTTCACCGCGCCAGCCGCCTCGATCGCCTCTTGAAAAACCCCGTTAGCTCGGCGACGTAGTCCTTGTCGGTGGCGACGCGTATAGTGTCGACCCCCGCGCCGGCGAAGACCTCGCCGCGCCGGGACTCCGACTCATCGACGCGACTGCGAAACTGGTCGCGCCACTCGCTGCTGCTGGTGTCGGCCCAGGCGATCTCGCCCGTCTCGGCGTCCTCCAACGCCAGTAGCCCCACCGGAGCGATGTCGTGCTCCATGGGGTCATGGGTATCTATGGCTACAACGTCGTGTCGCCGGTTGGTGACGAACAGAGGGCGTCGATACTCCTCCGGGTCTGCGAGGAAGTCGGAGACGAGGAAGATGATGCTCCGTCGCTTCAGCACGAGGTTGAGCGTTTCGAGGGCCAGCTTGATGTCCGTGGCCCTGCGCCGGGGCTGAAACACCAGCATGTCGCGGATGAGACGCAGAACGTGTCGCCGGCCCTTCTGCGGCGGGATGAACAGCTCTACGCGGTCGGTGAAGATGAGGAGACCGACCCTGTCGTTGTTGGTGGTGGCGGCGAACGAGAGCACCGCCGCCAACTCAGCGGCTAGCTCTCGTTTGAAGCGGGTCACGGTGCCGAAGTCGCCCGACCCGCTGGCGTCGACCACCAGCATCACGGTGGCCTCGCGCTCTTCGAGATAGCGCCGGACGAACGGGCTGCCGACGCGAGCGGTCACGTTCCAGTCGATAGTGCGAATCTCGTCGCCAGGTGTATACGGGCGGACCTCGTCGAACTGCATGCCTTGTCCTTTGAAGACCGACTGGTACTCCCCCGCGAAGGTCTCCTGGACCAGGTGCCGCGTACTTATTTCGATGCGGCGAATCTTGCGGATCAGCGCCGTCGTGAGCATCGCACCGCCCTTGTGATCAGGTGCGTCATCTACGGTACTTCGACGTGGTCGAGAATTCGCTGGACTATGTCCGCGGTCGTAACCTCCTCGGCCTCGGCCTCGTAGGTGGTGATGATCCGGTGCCGGAGCACGTCCGGGGCCAACTGCTTGATGTCCTCGGGGGTGACGTAGCCTCTCCCCTGGAGGAACGCGTGAGCCCGGGCCGACTCGATGAGGTAGATGCTCGCCCGCGGAGAGGCGCCGAAAGCGATCAAGGAGCGCAGCTCCCCGATGTCCGGCCCCTCGGGGTTGCGCGTCGCGGCGACAAGATCGAGCACGTACTCCGTGATCTTGTCGTCGACGTAGACCTGCCGGACGACGTCGCGCGCGCGGATTATCGTGCTGGAGCTCACCACCGGAACGACTGCATGGGCCACCCTGCCCGTCTCGCGCTCGACGATTAGCCGCTCCTCGTCCCGCGACGGGTAGTCCACGATAACCTTTAGCCCGAATCCACCGAAGGACACCGATGGACGGCGTGAGGGCAGCGGAAGGGGGTGGGTGAGGGAGCTACAGGGGAGATGGCCTGGGGTCTTGGGGTAGATGGGAGGCCGGCGGGCGGTCTTCAGTGGCCGCACAGGGCCCCTAAGGCCCTATGCGGGAGTTGCGATGCGCGGGAAGGCGAGAGGATACGCAGCAGGGGACTCTCGCGACCGGGGTGGCGCGAGATTGCGGGGACGTTGGGTCAGTTGCAGGCTGGCCGTCAGGCCGGGAACGGAATGGCTTGCAGCCGGGCCAAGGCGCGAGTGAACTGGGTTTCCCAAGGCCAGCGCCGGGGGAGATGCAAAGTGAGGCGGCGCGCCGAGCGGGTGATCCGTCCCACCAGAGCGAAGACCCGCCGCCTGAGGGTCTTGGTGATCACGGTCCGCTCGCCCAGACCAATCCGCGCCGTCCAGCGGGCCAGGTTATGCGCCATCACCTGGACCGCCAGCCAGGCGCCGTTGGCGGCGAAGCGCGCCGACGGCATGTGGTTCAGCCCGACGCCGTACTTGAGGTCGCGTATGGCGTTCTCGACCTCGGCGTGGCGGCGATGATCGGCCTCCAGTTCCAGCGTCTCCCCATCGCGGTCGGTGATGAAGGCGTGATAGCTGTATCTGGCGAAGAGGGCGAGCTGGGAACCGGGCGTCGGCTTCACCCGCCGGACAATGAGCCGCACCGGCGCGGCGTCCGGCTTGGTCTGGAACGGGGTGTAAGTCGTCTCGGCGACATCGGCGGCGCCGTCCATCCAGTAGGGAATGGGAGTCCAGTCCTCCTCTGGTATCGCCTCGATCAGATCCCGCAGCCTGGCGCGCTGGCGGATGGTGATAGAGAAGCGGACATCCATTTCCCGGCAGGCGGCAACGACAGTGTGGGCGTAGAAGCCGCTGTCGGCCCGCACCGTGAGTTGTCCCCTGGCCCCGCCGTAGCGCACCCGCCCCACCGTCTCACGCAGGAAGTGGGCGGCGCCACGGGCGGTGTTGGCCCGGCCCTCGCGCAGCCGGGACATCAGCACCTCGCCGGTGCCGGCGGCAATGGCCAGCAGCGGGTGATAGCCGCGGGCGCCGGTATAGCCGTGGTGGCGCGCTCCCTCCTTGGCCAGTCCATAGGTCTCGCAGATGGTCGAGTCCAGGTCGATGGTCAGGGGCGAGTCGCCGGGTCCGGCCCCAGCGGCCCAGGCCCGGGCCAACAACTGGCGGCTCACGCGGTCGAGTTGACGGACATGCCCCCACCGGAAGCTGCGCAGGAAGGTCCCCAGGGTGGATGGCGCCTTGACCACGCAGCCTAGAACACCAACCGTCCCACCAGCGCGCAGCGCATCGGCGTCGTCGATGCAGTCGCCGCCTGCCAGCGCGGAAGCGACCAGCGTCAGCATCTTGTCCCCAGTGTTCGCCCGTCCCGGCGCTCCGCCGAGGTCAAGGTGATGGTCGACGAGTTCCCGCAGGCCCAGGTGCCGGGCTAGGGTGGCCGGCAGGAGCAGGCCGGCATTGGCCACCAGGCGATGGTCGTCAAAGAGGATGCGGATACGGTCGGGTTTGTTCTGTGGCAGCATCTATTGGGTGCTCCTTGTTTCCGGGCGGGTTTCTGTTCCAAAACCATTATCCCAGATTCAGAGGAGCACCCGCTGGCTTCTTCAAGGGCTGTCCCCAAGGACGTCCTTCGGTGGATTCGGGTTTAGCATGAAGCGGTCCACCTGCGCCTCGGGCAACGGGTACGTCCCCTCTTGTTCGATGGGATTCTGAGTCGCCAACACGAGGAATGGATCGTCGAGGGGGAAGGTCTCATCTCCGATGGTGATCTGGCGCTCCTGCATCGCTTCGAGAAGAGCGCTCTGGACCTTCGCGGGGGCGCGGTTCACCTCGTCGGCAAGGATGAGGTTGGCGAAGATGGGCCCCTTATGCACGCTGAACTCGCTCGTCTGCGGGTTGTATATCTGGGTGCCGATCAGATCGGCCGGAAGGAGGTCGGGCGTGAACTGCAACCGTGCGAAGCGCGCATCGATCGCCTGGGAGACCGTCTTTACCAGCAGGGTCTTGGCCAGGCCCGGCACACCCTCGAGCAGGATGTGGCCGTCGGCCAAAAGCCCTATCAGCACCCTCTCCACGAGGACATCTTGCCCGACCATGACTTTCCTGATCTCTGCCCTAAGGTCGTGGAGGAAACAGGGCCTCCTTTTCAACCTGCTCGTTGATCTCACGGACACCGGTGATGCTCATTGACGCTCCTCCATGCGAGACGCCGGAAGAATTAGGGCGGGCTCCCCCGGATATTTACAACGGCGAAAAGCACCCTCGGTTAGATGGCAAAAACATGCCTGGCGCGACTACCAGATTGGCTGTTGGCGCACCCGAATGTTCTGACAACGACAAGGCCCGACTGGTCTATCCGGAAATACATTAGCACGGAACAGGACAGTTGGTCGCTAGTCGCCAAGGACCTGTGCCGTCTGACGGTCGCCGCACGATGCTCGGCTTGCCTGTTACCGGATGCGACGTTCTTGAGCGTGACTCTACGCCGATGCCCGGCAGAACCGGGCGCGCCGCTGCGGGTTAACACGGTCGCCACCGGGCCCGGGCGCTCCAACGGAGGTGAAGTGTAATTCGGGACGAAGATTGCCAGCGTGCTTCTATAGCTCCGGCTCTTTGGCCAGCCACACCTTTGGCCACATCCAAAGCAGCACGCTTTCCGGAGCTACCTTCGTCGTTGGGAAGAGCGGCAATGCGCTGTCATTCGATGGGAGTTATTGTCATGTGCAAGCCGCAGCCAACGTCGATTGGGATGTTTCCTGTGGTGATTTTACAGTTGGTATACGGGTCTATCAGGGGAGTACCGAGGTTACGTCACTAAGGGTGTAAACGCGGACAAGCGGTGGCCTCCTCCACAAGAACGTCTCCCCTCCATTGATCGGCTGGTCTCCTCTCATTTGGAACCAAACCTCGTTTACCTCACTTTGAGCGCTCAGTCTTGGTTAGCTTGATAGTCTCTATTCTCGCGCGTCGCATCCGCGTGACCTCAACCTTCAAGTCACCGTACTCGAACCGCTCGCCCTGAGTAGGAATATGTCCCAGTACCTCGAGAACAAATCCGGCGACCGTCTCATAATCACCTTCGGGCAGGTCGATCTCAAGCTGTTCTACGGCCTCCGAGGTGCTCATTCCACCGTCGACCCGAAAGGTGTCTTCACCGAGGGCCTCGTACTCCTCCTCCGGGCCAACTCCTTCCTCACCGACGCGGCCCAACACCTCCTCGAGTAGACTCTTGAGGGTTACAAGTCCTGCGACGCCGCCGAACTCATCGATGGCTATCGCCATTTGGTTGCCCGACATTCGCAACTCGTCGAACAGCTCGGTGACCTTCTTGGTCTCCGGGACGAAATAGACGTCCCTGATGACGGCGGTGACAGCTTCGTCACGGGCGATCGCCTTGGAGGACATGGCCTTGAGGACGTCCTTGATAGAGAGAACACCCACGATATCGTCCGTGGACTCCTTGTAGACGGGAAATCGTGTATGGGAGTGATCGAGATAGATGTCCAGGAACTCTCCGAGGGTGGCACCGCGCCCTAAGAAAACAATCTCGGTTCGCGGGGTCATCACTTCTCGAACCTGAGTGTCCCCAAAGCGAAACACGCGCTCCAGTCGCTCGGCCTCATCGGACTCGAACTGCCCCTCCTCCTCGCCGATGTCGATGAGGGTGCGAAGCTCGGCCTCGGTGATGGAGACGTCGGCTTCCTCAGCATGTCTGCCTATATCAGCGATCCGGGTGGCGCGCTGTAGTACCACCACGAGAGGTAAGAGCATCAACTCAACGGCCCTCAACGGGCGTGTGAACAGCATGGCCATGTCCAAAGAAAAGCGAATGGCTAAGGTCTTGGGCAGGATCTCTCCGAATACGAGCAGGGTCGCCGTGCCTACGGCCGTCGCCACCAGCAGGCCGGTGCCCTCGTCCTTGACCAAGTCGAGGATCAGGACGGTGACAAGGGCCGTAAAGGCCACATTGACCAGGTTGTTGCCAAGGAGGATTGTTGACAGCAGCCGGCCAGGCTCATCTAGCATCCGTGCGACCCGAACCGCCGCCGGCACGTCGGCCTTCACCAGGTGGGCGAGTCTCGTGGTCTTTTGGACCGATAGGAACGCGGCCTCGGAGCTGGAGAAGAAGGCCGAGAGAAACACACACACCACGAGGATGGCCAACTCAGTCAGATTTGTCCCCATCATCACTGCCCTCCCACTCCCCGTTCGGGGCGTTTCCTAATTCCACAGAGGACATGCCGTGCGTCGGCCGATTGAGTCGGCGAACCGCCGCGCCTGAATCGGCGCATACCCTTCACGAAGGCGCCGTGGCAGTCTATGGCGGTATTCCCTGCAAACTTGTACCAACCTCGGCACGTGGCATCCTCGTAGGATTCGTCGCAACGCCCGCCCAGTCAAAACAATACACTCGATAGGAGTTCTTCTCGTCGATCAAGGTCCCGTCAACAGTTGTGTGCAAAGGGATCAGATCAGGCAGTAATCTCTTCAACAGAGGTGTTCGACTCCCACCCCGTCTTTACAGGGAGAATCAGAGTCAGACCCACTCATGGTTCAAGGCTCCCGTCGCTGTTTGTCGCACGTTTCGCGCCAACGGCAGACGCTATACCATATCCAGCGGCCACTGGAAGAACCCTACCGGGAATATGTCCGGCGCGAAATCGGGGAAGCGCTCGGGCCCGAACACGAGCTTGACTAGTTCTAGCTCGGTGACCTCCAGCGCGCGGGCGCCGCGATGGAGGCTCCAGCCGCCGTCGCGACGCGCCAAGTGTACGTCGCTCAGGCCCAGCGCCTGGAAAAGGCCTGGCGCATCTAGGATCAGGACCATGCCTATCAGGCGCATGGACCTGGGGATTCCGCGTTCGACGAGCATACCTGGCAGCCCTTCGGTGCTGTCGGGCGTAGTTAGCCTTATGCCGAATGTCGGGTCCTCACCTGGCGCGTAGGTCGAGGCGCTGATTTCAGGGTCGTCGAGCTCGCTGAAGGCGGCCCTGAGTAACGCGGCTGCCACCTCGGCGTCGCCGCCGTACTCGCGGACCGCGTTGGCCCGGGCGCCGACGTAGGCGATGGCGCTGCCGTTTCGTAAGGCCACGAACACGCTATCTAGCTTGCGCTCGAAGAGCGACTCGAACAGCTCCTGGGAGCGGTGCGCCACCATGGGCTCGCTCTCGTGCAGCTCCCTCAGCTCAACGGCGTAGGGCCGCCAGTCCTTCGTGACCTCGATGTCCTCCGCCAGCTCGGGGAGGAGCCCGATGTTGCCGCGGTCGAAGACGAACTCGAGCCGCCACCCTCCGTACTCCCAGCCGAACCTGCGATAGTAGTCCTCGATCGTCGTAGTGAGCAGGCCGATGTGGTGGCCGTTGGCGCGCATCTTCTCGTGAGCGGCGAGCAGGACCGCCTCTCCAAGGCCGCGGCGCCGGTAGTCGGGGTGTGTCGCGAAGCAGTTGATGCCGCCGACGGAGATTGTGCCGCGCGGTGTGCGCGTTTCTCCCGAAAAGATGCCGACCGACGAGACCACCCGTCCCATGTGGGAGACAAGCGTGATGTTGTCCAGGTTCTCGTGGTTATAGACGTGCGCCCAGTCGAGGCCGATGGTAGGCCGCTTAACCGGCATCCCCGGAGGCGTGTCCAGCACCCTCATGACGAGATTGGCGTTGTCCAGGAGGGGCGCCAGGTCGTACTGGCCGCACGCCCGCGGCCCATCGAAGCCCGGCGGCAAGGATTTGGGATGCGTCTTGGGCACGGTGCTAAGGCCTCCTTATTCTCAGGCGCGACTCAGGATACTACCTCATGTGGGTGAAGGAAAGAGAGCCCTCCCCGCAAGAGCCGATTTTTCATCTGAGAAGCCCTTGCCAGATACGATCTAAGCGAGATGCTCCGATCGTAAGGCTGCTCCAATGTGTAGTCCTGAGGAGGCTTCAGACGAAGGACCTGGGGCGCGGGGTCTTGCCACGCCGTGGTAACAGGCAGAGCCCACCACCCCAGGCCCTTCGCAAAGCTCAGGGTGACAGCTTTCCCCTACATCCATCTGAATCGCCGCAGTGGCTCCAGTTCCCACGCCTTGACCACCTCTGAGGGGGACGATACACTCGCCGCCTCTGATCGCCAACAGGAGGAGGCGCGCCGTGCTGATCGAAGCAGCCCCTGCCGCGGAAGTCGATGAGATTCTGCTACATCTCGATGTGGACGGGTGGCACATCATCGATGGGGTGATTCCTGATTCGCAGGTGAGCGACGTACGGGACAGCGTCGTTAAAACGGTGGAGTCCGATGCGTACCTTCGGGACAAGAACTTCCTCGCCGTCGACCGGGACTTCGTGAGCTACGTGGCGGATGCGCGTATAGCAGCGGTGTTAGAGGCGGTGTGGGGCCGCTTCGCGCGCGTGGCGTTCACGGGGCCGATCATTCGCCAGCCGGGGGACGGCCGCGGCGGGTGGCACACCGACTGGCCGTTTGGCGGTGGTGGGGCCGCATCCATCGAGGCGCCGTTCCCCGATACGCCAATGTACCTCACGTCGATCTGGATGCTGTCGGAGTTCACCGCCGAGACGGGCGGCACCCTCATCGTGCCGGCGAGCCACCGCTCCCTGGTCGACCCGGTGGGCGACGATCGCGTCGACCCGAAGGAGCGGCGTCCGACGGAGATGCGTGTGTCCGGCAAGCCGGGCAGCGTGCTCATATTCGACAGCCGGATGTGGCACGCCAAGCCGAACCACGACGGGAACGAGCCGCGCGTCGCCATGAGAGTGTGCTACGCGCCGTGGTGGCTCAACCTCCAGCCGCTGGACCCCGAGTCGCCGGAGGGAACGCGCATGTCCGAGGAAGCGGGCACGGCACGGGCGACGGCGTCGCCGTCGATGCCGCGCATCCCGAGGGAAGCCTACGAGGCTATGCCGAAGGACGTGAAGCCGCTGTACCATCACTGGGTCAGGTGGTAGGTCCAGAGGCCATGCGGCGCGAGGCGACCCGTGCGAACGCTTGAAGTCCGGCGACACTCCATGCGACGCAAGCCGGGCGAGCACCTCTCGCAGGACGGCATCGCGCTCGCAAGACTCGTCGGCGAGGCGTCCGGGCCCTTCAACCTGGTGGTGACCAGCACAAGCCCGCGGGCCATCGAAACCGCGATCGCCATGGGGTTCGAGGTCCACGAGACGCTCGACGCCATCGCACCTCATCTTCCTGAGGAGGCGCTTCGGGACAGGAGGCGGTCCGGACCCGGCCCAGTAGCCGGCGTCGGCTGGCCCGCTCCTTTCGCCACGTTCGCCGATGAGGTTGCGTCGGGTGGCCAAGGCGCAATGTTCGCCCGGCTACAGGCGACTCTGTGGCGCAGCGCCGTGGAGCAACTTGGGGAGTCGCAGAGCGCGTTGATCGTCACGCACGGTGGGCTCCTGGAGTACGGAGCAGTCGCGAGTGTGCCGGACGCCGACCACAGTGGCTGGGGCGGCGCCGCGGGCTACTGCGAGGGCGTCCGATTGAGCTTCGAGAACGGGACCTTCACGCGTTGCGAGGTATTGCGCGTTCCTCCCGATTACCATCTTGTTGAGAACTGAGCGCGTTGGGAAATCCCCCTTAATCCCCCTTTGCAAAGGGGGAGCTGCCGAGCCGCGCTGTGGGGTTTGCTTGTGACTCGTGGGCCGTTGACCCAGGACGAGTGCCTTGAGCTCGCCGAGGCCATGCCCGAGTTACCTGAGACGGTATTCTCCTTCATATGCTCAAATACGGCCTATGTAGGGCCTACGTAGTCGGAGACCTCCCGGACTTCAATGCCGCAGTCGTTCAGAGCAACAGTCTCATTGAGGAGCCGTTCCGCCTTCGCTCAGGGTCGCCGAGAAGCTAGGGTTCGAGGAGGTCTCGCGGCTGACCTACGTTATCAGGCCGGACCTTCGGGACGTGGGCTGATAAGAGGGCGGCCACTCGGGGCCGCCCCTACGCAGGGCAGCGAACAAACTGGTCGTGGCGGTCTCTCAGACGCTACGGAAGAACTCACCTACCTTGGCTGCTAGCTCCTCCGGCTGCTCCAACATAGGGATGTGGCCACACGCCGGTAGGATGACTGTCTCGGTGCGCTCGAGCCTACCGGCGAACTCGTCGGCGTAGACCGGAGGCACTATGCGGTCGTCGTCGCCCCACACCAGCAGCGTGGGCGCTCGGACGCGATGGATCCGGCGAGCCAGGCCGCGCTCGGGGATGGGCCACAGGAACTTGCCCGCGGCCGCGAGGTCGATCGCGCGCTCGGTCATGCGCACGGCCCGCTCCTCGTCAGTCTGCTGGTCTGGCACCGCTTCCAGGGCGGAGGCGGACTGGGGGTCATGCCACATCTCCGCGCGTATCTCGGCGTCGCCCAGCACGAAGATATCGCGAACGGGCGCATCCTCGCGCCAGAACCCGGCCGGGGCGGCCAGAGCGAGGGCCGCTATATTGCGCGGGGAGAGCGCCGCCATCTCCGCGGCCACCATGCCGCCCAGAAAGTGGCCGACGACCCTCGCGGAATCGACCCCAAGCTCGTCCAGCAGGTCGAGGTAGTAGAGGGCCAGATCGACGACGTCGTAAAGGCTCTCCAGCCCCTCCACCTCCTCGAAACCCGGCTGGAGAGGGGCGAAGACGGTGTACTGAGATGAGAGCAACTCCAGAAACGGGCTCCAGCCCTTGGAGAGCAAGGCGCCGTGCAGGTAAAGAACGGGGTCGCCGCTCCCCTGCTCAATAAGCCTGGCGGTGAGGCCACGACGACGCAGCGGCAGCTCTCGGTACGGTGGAGGCATGCTATCTCCGGCTATGGTGAGGGAGCGATCGGCCGGGGCTGCGCCCGCTCGTCGGACTGCAGCGGGCTTGGCCACCAATGGTCTTCGTAATCACTCCAGATGTCCTGGAGATGGGGCATGACTTCCTTGGCGAATAGCTCCGTGTTCTTGAAGACAAGCTCGCGAGGCATGTCGCCGAACTGGCACAGAACCATCAGGTGCCCCACCCTTAAGGTCTCGATGGCTTCCCGCAGCCTCTGCCTCACCGTCTCCGGACTCCCTGCTATCACGTTGCCGTTGTCGACGTAGTCCTTCCAGGCGAAGCCCTCTGCCTGCTGTCTGCGGCTCTTGTAGGAGGCGCTGCCGAGTCCCGACCTCGTACTCTTGATGGTGCGGTAGCCGGGGGCGTCGGTGAAGTAGGCCGGGGTGTGAAGGGCCTTCTTGAAGAAGTACTCGATGGCGGGGGCGTACTCGTCCACCTGCTCGTCGGTCTCCGACACCGCGACTAGCTGGAGAAAGCCGGCGCGGTAGGGGTTGGGCTCGGCGCCCCGTCTGGCGACCTCCTCCCAAAACCCGTCCATCACGCTGCTGCCGAATCGATAGCCGCTGTAGCTCAGGTAGCAGTAGACGTAGCTGTGCTCTATAGTCCATCCCCACGTCTCGATGCTGCCGCCTCCGGGAATCCAGACGGGGGGATGCGGCTTCTGCACCGGTCGCGGCCATATATTGACGTAGCGTATCTGGGTGTACTTGCCGTTGAAAGCGAACGGCTCCGGCTCCGTCCAGGCGCGTATGACCAGGTCGTGCGCCTCGTAATACTTCTCTCGCAGGGTGGCAGGCACCTGGCCGTAGGCGAACAGGGTGTCCTGCGACGTCCCCACGGGAAGGCCCGCCACGAGCCGGCCGCCGGTGATGCAGTCCAGCATCGCGAACTCCTCGGCTGCTCGTAGCGGCGGGTTGTAGAGCGCGATGCTGCTGCCCAGCACGATGATGGCGGACCTGGAGGTGCGACGCGACAAGGCCCCCGCAATGACGTTTGGGGCGGGCATGATGCCGTAGGCGTTGTTGTGGTGCTCGTTGACGCAGATCCCGTCGAAGCCCATCTCGTCGGCGAACTCCAGCTCGTCCATGTACTCGTTGTAGAGCTGGTGGCCCTTAACCGGGTCGAAGAGCGTGCTGGGCACGTCGACCCAGACGCTACTGTGCTTCTCCTCGAAATCGCTGGGAAGGTAGCGATAGGGCATCAAGTGAAACCAGCAGAACTTCATGGCATAGCCCTCGGTGAAGCGCTAAGGGAGGCCGCTGGCAAGTGCAGGGCTACGAGCGGCGAGCGCACTATAGCAACGGGTAGGCTTCGTGTCAAACAACGTAGGTGGGGGGCTCCCCGAGGGCTCTCGATCGTCCCGTACGCTGCACCGTGGCCCTCACCCTCACCCTAACCCTCTCCCGGCGGCGGGCGAGGGGACAGGAAACTTCTTTGGATCTGTCGGAGCGTGCCCGAAATACGATCTTAACAGAGCAGCTACAGGGCCTTATCGACGCTGGAAGGGAAGTCCCACTTCCAACCCTCGCGGCCGAACGCCTCGTCGCCAGACAGAGTCGTCGGGGCCGGCAACCGGTCGTGCGCAGAGAACCGGACTGAGTCCATGATCTCCCGGGTGAGCTCGGCGTCGAGGCGGCGGTAAACGTGTGCGAGCTCCGGGTCTTGGGCGCGGTTCCGCTGCTCGCCCGGGTCCTCTTTGACGTTGTACAACAGCGTTTCGCCGCCGGCGTACTTGGCGAGCTTCCACTCCCCGTCGAAGGCCATCCAGCCGTCCGATAGCATGCCGAATACGTAGCTGCGGGGCGGATCGTCCGATAGTCCAAGGCCTGGCAACGTCTGGGCGTCCATATACCGCGGGATGTCGCATCCGGCTAACCTGAGAATGGTGGCGGTGATATCCCTGAGCTCCACCAGGTCCCCGGACGCCGAGCCCCCTCCGGACCCCGGCGCGCTAACGAGCAGCGGGATACGCACTGCCGACTCGAAGAAGGTGCTTTTGCCCATCAAGTCGTGGTCACCCAGGTGGTCGCCGTGGTCGGTGGAGAGGATTACGGCGGTACTGTCCAGTATGCCCTTCGTACGCAGCGTGCCGACGATCTCGCAGACTTCGTAATCGATCTGCTTGACCAGCCCCGCGTAGTGGGCCCTGATCTTCCTTTTGTGCGCATCGGTGAACTCCGTGAGGTCCAGACCTGCGCTGCCACCGGCGTACTCGCGAATATTCCTGGCCCTGAAGCCGGCCGAGTCCTCGGGGACCGGGGGTATCGCGTCGGGCATATCCTGCGGGTCGAACCGGTGCGGGAAGTCCGCGGCGGGATCGTAAGGGTCGTGAGGACCTGGAAACCCCACCATCATTGCGAAAGGCCCGCTCTCGTCGTAGGCTTCGATGAAGCGGCAAGCCTCCTGACCCACGAAGCGGTCCCATGAGTAGGCCCAGGGTATGCGGCTGACGACGGCCCCCTTATTCTCACGATAGCCCTCGTGCTCGTTGCCATGCATCTTCCGCAGGCCGTGCTCACTCAGGAACGTGTAGTAGTCGTCTCTGATGTGCAGCCACCGTTTGTCCTCGGCGATCACCCGGTGACTGAACCCGTGGCGAGCGTCCCACGGGGAGAAGTGCATCTTGCCGATCGCGGCCGTGTAGTAGCCTGCTTCCGAAAGAATCTGGGGCCAGGTCGATATCCCCACCTGGTTGTAGTCCGGCCTGATGGCGTGCCAGTTGTCGGTCACGCCGTTCTTGATGGCGTTCATGCCCGTCAGAAGCGCCGCCCTGGCCGCGGAACGCACACGGGGGACGCCGACAAGGCTGTGTCGTACCGGACGCCCTGCGCGGCGATGCCGTCCATGTGCGGCGTGTCTATGAACGAGGCGCCGTAGCAGCTAAGGAAGTCGCGGCGTAGCTGGTCGGGGAAGAGAAAGACGATGTTGGGTCTGTCGCTCATCACCGCCCTCCAAGGCATGGCGGAGAAGGTGGCGCGGGGACGGCTACCAGGTGACCGACTGCGTCTGCGGAATGAACCTCGACCGCTTGATCAATCGGCCTGAAGGCTGATTCTCGAAAAGCGGCCACCGGGCGCCCTTCGGGTCGATGTCCACGACGTTGGAGCCGCGTAGCGTCAGCTTGAAGGGGATCTCCCCGATCACGCGGTGCACCGTGCGCTCGGGCACTGGGAACGTGAGCGTGACCTCGTCGCCGCGCTGCAACCCCCCCAGCCTCACCCAGCGAGCCTCGACACGCGTTTGGCGAGGTTCACCGCCAACCACCGCGCGAACTTCACTCGGGTCCGACCACTCCGGCATTCGGACGGCGACCCTCGGCGCGTCCTTGATGCGAAGGACGACTTTGCCTTCAACCGGCAGATAGCTGTCGACATCCAGCCACGGGGACGCCCGATTCAAGAGCAGGTTGACTCGCACCTCTTCGGTCTCTCGGGAGACCATCGCGTCCCAGACGTAGTAGAGAGTACGCGAGCCGTTTGCGGTACAGCAGTGCATGATGGACCGGTTCTGCAGCTTGGCGCCCTCCCCTGTCTCGATGGTCTTGAAGGCGTCGTTCGCGTGCATCCACCCCCAGAACGAACCTACCGACCTTGCAGCCACATCCTCCGTGGTCTCGTACCGGTCCGGCATCGGGCCGGAGACGAGCAGGTCCTCCGGGATCTGGTCGACAGGCCCATCGTCCACCATCTGTCCTTCTGCGTACATGTTCCGCATCCACCGGTCGATGTCGTCCCAGTAGTCGCCGATCCCGGCACGCGTTAGCCAGAGCGCCAAGACGACCATGTCTGCGACCTCGCAGATCTCAACGGTGTTGCCCCGCCGCTCGAGGTAGGGCTTATGCCCGGGCATCGCTTCCGAGAAGAACCCGATCAGCGGCTCTCCCATCTCGCGAGCCCATCGGTAACAGGCATCGACGCGCTGTAATACCTCCCTGTCGTCCGCGAGGAGCCCATAGTGGCACACCGCCATGAGGGCGTACAACCCGTGGTGGAAATGGTAGAACCAGTACCGGCCGTCCTCGTTCTTGAACATGCGTGCCAGGGCCCATCGGGCGAGTCCACGCGACAGCTCGCGTGCCGGTTCGTAGCCTGTCACTCTATGAAAGAGCCCGGAGCCGTGTCCCGCCGCTCCGACAGAATAGATCATGCTGAGCACAGGGTCGGCCTTGTCGCCGAGAGAGCCGTCAGGGATCGGACGGTCCGGCTCGTCCGCGTCGTTCGGAGTGGTCTGGCCCGGCTTGAAGCGGCCGCGCCAGAGGAAGCGGAACCCCTCCTTCTCACGCGTCAGCTCTAGCAGGCGGTCGACCTTGCGCCGGCCAATGTCCGTCCAGCGCGGGTCGTCGTCGACCTGCTCGAGCATCGATAGCGCGAGCAAGGACCGCCCCTCGCCCCATACCTCTGCGAAGCCGCTGTCGTCCTTGTACTTGCGCAGCGTGTCGGATGGGCAGTAGGTCAGCCCATCGTCGCCCAGCAGCTCAAGCTGGACGCGGAGGACATTCTCGTCCACGTCGAGGTTTTGCTTGCTTCCCGAACCGGGCCGGCACAGCGCGAGCGCCTCGAGGAACTTCGGCGTAAGGTTGAGATAGCAGTCGGTGCGGTGTCCCAAGCGCAGCGCGGGCGGCCGCCGCGAAAAGTCGACATTAAACGCGAGGGCCCACCTCTCTTCCGGGAACCATGCCCTCGTAAGCGCATTCACCGAAAGCCGCATTCGCTCAGCCAAGTCCAGCGTGTCGGGGACATCGGCGTGGTAGCGCTCGCCGATGGTGCAGCTCGCGTAGGGATTGTGGCCAAGCATGTCGACGCCTCCCAAGACCCCGGCCTGCCCCACCCTGAGAATGGGACCCGCGCGGCAGGTGCATTCGTGTCTGGTGTACCGCCCCGCGCTGAGCTATGCTACCAGGTGTGTGCGCAAAACGGTTAGCAGGAAATGCTCGGCCTTCGCGGTTGCTGTGGCGACTCACGCTCACGGCACGATAGGGACAAGGGGCGAATGTGGGCGGCTGCTGGTGGCGGCGGCCGTAGCAATCAGCCGGGACAATAGTCGACCAGGCGATGGGGCGCTTTGCGGGCGTCTACAGACTGGTCAATAGGGAGGGTGGTGCTCGATGCCAACGTACAACGCGTGGTTTCAATGCGCTAGCGGCTGCGAGGGCCGCCACGAATTGACCGAGGTAGTGTACCGGTGTCCCCACTGCGACGGCCTTCTCGAGGTCGTGCACGACGTCGCAAGCCTGAAAAGGCGGAGCCCCGCGGCCTGGATGAAGCTGTTCGACGAACGCTACATGAGGACGCAGGTCCCGTACGGCAGCGGTGTGTGGGGCAAGAAGGAGCTGGTATACCCGGACATCGCCAACGAGAATATCGTGTCGCTGTACGAGGGTGGGACCAACCTACATCGCGCCGATCGCTTTGGGGCGTCCCTGGGCTTGAAAGACCTGTGGGTAAAACAGTGCGGCAATAGCCACACGGCGTCGTTCAAGGACCTGGGCATGACGGTTCTGGTGTCGGCGGTGAAGGAGATAATCAGCGGAGGCGGCAGCATCGAGGCCGTCGTCTGCGCCTCGACGGGCGACACCTCGGCCTCCGTTGCAGCCTACTGCGCTGCCGCAGGCATTCCGGCGATCGTGGTGCTGCCGAAAGACAAGGTTTCTCGGGCACAGCTGATACAGCCGATCTCGAATGGCGCCCTGACCCTGGCCCTAGACACGGACTTCGACGGGTGCATGGCGATCGTGGAGGAGCTGAGTCGGGACAAGCGTTTCTATCTGGCCAACTCGGTGAACCCGCTGCGGATAGAGGGCCAGAAGACGATCAGCATTGAGATCGTGCAGCAGTTCGACTGGGAGGTACCCGACTGGATCATCGTGCCGGGAGGTAATCTGGGCAATATAACGGCCATAGGCCTCGGGTTCCAGATGATGCGGGACCTGGGCATTATCCAGAGTCTCCCACGCCTCGTATGCGCTCAGGCGGCCAACGCCAACCCGCTGTACACGAGCTACAAGAAGGGTTTTACGGAGTTCGAGCCTATTACCGCCAAGCCCACGCTGGCTACCGCCATCCAGATCGGTAACCCCGTAAGCGCCGCGAAGGCCATCGCGGTCCTAAAGGCATTCGACGGGATCGTCGAACAGGCCTCGGAGGACGAGCTTGCTCACGCCGCTGCGCTTGCCGACAGCACTGGCCTGTTTAGCTGTCCTCAGACCGGCGTCGCACTAGCGGCTCTGATGAAACTGGTCGACGGGGGACTGATTAGACACGAGGAGCGTGTTGTCGTCCTGTCCACCGCCAGCGGGCTCAAGTTCATCGACTTCAAGGTGGGGTACCACGCCCGATCGCTGCCGGGAGTGGAATCCAAGCTGGCGAACAAGCCGGTGGAGCTGCCGGGCGACATCGGTTCGGTAGTCGGGGCCATAGCTTCCGCGGTGGAGTAGGTCGAGAACTCGCCAGTCCCTTGTACCGATTGAGTTACCGACGCAGCCGCGGTCCATCGATATGAGGCCGGCAGCGCATACGTCTGGCGCCCAATACATCTGATTTGGCAGATCGACTGGGGCCGTAGGGCAGATTTGAAACCTGCCCCTACCGCGCCGGGCCGTACGCCGGGCTAGCCGTAGCGGGGGTGCCAGCGGCCTTCCCAGGTGGTCATCTTGTCGGTGACGATGCGCAGCAGGTAGCGGGGCTTGTGCATACTGCCGTCGAGGTATCTAAGGCCGGCGTCACCCCCGTAGCGCGCTGCCATCTCGCGAGCGATCTCGAGCATCAGGCCCGTCATCAAGACGGGCCCCTCGACGATCTCTGCCCTGCCCTCGATCAGCACCCGCCTGTGGCCTATTCCAAGGTCCATATCAACTTCGTCGGCGGCGCAGGAGACGGCGACCCTGGGCTCGCTGCACAGGTGCTCGACGAACCGCGAGCGTCCCCTGGGGATCACGTACATCGCCTCGCCGTCCCAGTGCTGCCAGACCGGCACGATGTAGGGCCCGCCATCGGGCTTCACCGTGGCCAGCCGCGCGATCACCGGCGTAGCCAGGAACTCGCTGACTTGCTCAGTCGTCAGTTGTGGCATCGTCCTTTCCGTATCTACTCTTGGAGCCGGGCAAGGAAATACCACTGCATGTCGGTTCCCGCCGGCGCACGCTCATGGATCTGGCTTAGTAGTGGATAAACGTCAGATACCGGCCCTGTTTCCGGGTGTGTTTGCGCTTCATGACGGCCTTCGGGGGCCAACCGTCGTGTAGCAGCGCGCCCACCCTCAACACTCTAGCCCGATTCGTCATTCCTGCGACCGGGTTTGGACCGATATCTCCCTATGGGAACTGAAGCTCTTCAAAGACGCAATAACCTGAGACATCGCCGACTATAAGATCAAGCAAGGAAGTTGTCAATCGCCATCCGACACTCTCAATTCCGCGTCAACTTGTGGTTACGTGACGTCAAACCACCCAGCAAACCCCAACAACGATCTTTCAGCCCAGACCTCACCCCCGCCAGTCGCGCACCTTGCCCACGGCAGTCTCGATATGATCATGAATCCGCGCTCTTCAATGGTCTGCTACCCGTGCGATGGACGAAGTTTCTCCATCCGCATAGGCCTCAAGAAAGGCGCAGCTGGTAGCGCTACGTTCGGGACGACGAGGTCGCTGGTTCGAGTCCAGTCACCCCGACCAGGAATGTGAGAAGAGGCCTTCGTACCGTACGAAGGCCTCTTTGATATCACCTATATTGGCTGGCCGAGACAACCCCATTTGTTTGGCGTTTTAGACGTTCACCGAGTGGGGACATTATCACTCAATATCTTCCGGAGAGTACGTACTGTAGCCGAGTTGGAAGCAAAAGGGGGATCAGAGGGTTCGAAAACGGCCGGAAAACCGGAGCCTGCCCGACGCTTAACCCGGACCATTAGGTCGCCCTCGGCCAGAGTTCTAACAGCGACGACCTGATCGTCGGGTGAGTCAAACACCGGCACCGGCTTCCCCCGCTCCAAGTTGAGCTCGCATCTAGGGACGCGTTCTAGCCAAATGGGGCTGAGGCCGGTGGCGATTCGTGTTCGTGGTGGAGATGGGGGAGGGTCCAAGTTGCACCTTCAATATTTCCGGATGGTCTCTATCCCGTCCATGCCCAAGTCGCCAGACGACTGGCTGCGGTACAAACCTGAGAGAAGAAACTCAGACGAGTAGCGTTGGATTGCTCAGATTGGTTCGATGAGAGCATCGACTGACTATCCATCTTTCCGTGCCGTCGGGACCCGAGAGTCCGCAGCCAGCGTGCATAGTGCGTTCTCTCCAAACTCACCAGTCTGGAGGAGCGTTTTGAAGCCTTCTGCCTCCAGTTCTGTTTTCAGACCTTTTGTGGTGCGGTACCTCCTTGTCGGCAGATACCATCGTCCAGCGATCTCGGTTCCTCCTTCGTAGTCCTCGGGCGTGTCGTCCAGTCGATAGTCGTATCTGGGACTTGAGACCAGCTCGTAATAGATGTCGGTGGTAGGGTCGAAGAGACAATTCTTGTCGTATCTGTGATAGACGGTACCTGAGATGGGGTCGACGACGAGGTCGTCGGGATGGTGCCGGGTGTCATCATACATCGCCGTACTAATCAAGTAATACCCGGACGGCTTCAACCTGGCACGGACCGCCCCAAACACGCTCATCCGGTCTGCTGTCGATGGTCGATGTATGCTATCAATCAAGTCCCCAGCAAAGAGGTGATTTGTGGCGCGGCAAGGGTGTCTTAATTGCGGGGTATATATCGGCGAAGGCGTCGCTTCTCGGTTATGCGGATCTCATCAGCTAGCCGTCAAAGGAAAAGTTTTAGAGAAATCCCTGCCCCGGCTAGATCTGGAACAAACGGATGAGGCCCGCAGCATCTGGTCGTTCGCCGCAAAACTGAAATCCCGTACGGACTCAGAATGGGTGAATTTCTCTGATACGGATCCAAAGCTGGAATGGAAAATAGACAGCCGCTTTTACTTCCAAATCTACAATGACGTTTGGCCGCGAGATGTCAGAGCGGCGCGCCGTCTACTCTGGGGACAAGATTCACCTCCTATCACGAGATCTGTCTCTTCATGGTCCGAAGCAAGGGAGCGTGGCATGTTTCCCCCTGCTGATCCGATTGACTCGCTTCGCCGCCAGCTCGTTTCTATCTCCCGAGCGTGGTGGGTGTTTCGCAGACAAGGTGTGGACCATGATCTTGGATCAATGATTACGAAAGCCATTGACGATTTTTCTAGGGAAGCGTCGACCGAAGAGGGTTTTGACTCGATGTCAGCGGGCGATGGCGCGGAACTTGGCCCCAGGAGACAACCGACCGGCCTCACCGCCCGGCTCTTGCTTGAGGTCCTAGCGGCCCCGTACGGCCTGACGACTGATGCTGTCTTCGCACACTTAGCAACGGGAGATCCGATCGATCTGCCCTTCTTGTCCTACGGGCATACCGGATCCGCGGGGTTTAACGTACCCAGGAGGCTCACGGTAACTTTCCACCGACCTGAGGCGATCACACCTGACATTGCCTCGCTGTTGCAGGCAGTAGAAGAAGAGGACGTGCTCTTGAAACACGAGATCTTGAGCCGAGGAAGGCACCGTCGTGTTCGGTTCCGCCAAGCAGCTCAGTCAGTCGAAAATACGATCCGAACTTGGACCATCTTTTGCTTTGAACAAAAACTAACCGACACCAATCGGGAACACATTCCACAAAAACAGGCCGTGGCATTGTGGAACCTTTACTCGCCGGCCCATCTTTGCACCGTGCCTAACTTCAACAAACAGCGTTCTGCGCTTGTCAAGAGGATGGACTATCTGCTCGACCTAGACCGGCTGGAAAGCGGAGGTTTCAAAACGGACACCGACCCGGTCGATTCGTAGCTGCAAAAGAGTGGTTGTCGAGTTAGCGCCCTAGCGCGCCAACTCGTATCTCCAGATACCCCCTTAAGATCGATGTAGAAGTTTTTCTACGTCGATCTCTTTTTTTCTGAGGGGGTTTTTTATGGACGGGCTGGGGTTACTGATCAAGCGCCGAAAAGCTGGTATACGGCAGTACCAATTAGCGCAACTCATCGGGATTCATCCATCGCGACTATCCGAAATGGAGCGTGATCTTAGAGAGATCCCGCCGGATCTGGCCGAAAGGATCGAGATCACTCTGACAAGCCACCGTTCTACCCTCGTTGAATCCGTTGGAGCCAGAGCAAACAGCCATGGCGCGGCGTAGGGAACGGGGACAGTTACGGGGGAATCGGAACCACCCGTCTCGGAATCGTGGTCCTAACGGAATCGAAATGGACCGAGCGACTGAACGTGCGCTCTTGGCCCTGGCCGCGATCTTGGCGGAGGTCGCGGTTTCCAACGCCAAGCCCGCGAGAAGGGCAACACCAGGTCTCAATCCACCTCCGACCAAATTTCTCTCGAGGACAAAGAACGTAGACAACGGCAGGAACTTGCCATAGCTGACCGACGCGAACCTGCCTACATAAGTCATCGCCGTCTAGGGGGAGGGCGAATTAACTGCCCCTCAATCGCACGCACATAGCGAGGCTTAAACAAGGTGCAGCGGACAACCCGCTGAAACGGCCAGCCGCGTGAGGACGGCGACTGCCTCCGCCGGAGGCTGAGCAACCGGTGTTGCAGGAAGCTCAGAGGCCGAGATTCGATCTCGGAAGAAAAAGGGAATTCTTGAAGAAAAAAGGTGGGTTGGTCACCTGGTGAGGGGGGGAAGACGAACTCCGCCCTCCGTAGTGTTACAGATATTCCAAAGAGGGCCATATGCCCATATCAACCTTAGGCGCTTTGCCCTTGGGAAAGGAGATACCGGCAGGAGGTGCCGGGAACGACTATACCAAGGGATTTGCGCAGACAGGGGCCGGGCTCACAACCTGGGCCCGGCCTAAGCAAACTCCCCTGTCTGGAGGAAACAGATTGGACGTACGGGTGGGGTGGGGAACCCAGAATTGGAGTTCTTCTGAGTTCTTGATGTGGCCACGCTGAGACAGTTTCGATTTGGCCTCTGATTCAAAGTCATTTACGACAGCGATTCGAATCTGCGCCGGGCTAGTTACAGCAGGAGGAATAAGTGTTCTGTCTTCAGTGCGGACGATCATTTGAACCCGCCCGCGGTGATGCAAGAACCTGCAGCAGTCCGTGCCGCCAGCGTTTATACCGGCGTCGGGATCGCGTTACAGATATTGCCAACGCGACAACTTTCGCCACGGTAACACACGGACAACTTGACCAAGCCCTTGAGTCCAATCTAGTTAGGCATGCTTTGGTTCTCGGAGCCCGGATTGTTAAGGCACAGGAACACGAGCTCGTCCAAGGAAGATTCTTGGAGCCGGAATGGGGACGACGCAGTGGGACACACTGACGTCACGAATGCCGCCAGCCGCGACTCCGGAGTGGATCGTAGCTACTGTGACAAGAAACCTCTCTGCCCGCCACTGATGACAACGGTAGTCACAGACATGAAGAGCCCCAGCACCGCACGGCCCAGTGCCCTATTGCTGCTGATTATCGAACCGGGCTCTGAAGAGGGTAGCCCGGTGCTCGATACCGATAATGCCACAACGCGCGAGGCAGTCGAAGGTCTTCTCGGGCGGTCGACTCTGCGGAGGCTCGAAGCTGCGCTGAGAGAGGGGGCTGTTCGCCAACTCGATGTTTCTATCGTGCCAACAGACGCAGTGCCTTGGCTAGTGGGAATGGGTCTGCCGTGTATCTCATTAAGTTCACCTCGCGATGGACTACGCGATGAACAACAAGCCGACCATGGACGCAAACCGGGACGCCCGAAAGTGAGGGACCAAATCAACGTCCCTCTTGTTAAGCAATTGCGTGAAAGAGGAATGAGTTGGGAACAGGTCCGACAAGCCCACCCACCGGTCAAGTCACCGAGTGGCCGCACGGTCAAGATTAGCACGGGCTCGATCCGCCGAGCAGTATCTGAAGCTGAACAACCTCGAGCCAGCGCCTAGGGATGGACAGATGGGTGACGGAATCCGCGACCGCATAACGGCGATGTCATAGCATTGAATCCCGCAATCTGAGACGGTGAAATCTGATGGCCTTGAGTGGGGAACAGAAACGGACGATAATCGAACGGAGGATGCAGGTCTCCGCTTTCCGTTTGGGCGGGGTGCGACGGCAAGACACCATCGCCGACGAGCTGGGGACGTCCAGGGCGACGATATGCCGCGATTGGAAGTGGCTGGACGCCCTCTATCAGGAACGGGCAGCAGAGGACATCGCCCAGGCGAAGGGGAACGATCTTGAGCGGATAGACGATCTGATCTTCGCCCTGTGGGCGCGGGCGAAGTCTGGGGAACTTGAGGCGATCCGGGAGGTACGGGCGTTGTTGGACAGCCGTGCCAAGCTCCTCGGATTGAACGCGCCGGTCAGGCAGGAGCATAGGGGAGCCAGTGGCGGACCTATACAGCAACAGGTGGTCACACTCGACCTCTCGGACGAGGTCATTGCAGAGGCCCTCCGAACGCTTGTGGATGTTGGGGCCGCAGGGGTTTAAGGAGACGGTCATGGATCTCCCTGCCCTGGATACGGTACATCCCGCATAGCCCTGCCCCCGAAGCAGCCGGCCTTCCTAGCTGCTGACCGCGAGCATGGAGGACGCGACTCCGTGGGGTATCCAGTGGCGCTACTGGAATGATCAGGCCTTCCGCGCTTACGTTGAGCGGATTGCAAACGGGTGGAAGGCAGACGCTTTGCGCCGCATTGCTAGAGATTCCGCACGCATGGGACAGCCTACGGGGCCGATGAAGGGTCTCCCCGGGCACGTGGCGTACATGTGGCTCCGCCGAATGATTGAAACCCGGCTTTGCACCAAAAGTCCGTGTTGAACCAAAAGTCGGGCGGCTGAACTAAAAGTCTAGACCAACCATTCAAATAACGGTCGTTTGTTTGAGACGGTGCACCTGTAATGACAGCTCGGCCACCAGATGCTTGAACTCGTCAATCTCACGATGGAGACTCTCCAACTCTCGGCTTCACATACCCTTAGATGTGTCCCATTTTCGCTGACGGTCTACACCAATTTCGACTTAATATCTTCTACGATTTTATCAAAAACCTGCTCCCGTTCCGTAGACGTATCATAAATCGTAAAGCCGTATTCCACTAAATGATCAGTCATAGATCGACTGGATGAAATGGTTTCTTGGCTAAGCTCTCTCAGATCATCATCCTCTAAACTATATGTCCAATCGTCTTCCGTATCGTATTCCCTAAATTGTTTGAAGATTTCATCTGCCGTCTTCTTGTTTTGCACCAACCCTATGAGAAGAAAATTGTCTTTCAACTCTTCTACCTCATACGTTTTCAGAATAGGTAATATCTTCTCAAAATTAAAATGCCCTCCTTCCAACACAAACCTATTTCCTTTTACAGCGTGCGCCCGTAGGACTAGCTCATATGCAACGCCGTGACTGGAAGAAAATGCACCAAGAAAATGACCAAGGAACGGCGCTAAATTGTCTGTGGTCTTCCTTCTATTCCAAGCAAGCCTAATATTCAATTGCGGATATGCCCCTTGAAACGTGGCGACAAGTTTATCGACACTGATGACAAAGTGATTTAGTTCTTCGTTTATTCTTCTCGCTAATGTTGTTTTACCGGCTCTTCCCGGGCCTGCAATGATTATGTTTTTCATGCTATTGACCTGCCCCCGATGTCTGTACCACTCGCTATGTTAGTCCAGCAAGCACAGGAAACCCACAAACGACCTCACCAAGACTCGCTGGCAGAGTATAGGGGGCTCCGGAGCGGGGCTAGATAAGCCTTGTTGGTATTGTGCGGACTGTCGCGGAGGACCTGGACGTTGACTGGCAAATTGTGTATCGGAAGCTGGGCCGATTGGCGTGTAAGGCGGCTGACGAACTTGGCATTTGTCGGGTATATATTAACAAGAGAGGGCGGAAGTACCGTACATTTAATCACGGCGAGGCCATGTGTGTAGTGGGCCGAGTGGTCACGGCTGTCCAGGCCGGAGAGTACCGACATCCCGGCGGCACGTGGAACCCTTGCGCATGGGTACCCTGGTCCGCCACCCCACAGACATGAGATAAACGCCACGTCGCCATCTAGCACCACAAGATGGCGCGAACGAGCTAACCCCTCACCGACCAGTGCCGCGCTCAGAACGACGTAGCCGCGAGAGCCCCTGGACTAGCCTGGTCCGCCCCAGACTACCTGTCGCCCGTTGAACGCCCTGCAACAATCCTTGTGTGGATTTTGGCAAGGGGTCGGAGGCCGGGTGGCAGGCCGACACTTCGAGGCCAGTGCATTGAGGGACTCCAGAAAGATTTCAGGGAGAGGGAGGTTTTCGGTCATAGCGCCAGGTATCCGGCGTTGCCGATGGTAGGCTTGGAGTCTCGTGGCTTGTCGGAGCCGTCCTTAGCCCGAATCCACCGAAGGACGTCCTTGGGGACAGCCCTTGAAGAAGCCAGCGGGTGCTCCTCTGAATCTGGGATAATGGTTTTGGAACAGAAACCCGCCCGGAAACAAGGAGCACCCAATAGATGCTGCCACAGAACAAACCCGACCGTATCCGCATCCTCTTTGACGACCATCGCCTGGTGGCCAATGCCGGCCTGCTCCTGCCGGCCACCCTAGCCCGGCACCTGGGCCTGCGGGAACTCGTCGACCATCACCTTGACCTCGGCGGAGCGCCGGGACGGGCGAACACTGGGGACAAGATGCTGACGCTGGTCGCTTCCGCGCTGGCAGGCGGCGACTGCATCGACGACGCCGATGCGCTGCGCGCTGGTGGGACGGTCGGTGTTCTAGGCTGCGTGGTCAAGGCGCCATCCACCCTGGGGACCTTCCTGCGCAGCTTCCGGTGGGGGCATGTCCGTCAACTCGACCGCGTGAGCCGCCAGTTGTTGGCCCGGGCCTGGGCCGCTGGGGCCGGACCCGGCGACTCGCCCCTGACCATCGACCTGGACTCGACCATCTGCGAGACCTATGGACTGGCCAAGGAGGGAGCGCGTCACCACGGCTATACCGGCGCCCGCGGCTATCACCCGCTGCTGGCCATTGCCGCCGGCACCGGCGAGGTGCTGATGTCCCGGCTGCGCGAGGGCCGGGCCAACACCGCCCGTGGCGCCGCCCACTTCCTGCGTGAGACGGTGGGGCGGGTGCGCTACGGCGGGGCCAGGGGACAACTCACGGTGCGGGCCGACAGCGGCTTCTACGCCCACACTGTCGTTGCCGCCTGCCGGGAAATGGATGTCCGCTTCTCTATCACCATCCGCCAGCGCGCCAGCCTGCGGGACCTGATCGAGACGATACCAGAGGAGGACTGGACTCCCATTCCCTACTGGATGGACGGCGCCGCCGATGTCGCCGAGACGACTTACACCCCGTTCCAGACCAAGCCGGACGCCGCGCCGGTGCGGCTCATTGTCCGGCGGGTGAAGCCGACGCCCGGTTCCCAGCTCGCCCTCTTCGCCAGATACAGCTATCACGCCTTCATCACCGACCGCGATGGGGAGACGCTGGAACTGGAGGCCGATCATCGCCGCCACGCCGAGGTCGAGAACGCCATACGCGACCTCAAGTACGGCGTCGGGCTGAACCACATGCCGTCGGCGCGCTTCGCCGCCAACGGCGCCTGGCTGGCGGTCCAGGTGATGGCGCATAACCTGGCCCGCTGGACGGCGCGGATTGGTCTGGGCGAGCGGACCGTGATCACCAAGACCCTCAGGCGGCGGGTCTTCGCTCTGGTGGGACGGATCACCCGCTCGGCGCGCCGCCTCACTTTGCATCTCCCCCGGCGCTGGCCTTGGGAAACCCAGTTCAGTCGCGCCTTGGCCCGGCTGCAAGCCATTCCGTTCCCGGCCTGACGGCCAGCCTGCAACTGACCCAACGTCCCCGCAATCTCGCGCCACCCCGGTCGCGAGAGTCCCCTGCTGCGTATCCTCTCGCCTTCCCGCGCATCGCAACTCCCGCATAGGGCCTTAGGGGCCCTGTGCGGCGACTGAAGACCGGCCGCCGGCCTCCCATCTACCCCAAGACCCCAGGCCATCTCCCCTGTAGCTCCCTCACCCACCCCCTTCCGCTGTCCTCACGCCGTCCATCGGTGTCCTTCGGTGGATTCGGGCTTAGCCCGAATCCACCGAAGGACGTCCTTGGGGACAGCGCTTGAAGAAGCCAGCGGGTGCTCCTCTGAATCTGGGATAATGGTTTTGGAACAGAAACCCGCCCGGAAACAAGGAGCACCCAATAGATGCTGCCACAGAACAAACCCGACCGTATCCGCATCCTCTTTGACGACCATCGCCTGGTGGCCAATGCCGGCCTGCTCCTGCCGGCCACCCTAGCCCGGCACCTGGGCCTGCGGGAACTCGTCGACCATCACCTTGACCTCGGCGGAGCGCCGGGACGGGCGAACACTGGGGACAAGATGCTGACGCTGGTCGCTTCCGCGCTGGCAGGCGGCGACTGCATCGACGACGCCGATGCGCTGCGCGCTGGTGGGACGGTCGGTGTTCTAGGCTGCGTGGTCAAGGCGCCATCCACCCTGGGGACCTTCCTGCGCAGCTTCCGGTGGGGGCATGTCCGTCAACTCGACCGCGTGAGCCGCCAGTTGTTGGCCCGGGCCTGGGCCGCTGGGGCCGGACCCGGCGACTCGCCCCTGACCATCGACCTGGACTCGACCATCTGCGAGACCTATGGACTGGCCAAGGAGGGAGCGCGTCACCACGGCTATACCGGCGCCCGCGGCTATCACCCGCTGCTGGCCATTGCCGCCGGCACCGGCGAGGTGCTGATGTCCCGGCTGCGCGAGGGCCGGGCCAACACCGCCCGTGGCGCCGCCCACTTCCTGCGTGAGACGGTGGGGCGGGTGCGCTACGGCGGGGCCAGGGGACAACTCACGGTGCGGGCCGACAGCGGCTTCTACGCCCACACTGTCGTTGCCGCCTGCCGGGAAATGGATGTCCGCTTCTCTATCACCATCCGCCAGCGCGCCAGCCTGCGGGACCTGATCGAGACGATACCAGAGGAGGACTGGACTCCCATTCCCTACTGGATGGACGGCGCCGCCGATGTCGCCGAGACGACTTACACCCCGTTCCAGACCAAGCCGGACGCCGCGCCGGTGCGGCTCATTGTCCGGCGGGTGAAGCCGACGCCCGGTTCCCAGCTCGCCCTCTTCGCCAGATACAGCTATCACGCCTTCATCACCGACCGCGATGGGGAGACGCTGGAACTGGAGGCCGATCATCGCCGCCACGCCGAGGTCGAGAACGCCATACGCGACCTCAAGTACGGCGTCGGGCTGAACCACATGCCGTCGGCGCGCTTCGCCGCCAACGGCGCCTGGCTGGCGGTCCAGGTGATGGCGCATAACCTGGCCCGCTGGACGGCGCGGATTGGTCTGGGCGAGCGGACCGTGATCACCAAGACCCTCAGGCGGCGGGTCTTCGCTCTGGTGGGACGGATCACCCGCTCGGCGCGCCGCCTCACTTTGCATCTCCCCCGGCGCTGGCCTTGGGAAACCCAGTTCACTCGCGCCTTGGCCCGGCTGCAAGCCATTCCGTTCCCGGCCTGACGGCCAGCCTGCAACTGACCCAACGTCCCCGCAATCTCGCGCCACCCCGGTCGCGAGAGTCCCCTGCTGCGTATCCTCTCGCCTTCCCGCGCATCGCAACTCCCGCATAGGGCCTTAGGGGCCCTGTGCGGCCACTGAAGACCGCCCGCCGGCCTCCCATCTACCCCAAGACCCCAGGCCATCTCCCCTGTAGCTCCCTCACCCACCCCCTTCCGCTGCCCTCACGCCGTCCATCGGTGTCCTTCGGTGGATTCGGGCTAAACCCTAGGTCGCGAGACATGCTCTACGACAAGATGGCGACCCTGGGTTGCAATGACGCCCATCGTGTTCTCGACATTGGATGCTGGGGGGCGCTCCACTCTGTCCAACTCGCTCGTCGATTCGGCTGCCGGGTGACTGGAGTGGACTTCAGCGACGCGGCAATCCGCAAGGCGCGTCGGGCAATCGGAAAGGCGCAGTTGGGTCACCTGATTACCGTTCTTCAAGGGGATATACACCGTCTAGAGCTGCAAGATAGCGAGTTCGACTTCGTCTGGTGCCGAGACATGTTGCCGCACGTGAGAAATATTCGTCAGGCCATGGCCGAATGTAGTCGCGTACTCCGGCCTGGCGGGCATATCGTCATCTTTACGCATCATGAAACCGATCTGATGGGGTCGGCGGAAGCTGCTCGCCTATACCAGGATGCGTTATTCCCCGACAGCATCTCGCAGTCCTCACTCGAACTGGCAATGACGGACGCCGGATTCCGCATAGTGGAACGCGAGGAGGTTTCAACCGAGTGGAAAGAATGGGACGAGGAAAACGGCGCGGAAGTCATGGGGAAGGAGTTTCTACGTATCGCCCGGATGAATAGATCGAAGGACGCTCTGACAGCCAAGTACGGGAGGAAGATGTACGAAGCCGAGCTGCTTGGCAGCCTCTTCTATGCTGCCGAGGTCTTGGGAAAACTCATGCCAGTTGTCTATGTCGCTACTAGGCAGCTGTAGACGGTCTTGGGAACTACCAACACGACGCTCTCAGCATCTCTTCTGTATCCTCAGACCAGCAAACTCGGGTAGGAGCTGAAGGCACAATGGAGGGATTACAGGCGTATATAGCCCGTATCAAGGAGGCTTACCCAAGGTTCTTGATCAAGGGAGCATCGCCCGTTATCGAGGGCGGAAATAACGACGTTCTGGTCATTAACGATGAATTCGTATTCCGCTTCCCGAAACATGGCCAAGCGGTCAAACGACTCGAGACTGAATGTGCGATTCTGACCGGCGTCCAGCCGTACATAACAGTTGTTCAGGTGCCTGTTCCCCTGTACACGAGCCTATCCGCCACTGTGGGACAGGCGTTCGTCGGCTACAAGATGATCCCCGGGGAGGTTGGAACCCGGGAAGAATTCGAGGGTATCAGTGAACCTTCTTTGGCGCTCCAATTAGCTAGGTTCCTGAGTGAGTTACATCGTGTCCCCGCGAGAGAGGCGGTTAGCGTGACGCTGCCGGTGTCTGACGGCCGCGAATACTGGGCCGAAATGTATGACCGGGTTCAGCAGCTACTCTTCCAGCACATGCGCCCGGACGCCCAAGACCACATCGAGGAGCACTTCGAATGATTCCTGAACGACGCCGGCAACTTCGCGTACGACCCGGTCCTGCGACACGGAGATATCGGTCCAGACCAAATGATCCTTAACAAAGAGTCGTGGGCGCTAAACGGCGTAATTGACTTCGGGAGTGCTGGGCTGGGAGATCCAGCTGTTGACGTTGCCTGGCTTCAGTTCATGTCCGGAGCTGGACGATCTTTCCTAAGCAGGTTCTACGTAGCGTATCCGGAGATTGAGGCTGTGTTACCACGGGCACGATTCTATGTAGGTACATTTGCGCTCCAAGAGGCCCTGTTCGGTGCTGAGCACAACGACTCCAGAGCTTTCCACGCTGGGATAAGGCAGTACGTTTAAAAAGCACTGACCCTCGCGACGTGCCTGCGCCCTGAGCGCCGCACAACGACCTCGAGCACTACGTCCGAGCATGGCCAGCTTAAAAGGACGTTCGGGGCAGCAGCCAGAGGTAACCTAGATTCATGATTTCACCACTACATATCGAAGGGGTGATGCTTGGGCACTTCCGAATCGGACATCGAACTGGTTGGACTAGCCCGATCCGAAGATAAGGACGCTTTCGGCAAGTTGGCGGGTCGGCACCTGCCGCTCGCGGAGCATGTTGCACTTCGGGTCGTTCGCCAGAAACATATCGCGCAAGAGCTTGCCCAAGAGGCGGTTCTCCAAGCGTACTTGTCATTGGACCGGCTGCGCAACGACGACCGTTTCGAAAGCTGGCTGTACGGCATCGTGTTGAATGTCAGCAGGAGCTACCTCCGCAATCAAAGAATTGACTTTCTATCGTTGGAGAGGATGGAGGCAGAGTCGAGTCCTGATTTCATCCGGGTGGCCGATGAAGATTCGGATCCCGAGGCCGCAGTTGAGGCTAATGAATTACGCGACGCGGTGCTTCGGGCTGTGGAGTCGCTGTCAGAAAAGAACAGGTCGGCGGTTCTTCTTTACTACTACGAGGGTTTCACCATACACGAGGTCTCTGAGATCTTGGGAGTTTCGGAGACGGCCACTAAGGGGCGTCTGCATAAGTCGAGAACACAGCTCAGACCGCAGCTCAGAAGTATCCTCTCTGAGTTCGGCCGATTACGACAGGTCGTATCGGAGGAGAGCAGGATCGACAACTGGCGAAGAGTAGCTAGTATCGCCGCCGAGAGGTGGCAAAAGATGCGAACCGGCAAAAGGAGGTCCAACATGGCCGAGGTAGTCAGCTCGCAATTGCCAACGTGTCCTTCGTGCAGCGTTCAGACGGTGATTCGAATGTGGTCTTGCGGGTGCCAGGGCTGTGACGGATCCGAACACTTAGAGTCGTGCGAGACTCCTAATTACTTCGACCGGTTTCCCCGTTACTGTCAAGAGCTCCAGGAGTATGGCAAGAATCCACAATCCCACCTACGCCTAGTGACCAACGAGTAGGACTCCGAGGCGTCCTCGGGTGTCGATCTAAAGGACGAGGCCAAGAACTGTCGGCGCCCCTCAGCCCCCACCGGCGCCTCGTGCCTGCGCCCTGAACGCCTGGCAACGATCTCAAGCACGTGACTCAGAACAGCCGGGGTAACCTGTTACCTCAGACACCTTGCCACAATTCTCACCCGGTTTGTTGCAGGCCGGTCCGGTGGCCGCAGTTAACCTGGGTCAGATGGGACCTGTGCAGGGGGCTATAATCGAGAATCTCGCCCCATTCGACGAGTTCCAGCTTTGCTCAGGGGAATTGATGTCGCCGAGACAAGACACTTCGCTTCGCTAACCTGGTAGGTCGAAGCTGCGCTCTCTTGCTCGTCGACAAACTCCTCGTCCACGCGACCGACGTCGCTGCGCCTACTCTCGATAGGCCTGGCTCTCGCAACAATCGTTACCCGTCCGGACCCGTGCTAATCTGTACATTGCAAAACGGTTAGCAGGAATCGGAGACCATCCGGAACTCTATCCGAACCGGTCCGGATGTATCGGAAGGACACTCGAACGTCGTGTCGGGCAACGAGCGAATAATAAGCCGCAGGACAACAAACGCCCTCAAGGACTTCCTGTCATCCCGGTATACTGTCGCGACGATTCGTCAGCTATTTGACGCCGAGGGTATCGACTACGACGAGAACGTCGAAGAAGGGTATCAAGGGGCTCGAAGAACCGAGGCGGAGCGATATCTATCTACCCTCGATCTGGGCAACCCGCGAGACGCTGAAAAGCTCACCAAAGTGCTGGAAACGGTCCTCCTGATTGACCGTCGAGAAGGACCGGGAAGCAACCGCGAACTAACGGCTTTGCAGCGAGGAATCGAGGCAGACGGCTTCAGGGTTGTTGGTAAAAGGCTGATCCGCGGCGGCACGGCCGTGAGCGAATCGGTAGAAGAGGTCGTCAACCGGCTGAGCCTGAACTACGTAAGGGATGAATGGGAACGGGCACTTCGAGAGGTTGACAGCGACCCTGCCGACGCGATCACTGCAGCGTGCGCTCTCCTTGAAAGCACATGTAAGGCTATCCTGGACAAGCTTGGGCTTGCCTACCCAACAAAGCAAGACATCCAGCATCTTTATCGAGAAGCTGCCGATGCATTGAGTCTTTCTCCTCAAGCTGCCGCAGATCCAGAACTTCGTCGCGTTTTGGGTGGGGCCAGTAACGTTGTCTCTGGGATTGGCGTAATCCGTACTCGGCACGGCGATGCGCACGGTCGCGGAGAGAGGGACACGATTCTTGAGCCGAGGCACTCCAGGCTCGCGGTCCAGTTAGCGGGGGCAACAGCTGTGTTTCTGGTCGAGTCTTTGGAGATTCACCTCCGAGGCCGTAAAGACGAGGACCGCGTGGAGAATGTCTGATTTCCAAGCGGACATATACAAGATTGCCGACGAGGTCAGAGCTGTCGCAGTGTTGGGTCTGCAGTTCGCGGATGAGACTTCTGTCAAGTCGAGGTATGAGCGGGCGCTATCGGCCAGTGCTCGTTTGATTGCTGCTATTGAGCAGCGAACGACGGAAGAGGTACTGACCCAGTACAAAAAGGTTTATAAACGTTGGGGGCCAATGATAGCTGCCTGCGCGGCTGTGTTTCACGATTCGCGAATCCTCCTCGTCAAGAGTAAACAGGCCGGTGTCTGGCATCTGCCAAGCGGTCTAGTACCGATCGGAGAGACCCTTGCCGGCCAGGCCGAGCGTAGTCTCGCGACCCAGACCGGTATCGCTGGGAGATCTTCGGCCCTACTCGGTGTTTTCAACTCCACAACGTGGCACTACCCAGCCAAGTCTCAGTTCTACCATGTGGTCTTCCAGGTCAGTCCGGTCGACGGTTTGGCCTCACAAGTACTCGGTGGGAGGATGGGTTTCTTTTCAGAAGATGAGGTGAGGAAGCTCTCGCCAAGCTTCCACCTGATAGTACCTAAGCTCTTCGAGCTCCAAGACCGAAAGACCGATGCGCCTCACTTCGATCTTGAGAAACCGGCCGGTCTTCCGTCCCCACCGACTCACTCCGGCTCATCGGACCTGGGACGGTCTCGACATCTCACTCTCGTTAAGGAAGTCAAAGAGATATCGAACGAGTTGAGCAAACTTGGCGCGGAAGGCATCAGCGATCTGGAGCATCCCTACGCGAGGCACCACTACGAACTCATGGAGTCAGCCGGCTCTCGTCTGACAAACGCCCTGAAGCTTCTATCGCGTCGCGAGTCCTTTCTCCCCTACGAAGATAACATCGGGGGGCAATCGCGCCGACTCGCCGCTCTGGCCGCCGTATTTCAAGACGGACAGCTGCTATTGATTCGCAGGGAAGATACCGGCCTTTGGGCCTTGCCCGGAGGAATGACAGACCTCGGAGAGACGTGGGCCAGATGCGCACAACGCGAGCTTCAGGAGGAAACGACCGTGACGGGAAGAGTTGTCGATCTACTGGGTATCTTCGACTGGAGTCTGATAAAAGATCCTCCCAG
The DNA here is from genome assembly GCA_965247255.1 of Dehalococcoidia bacterium. Lineage (GTDB taxonomy): Bacteria > Chloroflexota > Dehalococcoidia > Lucifugimonadales > CAUZJF01 > CBDFGS01. The sequence goes on along the minus strand of CBDFGS010000011.1, from coordinate 360,416 downwards.
TTCTACGCTTCTGGCGACTTTCCTTGTGGAGCCAGATTCCGGCAGCCAGCCAAAGCCCATGCCAGAAACCTTGGGCGCTGGGTTCTTCCCGATGAACGAACTACCTGAGCTCTCACCAGGATACGAGCGCCTTGTCCCCATGACCATTGATTCCTTCCTAGGGAAAGCTCCAAGGCCGTACGTCGATCTGTCTAGTTGACAGACTTTTACCACGTCTTACCACTGCGTCGCGTGATACAGGCGCAGAGGGCGCAGTCGTGTCCCATGGCGTCCTCTGCTTTCACACCATGTGTACAAGTTTTGGTCGGCAAAATGTCGGCGAGTTTTCGCGTCACCGAATTAGGACTCTTGGTCTAGCAAATTCAAAGGCGCGATTTTTTCATTCCGGGGGCGATCCCTCCCCATTGCGTGCGCCACTCCCTTAATCGATACCAAAACAACGAACACCTATCGGCTACCGAGCTCATAAGCGATGTTGCTCATCGCCGAATAGGGATGATATTGTTCCGGTAGCGTCCCCGGCGGCAGATTGAACTCTGTCCGCGTTACGCGACAGCAGCCCTTCAATGGGTACCACTGCTAGCATTCGTTGACAGTTACCTTTGATCGCTACCAGGTAGCTGGCGTCCAGTAGAATTCCGCCGGGGACGCGGAACTGGATCGGACGCATGCCGCAAGACGACCTGAGCCTCCGGCAGGACCTAACGGTCGAACAACTCGCAAGCTTCATGGGCTTGAATGTCAAGGGCGGTGTGAAAACGTACCAGCGGGGCGGAGCAAAACTGTACCACTGAACGCCGTAGAATGGGCATCAAGGTTCGTGGGGCGTTGGAGATCAGGCTCAGTCAGATAGCTGGCGGCCAGAAGTCTTCTTGCTGTGCTTGAGTCGGTAGCTGTCCCCGTTCATCTCCAGGATGTCGACATGGTGGGTGAGGCGGTCGAGGAGAGCTCCGGTCAGCCGTTCAGAGCCGAACACCTCGGTCCACTCGACGAAGGGCAGGTTGGAGGTCACCAGGACCGATCCACGCTCGTAACGCTGGCTGAACACCTCGAAGAGGAGCTCGGCGCCAGTCTTGGACAAGGGCACGAAGCCCAGTTCGTCGATGATCAGAAGCTTGAGTCGTGCGAGCCTTCTCTGCAGGTTGAGCAGACGCCGTTCGTCCCTGGCCTCGATCAGCTCGTGAACCAGAGCAGCGGCGGTGGTGAAGCCCACGGACAGTCCCCTCTGACACGCAGCCAGACCGAGACCGAGGGCGATATGGGTCTTGCCGGTGCCACTGTTGCCGAGAGCGATGACGTTGTGGGGGCGCTCGATGTACTCGCATCGTGCCAGCTCCAGAACCAGAGCCTTGTTCAGGGACGGCATAGACAGGAAGTCGAAGGTGTCGAGGCTCTTGGTCGTCGGGAAGCGGGCTGCTTTGATCCGACGTTCCACCATGCGATGGTGACGGTCGATCAGCTCCAAGTCCGATAGTCGCAGCAGGTAGTCCGGATGGTCAGCTCCCTCACTGGCACACTGGGATGCCAGCTTGTCGTACTCCCTCAGGAACGTGGGGAGCTTGAGTTGCTTGAGGTTGTGTTCGAGCAACATCGTGGACTTGTTGGTCATGACCGGCTCCCCGCCAGGAGAGCCATGTAGTCCCTGGTCGAGGTTGTTGCAACGTTGGTCCTGGGCAGATACGGGTACAACTCCATGTCGAGTCTAGGCGGTCGACCCTCGATCCTGCACAGCACCAGGTGCTTGACAGCATCGAAGCTCACAGCCCCGAGTCGAATGGCGTCTCGTACGGCGTCGTGGACTTCTTCCGGCTGGAAGTTCTCCATCAGTCTGAGCACCTGCACGAACTCCCTCTTTCCTCGCTTGCCCATCCTCGACTCCAGCAGCCGCCGCAACACTCCGAACTCCTCGGGCAACTCCCATCCAACCAGCGGCGCCGCCTGATCCAATGCCCTCGTCTTCTTCTCAAGGAGCGGCAGGTAATGGAGAGGGTCGAAGACGAAGTCGTCTCGATCGTATGAGCGCCGATGGCGGGCGATGACTTCAGCGCCACAGCTGATCACAACCTCGTGTACATATCCGCGGACCAGAACGTCCCGATGACCGTAGGCCACCGGGACCGAATAGTCATTGGTCCGGTATCTGACCAGGGACAGAGAACTGACCCTCGTCGCGTGCTTGTCGCTGGCGTCGTACGGTACGGCCGGCAGAGGCAGCAACTTCTCTAGGTCCCGCTCCAGCCGTTCTCCTATCGTCTCGTTGCGGCCGCGGAGTCGATCTTCGAACCGTCTGAGGCAGTGTTGCTCCAGATGAGCATTGAGGGCATCGAAGCTCTCGAACGATGGAATGGGCACCAGGAAGTTCCGGCGGACATAGCCGACCAGACCTTCTACTTTGCCCTTATCGTTCCCTTTGCCTGGACGGCCAAACCGGTCCTCGAACAGGTAGTGGGACTGAAGCTCGGAGAACACCCTGGTCCGCTGCCGGCGACCATCTCCCAGGATTCTGGCTACCGCGAGCGTGGTGTTGTCGTAGAGGATGCTCTGAGGCACTCCGCCCAGGAACGCGAAGGCGGAGACGTGTCCGTCGCAGAATGACTCCGTCGTCTCGGCGGGATACGCCTTCACATAGCACCCGTCGCTGTGAGGGAGGTCCAGGGCGAAGTAGTGGGCTTTGCGTTCCACTCCGCCGATGACCACCCACGCTTCGCCAAAGTCACACTGGGCATGTCCCGGGGAATGGGACAGTGGTACGAACATCTCTCGGGTCCGACGACGGCGTTCTCGAACGTAGTCTTTGACTATCGTGTACTTGCCGGTGAAGCCGTGTTCGTCTCTGAGCCGTTCGTAGATACGCTTGGCGGTGTGACGCTGCTTCTTCGGTGAGCTCAGATCCTGCTCCAGGATCTGGTCCATCACACCCTTATATGGATCGAGCTTCGGTCTGCGAGCCGGTCGTTGCCGTCGATACCCTGGGGGCACGGAGTACTCGAGCATCTTGCGCACCGTGTCCCGGTGTACCCCGAACACTCGGGCCGCCTCTCGGACGCTCATCCCTTCGACGAAACAAGCCTTGCGAACACGGAGGTAAATACCCACCTTGTACATCCAATCCACCTTCAGTCAGGTTCTGTCGTTCCTGATTGAAGGCGACAGGCGGTACAGTTTTCAAACGCCACACCTCAGCGCTCGACCGCCCAGGTGGTACATTATCTCTCCGCCCTTCACACATTCCGTTTCACCCAACTTTTCAGGGTCCATATATATATTGGAAAGGAAGTAGCCGAAAGCACTGCCGCGAGAACCCTTCCCCTTCCTCCGTTCGATGAAGCCAGCCTCCACGAGTTCCTTCAAGACCCGGTTCAACGTGGACTTGCTAGCCCTCTCCCCGAGGTTCCCCAGGAGCTCTTGTGTCGTCAACGCAGCGTCGAAGGTCCTGGGAAGAATGTCGAGGACAGCCTTTTTGACTTCCTGGCGTTCCACCTCGAGTTGGTTGCCCAGAACAACATACTGAGCTTCTGGGCCCAGCTCTATGAGAGTCTTAGACAGCACATCGTCAAACCGCCCGACCCCATCCAGGATGCGTCGGGATTCGTGTCCAGCGGTATTGGCGCGCCGGAGCGCCAAGAGGATGTCCGCAGCGCCAGCAAAGGCAGAGCTTCCCCTAGATGAGTCACCGAGCTCGCCTCCGCTCTTGCGGTCATGACGAACCACCCAGACCGCGAGACCCCCTGCCGCTGCGTCTTGGAGGGGACGCATGGCCTCATAGGCCACTCCGCTGGCGTTCTCTCCCTCACCTGGAATCTCCGCCCAGTCGCTCACGGTATCCACGACCAGGACCCCAGCACCAACTTCCTGGGCTTTAGCGACCGCACCGAGCACGACCTCTGACCATTTCAGTCCCCTGGCATCCTGGCGAAGGAGCACAGTGAGGTTCTCCGAACCTTCAAGGCCAACACGCCGGAGGACTGAGCCGAAGGTTGGTGGCCTTTCCTCAGTCAGGTAGACGACCGGCGTCTTCACCGCGGACCTGCCAAGGAATTGCCCCCCGCGGCAGATCGCCTCGACGGCGCTCATGGCGAACTGAGTCTTGCCGACCTTGATCTTGGCCGACAGTTCGGAGATAGACCCGCGGGCCAAGAGTCCTGGGATGATCCAATCAGGCTCCTCTGAAGTCATATTGGCGATGTCTTGGGCCGTGTGCCACTTCAAGCCGTGCGAAGAGGGTTCCGGTCGAAACTCGGGACTGGCCTGGACATTTGCCTTGAGCTCATCCACAGTGTGACCGGCGTCAAGCCAGTCGGACACATCGCCCCCTTTCGGAAGCTCTCGAAAGGACACCACCTTCACCTCTTCCGCAACTTGCTGCAGCAAGGCGGCCACCTTCTCGACGTGACGGCGACCCGCTTCATCGTTGTCCTCCAAGACCACCACTCGGTGAGACTTGAACCAATGAACTAGCTCAGGGCCGAATTTCCCAGCTCCGCCACTGTTACAGGTAGAAAGCAATCCCTCGTTACGGAGTCGGTCGCAATCTCTCTCTCCTTCAGTGACAAAGATGAGACTATTGGCGGGTGCCCCGATGAGTTGGGGCAGGCGATAAAGAAGACGCGGGACGCCCGCGAGGTCCCACGTCCAGCCCTCTTTGCCATCTGGACGACGCTGGGCAAAGCCCTTTGGCTCGAAGCGTACGGCCTGGTAGATCAGGAGGCCGCTTTCGTCGACGTAGTCGTAGGTGTCGACTATCTGACCCCGAGCCCCTTTGCGGATTGGGGACTCCCCTAGCCCGTGCGCCGAACCGCACGGGCACGCCCCTTGGAGTTTGTGCGCCCAAGTCTCCGAACTCTCGCTACGCTTGGCGTGTCCGGCTTGCTCTTCTCGCGTGCAATGTGCCCGCTGGCCATCCTCGGACAGGAAGCCAAAGCACCGCATGCCACTTCCCCGGTTGGCCTGGTCGAATCCGTGGCACACCGGGCAAGTCCGCTCTTGTGTGAACCGCTGGGCCGAACTCACTGACATTAGCTGTTCAGTGTCTCGGACCGCTTCTGGATGAGCTGGTCGAGCGCATCAGACGGGATCAATATTTTCCCGCCAAGTTTCAGACCCGGCAGGCGGTTGTCCCGGACCGCCTCGTAGACGAGGTTCTTACCTAGGTTGTGCCGTCGCCGAAACTGCTCAACCGTTAGCCACTCTTTCTCAATGGTCGACATTCCCTGTTGCTCCCTTCGTTTGTTGACAGACGACAGCTTATCCCCTATCGTTGGTCATGTATAGTGATACTCGCGACACGAAAGGGCCAGTTAATGCCACGAAAGCGTTACATCGACGGTGATATCTTAGAGCGGATCAGGACGCTTGCGGAAGCGAGGGGGTGGACACCCTCCCAAATTTACACGGATCTAGCACAAGACAAGAAATTCAAGAACCGACTTCCTTCGCGACGAACCGTGCAACGCATTGTCTCGGATCTTCAACTAGGCGACGTTTCGGAAGAGTGGACGCTGATTGATGCGGAGCCAAGCGAGGTAAGGGAGATTCTGGATGCCTTGTATGGATCGGCCATGGCGACGAATGGACAAAAAGAACGTTTCACCAAAGAAGAGGCCCGATGGGCTCTTCGGGTAAGAAGAGCAGCGCCGAACCTTAGCATCTTTTCCGTGCACGTTGTGGTAAGGGAATACCTTCGCCGCCTGGAGCATAACGAAGACAAGCGCGACATTGACCTCATGCTAGCGGCACATGAGCGGTTCAGGATTGACGTGTGGAGGGCGATTCCCCGCTTGGGATTTCAGCCAGCAACACGAGAGCTTCGGATGAGAATAGCTGAGGCACAAAAGGCCGGTGAGCAAGTGGACCTGGAGGCAGAAGAGAGGGAGCGCCAGAGAGAAAGGAACGACGTCAAATCATGAAAGGCCGAATCCGCCGTCGGGGTAAGAACAGCTGGGAGCTGACAATCGACGTGGGCCGAGACGCCAACGGCCGGCGTCAGCGCCGTTTCCTGAACGTCCGGGGCAAGCGGGCTGACGCTGATCGGCGGCTCCGGGAGGTCCTGGCGTCCCTCGACAAGGGCCTACCGCTCGATACCAGCAAGATCACCGTAGCTGAGTACTTACAACGCTGGTATCGAGACTACGCGGTCCCGAACACCCGGGCCCGGACGGCCTATCGGTACGAGGGCGATATTCGCCTTCACATCACACCGATCCTCGGCCATATCCAGCTAACGCAGCTTCGAGCCGTCGAGGTTCAGCAACTCGAAGCGAAGCTCCTGGCCCGAGGGAAGTCAGCTCGTAGTGTCCGGCACGTTCACGTTGTGCTCAAAGAGAGCCTGAAGCACGCGGTTCGATGGGGATTAGTGCATGTGAACGTCGCCGACGCGGTTGATCCGCCCAAGATCGAGCAGCGGGAAGTCCGGCCACCCGACGCCGAAGAAGTGTGGCGGATCCTGGACCTGGCCAAAAGTACTCCCTACGGGCCGCCACTCGCTTTCATGGCCCGGACCGGCGTCCGTCGGGGTGAGTGCCTTGGCCTTCGTTGGGCTGACGTGAATCTGGAGAACAGCACGGCGGCGATCTCCCAGTCTCTCCAGCGTGTCGTCGGACGAGGATTGGTCTTCACACCACCTAAGACAGCAAAGAGCCGTCGGTCCATCGCCCTAGACTCCGTAACCGTGGACATGCTACGCGAGCTCCACGGGCGCCAGATTCTAGTCCGGGCTGAGTTGGGCGAAACCTACGACGACACAGGGCTTGTATTCGTTAACCCCTTGGGGAACCCGTTCGATCCGAACGCCCTCACCCGCGGATTTAAGAAGCTGGCCAATGAATCGGGGATTGGCGACGTGCGCTTGCACGATCTGCGGCACTTCCATGCGACCTTGCTACTTCAGGCGGGGACTCACCTGAAAATTGTCCAAGAGCGCCTAGGCCATGCCAGCATCGCGATCACAGCAGACACCTATTCTCACGTCGCGCCGGGCCTCCAACGGGCAGCAGCAGACGCATTCGCAGACGCGATGGAACGGGCTCAGATAACAGTACCCTAGAAAAATGGCGGCAGAATGGCGGCAAATCGCCGATGCGAGCATGAAGCGGGGCGTACGGTCGAAAGCCATGCACCGCATCGTTATGGGGTGCCCAGGAAGGGATTCGAACCCCCACTCCCGATAAAGGGAAGCGGATTTTAAGTCCGCCGCGTCTACCATTCCGCCACCTGGGCACGCGGTGAAGTGCTCGAACCAGGATAACATCCCCGCGGATGCCGGCCCCAGCCGGGGCCAGGATGCGCAGGCGCCTAGTGGCGGGGTGGCTCTTTTGGGCACTCGGAGAAACCCGGGCCGCTACTGCCTGAACGAGGGAATCACGCGCGTTGCGAATAGCTCGATGGAGCTCATGACCTTTTCGTGGGGGACTTGGTCCGTCTGCATAACCAGGATTAGCTGATCGGCGCCGGACTCCTGGTGGCGTGTGACGCCTTCGATGCAGCTGTCGGGGTCGCCTGCGACTATGACGCCGCGCTCAGATAGGGTAGCCGCATCCATCTCGCCCCATGCCGCGAAGTTGACGTCGCCGCCACCACCTAGGTCGACCTCTTTGCCCATTCTCCGCCGAAAATCGGCCTGAAGGTGGTCGGGCACCCCGCCCCACGCCTCGAGGAGCTTCTTGTACGCATCCGCGCGGCCCTGTGTGTAAGGGCGGTCGGGCCCGAAGAAGGACCTGATGGCACGTGCGCCCAGCTCCTGGGCCTCCAAGTTATGCTCTCCACAGTGCCCGATGGTGAAGTTCGCCCACTGGTCGTTGACGAAGGCGCCCACCGGCTCCGCGTCCTTGACCGCGCGTTTGTATTCGGCGATATGCTCCGCCAGAGTCGAGGGCGCGTTCGAGGAGAAGGCGAGGACCCCGATGCCGCGCTCCGCGGCTAAACGGTAAGTCTCAGGCTGCATGGAGGCTACCCAGATCGGAGGATGGGGCTTCTGGAGGGGTTTCGGGAGGATACGCCGCGGAGGGATGTTCCAGAACCGCCCTTCCCACTCGAACTCGTCGCTCATCCATATCTGCGGGACAATCCTCAGCGACTCATCCCACATATCTCGACTGTCCCTGGGGTCTACTTCGAAGCCAAGCTGCTCATAGGGGCTGCTGCGTCCGGTCCCGAACTCCACCCGGCCGTCGGACATTTGGTCGACCATGGCGACTCTCTCGGCCACGCGGATAGGGTGGTGATGCGGCAGTATCACCACTCCGAATCCGAGCCTGATGCGCTTGGTCATCCGGCTCAAGGCGCCGTATATCACCTCAGGGGATGAAGAGCCGGAGAATGTGGTAAGGAAGTGGTGCTCGACGAACCACAGGTAGTCGAAGCCGACCTTGTCCGCCAGCACGCACTGCTCGAGAGTCTCCTCGAGCAGGCGTTTCTCATCCACTACCCCATCGGGTGAGGGGCGCTGCATCTCGTATAGCAGCCCAAACTTCACGTTGGCCTCTCGACGCCCCGAGCAGGCGGGTCAGCGTCAGTCGCAATCCTACCGTTGGACATGGGCGATGTCAAAATCAAAGAGGGCCACTGCTGACCGAGGCTCGCGCATCCAATCCTGGCCCCCGCCCGTGAGCAGGCGTCGATTGACTGCGTACTGCGCCGCTGCTATACTCCGTCCGTCAAAAAAGCGGGCGCCTACACCCCGCTCCGGTCGACCTATGCGGCCGGAGTTGAACGGGGAAACCGAAAGGAGCCACCCATGGAAAAAGAAGATGTGAGAGAGCTGTGGGGAAACGAGTTCCGTGTGGTGCCTGAGGGGCTGTCAGAGGAAGAGGTGGTCTCGTTCGTGAACGGCCTGATGGAGAAATCCCGCCAGGGCAGGCAAGACAAAGGCCAGCAGGCCTCCTTGCTGAAACTCGCCGAGCAAACCGTGGTCGAAGCGGACAAGCTTGCGGAGAGTATCAAACAGCAGGCGCGCGAGGAGGCGGAAGAGGAATCCGCCGCGCACCTCGCCGCAGCGCAGGAGCAGGCCCGAGAGCAGGCCCAGCGTCTTGTGAAGAAGATCGAGCGGGGGGCCACCGAGCAGTCCAGCGCCGCGGTCGCCAAAGCCGAGGGCGAGGCGGGCGAGATCGTCGCTGATGCGCGACGAGAGGCCCAGTCGATTATTCAAGTGGCCAAGGAAATGGTCCCTGGGATCGTATCTGAGGCGAAGCTGGAAGCCGAGTATATTGTCAGGCGATTTACCGTAAAGTTCGTGGAAGAGATTAGGTCCACGGTAAGCGAGACCAGCAACAACATGCTCCCCGGCCTAGACGAGCTTATGAAGGAGACAGGACACGGGGGCGTCCTCGAAGAGGGTGACGAACCTCAGCCCGCGATCGTCGGCCAGAAGAAGGAGAAAGTCTCCTCCAAGCGTTAGTCCCCCCTGGTGGCCTCGCAACTCCTGCTCCCAGGCCATGTCGTCCCTCTCCTCTAACATAACTCCTCCCTCCCTACCCCGGACGAGCCTCGAATAGAGGTAGCGCCGTGAACGAAGAGAAGATCAAGACGCTCTGGGGTCAGGACTTTCGCGTAGTCGCTGAGGGCCTCGCCGAGACAGATGTCGTCATCTTTTTCGAGAAGCTCATCAGAGAGCACCGTGAGAAGCTGAAACAGCTTGACCACGTCTCTTCCCTTCACGAGCTGGCCACGAAGACCGTCGAAGACGCACAGGGTTTAGCCTCCACCATAGAGGAAGAGGCGGAGGCCACGGCGCAGGCAAGGGCCGAGCAGACCACCCGCGACGCGCAGGACCGAGCCAAGACGATAATCGAAGAGGCCCGGCAAGCCGCTCAGGAGCTGGCACAACATGCGCGCGCTACTCTCTCGGCGATGGAGGACGAGTACCGGCGAGGGCTACACGACCAGATCGCTAAGATCGACTCCGCGCTCAAAGAGGTAAGCGACGCAGCAGAGCTGGAGCTCTCGGCGAGGATGACCAGTCACTATATCGGCAAATTCCTCTCCCAAAGCGTCCATTTCATCCCCGCCTTCGAGAACCTCATCAAAGAGGTGCGCGCGACCGTCTCCTCGTCGCCGTCCAACTCTGACTCCAGTCCCACCGCTCCCTAGGTTATCCCGCGCCCACATCAGCTACGCTCCGACCCTCGGCTTTTCCCGTACTTTCTCCGATCACTTGGCACTATCTCTCTACTTTCTCCATGTGTTCTCATAACGTTATGCGTACGTTCCAGAGTACTCTAAAGGGGCACGTACCGCCTCCAGACGCATAAGCCGAAGGGGTCCCAAGGACCTTTCGTCCCAAACCGACCTCCGGAACTCTGCATGCAGTCCTCCGCGGTCGCTTTCCCTCCTCCATGTAGTTCTCGTATCATATACAGTCTGTTTACGACTATTCTACAGATGTTCTACCTCTCTTTCTGCGACTATACACTCTACGCCTCGCCCCGACTCCTCTATATTGCAATCTTCCTATAGATGTGCGGTATAATATGTGCGGACACACCTTGCTTTGTACGTGTTTTATCCGTATACTCAAGACAGGATCGCACGATAATTAGTGCGGCGACGAACAAAGCCCGAACATCGCGGACGGTGAATATGCCTCAGCCAACACTGGACCAACGATTCCGTGATTCAGCCCCAACCCGCGCTCCCGAGGACCGACACACATGGATGACTTCCGACGAACATCGCTTCGTCCTATGGGCCCTGATGGAGCGATGGTCCGCAGCTAGAATCGGTCGCGCTCTAGGAGTCAACGAGGCTACGGTCAGACGCTTCCGTAGCCGATTCATACGCTCTCCCAAGGTCCTTCTGGAACTCGGGCTGTATGAGATGGTGGGCCGCGCCAGGGACGAGGAGTACCGGTGCCTGGTATGTGGTGACCAGATCATGGAGAGGTACGAGGTTGAAAGGCACCTGCTACGTCACTTCATCCAAGAAGACGTAGTGCGAGAGACTCGCCCAGCCCGGGCGGGAGAACAAACTTCAGACATCGAAGAGAGACAAGCGGAGCCAGACGAAAGCCAGGCTGGGGAAGAGAGCGGCCGGCCCCCTACCCTACCCCACAGCTCCCCGTCGGTCGCCATGGGCGGTTCCGCTGCATCCCGACCGTCATCGACGGACGACCTGACAACAGGTACACCGGCAGCGACCCGGGGCGGCGATGGGTCCCTCCAGGAGATGCTGAGGGGAGCTCTCGACCGGATATCGCAGCGGCATCAGGAATTCCAGCAGATGGCCACCGACGAAGACCCGAACGAACTCCTAAGAGCAGGTGCGCTGGAAAGTCAGCGCACGGAAGCAGACGACCAAGCTAACGAAGACCCGGAAATGGGTCGAGTGGAAGATTCCGGCCTCGCTGAAGAAGTAGATGAGGGATCACAACTCGCTCCCGAACGCGAAGTGGCGCCCTCGGTCAGTAGGGCCGATACGGCCAAACCGCCTGAGATAGTGGACCTCGAGGCCAAACCCGTCCGGGAAGCTCCCTTCGACGAGCCGTCACACCCCGCCGCGGGCGCGCCGCAAGCCGATGAGCGCCGCCCCGTTGCATCTTTCAAAGGAGACGCTGCCGACCCGCAAGGCCCTCCTGAAGACGAGTCCAAGCTGGACGAAGTGCGGTTCCTGCTCGGTGAGCCCGTGTCTCTGGAGCCTCTCGAAGATCTTCCTCTCGACGAGGCGGACCGCACCCAGTGGCACCGGGAATTTGAAAGGTTGGCAGCCGAGCGGGGGATATCTCTCGCGCCGGGAGCCTCCGAACTCGAATCGGACGCGCCCCCCATAGAATCTCTTCTGGACCTGTCCTTCAACGCGCCGCAGACTAGATCCAAGGAAATCGATCAGCCTAGCGTGTCTCGCGACGAGGTAGAGATGAGAAGAGGAGAGTTCGAGCAGCTACGCCGCAAACTCGCGGACGGCTCCGTAGGAGACGCTCCAGCTCACGAGGAAGCTTCCGAAGAGACCTCTCCGGGCGATCCTGCCGCCGACTCGGAGCAGGCCTGGGAGGCCGACCTATGACCACGCCGTCCGATCTCGTCAAGCAAGCAGAATCTCTGGGTGCCGCGTTCGAACTCAGCGCCGACGGCGTGCGAGTGAAAGCGCCGCGTCCTCTGCCAGCGGACCTGATGACTGAGCTCAAAGAGAAGAAACCTGAGATTATCGAGTACCTCAGGGCGAGAGGGGCCGGCCCGTCATCGGTACCGGACCAGCCGCCGCCAGCCCAACCGCAAGCCCCGGCAGCAGACCCCGAGGCCGACTCCCGGCGCCGGGAGTTCGAACGGCTGCGACAGGAGGCCGCCGGGGAAACCGGACTCGGTGCGCCATCTGTCGTCCCTGCGGCTGCCGCGCCAAATGCGGCCCCCAGCGCGGATGTACCCCCACCAGTGGAGGCGGTAGACGTTGGGTCGTACCACCAGGCGTTTCAGCAGCTAGCCGCGGAAAAAGGCGGTGCGGCGGACAACAGCAACGACACCGACGACCAAACGCTTGACTCGCCCGCTGCAACTACCCAGCCTACTGAGACGCCACCTCAGCTCAACGCGCCTTCGCCGGGCCCGCTGACCCCCATCCCACAGCCACCGGCCCCGGATGATTCGGACAGACGCGCCGCGTTCGATAAGCTCAGGCAGGAGGCGGCGGCCGCGGAGAGCACTTCTGCCCCACCCGAGACTCCATCCGCCCCCTCCGAGGACGAGAGCCGCGCCGCCGCCTTTCAGCAGCTCAAGGAACAGGCGTTGGCCGGCGAGCCGGACGACGCGCCGTCCCCACAGCAAACCGCTGCTTCGGAGGACGACAGCCATAACGCTGCATTCGACCGCCTTAAGGAGCAAGCCAAGTTGGGAGAGTCGGGTGTGGCGCAGCCCCCGACACCACCCCCCTCTCCAGGGGAGGACTCGAGGCTGGCTGCATTCGCGCAGCTCAGAGACGAGGCGATGGCCGGCGAGACAGGCGACGCTCCGCGCCGCAAGCTTCTCCCGAAGATGAGAGCCGGCGGGCCGCGTTCGCGCAGTTCAAACAGGAAGCCGATGCGTCAGACCAGATGGCGGAAGCGGTAGCATCGTTCAACAGGGGACCTCCGGCTGTCGAACCCCCCCCACCCGAGCCAGACCACTCCGACGGATCGACGACCGGTGAGACCAGCGCTGATGCCGGTCCTCCGCCAGCGGAGGTGGTCATCGGGGGCCCAGAGCCAGGCGCATCAAGCCGCTTGTCGCGGATAGTAGAGCGCCTGCGCCGCCCGGCCACGTGGCGCGGCTGGATGGCCGCCGCAGTGAGGTTGGGCAAGGCCGCGATCAAGCGCCTTCCCATCGGCACGCCCAAACAGGTCACATCGCTGAGCATCGAGCACGGCTCCATCAAGGTGCTCGTGACGGACGGAGTCGAAATTATCGATCACCACATCGAGTCGGCAAACCCTCAGCTCTTCCGCGAGGGCCTGGTAAGCGACACGCTACGAATGGCGGGCCTTCTGCAGCGGGCCCTTCAGCAGTCCAACGGCGAGCACCGGCGGGCGATCACCGCAGTACCCGGCTATCAGACTACACTTAGGCGCCTGGAACTCCCTCGGGCCAAGGGGATGGACCCGAAGGTGATGATTCCAAACGAGGCGCGAAGAAATATGGGCATATCGTTGGAGAACTCGCAACTGAAATGGCACGAGCTTGCAGGAACGGTCGACACTGCTCACTGGCTCGTACTCTCGGCCACTCACCGGTCGGTCGGGTCCTTGACGGCGACCGCGGAGGGCGCCGGACTGAAGGTATCAACGGTCGAGCTCAGGCCGTTCGCGCTTGCCCGGGCCATCAGCCAGCCAGACGCAATATGCGCCTGGACCGCGCCTGACGGTTGCGACGCCATAGTGATTCGAGACTGGACGCCAGTCACCCACCAGTCCGCATACTGGACCGCCGCATCAACCCTCGATTCCTCGGACCTCGCCAATCGCATCGTCGAGGTCGTCGAGAGCGCGATCGCCGCTCACGACATGCAAAACCCTGACATATCGGTCCCGAGCGATCTACCCTTGTTCGTGACGGGCTCCCCGATCGGGCGCGACCCTGCGATCGCGCAAAGGGTAGCCAGCGCCCTGCAACGTCCCCTGGGCGAGTTCGACATTCCCTTGGAGTTGCCGGCCGACTTCCCGGTCCACGACATGATAGTCAACCTTGGCCTTGCACTCTGGGCGGCCTGACCGCTCGGTTAACCGACCGCGGGGCCACGCCCGCCCAAGCGCTGTCGGCTTGCGCTAGCCCGTTGTCCTCACCCACGCTCATAGACCGAGACGTGGTTCCCGCTAGAAGCCTTGAAGGGCGACCGGTCCCAGTCGCTCCAGCGCTCCCGCAGGCGCATGCCGGCCAGCTGGGCCATCAGGTCCAGCTCCGACGGCCATGCGTAGCGTATCCGGACCGGGTAAAGCTTGGTGTCCGTCTCGCTGATATGCAGATGCTGTGACGTGACCTGTTGTTTCGCGGCGTCGTGCCGCGCCAGGTCGATGCGCACCCGATCGGTCTCAACCTCACTTGTGCTGACTCGCTGACCCCGGTCGAAGCGTGAGAGGTCTGGCACGAATGCCTCGATGAGGAAGGCCCCACCCTGCGTAAGATGCGCCGCAACGTTGCGGAAGCAGCGCACCTGGTCTTCTTGCGTCAGAATGCCGAAGAAGGTGTTGAAGACCACGAAGACGAGCGAGAACCGGCCATCGACAGCCACATCGGCGAAGTCGCCCACCGTAACCGGGATCTCAGCACCGCCTTCCTTGGCACGGAGCTTCGCGACCATAGCATCTGACGCGTCGATGCCATGAACCTCTACGCCGCGCGCCTTCAGGGGCAGCGCGACTCTGCCTGTGCCAATGCCCAGCTCCAGAGCCGAGGGAAGGGCGGGTTTGAAACCCGCCCCTACGGGAATGCATGAAAAGGGTCGCTCTAGGGCGAATTGTTCTTCCACAAGCTCAGACGAACGGTGAGTTTCAAGGTAGGCTCGTCATCAGCCTGTCGAGCCCAGCACCGCATTACGGTTGCCGTATGTCGAGGGGTTGTACTCGTTCATACAGCTGGTCATGGCACTGCGCCTCTCCGTGCGTCGTAGGGGCCGGGGAGGGCGGGTTTGAAACCCGCCCCTACGGGAGTGGCGCGCCCTTAGTCGTCTTGCAGGACAGCTATATTGAGCTCCTTGAGCTGGTCGTCGTCTAGGGGGCTTGGCGCATCGAAGAGCGGGTCGACCCCTGTCTGGGTCTTTGGGAATGCGATAACGTCGCGGATGTTCTCTATCCCGGTCAGCACCATGAGGAGCCGATCGATGCCGGGCGCGATGCCTCCGTGTGGCGGGGCGCCGTACTCGAAGGAGTCGAGGAGCTGCCCGAACCGCTGCTGTATCTGTTCGTCCGTATAGCCCAGCACCCTGAATATTCGTTCCTGGAGGTCGCGCTCATGCACTCGGATGCTCCCGCTGGCTAACTCCACGCCGTTGCACACCATGTCGTAGCAATGCGCTATCACTTTCCCCGGCTCGCTTTCCAGGAACTCTTCGTGTCCAGCGTGAGGCATAGTGAAGGCGTGGTGGGTGGCGTCCCACCTGCCCTCGTCCTCGGACCACTCGAACAGCGGGAAATCGACGACGAAGGCGAACGCGAAGAGGTCCGGGTCGATGAGCTCGAGCCTGCGCCCCATCTCGCCACGGAGGGCGCTCAGAGCCGTGTTGGCGGTCTTGGGCGCGCCCGCCACGATGAGCATCAGGTCCCCGGCCTCGGCGCCCATCTTCGCGGCCATCGCCCGCACCTCGTCGACGGTCAGGAACCGCGAGACGGGTGACCTGATCTGGTCCTCCGTCAGGTCGTCCAGCGACGCCGCCTGGTCACCTAGAGCTATCCACACAAGCCCCTGGGCCCCGTGGGCCTGCGCGTACTCGACCAGGCCGTCCAGCTGGCCGCGGCCGTAGTCTCCGCAGCCCGGCGCGGCGAACCCTTTCACAATTCCGCCGCCGTCCACCACCGAGCGAAAGACCCTTAGCTCCGTCCCCGCCGCGATGCTCGATATATCCGCCATCTTCAGTTTAAACCGCAGATCGGGCTTGTCTGTGCCGTACGCTTCCATCGCGTCCGCGTACGTCAGCCTGGGAAACGGCGCTATCAAGCGCTTCTGTGGGAAAAGCTCCGATACCAGCGCGCCGTACAGCTCCTCCACAAGGCCGAGCACGTCGTCCTGCTCAATGAAGCTCATCTCCAGGTCGAGCTGCGTGTGTTCCACAACCCTATCCGCCCTCGGGTCTTCGTCGCGAAAGCAGCGCGCGATCTGGAAGTACTTCTCCACGCCCGAGACCATCAGGAGCTGCTTCAGCTGCTGCGGCGACTGGGGAAGCGCGTAGAAGCTGCCAGGATGGAGTCGACTGGGGACCACGAAGTCCCTGGCGCCCTCCGGAGTGCTCTTAATCAGAATCGGCGTCTCGACCTCGAGGAAGTCGCGCTCGTCCAGGAAGTCACGGATGAATTTGACCACGCGGTGCCGCAGCACGAGGGTGTCGCGCATGTTCGGCTTTCGAAGGTCCAGATACCGGTATTTCAGCCTGAGTAGCTCATCGACCTCGCCCTCCTCGTTGATGTAGAAAGGCGGGGTCTTCGACTCGTTCAGCACCTTCACGCTCTCAGCCAGTACCTCCACCGCGCCCGTGGGGAGGGTGGCGTTCTGGCTGCCCTCGGGCCTGGCCCGCACGCTCCCCTCAACCAGCACGACCCATTCACTGCGGAGCCGCTCGGCGGTCTGATGGGCGTCCGGCGCCGAATCAGGGTCGAAAACGACCTGCACCAGGCCCGCTCGATCGCGCAGATCGACGAATATCAGCCCGCCGTGGTCCCGTCTGCGGTGCACCCAGCCGGCGAGGGTCACGGCGCTGCCGATGTGGCTCTCCCTCAACTCACCACAGTCCAGCGTCTTCAGCATCTCTTTCTCCTTTGCGGCCGGTTCCGCGAGACAGTCCCGGTTCGACGGCGCACTACTAGAAGGAATCAGAATTGGGCTTCGCGCAGCTACGGGTCCGTGGGCGGGCCAATGAATGGCCGCAATCCGAGCGTCTAGATAACGACGCCGTAGCCGCGCTTCCTATTCGCCAGGTTGACGAAGGTCTCGGTCCGGCGCACGCCGGGGATGACCCCGACCTTGGTACGCAGGAATATCCCGAGCTCTTCAGCCGAGGGCAGGTTGGCCCATGCGAAGATGTCGTAAGAACCCGTCGTCACCACCGCCCACCTGATCTCATCCAGGCTTGCGAGGCCATCAGCGACCTGGTCGATCTTGTCCGGGTCCACCTGGACCCCAACGAGCGCCTGAGAGTCATACCCCATCTTGGCCGCGTCGGGGAGAGCGACGACCTGGATATACTCTTCTTGCACAAGCCGTTTCAGCCGCCGGCGAACGGTGCCCTCGCTAACACCCACGTCTCGCGCTATTCCGGCGTTGGAAGCCCTGCCGTCCGCCTGAAGGATATCGATAATCTTTCGGTCTAGCTCGTCCATGCGTCTATGACCTGCCTGAATAGGAAGTTATGCTGCATGATACGCTCGATTACGATTGCTGTCAAAGCGCATGCGCCCGATTCAAACACCGGCAACCCCCCATCGCGACGAATCACCTTCCTTCCCAGGTCTTGTCGCCGTGAGGTCGACGCGGGACGAAGAATCTAGGAGAGCCACTGCTCGATCCTCAAGGACGCTCTGCGACCATGGCATTTAGATTCCTCGCTGCGCAAATGCGGCTTCCGCGCCGTCGAGGACTTAGGTCCCCCGACTCAAGACGTTACCGCAGCCGCATCGTAGCCACGTAGACGCCGAGCCCGCCTCCCAGCAGGTCGAGGAAGCTCAGGCCTCCACCCCAAGACGGAGGCAGGGAGGCGATCACCACCAGCCCCACCACGACGCCTCCCGCGGCCACCACCTGAAGCGCGCGCCCGCGTTTCCGTCTCACGGAGGCGCCGACACTCTCGCCGACGACATACCCGAACCCCCCAAGGGCCACCAGGTAGAGGAGCCCAAAAAGCAGCGGCCGCACCACAAGCACCGCCAGCGCTCCCCCCAAAACACCAACCAGAGCGCTCACCAGGACCGCCCTTGCGAGATAACCGGCCGACACCTCGTAGACGGGTAGTTTGGCTGCCTTACCACAGTCCGGGCAGCGGACGCCGACCGGGCCGTGGACCATGCACTCGGGGCACACCGGTGTATCGCACCGACCGCATCTCAAGTTAGTCGGCGTGTCCGTGTGCCTCGCGCAATAAGTGGTCTCAGGCATACACGTCTATCCTCTATGCTCCGCGCTACGGTCGCCGCTAATCCATTGCTGCTTTCTCGGCACGTCCCTGTCCCAGAGCAAGCGATATGCCATGAGCCGGGAGAGCCTGTATTCGGTTTTGGGCATCGCCCAGTTCGCGGTGAGACGCTTGGTGATCATGACAGCCGCGACCGCTCCCGACATTATGATCAGCTCCTGGTCTCTACCAAGGACGAACGCCATCGGCGGTATTGCGAGCATCGAGACCAGCGCCCAGAGCCCCGAGTCTCGCAAGAGCAGCCTCCCGATTAGGCCGAACAGCACCGCTACAGCGAGGAGCTCGTAGAGCATGAGAGCCCCGACGTAGACCCCTATTGCTGTCGATTGGCCGCGGCCGCCGGTAAAGCGGATGTATGGCGACCAGTTATGGCCGGATATCGCGGCAAGCCCAACACCCGCCTGGACGGCGACGCTTTGGCCAAGCAGGTCCGCGACGACGAAGGGCAGCGCTCCCTTCGCCAGGCAGTCGAAGGTCCCGAGCGCCAGCCCCGCCTTCCAGCCCATAAGCTCAGTAATGTTCGAAGCCCCAACGTTGCCTGAGCCGTATGTCCGGATGTCGACACCTTTGAAGTAGCGGCCGGCGAGATATGCGGAAGGGACCGCTCCCCAGAGATATGCGGCAAGCACCAGGAGGGCAGCTTCCATCACATTTCCCTGAGCGCCGTTAGCGAGCAAGCGCTACGCATCGTCGCCACGTATGCTGGGCGGAGGCCGCAGCGACCTCAGGGCCTCCACCGTGCTCATCGGGGGACCTACCGTGCCAGGCTCGCGTTCGTCGGGGTTGGTCGAGCCGTGGTAGTCGCTACCGCCGCACGGGACGAGTCCGTTCGTCTCCGCGATTCGCCGCAGCATCTCGACCTGCTCATCTGAGTAGTCCTTGTAGTAGACCTCCATCCCGACGAGGCCCTCGCGTTTCAGCTCGGACACCGTTACATCCAGGCTCGCCGACAGCCCTCTGCCAGGCCTGACGACCGTGTAAGTCGGATGCGCGATCGCAGCCACCCCGCCAGCCCGGACAACCAGGGATATCGCCCCCGCCGGGTCCAGCTTGGCGGGCCGCTCGACGTATGCGAGACCGTCCCGTCCTAGGTACTGGTCGAACGCGTCACGAGGATACTCTACATAGCCTTCCTCGACCATGGCCTGCGCTATGTGTGGCCGCCCCACCGCCCCCCCTGCGAGCTGTCTCACGCGCTCCCAAGACACTGCGACTCCCAGGCTGCTGAGCTTCTCCACCATCTCCTTGCTCCGGTCTTCTCTCTCGTCCCTGAAGCCTTCCAGCGCGCGCTGCAGCTCAGAGTCCTCATGGTCCAGGTAGTAGCCGAGGATGTGTACTTCCCCTCCTTCGTAATCGCAGCTAAGCTCTACTCCTATTATCAATTGGAGCCCGGGCAAGGCGTGTGCGGCGGCGACGGCCTCTTGGATGCCGTCGGTGGAGTCGTGATCTGTGATCGAGATGACCTTCAGCCCCCGGCTTGCGCAAAGCCTCACCAGCTCGGCTGGGGTGAGCATTCCGTCGGAGTAGGTCGTGTGCAGGTGCAGGTCGACTTCAGCCATGTCGGTCCTTTGAGGTGGTCATGTTGCCTCCACGAATACTTCCACCGCGCGCAAGCCGGTGAGTCGAGACGCCTTGCTCTACTAGCTTGAATCTCAAAAGGGCGACACCTGAGAGGTCCAGCTAATAGGTAGGGGCGGTTCGTGGACCGCCCCTACCTATCTATTTGAGCCGACTGATTGTCTGCGGCTACCTGGCGTAGTCGACCGAGCGACTCTCCCGAATCACCGTGACCTTTATCTGTCCAGGGTAGGTCAGCGTCTCCTCAATCTTCCTAACGACGTCCCTTGCCATCTGGTTGGCTGCAATGTCGTCGATCGTCTCCGGCTGGACCATGATGCGAATCTCGCGGCCGGCCTGGATCGCGTAGCACTTTTCGACCCCATCGAATGCGCGCCCCACGTCTTCCAGAGCCTCGAGACGTTTGATGTAGTGTTCGACGGTGTCTCTGCGGGAACCCGGCCTCGCCGCGCTGATCGCGTCTGCGGCCGCGACGATAAAGGACTCGACGCTACTATGGTCGTCGTCGTGATGCTCCTTTATCGTCGCGTGTATCGCCGGCTGGATGTTGTTCTTCGCCGCCACATCAGCGCCGATCTCGGCGTGCGGTCCCTCCACCTCATGGGTCAGCGCCTTGCCGATATCATGGAGCAGACCACCGGTCTTGGCGATCTTGACATCCGCACCGATCTCGGCCGCGATAGAAGCGGCCAAATGGGCCACCTCCGTGCTGTGCTGAAGGACGTTCTCGCCGTAGCTGAACCGGTACTTCAGGCGACCCAGGAGTCCCATCAGGTCCGAGTTCACCCCGCGGACGCCGACCTCCATCACAGTCTTCTCGCCCGTTTTCCTGATGGTCTCCGTGAGCTCATTCTCTACCTTGCCGACGGTCTCCTCGATACGCGCAGGGTGTATCCGGCCGTCGGCAATGAGCCGTGTGACAGACAAGCGGGCCACTTCTCGCCGTATCGGGTCGAAGCAGGAGAGCGTCACGGCCTCCGGGGTGTCGTCGATAATCAGGTCTACCCCGGTGGCCTTTTCGAGGGCTCGAATGTTCCGCCCTTCGCGGCCGATGAGACGACCTTTCATCTCATCGGTAGGAAGGGGCACTGAAGTCAATGAGGCCTCGGACACCACCTCGGAGGCCTGTCGTTGAATGGCCTGGCCCAGTATCTCACGGGCCTTTTCGCTAGCTTCCGTCCTGGCTTGGTCCTCGACGTCCCGGTAGCGGACTGCAACCTCGTGCTGTATCTCCTCCTCAGCGCGGCTCATCAGCTCCGATCTTGCTTCGCTGACAGAGAGATTCGAGATACTTTCGAGGCGCTCTACGCCCTCCCGTTCTTGCTCTTGTAGCTTTCCGCGGATCTCGTCGGCCGATTTCTGAGTTTCGGCCAACTCCTTCTCGCGCCGCTCCAAATTGACGGCTCGCCGCTCCGCGTTCTCCTCGCGGTTGGCCAGCCGGCGCTCGTTTCGCTGCTGTTCGGCACGCCTCTCCTTGTGCTCGGCCTCAGCGGCGGCCCTGATACTGATCCCCTCTTCTTTCGCCTCCAGGAGAAGAGTTCGCTCCTTCTCCCTGGCCTCCTCTAGGACCTTATCCGCCTCCTGCGTGGCCGCCTCGAAACGGGCTTTCGACAAGAGCCTACGAACGATGAAAGCACCAAGTGCTCCCACAACCAAGCCTACCAGGACGGCGAGCGCGACTGCTATTGCTTCCACGCTACTCACCTCCCGTTTAGATTGTCACGCTACTCCAAAACTAGGGTAGCCGTGTCTGAATGTTATATCTATCCTAGCTAAGGTGTCAAGCTGAGAGCGGGTCGCCGATCGGCAACGACGGAGCGGTTACGGCCCACAAGCCTCCACCAAAATGGCCGGAGAAATCGCCTCCGGCCCATACGCGCCCACCGCACTTCCAACCCTCAGGGCGTCCTATACAATAAGCGCTGAGTATCCGTCATCCTAACCCCCTCAAAGCCATCCTCGCGCACGGCCCGCCTTCCCAGGACCCTCGACGCTTTCAGGAACCGCGACTACAGGTTCCTGTGGCCCGCAAGCTTTCTCGCATACATGTCCAGGTGGACGCAGATGTTCGTGCTGAGCTGGTTCGTACTTGAGCTCACACACTCCTCCTTCCGGGTCGTCATGGTGGGTTTCTCGGGCATGCTGCCCATGTTCCTGTTGGGACTTGTGGGAGGCTACCTGGCGGACAGGGCCAATCGCCGCACGGTACTCCTCGCGACCCAGATGGCCGGTCTCTTCCCGGCTCTGATCATGGCATCGCTGCTGGCGGCAGGCTCCGAGCGATACTGGTATGCGTACCCCCTGGCGCTTGTAACAGGGACCGCGTGGGCTCTAGACATGCCATCCCGTCGCTCCTCGGTCTACGACCTGCTGGGCAGGGCGGGCCTCACTAACGGTCTTGCGCTGGATACCGTGGGGATGAGCATCAGCAGGATGCTGGGCCCTCCACTTGGGGGACTCCTCATTGCTCTGACGGGCTTCTGGGGCCCCTTCGCCGCCGCCACGGCGTTTCATCTGGCGGCCGTCGCCCTGGTGCTGCGTCTGAGAATCCCTCGCGTCACCCTGCGTAAAGCCGACAGCAACATTCTGCGCGATGTGACGGAAGGGTTGCGCTTCGTCGCGGGACACCGGACCCTGCTGGCTACTGCGCTGATTACACTTGTTATGAACCTCCTGCTCTTCCCTTATGTCACGCTCGTTCCCGTGATCGCCAGCGAGGTGCTGCACGTGGAGGCGCTGCTGGCAGGTGTACTCCAGGGCGCCTCCGGTTTCGGCGCGCTCGCAGGGGCTATCGTCGTCGCCTCCATCGTCGATATCAAGTACCACGGGCGCCTGTACGTCGTAGGCGCCGTCCTGTCGTTACTGGCGCTACTGCTCTTCGCGCTCTCTCAGTGGTATGTCCTGTCGCTCCCAACCCTGATTGTTCTCGGGCTTGGCACCTCGGGCTTTAGCACGATGCAGGCCACGCTGGTCATCCTGCTCGCGGGGCAGGAGATGCGGGGGAAGGCACTAGGGGTGATAAGCCTGGCCATCGGAGCTGGGCCGATAGGCGCCCTGTTTATCGCCGCGACAAGGGCGTTGAGTCCCGGCTTTGCGCTGGGACTCAACGCCGTTTTGGGGATCACACTTATCGCCCTTATCGTGGCGCTCATTCCATCCATACTCCGCCAGACCGCTCTCGTCACGACGCGTCCCTAGAACGGTGGAACCCCATTGACCCCCCATTTTGCGGGGACTTATAATGCAACCTGAGCGGCGAAAAGCGGAGAAAATACGCGACGCCTGCCTGAAACAACGAGGGCACCTATGCCGATTCCCGACGATCATCCGCGGGACGCTTGTGGTGTTGTAGGGGTCTACTCGGCGGGCGAGGACGTTGCCCGCATCGCGTTTTTCGGACTGTACGCGCTTCAGCACCGGGGGCAAGAGAGCGCGGGGATCGCGACCGGAGACGGGGAGCGCATTCGCCATCACGCGGCGATGGGTCTGGTTGCCCAGACCTTCCAGGAAGAAGACCTGGAGCGTCTGACGGGACACATCGCCGTCGGTCATACCCGCTACTCGACCACCGGCAGCAGCAGCCTCCTCAACGCGCAGCCCATCCTCTCGAAGGGCCCCAACGTCGAGCTCGCGCTGGCCCACAACGGCAACGTAATCAACGCCGCCGAGCTCAGGCGCGAGCTCGAAACGGAGTGGGACGTAACCTTCACGACCGGCGCCGACTCCGAGGTCGTGGCGCGACTCATCTCACACGCCCCTGCTTCAACCTGGGAGGAGCGCATCGCCTACGCCATGCGCCGACTGCAGGGCGCGTATTGCCTCACGATAATGACCAAGGACGCAGTGCTCGGTGTGCGTGACCCACTGGGAGTCCGGCCTCTATGTCTCGGCAAGTTGGATGGGGGATGGGCTATCGCCTCCGAGACCTGCGCCCTGGACCACATCGGCGCAAAGTACATTAGGGATATCCGGCCCGGAGAGGCCGTGATGATCGATAGCGAGGGCTTTCGGACAATCCATCAGCGCGAGCCCGATGGGAACCATGCCTCGTGCGTCTTCGAGCACATCTACATCGCTCGGCCCGACAGCGTCGTTGACGGCCGGCTCGTATACAACAGCCGGATGGCAATGGGGGCGCAGCTGGCAAGGGAGCACCCGGTGGAAGCGGACATGGTTATAGGCGTTCCGGACTCTGCCATCGCGGCCGCGGTCGGCTACTCCCAGGAGTCGGGAATTCCTTACGGGGAAGGTCTGGTGAAAAACCGGTACGTTGGGCGGACCTTCATTCTGCCCGACCAGCGACAGCGAGATCTGGGCGTGCGCAGAAAACTCAACCCGCTACCCGACCTTATCGCAGGAAAACGGCTTGTCGTGGTCGACGACAGTATCGTCCGCGGTACGACGAGCCCGGAGGTGGTCAGCCTTCTGAGGAAGGGGGGCGCCAGCGAAATCCACCTGAGGATATGCGCCCCTCCGTTCAGACACCCCTGCTACTTCGGCGTCGATCTGCCCAGTCGAAGGCAGATGCTCGCGGCGAACATGAGCGTAGAAGAAATACGGCGGTTCCTCGGCTCGGACTCGCTGGGATACCTCAGCCATGAGGGGCTCGTGAGCGCCGTCGAGAAACCGCGAAACGAGATGTGCATGGCCTGCTTCACCGGCCAATATCCGATCCCAGTCCAGCTGGAGATGGACAAGCTCGCGCTGGAGGTCTGACTCCACGTTTTCCTCTCCCCCGAGACTAGACCGGTCGAGGTCGTGTGGTATCCTGGTAGCGCACCGTCGGAGGTATAGGAGAGCCTGCTACGGGGCGCTCCGAGAGACGCCTTAACGACCGGGGCACTCAGATTCCGGACCAGCAAAGGAGAAGGCCAGATGGCTGACGGCTACAACAAGGTACTCCTCTGGCAAGTGGTTATCGCCGCTGCGGTAGGATTCGTCTGGCTGCTGGTTTGGGAGCTCCTCGACATTGGGTTCTTCTGGGACCTCTCAGATGGCATGTATTTCGGCTTCGTGGGCGCAGGCATCGTGCTTGTCGCCATCGGCCTGATCGCCGGCGCCATATGGGCGGCGGTGGGAAGCGGGGCGGCAGGGGGATTCAACCAGGCCTGGTCCGCCAACCTCGACAAACTGGGGGCATCGGGCCTCGTGACCAGCATCAACAATACGATGGATTCCTGGAAACGGTCCGGCCCTATTCTGGGCGGAGAGTGGGCCCTCAAGGTCTTCTTCTTCTGGGGAGTGTTCGGGGGCATCGTCTGGGGGTTCGGCCCGGACAGCTTCGGGATTGCCATCGTGGCGGCGCTCCTGGGTGGCCTTGTCGGAGGCCTCGCGGTAGCGGGGCTGTACGACGTAGCCAAGGACATCGCGGAGGGTGGCGAGGGCTTCCCGTTTCTGGGCTTTGTGGATAGTCTCGCAGAGCGGTGGGCGTCCTGGGGACAGTCCCACTTCTGGGGGTTCGCCGGGGCTCTCGCCTGGGGCGTGGGCGGCTTCTTCGCGGCCGGCGGTCTTGGCATGGGCATCGCGCAGGGGGTCCCTCTAGGATCATCGCCTTGCTGGCCGCGGCAATCGGCGGCTTCGCCGGGACCAAGCTCAAGGCCAGCATGGACTAGGCGTCGATCGCCGGGCCAATCGGCCTCCTATGCCGAGTTTTCGCTGCGTCGTGAGCGCGGTCGCATCTTCATCGGAACAGGCTTAACTTGAAGGCGCTTCTCAGTGCATACGACAAGGCAGGCTTGTCCGACTTTGCCAGGGCCCTTGTTGGGTCTGGTTTCGAGCTTGTAAGCACAGGCGGCACCGGTAAAGAACTCTCGGACGGCGGCCTCCCAGTAACCCAGGTCTCGGACCTCACCGGCTTCCCGGAGATTCTCGACGGCCGCGTTAAGACCCTCCACCCGAAGCTACACGCCGGCATACTCGCGCGCCGCGGAGTGCCGGACCACACCAGCCAGCTCTCGCAGCACGGCATCGAGACCATAGACCTCGTCGCGGTGAACCTGTATCCCTTCGTCGAGACTGTCAGCCGCCCCAATGTCACCCTTGACGACGCCCTGGAGAACATCGACATAGGCGGCCCCACGATGGTCCGCGCAGCTGCCAAGAACTTCCCTGACGTAGTCGTTGTGGTAGACCCCGGCGACTATAGCTGGATCGCGGAGCGACTGTCCGGCTCCTCACCGCTTTCTGCCATAACTCTCGAGGAGCGGAAAGCGCTGGCACAGAAGGCGTTTCAGCACGTAGCCCTATACGACACCGCCGTCTCGCGGTACCTGAGCGACGGCGTCGTGCTTGAATCCAAGGAACTTACGCTCGGCTACAGCAAGCTCGACGACCTTCGCTACGGGGAGAACCCCCATCAGCAAGGAGCGCTTTACATCGACCCGCTGGCGTCCGGCGGGATCGTCCGAGGCGAGCAGCTTCACGGCATCGAGCTCTCCTTCACCAACATTCTCGACGCGGACGCCGCCTGGGGCGTCGTGTCCGACTTCGCCGAACCGGCCGCAACGGTGGTCAAGCACACGAACCCCTGCGGCCTCGCCGTTCATCCCGACCAGCCCACGGCGTACCGCCGGGCCTTCGAGGGCGACTCCGTCTCCGCGTACGGCGGCATCGTGGGCTTCAATCGCACCGTGACGGCCGCGACGGCTGAGGCCATGCGGGGTGTGCTGTTCCACATAATGGTTGCGCCTGAGTACGAGGCGGAGGCCCTCGAAATCCTCAAGAAGCGAAAGCAGTTGAGGGTGCTGAAAGTCTCCCCTGAGCAAGGACCCATGGCAGGCCTGGACGTGCATAAGGTCTCAGGAGGCGCGCTGGTGCAGACCACCGACGCGATCGAGGAGGAACCGGCCTCGTGGAAGGTGGTCACCGCGCGCACGCCAACCGAGGCGGAGCTAAACGACCTCGCTCTGGCCTGGAAGGTATCCAAACACATTAAGTCCAACACCATCGTGCTGGCCAAAGACAGCACGATGGTGGGCATGGGGGCGGGGCAACCCAACCGCGTGACCAGCGTGCACCTGGCGCTTCGCATCGCGGGCGACAAGGCCAAAGGCAGCGCGATGGCATCCGACGCATATATGCCATTTGCAGATAACGTCGAGCTTGCCGCTGAGGGCGGAATCACAGCCGTCGCGCAGCCGGGCGGGTCTATCAGGGACGACGAGGTCATCGAAGCGGCAGACCGACTGGGCCTCGCGATGGTCTTTACGGGCGTCCGCCACTTCAAACACTAAGCCTCACCTGCTCAAACCAGCTGTCGTGCCAACCTCGCTTGAAGTCGTCATCCCCGTCCTCGACGAAGAGTCTGACCTGGCGCCGAATACCCTCAAGCTCCACGAGTTCATGGCGAGCGATCTAGCTAACTACGACTGGCGCATAACAATCGCCGACAACGGCTCCACCGACGCCACTCCGGAAATCGCGAAACGCCTCTCCGATGAGCACGAGCGCATTAGCCATCTGCGTCTCGAGGAACGGGGCCGCGGTCGCGCCGTGAGCACCGCCTGGCTGCACAGCGACGCCGACATCCTCGCCTACATGGACGTAGACCTCTCTACCGAGCTCAAAGCGCTGCCGACGCTTGTGGCCGGGATCGAAGATGGCCGCGCCGACCTCGCCATCGCCTCGCGGCTCAAGAGGGGCGCGAACGTCATTGGCCGCCCACCTCAGCGGGAGTTGATCTCCCAGGTCTATAGCCGGCTGGTCCGGTGGATTTTCATGATGGGAATACGCGACTATCAGTGCGGTTTCAAGGCGATCAGCAGCAAAGCGGCGGGCGAGCTTGTCCCTCTCGTGCAAGACAAGGGGTGGTTCTTCGACAGCGAGCTAATCATCGTGGCACACAAGAATGGGTACAGAGTCGACGAGGTCCCCGTCACCTGGACCGACGACCCCGACAGCAGGGTGAAGATCGTCCCCACGGCCCTGGGCGACCTGCGGGGCCTGCTGAGGCTCCGCTTCGGCGGCCTCGGTAAGGCATCCCGGCGATTAGCGCGCCTCGACAGCGAGGCCTAGGTCCCGTTCCGCCGGAAACTGGGCCCGGCAAGCAGCGCCCCTACGAGCTGGAAGGCGACGCTCTCTCCGATAGGACCGATCTTGTCCATTGTCGCGTTTCGCGGGGCGAACGCAGGTGCACCACTTCGAGGTGTGTGTGCTGCGGCTTCTTGAACTCCACCGGGAAGGTCTTCCGGCGTCGCTCGTGCGTCTGTAGCGCCCAGAGGAACAGCGAGTCTTTGCTCAGGAAAGCGTCGCGAAAGCGCGCGCGGTTCCCGTTCCAGAGCTCCTCCCTGCTAAAGACTCGCCTCGCGGTACGCCAGAATAGCCGCCGCATGATGACCGCAAGATGGTAGTCCAGCCAAACGACGCCGGTGGCTCTCGGCCAGGCCAGGTCGCGGGCCATCCCGTAGTTGCCATCGACCACCCACCGCTCACGGGACACCGCTTCCGCAACCCTATCTCGAAATGCGTGATCCGGCACTTCGGTCCAGTCCGGGTCCCAACGGAGTGCGTCCAGCTCGATATGTGGAACGCCCAGCGCCGCCGACAGCTCTCGGGCCAGCACCGTCTTCCCAGTCCCGGTGGTCCCTAGCACCACCACGCGGGAGCCGAGGGTCAGCTCACTCACCGTCTCTTCTCCGCGCCCCTCCGCGCTCTCGGCGGTGAAACTATTCCTGCTCCAGCCCCGCCAGCTCCCGGGGGTTGGACTTGACGAGCGTCTCGACCTCGCTGGGCTCCATCCCAGAATCGAGCAGCGCTGCGATGGCCATCCTCATGCCCTCGGCCGGCGGCGGGTTCATCCACTGCCCGAAATCGCTGGTGACCACGCTCCGCTCCACCCCGAGCGCTTTGATCTCGGAGGCGAATTCGTCCAGTGATCGCGCTCCGCCTGAAGGCATGCAGGACGCGAACGTGAACTCGATGTAGGCGCCGTGCGAGGTCATGCGACGCATCTCCTCCTCCGAGGCCACGCCTGAGGGATGTGTTGCTATCAGCCGGCGAACACCCTTCTGTTCGGCCTCCGCGAATAGCGCGATCGCTTCGGGGGGCGACGCGTGTCCGGAGGCCAGGGCCATGTCGTGTTGCTTTGCGATATCGATGATGTCGTGCAGCTCGCGGGCCAGAACACCATCGTCATCGGTTAATAGGATTCCCGCCCGCTTCCCGGAATCAGAGGGTGCGCTGCGCGTGGGCATCCACACCACCTTTGCGCCAATCCTGGCGGCGGCCTCCACGGCGTCAGGGTTGAGCCCGCCTACCTCCCAATTCAGCACGACGGCGCCCGACACGGTGAGCCCGGGGTAGACGCGGCTGAGCGTTTGAGCCAATGCACCCGTGGGATACCGGTGAGACTTAAGTACGAACCCGGCCATCTCGGCCTCGTGCGCGTACTGGGCGGCCTCGAGGGCGTCCAGCCGTCTCTCCTGATACGGATCGGGCCCGGCGTGTACGTGCAGGTCGAACGACCCCCGCAGAAGCTCCTCCACCTGTGCGTTCCGGCTATCGGGCGAGGCTGGCTCGACGGTCATGTGCGCTCCAAGCGTGCGACCAACTTCGGGAGATATTGGGACATGCGGTAGAATCCTGCAAACACGAGTGCGATCAGCGGGATAATCGGCAAGGAGCGAGTATAGCACACGGCGACTAACGCTCCGGCCGAACAGCCCAAAAAGGCAGGGCGCATTCAAAGTGGGCGGCCGAAGGTTCTGTGTGCAGGTGAACCACGTATCTACGCCATGGCAGAACCCCCCACCCCAGGTACTTCGTCGGAGGCCTCCTCAGCACGACATTGTGTAGCAGCGTGATTAACCCAATATCGTCTGGAGGCGGTTACGGATTTCGAAGGGATAGGAGAGACACCAGATGGCCAACAAGAAGCACAACGTTCTGATAATCATGTCGGACCAGCACAGCAAGCGCCAGCTGGGCTGCTACGGCGACGGGTTAGTCCGCACTCCCAACCTGGACCGGCTTGCACGGGACGGCATGCTCTTCGAGAACGCCTATACGCCGTCGCCGCTATGCGTCCCCGCCCGTTCGTCGTTCATGACCTCGCGCACCCCGACCAACAACCGCGTCTGGACCAACCAGCAGGTGCTGAGCTCCGGCATACCCACGTGGGCCCATTCGTTAGGCGCCGGGGGGTACGAGACGGCGCTGCTCGGGCGGATGCACTTCGTCGGCCCTGACCAGAGGCATGGCTTCGAGAAGCGCCCCCTCGGGGAGTACATGGCCCACCTACCCGGCGCCTCGATGTTGGGCGCCCCCATGTTCAAGAAGATACCCAGTAGCACCACGGGCCAGGACCGGATCGCCCTAGAGATGGCCGGCTACGGCGCGACCAGCTATCACCGCTGCGACGAGATGGTCACCGACGCCGCCTGCCTCTACCTAAACGAGATGGCCGCGGGCAGCGACGAACGGCCTTTCGCGGCCGTGGTGGGGTTCATGATGCCCCATTCCCCCTATTTCGCGGACAAGGAGCTGTTCGACTACTACTACGAGCGGGTAGACGTGCCCCAGCCAACGCCGGAGGAGCTGGCGCGCGAACCTGAGCCCATCAAGACCTTCAAGAGGCTGCGGCGCTTGGACGAGCCCCTGAGCGCCGAGCGGATTCGAGTGGCGAGGGCCGCCTACTACGGCATGTGCGAGTTCGTGGACCAGCAGACGGGCCGGATACTCGAGATGCTGGATACAACGGGCCTCGCCGAGAACACCCTGGTTATCTATACGACGGACCACGGCGAGATGGCCGGCGCTCACGGCTGCTGGTGGAAGAGCAACTACTACGAGCAGTCCGTGGGAATCCCGCTCATCGCCCGTCTGCCGGGGGTCGTCGCCGCCGGCATCAGGAATCCAGCCATCTGCAATACCATCGACCTGGGGCCCACGCTGATAGAGATGACAGGCGCTGACACCTTGCCCCAGTCCGATGGCAGCTCGTTGTGGAAAGAGCTCCTGGGGGAGAGAGACGATACTCGGCCGGACGAGACCTTCAGCGAGTTTCTCGGACGATGGGGGGACGCGCCTTCGCGCATGGTACGTCGGGGAGCGTGGAAGCTCTACAAGTATGGAGGCGACGCGGCCCCCGCTCTGTTCAACCTGGAAGACGACCCGGAGGAGATGAACGACCTTGGCTCAGACCCCCAGCATGAAGCGATTAGGGACGAGCTGCTCCAGCGTGTGTATGACGGTTGGGACCCGGAGCACGTGCTTCGGGAGACCGCGGCTTCGAGCAAGGACATGGCGCTGCTGACTGAGTGGGGGAAGGTCGTGCAGCCGCGCCTTGATGAGACGCTGGCCGTGCCCGAGGATGCAGAGGACATCACGTTGTTGTAGACGCTGCCCGTGACGGACATATCCACCGTTGGAATCGACTATACTGCCCCGTACGATGCCGTCCAAGCGCTGAAAGGTGGAACTGTGAAGGTCTTAATCGCCATCAGACCAAAAGGCCCGCTGCCGGGGCATGAGCGCTTTGTCGATGAGCTGAGGGCCGCTTTCCCCGCGGTGGCGTTCGTTGCCACATCCTCCCCGGAGGAGCAGATGGAAGTGGTCCGCGACGCCGACGTTATCTTTGGTTGGCCGACTCGCGAGCTGTTGTTGGCGGCCGAGCGGCTCCGGTGGGTCCACTGTCCGGGCACCGGCATCGACGACCTCACGCGCATACCTGAACTGGCGGAGAGCGACGTAGTCCTCACCAACGCCCGAGGGCCGCACGCCAACCCGATGGCCGACCACGTAATCGGGATGATGATCTCGCTAACACACCAGTTCGGCGAGATGCGGGATGACCAGAAAGCCCACCGTTGGAGAGCGCTCAGCTACTGGGACCAGGTTGAGCTGGCAGGAAGCACGATGGGGATTCTTTCGCTTGGAGATATCGGCGCCGCGGTCGCTCGCAGGGCCCGTGGCTTCGACATCGAGGTGTACGCGGTCGACAAATATCCTGACCAAGTCCGCCAGCGCAGCGGGGGTGTCCCGCCCGACGGCGTAGGGGGTGTCCCGCCCGACGGCGTAAAGGACGTCTGGGGTCTCGAGAGACTCGACGACCTGCTGGGCATGTCGGACTGGTTCGTGGTCACCGCTCCGCTTACACCCGAGACCCGCGGTCTGATAGACAAGCGCCGCCTGGCGCTGCTGAGGAACGGCGCGTACGTCGTAGTCATATCGCGCGGAGGGATAGTCGATGAGGCCGCGCTGGCCGACGCACTGCGATCAGGCGCACTGGCCGGAGCGGGCATCGACGCTTTCGCTGAAGAGCCGTTACCCGATGATAGCCCCCTCTGGGACATGGACAACGTTATCGTTACACCCCACGCCTCAGCTCTCACGCCGCAGGTGTGGGAGGGCAGAAACGGGATATTCAAGGAGAACTTGCGGCGATTCCTCGCAGACGAGCCATTTCTCTACGTCTGCGACAAGAAGGCCGGCTTCTAGCAAACATCGCCGCCAGGTGTAGGCTGCCTGAGAGCGATTCGGCTTCAGGAGGACTCTGCACGAGAGATACGGCTTCAAGTCAATTGTCCTTCGACAGGCTCAAAGCCTTCACTCTGCTTGCCGAAGTGACGAACGGAGAGTCTGAAAGTTACGTTCGTGGTGAGCCCTTCGGCTCTGCTCAGGACAGGGTTGTCGAACCACCGCCTCGAATTGCGAGGGTGAGTGCGATGCCCGTCAGGAGCGAGGGTCCACCGGTAGTCCGGTTCGAGCGGATTCAACTGCCGAGTCTATGATCGCCAGCACCCTGATCCCGTCGTCGACTGTGATGGGGGGCTCCCGGCCTTCGACCAGTGAGCTCGTCCACGCCTCCATCTCGTCTGTAAACATGGGGCCTGCCGCGTGACGGATGGTCGTCGGACGGCTGTACTCGGGTATCACCTGGCTCTGTATCTCGACGACGCCCGCCTTCCACTCCGACCTGATCCGCCCGGCCGAGCCAAGGACCTCCACGAAGTCGAATCCGACACCTACGTTCTGGGAGCACAGCACACTCGCCAGGACGCCGTTCCCGAACCGGATTGTGAAGGCCGAGTCCTGGTCTACGCCGGTCCCGGGGTCTCGGTTGATCTCAGCCTGAACAGCCTCCGCCTCCGAGCCCACCATCCAGAGTATCTGGTCGGTGATGTGCACGCCCAGATAAAGGAGCTGTCCCCCACCCTTTTCGGGGTCGGCGAGCCACCTTCTGAGCGGCCCGGAGCCCTTGCCCGCGGAAACCTGTCTGAGCTCGCCCACAGCGCCGCGTTCGATAAGCGACTTCATGATGCGACGCCCTTCGGCGAACCGCTGGCAGTAGCCCGCCATAACCGTGACCCCGGCTTCGATCGCTGCTGTCCTTATCTCCCGGGCCTGAGCCCTGTCTAGCGCCATCGGCTTTTCGATGAACACGTGGCAGCCAGCGCGGACCGACGCGACGGCCGCGTCCCTCAGGATGCTATGTGGTGTGGCCACGACCACGGCGTCCAGGTCTTCCCCGGCCAGCATCTCCTCGTAGTCGCGGTGCGCCCGAGCGAAACCGAGCGCCTCCACCGCGCCGAGTGCCGTGGCATCGCGTGGGTCGGCGCACGCCACGAGTTGTGCCACCTCGACGCCCTTAAGGGCTTGGCCCAGGCGACGCCCCTGCCCGCCACAACCGATGAGCCCTATCCGCAATGTACGCTCCATAAGCTATCCTCCTGCCGAACGGGCGCTTCGGCGAACCTGCCTGCGCTCCGGTCACAAACCGCTGCTGTGCCGGTATGGAAGTATAATCCCGGGTGCGTACTTCGGGGTAGGGTCCTCTCCGCCCGGCCACGGTCGACCGAGGGAAGAGCGTCGGGCAAAGCGGCTGCAGACCTGCCCCGGATTAGCGGTGTAGGGGCGTCGTGCCGCCACGGCCCTGTTGTTGACCCGCCAATCACCGGGATGCTAATGTTCAGACATGCTGGTAGCACGTGACAGCGCGATGGCAGCTTGGCGACCTCGGACAGTGAATCTCGGACCGGCACGTTGTTTGCGCCAGGCTGCGGGCTGGGTCGCCTTGGCAGCGGCCGCGGTGCTCGCGGGCTGCGGCGCAGCCGATGAGCCCGATGAGGTTGCGCAGCCGGCGGAGCAACCTATCGTGCCAGAGAGTGCGAAGCCGGCCCAAGGAAACATCGAGGTCTATGCCGGCACCGGCTCTCCCAGGTTCGTAGGAGACGGCGGGCCGGCCGCGGAGGCGGGATTTTACGCGCCCCTCGACGTCTCGCTGGACGCCCAGGGCAACCTATACATAGCAACTGACAATCGCATTCGGCGGGTAGTCGCCGGCGCCGGCATCATCACCACCGTGGCAGGCACCGGCAGGAACCAGTCCAAGGGTGACGGCGGCCCGGCGTTGGAAGCGGCGCTGGCCTCACCAAAAGGGATAGCGGTGGACGACGCCGGGAACCTGTACATCGTCGAGAACACCAGTGGCCTTATTCGCAAGGTCGACGCTGCAACCGGGTTAATCTCGACTGTAGCCGGTGGCGGTCAAGGCAACGAACTGCAGGGTGATATCGGGGATGGCGGTCCCGCCACGGGGGCCTGGCTCAAGTCGCCGGACTACGTGGCCGTAGACCGCGAAGGCAACCTCTATATAGCCACTAATAACCGAATCCGCCGCGTCGACGCCGCTACCGGGATCATCGCTACCATGGCCGGCACGGGCAAACGGGGAGTGGAGGGGGACGGCGGTCCTGCTACCCAGGCCGGGCTGGCCGATCCCGCGGGCATCGCGCCGGACGGCCAAGGCAACATCTTCATCGCGGACAGAGACAACCACCGCATAAGGAAGGTGGACGGGGCCACCGGAGTGATGACTACAGTCGCCGGCATCGGCATACACAGCGAGATACACGGCCTCGCCTACGCGGGGGAACAGGCGCAGCACCCCACCTGGAGCCCGACGTCAGGGGCCGGCTATGCCGGCGATGGCGGACCGGCCATTGAGGCCAAGCTCGCGCTTCCCTCGGGCGTAGCCATCGGGCCTCAAGGCAACGTGCTTATCGCCGACGGAGGCAGCCGCGTCCGGAAAGTAGACTCCGCGACCGGCGTCATAACAACGGTAGTAGTCGGCGAGAGCGAGACGAGCTATGAGCAGGGCAAGATACAGATCCGTACCGGTTCGTTTGGCCAGATCGCGGCCCTCACCGTCAATGATCGCGGCGATATCTTTCTCGCCGACACCAAGAAGAACATGGTCCATAGGGTCTCCGCGGACGCTCCGTAACCGGCAACGCCCTCGCAGGGTCTTCAAGGCACGGCAAGCCGCGCCCCTACGCTGTTACACCGCACCGGGCGCCCCTGTGCCATATGTCTGCTCCGACCTTCGAGTCGGTCGATCTGACCGTGACCCGTCAGATCCTGCGCCGCCTCGGCTTGACAGGCCTCACCAACATCCACAAAGCCCCTCGGCATGCGCTCACTCGCGATGCGGGCTGACTATACCGCTCCAGCCGCTCGACCGTCTCTACCAGCCTGGGTCCACTCAGAGGAGGCGGAAAAGCCTGTGCGTCGATATAATCGACCGGACTCAATCGAACCACGAAAAAGAGTACGCTCCTCACTAAGCCGGATGCCTTGAACTGCCCGAACTGCCAGACGAACAACCCCGAAGCAGCGAAGTTCTGCATGTCCTGCGGGGCCTCATTGCGCTCAGGTCGCCCCAGCTGCGGCGCGGAACCCCCGGCCGAAGCGAGGTTCTGTTTCAGTTGCGGCCATCAGCTTGACACGGCCGCTCAGGGGCCAGAGCTTGCCAGGCCTGGCGAGGGTGACCGGCAGAGGCTTCACCAGTACATCCCCAGGGAGCTGCTCTCGAAGCTTGAGGCGGCCCGGGAGACGGGCGCCATCGAGGGCGAGCGCCGGGTCGTCACCATGCTCTTCTGCGACGTTAAGGGCTCGACCGCCGCAGCCGAGGAACTCGACCCTGAAGACTGGCACGAGATCATGAACGGCGCCTTCGAGCACCTGATCGCGCCGGTCTACCGGTACGAGGGCACACTGGCCCGCCTCATGGGAGACGCGATCCTGGCCTTCTTCGGCGCTCCCGTCGCCCACGAAGACGATCCGGTCCGCGCGGTCCGCGCCGGGCTCGATATCGTGGACAGCATCAGTCCCTACCGCGCAGAGGTCAAGCGGAGCTGGGATGTGGACTTCGACGTCCGGGTGGGGATCAACACGGGGCTTGTGGTCGTTGGCGAGGTGGGCTCAGACCTGCGAATGGAGTACACGGCCATGGGAGACGCTATCAATCTGGCGTCGCGCATGGAGCAGACCGCGGAGCCCGGCACCATCCAGATAACGGCCGATACCCTCAGGCTCGTCGAGCCCCTATTCGACTTCGAAGACCTGGGCGGTATCGAGGTGAAGGGCAAGCCAGACCCGGTCCAGGCCTACCGCGTCATCGGCCGCAAGGCACACGCAGGCTCCCTCAGAGGCATCAAAGGGCTGGAGGCGCCTCTCGTAGGCCGCGATGAAGAGGTTGCGGTGCTGCAGCGCGCGATGGACGAGCTGAGCAAAGGGACCGGAGGAGTAGTCTGCCTTATTGCGGACGCCGGGCTCGGAAAAAGTCGCCAGATCGCCGAGGCCCGCCTGATCTTCACCAGCACGTCACGTTCCGTGCGTTGGCACGAAACAGCCAGCCTCTCGTATGAGACCAACCAGCCTTACGGCCTATTCCGACACCTGGTCCGCGACGTTTGCGGCATCGGCGAAAGCGATACGCCCGAGGCGCTGAGTGACGCCATCGGGCGCGTCGCCTCGACCCTGGACTCAGGCCGCCGGGACCAGGTCGAGGCGGTGCTCGGCGCCCTGTTCGGGCTGCGGACCGGCACTGCAGCCCCGGTGGAGGGCGAGACCTTCAAAGGCCTATTGTTCTCGACTATGGCGTACTTGTGGTCGGAATGGGCCTCGCTCACCCCTACGGTCGTGGTATTCGACGACCTTCACTGGGCCGATCCGGCCTCCGTTGACCTCGTGCTGCATATTATGCGGATGGTCGAAAGAGCGCCTTTGCTCTTGGTGTGCGCTACACGCCAAGAACAGTCGGCGCCCGGATGGAAGATCGTCGAAGCTGCGCGTTCGGGCCCAGCGGAGCGCTACTCGGAGATCGTTCTACGACCGCTCTCAGCTCACGACAGCGACCATCTGGTCGACGAACTCCTCACCGTGGCCGACCTGCCGGAAGGGATGCGCCGGCAGATTCTCGATAAGTCTGAGGGCAACCCCCTTTTCGTTGAGGAGGTCGTGCGGACGCTAATAGACAGCGGAGCCGTCGTTCGCGACGAGACCGGCGCCCGGTGGTCCGCAACCGATAACGGAGATGCGGATATCGACTTGCCCGACAACCTACAGGCGCTGTTGGTGGCCCGCATAGACCGTCTTGAAGAGGGTGTTCGGCGCACTGTGCAGATGGCATCCGTCATCGGACGGTCCTTCTACTACCGCGTCCTGAAACGAATTACCGAATTGGGCGATTCCCTCGATCCGTA
Source organism: Dehalococcoidia bacterium (assembly GCA_965247255.1). Taxonomy (GTDB): domain Bacteria; phylum Chloroflexota; class Dehalococcoidia; order Lucifugimonadales; family CAUZJF01; genus CBDFGS01. The sequence continues at coordinate 323,067 of CBDFGS010000011.1, read as the reverse complement.
TCTAGTCCGGCTTCAGAACGCCGAGCTGATTCTCGAGACTGGCCGGAGCCCCGAGCGGGAATACGCCTTTCGCCACAGCCTGACTCAGGAGGCCGCGTACAACACGATCCTGCTCCGGCGTCGGCGCGAGTTTCACAGGAGCGTAGGGGAGGCGATGGAGGAGCTCTTTCCTGACAGGTACGAGGAGCTTGCGCAGCGTCTCGCCCACCACTTTGCCGAGGCCCGAGTCGCGGATAAAGCGCTGAGATACTACACGCTGGCCGGGGACGCCGCCATGCGCCTCTATGCCAACGCCGAAGCCGCTGGCCATTACGGTGAGGCGTTGCAGCTCGCACTACGACAGAATGGGAGTGGCGAAACGCTGGCCCACATTTATCGCAGCCGCGGGCGAGCTATGGAGCTGAGCGACCAGTTCGAGGACGCCATCGACAACTACGCGGAGATGGAGAGCCTGGCGCATGAGCGCGGCGATAGCGCCCTCGAGCTGGCGGCTCTGACCGCCAGAGCCAGCGTTCACGCGACCCAGAGTCCCAAGTTCGACCCAATAAAGGCGAAGGCCGACTCGGACCGAGCGTTCACGTTAGCCCGCGAGTTGAAGGACAGGGAGTCAGAGTCGAAAATCCTGTGGAACCTCATGATGGTCAACATGCACGGACTTTCAAATCCGGAACAGGCGGTTGCCTACGGCGAGAAGTCGCTGGCGATCGCTCGTGAACTGGGGCTGCGCGAGCAGATAGCCTATACGCTGAGCGACCTGGGCTGGGCCTACGGCGGGGTCTCGAAGCTGGACCTGGGCGGGTCCACTTTGGATGAGGCCCGCGAGTTGTGGAAGGAGCTCGGCAACCTTCCCATGCTTTCGAACAACCTCAGCGTCTCTTCTCTGCTCGCGTTTCTGAGGGCCGAATACGAGGTCCCTATCGCCAATTCGGTTGAAGCTCTTGAGATCAGCCGGTCCATCGACAACATCTGGGGCCAATGGAGCGCCGCGTCGTCGCCGTGTTTCACCTATATGGAGCTGGGTGAGCTAGGCAAGAGTATCGAGTCGTCGAAGCTGGCAGATTCGCTGAGCCAACAGGGCGGCCTCGTGCTTCAGCGGTCGTTCGGGTACGGTATTCTCGCATGGGCATATGCCTCAGCCGGCTCCTTCGACAAGGGCAGGCCATACTACAACCAGGCGAGTCAGTCTGACATGGCAGGTGCTCCTGCGCCTCTCCGCTCCTGGTCGCTGGCATTGCTGGGCATGTTCGAGGTCGCGGCGGGAGACCTTCAATCAGCGGAGGAGAGCATATCGGAGGCGCACACCGGTATCGATCTGAACGACTTCACGTATCCGGCGTCTGCGTTCGTCCTGCTTGCGAGGGGCCAGCTGGCGGTTGCGCAGGGCGACTGGGACCGCGCGAACATCGAGTCGGATGAGATGATCGAGGTCCTGACAGGCGCGGGGGCTCGCACATTCCTTCCCGACGGCCTTTACTTCAAGGGGAGGGCCTTGCAGGCCAAGGGCCATCCGACCGAGGCGCGCGAGTCCCTGGTCCAGGCCAGCGACCTGGCTGAGCAAATTAGTGCGCGACGCATCCACTGGCGGATACTTGGTTCTCTGAGCGACGCCGAAGCCGCGGCGGGCCGCAGCGCCGAGGCCGAGAGATATCGCTCGATGGCCCTGGACATCGTAAGGTATATCGCGGAGCGCACAGGCAGCGATGAGCTGCGTGCATCGTTCCTCGCCCAACCCGACGTGCGGCCTATCCTAAAAGATTCGGACCTAGCTCGAAGCTGAAGGGGGTTCCCATGCATACTGGCAGCCGTTCTGAGGTCGACCTAATGATCAAACACAGCGAAGAGGTTTGGAGCCACTTTGATGTCCTGTTCGACACCATCGAATCTGAGGGGCGGTGGTCTGACAAACACGGCGAGGACTGGGTTTTCGCAGACCTGCCGTACCACTTCGGCTACTGCGAGCGAGACCTCGTTGCTCGGGTCCTCGAGCTGGGTCCCGACGTGCCGGACGAAGAGCGGTGGGAAACGCGCAGCATCAACGAGCTAAACGCCTGGAACGCCAGCAAGTTCGCGGAACGGCCGGTGGACCAGACGCCGCAGCGGTCGCTGGAGCAGATGCACGCCAGCCGAGACGCTGTGCGGCGTGAGGCCGCCAAGATGTCAGACGCAGACCTCGACGTCCCGGCCTGGTTTCCACTGACGTTTGGGACGGGCTGGCAGACCAAGAGGGCGGCGCTGGGGTTCTGCCGACAGCACGCGTGGAACGAGTTCGTCCAACTCCGAGTACACATGGGTCGCGACACTCCAGTACCTAGCCCCGGGGTCACGAACATGGGCCTCGAATCATACCTGAACCTGTCCTTCCTCTTCATGGACCGCGAGGCGGCTAAGAACACGTCCCTGACTGCGGTGATGGAATTTACGGATCCAGGGGTTGGGGTCTGGACTGTGAAGATTGAGGACGGCCATGGGGAGGTGACCGAGGGTTCTGCCGCGAACGCCGACATGGTGATGACGCAGTCGTCGGAAGCCTTCGTGAAGACGATGAACCAGATGCACGACCCCGGGGAGGCGATGCAGAAGGGCGAAATCAAGGTCGATAACCTCGACGCGCTCACCACGTTCGGAGAGCTGTTTCCCCCGCCAGACCCGGCCCGCATCTACTAGGTCGCGTGGCAGCGACGAAACACACTCCCTATTGAGCGGAGCAGTCACCAGATTGGATGAGGCTGAGCGAGAGCCGATCGAGGCCGTAAAGGACCGGGCCTACTGGCTGGCCGAGCGTGCGGAGTTGGCGCTGGAGGCAGGAGCGATCGACGAACGGGGGTGGCACCGCCAGATTGGCGAGGTCATTACCGCTGCCTATCTCGCCGCCGATACACCTTGGGGCCAGTCCGGCAAGAGCGGCGACGAGCGTCAGTGGACTTATGCGCGGAGTCTGGTCTGTGACGCCGTCGAGCGTGATGGCACATTCCTCGACGTAGGCTGCGCCAATGGCTACTTGATGGAGTGCATGGAGAGGTGGTCGGCCGAGCGCGGGCGCCGCATCGAGCCCTACGGCCTCGACATCGCGCATGAGCTGGTAGATCTTGCGCGGAGCCGGCTGCCGACTTGGGCGGACCGGATCTACACCGGCGACGTGATGACCTGGTCGCCGCCTCAGCGGTTCGATTTCGTCCGAACGGGCCTTGAATATGTGCCGCTTCGTCGCCGGCGAGACCTAGTCCAGCGTGTTCTCGATGAGTTCGTGGCAGCCGGCGGTCGCCTGATTATCGGCACGTACAGTAGCCCCCGCGTCGGGACAGGCGTCGCGGACGAATTGGAACGCGAGGTCTCGTCCTGGGGATTCAGCGTGTCCGGCCGTACGAGCCGACCTCATCGTGATGACCGCCTGAGCTATCGCGCGATATGGATTAACGCCTAGTGCGTCGGGCGGCTCAGAGCCTTATGCAAGGCGCTCATTGCTGCCCGTGCGAAAACGCAGCCTTCGAAGCACCCGAGCGCGGCAACCTGCGAGACCAGCGAGGGAGCGACTAATGCTTGCCGTAGTGTAGTCGGCGAGCCTACACCAACCCCAACTCTACATACTTCTCGACCATGCCCTGGACCCGGGGTCTGTCGCTGTTCAGGAACCGCTCGTGAGGATGAAACATAGCAATAGTTCGGGAGTGAAATTCCTTGAGGTAAGCGATCTGGGCTGCGGTCTTAGGGTTTTCGTAGTAGATCAGAGTGAACATACGACGGCCTCCTCGACCGCCGAACGACCCATGCCACAAGTCCTCGCTGAAGAGCACCACGTCTCCGGGGTCCGACTCTGCGGGGAATGCGGGGACATCGGCGCCCGCCATGCCGAAGGGTGTCTGAGCAGCGTCTTCGATCGGTCGATTCAGCGCACCGAGATTGGTCTGGAATTCAGACCGGTGCGAGCCGGGGATAACGCGCAGACACCCCGTCTCTCTGGTGACCCTATCCGGGTAGATGGCGACTTTCACATGCGCCAATGCCTCGGGCTTCCCGTCGCCGCCGTGCCACCGAGTGTCGCCGACGTAAAGGTTGCCGTCTGATTCCACCCAGAGAAACCCGGGACCAAGGATCTGCTCGATGGGCAGATAGATACGGTCGTCGTCAGCCAGACGGGACAGTCCTTCCCGCCTCTCGATGAACCAGAGGACTGTTTGTGTTTCCTGGCCGGAGAATGGCTCCCCCGCCCTCTCCTCCGCCATGACCTCGTCGAACTCTTCGCGGATGGAGTCCATCTCCGCCGCCGAGAATACGTTTCGAAGAACGAGAAATCCAAATGCCCTGAAGAACGCAAGCTGCTGCTCATCCAACACTTCCTCGACTCCTTCTGCCGATAACCGGCGGCTTACGAGGCCGCGCCCATTTTCCTGCCTGGGGTTTGGGCAATTGTCGTTCGGCTAATACAGCCAAATCAAGTCCTTTCACGCGAACACCGGGCAAGATCACTTCCTTTCGGGTCAAGTTTCCAGAGCGCGGTTGCTGTCCCAACGGACGCGGCCCGAAGCGCGAGCAGCTGACAGCAACCAGCGGGCGCCGCGTTGGAGACACGGGGCGCGGTGTGTATATTATTGCCCGCACTCATTCGATTCTAGCGCCGCCATGCGACCTCCCTAGTCGTGTCGCACCGGCGCGCCGCCTTCCGTCGCGCCGACAACATCATCGTTCTGAAGGAGGGGAGGACCGAGGCTGAGGGTAAACTGGACGAGCTATTGGAGACCAGCGAGGAGATGCAGCGGCTGTGGCGCGGTGATGTTGGAGATTCATCGACTACGCGACGGTCGGGTACATAGATCAAAAGTGAGGGTGCGGCGCGGTGTGCTTTAATGGGGATGGCGGTGTGAGCCCGGTTCGACTGTTCAGATGAGGTGGGCAAGATGAGACTCGAAGGCCAGAGGGCGATCGTCACGGGCGGGTCGTCGGGAATAGGCGCTGCGATTGTCGAAGCCTTTCTCGAAGAAGGAGCGACGGTAGCGTCGGCAGATGTCGCGGAGCCGACTCGTGTCACGGATTCAGGGTCGGACTCGCGCGGCAACGTGCGGCCGTTCTTAGTATTGGCCGACGTGAGTGATCGCGAGTCTGTAGAGAAAATGATTGGTGAGGCGGTCGGCCTGCTAGGGGGTCTCGATATCCTGGTCAATAACGCGGGAGTTGGCACACCTGGCAAGCTCGACGACACCGAGTACGACGACTGGAACAGGATGATGGCGGTCAACCTAACAGGGACCTTCCTTGTCAGTAAGCACGCCATACCGCATCTTCTGGCATCCGGTGGCGGGTGCATAATAAACGTAGCGTCGGCAGCGGGCCTGAAGGCGGTGAAGGACCGAGCGGCGTACAGCGCTTCGAAGGGTGGTGTGATCGCACTGACCCGTTCGATAGCCCTCGACTACGTCGACCAGGGACTAAGGGCTAATACTATCTGCCCCGGCACCGTGGATACGCCGTGGGTGGGGCGGATGGTCTCCGAGTATCCAGACCCGGCAGCGACTCGGGCAGCGATGGTGGCACGCCAGCCGATGGGCCGCCTGGGACGACCCGATGAAGTCGCCCAGGCCGCTGTCTACCTCGCCTCACCGCAAGCGGGGTTCGTCACCGGGACGTGCCTTGTGATCGATGGTGGCTTCACCATGTAGACCGACCGCGTGTACATCTCCCTCAGCAGACGCGCCCCTTTGCACGCCTGTATAGTGCTGGCGGAAGTGAGAGGGAGCCGAACCCACCGCCCCGACCGAAGGGCCGGCGCCAACGGACGTGAAGTCCGACGAAGGCACTCCTACTGCTTCACCTTCGGTTGCCGCTCCATCCCATGTTCTAGGTGCCGCGGGCAGGCATGCCTCCCTTCGCCTACCCTACTTTCACGCCCCGTTTCGAAGATGTGGTCGGCAAAATGTCGGCAAACATCATCCCACCGCTCCCCCCAAGAGCATCATCAGCGACTAGTAGAGGCTCTCGATTCCTCGCAGCGCGAATTGCCGAGACGCCCGCTCCAGAAAGGGATCGTCTTGCGACGTAGCTGGCAACAGCGTAGAATCGGGCGGGCCAAAAGGCCTTGTATCTGCCCGGCCGTGCTACTCGGACGGGGAGTCAACCCTATCTGGTCTCCACGTTAGCGAACCGTTCACCCAATCAGCCACCTGGGCGTATTATTCGTCTATGGTTGATTCGCGAGGAAAGACGGTCGCTACAAGCCCGATGCTGGTGGGCGTCAGTCACCTCACCCAGGCCATTGCCCGGCAAACGAGTGAACCTCTTATAGCTTAGGTGACACGAGAGATATCGCCGGTGGCACTACTGAGCACCTTGACAGACCACCTTCGCAGGGCAAATCCGCTCGTCGTCGATTCGCTGATCGCGATCGCCTTTGCGAGCCTAGCCGTTGTCGAGATTCAGAGTGCGGCAGAGAGCCAAGAGGGGTTTCGCGATAGCGACGGTCTCGGCGCGCTGCTGGTCCTGGCGCAGACGCTGCCCCTTGCGCTCCGACGCGTGGCTCCCCTCGGCTCGCTGGCGGCGATCACCGCTGCCATCGGGATGCACGCGGCCCTGGGGTACGACGATATCCAGGCAGGCACATTCGCCTCTCTTGTCGGGGTCTCCAGCGCGGCCTACGTTACCGACAACCGGCGGGCGCTTGTTGCTGCTCTGTTGGGCGCGGTGGGCATCGGTGTCTTCTACGCGACCACCCGCGCGAGCTTCGACGGTTTCGAGATCGTTGGCATAGGGGGCCTATGGTTAGCCGGATGGATAGCGGGCTCCGTCTTTCGCATCCGCGGGAGGCACATAGCCGCCGTCGAGAGGCGTGCTGAGCTCCTGGAGCAAGGCAGTGAGGCACGCGCCCGCGAAGCCATCGCCGACGAGAGGGCGCGCATTACCCGGGAGCTGCACGATATCATTGGGCATACGCTCAACCTCATCGTCGTCCAGGCAGGCGCCGCACGAACGGTGTTCAAGTCCAGACCGGACCAGGCGCTAGAATCCCTGAACGCCATCGAGACGACCGCGAGGCAGTCACTGTCAGACATGGAGCGCATGCTGGAGATTCTCCGGCCGCCGGAAGCCGAGGCGGCGCCGTACGATCCGCAGCCGGGCCTGGAGCAGGTCGATAGGCTTGCCGAGCAGTTCACCGACGCGGGCCTGCCGGTAGAGGTGAACGTGGAGGGGGAGCCGCACAAGCTACCGACGAGCCTCGACCTCTCCGGATACCGAATTGTGCAGGAGGCTCTCACTAACGCCCTAAAGCACGCCGGTCCGGCCCGGGCGCGGGTAGCTATATCCTACCTCGCCGACAAGCTGGAGCTGGAGATCGTTGATGATGGACAGGGGCCAGGCGATGACGGGCACAACGCGGGTGGCGGCCGGGGGCTGATCGGCATGAAGGAAAGGGTCTCCCTGTTTGGAGGCGAGCTGGACGTGGGTCCTGCGGCAGAGGGTGGCTTCCGCGTGCATGCCAGTCTTCCACTTGAGGAGAGCCGCTAATGGCCACTCGAATCCTCATCGCCGACGACGAGGAGCTCGTGCGTACCGGGTTCCGCATGATCCTCGAGGCCGAGGACGACTTCGAGGTGCTCGGCGAGGCATCGAATGGGACTGAGGCGGTTGAAATGGCCCGGTCGCTCCAGCCAGAAGTCATACTGATGGACATTCGCATGCCCGGTATGGACGGCCTGGAAGCGACGAAGCGGATAGTCGAGTCCGAGAGCACTAAGGACAGTAGAGTGCTCATCCTCACCACCTTCGATGAGGACGAGTACGTGTACGGGGCCCTGCGGGCCGGCGCCAGCGGCTTCTTGCTCAAGCGGACCCCGGCGGCGACCCTGGTCGAAGGAATCAGGGTGATCGCAGACGGCGACGCGCTCCTGGCACCCTCGGTGACCCGTCGGCTGATCGACCAGTTCGCCCGCTCCCCGGAGCCTGGTAAGCCTCAGGCGAAGGCCCTGCAGCTCCTAAGCCCGCGAGAACGAGAGGTGCTCGCTCTAGTCGCCAGGGGCTTGTCCAACAGCGAGTGTGCCGAGCAGCTCTTCATGAGCGAGGGCACCGTCAAGACCCACGTGAAACGCATCTACACGAAGCTCGACCTCCGCGACCGCACTCAGGCGGTCATCTTCGCCTACGAGGCAGGCATGGTCGACCCCAAGAGGGCCTAACGGTCGGTATGGAGTACCTGATTAGTCGGACTCGGCTGCCCGCCGCGGCCGTTTCGTCTCCCTGAACGAAGTGAAGGGTCCGGGGAGGTGGGGACAATGCGTGGCGACCAGACACGGGCAACCTCCACCCCAGATCCTTCGTCGGGGACTCCTCAGGATGACGCGGTAGGCGCCCTACTTTGGCGGCCGCAAGGTATTGTGTGAAACGACCAGAAGTCGGTCCCAGGTAAGGTGATCGTTCCGGTCATTCGATAGGCCTCGTACCTCCCTAGTGCACCTCGCACGAGTCGCCTCCGAGACATGAAACCCACCCTGCGTACCTCCTGAGAGGTACTTCGCAGCGAGCCTTGTCCCTCCAAAGTGGACTGCAATTTCCCCCCACGGGGAGACGCCAGCAATGACGCCGGGCGGTATTGTCGGTCCCACACTGATCCAGAAGGAGGCCGACAATGCTTGAGGCAATGAGGAGATACGGGAACAGGACTTCGGGAGGCGTAGAAGCTGGAGGCGGCCCGCGTGCCGGAGACGCTTCCGCCGGGTTTACCGGTCGTGTGGCGGGGTTCGCCGCTCGGCACCCCTGGCCGACCCTCGGCGTGTGGTTACTCGTTCTCGTGGGGGCATTCATGCTCTCCGGGAGTCTGAACGTCACCGACGAAGATGGCGTTGAGACCACCGACGCGCGGCGAGCCAGTGCCATGATCCTGGCGGCGACGGGCGAGGAGCCCCGTGCCGAAGAGTTCGTGCTCGTCGAGGCCAACGAAGGACCGGTCGACGAGGAGCTGTTCGCATCCGTCGTCAGCTCGATAGTCACGGAGATGCGGGCACTTCCGATAGTGGACGCCGTGGCCAGCTACCAGGATGGGGCGGATGTCCTGCGCACTTCCGACGGCCGTAAGGCACTCATTAAGGTCACCACCTCCCTCGGCCAGAGAGATGAACTCGAGCCCGCCGACTCCGTCCTGAAAGTGGTTGGCGAAGCGAACGAGAGCTCCGGCCTTCGCGTTACAACGATCGGCCACATGAGCGTCGAGCGTCTGTTCCAGGAGATGGCCGCCGAGACGTTCAAGAAGGGCGAAGTGATCGGTATACTCACCGCGCTGGTGATCATGCTGGGTGTCTTTGGTGCCGTGGTGGCGGCCTTGATCCCTCTGGTCCTCGCCATAGTGGCCGTTTTCACGGCGGTCGGGATCATCGCGATCATCAGCCAGATAAATGAGCTGAACACGTTCACCGTCATCGTGACCACGATGGTCGGCCTAGCTGTCGGCATCGATTACTCGCTCTTGATCGTGCAGCGCTTCCGCGAGGAGCGTGACCGCGGCCTTGAGCGTTACGATGCGATCACCATGGCCGGCGCCACGGCGAGCCGCACCGTGCTCTTCTCGGGCGTCGCCGTTGCCATCGCGCTCGCCGGCATGCTCATCATGCCCGACATTCTGTTCAAGAGCTTCGGCATCGGCGCGATCACCGTCGTCGTCGCGGCAGTGGCCGCCGCGCTCACTCTTCTCCCGGCCCTGCTCGGACTGCTCGGCGACCGCGTGAACTGGCTGACCATACCGATCATCGGCAGACGTCGCCCTCGGGAGAGCGCTGGCTCGTTCTGGGGCGCGATCACGCGCGTCGTGACGGCTCACCCGGTGGTCAGCGTGGTCGTCACGTCGGCTCTCCTGATCGGCCTGACCGCACCGGTAACGACGATGGAACTTGGTACCAGTGGGATCAGCATGATGCCGGACGATACCGACGAACGTCATGCATTCGACACCATCATCGAGGAGTTCTCGGACGGCATCATCAACGCCGACATCGTCGTGCGCGCACCGGACGTCAGCGATGGCGGTGCAGCGCGCCATTGAAGACCTGACCGTATCCCTCGCAGCCGACGACTTCTTCGGAACCGCGGAGTCGACGGTCAGCGCAAACGGCGATCTGGTGCACATCAGCGTCTCGATCGCGGGTGATGTGTCGAGCGACGAATCAATCGCCGGCGTCCTGCGGCTGCGCGACGACTACATCCCGGAAGCGTTCGCCGGCGTGAGCGCAGAGGTCCTTGTCGGCGGCGATACAGCCAGCGTCATAGACTCTGTCGCGGTCGTGTGGCAGTACGTGCCCCTGATCATGGCCGCGGTGCTCGCGGCAAGCTTCCTCCTGCTGCTCGTTGCCTTCCGCTCGATCGTCGTGCCGCTCAAGCCGGTGGTAATGAACTTGCTATCGGTCGGCGCCGCCTACGGTATGGTGGTGCTCGTATTCCAGCAGGGAGTGGGAAACGCTCTGTTCGGATTCCAGAAAGTCCCGGTCATCGAGTCGTGGATACCCCTCTTCCTCTTCGCCATCCTCTTCGGGCTCTCGATGGACTACCACGTCTTCTTGCTGAGCCGGATCAAGGAGCGGTACGACCAGACCCACGACAACTCAGGTTCCGTGGTGTATGGACTGCACTCCACCGCTTCGATCATCACCGGCGCCGCACTGATCATGGTCGCGGTCTTCGGTGGCTTCGCGCTCGGGCCCCTGTCCTTGTTCCAGCAGATGGGCTTCGGTCTGGCGGTCGCGGTGATCCTCGATGCCACCATCGTTCGCATGGTGCTGGTGCCCGCGAGCATGGAGTTGCTGGGCGACAAGAACTGGTACTTCCCAAGCTGGTTGGAGTGGCTGCCCAAGATTAGCATCGAAGGCAGTCGTGAACACCAGGTCGCGCCCGCCGCCGCCGCCGATTAGGGGCCGCGCGGTCGCTGATGGAACAAGACAAGGCTCGGCTCCGTCTATATATACAGAGCAGTGATACAAGGTCCAAGCAATCATCGGAAATGCCAAGAAGGGCAAAAAAGGGGTTAGTAATGACAATAGGAATTAAAGGATTCGCGGCAATCATCGGACTGGCAGCATTGACGGTGATCGGCGTAGCGTGTGGAAATGGAGCTGAACCGACTTCCCCCAGCGATGAGGTGCCGACCCCAACTGAGCCCATCGTTTCCCATGGTGGACCGGTCAAAGACTATGTAAGTCTGGTGGACAATCTGAAAGCGGAGGGAGCAGCGATTGATCCCGCGGGCAGTGTGTCACAGCCTTTCTTCGCACCGCAGGGGCAGGTCTTGACCGTGATTGGTGAGGACGTCCAGGCGTTCGAGTTTTCCAGTGTGGAAGAAGCTGACACCGTAGCGGAAACTGTTTCAGCGGATGGCAGTTCAATTGGCACGAGTATGGTCGGGTGGGTTGCACCGCCGCATTTCTACAAGGCTGGCAAGCTGATCGTGATATACGTCGGGGGCGACAGTGATGTCATCAATGCGCTCCAGAAGACCATGGGACCCCAGTTCGCGGGGGGCGTGTCTCTGCCGCCAGCACCTGGGGCTCAGCCCGTATCGCCGGTCTCTTCGAGCATGATGGTACCGCGGCCCGAGAGCATCGAGGTCCTGGTGCGGATGTCCCACATAATCGTACTGGGCACCATCAGCGCCGTGCTTGACGAGAAGTTGATCGGGGCATATGGAGAGGACGGCAAACCATACATCCCTGTCGAGGAAAGTGGATCGCCGTATACAGACTACGAAGTCCGTGTCGAGAGCGTTCTAAAAAATGATGGCGATGTTGAGGACAGCGGCACTCTCGTGCTGCGCATGTTCGGTCACTCGAGTCAGCAGAGCGATGTTGTAACGCTGGCCGCGGTCCAACTGCCGCAACCAGGCAGCCATTACCTGTTGGCGCTGGGCCGGAACCCGGACGGGACATATGGGTCGGGCAACGAAGGGCTTATATACGTGGACAGCGAGATCGTCGCTTACGCGGATGGGGTTGCGTTCTCAACGAAGCTCGCGGGCGAGGAGTTCGTAAAGGCGGTCAGACGGGAAGCTGCTAGGAAAGACGCTTAGGGCTTGAAAAGACTATGACAGGCGCGACACAAGACCCCTGGGCACGATAGCCCAGGGGTCTTTGCACGCCTGTGTACAGGTGGCGGGAGCGAGAGGGAGTCGAACCCACCGCCCCGACCGAAGGGCCGGGGCCAACGGATTTGAAGTCCGCGAAGCCCACCGGAGCCCATCCGCTCCCACGCTGTCTATTTAGGGGTGGAGAGGTTTAAGCAACTCTCCTGCGATGCCGTTTTGCAAACATTTTGCTAGCCTTCGGTGACTCGAAGTAAAGCTCCTACTGACAATCATCTGCCCAGAGCCGCGCCCTCGTGGTCGTGCGCTCGACCTTAGGCTTGCCAACCACGCAAAGTCCACCTACCCATCGATCTTCTGCCGCGCCAGCTGGTCCCTATACCACTCGCTGCCGAAGAGGTCCTTCTTATAGTTCCACCGCATCTTCGCAGGGTACATGACCAGGCTGCGGTCTTCGAGGGGCAGCTTGACGGCACTGTGGCCGCGGCGGTGCGACTCCCTCAATGCTATGGCTATTTCCAGGGCGTGCCGCAAGTCGGCCCCCGTGGTGACCTTGAGCTCCGCGCCAGTCTCCAGCGAGTCGACGATGGCCTGGACGATATGCGTCATGACCTCACCGGGTTCGCGCCACCCCTCCTCATCGTACCCAGGATCGCCCTGGTCGAAGGTCTGGAAAGCGCCCTCGACCTCAGAGAGCGTGACGCCCCCAGGGGCGTCTTGTCTTGAGGCCTTCAAGATGCGCAAGCCGCGGCCGGTATTGTTCCGGTTGTGCAGGACGCCATCGGAGCCAATGACCTCTATCCCGCGCCAGCGGACGTCGCCGTAGCTGCTGAAGCACTCGATTCCGTTGGCGAACCGGATGTAGCCCCCGATCTTTCCGAACCAGGGTTCCCCCTCGCCGTGGTCGTCCTGGTAGTCGCTATCCGGGTCGCCCTCGACCCAACCCACCACGAAATCGACCTCGGCCTTGCCGGCGAACTTGCGTGCCAGGTTTAGCCCGTGGCAGCCGCCCTGGTCGTTGCCCTCGTAGAGATTGATCCTGCTCACCTCTCCTAGCTCGCCGGAGGCCGCCATCTCGTATGCTTTTTGATAGTCGGGGTGGCTGGAGGTCACCTCGCCCGCGGCGAAGTGCACGCCACGGGAGCGGCACTCCTCCACCATGCGGTCAGCGTCGGACAGCCTGGCTGTGAGCGGCTTCTCGCAGAAGACCGCCTTGACCCCCGCGCGGGCGGAGGCGACAACGGCGTCGGCGTTGGGCCGCACCGGCAACACGGGCATTGCGATGTCTATCTGCTCGTTAGCGAACATCTCATCGTAGGTCGAGTAGCCCGGGACGCCGAAACGCTTGCAGCCCACCTCCAGGTTCTCGGGGTCGGTGTCGGCGATGGCGACCACCTCGCACATCGGGTGCTGATCGAAGGCGCGCGCCCGGGCAGTAGCGGCTACGCCGCATCCGATAACGCCCACGCTGTATTTTGCATTCTTCTTGCCGGGCATTGAATCCTTCCCGAGTCCTATCTTATCCAATCACGGTGGTGTCATGCGCACGATCTAGCTGCTGCTCAGGGCCCCGCCGAACTTGATCGCGGCCTCCTCCTGGAGTCCGAGCCGTGCCCGAGCCGCTCGCTCACCACCGTTGGATATACGCCTGGTGCCAACAGGATCGTAGCGTGGTATGTCTTAGCCTGCGGAGGCTGAGCTTCCTCGGGCGGGCCCACTTGTAGACTCGGCTCACGGCGGAGTTTAGCACGGCTGGGTGCTGACCGACCGTTCGGCTTTGAGAACACCACGTCGTCCCTCCAATAGGCGCGAACGGCTGTCTAGCCTAGTCTGCGAAACGCAGTCTACAACGCAACGAAGCGGATGAGCGCTCAGCAGGCCGATTTCGCCAGACAATGCAGTCCGCGAAGGCCCACCGGAGCCCATCCGCTCCGAGGTCTTCAACCAAGGTCGCGGCGGGTCGGGTCCGACTCTTCCGCCGGGACGTTTCGGGTAACCTAGGCTATCGCCTTCTCCAGCCGCTGCTTGAGGACCTGCTTCGGCACGGCTCCGACCACCTGGTCCACCGAGACGCCGCCGTTGAAGATCAACAGCGTCGGGATACCTCTGATGCCGTAGGTCATAGGTACCTTGGGGTTATCGTCGACGTCCATCTTGGCGAACTTGACCTTGCCGTCATACTCCTCGGCGAGGTCCTCCATGATAGGCGCGATTATCTTGCATGGCGCACACCAGCCCGCCCAGAAGTCCACCATGACGGGGACGTCTGACTTGATCACCTCCTCGTCGAAGGTGTCGTCGGTAATCTTGATCGGATGACTCATATCGCCTCCACTATTATTGGAGCCCTTGCTACGGCTCCGTATACATGTTAGATGCGCCCTCGGAGCCCCGGGTTCCTCCGCGCGGCCCGCGAATGCGTCACGTCACCGCCGATAGCGAGGGCATGGCTCGCAGTCGCTCCACGAGCCCGATCAGCGTTTCGAGTACGTAGTCGACCTCACTATCGGTATTAACGGCGCCCAGCGTGATCCGAAGGCTACCCTGAGCGGTCTCCGGCGAGAGCCCTATCGCGGTTAATACGTGCGACGGCTCGAGCGATGCCGACGAGCACGCGCTACCGCTGGACGCGCATACCCCGGCGAAGTCCAAGCCCAACAGAATCGGCTCTCCTTCCACGGCCTCGAAGGAGAAGTTGACGTTGTTGGCAAGCCGTGTCGTCGGGTGGCCGTTCAGACGCGCCCCCTCCACCCTCTCTTCGATGGTCGAGACAATTTTTTCCCGTAGGCGTCGGCAGTGCACCACCAGGCCCTCGCGCTCCTCGGCAGCGAGTCTCAGCGCCTCCGCCATACCGACGACGCCTGGCACGTTCTCGGTACCGGAGCGGCGCTGCCGTTCCTGGCCGCCGCCCATCTGCTGCGGCTCAAAGGGTGTGCCCCTTCTGATATACAGTGCGCCGACGCCCTTTGGGCCGTGGAACTTGTGTGCGGACAGGCTCAGCATGTCGACGCCGAGCTCTCGCACGTCCAGTTCGACGAGTCCCGCCGCCTGCACAGCGTCGGTGTGAACGACGATGGTCTTGCCCCGCCGTCGCGCTTCCTCCTTGACCACTTCAGCGATCTCGGCCACCGGCTCGATGGTGCCGATCTCGTTGTTGGCGAGCATGACGCTGACGACGGTGGTCCGCTCACCGATGGCGCTTAGGACATCCTGAGGGTCGACCAGCCCATACCGGTCCACCGGCAGGTAGGTCACGTCGAACCCGAGGCCTTCGAGCTGGTCGCATGTGTGCAAGACGGCGTGGTGCTCGATGGCCGATGTGACGATGTGGTTGCCCTGATCGCGCAGCGCGTGGGCCGCGCCCTTGATCGCGGCGTTATCGGACTCGGTACCCCCCGAGGTGAACACCACCTCGCTCCGTCGCGCGCCGAGGACACGAGCGACGGTGTCTCGCGCGTCGTCCAGGGCCTTATGGGCTTCCTGCGCAAGGGTGTAGATACTGGACGGGTTGCCGAAGCTCTGGCTGAAGTGCGGACGCATCGCCTCGAACACCTCCTCCCGCACGGGGGTGGTGGCGGCGTGGTCCATGTATATCAGCTTGTTAGAGGAGGTCATACCAGCGGTCTTCGGAGTGAATCAGCGGAACGCTCATACGGGTTCATTGTAGCATGGGAAACGTATAGACGCGGGCCGACAAACAAGCGGGCAGTCCTCAGGTTTTTACGCCGTCAACGGCGACGTGCAGGGCCCGAGCCCCCGTACAAGCCGTGCGGTCCATCTCCCTACCCTAGCTCCTCAGATGCCTCGTTCTGCACGGTCCTGAGCACGTCCTGGAGCGGGATGCCACGCTCGAGCGCTATCTTGCGGCAGTCCTCGTACTCGGGGGAGACGGCGACGATGGCACCCTCCAGCCGTTTGACCTTGACCCTGGCTGAGCCAAGGCTGGTCGCGACCTCGACGGTCTCCCGCTCCGCCTCGTAGCGCCGTGCGGGCCGCACTCGGACCCCCAGGGTTGTGGTCTCGCGCAGGACCAGCTCAGCCGCCTCGCGTTCGAGGTCGTTGGGCACGAGCGCGCTCAGCATCGTCCCCGGGCGGCCCTTCTTCATCTGGATAGGGGTGAACCACACGTCGCGAGCGCCGATGGCGAACAGCCGCTCCTGGACGAACCCCAGCACCTCGGCGCTCATGTCGTCGATATTCGTCTCGATCAGCGTGATCTCAGTAGTCTGCGTGGGCCCCGTTGTCTCTCCTACCCAGAGCCCTAGCGCATTTGGGTAGTGGGGCGAGTCTCGCGTCCCGAGGCCGTATCCGATACGTTCCAGGTTCATTGGGGGTTGCTCAAACGTCGCCAGGGTGGTGATGAGGGCGGCGCCGGTGGGGGTGACCATCTCGCCGGCGTCTCCGGAGCCGGCTGGCGGGGCGATCACCGGAGCCCTCGCCGCAGCCAGCAGATGCGCGGTTACTGGCGCCGGGACCGGCAACATGCCGTGCTCACTGTCGACGGTCCCTGAACCCGAGGGCAGCGGCGACGCGTAAACTCGCTCAACACCCAGCGCGTCGAGACCCAACAGGGCTCCAACGACATCCACCAGGGTGTCGACGCTGCCCAGCTCGTGTAGCTCGACCTCCTCGGATGAGACGCCGTGCGCGGCCGCCTCGGCTTCCTCAAGACGGCGAAAGACGCGGACCGCGCCCTCCACCACCCGGGGCGGCAGCGACGAGCTTCTGACCACCTCCAGGAGATCATGGACGCGCGTAAATCGGCGGGCTCTCTCGTCGATCGTGACGGACGCCAGCGTCCCAGTGAGCCCTCCACGCCGCCCGCGCTCGGCCGACAGCTGAAACCCATGCACGCCAAGCGTTGCCAACGAGGCGCTTAGCTCGCCGACCGGGACCCCGGCATCGATAAGGGCGCCGAGGACCATGTCCCCACTTGCGCCACCGATACACTGGAAGTAGGCAGTCTTCAGGTCAAGGTCTCCTGAGGAAGTATCCGCCGGCGGGCGGCTCGTGGAGTCGGCCGGCTTCCCTATTCACCGCTCCGAGCCCAGAGGTCGTCTGCCTCGTCGGCCGCCGCGCGGCCGCCGGACTTGATCGCGGCCCGCAAGGCGCTCCTGATAGTGCTAACCGGCGTGGCAACCATCTCGTCAGGGCCGCCGGGCCGCCCGTCGACCCCCGGCGGCACCAGGCACGTCCTCAGCCCCAGACGGGCCGCCTCGGCTATGCGCCGCGGGAGCTGCCCCACGCGGCGGATCTCGCCGGTCAGCCCGACCTCTCCTATTGCGGCCAACTGCGGCTCAACCGGCGCGTTGCGAAGACTGGACGCAATAGCGACCGCAACACCCAGGTCCGCCGCCGGCTCACTGATTCTGAGTCCGCCGGTAACGTTGACCACGACGTCCTGGTTCGCCAGCGATAGTCCGGCCCTGCGCGTTAGGACGGCGCACACCAGCAGCAGGCGGTTGAATTCGATGCCGGTGGCAATTCGCCGCGGAGCGGGTAGAACCGACGGGCTGGTCAGGGCCTGGACCTCAACCAGGAGCGGCCTGGTGCCCTCGAGCGTCGGGACCACCACGGAGCCCACCGCCCCCTCGCTGCGCTGCGAGAGGAACTCCTGCGACGGGTCCGCAACGTCCGTCAGCCCTAGCTCACCCATCTCCAGGACGCCAACCTCGTTGGTAGAACCGAACCTGTTCTTGACTCCTCGGAGAAGGCGCCAGGAGCTTATTGGGTCGCCCTCCATGTACAAGACCACGTCCACCATGTGCTCGAGTATCCTTGGCCCGGCGATATCCCCCTCTTTGGTCACGTGGCCCGTCAGAAACATCGGCACGCCCTGAGACTTGGCCCACGTCATCAGGACGCGGGCGCACTCCCTAATTTGGCCAACGCTCCCGGCGGTAGAGGTGAGGGTGTCGTCGTGGATGGTCTGGATAGAGTCGACCAGGACAAACGCCGGTTTGACTTCCTCCAGCTGGCCCATCACCTCGTCCAGGGCCGTAGCCTGAAGCAGGAGCATCCTCTTGCCGTCTATGCCCAGCCGGTCGGCCCGCATCCTCACCTGAGCGGCGGACTCCTCCCCGGCGACGTACAGCGCCTGCCCCGCGGTCGAGGCGATGTCGGCGGCCAGTCTCAAGAGCAGAGTCGACTTCCCTATTCCCGGCTCACCGGCGAGGAGAACCACCGACCCGGGCACGATCCCGCCTCCCAGCACGCGATTCACCTCGGCCGATGAGACCTCGAGCCGCGGCTGCTCATCGACCGACACCTCGGACAGCTCCTGAACGGGGGTGTTCCAGCTTGTCGACCATGAACGGCCACGGTCTCCCCGCACATCGGCCCGATGCTCGAATAACGTGTTCCACTCGCCGCAGGAGGGACATTTCCCCTCCCACTTCGGGCTCTCGTTCCCGCAGCGCTCGCAGACGAATACGCTTCTACCGGTCGTCTTGGCCATTCCTAACAAGTGTCCTGGGTCGAAGGTTGAACTGCCCCATGGGCGGGTGCGTGGGCTCGTTCCTGCAGTGGTGTTATTGAAGTCATCGCCCAAGTCCTGTCGCCCTGAGCCTCGCCATGGGGCGAAGGGTCTAAGAGCGCCGGCGGCTCCGTTCCGTGTCGACACTTTGCTGCCATGGCCCTAGATTCCTCGCTGGGCTCGGAACGACACGAGCTGCTCCTCGGCCTCCATTGCGGCGAGATTGTTGCCCACGTCCTGCCACCCCAAGTGCCGCCACGGGACGAGGGGTCTAACCCTTGGCGCCAGCGGCCTTAGATTCTTCGTGGCCATGAGAATCGCGACGAAGAGTGACATACGGTAAACCTAGTCTGTGATCGATTCTCGCGCCACTATTCTAGCAAGTGTTGGCGCACCACGGCACGCAGGCCAGCCTATAGCTGTTGGGATGCTCAGGGAGGGGAAAAAGAGTCCGGGGCCCCAGATGTCTGTCTGGGACCCCGGACAAAGCTTCGGTCTCTACTGGGTCAGTCGACCCGAGGTCTCGGGTCCGACTGCCCTTAGGCGGATGCCACCGGGAACGGCGACTCCGCAGTGACGGTCGTCTCGTCGTCGGATATGTCGACTACGGCGGTGTCGCCGGGGTTCAATTTGCCGTTCAGTATCGCGTCGGACAGCTTGTCTTCTACGCTGTCCTGGATCACTCGACGAAGCGGGCGGGCTCCGAACAACGGGTCGTAACCCTTATCCGCCATCCACACCTTCGCAGCATCGGTGACCTCGAGGTTAATTCCCTTCTCGAGAAGACCCGAGGCGACCTCCTTGATGTCTATCTCTACGACCTCGTTCATCTGCTCGCGGCTGAGCGCGTGGAACACCACGGTGCCATCAATCCTGTTCAGGAACTCCGGTCGAAAGAAGCGCTTGATCTCGTCCAGTACGTTGTTCTTCATGCGCTCGTAGATCGCTCGTGCGCCTGAGTCGCCTTCCGCATTCATAGTGAATCCGAGAGTCCTGTCCTGACGGATGAGGTCTGAGCCGATGTTGCTCGTCATCACTACTATGGCGTTGCGGAAGTCCACCTTTCTACCCTTGGCGTCGGTCAAATGGCCGTCGTCGAATATCTGTAGCAGGATGTTGAAGACCTCGGGGTGCGCCTTCTCGATCTCGTCGAGGAGGATGACGCAATAGGACTTGCGCCTAACCGCCTCCGTAAGCTGACCACCCTCGTCGTATCCGATGTATCCGGGAGGCGCACCCACGAGTCTCGCCACGGAGTGTCTCTCCATGAACTCAGACATGTCGATGCGGACGACGGCATCCTCGCTGCCGAACATGAACTCCGCGAGCTTCTTGACGAGATAGGTCTTACCTACGCCGGTCGGCCCGGAGAAGATGAAGGCGCCAACGGGCCTCTTCGGGTCCTTGATTCCAGCGCGGGCCCGCCGCACCGCCTTGGAAACGATCGTGATGGCCTCGTCCTGCCCCACTACTTGATTGTGGAGCTCATCCTCCATATGGATCAGGCGGTCTGTCTCGGTCTGAGACAGCCGGGTAACAGGTATACCCGTCCACATGCTCACCACTTCCTCGATGTCGTTCTGGGTGACCCGCGGCTTCTCGTCGCCGCGCTCCTCTTGCCACTCGCCCTCAAGTAGAGTGAGCTTCTCCGAGAGCTTCGCCTCACGGTCTCTGAGTTCAGCGGCCATCTCATACTGGCGCGCCGAAATAGCCTCGTCCTTTTCGTGACGGACGCTCTCAAGCCCCTTTGTCACCTCGCTAACCGAAAGCGGCGCCGTGCTGAAGTTGATGCGGACACGGGAAGCAGCCTCATCGATGAGGTCGATGGCCTTGTCGGGCATGAACCGGTCAGGGATGAACCGGGCCGCGAGAGTCGCTGCGGCCTGCACCGCGTCATCGCTGATCTCGAGCTCGTGGTGCTCCTCATAACGGCCCTTGACACCCTTCAGTATCTCTACGGTCTCCTCTACGGTTGGCTCCTCCACCGTCACCGGCTGGAAGCGCCTTTCGAGGGCGGGGTCCCTCTCGACATATTTCCTGTAGTCGTCGAGCGTCGTTGCGCCGATCGTCTGCAGCTCTCCGCGGGCCAGTGAGGGCTTGAGGATATTCGCAGCGTCCACAGCCCCCTCCGCTGCGCCCGCGCCAACCATCGTGTGGATCTCATCGATGAAAAGCACGCAGTTACCAGAGCTTCGTATCTCCTCTACGACCTTCTTGAGCCGCTCCTCGAACTCGCCGCGGTACTTAGTGCCCGCGACGAGGGCCCCCATGTCCAAGGTCACGAGCCTTCGGCCCTGCAGTGTGCTTGGCACGTCGTTGTTGGCGATACGCTGGGCCAGCGCCTCGACGATCGCCGTCTTGCCCACACCGGGCTCGCCGACGAGCACCGGGTTGTTCTTGGTCCTGCGGCTGAGAATCTGAGTGACTCGCTGTATCTCCTGCTCGCGGCCCACGGTGGGGTCAAGTTTGCCGGCGCGCGCGGCGCTGGTGAGGTCGATCCCAAGCTGGTCCAGCGTCGGTGTCCGTGTACCCGTGCGCCCTCCGGCTGCCTGGGCCTGCTGTCCCTGGTTGAGGACCCTTGCCGCCTCCGCACGGACCTTGTCCAGGTTCACCCCGAGGCTCTCGAGGACGCCGGCGGCCACGCCCTCCCCTTCACGCATGAGGCCAATCAGGAGGTGCTCAGTCGAGATATGATGATGGTTAAGCCGCCGAGCCTCGTCCACGGCAAGCTCGACGACCCTCTTGGTGCGAGGCGTCAGCCCGGTCTCTCCCGTCACCGGCTTTTCCCCGCGACCGATAATGAACTCGATTGCGGACCTGACCTTGTTCAGCTCCACGCCAAGATTGGACAGAATCTTGGCCGCGGTGCCATCGGTCTCCCGAACGAGCCCAAGCAATATATGCTCGGTACCGATATAGTTATGGTTAAACCGCTGGGCCTCCTCATGGGCGAGGGACAAGACCCTGCGAGCGCTCTCCGAGAACTTGTCTAATCGTTCAGACATGGCTGGATCTCCTAGCCGGAGTGTTGGCCATCTAGTACGCCTCGCCTTCGACCTCCAGAGCCTGTCTAAGACTCAAGCCGAGCCGGCGACGCTCAGGTTCGATCCTGAGCACCTTCAGTCTCACCTCGTCCCCCTCGCGGACTACTTCCCTCGGGTGGCTGATCACCGAGGAGCTCATCTCCGAGATGTGTATGAGTCCTTCAACTGAGCCTTCGAGTTTGGCGAACGCGCCAAAGTCCGTGAGCTTGGTCACCGTCGCATCAACTATCTCGCCGACCTCGAGCTCGTCGGCTATCGTCTCCCAGGGCTCGCGTTGCAGACGCTTAAGGCTGAGCGCGATCTTGTTGTTCTCTGCATCCACCCTGAGGACGTAGACCTGCACCTCCTGTCCGGTCCGGACTACCTCCTCCGGAGAGCGTACCGGATTCCATGACAACTCCGAGATGTGAACGAGACCGTCGGCTCCACCCAGGTCCACAAAGGCGCCGAAGCTGCTTATGCCCGTAACCGTTCCAGTCCTCACCTCTCCCTCGGTGAGCTCCTGAATCAGCTTGGCCTTTCTCTCTTCTCGCTGTTCCTGTATCGCGCTGCGCTCGGAGAGGATCGCACGGTTGCGGCTCCGGTTGACCTCCAGTACCTTCAGCTCCAGCTCCTTACCGATGTCGGAAGGCTGCTCCGCGACCTTCTCCTCGGTCTGGGCCGCATCTGTCGTCGCGGGTTCAGCCTCGACAGGTTCAGCCTCGGCGGCTTCTGCCGTTGCGGGTTCGGCCTCGCCGGACTCTGCCTCTGAGTCTTCGGCCTCTGCGGCTGCGGTCTCTACCTCGCCGGACTCAGCTTCCGCGGCCTCGGTGCCTTCAGCTTCCGTCTCTGCGACCTCGGCGCCTCCGGCTTCCGTCTCTACGGCTTGGGTGCCTGTGGCTTCCGCCTCTGCGGCCTCAGGGCCTTCCGCTTCCGTCTCTGCGGTCTCAGCGTCTGAGGCTTCCGTCTCTGCGACCTCAGTGTCTGTGGCTTCCGTCTCTGTGGTCTCGGCGCCTACGGCTTTCGTCTCTGCGGTCTCGGCGCCTGTGGCTTCCGTCTCTGCGGCTTCGGTGGCTTTGTCTTCCGCTTCTCCTGGCCCAGCCTCCGGGGCTCTTACGCCATCATCCGCCGAGCTGTCCGACGCTGGAGACTGCGTGGCCTGGCGGCGGAACTCCCTGAAGTTGTCCCGCGAGATGGTAACGAGCTGCGACATCGGGACAAAGCACTGGACACCCTCTGCCTCAACTATGGCGCCACCCCGGTTGAAACCGAGTACGGTCCCCGTCACCCGCTCACCGGACTCCATCGCTTTCGCCAGCGTCCGCCACCCCTGCTCGCCAACCGCCCTATCAATGGACAAAATGGCCGCCTCTTCGGCGGTCTCGCCCCTCACGACGAACGCGACGACCTCGTCTCCAATCTTTAGCGGTGCCTGTCCCTCCCGTTCGACAGTCTTCATCTCGCCGAGAGGCACCCGCCCCTCCGCTTTGTGTCCGATATTGATAAGCGCGCCTTCGGAGTCCGACCGCATCACGACGCCGTCAACGACATCTCCGCGTCGGAGGGGTTTCAGCGGCTGGATCGAATCCAGCAGATCACCCATGTTTTGGACTTCGCCGGCGTCCTGGCTCGTAGCACTCACGTCAAATACCACCTTCGTGCGTCCTTTGTCTCTTTTTGAGCGATTAGACTAATTATAGGTGTGGCTGGGTCGGGGTGTAAAGAGTGCCAGCGCTCATGTGCAGTCCAGAAGTAGCGGTGCGACTTGGCCGACACAGCCTGCTGCAAGGTCGAGTGATTGTAGCATAACTCCATTTCCGGAATAGAAGGACACCCTTTCTCCCGCCGGGATATGAGGCCGGTGGTCCGCCAGCAAAGATGGCGCTAGAGGGAATGATACGTCAGGGCGACGGGGGGCTTTCAAGCACGTGGACGGTCACGTTCGTGGAATCCGTCCAAAAACAAAGTCCCCTGGCAGTGACCTATTTTCCCACACCCTCGCGGATGCAGTATCGTGGGCGCTGAGGCGTTTCACTTCCGTGTTCGGGATGGGAACGGGTGGGGCCGCCTCGCTAAAACCACCAGGGGACTATGTTGTTACAACCAAGCCTTTTTATGCGACATCCGTCACGGCTCGTGGCCGTAGCTAAAGTATACGCTGCGCTGTAGGCGCCGTCAACCTGAGACAGCCGTTATCGCCTTGACTGCCCCATAGCTGCGTGATAGTATCGAACTCGACTAAACTTACTAAGTTGCAAGAAAAGCAGTCGCCCCCACTGGAGGTGCATCAGTGACGACAACGAAGCTGATAGAAGTAACCCCGCTCGCTGCCGATAAGCTGCATCAGACACTCACGGAGCAAGGAGAAGAGGACTCGATGCTCCGTGTCATGGTGATGCCCGGCCATAACGGCGGCTTTCAGTATATGTTAGGCGTTGAAAAGGAAGCTAAGGAAAGCGACCTGGTCATCGATGCCGAGAAGATCAAGGTGCTGGTCGACTCCGAAAGCGCCTCCATGGTAGAAGGTGCGCAGATCGACTACGTCGAAGGGCTGATGCGGAGCGGATTCGTCATCAGCAACCCCAACTTCATGCCGGAAGGCGGGGGCGGGGGCTGCGCCTGCGGCGCCGGCGGCGGCGGTTGTGGTGGAGGCGGAGGCGGGTGTGGCTGCGGCGGCCACTAACTCTTAACCAAGCTCAAGTCAAGCGGGGCGGTTCCGGAACCGCCCCGCTTCTAGTTTCGGCCATTTCTCGGCCGCGCTGGACCTCATCACCGGTTGGACTAACCCCCCTCTCGGCTCCACGTCGATGTCCCGTGTGACGGTACTTCTCACGAACACATTCGCTAAGAATCGTGGCTATTAGACAAGCGGGGGTCGGAAGCTAGCCCTGCAAGCACCTCGAAGGAACGGAAAGAGTATGGCAGACTACAGCGGCTCGACCAACCCGATGACATTGGAGCAAGTAGTAGACAAGCTCTCACGTCAGCAGATTGTCGATGGTCTGGTTATCGTTGGATCCGCAGCCCGGGGCGAGGTGATCCGGCGTTACGATGACCCGAGCGCACAAGCTGCCACCCAGTATTCGCCCGAGTTAGTATCCTGGTGGGATGCTAATGCCCTACGGTCGCACGTGTTAAATTAATCAGACGCGAGATAATACGACGCGCGCCCCGAGACACACGTGCTCTTCGACATAATAGGCGAAATTCAGAACGACCCCCTCAACGGGCTGGTCATCTTGGGATCGCTGGTCTTCGCGCTGGTAGTGGCCATCACGGTGCACGAGTTCAGCCACGCGCTTACAGCCTACCTTCAAGGCGACCCCACGGCACGGAACCTCGGTCGGCTGTCCCTGAACCCGCTGCGCCACCTTGACCCCCTGGGCACTGTCCTGATCTTTATAGCGGGGATCGGCTGGGGGAAACCCACGCCCGTCAATCCGGAACGTCTACGCGTAGGGGCAAAGACGGGCATGGCGGTCGTTTCGTTGGCCGGACCGCTCTCGAATATCCTGGTCGCCACGGTGGCCGCGCTGCCCCTCAGAGCGGGACTGTTCGGCGGCGGGCTGGCGGGGCAGTCCTTCTCGGGCGACGTTGGAAATATCGCAGCTTACGCTGTCAGTATCTTCGTACTCCTCAACCTGTTGCTGGCAGCCTTTAACCTGATCCCGCTGGTACCCCTAGACGGGTACAAGGTCGCCCTGGGCGTCCTTCCCAGGGAGGCCGCTTACGAGTTCGGAAAGTTGGAGCGGTTCGGGCCCACGCCTCTCTTTCTGCTCATCATGTTGGACTTTCTATTTGGCGTAAACATCCTTGGACGTGTAATCCGCGCCATACTCGACGTTCTGACCAGCCTCGTCCTGTGATCGGCGCGCCTCATTAACCCTATGTTTTTTGGTCGGGCATGCCTCGATGAAGGGCTGATAACATAGGTCCTAGTTTGACGCTACCGGCCACCCTAGCAACGACCAGTGGCCGAGCACAGGAGCTCAGCATGGACCGCATCACCATCATAGGCATGGGGCCCGTCGGCGTTTCGATCGGGCTCGGCCTGAAGCGCGCGGAAATGCCCGACACGGAGGTTGTGGGCGCTGACGGTGACAAGAAGGCGCTTACCACGGCCTCCGAGATGGGCGCAATAGACCAGCGGTACAGCAATCTTCGGGAGGCGCTGGACGGCGCGCAGTTTGTGGTCGTCGACTCGTCGACGCCCGATCTCGAAGAGCTGCTACGGGCCATCGGACCGGTCCTGGCCGATGGATGCGTGCTAACCGACACCGGCACGGACAAGGTCCGAATGATGGAGTGGGCGGCAAATTTCTTGACCCCACAGGCGAGCTTCGTCGGTGGCCGCCCCCTTCCGTGGCGAGCCCTGGACTCGATGGAGGACGCGGATGGGACGGTGTTCGACGGGACCAGCTACTGCGTGATACCCGCCGAGACGGCGACCCCTGAGGCGGTCAAGGCCGTAGTGGGCATGGTCGAGATTCTGGGCGCGGCGCCGCTCTTCATCGACGCCCAGGAGCACGATTCCTTTACGGCTGCGGTGGCCCACGTCCCTCAGCTGCTCTCCGCAGCGCTGGTCAATGCGCTGGCCGGCGACCCCGGTTGGGAAGAGATGTCACGCATTGCGGGGTCCGAGTTCTTCCAAATGTCGGCCCTGGCGGCCGGCGACCCGCAATCGCTCGCCGAGTCGTCCGCGACCAACCACGCGGTAATCGCTCGATCGATCGATTCGATGATCGCGGAGCTTAGCACCCTCAAGGAGATGATAGGCGGAGATTCCAACGAGCTGCGTGACGCCCTTGTGCGGGCCTGGGAGCATCGGGCCAGGTGGATAGAAGGCGCACCCGAAGGCTCACGTGCCGAGCTTCCGACCCCGGGCGAGTCGATGGCTTCGATGGTGCTGGGAAGCCGCCTGGTAGAGCGATACAAGCGCTTTTCCGAGCTGAGGAATCGGCCGCCGTGGAAGTACCATGGGAAGAACTCTCCGCCGACCTAATCTGCCATGCTGTGGGCTTTGCACGAGAGATGTGGCCTAAGTGATGCTGTCCTTCGAGACGCTCAGAGCCTGCACTTAGCCCGCCGAAGTGACGAACGGTGAGTTTTGAAGCTACGTTCGTATTGAGCCCTTCAGCTCTGGTCAGGAAAGGCCTGTCCGACCACGGGGTATGCATTGCGTGTTCAGTGCAAATCCCCTGCTGAGGGAAGGGGCAACGATGGTACGGGAGCCGGCACGTAAGAAGGATTTGGATGACCTTGGCGGCCTGCTGAGTGGGCGCTGGGCGCTCTTCGCATATGAATAAACTCGTACATCCTGCCAGCCACCTAGAGGGTACGGTCATCGTCCCGGGCGACAAGTCCGTCTCACACCGCGCCGCTCTGCTCAACTCCATAGCCCATGGGACGGCGCACGTTTCCAACTTCTGCGTCGGAGACGACCGCGTCTCGATGTTGCGCTGCCTTCGCGGTCTCGGCGCTGAGATCACGGAGCACTCCTCTTGCCCAATCAGCCAGGCTGACGAGTGCTTCGAGGTCCACGGAAAAGGCATCAGCGGCTTGAGCGAGCCGGCAGAGGCGCTCGACGCGGGCAACAGCGGGACTACCATGAGGCTCGTGGCCGGCCTCTCGGCCGGACAGCCGTTCCTGAGCGTCCTGACCGGGGACGATTCCTTGCGCTCTCGGCCGATGGGCAGGATCGTCCAGCCCCTCACCCAGATGGGAGCGAGCATCATGGGCCGCGAAGGGGATACGCTGGCGCCGCTGGCGATTCGCGGCGGAGACCTGAGCGCCATTCACTACACCATGCCGGTGGCCAGCGCCCAGCTCAAGTCCAGTGTACTTATCGCCGGCCTGTACGCAGATGGCGAGACGGTCCTAGAGCAGCCTGCCGCATCGCGGGACCACACGGAACGCATGCTGACGGCTATGGGCGCCAGGCTGAAGACCGATGGCCTCCGCCTCTCCATCCAACCGTCCGAGCTGAAGTCAACGAACGTTCGCGTCCCTGGCGACGTTAGCGCCGCCGCCTTCTGGATCGCCGCGGCGTGCTCTCATCCCAACGCCAAAATCCGCCTGCCGGGCGTGGGTGTAAACCCTACGCGCACCGGCGTCATAGAGGTGCTCCGAGCCATGGGCGCTCGCGTCCGCTTCGAGAATGTCCAGGAAGAAGAAGGAGAGCCCGTCGCCGATATCGTTGCGGAATCCAGCGACCTGGTCGCCACGGAGATTGGCGGCGAGGTAATTCCTACGGTGATAGACGAACTCCCCGTCCTGGCAGTCGCCGCGTGCTTCGCTCGCGGCACGACCGTTATCAGAGACGCCGCCGAGCTCCGCGTCAAGGAGTCCGACCGCATCAGCGCGACCGTCGAAGCGCTGACCCGGCTGGGGGCCAGGGTACGGGAGCGCCCCGACGGCATGGTTGTGCATGGGGGCGGCGCCCTCAGAGGCGCCGAGGTCCGCAGCCACGGGGACCACCGCATCGCCATCGCCATGGCCATCGCGGGACTCATGGCGGAGGGCGATACCGTCGTCGAAGGGGCCGACGCGGCCAGCGTCTCGTACCCCGATTTCTGGAATACGCTCGAGTCCTTGGCGAAGTGACCATACGGCCGGACCTATGAGCAGCGAGCCCGAGGCACAGGAACAGCCGCCCCCGCTGCTGGTTGTCATGTCGGGACCATCGGGAGTGGGCAAGGACGCCGTCTTCTCACATATGAGGGACGAGGGTAGGCCATATCACTACACGGTTACGGCCACTACCCGCCCGAAAAGGGCCAACGAGCGCGAGGGCGCCGACTACATCTTCCTCGCCGAAGCAGCCTTCCGCGGGATGATAGAGCGCGGCGAGCTGCTCGAGTGGGCGGAGGTCTACGGTCACCTGTACGGCGTTCCGAGATCACAGGTCGCCGAGGCGCTGTCTCACGGCGTGGACGTGCTGGTCAAGACCGACGTTCAGGGCGTGGCCAACATCAGGCGCATCGCGCCGGACGCAGTGTTCATATTCCTGGCGCCGCCCTCGATGGAGGAGCTGTCCCGCCGCCTTAGCCTGCGTTTGACCGACTCGCCCGAGGTCGTGCAGCTCAGGCTGAGCACCGCCGAGGCGGAGATGGCCACGGCGCCCAGCTTCGACTACACGGTGGTCAACCACCGGGACCAGGTGAAAGACGCGGTCCGCGAGATCGACGAGATAGTCGCCCATGAGCGCCGCCGCGTGCCGCCGCGTAGGGTCGCGCTGTAAGTGCCCGAGGTGCACTCGTGCGGACACCAAGGCGGGCGCGGCAAGCAGCGCCCCTACGATTCCCCGTCTAGGGTCGTATGGGTGACCACGAGGGCGCTGTATCCCATGCAGGGTCGTTGGTCAGCCTGGTAACCTCGGAGCCGTCCGCACGCATCACGTAGATATCGCGGTTGCCGTCACGCCCCGACTCGAAGGCGATCCACGCCCCGTCCGGCGACCAGGATGGGGACCAGTCCGGCTCGGGGTCGTTGGTCAGCCTGGTCGCTCCCGAGCCATCGGCGTTGATGACATAGATCTCCGCGTTTCCGTCGCGGAACGAGGTGAATGCGATTCTGGTCCCGTCCGGCGACCATGATGGGGTGAAATCGTCGCCGCCGCTGCTCGTAAGCCTCTTCTCTCCGGAGCCGCTGGGATCGATCAAGAACACGTCGGAATTGCCCTGGAACGAGATGAATGCGATCTTGGCGCCATCGGGCGCCCAGGAAGGCGCCGTGTTCTCCGATCCATCATTCACCGTGAGCCGCTTCTGGGCTGAGCCATCGCCGTTCATGACATAAACGTTGAACCCTGCCTCGCGATTCGAGGTGAACGCGATCTTCGAGCCGTCCGGCGACCAGGCGGGCGCGGTATCGTAGAACTCGCTGTTGGTCAGGTTCGTCTGGTTGGCGCCACGGGTGGTCATCACGAATATCTCGCTGTCTTTAATGGCATCGTTGTCGTTAACGGGATGAGAGATGAAGGCGATCTTGGTCCCGTCGGGCGAGAATGCGGGCGAGTAATCGTTCACCGCGTTCGCCGTCAGTCTCGTCAGGCCCGTCCCATCCGCGTTCACGACGTAGATCTCCTGATTGCCGTCACGTTTCGACGAGAACGCGATGAGACCTGACGCTGGTTCTTGGGTGACCTGCTGCGAGGGAGCGGGCGTTACGACCGCCGTGGGGCGCGGCGCAGGCGTCCGGAAAATCCGCGGCGTCACTGTCCTAGGCCCCGGCGTCGGTCTCACCCTGATCGGACGATCTGGACCGGGCCCGGATATGGCTACGTCACCGCGCAACGATGACGCAACGAGCGCGAGGTGTTCCGTGGCGGAGGATGACCAGGAACTCATCCCGGAGCCTTGGCTCATGCTAAATCGGTAAGAATAGGCGACGGGGCCGATCCCCGCTCGGTAGAGCTCCCGTTCGTTATAGGCGAGGGACTCGTTGCCGCATATCGTTCCAACGGCGCCATAGCTCTTGCACTGGGCCTTGTTCGTTGAGTGGCTCGCAGCCACGGCAGCACCGGCCTTGACGCCAGGCCAGTCGGTCATCGGTTCGGTGATCCTGCTGTTCTGCGCCTCGTATAGCGTTTCAGCTTTCATCCTCGTCGTGAAGAAGCCGCTCCCAGGCCACTGCCCCGCAATCGCGTCGAACAAGACGACCAGTCTCTCACCGTCCCGGGACACCACTAGTTTGCCGTCGGCCGCCCCGACATAACGCCATCGCGGCGCAAAGCTCCGGTCCTTGTCGTCGACCTGATGCTTTCCCGTTACGTTGACCTCGTAGGCCGCAACTCCCTCGATCTCTTTTCCCGGCCCTAGCGTCACCCGGAACGTTCCCGAGTCGCTGTCCCGGCTTGAGCCCCGCGCGGCGGAGTAGCTGCTCTGCACTTCCCAGCGGTATTCCCAGAACGCGCCCTCCCTCAGCTCGAAGTCGAACCCGGCGAATTTCGGCTTGGGGGCTTCCGGTGCGGCCGGTGGCGCGCCCGGCCCTCCACCGTCCGTCTGTTCTGTCACTCGCGCCGCCGGTGCTTCCGACGCGTTACCGGTGGCGCGGGGCTCCACCTCGCCGGCGTCGGGCGAATCCGGCGAGGCCCCACACACGATGGACATCGAGACCATCGTAGCGACGACTAAGATCAAGGCAAAGACACTTCTCATGGGAACGAGCGTATCAAGGCCCCAGGGTCGGAGCAACCGTACCAGCCTACAGGGCCAACAAGTGGCACGGCACATCCCGAGGGATCTGACGCCCCGGGCAGAGTTAGATGGCCCTCTGCTCGATCACTTTTGGTAGACTGACATCCTTGTCCCATTCCTCAGACTCTCAACAGACGCACCCATCTTCGACCGGACCAATCCGTCGAGTGACCACGCTCGCGTTCGACATCTTCGGCACGGTGCTGGACCTCTCGGGGAGCCTGGTCCCCCCAACAGGCCGGTTTCTGACCGCGAGGGGCGCCTCCGTCGACGGCGCTGCGTTCTGGGAGCAGTGGCGGGCCCGACAGCGCATCGAGCAGTACCAGGACTCGCTGTTGATGCTTGGCCACTCGGGTTACCTCGAGACGTGTCGCCGCGCCCTGGTCTACTGCCTCCGCGACCAGGGGGTCGCGTTCACGCCCGGCGAGGTGGACGAGTTCATGCAGGTCTGGCGTGAGCTCAGTCCGTTCGACGACGCCGAGGAGGGACTCGCGCTCCTGGGTAAGCGGTACCGGCTGGTCGCCTTGTCCAACGGCGACGAGTGGTACCTGGAGCGCCTGGCCAAAGAGAGGATCGAAGCCGACTTCGACGCTATAATCTCCGTCGACCGCGCCGGGGCCTTCAAGCCGCATCCGGCGGTCTACCGCACCGCGGCGCGGGACCTTGATTGTGAGCCGCAGGAGATCATGATGGTTGCGGCACACTCGTTCGACGTCATGGGAGCGCGGGCCTGCGGGTTCCGCGGCGCGTACGTCAACCGCTACTCCCTCCCGTTCGAGGAGTCGCGGTTCCAGCCCGATATCGAGGTCCGCGACTTCATCGAGCTGGCGCACGCGCTGATTCCTGGAGGGTAGACCTTGTCCCGAGCTGATTCGGCAGTAGACTCTCTCAAAGTGCGAGGCGAGGTGTATCGTCGGCTGGGGGTCGAGCCGATTGTGAACGCCTTCGGGACGAACACGGGCCTGGGTGGGTCCGTCATCGACCCCGAAGTTCTCGACGCGATGGCTGACGCCGGCCGAGTCATGGTGTCGATGACGGAGCTCGGCGGGCGAGCGGGGGATGTCATCGCCCGGCACACCGGCGCAGAAGCGGGACTGGTCACGGCCGGGGCGGCCGCGGGCATGATGCTGCAGGCCGCGGCGTGTATCGCCGGGGATGACGCGAGAAGGATTGGCAACCTCCCGGACACCGCAGGGATGAACAACGAGATAGTGCTCAAAAGGGACCACCGGAATGAGTTCGTACGGGTCTGGCGGCAGGCCGGCGCCAAGCTCGTGCCCGCAGGCAGTAGCCGGCCCGATATCGAGGCCGCGATTACGGACAAGACCGCGGCACTCGCCTTCGTCGCGTCTCGCTGGCATCCCGACTCCTTCGATGGGCTGGATGAGATGGTCCTCATCGCGCGCACGCACTCTCTGCCTGTGATCGTGGACGCGGCGGCGATGCTTCCCCCGCCGGAGAACCTGCGGAGCTTTGTGCAGCACGGCGCGGATATGGTCGCGTTCAGCGGCGGCAAGGCCATTCGAGGGCCGCAGTCCGCCGGGATTCTCTGCGGCCGCCGCGACCTGATCGAGGCAGCGAGGCTGAACGCGAGCCCTAACGACAACATCGGCCGGCCGGCCAAGGTGTGCAAGGAGGAGATCGTGGGCCTGATAGTCGCGCTGGAGCGCTACGTAGCCCGCGACCATGCTGCAGACCAAAGCCGATGGCGCCTGCAGTGCCAGACTGTTGTGGACGCCCTCGCTCAGATTCCAGGCGTGACGCCCAGCGTTGAGCACGACGACTGGACACGTCCGGTTCCGGAGGTATCGGTCCGTCTGGATTCGCGGTGGGAGGGGCCGAGCGCAGAGGAGGTCAAGAGAACCTTAGCGTCGGGTGAGCCGCCCATCATGATCGGGGCGGACCTGCGCCCAGGCGAGGACCTCTTCGTCAACCCGCACGGGCTGGCGCCGGGCGAAGCCGAGCTGGTGGCGGAGCGGCTCATGCAAGCGCTAAGGAGCAAATCGTGACTGACCGTGAGAAGATCAAGATGCAGGTGGTGGAGCAAGTCGCAGGAAATCAAGAATGGTCCAAGGCTGGGCGTGCGAAGTACCTGGTAGGTACGGAAATTGTTCACGTGCGTTTCTGTTCGCCCGACAGGAACGGTACTCCGCTGTACAAATTCAACATCAACCAAAACACGCTTAGCGCTGACTATGAACTATGGGTATGCGGCTTCGCAAATGAGCACTACCTACTTCCCATGTCCATCGTGCGGAAGATGTACAACGACCCACACTCTTACCCTGACCGCCAATACCCGGGCAGGACTGTCGTCTCAGTAAATGTTGATACCGAGACCGTTACCTACGCTGCCGGTGGCAAAGCGCTCTCGATTTCGCGCTATCTCCGTGGCACCCTCTCGTCAGAATGAGGAAGGTGATGAACAAGAATCTACTACACTCTCTAAATCAGGCAGGAAAGAGCGTGGCCTGGAAGGATTCATGAATTGACCTGGGACCTGCTGGTCAAGGACGGCACCGTGATCGACCCCAGTCAGGGTCTGCATCGCGTTGCGGACGTCGCCATATCGGGGGACAAGATCGCGGCGGTGGGGCACGGCCTGGACCCGTCACAGGCGTCGCGGGTCATCGACGCGGCCGGCAAGATAGTGACGCCTGGGTTTGTCGACTTGCACACCCACAACTTCATCTCCAGCCCCAGGCTACCCAGCCTGCCGGCGGACACGACGAGCCTGGCGTACGGCGCCACCACCGTGCTGGACGCCGGCACCGCCACGCCTGCCGAGTTCCCCCACTTCTGGGAGACCGACATCGCCGACTCCCGCACGCGCATCTATTCCCTCGTCCGCATGCCGGACCCCTACGGGCCGGACCCGGCCACGTGGGAGGAGACGCGCGACGCCATTCTGCAGTACAGCGACACCCTCATCGGCGTCAAATATCACCACTCGCAGCGCTTCCACACCCTACCCATGGCGCGTGAGGCCGCCGATTTCGCCGGCGGCGTCTTGATGGCGGAAGCGTACGGCGCGCCCATCCCGCATATTCTCGATTACCTTGGGCCCGGCGACATCCTGACTCACACGTTCCACGCGTCCTTCCGGTTC
This sequence comes from Dehalococcoidia bacterium, assembly GCA_965247255.1. GTDB lineage: Bacteria > Chloroflexota > Dehalococcoidia > Lucifugimonadales > CAUZJF01 > CBDFGS01. The sequence goes on along the minus strand of CBDFGS010000011.1, from coordinate 289,223 downwards.
CCCCTTTTCGACCACAAAGGGAAGCTCCTTCCCGCGGTCGCCGAGGCGGCCAAGCGCGGGGTCTATCTCGACGTGGGCCACGGCGGGAGGGGATTCGGATTCCGCACCATGGAGCACGCCTTGGACCAGGGCCTGAAGCCCAGCACCATCAGCACCGATCTGCACCAACAGAATGTCGACGGCCCGACGTACGACATGCCTACTACGATGTCGAAGCTGCTCGCCCTGGGAGTCTCACTGGATGAGGTAGTGGAGATGTCCACGGCGATACCCGCGAAGGCCCTCCGCCAAGAGGGAGAGCTAGGAACGTTGAAGCCCGGCGCCGTGGCCGACGTGGTTGTGAGCGAGCTGGCGACTGGCGAGTTCGTCTTCATTGACGTGCTGCACGAGAAGCGCGTCGGCGAGAAGCTCATCGTGCCTGAGGTCGTCATCCACGACGGCGCCATATACGACGGGGAGCGCTACCAGCCCAGGGACATGACGCACAAGGCCGATGCGCCGCCGGGCTTCATCGAGCCCACCTAGGCAAAGTATTAAAAGACCCCGCGGGCCCCCTGGACGGATTACCGCCGCTGTTGCCGGTGACGGGCCGCCCAACTACAATATCCCTCGAACAGCGCTATGTACTCCATCGACCTAACCGGCAAAAGGGCCGTCGTATTCGGCATCGCGAACCACCGCAGCATCGCCTGGGCCATCGCGCAGATACTGCATGAGGCCGGCGCGCGCGTCGCCGCTACCTACCAGAACGATAGGTTACGAGAGAACGTCTCCAAGCTCGTCGACCCATGGGAGGACTCGATCGTAGTGGAGTGCGACGTAAGTGAGGACGAAAACGTCGCGCGTGCCTACGATAAGGTCAAAGACGAATTTGGCGGCGCGGATATCGTGGTCCACAGCATCGCCTTCGCCAATCGCGACGATCTGGGAGGTCTCTTCCTGGAGACCAGCCGAGAGGGGTTCCGCATGGCGCTGGAAGTGAGCGCGTACTCGCTTGTGCCAGTAGCGAAATACGCCGCTCCCCTCATGGACAGCTCCGGGGGCAGCATCGTCGCGATGACGTTCCAGGCGTCCGAGCGGGTCTTCCCCGGCTACAACGTTATGGGGACGGCAAAAGCGGCGTTGGAGAACGAGGTACGGCAGCTAGCCTCCGACCTTGGACCGCAGGACGTCCGCGTCAACGCTATCTCGGCTGGACCGCTGGACACGCTGTCCTCCCGCGTCATCAGCCGGTACAGGGATATGAAACGAGTCCACGCCGAGCGCTCCCCGATGAGACGCAACATCACGACCGATGAGGTAGCCAAGACGGCCCTGTACCTATGTAGCGACCTTTCGAGCGGCGTGACAGGAGAGGTTATTCACGTGGACACGGGTTACAATATAATGGGGATCTAGGAAGCCGGGGAGCCCGCACCTCGAGGCGCGCATGCCAGAGTCCATATATCTCGAGATCGAGGAGAACGACAACTGCGGGTACATGCCGCTGCAGGTGTACGAGGCCCACGAGGACCCGGCGCCTGTCCGGTGGGTGAGGCTAGCGGACCCTGACAGACCCCACGGGATTTACGAAGTGACCGGCTGGGACAGCGACGAGGAAGGGACTCCGTCCGCCGCCATGTACATGCCCGTGTCCGACTCCGGCCAGGCGCAGGTGCACCTGGTCTGCGGTGGGGACTGGGGGATCAGACTCAAGCCGGTGGACAGCGACGAGGACTGGGACATCGATAGCCCCAACCAGTGGGGCGAACCTTACCTGATGCTAACCGAGAAGGCCGACGTCATCCTCGGCAGAGAGCCGCCCGAAGCTTAGTGCCGCAGGCGTTCAGTTCCTCGCCCAACTGGGCCCCGCAACCTTCCAGCGCTCGCCAAATCGACCTGCTTGGGCGCACTGGACCCTCGCCCAGCGAAGACACACAGTCGCTACCGCCTTGTCATTCCGAGCCCAGCGAGGAATCTACGGGCTATTGCCGCCAAGCATCGCCGGTGATAGACGCGCTGGCGCGCCCTTAGACCCTTCCTGCCGAAGCGGCTCTCAGGGTGACAGGTGATGTGGCAAGGAATGTCATTCCGAGCCCAACGAGGAATCTAAGGGCTACTACCGCTAAGCATCGCCGGTGATAGACGCGCTGGCGCGCCCTTAGACCCTTTGTGCCGAAGCGGCGCCCAGGGTGACAGAGTGTCTTCGCAAAGGTGCAGCGGGCGACTCAAGCGTCTAAGCAACAAGGCCACGTCGACGTTTCGGAGCGGTCCTCTCCCAGCTAACGAGAAGTCAAGACTGCGGCCCGGCCAGCGGGTCGGGGCCCGGGTCGCGGCCCTCGCCAACGGCGCCCAGACGGTTGAGGTAGTTCCCCCAACCCTTCGCGTGCCCCTCTCGCTCTTCTGGGGCCAGACCGAAGTGGCGCAAGCGCACCAGCGTGCCGTCCCCGTCGGGTGTCAGCGTAATCTCGACGGTGCTCGAGCCGGGAGGCACGCTCTGCTCGTCCCCTTCCCATCCCCATGTGAACACAACGCGCGTGTTCGGCGTTATCTCGACGTACTCGCCTTTTGCCACGTCGCGACCCGTGACGTTCACGCGATACAGGCCTCCAGGCCTAGGGTCGAGCTCGGCCTCGGTCCCTTTCCAGCGAGTCATCTTCTCAGGGTCGATGAAGAACGGGAACACCGTCTCGGGCCGTGCGGCAATGCGGACTTCCTTCTCCACCGCGTCGCTGTCAGGCTGAGTCGCCATCCGCTGTCCTCCGCTCCTCAGATTCGGCCTCGGCCTTCAGGTCGGTCAGGCGGCCGGTCCAGTACTCGTCTAGGAAAGCCCTGATCTCCGCGATGGCTTCCGGGCGTGCTCGGTACAGACGCCGGGTCCCCTCCCTCCGGACGGTAACCAGCCCCGCCGCCGCCAGCACCTGCAAGTGCTGCGAGATGGCCGGGCGAGTTACGTCGAAGTGCAAAGCGACCTCGCCCGCGGAAAGCTCCGACTCGTGTATCACGTGAAGTATCTGGAGCCGACGCGGCTCCGCTATTGCGCGCAGTGCCTGCTGAATAGCCACGAGGATATTTTAGCACACACTTACGAAAGGGGAGCCTTACGAAGGTACGCGCCAGCGGAATGCGCCGTGCAAGCGTGAGTGAGCGCAACGTCGGGTTGCGTCTTGGCGCGCCCGGCTCGTACGCCATCCCATGAGAAGCGCGACCGCCGCGCCGATCGCTAGCACTCCGGGCAGCCGCTCAAGTGCACCCTGAAAGCTACGGCGCCGCTGTTCCTGGCGCCTGTGAGACCTTCAGGAAGTATCCTGCCTTCGAGTCGATGGCGAACGGGCTCGCTCCCCCGCCTGGGAGCCAGCCAGAGAACGCCTGCGAGCCGCCGACCCCCCATCGCTGGACCGAGTCCACAACGCCACCCGCGTTTACGATCAGGTCGTTGAGGGTCTGAGCGTCGTCGCCGCCGGGCGAAAACGAGACGGGAACGCCGATCAGGTTGAACCCTACCACCAGGAAGTCCAGCGCCACGCTCTGGGGACAAGGGAGGCCCGTCATACTCACCACGCCGCCGGACGGTACAGCCGAGACCTTAACAAAGTAGCCGCGGCCCACCTCAATCGTGAATGGGTCTTGTCCACCTGGGAGCCAGCCGTCGAACGACTGCGAGCCGCTAACTCCCCATCGCTGGACCGAGTCGACGGTCCCGCCCTGGGCGCCGATTATCGCGGCCAGCTCGGCCGCGTCCATCGGCGATGCGCAGCGGACGGGCACCGCTACCAGGTTGAAACCCACCACTAGCGGGATGTCTACTGTGATAGACCCGGGGAGAGGAGTCGGCGTCGGCGTGGGCGTTGCGGTGGGAGTCGCCGTAGGCGTCGGCGTCGGCGTGGATGTCGGGGTAGGAGTTGGTAGCGCCGGCGTTGCGGACACCTCGGACGAGTCGGCTGACTCGTTGGCGCTGGCGTCCACCGCGGTTACGACGTAGAAGTAGGTCGAGCCGTTGGTGAGCCCCGTATCGAGGTAGATGCTCGACGTCAGCAGCGCCGAGTTCGCCTTCGTGCCACTGGCGCCCTGGGTCGTCGACCGGTAGACGTTGTAGCCGGCCAAGTCTCCCTCCCCGCTATCGTTCCAGTCCAGCGCGACCTGCTTGTTCCCGGCCGTCGCTGTGAGCCCGGTGGGAGCTGCCGGGGCTGTAACGTCGGCCGGCGCGGGCGTGGCGGTGAGCGTTGGCGTGGCGGTGGGCGTTGCCGTCGGCGTAGCGGTGGGCGTCGGCGTAGCGGTGGGCGTCGACGTGGCGGTTGGGGTCGGAGACGCAGTGGGCGTGGGCGTCGGAGTGGCAGTAGCGGCCTGTGCTGTGGTGTAGGTGATGCTCAACGAAGGCCGTCTCGAAGCAGTCCCGTGCTCCTTGCTGTCGAAGCGCTTCGCTGAACGTACCGATGCTTCGTTGCCTATGAGAATCCAGCCGAAGTTGGCTGTCGGATCATCCACCCACGCTTGAACATCAGTCACCATCTGGGCCGAGCTCCACGAGTAGAACCCTGTTCCTCCCACCGAAGCGCTGGCGCTCACCGTTGGCGAGAAGTCGCCACCTGAGTTGGCCCAGAACATCGAGCTAGAGAACCGGTGTAGCCAAGTAGCATCGTCCGTAGCTGCACTAACTCCTGAGCCGCCCGGCGAGCCTGCGTTGGAGGCGCCTTCGCCCCATGTGTTAGTTACCTTGTGCAGCGATGTCGTTTGGGCCGGCCTCCCTTCGGGCGTGGACCTGGGGAACGAAACGCGTAGTTGCAGCGCCACGCTGTCGATCGTGGCGCCGCTCGGGACGCTGCCTGCCAGGAGGAACAACACGAGCGCACGACGTTGGTCCACGCTACTGCCCTGGGCCGTGCGCCCGACGAACAGATACTGGCCGGCGCCGTTGCTCAGCGACCCGGCTGAACTCTCGTAGAGCGTATTGTCCTTACTGGGACTCAGCGTTACCGTGGTCTGGGTCTGCGCATACCCGACATTCACGACTGGAGGCGAGACCAAGACCACAAGCGCGGCTGCTACTATCGCCGCTGCCAGGACTCCTACTCTCATAGAGTGCCCATTACCAGCCCGTCCGGCAGCGGGCCAGATGCCGGTCCCGCCGATCTCAGTTCCCCTAGCCTATCAAAGACCACAATGAGCATAGCAAGACCAGCATACCACCGCCCGGCAGCGACTCGTCTACGCCTGGCTAGCCCGAGCCGGTGAACGCCCCTGTGACAGCACGGGCCCAGTTTAGTCGGAGTCGTTCTCGATAAACACGATGCGCAACCACGGCCGGTTCGCCACCTCGGGGCTCTCCCTGGTGTCAAAGCGCTTCGTAGTCCCCTTTGCAGTCTCGTTGCCGAGAATGATCCAGCCGAAGTTCTCGCCTGGGTTTCCCAGCCACCTCTGGACCTCCGCCACCATCTCCACTGAGCTCCACGTATATCTCCCTTCACCGTCCACGCTGGTAACGGCACTAACCGACTCCGAGAAGTCCCCACCGGGCCGCGACCAAAGCTCGGTATCGAAATACCGGTGGAGCCAGGTAGCATCTCCTTGGGTCGCCGGGGCGCCTGAGCCGCCTTGGGCACTGGAGGTGCCCTCCCCCCAGTCCACCCCGAGTGTGTGAAGCCTGATCTCCTGTGGACCGGCCTGGGTCCTGGAGAGATGCAGGCTGAGAATTACCTGTGTGACTGTTGCGCCGGCCGGGACCTGAGTGGCTACGTCGAAGGCTATGAGCGCCCGTCTCGCAAGGCCCGAGCCAGTGTTGCCCACGAACGTGCCCGGCCCCACGCCGCTGCTCAGCTGCTCTTCGGGGTCGGCAAACAACGTGTTGTCCTTATTCGCGCCGATGGTGACTGTTTGCCCGTCATCGCCGCAGGCGTAGCTCAACACACTTGTGGCAAGCACCGCGATTGCCAGTGAGGTGAGAGTCCTGACCGGCCTCATCAGCGACGTTTCAGCGGCCTCCGCGAGCAGGCTCTACTGACGCCTGCGCCGGCCCAACAGCACCGAGCCGCCAACCATGAATGCAGCTCCCAGCGTCGCCAGGGCCATAACGGAGTTGCCCGGTGGCCGTGCGTCCCCGGTATCGGGGGCAGTGGGCGTGGCCGTGGGAGGACGAGGCGTGACTGTGGGCGGGATAGGAACGGGCGTGAACGGTACTGAAGTGGCCGTAGGCGGAGCCGGCGTCGGGGTGGCGGTGGGCGGTGCAGGGGTGGCCGTAGCCGCGGGCGTCGGAGTGGGTGGCGCCGGAGTCGCCGTGGGCGCCGCGACGCTATACGAAATCTCCAGCACGGGGCGGTTCGCCTCGGTGTTGCTCTCGCGGCTGTCGAAACGCTTGGCGTTCTGGGTTTCGGACTCGTTACCCCTCAGGATCCAGCCGAAGTTGCTCGACGGGTTGTCCAGCCACGCCTGTACATCGGCCACCATCCCTGGGGATGTCCAAGTATACGACCCGTTGCTTCCCACCGGCGTACTCCCGCTCACGGTCCCTTCGAAGTCGCCACCGGGCGTGGTCCACTGCTGAGTGTCGAAGAGCATGTGGAGCCACGTGGCGTCTCCGGTGGTGGGGGCCGTCCCATCACCGCCGGGAGCGCCCGCGTTGGACGTCCCCTCCCCCCAGTCGGCCAGCAGCTTTTGCAGGGTGTACGTCTCGGTGCCGGAGCCGGGTGCAGTCCGCGAGACGCGCATGGTCAAATTCACGGACCCGACGGTCGCCTCGGCGGGCACGCTTCCAGCGATGTCGAACGCGATCACGGCGCGGTGTATTCTACCGCTTGCTCGACTGCCGGTGCGGCCAGCAAAGATGTACACGCCTGCGCCATTGCTAAGCTGGGTGTTAGAGCGTTGGTAGAGCGTGTTGTCCTTGGTGGGGCTCAGCGTCACCGTCGTCTGGGCCTGAGCGTAGGTCACAAACTGAGAGCTTGCGTAGGTCACGGCCAGCACAACGGCGGCGAGCAATACGGACGCGTGAAGCGCGCGAGTTTTTGTCAAAGCTACCCCTCATAAGCCCGAATCCACCGAAGGAGGGCGTCGGGTTAGCGTCCTGAAGCAGCAAGAAGGTGCTCCTGTGCTTCTGGGATAATGGTTTTGTAGCAAAAAACAGACCCTGGAAAAGGAGCACCCAATAGATGCTGCCACGCAACCACCCCGACCGAATCCAAATCACCTTCGACGACCGCCGCTTGGTGGCCAATGCCGGGCTGCTCCTTCCGGCCACCCTGGCGCGGCACCTCGGCCTGCCCGAACTCGTCCGGCAGCGCCTCGACCTGGGCGATGCCCCGGGGCGGGCGAACACGAGCGACAAGATGATGACGCTGGTGGCGTCTGCGCTGGCTGGGGGCGACTGCATTGACGACGCCGATGTGTTGCGCACCGGGGGGACGGCCAGCACCCTGGGCGGCACGGTGAAGGCGCCATCCACCCTGGGCACCTTCCTGCGCAGCTTCCGGTGGGGCCACGTCCGTCAACTCGACCGGGTGAGCCGCGAGTTGCTGGCCCGGGCTTGGCAGGCCGGGGCGGGACCCGGCGACGGGCCCCTGACCATTGACCTGGACTCCACCATCTGCGAGACCTACGGACTGGCCAAGGAGGGCGCACGCCACCACGGCTATACCGGCAAGCGGGGCTATCACCCGCTGTTGGCCGTCGCCGCCGGCACAGGCGACGTGCTGATGGCCCGGCTGCGCGAGGGCCGGGCCAACACCGCTCGCGGCGCCGCCCACTTCCTGCGTGAAACGGTGAGCCGGGTTCGCTACGGCGGGGCCAGCGGGCAGCTCACCATGCGTGCCGACAGCGGCTTCTATACCCACGCCGTGGTCGCCGTCTGCCGCCGGATCAATGTCCGCTACTCCATCACCATCCGCCAGCACAAAAGCCTGCACAATCTCATCGAGGCGATACCCGAAGATGCCTGGACGCCGATTCCTTACTGGATGGACGGTGCCGCCGATGTGGCCGAGATCACCTGCACCCCCTTCCAGGCCGAGGCAGACGCCGCGCCGGTACGGCTCATCGTCCGGCGGGTGAAGCCGACGCCCGGTTCCCAACTGGCCCTCTTCGCCAAATACAGTTATCACGGCTTCATCACCGACCGGGACGGGGAGTTGCTCGAACTGGAGGCTGACCATCGCCGCCACGCCGAGATCGAGAATGCCATACGCGACCTCAAGTACGGCGTCGGGCTGAACCATCTCCCCTCGGGCCGCTTCGCCGCCAACGGCGCCTGGCTGGCCGTCCAGACGATGGCCCACAACCTGGCCCGCTGGACGGCGCGGATCGGTCTGGGAGAGCGGATAGCCACCACCAAGACCCTCCGGCGGCGGTTCTTCTCCCTAGCCGGACGGCTCACCCGCTCGGCACGCCGGTTGACCCTGCATCTTCCGGATCGCTGGCCTTGGGCTGAGAAGTTCAGCCGCGCCTTGGCCCGGCTGCGAGCCATTCCACTCCCGGCCTGACGGCACCGTCGGCGACCCACCCACCGGACAACCGAAGATCCCCGCAGACTCGCGCCAGCCCGGTCCGAGAGAGTTCCCTGCTGCGTATTCTCTCGCCATCCCCCGCATCGCAGCTCCCGCAGACGGCCATAGGGGCCCCTGTGCGGCGATGAAGACCGTCCGCCGACCTCCCTACCCCAAATGGAACCCAGGCTATTTCCCCTGTAGCTCCCTCACCCCCCCTTCCGCTTTCCTCACGCCGTCCATCGGTGTCCTTCGGTGGATTCGGGCTAACGCTCCATGACCGCTATTCCGCAATTGATCGACGCATGGGGCGGGCGCTCGGCCCTGAACGCTGCCATACCGAGACTGACAATAGTGGCAGATGTATTTGAAAAAGCCCTTCGACGGGCTCAGGGCGAACGGATGGCGCTCGCCGTGACGTCGATAGGCAGTGGCCAACCTGACCGGCGCAATTGAGTGACTAGCGCGACCCTGATAGAATCGGTACGACCTCCGCTGGAGCGAGCGGGAGTAGCTCAGTGGTAGAGCATCTGCTTCCCAAGCAGAGGGTCGAGGGTTCGATCCCCTTCTCCCGCTCCAACACCTTTACACAGGCGCGCAAAGGCCACGGTGCGTCTCGGAAGGTTGACTCCAACGAGCGCACATTGCTTTGGCGAGATGCTGGGTGTTTAACCCGGCGATATTGCCGCGCGCGAACGAGCCTCAGCCCGATGTTAGGACGGTCGAAAGCCTACTGGCTGGGCTCGAGCGTGAGTCGTCGAAGTAACGTCGCCAACGGCGAATCATGCCGATCCGCGTCCTTGCCGAGGACCGAGTGGGGACAACTCCGTTGGCGGACTGCTAGCCGAGGAACTCCACGGATCGACCCTCGGTCGCGCATCCACATCCCCTACCCTGCCCGCGGCGCCGTTGGACAAAGTCGCTGGTCGACCCGATCAGCGGGCGTCGACAACTGCGTTGTAGGCCAACTACAATCCTGCGGGCAGACTAATCTGCGATTACGAGCACCTGAAGGAACGACCGGAGGTCGATCATGATACGAAGCGGGCAGGTCGGGAGCCGATTCGTAGGCCGTGTTGCTTTGGCCCTGTTATTGGGCCTGATGCTGTTTGGAGGCCAAAATCCGCCCCCGGTAATAGAGGCGGCCCCAGGCACGGACAATGAGGCCAACAATGTTGAGGTGTCGCGCGTACTGGACATCAACTCTATTTCGCCCGACGCCAACCCGATCGGCCTAACAGACATCGGTGGGACTCTTTTCTTCGGGGCTGAAGACTGGACGCGCGGTCTTGAGCTGTGGAAGAGCGACGGCACGGATGCGGGTACCGTGCTTGTCAAGGACATCAACCCTGGCGCGGGGGGCTCGGCTATATCAGAACCGACCGCCGTGAGCGGAACACTGTTCTTCACAGCTAAGAACGGCGTCAGCGGGGAGGAGCTATGGAAGAGCGACGGTACCGCGGCTGGCACCGCAATGATCAAGGACATCATGCCCGGACTGCCGACATCCGATCCTCGGGCACTGACGGCCGTTGGCGGCAAGCTGTTCTTCAGCGCCGATGATGGCGTGAACGGGTTCGAGCTGTGGAAGAGCGACGGGACCGCCGCCGGCACCGTGATGGTCAAGGATATTCGGCCGGGCGCGGTCGGCTCCTTTGCCTTCTATTTCGCCGCAGTCGGGAATGTCCTTTACTTCACCGCGAATGACGGGACGGCCGGGGCAGAGCTATGGAAGAGCGACGGGACCGCCGCAGGCACGGTCATGGTCAAGGACATTAACGCCGCCCCGGGGGGCTCGTCCGTACAAGACCTGACCGACATCGGCGGGACACTATATTTCACCGCCAACGATGGGGCCGGGGGAGTTGAGTTGTGGAAGAGCGACGGCACGGCTGGGGGCACCGTCATGGTCAAGGACATTAACCCCGGCGCGGGCAACTCCCTTCCATCGGGACTCACCGACGTGAACGGGACCGTTTTCTTCGAGGCATTTGACACGGCCAATGGGGAAGAGCTGTGGAAGAGCGATGGTACCGAGTCGGGCACCGTTCTGGTCAAGGACATCAGGGTTGGCTCGCCCGGGTCATCCCCCGGAAACCTCACAAGCGTGGGCCCGGTCCTCTACTTCTCGGCCAGCGATGGGCCCTCCGGGAGCAAGCTGTGGAAGAGCGACGGCACCGCCGCCGGTACCACGATAGTCCAGAACATCGGCGCTGGCGGCCCGTCGAGCCTCACGGACGTTGGCGGGACCTTGTTTTACTCGGCCGACGACGGGGTCAACGGGCGGGAGCTGTGGAAGAGTGACGGGACCGATACCGGCACTGTCAATATCAAGGACATCGACCCTGGGCCAGGAAGCTCTCTGGTTGTTAGTCCGTTCTCATCGGAATTCATAAGCGTAAGCGGCGTTCTGATGTTCACCGCGAACGATGGGCACAGCGGGGTCGAGCTGTGGAGGAGCAACGGGACTGCCGCAGGTACGGTGATGGTCAAGGACGTCAACGCCCAGACCCCGTTTGGGTTGGCGCACTTTTTTGCTGGTGTCACGTTGGTGAACGATGTCGCCTTTTTCCCGGCCCACGACGGGATCAACGGGTTCGAGTTGTGGAAAAGCGACGGGACCGCCGCAGACACGGTGATGGTCAAGGACATCAACCCGGGGCCGAATAGTTCCTTTGAAGGAGGGCAGTTTCAGGCCGTAGACGTTGACGGGACGCTATTCTTCAACGCTGACGATGGGGTCAGCGGCCTAGAGCTGTGGAGGAGCGACGGGACTGCCGCCGGCACCGTCATGGTCAAGGACATAAGGCCTGGCCTGAATTCCTCTAATCCGCGCCGGCTAACTAACGCGAACGGCACGCTATTTTTTGTAGCCAGCGATGGTGTTGCGGGTCAGGTGTGGAAGAGTGACGGGAGCGCGGCGGGCACCGTCCCGATCACAAATTTCCTCTCAGGGGAGGGGAGTACGCAGTGGATTACCGCGGTAGGTGCGGAGGTTTTCTTCAACGCCCGGACAGGCTTCACGGGAAACGAGCTGTGGCGGGGTAGCAGCTCGTTTAACGCCTCCTTGGTCAAGGACATCTCCCAGTTCTCCTCCGGGCCGGAGGATCTCACCGAAATCCAGGGGACCCTATACTTCAGTGCCACTGACGGAGTAAACGGGCGCGAGCTGTTTAAGAGCAACGGGTCAGCTGGGAACACCTTCATGGTCAAAGATATCAACCCAGCGGGAAGCTCCCTTCCTGAAGATTTCACCGAATTTCGGGGGGGCCTGTTCTTTTCCGCCGACGATGGTGTCAACGGGCGCGAGCTGTGGATGAGCGACGGGACCGAAACGGGCACCGTCATGGTCAAGGACATCAACCCTTCAGGGAGCTCAAGTCCAAGCGATCCGATTGACGTGGGAGGGACTTTGTATTTCTACGCCGATGACGGGGCCCGAGGCGGGGAGCTTTGGAAGAGCGACGGCACGGAGGCCGGTACCGTTCTGGTCAAAGATATCAACCCGTCAGGAGGGCACTCCAATCCTGGATCTTTCGCCGAAGTTCAAGGGGTCTTGTTCTTTGACGCCCACGATGGTGTCAACGGGCGCGAGCTTTGGAGGAGTGACGGGACCGAGGAGGGCACCACAATGGTCAGGGACATTACCCCTGGACCGGGGAGCTCCGAACCAGACCATCTGGTGGACTTGAACGGCACGCTCCTCTTTACAGCCGACGACGGGGTCAAGGGGAGAGAGCTGTGGAAGGCCTCCCAACTGCTCTGCAACGGACGGCTCGTAACCATTGTGGGCACACCTGCCGGAGAGACCATCAACGGGACGCCGGGCGATGATGTGGTGTTCGCACGTGGCGGTCCCGACATCATATTCGGCAACGGGGGCAACGACACGGTGTGCGCGGGGCCCGGCAACGACATCGTCGTAACCGGTGGGGGCGACGACTGGATTCACGGGGGGCTTGGCGCGGATAGGATCAGCAGCGGCGCAGGGAACGACACAGTGCTCGGCTTTGAGGGTGCTGATCTGGTAGCCGCCGGCCCTGGCGACGATACGGTCCGAGGTGGAGGGGGCGACGACGAGGTGAGCGGCGGGCCGGGCGTTGACCTGCTCATTGGGGGGCTCGGCGACGACCGGCTTCTAGGCGGCGAGGGCAATGACCTCCTGTTCGGCAGCCCCGGAAACGACTCGTTCGAATGTGGCTTGGGCGACGATATCGTCGACGGTGGCATAGGTATCGACGCGGCCGACCCAGCGTGCGAGCTGGTTGGAAGTGTGCCCTAGCATTGAGTTGCCCGTAGGCCAAAATTGGAAAGGGCTGCCCGGGCTCAGACCGCTAGGAGGATCGGCACTTCCTGTTTCAGGTCTCGTTCGGAGCACCAGGGGATGACCGGGGCAGGGTTAGCCTCCTAAATGCAGCTACGGAAGCACAGCGCTGCAGGGCAAACGCTTCCCAAGCAGAGGGTCCTGGGTCCGATCGCCGTCTCCCGCTCCAGACCACTTTCGGGGCCTGCTACGGTCGTCGTGTGGCGTTTCACGTTTGACGACAGCTTCCCACCCTAGTGGAGTCCTGTACCGCAGTGCATCTCCCCTCAGAGTCGAAGGCAGACCTTGTAACATAGGTCGCAATGAACATCGCGATTATCGGCGCAGGAGTCTTCGGGCTGGCCGCGGCTATCGAGCTTGCTGGCCGCTCGCACCGGGTTACGGTCTTTGACCAGGGCGCCGTCCCGTACGAGAAAGCCACCTCGACGGATGTGGCCAAGGCCGTACGCAGGACTTGGTACGCGGGCGACAACGAGACGTACGTCGAGCTGGTCGAACGAGCAGCAACCCAGTGGAGGGACTGGGAGGCGCGTTCCGGAGAGAGCTTCTACCATCAGGTCGGTGGAGTGAACGTCCCAGCGAGCTTCGAGCCCGGCGAACCCATGTACGTGAGCGTTGAATTCCTTCGCGCACGGGGCGCCGAGATCGACGTCTTGTCAGCCGACGAAGCCCGCAGGCGCTTCCCACAGTTCCGTTTCCAACCCGACGAGGTCTGTGTATACGACCCGTGGGCCGGGTACATCGAGAGCAGCCGTGCGGTCTCGGTCATGGCCGACGTAGCGCGCGAGTGTGGAGCGGAGATCCGAGAAAACACTCCAGTCAATAGCATCGACGAAAGGTCATCCGATGTTGTGGTTGCGGTCGAAGGCGACCGCGCTGTCTTTGATCTCGTCGTCGTGGCGACCGGCGTCTGGGTGGGACGGCTGCTGCCCGAGATAGGCGCGAACGTCAAGGTGACCCACCAGCAGATGCTGCTCATCGAGCCGCGAGACCCCGCGATATTTGCCCACGGCGTCTTCCCCAAGTGGGGAATCGACCCGGACGGCGAGGGCTGGTATGGGTTCCCTCTATTGCGAGAAGGATACGTGAAGATCGCCAAAGAGCCCCTGGGCGACACGGTCGACCCCGACACCGACCGCGCCGGCACCCCGGAGTTCGCCGAGGAGACGCTGGCATTCCTGAGAGAAAGGATCCCGGAGATGGCGAGAGGGAAGATCGCCGAAAGCCGCTCATGCCTCTACACGGCCACCCCCGACGACCACTTCATGGTTGACCGCGTGCCCGGCCGGGAGCGGATATTCGTGGCGGGAGGCGGCAGCGGGCACGGCTTCAAGTTCGGTGGCTCCATCGGTCCCATCATCGCCGACGCCGTGGAGGATCGAGCCAACCCGCTGGGCGACCGTTTCAGGATCGGCGACCGCTTCGATGTGGCCGAAGCGCCGCCTACGCCTAGCTCGAGGGGGTTCGCAAGACCCGCAGCGCGGCCTTGACCTACGCAAATTAGAACAAGGGCTACGGGACCATCGACGGCACCTGCGAGAGCTTGACGAAGTACCCAGACTTCGAGTCGATGGTGAACGGACTCGCGCCGCCGGGCAGCCACCCCTCGAACCCCTGGGAGCCGCCAACGCCCCATCGCTGGACTGAGTCGACCGCGCCACCTGCACCGGTGATCAGGTCGGTCAGGGTCTGAGCGTTGTCTCCACCGGACAAGAACGGCACAGGAACACCAACCAGGTTGAACCCGACAACGAGGAAATCGAGGGAGACGCTCTGGAGGCACGGGACACCTGCGACAGTCACCGAACCGCTAGATGGCACCGCTGACAGCTTGACAAAGTAGCCGCGCCCCGGCTCGATGGTGAAGGGGTTCGGGACGCCCGGAAGCCAGCCGTCGAACGCCTGCGATCCGCCGACTCCCCATCGCTGCACTGAGTCGACCGTGCCTCCCTGGCCACCAATGAAACCGGCGAGCTCGCCGGCATCCAGTGGCGATCCGCAGCCGACGGGGACCGCTAACAGGTTGAACCCAACCACCAGCGGGAAGTTGACTAGTACCGGCGGCGGGACCGGAGTAGGTGTTGAGGTCGGCGTAGCCGTTGGGACCGGGGTGGGCGTCGGAGACGGCGTAGCCGTTGGGGTCAGCGTAGGCGTCGGGGTTGGAGTCGCCGTTGGTGTTTGCGTCGGCATGGGCGTCGCCGCAGCCACCTGCCTCGAGTCCGAGTCGATGACATTGCCGTTTGCGTCGTAGTAGGTCACGACTACGATGTCGCCTAGCTGCGCGAATACGCGGCCGTCGCCCTGGCCAGCGGCGCCCGACGCCGACGAGAGCGCCACCGAACCGCAAAAGATCCCCGAGGTCGACGTCCCAGTGGCTGTTGCAAACTCCACTTCTGAGATATCGATCCACTCTCCTTGTGGGTCTGACGAGCCGGTTACCTTCGCCCGCATGGTGGACGAGGAGTAGTAGTCCGCGGTGTGGAAGCTGAACGTGGCGGTGGTCGTGTTCGTCGTGCCCGGGTCTGTGAAGATCGCGAACGAGCCCGCTTCCAAATCGAAACTGATCACGAACGCAGACGCGAGTCCCACGGTAACACTACGCTGCCCTGTCAGCGGCGTGTTGGATGGAGTGGTCGTATCGTAGCCCGGGGCGTCCAGCGTGTGAATGCCCGTCGTGGGTGCGCCGCCTACGTACCCGTCCGCGATACTGAACAAGGTGCCGGCGGCCGCAGACTGGCCGAACCAGGTCGCGGTGCCCGCCCTGGGATTGTGCAGGTCGGAGTCCTTGATGAAGAAGGTCGCCGTCGTATCCAGTCCCACCTGGGTGATTGCGGTGCCCGCTGCGTCTGTCCACTGGACGCGGTTCTCGCCGAGCGTGACCGGCGCGGGAGTTGGTGATGGCCCTGGGGTTACTGTCGGCGTTGCGGTTGGAGTACGGGTGGGCGTAGGAGGAGAGGGAGTAGGTTTCGGGACCTGCGATGTCCCGGGTATTTGTCTGGAGTCCGTGTCGATGATATTGCCGTTGGCGTCATAGTACGTCACAACGACGGTGTCACCGCCCTGCACCCAAACTCTCCCATCACCGGGACCCTGGACGTCGGACGACGAAGATAGCTCCACGGCCCCGCGAAAGACTCCCGAGGTCGAGGTAGCCGTCGCCGCCCCAAACGCTCTCTCCGTGATACTGATCCACTCTCCCTCCGGGTCCCACATACCGGTCACCTTCGCCCGCATGGTGGAGGAGGCGTAGAGGTCCGCAGCGTGGAAGGTGAACGTCGCTGTGGTCGTGTTCGTCGTACCGGGGTCGTGGAAGATCGCGAACGTGCCTGCGTCGAAATCGGAACTGATCACGAAAGCCGAGCTAATGCCTACTTTCACGGTCGGCTGTCCTGTCAGCGGCGTATTGGCCGGAGCGTTAGTGTCGTAGCCCGGAGCGTCCAGGGTAAAGGTACCGGTAGTCGGAGCGCCGCCTATGTCGCCGTCCGGGATTCTAAATGTGGTGCCGGCGCTTGCGGCCTGGCCGAACCAGGTCGATGTGCCAGTATTTGAAGTGTTCAAGTCCGGGTCTTTGATGAAGAGATACGACGTCGTATCGAGCGCTAACTGCTTTAACACGCCGCCTGCTGAGTCACCCCACTGGACGTCGTCGTTCTTCAGCAGCACCTGCGCCGAGGGTGTGGCAGAGAGCTGAAAATGGACCGACTCGTTGCCACTGGTGTCCACGGCGGTCACGGAGTATAAGTAGGTCAAAAGGTTGGTAAGCCCGGGATCGAGATAGTAGCTCGAAGCGAGTAGAGTTGGGTTCAGCCTTGGCCCGCGAACCCCCACGGTCCGCGACCCGTAGACGTTGTAGCCGGCCAGGTCCGCAGCGACGCTGTCGTCCCAGTCCAGCTCGACCTCCATATTCCAACCTTTCGCAGTCAAGCCGGTGACTATCGGGGCGGTAACGTCGGATGGTGTAGTCGCGGACACGTGCGTCGAGGCGGAGTCGACGACGATACCGCTGGAATCGTAGTAGGTGACCGTTAGTAGGTCGCCTTGCTGCGCCCATACGCTGCCATCACCCGGCCCTGCGGCACCCGCCGACGACGAAAGGGTTACCATCCCTCGAAAAGTATCCGAGGTTGAGGTTACGGACTCGCTTCCGAAAGGTTCTTCGGCGATACCGATCCACTCGCCCTGCGCGTCTGACGTGCTGGTAACCTTCACCCGGTTGGTGGAAGAGGCGTAGTAGTCCACTCCGTGGAACCCGAAGGTCGCTGTGGTCGTGTTGGTGCTACCCGGATCGGTAAACATCGCGAAGGTTGCTGCGTTGACGTCAAATGAGATCACGAACGCCGAGAAGCTACCGACTGTGACGTTAGGCTGTCCGGCCAGCGGCATGCTCGCCGGGTCCCAGCCCGGCGCATCCAGCGTGAAGGTGCCGGTAGTGGGTGCGCCGCCTATCTGTCCGTCAGAGATACTGAAGCTGGTGCCGGCTGCCGCGGATTGACCGAACCAGGTAGCGGTGCCGCTTTTAGGGCCGCCTAGCACGGCGTCCTTGATGAAGAACGTAGCCGTCGAATCGGGCGCCACGTGCGTTATAGCGTTGCCCGCAGCGTCGGTCCATCGGACGTCGTGCTTCCCGAGCGTCACCACCGCCATCGCCGGCCCCGGCGAGCAGATTCGCGCGAGCCCCACGATCAGCAGCAGCGCCAGCACGACCGATGGCGGCCTGGCGATATGTTTCACGTGGCTACCCCTCAGCTGTGCGCCCTCTCTCCGAGGCCCACCCAACGCAGGAGAAGACGGCGCGGGACGGGCGTAGGCTATCACGAAAAATACGAAGCTGGCTCAACGCCAGCGCCGCCCTTGGATTACTCGCTCCTCTCGAGCGACGACTGCTAGCTATCGGTGCTATGCGCGCTGCCAGCAGCGGGTTAGGAACGCTCGTGCCGTGGAGGGGGCGGCGGAGAGGCCGTAATCCGGAAGCCGCAGGTTTAATCAGAGTCCACTCTGGTAGAATCTTGTAACAGGTCCGATTTCGAATGGTCTGGCGTACATCTTCTCCGATAGCAAGGTACCCGCAATAGGCAGCCCCGTAAACACGCCACGCAGACGTGCGCTGCCGCCTGCCCTGCGCCTCCCGCCTGAATGCCGCCCCCGCTCCACCACACGTTTTAATCGTGGCTAGCCAGCACGAGTACCCGGCCAGGAGGTGGCGTGCTGGGTCCACTCCGCATTTGCGGAGAAGCGCAGTCGCCGTCACCTCCGTAGACCCCGCGTTACCGCCCTCCGCACAGGGGACAAGATAAGCCGATGGAGTACTCGCCCTGGCTGTTCGTGAGCTTCACTCTGTTCGTGGTGCTCCTGCTTTTCATCGACCTTGGCATCTTCCACCGCTCGGCCCACGTGGTGAGCCTGCGAGAAGCCGGTACGTGGTACGTGATCTGGGTGAGCCTGGCGGTGCTCTTCAACGTCGGCGTCTTCCTGTTGCTGGGCCGGGAAAAAGGGCTGGAGTTCCTCACCGGGTACATCATCGAGCTGTCGCTGAGCGTAGACAATGTTTTCGTCTGGCTCCTCGTGCTGTCCTATTTCGCGGTGCCACCGAAGTACCAACATAGGGTGCTGTTCCTAGGGATTCTCGGCGCCATTGTGATGCGCGGGGCCTTCATCGCCGTCGGCGTGACCCTGCTCAACGCGTTCGAATGGGTGATTTACGTCTTCGGCGCGTTTCTCGTGTACACAGGCATCCGGCTGGTCCTGCGCAACGAGGCGGAGATCCACCCGGAGCGCAATCCGGTCCTCCGGCTCGCCCGCCGGTTCTTCCCCGTCACCTCTGACTACGAGGGGCAGCACTTCTTCATCAGGCGAAACGGAACGCTGCTGGCCACCCCTCTCTTCATGGTGCTGCTCGTAGTAGAAGCCAGCGACCTGGTATTCGCGGTGGACTCGGTGCCCGCCATCCTCTCCATTACCCGGGACCCATTTATCGTGTGGACATCCAACGTTTTCGCGATCCTGGGGCTGCGAGCCCTCTTCTTCCTCGTGGCCGGCGCTCTACGTCACTTCAGGTACCTCAACGTAGGCCTCGCCGTGGTCCTCTGCTTCATTGGCGTCAAGATGCTCATCAGCGATATATATCATTTGCCTACGGCCGCATCCCTGGCCGGGGTAGTGGGGATTCTCGGTGTCACCATGCTGGCCTCATACATACCGGCGCGAAGGGAAGCCGGCGCCAATGTCGGCGGCGAGGGCGCGGAGGGCGGCGGACCGAGCTAGTTGTTGCACACGGGTGGCCCCCATCCTAAACCTTCCCCCGGCGGCGGGGGAGGGACGAGAGGGTACAAACCCGGTCGCACAGAGAGGTCGCGGACGTTTGCGGGAGTGTTGGCGCAGCCGTGCGAGGCTGGCGAATGAGGAGGAAGAGCGTGAAAAAACGAGAGCCAGACCTGACTAAGAGCCAGATGTTCCTCGACGACACGTGGATCGAGGACCACCAGCGGCTAACGCGGCTGTGGCACAAGGCCGACATCTTCCCCGAGCCCGTTCTGCGGCCCGAGATGCCATGGGAAGGCACCAACGTCACCATGTACGGCACGGTGTTCAGGATGGGTGAGGCGTGGAGGATGTACTACTCCACATACAAGCCGCGCGAAGAGCCGTTGATGTGCGTCGCCGAAAGCGCGGACGGGTTGCACTGGAGTCGCCTGACCGTGGGCGAGATCGAGTACCAGGGCAGCAAGGAAAACAACATCGTGATGCGGCCCGCGAACTGCCCGTCGGTCTATTACGAGCCGGAAGACATCGCGGCGCCCTTCAAGATGATCAGGGTCGCGAAAGGCGGCATCTACGGCGCTACGAGCAAGGACGGCCTGCGCTGGGCGACGATCCCTGAGCCGTTAGTCGCTCCGACCGGGACGTCGTCTACCTGATGTTCGGCCGTGCGGACGGAAAGTACGTCATCTTTCTCAAGACACCCAAAGGTAGGGACCGATACGGGACACGCTGGGTCTCCGTCTCCACGAGCGACGAGTTCCGGGACTTCTCGGATCCGGAGCTGATACAGCGGCCCGACCTCATCGACTCGCCGGACATCGAGAACCATGGCATGGTGGGCTTCCCCTATGGCGACCTATACCTGGGGCTGGTTGAGCGATGGCACAACGTGCCAAACTTCTTCGAGTTGATGCTATCGTGGAGCTACGACCTCAAGGAGTGGCACAAGCCTCCGACACGAGAGCATCCCTTCATGAGCCCTGAGTACCCCTGGAACCAACGCTGGACCACCTGCCAGTCGGCCGGACCCATCGTGGTTGGGAACCAGCTCTGGTTCTACTTCGGCGGCCGCAGCGGCTCGCACTTCCACGTAAAGCAGGGTCCGCCGAAGTATTGCGCCATAGGCCTGGCGACCATCACCGTCGACCGGTTCGTGTCGATCACCGCCGGCTTCATGGAGGGCCGGCTGGTGACGAACCCCATGACCTGGCCGGGCGGAGACCTCCTGCTAAACGCGTCCACCACCCGCCATCTCGACAGCTACCCGCTGGATGGCGGCGGCGCGATGTCGATCGAGGTGTTGGACGGCGACGGACATTCCGTAGACGGCTTCTCGGGCGAGGACCGAGCTGTCTTCGATGGGAACGCCCCCACGCGCGGTACGGTGGACCCGGCTACTATCCGCTGGCCCGGAGGCCGGACCCTGAACGAGCTAGCGGGCCGTTCCGTCAAGCTCGTGTTCCATATGCGGGACTCGCACCTTTACAGCTTCAAGAGCGGGGGCTAGGGTCCCCCTCATCCTAACCTTCTCCCGCCGGGGGAGAAGGGACACGCATTCGACGCCCAATCTAGACCCCTCCGCTGTCAGTGAATGGTTGACGCCGCAACGGGCTGTCGATATAATGCCGCGGTATAGTGCAGCCACTACCAGGCAACCACCATATCCACGAGTTCAAAGTACACTGAGACTCACTACGCCCGAGATGTCCAGTCCGATAGCCGTCTTGATAGTCCGCGGAGGCCTCGACGAGGGAGCGATGGTGACGCTTCCTGTCGGGTCGACGACGATCGGACGGCGGGGAGATAGTGACGTCGTCGTCGTCGACAATGGCGCATCATTGGAGCACGCGCGCATAGACGGAGATGTCGATGCGCACTGGCTGCAAGATCTCGGTAGCGAGAACGGCACCTACGTGAACGGCGAGAGGTTGAGCGCGGAGCCGAGGCGCCTGCGCGGTTTCGATCGCATAGAGGTTGGCGGGACCGAACCGCCGATGCGCTGGGTCTACATGGACTCTCGCGAGACGATGGAGATGCCGTTCCCTCAGGTCCAGGGTCTCAGCAACTTCGACCTGCGCGAAACACTACCGGAATAGCCCGCCGGCCTCCGCCAAACGCCACGGCGCGCAGGAAACGGTGCTCGCTAGCGTACGACCCTCTGTGGCGCCGAAAGCTTGTGCACCAGGTTTTTCTTGAAGTCGGCGATGAATATCTCGCCCGCGGCGTTAACCGCGATGGTGGTGATCTGACCAAATGTCCCCGAGCGGACCGAGACCTTGCCGGTCTCGGTGCTGGCGAACGTCTCACCCGATATGACCGTGGAGATTAGCCCGTCGGAGTCGACCCTGCGAACGCGCCGGCCAGCCTCGGCGATGAACAGGTCTCCGGCGGAGTCCACGGCCAGGCCGGTGGGAATCCTGAGTTTCGCCCCCGTGGCTGGGCCGCCGTCGCCGGAGTAACCCGCCCCAGTCCCCTCCCTGAAGGGGGTGCGTTCGTCGCTACAGACGGGCGGGCAGCCCGTGCTTACTTCCTCATGCCGTCCAATACCGGCGACGGTAGTGATGACTCCGGTCGCGACGTCTATACGTCGGACGCGGTGATTGTCGCTGTCGGCGATGAAGACGTTGCCCTGGACGTCGCTGGCTACGCCCTCGGGCTCAGCCAGGCCGGCGCCCGCGGCGGGCCCGCCGTCGCCCGACAGCCCTCGGGTGCCGGTCGCGGTGGTGATGATCCCGGTCACAGGGTCCACTCTCCTGATCCGGTGTGTGGCGGCGATGTAGAGGTTAAGCCGGCCGTCGACGGCAACGTCGATGGGCTCGAAGACTACGGAATCCACGGCGAGGCCACCGTCCCCGACATCCTCGATCTTCGGCTCGTGTCCGGAGGGCGTCCCGCCGCCGGCCACGGTAGTGATGATCCCGGTCGCGGCCTCCACTTTGCGAATACGGCTGAAAGCGAAGTCCGCGATGTACAGGTTCCCCTCCACGTCCACCGCCAGGCCGCGGGCGTCTCTGAAACCACCCTCCAATGCGGGCCCGCCGTCTCCCAGCCTCAGGGAGCTGCCGCTGCCCGCAACGGTAGTGACGACTCCGGTGGCGGCGTCCACTCTGCGGATGCGCTTGTCCGAGGAGACAAAGAGGTTACCCGCCCCGTCCACCGCCACGCCAATAGGCGCGAATATCCCCGCCTGTGCCGCTGGTCCGCCGTCGCCCGCGAACTTCGGGGACCCGGTGCCGGCGTAAGGGGAGATGCTCCTCGCCATCACCACGATCTCGACCGTAGGCCGCGCGGGGGGATCGCCGAAATCGGGAGCGCTGCACGAGGCCAAAGCTACGGCTGTGGCGGAAATGGGCGCCACCCAGACGTTAAGTCGAAGCCCAGCCAGCGGCAATATTCGCATGGCAGCCGCCCACGCCCCTACTGGAATGGCACCGGTATCCGGTCGCCGTGCCAGGGGAAGGCGTAGCTGGGGTCGTTGGCGAACCGGCGCATTCCCGCCGATACACGCACCGCCGTGGACGGCGGCAGTTTCACCGCGAAATATCTAGAATCGACGGAAACCCCCGAAGGACCTTCCTCGTCCGAGTCGAACTCCAGACCGGTGAACTGGTGCTCCCCAAACGCTCCGGCCTGCACTATCAGGCTTCGAGTGTTGGTCCTGCTCAAATTCACGAGCTGAATGCCGGCGCTATCCGACGCGACGGAGTCGACGAGCGCGGCCACATCGGCGGGCAGTCCGGGCCGGCCGCCGTCAAGGTCGAAGTACCGGACCGTCGCCCTGAGCAAGCCGCCGTTGTACACGGACTGTGGCGCCCCGAGGGTCACCTGCGTAAGCCCTTTGGTGAGCACCGGCGTGCTCGGCATCCGGTTGGTGGATATTATCTCCTCGGTGGTCCGGTCGTCGCTTTGGGTCTCCTGGAAAGTCTTCAGGGCCCACGCGTACTCAGCGCTCAGAATCCTGGCAGGCCACTCGGGGTTCTTTCCGTCGTAGTACTGGAAACGCGCCAGCTCCGTCTCTCCGCCGTTCTTTTCGCCCCCATTGGCGCCCACATCGCCCCAGTCTCGTTCCTTGTCGTTGTCGCGGATGTAGGCTATCAGGTCGCGGTCGTCCTCCGACATCGAGGCGTGGTAAAGGTGCACCATCTCCTGTAAACGGAAGGACTCCTCCCTACCCGTCGTTGGGTTCCATTGCAGGTACTGCCAGCCGTCCGCGCCATAGCGCGCGGGAGAGATGAGGTGGCCGTCTGCGCGTTTCATGGCGTTGTCGACCAACAGCTTGACCTGACTTCGCACGACCTCCAGATAGCCGAAGTCCCCGGAAAGGAGCAGTGCGCACTCCGCGGCGATGGTGAGAGCGTGAAACATGATGTTGTAGCCTGAGTAGCAGTTCCAGCCGTATTGCCCACCCCACCAGTTGCCCTCGCGATGCTCCCCGATCTTGCCCGTCGGCCCGACGTTGTCCGGCATGATCCCGTTGTTCCTACGCATCCGGTCCAGCCACGCCCCGGTGTAGTCAAGGACCCAGCGCTTATACTTCTCGTCACCGGTATAGAGGTAGGCGTTCGTCACGAGTGCGGTGGCGCCCAGGCTATTGGGCGTGTCGGCGTTCATGATGATCTTGTCGAACAGCGCTACGATCTCTTCCTTGCGGGCCGGGTCCTCGAACCAGTCCTCCTCCAGCTCCTCGACGACCGGATAGAGAGACGCGCGAACGCCGTAATAGTTGACCTTGCCGCCCAACTCCCTTGCCCCGTAGAGCATCGTATGCGCCCACTCCGGAGTCGCGCTTAGCTTCGGACCCTGGCTGGAGTGGAAGGGCGAACGCAGCACGCCGTGTGCCGCATCGTAGTTCGGCGCCTCGGGGTCCTCGCCGATGAACATAGCGGCGAATCGCCTGGCGCGCCGCACGTTCTCGGATATAGTAGGGTCGGCGAGGCCGAAGTCGTAGAAGGGCATGTTGCCTTCGCCGAAATGGTGCCACTCGGTCATGTGAGTCGCGCCCCAGAACTCGTTGTGGACCGATGGCGTGAAGACCTTGCTGTGGTCGTTGTGCCTCATGCGGTGGTTGAATGTGGCATCGCTGATGCGCGTCGTGGCGTTCCACTGCTGCAGATGGAGGTCCAGCAGGCTCTCGTCGGCGCCCAAGGCGTAGAAGAGTCCGAAGTTGTAGAACTGCTCGTACAGGTCGTCCAGGTCCTCGGCCAGGAGGGTCGCGCCGCCGGGTTCGGCGTACTTGCGGACGTACGCCTGCGCCGACTCGTTCATGAGGTCGATGAGCTCTCGCTCAAGGAGCGCCCACGCCGGGGGAGGAGATACGCGCGTCGCCTTAATAGTTGCCATGTCGGGAAGCGATGCCGATGCCATTCGAGGGACCTCCGATTGCGGTCGGGGCTGTTACAAGGACGCCACGACGGACGCCGAAACGCCGGCAACATGGTACAAGGAAACGGCGGCGGGCGAGCGAGCCACTGCGCAGGGGGGATTTAGTGTGCCTGTGAAACGCCCGCATATAGATGGCATTCCGTCGTGAATCAAGGAGGCGGTGCCATCGGTGTGCACGCGGCTGTCGCGCCCTTTGCCGCGAATGGCATGCTGAGCTTCGGCTCACTACCGAAGTAATATGCTGACGCCCGTCTGGGGCTCCATTAGGCTACAGAAGAATCGCGGAGCCCAGTAGCCCCGACTGCGCGCGATGTGGTAGCGTGTGGTCTCGCCAAACAAGGGGGTCGCTCGGCAATGTCATTCCGAGCTCAGCGAGGAATCCAAGAGCCATGGCTGCTGAGTAACGGCGACGATCTGGCCGCCAGCGCTCTTAGACCCTTCGTCCCGAGGCGGGACTCAGGGTGACCGAGCGTGGGTCCGTCGCCTTTCTACAGAGATTCCCGTGCAGGTGGACTGTCTTGGAGTCTCGAGGTTGCCGCCGCCGCGTCAGCGATCAAACCACATAGGACAGGAGGTCCGTGAATGCAGGAACTGAAGGTGTGCGTCTATGAGGGCGAGGCAGGCAGTAGGGTCGGAAGCGTGGTCGACGGCAGCGTCTACGACCTGAACCTGTGCTGCGTCGAGCAGCTTTCCAGCGAGAACGCGATCAAGGACGCGTACCAACTAGCGGCCACCCTTGCACCGCCTAGCCTTGAGGAGTTCATCGTCGGCGGGGGCGCCGTTCTCGCGGCCGCCAGACGCGGCCTGCAATGGGTCCTGGAGCACGGGACGTCGACCGGACCGGCAGGAGAGCCGCTGCGATACAGCACCAAGGAAGTCCGGCTCCTCGCCCCTATCCTGCCTTCCACGAAAGTGATATGCATGGGCGACACGTACGAGAGTCACGCCGCGCTAGGCGGGTCGGAGCAGCCCTCCGAGCCAGGGCTGTTCCACAAGATGAGCCAGGTGGTGGTCGGGCCCGACGACCCCGTGGTGATCCCGAAGGTCTACCACCCCGACCCTATGGTCTACGACACCGAGCTGACCGTGGTGATGGGCAAGGGCGGCCGCAGCATCCCCGAGAACCAGATCGAAGACCACATCTGGGGCTACACGGTCTTCAACGATCTTACCCTGCGCGCCGTGAAGGACAAGGGCCCACGGTACAAGGTCTTCGAGACCAGCGCTCCGGTAGGCCCCTGGATCGTCCCCAAGGACCAGGTCTCCGACCGCGACAACCTTAGGCTGAGCTTCCGGATCAACGGCGAGGAGGTGCGAGAGGGCAGTACGAGCAAACTCGTATTCTCCATCCCGACAATGATCGCCGAAGTGTCCAAATGGTTTGTGCTGCGCCCCGGCGACATAATCACCACCGGCGGCGCGGGCGCCGCAAAGCCTCTCGAGCCCGGCGATGTCATCGAGGCGACGATTGAGGGCATCGGGACGCTGCGCAACCACGTCGTGCTGGAGGAGTAGGACGGGAATTCACCACAGAGGGGACGGAGATCACAGAGGGGGGCGGTTGGGGGAAAGCAGAGGGCTTACCGCAGAGGGCGCGGAGAACGCTGAGAGGACAGGGTTAGGAGGGGGCAGAAGCAGCGCCAGCGAAGGCAGAGCGCTCCACATGTCAAGCGCTCGTTTTTGAGACCACATTTCGCGCGCTACCCTACGTGTGACAGGTCTTCCAGGGCGTAGTGGCGCGACGGAAAATCCCCCTTAATCCCCCTTTGCAAAGGGGGAATATGAGGCCAAAGGGGGATATGAGCCGCGCGGCTTATATGAACGTGCTTCAATCATCACCGTCCGTCGTGAGCCTGTCGTAGGACGGCTCGCCCCCGGAGCGACACATTTCGTGCAAAGCTGCTGTCGTCATGGGGGGATATAAGCAGCGCGCCCTACCCGAACGACTGTTGTAGGTACTCCAGGTCGATCTCCGGGTAGAGGGGGAAGCGCGACAGCAGACCGGCCACGCGTGAGCGGGCGGCCTCCAGGGCGCCCTCGTCGGTGCCGTAACGCGCCTTGCTGGTCGTCCCTGCGCTCTTGCCCTTCGTTATTTTGGACGCGCTGGTACTCGAAAGCACCGACTTCAGGACCGTGGCGACCTGTTTCATCTCGCCCGTTCCCATGCCCAGGGTGGTAAGCGCGGGGGTGCCGAGGCGAAGGCCGCTCGTGTACCAGGGGCCGTTGGCGTCGAACGGGAGCGCGTTGCGGTTGAGGGTAATCCGAGCCTCGCGCACGGCGGACTCCGCCTGGCGGCCGGTCAACCCGAAAGGCGTTACGTCTATCAGCATCAGGTGGTTGTCGGTGCCGCCGGTCAGCACTTGCAGCCCCTCCTCGATCGCGTGTCCGGCGAGCGCCGATGCGTTCTCGACGATGCGCACCGCGTAGTCCTTGAACTCGGGGCGGCTGGCCTCCGAAAAGGCGACGGCCTTGGCGGCGATCACGTGCGGCAGCGGGCCGCCGAGCACCAGCGGACAGCCCTTGTCCACCTGCTCGGCGAACTCCTCCCGGCACAGGACCATGCCGCCTCTTGGGCCCCGTAGGGTCTTGTGTGTCGTTGTCGTCACCACGTCGGCGTGGGCCACCGGGTCGTTGTCGCCGGTGAACACGCCGCCGGCGACGAGGCCGGAGAAGTGGGCCATGTCCACCATGAAGACAGCCCCGACCTCGTCAGCGATCTCCTTGAAGAGGCTGAAGTCGATGTGCCGCGGATAGGCGCTGTAACCCGCCAGCAGGATGAGAGGCTTGAACCGCCTGGCCTGCTCGCGCACCGCGTCGTAGTCGATCAGCTTCGTTTCGCGGTCCACCGCGTAGGTCTCCACGTCGAACATCTTGCCTGAGATGTTGTGCCTGTAGCCGTGAGTGAGGTGGCCGCCCGAGTAATAGTCCATGCCCAGGAGCCGCTGGTTACCGAGAGAGGTCCTGAGCTCGCGCCAATCGCTGTCTGACAGCGCCGAGGGGTCCGCGGTGCCCGCCTTCTCCATGAACGGCGCCTGCACCCGCGCGGTCAGGATAGCCCAGAAGGCGACCAGGTTTGCGTCGGCGCCCGAATGGGGCTGCACGTAGGCGTGCTCCGCGCCGAAGAGGGCGCAGGCGAGTTCGGCGGCGCGCCCCTCGATCTCGTCGACGTTGTCGCACCCGGCGTAGAAGCGGTGGTAGGGGTAGCCCTCCGCGTACTTGTCGGTGAAGAGGTTGCCCTGAGCAAGCTGCACGGCGAGGGAAGAATAGTTCTCGCTGGCGATCATCTTCAGGTTGCTTCGCTGGTCGGCCAGCTCCGCCACGATGGCCTTTGCGATCTCGGGTGCGGCCGCACTCATGCTTTCCAGCGCCGCCAGGTAGCCGATGAAACCCGGGTCTGGGGTCTTGCGTGAGTCGGCAGCGTCTGTGAGGTATTTTGCAAGGGGCGAGGGCGTGCTGACAGTGGTCATAGAGCGTGTCTCCAGAGGGAAAGCTAGGGCGGCATTATAGCGGATTCGCGGGTGTGGTCATGGAAGTGGAGGGCAGGTTTGAAACCTGCCTCTACGAGAGAAACGGGGGACGCTGGACCGTTCGAGGTCGTCAGTTCGAGGTCGTCAGCCCGAGCCCGCCGTCGCCTCGGCGGCTTCCCGCGCTGCGACGTCCTCCGGGCTCTCGACCCAGACCTCGCCGCCTTCAAAGTACTCCTTCTTCCAGACGGGCACGGTGCGCTTGATGCGGTCGACGGCGTAGTGGCACGCCTCGAAGGCGTCCTTCCGGTGGCCCGACGAGACAGCAACGACGAGGCTAATCTCCTCGATCTCGAGCCGGCCGGTCCTGTGGGCGATTGCGACGCCCTCGACCGGCCACTTCGCCTTCATCTCGTCGGCGATCTCCGCGAGCTTGTTGTCGGCCATGGGCCTGTACGCCTCGTATTCCAGGTGCAGGACCTTGCGGTCGCCGGTAACGCTGCGGGTCGTCCCCAGGAACGTAACGACGGCGCCGCTCGTCGGCTTCCTGACTTGGGCGGTGATGGCCTCGGGGTCGAGCTTATCGTCAGTGACCAAGATCATCGTGGTCTCCTAAAACCTCACCGCGGCCTGGGCGTGAGGTCGCGGCTCCACCGCTAACCGGTGGGATTAGCGCAACCTCGTCTCCGGACGCAAGGACGTAAGCGTGCTCCCGGTACTCCTGGTTCACAGCGACGACGAGCCTGCCAGGGTCGGCGATCAGGTCGGGATAGCGCCTCGTAATCTCAGCTGCCAGGCCGCCGGCCGTCGCGCCTTGCGGCAAGTCTAGCATTAGCTCGCCGCTACCCACCTTTTCCCGATAGCTGGCGAAGAGTTTGACGGTGACGTTCAGTGCCCTGCCTCCGTGGGTGTTCGTCATAGGCGTGACAGCTACAATTGTAGCACGCACAATATGCCATAGACGTAGAGGGAGAGGCAGCAACCGGCCTGCTACTCCTTTCTCTTTACGTTTCATCGCCCACCCCTTACACTCTCGCACCAAATGGACTTCCGATGGCCCGCCGTGGAGTACAAAGAGGAGTGCATGCGCGAGGGCATGCAGATCGAGGACGCGGCCATCTCCGTCGACGACAAGGTCCGCCTGCTGGAAGCCCTGAGCGACACCGGGCTGAAACGCATCGTCGTCGGGTCGTTCGTCAGCCCCCGCTACACGCCGCAGATGGCGCGCATCGACGAAGTCGTGCAACGGTTCCGGCCACGCCCCGGGGTCGAGTACACCGCGCTGCTGATGAACGAGAAGGCTGTCGAGCGCGCCCGGCAGTACGTGCCGCCGCTGACCATCGAGGACGCTAACCCGACGCTGAGCTACCACCTGTGCGACGTCTTCGCGCGGCGGAACTTCAACCGCTCTCAGGAGCAAGAGCTGGAGCGCTGGCCCCAGATAGTCGCCTCGGCGCAGGAGCGAGGGGTTACGGAGGCGGGGACCGGGGTCGCCGCCGCTTGGGGCTCGAACTTTGTTGGAGAGTTCACCCTCGAGCAGCGCATGGACGTGCTCGAGCGGGGCCACGCACTCTGGGACGAGGCGGGTATCGCGGTGACGAAGGTCAGCCTGCTGGACCCGATGGCGTGGAACACGCCTCACCGGGTCGAGGAGCAGATCGTCGCGATCAAGGACCGCTGGCCGAACATCAAGCGCTTCTGGCTGCACCTGCACGACGCACGAGGAATGGCGTTGACGTCGGCCTACGCGGCCATGCGCGTCCTCAAGCCCGAGGACACCCTTGAGCTCGACGGCACCCTCGGGGGCATCGGCGGCTGCCCGTACTGCGGAACGGGCCGCGCCACAGGCATGGTGCCGACCGAGGACTTCATGCACCTGCTCGAGGACATGGGAGTCGACACCGGTGTGGACCTCGACCGCCTGATCGACTGCGTCTGGATGCTCGAGGAAGTCATCGGCCGTCCGGCCTTCGGCCACGTCTCCAAGGCGGGCCCTCGACCTCGCGGGTCGGACCGGTGGTTCGACCCCAACATGCCCTTCATAGAGACCCTAGAGCAAGCGCGGCACTTCAAGCTCGGCCCGAGAGTGTATGAGGGCGGGGTCTATCCCTGGCGCGAGCCTATCCGGAGCCCGCAGCGCCCCGACACAATGGGGTAGAGACACTCGTCGTATTTCTTCGTCGCCGCTCGCAACGGGGCTTGTGCCGTTGGGTTAGAATGGTCTTGAGCACTCCGCCTAGACTCGTATTCAAGGAGAGTAGCTATGCCCGCTGACGACCTCTCTCTGTACGCACACCTAATGCGACGGGCCGGCTTCAGCGCCACTCCGAAGGAGCTGGAAGCCTACGCCGCCATGGGGTACGAGGCCGTGGTGGAATGGCTGCTCAGTCCCGAGGAATCTCACGATTTCGACGAGGACCTGCTGGAACGATACTACAAGATAAATTGGCATTCGTGGTGGTTCTACCGCATGGCGAACACCGGGACGCCGCTAAACGAGAAGATGACGCTCTTCTGGCACCATTTGCTGGCGGTAGGGTTCTCCAAGTCCGGCTCCCACGAGCCGGGGCGGTCACAGATTGCGAGCTTCCGCCAGGACGCCCTGAGCGATCTACGTACTATCCTCACCGGCGTGTCCGCCGACCCGGCGATGATCTTCTGGTTGGATAACCAGGAGAACTTCAAGAAGGAGCCTAACGAGAACTACGGGCGCGAACTGCTCGAGCTATTCTCCATGGGCGTCGGGAACTACACGGAGGACGACGTCAAGGCTTCGACCCGGTCATTCACGGGCTGGAGCTTCAGGTCGGTCATTCCGGGCACTACGCCATACGGTCGTACGAGCCCCGACTTCATATTCGAGGAAGACGAGCACGACGACGGGGAGAAGAGCTTCCTTGGCGAGACGGCGCGCTTCAACGGCGAGGACCTCATCGACGTCATCGTAAAGCAGCCCGCCACGGCCCGGTTTATCGCCAGGAAGCTCTACGACTTCTTTGTCGCCGACGAGCCTACGGTGGCCTCGTGGAACGAGGTGGCCCCGCGGGACCCCGATGCGATAGACACTCTCTCTGAGATCTATCTTTCCACCGAAGGCCAAATTCGCCCTATGCTGAGGGCGCTGTTCAACTCCGGTTTTTTCAAGCGGGCGAGGTTCAAGAAGGTCAAAAGCCCAACGGAACTGGTGACTGGGCTTATGCGACTCGAAGGCAGGTTCACGTTCCCCGACAAGGGGCTCAGCAGATACAGCGAGGCGACCCACACCATGGGCCAGACGCTGATCAATCCTCTTACGGTCGAGGGATGGCACACCGGCACAGAGTGGATCGACGGCGGCACACTGAACGAGCGGATCAACTTTGCAATCAGCGAGATGCAGGACGGCACATCGCCCGGCCTACAGGACCTTGTCGAACGCGTGGGGGCTGCGGGGCGAGACCTGTCCCCGGAGGAGTTCGTCGACAGGTGTCTCGAGCTGCTTGGCTTCCTGGAGGTCGAGGGTGATACGAGGGAAAGCCTGTTGGGCCACGCGAGGGCCGATGGTCCCTTCCCAGCCGGCAATGGCGCGCAGACCGACGGCCGCGTGCTGCGAATGCTTCAGCTAATCGTCTCGACCAGGGAGTTTCAGTTCGCATAACGGCGTGATGGAGGTCCCTCCTCCATCCCGGCCCTCCCCCGCTGGGAACGGATTAAGAGACGGCGACCGGACATGATAAGCCGAGGTGAAGTCTGATGCCTAAGCCGCACGCGCTACTGAGAGCGGGATTCCCGTACGTAAAGACACTCGGGACCAAGTATCTGACCGACCAGCCGACCGACCTTGCTTTCGGCAAGGAGGGTCGGTTATACCTGCTGACGTGGGCGCCCATCAAGATCATCAACTATGACGAAGAGGACCTGGGACAGATGGGCGTACGGAACCAGGACATAAGAGAACCGCTCGAGGACCACCACCTCGTGTGGCCACATACGATCATCGTCGACTCGGATGAGAATGTCTATGTTTCTGACGAGTCAGTCCACAGGATCACCGCATTCAGCAAGGACGGCGAGTTCCTGGGCCATTGGGGCGAGCACGGGTCCGCGGACGGCCAGCTCGACCGGCCTGCGGGGATCGTCTTCGACGCCGACGAGAACATGTACGTGGTCGACTCCCTGAACCACCGCATCCAGAAGTTCACGAAGGATGGCAAGTTCCTCATGAATTGGGGGAGCTTCGGAGACGGGGACGGGGAGTTTAACATGCCCTGGGGCATCGCAATCGATGCCGATGGCGACGTCTACGTTTCGGACTGGCGCAACGACCGCATCCAGAAGTTCACCCCGGGCGGCGAGTTCGTGTTCAAGTTCGGCAAGTCCGGAAAAGGTGAGGGACAGCTGGACCGGCCAATGGGGCTGGACGTCGATAAAGACTTCGACATATACGTAGTCGACCGTCCCAACCGCGTTCAGCTCTTCTCCCCCGAGGGACGCTACGTCCAGAGATTCCTGGGGGACGCCACGATATCCAAGTCGGCCCTCGAGAGGATGTGGACGATGAAGCTCGCGCTCCGCCTCCGGGAGATGACCGACCTGGAGCCGCAGAAGCTTTTCACCGGCCCCAGGTCGGTGCAAGTCGATGACGACGGCCGCATGTGGGTCTGTGACTACCAGAAGTTTCGAATACAGATCTACCAGAAAGAGGCGTACCGGTTGGAGGAGCAGGACCTCGCGCCCGCCCTCCGGGCGCCGACGCTGTCCAGCAACTAACCGCACTGAAGGAGTGGAACAATGGCAGAAGATACTGCGCTTTTGGCGCACCTCATGCGGCGGGCCGGTTTCGGGGCCACGCCAAAGGAACTCGAGGCCTACGCCGAGATGGGGTACGAAGCCGTTGTGGAGTGGCTCCTGAGTACCGAGGAGTCTCACGATTTCGACGAAGACCTGCTGCATAGGTACTACAAGATAGACTGGCATTCGTGGTGGCTCTACCGCATGGCGAACACCGGTACGCCGCTAAACGAAAAGATGACTCTGTTCTGGCACCACGTACTGGCCGTCGGGTTCTCCAAAGCCGGCATCCACGAGCCGGGGCGGCGACAGATCGCGATGTTCCGCCGAGACGCGCTAGGCGATCTCCGCACCATCCTGAGGGACGTGTCTGCTGACCCGGCGATGATCTTCTGGCTCGACAACCAGGAGAACCTCAAAGAGCAGCCCAACGAGAACTACGGACGGGAGCTGTTAGAGCTGTTCTCCATGGGCGTGGGCAACTACACAGAGGACGACGTGAAGGCCGCGACGCAGTCTTTCACCGGCTGGAGTATCGTTTCAGTTATCCCTGGCTCAGTGCCCTACGGATTCCAGACCACGGACTTCACATACGCGGAGGACGAGCACGACGAAGGCGAGAAGACGTTCTTGGGCGAGACCGGCCGCTTCAACGGCGAGGACATCATAGACGTCATCGTGCAGCAACCCGCGACCGCCAGGTTCATCTCTAGAAAGCTCTACGACTTCTTCGTGGCCGACGAGCCCACGGTCGCCTCGTGGAATGAGTTGGCGCCGCAGGACCCCGATGCGATAGACGCCCTCTCAGACGTCTATCTTTCCACGGACGGCCAGATGCGCCCTATGCTGCGGACGCTATTCAACTCCGATTTCTTCAAGCAGGCCAGGTTCAAGAAGGTCAAGAGCCCGATGGAGCTGGTGGCTGGGCTTGTGCATCTCGAAGGCAGGTTCCCGTTCCCGGATACTGGGCTGACCAAGTACAACACCGCTAGTGTGGGTATGGGTCAGACGCTGATCAATCCCCCGACGGTCGAGGGATGGCACACGGGACCTGAGTGGATCGACGGCGGTACACTGAACGAGCGGGTCAATTTCGCTGTCAACGAGATGAAGGACGGCTCCCCCCCAGGTATGCAGGACATTATCGGGCGCTTGGGAGCTGCAGATGGCGAGCTGTCACCGGAGGACTTCATCGACAAGTGTCTCGAGCTCATGGGGTATCTGGAAGTTGAGGACGACACGAGGGAAGGCCTACTGGGCCACGCCAGGGCTGACGGCCCCCTCGATATCAACGACGGCGCGGAGTCGGAGGCGCGTGTGATGCGCATGCTTCAGCTCATCGTCTCCACCAGGGAGTTCCAGTTCGCCTAGACACGCACTTAGGCGAGATGGTACGCCGGGAACGGCTTGGAGCGGGCAGCGAATGTTTCCTGAAGCTAGTAGAGGATGACGGGCCGCAAGAGTAGAGCGATGAGTACTACCAGTACCTACACAGAGCAGAACAGGATCGCTTGGGACGCGATCGCTTTCCGCCCTCGGACGACGCCGAGTGGCGGTTCCACCATATGCTAGAAGAGGTTAGGCGACTCCCGAGCCGCTACGTGTTCGTGGCAACCAAAGAAAAATCCAAGTAGGAGCTGAACTGCTATGCCCAAACCACACGCGCTGCTGAGAGCTGGATTCCCGTACCTGAAGACGCTCGGGACCAAGCGATTGACCGACGAGCCCACAGACATAGCCTTTGGCAAGGAGGGCCGTATCTATCTGCTCACCTGGGCGCCCATCAAGATCATCAGCGAGGAGGAAGAGGACCTCGGCCAGATGGGCATACGCAAACCGGAGCATCTGGGCCCGATCGAAGACGGCCAGCTTGTTTGGCCGCACACCATCATCGTCGACTCAGCGGAAAACATCTTCGTCTCCGACGAGATCATGCACTCGATATCCAGATTCAGCAAGGACGGCGAGTTCCTGGGCAGGTGGGGCGAGCATGGGTCCGGGGACGGCCAGCTGGACCGCCCCGCGGGGATCAAGTTCGACGCCGACGAGAACATGTACGTGGTGGACTCGATGAACCACCGCGTACAGAAGTTCACCAAGGACGGCAAGTTCCTGATGAATTGGGGGAGCTCGGGTGATGGTGAAGGCGAGTTCAACATGCCCTGGGGCATCGCAATCGATGCCGATGGCGACATATACATTTCGGACTGGCGCAACGACCGCGTTCAGAAGTTCACCGCCGAAGGCGAATTCGTGTTCCAGTTCGGCAAGTCCGGCACGGGGGACGGCCAGCTGGACCGGCCCATGGGGCTGGACGTCGACAAGGACTTCGACATATACGTAGTCGACCGTCCCAACCGCGTGCAGCTTTTCTCCCCCGAGGGACGCTACGTCCAGCGATTCCTGGGTGACGCAACGATATCCAAGTCGGCCCTTGAGCTGATGTGGACGATGAAGCGGCAGCTCAGGCTCCGCGAGATGACGGACCTCGAGCCGCAGAAGCTGTTCCGCAGTCCCAGGTCGGTGCGCGTCGACGACGACGGACGCATGTTCGTGTGCGACTACAGGTCGTTCCGTCTACAGATCTACCAGAAAGAGTCGTACCCACTCGAGGAGCAGGACCTGGCGCCCGCTCTCCGGGCTCCGACGCTGTCGAGCAACTGACCCGCCCGGGGGTTACTTCCTTCCTCTCTCCTTTGCAGGGCGCTCCTTTGCAGGGGCGCTCGTATGTGAGCGCCCCTCCCCCTCCCAGCCGGCACCGGCGCGGCAAGCAGCGCCCCTACGAACGTTATGGGACGTTACACTGCCTTCTCCTTTGTGGGGCCGCTCCCGTGTGAGCGCCCTTCCCTTTTTCCGGCCGGCGCCGGCGCGGCAAGCAGCGCCCCTGCACTGTTTGGCGCAGTTGAAGTCCCGCGTTCGATTCGCCTTGCGGGCTTGATGCCCAGGTCAGGCCCTAGCACGCTTTCGGACGGTTGGTCGGCAGCATTCCTGGTAACAGAGTTGCCAGTCGCTCCGGTATCCCCACTTCGCTGTAGAAACTCTGCGGTTTTTGAATTACAATTCCGGAAGTCACCAAGCCTCAGATACCTGCGGCACCGAGGGGATAACCGATGGGGGACGAGAGGACCGCGCTGCTCGCGCACCTGATGCGGCGAGCGGGATTCGGCGCAACTCGGAGCGAACTCCAAGAGAAGGCCGGCCAGGACTACGAGGCGGTAGTCGAGGACCTCCTTCACCCCGAGCGGGCTCCGCAGATCGAGTACGACTTGCTTGAGCGCTACTACCCGGGCCTGGCGCACGTCGACGCCATACCGGTGGCCACAGCCGGATGGATCTACAGAATCATCAACTCCCAAGGCCCTCTGGAGGAGAAGATCGCCCTCTTCTGGCACCACGTCTTCGCCACCGCATGGTTCAAGAGCGAGCACCCCAATGCGCTGTCGCGGCAGATCCAGACATTTCGGGAGGTCGGCCTCTCCGACCTCCGCACCATCCTGCTGTCGTTGTCCAGGGACCCGGCGATGCTCCACTGGCTGGACAACAACGAAAACCACCGCGACGAGCCTAACGAAAACTACGGGCGGGAGCTGTTGGAGCTCTTCTCCATGGGCGTCGGCAACTACACTGAGCAGGACATCAAGATGGCGGCGCGGGCGTTCACGGGATGGACCTTCGAGCAGCCGCTACCGCTCTACCCCTATGGGAACTACCCATCTCGGTTCCGCTATCAGCCCGACGACCATGACGACGGGGTGAAGACGTTCCTCGGTGAGAGCGGAAGGCTCAACGGCGAGGACATAATCGACATCGTCGTCAGGCAGGAGGCCACGGCCCGCTTCATCTCCCGGCATCTCTACAACTTCTTCGTCGCAGACGAGCCTCAGGTCCCGGCATGGGGTGAGGTCCCGCCTCAGGACCCCGAAGCCATCGAGGCGCTGATGGGCTCCTACGTTGACTCCGGAGGAGATATTCGCTCGATGCTGCGGGTCCTATTTAACGCAGACTGGTTCAAGCTCGCGCGCTACAAGAAAGTCAAGAGCCCCGCGGAGCTCATCGCAGGCGTCATCAAGCTGGTCGGGACGTTCAGTTTCCCAGACCACGGGCTGGACTCCCTAGACGAGGCCGCGAAGGCGATGGGCCAGCAGCTCATGAATCCACCGACTGTCGAAGGGTGGCACACCGGAAGAGAGTGGATCAACGGCGCCACGCTGAACGAGCGCGTGAACTTCGCGGTCGACCAGGTGGGGGACGCGACGAAGCCGGGGATTCGGGAGATTGCCGGCGCGCTCAACAACGGTGGCGTCGCCCCGAGCGACGGTGGCATCGCTCGAAGCGACGGTGGCATCGCCCCGAGCGACGGCGGCGCGGCGCTTTCGCCGGAGGAGTTCGTCGACCGCAGTTTGGAGCTCGCCGGGCCGATCGAGGTCGACGAAGAGACCCGCATCGGACTGGTGGAGCACGCCTCGGCGCAGGGAGAGCTGCGCTTCGAGACTGAGACCGGCGCCTCGCGTGTGTCGGAGATGCTGCAGCTAATCGTCGCGACTCCCGAGTACCAGCTTGGGTAGGAGAGGAAGAGCGTTGCTGAAGCGTTTTTGCTACTCAAGGGTCGTTTCCAGACCCCTGCATATAACTGGCGTGGTGGTCAAGACCGCTGTTGGAGTCGCCGTTGGGATCATGGCTGCGGCTGTCGCCATCGTTGTAACGCTAGCCGTCACTCTCCTAGGTCTCTTGATGGTCCCGGCGAGCATCCTGTTCGCTTTCGGCGCGGCCGTTTTCGCAGTCGGACTAGCTGTCCTGGCCGTAGTGCTCACGCCGATAATCACAATAGCAGCCCTGGGTCTTGCCCTGATTTCGGTGTCCGTGATCGTTGTCGCTGCACTCATCGCGGCGGGTATCGTCTCGGGTCTGAGGCGGGTCCGAGCGCTGGGCAAGGGCTGATGTTTAGCAGGCAAGCAGCCAAGCACACCTTGAACGCCCAAGAGAGCCAGGCGCTGTCCCGGTGTGCGCAGAGAGCGAGTAGCCGTGGCCACTAACGGAAAAGCACCCGTCCTTGTCGTGGTCCAGCTGACGGGCGGTAATGACTTCATGAACACGCTGGTACCGTATACGAGCTCTGTGTACTACGACGCAAGACCCACCGTCAGCATTCCCGAGGACTCGGTCCTGCCAATCAACGACGAGCTGGCCTTCCATCCCAGCATGGCCGCGTTCAAGGAGCTCTACGACGAGGGCAGCGTCGCCATCGTGCAAGGGATCGGGTACCCGAACTCGAGCCGCTCCCACTTCAGGGGGATGGACATCTTGCACACGTGCGAGCCCGAGAAAGTTGGGACGGAGGGATGGGTCGGCAAGATGCTTAGGGAGCTTGACCCGGGCCATGAAGACGTGCTTACCGGCGTGAACCTCAGCGCGGGGCTTCCTCGCGCTATGGCCGTGCCTGGGGTACCGGTGACGAGCGTCAGCGACCTGGACAACTACGGACTGCTAACGGGCATATCCGAGGAGGCTCAGCGCCTCCGGTCCCTCGAGACATTCCAGAACATATACAGCAAGGCTATCGGCACAGGGCCCGTCAAAGACTACCTGGCGCAGACGGGACTCGACGTGCTTCGGGGCGCGGGCAGGCTGGCGGAAGCACCCGCCACGTACGAGTCGGACGTCAAATACGCCGACAGTCCCATCGCCAAGTCACTGAGAGACGTGGCGAGAATACACCTTGCCGGTCTCGGGACGAGGGTCTTCTACGCGAGCCAGGGCGGGTATGACGTGCACGCCAACGAGAACCCCGACCAGCCCAAGCTCCTGGCCGACCTCTCCCACGCCGTCTCCGACTTTTTCCAGGACATCCGAGGCCACGGGGCGTCGAACGAGGTGGTGATGTTGGTCTTCACGGAGTTCGGACGCCGCATCAAGGACAACGGCAGCGGCACGGACCACGGGTCCGGGGGCGGCGCGTTCATTATCGGCGACAGGGTCGAGGGTGGGCTGTACGCAGAGTATCCGCCGCTCGATCCCAGCCAGTGGCTCAATAACGAGGACCTGCGGCACACCATCGATTTTCGCGGCATCTACGGGACGGTGCTGGAGCAGTGGATGGGTATCGATGCCCCCCCCATAGTGGGCGGAAGCTACGAACAGGTCCACCCCTTCAATTGAAGCGGCCTAGCGACCGCGAACCCGAGGGTCTATTGCTTGTCCCCGCCCGCTTGCCGGCACTCGGGACTCCCAGGGAGTAAAGATGGCGAACGAACCGCACGCGAAATACAGGGTCGGAGTCATTGGTGGCGGACGCAAAGGAACGCAGCACGCCCGCGCCTATGCTCTGAACCCATCAACCGAGGTCGTCGCTATTGCGGACAACGACCAGGAGAACCTCGACCTCTTCTGCAGCCGCTTCAAGGTGCCGGGCTACAGCGATTACCGGGAGATGCTGTCGAAGGAGCGAATCGAAATCGCCGCGCCGGTCCTGCCGGTGAAGCCTAACCCGGACGTTGTTCTTGCCTGCGCTCAGGCTGACGTAAAGGCCATTCTGTGCGAGAAGCCGCTGGCGGCTTCTCTGGAAGATGCGGACAGGCTAGTCGAGGCGTGCCAGTCGCGCGGGATCAAATTCGGCGCAGGCGACATGGACCGGAACCTGCCGCAATACTGGCAGACGAAGGAGCTCATCGATTCCGGAGAGATTGGCGAGGTGCTCAACATCACCTTCATGTACGGCAGCGGCACCGAGATGTCGGGCGGCGGCTGCCAGATATTCAGCTTGATGCGGCTGTTCGCGGGGGACGCAGACGTCGCCTGGACCATCGGTTGGGTCGCCGACGATCCCGCCAGCGACTACGACCAGGGCGTCGCGGGTTACGTCCGGTTCGTCAACGGCATCGAGGCTTTCATGCAGCGAAGCGCGGGCGCGACACGGGAGTTCGAGGTCCGTTGCACCCGTGGCGTCATTCGAAACGACGGGACACACCTCCATGTCTCGAAGGCCGGGGATGGCGGTGGTCGGCCCGGGTCGGTGGAGCTCGAGGAGCTTGACGGGCTGTTTAGCGAGCCCGTACACGGCGCGGGGTTCGCCTCCCACTTCGACGAGGACGGGTGGACATGGCCCGGCGACCGACAAGTGGCTACGGTCCAGTCGATCGTGGACGCTCTTGAGCAAAACATCGAGCCCAGGTCCAGCGGCGACAACGGACGCAAGGTGCTCGAGATCGCCATCGGGCTACGAGAATCTCACAGACAAGGGCACGCGCCCGTGCGATTCCCGCTGGAGGACCGCACTCTGAAGATCATGCCTCACGACTGGCGGTATTTGAACAAGAAGCCGCTCTGGGGCCGGGAGAAGTACATGCCCCAGGTACTGGGGCAAACTAAACAGTAGCGGACGAGATCGCCAGACCCAGCCTCGCGCTGTCGAGTTGGAGTCCCGGCCGGTGGGGCAAACCTGGCGGAAGTGGCAACCCTCGCTGAAGATGAAGGCGCGGTTAGGCGATTTCCCCTCCCCCTCGTGGGGTAGATTGAGACGGCACGCGGCGTAAGAGAGCTAACATGTCCAGACCCCATGCCCTGCTCCGCGCGGGCTTCCCGTACCTCAAAACTCTCGGAATGAGGCGCATCACCTCGGGTCCCCTCGACATCGCCATCGGCGGTGAGGGGCGGCTGTACATCCTGTGCCGGGGAACGATCCAGACGGAGATTCGTAAATACGACTTCGAAGACAACGATTACGGTCCCATATCCGGGTCCGGCTCCGCCGAGGGCAAGCTCCAGTGGCCGGCGGCGATCATAGCGGACAGCCAGGAGGACCTGTACGTCTCGGACGAGGCGAGCCACAGGATATCGACCTTCAACAGGAACGGCGACTACCTGGGGTCCTGGGGCCGGCATGGAGATGGAGACGGGGAGCTCGATAAGCCCTCAGGCCTAGCGTTCGACTCGGAAGAGAACGTGTACGTCTCCGATACTCTGAATCACCGCATTCAGATGTTCACAAAGGACGGGGATTTCCTGATGAAGTTCGGCGGACACGGTACAGGCGACGGGGAGCTGAACATGCCCTGGGGCATCGCGGTCGACGAGGTCGACGACGTCTACGTCGCCGATTGGCGAAACGACCGCATCCAGAAGTTCACGGGCGACGGTCGCTTTCTAATGAGCTTCGGAGCATCGGGCGGCGGCGACGGCCAGTTCAAACGCCCTTCGGGTGTCGCCGTCGATGGCGATGGCGACATCTACGTCGCCGACCGGGGCAACGACCGAGTTCAGCTCTTCAACCCCGAGGGGGCGTACGTGGACAAGTTTATCGGCGATGCCACCCTATCCCCATCGGGGCGAAAGTACATCTTGTCCAACGCCGTCACCCTCCGTCTGCGCGAGACGGCTGCCTCGTTGGAGCCATCCAAGCGGCTCAAGGGCCCTATCTCGGTGAGGGTCGATGAGCGGGGCCACATGTACATACCCGACTACGGGTCGCACCGGGTCCAGATCTATAAGAAGGAAGCGTAC
Organism: Dehalococcoidia bacterium; assembly: GCA_965247255.1. Lineage (GTDB taxonomy): Bacteria > Chloroflexota > Dehalococcoidia > Lucifugimonadales > CAUZJF01 > CBDFGS01. The sequence continues at coordinate 248,079 of CBDFGS010000011.1, read as the reverse complement.
GCCCTCGACGAAACGCAGATCGCGCCCACGCCGAGGTCTCCGACGCTATATACGGCGTAGTACCGAGCCCAGGCGCGACGAGCCCCGCTGCGAATCGGGATGGAGGTCACTACATGGCAGTCATGAGGAAGCCTGCGCTTAGCGCTGAGGAGGCCGGGCAGCTCCACCGCGACGCGCTGGTCATCGACGCCCAACAGCCGCCCGCGACGTCCGGGTTCCTGTTCACCGAGAGCATGAAGGCGGCCCTGAAGGAGTTCGCCAGCGAGGGCCTGTCGCGCAGGGAAGCAGGCGGCCGTCTCGCGGACCTTGCGGTGCGCGAAATCCAGACCTCGGAGGACGCGCGCAAGCAGTACCTGGACCTGTGGGAGCGGTCCGGGGTCACCATTGCAGGCGCCACCTGCGCCGGCGCCGGCCCATTCAGCGAGGCCTTCGAAAAGGCTGTCAAGAGAGTGGCCGGTGCTCGGGGGATCGTGGACGCCCTGGCCGGTGAGCTAGAGCTGATCAGAAGCAGCGACGACATCGAGCGAGTGCACCGCGATGGCAAGCACGGCGTCATTATCGATTTTCAGGACTCCATAGCCTTCGGGACCGATCTGGACCGCATTGACCTCTTCTACAATCTCGGGCTTCGAGTCGTGCAGCTAACCTACAACCTCAGAAATCTGGCGGGAGACGGCTGCACCGAGGTCCACAAGAGCGGGCTGACATATTTCGGGCGCGAAGTGGTGAGCCGCCTGAACGAGCTCAACATGGCCGTGGACGTGAGCCACTGCAGCGAGCAGGTCGGGTGGGACGCCATCGAAGTCTCGACTTCCCCGGTTATCATTACTCACTCGAGCAGCGCCGCTGTCTGCTACCACGACAGGGGCAAGAGCGACTCCCTGGCCAGGGCGATCGCCGAGCAGGGCGGCTTCTTCGGTGTCGTGGTGATCCCCGGGTTCCTCCAGGAGACCACGGAAGCGACGCTGGACGATTTCGCCGACCACGTAGAGCACCTGGTGCGCGTCATGGGCATCGACCACGTGGGAATCGGCAACGACAAGGCGGGGCCGGGCCCCGGGACTGAGTCGCTTGTGGTGTACCCGGAGGAGATGCCGGAGAGGCGCGGCGGCTCGTTCAATTGGAGCGGTTTCCGGGAGCGGGAGCACCGCATGAGCAAAGACCACCACCTCGTCGGGTACGACAACTTTGGCGACTGGCCCAACCTGACGATCAAGCTGGCCGAGCGCGGCTTCACGGAGCAAGAGCTTCGAAAGCTGCTAGGGCTGAACTTCCTGCGAGTTTTCCGCGAGATCGTGGGCTAAGAGACTGTGGGGCTTGTTGTCCTGAGTCGAGAGGCCGAAGTAGGCTGCGGCCCCCCGGTCTGCTCGGGTCCGCAAGCCCCCCGCGGGCATGTCGCGTGATAAGCTACAAACGCGAATGATTTGCCCAAATTGCGGCGCCAATAGCGAGTCCTCCAAGGCCTACTGCATCGAATGCGGTCACAGCCTGGCGACTACGTGCCCAGAGTGTGGCAACGTCCTTCCGCCCGACGCCCACTTCTGCGGCTCGTGCGGGGCAACGATCGGTGACGAGATCGCTCTTTCGCAAAAGACACTAAACTCTTGGCTGGGATGCCGAGGGTAATCCGGACGTTGTTGTCGCCGTCGACAACTATCTCTTCGACGATCAATCGCAAGACATCCCGACGTTGCTCGTCAGGCAGGTCATCCAGTTCCTGCCCGAACCTCGCAGCCCACTCCACGATGTTCTCCATCAGCTCCCGCTTCTCCGTTGCCGAGGACTGTCGGGCGCGGTAGTCGTCAAGCTCTGCCCGCACCGCCTCCAGACGCTCGGTGATGAACTTGCGTTGACGATCGAGCTGTTCCTCGGTGATCTTGCCTGACACGTAGAGCCTGATCACCCTGTCTTCTTCCAGCTGGACCCGCTGTAGCTCTCGCTCGGTACTGGCGATCTGCTTTTCCAGCCCCCCATCTTCATCGGCGTCCAGAGACGCGATACCGGCCACTATCAGCTCGGGGTTCTGGACCATCCCTTTGACCTCGTTCCACACGACGCCCTCTAGCTGGTCGGCTCTTATGTAGGGCCGTTCCCGGCACTGCTGGCCTTCACGCCGCATCCCATAGCATTGGTAGTTCCGGTACGGGACCTTGAGGTCATAACGGTACACCTTGCCCTTGGACTTGGTGTATCTCTTACTGGTCGAGCGGGAGGCGAAGCGTAGCCCGCACTCCGCGCACCTCAACATGTGCTGCAGGAGGAAGAACGTCTTGGTGTTCCGCTTGGACCGGATCAGCCGCTCCTTCTTCAGCGCCTGTGCCCGGTCCCAGGTCTCCTCATCCACCAATGGCGGGAACGGAACTCCAATCCACGTGTCCTCCGGCTGCTCGTAGACTCTATCTCCACCCTCCATCGCAACGTGGCGGGCCTGGCCATACCACCAGGTTCCCTTGTAGACCTCCTTCTTCAGAAGGTAACCTACGAAGGCCTCATGCCACCGAGAGCCGGGGACTCTCCTGGGGGCGTCCTCGGAGGCGAGCTGCCGAGTGATTGTTGGGACTCTAACACCTTCGTGGGCGTACTGCCTGAAGATGCGCCTGACGACCTCTGCCTCCGGCTCGCATATCTCGGGCTTGCCGTCCTCTCCGATACTGTAGCCGTAGGGGATCGAGCCGGTTGGCATTCTGCCCTGCTTGGCCGACCCTCGCTTCCCCATAGTCGCCCGCTCCCTGAAGTTGTCCAGCTCGATCTTGCCTATGGCCGCCATCAGGCCGAAGGTCTTCATGTCGATTGCGTCCATGACGGCCTCAAGTCGAATCTGGTGGGCCTCGACGACCTCCATGAGGGCGGCGGCGGGGTACATTCCCCGACTGAGGCGGTCCGACTTCCAGCAGACGATGGTGTCGAACCGTCCCTGGCGGGCGTCTTCCAGCATCCGCTGGAACTCAGGACGCTTCTTCGTCCACCCTCGGCCCACCTCCTGGTATCGTGCGGCGATGGTAAGCCCCTTGTCCTCGCAGTATGCTTCCATCTCGTTGGTCTGCTCGGCGATGGAGGTCTTGTCCTCCTCTGCCTGGCTCTTGTCCGATACCCGGGCGTAGATGGCCGCCCTCTTGCCGTCGACTTGCTTCATTGCCTTGGTTCTCGCCATGATTGCCTCCTCTTATTTGCACCTGTCTGAAATGAAAGAGACCCGCTCGTCCTTCATGAGCGGGTCTGCGCGTAGTACAATCTAGTCGCGTCACCTGCTCAGTAGGTGGTGCCACGGCTCGGGGTGTTAGCGCACCGCCGAGCCAACCTCTTCCAGCATCGTACCTGATTGGCGGGGCGCAGTCAAAGCGCGGACAACCGGAGAGAGACGTTTTGCCTCAGACTCCGCAGTGTCCCTCGCACTCATTGCCGAACCCGTCACGATGCCGGCCGGGTCCCACCTGCTCTTCATCGAGACTCACAGCCTCGGCAAGGGGTATCCGCCGGGGGTGCAGGTAGGGTTCCTTAGCGAAGGCCAGGTTGCCCCGCATGTTCGAGTCGATCTCGACCGCCTCGTCGAACAGCTCTGGGAACCGCTGCTTCGTCTCTACCCAACGCTGGCGGGACTGGTAGGGACAGCCGACGCAGGCCGATCTCTCCAGGGGCCTATCGTAACGTGCCTCCCACCAGTCCAGGCAGTCCTGCCTGGACATACCAGCCTCGATCAGCGGGTAGCGGTTGCGTATCCACCTGTCGCGGGACGCTCGCATCCGGATGGCCTCGTCGGTCGAGATGCCCAGCCACAGCTCGACGGTGGTGCCGGAGGGTATCCTCTGTCTCTTCCTGAGCCCGAGCAGCCGGCGTATCTTCCGGCGGACCGGTCGCACCTTGTAGTGCTCTGTGCACTGCCGTCGCCCCATGCCGTCGCCGCTTCCGTCCCTTCCCTTGAGGTACACGGGGATATCAATGAAGCTCTCGTTTCCTGAGTGGTTGACGAGAGCCTTGGCGTCCTCTCTGAGGCTCCGCCCATTGTCGACGACGTGGAGCGGGAAGCGGAGCTTGTCCGCCAGCCAGTCCAGGTGCTCGTAGATAGTCGGCGGCTCCCAGCCGGTGTCGGCGAATATGGCGCAGTCAGGCGCTCGTCCGAATGCGCCCCCACCGGCCATGAGCGCCATGACGGTAGACTGGACACCCCCGCCGAGGCTGACGACCGTCATTCGAGGAGCGGAGCGCATCAGCCCTCGTCCCCTGTGCGGTCCTCCCGCGCAGGGAGCTTGTCCCTGGCGGCGAGCTTGACGAGAAGTGTGAACAGGCGGCGCAGCCGGTCCTCGGCGTCGGGTCCGGGATCGCAGTCGATCCGCACCACCCTCGGCTCCGTTCCGGCCCTGCCGCCCCTCTCTGGTTTGCGTTGTCTCCTGGTCTCTTCCATACGTCCCCTCCACGGGTCCCGGTCCTCCGGTGGCCGACCGTTGTGCCGAACACCAGTTCTTATACCTATTGTGAAGCGGAACTGAGTGGTTGGGAATGTCGTGCAAGGGGGGCCTCCGCGGAGGCCCCCCTTGCACGTCGTACTAACGGGGATGTGCAAACGGTCGTAGGGGAGCGTCACGAACCTCCGTACTGGGAGACGGGCTGCTGGCGCAAGAGCAGAACCCGCCGCGGACCTGCCGGCCAGATAGGCGAGAGGGGGACCTCACCGCCCAAAAATCCAGCAAACGATGACAGAACGGACAGGTGGCCAATCACATGGAGGGGGAGCAGGGGAGCGACGGCGGGCGCCGGGATGCGGGGGGACTGAGACGGAGCGCCGCCTACCGGAGGTCCTCGCTGGACTCAGGGAGCGTCCCTGCCTGGCGTGGTGGCGGTACGGACGGGCCGGATGGGCCATGGCGGTAGGAACTATCTTCGCCAGACGGTCGTGCCGGGCAGCCCTCTCAGTGAAGGCCGGTGCTCAAAGTAAAGACCCGCCGCCGTCAGCAAACTGAGCTAACGATTTTGGGCGGTCCCGCAGATCGAACGTCAATTCACTCCAGGAGGCTCCTGCCTGTGAAGCGCTCGTACATGTGGACGAAGAAGCGCTTGGCCCCCACCGAGACCGGCTCCTTCGGCCTCACGCCGGTCCTCAGCCTGGGGTCGGCCAGCATGAACTGGTAGGCCCTCTCGACGTCCCCGGTCTCCAGCGGGCCGCTGTCTGGGTCCCGCTCTCCGTCGTCCACATGGCCCGCCCTCGCCAGCAGGTCGCGGACCGCCACACCGTAGAATGTGGCCAGCTTCCTCAAGGTGCGGGGGCCGGGGCGCCTGCTGCCGTTCTTGATCTGGGAGAGCATCGAGGCGGAGACGCTGGATATGCGGTGGGCCTCTCTCAGCCCCATCCTGCCTCGCAGCCTCCTGAGCAGCGGCCCTATCTCGAGCTCGTCCCACTCGGCGTCGTGCTCGATCACAGCTTCGGTCGTAGCCATCGGTCTCTCCTTCATTCTGATGCTCTGCAAGCAATCGGGCCAACAGGTCGCGCATGGCATTGCATCCTGCGCCTGAATGCGGTAGTCTTGGTCAATATCTTCAGAACGTACGTTCTGAAGGCCCCAGTATACAACCCTTACGCAGCCCAGGACAACCGGCGGGACGGCAGCAGCTAGAGATGCACCCCAGACAGCGTGATCCACATGCTCAGTACACCTTTACAATCGAGGGTACGGTTGAACCCCCAACCCGTATGGGACCTCCAGGACAGGCTCAAGGTGTCCCAGAACGAGCTGGCGCGGCTTCTCGGACTGTCGACGGGGTTCATGTCCCAGCTGTTGAACGGAACGCGGTCCCTCTCGCCGAGGACCCAGCGGCGTATCCAGAGGTTCTTCGGCGACGTAGGCCCAGACGAGCTGTTCATCGTGGTCGGGCCGGACGCTCGAGGCCCGGACCTGGCGGTCAGGATAAAGCGAGAGGCGGACTCCATCGCGGATGGGACGCAGGTGTCTCTGGCTGCGATACTGCCGCCCGGGTCGACGGAGATGCCCAAAGACTTCCCCAGGAGGCTGGTGGCCATCAAGGAGGCCACCCGTCTGCCGTGGACCCGGTTTGCCTATGTGGTGGGGGTCAGTCAAAGGCAGATGTACCGCTGGAGAAAAGAAGGCGCGAAGCCTGGCGGAGGGGCGATGCTCTCCCTGTTCCGGCTGGTTCAGATCATTCCCAACGGACAGCAGATGCTCCTTGGCGATGCTCCCCAGGATGGCCGCACTCGGCCGCCCCGGAAGGATGGGAGGTAGGGGGGATGCTCAGACCCAGGCCAACATATATTCGAGTGAATCACGTCTTCCCGGAGGACTTCCCAGAGCGGCTGGAGCGGCTGAAGGAGGCGAGCGGGCTTTCGTGGCATCAGATCGCCCTCGCGCTGGGGACCACCCCCAGCGTGATGAGGGAGTGGCGCTCGGGCAACAAGCGTCCCAGCCCCGTCTATCTGTTCGCCCTATTCATGTTCGCCGACACGGTTCCAGGCGGCCGCGATATCCTGCTGCATGGAACGGCCTCTCCACCGGACCATGACCGGCCGTCCTAAGTGGTATAATCCCCATAGGCGGAGACACATGACGACCATCAACAACATAGAGGACCTGGTAGAGCTGCTGGACAAGCATCCCAGGTGGCTGGACGCCGTGCGCGCCCGTGTGCTTACGCGCGAGCTGATCGAGCTGCCCCAGACCCTCGCCAGGTTCGCGGCCGGCACCAACGAGCACTTTGCGGAGGTCGACCAGCGGTTCGACAAAGTCGAAGGCGAAATGAATGAACGCTTCGACAAGGTTGACCAGCGGTTCGACAAGGTAGACCAGCGTCTCGACAAGGTCGAAGGCGAAATGAATGAACGCTTCGACAAGGTTGAATCCGATATCAGCGGGCTCAGGGACGACATCGCGCCTCTCAAGGGAGCGCACGTCAGGAGCGCCGCTGTCAGAGAGGCCGGTCTGATCGCCGAGGACATGGGGTTTACATTCGTGCGGACCCTCACCTCGGAGCAGGTCAGGATACTGAGCCGGACCGAGAGCACGGCGGACATTCCCGCAGGCGATCTGAGGAGCTTTCGCAGGGCCGACCTGATTATGGAGGTCACGGACGGTGAGGGCGAGACCTGCTACGTGGCCGTAGAGATATCCTTCACCGCCAACGGCAGGGACACCTCAAGGGCCGTCCGAAACGCCGGGTTCCTGACCTCCTTCACCGGCAAGCGGTCCGTCGCTGCGGTGGCGGGTCTTCGCCGGGATGACCGGATAGACGAGAGCATCGAGTCAGGCGAGGTGTTCTGGCACCAGCTGGACCCCTCGGACCTGGAAGCGGAGTAACCGCTCAGGTCCGGCATCGCGCCTCGGGGGAGTCACGCACTCCCTCGTTCCACCGGCCAGGGCGAGGTTCTCGGCCCGCCCGGCTCGCTGCGCCAGATCGCAGACAGCGGGCCGTGCTCCTCCACGAGGCCCTCGGTGGTCGTGAGTATGGGCAGCACGTCGTCGACCTCGTATCGTTCCGTCTCACCTTCGCTCATCCGCAGCAGGCCCGTCCCGGCGATCTCGTCGCGGAGGACGAATAGCACCGAAGGCCATGCCCCGAAGGTCTCCAACGGCTGGCCGCTGGCGTAGTAGCGAAGGTATGGCCGGAGCTTGTCGAGGAAACGCCCTCTCCACCCGGCCCTGCGCTCCACCTCCAGGAAGAGGTGGAGCACGCCGCGCCCCGTCTCGATGCGCCCGTATGCGTCGGGGTTGACCGAGCCGTATGCGCCGCCATAGGCGGGATACGTGCGCCCGGCCCGGTGCGGCGGCTCCGCCTCGACGAGGGAGCCGCCCGTCTCGCGTGCCTGGCGGGAGATGGCCGCCATGAAGGAGTGTACGGCGACGGTGTGGTCGATGTGCCTTGCCAGCTGGCGGGTCCTGGAGCCCCTGACTCTCTGCCATGAGAGCGGCGACTCCGGCCCACTGCGGGAGGGACTCCAGCGGCGCAGGGCCATCGAAGTCGCCACACGGTCCCTGCGTGCGTGGAATGCGATGCCCCTGTCTCCCAGCGCGTACCTGGCGCGCCCGTCGTGCCTGGTGCGGACGACCAGCCCCAGGCGCAGGGGCCTGTCCAGCAGCTGATACGTCCTGGCCCTGGACACCCCCAGCAGGTCCTTGAGATCGGCCAGTCCGATCCAGGGCCAGAGGGCTATCAGGTCGAGGACGCGCTTGCTACCTGCGTCGAGGGCCAGAGACAGCAGGTGGTCCTCGTTCCTGAGCTGCGTCCTTCCCGCCGCCACTTCTCGCACCTCGCCCTGGATATCCACCGGCGGCGGAGAGACGCGGGAGAGGGGCTGCTCGACGGGCACGGAGCCTCCCCTCGCGAGCCGGACGGCCCTGCGCAGGGGCCACGGGTCCGGGTCCGAGGGCACGTGGTAGATGGCGTCCCCGTCACCGCTCGTCATGACATCCTGCTCAAGGGCGAGGATGGCCGTTATGGGCGAGCGCTCCATCATGGCGGTCCAGTCGCGGAGGCGCAGGGAGTCGGGTGCCAGGACGGCGATGGCGTCGGGGCGACGCCCGTGCATGAGGGACCGGAGGCGCTGGCCGAGATGGGATGGCAGCGCCGATCTCCCCTCGCGCATGACGCCCAGCAGCCTGCCTCCCTGCACCGCGACCAGGGCGTCCAGCGGGTGGCCTCGATACCAGCGGAAGCCCCTGATGCCCGTCACACCGGCCAGCTCCGACACGAGCCGGTAGACCGGAGTCACTGCGTCCATGCGCTCCGCGAGGAGCCTTATCCAGTGGGCGGATACGGGACGGGCGGTGAGCGTCTTGTTCAGGGGCACGCTGCTGATAGCTGCAACGGCCTCCACCCCCGAAGGGGCGAGGAACCAGCGCCGCGTGGTGGATGCTCCCGGCGGGACACGTTTACACCGGCCACGAGCCGCCCGCGCTCAAGAGTGATCAGGGCGTCGTAGACGGCGGTATCGGACCACTCGGCCAGGGTCTCCATCTCCCGGTACGACAGGAACGGCATGACCGCCAGCCACCTGAGAAGGTCGGACTCGACCTCCGAGGTGTCCCGTCCCCCGGAGCGGGCGTTCACGGTAGGCGCGGCGGCGGCCATCACTCCCGCACCTCCCCGTCCGGTCCCGTTGCATCGGGCTCGTGAGACCGCCTGCTCCTCCGCTGCCTGCGGCCTCTCCCGTTACCGTCCGGAGATGCGTCCTGGACATCCCCCTCGTCTATCGGAACGGTCTCGACGCCCTGCACGTCCCTGCGGAAGGCCCTCACGTATTTCTCGGCCTCCTCCTCCAGGCGGGTCGTCACAACGCTCCTGCTCAGGGTGTACTCCGACACCCGTTGCAGTACGGCCTCGGCAGCCTCTGTGTCCCCGGCATAGGGCGGTCTCAGGGCCATCGAGAAGGTGGGGAGCTTGTCGCCTCCCACGGTGGCTCTAACGTAGCAGTGGTGTACCGGCAGGGACGTGAGGTCCTCCTCGGTCACCTGGTCGCGGTCCAGCTCCCACGTGAGGTATCGCGCGTCGGAGGCGCTGACCTGGAAGGAGACGAGGCATCCGATGTTGGAGAAGATGGTCTCTCGCAGGGTGCGGCTCAGGTCCTCCAGGCGTGTCAGGGACTGGGTCGCCATGACGAAGCTCGCCCCGAACTTGCCCAGCTCGGAGAGCATCGCCTCGTAGTCGGCTCCGGGGATGGCCTGCATCTCGTCGACCACGACTGTCACCCGCTTGCGCTCTTGAGCCGGCAGCGCCTCCTGGGAGCGGATCACGCCGTCCACCAGGTTCAGGAGCGTTCCTCCCACGAGGGCTGCCACGTCTCGGCCCACCTGTCCCTGGGCGGTGTTGACGAAGAGCACCCTGCCTCCGCGCACTATGTCGTACAGGTCAAGTGTCGAGGCGGGCTGGCCCAGGATGGCCCGCGCCCGCTTCGACGAGGCGTAGTAGGCCAGGCGCGTCTGCACGGGGGCGACGGCGTCGGCCCGGTACTGGCGGTGCCATTCCCGAAAGTCCCTCGCCCACCAGCGCAGCAGGTAGGGGTCTGACACCTTCGAGAGCGCCCGCTTGCGGAAGCTGTTGTCTGAGAGCATGTGGAGGCCGTCCAGGATGGTGTACTGCCGGTCTCGCCGCACGCTGGGATGGCGGTTGGCCTCGTAGAGGCTCTTGAGGGTGTGCTCGAGGATGCTCTGCATCCTCGGCCCCCACTGCTCCCACAGGTTCTTGACCACCTGCACGACGTTGTCGGTGGCCCGGTCCCTGTCGGGGAACAGGTGCGTGTCCAGCAGGTTGATTCCGGCCACACGCTCGTCGTCCGAGAGGTCGATCAGGTAGACCTGATCGACGATCTCCTTTGGGACAAGGTTCAGCAGGGAGCGCACCAGGTCGCTGTGGGGATCGACGACTATGATGGCGTCGTCGTCCTGCCCCATTGCCTTCGCCTTCAGCTTGTGGGCGACCACGTGCTGCATGAGTGTGGACTTTCCCATGCGGGTCTTGGCGACGTAGAGGTGGTGCTGTCTGAGCAGGTCGCCGGTGAAGTGGACGGTTCGCTGGCTGCTGCCGGTGACAGACTCGCCCACCGGCGCGCCCTCCCTGATGCCCCTCGCCAGGGGGTGGATGGAGCGTGCGCCGGAGCGTTCCAGCAGGGGCACCTCGTCGCCTCCCCGGGGCATGTGCCACAGGGTGGCCACCTCGCGGGTGTTCAGCACGCTGCGACCCCGCCAGGGCCTGTATGTCACCATCGCCAGCGGGTCCTCATGCGTTCCTGCCCGCAGCTTGCCGTCCTTGAAGGCGTTGCCGGAGGCGTGGTCGTAGTGGTGGAATGCCGTCGCCAGAGCGCCCAGAAGATCCTGCGCCGTCCTCTCGGCCTCATCCTCCGGTAGTATGGCCGTCAGGTGCAGCTCGGCCAGGTATGCCGGGCGGGATATCTTCTCCTGCATCAGCTTCTGGTCGTAGATGCGGGAGGCATTCTTGCGCCATCTCCACAGCAGCGGCACGGCGGCGATGACCGCGGCGGCGACGGCGGTATCGAGCAGTATCGCCTTGATGAGCATCCCGTCCCGCAGCCATATCTGGTTCTGGAGCCCCAGGCCGATCAGCCCCAGCAGGATAATCATGCCGATCCCCTCGACCTTGAGGGGCCTGGTCTGGTACTGGTACGACGGGTTCATGACCGGCGACATGGGCGGCACCAGCGACTTTCGCTGGTGCTGCTCCGACCATGACGGCCCGAGGGAGCGCAGCACCAGCCGCGCCCCCAGCCTCTGGTCGCCGCCCAGGTTGCTCAGGGCTCCGAGCACCGCCAGCAGCGGGTCCGACCCCGCGTCCAGGATGTCGTCGTCGCGGAAGGTCCGCAGGGGCAGGAACTCCTGCCGGGCCAGGGTGAGCACCTTCGTGAACGCCTGCTCGCCCTCTCTGGGACGCAGCGGGTCCTCCTCCGGCGGCACGGGGCGGATGCGTGCCTGCGGGTAGTGGATGGCCAGCTGCTGCTGGAAGACATCGGGGGAGCTGGTGCGGACCAGGAAGGACGCCCCGTCTGCGGTCCCCGATATCTCCAGTGAGAACGCCTCCTCGACCGCCAGGGCCTGCAGGAGGTTCTCGACGCCCAGCAGGGTGCGCTCGCCCGTCCTGGGCGGCGTTATCGTCAGTAGCTCGACCCTCTTCTCCTGTTTGTTTCTGTTCCAGAGTTTCATGGTGACCTCCTTGTCACTTGGGGTGTTACGTGTCTGTCGGCGACGGCCTCAGCGGCGGCCGCGGCCCGTGCTTAGCTGTTCTGGTACCGTGGTCGATGGCCTCACTGTTGGCTGTTGCTCGTGCCTGCCTGCTCTGTCTCCGTCGTCGAGCTGCCTGTCCCTCCCACAGCGTCGATGAGCCGGTGCTCCTCTGGCGTGGCCAGGACGCGCACGGGAAACCTTCCGCCTCTGGCGATGAGCATCCCGTCGCCTCTCGGAGCGGACAGGAGCCACTGCACGTCTGAGGCCGACAGGTCGAAGGACTCCGCCACAGCCGCCAGCGCGGCGGCGTCCTGCTGGAGCAGCAGCTTGAAGGCGCTGTTCTGAAGGAGCACGCGCCCCGAGTGGCCCACGATGGCGCGGCTCGTGTCCTCGCCGAGAAAGTCCTGCACGTCCTGGGTGATCGAGATCAGCCCCAGCTTGTGCTTGCGTGCACGCTTGGCCAGCGACACCAGGAAGGACGCCCCCTCCGGGTGCTGCATGATGGACCAGACCTCGTCCACCACCAGCACTCTGGGCCTGGGGTCGCGTGAAGCCATGCCCCAGACCGCCTCGGCGCACACCAGGGTCGCGGCGGGCCTCAGCTCCGGTTCCAGCAATCTCAGGTTGAATACGGTGATGGGGAGCTCCCTCCCGAGCAGGTCCGCTCCCTCGTCTGTGAGCAGGTGACGAAGGCTGCCGGTGGAGAAGGGTCGGAGCAGCGACGCCATCTGCGCGAAGCCCTGGTGCTCCCCTGTCTCCAGGAACCTGAAGAAGTCGTGGAAGCCGGTGCTCGTCCTCTCGGCCATGTAGTAGGCGGTGAGGGCCTGGTCGAGGGTGGCCCGCTGCTCCGGTGAGAGCCGCTCGCCCACCATCACCTCGATCAGCCTCCGCAGGCCGCCGACACGTTGCAGCACCTCGCCCTCGTCCCCCTGCTCCAGGACGAAGGGGTTCAGGCCGTGTCCGGGAACGCCGGGCGTCAGCACCCTTCCCCCTGCCGCCTCCGCTATGGAGGCGTACTCGCCCTCCGGGTCGATGACGTAGTAGACGATCCCGCGCGATATGCCCCTCAGCAGGCCCAACTTCATCGAGAAGGACTTGCCCGCGCCCGACCGCGCCATCACCACGGTGTTGGCGTTGAGGAAGGCCCCGTCGAAGAAGTCGAAGGTGACGGGGGAGCCTGAGCGCAGGTCGAGCCCGAACAGGGTGCCTTTTCTGGTGTCCAGGTCGGGGGGCGCGAAGGGCATCAGCATCGCGACCGAGGTGGTGTCGAGCGTGCGCCACGCGGCTATGGCGTTCATGGCCAGGGGCAGCGTCGAGAGATGCCCCTCGTGCTGGCGGAAGGCCAGCCGGTCGAGGGACGCAAGCGCACCCGCGAAGAGGCCCCGCAGCGCCAGCTCGCGCTCCTTGAGCTGCTCCGCGCCATCGGCGTATATGGTGATGGAGACCGAGGCGTGGAAGAGCCGCTCGCGGCCCCGGTGCACCTGGTCTCTGAGGCGGGCCACGTCCTGAAGGGCTATCTCCGCCTCCGGGGGGGCCGTTCTACCACGCCGCAGCGACAGGGAGGCCGCCGACTCCATCTTGACCTTCTGCCACTCAAGGGTCCTTGCCGCCTGGGCGGTGGCGATGGACGAGACGTGAATGGAAACGTCCATCGGGATGCCCAGAGACAGGACCGTCTGCAGATACCCCGGCGGCAGGGAGCGGGGCCACCTGGCCAGGTGAAGGGTCTTCAAAACACGTCCTCCTATCTCGATGCGGTTGCGTCGGAGGGTGACGGACAGCGGCCCCTCCTCGTCGGGCACAGGTGGCGCACAGCCCGACAGCGCGGCCCGTACGAAGGAGCTCAGCGCCCTGTCTCTCAGCGGGAAGACGGAGAATCCCGCTCTTGATATGAGGCCGTGCAGCTCGTCAGACCGGGACCTCTCGCACACCGCGTAGAACCGTCGGTCCACCACTCCGGTCTGCCCCTCCAGTCTCACCAGGAAGCCGTCCAGGGAGTCGGCGGCCGCTGCGACTCCTTTAGCCAGACCGTCCGGCCGCTGCCCCGCGATGGCCTCCCGGAGGCTCTTCAGCCTGGGCGGGTGCTGGCGCACCAGGAGCTGTACGGAGAAGTCGAGGGCGTTCAGAACGCCCGCGAAGGCGGCCACGAGCGGCTGCTCCACCTCGACTCCCCGCACCTCCATTACGGAGACCTCCACCCCTCCCGGGCGGACGACGGTCTCCTCATCCACACGGGCTACGGGGAAGTAGCGGCCCAGGGGCTTAGGCTGCTTGGGCCGTCTCTTGCCTCGCCGTCTCCTCTTGAACGGGTTCAGCCCCCTACCGTCCTTCGCCTCCACGTCCGTACCCGTGGGCCGCTCCGTGGCCGTCTCTTTCGGCTCGTCAGTGGGCCGCCGCTCCTCGTTGGTCGGAGGGTGCGGCCCTGTGCCTGACTCGGCTCTATCGGCCTCTGCGCCGGTGGTCAAGACCGTCTCGACCGGCTCCTCCGACCGGCGCGGCTTCGCGGTGGACGGGTGAAGCCCCCGCCCGGTCCTCTGCCTGCCCTGTCTACCCGTGCGTCCCCTGCGAGTGCGGATCATGAGCGCTCCTCCTGTCGCTTGAGCAGAACGCGGAGGGCCGCCTTCTGCTGCTGTCTGTCCTGGCGCAGGAACCGTCGCTGCGCCCTGCGCGTCGAGCGCCTGCGGCGGCGCCTGCCGGGACGCGCCCCGTTCCCCGACGCTTCTCTGCCGTTCCTCGTCCTGCGGCGTTTCATCGCTCGTCCTCCTTGCCGCTGCCCGCGGCCCGCGCCGCGCGTATCGCGGCCGCCACCAGGTAGATACCCGCTATCAGGACGGTGAGTCCGACCCACGGAGACGGGGCCAGCGCCATCGCGGTCAGGCCGGCGGCCATGCCCACCCCTCCGGCCATCGCCTGTAGCCGCACCTCCTCCAGCCAGTAGGCCAGGGCCACCAGGCCCAGAAATAGAATCGTGTCCGCTGTACTCATGTCGTTCCTCCTTGTCTTTGTGTCGCTGTAGCTCGGTTGTCGTCTAGGTGATCGCTATCGGGTCGGAAGCAGCACGGTCGTGCTGTCCACCAGGAGCACCATCAGCCCCTTGGCCATGATGACCAGCAGCAGGCCGGTGAGCGCGCCGACCACGGCGCTCCTGGACCGTCCCCTGTTGTGCGGGTCGGTGTCCCACATGGCCGTGAAGGTGCCCCACACCAGGCTGAAGACCGCCAGCACCCCTGCCAGGAAGATGAGGATGTTCAGCAGCCGGTTGAACTCCTCCAGCATCGCCGTCCCCTCCTCGCCAGCCCCAACGGTGACGAGGGCGCAGGCGATCAGCAGCGCCACGGCCAACGGGCGTTTGATGGCTATTCGCATCACCTCAGCTCCTCTCCGACCAGCTCCCGGAAGAGCTCCTGGGTGTCGATGGCCTCTCCGGGGATGTCCTCCATGCTGTATTCCGTCTCCGACACGACCCCTCCGGCCCTCTCCTCCATGACCTCTCGGGCCTCCAGGGAGATGGTGAGGCTGTCCAGCCAGGCGACGTAGAGGGCGGAGTAGAGCGTCAGCGCCTCGTCGGGGTGCAGGTCGAAGCCGGAGAAGCGGTCGAGCACCTCCCTGTACGGGTTCGTGTCGCCCCCGCCGTCATCGTCCTCGTCCTCGTCGTCCTCCTCCTCCAGGAGCAGGACGTACTGCGCGACCTGCGACGGGACCTCCGAGCCCTCCGGTGGGTCGGGGAGCGGCTCATACGGTGCGTCGGACAGAAATGCGAAGGACGCCGAAGCGGTCTCCCGGTACTCGCGCACCAGTGGCTCGGTCTCCGTCACCTCCGCCGAGGTGTAGGCGGGTATGACCACCTCAACCTCGACCTCCTGCTCCACCTCGATCCCCTCGATCCACACGTCCTCGCTCACCTCCCGCTCTGCGGTGCGTCCCGGTATCTCGATGGTCTCGCTGACCGTCTGTCCCTGCGTCTGGCCGGGCGAGGTCACCGTCTCGCTGACGGTGCGCTGCTCGGTGCGACCTGGCAGCGTCACCTGCGTGGAGGCGTAGCCGGTGGCGTAACCCGATGCGTAACCCGTGGCGGTGTCGCTGGCGTAGGCTGTTGCCTCGCCAGAGGCATACCCGGTGGCTGTGTCGGATGCGTACCCTGTCGCGGTGTCCTCGGCGTAGCCGGAGGCGGTATCGCTGGCATATCCCGTCGCGCTGCCCGATGCGTACCCCGTGGCGTTCCCGCTGGCATAGCCGGTGGCCGACCCAGACGCATAGCCTGTCGCGCTGCCCGATGCGTACCCCGAGGCGCTTCCGCTGGCGTAGCCGGTGGCGGACCCCGACGCATACCCCGTGGCGCTGCCGGAGGCGTACCCCGTGGCGCTCCCGCTGGCGTAGCCGGTAGCGGACCCCGACGCATACCCCGTGGCGCTGCCGGAGGCGTACCCCGTGGCGCTCCCGCTGGCGTAGCCGGTAGCGGACCCCGACGCATACCCCGTGGCGCTGCCGGAGGCGTACCCCGAAGCCGTATCGCTGGCGTACTTGGACGCCGTGTCGGAGGCGTAGCCGCTGGCCTCCTCCGAGGGCACCCACACGTTGATGTTCAGCCAGCCGAGGATGATGTTCACCCAGTGGCTGACCGTGGTGAAGAAGCCTCCCACGACGGCGGTCACGGCCGTCCCTACCGTGGCGGATACGATGGTCCCGACGGTGGTCGACAGCCACGTCCCGACCGTGCCGGTGAGCCAGGTCCCAACCGTGGCCGACAGCCACGTCCCGACCGTGCCGGTGAGCCAGGTCCCAACGGTCGCCGACAGCCACGTCCCGACCGTGCCGGTGAGCCAGGTCCCAACGGTCGCCGACAGCCACGTCCCGACCGTCGCAGACAGCCATGTTCCGACAGTCGCCGAGAGCCAGCTCCCGACTGTGGTCGAGAGCCAGGACCCCACTGTCGTGGAGAGCCATGAGCCCACCGTGGCGGAGAGCCATGAGCCGACGGTCGCGGAGAGCCATGAGCCGACCGTGGCCGACAGCATGGTCCCAACCGTCGTCGACAGCCAGGACCCGACCGTGGTGGATAGCCACGTGCCCACGGTCGCCGACACCCAGCCTCCCACCGTCTCGGTTACGGGGTCCCAGGCTGCCTGAAGGGTCGCCGACAGGGTGCGTGTGACCGGCCCGAAGAAGGCGCTCAGGTGCGTGGACACCGTGTGGTACACGGGGTCCCACACCGCGCTCAGGGTCGAGGTGACCGTGTGGAAGAAGCCGGCGAAGCGCCCGATGACGGGCACGTTGGCGAGCCATGTGCCCTCCTCGTGGTGGGTCAGGTCGACCCTGGCGGGCAGAGGTATCACGTGCGTCGACAGCAGGTCCGCCCTCAGAGAGGCGTCGTATACGCCGCTCCGAAGCGGCACGGGGATGCTGAAGTCCATCTCGCCGTCGCGCACGAAGTCCATCTGTCGCGAGGCGTTGGTTTCCGGACCCGATGCGGCCAGACGGAGGGAGCCGGTCACCTCCTCGACGGTGGCGTCCAGGAGAAGACGTTGCTCGACCGACTTCGTGGGATCGTCGGGGTCGGTGAGGACGACGGCCTCTACCACCTCCTCCGCTTCGGCCTCGCACGTACCGGAGATGCGGCCCGCGACCTGCCCCTCCTTCCAGCCGATCTCCTCGAGGACGACCGTGCAGTCGGAGGTCTCCAGAGGAGCTATCGGAAATGGGAAGCTGCGGCGGTCGAGTACCCGCAGGCCCGCGTTGCCCAGGGCGTCGTTCCACGAGATCGCTATGGCCCTGTGCGACTCCTTCAGAGGGACGGAGTACGTCTGCCGCTCCCCCCTGTAGAGCACGTCCCTTGCTCGAAACGACTCCCCGCCGACTTCGGTCTGCGCCCTGACCTGCACGGTGAGAGAGGTCGCCGCGCGTACGCTGAGCTCGGCGCGGTTGCCCCGGACCGTCCACGACTCTATGAAGAGCCGCTGTGCGTCCTCGGGCGGGGCCGCCGCCATGACGGCGGCCGACGGCGCGACGGACGCCAGGACGACCGAGACCGCCAGCGTGAAGCTCAGGAGCCGGGAGGGCAGCCCGGCCCGAAGCCAGCGTTTCTTGTTTCTCTTGGCCTTCGGTCGGCTTTCCACCACCGGGGGCTGAAGCAGCCCGGCGATCTCGCCGCCGTACCGCTTCGGAGTGAGGGCGAACCTGAGCAGGTCGAGGACCACCGCCGGGAGGGCGCGCCCGCCTGGGCGGACTACTATCGCGGCCAGCCCCAGGATGGCGAAGGTGACGGCGGCGGCGATTCGCCAGTGGCCCTCCGGCAGGAACGCGGCGCGTTGCCACACGCCGTAGGCCAGACCGAGGACGGCCATCGCCGCTACGATCTGCGGGAACGTCAGCCCCAGCAGCACCCTGTCCTCGGCCTGTAGATGTGTCGGTACGTCGTGTGCTTGCATGGATGTCCTCCTTCTTAGCCGGACGGGTCGGGCAGGTCCGGGGTCACCGGGCCGCCGATGGTCGCGTTGATGATGAGCTGCACCACGCCGTAGGCCACCATCGCCAGCACGACGCCCGCCAGGGCGGTGAACATGGCGGACTTGGCACGCTCCATCTGGTGCGGGGCTCCCCCCGCCGTCATGTAGAGCAACGAGCCGTAGATGAAGAAGCCGACGCCCAGCACTCCCACCAGGGCCATCAATATCCCGACGATGTTCGATACGGTCTGTACCAGGTCTGTCATGGAAATCCTCCTTGTTCGTTTGGTCTGGTTGCGCTACTCGTTCATGCTTCGAGGGGGCAGCGCCGGGGTGCTGTTGCCTGCGGGCAGGGCAAGCTGTCCTCTACCGGACAGCGCCGGTGTGTCGCCGGAGGACATGCCGCCGCCAACGACGCCCGCCACCGGAGATATCCAGCTCGTCGTCCCTGACACCGCTCCGGCCTTGGCAACGCCTCCCGCGCTCGCCGCAGCACCCGCTCCGCCCGCGCTTGCAAGCGCCGCCGCGCCAGCGCCCGCTCCGGTGGCGAACGACGCCACGCGGGACACCATGAAGGCCGCGTAGGTGATGGTCCGCAGCCAGCTGTCGAAGGTCCCCGTGCTCCCCAGCATCGAGGGCACTCGCGTCGTCAGGTAGACGAAGGCGATGCTTATCAAAAACTTCCACAAAAAGTCGTTGAGCGGCTGCCCCGCTGAGATGGAGGCGTAGTCCTCCAGGAAGGCGAAGGCCAGCGCCATCGCGATCAGCTGCACCGACTGCTGGAAGACCGTCACCAGGAACATCCGCAGCCAGTGGCGGCCCCAGCCCGCCGTGGCGGGCAGTATCCACAGCCCCAGGGCGGCGGGAGCCAGCACCAGCAGCAGGTCGATCAGCGCCAGCCGGATGGTGAGCTGGACGATGACGTAGAGGACGAACAGGCCGTAGATCAGGTACAGCACCGCAAAGCTCGCGGCCATCCCGACGTTCCCCAGCACGGTGGCGTTGAGCAGAACGTCCAGGGGAGCCCGCAGCAGGTCGTTGATGGTGACCCCCAGGGACGCGGCCACGAAGCGGGAGATGCTGTCGGCCAGGTCGATGACGAAGCTGCCCCACCACAGGGAGGTGGAGGCGGCGACCACGCCGAGCATCAGCCGGGGCACCAGCTCACGCCAGCCGCTCTGGCTTCCCAGGTGCTCCCTGAAAATGATCGAGATGCCCGCCCAGGCCAGCAGCACTCCGAGACCGGAGGCCACGATGACCCAGACGACCGCCCAGGCGTCCTGGACGGCGGAGTGAAAGATAGGTGAGGCTGGGCGGCGTGCCCGTGAGGATGTCGCTCATCTAGCAGTCCTCCAGATCGCCGCCTGCGATCCTGCCCAGGACGCTGCACATCAGCCCGTGAGTCCCCTCGATGGTCCAGCCGGCGGCGGCCCTCGCCCACCGCGCCGGGTTGAGGGCGTTCAGCACCCTGTCCCACGGCCCGGTCGACTCATGCATGGGGATGATCGCCTCGAATAGGTACGACTCGTCGTCGAGCCATGCGAGGACGCCCAGGATGTAGGCCCGCTCCGGGTCGAGCTGGGGCTGTGAGTCGTCGGAGGGATAGTCGAACGTGTACTCCCAGCCCCGGTTGACCTTCCTGGGTTTGTCCTCCACGAAGTAGAAGGCGGTTAGCCACGTGCCGTCGATGGGGTCCTTGACCCCGTAGGCCACCGCAGCGGCCTCTGCGCTCAGGACCGGCCGGGCGGTGAAGCCCCCGTGGTCGTGGCGCTGTATGAACGACTCGTCCTGGTTGACCAGCGTCAGCCCGCTCTCCTGCGCGAATGCGTGGGGGACGACGGGCGAGCCGCCCACGACCAGGAGCAGAGCCCCCAGCGCCAGTGCCGTGATGAGTGATCTTCGTCTCGGTTTCCTCATGTGCTTCCTCCCTATCGGATTTGCGTCATAATCAAGCATGCCGTACAGTTGTTCTAAATGGAATGTCGCGCAGGGGGGGCCTCTGCAGAGACCCCCCTTACACGTCCTGTTTGCAGCTCAGGGCCGTGTAACGGTATTGACCTGGCTGTGAATTGCGTAGGTAATCCAAGCAATCCGTGTGTAGGGCAGAGTCCGGCGATAACCGGACACTGCAGCTAGGAGCGACCGGACATTTGTCCAGCCGAAAGTTGGCAAACGCGGTCAGAAATGACAATTGTCCGGTTAATGCCGGCGGAAAGTGACAAAACGGACAGTTGTCCGGCCGAGGTGGGCATCGGAGGACGGGAAAACGGCCATTTGTCCGGTAGAAATGCTCCGATGAGCGGTCACGAAACGGACAGTTATCTTGGCCACACAGCTACGACGCTTGGACAGAACGGACAAGTGTCCAGCCGTGGGGTTGTGAGAGAGCCGGACAGTTGGCCGGTGCGAGTTGAGATCAGGATCTGAGAGGTTAAGCGATGGAGCGTGGACGAGGACGGACCGAGGGTGGGGCCGAGCGCGGCGAGCAGCTCGGGGGCCTGCTGGCGAAGCTGGTGGGCGACCACGGGCAGTCCGGCGCAGCCGCCGAGCTGGGCGTGTCCGAGAGGACGATACGCCGCTCCGTGGCAGCCGGGAAGCTGACCAGGGGCCTGCGGATTGCGCTTGAGAAACACCTGCTCATGCGGGAGGGGGCAGGGATGCCCGGTTCAACCTCCGAGAGGAGGCTGGATGCTCTGGAGCGGTGGCAAACTGAGCAAACACAGCAAGTGATTTCCGTGGCCGGTGAGCTTCAGAGCGCCCGCGGGGCCATCAGCGAGCTTGCGCGGGACGTGGCGGGGAGGCTCGGAGAGATGCAGGAGACGCTCTCGGAGGTACTGTCAGTTCAGCAGGAGATTCGACGGCGGCTGGACCAGGTGGAGAAGCGGTCTCAGGTGAGGGCGGACCCTCCGCCTGTGAGGGAGGCCGCTGTGCAGCCCGTTGGCTCCGGCGCTGGTGCTGCGCCCAGCCGCGACGGAGATGGCTACGACGAGGAGGTCGAGGGCCTCGTGAGCGAGTGGCGGAGGCTGAAGGCGCAGGAGGCGGAGGCGGGGACCCGTCTGGATCGCGTAACGGCGGCGGAGGCCAGGCTGGAGCTGGAGATAGAGCTCATACGCGAGCACGAGATGGGCATACCGCCGGGGGAGCGATGGGGCCTGGGCGTCAGGCTCCGGGAGGTGAGCTGGCGGTGGGGCGCGCTGGCCGACCGGAGACGGCAGAGGCGAAGGCTGACTGTCCTCTGGTGGGTGCGGCGAATTCTCACCCTCGGCCGGTGGCGGCGCTAGCGCACAGCAAACTGAGCAAACGATCTGGTGGGTCATGAGCTCAAACCCTTGCATTCGCACGGTTGTTCGGTAATACTTGAATCACTGTCAGGCTTTTCCAGCGTTTCCCGCCCTAGAAACCTGGGGGTCCCGTCCCTGAGCCCGGATGGACCGTGACGGATCGAGCCTCGCTCTCCGGCGGTCGTCCAAGAGGGATTTTCTGAAAGAGGGTTGGGGTGCGTCTCGCTCTCCGGCCTTCTCGATATAAAGTGACCGGCTGAGTGCATTGCGCTTCGGCTGGTCTTCCTGTGCCCGGAAAAGACCGTGACGGATAGCTCGTAGCCCTCCGAAGCGGTCGTCCGGGCGCACCTTCCTTCATTCCACGGCGGAGCGCGTCACATGTGCTTCGTCCATTTCCCCATGCGCCGGTCTGCGATCATCTCGTAGATCGGTCGCTCCCTCTTTAGTCGCAGCTCCCTGACCGCTTCCGTCCCTGGCCGAGCTGCGTCTTCATTTCCCCCTAGCGCCGTCCTGCGATCATCTCGTAGATCGGCCTGCAACCCTCCCCCCGTCGCGGCTCCCAGAAAGTCTTCTACATACCCTGGTCGAGCTGCGCCCTTTTTCCCCCACACGTCGTCCCCGCGATCACCTCGTGCGGACCGGCGTGCCTCTCCCCAGCACCGCGTTCGACCTACGGCATCCCGTCGTGCGCGGCCCCATGTCTGGCGATGACGACCGGAGCAAGGAGCGCCCTCGTGTTGCGGATGCCGCCGAGGGCCAGGCAACGGAAAGGAGTTTGTCGATGCATGTTCATAGTCGAATGCCGAAGGTTTGGAACCGAAAGCGGATTGTCGTCTTTGCGATGGCGCTGCTCGTGGTAGCGCCGCTGCTGCTCGGAGCCGGGGCCGGAGCCGCCGCCATGAACGCGGTGGGACTCGGTCTCGCGGCGATGGTGGTACGCAGGCTGTCCGCCAGGAGGAGAACACAGAGAAGGGAGGGCGTATGGAAACCATGCCTGCGGTGCGGGTGGTGATCGGGGCCGTGGCGGTCCTGTGGCGAACAGAGGAACCATCGCCAGGACCGCGCTGGTGCTGCTGCTCACCCTGGCCCCGCTGCTGATCTGAGACCAGGTACAAGACCCAACTCAAACAAGGAGAGAAACGATGACGACGCAAGCAACGACGATTGGAATGATCGGAACTGGCAGACGGCCCAGCCTGGAGGAGCTGGTGGACCGGCTGGTCGACGCCATCTTCCCCCGGGAAGAGACAGCCCCGCCTCCGACCGTGGCGCGGACCGTTCACGACGCGAGGCGGCTGCGGCAGTCCGGCGACCTCGACGGGGCCTTGGCGGCCCTCTCGCAGGTGGATGTGGCGAAGGCGACGACGGACGAGGCCCGCTGGGCGTACGCCGAGTGGCTGGGCCTCGCGCGAAGGCGTTGCGGCGGCGGCGATGCCGCGCTCTACAGCCCAGGCACGGGCCGGGCTGCCGTTCTTGGACAGAGAGGCGACCAGACCCTGGAGGTCCTCGCGGTGCTGGGTATGCGGTGGAAGCCGGGCAGGACCGTCTCACGACGGAGCCTGCGCGGGCTGAAGACGCTGAGAGGGGGCGCGTCATGGTCGTAGCCAACGCGCCCGTTGACCTGAGAGAGCTGAAGGCCCGCGTCTCCCTGGGCGACGTGGTGGAGGCGTCCGGCGTGCGGCTTCTCGGCAGGGGCAGGGTCCGGCAGGGCGTCTGCCCATTTCACGAGGAGACCGCACCCAGCTTCACCGTGTACGACGACTCGTCCAGGTTCTACTGCTTCGGCTGCGGAGCGGGTGGCGACGTCCTGGACTTCGTGCAGCGAACGGAGGGGCTCACCCTTCCCGAGGCGATACGCCGCCTGGACGGCGGCGCCGTGGTCACCACGAAACGCCCAGGGACCGCTGTCACGACCGTGGCCTCAAAGCCCGCGCCCGTTCCAGAGAGGGACCCGGCGCTCCTGGGCTCGGCCATGCGCTTCTACATCAGGGCGATGCTTCGCAGCCCCCTGGCGCGGGAGTACCTCGCGTCGAGGGGCATCGGCTTCGATGCCGCCGCCCGGCTGGGCCTGGGCTATGCGTCGGGGCAAGGGCTGCGGGAGTACCTTCGGTCCGCCAGGTACGAAGGCGACAGGATACGTGCGTCGGGGCTGCTCACCGAGAGAGGCGAGCGGTTTGCCGGGATGGTGGTCGTTCCCGACCCCGTATCGAGTACGGGGCAGGCTCTGATCGGCGGCCGTGTCGGGTGGCTCGTCGGGCGGGCGATCGACCCCGGCGTTACGCCGAGGTTCCAGGCGCTTGCGGGCCGCAAGCCGGTGCTCGGCCTGGGCAGGCTCGGCACGACCCACGACGCCATTGTGCTGGTCGAGGGCCTCTTCGACTGGCTGACGCTTGCGCAGTGGGGCATTCCCGCCTGCGCCGCCCTGGGCACCCAGGGCATGGAGCGCGTCGCGGAGAGCCTGCGGGGCCGCCCACGCGTCTTCCTAGCCTTCGACTCAGACGACGCGGGCCGGGAGGCGACACAGCGCCTCCAACAACTCCTTGGAACCCGGGCCGCTCCTGTGGAGCTGCCGCAGGGTGTGGGTGACGTGGCCGAGCTGGCGACGCAGCCGGATGGCATGGTCACGTTCCTACGCCTGCTTGAGCAGGCCGCTCGATGGGCCAGGGCCGGCGGATTCCAGACCTGTAGAGACCAGTAGGAAAGGGGGGCGCATGACACGACGACGGGTGAGAGCCCGCGCACGGACAGAGACCGCTTGGAACATGGCAATAGATTCGACGAACACCACATACGAAGGAGAAGACGATGACGAACGCAAGCAACAACGGAGCGAAGAAGGCCGCACCGAACGCCGGTACGGGGAACGGGGCGGTAGCCGAGGCGATAGACGGAAAGCGCGTGCAAACAGTTGCAAACGGCGGACCCGGCCCAGCCGGGTCTGAGCTGGTCGACGGCTGGGACAGCCTTCCGCCAGCCGTGACGCGAGAGCTGGCCAAGCCGCTGGACCCGAGCCTGGTGTCCCAGCGCAGGGGCCGGGCCGGGCGCGACTACGCCTACATAGAGGGGCACACGGTCATCGACCAGGCCAACCGCATCTTTGGCTTTGGGGGTTGGGGGTTTGATCTCGCGGGCGAGGTTGTCCTGCGCGAGATCGAGAGCGTCGACCCTAAGACGGGGGAGGTGCGGCGCACCCGCGCCTACAGCGCCCCGGTTCGGGTGACCGTCCCAGGCGCGCCCCCACGCACCGACGTGGGCTTCCACGTCGTCGCCGAGGAGACAGGGGAGGGCCACGAGACTGCCTTCAAGGCCGCCGTGACCGACGGCCTCAAGCGCGCCCTGCGGACTTTCGGCAGCGGATTTGGGAATGACCTGTACGGCGACCAGCCAGCCAACGGCCATAGGGCCGCGCAAAGTGCTGGAGTCGGCACAGCCGACTCACTCGCCCCCTCGCTGAGAGCGACGCTCATCCAGCTCGCCGCCCTGCAGGGCTTCGACGAGAGCCAGGTGCGCCAGGTCGTAAAGGCAAAGGCCGGTAAGGAGTTGGACGAGCTGTCGGCGTCCGAGCTGACCCCGCTGGTGGAGGGCGCGACCAATAAGCTCCGGCAGGTGCAGGAGACGGAGGCGCCAGACGCGGCATGACCACACTGCCAAGACAGACCCGAACCTGAACGGGGCCGTGACGCTCAGATCGTCCGGCCCCGTTCTCGTTCTCGGCCCGCAAGCCGGAGGAAGGAGACGAGATGAAGACAGGCATTAAGTCCATTGTCGACCAGTTCGAGGAGGACGTCGCCACCCTCTGGCTCCAGATGTCCCAGGTCGGCCACACCCGCTTCCAGGAGGAGATCGAGGTGGAGATCGAGGTGGTGAGCGACGAGTGCTTCGATTCGAGACGCGCGCCGCTCCACGAGGTCGTAAGGCGCTCTCATGAGCTCTTCGAGCGGGTCCATGCGGAGTACACGGTTGAGATTCAGAAGCGGCTCGGGCACAGGCTGGTCCGGTGCCCGCACTGCAAAGAAAAGGAGTGACGAGATGTATGAGAAACGGACACTACGAAAGATGAAGCCGGTACAGAGGCGGCTCGCAATCCAGTGCAACGAGATCGAGCGGGTGCAGCGGCGGCTCAGGAGGCTGGTCGAGGAGGTGGC
The DNA here is from genome assembly GCA_965247255.1 of Dehalococcoidia bacterium. Taxonomy (GTDB): domain Bacteria; phylum Chloroflexota; class Dehalococcoidia; order Lucifugimonadales; family CAUZJF01; genus CBDFGS01. The sequence goes on along the minus strand of CBDFGS010000011.1, from coordinate 222,538 downwards.
CGGGGTCGAGCAGGAGGTGCTCCTGTGGGAGGCCGCCGACAATAATGACCGGGACAATCTGGTCGGAATGCTCAGGCTGCCCTGCCCGGACTGCGGACAGCCAATCGACCAGCTGGGCGGCCTCTTCTGTCCGAGCTGCACCAGCACCCTCGACCTACTGGCCTTGTGGAAGGGGGGAGGACGATGACGACGACGAGAAGCAGGCCGACGACGCTGCCGAGCACGACCACGCGGCTAAGGACCGCCCACGGGAACCTCTACGTGACCGTCTCGACGGACGAGGACGGCGAGCCGTTCGAGGTCTTCGGCACGCTGGGCAAAGCGGGCAGCTTCGAGGGCGGTGTGACCGAGCTGGCCTGCCGGCTGGTCTCGCTGCATCTGCGGCGGGGTACGCCGCTGGAAGAGCTGATTGGGCAGTGTCAGGGCATTCATGAGATGCAGCCCTGGGCCAACCAGCTTGACGACGGTACGACCGTGTGGGTTCACGGGCTGGGCGACGCCATCGCGCACGTGCTCAAAGGATTCCTGAAGTCAGAGGAGGAGGTGGAGGCAACCGAAGCGAAGCTCGCCGCATGAGCCGCACGAACAACGGAGAGATCGTAGGCAAGCGGGGCTGTCTCATGGGACGGCCCCGCTCTTACGTTAGAAAGGAGGACGAAGCAATGGAACAGAACGAACAGGACCCGCCCCGTAACGGAGTCTACTCCCGCCCTTCGGCGTACTTCGACGGCGACGGCACGTTGGTCGTGCGGGCATCCGCAGCAGCCGGCTGCCGCCGCGCACTATGGTACGCCGCAACGGAACACGAACCGACGAACCCGCCCACCGACGAGGCGCTGACCGTCATGGAGGCGGGCACCGCCCTTGAGCCGGTGGTGCTGCGCGCAATGGAGCGGGCGGGCTGGGACGTGATCCCCACCGACCCGCAGGACCCTCAGACTGTTGCCTTCCAGATCGCTCCGAACCTGAAAGTGACCGGGCACGCCGACGCGACCGGCGTTCTGCCGCTCTTCGGCGGCGACGAGGTGATCGTCGAGGTCAAGCCGAGGGGGCCTTCGGCCTATCGGCGCTGGCAGGTCCTCGGCGCGGAACGGAGTCACCCCGAATCGGTGGCCCAGGCCGCCCTCTACACCTACGGGTCGTACGGACAGGCCCGCGACGTGGTGATCGCAACGATGGACACGGGGAGCAGGGAGTGGGACGTGGAGGTGATTCCAGCCGACCGGGTGGAGGTCGCCCTGGAGAGGGTCAGATCGTGGCTCGGCGAGCTGGCGGACCACTACACGCTGAACGGCCCCGACCCCGACGCGCTGCCGGAGAGGGACTTTCCCGCCGACGATTGGCACTGCCGGTCCTGTCCGTTCCTGAACACCTGCCTTCCCGGTAACGCGGTCTCCGCCACTGAGGTAGAGACAGCCACCGGCTCCGCTGAAGCTACGGAGTCAGAGAACTGGGTCACAAGACAAGATGCACAGGCTGCGGTGGCCGCATATGAGGCGGCTCAAGAGTCGACCAGGGAGCCGGACCGGGCCAGGCGAGAGGCGCTCGACATCCTCAAGACGTGGATGCGCCAGCAGGGTCTGGGCAAGACGACCATGCAGGGCCGGGCGAAGGAACGCACCGTCAGCCTAGTGCAGTCCAAGAGGTATTCGGTCAACTACCGGAAGCTAAATGAGGCCCTCGACCCTGAGACCCGAGAAGAGATCGTGACCGAGCACGACTCTGAGTACGTGAGGGTCAGCTAGACGCTCCGTCTCCGAGAGCCTGACGGAGGCAGGCCCATCCGAGGTTCTCCTCCGCAACGTCCGACCGGAACACTGAAAGCGAAAGGAGTAGGAAGATGAGCAGATTCGTATCGAAGACGCTCAGGAAGCTGCCGAGCGCGACCCGCGAGGTCGCCCGGCTCAGCAACGAGATCGCCTCGGCGCAGGTCCGGTTGGCCAACCGGGTATCGAGGCTGGCCGAGCTTGAGAGAACGGCGGACGCCTCCCTACGGGTGAGGTGCACGAACGGGGCGCACGCAAGTCTTGCGGCCGCCTCGCTGAACTTCGTCAGGTCGCTCGACCCGGAGACGTCCGGCAGGGCTAGGACCGCCGCCATCGGACGGCTCAAGGACACGGTAGCGCCCTTCTGTCCCGACACACTGTTCCCCGACGAGGACCACGCGCGGGCGGAGCCGGGTGCCGAAGACCCGAACGCTGAGCTCGCCGATCACGTCGCGGATGCTCTCAAGGGAGACGAGGTTCAGGGGGCAGGGGACCGCAGCTGACCCTCCGACTCCGGAGCGCCCTGGACGGGGCCGATCCCAAGACCGGACGGCGCCGCTTCTATTGGCCGTGACTTCACGGCACATCACACACAAGGAGAGCTGAAATGGCAAGGACGATAAACAGAGTCGAGCTACTGGGAAGGGTCGGGAAAGAGCCTGAGATGAGGTACACGAGCGGCGGGACCGCCGTCACCAACCTGAGCCTGGCGACCGACCGGCCCCGCAAGGACGGCGAATCGACGACGGATTGGCATCGGGTGGTCTGCTGGGCGAAGCTGGCCGAAACCATCAATCAATACGTCGCCAAAGGCGACCGCCTGTACGTGACCGGCCGCCTCGTCTACGACAGCTACGAGGGCGAGGACGGCCAGCGCCGGTACTACACCGAGGTACACGCCAGGGACGTGGTGTTCCTGGACTCACGTAACGGCCAGCGCGATACGGAGATCGAGAGCGACGCCGGCGCCCAGCCCTCTCCTAACGGCCAGGAGGAGGCTATAGCCTCTCCCTTCTGAGCCGCATCCAGCACACAGCCGTCCGCCTGGGGCGGACGCTCAACGGGGTCACTCCTCTACAGGGGCGGCCCCGCTTTTCGTTCGTAACCAATCACCTCAAAGGAGACCCCAAAATGACCACTGCCATTCACGAAGACACATTGCTGGACGCCCTGCGGAGCAACGTTCAGGTTCTGGGCGAGCTGGCGATGCGCTACGGAATCGAGACCCAGCCCGGCCGTCCCGCCGAGGACCGCCCGACCATCTCGTCGGCTGAGGACGTGCGACGGCTTCTGGCCCCTGAGATGGCCCCGCTTGCACAGGAGCAGGTCCGTGTGCTCCTGCTCGACATCAGGAACAGGCTCGTCGGCCAGAGGGTGATCTACCAGGGCACGGTATCGTCGGCGGAGGTGCGGACCGCCGAGGTGCTCCGCCCCGCCGTGAACGAGGCCGTTTCGCGCATCATCGTCGTTCATAACCACCCCAGCGGTGCGGCCGAGCCCAGCCCGGAGGACGTGGCCCTCACAAGACGACTGGTCCAGGCCGCAGAGCTCCTGGGCATCGAGCTATTGGACCACGTCGTGATCGGGGGCGACAGGGCGGTCAGCCTGAAGGAGCGGGGCCACATGTCCGCCTAGAGGCCGACCACCGGCCACGCGCTCACGTGGAGGGACCGCTCCTCCCGCGCATCACCCACACCAACTGAAAAGGAGACAGCCCATGCTTGCAACCGAACACACACTCGACCCTGAAGCCCTGTTCACGATCTCCGCCGGCGGGTTTTCGGCCACAGCCGACGCCTTCGCCAGAGACGAGGAGGCCGAGACCCTCTGGTTCCTCTCTATGGTGGGCTCCCAGACGGCGCTCAAGGCCATCTGGGCCTGCCTGCTCAAGCAGCCGCCCGACACCGCCCACCTCATAAGGGGCGTCGAGGGCATGGCGCTCAGTGGGGGTTATGAGCGCTGCGTCATCCCGTACAACACCATCGGGACGTGGACGACGAAGATAGGCCGCCTGGCGGTCTCGAGCGGCTGGCACGCGCTGGTCTACACCCGCCTGGCCGAGCACGCCTTCGAGCGGGACGACTTCCTGCTGCTCTCGCAGGCGGAGGACGAGGCCCCCAGGCTCCACCACCGCTTCCTCGATAGAAGAAGCCCGCTGCCCCTGCACCGCTCCTGGGCCACGTGGCTGTGGGAGCGGGGCCTCGAAACGGGCGAGATAGTCCCGCTGCAGTCCTCCGGAATCCGCGCCTACCGCTGCTCCCCGGTCGGGGACAGCCTGCGAGCCGACCTGTCCGAGGCGGTCTCGTCGGGGGCGCTTACGGTGCCTGACGAGGAGACCAACCCGGCAGGGGTGGAGGGAGAGAGCGATGGATAAGACCCTGACGCGGGCCAGGCGCCGCAACCGGCGCAAGCAGGACCGCAACTGGAGCGCATGGCGGCGCTACTCCCCGGACGGGGACAGCTGCCGCCACTGCCCGCACGACGCCTCCACGCACCTCTCCACGTCAGGTCAACCCCACTACTACAGGAGAGCGACGCCAGAGGAGGAGAGCGACCCTTCCGTGAGGCTGTACCGCCACTACAGGCCGGACGGCCCCTCCGTGCTGGTTAGGCGCGTAACCGTCGCCAGGCACGCCGAGATCATAGCAACGTTCTGCACGGCCTGTGCCGACGAGATCGGCACCGCGCAGGTCCTGTGCTACCAGAGAACGCTCGCCACCGGCGAGGTGGTGGGCATCCCGACAGACGACACGATTGCCGCCTGACGGCGGTCCACTGAAAGGAGATAGACCATGACCACCAACCAGACACTGTTCTTTGACTGCCCCGGTTGCGATGGGCGTTTCAGTCAGATCGAGGAGCCCGACAAAGACCTGTATACCGGAGAGGTCTACCACTGCTTCGAGTGCGGTGACCCGGTGGTATTCCAGGCGCTGAGCTTCGACGAGTACGTGCCGCCTCCTACCGCCAGGGAAGACTGCACCTACTGCAACGAGTGCCGACCGGCCCCTACCGCGCGGAGGGGCTGCTACTTTTGCAACCCAAACCCCTGCAACTTCGGCCCATCTACATCGACCGGCCCTGAGAGCCACGTGAAAGGAGAGACGCCATGAGACTAGCAGCCCAGAGCAAAGGGGGCTTTTACCCGACGCCGCCCAGGGTGGTGGACCTGATCGCGACGCTGGTCCGCGTACCATCGGGCTACTACTATAGGAACCGGGAGGTGCTGCGCATCCTCGACCCGTGCTGCGGCGCGGGGGAGGCCGTGGCCCAGCTGGCCGAGCGCCTGAGTGAGCCCGGCAGCGCTCCCGTCGAGACGTGCGGCGTCGAGCTGCACCGCGACCGGGCCGAGCAGGCGGAGGGCCGGTTGGACCGCACACTGGCCGCAGACCTGTTCCAGACCTCCATCGCCAACGGGGCCTTCGGCCTCGCTTTCGTCAACCCGCCCTACGACCATGACGCGGAGAAGAAGCGTACGGAGCACAGCTTCCTGGTGCACTGCACGCGCTACCTCACGGAGAACGGACTGCTGGTGTTCATCGTTCCCAGGCGGCGGCTCGCGGTCTCGGCTCGCTATCTGGCCGCGCACTACCAGAGGCTGCGGTGCTGGGCCTTCCCGGACCCGGAGCGGCAGGTATTCGACCAGGTGGTCCTGGCAGGCTACCGCAAGATGGAGCCCCACCTGGACGAGCACGCCGAGCGGGACGTACGGGAGTGGTCGGAGGGAGAGCCGGAGGAGCTGTACCCAAGCACCTATCCGGAGCTCCACGCTCCGACCACGCCGGCGGGAGAGGTCCTGTTCGCGCCCCGCACCGTCGATCCGACGGCGGCAGCGGTAGAAGCCCGGCGTTCGGGGCTGTGGACCAGCACCGAGATCACCGATTCGCTGTGGCCGTCGCGCAGTCAGAATACTCGACCGCTGATGCCGCTGCGTCGCGGCCACATGGCGATGCTCACCGCAGCGGGCTTCCTCGACAACCTCTGCCTACAGGCAGACGGACACCGCATCCTGGTCAAGGGCCGGACCACGAAGGAGAAGGTCCTCGCCGAGGCCACGGCGGAGACCGAGACCTACCGGGAGAGGCTGCGCACCACCGTGGTCGCCCTGGACCTGGGCGACGGCGAGATCACCGACATCGAGGCATAGCCGCGTCACCTCACTAACGACACGAGGCCCCGCCGGTTCTCACATGGACCAGCGGGGCCTCGCCTTTCGCAGACCTCACCAATGACACACACCTACATATAAGGAAAAGGAGAGAAGGAAATGAACCTGTCAGAGTTCGTAGACACATACCGCGACGCAATCGCGGCGAGGGTCGTCGAGTCGTACCCGCCTCTGTACCGGCCGTCCACCAACGGCCACCACCTGCCGCAGCTGCTGCGCTCCCCCATCGGCGCGCAGGCGGACGCCGTACGGGGCACGGCCCTGTCGCTGCGCGCGCGCCGTGGCACCACCGTCGTGGGCGAGATGGGCACCGGCAAGACCTTCAGTGCGCCGCGTAACGCGGCATAGGATACCCGGCTCAGCCGGGAAGAACTCGGAGAAAGTTCTTGGGCCAACCGACCCACCTCGAAGCGAAAGCCTAGGGGGACAACAGCATGTCGGTAAAGCGGCTACAGTCCCAAAGCGTTGTAGGACTGGTTCCGCAAGGCCCGCGCGATACGGTGAAAGCTTGATTGCCTGAACCCCAGTTCCCAGTTGGTGTTCTTGCCACCCGCCGGTAGAACGCTTGTAACCCGGCGCCGCTCATTGCACTGGTCTGATGAATGGAACAATGCAACTCCGATGAGTGGACGATGACCGATGCGGTCTATTCAAGGGAACGAACGGGGCACCTACAGTCGCGCTAGAACGTCCTATGTCGATGACAAAAAGGGGTACGGTTCGCTCTGGACAAGCATCAGTTGCCACGGTCTCGATCACGGCTTTCCGATTCGCGCTCTACCGTAACGCTTCTCACCTTGAGAACGCGAAACACGACTACGATGACGACGGCCAGAACCAACGCCGTGAACAGCGCATCCAGAAGCAAAAACATGAGAACGATCCCAAGTTCACTCACATTAAACACAGCACTTGCTCCCGCATGGGGCATGTGCCTGAAACAATACCGAACCACATCCCCAATGTCAACGGAACGCGGGATGGCCTACGGGGGGAGACCCCTATGGTCACGGAGTCCTCGTAGTAGTCCGAGCCGGGGAAAGCCCGGCACATGGCGAAGGAGGACAGGTGGTTTCGACGGAATACAACAGGGAGGTATGCACAATGCAACAAGCCGAAACTGTATTGAACGTCATACGCGAACGCGGAGAACGAGGATTGCCGCTGGAGAACATCTATCGGCTGCTTTACAACCGGAACCTTTACCTGCGGGCCTACGGGCGTATCTACTCAAACCAGGGAGCTACGACCGAAGGAGTCACCGCAGAGACCATGGACGGTATGTCACTGGCGAAAATCGACCGCATCATCGAAGCCTTGCGCTACGAGCGGTTCCGATGGACGCCGGTGCGTCGGGTCAACATTCCCAAGCCCAACGGCAAGACCCGCGCCTTGGGCATACCTACGGGGCCGGACAAGCTGCTGCAAGAGGTCATCCGGATGATTCTGGAAGCCTACTACGAGCCGCAGTTTTCCGACCGCTCCCACGGCTTTCGGCCCGACCGGGGGTGCCACACCGCCTTGAGCAACGTGACCACCCACTGGACTGGTGTCCGCTGGTTCGTCGAGGGAGACATCAAGGGGTGCTTTGACAACATCGACCACGATGTCCTGTTGTCGGTGCTCGGCGAGACGCTCCACGACAACCGATTCCTACGCCTGCTGAGGTACCTACTGAAAGCGGGCTACGTTGAGGATTGGAAGTATGGCCGCACGCTGAGCGGGACACCGCAAGGCAGCATCGTCAGCCCAATCCTCGCCAACATCTACCTAGACCGGTTGGACAAGTTTGTCGAGAACGTGCTGATACCAGCCCACACCCGTGGCTCAGCCCGGAGAGACAACCGCGAGTACACACGTTTGCTGAACCAAGCGGCCCGCCAGAGGAAGCGGGGGAACCACGCCGAGGCACTGCAACTGCGCAAGCAAATGCAACAACTGCCGTCACGTGACCCCTACGACCCCGGCTACCGCCGGTTACGGTACGTGCGCTACGCGGACGACTTCGTGCTGGGTTTCATCGGGCCAAAGGTCGAAGCCCAACAGGTGAAAGAGTCCCTGGAAACATTCCTGCGCGACTCACTCAAGCTGGAGCTATCCAGGGAGAAAACTCTCATCACCCACGCCACCAGCCAGGCGGCGCGGTTCCTCGGCTACGAACTCGTGAACCAACAGGCCAACGACCAGTTCGACCGCAATGGTCGGCGCAGGGTCAACGGCCAAATCGGATTGCGGGTTCCCGCCGACGTCATCGAGCAACATTGCCAAGCCTACATGCGCAAAGGCAAACCGGCACACCGCAGTTACCTACTCCACGATGAAGATTTCTCCATCGTGGCACAGTACCAGTCGGAGTTCCGGGGCGTCGTTAACTACTACCTTCTGGCCTACAACGTCTCCCATTTCGGGAAACTGAAAGGGGTCATGGAGATGTCGCTGGCACGGACCCTTGCGGCAAAGCACAAGTCCACCGCACGGAAGATGCAACGCCAGTATAAGAGCGTCGCGGAAACCGAGCACGGGCCGCGCGTCTGTCTCAAGGTCGTCAAGCAGCAGGACAACGGCAAACGCCCTAAAGTGGCGTACTTCGGTGGCATACCCCTGAAACGGCAACGGCAGGCAGTTCTCGTAGACCAACAGCCTCAGCGGTACAGGGCTGGCCGCAACGAGCTTACTAAACGGCTCCTAGCGGACACATGCGAGATGTGCGACTCAACGGTGAAAGTGGAAATCCACCACATCCGCGCACTTCGCGACCTGAACGTGAAAGGCCAACGGGAAAAGCCCAAGTGGGTACAACTCATGGCGGCGCGGAAACGAAAGACCCTTGCGGTCTGCCGCACGTGTCACATGGACATCCACCACGGGCGAATCAATCCGCAGAAGCAGACATAAACCACTGGAGAGCCGGATGCGATGAAAGCCGCACGTCCGGTTCGGAGGAGGGCCGACGGAAAAGTGCTCCGCTAACACGGGGTAACTCGCCGGCGGCCTATCCTACTCGCCGCTGCCGCCGCCCACATGGCGGGCTTCAGGCGGATTCTGGTGGTCGGACCGCCACATTTGATGCGGAAGTGGAAGCGAGAGGTCGAGCAGACCGTCCCGAACGCGCGCGCAGCCATCGTCAAGTCCATCTCCGACCTGGAGGCGCTGCGCGCCTCCCACGGGCCTGGGCCGCTCTTCGTCGTCATGTCACGTGAACGCGCCAAGCTGTCCTACCGCTGGAAGCCCGCAACGGTGGAGCGCTGGGCGGCCCCGGCTGGCAGGCTACTCCGCGACGAGGAGACTGGGGAGCCGTTCCGGGTGCATTGCTGCCCAGCCTGCTACTCACCCATCGTCGATGGCGAAGGGGTGCCTCTGACCGACGCCCAGCTGTCCCGAAGAAGGCATCGGTGCACCCGGTGCGGCGACGCCCTCTGGCACGCCGACGCAGCCGGGCCGCGCCGCTATCCCCTCAGCGACTACGTCAAGCACCGCATGAGGGGCTTCTTCGACCTGCTGATCGCCGACGAGGTCCATGAGTTCAAGGGCAGAGGCTCGGCCCAGGGCATCGCGGCGGGCATCCTCGCCGACGCCTGCGGCAGGTCCCTAACACTGACGGGAACTTTGCTTGGAGGATATGCTTCAACATTGTTCCATCTCCTCTATCGGTTCTCTCCCGAGATCAGGACGGAGTTCGGCAGATCGGAGGAGGGCCGGTGGATAAGCCGGTACGGCTTCCTGGAGGAGACGGTCCGTCGCGGGGACGACGGCGGCTACGACGAGGACGGCAGGAGCAGCCGGCGCAGGCGCTACCGCAAGACGGTGCGCGAGAAGCCGGGGCTCGCCCCCGCTGCACTTTTCCACCTCATAGGACACAGCGTGTTCCTACGGCTGTACGACGTGGCCTCCGACCTGCCGCCGTACGAGGAGCAGGTGCTCCTGTCCTCGATGGACTCCGAGCCCGACGCCACGGAGCTATCGCAGCGCAAGGCATACGACAAGCTCTTCGACACGCTGCGGTCCGCTCTGACTGAGGCCCTCGCCAAGGGCTCAAAGAGGCTGCTGGCCACGTACCTTCAAAGCCTTCTGGCCTACCCGGACGGCTGCACGCGGGGCGAGACGGCGTTCGATCCCACGACCGGGGACGTGCTCGTGCAGATACCTCCGCTGTCGGACGAGAGGCTATACCCAAAGGAAAAGGCCCTGCTCGACCTTGTGGCCGCCGAGCGGCTGGAGGGGAGAAGGATGCTGGTCTACGCGACCCACACCGGGACACGGGACGTAACCGGGAGGATGAGCGACATCCTCACCCGCCACGGCTTTAAGGTGGCGGTTATGAAGGCCGACGCCGTTGCCCCCGACCGCAGGGAGGCGTGGGTCGCCGAGAGGGTAAAGGAGGGCATCGACGTGTTGATCTGCCACCCCCGCCTGGTGCAGACCGGCCTCGACCTGGTGGACTTTCCGACGATCTGTTGGATGGAAACAGACTACAGCGTCTACACGATGCGGCAGGCTTCGCGCCGCTCGTGGCGCATAGGCCAGACCAGGCCGGTCAGGGTCGTCTTCATGGCCTACCGAAACAGCCTCCAGGCCGACGCACTCAAGCTGGTGGCCAAGAAGTTGCAGAGCTCTCTGGCGGTGGAGGGCGAGCTGCCGGAGGACGGGCTTGCCGCATATGGCGACGACGGAGACGACCTGATGCTCGCCCTGGCCCGCAAGATCGTGAATGGAGATGAGGGGGACCTGTCTGCCGACGAGGCAGGCGAGGAGACGGTGGAAGCGGTGTTCGCACAGGCACGGGACGCCGAGGCTGTCGGAGAGGAGTTGCTGGTTGACGAGGGGTGGAGGACGCTTGAGGTGGAGCCGGAGATCGTCGAGGCGGACAACGGCGCAAACGGGGCCGGGGCCGCCGTCGAGGTGGTCATGGCCAACGGTCACCGGCCAACCGAAGAGATGGGCGAAGCCGAAGCGGACGGGCCGGAGCAGGCGGTCTTGACGTGGGCAGAGCTGTTTGCCCAGGTGCCTGCGAAGCGGAACGGACGGCGCAAGCAGCCCCAGCCGGCGTCGCTGTCGCTGTTCGAGTGGGCGCTCAGCGTGGAGCAGGAGAGAGAGGAAGAGCTGGTCGGCGCGGACCGCTGACTAGGTGCTGACCGAAACGCAAGGGGCGGCCATCGTATTGCACGGTGGTCGCTTCTGCTCGTTCATCTATATGTGGGCCTTTTCTTGTTGTCAGAAAGGGCCACTCGGGCGGCCGACAAAGACGAGGACACACTCACAGCGCGTGCGCTTAGCCTCACAGGAGAGACCAGAAGGTGTGGATTCCAGGAAGGCACAGTATCCGTGACCATCCGGGGGCGAAGTGGGTACAGATGAGCCTCTGGCCTCGCGTGTTCGTCAGTTACCGAAAGGGGAGTCCGGTGAGCTCCATACGATCGTGCCCCTCATGCCCGGCTTGATGTTGCCCCGCCTGGGGAGTTATGCAAGGGGGCTACAGCTAGTCGACGATCTCTACTTTGAAACCGTACCCGACGCTGCCCTCTGGTGAACCATCCACAATGCTCCCGGCCAACCAACTCGCGCTCGCATCAAGGTAATACACGCCCGGAGGAAGCCCCAGAGTGATCTCCTCTGCCTCTCCGGGCGAACGAGCATCATGCCGAAATAGCTCTTCTCCTCGACTCAGCGCGGGTACGGTACTAAGGACCGTGAACATGCGTGTCATCAGCCGATCGGGTGGTGTGTGGGCAGCTATGACCATCGAGAACTGGTCTTCGCTCTTTATCGTTATCGGGGATACTTCATCGAATCCACGCCATCCTGCCGTGGCGGGACACGAACTGCCCCACTTGACTGAACCCATGTTGACTTGATAGGGCCAGCAAACGCTCCCTCGCCATCCTTGATGGAGTCGGTCTTTGTAATCAAGGTAGATACTAGGAAGGGGCTGAGGCGGGACGGGGGACGAGAGCGGCGTCGGGGCTACGCTGGGGACGACGGTTGGGGTAGAAACTCCAACTGTCGGAACCGGAGTGAAAGTCGGCAAGGCTCGTGTCGTTGTGGGAGACCAGATCGGGTCAGGCATCGCCTCTCCGATTTCAAGCAGTTGCTCCATAGACCAGGTCGGATGGTACAGTCCGATGTCCACCTGATTCACCCACCAACTGAGATTCGCAGGAGTATTGACTTGGCCGCCGGTGCTTAGAGTTTTGACGGCAGGGTCTTTGCCTGACGCCGGAATCCCTCGAACGTTCGCTGCTCGGAAGGGATCGTCCGCAAGCGCACTGTAGTCTATGGCATCGGGTCGCCCACCTATCGATATCTTCAGGCCGTTGGCGTAGATGAGATAGACTTGCCTGAACTCGGTTGGAGCTCCTTCCTTCGAGGCCCAGACCTCTTGGATGTCGGCACCAACCACACCGTCCGGGGGAATAGGTATGGTGTACGGCGTCCGTCGCCGCGCCTCGTCCAGCGATACCTTTTCTCCAAGAATGGGGGGAGATGGTGGGGGTGCTGGGATAGGGCCGACGCCTGGACTTTGCCGGTCGTTCGCGGTCAGTTGGCTTGATGTGGTCGGCCCCTGAGTAGGCTGCATCCCAACCGCAGCCTCAGTACGGGGGGTTATCCCCATCCTCGTATTCATTCCCGTTGCTCCTCGTCCAATTATTCTCTGATCTTCAGTAGTAGTGACGAAAAGCGTGGTCGGCTTGTTCCATTCCGCAGCCTACCCTAGGGCATGGCCAGGACCGGTTGTGATGAGTCCTCTTCCTTCACGTCGAGGACTCGGCCCCTGTACAGGTAGATGATCGCGAACAAGAACAGAATCCGCTCGATCAACTCGAGAATGTATAGCCCGCCAGCAACGAATTCGCCCGGGCTAAGGGAGAAAGGCACCGACTCTGAACTCAGCCGGGCCATCCCAAACGCTACTCCGGCGCTAACGAGCGGCCACACGACGATCGCGGCGCTGAACCAGAGGAAGCCGGCGTCTCGAGTGAGGCGGTACTTCCAGAAGAGTGCAACGGCGATCGCAATAAACACGATCACGTTGAGTGACAAAACTATAAGCATGCGACACCTCGCTGACTCGGGTCACCTCGAACTTGCTAACCCACATCTCTAGAGCCACCTACTGCTCGCCCTGCGATTCGCGAACGTCGGAGGAGCCAGCGGACGTGCTACGCCGCCGGCCCTTGTACCTGCGTATCAGCCAGTAGCCTCCGCCTCCAACGACCAGCCACGCAGGACTGAGTATGGCCACCCAGATGACTCCGATCAGTGCCCCCTGACCAACCGCGGACAGGGTCCTCACAGCGGTCTTGCCCTGGTCGCTGAAGCTCAAACCCGTGATGACCCAGCCCGGCATCTCTCTAACCCTTACGTCGAGCGAGCTGGAGTCCTCCACAGTACCCGCCTCACTCTCGGCCGTTATCGTAAGCGTCGCCTGATACGAGAAAGGCCGGTGGTGCTCATAGACGTGAGTCGCTACGGCGGTGGTGATCCCCACTCCCAGCATTCCCGTGGCAGGCTCGGAGCCGTCGCCGAAGTCCCACCTGTACTCGACCTCGTTCAGACCCGGCGGCCGAGTGAAGGACCCACTGAACTCGACCTCCTCGCCCTCGTCCACAGCGATACTCTCGCCGGCGAAGACAACGATGTCGGGAATCCTGGTGACCTCGACCATCAGGGTCGTATCGCCTTCGGCGGCACCCGCTTCGCCGCTGCCCTGTATCTCGAACTGAACGATGTATGGCGAGTCCTCTTCGTCTCTGTACCTATGGGTCACAGTCGCCGTGACCCGGGTATCTTCTTTCTCCGTTGGCGCCGTCTGATGGCCGCGGATGCTCTCACCGTCACCGAAGTCCCACGTGTAGCTGAAGTCCTCGATCCCCTCGGGCGGCTTGAAAAAGGCACGGAACCTGACCCTCTCGCCGACACCGGTCGTCTTGTCTGCTATCTCCTCCACCGCCATGTCAACTGGCTCAAGCTCTAAGTTGACGCTCACCAGCGAAAACGCCGAAGTCTCCTCAAGAAGCTTGATCTTACCCTGCAGGCGCTCAACCTCTTCCTGGACTCCGGTCAAGGTCTGCTGGACCTTCAAAGCGGCCTCGACGGTCTCGGCGCGCCCCAATAGCTTGAGCAGCGCCTCTTCCGTGGCCTTCTGATTTTCCAGCCGCGCCCTCAGGTCGAAGTACTCATCGGTCACGTCTCGGCTGTCAGAGACCTCCGCTTTGACCTCGACGGCCATCTCCCTCAGACGCGCGGTCGCCTTATCCAGGGCTTCAGCCGGAACACGGAAGGAGATGAACCCACGGTGCTTCTCGAATCGATTGGTGGATACGACCCAACCGCCCAGCTCTCTGGCCATAGCCGTGATCAGGTCCATGGAGCCCTGCACTTCGGTCACCACAATCGTGGCCTCGACAGTGCGTACGATGATCCGCTCCTGATTTACGAGCTGCGCGAGCGTTTCCGACGAAGCCTCGATGTCGACCGCAGCAGCTTGTTCTGAAACTCTCACCAACCTAGGCGCAGGGGCCGCCGGTGCAGCGGCAGGTGCCGCCATCGCCGCCATGGCCTCATCCACGACTACTTCCCTAAGTGCCGGAGCCGCTGCTGCTGCGGGGGCTGCTGGCGCCCCCGGCACACCCGGCGCACCCGGATGCCCAGCGGAATCGTCCGAGCCACCGCACGCGGTCACAGCCAGCAGTGCGACGAGCATAATTGGGATTGGGAATCGGCTAATTCTCAAAAGCATGGTCCAGCGACCTCCCTCTAGCAATGACTGTTTCAGATGCGTTCCATAGTGTAAGACGAAAGAATCACGCGATTTGTTCCCTGACCAATCGCGGATAGGGTCCTCACAGCGGCATCCGCCCGCAGCAGGGAGGGGGCCATGTCGGAATGACTTCAGGCGAGAGAATTAGCCAACTCCACGATGTTGCCCGGCCTGGGGAGCTACGCAAGGGCCTACGGCTAGTAGACGATCTCCAGACCTATCCGCCGGTCTTCACCGGCCGTACGTCGAGCAACACGCCCGGCGCAAACGGCGGCCGTAGCTCCTCGCACTCAAGGACGGCGGCCCGCGGTATCGGCAGGTGTGCCTCGTCTAGTCGGGTTGGGACAACGAATGGAAGATCGTCCCGCCGAACCTCCAGAGTCCCCTGCCTTCCCTCCGGAGTGACACACGCATCACCAGCTCGTTTCTCGCCGAGAAAGTCGTGCACGATACCTGCAAATGGGAATGTCGAGACAGTCCGAAACGAGCCCGCATAGCGCCCTCTGGGGGCCACATCGATGCCATGGGGGATGCTGAGATCTACTGTATGAACGATCCGTGAGGCCTTTAGCGAGGTTTCCCCATCGCTTACATCGGCAACGATTTCGCATTTGGCGGGTTCGGTCCCGGTTGAGAAGTGCCCGTCCCTGGTAATCTGGCCATCCTTCGATGACCATGAAACCTCGATATTGGGAATGGCGTTGTCATATGCGTCGTACGCTTCAATCCGGAAGTCGAATGAACCGTTGGTGTAGAAGAGCTGCTGATCGGGAATAATCATGACCCGGTACATGGGACCGGGCTCTACAGCGACCGTAGCTGCGGTCTCGACGAAGACACCTGCGGTTCCAGCAATAGCAACAACCCCCTCAGAAAAGACACCAACTCGCGTGCCGGCAGTAAGCAGTCCAGAGGGGCTTATGGCGCCGCCGTCGACTGAGGTCGTCCATTCCGGTTCCAGATTGGTGATGGCTTTGCCATTAGCATCGACAGCTTCGAAGGTGAATTGGCGGCTCTCGCCGGGCTTCAGTACCACGTACTCGGGCAGGATCGAGGCTTTCGTCAGAGGCGCCGGAGTCGCTGGGATGGACGGACTCTCTACGCCAGTCGGATCAGCGGTCTGCGTTCCTTGAGGGGGTGTTCGGTCGCACGCACCTACGACCGCGCCCAGCACAATGCCGCCAACGATGATTCGAGCTATTGGGACCCTTATCATGACTTACGGCTCAGCTGGTGACGCTGAAATAGTGGCGGGAACACAAAGGTGGACCCTTACACGCCTCGGTCCCTCGACAAGGCGGACATCTCCTGTCAGGAAGTGGGGTCCGGTATGCTTACCGGCTTGTTGAAATCACTGAAGCGATAAACAGACCGGCCCTCACGCTGTCCCTCACCCTCATGGTTCAGCACTACGATCAATGGGAGGCCGCTCTCTTTCGCAATCCACCATTCCTTGACCGTGGAGCCGCCATCCGTGTTGATATACTCGGTCCGGTAGTGCACTGCTGACGTGCCGTCCACCGCGGTATCGGCGGCGACGTATGCGGAATCTTCCCGCTGGTCGAACAGATGCCAAAACAGAGGTTTGTCCTCGCAACAATTCCTGACCTCATGCCAGAAGCCAGAGTGCTTCGTATACAACCTGGCGTTGGCATGGAGACCTTCTTCTCTAGTGTCCACAATGCCATTGCCCACAAGGCCGACGCGATCAAATGCGTAAGACCTGGTAAAGTGCCACTTGTCCGGCGGAACGAAATCGCCTTCGGTAGTACGGCTCCCTCCCGAGAACCACATTGAGCCCACTACTTCCCCTGTCTTCTTGTCCACCAGGTCACAGGCCCGGTAGGTACCCTCCTCTACACAATTCGCCTCTTCCGTCAACTCCTCTACGCCGGAGGCCCGGTCGTGTTCCAACGCAGCCAGCGAACGAGATTCCACAACACCGCCCAAACGGTTCGTTGTATGCTCTTGGACCACGTGGGCCGACTCTACGGAGAGCAGCCTCGCGTACGCGCGAGTGATGGCCGCGCGAGCAATGGCCGATGGTTCATTAGCGGTGGAGGAGTACGACGTTTCGCGGGCCGCGCTCGATGACGCGGCATCTTCCGGTTTACCAGCGCTGATTGCCAAGGCTGGCTTGTCCAAGTCGACCAGCGGCGCATCGGCAGCCTGGGGCACAGGCCCGACGGGTAATACGTCCAGCCAGACGGCTGCGGCCAGTAGCACGACCACGACGACCGCTGATACGAGAGCAGGTACACCGATCCTGTCCAGCCACGGCCTGATCGTTGATGGGCGATCCCTCATTTCGGCGTGCATTCCAAACCTCCTTCCCTCTTACAGGCAGGTCCAACCCTTGGTACGTTCAGTCCTTCGGGTTCATCCCAGAGTCGAACTCGGAACGGCGTTTGGTGTCCCACTCCCCCGACTGCGTTTGCCTGAACTCTCGCATAGCCTTGCCCAGTTCTCAGGATCACGCGGCGGAATGCGGAAATCGCCAGCGCTATGTGTTCCGCAGCTGATACGGGACTCCAAAGAAGTACTTCTCATCTCCTATTATAGACTTGATCGTGTCCCTGTCGCTATACGAGGCGTACCAGATTCGGATGTCCGCTCTGCCTGGGCAGCTCATAGTATTGATATTCACTACGGTGAATCCGGGGTTGACGGATTCTATCTGGCTGATGATCTGCGAATGTTGGTCTACGACTCGCTGAACCTCGTCAGGTGTGGGCCATTTATCGCACGGCACCCTGTGAGGCTTCGAACCCCAGAACTCCTCAATTAGCAGGTCCCGGACGTAGTAGGTGTTGGCCTCTAGTACCACGGAGATTACAAGCGCCCCAAGTATCAGGCCAGCTGTGATGTGGTACAAACGCCGGAAGCGCAATAGCCTTTGTAGGACCAATGCTGCACCCCTTTTCCAGTGGGCGGTCTGTCCGCCTAGTCAGGCGTGGACCTCTGACCACCCAGGGCCATCTCTTGAAGGCGGTGGCTGCCCCTGTCTGGCCATATGGTTGGACCTTTTTTTGTTGCCCGAATACACCACCGATCTTTCATACATTGGAGGCAGCGGGCCGGATCGGGCGGCGTGCAGTCTCGATGCTCAGGGCCGGGCGGGGTCACGTCCCATAGAGTGGTGTAAGAGTACGTCATCCTGTTGATATCGTCTAGGCCGCTGCTTCTGCGAGTTCGGCTCTGGGTAGAGCTTCGTTGGAGGTGGTTACCTCCTGTGTCATGTATCGACGGCCGACGGCCCACTCGTCGTGCTGCTCAGCTAGGACGGCGCCGACCAGGCGACGGACAGCTGGGCGGTTAGGGAAGATGCCCACGACATCGGTGCGGCGCCGTATCTCCTTGTTGAGACGCTCCAGGGGGTTGTTGGACCAGATCTTCTTCCAGTGGGCGACGGGGAAGCTGGAGAAGGCCATGACGTCGGGTCCAGCCTCGTCCAGTCGGGAGACGACCTGTGGGAACGGGTCCTGGAGCTGAGCAATCACCCGCTCGAGTTGGGCATGCACCTCCTGCGGAGACGGCTGCTGGTAGATGGTGCGGACCATGGTGGCCACCCAGGGCTGAGCGCTCCTGGGGACCTGAGTGAGCAGGTTGGTCATGAAGTGGGTGCGGCACCGCTGCCAGCTGGCTCCTCCGAAGACGGTGGCGATAGCGTCCCGGAGCCCCTGGTGGGCGTCCGAGACCACCAACTTCACTCCGCCGAGGCCTCTGGCCGACAGTGAGCGCAGGAAGGCCAGCCAGAATGCACCGTCTTCACTGGTACCCACGTCCATGCCGATGATCTCACGCCTGCCCTCGCTGTTGACCGCCGTCGCCACCACCACGCTGACGTTGACTATCCTACCGGCCTCCCTGACCTTCTGGGGCAGTGCATCCAGCCACAGATAGGGGTAGGGTCCACCGTCCAGCGGACGGCCCAGGAAGCCATCCACCACCACGTCCAGCTCCTGACAGATACGCGACACTTGGCTCTTTGAGATACCCTCGCACCCAAGAGCCTTGACCAGATCATTCACTCGCCTCGTCGATACACCCTCCACATACGCCTGCTGGATCACCGCCAGCAGAGCTCGCTCGCTGCGACGCCGTGGCTCCAATAGGCTCGGGAAGTAGCTCCCCTCCCTCAGCCTGGGTATCTGCAACTCCATTGTCCCTACGCGAGTGTCCCATGCTCGAGACCGGTACCCGTTGCGCTGGGTCACCCGCTCAGGGTTGCGTTCTCCATACCCAGCACCGGTCCTCAATGACACATCAGCCTCCATGATCTCCTCGACCAGCACTCTCAGAGCCTCCCGTAGGAAGTCCACGTCACCGTCCATTCCCCCCTTGCGCAACAACTCCAGCAGGTCCATCCTTTCCTTGACCACCGTTGTCCTCCTTTCTCGAGCTTTCTTCTTTGCCCGCTAAGGATGACGCGGTGGTTTCTCTTTCTCCAGACCCTCTCCCTCTTACACCACTTCCTGGGACTCTACTCCCGACGCTCTCCGGCGCATTGGGGCGATTGTGGAGGAGCCAAGCTTCTACCCCTACCTCAGCGGACGCAACAACCTTCGCTATTTCCAGGGCATCGGCGGTACTGAGGGCTTGGAGAACAGCTTCTTTGGGAGGGGACGTGGCCGAAGTCTTCGGCAGAGCCTGCTTCTCCGTACTCCCCTACGGGGCCCTTGTGGGCCTTGTGGCAGTGGCGACTCGCTCCTCTGCGGCGGGATGGGCGTAGGCCTAGGGTACTATTTCTTTGAGCAGATCTTCCTAGTGGTCCAACATCCTAGTATTGAAGGGTTCTGAGGTTACGGCTTGGTAGGGGCGGGTTTGAAACCCGCCCTGTCGTCGTAGCACGCCAATCTCGGCTACCCCTCATTTCAAAGATTTCGGTCTACTAGGCATCTTCATCAATCTCTTCGACTGGTTCCAGAACGTGGCGGACTTCCTGCTGATCTATAATATCGGCGCACGAGCGGTGGAGATGCAGAAGGAGCGAGTGGCGCCATCGGTGGCACTCTAGGCGATGCTCCGGGGGAGCTCCTTGCCTTTCTGGTGCTTGCGGCCTACGCTCTCGCCTTGGGCGGACTGGCCTTCTACCTTTTCCACCGCCGTGATATCCCCGGCGCCAGCAGGTCGTAGGAACCCGTTAGGGAGTTGGGCCCTCGCTGGAGTTCGGACAGCCTGAACACATCGGTTGATGCCGTTTTGGCTGGAGTGCGCCTGCGCGATGCCCTTAGGAATAGCCTTCGACAAGCTCAGGACGAATGGGCCGGGGCCCTCTAGCCCTTTGCTACAGGGGAGATTGGGTTGGAGTAGCAAATTAGTGGGTGAGGATCTTGCTTAGAAAGAGTTTGGTGCGGGACTCTCGCGGGCTGGTGAAGAACTCCTCAGAGGTTCCGACTTCGACTATCTCGCCCTCATCCATGAAGATCACGCGGTCGGCGACGTTCCTTGCGAAGCTCATCTCGTGGGTAACGCAGATCATGGTCATACCGGACGCAGCCAACTCGCCCATCACCTTGAGGACCTCGTTGATCATCTCCGGGTCGAGCGCGGAGGTGGGCTCGTCGAACATCATCAGCTTGGGGTTCATCGCGAGAGCGCGGGCGATGGCGACGCGCTGCTGCTGGCCGCCTGAGAGCTGGCCGGGGTATTTCTCCGCCTGTTCAGGTATACCTACGCGGCGCAGCAGTTGGAGCGCGAGTTCCTCCGCCTGCTTGTGCGGCATGTGGCGGACCTTCTGCGGCGCGAGTGTTATGTTGCGCATGACGGTGAGGTGCGGGAAGAGGTTGAACTGCTGAAAGACTATCCCCGTGTCGGCCCGTATCTTGGCGAGAGTGCGGGCGTCGTCCGTCAGCTCGACGCCGTCAACGACGATCCGGCCGGAATCGTGTCGCTCGAGTTGGTTTATGGTCCTGAGCAGGGTCGATTTGCCTGAGCCAGAAGGCCCGATGATGACGACGACCTCGCCCTCGATCACTGAGACGTCGACTTCTTTCAGAGCAGCGAAATCGCCGTAGCGTTTCACCACTTTCTCTAGGCGGAGTATCTCTTTGCCGCTCTGCTCTGCCATGTGCCGGTCCTCTCTATAGCCTGGTCCGCTATCTGGTGTTCACTCCCAATCGGGTTTCCGCCGCTCCGCCAAGCCGGGATAACAGATACGAAATCAGCCAGTATATGAGCCCGACCACAATATATATCTCGAAGAAAGCACCCTCCGCTATGTCCGTTTGGCCCCCGAGGATCTCCTTCGCCTTTTCCAGTGTGTTGACGAGCGATATTGCGGCGAGTAGCGCTGTATCTTTCCATAGGGCGATGAAGCGCCCGATAATTGCCGGGATAACCGACTTGATCGCTTGCGGCAGGATGATGAAGATGTACTTCTGCGCTGCGGAAAGACCTATCGCCTCAGACGCTTCATGCTGGCCACGAGGTATGGACTGGAGTCCGCCTCGCAAAACCTCAGCGATGTAGGCCCCGCCGAAGAAGGCAAAAACGATCATGACTCGATATACGAGGTCGATGTTGCTGAACGCTTCGCCGATAGGTCCGAACTCGTCATCGAGGAACGTGGCGAACAGTAGCCAGACGAGCAGCGGGGCAGCGCGCACGACCTCGATGTAGCCGACGGCGGAGAACCGTATAGTCCAGTACGGAGAGGCGCGGCCCAACGCCAGTCCGAGACCGATGAAGAAGGAGAAGAATCCCCCCACGGCAAACACCAGCAGGTCGAGGAAAGCGCTCTCCCAGTGGCTGCTGGACACCCCCAACTGGAGCAAGACGATCATCGGGATGAGCAGGACCCACGCTGCGCCGATCGCCTGCAGCAGTATCGGATTGCTTCTCCATCTGGAGAGGCGCCTGCCCGCCCAGGCTCCTCCTATCAGGACCGCAAAGAGCCCAGCGAGTAGCAGCCAAGATGTACCGAACGGGATTGCGAGTCCCAGTGAGAGCGAGTAGAGCCAGCGGGGTGCCCAGCCACGCTCCCACACCAGTTCTCTGTGGACACCGCTCACGATTGCGGTCTGTCCCGCGGACTGTATCTCTTGGGTGTACTGTCCCTCCTGGATCTGCAGATCGGTCCCCAGGCCGAGTGTGAGAGTTATCACCGCCACCACACCGATCGCCACTATGTAGGGCCGCAATCTTCCGATCCAGACGCCATAGGTAAGGGCAACCAGAATTACCACGATGAAGAGGGATATCCATATCCGGAAGGTGTCCTCCGCAGGATAACTGCCGACGAAGAACAGCTTTCGGTTGATCGCGACGAGGCCCCAGTTGGCCTGGAACAGAACGAACCTCAGCATCAGGAATCCGGCGATACCGCCAGCCGCTATGGTGGCTAAGCTGAGGACGGAGTTACGCCATGAATCGAACAGGTTTGTCCTTGCCCAGGTCAGACAGCTGGAGACGATGGAGCGATACGCTGCAGATGTCGTCATCTGATCTGGACTTTTCGGTTAATCGCATTCATGATCAGCGAGATGATGAGGTTCGTGATGACGAAAACGAAGAATATGAACAGGTATGTCTGCAGGAGGTTCCCGGTGTTGTTGATGATCCTATTGGATATCAGGACTATCTCGCCGTAGGCTATGGCATGCGCAAGCGTCGAGTCCTTGTTGGCGTTTTGGTATTCGTTGTTCAAAGAAGGAATCATGATCCGCAGGGCCTGGGGCAGAATGATCAGCGAGAAGCGCTGGTACGTTGATAATCCAAGAGATGCGGAGGCTTCGGTCTGGCCGTGGGGAACCGCCTGGAGCGAGCCACGCACGATCTCAGCGATGTAGGCGCTTATGTAGAGGGTGAGCGACACCAGCGCGCTCAGATAACCCAACCCGAGCAGATTGCCACCGGTATACGAGAAGAACCCGGACGCCGATTGAGTCACGTCAGGAAGAGTTAGGCGCACCGGGAAGAGCAGTCCGGCGTATGCCACCGCTCCTATGAGCACAAAGACCGCTGTTCCCCACACATTGGGGCGCAGGCTCTCGCCCGTCTTGGCCTCCCTGCGCGCACGGCTCCTCCTCACGAGCCACGCGCCCATGGCGGCGCCGAGCAACGCCACGGGCCACAGCCACCAGAGCGAATTGGCGGTCTCGAGCCAGGGGATGGCCAGCCCGCGGTTGCTGATGTAGAGGAGACCGCTCCACCCTGAGCGCTCCTCTATCTTGGGCAGTCCCCTGGACACCGCGAAGGCGAAGAAGAACATGATCAGCAGCAGGGGCAGGTTCCTGAACAGGTCGACGTAGAGCTTGCCCAGCCGGTTGACCATGGGATTGGAGGAGAGTCGGGCCACGCCAACAGCCAGGCCCAACATGGAGGAAAGGAAGATGGCAAAGACCACGACTGCTATGGTGTTGCCAGCACCTTTGAGCATCCCCAGCCATCTCGGGTCGCTCGCCTCTACGTCCAGGAACTGGAAGATCGAGCTGCGGTCCGGACTGCCGTAAGGCCCGAAGAGGAAGTCGAAATCGAAGAGGTTGATGGCTATGGAATAGCCGACGTAGCCCACAACGATCCCGGAAGCGGCACCGACGATTAGATTGACCGCGAGGTAGCGCGAGCGTCTCTTGAACCAGATGTCTTTCAGGCGCTGCATCATCGCCTAGCAATCACACGAAATCCAACGTATGGGCAGGGGTATATGCCCGCCCATACGTTCCGTCCTTGTCAGAAAGCGCTCTTAGCGCATCGGCGGGGCGTAGATCAGTCCGCCATCTAGATAGGAGGCGTTCAACGATCCGGCACGGGTGAGTCCTACCTGCTCGAGCGTACGGCTGTAGGCCTCACCGTAGTTGCCGACCTGATCGATCACGCTCTGCATGAAGGTGCTGGCGATCTTGCCGTGTCCGATGCCCAGGTTGGTAGGAGGGCCGCCGTCGAATCCCACTCCCAGGAGACGGGCCACTGTGTTGTTCGGCGGGTTCGCCGCCATCTGACCCATATTATCCGAGGTGACCCCCTGCTCTTCGGCGACGATCATGCCATTCACTACCCAGCGCACCACATCTTCCCACTCCGAGTCGTAGTCGCGTACACTCGGACCGAGAGGTTCTTTGGAGAGCGTCTCGGGGAGCACGACGGCGTCGGTCCCGTCGGCCTTCAGGGTGAACTGGTGGGCGCCCAGCTGCGACTTGTCTGACGACCAGGCGTCGCACTGATCGCTGAGGAATGCCGCACGGATCTCCGGGTTGGCCTGGAAAGTGAGCTCAGAGTAGGTGAGCCCCTGTTCAGAGAAGAAGTCGGAGACGGCACCTTGGGTGCTGGTGCCGTCCAGGATACAGATAGTGGCCCCGTCGAGCTCCTTAGCGCTGGACAGTCCGGCGCTCGCCTTCACCATGATGCCCGCGCCATCGTAGAAGGTGGTGGGTGCGAAGGCGACGTTGAGGTCGGCGTCGCGGCTGGCTGTCCAAGTGGTTGTGCGGATGAGCACGTCGATCTCTTTCGCGGCGAGCAGCTCGAAGCGGTTGGCGGAGGTGACTTCCTTGAACTCGACCTTGCTCCTGTCTCCGAAGACAGCCGCAGCCATCGCGTGGCAGTATTCAACGTCGTTACCTTGGGCCGTGCCGTCCGGGTTGAGCACGCCGAAGCCTGGGGTGTCAGCTTTGATGCCGCAGACGAGGCGTCCTCGATCGAGGATCTCATCAAGCGTGTTCTCTCGGGCCTCTCCTTCGGTGCCTCCACACGCAGCTATGGCTAGCAGCGCGACAACTACTACCATCCCAGCGGGTAAACGTACGTACCTGTCCATCTTGCCTCCTGACAACGACATCGGTTTTGGTTATTCGTCTCCTGATGGGTCACGTCCCGTAAAGCGGTGTAAGCCCGAATCCACCGAAGGACGTCCTTGGGGACAGCCCTTGAAGAAGCCAGCGGGTGCTCCTCTGAATCTGGGATAATGGTTTTGGAACAGAAACCCGCCCGGAAACAAGGAGCACCCAATAGATGCTGCCACAGAACAAACCCGACCGTATCCGCATCCTCTTTGACGACCATCGCCTGGTGGCCAATGCCGGCCTGCTCCTGCCGGCCACCCTAGCCCGGCACCTGGGCCTGCGGGAACTCGTCGACCATCACCTTGACCTCGGCGGAGCGCCGGGACGGGCGAACACTGGGGACAAGCTGCTGACGCTGGTCGCTTCCGCGCTGGCAGGCGGCGACTGCATCGACGACGCCGATGCGCTGCGCGCTGGTGGGACGGTTGGTGTTCTAGGCTGCGTGGTCAAGGCGCCATCCACCCTGGGGACCTTCCTGCGCAGCTTCCGGTGGGGGCATGTCCGTCAACTCGACCGCGTGAGCCGCCAGTTGTTGGCCCGGGCCTGGGCCGCTGGGGCCGGACCCGGCGACTCGCCCCTGACCATCGACCTGGACTCGACCATCTGCGAGACCTATGGACTGGCCAAGGAGGGAGCGCGCCACCACGGCTATACCGGCGCCCGCGGCTATCACCCGCTGCTGGCCATTGCCGCCGGCACCGGCGAGGTGCTGATGTCCCGGCTGCGCGAGGGCCGGGCCAACACCGCCCGTGGCGCCGCCCACTTCCTGCGTGAGACGGTGGGGCGGGTGCGCTACGGCGGGGCCAGGGGACAACTCACGGTGCGGGCCGACAGCGGCTTCTACGCCCACACTGTCGTTGCCGCCTGCCGGGAAATGGATGTCCGCTTCTCTATCACCATCCGCCAGCGCGCCAGGCTGCGGGATCTGATCGAGGCGATACCAGAGGAGGACTGGACTCCCATTCCCTACTGGATGGACGGCGCCGCCGATGTCGCCGAGACGACTTACACCCCGTTCCAGACCAAGCCGGACGCCGCGCCGGTGCGGCTCATTGTCCGGCGGGTGAAGCCGACGCCCGGTTCCCAGCTCGCCCTCTTCGCCAGATACAGCTATCACGCCTTCATCACCGACCGCGATGGGGAGACGCTGGAACTGGAGGCCGATCATCGCCGCCACGCCGAGGTCGAGAACGCCATACGCGACCTCAAGTACGGCGTCGGGCTGAACCACATGCCGTCGGCGCGCTTCGCCGCCAACGGCGCCTGGCTGGCGGTCCAGGTGATGGCGCATAACCTGGACCGCTGGACGGCGCGGATTGGTCTGGGCGAGCGGACCGTGATCACCAAGACCCTCAGGCGGCGGGTCTTCGCTCTGGTGGGACGGATCACCCGCTCGGCGCGCCGCCTCACTTTGCATCTCCCCCGGCGCTGGCCTTGGGAAACCCAGTTCACTCGCGCCTTGGCCCGGCTGCAAGCCATTCCGTTCCCGGCCTGACGGCCAGCCTGCAACTGACCCAACGTCCCCGCAATCTCGCGCCACCCCGGTCGCGAGAGTCCCCTGCTGCGTATCCTCTCGCCTTCCCGCGCATCGCAACTCCCGCATAGGGCCTTAGGGGCCCTGTGCGGCCACTGAAGACCGCCCGCCGGCCTCCCATCTACCCCAAGACCCCAGGCCATCTCCCCTGTAGCTCCCTCACCCACCCCCTTCCGCTGCCCTCACGCCGTCCATCGGTGTCCTTCGGTGGATTCGGGCTAAGAGAGAGCGCCATCCTGTTGAACACATCTATGCCGCTGCCTTCTCTAGATCCGCCTCGGGTAGAGCTTCGTCGATGCTGTTGGCCGCAGGTGTCATGTAGCGTCGGCCGATGGCCCATTCGTCGTGCTGTTCGGCCAGGACAGCCCCAACCAGGCGACGCGCGGCTGGCCGATTGGGGAAGATGCCCACCACGTCCGAGACCCAGCTGCTCTCGCCGGGTCATCGGCCAGAGGGTCAGATAGCTGGCCCGGCCAGCAAGGGACTCGGAGACCTGTCGCATCAATAGCAGGTTGGCCGAACCGGTGATGAGGAACTTCCCTGGCTGGCGCTGCTGGTCTATGGCCCGCTTCACCGCATGCAGAAGGTCCGGCTCTCGCTGCACCTCATCGAGAGTCACCTGCGGCTGCCCCCCAGGAGCGCCTCGGGATCGCGGCGGGCTGCATCTACCACGTCGAGGTCGTCCAGGGAGAGGAAGCGCCGTCCGCCCGGCATAAGCTCCTGGGCTAGGGTGCTCTTCCCCGTCTGACGGGCTCCGGTCACCACCACCGCAGGCATGACTCGGAGACGGTCCTGAAGGCTTGGCCCAACGAGGCGGGGGAGTGTAGCGTCCATCATGAGTACAATGATAGTCATTCGCGGTATATTTTGCAATGGTGAGGCACCTTCCACAGTTTTCCTTGGGTTTATCCAGCCGCAGCGTCAGACAGCTGAGGAAACGGTGGTTGGCATCGGACACATGAAGGGGGACCTCGATTTGGTCTCTTCCCGTGCTCCCTATTCGTCATAGACCGAGCCTTTTCTGCCGACCACGTACTCTGATGGACAACAAAAAAAGACCTGACATGAGCCTGATGCTCCTATAGATGTCAAGGAGTGCTGTGGGATAGGGCTGAGTTCCGTAGGACGGAGAAGACCTCGCGAGCGACATAGCGTTTGAGGCAGCGGATCACCTCAGCCTTGCTCATTCCCTCGGTGGTGCGACGACGCATGTATGCCTGGGTCCGCTCATCATGACGAAGTCTGACGACAACAATGCGATGGAGTGCCGCGTTGGCCTGGCGGTGGCCGCCTCGGTTGAGCCGATGCCTGTTGGTCTTGCCGGAGGAAGCAGGGATGGGATTGACACCGCACAGGGAGGCGAAGGCAGCCTCGGAGTGGAGGCGGTCAGGGTTACTATGAGGAGGGTCGCCGCCGTGTCTGGTCCTATGCCGAAGCCATCCACCAGGGCTGGGGCTGCCGTCCGTGTGAGTCGTTGGATCTCGGCCTCCAGGTCCTTTATCTCATTACCGAGTTGACGGTAGCGACGGGCAAGGGAGCGAAGAGCATACTTGGCCGCCGCGGTGGGACCCTCCATACGACCAGGCCGGAAGCTCTTGGACCGGGTGACAAGGGCAGCAGTGGTGAGGCCAGTGAGGTGCTCACGAAGCCGGGCCGGGGCCGTGACAACCAGGGCCTTCATCTGGTTGATTGCCTGGGTGCGAGCCTTGACGGCCGAGTCCTTGGTGCTCTTGAACATACGGATCATTTCGACTTCACCCTCACCTGACTTGGGAGTGGCATCGGCTACTCCGGCAAGCACGGCACGCGCTGCCATCTCCGCATCAGTGGGATCGCTCTTCCCCTTCCGATAGCGGGTTGACCGGTCGGGCCGGTTGACCTCCACTACGGTATGGCCCCTACTGGTCAGGAATCGGGCGACTCCGGCACCGTAGGAACCGGTGCCTTCAATCCCGAAGGCATGAATCTCTCCCAGGCCCCGGGACCACCGTTCGAGCTCCTCATACCCATGGGTGGTCGCCACTGTGTGAAGCTCCCCAAGGCGGACCCCCTGACGGTCAATGGCCACCGCCACATGCTCATCCTGGTGGGTGTCGACTCCGACGACCAGCTCAACACCACGACTACCTTTATGACCGACGACTCCTGTCATTTCTACCTCCCGGAGGATTGTGCGCCGGCCAGGTGAGCGGACAAGACTGCGATGGGGCGTGGGGCCAGGCTCCTATAAGGTCACTGCTCGCCTTGCCGAGGGCACTTCTGGCGCCACCTCGAATCGAGTCGACAGATCAGGCTGAAGGCATGACGCCAGTCTCAGAAAGGGTCAGGCCCGAGCCGAGGTGGCCCGGGATTCATCATCGCAGTCTCAGAAGTCGGGGAACTGGTGAATGGAACCGTGTTAGGTGTACCTTTGAGGCGACATCAACGAAGGAGAGATGGAGGCCGCGGAAGGCCCGCAGGAATCGGTATCGGCGAGCCTGAACCAACCTCAAGGCGACCTCGGCTCAACGGTCGCTTTCAAGGGCCCCCTTCCCGCCCTCCCCAAGCCGTTCCCCAAGTCGTTCAGGGACGGGCGGTACGAGATCAAAGCGGAGCTTGGAGAAGGCGCGACCAAGAAGGTCCTGCTGGCGCGCGACACACTGCTCGATCGCGAGGTGGCCTTTGCCCTTATAAAAAGCGAGGGGCTGGACGACATAGGCCGGCAGCGGGTCCTGCGGGAAGCCCAGACAATGGCGAGGCTGGGCGATCATCCCAACATCGTGCAGCTTTTCGACTTCGGTGAGGAGGGCGGCCAGACCTACATGGTCCTCCCCCTCATGCCGGGTGGCGACGTTGAGGCTCTCATACTCTCGGCCCCGGACCACCGCCTACCCCTGGAGAGGACTCTGGAGCTGGCCAAGCAGGTTTGCCGCGGGCTGGAGTTCGCCCATTCCAGGGGGATGGTGCACCGGGACCTGAAGCCGAGCAACGTCTGGCTTTCCAGTAGTGGTTCCGCAATGATCGGCGACTTCGGACTGGCCATCTCCATCGACGGCCCGCGAATCACCCAAGAGAACATCGTCGTGGGCACCGTATCTTACATGCCTCCCGAGCAGGCCACCGGGGGCGAGCTCGTCGCACAGAGCGACCTCTACGCCCTAGGCTGCATGCTGTATCACCTGGTCACGGGCAAGCCGCCCTTCCAAGGAAGCGACATCGTCGCGGTCATCAGCCAGCACGTCAACACGCCACCGGTGCCTCCCGTAAGACACCTGCCGTCTTGCCCAACAGCCTTGGACGCTCTGATCATGCGTCTTCTGGCCAAAGAGCCCAGCGACCGGCCTGAGTCGGCGTCCGACGTTCTTACCGCGTTGGAAGGGGTCGATATTGCCGCCGGAGAGGCGGACCCATCAGCCGAGCGCCCCAATGCCATGGACAGCCTGGTGGGCGGAGTTTTCGTTGGCCGCCAGCGGCAGATGGGACAGCTCAAGGCGGTCCTGGAGCAGACGCTCTCAGGCCGCGGCGCACTCTTGACGCTCGTTGGCGACGCCGGGATAGGCAAGACGAGATTGGCAACCGAGTTCTCGTCGTACGCTGGTCTACGAAGGGCGAAGGTCCTGTGGGGCCGCTGTCACGAAAGTCGTGGTGCTCCACCGTACTGGCCCTGGGTACAGGCGCTCCGGCCGCATGTGCGCGAGAGTGACCCGGATGAGCTGCGCACCGACCTCGGCCCGAACGCAGCAGAAGTAGCCGAGATCGTAACCGACCTACGCGAGGTCCTGCCCGGCCTCCCCGGCCCGCCGGCATTAGGAGACACGGAGCAGGCCCGGTTCCGCCTTTTCGATTCGATAGCGACTTACCTGAAGAACTCGGCCGCCCGGAAACCACTCGTGCTTGTTCTGGAGGACATCCATTGGGCGGACCGGCCATCCTTGCTTCTCCTGGAGTTCGTGGCACGGGAGCTCGCAACGAGCCGGATGCTGGTAGTCGCGACCTACAGAGAGCTTGGGCTTTCCCGCCAGCACCCCCTGTCCGAATCCCTCGGGGAGCTCTCGCGAGAGCGCCTTTTCAACCGCATCGACTTGACCGGTCTTCTTGAGAAAGACATAGCGGAGTTCATGGAGGAAACCGCGGGCGTCTCTCCACCACCCGGACTGGTGAGTGAGGTACACGCGAAGACGCAGGGCAACCCCTTCTTCGTGACTGAGGTGGTGAGGCTGATGGTCCAAGAAGGCGACCCGGTACTCCAGGGCAAGCCGGCCGCGGGTAGGAGCACGCGGGAAAGAACCTGGACCTTCAAGATCCCAGAGGGCGTAAGAGAGGTTATCGGCAGGCGGCTGGGGCAGCTCTCGGAGGAGTGCAACCAGACTCTGACGGTGGCCGCGGTTATCGGTCCTCAATTCACCCTTAGCCAGCTCACACCTCTCCACGACGACATGTCCGTGGACAGGCTTCTGGAGGTCCTCGGGGAGGCCCTCGCAGCAAGGGTGGTCTCGGAGCTCCCCTCGACAATGGGCGCCTACCGGTTTACTGAAGCGCTGATACAAGAGACGTTGACGAGCGATCTGTCAGCTACTCGAAAGGTGCGCCTGCACGCGAGGATAGCCGAGACGCTCGAATCGCTGTACGCCGACGACCTCGAAGAGCATGCGGCCGAGTTGGCGCGCCACTACGCGGAAGGTGCGGCGGTAACGGGCTCGGAAAAACTAGTGCGCTACTCCCTCATCGCCGGCGAGCGAGCCCTGGAGTCGTACGGCTACGAAGAGGCGCTACCTCTTTTGCAAAGGGCGATCTCGGCACGCGGGAACGCTGGGGACGAAGGCGAGACCGGGAGGCTCTTCTTCGGCCTTGGCCGCGCGCAGGCTGGGATGGGGAGGCTCGGGGATGCTGTTGAGAGCCTCACCCGGGCGTTCGACCACTACGACAGAGGTGGCGACACAGCCCACGCCACCGCTGTCGCCAAATATCCGGTCATAGCAATGCCGGGTGTTCAAGGGCTCACGAAGCTCATCTCTCGGGCGCTAGAGCTGGTGCCGGACGACTCGGTGGAGGCCGGCGAGCTGCTATCACGGCACATACGCCCGCTGGCCGTGGAGAACGGGGACTACGCCGGCGCCCAGCAAGCGGCCGTCCGAGCGCTGCGGATCGCCGAGCGAGAGAACGACACCGCCCTCGAGATGCGGACACTGGCTGAAGCGGGCGACGTGGACGGACACAACATGCGATTCGAGGCGGGGCTAGAGAAGGTCTTGCGAGCGGTGAGCCTCGCGGAGAAGGTCGAAGAACCGCACGCTGAGTCGGCGGCCCGCTACTGGGCGACGACCATCTCTCGGATCACAGGGGACTTCGAAGCTTCCGGCGTTCACGCTGCCGCGGGCCTCGACCTGGCCGAGCGGATGCGCGATCGCTTCAGACAGGGCACGGGCCTCCTGGCCGGCGGAGAGCTGGCCCGGCTGAAGGGGGACTGGGACGCGGCACGCGAGTTCGCGGAGAAGGGCCTGGCGGTGCAGCCGAGGGAGCCGACTTTCCTCGCCTTAAGGGCGCTGCTCGAACACGAGCTCGGTGACGCCGCGCAGGGCGAGATCTTTCGCGCTCGCCTCGCGGACCACATCCGGCAGGCACGGCCCGATCCCAGTTCGCTGTTCGTCTACTGCCTCACGACTTTACCCGCTATCGCCCGCATCACCGGCGACACCCAGGACCTGGAGGGCGTGCGCGGCACTCTCGAGGGCGTGCTGGCCTCACCGCACGCTACCAGGCTGGTGGGTATGAGCGCCCGAGTCGGGCTGGCCCTCATCGCGTCGCAATCGGGTGACGCCTCCGCGATGAGAGAGTATTACGACGAGCTCTCCAATGTCGACGGGGTGCTGCTAAGCCATTGGCCTCTCGGGCGTCTGTTAGGCGTTCTGGGCGTAGCGCTTGGCGAGGACGACCGCTGGACCGGGCACTTCGATGACGGCCTCGAATTGTGCCGGCGCGCCGGCGCCAAGCCCGAGCTAGCGTGGACGTGCTACGACTACGCAGAGGCGTTAATTGGAAGAGACGACTCCGGCGATGGGGACCGGGCGGGGCCACTGCTGAAAGAGTGCCTCGCCATCTCGCGGGACCTGCGCATGAAGCCGTTAAGCCGGCGGGCTACGTCGCTCCAGGACCAGGTGAGTTAGCGGCGCGCGCCAAGCGCTTTGCTGCGCACTCCGGTGCTGCTTCGGTTGGTTTCTAGCCAAGCAGACCGGTGGTACTACAAGTGAACGCCTGGCATCACTTTTGATGCTGTCGAGACGAGTCCTGCTGAGCTGAGCCACGTATCCCGCTGTCTTCACCGTAGACTCGATGAGGCCGGGTTTCCCAGAATCCGATTCCACGCCCTGCGCCACGGCTCGGCCTCGCCGATGCTTGTTGAAGCCATTCACCCGAGGGTCGTCATGGAGGCTCTTGGTAACGTAGACAGGTACCATATCGCAATGTATGACATTCACCGACGTACCTCTTGATCGATCTGCCGCTACGTCTGGTAGCATTCTTGCTGCTTTCCGGAGATCATAGCTCCAACTGGGGATTGGGGGAGACCGAGATGGGTAAGCGATATCTGGGCGTGATCGGACTACTGGTTTTACCTACCCTCACAGCCTGCGGGCCGTCAGACGACGAAGTGAGAGAGATGGTGGCCGCTAAGGTATCCGAGGAGCTGACGGAACGCGCCCAGGAATTCGTCGGGCCAGAAGGACCGCAGGGCCCACAAGGTCCACCTGGTTCTCAAGGTGTTCCAGGCCCCGAACCTTCAGAAGAAACACTCGGGGCCTTGATCGAGTCCGTTGTCGCTGAGCGCGACACTCCTTGGAGTCAGATTGCAGACGTTCCTGAGGGTTTCGCGGATGAGAATGACGATGACACGCTGGGAGGCCTGGTTTGCGCTCCCGAGCATACCGCATATTGGGACGGCACCGCGTGGGTCTGTGGTGACGCTGGAGCAATCCTCTCGATCCTGGACGCTCAGAGTGGGTCCTTTGGTAGAGTCTCATCAGCCACCGGTGCTGATGGTCTTGGCCTCATCTCCTATCATTTTAGGGACGAGCTGAGGGTAGGACATTGTGAAGACGTTCGATGTACCCGGGCATCCTTGAATTCGTTGGACAGCCCTATTTCGCCAGTCGCACCGTCGATCGCTATTGGCGCAGATGGTATGGGATTGATCAGTTACATCCGTCGCAACGCTCAATCGCTTGGCGAGTTGAGAGTGGCCCACTGCGAAAACGCCAGTTGCTCTAGCTCTGCCTCGACCAGGGTGGACAGTACCAGTGTGGACACCCAAGCCGGCGGTTCGGCTCTGGCGATTGGCGCTGATGGCCTAGGGCTAATCAGCTACGTCGCATCTGACCGATCTGGTTCTGAGGAAAGGCGGATCCTGAGTGTGGCCCACTGCGAAAATATCGGTTGCACGGTCGCGACGGTCTCACCGGTTGAACCCGCGATACGCGGTCGAGTTGTTGCGAGAGACATGGCTACCGGAGCAGACGGCCTTGGCATTTTCACCTACTGGGTAGGAGGTGTCGGCCTAGTTGTGGCTCACTGTGAAAACGTCTTATGCTCAAGCGTCACAACTAGCACGTTGGACGGCGGCACGGTTAATTCTCCCCCTTCCACTTCTATGGCTATCGGGGGGGACGGGAAACCCCTGATCAGCTACCACGACGATCGAAACTACTATGTGAAAGTGGCCCACTGTGAGGACGTAGCTTGCACAAGTTCAACCGTCAGCATCCTCGAGCCGTACTCTCAAGGAGGGTTTGCCAGCATAAGCTCGATAACCATTGGTGCTGATGGCCTAGGACTAATCGCATATACGGTTCCCACTTTTTCAGGCCTCAAGGTGGCCCATTGTGAGAATGTCGGCTGCACAGAACGCATTACAACCGTCGTGGGTTCTTACCCTGTTAGGTACCTAGACATCGCGGTGGGAGCGGATGGGCTGGGACTGGTTGCGTACGTCAGATCAGGGCTCGATTTGCTGGTGGTCGCCCATTGTGCCAATCCAGTCTTCTGTGATCCGTAGCCACAGGATCAGCACGAGCTTCGCCGGGAAGCGCGGGAACGATCAGAATGATCCCATTCGTGCGTTCGCCCCCTGGAACCCATTGAAAGATCGATGCCCCCCGCATCCCAAAAGCAAAGCCTCCCAGAATGTAGTGGGATAATCGTGCTCGGACCCCACTTCTTGGGACCCATGGGTGTCGCGCTACTGCAACTCGTAGTAGCGAGTGATCGATATTCGGGATGCCTTGCTAGCCTACGAGGCCGTCCCAGCCTTTACGTAGGCGTTCGGGGATCGCTCCTGGTCGTCCCGGTGGAGCCTGGTTTTTCGGCGTTTCGGGTTGTCATGCCAAAAAGGTGCTTAAGTGTTACCCCGAATCCACCGAAGGACGTCCTTGGGGACAGCCCTTGAAGAAGCCAGCGGGTGCTCCTCTGAATCTGGGATAATGGTTTTGGAACAGAAACCCGCCCGGAAACAAGGAGCACCCAATAGATGCTGCCACAGAACAAACCCGACCGTATCCGCATCCTCTTTGACGACCATCGCCTGGTGGCCAATGCCGGCCTGCTCCTGCCGGCCACCCTAGCCCGGCACCTGGGCCTGCGGGAACTCGTCGACCATCACCTTGACCTCGGCGGAGCGCCGGGACGGGCGAACACTGGGGACAAGATGCTGACGCTGGTCGCTTCCGCGCTGGCAGGCGGCGACTGCATCGACGACGCCGATGCGCTGCGCGCTGGTGGGACGGTTGGTGTTCTAGGCTGCGTGGTCAAGGCGCCATCCACCCTGGGGACCTTCCTGCGCAGCTTCCGGTGGGGGCATGTCCGTCAACTCGACCGCGTGAGCCGCCAGTTGTTGGCCCGGGCCTGGGCCGCTGGGGCCGGACCCGGCGACTCGCCCCTGACCATCGACCTGGACTCGACCATCTGCGAGACCTATGGACTGGCCAAGGAGGGAGCGCGCCACCACGGCTATACCGGCGCCCGCGGCTATCACCCGCTGCTGGCCATTGCCGCCGGCACCGGCGAGGTGCTGATGTCCCGGCTGCGCGAGGGCCGGGCCAACACCGCCCGTGGCGCCGCCCACTTCCTGCGTGAGACGGTGGGGCGGGTGCGCTACGGCGGGGCCAGGGGACAACTCACGGTGCGGGCCGACAGCGGCTTCTACGCCCACACTGTCGTTGCCGCCTGCCGGGAAATGGATGTCCGCTTCTCTATCACCATCCGCCAGCGCGCCAGGCTGCGGGATCTGATCGAGGCGATACCAGAGGAGGACTGGACTCCCATTCCCTACTGGATGGACGGCGCCGCCGATGTCGCCGAGACGACTTACACCCCGTTCCAGACCAAGCCGGACGCCGCGCCGGTGCGGCTCATTGTCCGGCGGGTGAAGCCGACGCCCGGTTCCCAGCTCGCCCTCTTCGCCAGATACAGCTATCACGCCTTCATCACCGACCGCGATGGGGAGACGCTGGAACTGGAGGCCGATCATCGCCGCCACGCCGAGGTCGAGAACGCCATACGCGACCTCAAGTACGGCGTCGGGCTGAACCACATGCCGTCGGCGCGCTTCGCCGCCAACGGCGCCTGGCTGGCGGTCCAGGTGATGGCGCATAACCTGGCCCGCTGGACGGCGCGGATTGGTCTGGGCGAGCGGACCGTGATCACCAAGACCCTCAGGCGGCGGGTCTTCGCTCTGGTGGGACGGATCACCCGCTCGGCGCGCCGCCTCACTTTGCATCTCCCCCGGCGCTGGCCTTGGGAAACCCAGTTCACTCGCGCCTTGGCCCGGCTGCAAGCCATTCCGTTCCCGGCCTGACGGCCAGCCTGCAACTGACCCAACGTCCCCGCAATCTCGCGCCACCCCGGTCGCGAGAGTCCCCTGCTGCGTATCCTCTCGCCTTCCCGCGCATCGCAACTCCCGCATAGGGCCTTAGGGGCCCTGTGCGGCCACTGAAGACCGCCCGCCGGCCTCCCATCTACCCCAAGACCCCAGGCCATCTCCCCTGTAGCTCCCTCACCCACCCCCTTCCGCTGTCCTCACGCCGTCCATCGGTGTCCTTCGGTGGATTCGGGGTTACCGGGTGTTGTAGCGAGGGCTGGCCCTGCCGGACATAGAGGTCGCCTATAGCCCGGCCATTAGGCCACCAATAATTGGTCTCCACAGCGGGTGCAGTAGTGGCTGTCGGGCCGGTTCTTGTTCCCGCAGTAGCCGCAGAACAGTGGTCCCGCGCCAGACTCAGCAAGCACACCGCAGAACCGACAAAACCGACTTGTGACCCGGATTAGTTGGTCACAGGATGGACACATCACCTCGGGGTAATTTCGGCGGTACTTGAAGGGCGAAACACGCCGCGCCCACTTAAAGCGGCTCATAGCCCAAATGCCGACGACGACGACCAGCGCTATGGCTCCCGGCGGAAACCCGAAAACTGCGATGTTGAAGGCAGCGTGGACAACGGAAGCGAGTGACAGGCTTATCACGACTAGGCCGGTTCTGTTGTAACCGGATGCGTGGTGCACTCCCAAGGCGTAGCCCCAGATGCTGCCAAACACTAGGTGCCCTACTGTCGACAGCGGCGCCCTTACTATCATCACTTCAGGTCCGAAAGTCACGACGTATGCCAGGTTCTCCAACGAAGCGAAGCCCAGGCTGGCCGCGGCGGCGTAGACCAGGCCGTCAGTCGGTTCGTCGAAGTATAGTGAGCGGTAGGATTTGAGGCGAACCACGGCGAATTTACTTGCCTCTTCTATCGGCCCGACAACCAGCAGCATCGCTGCTGCCGTGCCCAGAAGGGCGCCTTCTTCCAAGTCGAAATCGGCGAGGAATATCGCCTCTACGATGCCAGCCGGGATTGTGGAGAGGCAGCCAAGGACGAAGGTCAAGGCGATGAGCTTGCGCGGCTCAGGCCGGTACACGTCCTGCCGTAGAAAAAACCAAAGCCAGAACAGCCCCGGCGTGAAGGCGAGCAGTACGAAGCCTACTACGACCAAGATGATTCACTAATCATCTTCCGATGCTTCTCGTCTTGGCGCTTTGTCGTCTGCAAGACCAACACTATGGCCAGCACGGCGGCGCAGATCTCAGTCGTGTCGCCGAGCAGCGCTAATTGCATTCCACTAATCGTTCTGACGGCTTGTTCGCCGGTCCCTGACGCGAAAAATACAAGGAAACCGAATGCATACTGCGCGATCCACAACCCCCACCACCATGGCAACAAGGCGGAGACGGATTCCGTCTTCCAATCGAAAGTCGCCTCACCAGACGCCCTGGCAGCGCTGCCTTTCCAAATCTCGGCCATCACTTGATAAGGGCGGAAGAAGAACATTACTGGGACGAACCACCATCGGACGGCCCAGCCCGGGGAGAAACGCTGACCTGCGGCACCGAGCGAGCGTAGGTTGCGCGACGCTCTATAAACCCATAACAAGAACGCGATCGCCGTCGCAACGAACACCAGAAGAAGGAAGGACGTCATGTCGTTCAAGTTCGTCTCAGCCTCGGCTAGTTGAGATAAGAGAGTGAGTGCCCCGGCCTCATACCGCTGCTTAAGATCGAGAACCTCAGCCGTCATCTGCAGATTTGCTGCATCGACAATGACTGTGGCGACCAGCAGAACCGACGTCCAGATCGCTCGCGTTCGTGGCGAACGATAGGCATGAGCCGACACGGACGAGGCGCCAGATCTAGGTTGCGGTTCTTCGTCGAGGGGCAAGCCACACTGGAAGCAGTAGACCGAGCCGGGCTCGTTAGCGGTGCCACAGCGAGGGCATCCAAGAACGACCGGCAGAGGTGGATTGAGCTCGCTGGACTCAGGAGTGGTCTCCTGCAGAAGCGGGCGGCCTTCAGTCAGACGAAACCCGCAGTCGCTGCAGAACAGGCTGTCAGGCGGGTTGGAAGTCTTACATGAGGGACAAGCAACCGCGACCTGCTCCCCGCAGTAGTTGCAGAACTTGGCCTGCGGGACAGTCTCACGCCCACAGTTTTGACAGCTCATGGTTTCCTTGGACCAGGACTCGAACGCACTTACCGGTCACTGTAGGAGAAGAACGCCTTGTCACTCTAACGCCTAGCTATGACTATGATTGCTGCCGTAAGGGGCTGGGGGCGCTGGAGGGCTTGCGCCCTCAAATGCGGAGGCCGGCTAACGTTCCGAATCACAGCCGTCATCTGTTCGCGCCATTTAAGCCCGAATCCACCGAAGGACGTCCTTGGGGACAGCCCTTGAAGAAGCCAGCGGGTGCTCCTCTGAATCTGGGATAATGGTTTTGGAACAGAAACCCGCCCGGAAACAAGGAGCACCCAATAGATGCTGCCACAGAACAAACCCGACCGTATCCGCATCCTCTTTGACGACCATCGCCTGGTGG
The DNA here is from genome assembly GCA_965247255.1 of Dehalococcoidia bacterium. GTDB lineage: Bacteria > Chloroflexota > Dehalococcoidia > Lucifugimonadales > CAUZJF01 > CBDFGS01. Next base: position 184,155 of record CBDFGS010000011.1, on the reverse strand, counting down.
CCAATGCCGGCCTGCTCCTGCCGGCCACCCTAGCCCGGCACCTGGGCCTGCGGGAACTCGTCGACCGTCACCTTGACCTCGGCGGAGCGCCGGGACGGGCGAACACTGGGGACAAGATGCTGACGCTGGTCGCTTCCGCGCTGGCAGGCGGCGACTGCATCGACGACGCCGATGCGCTGCGCGCTGGTGGGACGGTTGGTGTTCTAGGCTGCGTGGTCAAGGCGCCATCCACCCTGGGGACCTTCCTGCGCAGCTTCCGGTGGGGGCATGTCCGTCAACTCGACCGCGTGAGCCGCCAGTTGTTGGCCCGGGCCTGGGCCGCTGGGGCCGGACCCGGCGACTCGCCCCTGACCATCGACCTGGACTCGACCATCTGCGAGACCTATGGACTGGCCAAGGAGGGAGCGCGCCACCACGGCTATACCGGCGCCCGCGGCTATCACCCGCTGCTGGCCATTGCCGCCGGCACCGGCGAGGTGCTGATGTCCCGGCTGCGCGAGGGCCGGGCCAACACCGCCCGTGGCGCCGCCCACTTCCTGCGTGAGACGGTGGGGCGGGTGCGCTACGGCGGGGCCAGGGGACAACTCACGGTGCGGGCCGACAGCGGCTTCTACGCCCACACTGTCGTTGCCGCCTGCCGGGAAATGGATGTCCGCTTCTCTATCACCATCCGCCAGCGCGCCAGGCTGCGGGATCTGATCGAGGCGATACCAGAGGAGGACTGGACTCCCATTCCCTACTGGATGGACGGCGCCGCCGATGTCGCCGAGACGACTTACACCCCGTTCCAGACCAAGCCGGACGCCGCGCCGGTGCGGCTCATTGTCCGGCGGGTGAAGCCGACGCCCGGTTCCCAGCTCGCCCTCTTCGCCAGATACAGCTATCACGCCTTCATCACCGACCGCGATGGGGAGACGCTGGAACTGGAGGCCGATCATCGCCGCCACGCCGAGGTCGAGAACGCCATACGCGACCTCAAGTACGGCGTCGGGCTGAACCACATGCCGTCGGCGCGCTTCGCCGCCAACGGCGCCTGGCTGGCGGTCCAGGTGATGGCGCATAACCTGGCCCGCTGGACGGCGCGGATTGGTCTGGGCGAGCGGACCGTGATCACCAAGACCCTCAGGCGGCGGGTCTTCGCTCTGGTGGGACGGATCACCCGCTCGGCGCGCCGCCTCACTTTGCATCTCCCCCGGCGCTGGCCTTGGGAAACCCAGTTCACTCGCGCCTTGGCCCGGCTGCAAGCCATTCCGTTCCCGGCCTGACGGCCAGCCTGCAACTGACCCAACGTCCCCGCAATCTCGCGCCACCCCGGTCGCGAGAGTCCCCTGCTGCGTATCCTCTCGCCTTCCCGCGCATCGCAACTCCCGCATAGGGCCTTAGGGGCCCTGTGCGGCCACTGAAGACCGCCCGCCGGCCTCCCATCTACCCCAAGACCCCAGGCCATCTCCCCTGTAGCTCCCTCACCCACCCCCTTCCGCTGCCCTCACGCCGTCCATCGGTGTCCTTCGGTGGATTCGGGTTTAGGCTGTGCACAAGCTCCTCGGTGACCCGGTACAGCCTAGCTTGCTTGCTCGGGGACTAGAACCCACTTCCCGGACCGACGGCGGTATGGCTAGCCACGCGGCGAGGTCGTACACAGATCGATTCTGCGACACCGAGCGCACTCGCCTCGATCAACCATACTCCGGTGCCGCATTGCTAACATTTTGCAAACCAACTGTTCGATACTGCCCAATACTGAGTCGAACGAAAGGTAGCGTATCACGACTTGCGATCAGACGGAATGTGCCAGGATCGTATCTGAGAGCACGGAACCATCCATGCCGCGTCACCCTCTCAAGGCGGAGATCGCTGGCTCGAATCCCGTAGGCGCTATGTTGCCGAGCCGGCTCAGCACATTTGGTGCCGGGGCCCGAATCAACTCATAGTGGGCAATAGTGGGCAGAATAAGCGGAGCGTGGCGAAGTCGACGGCGTTGGCTCAGGCCCGTTGAGCAGTCTATACACGCGTTGATAAGAAGTGAGCCGGCAGGGATTCGAACCCTGGACACTCGGATTAAAAGTCCGATGCTCTGACCAAACTGAGCTACCGGCCCGTCTACACGTGGGCGCCTAGCGCGTTCTACTCGCAACCCGGCTCAAGAGAACATCAGCAGCCCGGACGGTGGCTATCGAAGTAGGCCGAGGGTCTGCCAGCGGTCAAGCGGCCAGAAGCTGACCCACGCCTGCCCGATGACGTTCTCCGCGGGCACCGGTCCCCATGCGCGGGAGTCGTTGCTCTCCTGCCGGTTGTCTCCCAGTACAATATATGTTCCGCGAGGGACCAGCTGTTTCTCCATGCTACGGCTGCTTTTTTGTGTAATGTACGGCTCCTGCAGTGGTTCGCCATTAACGAACACCTGTCCATTTACGATCTCTACCGTGTCAGGGTGAATAGCCACAACCCGTTTGACGAAGTCGCGCGCCGGTCTATTTGGCGAATCGTGCGGGCAACCGGGTAGCTGCTCTCTGTGGGTTCCCGAGCCGTCGCAGAACCGGAAGATGATCACCTCACCACGCCTGGGGGAATGGAAGGGGTACAGCGCTTCCGACTCGTCGCTGTCCACAAAGGGTAGAAGGCTCACAAGGTCTCGTGGCTTGACGCGGGCGTACACGAGCTTGTTGACGAGTACGTACTCGCCGTCCTCGAGCGTCGGCCGCATGCTTGGGCCCTGGACCTGAAAGTTCTGGACACTCACATGCAGGACCAGGAAGATGAGCAGCGCGAGGATTACCGTCTCGAAGAGCTCTCTAAGGATTGTTCTCAAAGTCCAGTTCCTAAGCCGCCTGCGGCTCCAGTCTAATTATACGTCCGGCCTCCGTTCGTGTCACACATACCTTGGGCCCAGTGCGGTATCATTGCCGCGCTCAGGGCGCCTGCGAACGGCGCGAGCACCCTCGATCCGCATAGCCGTAACCAAACCGAGCGAGCATGAGCCCGGAAGACCACGACCTGGTTTCCCGCAGCAATCGCGGAGACCTGGGAGCTTTCAACCAGATAGTTGAGCGCTACCAGTCCCAGGTGTACCGCGTCTCAGCGCGAATCCTGGGCGATCTGGCGCTGGCCGAAGACGTAGCCCAGGAGACGTTCATAGCCGCCCACAGGGCACTGAGACGTTTCCGCGGGGGCAGTCTTCGAGCCTGGCTGCTTCGAATCGCATCCAACCGCAGCTACGACCAGATACGGTCTTCGCGAAGGCGCCCCGAGCGGTCGTTGGACGAGGCTCTCGAGAACCCGGGCTTCTCCGTCCAGTCGCAAGAACCGTCGCCCGAGCAGCAGGTCCTGAGCGGCGAGCTGCAAGTACACATCCAGCGCGCTATCCTCGCTCTGCCCGACGACCAGCGCACGGTGCTGGTGCTCATCGACGTACAAGGGTTGAGCTACCAGGAGGCGTCCGAGGCGACCGGCGCATCGCTGGGGACCGTCAAGTCCCGGCTCAATAGGGCACGTGGGGGGGTGCGGACCATCCTCGCGGAGCGCCCGGAACTTTTACCCGACAGATTCCGTCAATCAGTATGAGGAGGTGGGTGTGGTGCTAGGGATATCGAGGATCGGAGGGCACGGCAGAGTACGTGCGCTCCTCTCCTCGTACATCGATGGGCAGGTCAACGACGCGGAGGCACGGCGGGTCGAGCGCCACCTCGCGTCCTGCGACTCCTGCGAACGGGAGATCGCCGGGCTGCGGGGAACAGTGGAGCTACTGAGAGCCCTGCCTGAGCTGGAGCTCCCGCGCTCTTTTGCCTTGGAGTCTCTTCCCGACAGCGTGGCAGCGCGTCGGCCCTTGATCGTGTGGGTCCCGGCCTTGGGCACGTCGCTGGCGGCGATGCTGCTCGTGGCCGTGCTCGCGGGGGACGCCCTTGGCGTCCTCAAGCAAGCGGCCGATGTCGAGGAGCCCGTCGCTGTGCTCGAGTCGGCCGCTGCGCCAATGGCTCCGGCCGCCGCTATGCCGGCTCTCGCCATGCCTGCGCCCGCCCCAGCGCCAGCCCCGGCACTCGCCATGCCTGCCCCAGCGGCTGCGCCGGCCTCGGCGGCGGCAGTCGCCCCGCAAGCCGCCCCAGCACCGCCGGCCGCCCCTGCGGTCACGGAGATCGCAGCGGCCGCGCCGAAAGCAGATGGGGCAGCGGATGGGGAAGCGTCGACCGCTGAGGCCACCCCGGCCCCCATCGCTGAGGCTGCACAGGCTGCTCCAGAGCCCCTCGCCGCGCGGGCTGCCGTGCCGGTCGCTGAGACCGCGGAGGAGGGGACGCCAGACGAACGCGATGGGAGTGAAACTCCGCCGCTCATCGAAGCGGCCGAGGCGCCAACTGACGACGTAGCCGCGGCTGAAGTTCTCCAGCCGAGCGACCAAGGCGTCTCTTTCCCGGTACGCCAGGTACAAGCCGCGCTAGCGGGAGCTCTCGCGGTGCTCGTCCTGGTCACCACGTGGTCGCTAAGGCGAGCATGGAGCCGCCCGTATTAGACCGCGCGGTGTACCGGCGCTGCTTGACGGCATCCCCTCCCCTGATTCGTCGGCCCAATAGTTCGGGACTCAGATGACAGGATCTACGCCAGGCCGATGCTTTCAACTCGTCACCCGCAGCCAATCGACAGCATCGGAAAAAACGGGATGGAACCAAATCGCGCAAACGAACGTCAATAATATAAGCGGGTCACAGGACCGGCAAAAAGAGATCAAGGAGAGAGGGAGAATCATGAACAAGGTGCAGCGTCTGATGTTAGCAGTGGGACTGGCGGGCGCGCTGGCATTCGCGCTGGCGTGCGGCAATGGTGAGGCGGCCACGACCCCCGAGGGCGAGCCGCAAGCGAGTGAGCCGGCCGCAGCTGCGGCTCCCGGCGGTGAGTCCGGGCAGGGAACGCAGCCGTCCGCGCCTGCAGTGCTGCCGGCACCACCGGCGGCGCCGCCGGTGCAGGTGGCGCCTGGCGTTTCAACTGCACCGTCGGTCGCGGTTTCGAGCCCGCCTCAGATCGAGCCGGCGCCTCGGAGCGTCGCGTCGACTCTGTCGGTGCCCGTCTCGCCGGGGTTATCGGGGCTACCGTTGCTCCAGACCGGCTCGGCGCAGGCCGGAATCTGGGTGACAGGCGAAGGCTCCATCACACTCGAGCCCGACCTGTCGTTGGTGAATATCGGCGTCGAGACGACGGCCAAGACAGTGGCGCAGGCCCGGGACGAGGCCGCCACGGCGATGGCGGCGATCGTAACGGCGGTCAAAGCCCACGGCCTGACGGACCTCGACGTGCAGACGCAGTCGTTCAACATATGGCCCATGTACGAGTATCCAGAGGTCCTCGAGGGCGGTGTCCGCGTCCGCAAGCAGATAGTGACCGGCTACCGCGTTAGCAACTCGGCCGCCATCAAGATCAGGGACCTGGACAAGGTCGGAGTCATCATCGACGACGTGGCAGCCGCAGGTGGCGACGCCACCAGGATTAACGGGATCAGCTTCACCAGGGAGGACCCGAAGCCGTTCCTGACCGGGCTGCGCGAGGCGGCGGTCAACGACGCCCTAGCGAAGGCACAGCACTTCGCCACGCTGACCGGGGTCCAGGTAGGCTCGCTGATGTACATCGCCGAGATCGGCCGCGGGGCGCCGGTAGTTAGGAACTTCGGTGACATGGAGATGGCGGCGAGAGCGGTGTCAGCTCCGCAAACCTCCATCAGCGGCGGCGAGCTCGAGCTCCGGCTCAACGTGCAGGCCGTGTTCAACATCCAGTAGCGCGCAAATCGGCGCATAGTCAATCGTGCCCGTCCTCCGAGAGACACGGAGGGCGGGCACGATGTGCGTTGCGGCCCCATACGGTGGCTGCTACAATCGCGGCGCCGCAAATCGCCTCCTGGGGACCAACTCACGGATGATCCTTAGTGACCGCTCCATCAAGGAAGAGCTCGCCCAGGGACGCATCGTCATAGAGCCGCTGGACGAGGACTGTATCCAGCCCGCCAGCGTCGACGTTAGACTGGACCGCCAGATCAGGACCTTCCCGCCGCCCGAACACTACTCCCTCCTCGACGTGCGGACCGACCTGGACAAGATCACGGACCTACAAGAGATACCTGACCCGCACCCATTTGTTCTTGAGCCCGGACAGTTTGTTCTGGCGAGCACCATCGAGACTGTGCGCATACCGGACGATATTGTGGCGAGGATCGAAGGAAAGAGCTCGCTGGGGCGCCTTGGGCTGCTGGTCCACGCGACGGCCGGTTACGTGGACCCCGGCTTCCAAGGCCAGCTAACACTGGAGCTCAGCAACGTCGCCAAGGCGCGGATCACGCTCTTCTACGGTATGCGAATCGGCCAGCTGTCCTTCTTGCGTCTGACTACTGCGGCGGAGCGCCCCTACGGCAGCCCTGAGCTTGGGAGCAAGTACCAGGGACAGACCGGCCCAACGCCGAGTCGCACCGACCAGGAGTTCGTACCGAGGCGCCGCGCAACCCGCCACTACCCGGATGGGCCCACAGAGCTCAAACGCTGGCTGGAGGCGAGTGAGTTCGCTGGAAGTGTGGCAAAGCTCTCCAGGTTCCTGGGCGTGGAATATAAGACGGCGCAAGACTGGGTATACGGCCGGAACCAGCCGGGCCGCGAGAACAGGGCAAAACTGTACGAAGTAACACGCCTGCCAGCCTTCGCGCCGGAAGAGGACGGAAGGCAGGCCGCCTTGTTCCCCGCCGACGAGGCAGAGGCAGTGACCGACCCCATGTTCCACACGGACCCCTAGGCCCCGCTATGACCCACATGCGCCGCGCGCTCTCCCTCGCCAGGCGCGCACTCGGCTCGGCGAGTCCCAACCCGGCTGTCGGCGCGGTCGTGGCGAAGGACGGCGAGATCGTCGGGGAGGGCTGGACACAGCCTCCCGGCCAGGACCACGCCGAGATCGTGGCGCTGCGGCAGGCGGGCAGCCGCGCCGCGGGCGCATCCCTGTACGTCACCCTCGAGCCCTGCAACCACCACGGGCGGAGTCCGCCGTGCACGGACGCCATAGTCGAGGCGGGAATCGCCGAGGTCCACGCCGCTACCCTCGACCCCAACCCGACCGTGAGGGGTGGCGGGATCTCACGCCTGGACGAAGCGGGGGTCTCGACCCACGTCGGCGAACGCGAAGCACAGGCGCGCGAGGTGATGGAGGCCTATCTGCGGTTCGTGACCGCGAAAAAACCGTTCGTCACGGCTAAGTTCGCCATGAGCCTCGACGGCAAGATAGCGACTCGGACGGGCGACTCCAAGTGGATCACGGGCGAGAGGGCCAGGTGGTACGTGCACCGGCTGCGCGCTGAGTCGGACGCGGTCATGGTCGGCGTCAACACCGTGCTCACCGACGACCCGCAGCTCACCTCCCGCACCGAGAAAGCGACGGCCCGCCGGCGGCAGCCCCTCAGGGTTGTCGTGGATAGCCGCGGGAGGACGCCACCCGGCGCCAGATTGCTGTCAGAGCCTGGTCGCACTCTAATAGCTGTGGGGCACGCGTCCGAGGAGGCCGGGCAGCGTCTCGGGGAGGCCGGTGCGGAGGTGGCGGCGGTGTCCGCCGAAGGTGGCTCGGTAGACCTCGGCGCGCTGCTGAGTCTCCTTGGGCGGCGCGAGATCACGAGCCTGCTAGTCGAGGGTGGGGGGACGCTGCTGGGATCGCTGTTCGACCAGGGGCTAGTGGACAAGGTCGTTGCGTTCGTCGCCCCCGCCGTGATCGGAGGCCGCGAGGCGCCGAGTCCGGTAGAGGGTGACGGAGTCGCGACGATGGGCGAAGCGCTCAGGCTGGAGCGTGTCAGGTGGAGGCGCTTCGGCCGGGACATCGCGATCATCGGCTATTGCTAGCTAGCGGTCCGGAAACGGTGATACGGTGCGTCATCCTCTGCGGCGCTTTGATCGCGTCGGTCTTGCTCGCCGCAGCCTGCGCTGAGACTCAGCCGACTCCGACACCCGTTGCAACCGTGACGCCATTGGCGATTGAAGGAACCGAAGCCAGCTTCTTGGCACTTGGAGACTCCTATACCATCGGTGAAGGAGTGAAGGCGTCCGAGCGTTGGCCGGTCCAGCTGGCCGAGAGTCTCAGGCAGGACGGGGTTGCCATCAGCGATCCGTTGATAATAGCGCGCACCGGCTGGTCCACCTCCCATCTATTCGCGGCCACAGAGCGCGCTGAGCCGGTCGGCCCCTACGACCTGGTGACCCTCATGATCGGGGTGAACGACCAGTTTCGCGGCCGACCCGTCGAGACATACCGTGACCGACTCGTGGAGCTACTGCTGCTCGCCCTGGCATTGGCCGGCGGGGAGGAATCCCGGGTGATCGTCTTGTCGATTCCCGATTGGGGTGCTACGCCGTTCGCCCGAGAAGAGGACCGCCCCCGTATAGCGACGGAGATCGATCTATTCAACATGGTGACACAAGAAGAGGCGCAGGCCGTTGGGACCAGGTACGTCGACGTCACTCCGATTTCGCGCCAGGCCGGAGCCACCAGCGACATGTTGGCAGGCGACGGACTCCACCCTTCCGGCAAGATGTATCGTGCGTGGATGAAGCTTGTGCTGCCTCAGGCCCACGCCGCTCTCGGCACCCGTTAGTCGAAGATCATGTTGAGGACGCTGCGCGTCAAGGCACGTCAAGCTGAGGAGTCTTCGACGAAGCATCTGGGGTGGGGCCGACTTGCTATGCGGCTACGCGGCGCCCCGGAAACCGTCGCTTGACGTAAGGGCGGCCTGGTATCATAGCGCGGTCAGGTCTGCCGCGCCGACTGCAATGAGTCCGATCGCCTCATACTGGTCCTGGTGGGTGCTCGATCTGGCTTGAAGGCGAAAAGAGTCTTTGGAGGCGAAGATTTGAGGGAAGCAAGGTTCACCAAAGCCGCCGATGTGATGACCGAGGTCGTGGTATTCGTCGACGGGAGTCAGACCGTGGCTGAAGCCATCAGCTGGATGCGGGCACAGGGGGTCTCCAGCCTGTTAGTGAACCGAAGGAGCCCTGAGGACACCTGGGGCATCATGACCCGGAAGGACATCGTCCACAAGGTCGTGGACCCCGGCAAGGACCCTCACGATGTCAAGGTATATGAAATCATGTCGAAGCCCCTGATCACAATCTATCCGGACCTCGCGCTCAAGTACTGCGCCAGGCTCTTACACCATACAGGTATCCGGAGAGCGCCGGTCTTCGACGGCACAGAGATTGTCGGCATTCTGAGCAACACCGATATCTTCAACGCTATCGAAGTGTAGGGCCTGGGTCCCTAGCCCCTCACTGCCTGGTAGCTCACATAGTTACTCGACGCTGACGCCCAGCGAATCGGCCAGTTCCGTCAGAGAGCGCCACACCGCATCGGACAGCGGTATCCCATGTCGCCGGCGAGCCGCCCGCGCCTGGTTCTCTACGTCGCCGGGGACGAGGACCTCGGTGAACCCCGGCGCTGGAGCCACCGCCTTCATTTGCGATATCTTATCGTCCGCGAGTTGGGCGAAACCGGTGAGTGGCTGGAAAAGGTCGGCCTTGAGCACCACCATCGTGACCCCTTGCTCGCGCATGACCGGGCCCCCCAGGTCACCTTCCGCGAATCCGTTGGCGCCGGTAAGAATCCGGCCCAGGAACTCCACGGCGAGCATCATCGCGTAGCCCTTGTGGCCGCCGAACGGGAGCACTCCCCCACCCTCCTCGAGGGCCTGCGGGTCCGTCGTCGGGTTACCGTCCTTGTCTACAATCCAGCCCGGAGGCAGCGGCTCGTTCTTCGCTCGCGCTAGGTTGATCTTGTTATTGGCGACTATCGAGGTTGCGATGTCGATGATCAAAGGTGGCTTGTCGCCGGCGGGAAAGCCCATGGCGATGGGGTTGGACTGGAGGACCTTTTCGCGCCCACCGAACGGTACCGCGCTCGGCTGTCCCTCGGCGTACCCCGACCCGCACATGATCGAGACCATCCCCTGCGCCGCTGCCATCTCCGGATACTCACCTAGACGGCCGAGGTGGGTCGCCTGGACCATCCCGACAACGGCGACACTTGACTCCTTCGCCTTGCGGATGGCCGTTTGCATGGCGTATCCGGCGGCCACCTGGCCGAAAGTCCAGTTGCCCGAGACCATCGCGGTGGTGGGAGACTCTTTGATGATCTTCGGGTGCGCCGCCGGCACTAGCTCACCCTTGCCGATTTCCGTCACATACCGCGGTAGCTGGAACACCCCGTGTGTGTCCACGCCTGCAAGATCGGAGGACACGAGTGCCTCCGCAACGCGATCGGCGTTTTCCTCATCGGCGCCGGCGGCTTGCAAGATCCTGTTCGCCAGATCACGTAGCTCCTCCGCCGTCTTCGTTGGCATCTCATCCTCCTCGCCGCCCGCGTCGCGGCGCCGATGAATGTTAACATCTTCACGCGGGGTCTTTACGAGGCGGGGGCCTCACCCAGCCAGCTCCGTGGCGGAGAGGCAGTGGAAACCTCACCACGACTCCTCCTATGCGGACGGGGGGAAGCGCCCGGGAGTCGATTAGCTGATGTTCACCGGGATCATAGAGGAAGTGGGCACGGTCGAGTCGGCGACGGGCACGGAGCTGACCGTCGCGGCGAATACCGTCATGGGCGGACTCGTGGCGGGGAGCAGCGTCTGCGTCAACGGGGCCTGCCTCACGGTGAAGGAAAGCGGACATAGTAAGTTCTCGGCAGACGTGGTCCCGGAGACGAGGCGGCGTACAAACCTCGGTGTGCTAGCCGAGGGGAGTCCCGTGAACCTGGAGCGCCCGGTGCCCGCCGCCGGCAGACTGGAAGGCCACATCGTACAAGGACATGTGGACGCCACCGGCTCGATCGATTCCATCGAACGCGACGGGGAATCGCTGCTCGTAACGATATCGGCGCCAAGCTCGGTCATGCGGTACGTGGTAGAGAAGGGTTTCATAGCCGTGGACGGGGCCAGCCTGACGGTTGTAAACTGTGGCGACGATGGCTTCGCGGTGGCTGTCATACCCTACACGAGGGACAACACAGTTTTCGCCACCCGCCGCGTAGGTGAACTCGTCAACCTTGAGGTGGACATCCTCGCCAAGTACGTGGAGCGTTTGAGCAAGGGAACTCCGAGATAGCACGGGGAAAATGGGACACATAACAGTAGAACAGGGCATCGAGCACATCCGGGATGGCAAGCTCGTCATCATCGTCGACGACAAGGACCGCGAGAACGAGGGCGACCTGGCCATCGCGGCCGAGAAGGTGACGCCCGAAGCCATCAACTTCATGGTAACTCACGCCCGCGGGATCGTGTGCGTGCCGATGATGGCCCAGCGCCTCCGGGAGCTGCAGCTTCCGATAATGGTCCAGGACAACACGGCGAGACACAGCACTTCGTTCACCGTGTCGGTCGACGCGCTGAACGGAACGACTACCGGCACGTCGGCCCACGACCGCACCGAGACTGTCAAAGCCCTGGTGGACGCTAAGACGAAATCGGAGGACCTGGGACGTCCGGGGCACGTTTTTCCGCTGCGGTACGCTGAAGGCGGGGTCCTGGTGAGGGCCGGACACACTGAGGCGACCGTCGATCTCGCCCGGCTGGCCGGACTATACCCGGCGGCCGTGCTATGCGAGATCATGGCTGAGGACGGCACCATGGCCCGGATTCCCGATCTCGAGGAGTTCTCGGAAAAGCATGGGATAGGCATCGTCACGATCGCCGATATCATCGCCTACCGGCGCGTCCATGAGAAGCTCATCGAGCGAGTGGCCGAGGCCAGGATACCCACGACGTTCGGCGAGTTCGAAGCGATCTCGTACCGGAGCACCGTGGACAAGGACGAGCACGTGGCGTTCGTCATGGGAAAGATATCTCCCAAAAAACCCACGCTGGTCCGTGTGCACAGCGAGTGCCTCACCGGTGACGTGTTCGGCTCGGAGCGCTGCGAGTGCGGCCCGCAGGTAGGCCTGGCGCTCGAAGCCATCGCCCGTGAGGGCAAAGGCGTGTTCGTGTACATGCGTCAGGAGGGGCGAGGCATTGGGATCCACAACAAGCTGAAGGCCTACCACCTTCAGGACGACGGCCTCGACACGGTCGACGCCAACGTGCGCCTGGGGTTCGCTCCCGACATCCGGCACTACGGCGTCGGCGTACAGATTCTCGAGGACCTGGGCGTCGGAAAGATGCGCGTGCTTACAAACAACCCACGAAAACTGGCCGGCCTGGACGGGTACGGCCATCTCGAGATCGTGGAGCGAGTCCCGATAATCGCCGCCACCACCAAGGAGAACAGCAGGTACCTGCAGACGAAGCGGGACAGGATGGGCCACCTCCTCGATGAAGCTCCCGCCGACGGGAACTCCGAGCCTTGAGCCAAAGGCTGGAAGGCAGTCTCGACGGCCGCGGGCTCAAGGTCGGAATTGTCGTAGCGAAATTCAACGAAACGATCACCTCCCGCCTCCTTCAGGGTGCGGAGGCTGCGCTGTCAGCCCACGGCGTCAATGACGCCGACGTTACCGTGGCATCCGTGCCCGGCTCATTTGAGATTCCCCTGGTGGCCAAGAGGATGGCTACGTCCGGGCGCTACGACGCGGTGGTATGCCTCGGTGCGGTGGTCCGGGGCGAGACCGACCACTACGACCACGTCGCCGGGCAAGCCTCACGGGGAATCGCCGAGGCAGGCCTTTCGTCAGGCGTCCCGGTTATATTCGGCGTGCTCACCACGGATACGATGGACCAGGCCCTGGCGCGGTCGGGGGGCGAGAGCGGCGAGTCCGTCGAGGCGCCGCGGCCCGCCCGCAAGCCCGACCCAACAAGCGAAGCTTCCGTGGGCTCACACGGCAATAGCGGCTACAGCGCCGCGGTCGCGGCCATCGAGATGGCCAACCTGCTACGCAGCCTCGACGCGGGAAATCCCCCCTGACCCCCCTTTGCAAAGGGGGGAGCATTGCGCGTTTCCTCACGTTTGACCGGGTCTGAAGTCGCTGAAGACTGTAGCACCAGCACCCGTTGCCGCCGGGAAAACCAAGGACGGAGCCAGACCGATGGCTGACGACGACCACGACATCCCATTCCTCATCGGCTCGGATTTCACAGAGCGCCGCAACGTGGCCTGGCGCGTAGAGCTAGGCCAGCCAGACACCAATAATCCCCTGGTCGAGCCGGCTGAGCCGTGGGACGCCGCCCACCCTTTCCTGCACGGCACGGTATTGCGAGACCCGATCGATGGCCTCTGGAAGGCCTGGGGGACCGCCGCTCCGGAGGGGGATTCGGCGATAGAGCAGCCACGCCGGCTCGCCTACCTGGAGAGCGAGGACGGCGTCGATTGGCGCAGGCCCGACCTCGACGTCCAAAAACTCGGCTCCGAGCGGCACACCAACGTCCTCCTCGACATCGACTCCGGCGGTAACGCGAGCTATGCCAGCGTCCTGGTCGATCCCGACGCCGCAGACTCGCGGCGCTACCAGATGTTCCTGCTGCGTCGCCCCGGAGAGCCCGAGGGCATGACAGGCATGGACGTCGTCAAGGGGTTCCGTTATCGGGACGGCAACGAGGCCCGCGATTGGGGCGTGTACCGCTACTACTCCGCCGACGGGCTGCGCTGGCGGCCCGATACCGGCCCGGTGCTCGTCAACGACCCGGACATCCTGAGGCCCAAGTCCACCAGCGACGGCATCTTCATATACCGCAACCCCGATGGGGGCTTCGTCGCCTACCACAAGACTCAGATCGCCAGCTTCCCCGGCGCCATCGTTCCATACGAGCTTGGCCCCGGGGGTTGCCGCATACTCGTGCGGCGCACCAGCGAGGACGGGGTTGAGTGGAGCCCCCACGAGCCGTGCTTGCTGCCGGACTGGCGCGACCCCAGCGACACGCAGTTCATGGAGATGTCGGTCACGCCGGCGGCCGGGGGTTACGTCGGTGTCGTGACCGTGTATCGCGCGGCGAGCCAGAGCCTGGAGCTGCAGTTCGCGGCCTCCCGCGACGGCCGGTACTGGTGGCGGCCGGACAGGCGCCCTTGCGTCGCGATGCCACCTCTCGGCGACTACGGAGGCGGCATGATGTGGGGGAGCCACCACATGGTGGCCGACGGCGACGATCTTCACTACTACTACAGCGCTTTGCAGGGCATCCACGGCGACATGCTCTCCACGGAGGAAGCGGAGCTCGCCGCTGAACGAGGACTGACCCATCGGCCGCTCCGACCGCTACATGGCGAGACGCTGAGCCGCGCGTCCAGCCTGCTACCGTTCCACGGTGCGCTATGCCGCGCGACGTGGAAAAAGGGCCGGCTCTGGGCCCTCACAACTGCTACGGGTGGCAACCTTGAAGGGACGGCCACTACCGCTGCTGTGTCGCAAGACGGGTCGGTGCTCAGCATCAACGCGGCGGTTCTCGAAGGTGGGGAGGTGCTGGCCGAGCTAGTCGACGATGATGGCAAGGTGGCCCAGGGGTTCGGCCGGGACGAGTGCGATGGTCTTACCCGCGACGCGGACCGGGCAACGATGACGTGGCGGGGAGTGGCGACGTGCCCCGCGGGCGGGCTACGGGTGCGGTTTATTCTGCGGCGCGCGCGACTCTATGGCTTCGAGTTTCAGCGGCAGGCGCGCTAGCCGGGTGCTCGACTAGGCAACCGTGGGCCATTTGTCCCACATTCTGCTGAGGGCGGCGACGAAAACCCTTTCTCTTTCCATACTCCACTGCTCAGGTTGATCGCCGAACACAGTCTGGACCCCATTCTGGCACTTAATCCCAGGAAGCTCTCTCCCTCGCAGCCAGTCTAAGACATCGCAGTAGGTCCGTTGCATGCTCTCCCGGAAGAGGTGATCGGGAACGTTGTAGAGCAGACACTCTATGAAATATGAAGGGACGGTCTTCTCGTCTATCGCCCCGTTGGCGAGAAGTTGATTTCGAGCAGCCTTGAACATGCGGATCGTTCTCTTATACCTCCCACCCGTCGCCTTTTCTTTCTCTTGCCCTCGCTCATGGTGCTGCTGCGGATAGCCTACTACCCAGCGTCCTTCGTGAGGCAGATATAAAGCAACTCCTTTGCCGCACCGTAAGGTTACGACGACATCGGCTGCCGCGTGGATCTTGCCTGGGACCACCTTGAGTGACTTCCGGCCGGACGTGATTGGCTTCTTTCCGTATTCTGCTTTAAGGGCTCCCAGCACCTCGATTCGGAATCCATGCCAGCTCTCGTACGCGATAACGTGGGCATCGCTACTCTTCAGCTGCGATCGGCTGAGCGCTGCCACCTTGGGCCGCACTCCGGCGTCAAGCTGCAGAACGACATCTACATCGCTGTCTTTACGGAGGTTGGTGTTGTTCCTGTAGGAGCCCTGTAAGAAGACCGTATGTTTGGCAAGGCCTTTGTAGCTTGTCAACGTAGCGCGGATAGACTCGTGGGCCTGAACTGAAGCCGTTGCCGCGGGAGCGTGGCTCCACTGAGAGAGCTTGGATTCAGGGATGGGCACGTTCGGACCGCCCGCGAGGTTGGGCCGTCCTTCTTACGGCCCGCGTAATCAGACGAAGATATTTGCCCATGGCCTCACGCCTTCGGTTCCTCCACTACAACCGCCGTCCCGTAAGCGAGGATCTCGGCGGCTCCGCCCATGACCATGGAAGTCATGAGGCGCATCCCCACGATCGCGTTGGCCCCGAGCTCCTCAGCGCGTTCCTCCATCCGCTGCAACGCCTCCTCTCGCGATTGGGCCAGGAGCGTGGTGTACTCCTGAACCTCACCGCCGACCAGGTTCCTCAGCCCGGCCATGATGTCGCGGCCAACGTGGCGGGCACGTATTGTGCTGCCCCTCACGAGCCCCAGTACCTGGAGGGTAGGCATTCCTTCCACGGAGTCCGTCGTTACTATTATCAATTCTCGACCTCCTGAAGGCGTTCGCTCTTGCGGACCCGAAGCCGCTCCCTCGCTACCGCGGCGACCAGGAGGACGACACCAATTAGAGCTATGGGTGAGGCAATCTTCACTACCAGCGGTACGTCGGGCTCGGTGTAGATAACGAGAACGAGGGCGTATACCCCGTATCCAAGAAGGCCACCCGCCCCCACCAGCAGCAAAACGGTTCCGGCTCTAACCATCACTCAAACTTCTCCCGAATGCCCATCGACCGACCACGTTTCGCCGAGACAATTTGTAGGCAGCCTACCCATTTGTCAGAACAGCCTACGACTTCTTCTTACGCCGTGGCTTAGGCGGGACCTCCTCGGGCGTCTCGTCCAGAAGGTCGCGGAGCTCTTCCTTCGCCTGCCTGATCTGGCCGATCTTCTCGGCCATCCGGTCGAAAAGCCCGCTTCGCGCCTTTATGCCTTCCCCGATCAGGTATGCGGCGGACTCCGATCTGCTGTTGACCACTCCCGCCTCTACCAGCTCGTCGAGACGCTCCACACTATCCTCGTTCAGCCTCACCATCACTACGTTGCTCCTGGCTGATAGCGCGCCCTGCAGCGTCTCCTTGATGTTTTCGCCCACCGACTCGATGCCGGACGCCCGGAGCGCAGTGCGAAATCCCTCTTTGGTCTCGTCGGCTATGATCTCTATCCCCTCGATTATCCTCTTCTTCGTCTTCTCGCCATCCTCTGGATTGGTCACTTTTGCAGTCTCCTGTGTGAGTTACATGTAAGTATACGTTACGCTTACGCCAGATGTCAAGCGCGGGTTCCTTTCCCCATGCCCGGCGTTACTCATGGCATCCATGGCCTCGCGCTTCCAGGTTGCGGCTGTAGCCGCGGCGTGTTACGTTGGGCCATAGGCGACGCTGGGGATTCTGTGGGTTATTCATGGAGCATCCGTAGATTCCTGATCGGAAGCGAAGACCAACTCGGGGCCCGCGACCGACCATCCCGGTACCGTCCACGAGAGCATAGATAGTGGCATTACAGGTATTTGTATTTCTCGCCTTTTTCGCCTTCCTTTATGCCATACTTTACGGCCCAGTCATGAGGATGATGGAGAGGCGGACACATGAACACCCCCAGCCCGACGACCTGAGCGAGGAACGTGAGGCTTCAGACGCGCCCAGCGTGGGAGAGGAAGGCCAAGCCGGACCGCTCGGGCGCTCGGTGAAGTGGCTGCTGCGTGACCCGCTGCTCATCTCGGTGGTCGCCGGCGTATTTCTGCTTGACCAGACCAGCAAATACCTCGTCACAAGGAATCTGAGTCCATACGAGTCGTGGCCCGAGAGCGGCCTGGTACGTATCGTGCACGGCAGCAATACGGGCACAGCATTTGGGCTCTTCCCTGACCAGACTACCGCCCTCATCGTCGCGTCGGTGTTCGCCATCGGCTTCCTCTTCTACTTCTACCGGACGCAGGCCCTACCCAGCCGGCTACTCAGGCTCGCCATCGGCCTGCAGCTCGGGGGGGCGTTCGGGAACCTGCTGGACAGGATCGACGACGGCGCGGTTGTGGACTTCATCGACGTCGGCTGGTGGCCCGTTTTCAACGTCGCCGACTCTTCCATCACAATCGGCATCGCAATCCTGATCGGCGCCATCACCTTCGGCGGGGACAACACCTCGGAGAAGACCGCGCCCGCGCTAGAGGAGCGTGAAGGGCCCTATTGAGTGACAAGCGGGTCTTCGAAGCAGAGGCAGATGGCGAGCGGCTGGACCGTTTTCTCGCGGCGGCGTGCGAGGACCTGTCGCGTTCTCGGCTTCAGGACCTGATCTCCGAGGGCCATGCGGCGGTGGACGGCCGGCCGGTGAAACCCGCCACCAGGCTCAAGCTCGGACAGAGCGTGACACTCTCCATCCCGGCGCCCGTGCCGAGCCGGCTCACTGCGCAGGCTATCCCGCTCGACATCGTTTACGAGGACGGCGACCTGCTGGTGGTCGATAAGCCGGCGGGTATGGCGGTCCATCCATCTCCCGGCCACGCCGACGGAACGCTCGCCAACGCCGTCCTCGCGCACTGCCCGGACCTCGAGGGTATCGGGGGCGAGCTCAGGCCCGGCATCGTACACAGGCTGGACAAAAATACGTCGGGGCTTCTAGTCGTGGCCAAGAACGCGCGCGCTCACGAATACCTGGCCCAGCAGTTCAAGAGCCAGGCGGTGTCCAAGCGCTACCGGGCACTGGTCCACGGCGACATCCAGCCGGACGAAGCGGTAATCGAGGGGCCGATAGGCCGCCACCCGCGCGACCGGAAGCGCATGGCGGTCGTGGACGGCGGCAGAGAGGCGACGACCACGTATCGGGTGCTGGAGCGCTATAAGGGTTTCACGCTACTCGAGGTCTATCCCAAAACGGGGCGCACACACCAGATCAGAGTGCACATGGCCTCGGTGCGTCATGCCCTGGTGGGAGACCGTACCTACGGAAGGCCGCACCCCCAACTGGAGCGCCACTTCCTTCACGCGAACATGTTGGGGTTCCAGGCTCCGTCGACGGAGAGATATGTCGAGTTCACCTCCGCGCTGCCCCCGGAGCTGCAAGACATCCTCAGCCAGCTCACGCCGGCCCCGTAACTCCTGGGACAGGGCTTTGCACCTCGCTAGTTCGACTCCAGTCACCCCGACCAGGCAAGCCAAGAAGCGGCCTCCATACGCATGGAGGCCTCTTTAACTCTGG
Source organism: Dehalococcoidia bacterium (assembly GCA_965247255.1). Taxonomy (GTDB): domain Bacteria; phylum Chloroflexota; class Dehalococcoidia; order Lucifugimonadales; family CAUZJF01; genus CBDFGS01. The sequence continues at coordinate 165,608 of CBDFGS010000011.1, read as the reverse complement.
CAGGTCGTTGGGGGGGGAGGAGTCCGAAGATACCTCGTCGGTCGGTCATTCTTTCGAGACTGGGAAATTATCACTCAATATCTTCTCGAGAGTACGTACTGTAGCGGAGTTGGAAACGAGGCGGGATCAGTGGGTTCGAATGGCCCGAAAAAAAACCCGAGATTACTCTAAAGTGGACGCGGTCTCCCCTAGGCGGCATCCCCCGGTTCACCTCGGCGGTGCCCTCGGTTCGCCTCGGCGATTTCGGTCTCCACTGGCCGAATTGCTCTAACAATGGTGCTGCTGGAACCGTGAGAATCATGAGCTTCGCAGGGTTCCTGTTCGTCGCCGTCGTGGTGAACGTGGGATGCATGGGAACCTTCAGCGTCGTGGCTGAGAACGAACGCTTGCTCGATTTGCAGGTCCCCGAGTTCGGCTACGATCTCTTCAGGAGTGGTGAGGCTCAGCAGGTCATCTTCTGACCAGCCATCGGGCGGTCCGGACTTGTCATGGCTGACGAGTAGAAACGTGCCTCCGGGAGCCAACGCCTCTGACATGTTGGCCAGCATGCCCACCCGGTGCTGGGGGAACAACTGAATGTAAAAGCACGTTATCAGGTCGTAGTTGCCCTGGGGTTGGTACTGAGAGGCGTCGGCGACAACGAACTCGAGGTTCACGCCCCGTTCGGCGGCAAGTCGCTTGCCCTTTTGGATGGCGACCACGGAGTAGTCGACTGCCGTCACCTGCCAGCCCTGCGTGGCCAGCCACACTGCATTTGCGCCGGTACCGCAACCGACGTCCAGGGCGCGTCCTGGTGTCAGGCGCCTGACCTGATCAGCTAGGATCTCATCCGAGCCGGAACCACAGTCCTCTGTATCTGCCCAAATCTCGTTCCAGAAGTCGGGCGTGTCTGTTGACATGAATGCCGCCTTGCCTAGCTGTTGGATCTATATAGGGTGACCCAAACCAGCCTGTCTCATTCCTTCACTTACTCGAGCGGTGACTTCGCTTCCGATGCAGAGGAGCTCGTCGCGCAGTTCGATGCCATACAAGCCAGACCGGAACGCGGACGGGCTAGTGCTGGTCCCTCATAGATCGTCGCGTCCGAGTCGAGACTAGCGAGTGGGATGCCAACGCCTAGGCGCGGGTTCAGTGAACTGGCCCGGGCTACGGTTACGCGCCACCTTGAAGCGACCCTATGCGCTCCATCAGCGGTATCATTCCGAGCTCGCTGGCAATGCCGGTACAGTGTTGTATCATCGATGCCGCCTCTTCTGGGTCGCCATCGCTGCCCCGCCGCATCAGAACGTCGGCGAACTCCATGTAAGTCCAGGCGAGTTCGGGCCGACCTCCCGCTTCTCTGTAGAAAGCTACTGCATCCTGGAAATGGGAAATGGCCTTGTCGACTTCGCCCATCGTGCCGGCGAGGCCACCCAACAAGCGATCGATCGCAGTGTGAATCAGCAGCCCCTTCGCGGGTTTGAGCGCCTCATATTGCTCTCTGGCCGCATCGCCGTCTCCCGCTTGTGAGGCAATCATCGCTAGGCCTGCTCTCGCGGCGATTGCCACTAGTCTCGTGGCGTGCGGTGACGAGAGCACTTTCTCGAAAGCCTCCTTGGCTATCGATAGGTGCTCAGTCATACCGGTGACATGCGCAATTGCAGGAATACGCAGCACTACGTACAGGTAGCGCAGGCTGGGCTCCGCCGGGACTTTTCGCACATCGGCGAGCAACTGCTCCAGGTAGGCGTCACCCTCAGTCGAGTTTCCCAATTCGTGCTCCAGGAGCGCCATGGGCGCCAGGAACGCTGCTCCCGAATTTGTAAGTGACATCCCCTGATCGCCGAACTGGCGCGCCGCATCCCACTCGCCCCTCACCCGGGCCAGCTCTCCTTTCACTATAAGGAACCCGGCCTGTCGGAACCGGTCGTGGATTCGCGTCGCCGTCGCGAGTCCCTCGGTCGCGCGCAGGTCCGCGTCCTGAAGGTTGCCCTTGAACCCCAGGATAATGGAACTCCAGTAGAGGGCCACCGAGGCAGTGTGAGGGTCGCTGACGGCCTGCGTCAGCTCCAGGGCCTGTTCGCTCTTACTTAGCGACTCATCGAAACTCAGATTATGCCCGTCCACGTCAGCGCACTCCGCCAGAGTTCGCGCCTCTAGACCAGGGTCACTCGCGCGTCGTGCGATGGCCAGGGCCTTGGAGGTGGCTTGCTTGGCGCCCTGATAATCATCATGCTCGACGCTTAAAGGGCGGATGTGGCGAGACAGCAGACGCCCGTGCTCAATGGAGTCGCGGTCCACCAATCGAAGGGCGCGCTCGATCAGCTCGGCTAGTCCTGTCACCCCCGGAAGGGCGATAAGTGGATATTGCGCGACGGCGACCGCCGTCTCGGAGTCATTAATGGCTTCATAGGCGTCGAACGCCTTTGTCAGGCTCGACACTGCGACCGCCAACTGACCGGTGGACGCCTGAGCACGCCCGATGCCATAGTGTATCTGGGCGGCCTTGGCGTCGAGGTGCCGCTCGCCATTCGCAGTCAGAGCTGTCTCAAAATGGTCCAGCGACTCCTCGTAGGCATAAGCCTTGAGCGCGCTTTCACCGGCAAGGATAGAGTATTCCAGGAGCTTTTCATTCCCCACGATTCCGCTGGCCTCCCGGTAGTGATAGGCGAGTTCAGCGCTGTGTGCCTCCAGGTCCGCCTCGTATATGTTCTCCAACACCGTTGCGATTCTCCCGTGCAGCCTCCGCCTCCTCGAGGCGGAGATCTGGTCCGCAAGAGTCCGCTGCACGAGTGCGTGCGTGAAACGGTACCGGTCCAGCTCGCGAGGGACCTCTTCCACCAAGCGAGCCGCGCGCGCGTCCTCGAGGATATCGAGAAGCTCGTCTTCCGAGAGGCTCTCGAGGAGACCTGACAGGTGATTCAGGCTGAACTCCCTACCGATGACCGACGCCGTCGTGAGCGCTTCAATGGATATGGAGGATACGCCAGCTAATCGCCGACCGATCACTCCCCTGGCACTCTCGGGGATAGTTATGTTCCAAGTTTCCTGGCTTCCTGCAGGTTCCGCAGTGAGTTGCCGCTCCTGAACGAGCAGCCTCACGACCTCGGTCAAGAACAGAGGGTTGCCCTCGACCTGAGCCTGCACCGAGTCTACTAGGCTCGCGGGAGGTGTGACTCCCGACGCGATCTCGATGAAGCGACGGACATCGTCTTTGGACAACCCGCTCAAGCGCAGGTGGATCAGGGGCTGTCGGCTCAGCGCGCCTAGCAGCTGGCTGAGAGGGTGTTGCGGCATCAAGTCGACATCCAGATAGGTGCCTACCATCATTAAACGTGAGCTACTGATCTCCCGGGTTACGAACCTGAACAACTCTAAGGACGCATCGTCCGCCCATTGGAGGTCGTCCAGAACAACAATCAGGGGTCGCTGTTCTGCCGCCGTCCTCAGGAGCGTTGCTATCGAGTCGAACAGCCGAAAACGGGCCTGGTCCGGGCTGTCCAACGCGGGTGGCGGCTCCAGGCCCGATATCAGGTCGCGGAGATCAGGAATGGCTTCACTGATGTTGGCTAGTGTCGAGTGCATCTTGGTGAGAATCACGTCGTCCGGACCGCTGTCGCGCACCAACGATGTTACCGCCTGCGCCCAGGGCCAGTACGGTGGCATCCCACGGTCCTCGTAACAGCGGCCCCAAAGCACCTTCGTCCCACGGAGTTCGGCGTAGACAGCGAGCTCTTGGGCCGTACGCGTCTTGCCAATGCCTTGCTCTCCGGCCAACGCGACGACACGACCTTGACCGGAGATCGTGTCCTCGACCGCCCCTGTCAGCATCTCCATCTCGCGACCTCGGGCAACGAACGCACCACCTGCGAGGCTATCTAGGACATTGGCCTGCGACGTTGTCACAGGTTCCGAGCCGGTTACAGCGTCCATAGACTCGAGACCGGAGAGCACGTCGGACGCTGACTTAGGACGGTCCGAAGGGGCCTTTGACAGCAGGCGGAGTATCAGGGCCTCTAGCGACTTTGGACACTGAGGGTTATGCCATCTCGGGGCAACCGGCGCGGCGTTGATGTGTTGTCCGAGGATAGACACAACGCCGTCGCCGATAAACGGGGGGCGGCCCGTGACCATGTCGTAGAACATGCAACCCAGGGAGTACAAGTCACTCTGCTCGGTGACCTCGCTGCCGGTCGCTTGCTCCGGCGCCATGTACAACGGAGTGCCCAGTATTCGTTCACTCCTGGTAATCCGAGAGATATCCATGCCTATAGCGAGGCCGAAGTCGCCGATCTTGGCCGTGCCATCCGAGGTGAGCCATATGTTGCCCGGCTTGAGATCTCGATGTACGATTCCCTTGGAGTGGGCGAACGTCAGACCCTGACATACCTCTTTGGCTATTTGAATAGCCTGGTCTATCGGCAGCCGATGGTCGGGGGAACCCTGGAGTAGCTCATAGACTGATCCGCCCGTCATCAGCGGTAGGACCATATAGGGCTGGCCTGCTTCATCTCCCAAGTCATGGATTTGTACTAGATTGGGATGGTCTTCGAACCGGGCCATGGTCTGGGCCTCGCGTAGCACCCGCTGCCGACCTGTCTCGTCCAGTCCGTCGACTCTGATCAGGGCGACGGCTACCTCCCTTTCGAGCAGGGAGTCGCGGGTGCGGTATACCGTTTTCGTTCCGCCCTGGCCCAAGAATTCCAGAACGGTGTAACGCCCGTCTGAAAACGAGCGTGGTGCTGAGCTCGACGCCTTCCTGGGCTGAACGTCAACGACAGCGGTCGCACCTTTGTGGTCTGCGACAACTGCGACACCTGCCCCACAGGAGCCGCAGAAGACGTCGTCCGATGCAAGTGGCGTTCCGCATTCGCTGCACGTGCTGTCCTGGGCGATCCCCCTATTGTCGAGAAGCCAAGTCCTTTTTGACATCGCGCGCTTGACGTGGATCATCAGGTCCGCGAGCCCAACCGGTTTGGAAATGTAGTCGAACGCACCGTCGCGCATCGCGCGGATCGCAGTTTGGAGGTCCGCCTCTCCGCTGAGCATGAGGACCGCGATATCCGGATGCTCGGCCAAGAGTTCGGGCAGGTACTCCATGCCCGACTTCACCGGCATGAGAATATCCAAGAGCACCAGATCAAAAGGGGTTTGCGCGAGCGCCGATGAGGCCTCTTCCGCACTTTCAACTGCGGAGACCTGGTAACCGGCGGCCGTCAGTCCTGCCTTGACGAAGCCGCGGATGTTCTGGTCGTCGTCCACGATCAGGATACGTGGGATGTCTTTCGGTTCTGCGGTCATGCATCAGCCGCGTCGGCCCGGCTAGATCTCCTTGATAACGCTGTTGATCGCCTTGCGCAAGGCGGCTATCGCGATTGGTTTGCCCAAGGTGAAGTCCACCCCCACAGGGCGCTCTCCCGAGGCCAGCATCATGCCGCCAAATCCAGTAGCCATAATGATAGGGACTTCGCTGCCGGCGCGTATGGCCACAGCTAGCTCGTCTCCGTTCATGTTCGGCATTCCCCTATCTGTAATTACGAGATCGAAATCGCCCTCTGAGAACTTCCTCAAAGCCTCAACTCCATCTGGAGCTAACTCGACGGTATGGCCATCTCTCGTGAGATACTCGCTGAGCAAGCGCTGCATCTTCGGCTCGTCCTCCGCTACCAGAATATGAAGCGTCCGTGTCATCGTCTGGTCTTCGGGGTCGTCCTTGGCCGCTAATGTGGACCTCGGCAGAGGCAACAGGACGGTGAACTCCGTGCCCTTGCCGAGCTCGCTCGTGAAGTCGATCCGGCCTCCGTGGCGGCTAACGATTCCAAAGACAGTGGCCAGACCGAGTCCGGTGCCTCTCTCCTCTTTCGTCGAGAAAAAGGGCTCCAAGGCGCGACTCTTCGTCTCCTCGCTCATACCTGTGCCCGTGTCAACGACCACTATACGGACCCACCCGTCCTCACGGTCGGTTGAAATTGTGAGAGTTCCGCCTTCCGGCATGGCATCCACAGCGTTGAAAATCAGGTTAGTCAAAGCTGAGCGCAAGTTCGACTCGTTGCCACCGATTTGAGGAATGTCGGAGGCGAGCTCCGTTCGAAGCTCTATGTCGACTCCCTCAGCCTGCGCCATGCCCTTCCACCTCGGCTGGCTCATAGAGATAGCCTCTCTGACGACACTGTTCACATCAATCGGCTGCAAGACCTCGCCGTCATCCCTATGTCGGTAGAACTCTCTGAGGCGGTCTACTACGGCAGCCGCGTCCTTCGCAGACGTGTTGATCGTCCGTATGTACTCAGTAGTCTGCGCATTGTCGTCTAGGGTTTCAGGAAACGTGAGCAGCACATCGCTATATCCCAGTATCGATCCGAGAGCGTTGTTGAAGTCGTGAGCGATGCCGCTCGCCATCGTTCCCAGCGCCTTCAGCCGTTCCTGTTGGATCATCCGCTCCTGGGTGCTACGAAGCTCTGCAAGAGTCTCTTCCAGGCGCTGATTCGTTTCTTCCAAGCTTTCGTTGGTCGCGGTTAGCTCCACGGTGCGGTCCGCGACCCTCCTTTCCAGCTCGTCATGTGCTCGCTGCAGCGCCTCTTCCACCCTCCTGCGGTCGAGAATTCTGCCGAACTGAAACCCTACCATTCGCATGACGTCGAGAACATGCTCGTCCCGCTCCGCGATTGTCTCGGTGAAGAACTCCAGGACTGCCACAGTTTCATCTCTGACCCTCACGGGAATCCCGAAAGCCCCGCAGACGCCGATGTCATCGGCCAGCTTGTTCCTTGGGAAATTCTGGTCCTCCTGAACGTTGGGAATCCACGCCGGCTCTCCCGACTCCAGAACTCGGCCTGGCAGCCCAACTCCCGGCGCAAAGCGCGTGTGCATGGTGACATCCCGAAACACCTCAAACTCCTCGGGCTTGTCCAGGTGCCAAATACTTGTCGGCTCCAGCTCGTCCGTCCCGTCTGACGCCGTCACGTAGAGGTGGCCTATTGGCCAAGCCACATACTCACAGACCATATCCAGGCACTTCTGCAGGATCTCGTCGTTGGTGGTCTGCAGGGCTGCGACCGTAGCCAGCGCGAAGAAAAGACGCGCGTCTGCCACCCTGGTCTCCATGGCAGCGTGGGAGTCTTTGAGGGCCTCGGCCATAGTGTTGAACTCTTCGGCTAGCTCCTTGATTTCGTCGCCGGACTGGACCGCGATGGGCTCGCTAAAATCGCCGCTGGCCACCTGACGGGTAGCCAGTATGAGATCCTTCAGGGGACGCATGATCCGCCGGACGCCGACAATAACGAACATGACGGGCACGGCCACACCCAAAGCCAACAAGAGAAGTAGGAAACGCTGATAGCCCTGACTGGTAGCGATCAAAGAAGACCATTTTTCCTCGGTAACGAGACCCCACGGGGTACCAGGTACCGGCGCAAAGCTGGCAACGATATCCACGCCGTCCAGGTCTTGAGTCCGCATGTTGCCCGCTTGCTTCGCAAGCAACTGCTGTACCGCGGGTTGTTTGGAGAAATCCCCGCCGATGAGGTCCGTTTTCGAGTGGTACACCACGCGACCGTTTCCATCGACCAGGTACGTACTGCCCGCCCCAATGCGTAGCTTCGCGATCCTGCCGTAGAAGCTGTTTACCGAGTTAACCCCCGGCGGTGAGCTCCACGTGAACTCGCCCTGGCCGCCGAGAACGGGTACCGCGACGGCTATGACTCCCGCCGCCTGTCGATCGTCGATGATGTTGGTAAATATGGGGGCGCGAGAGCTATAACCTACGCTTTGGTTGCGGACCATCTCCCGAAAGTAGCTGCGGTCAGACCAGTCCTGCCCAAGACGCTCAGCGAAATTCGGCTGAGTCGCAACCACCTGTCCAAAGGTGTCCAGAACCAGTATGCCGCTATCGAAGACCAGCGACTTGCCCTGCGCCCGATCGAGGACATCCTCGTGGGCAGTGGGGCTATCTTGAGCGGAGGCCGCATCCCGAGCTAGGTCGGCCAGGAGATTTGTGTACTCCTCGAGATCGGCAGCCAGCCTGGATGCGGCAAAGCGGGGTACGTCTTGCCCCCGCTCGATCACCAGATCTTCGGTCACTTCCTGGTACGAGAAGAAGTTAACCAGGACGACGGCGACCAGGATGATCGCCGTCGGCAGGAAGAACCACGCGATGGCCCGGACGCGCAGGCTCCCTTTGAAGAAGCGCGACGGCTTTCGCCAGTTGATACCCATGGGCCTTATCACGCCACCCCGCCTATTGCGCCTCCTCGATTTGGGCGCAAGCGGACTCTATCGTCTCGACGGGAGCCTTCCCGAAGGTGAATATCTGCTCCCACGCCTCGTAAGTGATCCTCTGGGCTGCGTCCTGATCAGCGAAGATCTCCGCTGTCACGGAGTATTCGTTCACGTGCCCGTCGGTGAACGCTCCGATCTCTATTCCTGCCGCCTTCTGAGGGAACTGGTCTCTGATAAAGCCCGCCCACGCTTCAACCAGAGAAGCCCTTGCAGGCTGAAGAAAATTGGCTTGCGCCAGGGCCCTGCCATAGTCTTTCCCGGTCAAGAACTTGACAAGCTCCCATGCCTCATCAGGGTGCTTGGTCCCGGAGTAGATGCCGTATCCATCCGTCGTCGCCAGCGTTACTTTACGGGCCGGCCCCGACGGGAACGGCGCGACTCCGACCCGGAATTTCGCCTCGTCCAAGATGCCCTTCAGCGACCAGGAACCGTCCTCCACCATTGCAATTCTACCGTCTATGAAGGCTTGCTGGGTGCCAACGTTCTGGACATCAAGGAAGGTCGCCATTACCTTGTCGTCCCACATGCGGGCCCGGATCCACTCCATGGCCGCGATCGCCTCCGGCTCGTCCATCATGCAGGAGGTCGGGTCTTCGGGATCGACCATGCGGCCACCCCATCCGTTTATGTGCATTTGGACTCGGTCCCACGAGATGTCGATCATGCTACCCCAGAGATCGGTCTGACCGTCGTCATCCCGGTCGTGCGTTAGGCGCTTCATCGCGGCGAGATAGTCGTCGTGGTCCCACGTCGCATCAGGGTATTCAACGCCGTATTCGTCGAAAAGGTCCTTGTTGAAATAGAGCGCCAACGCGCCGTGGTACTTAGGCAGGCCGAACTGTCTCCCGTCTGGCGTAAATAACGCATTGTACTGAGCAGGGTCCCACTCGCGGATGGTCGCCTCGTCCAGATCGGCATCAACATAGGGGCGCAGGTCCAGTGCGAATCCGGCCTGGGCCCACACCGGGAAGAAACTGCAACAGCCCTGGAAAACGTCTGGGGCAGTCCCCTGCTGCATCTCGGTCAGCATCGTGGACGAGATCGGCGTCAAGGGATCAGGATTGTAAAAAACTCGGATACCGGGATGCTCGGCATGGAACTGCTCAAGCATCTCCGGGACTAAAGTGGCGAGCCAATCTGCCCTCCAGTCCTGATAGACCAGCTGCACAGGTTGCTGTTCTTCGGTTGCCTTTTCCGGCGCCGACACAGTCTGCGGTGAGGTCGGTTCGGAAGAGTCAGAGCCGCATCCCAGCCCTATCAGACTCAGCGCACCTAGCAGGCAAACAACCTCTGTCTTCGCCTTCGCCATCGTCATCGGATTACTAATGTCACACCTCGATAACTCGACGCTCCAGCAACACGAGGGTCAGAGGTACCCGGAGTGATGTTGTGGTGCGATTCGTTGTAGTGAGCCCCCAGCACGCGGTGCCACGTCTCGACAGGCGAAAAGCACTCCTAACGTTAGCACAATGGGACGGCCGTGCTGCAGGGCTGAAATAGACACTTCCCGTGAAATGGCAGGGGGTCATTCGTCGCGCACGCTGGCCTAGAGGCGGTGAGAAACGATTGTTGCCGTTGCGCGTCTGTGGGGACGAGATTCAGGCGAGGAAACGCACTGAAAAAAGTCTACGGCTCCAAACGGGAGTGGACCACGAACTCGCCGTTCTCGATCTTCATCATCACGACGCTCCTGATAGGGTCGCCACTGGTCCCGTCATACCGGAACGAACCTGTCACCCCGCGATAGTCTCTGATCGCTGCCATACCTTCGCGAACGGCGGCGGGGCCAACTTCGGCCTGATTCTTGATGGCCTCCACCAACAGGCCGAAGGCGTCGTAGGTCAAAGCGGCCAACGCGTCGGGCTTCTTGCCGTAGGCATCAACATACCCATTCACAAACTGCTGAACCTTGCTGTCGTCTTCGTCGGCCGCGTAGACGGTGCTAAAAAACCCGCCTTCCAGGTCTGTCCGGTCCGCGTGTGGGAGCCCAGCCCAGCTGTCGCCACCGATCATTCGAGCATCGATGCCAAGTTCTTTCGCTAGACGTACCTGATCGGCCACTTCCGAGTAATAGTTCGGGAGGAACAGTACGCCCGCTTCGACCTCTTTAATCCGTAGCAGCTGTTCCGTTACATCTGGAGCATCGGTGGTGTACGACTCGAACGCCACGACCCGTCCGCCGAGAGCCTCGAACGATGACTTGAATACCTCTGCGAGGCCCTTGTTGTATTCACTGGCTATGTCGAAAAGCACCGCGACCTTCTCAACTCCGAGCTGCTCTTTGGAAAAGCCGGCCAGTATCGACCCCTGGAACGAGTCGATGAAGGTCGCCCGGAAAACCCACTTCTTGTTCAAAGTAGTCATAGGGTTGGTCGAGCCCGGGGTAATCATTGGTATCCTGAATTGTTCGGCAACGTTTGAGGCCGGAATCGCGTTCCGGCTCGCCTGGGGTCCGACGATGGCGACAACTTCCAGCTGGTTGATGAGTTTGTGGGCTTTGTTCGCAGCCACTTCGGCTTTGTCTTCGTTGTCCTCCACCAGAAGGACCAGCTTGTAGAATTCGCCCCCAATCTCCACCCCTCCGCTGTCGTTGATGTCGTTAACGAACAGATTCGCGGAGTCGACCGAAGACTGGCCCACATTTGGAATGCTCCCGGTTATCGGCGCGATAAGACCAATCCGGATCTCCTTTTGCTCTGGCTCACCGCATCCGACGCTGAGAACAAGGAGACCCAGCGCAACGCTGCCCAACAGGGCGAACTGAGCCAGTTTAGGGGGGGTTGCCGTTACCATCGGATACCTGTTGACCCAACCACGCATCTATGGCTCGATGCGAGAGTGGAAAATGACGTCGCCGCCCGAGATCCTGAGCAAGACCGTACTCTTGACGGGGTCCCCCGTGAAGCCGTCATATTGAAATGAGCCGGTGATCCCTTGATAGAATTTAGTGTTTGCGATTCCGTCTCGAATAGCGGTGGCACCAATCTTCTTCTGGCTTCTCGCGGCCTGGAACAAGATGCCGAACGCGTCCGCCGTCAGAGCTGCTACGTCATCCGGGTCTTGGCCGAAAGCTGCTCGATATCTGGCGACAAACTGCTGCACGAGCGCGTCCGGCGCCGTCGAAACGTAGTGTGCACTGAAGTAAGCTCCGTCGAGGTGGACACGGTCCGGAACGAGAATATTGCCGAAGGTATCGCCGCCCAATATCTGGGCACGTATCCCGGCATCCCGGGCCTCAAGGACCTGCTGTGGTACCTCGGAGTAGTAGTTTGGCAAGAAGAGGACCTCGGCGGCACTATTCTTGATGCGTGTCAGCTGGCTGGAAATACTCGGTGCGTCAGTCGTGTAAGACTCGTAGGCCACAACCTCTCCGCCTAGTTCCTTAAACGACGTCGCGAATTCTTCGGCAAGCCCCTTGTTGTACTCGCTAGCCACATCGAACAGCACAGCGACCGTCTCCGCCGACAGCTCACTTCTCGAGAATTTCGCCAGCGCTCTCCCTTGGAACGGGTCTATGAAAGCGGCTCGGAACACCCACTCTTTGTTCCGGGTCGTCTCAGGGTTTGTGGACCATGGGCTGATCATCGGGACCTTGAACCGTTCCGCGACAACGGAGGCCGGGATCGCGTTCCGACTCGCTTGCGGTCCGACGATAGCCGCCACCTGCTGCTGGTTTATTAACGCGAGGACTTTGCTGGCGGATACGTCCGCCTTGTCCTCATTGTCTTCGATCAGGAGAACGACCTTGTACCTTTCGCCGCCAACATCCAGTCCGCCGGCCTCGTTGATCTCTTCGACGATCATTCTCGCGGCGTTAACGGACGACAGACCCACCTGGGGGATGTTACCTGTTACAGGCGCGACCAGGCCGATGCGAAATTCCTTTTCCTCTGGCTCTGCGCACCCGTTGCCAAGAGCAAGAAGCATGAGGACGGCACTGACCATGAGCGGCAGTCGAGCCGCGTTCAAGGAAGGCATCACTACCATACCCACGTAGACTCAATCACGTTTCCGCCTACCTAATAGCAAGTACGTTTGCATCTCCTGCTTGCCCTTCACCTCGATCAAGCCCCTGGGTCGGAACTCGTAGTCCGCGCGCAACCGGAGATAGATGTTCTCGGTAACTTGAATCTCGCCTTCGATTCCCTGAGACTCCATGCGTGCCGCGATGTTCACCGTGTCACCCCAGATATCGTACATGAACTTCTTCGTTCCTACGATTCCGGCCAACACAGGTCCGCTGTTCGCGCCCACGCGCAGACGTAGGTCAGGATACGCATCGTTCCTCAATCGGGCAACGACGTCCTGCATGTCGATCGCGATATCGGCAATGGCCTCGGCGTGGTCCGGGCGCTCGACCGGAAGTCCGCTGACCACCAGGTACGAGTCGCCGATCGTTTTGATCTTCTCCACGCCATGTTTCTCGGACAACTCATCGAATGCGGAGAAGACGCGATTGAGCATGTCGATCATCTCGACAGGTGAAGCACGGTTTACATAATCGGTAAATCCAACTATGTCGGCGAACAGAACACTGACTTCGCTGAAGCTGTCGACGATCGGCTCTTCATCCTTCTTGAGCCTGTCGGCGATGCTCGCGGGCAGAACGTTGAGAAGGAGCGAGTCCGAGCGTTCCCGCTCAGCTTCCAGGTGCTCTAACGCGGTCTTAACCCGAATCCACCGAAGGACACCGATGGACGGCGTGAGGGCAGCGGAAGGGGGTGGGTGAGGGAGCTACAGGGGAGATGGCCTGGGGTCTTGGGGTAGATGGGAGGCCGGCGGGCGGTCTTCAGTGGCCGCACAGGGCCCCTAAGGCCCTATGCGGGAGTTGCGATGCGCGGGAAGGCGAGAGGATACGCAGCAGGGGACTCTCGCGACCGGGGTGGCGCGAGATTGCGGGGACGTTGGGTCAGTTGCAGGCTGGCCGTCAGGCCGGGAACGGAATGGCTTGCAGCCGGGCCAAGGCGCGAGTGAACTGGGTTTCCCAAGGCCAGCGCCGGGGGAGATGCAAAGTGAGGCGGCGCGCCGAGCGGGTGATCCGTCCCACCAGAGCGAAGACCCGCCGCCTGAGGGTCTTGGTGATCACGGTCCGCTCGCCCAGACCAATCCGCGCCGTCCAGCGGGCCAGGTTATGCGCCATCACCTGGACCGCCAGCCAGGCGCCGTTGGCGGCGAAGCGCGCCGACGGCATGTGGTTCAGCCCGACGCCGTACTTGAGGTCGCGTATGGCGTTCTCGACCTCGGCGTGGCGGCGATGATCGGCCTCCAGTTCCAGCGTCTCCCCATCGCGGTCGGTGATGAAGGCGTGATAGCTGTATCTGGCGAAGAGGGCGAGCTGGGAACCGGGCGTCGGCTTCACCCGCCGGACAATGAGCCGCACCGGCGCGGCGTCCGGCTTGGTCTGGAACGGGGTGTAAGTCGTCTCGGCGACATCGGCGGCGCCGTCCATCCAGTAGGGAATGGGAGTCCAGTCCTCCTCTGGTATCGCCTCGATCAGATCCCGCAGCCTGGCGCGCTGGCGGATGGTGATAGAGAAGCGGACATCCATTTCCCGGCAGGCGGCAACGACAGTGTGGGCGTAGAAGCCGCTGTCGGCCCGCACCGTGAGTTGTCCCCTGGCCCCGCCGTAGCGCACCCGCCCCACCGTCTCACGCAGGAAGTGGGCGGCGCCACGGGCGGTGTTGGCCCGGCCCTCGCGCAGCCGGGACATCAGCACCTCGCCGGTGCCGGCGGCAATGGCCAGCAGCGGGTGATAGCCGCGGGCGCCGGTATAGCCGTGGTGGCGCGCTCCCTCCTTGGCCAGTCCATAGGTCTCGCAGATGGTCGAGTCCAGGTCGATGGTCAGGGGCGAGTCGCCGGGTCCGGCCCCAGCGGCCCAGGCCCGGGCCAACAACTGGCGGCTCACGCGGTCGAGTTGACGGACATGCCCCCACCGGAAGCTGCGCAGGAAGGTCCCCAGGGTGGATGGCGCCTTGACCACGCAGCCTAGAACACCAACCGTCCCACCAGCGCGCAGCGCATCGGCGTCGTCGATGCAGTCGCCGCCTGCCAGCGCGGAAGCGACCAGCGTCAGCATCTTGTCCCCAGTGTTCGCCCGTCCCGGCGCTCCGCCGAGGTCAAGGTGATGGTCGACGAGTTCCCGCAGGCCCAGGTGCCGGGCTAGGGTGGCCGGCAGGAGCAGGCCGGCATTGGCCACCAGGCGATGGTCGTCAAAGAGGATGCGGATACGGTCGGGTTTGTTCTGTGGCAGCATCTATTGGGTGCTCCTTGTTTCCGGGCGGGTTTCTGTTCCAAAACCATTATCCCAGATTCAGAGGAGCACCCGCTGGCTTCTTCAAGGGCTGTCCCCAAGGACGTCCTTCGGTGGATTCGGGTTAACGCGTTGAGGCGACTTTGGTGATGCGGCTCACAGGCCCCGTCCATTCTGCGCCCGGCCCACCATGCCGCGAAACGCAGCGGGCGCTCCTCGTCCTTCGATGCTTTCGAGGTGCTTCAGAACGACCGTCACCAGGCGTTGCGAACCGGGCTGACTTGGGAGCAGGTCGGAGGCCTTGGACAAGTATACCGCGCAACGCGTTCGGCGCGCCATACCGCGAGGGCTAGGCTTCCTCGGAGGTGCAAGACAGGCGCGTTAAGGAGCGAATTGACTTGTCCACAGCGGCTCCACATTTCCGGTCCTGAGGGGGTTGACACCAAGGGGCAATGCACATACCATCGGGCCGACATCAGGCGCAACACTACAAGGGGGTGGCAAACAGCGCATGGCTACTTTGAGGAAGAGCGATCTAGCCGCGAGAGTTGCGACGAAACTGGGTGGTTCCAGGGCCCAGGGGGAAGCCGCCTTGAACGCGGTGCTGGGTAGCGTTCAAGAGGCCGTGGGCAGCGGCGACAAGGTCGTGCTGACAGGGTTTGGTACTTTTTCGATCCGTAACGTCAAGGCCAGGAGAGTAAAGCCGATTCGCGGCGGACAGGCGGGCCAGCTTATTACCGTTCCGGCCCACCGACGGGTTGGATTCACCGCAGGCGCTGAGCTCAATAAGGCGGCCAAGGGCTAGGCCTCATATATCTATCCTGTAGAGGTCGGACCGATCGCGGGACGACCTGGCCATCAAGGTACTTAAGGTTCCCGGCCCCAGAGTACATCGTAAAAGCCACCGCTCACCGGCGGTGGCTTTGCTTTTTCAGACTGTGCGCACCTCACGTTGTGACATAGCGGCGTGAAACGTTACAATCTTGCCGACTTAGCAGCAGGAGCCCCGTGAGCTACAAGCCGATAGAGGATTACGGCATCATCGGAGACCTCCACACTGTGGCCCTAGTGGCCCAGGACGGGTCGATCGACTGGTGCTGCCTTCCACACTTTGACTCCCCAAGCGTGTTCGGCTCCATTCTCGACGACAAGAAGGGCGGCCATTTCCGGGTGTCAGGCGTGGGAAAGGAGATAAACCGCCAGCTTTACCACCCTGAGACCAACGTTCTGATGACCTACTTCTCGAACGAGGACGGCGTGGCGCTCCTGGAGGACTTCATGCCGGTCAGCGGACTGATTGGCGGAACAAGCCGCCCTCATAACCCGCTTATCGTCCGTCGAGTCACGGGTGTGCGTGGCACCAGGAAGATGAGGATGGAGTGCTACCCGGCGTTTAACTACGCTCGCAACAGCCATCAGATCGTCAGGACCGAGATGGGCCCAGTGTTCGAATCAGATGACGGCACGAGGTTGGGCCTATCGTTGCCTGAGGACCTGGACCTTCACGTCTACAAAGGCGGTGTGATCGCAGAATTCGAGCTCTCCGCGGGCGAATCGGTATGCATGGCGCTGGGTCTAATGGATGACGTAGACGGCGTTCCTTTGGCCCTCAACGACGACTACGCCGAACGCCTCTTCGGGTTCACGATCGCGTTCTGGCGTAAGTGGATAAACCGCTGCACCTATACGGGGCGCTGGCGGGAGATGCTGCACCGCTCTGCGCTTACACTCAAGCTGCTCACATTCGCGCCCACCGGCGCTCTTGTTGCCGCGCCCACCTGCAGCCTGCCCGAGGCCATCGGCGGCTCTCGTAACTGGGACTACCGCTACACGTGGCTGAGAGATGCCGCCTTCACCCTGTACGCCTTCATGCGCATCGGGCTAACGGAGGAGGCGGGCCAGTTCATGCACTGGATTGAGGCTAGGATCAGCGAGCTTCCTGAGGATGGAACTCCCCAGATAATGTACCGCTTGGACGGGACCCGCATCACCGACGAGGAGACGCTCGACCACCTGGACGGGTATCGGGGGTCGAAGCCCGTGCGGGTCGGTAACGGGGCACAAGACCAACTGCAGCTGGACATATACGGCGAGCTGATGGACGCGATCTACCTGTATAACAAGTACGGCTCGCCAATTTCGTATGACCTCTGGACTCAGATCAGGCGGATGGTGGACTGGGTGGCCGAGAACTGGCGGCAGCCCGACGAGGGGATCTGGGAGGTCCGAGGAGGCCGCCAGCAGTTCGTCTTCTCCAAGCTCATGTGCTGGGTCGCCCTCGATCGCGCACTCAGGCTAGCTGAGAAACGTTCCTTCCCTGCCAATCGCGATAAGTGGTTGAAAGAGCGAGACTTGATATACGAAGCTATCATGCAACGCGGCTGGAGTCCCCGCCGAAAGACCTTCGTCCAGTACTTCGACTCGGAGGTGCTCGACGCGGCCCAGCTAATGATGCCCCTGGTCTTCTTCGTGTCGCCGACGGACCCCAGGATGCTCTCGACCATCGACGCCGTCTACAACGACCTTACCAGTGACAGCCTCGTATATAGGTACGACGTCGACCAGGCGGCGAAGGACGGCCTCGATGGGCAGGAAGAGGGAAGCTTCTCGATCTGTACTTTCTGGTTGGTGGAGGCGCTTACGCGCTCAGGGAGGCTCGACGATGCCCGGTTTATCTTCGAGCGCATGCTCGGTTACTCAAATCACCTCGGCCTGTACTCCGAGGAGATCGGCTCCGCCGGCGAGGCACTCGGCAACTTCCCACAGGCTTTCACGCATCTTTCCCTTATTAGCGCGGCGTTTAACCTCGACAGGCAGCTCGGAGGCGGCGCCTAGTTGAGGTCCGCGCTCCGCTCTCATGAGGGTGACTAGCGGCGGGGTTTTACCCTTGAGCGCCGCGGTCAAAAAGGCGTGACCAGGTTTGAGACCAGCGAGCGATACTCCTGACTTCGCCCACCCCAGCGAGGCCGAGTTTGCCAACATCCTCGACTTCTACGGCCTGCGGTGGAGCTACGAACCGCAGTCTTTCCCCCTCCGCTGGGACGGCGACCGAGTGGTCGAGATGCTTACACCGGACTTCTTCCTGCGGGACCTCGACATGTACGTCGAGCTAACCACCATGAAGCAGAGCCTCGTCACTGAGAAGAACCGCAAGATACGCCGCTTCCGTGAGATCTACCCGGAGCTGAACATAAAGCTGCTCTACAGGCGCGACTTCCACCGACTGTTGGCGAAGTACGGATTCGGCCCTCTGGCGGGGGCCGAGGTCACTGGAATCGACCGGGTCCTGTTCACCACCCGTCAGATCTCACAGCGGGTCGCCCATATGGGGCGCCAGATATCCGAGGACTACAAGGGGAGGCGCCCCATCCTCGTGGGAGTCCAACGCGGGATGGTGTGCTTCGTCGCTGATCTAATGAGAGAGATCTCCCTTCCCGTCGGGGTGGACTTCATGACCATCTCGCGCTACGGGGCTGGAAGCGGATCGGGGGTGAGGATCACGAAGGACCTGGACATGGACCTCGCCGGGGAGGACGTCATCCTCATTGAAGATATCGTAGACACCGGATTAACCCTGAATCTGGTGCTGCAACACCTTAGGTCGAAGTCCCCGGCCTCTTTGGAGGTGGGTGTGCTGCTAGACAAAGGGGCGAGGCGTCTCGCCGAGGTCCCTATCAGGTACGTCGGCTTCGATGCGCCGGACGAGTTCCTTGTCGGCTACGGTCTTGACCACCAGGAGATGTACCGCAACCTGCCCTTCATCGGGGTGCTGAGGCAGGAGGGCGGGGACTCGTAAAAAGAGGCGCCCCAAGGAATCCTGCCTATCTGCTCTCGGCCCTGGACCCTCCGCCGGTTGCCCGGCTTCGGCTCCCCGGCTTTGAGCATTTGGCTCAACTCCTTGGGACAAAGTTAACGATATCATGGGCGCGAAACTGCTGTCAAGCTTTTCCGGCCCTGATCCAGGACCTGGCGGGAGATTACTAATATCGCCGCACGCTATATGACGAAATAAGACATATCCGCCCCTCTAGCTTACGATTGAGCCTACGAGTTACACAGAGACGATAGGTGAGACGAAGGCCGGAAATCGTAGGCATGATTCCGACGAATCGAGATCGTGATGGATATCACAAAGATATGATTTCATGAAATAATGCTCACACTATTGCGATATGTGGCGGCGCGCAGGAACCAGTCTGGCGGTTTCTGCGCTGAGAGGACGATGGGCGACGAAACGACGGTGAGAGGGTGTGGTAAACGCCTGTGTTCGGTGTGTTGGCCGCAACAGCTAGACGGCATCAATTGTGAGACTTCGAACGATGTTGACATCTCGGATGCGTATGGATATTCTCACCCTATATCGGGAAACGGTCCGAGATCACCACTGCCGATAGGCCGGTGGTTGCTCACCCCCGGGCCTGCATCGCGACCTCCGTCCAAGGAAAGCCGCTGATTACGACGATGAGTGGCCGGGTGACTTACGAAAAGGTACTGGTGCCGCTCGACGGGTCCCCCGGTGCCGAGCGGCTTTTCCACGGACTCCTCGGCGCACTTGATGAAGGCAGTGAAGTTGTCCTGCTGCACGTGATCCCGTCGGTCGCGGAGGGCCGGGTGGACATCTTCGTCGACATTCCACCCGTCACCTGCGCTTGGTGCCCTCCGCCTCCTCAACAGTTGCCGCTCACATACCTGCGCGGTCTGGTGGAAGGTGCGGGCGGCGACCCCGAACGGTTCACAAGCGTTATTGTTGCCGCTCCCTCCGTGCTAGAAGGGATATCCCACTATCTGAACAAGGACGCAGTAGACCTCGTCCTCATGCACACATATGACCGAAAGGGACTCGCAAAACTGTTCAAGCCCAGCATCGCGGGACGCTTGAAGCACCGTTCGCCGGTCGAGGTCGAGATCGTGCGCCCGCAAGACCTCGACGATGGCGCTGTGGACGTCCTGAGCGCCGCGGTAGCGGGCCAGGATAACTGAGTCCCTGACCTGGGATGCGCATCTCGCTCTCAGGCAAACCGGTCGGGAGCGGAGGTACCGAGTGAAGCGACAGCCGCCCGACGACTCCAGGACCCTGGCGGAAAACGAGTTGTTCGAGGGTCTGACGCCGGAGGAGCTTTCGCTCTTCACTCCGCTATGCTTCCGGTTCGCCGTAGTAGAAGACGGCATGGTCTTCGCGGAGGGCCGTGAGGCCTCGAATCTCTACCTCGTCGCGGAAGGGCAGATAGCTTTGCAGAAGGGTGTGCGCGCACCTCACGGCAGGCACTCTCGAAGGACGACCATAGCGATGTGCCGGCCGGGTGAAGTAGTCGGATGGTCAGCGCTGGTGGCGCCGCACCGATACACCTTATCCGCGGTTGCGTGGCAGTCGAGCAAGCTGGTCCGCATGGACTCCAAGCTCTTGCGAAGGGTCCTGGACCAGAACCACGATACTGGGTATAAGGTCATTCGGGACCTCTCGATAATCATGGCTCGGCGGCTGAGGCAGATCACGCAGGTGCTGATCAGCGAGCGGCAGAACGCGCTGGCCGGCCTGAAGCCCGGCGATTCCTATGCTACGGAAATAGAGCAGTTGCTGCACGCCGCGCAGTCCTGACCCACCATCCGTGATAGCGCACCTCGCATAGTTGCAGGGCGCGTTGCGACGTGCTCTCCGTACTCGTTGCCGCCCCGGAATCTTGCGCTGACGCCGTGCGCCAAAAGCAATCCCGTAGGCCTCGACCTTCTGTGCTATATTACGCCGAGCGCCACCGCGCTAAGCGCCACTGCGCTCGTAAAGGACCCTCGTGGACGACCCTAGGACTGTCCTAACCATAGCAAGGGATATCCTCTTTCTGATTCTCCTGGTGGTAGGACCCCTCTTGGGATTCGTGCTCTACCGCAAAACGTCTGCGGTCCTAAAGTCTCTTGGAAAGACTCAGGAGAGCATGGCTGAGATTGTGGGGATGGTCACCCGAGTCTTCACGAGGCCCGCGGCCGGTGGAGGTGTAGGATGGGACGCCTGGCGGGGACTGAAGTGGGCCGCCGGGCGGAGGAAACAGCAGGGCGACTAGAAGCTATAATCGGCGCGCTGGTACCTCGGACCAAGGGGGTCTCGGCGATGCCGCCACGAAAGGAGCGATCACTTGGATTACGCGTCGAGCGAAGTTCTCGCAGGCTTGAAGGAGTTCGATACCGCTACCCTGTTCAATGCCGTCATCGAGAGCCAGGGCGCTACTCAGGGCGGCACGGAGTTGGAGGAGCAGGGCGGTATGCCGGAAAACTACACCGGGCCCGAGATCAGGTCCCTGCTGCCCGAGTTAGGTCGCGCCGTCGGGTACGCCGTCACCTCCGAGGTGACGACGAACGACCCTGATTCGGTGCCGATACCGTGGGACGACTACTATATTGCAATGGAGGACACGCCGACGCAGATGGTCGCCGTCATGAAGGACGTCGACTCCCGACCTGGGCGAGGCGCCTCCTTCGGAGACGGCATGGCTGCGCGTCACAAGGCCCTCGGCGTCACGGGCGTCATCGTCGACGGCTCAGTGCGCGACCTGATGGGTATCAAGGCTGTTGGGCTTCCCATGTGGGGGTCTGGACTCGTACCGGGTCACGGCGTATTCAATCTCTTGCGCTTCAACGAGTCGGTCACCGCCGGACAGCTACGCATCACTCCGGGAGAGCTACTGATTGCTGACATGGATGGATGCGTCAAAGTACCTGCCGGGATAGATCCGGGGGTGGTCCTTCAAAAGGCGCATGAAATACGGGACCGTGAGAAAGAGCTGTTCGACTTCGTAAGCAAGCCCGGCTTCACGATGAAGAAGATGAAGGAGTTCCAGAACAGGCAACGATAGCGTCGCGGATTCGGGCGGGTCTTGATTACGGCAAGGCATACAGTGCGCACGTGGCCTATGTAGGGGCGGGTTTCAAACCCGCCCTTCGCGTTCGAGAAAACGTAGGAGGCGGAAGAAATTGAAAGGCGTCGACCTCATAGCCGAGATTCTGAAGAGGGAGGGGACCGAGTTTCTCGCCGCTTACCCGATGACCCCTCTGATCGACGCCTGCGCAAAGGTCGACATCCGTCCCATCCTGTGCAGACAGGAACGCGTGGGGATGGCGATTGCGGACGGCTTCAGCCGAACGACCAACGGAAAGCGTCTGGGCGTCTTTGCCATGCAGCACGGTCCGGGCACCGAGAACGCCTTCCCGGGCGCCGCGCAGGCCTTCTCGGACAACGTCCCTGTCCTGCTCATACCGGGTGGTGAACCCCAGACCAAGGCGTTCGTCAGCCCGAACTTCAGGGCGGTCGAGAACTTTGGCAACGTGACCAAGTGGCAGGCCGAAATGAACGCCGTGGAGCGCATCCCTCTGCTTATGCGGCGAGCGTTCTACCAGCTTCGCACCGGGAAGGGCGGGCCTGTCCTGCTGGAGGTCCCACGCAACATCTGGGACGAGGAGTTCGACGGAGATCTGGACTACACGCCGGTCGAAGGCAACACCACCGCACCCAGTCCTGCCGAGGTAGAACAGGTCGCGCGTGTGCTCCTGGATGCCGATAGCCCGGTAGTGCACGCAGGGCAAGGCTGTCTCTACGCCGAGGTGTGGGACGAGCTCCAGGAGTTCGCCGAGCTGCTTCAGGCCCCCGTGATGACGACCATGCCTGGCAAGAGCGGGTTTCCGGAAGACCACCGCTTGTCTCTGGGCGCCGCGTCCGGGGCCACGACCGGCGCCGTGTGGCACTTCTTCAACAAGGCTGATCTCGTGTTCGCCATCGGCGCCAGCCTCACGCGGTCCAGCTACGCGCTGGCCGTGCCGGAGGACGGAAAGGTGATGGTGCACTCGACCAACGACCCCGGCGACATCAACAAGGACTACCGCGCCGACTACTCCCTGGTTGGCGACTCCAGGCTGGTGCTGCAGGCGCTCATCGCTGAGATCAAGGAGCAGACGAGCGGCGCTGGCCGCCGGGAGCAGCGCGACGTCGCCCCCGAGGTGCAGGCGGAGAAGGCGCGGTGGCTGGACGAGTGGATGCCGCAGCTCACCTCCGACGAGGTCCCCATCAACCAGTACCGCATTATCTGGGACTTGATGCACAACGTAGACCGCGCCAACACGATCGTCACCCACGACGCCGGCAGCCCGAGGGACCAGATCATACCCTTCTGGGAGACGGTGGCCCCGCGCACCTACATGGGCTGGGGGAAGTCGACACAGCTAGGCTACGGCCTGGGCATCACCATGGGCGCCAAACTGGCCGAGCCCGGCAAGCTGTGCGTGAATATCATGGGCGACGCCGCAATCGGCATGGTGGGCATGGACATCGAAACGGCGGCGAGAAACAAGATTGGCATCCTCACTATCGTCTTCAACAACCAGATCATGGCCATCGAGCGAAAGACGCAGCCGGTCTCATCTGAGAAGTACGACTCCCTCAAAAGCGGCGGCGACTACGCCAAGGTCGCCGAGGCGCTCGGCGCCTGGAGCAGCCGCATCGAGCGTCCAGAGGATTTCGTGCCCGCTCTGGAGAAGGCAGTAGAGATAACCAAGACCGGCCAACCCGCTCTGCTCGACTGCATCTGCAAGGAAGGCTACGACTTCTCCAAGTTCCCCTAAATCATGAATCGGGCGCCCTAGCGGCCCCTCTGTAGGGGCGGCCCGGCCGCCCACTCCTCGGCTTACCGCTCAGACCTCGCTCGCCTTGCTCCTCCCGGTCGCGCCCTGTCATGGGGCGACCCTGCCCGGTCGCCGGCTCCTTCCGCCCGTTCTCCCTCCTCTTGCGGGAGGGAACTAGAGAGAGCGGGCGAGTCCTGGGCCGACATCAGCAATCACCAGCATTTCGCCCTCATGCTTATTACGTGAGCCCAAGACTGCAATGGACTAACCCGTTGCACTGCGGGTACCATTACGCCGACAACAGAAACGGGAGGGGACAGAGAGAATGCAAGAGCCAGTCCCCACCGCCGTCCTCGGCCGAACAGGGCTGACCGTCACCCGCCTTGGCTATGGCGCCGGGCACCGCAAGTCCATGAACAACCGGCAGCGCGAGGCCATTCTTAACGCGGTGCTCGACGCAGGCATAAACTACATCGACACCGCCGACGACTATGGCAACAGCGAAGAGCTAATCGGCAGGTATATCTCGCACCGCAACTCCGAGTTCTACCTGGCGACCAAATGCGGCGGCTCATGGCGCGGACACGTCTGGACCAGGGACAATGTCTTCGAAAACCTCCACGAGAGCCTGCGCCGGCTTAAGCGCGACTACATCGACGTGATGCAGCTGCACGGAGCCAGCGTGGAGGACTGCGAAAGCGGAGGTCTGGTAGAGGCACTCCAAGATATGCGCGAGCAGGGCAAGGTGCGGTGGATAGGCCACTCGACCAACCTGCCTCACCTGCCCACGTTCCTGGAGTGGGACGCCTTCGATGTCTACCAGCTCCCGTACTCAGCCCTCAACCGCGACCACGAGGCCTGGCTAACCAGGGCTGCCGAGGCGGGCGCGGGAATCGTGATCCGCGGCGGGGCGGCACTTGGAGAGCCGGGAATAGGCAAGGGGAGCCCAGCTCAGTGGAAAAGCTTCGACGAAGCGGGCCTCGACGAACTGCGCGCTGAAGGCGAAAGCCGCACCGCGTTCATGGTGCGTTTCACGCTGAGCCATCCGCATACCAACAGCAACATCGTTGGCACCACAAACCCCGAGCATCTGAAGGAAAACGTCGCCGCGGTGCATGCGGGCCCGCTAACCGACGAGGTATACGCGGAAGCGAAGCGCCGTCTGGACGAGGCAGGCGTCCGGGCCGGGGAGGTAGCCTAGTGGCTTGTCCTTATCCAGTGAAACGGGCGACCACATGGGGTCGGCCCCGATAAACGGGTGCGCGACTGCGGTTGCATAGCGGCGCCGCTCGGGCAGGTCACCGACCTCCTCCGAGCGCCGCAAGAAGACGCTGACGAAACTCAGCCCCAGCTAGCTGGAAAAGGCGCCGGAGGAACGCAGTGACACAAACGACATACCGGGTTGCCGCGATAGGCTGCGGGCGCAAAGGGACCGAGCACGCCCGCGCGTACATGCTCAATCCCGCCGCGGAGGTCGTCGCCGCCGCTGACCCTGACCCCGAGAACCTGGAGCTCTTCCGGAAGCGATTTGGACTTTCCCGCGGGTACAGCGACTACCAGGAGATGCTCAGGAAAGAGAAGATCGATATCGCATCGGCTATCTTACCGGTGAATATCAATCCGTCGGTCGTGCTGGGGTGCGCCCAGGCCGACGTAAAGGCGATCTGCTGCGAGAAACCAATCTCCACGTCGCTGGAAGACGCAGACCAGATGGTGCATGCGTGCCAGTCGCGAGGAATCAAGCTCGCGTCCGGGGACCTGGAGCGAAATCTGCCCGAGTACCGGAAGGCATGGGAGACCATCTCCTCAGGTGAGGTGGGCGAGCTACGGGGTATGACCTTTCACTCCGGCAGCGGCACCCAGATGTCGGGCGGCGGGTGCCAGGTGTTCAGCCTGATGAGGATGTTCGCCGGTGACGCCGACGTCGGCTGGGTGGCAGGCGACCCCGCCAGCGACCACGACCAGGGGGTGGCGGGGTACGTGCGGTTCGTTAACGGCGTCGAAGCCTTCATTCACCGTGACCCCAACGCCCGAAACGGGTTCGAGGTGCTGTGCAGCCGGGGCGTGTTCCATAGCGACGGCCAGCACCTTAGCCTTCGGAAGACGGCAGAGGGGACGGATCTCCCCACGTCTGCATCGCTCCAGAAGGTCGAGGGCATCCTCCCCGACGGCCCCGTCCGCCGGGGTGGGCCCGGGACCCGCGACGAGGAGGGCTGGGAGCAGGTTGGCACCCGGCAGGTAGCCACGGTGCAGCGCGTTATCGACTCGCTCGAAACGGGAGTCGACTCCGGTGGCAGCGGTGACAACGGCCGCAAGGTGCTGGAGATGGCCATCGCCATGCGCGAGTCGCACAGACGCGGACACGCGCCGGTTAGGCTCCCGCTGCAAGACAGGAGCCTGAGAATCATTCCCATACCGGGCCGCATGTGGAACAAGAAGGAGGTCCACGGTGAGGAGTGGTACGCCCAGCAGATCGGCCGGTACAAAGATGTTTAACCGCCGAGAACGCAGAGATCGCGGAGGCTCCATAACAATGATTCCTCGGCGCCCTCCGCGCTCTCGGCGGTGAATTCCCCTCTCATGAGAGAAGCGCCGCCGGCATACGGGATCATCTACAACTGGGATGGGAACCCCGTCGGCTACTCCGAGTATCCGCAGTCTCAGGAGCAGTTCCTCCACAAGGTCTACGCGCCCATCGACGGCACCCAGGTTGGCGCCCACTTCTGGTGCGTCGGCGAGCACGAGGCCGAGTGGCCCTCCGACACCATGCCGGTGGTCGGCGACTCGGTTGGGCGTGTCTACGAGACCGTCTGGGGGATGCGCAGGGCCGAGAGCCTCCGCGCCATGTTCGAACGCGGCGAGGACCCCTACGCCGCCCTCGTCAGCCGGGGGCACGATCTTGGCGTAGACGTCTTCGCCTCTGTCCGGATGAACGACAATCACCTGTGGTCCGTCGGGGCCGGCGGCGAGACTTCCCATAGCGACCCGACGTGGTGGATGAGCTCATTCCGCAAGCCGATGACGCCGGAGGACATGGCCACTACCGTCTCCAGCGGCCTCACCCAGGTACACAAGGACCACCCTGAGTGGTGCCTTGGCAACGACGCCCCGGCGTGGGTGTCGACATCCTGGAACATGGCGATACCCGAGGTGCGAGCCCTACAGCTCAACCACATCTCGGAGGCGTGCCGGCTAGCCGAATGGGACGGACTGGAGCTTGACTGGCAGAGGCACGCATTCCACCTCCCTCAGAACGACGCATATCGCCTCAGGTACGCACTTACCGACCTGCAACGCTCCGTCCGACGCCTCACGGACAGAATCGCCAACGAGCGAGGCCGGCCCTTCTTCCTGGCCGTGCGCGTCGCCGCCACCCTGGAGTCTTGCCGAAGAATCGGGTACGACATCGAGTCTTGGGCTGATGAGGGCCTGTGCGACATCGTCATTCCGGCGGGGTGCTCAGGGACCGACCCAGGGGTGGATATGGAGGGCTTTGCTCAGCTCCTGGATGGAAGAGGGATCAAGCTCTACCCCGGGCTCGACACAGATTTTCGGCTCCGGTCGCGGCGTACGATGTCGCACAACGCGTGGCGGGACGGTTGGCTTCGCGGGACCGCGGCCGAGTTCTGGGGACGTGGGGCTGATGGGATGTACGTCTTCAACTGGCACGCCACCGACACCACGAAGCGAGGCCTGCTTACAACAATCGGCTCCCCCGACACGCTGAAACGGCACGACATGGTGTACGCTGCCGTCCACGGGGTCAAGGCGCCCAGGGGAAGCCTGCGGGCGGGTGTCGACCACAACGACCGAATCTATGCCGAGACCCCTGTAACCCTCTACCGCACGATAGCCGGCGACGGGCCGACATTCCGCGTGCCCTTTAGCGAGGAGAGCGTCGGTCCGGCGGAAGGCCGACTCGTTCAGCTAACGATGGAGATTGAGCGCTTCTCCACCGCCGATGAGTTGGAGGTCCGGCTCGACGGCGAGGTCCTGGGCGCTCCCACCGTAACCAGCGCAGCGGAAGTTGACCACGAGGACCCCTCAGACGTGGACGAGAATACCTGGCTGGTATGGTCGCTCGGACCCCGGGAGGTCGCGGCCGTAAAGGAGGTGCGGGTCCGGCTAGTCGCTCGCGATCCGCGCTTGGCCGCCGACCCGGTTATCCGCCACGTCGAGATTCACGTGACGTACCCGCGCGGGGAGCCGGTCTAGCCCTCGGCGGGCTTGGGTTCCTCCGTGAGCTTTACCCGGGGCGTTCCCTTAGCGTCGGGCAACTCGAGGATCTGCCTCAGCTCGATCTTGCCGTTCTTATCCACAAGGAACTCCTCAAGGCCTTCCTGTCCTGAGAATTCGCCGAAAGGGCGATAGGTCAGTGTGACGTAGAAGAACTCATCCTTCTCTTCAGCGCTGAATACCTCCCACACCAGTGAGACGCTCTGGTACTCGGCGGGATATACGGTGAGGTTCTGTTGCGCGTGCCGGATCACCTCCAGGCGCGCCCGCTCAAGCGTTATCAGCCCCGAGGCGTCCTGTGCTGCCGCGTCCGCGATTTGCTTCTTTAGCCCGGCGATCTCGCCCTGAAGTCCGGCGGCCCTCACCCGCTCGGCCGATGTCTGTTTTTCGGCCACATCTACGTCCAGCTTGAGCTGGTCGACCTCGGACAGCTCCCCCTCGGCCAATGCCTCCTCACCGCCGCCTATCAGGCCGCATGCCGTCAGCGACGCCGCCAGCAGAAGGCCCACGAGCAACGCTCTGGCAGCTCGGGTTCCCGAGCTTCTAACGGGAGAGAGCGGCCCCTCCGCTCGATGTCCAACGGTGCCCATCACATCTATCTCCGCAAGCAATGTTCGCCTCACAGGTTGGAATTGTACCATCTGCGTATTTCGACACCCGCTTGACACGAGAGACATAAACGGAATAATAGCCCTTGCGTCTCTACGGCCATTTTTTCCAGCAGGAGGCATGATGGCAGCCAGTACCAGCGACAACGTGTACACACAGATCGGTGTGAACCCCATGATCAACGCCACCGCGAACAAGACCCACCTTGGAGGTTCCAACCCCGCGGCGTCGGTCATTCGGGCGATGGAGGAGGCCAACGAGTACTACGTCCACATGGATGAGCTCATGGACAGGTCCGGCGAGTTCGTCGCCGGGCTTCTTGGAGTGGAGGCCGCCTACATCACATCGGGGTGCGCCGCCGCCACCACCTTATCCGCTGCCGCTTGCATCGCCGGAGGTGATAAGGAGCGCATCGGACGGCTACCCGATACCACAGGCATGAAGACCGAGTTCGTAATCTTCAGGAAGCAGCGTTTCTTCTATGACCGACACTACGAGGCCCCCGGCGGGAAGCTGGTCTGGATAGGCGACGAAAACGGCTGCTCGTCGGCGGAGCTGGAGGAGGCGATCGGCTCCGACACCGCCGCGGTCTGCTACCTGATCAAAGGCGGCACAGACCTCCTCGAGGCGGTGCCGTCCATCGAGGAGACCCGGCGCATGGCCAACGAGGCCGGCGTGCCGGTCATTCTGGACGCTGCATCCCAGAACTACCCTCTGGAGTACTTCCGCAGCACCGCGCAGTCGGCCGATCTGGCCTGCTTCGCCGGCAAGTACTTCGGCGCGCCGTCCCAGACGGGGTTCGCCTGCGGTCGAAAGGACCTCGTGGAGGCGGTGTCGCGGCAGGGGTTCGTGGCGGCCCAGACCGGCGACCGCCCGCGCGGCATCGGCCGCCCGATGAAGGTCGACCGGCAGGCCGTCATCGGCCTGGTAACGGCGATGCGGGAGTGGTTCGAGATGGACCACAACCTGCGATTCGAGGGCTACGTAGCGATGGCAGGCGTCATCCAGGAGCGGCTTCAGGGCCTGCCGTCGGTATCAGCCGCGGTGCGCCACGCTGACTCCCGGACCGGGCCGAGTCTGGAGGTGAACTTCGACCCGGGGGTAGTGGGCAAGACTGGCGAGCAGGCCATGAGCGAGCTAGGCGAAGGGAGCCCCAGCGTGTTTGTCGGCGGCGATAAGGACCGCAAGCTAACCCTGAGTTTCCATACCATGCACCCGGGACAGGAGCGCGTGGTCGCGGACCGACTGCGAGCGGTGCTGGCGAGCTAGATCCCATGCGCCGTTCGCGCGGTGTGCCCTTCGACTCCGCTCAGGACGGGCTTGTCGAACCATACCATCGGGTGAGGTACGATCGGGTGAGGCCGGGGCCTTCGACAGGCTCAGGCCGAACGGGTAGGGGGCGCCGGTCAAGTTTACCCAAGCTCCGTTCGAGGTGAGCCGCGTCAGCCAGCACAGAGGCCAAGGTCGTGGCTTCGAGAAGATCAGAGCCAGGCCTGAGCTTACCGAAGTGCCGGACGGACAACGGATGTGGCTTTCAGCGAACGGCGCTGCTGTATAATGGCGATTGACCCGCCCTACTGGAGGAGCACCATGCCCGACGGCGACATCGACCTGTTAGCCCACCTGATGCGACGCGCCGGGTTCGGGGCGTCGCGCGACGAGCTGGAAGCGCTGGCTGCCAAGGACTACGAGGAGGTAGTGGCCGACCTCGTACATCCCGAGCGGTTTCCGGACGTCGACGAAGACATACTCGACCGCTACGACCGATCCCATGGAAGCGCCACCAGGGACCTCTGGGTGTACCGCATGATAAACACGGGGCGCCCGCTCAATGAGAAGATGACTCTGTTCTGGCACCACGTGCTCGCCACTGGGACATCAAAGTCCAACAGCCCTCAGCCCGGTCAGGCCCAGATCGTCATGTTCCGTCGGAGCGCACTGTCGAACGTCCGAACGATGCTGACCGAGGTCTCCAAAGACCCCGCCATGATCTTCTGGCTGGACAACAACGAGAACAACAGCGTGGAACCCAACGAGAACTACGGACGCGAGCTGCTTGAGCTGTTCTCGATGGGAGTGGGCAACTACACCGAGGATGACGTCAAAGAGTGCACGCGTGCCTTCACCGGCTGGAGCTTCCAGCAGCCTGTTCCTGGCACATCGCCGTTTGGCAAATACAGCTCCCACTTTGTGTACCGTGAGGAGGAACACGACGAGGGGGAGAAGAGCTTCCTGGGGGAGACCGGCAACCTGAACGGCGAAGATATCGTCGACATCATCGTCAGCCAGCCGGCCGCCGCCAGGTTCATCTCGCGTCACCTGTACACCTTCTTCGTCGCCGACGAGCCCGCCGTCGCATCATGGAATGAGCTGCCACCGCTGGACCCGGAAGCCATCGATACTCTGACTCAAGCGTACCTGGAGTCCGACGGCGACCTCAGACATATCCTGTCCGTGCTCTTCAACTCTGAATTCTTCAAGCAGGCCCGCTTCAAGAGAGTGAAGAGCCCGACCGAGCTTGTTACCGGCGTGCTCAAGCTGACCGGCACGCACAAGTCGCTTCACCCGAGTGTCAAGCGCTACTCGGGCGTCGCCACGGGGATGGGACAGACGCTCTACAACCCGTTGACCGTCGAGGGCTGGCACACGGGCCCTGAGTGGATAGACGGCGGCACGTTAAACGAGCGGATCAACTTCGCCGTCGATGAGGTCCGCGAGACGAGTCAGCCAGGGATACAGGCCATCGTCGACAGGCTCGCCGCCGATGGCGGGTCCCTGCGGCCCCGGGAGTTCGTCGAGAGATGCCTAGATCTGGCCGGCCCGGTCGTTGTGGACGGCGAGACTCGCATGCGATTGGTCGCCCACGCGGAGCCAGAGGGCGACGTCAGGTTTGGGAGCGACGAGGAGCGAGCCGCCAGCGAGGCGCGTGTCGCCAAGATGCTGCAGCTAATCGTTTCCACAAGGGAGTACCAGTTCAACTAGCGTTCGGTTAGAGTTCCCCCTCTGAGAAAGGCCGGAGGTAGCGACGATGCCCAGACCGCACGCGATGCTTCGCGCTGGATTCCCGTATCACAAGACCATCGGCCGCAAGAAGATGACCGACTTCGCCGTCGATCTGGCGTTCGGCAAAGAGGGCCGCATCTACCTCCTGTCGTCCGCTGGTGGCGGCTCACTCCGTATTGTCCATTTCGACGACGAGCTGCTCCAATACGAAGCCGACGAGGCACCGAACGGCTACTCTGGAATAAGTCTTGGGGAAGATGGGGAAGACTGCCTGCCCACCCAAGTTATCGCGGATGGAGATGAGAACTGTTATGTCACGGATGAGCTACTGCACAATGTGACGGTGGTCGATCGCCGGGGTGACATCGTCAACCGGTGGGGGAAGCACGGTAGCGGGGACGGGGAGATCGACGCACCCTCGGGGCTCGCCTTCGACCTCGAAGGGAACATCTACATTTCCGACACGATGAACCACCGTATTCAGAAGTTCACCAGAGACGGTCGGTTTATCCAGAGGTGGGGCGAGTACGGGAGCGGCGACGGCCAGCTCAACATGCCTTGGGGCGTCGCCGTGGACGATGACGGCGACGTGTATGTCTCGGACTGGCGCAACGACCGTGTGCAGAAGTTCAGTCCGGACGGGGATTTCATCCTCGGCTTCGGGCGGTCAGGGAGCGGTGATGGTGAGTTCAACCGTCCTGCCGGGATAGCTGTGGATGCGGACTTCGACATCTACGTGTGCGACAGGGGGAACGACCGAGTCCAGCTCTTCAACCCCGACGGCGTCTACGTTCAGAAGTTCGTCGGCAACGCTACCCTGTCCAAGTCTGCCCTCCAGGTACTGCCGAACATGCTGCGCAACAAGAGGCTGCGGGAGATGTCCAACCTGGAACAGCAGGAGAAGTTTCGAAGTCCCAGGTCGGTGCGCGTCAACGACGAGGGCTACATGCTCGTGCCGGACTTCGGCGCTTACCGTATCCAGGTGTACCGCAAGGAAGCGTACCAGCTCGAGGAGTACGAGATCGCGCCCGAGCTCAGGGCCGTTACCCTCTCCGACAACTAGCGGGGACGACGACACCGCTCTTCTTCAACGTGTTCCTCCTTGACGGGAGAAGGTCGGGACGATGGTGAGCTCTCCGCGAGCCCGCCGCCGCCCCGAGCCCTACGACAGACCCTGGGAGGGCGCGTACACCACTCCCGCCGGCCCTCGAATCGCCCCTCCGGAGCAACAACTATGGAGACCATCGTCGAGAGATACCTGCAGAGGTTTCGCACGTCCGCCGAGCTATTCGACCGGGGGCATGACTTGGTTGCCGGCGGCGGGCATGCGACCCGCGTTGTACGGCCCCACCCCGTCTTCGTCGAAGAGGCCAGGGGCGCGCTCAAGTGGGATGTCGACGGCAACGAGATCGTCGACTACGTGATGGGCTACGGCTCTCTGCTTCTTGGCCACGCTCACTCCAGAGTCACCGAGGCGGTGGCGGAGCAGCTCGCCAAGGGGACCCATATGGGGACCAACACACGGCTCGAACTGCGGTGGGCTGAGTCTGTGAAGACGCTCATCCCGTCCGCAGACCGCGTCCGCTTCACCGCGTCTGGCACAGAGGCAACGCTTCTGGCGCTGCGGCTCGCCCGCGGCTTCACGGGGCGCAAGAAGCTGGTCAAGTTCAGGGAGCACTTCCACGGCTGGCACGACTACGTCTCCCCGGGGTCCGGCATCAACACGCAGGTGGGCATCCCCGAGGAGACGCTCTCCACGGTGGTGGTCCTGGACCCTGATCTGCGGGAGCTCGAGCGTCTCCTGGAGCACGACAGCGACGTGGCAGCCGTGATCCTGGAGCCGACCGGAGGCCACTGGGGTCAGCTCCCGCTACGCAACCCAGGGTTCCTCGAGGGGGTGCGGGCTCTCACGATCAGGCACGGCGTCGTGATGATAATGGACGAGGTTATTACCGGGTTCCGGATGTCCAAGGGGGGTGCTCAGGAGCGCTTTGGCATCCGGCCGGACCTCACCAGCATGGCCAAGGTGGTCGCCGGAGGCATGCCCGGTGGGGCGCTGGCCGGCAGGGAGGAGATCATGGACATGTTCTCCCGAGACCACGCGAACATGATGGCCCACCCGGGCACCTGGAACGCGAATCCCGCGTCCGCCGCCGCGGGCGTCGCCGCCCTCGAACTCATCGCCAGCGAGCCCGTCAACGAGCGGGCCGACGCGATGGCCTCACACCTCAAGCGGGGCCTCGGCGACGCGCTCACCAAGATGGAGGTGACGGGGCACGCCCACGGAATCGCGTCCATCGTGCACATCGTCCTGGGAGTCGAGTGCGACTGCGACGGCGAGATATGCACGCTCCCTCACGCGAAGCTCGCCGACGCGACCTCGGCTCGAAGGTCGGAGCCTCTGAAGCTTGCGATGCTCAACGAGGGGGTCGACATGCTCGGGGGCATTGGGTTCATGGTCTCAGCGGTACACGAGGAGGAGCACGTCGACCGTACAGTCGAGGCGTTCGAAAACGCTCTGGGAGCTCTGCGCGAGGAGGGCGTAGTGTAGGGAGGGGGTTTTCGTTCTGCCCCGCGAGCATCTGAAGGGCGCTGCCGCCAGGAGGGCGCGAGGAGCGAAGTGGGTCACCGGAACCCGTCGTCTCTCGCTTAGGGAGAGTGGCAAACATGGCGCAAGTCCCCTCCCCAGGTACTTCGTCGGGGCCTCCTCAGCACGACATGGAGAAATATCGGCACTTCGTGTGGGAAGCGCGCTGCTCAGGGGCGGAAGATGACGAGCGGAGGGCTCTCGCCATGATGCCCGTCAGATATGTCGGTTAGATCGGCGGCCGGCGCGTGTGCCAGTCGGTGGCCTGCTCGTACGCGTGCGCAACTCTGAGCACTGTTGGTTCGTCGAAGGGCCGACCCGCGAGCTGCAGGCCGATGGGCAGGCCCCGGGCCGTGAACCCGCACGGCAGCGATATGGCGGGTACGCCGCAGGAGTTGAACGGCGCCGTTCGGGTGATCAGCAGATTCAGGGGAGACCCGGTCTTGCCGGCTACCGTGACCTCGCGCTCCCCAAGACTGGACGCCGCCATCGTGGTCGTAGGGGTCGCCAGCAAGTCGACCTTGGAAAAGACCTCGTTGACCTGCCGCGCGAAAGCGGTCCTTACCCTTTGGGCCCTCACGTAGTGCGTAGCCGTTATCATTGCTCCCGCCTCGAGAGCCTGTCGTGTCACCGGGCCGAAGTCCTGGGGCCTGGCGCGCAGGTTGTCCATGTGGATCTCGGAGCTTTCGGCGCCAACGATGGTGCGTCCAACGTGAACCATGTGGCTGGATAGTGGGAGCGACACCGGTACGACCGAGGCCCCTAGCTCTTCCAAAACGCCGATGGCTTTGCGGACCGCCGAGTCGACCTCCGGGTCCAGATCTTCGAAGAAGTAGTCCTCCGGGACTCCGATGCGCGCGCCCTCCACTCCGTCCGCGAGACCGTCGGTGTTGTCGGGCACGGGCTTGCGGCTCGACGAGGTATCCCGGGCGTCGTGGCCGGCGATGACGTTCATGATCAGCGCCGTGTCGCGCACCGTTCGAGTCATGGGGCCTACGGTGTCCAGGCTCCAGCTCAGCGGGTAGACGCCGATGCGGCTGACGCGGCCAAACGTGGGTTTGAGGCCAACGATGCCGCACAGGCTGGCGGGGATGCGCACGGAGCCGCCGGTGTCGCTCCCCAGGGCTCCCATACACTGGCCGGCCGCCACCGCCGCGCCCGAGCCTCCGCTGGAGCCCCCGGTAATGCGCGTGGTGTCCCAAGGGTTGTGCGCCGGGCCGTAGTGTGGGTTCTCGCTGGTGGCGCCCTTGGCGAACTCGTGCATCTGCAGCTTGCCAATGATGATTGCGCCGGCTTCGCGGAAACGCTCGACGACGAAGGCGTCTTCGTCCGGGACGAAGTCCTTCATTATCTTGGACCCGACGGTCGTACGGATGCCCTTGGTGTAGTAGAGGTCCTTGAGCCCGATGGGGATTCCATGCAGCGGACCGCGGTAGTTGCCGGCGGAGATCTCGGCCTCGGCCTCTTTCGCAGCCGCCCGCGACTCTAAGTCCAACAGGGTTATGAAGGAGTTGAGGGCGTCGTCGGTCTCGCCGATGCGCGCCAGGTGGGCGTCGAGCAACTCCACCGGAGAGAGCTGCCTGGACGCGATGAGCGGGGCCGCATCGGCGATGCTAAGGAAGCAGAGGTCGTCGGATGACATTGGTCTCTCTCTTGCTCTCTGTGGTTACGAGATAGACGAACTGAGCGGCCCGCAGGAAATCCCCCTTAATCCCCCTTTTCAAAAGGGGGAGATGGACGCTGGCATCTTCATCCCTTTTTTCGAAAGGGGAGATGGGCACTGGCCTCTCCAGACCCTCCGAAGACGAGCAGTTACTTGAGAGCGGGTCGATGGACTCTTTTTCCAGAGCGACACTTCTTATGTAAAGGCTCCCCCTTCGAGGGGAGAGGTAAGAGCCTTTCCGCCCGGTTGAGTCCTGCCGGGCGTTCGGGTGAGGTCCTTAGCTGTCGAGCGGCCAGAACGTCATCGCAGGCGGCGTATCCCCCAGGTCCAGCGCTTCGATGGCCGGCCTCCCCTCCACTGTGCGCTGAACCAGTGGGAGAAGTTGCGCCAGCCTCTCGTCGGAGAGCGTGAGTCCTTGTACAAAGGCGAGCGCCTTCAGTGTCTCCAGGTCAACCGGGTTCTCGGACATCAGAAACTCTTCTCTGTGCTCTTTGCCGAAGCAAAGGGGCTGGGCGTAAGGAAGCGTCCCTAGGGGACCAGCTCCTGCCTCATCGCCTCGAGCAACGCCGTAAGACCCTGGCCGACGAGGTCCAGCGTATCGCCGATTACCAGCAGTATCACTGGCCCCTGCTGCCCGACGAAGGTAGTCTGTCCGGGTGTCTCCCACCGCATTCCGGTCTCGCCGAGCGCGTCGACTCTTACGTTCGCTCTCGCCTCTTCCGGCATCACGGCGATCTTCGCGGTCCAGAAGTCACGGTAGGCCCGGAAGAACTCCGCGCTGTCATCGAAGGTATCCCACCTGATCTGCATGACCAATAGCCGCTCCGCGGCGGGCCCGCTCAGAAGCGAGTAGCTGTCTCCACCCCAGCCCTCGGCGGCGTCCGCGGCCGTGGACTTGGGCAGGTGCTCTTCGAGGTAGGTCCGTAACAGGAACTCGCCCATTACGTTGTTGACGATCTGCTCCCATCCGGGCCCGATCTGATCGGCGATGTTGGGCGTGATCGCCCGGTGCGGCTGTTCGTCCGCGAAGTATTTCTCCGGGTGGAGTACCTGCTCGGTGGAAACCGGCGGGCGCTGGTAGGCGGCGTTGACGCCGTCATAGCCTACCTCGTCCTTGCCCCACACCTCGGTGACGAACTGCCTTCCCGCAGTCTGGCCGAAGGTCGATGCCTTCTGGATCACCTTCGGCGCCAGTAGCAGCTTGTTCTCGGCGATGGGCTGTCGGAGCTCCGACACCTCTTCGCTGGTGAGTTTGGTCGACATGTAGGCGTTTATCATTAGGGATACGTCGCCGGAGATGAGCGCGTCAAGTGCCCTCAGTATATCGGAATTGCCCTTCTGGGCTCGGTCGCGCATTGCTGCGATGTCGAAGTGCTGCTGTTGGAGCCCGCCCATGAAGGCGGCGGTGATCCCCACCTTCTCATAAGCGCTGATGCTGCTGGCGTCGCTCACCACGTACACCTTCTCCGCTACCGGGTCCGCGAGAGCGGTGACCTGCTGAAGCTGGATACCCATTAGTATATCTTCGAGGTCTTGAGTTTCTTCCATAAGGCCCAGGGCCTTATAGAGCTGCTCGGCCCCAAAAATCCGGTCCTTGAGGGACTGCCTCCTGTAGAAGCCCCGTGTGATGGTCTCGAGGTCCGCCTTGGACTGGAAATCGGGGCTCAGCTCGCTCTTCGGCTGGAGTTCGCGCAGCAGTGCAACGGTATCGTGAGACTCCTTGGTGACCTTCTGTAAGTCCGCGATGGAGACGGTCGTCACCGGTTCTGGCGGGGTTGCCGGGGCTGTCGGCTCGGAGGCTGGTGGGGCGCTCACGGCCGGGGACCCCCCGTCCCCTGCCGTGGAGGCCGTGGGCGGAGCGGTCGTCGCACCGGCGGAAGCGCCGTCATCAGGCGTGGCGCCACCGTCGCCGCCGCCGGAAAAGACTAACATCGCACCTATTGCCACGACCAGCACGGCCGCAGCGATGCCGCCTCCGATGAGCGCCATCGGCGGTTTCGACGGCGCAGGCACCGCGACCGCGTCGCCAGTCGCCGCCACGGCTTCCCCTTCCGCCGCGGGCGCCTCGGCCGTCCCCATGACCGCCGTTTGCTGCTCCATAGCCTGGGTCTGCGTCAAGTCCATCTGCGCCAGATCCATGACGGCGGTCGCACCCGCGTCGCCTTCTGTGGAGGCGTCCTGGAGCTCATTGGTCGCCAGGGCGAGGGCCTGGATCATCTCCCTGGCCGACTGGTAACGGTCGTCCGGACTCTTGGCCAGCGCCTTGAGAAGCGTAGCCTCCAGCCTTGGCTCGATGTCCGGGTTCAGCGAGGTGGGCAATGGAAGCGGCTGGTGAACGTGCGCCATCAGGGTCGCCGCGGGAGTGTCGGCGCGGAAGGGCGTCTCGCCCAGAAGCATCTGGTAGATCATCACACCGTAGGCGTAAAGGTCTGTCCTGTGATCTGCGTCGGCCCCCATCGCCTGCTCCGGCGCCATGTATTCGGGGGTGCCGAGGGCTTGAGACGCTTGGGTGAACCGAGTGGCCGATTCCATCATCCGCGCTAGGCCGAAGTCCGCAAGAATCGGTCGGTCGTCATCCGTCAGAAGGATATTTGCCGGCTTGAGGTCTCTGTGCACTATCCCCTGGCCGTGGGCGTAGTCCAGCGCCTCGGCGAGAGGCCGCATGAACTTCAGCACATCGAGCAGACTCATCGGGTCGCTGCCCAGCCTATCCTGGAGGTCGCCGCCGGACACCAGCTCGCTGACGATGAACGAGTAGCCTTTTTCGTCTCCGAAGTCGTAGATCTGCAGGATGTTCGGGTGGTTCAGGCTCGCGACGGTCTGGGCCTCTTGAGAGAAGCGTCCCACGAAGGTGGGGTCCTCGGTGTGGAAGGACGGCAGGACCTTGACCGCGACGTGCCTATCCAGGTTCGGGTCGTGTGCCCTGAACACGGTGGCCATGCCCCCGCGCCCAAGCTGTTCGATGATCCGATAGCGGCCGAGACTACTGCCTGGCGGTATGCTGACCATTACGCGCTATCTCCGCGATTCGATGGAGGTGCAAGACTGATGGCCGCCGGGTATCTCGGCGGCGGAGCTACACAGTCTACACCCAGAGGTATCCGAACTCGCCGACTGTGATGAGATGGATGGGCCTGCTGGGGTCCGGTTCCACCTGGCCCCTGAGCCTTTCGATGGTCTGGTCTATCTCCTGATTGGTAGTGCTGCCGGGCGCCAGCTCGGGCCACACAAAACGCGCCAGCTCTTCCCGGCTCACGGCGCTGCCCTTCCGGGACTCGAGGAACCTGAGGAGCTCCGCTTCCTTTCCTGCGGGTTGCGGCTCAGCGTCCGGCGCCGCCGGCTCAGGGGGCGGCGGCTCGATCTGTGCGGCTTGCACCGGCGGAGCGCCCATGTCGAAAGAGCCAGTGGCGGGAGACTCCACCTTGAGCTGCTTGGTATCCGAGCCTTCCTGTCGGAACTGATAGGTTACGCCGCTGCCAGCCAACCGCAACCGGTCCCCGTGTTTCAGTATATGCTCTCCGACCCCGAGCTTGTTCCCGTTGATGAACGTCCCGTTTGTCGAATTTAGGTCTCGAAGCACGAACCCGGAGGGAGTCTCCATGACCAGTGCGTGTCTTCGGGAGACAGTCGTCTCATCGTCCATCACATCGTTGTCGGACCGCCGACCCAACGTCAGAGGGTTGCCCATCAGCGGAACGATCATTCCGCTGTTAGGGCCTCCCTGGACCATCAATGAAGCTCGTGTGTCATTTGTCATTCGGACTCACGGCGCTAGGTATCGCGCGCTAACGCCCATATCCACGGCGCCCGATTTTTTTCGAGACCAATTGTACACAAGGAGGCCCGATTCTTCCACCGAGCCTGCATAGGTGTTCGCAATGGGGCGAAAGGAGGGGCCCGTCTGATTACGCCGGTGGCCTTGGCTAGCACGGCTACTCGACGGTGACGGACTTGGCAAGGTTTCGAGGCTGGTCCACGTCGCAGCCACGCCGGACGGCTATGTAATAGGCCAGCAGCTGCAGCGGAACGGCCGCAAGGATTGGGCTGGTGAGCGAGTGAGCGCTCGGCATGTAGATGACGCTGTCCGCCAGCTCAGAGATGCGGTCGTCGCCCTCGGTGGCGATGGCGATGACCTCTGCCCCTCTTGCCTTCGCCTCGCTCACGTTGCTTAGCATCTTCTCGTACAGCCCGTCCCGAGGTGTAATCGCGACCACGGGCATCTCCTCGTCGATCAACGAGATGGGGCCGTGTTTCATCTCCCCGGCCGCGTACCCCTCCGCGTGAATGTAGCTGATCTC
This sequence comes from Dehalococcoidia bacterium, assembly GCA_965247255.1. GTDB lineage: Bacteria > Chloroflexota > Dehalococcoidia > Lucifugimonadales > CAUZJF01 > CBDFGS01. The sequence goes on along the minus strand of CBDFGS010000011.1, from coordinate 126,105 downwards.
TTTGAGTTTTAGAGCGCCCTCCAGGGCAAGGGGGTGGTGAATTCCCCGGCCCAGGAAGAGGAAGTTGGGGTATTTGGCAACGCTGTTAGCGACCCTCTCGTACCACGTGCGGTCTGCAAGCATCGCGCCCATCTTTTGCGGCAGGGTCGCCAGCGCGTCGATATGCCGGGCGAGCTGCTCCCGGTCCAGCACCCCTCGGCGCGCGCCCAGATACAGGCTCAAAAGCCCTAAAGTCGTCAGAGAGCACACGAACGTCTTGCTGGCTGCCACAGCTATTTCGGGACCGGCGCGAATCAGGACCGTGGCGTCGGCTATGCGGGTCGTCTGGGTGCCCTCATAGTTACAGAGGGTTAGCTGGCGCGCCCCCTTGGACGCCGCGCCCTCCATCGCCGCCAGCGTATCCGCCGTCTCACCCGACTGGCAGACAGAGACCACCAGCGTATGTTTGTCGATGATCGGGTCACGGTAGCGGAATTCGGAGGAGTTGTCCGCCTCCGCCGGTATACGTGCCAACGACTCCATCCATAGCCGTCCAATCATCGCTGCATGCAAGCTGGTCCCCATGCCGATGAGGACCACTCGCTCGATCTCCGAAAGCTCACGCTCGGTCAGCGGGAAATCGTCGAGCTCGACAGTTGCCGTATCGAAGGAGACGCGGCCCCGCAATGTGTTCATGACCGCCTCGGGCTGCTCGTGTATCTCTTTGAGCATGAAGTGCTTGTAGTCACCCTTAGCCGCCGACAGCGGGTCGTAGGCGACGTTGGTGGCGGTCTTCTTGACCGATCCTCCGTCCAGGCGGCCGTAGTCGACTCCGGACGGCGTCGCCCTCGCTATCTCCCCGTCCGCCAGGTACGCCACCCTTCTGGTGTGTGGCAGCAACGCAGGGAGATCGCTGGCGATGAAGATCTCTTGCTTCCCGTAGCCGACTACGATACCTCCCGCGTTGCCCAGCCGAAACGCGACGAGCTCACCAGGGTCGCGGCTGTGGGCTGCCACGACCGCGTGCGCTCCCCGGAGGCGCAGGGCGGTGGCGTTTACGGCCTCCTCAAAGGAGTACTCTTCCTGGAGGTAGGACTCGATCAGGTGCGGGATGCACTCGCTGTCGGTCTGGGAAGCGAAGACGTGCCCTCGCTCCTCCATCTCCCGCCGGAGCTCGGTGAAGTTCTCGACGATTCCGTTGTGGACGACGGCGAGCTGATTGTGGCAGTCGGCGTGCGGATGGGCGTTGAAGTCCGTCGGGCCTCCGTGAGTCGCCCAGCGCGTATGCCCGATGCCACTGGTCCCCTCCGGGAGCCCGTCGCCGAGGAAGTCTATCAGGCGAGACAGCTTGCCCTCGGACTTTCCGACGGAGGGCTGGCCGTCGGGCCCCATGACGGCGATACCTGCGCTGTCGTAGCCACGGTACTCAAGCCGTGATAGCCCGTCTAGAAGAATCGGGGCGGCCGCCCGCTGGCCTGTGTATCCGATGATTCCGCACATTTTTCTTGCTAGCGCCTCGGATTCGTGCCGCGCCCGCTTCCGAAGGGTCGAGCAGCACCGGTCTCATACATCATCCTAGCGTAGGGGGTCTGTTTCAATGCCTTGGACGGAGGCGCTTTCGGCCTCCGTGGCTTTGGCCCCGGCTATCCGGTAGGCTCCTTGATAGCTGGGAGGCAGCAACTCCGCGACCCGACGCATCACCATGTCCGTGAGCGAGTCGAGCACCCCGCTGTTGGGCCGGCCCTCGATTCGTGGCAGGTGGAAAGGCGTGCCGATATTCACGGTAATCTCTCCGGTCGGGTTGAATATTCTGGCCACGGACTTGAACCTTTCGCTGCCCGTTATCCCCACAGGTAGGATGGTCGCTTCAGACTTCAGCGCCAGGCGGGCGACACCTGAACTGGCCTTCTTCATGCCGCCCAGGTTCCTGGTCCCCTCAGGGAATATCACTATGGCCTGCTCCCGTTCCAGGTGGTCGAGTGCCCACCTGTACGCGGCCACGTCCGCTATACCTCGGCGCAGGGGCGCCGCGCCGTATTGCCGCAGAAACCAGGATATCAGCGGGGCTCGAAACAGCTCTTCCTTCGCCAGGAACCTGAGCCTGCGAGGCAGCCCCGTGCACAGGAAGGTGGGGTCGGTGGCGCTCTGGTGGTTAGAGACTACTATCAGCGGCCCGAAGGGGGGTACGTTCTCCCGGCCCGTCACCTGCCAGTCGGCGAACAGACGCAGGGTGATTCGCTGGGCGAAGTTCGCGGAGGAGTTGATGAGGTCCATTGGGAGGGGACTCGTTGCAGCGAGACTACGCCGACGCCGGTCCCTCTGAGGCCGAACTGCCGACATAGGATGCTATCTTGTCGACCACGTCTCCCACGTCCATCTCGTCGGTCTCGATGATGATCGCGTCTTCGGCGGCGCGGAGTGGAGACTCGCTTCGGTGTGAATCTATACTATCACGCCTCCGTAGCTCCGCTTCGATCTCGATGTACTTCCGGTCGACTCCGCGAGTCTCGGCCTCCGTGTAGCGGCGATGGGCCCGGACCGCCACGGAGGCGGTCAGGAACACTTTCAGGGGCGCTTCGGGCAATACGACCGTGCCGATGTCGCGGCCGACCATGACGATGCCGCCCTCCCGGGCGATCTCGCGCTGCTGAGCAACGAGCGCCGAGCGTACGCCAGGTACACTGGATACCAACGACACCGCCTGCTCGACCCGGGGGGTCCTAAGCATGTCCGTGACATCGCGTCCGTTTGCGACGAGTCTCTCGCCTGCCTCGGGTCGCATGGTCATCGTAGTGGCCAGGAGCACGAGGCCCTTTTCATCATCGGGTCGTACCCCTGCTTCCAGCGCGGCGTGGGTGACGGCGCGATACATGGCGCCGGTATCCAGGAACCGAAGGACAAAGCGGTCTGCCACGGTCCGGCCGACTACCGTCTTGCCGGATGCCACCGGCCCGTCTATTGCGATTACCAGCGAGCTTGGCATTTTACCGACGGCTGTACAAGAGGACTCGTTCCCTGCAACCGTCCCAGTGCGAACGGCACTTAGGGTCCGGCGGATTATAGCTGCGGGCAAGCGGGCGACGCAAACGAAGACCTGGCCTGGGCGAATGGACTTGGCGACGAATGCGCCAACGGCCGGAGGGCGCTTTGCCCGCACCTTTTACAGTCCGGTAGGCGCCCTACCTTGGTATACACTATCAGCGTGAGCAGCGTAATCAGCGACCACCGGGGGGACCAGTGAAAGTCCTGGTGATAGACGACAACCCGGACATCGTCGAGCTCGTTTCCGTGTGCATCGGCATCAGGTGGCCGGATGCGGATACGACGGGGGAGGCGCATGGCCTGAAGGGTCTAGAGCTGATTCAGGCCAGGAATCCGGACCTGGTTATCCTCGACATTGGTCTCCCGGACATCGATGGCGTCGAAGTGCTCAGACGACTACGGAAGGTGTCCGACGTGCCGGTAGTGATGCTCACGGGACAGGACCGAGACGTAGATATCGCGATTTGCTTGAGAGAGGGGGCGGACGACTACGTCGTCAAACCCTTTAGTCAGATCGAGTTCATCGCGCGGCTCGAAGCCGTCATGCGTCGGAGCGCCGGACTTACGCATCTGGCGCCGGACGAGACCCCCGACGAGACCCCGGCGCGAGACGCACCCCGGAGCAGCCCACCGACCATGGAGCTGTACAACGGGACCGTCTACCTCCACGTGGATGACCGGGGCAACCGGACGCTGGAGGTCAACTTGCTGCAACAGCTGCGCTACATGTCCGAGGTTCGAGTGCTGCGGGTGAACAACAATTCCGACGGCGGAGTCGACATAAGACTTCTGCTCCGTCAGGCCACGCCATTACGCTACATGCTTGTCAACCTGGAAGGGGTTGCCGAGGTCGCTCCGGTGCCCCCGGAAGACGCTGCGAACGGAGACGATGAAAAGCATTTGACCATCACCCTCGTTGCAGCAGATAGAGCCTCATCGCCCGCGGGGAACTGGTCACCATGCGTGTTCTGCAAGGGACTACTCCCGCCCGGCGCTAAAACTTGCCCTCACTGCAATAGGAACCAGAAGTAGCGACGCGGCGCCCCCCGGTTGTTACCGTGAATTGGTGGGCGTAGTGAGCGGCGCACCACGTTTTTGGGCTTCGCCACGCGCGGCGCCACAGTCGGCGGCCCCATTCACGGGTCTACGGCGCGGACACCCTGTGGACGAGGTTCCTCTTGAAGTCGGCGAGGAAAACCTCTCCCACGCCCGTAACTGCGATGGAGGCGATCTCGCCCACGTTGGTGGTGAGCACCTGCAGCTTGCCCGTCTCCCCCTGGCCTTTAACCGTTTCGCTGGCCGCGAGGGTAATTATCACACCGGTGGCTGCGTCCACCCGGCGGACGCGTTGACGAGCGTCGGCGATGTAGAGGTTTCCCAGGTCGTCCACTGCGACGCCGTTGGGGATGTGGAGCCTGGCTGCCGACGCAGGCCCGCCGTCACCCGTGTAGCCGGCGCCGGCTGCCGTTTCTTCAGAGGTGACCCACTCCGTCGCGATATGTGAGCGTACCGCCCGATAGGCGTTTGACGTGCGCGCCGCATTCTTCCCAATGCCTGCCACGGTGGTTATGATGCCTGAGGCGCCGTCGACTCTCCGGACTCGGTGGTTGTCGCTATCGGCGATGAACACGTTGCCCTGGTGGTCCACCGCCACGCCTAGCGGCTCCGCAAGGCCTGCCTTGATCGCCGGCCCATCGTCGCCTTCGAGGCCCCTTGCCCCGATTCCGGCGAACGTGGTGATGATGTTCGTAGAGGCGTCCACCCTTCGGACTCTGTTGTCGGTGGCTATGTATAGATTGCCTTCGCCGTCGACGGCAACGTCGTCCGGGAGTTTGATCATCGCTTCGGTGGCCGGGCCGCCGTCTCCGAAGAGCTTGCGGCGTGGGTCTCCTATACCGCCGCCGGCAACTGTGGTGATGGTCCCGGTCGCAGCGTCCACTCTACGGATAAGCCCGCCGCTGGTCTCGGCGATGAACACGTTACGCGCCGCGTCGACGGCCAGGCCCTTTGGTTCCGAGAGCGACGCCAGGGTAGCCAGTCCGCCATCGCCCTTGGAGCGGTTGCGTCCGGTGCCCGCGATGGTTGTGACGATGCCGGTGGCGGCGTCCACCCTGCGCACTCGGTTGTCCGAGAGGATGTACAGATTGGCGTCAGCGTCAACAGCGACGGCGATTGGTGCGTAGAACCCCGCCTCGATAGCGAGACCGCCGTCGCCCACAAATTTGGGTGACCCGGTGCCGGCGAAGGTGGTGATCTCACGAGGCTCGGGGGTATCCGCCTTCGCCGCTGCTGGTGCTGCTGGTCCGGTTTCAGCTGGCTCATCGGCTGAGCCACACGCGATCAGGGCGGACGAAACGGCCGACGCGGCCAGCATCGCAAGCGCCGCCCTCCGGCCCCTCAACCCCTGTGTCACAAGTTCTTTCGAATTACCCATCGCGGCGCTATCGAGTGTCGTTTGTGGCACCACCCTAGCATCGGTACGGCGTGGCGTCAAAGGGGCGGCGCAGGCGCAGCGCATCTGGAGCGAAGCCAAGACGGGCGGCCACGCCCGGGCCGCCCCTACGGGGTGTCGGGGGCTTTGCACAAGAAGTTTCGCTCCGCCTGAACTGTCATTCTACACGCTCAAAGCCTGCACTGAGCCTGCCGAAATGACGAACGGTGAGTTTCAATCTACGCTCCCGGATGATCCCGTGGAACCACTGCCCCGCATTTCGAGTTTTAGTGCAAAGGCGGGTGCCGGGGGGGGGGGGGGTGGATCACCCCGACAGTACGATCTGGGTGCGCTCCGGCGACTCGCTCAACTTGAGCACCCGACCCCTGTATCTCTCCTGCACAGGCTCCCCTACGAGCAGGACCGGCGCTCCGTTGTACTCGACAACGCTGTCTCCCGCCTTTTTGGCGTCGACGACCAGGACGATACTGCCGTCAGCGGCCTCGTTCAGCCGTAGCGCTTGATTCTTGCGGTGCGGCAGGTCCCGCAGGACCTCGCTGAGGGCCGCCATGGCATCCTGTGTCACGGCAAGCGGCCTGGCCGGACCCTTGGAGTTCGTGCGCGCTCCCGCGGCCGTCAGGCCACGTCCTAATGCGTTGCGCTGCTTGAATTGCCGGTCTAACTCTACGACCTCGGCGGCGCGCCTCACAATGGCGCTTTGCCAGTCCTTGATCTCCTTGGTGAACGCTTTGAGTTCCTTCTCCTGCCGATTGCCGTCGTCGTTCCAGCGACGCACCTCTCCGCCCGTTTCCTCGGCGATCGCCTCCCAGCGCCGCATGTCAGCCTCCCACCGGTGTCTCGGGAGACCCTTCCGTCGTGCGTTCGAGGAGTTCTGCCGCGCTTCTTCCAGCTTGAGCTGGGCGAATTTGGCTCGGCCTTCTGCGTCACTTGCCATACTCCCCGCTCGCCGCTGGCCGGAGTCCGCCCGGTCTAGGTTCAGCCGCGCCTCGTCGAGCCCGCTTTGCGCTCTCTGTTCGGCGAGCTTGGCCTGCGCCAGCTTCGCGCGGACGTCGTCCAACTCCTCGTTCCAGTCCTTGGTGTGCTGCTTCTGCGCCACTCCGATGGTCCTCTTGGGATGAGTCCTATTCAGCGAGGACGATCTGCGTCCCTTCGTACGACTCGCTGATGTCCAGCGTCTTGCCCCGTAGACTCGTTGGTAGCCCCGTGCCGATCAGCAGCACCGGCCTACCCAGATGCTTGACGACGCTATCGCCTTCACGGGCGGTGTCGATCGCGACTGTAATTGTGCCGCCCGCATCGGGGACGAGACGCAGCAACTCATCGGGGCGGTGCTCCGTTCTATTCAGGACGTCCTCCAACGCTCCGGCCGCGCGACTGGTTACGCTAAACGACTTCGAGGTCGTCTGTGCCGCGCGCTTGCCACGCGACTTCCCAACCGCCGTCAGGCCCCGGCCGGACAACCTTAGCAGGTCGAATCGACGGCCGAGGACCTTCACTTCTTGCAGCTGCTTATCTAGCTCCTCACGCTTCTCCCTGATTTCCTTCTGCAGCCCCTGGAGCTCCCGCTCATCGCGCTGGTCTTCGTCGTCCCAACGCCTCACGCCCTGCGCGGTGCGCTCGGCCTGGGTCTGCCAGCGTCTCAGCTCGGCGTTCCACCGATGTCGCGAGAGGCCATTTCGTCGCGCATCGTCCAGGTTGCGCTCCGCCTGCTCCACCTGGCGCTGTTCGAATGCGAGCTGTATTCGCGTATCGTCCGACTTCTTGCCGGCCAACTTGCCGAGGCGTTCCATGCGGTCGTGTTTGAGCTGAGTCTCCTTGAGCGAGACCACGTTTCTTCGCGCGGCAAGTTTGGCCGTTACAAGCCTAACGCGGACATCCTCGTGCTCTTGGTCCCAGTCTTTCCGTCTTAAGACCCTGGCCATATCAATCTCGAGCGCTGATCATGGTGTGCAGCAGTCGCGGTGTTGCCGCGGCAGTGCACACACGGTATTCTTCCGTTGGGATTTCCCCCATACAATATATTTCATATTGGCCCTCGACAAAAGGAAGCTGCTATAAGGGGTGCTCTCATGTCATGGGAGAACGGGGTGAGCCGGAGCCATTCGAGAAGGGAGACCGATGCTTGACAAGAAGTCCGTACTGGTTGTTTCACCTCATCCCGACGACGCTGAGGTCGGCGCCGGTGGGACGATCGCTCACTGGGCGGCCGAGGGTCGCAGACTCGTTCTTGTGGTGTGCACGAACGGCGACAAAGGGACGAGCGACAGAGCGATCTTACCCGAGGAGCTGGCGGAGACGCGTCGTCGGGAGCAGCTCGCCGCGGGCGACGCGATGGGAGTCGATGAGGTGGTGCTGCTGGGCTACGCCGACCAGACCCTGGAGGACACGTACGAGTTCAGGGGGCGCATCGTCAGGGAGATTCGCAAACACCGCCCCGAGGTGGTGATTACCTGCGACCCGAACCGAAAGTACATAAACCACCGCGACCACCGAAACACTGGTCGCGTTACCCTCGACGCCGTCTACCCCTACGCTCGAGACCACCTCGCCTACCCGGAGCATCTCGAAGACGGGCTGGAACCCCACAAGGTGCGAGAGGTCTATCTTTGGGGCTCCGACGAGCCGGACTGCTTTCTGGAGATATCGGAGAAGGCGTTCGAGGCGAAGCGAGACGCTCTTTCCTGCCACGTTAGCCAGTTCGGCGAAAGGGGCGAAAGAGACGAAGAGCGAGAGACACGCGCTCGTGCCGGCCCCGAGCGTATCGGCAAGAAGATCGGCGTACCGCTTGCGGAGCAGTTTAAGCTCGTCTCGCTCGGGCGTTAGGCCTGCGCGCAACCGGTAGTCGTTTCCCCCCGCGCGCTCATGCGCGAGATCAATGCCCGTAGTCATGATCCAACAAAGAGTGTAACGGCATCGTACACTTACGCATAAGTCTAGCATCTACTTACGGGCCGTGGTTGCTAACAACCTATGAGTGAGCGAAGGGACGTCGCCATATACACGGACGGTGCCTGTATCGGGAATCCCGGCCCGGGTGGCTACGGAGTTGTCCTGCTTTTCGGCGAGAACCGCAAAGAGCTGTCAGGTGGGTTCCTGAGGACAACGAATAATCGAATGGAGGTTTTGGCGGCTATTGAAGGACTGAAGCTGCTGAACGAGAAGTGCTCAGTCACACTGTACAGCGATTCTCGGTATCTGGTCGAAGCGATGGAGAAGGGTTGGGCGAGTAGGTGGAAGAAAAAGGGCTGGCGACGGAATAAGAAAGAGAAGGCCCTCAACCCAGACTTGTGGGACGCGCTTCTGGGACTCTGTGAATATCATGCTGTTCGATTCGAGTGGGTTAAGGGCCACTCCGGCAATCCTGAGAATGAACGTTGTGACCAACTGGCGACCGCAGCCGCGTCCGAGCCCAATCTCCCCAGGGACACGGGCTACGAGAACCCTGTGATTTCGCAAGCAGGGTTGTGGTGAGCGGACCGAAAGGCGAATAGGCGCTTTTCGAACCGGCTCCAACGCGACTCTCTTTTAGCCCGCGCTCTCCGCCGAGTCACCGGGCTCGAACCCTAGCACCCGCCTGGGATGCTCCACGTCGCGGAATCCCCACTTGTTTTTCGACGTGGCGAAGAAGATGTCGTACTTCACGTCGGGCGGGGCCTCGATACACCTGTGCAGCATGTCCGCCACGTCTCCGTGACTGAGGTAGACGGCGCGGGTCCGGGCCCCCGACGGGCGGTCGTCGCGTCCGACCGCGCCGATCCGCACGCACAGTATGGAGATGTCGTAGTCGCGCGCGTAGTGGCGGCCCACGGCCTCTCCCCACACCTTCGACGCGCCGTAGAGGTCCACGGGGCGCGTCTCCGTCTCGTGCGTGAGTATCGGCCACCTCTCCGGTACGTTATCGTACCGGCCCGCCACGATGTCCGAATACGGCGATACATCCTCGAACCCTTTCACCGTCGCGCCGGAGCTCGCGAAAACAACACGCCGGACCCCCTCGACTCTAGCGGCCTCGTAGACGTTGCGTGTGCCGATAAGGTTGGCACTCAGCATCGACTCCCAGGGCTCCATGGAGACGTGTGCGGCCAGGTGCACGACCGCGTCGACACCGCGGAACGCCGGTCTGATCGCGTCGAGGTCAGCGATGTCGGCTTGAAGGCACGGCACCCCCTCCACCGAGCGCCGGTTCAGGGCGCTGAGCTCGTAGCCGCCCAGCTTCTCAAGGTGGGCTCGCAGGATGCCGCCTATGAGCCCGCTCATCCCGGTGATCAGGACCTTTTTCATGGGTGCCTCCACGGCGGTCTGAAGAACCTTCCCCTCCTCTGGCTCCCTCCCGCGAGGGGAGGGAGAACGGGGCCCTGAACGGACCTCGCGACGCCAGACTCACCGGCAGTGTCCTTCTGCTGAGCGAGTGTAGGTCGAATATAAGGTGCGCTAACGCGGGTCTCCCCGCTCCTGATCGTCCATCACCCTCGGCCCACGAAGAGCTGCTCGACCGGCAGCACGACGGCTTCGAGTATGTTGGCGTATGGTGGCATGGCGGCCATGGCCAGCGCGGCCACGGCCAGGTCGTCCGGGCTCATCATCGGCTCCTGGTCGGTAGTGGCGTCGCTGGCGGCCCTCCACTCGGTGAGCACATTGCCGGGGTGCAGCGCCCCTGCCGAGATGCCGAACTCGCGGCCCTCCAGCGCCGTCGCCTTGGTCAGGCCCACCAGACCGTGCTTGCTTGTCGAGTAAGGCGCTGAGCTTGGCCTCGGTACATGTGCCGAGATGCTGCCGATGTTGATGATGCGGCCGCTACGCTGCTTCTTCATGATCTTCATCGCCTCCCTGGTGCATAGGAAGACGCCTGTCAGGTTGACGTCCATGACGTGCTGCCACGTCTCCAGTGACAACTCGTCGATGGGGCCGCCGTCGAAGGCGCCCGAGTTGTTGACCAGGATATCCAGACGCCCGAACTCCTCCATTGTCGCGTCGAACAGCGCCACCACCTGCGCCTCGTCGGTAACGTCTGTGGGCATCTCGACCACCGTTGCGCCCTGGGGTGTCAGCTCCGCGGCGGTGCCGGCGAGGTTTTCGGGGTTCCGCGAGGCTATGACCAGCTTTGCGCCTTCGCGAGCGAAAGCCCTGGCTATCCCCTTGCCGATGCCGGTCCCGCCGCCGGTGACAATCGCAATCTTTCCGTCGAGTTGGCCCATGTCGTCGCTCCTCGGATGGATTCGCCGGCTTGCGTCGGGCGGAAGGTTAGCCACTGAAGTGTTGGAAGTCAATAAGACTGACGAAGGGGTCTGAGGCGTAGCCTGGCAAGCCCCTCGCCCCAGGTCCTTCGTCGGCAGCCTCCTCAGGACGACATGAGGGAGAAGTGTGATTGAAGGAGAGCGCTAAGCGCGGTTTCCGCCTTTGCGTTTTAGCTCTGGCGCGACGTATAATTGCGTTGGAAAATCAGTAAAGCTCCCTTTGCGCCGAGGAGGTGCTTTTCACGGTATGACGTACATTATTGCCGAGCCCTGCGTCGACGTTAAAGATGCCGCATGTGTGGACGTGTGCCCAGTGGACTGCATCTACACGAAAGACGAAGACAATATGTTGTACATTAGCCCGGAGGAGTGTATCGACTGTGCGGCCTGCGAGCCGGTCTGCCCGGTCGTGGCGATCTTCGCCGAAGAAGACACGCCGGAGCAGTGGGAGAGCTACATCGACCTCAACTACGAGTATTTCGGGCAATCCCGCTAGCCTGATTCCCCAGATGGGTGGGGATCGATGAAGTCTGTAGATCGGCGGCCCGGGGCGAACAAATCGCGCGTCCTCGGGCCGCTTTCGTTGTAGCCGGGTTAGCCAGGAGGAGTAATGGCTGCGATCGAGTCCACGCCGGAGATGGTGGCCGCCACCTACGCCACCATGTCGCGAAATCTGGAGGTAGTCCGCCGGAGGCTGGACAGGCCCCTGACCCTTGCAGACAAGGTGCTTCTTGGGCATCTGGAGGACGCCGAGCACCAGGAGATGGAGCCTGGCAAGAGCAATCTCGTATTGCGCCCCGACAGGGTGGCGCTGCAGGACGTTCTCGGCCAGACGGTCATGCTCAATTTCATGCAGACGCGGCGTACCGAGACCGCAGTACCCACGACTGTCCACTGCGACCATCTGATTCAGGCGCGGGTCGAGGGTGGCATCGACCTCGTCGAGTCCCTCCAGGAGAACGACGAGGTCTACTCCTTCTTACGTTCCGCCTCGGCAAAGTTCGGCGCTGGGTTCTGGGGACCGGGCGCGGGCATCATTCACCAGGTGGTGCTGGAGCAGTACGCGTATCCCGGCTCCCTGATTATCGGCACGGACTCGCACACGCCCAATGCAGGCGGCCTGGGCGCCTGCGCTGTCGGCGTCGGCGGTGCCGATGCCGTCGAGGTCATGGCAGGGCTGCCCTGGGAGGTGCTCTACCCGAGACACATCGGCGTGCGCCTGACCGGAGAGATGGACGGCTGGACCGCGCCTAAAGACGTGATCCTGTACCTGGCGGGCGAGCTTACCGTCGCCGGCGGCACGAACTCCATCATCGAGTACTTCGGGCCGGGCGCCCGGTCCATCAGCGCCACGGGCAAAGCGACCATAACGAACATGGGCGCCGAGCTTGGCGCAACCACCTCCATCTTCGCCTACGATGAGAGGATGGCAACCTACCTGCGAGCCACCGGCCGGGGCGAGATCGCTGCTCTCGCAAATGAGAGCGCCGGTCTGTTGGCGCCCGACCGGGAGGCCGAAGCCGACCCGGAGCGCTACTTCGACCGCGTAGTGGAGATCGATCTCTCTCGCCTGGAGCCTCACGTGGTAGGGCCTCATTCGCCCGACCGCGCCCGCCCAATCTCCGAGCTGGCGGCGGAGGTGGCCGATGGGAAAAACGGCTTCGTCGACGAGATCGACACCGCGCTGATCGGCAGCTGCACGAACTCGTCCTACGAGGACATGTCCCGCTCCGCGGACGTTGCGACTCAGGCGAAAGACCACGGGATTGGCGCCGCGATACCGCTGATGGTCACTCCCGGGTCAGAGCAGGTGCGGGCGACCATCGAGCGCGACGGCCAGCTCGACGCGCTCAAGGATATCGACGCGACCGCGCTGGCCAACGCGTGCGGCCCGTGCATCGGGCAGTGGAAGAGGGAGAAGCTGCTCGATGGGGTCCCCAACACCATTGTGACGTCGTATAACAGGAACTTCCCGCGCCGAAACGATGGGCGCTCCGAGACGATGAACTTCATCGGTAGCCCCGAAATTGTGATAGCCCTTTCCCTCTCGGGCAAGCTCTCCTTCAACCCGATGACGGACACCCTCCAGGACTCAGAGGGCAAGCTTTTTCGGTTGGACCCGCCCCGCCGCGCGCCCGAGGTACCGGATAACGGCTTCGTGGCGTCGACATCTCATTACGTGAGTCCGCCGGAGGACGGCGGCAACCTGGAGATCGCGATCGACCCTGACAGCGAGCGCCTGGAACCGCTGGAGCCGTGGCCCGCGTGGGACGGCGCCGACTACGTCGAGATACCGGTCTTGGTCAAGGTCAAGGGCAAGTGCACCACCGATCACATATCGCCTGCGGGCCCCTGGCTGAGGTACCGAGGACACCTCAGCAAGTTCAGCGAGAACATGTTCATGGGGGCGGTCAACGCCTACACCGGCGAGACTGGCAAAGGGCTCAACGTTCTAACGAATGACAGGGGGCACGCCATATCAAGGATTGCCACTTACTACAGGGACCAAGGCCTGCGGTGGGTGGTGGTCGGAGACGAAAACTACGGCGAGGGTAGCAGCCGGGAGCACGCCGCGCTGTCGCCCCGACTTCTGGGAGGGGCCGCGGTGATCGCGCGCAGCTTCGCGCGCATCCACGAGTCGAATCTCAAGAAACAGGGGCTGCTGGCTCTGACCTTCTCAGACCCGGACGACTACGACCGCCTCCGCGAGGACGACCGCATTAGCCTTCTGGGACTGGCGGGGCTGGCCCCCGGCGAGCTGGTCTCGTGCGTGGTCCAGCACTCAGATGGGACGCAGGAGACGCTAAGCCTCAGGCACTCGTTCAGCGGGGCACAGGTCGAGTGGTTCAAGGCGGGATCTGCGTTGAACCTGTTGCACGGATAGGCGTATATCGCAGACCGGGGTCCCGGAGCATCCGTTCTGGGTCTCCGAAAGATGGGGGCGCCCACATGGGGGCGCCCCTACGCCACGTATCTCTGAACCTCTGCGTCTAGCGGCCGTTCGTCCCGACCCAGCCGTTTTGCGAGATGTCGATCATGACGCCGTCGGGCCCCTCGTATCTCAGCCCGACGTTGCGGTCGCGACGGCCGTTGGACCTCGACTTGCGCAGCGAGCCGTTCCCATCGAGCGCTAGAGCTTTGTAGTCTTTGAGCTTCGCGTCGGCCTCGGCCACGTTGTCGACTTCGAGGCCTATGTGGTGAATGCCGCTATAGTCTGCTCCGAACTCTCCCGCCGCGCTGTCGTCCTTGTATCGAAGAACAGCGATGTTTACGTTGCCATCGCTAAGATAGTAGCCGTGCGCGTCGTCCGTCTCGATCTTGCCGATCCTCTCCAGGTCGAACACGTCCGTGAAGAAGTTGGCGGTTTTTTCGGGGTCCTGGCTCGAAATAGCGATGTGCTTGATCCTGGCCATAGGCCTCCACGTTCTCGATTCAAGCTAGCTCGTTCTCGCTGCGCCTTCGCGCCTTGTTTTCGCGTCCCGTTAGTGTAATCGGGCCGAGCGACGGAGTGTCAATGGGGGTGGCACTGATTTTCGCTGACCTCGCGTTTTCGGGAGACTTTGCTGGGCCGACATGCGTAATAATGTCACCACCCTGAGCCCGCGGAGGTCCGGGGCTGAGGCACCGCGTCTCCCAACCCGTGGCGTGTCCCCCCCAGGTCCTTCCTCGGCAGCCACCTCAGGACGACATTGCGCATAGGTATCATCACGGTTGTTGACAGCCCTTGACACTGCGCCTACAGTTCTGACTACCCCCGGCGTTAGCTGACGACTCCCAAACCGTTACGCCGTAAGGAGCCTCAGCGATGCAGGCCACCAAGCGCGACGCCGACTACATCTTCTACGAGCTCACCCGCAGCATCTGTCCCAAGTGCCTCGTTACGATCGACGCTCAGGTGCTCCTGAAGGACGGGCGCGTCATCATGCGGAAACGGTGCCCAGAGCACGGCTGGTTCGAGGCGCTCATCAGCTCGGACGCCGACATGTACGTCAACTCCCTGCGCTACAACAAGCCGGGCACTATGCCCCTCGGGTTCAGCACCGAGGTCGTAGACGGCTGCCCCAGCGACTGCGGCCTCTGCCCGGAGCACAAGCAGCACACCTGCCTGGGCCTGATCGAGGTCAACAGCCACTGCAACCTCGACTGTCCGGTCTGCTTCGCTGACGCTCAGCCGGGGTTCAGCCTTTCGATGGCGCAGGTAGAGCGCATGCTGGACCGGTTCATCGAGCTGGAAGGCGACCCCGAGGTGGTCCAGTTCAGCGGCGGCGAGCCGACCATCCACCCCGATATTCTCCCGATGTTGGGCATGGCGATTGACAAGGGGATCGGGGTCGTGATGCTCAACACCAACGGTATTCGCATCGCCAAGGACGACGCGTTCCTGGCCGGGCTCGCCGACCTGTCGCCCACGATATATCTGCAGTTCGACGGTTTCTCGACCCAGACCCATCAGGCCATGCGGGGGGCCAACCTGCTCCAGATCAAGCTCGACGCCCTGGACCGATTGGCCCAGGCAAAGCTGGACGTGGTCCTTGTCCCGGCCATCGAGAAGGGTGTGAACCACGACGAGATAGGCGACATCGTGAGGTTCGGCATCGAGCACCGGGCAGTGCGCGGCATAGCCTTCCAGCCCGTAACTCACTCAGGCAGGTTCGCGCCCTTCGACCCGATGGACCGCGAGACGGTGGCCGACGTCATCCACGGCGTATCCGAGCAGACGGACGGCATGTTCGTGGAGAGCGACTTTATTCCGGTGCCCTGCTGCCACCCAACCTGCCGGTCCGCCACCTACGCCTATGTCGAAGACGGGCAGGTGACACCCCTCCCCCGTGTGGTCGACGTCGACAAGTACCTGGACTACGTCAGCAACCGCACCATACCCGAGGTCCGCCCCGAGATACTGTCGGCCCTGGAGGGCCTCTGGTCTGCGTCGTCCGTACCCGGCACCGACTCGGCGGCAAGACGATTCGATTGCGCGGCCTGCAACCTCTCTTTCTCCAGCGAGACCGCGTACCTGAAGGAGCACGTGTTCATGATCGTCGTGCAGGGCTTCGCCGACCCCTGGACCATGGACCTCAAGGCCTTGATGAAATGCTGTGTCGGGGAGCTCATCCCCGACGGCCGCGTGATTCCCTTCTGCGCCTACAACAGCGTCGGCTACCGGGAAAAGGTCCGCGCGGCGCTCACCGCCGGGAAGATGAAGTAAGAGTTCACCACAGAGGACACAGAGATCACAGAGACATTTTTGTTGTCTCCTCTGTGCCCTAGGTGTCCTCCGTGGTGATCGACGGGAGGGGTCTTGCGGCCGGTCCTGATCGAAATCGGCCCCGTTGTGCTGCACTCTTATACGGTGTGCATGTTGGCGGCGGTGATTGTCGGCGGCTGGCTGACGTACCGTGAGGCGGAGCGACGGCACCGCCTCACCGAGTCGACGCTGATGGTCGGGTCCATCGGGCTCGTCGGGGGAGTGGTGGGCGCCAAGCTCAGCATGGTCATATTCCTGGGGCCGGCCGAGTTCTGGCGGCTCCTGCCCACGATCCCGTCTCACGGCGCTGCACTGACCGGAGCGCTCATCGGCGGGTACGCCGCCGTGGTGATGGCCGAGCGGGTGCTGAAGGTGGAGCGCTGCACCGGGGACCTGGTGGCGCCGTTCCTTCCGTTAGGACAGGCCATCGGCAGGCTAGGCAACTTCCTGGCGGGCGACGCCTACGGCACCGCCACCGGACTGCCCTGGGGCGTGTACATGGCCGGGGCCACTCGCCACCCGGCCCAGCTCTACGAGATGGCGTTCGACCTGATGCTGTTCGCATTCCTGTGGCAGCGGCGCTACACCTCCTTCCGTGACGGCGAGCTATTTAGGTTGTACGTCGTGGGATACGCGCTCATCCGATTTCCGCTGGAGTTCCTGCGCTACCAGCCCACGCCACGCGCCTTCCTCGATCTGACGCTTGTGCAGTGGCTCTGTATAGCCGCCGTGGTGGGCTTCGGCTACCAGATATACCTGCAACGCAAGGGCATCGACTGCATTTGCGACATGCTGCCCCGATGGCGACGTCGGAGGGCCGTGGCATGAGCGAAGAGCGAACGACCTGCCCCGAATGCGGACACGAGAATCAGGTTGACGCGCGCTTCTGCGCGGAGTGCGGCTCAGACCTCGCGATCAAGCTTGAGGGAAGCGAAAAGACTGCGACGCCCAACGTCTCGCACCGGAAACGCGACCGGTTCAAGATAGCTCTTCTGTCGACCGCGGTACCGGTCGTGGGCCTGAGCATCGTGAGTTCGGCTGTGTCTGGGAGCGATGACGGCCGCCCAACGGCATTCGGGTGGGGTGCTGCCGCGGGCCTGTGGCTTATAGCGCTGGTGGCGGGGGCGGGATTCGGGCTGGCGCGCAAACACGAGATCGCGTCTGGTATTGTAGCTGGTATTGGCATCGGCGCCATCGCGCTGGCGGCGACGTGCTTTGCGAACCTGAGATCTTTTTAGTGGTCGGGCCTGGAGTCGTGATTCAGTCAGAGAGAGACGGCTGTGATCTGTTCGGAGCGCGGGCGGTTTTCGTGGGATGACGTAAACGCAGAGCGGCCAGTCGCGGGAAGACAATGAGCTGTTTGTCCCCCGTTCGGGTCCTTGGCGCTTTGCACAAGAAGTGTCGCTCTAGTCGCGCTGTCCTTCGACAAGCTCAGGACGAACGTTGAGTTTGAAGCGACGTTCATGGTGATGAGCCTGTCGAACCACGGCCACGCATCCCGAATTTCAGTGCAAAGCCGGTCCTTGGCGCTAGGGCTTGCCCCACAGCCGGAACAGGTCTCGCACGGCGCTCAGCATCGCGGGGCTGGAGCGCTGCTTGAGCGCCACGGTGGGCTCGTGTAGCAGCCGGTTTATCAGCGAGCGGCTCATCGCGTCCAGGACCTCGCGCTCACCCGCAGACAGGTCCGGCATCATGCGCAGCGCTCGCTCGAGCTCATGCTCTCGGATGCCTTCGGCCTGCTCCCGGAGCGCCTTTATCAGGGGGAGCGCCTCCAGCGATTCCCACCACGCCATGAACCCCGTCACCTCCTCTTCGACGACCGCTTCCGCGTCCGCCGCCGCATGCCTGCGGTCTTCGAGGTTCTCCTCGGCGATGGTGGAAAGGTCGTCTATGTTGAAGAGGTTGACGCCGTCGATCATCCCGGCCTGGGGGTCGATGTTACGGGGTACCGACAGGTCGAACAGGAACGAAGGGCGTCCGTTGCGGGCCCGCACCGCCTCGTCGATGGCGGCGCTGGTTAGGACGTGCGCGCTCGCCTCGGTGGCGGTGATGACGATGTCGGCCTCCGCCAGACCGGACCGTACCTCCTCGAAGGGCAGGGTTCTCCCCGCGAGCTTGCGGGCCAGCGCCTCTGCGCGCTCGGGCGTCCGGTTGGAGATCACCAGGTCGCTCACGCCACTGGAGCGGAGCGCCCTCGCCACTAGCTCCCCGGCCTCGCCGGCCCCGATCAGTAGCACTCGCAGGCCCCCCAGTTCACCGAGCACCCGGCGCGTAAGTTGCACAGCCGCGTAGCTCACGGACAGGGCCTTGCGGCCGACGTCCGTCTCCTCGCGCACCCTACGACCGGTGCGGATGGCCCGATGGAATAGCCGTGACACAGGCGCGGAGAGGGCTTGAGATTCCGAGGCTGCTTGGAGAGCATCCCGAATCTGGCCAAGGATCTCCGACTCACCCAATATCATCGAGTCCAGGCCGCTCGCCACCCTAAAGAGGTGACGCGTGGCGTCGGCGTCGGTGAGGTCGTACAGGTGCGGGGACAGCAAGTCCTGGTCGAGGTTGTGGAAGTCCGCCAGGAACCGGCGCACGTCGGCGGCGACCCTGGCGGGCTCTTCCGTGACCGAGTACACTTCGGTGCGGTTGCAGGTCGAGAGCAACACCGACTCGCCAACCGCAGCTTTCAGCGCCAGGTGCGCCTCGGGAAGCTGCTGTTTGGAGAAGGAGACCTCTTCCCGCACCTCGACTGGCGTGGTGGTGTGATTGAGGCCCGTTAGTGATATGTGCAATGTGCCGCTAGCTCAGGATGTAATTGGCTTCGGAAGTGCTTTCCTGCCGCTCTGCCCGTGGTTCCACAGGCTCTCAAGTAACCGCTGTGTTTCAAGGAGTCTTGCGAGACCCCAGCGTCGGCGCGGTAAGCAGTGCCCCCACGACCGTTGGGCGTTGCTTCAACTCTCGTGACGCGCCAAGGGCAGAGATAACGTAGGGGCGGACCTGTGTGTCCGCCCAACTGCTAATAGCATCTAACGGCGCTGACAGGTATCGCGTTTTGACACCACGTCGAGGGCAATCACACGGGATTGCCCCTACACATGAAAACCGCCCAGGTGGAGCGCCGAAGGCGCCTACGCTTTTGTGCGGACCTTGTGCTGGGTTCTCAGGCAGCGGGTACAGATCTTGACCCGCTGGCGCTCGCCCCGCACGTAGATCGTCGCGCGATGGACGTTGGTCGACCACCGAGTCTTCGTGTGTCTCTTGGAGTGGCTAACGTTGTTGCCTGCCATTCCCGACCTCAGGCAGATTTCGCACCTTGCCATCGCTCACCTTTGACTGTTACTGGTACGATTCATTAGAATCGAAGCCGGTGCGCGACTACGCACCCTCGTATGTGAATCGCGTAACAAAAGATACCACACTGTAGCTTGGGCGAGCAATCGTGCCCTTCGACCATTCCCGGATGTCAGAGGCCCAGTGCCGTCTTAGCGGCGACGACGTGCAGGCCATGTTTTCTGCCGCCGCGCGCTTGCTAGAGCGGAACGTGGACTCCATAAACGCGCTTAACGTGTTCCCGGTACCGGACGGTGACACCGGGACCAATATGTTCCTGACGCTTCGGGACGTCACGGAGCATGCGGGGCCGGCTCCGGGCGCACCGGCGGGGGATGTGGCCAGCGCGATGGCCCACGCCGCCATGATGGGCGCCCGGGGCAACAGCGGCGTCATTCTCTCCCAGTTCTTCAGAGGCATGGCGGTCGCGGTCGAAGGGGAGACCGAAGTGGGGTGTAAGGAGCTAGTCAAGGTCTTCCAACAGGCCCGCGACTACTCCTACAAGGCGGTGGGAAAGCCCGTCGAGGGCACGATGCTGACCGTGCTTAGCAGCGCGGCGCAGGCGGCGCAGGAGGCCGCCGACCTGGGCGGCCACTGTGGCGAGATCCTGGAGGCTGCAAGCGTCGCGGCGAGAGACACCGTAGCCCTGACTCCTACCATGCTTCCTGTGCTCCGAGAGGCGGGGGTGGTCGACGCAGGCGGGCAGGGCCTAGCGGTAATGCTGGAGGCGATGCGCCGCGCCGCAAAAGGCGAAGATTCCGAGGCCGCCGAAATCGCTCCTCCCGCGCCGGTCGGCGTGGAAGGCGAGGGCCAGTCCGTATCGCTCGACTTCGTAGACGCCGTCGAGGAGCTGGAGTACGGCTACTGCACGCAGTTCGTCGTGGAGGGAGACGGTCTGGACCCGGAGGCGATCCGAGAGACGATGGAGGGCATGGCTTCCTCCACCGTGATCGTCGGCGACGAGTCCGCGGTCCGGGTCCACGTCCACGCCGAGGACCCGGGGCGGGTGCTGAGTGCCGCGGTCTCCACCGGGACGCTCAGCCGTGTCAGCATCCAGAACATGGACGAGCAGCGCGCCGAGTTCTCGCAGGAGCGGAGGGACGAGGCTAGCTCAGAGCCAGTCGAGGTTGCGGTCGTCGCGGTCGCTTCCGGCGATGGCCTGAAGGAGCTCTTCACCAGCCTCGGCGCCGCGGCAGTCGTCCAGGGCGGAGACACGATGAACCCGAGCGTGGGGGACCTGCTCCAGGCCGTGGATGGCGCGCCCTCGGACAACGTGGTGATTCTTCCCAACAACAAGAACATCGTGCCCGCCGCCCTCCAGGCGGCAACAAACTCCACCAAGAACGTCAAGGCCCTCGACACCCGGTCTATCCCCCAGGGAGTCGCGGCCATCCTCTGCTTCAATAGCGATAGGGACCTCGACGCCAACGTGTCGGATATGGAGTCCGCCATCCCGTCGGTGCGGTCCGGCGCCGTGACCAAGGCCGTCAGGACCGCCACGGTCGACGGAGTGGCCGTCGAGGAAGGCCAGCTCATGGGAATGCTCGAAAACAAGCTGGTAAGCGCGGGCCAAGACCTGACCGAGCTAGTCGGCGCGGTACTTCGCGAAGCGGGGGTGTCGGCGGAGAGCCTGGTGACCCTGTACTGGGGGGCTCCCCTGGGTGAGGGAGACGCGGAGGGGGTGGCCCGAGACCTTGCGGACGGCGACCACGAGGGAGTCGAAATCGAGCTGGTGCACGGCGGCCAACCGCACTACCATTTCATCATCTCCATCGAGTAGCGGACTCTCTTCGAGAGTAGGGAGACTCAATATGCCTGTCAAGATCGTGACCGATAGCGCAGCGGACATGCCGGCCGAGATCGTCGATAGGCTTGGCATCACCGTCGTACCCTGCAACGTCGTGTTCGGCACCGAGGTGTTCAGGGATGGCGTCGACATATCCGCTGACCAGTTCTACGAGAGGCTCAGCGAAAGCCCGGTGCATCCCACCACCTCCCAGCCTACGCCGGGCGACTTCGTCCAGGTCTACGACGACCTGGGAAAGGACGCGGAGGGCATCGTGTCGATTCACGTGTCCGCGAAGCTCAGCGGCACATACAACTCGGCCATCCAGGCGAAGGACCAGACCACGGCGAAATGTCCGATAGAGGTGGTCGACAGCACCCAGGCTTGCATGGGCATCGGCGTAATCGTGATCGCCGCTGCCCAGGCCGCCGCAGAAGGGATGGGCGCCGATGAGGTCGCCGCCCTGGCGAGGGCCGCGGTCCCGAGGTCACAGCTCTACTTCATGTTCAACACGGTGGAGTACCTTGTAAAGGGCGGCCGGATAGGAAAGGCTAAGGGGCTGCTGGGCACCGTCCTCCGGATCAAGCCACTGCTCATTGTCGAGGACGGAGAAGTCCACGAGCTCGGCAAGGCCAGGACCTTCGCGAAGGGGCTCCAGAAGCTCAAGGAAATTACGAGGGAGTACGCCCCTCTGGAGCAGGTCTTCGCGCTCCACACCACGACTCCGGAACTCGCTCAGGAGATGGCCGAGTCCTTCCGGGACCTGCTCCCCGAAGGGGGGGAGCCCTTGATCGCTCGCGCGGGGCCGACGATCGGCACGTACGCAGGGCCGGGCGTCGCGGGCGTCGCGCTGCTTCAGGCGGAGTAAGTAGCGGTCAGTCCGCGACTACGGGAAGGAGATTCCGCCTTCCAGGCTCGCGAAGCCTTCTCAGCGCCGCAGCTTCGAGCTGCCGGACGCGCTCGGCCGAGAGCCCCATGACCTGCCCGGCCTGCTTGAGGGTCTTCGACGTTCCATCGTCTAGACCGAACCTGAGCCTCATCGCTTGTTCCTCGCGCTCCGACAGCGTCCCCAGACCTCTTTCTACCTGAGCGGCAAGCGACTCGATCGACGGGACCCGATACGCATCAAGGTCCTCAACGAAGTCGCCCAACTTTGAACGCTCTCCATCGACGGCCCGCAGTAGGATATTCGCCCGCCTCCTAAGCCACGGCTTTGGACTGCTCTCCATCGAATAACTACCTCCTGTAGTTGGTATGCCAGATAGGTCACCTTTAGCGAACAGCGGGTTCGTTGTCAATCTTGAAATTCGATACAATGCGTCCTTGTACCTGGTCAACGCAAAGGCGTTGTAGACGTAGAGTTGTTCGACGCCCGCACTCCTGCGCCGCTGCCTCTTCACGCCTTTATGGGGTCATTGTGATAGCACCGTGCCAGAGCTAACCCCGAAGCTGGAAGCGCTCGCCCGCATTCTCGAGCAAGAGGCGAAGGTCGGCTTCCAGGATTCCAAGGTCGTGGGGGGTCTGGACCGATTTCTCCAGCGCTGGGCATCAGAGCTGAAGCCGATCATTGGCGGACTGGGCTCTTACTCCGGGATCACTGCCGCGCGGCGGAAGTCCTGGGCCGAGCAAGCGGCGGGGAAGCTGGCCCAGATTGCTGGGGCCGGCGGCAAGCCCGCGCGGGCGTCGAAACGGAGGGGGGGCGCCGGACCAAGGAACGCACCTGGCGCAAAGCCGCTTGGCAAGGTGTCCCTGTCAGACCCTGTCGCACGCCTCAAGGGGATGCGTCGCGACACCCTGCCCAAGCTGAAACGTCTGGGCCTCGAGAACGTAGGTGATCTTGTTTATCACTTCCCCCACCGGCATAACGACTTCGCCCAGGTCCGCAAGGTCTCAGAGCTCCAGGCGGGCGAGGAGCAGACCGCGATCGTCAACGTGTGGGAGGCGTCGGAGACCCGCACAGGGCCCCGAAGGAGTTCGACCCAGGCGGTGCTCGGCGACGATACGGGCAACGTTCGCGCCATATGGTTCAACCAGGGCTACCTCGCGAAGTCGTTCAAGCCGGGCACGAAGCTGGTGTTGAGCGGGCGAGTCAACGTCTTCAGGGGGAGCTTCGTGTTCGAGTCCCCCGAGTATGAGTTGCTCCGGGGTCGAGAAGAGCTAATGCACACCGGCCGGCTGGTGCCGGTCTATCCCATCGTCGAGAGGCTTCCGCAGCGCACGCTGAGGCGATTCGTGAAGCAGGCGCTGGAGGTCGGGTTATCGCAGGTCGAGGAGTTCCTCCCCGAGGACTCCCGGCACCGGCTCTCTTTGATGGGCCTGCGGAACGCCATCGCTCAGGCGCACTACCCCGACTCACCCTCCCAGTGGCAGACGGCCCGCCGCCGCCTGGCCTTCGACGAGATGCTCCTGTTGCAGCTCGCAGTCCTGAGCCGCAAGCGGTCCTGGCAGCAGGACGCGGAGGGCATCCCCTTGAAGGCGAACGAGGCTGCGCTGGCGGCGTTCCTCGAAGGGCTGCCCTTCGAACTGACCGGCCCCCAGCAAACGGTCCTGAGGGAGATACTCGACGACCTTGCGAAGGACCGGCCAATGAGCAGGCTCGTGCAGGGCGACGTGGGTAGCGGTAAGACGGTCGTCGCCGCCGCCGCGCTGCTCGTGGCCGCCTGGAGCGGGCACCAAGGCGCTCTGATGGCGCCGACCGAGATTCTGGCCGAGCAGCACTTCATCACCGTCGCCCATCTTCTCTCGGGCGGGTCGAACGCGGTCGAAGAGGGCGACCTGATTACCGTGCAACCGGACTCGTCTGCCGCCCCTATCACCCTGGGGCTCCTGATCGGAAGCCTCCCGCGCAAGGCGAAAGAGGAGATGCACAGGCGTGTTGCGGCCGGGGAGGTCGATATGGTGATTGGCACCCACGCCCTGCTCCAGGAGGATGTGGATGTACCCAGGCTGGCGCTGGCCGTCGTAGACGAGCAGCACCGTTTCGGAGTTATGCAGCGGGCGGCGATCAGAGGCAAGGCGACGAGGCCACACCTGCTGGCCATGTCGGCGACGCCTATCCCCCGATCGCTGGCCCTGACGCTCTATGGCGACCTGGACATATCGGTCATCGACGAGCTGCCACCGGGCAGACAGGAGATTCGAACCCGATGGGTCGAGCCGGATCGAAGAGCTGCCGCCTACGGTTTCATAGGCAAACAGGTCGCCGAGGGTCGCCAGGCCTTCGTCATCTGCCCGCTGATCGAGGAGTCGGAGGCGATTCAGACGAGAGCGGCGGTCAAGGAGTACGAGCGGCTGTCGAGTCAAGTCTTCCCGGACCTCAAGCTCGGCCTACTTCATGGGAGGATGGCGCTTCGAGAGAAGGAGGAGGTGATGGACGAGTTCAAGCGGGGTGAGTTGCACATCTTGGTGTCCACCCCCGTGGTGGAGGTCGGCATCGACGTACCCAACGCGACGGTGATGTTGATCGACGGCGCGGACCGCTTCGGGCTCGCCCAGCTACACCAGTTTCGCGGCCGCGTCGGCAGGGGCGAGCACCAGAGCTACTGCTTGTTGCTGGCCGACTCGCCCGGCAAAGAGGCGAGGGAGCGACTGAAGATCGTGGAGCGCATCAAGGACGGCTTCGAGCTGGCCGAGGAGGACCTGCGCCTTCGCGGCCCAGGCGACTACGTGGGGACGCGCCAGAGCGGCCTGCCCCAGTTCAAAGTGGCGCGAATCACCGATCAGGACATACTCTCGCTGGCCCGCAAGGAGGCTGTGCGGCTGCTCGACGCGGACCCGCACCTTGAAAAGGGCGACAACGCGCGGCTGGCCGAGCGTATGAGGGACATCATGCTTGCGCTCACCGAAGAGATGAGCTGAAGGGAAGGGGAGTGGCGGAAATGCGCCTGCTCGCTGGGAGCCGAGCTTGTCGGCGCTCGTCTACTAAAGTATAGGGGATGAAAGAGAGTGACTGGTGAAAACGAAAGTCGTCTCGTTGCGGATACCCGAAAACCTGATGGAATTGGTGGCAATCAGCAGCAAGGAACAGCGCACAGATAAGTCCACGACACTGCGCCAGTGGTTATACATCGGTGCTGAAAACTATGCGTTGCGATTGGTCGAAGACGGGCAGATGAGTGTGTCTCTTGCCGCTGAACTTCTTGACCTGAGTATCTATGACCTGCATGAGAAAGCGGCGCACGATGGAATAGGCCTGGGTGCGACCGCAGACCAGCTGCGCGATTCGCTCGGGCATGCGGCGCAGAGCGAATCGCCGGTGGCGCGGTAACGGAAGAGTCTTGGCGGAAGCCCACCCCCGTCGCTTGCCCGCAAGGAGGCTACGCCACTGCTGGACGCGGACCCGCACCTGCCGAAGAGCGACAATGCACCGCTGGCCGACCACATGAGGAATACGCTCACCGAAGAGATGAGCTAAGGCGGCGGGACAGCGGTTTGAGACGTGCTTTGGCTCTATGGTCGGGACCGCCGCGGCACCGACGACAGCGGCAAATCTACATACGCGAATGCCTCGCCTCGAGCCGTGGCGCGCATTCCTGTGTGGTCCGAGGTCAGCGGCACTCGTTTTCGGTCCAGCCTGATCCGTTCGGCTACCAGAACGATCTTCCTCGCTCTGAGGGCACTACCCGCTCCGTAATGCACTCTCATCGACTTGTAGCTCCCCTTCTCTCCGAAGCTCGGTGCAGAGCTCGACCACCAGCCTGTCGGGTAGTTCGAGGTGGTCCGCGACCTCAGACATATAGTATGTCTCCCCGACCGCATAAAACTCTCTGATCTGGTGTTTGGCCTGTTCCCGGCTGGTGTTTCTGCGCAGAGTATGTTGATCGATAGGTTCGGGCCCGTTGGCGACACCCAATTCCGCTTCAAGCGCCGTAACTCTTGCCTGGAGTCGGTCGACGCTGCTTTGAAGCTCCTCGACCCTCGACGCGCCCGCTGGTTTGGATGCCATGTCGCTCCCCGGTCCCAGGTTGCCTTTCTGTATGATAGCAAACTGGATGTCGGACGTCAGGTTCAGTCATCCGCATCAATGTGATTCCCTAGCTCCGAGAACTTTGGACTACTATTGTCTGTCCGGAGCGCAACATGAAGGGGCATGTCAGGTGTGAGCCACCCGGAGGGAACTCCGCTGATCAAGAAGCTCGGAATCAAGACCGGGCAGACGGTCCTGATCCTGAACGCGCCGCGAAACTACCGCGAGACCCTCGGCCCGCTACCCCGTGCGGTGAAAGAGGTATCGGAGCTCCGCAATGATCTCGACTCCATCCAGATCTTCACAGACAATGCGCCGCAGCTAGACGCCGAGTTTCCGCGACTGAAAGAGGCGCTGGCCAAATCGGGGATGCTCTGGGTGTGCCGGCCTAAACGCGCATCCAAGGTTGACACGGACCTAGACCAGGGCGTTGTGATGGACATCGGTCTGCGAAACGGGCTTGTGGACGTGAAGGTCGCCTCGATCGACGATACGTGGTCCGGCCTTAAGTTCGTCTACAGGCTCAAGGACCGCGGGTAGACTTCGTGACGAATCAGCGCTGAAGAGACTGTCGACTTCCCCTCATCGTCCTGGAAACGGGTCCGCTAGTTTACCGAGCAGACCTTCTCTCCTCAGAAGATGCCTGATTTGCCAGTCGAAGTCGATGGGAGGCGCCGTCCCCGATACCATCGCCTTAATCGCATCCGTGACGCCGATGAACATCCACGACCAATAAGCGGGTGCGAGTAGCTCCCAGTCCAAGTCCGTCAGTTGGTGCACTTCTTGGTAGCCGTCGATGAGTTCGTCTTGGTTTCCGCGCCAGGCGTTTGCGAAGTCGGCGACTCGATAGTTCAAATGGGTCGCCTCGAAGTCGATGATCCCGGTGAGCCCCTCGTCCTCGAATAAGAGGTTCCACGTCGCGAAGTCGCTGTGGAGTACGATCGTCTCGGCACCGTCCAGGTCGATGCGCTCAAAGGCCTGTTGCGCCTTGTCGATATGCCATCGCATTATGTGGCCTTCAGCCGGGTAGATCGCTTCGTATTCCCGGACCGTGGCGACAAGCTCGGGATCTCCAACTAGGTCGTTGGACAGACTGAACCCCTTCCGCTGCCCCATCCCAGAGAGCAGCGCCGTGGACTCGTGGAACTCCGCGAGGAGGCGACCCCGAGCGCGTCTCTCCTCTGGGATATTGGTCGGAGTCCTTGGCCCTCCCGGAAGCCAACTGAACAGGCACCACGTCCGTCCGTCGACGAGAATCGGCTTTTCAATGACCGCTGGGACCGGCCAGCCTAACGCCAGCAGACGCCGCAGGACCTCGAGCTCGTACGGGATATCGTCCCAAGTGTCTCTGGAGTGGCCACGTAGCACGAGGCGGCTTCCCCGAGATTCCACGAGCCAGTGCTGGTTGTATCGGCTGCCCAGAAACTCGACCGGCGCGATCTCCCAACGCTCCGAGACCTCGCGAGGAACTTGGGGTGCGGATGGCGGGTCAGGATGCAATGCGTGCCACCCCTTGGGAACGGGCGAGGTCTATTTGACGGAGGCGAAGGCGAGGTTTCCGAATTAGACGAAGACCAGACGAGTCACGGAGAGTGCTCGGCAGGCTCAATTCTCGTGGATTACGCACGTCTTGGCGATGAGATCGTGGTAGCCACGCTTGTCGTCTCTCGCACCAATCATCACGGCCTGAGCCATGTAACCGAGGCCCAACGTGAACAGTCCTAAGAGGCTCGCTAGAGTGCGAATGGACGCCGTGCGGTACGAGAAGGGCTGATAGCCGGGATAGGAAACGATTCTGATTCTCAGCATCTTCTTCCCGGGAGTGCGGCCGTCCCAATTCACCCACAGCAGGACTGTGATTACCGCTAGCAAAACCAGTTGCACCAGATCGGCCACCGACAACGAGACACGGGTAATCACGGTCTCCCCGGCGGCATCCGTATAGCTCAAATCGAACCCGGTGACTTCACCCGCGTCGGAGCCGAAGATTACCCAAGTCAGCAGGACCACCCGCAAAGGAATGCCCAGAACCACGAAGTCGAGGATGACCGCCGCGAACCGGACCCAAAAACCAGCGTGCCTGGGCTTCCCCGTCTCTCCGACGCGGTCCATTTCGTTCTCGGCAGCCACTGCTCTCCTCCTGCGCCGGTCGCTGAGGCGCGCTAGGTCTCGCGTACCACGACGGTCCGGCCTACCAAATCGTGGTAGCCGCGCTTGTCCTCGCGAAACGAGACCATGATGCCGATCACCACCAGTCCCACTACGGTCAGCGCGCTCACGACTGCAAGTCCGCTTCGTAGCGCCGCCCTGGGGTACGACAGGGCGCCGTAGCCCGGGTACGACACCACCCTCAGCCCAAGCACCCTCTTGCCCGGCGTCCTCCCGCTCCAGTGCACCCAGAACAACGTCGTGATCACGGCCACGACGAGTCCTGACAGCCACTGGGCCGCGGGGATTGCCCTCGACGCCGCATCCTCTTTTGCGTCCAGGATGTCGAGAAAACTCTCGACGCACCGATCGAACCCCATAACGAAGCAGATCGCGAGGAATGCCGGCGCGCCTAGCACCAGTGCATCCACAAGTCCCGCAGCCAGCCGTAACTCGAAGCTGGCGTGGCTGGGGACCTCACTCTTTCCGCCCGGCTCGCTCTGAGTGGACTCCGATGAGGTGAGCGCTGGGTCAGCTGACACTGCAGGTATTCCTATGCCTGTCCGCAGTCTCGACCCCGGTATCGTACATTCAACTCCAGGTACGGTCAACGAAGCGCTCTGGCTCTCCAAAAGCACTTGCTCTGAATCTGACCGAAGAGGGGCCTGCGCGTCAGCGCCTGTCATGCCGAGGAGTCTCCGACGAAGCATTTGTGGCCGGGGTGGCTTCAATGCAACGCAGTCAGGCCCCGTCTCCACCCCAGACCCTTGGCCAGCGGCGGGATCGAGCCTGTGAGCAAAATCCCTTTGGTGCATGTGGCGTTGTGAGAATGATTGTTGGACAATAGCCCGACAACAGTCCTACGAGGTGAAGGCATGAGTGAGGGGACGCTGCTTGAGCTTCCGGCCAGCGAGGCGAGGATCGAGACCCTCGACGTGATGTCGTCCCAAAGGGGGCTGCAGCCCTGCCACTCCGCCGCCTGTCCCAACGGCGACACGACTCGCTGAATCCGGCCAAGGGTTTTTCCTTGAACACCATCTTGCTACCAACAATGGAACCTCAAAAACACCCAAAAGCTCTCAGGTGACAGGCGTTGATCTATCGCCTCGCTAGCAACGGCCAGAGGCGCAGGTAAGCCCGAATCCACCGATGGACAGGGATGGACGGCGTGAGGACAGCGGAAGGGGGTGAGGGAGTTACAGGCGCGATGATCCGGGCTCGAATTTGGGTAGACGGGAGGTTGGCGGGCGGTCTGCAGGCGCTTTTGGGGGCACCGATGGCGGCCTACAGTGGCTGTGGCGAGCCAGATGGCGGGATAGGACACGGCAAGAGGCGCTCGCGGACTGGGCTGACGCGAGATTGCAGGACGTTGGGTTGGCTGGTGGGTCAGTGGCGGACGGGCTCCGTCAGGCTGGGAGTGGAATGGCTCGCAGTCGGGCCAGGGCGCGGCTGAACTGCTCCTCCCAGGGCCAGCGCCGGGGAAGATGCAGGGTCAATCGGCGTGCCGAGCGGGTGATCCGTCCGGCCAAGGCAAAGACCCGTCGTCTGAGGGTCTTGGTGGTCACGATCTGCTGACCCAGGCCGATGCGGGCTGTCCAGCGGGCCAGGTTGTGCGCCATCACCTGTACCGCCAGCCAGGCGCCGTTGGCGGCGAAGCGGCCCGAGGGGAGATGGTTCAGCCCCACGCCGTACTTGAGGTCGCGTATCGCATTCTCGATCTCGGCGTGACGGCGATGATCGGCCTCCAGTTCCAGCGTCTCCCCGTCCCGGTCGGTGATGAAGCCGTGATAGCTGTAGGTGGCGAAGAGAGCCAGTTGAGAACCGGGCGCCGGCTTCACCCGCCGGACGATGAGCCGTACCGGCGCGGCGTCCGCCTCGGCCTGGAACGGGGTGTAGGTGGTCTCGGCCACATCGGCGGCGCCGTCCATCCAGTAAGGAATCGGCGTCCAGGCATCTTCGGGTATCGCCTCGATGAGATTCCGCAGGCGGGCGCGCTGGCGGATGGCGATGGAGAAGCGGACATCCATCCGGCGGCAGACGGCGACCACGGCGTGGGTATAGAAGCCGCTGTCGGCCCGCACCGTGAGTTGGCCCCTGGCTCCGCAGTAGCGCACCCGCCCCACCGTTTCACGCAGGAAGTGGGCAGCGCCGCGGGCGGTGTTGGCCCGGCCCTCGCGCAGGCGGGCCATCAGCACGTCGCCGGTGCCGGCGGCGACGGCCAGCAGCGGGTGATAGCCCCGCGCACCGGTGTAGCCGTGGTGGCGGGCGCCCTCCTTGGCCAGTCCGTAGGTCTCGCAGATCGTCGAATCAAGGTCGATGGTGAATGGTGCGCCGCCGGGTCCGGCACCGGCCTTCCAGACCCGGGCCAGCAACTCGCGGCTCACCCGGTCCAGTTGGCGGACATGGCCCCACCTGAAGCTGCGCAGGAAGGTGCCCAGGGTGGAGGGAGCCTTAGCCGTGAAACCGAGCACGCGGGCGGTCCCGCCGGCGCGCAGCACAACGGCGTCGTCGATGCAATCTCCGCCGGCTAGGGCGGAGGCCACCAGGGTCATCATCTTGTCGCCGGTGTTCGCCCGGCCCGGCGCGCCGCCGAGGTCGAGGTGCTTCCGGAGGAGTTGGGGCAGGCCAAGGCGCAGGGCGAGGGTGGCGGGAAGGATCAGCCCGGCATTGGCCACCAGGCGGTGGTCGTCGAAGGCGATTTGGATGCGGTCGGGGTGGTTACGTGGTAGCATCTATCAGGTGCTCCTTTTCTGGGACCGGTTTTCTGTTTCAAAACCATTATCCCAGATTCAGAGGCGCACCCTTTTGTTTCTTCAGCAGGCCTCCTACACGCCGTCCTTCGGTGGATTCGGGGTAAGCCCGAATCCACCGAAGGACACCGATGGACGGCGTGAGGGCAGCGGAAGGGGGTGGGTGAGGGAGCTACAGGGGAGATGGCCTGGGGTCTTGGGGTAGATGGGAGGCCGGCAGCCGGTCTTCAGTGGCCGCACAGGGCCCCTAAGGCCCTATGCGGGAGTTGCGATGCGCGGGATGGCGAGAGGATACGCAGCAGGGGACTCTCGCGACCGGGGTGGCGCGAGATTGCGGGGACGTTGGGTCAGTTGCAGGCTGGCCGTCAGGCCGGGAACGGAATGGCTTGCAGCCGGGCCAAGGCGCGACTGAACTGGGTTTCCCAAGGCCAGCGCCGGGGGAGATGCAAAGTGAGGCGGCGCGCCGAGCGGGTGATCCGTCCCACCAGAGCGAAGACCCGCCGCCTGAGGGTCTTGGTGATCACGGTCCGCTCGCCCAGACCAATCCGCGCCGTCCAGCGGGCCAGGTTATGCGCCATCACCTGGACCGCCAGCCAGGCGCCGTTGGCGGCGAAGCGCGCCGACGGCATGTGGTTCAGCCCGACGCCGTACTTGAGGTCGCGTATGGCGTTCTCGACCTCGGCGTGGCGGCGATGATCGGCCTCCAGTTCCAGCGTCTCCCCATCGCGGTCGGTGATGAAGGCGTGATAGCTGTATCTGGCGAAGAGGGCGAGCTGGGAACCGGGCGTCGGCTTCACCCGCCGGACAATGAGCCGCACCGGCGCGGCGTCCGGCTTGGTCTGGAACGGGGTGTAAGTCGTCTCGGCGACATCGGCGGCGCCGTCCATCCAGTAGGGAATGGGAGTCCAGTCCTCCTCTGGTATCGCCTCGATCAGGTCCCGCAGGCTGGCGCGCTGGCGGATGGTGATAGAGAAGCGGACATCCATTTCCCGGCAGGCGGCAACGACAGTGTGGGCGTAGAAGCCGCTGTCGGCCCGCACCGTGAGTTGTCCCCTGGCCCCGCCGTAGCGCACCCGCCCCACCGTCTCACGCAGGAAGTGGGCGGCGCCACGGGCGGTGTTGGCCCGGCCCTCGCGCAGCCGGGACATCAGCACCTCGCCGGTGCCGGCGGCAATGGCCAGCAGCGGGTGATAGCCGCGGGCGCCGGTATAGCCGTGGTGGCGCGCTCCCTCCTTGGCCAGTCCATAGGTCTCGCAGATGGTCGAGTCCAGGTCGATGGTCAGGGGCGAGTCGCCGGGTCCGGCCCCAGCGGCCCAGGCCCGGGCCAACAACTGGCGGCTCACGCGGTCGAGTTGACGGACATGCCCCCACCGGAAGCTGCGCAGGAAGGTCCCCAGGGTGGATGGCGCCTTGACCACGCAGCCTAGAACACCGACCGTCCCACCAGCGCGCAGCGCATCGGCGTCGTCGATGCAGTCGCCGCCTGCCAGCGCGGAAGCGACCAGCGTCAGCATCTTGTCCCCAGTGTTCGCCCGTCCCGGCGCTCCGCCGAGGTCAAGGTGATGGTCGACGAGTTCCCGCAGGCCCAGGTGCCGGGCTAGGGTGGCCGGCAGGAGCAGGCCGGCATTGGCCACCAGGCGATGGTCGTCAAAGAGGATGCGGATACGGTCGGGTTTGTTCTGTGGCAGCATCTATTGGGTGCTCCTTGTTTCCGGGCGGGTTTCTGTTCCAAAACCATTATCCCAGATTCAGAGGAGCACCCGCTGGCTTCTTCAAGGGCTGTCCCCAAGGACGTCCTTCGGTGGATTCGGGGTAAGGCCAAGCATGATTATGGAGGACCCACGGATGGAGCAGCGTAGGATCAAGATCGTCGCCGGAGACAGCGATGTCACGGCCTTGCTTGGCGAGACCGACACCGCGGACAAGGTCTGGGCCGCGCTTCCAATCGAAGCGTTGGGGAGCACCTGGGGCGACGAGGTCTACTTCGAGACTCCGGTCCAAGCCGACGAAGAGCCGGACGCTACCGACGTAGTGGATATGGGAGACGTCGGGTACTGGCCGCGTGGGCGCGCATTGTGCCTCTTCTTCGGGCCCACCCCCGCCAGCCGAGGAGATGAGATCAGGGCGGCGAGTCCCGTAAACGTCTTCGGGAAGATAGAGGGCGAAGCGGCCGTCTTGAAACGCGTGCGCTCTGGCGAAAGAGTGGTGGTCAGCAAGGCCTGACCGCACCGGCCAACGTGCGGAACGGCTTAGGGCCCGGAAGAGCCCACGGAGACAGGAGACGCGAATGAGCTTTTCAGCCACATTGAGGGAACGGGCAGCCCACATTTGGGACGCGGAGAAACAGCACCCGTTCGTCGTTGGCGTGGGCGACGGCACGCTCCCGATGGAGAGGTTCAAGTACTACATGCGCCAGGACTACCTCTTCCTGGTCGACTTCTGCCGCGCTATCGCCCTCGCCTCCGCCAAGGCCTCCACGGTGGACGACATGGCCTGGTTCGCCAGGCTACTCCACGAAACCCTGAACACCGAGATGTCGCTCCACATCGGCTTCTGCGAGGAGTTCGGCATCACGGAGCGAGAATTGAAGAGCACACAGCCCTCTCCGACCACCCACGCTTACACCCGACACCTCGTGGAGAGCGCGTACTCCGGTGGCGTGGGTGAGGCTGCGGTAGTCATCCTGCCATGCTCGTGGGGGTACGCGGAGATAGGGCGAATGCTCGAAGACCGCGGCGCTCCACGGCAACAGCCGCTGTATCGTCGCTGGATCGAGATGTACAGCTCGGCCGAATTCGCCGGGCTCGCGGAGTGGCTACGGTCGTTCGTCGACCGTACCGCCGAAGAGGGGGGTGAGGCGTTGCGGCGCAGGATGGAGGAGCTGTTCCTCAGGAGCAGCAGGTACGAGTATATGTTCTGGGACGCCGCCTACAGGATGGAGGATTGGCCCGTCTAGGCCACCGCGCCCGCCGTCCAGCCGGCCCACATTCGGCCGCTGCTACTAGCTAGAGCCTAGAAACGCCAGCGCCCGCTCCGACTCCGCCCCAACCGCGGCGGAATACATACACCCACCGTCGCCATCGCTGATGCACTCCTCTCGCTCCACATCGAGGTCCAGCATGTTGGAGATCAGGTTGAGATCGAAGCTGCACACTGCCTTGTTTTGCATGGCGACAGACCTGAAGGGGCAGTTAAGAAGCCTTATCCGAAGGGTACCCTCGACCACCTCCGCCTCAGGGTAGAAGTCGTCGCGCGCAAGTTGGTCGACGAGGACGCCGAGTCGGGATGACAGGTCCTTATCGGCTAGCTGTTCTCGATATCCACCAGCGACCCGCTCCGAGAGGCGTCGGAAGACCAGCTCCAATAACCCTTGCCCGTCTATCCCATCCGTATCTTGAACGGCGAGACCTGAAATCTCCTCAACGAGCATACCGAGAAGCTGGTCGTACTTCTTGGGTAGAACCTCTTGACCGCGCTCGGTCAGGTAGAAAGAGTGTTCTGGGCGGCCGGTGCGCTTCTTAACTTCGGCGAACGCAACGAGCCGGTCGCGCTGGAGAATATCGAGGTGGCGGCGGACTGTGGCTGGAGCGAGGCCCATAGCCCTGGTAAGGCCGTCTACGGTATCGCTCTGATTTCTCTGCAGTAGCTGCAGAATCCGTAGTCGCGTTCCTTCCACTGACCGATTCGGACTCCATGGAGAGCGTTCTCGCGGGCAGTCAGTATAGGTTAGGAACTCATATGCTGTCAACGACCAGAGCTCATTCCCGGATTTGCATGCCTTAAAGCATGAAAAGGTTGACGTTTGGGGCCATTTCGATATAGAATGTGTTGTTCTCAGTTGGCGAGTGCGCTGTTCCAACACTGGTTTGCCGGTGGCGGGACGAACGTTGGATTGTTTGGAGGCATAGCGAATTGGTTGAATTCGGACTTTGTCCTAGATGCGGAGGCGACCTCAACCGGGGTGGGGACTACTACGGCGAGTACCGTAACTGTTTGCAATGCGGGAACGTTATATATGTCGAGCCAGCCAAAAAGCGCGTGTACGGAGCGCCCGGGCCCGCCAAGGCGGGTAGGCCACGCAAACGCAGGAGGTCGGACGCGGCTTAGGAGCGACGTGACTAGCTAGCGCCCCAGTCGCCGTCGCACAGGTTGTGAAACAGAGCACAAACTGCTCCCTAACGAACCTTGACACTAAGTGAACCGCTTTGCTAGAGTTTTGCATCCAATTCATTAATACAGGCGTTCTAAAACCCAAATGTCGCGGAGGACAATTCTGAAGTGAACACCATGGAAACGATAGACCGAGAAGGGGCCGGCGGCGGGACGGATCTGCTGGAGGCCCCAACCTGCAAGCACCAATGGGTAATCGATAGCCCGGCCGGGCCTTCGAGCAAGGGCGTGTGCCGGTCATGCGGCGAACAGCGAGACTTCCTGAACTACATCGAAGGCTCCTCCTGGGGCTACGACATCTCGCTGGAGCAGCTTTCCGGCGGCTCTCGAATCCCTACCCGTGGGAACGAGGCTGAGAAGGCGCTAGCCGAAGACCAGTAAGGCCCGAAGCACTTCTGCACCAGAAGGCGGCCGCCCCATCTGGGGCGGCCGCCTTCTCTTTTCGTCACCGCCCTCCTTCAACCGGGAGGGAGTCATTTTTCCCATCCCAGTCCTTCCTCCCCTCGCGGGAGGAAGTTAGAAGGAGGGGAACCGCCAGGCCGCTGAGGCCGTGTCACCCCTCACAGCGGCCCTCTCTCGTTCTAGTCGACGAGGAGGGGGGAGAGTGCGCTACTTTCTACCGGCTCGGCGCGCCAAAGCCCCTCCTCTAGCGGAAGAGGTCGAGAGAACGCTCTCGAATCAGCGTGCTCACGCCGGCCGACGAAACGTCGTACCGAAATCCTCGCACAATTGCAGCGGGCACCGCGTCCGCCTTTCCCATGACCAGCTCCGAGGCCGCCGCCAGCTCGTCCGCGACCGCGATCCGCGTCACTCTCAGCTCGTGTCCGAGCGCGTCCAGAGTGCCGCGGTAGTCGAGGATTGGCTCCATGCCAGCCACGCCGACGGCGAAGTTGACGTGACCGTTGCGCCAGGCTCGGCCGAAGGTATCGGTGATTATCACGGCGACCCTCACGCCACCGGCCCCCTTGGCCAGGTCCTCGAGGATGCTACGCGCCGACCCGTCGGGGTCTTCAGGCAGAAGCGACACCGTCTCGTCGCCGGGAACGTTGGACGAATCCACGCCGGCGTTGGCGCACACGAAGCCGTGCCTGGTTTCGGTGATCAGCACCCCTCGGCCCGCGTCCATTCTGACTATCGAGATGCTCTCGCTCAGCACGACCTCTAGCAGGCGGGCGTCGCGACCCGACTCGCTTGCCAGCTTGCGCGCCTGATCGGAAGGCTCGACCGTCCTCAGGTCCACGGTGCGTCCCTCGGACTTGGACACCACCTTCTGGGTCACCAGAACGATGTCGCCGTCTGAGATAGGAGTGCCCTGCGCCGCCGAGGCATCGAGCAGCATCTCGCCCAGGGCGTCGCCCTCAGCCACTTCCGGGAGTCCGGTGACGCCGATAATCTCGACCCGCGGGGTGTTGGCGGTCATGACTCGCGGTTATAGCAGTTGTGTTCCGCAAGTGTCAACGGCGGGCGTACTGCGCACCTCTTGTCCCTTCCCCCGGCGGGGGAAGGTTAGGATGGAGGAGAGTCGCAAGTTGCCTGCCGGTCAGAAGGGGTACGCCCTGCGATGGGGTTACGGCGCACCGCTTCTCCCTTCCCTCGCGAGCTCGCCCAGATGCTCTTCGCCCACGAGGCAGCCATCCCCCTCGTGATATACTGCGCCGCGGCCTGGCGCGCGATACCCGCCGCCAGCCTGCGCCCGATAGGAGGCCGGCCGTGTCCTCACTGAGGAGCCTGCTCTTCGTGCCCGGGAACCGTGCCGACATGCTCGACAAGGCCGTCGGCTTCGCCCCTGATGCTTATATGCCGGATATGGAGGACTCCGTCCCCGCCGGCGAGAAGGAGCGAGCACGCGAGACCGTAGCGTCCCATCTCCCCAGTCTAACCCAAGCCGGGCCGCTCGTGATTCCCAGGGTGAACTCCCTACGAACGGGACTCATGCCCGATGACCTGGCGGCGGTCGTCGGCCCTCACATCTTCGGCGTCTCGGTGGGCAAGGTAAGCTCGCCCGACGAGGTGCGACGGATCGCAGGCGTTCTGAACGCGCTAGAGACCCGTGCCGGGCTCGAGCCGGGCAGGACCAGGCTCGTGGTCTGGATCGAGAGCGCTCTGGCGGTGGTCAACGCGTACGCCATCTGTGTCGCCTCGCAGCGGGTCGTTGCCGCCGCGTTCGGCGCGGAGGACCTCACCACCGACATGGAGATCGAGCGCACCGCCGAGGGCTCCGAGGTCGCCTACGCCCGGAGTGCCGTCGCCATCGCAGCCAGGGCCGCGGGGGTTTTTGCCCTGGACACGCCGTACTTCGGCCTGCGCGACGCCGAAGGGCTGCGGCGGGATGCGGCCTCGGCGCGCGGATACGGCTTCCACGGCAAGTTCGCCATCCACCCCGAGCAGGTGGAGATCATAAACGAGGCGTTCGGCCCATCACCCACCGAAATCGACAACGCCAGGGCGGTGGTCGCCGCCTTCGAGGAGGCCGAACGCGCGGGCAGGGGCGCCACCTCCCTCGACGGCAGGGTCATCGATGTGCCCGTCGTCGAGCGCGCCCGCAGGCTGCTTGAGTCGGCGCGGTCCCCACACGAGGTAGATTAGCTGTGACGCGCGACAGCATCCAGCTTAAGGGTATGGTCTTCTACGGCTACCACGGCGCGAACCCCGAGGAGCAGAAGCTGGGACAGCGCTTCGTAGTGGACCTCGAGGTGCGGCGCGACCTTCGCCCTGCCGGACTGTCCGACAACCTTGACGACACCGTGAGCTACGCTGCCCTTTACCGCGTGGTCAAGGAGGTCGTTGAGGGCCCCAGCCGCAACCTACTGGAAAGCGTCGCCGAGACGATAGCCCAGCGCGTCCTGGACGGCTACGACGTGGACGCCGTCCGCGTAAAGGTCATGAAGCCGGAGGCGCCGATAAAGGGAAGCGTCCTGCAGCACGCGGCGGTAGAGGTGTTCAGGGAGCGCTAGCGCTCAGTCCGACCGCGCTACAGCACCATCGGCAGCTCGCGAAGCTCTCTCTTGATCGGGTCCAGCGACGGCCCCATCGACTCCAGCGAAGTGGCGCCCAGCCGGTTGCTGTCCCCCTCCTCGCCGAATATCGCATCTGCAATACCCACGCGCTCGCCATAGCGGAACAGGGCCACGCCCCTCTTGCGCGTGATCTTGGCGCCGTCGGCGAGCCGGAACTCCGCGTCGGTCACCGGCGCGATCCCCAGCCGTTCGAGTACCGTCGCAGGTACTACGGAGTGGATGGCGCCCGAATCTACTAGTTGTGGTCCTCTCCCTCTCGGTTGCGTGGCGCAGAGCCCTGTGTCAGACTGACTTGTTGGCAAACCGCGTCCCTCTTAAGCATCCTCATGAGCAAGACCACCGCTGCGAAACTCACGCCCGACTCCGACCGCCCTGCTACTATCCGCGAGTTGCGCGACAGCGGCTACCACGTCCTAAGCGTCCGGGAGGAGATCAGGAAGAACCTCATCGCCGCGATCGAGGGCGGCGAGAGCGTATTTCCGGGCATCGTCGGCTTCGACGACACGGTCGTCCCGCAGATAGAGAACGCCATCCTGGCGGGCCATGACCTTATCCTGCTGGGCGAGAGAGGCCAGGCGAAGTCGCGCATCATCCGGCAGCTCACCGGGCTCCTCGACGAGGAGATACCAGTCGTCGCCGGGTGTGAGATCAACGACAACCCCTTCGACCCCATCTGCCGCCAGTGCAGGGACAGGACCGCCGCCGATGGCGACGACGTCGAGGTCCAGTGGCTGCCCCGCGAAAAGCGTTACGGCGAGAAGCTGGCGACGCCAGACATCACCGTGGCGGACCTCATTGGCGAGATCGACCCCATAAAGGTGGCCGAGGGGCGCTACCTCTCCGACGAGCTGACCATCCACTTCGGGCTCATACCGCGCACCAACAGGGGCATCTTCTGCATCAACGAGCTGCCCGACCTGTCGGAGCGCATCCAGGTGAGCCTGTTCAACCTGATGGAGGAGCGCGACGTCCAGATCAAGGGCTATCGAGTGATGCTGCCGCTGGACGTGCTCCTGGTCGCCAGCGCCAACCCCGAGGACTACACGAACCGCGGCCGCATCATCACGCCGCTGAAGGACCGCTACGGCGCCCAGGTGCGCACCCACTACCCCGCCACCGCCGAGGACGAGATCGCGATCGTGGAGCAGGAGCACACCAAGTTCGCCGACACCGCCGAGCGGGTCACGACGCCCCACCATATGAAGGAGGTGGTCGCCGAGATCACCAGGCTCGCGCGGCGCAGCCCCGACGTCAACCAGGGCTCAGGCGTCAGCCTCCGCGTCTCCATCTCCAACTACGAGACTCTGCTGGGCGCCGCCTTCAAGCGCAGCCTCCGACACGGCGAGCCCGCCGCACCCAGGGTTAGCGACCTCCCAGCGGTCATGGCCTCCACCGCCGGCAAGCTGGAGTTTGAGGCGGTGGAGGAGGGCCGAGAGGCCAAGGTCATCGACGACCTGATCAAGAAGGCCGTGCTCAACGTATTTGGGCGCTACTTCGCCGTGAGCGATCTCGCCCCGCTGCTGCAGAAGTTCGAGGAAGGGCTGGTCGTCGAGGTGGGCAGCGAGGGGCACTCGGCGTCCTACCTCGAGTTGCTCGACAAGGCCGGCGCGTCCCTGGCCGACGCCGTGGCGCGGCTGTCGCCCGACGGCGACGCCGCCTCCACCTCCTCGGCCATCGAGCTGGTGCTGGAGGGACTGCACCTGAGCCGCCGCCTCAACCGCGACGCCGTCGACGGCAGGCTCTTCTACCGCAAGTAGACCTCGCCTCAAGGCCCAGGTGTCGCCCAAGGGCACCACTCCACACCAGACGTGGGTATCGTTCCGTGCGGGCTCGTTACGCAACACTCCCGCCCTCACGATTGTAGCTATAGTAGAGACACCCCAACGGGACCATCGCGTGGAGGGCCGTCCACTGTATGAGGCAGAGCTGATCGCCCGGGCCAAAAGTGGCCAGGTGTCCGCGTACGAGGAGCTCGTTTCAATGCATGAGGAGACCGCCTTTCGCGCCGCATACCTGGTGCTGAGCGACGCCTCGGACGCGAAGGACGCCGCACAGGAGGCGTTCGTCAAGGCCTACCGCGCGCTGGGAAGGTTCAAGCCGGACAGGCCGTTCCGCCCCTGGCTGGTGACCATCGTGCTCAACGAGGCGCGAAACGCGCGCAAGGCCGTCCAGCGCCGCGGAGAGTTGGCACAGCGCTACGCTGAGACCCAGCGTGAAGGGGATCCGGCCCCATCCCCCGAATCCGCGGCGCTGGACGCCGAGCGACGGCGCATTCTCCTGGACGCGATAGGTCGGCTCAAGAGTGAAGACCAGTCGGTGATACAGATGAGATATTTTCTCGGGCTTTCGGACATCGAGATCGCGGAGGCACTGGGAACACGAAGGGGAACGGTGCGTTCGCGCCTCTCCCGCGCGTCCCGCCGGCTCAGAGACGTGATTGAGCGACACTACCCTGACCTCGGGCCGTCCGCGAAAATAGTCCCGAGCGCCGAGGAGTAATCAGAGGTGGACCAGCAACGACAATTCGACGAGTGGCTGGACTCCACGGCGCGATCGTTCCGGTATCCGGCTACTCCAACGCTGGGTGCGGGGGTGGCCGCCAGGCTCCAAGCCCAGCCTGCACCGGGCCGTTGGCCAGAAGTGCCAGGGCTACCGACGCTGTTCGTCGAGACCAGGTGGCTGCGGGGATTAGCGGCGGCCGTGTTCGCTGTGCTCCTGGCCACCGGGCTGGCAACCGCGTTATCCCCATCGGTCCGCGCCGAAATCGCCAGCTTTTTCCGGCTGGGCCGCGTCGAGGTGGTCCGCGTCGAGGGACCGCTGCCGACACCGACTCCGCCGACCGCCGAGTCGAGGGAGGTCGCCGGGCGCACGACGCTGGCCGAGGCCCGGCGAATGGCCGGGTTCGACATCGGGACCCCATCGTACCCCGAGGGTCTTGGCGAGCCGGACGCCGTGTACTTCCAGGACCTCAGGCCCGGCGGGACGGTCGTCCTGGTCTACGAGGCAAAGCCGTCGCTAGCCCTTCAGCCTCGTGACGCAGGCAAGGTCCTGTTCGCCCTCTTCCAGATCCGCGCCGAGGGCGTCTTCCAGAAGAGTGTCCCCACGT
Organism: Dehalococcoidia bacterium; assembly: GCA_965247255.1. Classification (GTDB taxonomy): domain Bacteria; phylum Chloroflexota; class Dehalococcoidia; order Lucifugimonadales; family CAUZJF01; genus CBDFGS01. Next base: position 84,889 of record CBDFGS010000011.1, on the reverse strand, counting down.
CGACCACCATCCAGGAGCCCGACGTTGGGGTCTCGAGAGCGCTGTGGCTTGAAGGGTTTGTCCACCGGATCCAGTACATCGACGATAAGGGCGAGACGCGGACCGCGCTCGAACGCCTGGTGGAAGGCAACACCCTGATCTGGGAGGCGCGCGGGACTACGTTGCGGCTGGAGACGTCGTCGCCCAGGGAAGAGGCAGTCAAGATCGCGGAGTCGCTTCAGTATCCGGACGGGTCTTGATGCTGTGAACGGATGCGGCGGCCCCTTGAGGTGCTGGGCGAGCGCGCGATGATGCCCGGCGCAGTGTATGCGCTGTCATTCCGAGCAGAGCGAGGAATCTAAGAGCCATGGTAGCAAAGCGACGTCGGCAAATTGAGTTGCTTTTAGTCTCGAAAGCACGGCTTGGTTTCGTCGCCGTGGTCTCGCTGGCGGTCGCGGCCGGGCTGGCCCCCAGCTCCCACGCCCTCGCCAAAGGTCCCGTCGACAAGATCACCGTGGCGGGTCCGGGGTTGGCCGCACCGGTCGAGGTCACGGGCCCGGGGCACAACGGGTTCGACCCGTGGACCAGAGACTTCATCCATTGGTCTCGCGGACTCGCCAACCCACCACCGTCAGTCGGTGAGGCCTACAAGGTCTCTTTCTTTCTCAAACAACACGATCGCTCGTATTGTTTGAACCGCGATGGCAATTACTGCCTGAGGTACGTTGTGCAATACCTCCCTGACCCGTCAGGAGGTGCTGGATATCTCTACATCCCAGGCCCAGGAGAGCCGCACTACAGGATAAATATAGGGACCATCGGTTCGGGCAGCAATCGGTGGGACCCACAAGGCAAGTGGCAGTACGCCACAGCTCGATGGGACGCGTCGATGAGGCGTGCCATCGTGGCTGTTCCCGACAAGATCACGATTACGGGTGCACGCGTGGCGGACGCCATCGAAATCACGGACCCGAAGCTGCTAGCGCGGTCTGGTGCGCTCAGAGCCGTCGATTGGGGCCGCGGAGCAGTCTACGAAGCTCTCGAAGCAGGGACGCCGCCAGCCAACCACACTTACGAGGTGGTCCTCTACAAGGCGCAAACCGACGGGGACCTCACCATAGTCCACACGTTCACGTACTATCCGCATCCGTCCGAAAGCGGATACGTTAAGGATGGGAGAGGAGACACGACCGGGGTTGGAACGCCGGACCTTTGGCGATACGCCTCGGCCGACTGGGACGCCTTTTTCAAACGCGTCGTCGAGGAGCGCGTGGCCCTCACTCCTGCGGCTGTTCCACTCGCGAACAAGCCCGCGAGCGGTGTGACTTCGGGGGCGGGCGACGCCTCGCCAGAGACGGTGCCCGATCCCTCTGCGACAAGCGTGACAGGCGACCTGAAACCCCGGCCGCATGCCGGAACACCACCGTTAGGGGCGACACCAGGTGCCGGTGATCCGGTCACCGGGCCGATACCTGGATCCCCTTCAACAAGTGTAACCACCGACCCGAAGCCCTGGCCGCTTCCCCTGGGCGCATTGGGCGTGTTGCTGGGAGCCGCGGCGATGCTGTGGGTGCGGCCACGACCAGAGGCTGTCTAAGGAGTCGCAAGTGCCGTCGAACATGCCAACTGCGCTCACTCGTTCCGCCGCAGCCACGATGCTACCGCTCGCTCTATCTGTCATCCTGGCGGGGTGCGCGTCACCGCCCGCGCTTCCCGGACCTCCCGAACCCCGCGAGCCGCCGCGCCCTGCGCTGGCGGCGCCACCTGCTCCGCGACTCCCAGCCCAGCGGCCCATCTACATCGTCGACCCCGACTTCGGCAACGGCGCCATCCTGTCCCGCATCATCGCCGTCGACCCGGACGCCGGAAAGCGGACCGTCGGGGGCAAGGAAACGCGCCATCTCCCCGAGATGGCATTGTCTCCAGATGGCCGTCGAATGTACGTAGCGGAGACCTACCGCACCAGGGTCACTCGCGGGGAAACGAGAGATGTACTGTCGGTGTACGATCGCGCCACTGGCGAGCTGCTGATCGACGACGTTCCCGTCCAGGGCCGCTTGAAGTACAAGGCCTATCCGTTGGGAGAGCCCTTCCTGTTCCTGTCGGAGGATGGTAGCCGCCTCTTCGTCATGAAGTACGGCGACCCCGACGTCCGCCGGACGCGTCTGGCGAGCTTCGACGCCGAGACGCTACGGCTGCTGCACGAGGGTCCTTATCCTCGATGCGGGTGGCGGGTAGAGGTGATGGTGGATCGATGGGTGTGCGTCAACTCAACGGGTTCGGAGCGCACGGGAGTGAGCGTTTCCCTGGATGCGGTTGACCCCCGCACGGGGGTCCTGCTGGAGCAGATACTGTCGATACCCGAGGCTGGGACGGAATACACGCTTAGCTTCGCTCGCGTGGGGCAGACGCTTTTCCTCGTCAACCGCGACGGGACGGTCAACGTGGTCGATTTGGGGGACTATGAGAGCGTGGGCCGAAGTAAGCTCGACCTGCCCGCTGGCAGAAAGACGTCCCACAGCAGCTTCCGGGTATCGCCGGATGGCAAACGGCTCTACCTGGGATTCGATGAATCTGGCCCTTCCTATAACGGCCTTGCCGACGAGATCTGGGTTTTTGACGCGGAGACCGGACGGCAGATGGCCAACATCGACCTTGCCCACGACGTAACCCACTTTACGCTCAGTGCAGAGGGCGACCGGCTCTACGCGGTCAGCCCCTCCGCCCGGAGCCTGATGGTCTATGACGCCCGGACGTATGAGGAGCTGGCGGTGCTATCTGACCTAGGTGGCTCTCCGGCCAGGGTTGTCGTGCCTACCGCGCCTTGACCTCGTACACCCTGCCCTGCTGCTCCAGCTCGAAGCGCTCCGTCAGGGCTGCAGGCTTGAAGGTGGAGTAGACGCCAGCCTTTCCGACGTTGTGCTGCGCGATGCTGCGCATCGCGTCGCTCAGGTCCGGCGTGGCGGCTATAGTGGGAATGCGGTCGGGAAACATCCGGCGGATGTCGTCCAGGTACCAGTCGAACTGGAGCAGAGGCGTTGCGATCACAGCGACGTCGCGCTCGGGCGTCTCGACGTAGCGCATATACCACAGCGAGAAGACATTCTGCTCGCTGTGGCTCAGCACCACCGAGCCGTCGGGCACGGCGGCCATGATCTCAGCGGCGTTTTCGCTTGCCCCCCGGTCGCCGCTGCGGTCCTGCGAGCCGTAGTTGAAGACCAGTGAGAGTACGGGAAGCAACGCGAACGCCAGCACGCTCAGGGCGGCGGCCTGGTGAGCCGCCGTGATGCGGTCCAGCCACCTCGAGTCATCCTCCCCTTGGCTCGCGAAGTCTCGCACCGATGTTGATACGAGCCAAAAGAACCCCACACCCAGCCACACCGCGAACACGAAGAACGCCGGGACCATCAGCACTTGAAAGTCGAACGTCGCGTAGGTGATCGAGTAGATGCTGAGAACGAGCATCGATGCCAGCGATGGGTAGAAGAATCGCGGCGCCAACGTGCGCAGCGGCCCCACCGCCATCAGCCCTATGAACAGTCCTAGCGGGTTGAACTGCACGAATACCAGCTGAGTCCAGTCCAGGGCGCGGTCGGGTAGCGTTCCCGTTGCAACCCCGAACACGTACTCCTGGTACGGGCGCGCAGTTAGCATCCACAGGACGCCTTGTATCGTGTCAGCGTTGCCCCAGTTGATCGGTGGGTGCTGAGCGGCACGAATCGGCAGGTAAGCGTAAGCCCGAATCCACCGAAGGACACCGATGGACGGCGTGAGGGCAGCGGAAGGGGGTGGGTGAGGGAGCTACAGGGGAGATGGCCTGGGGTCTTGGGGTAGATGGGAGGCCGGCGGGCGGTCTTCAGTGGCCGCACAGGGCCCCTAAGGCCCTATGCGGGAGTTGCGATGCGCGGGAAGGCGAGAGGATACGCAGCAGGGGACTCTCGCGACCGGGGTGGCGCGAGATTGCGGGGACGTTGGGTCAGTTGCAGGCTGGCCGTCAGGCCGGGAACGGAATGGCTTGCAGCCGGGCCAAGGCGCGAGTGAACTGGGTTTCCCAAGGCCAGCGCCGGGGGAGATGCAAAGTGAGGCGGCGCGCCGAGCGGGTGATCCGTCCCACCAGAGCGAAGACCCGCCGCCTGAGGGTCTTGGTGATCACGGTCCGCTCGCCCAGACCAATCCGCGCCGTCCAGCGGGCCAGGTTATGCGCCATCACCTGGACCGCCAGCCAGGCGCCGTTGGCGGCGAAGCGCGCCGACGGCATGTGGTTCAGCCCGACGCCGTACTTGAGGTCGCGTATGGCGTTCTCGACCTCGGCGTGGCGGCGATGATCGGCCTCCAGTTCCAGCGTCTCCCCATCGCGGTCGGTGATGAAGGCGTGATAGCTGTATCTGGCGAAGAGGGCGAGCTGGGAACCAGGCGTCGGCTTCACCCGCCGGACAATGAGCCGCACCGGCGCGGCGTCCGGCTTGGTCTGGAACGGGGTGTAAGTCGTCTCGGCGACATCGGCGGCGCCGTCCATCCAGTAGGGAATGGGAGTCCAGTCCTCCTCTGGTATCGCCTCGATCAGATCCCGCAGCCTGGCGCGCTGGCGGATGGTGATAGAGAAGCGGACATCCATTTCCCGGCAGGCGGCAACGACAGTGTGGGCGTAGAAGCCGCTGTCGGCCCGCACCGTGAGTTGTCCCCTGGCCCCGCCGTAGCGCACCCGCCCCACCGTCTCACGCAGGAAGTGGGCGGCGCCACGGGCGGTGTTGGCCCGGCCCTCGCGCAGCCGGGACATCAGCACCTCGCCGGTGCCGGCGGCAATGGCCAGCAGCGGGTGATAGCCGCGGGCGCCGGTATAGCCGTGGTGGCGCGCTCCCTCCTTGGCCAGTCCATAGGTCTCGCAGATGGTCGAGTCCAGGTCGATGGTCAGGGGCGAGTCGCCGGGTCCGGCCCCAGCGGCCCAGGCCCGGGCCAACAACTGGCGGCTCACGCGGTCGAGTTGACGGACATGCCCCCACCGGAAGCTGCGCAGGAAGGTCCCCAGGGTGGATGGCGCCTTGACCACGCAGCCTAGAACACCAACCGTCCCACCAGCGCGCAGCGCATCGGCGTCGTCGATGCAGTCGCCGCCTGCCAGCGCGGAAGCGACCAGCGTCAGCATCTTGTCCCCAGTGTTCGCCCGTCCCGGCGCTCCGCCGAGGTCAAGGTGATGGTCGACGAGTTCCCGCAGGCCCAGGTGCCGGGCTAGGGTGGCCGGCAGGAGCAGGCCGGCATTGGCCACCAGGCGATGGTCGTCAAAGAGGATGCGGATACGGTCGGGTTTGTTCTGTGGCAGCATCTATTGGGTGCTCCTTGTTTCCGGGCGGGTTTCTGTTCCAAAACCATTATCCCAGATTCAGAGGAGCACCCGCTGGCTTCTTCAAGGGCTGTCCCCAAGGACGTCCTTCGGTGGATTCGGGGTAAACCGAGAGGCCCGCCAGAAACGGGCCGATCAGCGACTGCGACACGAGCGTCCTCCAGCCGATTCGGGAACCCATCCAGTAGAGCAGCGGCACGGCTACGGCCAGCAACGTCAGGTGGTTGCCGAGGCCGAGCCCCAGCAGGAGCCCGAAGAGCGCCAGGCCCGCCTTTACCGAGCGTCCGGTGAATTTGGAAGTCTCTTCATGGGAAAGCGGCAGGGCTACGTGCGTTGCGATCAGCAACAGTGCCCCAACCAGCAGGGCGTTCAGCGTGTACACCTCCGTGATCACCGCCTGGGACCAGAAGAGAGGCGAGGTCGCGAACACCGACGCACCGAGCGAGGCTGCCACCACTGCCAGCCATCTGGGAGCCTCCGGTCTCATATCGTCCGGCACCGCGGTCTCCGGCTTCGTCAAGAATAGGCAGAACCGGAGCGCGACCGCGTACACGGCTACTACAGACGCCGCCGCGAACACCGCCGACATGAGGTTGCCTCGAAAGGCGAAGTCGCCTACCGGCACGATCGTAGCGAATAGCTTCAGCAACAATGTGTACGTGGGATAGCCGGGTGGATGAGGCACGCCAAAGGTGTTGGCCGCCGCCAGCAGCTCTCCGCCATCCACCCCCAAATCGTCCCAGCCCCACGTGAGCGTAGGCGCCAGCGTGGACGCGTAGAGGCCGAGGGCGGCGACGAATAGCCCTATGCCGACCAAGACCGTAGCGGACCTAAGGCGAGCGACGGGTGACATGGGCTACATACTACCGCGGCGCGCGGCGGGAATAACAGGCCGCGGTGTATCGGGAAGGGGAGCGATTAGAAGTAGTCGGCGGGACAACGGTTGCCCTGTAGGGGCAGGTTGAAACCTGCCCCTACGCAGTGCGCTCGTGGCAACGTCTGCCGGCAGCACCTACCACTTTTGATCCACGCCCATCCGGAAGGAAGTCTCCCGTTGAAAGCCAAACTGTGAGGCTGCTACAATCGCGTCCATCCTGAGCTCAAGGAGGGGTTCGATGCCAGTAGTCACCGTAGAATGGCTGGAGGGGCGGTCCAAAGACCAGAAGGATAAGGTGGCCAAAGCGATTACCGACGCTATCTCCAGCATCGGCGGCGCCAAACCCGAGGGGACCTACGTCGTGTTCAACGACGTCCCCAAGGACAACTGGGCCGCGGGCGGCACGCTCATGTCGGACAAGTAGCCTTTCGCCGGACGGAGCGACGTCGGCTCGAGCGGCACCCCGGCGAACGTTGACAGCCAATCGGTGTATTCCTATACTGGTTTACATAGAAGTTAATACCCAAAGGCCGCGAACAGGACTAGTAAGCCTTTAGCGAGGCCCAGAGAGCCGGGTGAGCTGGAAACCGGCGCCCACGCGAAGGCCGAATGGACCTGGGAGCCTCCACCCGAGATCCCCCCGACCCGTCGGGGGGACGTAGGCGTGGACGGAGGGGCACCGTTATCGAAGCCCAGGGCGTCGACGAGTCGTCTTCCACAAGTCCGCGCCCGATAGAGATGCCTCCCCGACTTTGAGCGGGTGGGCGAAATAGGGTGGCACCGCGGACTCAAACCCGTCCCTGATTGGGCGGGTTTTTTCTTTTCGGAACAGCGCCGGATTGGCTGGGGGATTCCACAGGGGCGAACCCACTCTAGACGGGGTAAGAGGGGGTGTCCCCCTCTCCAAAGAGATCCAGTGGGTGGGTGGGACCAAATGCTCGTTCCCGCCGTGGTTTTGGAGGGATTGGCCCAGGACATGGCGCAGACGGAAAGGACATACACCATGCAGACGACGCAAACACCGGAAGCCGGAGCAGCCGCGCAGCCGCGGAGCAAGAAGACCCGCGTCTTTAGCGGCATTCAGCCCTCCGGAGACCTCCACCTGGGCAACTACCTGGGCGCTATCAAGGGCTGGGTCGAGCGACAGTCGGAGAAGGAGAACTTCTTCTGCATCGTCGACCTGCACGCCATCACGGTGCGCCAGGACCCCGAGGAGCTGCAGCACCAGACCCGTGCCGTGGCGGCGCTGTATCTCGCATCGGGTCTCGATCCCGAGCGGTGCACTATGTTTGTTCAGAGTCACGTGACCGCCCACGCTGAGTGCGCGTGGCTGCTCAACTGTGTCACGCCGGTGGGGTGGCTCGAACGCATGACACAGTACAAGGACAAGGCCGGCAAGCAGGAGAGCGTGTCGGCCGGGCTCCTGGACTACCCCGTGCTGATGGCCGCCGACATCATCCTCTACGACGCCCACGAGGTCCCGGTCGGCGACGACCAGAAGCAGCACGTGGAGCTCGCTCGAGATATCGCACAGCGTTTCAACCACCTGTTCGGAGAGACCTTCGTTGTGCCCGAGCCGGTCATTCCCCAGGTCGGCGCGCGCATCATGGGCCTGGACGACCCCACGGTCAAGATGGCCAAGACCTACTCACACGTCCGAGGGCACATGGTCCGGATGGTGGACGAGCCCGATGAGATCGAGCGCTCCATCAAAAGGGCTGTCACCGATTCAGACAACGAGATACGGTTCTCTGACGATGTGGAGAGGGCCGGCGTGAATAACCTCCTTGGCATCTACAAGGTGATCACCGGCAAGGGAAAGTCCGAGGTGGAGGCGGACTTCGCCGATGCCTCCGGATACGGCCAGCTCAAGACCAGGGTTGCCGAGGCCGTCGTAGAGGAGCTGAACCCGATTCGAGAGCGCTATGACGAGCTCATGAAGGACGTGGCGGAGTTGGACCGCCTCCTCGCCCAGGGGGCGGAGAGCGCCCGTGCCGTCAGCGGCCCCAAGCTAGAGGAGGTCAAACGCCGCGTCGGCCTGGTTCTGCCAGGCGCCTCTACTCCCCCCTCCGCAACTGCGGAGAGGGGCGGGGGGTGAGGTCTCCCACATGTACCATCCAACCCTACATGAAGTGAAGAAGCTGGCCGACCAGGGCAACCTGACGCCTGTATACCGCGAGATCAGAGCAGACCTCGAGACGCCGGTTTCCGCGTACCTGAAGGTCGCGCGGCCGCCGTACTCCTTCCTGCTGGAGAGCGTCGAGGGCGGAGAGCGCGTCGCTCGCTACAGCTTCCTGGGCACCGAGCCCGACGACGTCATCAAGACAGGTCCCGGACAGGAGCGCGGACCCGTAGACCCTCTCGTGCCTGTGGAGCAAGCGCTGTCCGGCATGAAGGTGGTCGGCGCAGGGGACGACCAGAGGTTCGATGGCGGAGCCGTCGGGTATGTGGCCTACGAGGGAGTTAACTATTTCGAGCGGCTGCCGTCGCCGGATTCGGACCCGCTGGGCCTGCCGGAGTCTGTTTTCATGCTGACGACCACGTTTCTGGTGTTCGACCATGTGCGCCATTCGATCAGGATCGTGAGTCACGTCCGCCTCGACGGCGACATCGACAGCTCGTACGCCCAGGCGGTCTCACGCATCGAGGAGATCGCGGACAGGCTGGCGGCACCCCTTTCGGCGCCCGTCGTTGGGGGCAGTGGCCGAGCCGAGGATCGAGGGGAAGTGACGTCGAACATGACCCGAGAACACTACGACAACGCCATCGAGAAGATCATCGAATACATCTACGCCGGCGACTGCATTCAAGTCGTCTTCTCTCAGAGGTTCAGCCGGAAGACCGACGCGCACCCTTTCGAGATCTACCGCGCTCTACGTGGAATCAACCCGTCGCCCTACATGTTCTATCTCGCCATGGACGACTTTCACCTCGTAGGCGCCTCGCCCGAGATGCTCGTCCGTTGCGTGGACGGCCACCTCGACTACCACCCCATCGCGGGCACCCGGCCGAGAGGCGCCACTCCGGAGGAGGACGCCGACATGGAGAAGGAGCTGACCGAGAGCGAGAAGGAGCGGGCCGAGCACATCATGCTGGTGGACCTCGGCCGTAACGACGTCGGCAAGGTCAGCCAGCCGGGCTCCGTGGACGTTACGCAGCTAATCGAGGTCGAGCGTTACTCCCACGTGATGCACCTCGTGTCTCACGTGACAGGCGAGCTTAAGCCCGAGCTGACCTGCTACGACGCGCTGCGGTCCTGCTTCCCGGCGGGGACCCTTTCGGGCGCCCCCAAGATACGTGCGATGGAGATCATCGCCGAGCTGGAGCCCGACAAACGGGGAACGTACGCCGGAGCGGCCGGGTATTTCAGCTTCTCCGGGAACATGGACACGGCGATCCTTCTGCGGACCATGCTGGTCAAGGATGGGGTCGCTCACGTGCAGGCCGGCGGGGGTATCGTCGCCGATAGCGAGAAGGAGCAGGAGTACCAAGAGACTGTCGCCAAGGCTGAGGCCCTGATGCGGGCCATCGACCGCGCCGAGTCGGGGGAGTAGAGGGTTGAGTATTGGTCTAGCGTCCTGTTACTTAGCACTCGCGTTGCAGACGACTCGGGGGATTCCGAAGGGGGTATCCTCTTTGGAGGGGGTTAGAGGGGGTTTCCCCCTCCTCCAAAGAAACCTCATGGGCGGGTGGGCGGGAGCACGGGCTCGTTCCTGCCATTCAGCCGCAGGTGCACGGAAAACAGCACGCCAAGGGGGAGCTAACACAGAGATACGGAGAGGGACTGGCGGTAGGTAACACAATGATCCTCCTCATCGACAACTACGACAGCTTCACTTACAACCTGTACCAATACCTGTGCGAGCTGGGGGCCGACGTCCACGTCGCTCGCAACGACGAGACCACCGTGGCCGAGATCGAGCAGCTGGCCCCGGAGAAGATCGTCATCTCCCCGGGTCCGCGCACGCCTGAGAAGGCCGGAATCTCCAACGACGTGGTCCTGCGCTTCGGAGGCGAGACGCCCACCCTTGGCGTGTGCCTGGGCCACCAGTGCGTCGGTTACAGCTACGGCGGAACGGTGGGACCAGCCGGCGAGATCATGCACGGCAAGATGTCTTTGATCCACCACGGCGGGACAGGCCTGTTTCATGGCATCCCGAACCCCTTCGAGGCGATCCGCTACCACTCCCTCGCCGTCTACCGCGACGACCTCCCCGAGGAGCTAGAGGTGACCGCGTGGACGGACAAGGGAGTCATCATGGGCGTGCGACACAAGAGCCACCCAGTCGAGGGAATCCAGTTCCACCCTGAGTCCATCATGACCAAAGTCGGCCACGACATCCTGCGTAATTTCCTCGAGATGTAGAATACGCGTGCGCGGCGGGGTTGGATCGTCCTTAGACCTATCCGGCCAGCCAGTTACCGCTGAAAGAAGACGGAGGAGGCAGACGTGGAGCTGGAGGATGTCCCGCGCTGGCGAAAGGCTAGCTAATGCCAATCACCGAACAAGAGCTGAAAAGGACAACCGACGAGCCGTTGCTCGCCGTGCTCGCCACGGTGAACCCCGACGGCACGCCCCAGGCCACGCCGCTCTGGTACCACTACGACGGTGAGGCCTTCGTGACGACCGCTTTCACCAGCCGCGTCAAGGTCCGGAACATCAAGGCCAACCCCAACGTCTGCTTGGTGATCGTAGACTCCGCAAACAATGGCAAAGGCCTCATCGTGTGGGGACAAGCCGGGCTTGTCCAGGACGGCGTGCCAGAGGCGACTCTGCGCAATGCGGTAAGGTACGTCGGCGAGGAACGCGGCCCGGCCGCGGCCGCCGATCTGACGGCCGAAGGGCCCCGCGTCATCATCCGGATCACGCCAGAGCGTATAATCTACTGAGGGCTGGACAAGTCCTCTGCATCAAAAATCGAACACCGGCGCCGAGAAGCCTCTTGCTGCCGTGGGGCCGCCTGAGGGAGCGAGGTTGATATGATCCAGCAGGCTATCGAGTCCGTGGTCGGTGGCACGAGTCTATCGACGGACGAGGCCGCGCAGGCCATGGACGAGATTATGGACGGAGAGGCCACGCCGGCCCAGTTCGGCGCCTTCGTCACCGGCCTGCGCATGAAGGGCGAGACTGCCGAAGAGGTCGTTGGGATGGTACGCGCCATGAAGGCGAAGTCGCTGCACGTCAGTGTCGACGGCCCTCTCGTCGATACCTGCGGTACCGGCGGCGACGCCTCCGGGACCTTCAACATCTCAACGACGGCGGGCCTGGTGGTAGCCGGCGTGGGGATCAAAGTTGCCAAGCATGGCAATCGGGCGATGTCCGGCGCCTCTGGCAGCGCAGACGTTCTGGAGGCGCTGGGCGTCAAGATCGACCTGGGACCGGAAGGTGTCAAGCGCTGTCTCGACGAGGTGGGATTCGGCTTCATGTTCGCCCAGGTGTTTCATCCGTCGATGAGGTTCGCCGCTGGGCCGCGGAGGGAAATTGGTATCCGGACAGTGTTCAATATCCTGGGACCGCTCACCAATCCGGCCGGCGCGAGCTCGCAGCTGATTGGCGTCGCGGACCCCTCAATGGGCGAGATGATCGCGAATGTCCTCCGTACGCTCGGCGCCTCGCACGCCCTTGTAGTGCATGGCAGGGACGGCCTGGACGAGATCAGCCTCACCGACGACACTCAGATATGGGAGCTCAAGGACGGCGATGTTTCGTCGTTTACGATCTCACCCCAGGAGCTCGATTTCACGCAGGTGCGGCGCACGGACCTAAAGGTCGGCGCGGTAAAAGAGAGCGCGGAGGCGACTCGCGACGTGCTCCAGGGGTCCGTAGGACCGATGCGCAACGTCGTGCTGGCCAATGCCGCCGGGGCGCTGGTCGCAGCCGACCGCGCTCAAACGATTAAGCGAGGAATCTCCATCGCCGCCAAGTCTATCGACAGCGGCGCCGCGCTGGGCAAGCTGAACGCGCTGGTTGAACTGAGCCAGCGGTTGGAGTAGTAGGGCGAAGTTGTGCGATGGTACGAAGTGACGCCCCCCCAATCCTGACCCAGATCGTCGCGGCGAAACGCCGGGACATCGGCCGTCGCGCTCAGGAGGTCCCGCTCTCCGCGATCGAAGAACGCATCGATTCGCAGCCGCGGCCCCTCAATCTAGCCGGGGCCCTTTGGGCTGATACCGTGCGAGTCATCGCCGAGGTCAAGAAGGCGTCACCGGTTAAAGGCGTTTTCCGGCAGGACTTCGACCCGGTTGCCCTCGCGTCGACCTATGCCGACAGCGGCGCCGCAGCGGTCTCGGTGTTGACCGAGGCCGATCACTTCCAGGGCAGTATCGAGGACCTGGAACTGGTGCAGCGCCGGATTCGCCCCCTAGGAGTGCCTGTCCTCAGGAAGGACTTCATCTTCGACGAGTATCAGGTCTACGAGGCTCGCGCCTACGGGGCAGACGCCATATTGCTCATCGTGGCCATCCTCGAGCCGAATACCCTGGGGTCGCTGATGGAGCTCGCCGGGCGCCTCTGGTTGCAATGCCTGGTGGAGGTGCACGATGAGCGGGAGCTTGGCGTGGCCCTGGACGCGGGCGCGGAGATAGTTGGCATCAACAACCGCGATCTGCGTACCTTCGATACCAACCTGGCGGTGACTGAGCGGCTGGCCCGCCTGGCGCCGTCGGGCAAGATCGTGGTGAGTGAGAGCGGCGTGAGCGAGCGTGGGCACGTCGAGCGGCTGGGCAACGCGGGCGCCAACGCGGTACTCGTTGGAGAGGCACTGGTCACCGCTGCGGACCCCGGCGAGAAGCTCCGGGAGCTGTCCGGGGTTAGGCGAGCCGACCACGTCACCGCCTCTTCTGCACGTGGGGATGTCTAGCATACTTCCGTCCCTCGTGGCATTGCTGGAATCTCACCGTGCGGCGTCGCCCAGCGTGTAGCCTCCGACCCCTGTGAAAAACGTGCACCGTTCGTTCCTATCATTGAAAAACGCGGCGCCATCCCGTCTCCTTTCGAAAGGAGCACGATCTGTTCCCCCCTTTGAAAGCAGCACCATCCATTCCCCCCTTTGGAAAAGGGGGGCCAGGGGGGATTTCCAAGCCGGACTCCAAGTAATGACAGCTTAACAATGAAAGGTAGACTCAACGGTTGACCACCCTGAAGATCGACGGGCTCCGCGACGCCACCGCCGCCGTGGCAGCCGCCCAGGCGGGAGCCGACTTGATCGGCTTCGTGTTCGTCCCGGGGGCGCGCCGCCGGCTCCCTGTCGACGATGCTCGCGCGATCATCGAGGAATACCGGCGTCAGCGGGGCGACGGCGGGCCCCGGCTGGTAGGCCTTTTCGCCGACCAGCCCATCGACCTGGTCGAGTCAGTGGTTGGTGAGTGCGGCCTGGACGTGGCGCAGCTGTGCGGCAGCGAGTCCCCGGAGCAGTGGCGTCAGCTCTCCGTTCCGGTCATCAAGCAGATCAAGGTGCGCGACGACCGCCCGCTGGAACAGGCCATTGAAGAGACGCGCTCGCGCGTCGAGGAGGTCGTATCGCTCGGTCAGACGGCCACCCTCGACAAATACCGCGAAGGCTCCCAGGGCGGCACGGGACACGCCTTCGACTGGAGCATCGCCGAGGCGCTGACCGGTAGTTACGATTTCTTCCTCGCCGGCGGGCTCACCCCTGAGAATGTTCGCGAGGCGATGGAGCGAGTGCGCCCCTGGGGCGTCGACGTCTCCAGCGGCGTCGAGACCGACGGCGTGAAAGACGTGCGAAAGATCGCGGCGTTCGCAGCGGAGGTCCGTCGCGCCGACGAGTCCCTCCTCCGTTCGGAGGGGGCCGAAGGTCCGCCCCGATAGCGCCACCCCCAGCGGACGTTGTGTCAACAATGTCGTGCTGAGGAGGCTGCTGACGAAGCACCTGGGGTGGGGGCGGCTTTCAATGCGACGCCGTCAGGCCCCGTCGCCACCCCAGACCTCTGCTCAGGGTGACAGGGGCATAGAGGCCTAGGTGGACACGGGCGCGCTCTCTGAGAGGTGGAGGCGGCCTCCGATTCTAGCTAGCTGTACCTTCGGAGGTCGTTGGCGCGGCGACCGGGGCGTCGGACTTCGGTGCGAAGCTCTTTTCGTATACGGCGTTCATCAAGATCGCGCCTATGTAGTCGTCGGTACTGTTGTTGCCCGTGCGGAATGAGTCAGGTAGTCCTAGCTGTACGCCAAGGTATACGGCGAGAAAGACTGGCAGCATCGCTTCCGGTATGTTCAACATGGTGGTCATAGGCCCGGCAAACAAAATGAGCTCCCCTGGGATCCCTGGAACGCCGTAGCTGATCAGGAACACGACCGGCAGCAGGAACAGCAGCTCGACGACGGAGACGTTCAGGCCCAGTATGAGCAAGACTATGGCGCCCAGGATGAATACGTTTATTATGGTGCCGCTTATGTTCATGTAGCTGCCGATGCCGATAATGAAGCGTCTGACGTCATGGCGTATCCATGGCGCGTGCTTCTTGGTCAGGTATAGATTCAGCGGAGTGGCCAAAGCCTCTGAGCTCGTGGCCCACAGCAACGGGTATACCTTTACCCAGTAATCCTTGAAGTAGCTGGTGATGGAAAACCTGGCCTCCTGACTCCTCGCGATGACGAGAAAGGCGAGCTGCCAGATGAAGCAAGCGATGGCGGTGAGCACTGCGCCGATCACGTATATCGTTATCATCCCGGCCGGAGTCTGCGGGCTGGTTGTCCAGCCCCAGATGTCCAGGTCCAGCATGACACTCCTCGCCTCCGACTCTATCCCGATCTGCTCTTGCACGTGGTCGGGTAGTCCGAAGATGTAGGCCCCGATGCCGAACATGAACACGGGCATGGCCGGCATTAGATAGCTGCCCGCGACCTCTACGGCGTTCATGACCTTTTCGAGCGCGCGTGTCACTCTTTCGACCCTTGTCGACACTACCGATACCAGGATAGCCGCGTACATAGCCCAGAAGTAGGTGCTGGTAGCAGCCATCACGGCCAGCGTTTTCGTGGTCTGCGCGATCCCATCGGCCAGCGAGAGAGAGCCCTGCGGCAGAATGGGTATCCGAAACACGGCCAGAATGAAAATCACCGCCCAGAGGCAAGCCAACACCTTGCGTACCGCGTACCACTTGATAACGAAGAGACCAAACCGCCCCATGGCCCTGGTCGAGAAGAGCCTCGCCAGTGAAGGGGTTAGGATCAGGAATATGGCGATCGGCGCCAACAGGTCGTACATGTCCATGAATACGTTGATGACGGAGCCCACCTGGTCGACCACAGGCTGAGACACGCTCGCGGCCGCGATGCCCGAAAACAGCCCACCGATGACGAGCACAAGCATGTGCTTCTCGAGCCAGTTCAGAGACCGCGTAAGCGCGTTGGCGCTGGTCTGGTCCGATGGCTGGGCGGGCGAGGCGTGGACTGCGGGTGGTACGCCGGGGGGCGAGGCGCCGCCGGGGGGGACGGCGCCGCCGGGTGTCGTGCCGGATGTTCGCTGCTCGGCCATGTTCAAACGGGGGCCTCCTCGTGGCGGCGTCATACACCCTCATCAGCCGGCGGCGCGGCGGGATGAGGGTGCCTTACATGGGATATTCAACGTTCGGGCTGCCTACTAAACACACCAACCGATGAGCCTAGCGCGAACGGGAATCGGCGCACCCGCGGGCAATGAAACGGCCTTGGTGGCAGGCCCTGGCATCGTTGACACCAGGGAGGCCCGAAACTATGATTGAAGGGTAGGAGTTTGTGAATTGTGTCACGCAGGTGCTGCGGTGGGCCGATTCGCAACCAGGTGACCTCGCGCCTCAGCGACTTTGCGCTAATTTGGCCGAGGAATTCGGGGGTCGGTCCTAATGGCAACGTACTCCAAGGCTGAAGCTCAGGACTGGGCCTGGGAGAACCTCAAGGGGCAGTGGACGACCCTCATCACGCCCTTCACGCCTGATGACGAGCTCGACGAGGACGGCCTCCGGCGTAACATTCGACACATCCGCCAGCTCGGGACTCGGGGCGCCGGCTGCACCTGGGGCATGGGCGAGTTCTGGAGCCTGACCCGCGAGGAGAGGACCCGTATCTACGACATCGTGAGCGATGAGGCTGGTGGCGACTGGCCGATCGCCGCACACGTCTCTCACACGTCCGCGCGAGAGATGGTCGCCCTTGCCGATCACGCAGCGGCTGTCGGGTTCGACCTCTTGGTTGTGGCGGCCCCGTACTTCGTGACCAGGACCGAGCAGCAGGTCGTAGACTTCGTGCGGCTGCTCGCCGACAGCACGTCCCTGGCCATCATGTTCTACAACTCCCCGCAGTTCGGCACCGTAATGAGCGCGCAGGGTCTGCGCAAGCTGTGTGACATTCCCAACGTGGTAGGCGTAAAAGAGGCTAGCTTCGACCAGCAGATCTCCATCGACACGCATCGGCTCATAGGGGACGACGCCATCATCAGCACTCCCGACGAGTGGATACTCTTCAAAGGACGGGAGCTGGGCTTTCAGCAGCAGGTAATGTTTGCCAACACGTCCGACTGGCGCTTCGACACCCCCGACGAGAACTACTACGTGCGCTTCATCGAGGGGGCCACGCGAGGCGACATCGACGACGATCTCTACGACGCTCATATCCGTCCGATTAAAGAAATTTCGGACCGGTGGTGGCAGCGGACCATGGCGAAGTACAACGGCGCGCTCCCGGTGCCGTTGTGCAAGTACTGGGGCGAGCTGATGGGCATGGCCGGGGGCAGCGTGAGGCCACCCCTGGCCGACCTGCTGTTCGAGGAGAAGAGCGCCCTCTCCGCGGCCATCAAGGCCGTCCGGGAAGACGCGCTGGCGGGCGCAGGTAAGCGCCTATGATGCTCATGGTCAGCGTTCAGGACCTGCCCGAGGCGCTGGAGGCGCTGAGGGGCGGCGCTGACATCGTCGACGTCAAGAATCTCCAGGAAGCCCTGGTCGGTTCCGCCCACCCGTCGGTGGTCAAAGAGGTCATGGAGGCGGTCCCCGACGACCACCACGCCAGCGTAACGCTCGGAGTAGTCCCGGACCAGGTTGGCACAGTGGCCATGGCGGTCTACACTGCCGGCGCCATGAACGCGACATCCGTCAAGGTCGGGTTCATGAAGACCGAGTACGAGCTAGCCGCGGAGATCCTGAGGGCATGTCGACTGGCGCTCGACGGCACCGACACCAAGCTCATCGGGTCTCTGTTCGCCGACAACCTGGAGTACAACGGTCTCGACCCGCATCTCATGGTCCGCCTCGCCGAGGACGGAGAGTGCGACGGGTGGCTTATCGACACGCTAACGAAGGACGGCCGGAACCTCTTCGATTTCCTTCCCGAGGTCGAGCTTCGGGACATGGTGTACGACGGCAAAGCCAGCGGGATGAGCACAGCGCTGTCGGGCCACCTGAAGATCGACAACCTGGACGAGTTGGCCCGCATCAACCCGGACATCGTTGGAGTGCGGGGCGCCGCTTGCTCCAAAGGCGACCGCAACGGGGGCGTCCACTGGGAGGCCGTGGCCGAGTTCAAGCGGCAGGTTGACCTGCGGCGAACGGGCGAGATCGACGTGCTCGACGGGGTGGTGGAGGCCTCTTCGGGAAACGGCGCCTCGAACGGCTGGGTGGTGATTGACGGCACAGGAAGGACCTGCGCAAGCATCCTCTCGGCGCTCACCGATCAGGTCGCGCGAGACGCGGACACCTACGTCGAGGTGATCATGCCCGACGTGCTCAACACCTACGACGTCGTCACGTGGGCAGAGAAGGGCCGTCACAGCATCCTCACCCAGCGCAAAGACGCCGACGGCTCAATTCGCATCCTGATCCAGCCCTAGCTTCCTGTCGGTACGCTCCTACCTCCGTCGCCGCTGGTGCCAAGCAATCCGTGGACTAGCGATTTACGCGCGCCAGCGCCTCCAGCAACCGCCCCGGGAATCCGGACCATCCACGACACTGTCGCCTCGGCGTCGAGCTTGCCCACGGAGCAGCCCTTGTTATCGAGGTCGACGCTGTAGTCTCCATCTGTGGCCGTAAAGAATTCGACAGGTATCGCAAGCTGACGGGCCAGACCGCGTGACGGCGCCGGTCCCACAGCCTCCCCGGACTCTTCGCTTCGCTCAGCGGTGACAGGACGTGGGCTACCGGCTCGAGGAGACGCTATTTCGCATATCACCCACGGGCTACTTTGCAATGGCCCCACTTCCCTCCGCTACCTTGACACCATGCAACCGATGCCCTAGCCTTTCAGCGCCATCAGATACGACACTCTAAGGGGGCGGCTTTCCAATGGCTTACGAGTTCGA
The DNA here is from genome assembly GCA_965247255.1 of Dehalococcoidia bacterium. Lineage (GTDB taxonomy): Bacteria > Chloroflexota > Dehalococcoidia > Lucifugimonadales > CAUZJF01 > CBDFGS01. Next base: position 66,411 of record CBDFGS010000011.1, on the reverse strand, counting down.
CCACGTTCACATCAAGTCATCTGATCCGGGCGAAACGGCCGACTGGTACGTGAGCGCCTTCAACTTCAAGGTTATCAGCGACTCGGTACGAGCCTGGGGAGACCGCTTCATCCGCTGCGAGACCGTAGACGGCACGGTCGTCAACATATCCGGGGGCCGCACGGATGAGAAGATGGGCGACGGCGACGCCAGCGCCCACTGGGGACTGGAGCACTTCGGGGTCAAGGTAGACGACGTCCAGGCGGAGATCGAGCGGCTAAGCGGGATGGGCGCGAAGCTGATGGAGGGCCCCATCGACGTCCCCAACGTGGGTCTGCGCATCGCCTTCATCAAGGCGCCGCCCGACGTTCGCATCGAGCTGCTCGAGTACCCCAAGTGACACCGGCGGGCGATTGACGGTCGCCCTAGGGGAATTCACGAGGGCTCCTCCTCTCACATCGCGTGCTAAGGGCCAACCCTTCCGGCTAGCGTCGTAACCTCGAGGGACCGTACTTGCTACCTAGAATGACCGCCGCCCTGCGATTGAGTCCAGGCGTGTTCGACGAGGTCAAGGCCGACCTAACCGCCACTCGACAGGCCGTGATCGTGGTCGTGATGGCTGCCACGAGTATTGGCTTCGGCGTCGGCCCCGGGTTCGGAATCCCCCTCGGGTTCGTCCTCTGGTGGTCCAGCTCCTGGGCGGTCTGGGTCTTCGTGGTGTATCTTCTCGCGCCAAGCTTCTCTCGCGTGACAGAGGAGGAGAATAGCTGGGGGCTGTATGCGCGGCCCACCGGGTTCGCGCAAACCCCTCTGATCTTCCTGGTCGTACTGAGCTTCATCCCGGAGACCGCGCCGAACGCGCGGCTCGTCTTGTTTGTGGCGGTGAGTGTTTGGTGGCTCGCGGTCATGAGCCTCGCGGTCCGTCAGGCCCTCGGGCTTGCTTCGGGGTTCGCCTCCGTTGCAGTCGCAGCCACGTTCCTCATTCCGGCTATCGTGATCGAGCTGGTGGCGTCGAGCCAGGGTAGTGTCGGGGTCTGAGCCGGACGCTATCGTGAAACTACCCTCTCCGGCCCCCTCCGCGAGGGTTGACGGAGTTCAGAGGAGGACCGCCATGGAGTATCGCTCGCTGGGCAAGACAGGCCTTGATGTATCCGTCGTCGGCATCGGGGGATGGCCGCTGGGCGGGCTCGTCGGCGGACCGGTGGGAGACCCGAGAAACCCCGAAGTGGACGAGGGCTGGACGGGGGCCGTGGACGAAGAGACGATTCGGGTGATCCACAGGGCCGACGACCTCGGCGTCAACCTGATCGATACCGCGGAAATCTACGGCGACGGCCACAGCGAGTCCATCATCGGCCTGGCCCTCAAGGGGCGACGGGACCGTTGGGTGATCTCCACGAAGGTGCGCGGTTTCTACACCGACGTACCGGACGTCGACCACACCCGCCAGAGGATTATCGACGCTTGCGAGGGTGGGCTTCGGCGCCTACAGACCGATTACACCGACCTTCTCCTTCTTCACAACCGCCCGCACGAGGATACTCTCCCCGTAGCGATGGAGACCATGTCGAATCTCAAACAGCAAGGAAAGATAAGGTGGTCTGGCATCTCCCACACGGCGGCGGCGGATACCGAGGCGGTGCGCAAGATCATGGAACTGGGAGAGATTGCGGCAATGGTCGTCGGCTACAACTTGATGTCAAGGAATGACGAGCGACTAAGGTTCGCCAAGGAGCATCAGATTGGTACGCTGATAGCCTCGCCCCTGTCATCCGGAAGGCTCTCCGGCGAGTGGTTCGACGACCTGTCGACGCTGGACCCGACCGACAGGCGCTACGACGGATATGCCTCGGAGGCCGGGCGCGCCGGGTTCGCGAAGCTCTCTGAGCTGCGGTTCTTGATGCAGGGAGGCGAGAGGACGATGGCCCAGGCCGCCCTGAGGTTCATCATCGACACCCCAGGCGTCACATCGGTGATCCCGGGGGCCCTGGGCGTCCGCGAGCTCGAGGAGAACGCTGGTGCGGCGGACGTACCGCCGCTGACCGCGGATGAGAGAGAGCGGGCGATCGCCATAGCCGACGAGGCCGGCGAGATCTGGCGGAGATAGTCGGGCCGCGCCTCAACAGAGACGCCGTCTTACAGGCGGCCTTGTTGGATGCCTCGCCACGCTCGGAATGAAACGGACGCGCGATCACGCGGGTTTAGATAGCACGTACACTACAGGCATAAGCTTGCCCAACCCCACGTACGCGTCCCACAGGAGGCCGATCAGCTCGGCTTCGTAGACTTTTTCGCCGAATCTGGCGATCAGGGTTTCGCGGGAGCGCATCATGCGGGCGATGTACAGGGACTCCTTGCCCATGACGTTGCCCTTGTTCTCTTCGTCCCACTCCTTAAACTCGGTCCCCACATCTTGCCGCTCATCGACGAACAGTCCGGCGTCGTGAATCGCTCTTTCGACCGAGGCACGAGATACGCTCTTCGGGTGAACGGCGTCAGCGTAGAGCCGGGCGGCTTCCCTGGGCTCCATCAGGTCGGTCTCGAAGTCGGTGAAGATTAGCATCTTGCCATCCCCCTTGAGGACCCGGTGGCATTCAGCAAACGCCCGGCCGACGTCGCGTACGTTGGGCAACATGTCGCGGCACCATATGTAATCGAACTCGCCATCGGGAAAGCTGAGCGAGTGGATGTCTCCTTGCGAAGCTTTCACCAGGTGCGTGAGCTTCTGCCCCTCGATCGCGTCGTTCGCCTGCTCGACGTGGTCGTCAAGATAGTCGACCGCCGACACACGGCAGCCGAACCTGCGGGCCAGCTCGCAGGCGTGCCTTGCGGCCCAGCAACCGATATCCAGCAGGTGGTGGGTCTCGCCGCAGCCCATCTCGCCCATCTTGTCGTAGAGCATCTCGCGCGGCCGAGGTGCGTGGCTTCGCTCGAGCGCGTCCCAGAACTCGTCCGGCACCGAGTTCCAGGCTCCGTACACGTCTTCTAACGTCAGTCGGGGTGTTTGGTCCGTCATCTCGGTCCATTGCGTCGGCGCATCTGTTTGCCCTAGGCCGTAACAAATGTAATATACTAGCGCCGCGCCCATAAGCAACCTTTGCCAGGACTGCGCAACCGCAAACTATGCCACGCCTAGCGTGCCAACTATGCCACGCGAGGCGTCTTAGCAGCAACATCGGGAGGCCGTAGATGGCCGACGACCTGTCCAGCATCGTTGAGTCGTTCGACACCCCTCTGGTGGCCGGAGGGTTCGTCTTCACCGAAGGGCCTGTGTGGCACCCGGACGGCTACCTTCTCTTCACCGAGATCGGCGGGCCACACCAGATATGGAAGGTCGTGCCCGGCGAGCAGAAAGAGCTGTTTCGGGACGACACCGGGCGCGCCACCGGCCTGACCCTCGACATGAAGGGCCACGTCGTGGCGTGTGAGCAAATCACCAGGAGGGTGACCCGGATGTGGCCGGACGGCGGGGAAGTGAAGCCCATTGCCACGCACTTCGACGGCAAGCGGCTGGACCGGCCGAACGACGTGATCGGCCGCTCCGACGGCAGCCTCTACTTCACCAGCCGCGGCGCCGGAGGAAACGAGGGAGAGGAGAACGAGTTCGAGCACAACGGGGTATACCGCATCGCGCCGGACGGGGCGGTCCACCAGGTGGTATACCCCTTCGTAGACCCCAACGGCCTTGCGTTCTCTCCCGACGAGAGCATCTTCTATCTCGTCAACACGCGGCCGTCCATGCACTTGGACGCTTTCGACGTCGAGCCGGACGGCTCGCTGGTAAACCAGCGCCGCTTCTTCCAGATCCCCGGCGCGCCCGGCACCGTCGGAGTGCCCGACGGCGTGAAAGTCGACGTCGAAGGGCGCGTGTACTGTACCGGCCCGGGCGGCATATGGGTCATCGACCCAGATGGGGCCATGTCGGGTGTTATCCGCTTTCCTGAGGCAGCCGTGAACATGGGGTGGGGCGACGCGGACAACAGCACGATGTACGTCGCGGCCCGCACCTCCGTGTACAGCATCAGAATGACGACCCCCGGCACCCCGATCCCGAGGGCGACCGCCGGCTGAATGAGTAGGTTACCGACGATAGAGCGATAGGAGGACTGAACGTGAGCGATAGCATAATGAGACGTGCCCTGTTAGGTCTGGCGTCCATGTTCGTATTCCTATCGTCCGCCGCGTTGTACCATGACCCCGGCTCGATCCCGTGGCTTCTCATAGTCGCCGCCATTATCATAGCGCTGGGCATCGGCGTCGGATGGGGTATCTGGACCGCCCGTAAAGAAGACGACTCGCCTCAGCCGTAGAGCCGAGATCGCGAGAATACTTACGACTTTTGGTCTATCATCCTGTCTGCTCAGCGGCTGAGCCACCACCGGGGATCTAATGAGAGACGTAGAGGAGCCTCGAAGGCATATTGCCGTACAAGGCGCCTCCAATATCCGCGATATCGGTGGCTATGCCACTTCTGACGGCAGCACCACCCGCTGGAAGACCGTCCTACGCGCCGACGACATCGCTGGCCTGCCACCAGAATCCCAGCGCACGCTCGTCGACTACGGCGTACGCAGCGTCATCGACCTTCGCCGGGCCGAGCAGCTGGAGCTGAAACCCAACGTCTTCGCGAAGTCCCCGGACGTGAGCTACTATCACCACGATTTTTCGGGGAGCGACACTAAGGAGGAGCTCGCTGCACGGTCTGCGGAGGCGAAGAGACTGGTGGAGCTCGCGGACTCCGCCGAGGGCGGGGCAAACAAGGCCGCCACCTACTGCCTGCGCCTCGAGACGAGAGGCGCTTCTATCCGCGAGGCCCTCTCCACGCTTGCGACGCCCGGCGTGCTACCCGCACTCTACCACTGCGTTGCCGGTAAGGACCGCACGGGAATCCTGACCGCGCTGCTCCTTGAGATCGCCGGTGTCCCGCGCGAAACGGTGGTCGAGGACTACGCCCTGAGCGCGTACTACCGCTGGCGCGGCTCGCTGGCCGAGCGCGGCGTCGCGGAGCCCTACGAGAATGCGCCCCCGGAGAGCTTCGACGCTGAAGGCTATCAGCTCTACGTCGAAGGCAGCCCGGCCGAGGCTATAGCGCTCACGCTTGAGTACCTCGACGAGCGTTACGGCGGCGCCGAGGAATACGTCCTCAGCATCGGCGTAACGCCCGACGAGATCGAGTACCTGCGTCGTGAGCTGGTGGTGTGACCAGCCTCGACCAATGCGCGCAACGTGACTGAGCCGACGCTGACGCTATTCCCGCAGGAATCGCCTCCCCTCGAAGACGTCTGGATAGCTCTGGACATCGAGACCACGGGGCTCTCTCCAGACCACGACGAGATCATCGAGGTTGGCGCCGTCAAGTTCCAGGGCCAAGAGACCCTCGAGACGTTTCAGAGCTTCGTGAACCCGGGCAGGCGCCTCGATCACTTCGTCCGGCATTACACCGGCATCAGCCAGAAAGACGTCGACTCCGCCCCGGCGTTCGATCGCGTAGCACAGAAGCTGTCCCCTTTTATCGGGAGCACTCCCGTTGTGGGGCACAACCTGGACTTCGACCTGAGCCTTCTCGCCAGTAAGGGGTTCAGGCTATCGAGCCCCGTGTGCGATACATGGGACATGGCGTACGTGCTCCTGCCGCTGGCCAGGGAGTACTCGCTGACCAAGATCTCAGCCTCCTTGGGGATAGAGCACTCCCAGCCTCATCGGGCCTTCGAGGACGCCAAGATCACGCGAGAGGTATTCCTGCGTCTGGGGGAGCTGGCTGGGGAAGTCGACGTCTACACGCTGGCGGAGATGGAGCGCCTCGCGGCTAGGTCGTCGTGGGTCATGGCCTACCTGCTAAGGCGGCTGGAGCTCCACAAGGTCTCCGCGCCTCCGGCCCAGACAGCTCTCGGGGATACCGACGCGAAGCAATTCCCGCCGTCGACGACCGGCGTCACCGGCCTGGACATGCAGGCCATCCGCTCGCGACTCCAGCGGCCTCGCGCCCTGCGTGCCAACGAACGCACGCAGATTGTAGACCCGGAGTGGGTGACGTCGCTCTTGACGGCTGAGGGGCCGCTGGCGGCCGCCATCCCGGACTTCGAGGAGCGGCCGGAGCAGCTTGCGATGGGGCGAGCCGTCTCCGAGGCCATCAACGACGGCAAGCGCCTGATCGTCGAGGCGGGCACCGGAGTGGGCAAGTCCCTGGCGTATCTGCTGCCGGCGGCGCTGTACGCTCTGAAGAACAACAAGCGCGTTGTAGTGTCGACCAACACCATCAATCTGCAGGAGCAGCTGCTGACCAAGGACATCCCGGCGATGGTCGACGCGCTCGCAAGCGTGGACGGCGTAGCCGTAGACCAGTTCAGGTTCACGCAGCTCAAGGGCCGCGCGAACTACCTGTGTTTGAAGCGGTTCTCGCATCTACGCTCCGGTGAAAGTCTTTCGGTGGATGAGGCGCGGCTGCTCTCGAAGGCACTGGTCTGGCTGCGAGATACCGAAACGGGCGACCGGAGCGAGCTGAACCTGGGCAACCGGAGGTCGGCCGCGCCCTGGGACCGCCTCTCGGCACAGGGCGCCCAGGACTGCATGGGTGTGAACGGCGCCTGCTTCCTGAGAGCGGCTCGCGATCGCGCCGCGGCCTCGCACCTTGTAGTAGTTAACCACGCGCTGCTGATGTCCGACATTGTCGCCGGCGGGACACTGATCCCCGATCACGACATCCTCATCGTGGACGAAGCCCACCACCTGGAGTCGGAAGCGACCAGGCACCTCGGATTCGAGCTGGGCCAGGGACGGCTCGACGACCACCTCCAGATGTTGGGAGGCGACCGTGGCCTGCTCAACCGGGCGTCGATGGCCCTGCGCGGGTCTTCGGCCGGGGAGTCGCGCAGGGCTACCTTCGAGGAGGTGGCGTCCCGGGTTCTCGCCCGGCTACCGAGACTCCGGGACGCCGCGGCCACGATGTTCGCCGACCTGGGAGCCATCTTCGAAGGCCGGAGCGAGCCTGGGGGCCCATCGCGAGAGATGCGGGTCACGTCGGCCACCAGAGGTCAGCCGGCGTGGTCGCAGCTCGAGATCCAGTGGGAGAACGTCGACCTGCTGCTCGCCGAGGTCCGCAGGGAGATCGAGGCCCTGAGCACAGCCCTGGACGGACTGGAGGAGGCAGGCCTCCTCGACTACGAGGGGCTGGTCCTCGAGGTGCTCAACCTGCTCCAGCTAACGGCGGAACTGCGGCAGCAGCTGACGGAGTTCATACCGCAGCCCGAGCCCGACCGGATCTACTGGATCAGTCGTATTGAGCGTTCCGGGGACCTGGTATTGCACGGGGCGCCGTTACACGTCGGGGAGCAGCTCGAAGAGCAGCTCTTCGCGCGGAACGAGAGCGTCATTCTCACGAGCGCCACCCTTAGCGCCGGCGGGACCTTCGACCACATATCCGAGCGCACGGGTTTTACCGACGCCGATGAGCTTCTGCTTGGCTCCCCCTTCGACTACCCCAAAGCCGCTCTGATGTGTGTCCCTAGGGATATGCCGGAGCCTAATTCTCCCGCCTACCGCGCCGCGGCGGAGCGGGCAGTCCTGGATGCCACGGTCGCGTCCGATGGACGCACCATGGCCCTGTTCACGTCTCACGCATCACTGCAGGCCGCGGCGGAAGGCATTCGCGGGGAGCTGCAATCGAGAGGGTTCGACGTGCTGGCCCAGGGAGTGGACGGTCAGCCCTATCAGGTGCTGCGCCGCTTCCTCGAGAACCCCAAGTCGGTGCTGCTGGGGACGGCCAGCTTTTGGGAGGGGGTTGACCTGCCCGGGGAGTCGCTGCGGGTGCTCCTGGTAGCGCGGCTGCCGTTCAGCGTGCCTACCGAGCCGGTGTTCGAGGCCCGCTCTGAGCTCTACGAGGACTCCTTCGGGGCGTACGCAATACCCCAGGCTATACTCCGCCTCCGCCAGGGTTTCGGGCGGCTCATTCGCACCAAGACGGACCGAGGGGTCGTGATAATCCTGGACAGGCGAATCGTATCGCGCCGCTACGGGAAAGGCTTCTTGGACTCCCTCCCTCCCGTTGGGGTCAAGAGCTGCAGGCTCTCGGAGGTAGGGGACGAGGTGCGGGGATGGCTGGCCAGGAAGTAGCGAACTCGGCTCACTCCCAGCTCTCCAGGAGACCCCGATGAACGTCCACTATCGCCCCATCAACGTTGGCGACTTCGACAGCATCGAGACGGAGGTTGGAGGTCAGCAGAGGACATCCAAGAGCTCATCGAGAGACAGGGCATCGGTTCCATGCTGGCGTTCGATAACCGCTACCTGGGCTAGGTGTACTTACGTGAATATGACCCTAGTTTCACGAACGCGCGAGGCGTGAGCGGCAATCCGGACCCTTGGCGCGATTTCAGCCTCGCCGAGCCCCTTGGGCTCCGAGGTCGATACCTCACGCTAGGCTGCTACCACGTCGGGTGGAAGCCGCAAGGCACATGGGACGACGTCGACAAGAAGATGTGGGGTAACGGCGTAGGCACTGGCCTCTTGGATGCTATGGTCGAGTGGTTCCGTGCAGAGGAATTGATTGACGGCTTGCTCGCATGGGCTCTGGTCCACGGCTCCAAAGAGATACACCAGCACAACGGCCAGTTGCCATACACCGTGTACGAGCGGTCCGGGTTCAAGGAGATCAAACAGGTCAACGACCCAAGCTGGGCACCGTACGCCAACCTCTACGAGAAAGAGACCGAGGAGGACCCCACGCTGTTCAGAGTGATGCCGCTAGAGCGGGACTTATGACAGCCCGTCGCACCGTGCTCCGAGGTCGCTAATTTCCGCGAGGGCAGGGGCCGTTTGCTCCTACACGAGGCCAGTCCGCGATGATTATCGAAGTCCCGCAGCCTCTCGACCTGGAGAGCACACTGCTTAGCGGGCAGGCGTTCAGATGGCGCAAAAGTGGTGACTGGTACCGTGGGGTAGTCTTTGGCAACGTCGTGAAGCTGAGGACAAGTGGGGATGACCTGGAGGTCCTCTCGGCGCCCGACGACGAGCAGTCCCTGGAGCCTGTCATTCGCGACTACTTCGGCTTTGGCGCCGACCTGGGGGAAGTGTACAGCTCGTTTGGCGGCGACGCTCGGATTCAGGAGGCCATCGCTCGGTACCGCGGAATGCGCATCCTGCAGCAGGACCCATGGGAGTGTTTGATCTCCTTCATCTGCTCGTCCAACTCGAATATCGGTCGGATCACCAGGAACATCCACGACATGTCCGTTGCGTTCGGGCGGCCGATCGCGTCCGGGGACGAACTCGACCACGCGTTCCCCACGCCCGAAGAGCTGGCAGAGGCCGGCGAGGAGCGCCTGGACCGGCTGCGGCTGGGGTACAGGGGGGCGTACGTCGCAGCGACAGCGCGAGTGATCGCGGACGGCGGGCTGGACCTGATCTCCCTGCGCGAGGACTCGTATGGTGACGCCCTGGAAGCTCTGACCGCGCTTGCGGGTGTGGGCGACAAGGTGGCCAACTGCGTCCTTCTCTTCTCGATGAACAAGCCGGAGGCGTTCCCGGTCGACGTTTGGGTCCACCGCGCCCTGCACGAATGGTACCTCGGCGACGAGGAGAAGAAGCTGTCGCGCCCGAAGATGCGCCTTTGGGCCCAGGAGCGATTCGGGCGCTACGCCGGATACGCCAACCAGTACCTTTTCCACGACCGGCGCCTCGAGGGGCGGGCGTGAGGCGCGGCGCGAGGGCCTCGGGGTCCTACACGCGGAGGCCAATGTTCATCACCCCTGCATCCCGCCTCGGGACTAAGGGTCTGAGAACAAAGCAGCCATATCGGCCCCTTGCCGCCTCGCTGGGTTGCCCTTAGGTTCCTCGCTGAGCTCGGAATGGCATTATCGCCGCGTGCGAGGCCATATTATGGGCCAACGCCCGCTTAAGCGACAACTTCATACCCTCTGAATGTGCCGTTCTGAATGTGCCGTGCGTGCGGTTGAAGAGCGCCCCGCATTCCCCGAAGCCAAGTCGTATAGAATACCCAGACCAAATCAGCACCCGCGGAGGAGACGTGAAGACGAGAGCGGCGATACAGGTGGAGCCTAACGGGCCGCTAGTCATAGACGAGCTAGACGTCCCGGCCCCGAAGCCGGATCAGGTCATCGTTAAGGTGTTCTACAGCGGCGCCTGCCACTCCCAGCTTCACCAGATCCATAGCTCGGAACTCCACAGGCCGCTAGTGATGGGTCACGAGGCCACCGGCGTAGTTACTGACGTCGGTGAGGACGTCACCCACGTGAGCGAGGGCGACCACGCCATCCTGACTTGGGTCACCCGCAGTCCGATCAAGGGCCGTCCTGAACGCACACCTCCGGGTCCGCGGTATCGAGGGGAGCCCGTACACGACGTGCTTGTCCACACAATGGCCGAAGACGTGTTGGTGAAGGGGGAGTACGTCATCCCTATGGCCAAGGACGAGCCGACGGACGTCACGTCGATTATCGGGTGCGCGGTGCTGACCGGCGCGGGCGCCGTGCTCAACACCGCCAGAGTGCGGCCGGGCGACTCGGTGGCAGTATACGGCGTCGGCGGCGTAGGCCTGTCCGCCGTCGGGGCCGCGGCAATCCTGGATGCGTATCCGATCATCGCCGTGGACCTACGGGACGATAAGCTGGAGTTCGCAAAGGAGTTCGGCGCGACGCACGTCGTCAACGCTGCGAGTCAGGACCCCGTCGAGGCCATCGTCGATATCAGCGGTGGGGGCGTCGACTACGCCTTCGACGCGATAGGGGTGCGGCAGACCACCGAGCAGATATTGCCGTCGACGCGCGCTGGGGGGCCTGGGGCGGATAACCACGGGGGCACCGCGGTGCTCATCGGGATCCCCGGCGCGGAGATGACGCTCGACCCTGGGATGTTCATGCACGACCACCGCCAGTACCGAGGCAGCCTGGGAGCGACCTACCCCGAGAGGGACTTCCCTATGTTCCTACGCTGGCACCGCGAGGGGAAATTCCCCCTCGACAAGCTGGTAAGCCGGCGCTACAAGCTCGACGAAGTCAACGAGGCGTACAGGGCACTTGCTGCGGGGGAGATACTGGGCCGGGCGATATTCGAGCTCTAGGGATCGGAGTCACGAGAGGTCCAGAAATACGGGCCTTCGACAGGCTCAGGCCGAACGGAACGATCGTTTTCTCGTCCGCGCTGAGTGCGTGTTGCCGTAAGCCGAAAGAGGGTAGCTGCGCCGAGCTACGAGTCCGATGAAAAGTAACCAGCCTTGGTAAGAGCCCAATATGAAGTGACGATCTTCCCGTTCCATGAAGCGCGTGAGGGAGGCTATGAATTTGCGGTATTCTGCCGCTCGGACCAGCATTTCTGGCAGGGCATCGCGGGAGGTGGAGAGGACGACGAACTGCCGTTGGCCGCTGAGAAACGCGAATCGCTCGAAGAAGCGGGGATTTCAGAGACGGCCCCCTATTATCGGCTGGCGACTATCGGGTCCATCCCTAAGGACGCTTTTAAGGCTGGAATCCAAGGGGAGTGGCCTGAGGACCTCTACGTTATCCCAGGGTACTACTCTGGAGTAGACGGGGAAGGTCTATCGGTTGAGCTGTCCTCGGAGCACACGGAATTCCGATGGGTAACCCAAGCTGAAGGCGAACGGCTCCTTCATTGGGAGCACGACAGGACCGCACTGTGGGAGCTGAGCGGGAGATTGAGAGACGGCAATTTACCAGATCGTAGCTGAGCCCGCGCATACGCCGGTCATGCAAGTGTTGTTCCGTGTGCGGTAGATACACTCTGGCCAAAGGCCACCCGGAGCTGGAGGGGCGCTTCGACTTCAAGGCGCCGGGCTTCGACTGGGTCCCGCGGTACAATATCGCGCCCACCCAGGAGGTGCCGGTCGTGCTGAACAACGGCGAGCGACACATGGAGCAGTTGCGCTGGGGCCTCGTGCCGTACGGCTCCAAGGACCTGCGAGTAGGGAGCCGGATGATCAACGCCCGCGCCGAGTCTCTCATGCGCCGGGGCGTATTCAAGAACTCGCTGCAGAAGCGCAGATGCCTCGTGCTGGCCGACGGCTTCTATGAATGGAAGAAGGCGGGCGCCCAGCGCATCCCCATGCGAATCGGCCTCAAAGATTGGGAGCCGTTCGCCTTTGCGGGCCTTTGGGCCGCGTGGAAATCCCCCGCCGACGAGTGGGTCCGCTCCTGCACTATCGTCACCACCGTGCCGAACAGCTTCGTGGAGCCGGTCCACGACCGGATGCCCGTCATGCTGACGCGCGATGCGGAGGATATCTGGATGGACCAAGGGCTGGAGGACCTGGCGGAGCTGAGCGAGCTGCTGGTGCCGTACCCGCCAGACGAGATGGCCGCCTACCGCGTATCGACGGTGGTGAACCGCGCGGACAACGAGACGCCGGAGTGCATCGTGCCGGTGTCCGACGGGCCGACCCAGGGGAGGTTGATCGGCTAGGATTCTGACCAGTGATTTCGTCATTTTACTCATGACACTCTCAACCGCCGACCTGTGGTTCGACAGGCCTGTCCTGAGCGGAGCCGAAGGGCTCACCACGAACGGAAAAGTAGTAGGTCTGATCGGACGGGGCTCCGCACATTGATCCAACATCAAGCCCACGCGAAGGTGGAGGGCCAGCTATGATCGACAAAGAAGCTAGGCGCAGCGAGCTATACGGACTTCTGGGCGACCTCCCGGACCGGTCGGCTGATATCTCAGCATCCAAGGTGGCCGAAGAGCGCCGGGACTCGTACGTGCTGGAGAAGCTGGTGCTCGGCCTGAACGGCGTCGAAGACGTGCCGGCGTATTTCGTGCGCCCGCACAACGCCTCGGGCCCGCTCCCGACGGTGCTATACAACCACGCCCACGGCTTGAACTACGACTTAGGCAAAGACGAGTTGCTTAACGGCCGCTCCGCACTCCAGGACCCGCCCTATGCCGAAGCGTTGACGCAGGCAGGCTACGCCGCTCTCTGTTTCGACGCCTGGGGGTTCTGTGAGAGGAAGGGGAGGACGGAGTCGGAGATCTTCAAGGAGATGCTCTGGACCGGACGTGTGATGTGGGGGATGATGGTGTACGACAGCATCCGCGCCATCGACTATCTCGTGTCCCGGTCGGACGTCGACGCGGGCCGGATCGCAACTTTCGGCATCTCCATGGGCAGCACCATGGGATGGTGGCTGGCAGGGCTGGATACACGGGTTAGCGTGTGCATCGACATGTGCTGCCTGAGCGACTTTCAGGCGATCATAGACACACGCAGCCTGGACAACCACGGCATCTACTACTATGTTCCCGCCCTGCTGAAACACTTCAGAACCGCACAGATCAACGCCCTCATCGCCCCGCGGCCTCACCTCAGCCTTGCGGGGAACTACGACCGGCTAACGCCGCCCGCCGGCCTCGACCGGACCGATGCCGAGGTGAGCGAGGTCTACCGGTCGGAGAACGCCGCCGACGCGTGGAAGCTGTTGAGGTACGAGACGGGCCACTTCGAGACGGCGGCAATGCGGGCGGAGGTATTCTCGTTCCTGGAGCGGTGGCTCTGAGCGTGTCTACGCCTGGCTTGACCTACCCGGAAGGTGATGGCCACCCTCGAAGTATGCCTCCGGCGGGCGCCAGAGCTGCCAGCTGAGGGGCCACTCCCTGGCTACGGAGGTGTACTTCGGCACCTTGTGCGGGTCGGGGGCTAGCATGATGAAGACGAGGGCGATCACAGCGACGAGCATGCCGGGCAAAAGGACCAGAGGGCGGGCCCAGGGCACATTGAGCCAGACCCAGCTGCTGCCCATGAGCAAGCCCCAGACGATAAACCATATCCCATCAAGTACGGCCAGAACCATGAACAACCACAGCAGCCTCACCATCATGAATCCTATCCCCCGCGCCGCGACGTCGAAGGGGATCAGGGCCAGGGCCAACACCGCCGTGATGCGACGTACAACGAACCGCGCGAGCAGCGTGAAGGTGTCGGTCGGGCTATGCGTCCGAGCGAACGCGATCCTTTCGTCCAGGTCGTGGACGCTCCAGCGCCAAGTCAATTAGTGCAACCTCCGGGAATCACTCTCAAGGCCGGCGCGGCCGGCTGGCCAGCTACGCCTTAATTCTAACACGCAGAGCCCTCTCGACCGGAAGTGATGTGATAGTGTGTGCTAGCTAATTCGCGGGTGGCCCGGTAGGTCGCCCGAAGAGCCTCCGGAGCCGCCATGAACGATGCTCGGACCACACAGGAACAACTAAAGGCCCAGTGGGAAGCGATGGCAGACGATTGGATCGGCCTCCAGGCCGAGGGGGACGTACACCGTGAGGACCTGCTCGACCCGTGGATGTTGGAAGCCATAGGGGAGGTCTCCGGCCTCAAGGTAATCGACCTGGGCTGCGGGGAGGGCCGATTTACGCGGAAGATGACACAGCTCGGGGCGAGGGTCACCGGTGTCGACCTATGCACGCCTTTCATCGAATATGCCGAGGCTCGGCTTGTAGATGATGAGACCTACCTGCTGGCAAACATGGAAGCACTTAACGGCGTGAGGGACGGCGAGTTCCACCTCGCGGTTTCCTACCTGAGCCTAGTAGATGTGCTGAACATGGGACGAGCGGTCGCCGAGGCATTCAGGGTCTTGGTACTCGGCGGGCGCTTCGTGGTATGTAACGTTCATCCGATGAGGATGGCCAGCGCCGGCGGCTGGATCAAACAGGGGGACAGGAAGCTCCACTACCCAGTCGACAACTACTTCGACGAGGGGGTCCGGGAGTTGAGTTGGATTAGACAAACCGGCAAGCAATGGACCAACTTCCACAGGAGCCTGGAGACGCACGTCGAGACGTTCCTGGGAGCTGGGTTTGCCATCGAGGCCATTCGTGAGCCGCGGCCAACCAGAGAGCAGGCCGAGGAACGACCAGAAGTGGCGGACGAGTTGCGAGTCCCAAACTTCATCATCTTCGTGCTGAGCAAGCCGCCGGGAGCAACCCGAACATGAGCGACATCGAGACCCGAGTCGTGGAGGTGTTGGACGGCCTCGGCGTCGAGTACGAGGTGGTCAGGATCGACCCGCAATACGCCGATACGGCGGAGTTCTGCGCGGAGTACGGCTACGAGGTCGGCGAGTGCGGCAACACGATCGTCGTCGCCTCCAAGAGGCCGCGCGGCCGCCACAGCGCCTGCATCGTACGGGGCTCGGACCGTCTCGACGTCAACAGGACCGTGAAAAGGATAATGGGCGTATCCAAACTCTCATTCGCGTCGGCGCAGGACACCGCGGAGCTCACCGGCATGGAGATCGGGGGAGTCACCCCCTTCGCGCTACCGAAGGACATCCCGATATACGTCGACGAGGGGGTCATGAGCCTCGACCACGTGATCCTGGGGTCCGGGAGCCGGTCGTCCAAGATCAAGGCCTCGCCAGGCGTCTTGCGGAAGCTCCCTAACGCTGAGATCGTCGCGGGCTTGTCTTTGGAGCGGCCGACTGAAGCCTGAGCAATCGCAGCAGCCCAGTCAGGCGGCGGCCGCCTTCGTGCGCCGGACGGCGAGGCGCATCCGATAGCTACTCACCCAGACTACGGCCGTGCTCACGAGCAGCAAAGCCGCGACCATGCGGAACGCCCCGGCGAAGTCGAGCCAGTAGACCATCGCTCCGGCAAGAATGGGCCCTGCGACCTTCGCTGCGTTCCTTAGCGACCCCACCAGGCCCAGCCCTGCACCCAAATGCCTCTCGTCGACATTCGCCGCCACAAGCCCGAGCGTAGAGGGTACGACGAGGGCCTGCGCCGCCCCCATCAGCATGGCTGATCCGAGCAGCGCCGCCTGCGTTTCCACGACGGTCAGAAGTCCCAACGCGACCGCAAGGACAGTCGTGCCAATACCGACACATGGAAGGTGGCCGATGCGGTCGCTGAACCGCCCGCCCAGCGGGTTGAGCGCGAGGTGGACAGCCTGCTGAGCGGAGAAGAAAGCGCCCGCAAGAAAGACACCCCCGCCGATGGACAGGATGTGCAGAGGGAGGAACGTCCTCGCCCCGTAGGTCGCCACCACCATGGTCGCCTCCAGGCCGCCGGCCAGCCAGATCGCCGGCGAGCTCGTGGCAGAGCGCAGCGCGGCGGCCGTCTGCCTGGCGAGCGGCACGCGTCTGGTAGTCGCTGAGCGGGGCGTTTCCGGCAGTAGCAGCACCGGCAGGAACGCCAGACAGCTCACGATGCCGATCACGGTGAACACCTGCACAGGCGCCATGTGCAGAAGCAGCCACCCGGCCGCGATGGGGCCCACCACGTAACCCGCCGAGCGCGCGGAGGAGAACCAGCCGATGCGCTCCGCACGGCGCTTTCGCGAAAGCTCGGCAACGTAGGCGAGGGTTACCGGGCCATAGATGGCGGTGGCGAGGCCGTGGGCCATGCGCAGCGCGAAGAGATGCTCGGGCGTTTGGACGAAGCGGTACAGGAACGGCGCCCCCGCGAAGATGGCTGTGCCGAGGAGTAGCCACCCCCGCCGCCCCCATCTGTCGGAGAGCACGCCCACGAAGGGCTTGAGCAGCATCCCCGTTAACGTGGAGACCGAGGAGATCAGCCCGATGAAGATGAAGCCCGCTCCCAGCGCCTGAGCGAAGATGGGCAGCAAGGGAGTCTTCCCCATCTGGTAGGCGGCGCGGACGATAAAGTCGGCCGCCGTGACCAGGGCGAACGCGGGGGAGCGGATCACGGGGTCTGCTTAGGGGCTATCGCCGGGACTCCCAGCTCGCCCAGCAGAGCGGTGAACGCCGCGAGGTCGCCGTCCAAGAGCTCGCGCAGCCGCTGGAGCTGCACGTCCAGCATTCCAGAGAGGCGGTCGAAGACCTCGTAGGTCTGCGTCGTGGGCGGGTGGTCGGAGGTCCCTGGGACCTTGCTGAGCTCCGCCAACTTGACATCGAGCCGGGACGGCAGACCAACCGTGTCGAGGCCGTCGCCGGCTTGCGGCTCGATAAGCTCGATCTCTATCGTCGCCAGCTTCTCCTTTAGGTCCGAGGCCGCTTTAGCGAGCCGTTCGTGCGAAGATTCGCCCTCGGCGCGCGATTCCCACTCGTCGATCTGCGCCGTCACGCTGCGAATCTCGTTGATCGCCCCGTGAGTCTCAGAGATCTTGTCTCTGACCCTAATCAGCAAGTCGAACTGCGCCTGCAGGTCATCCTGAGTCGCGCTGGTGCGAGGGTCCTTCAGCAGCTCGAAGCGCTGTGTTTGCGACGAGCCACCGACGGAGAGTCGCACCTGGTACTCGCCCGACGGCGCGAGGGGTCCCTGTAGACCCTTCGAATAGGCGCCGGGACCCTTCGCCTTCACAGCGTCGGGGTACCTCATGTTCCAGACGAACCTGTTCATGCCCGGCTTCGCCGGCGCGGTGAGCTCCTTGGTCTTGTCCTCGGGAATATCCAGCCCTGGGGGCGCGGTCTCTTCTTTGCTGGAGAAGCTCTTGATGTCCCGGCCCTCCGAGTCGAGGATGGAGAGGGTTACCTCCCCCTCGGGCGCGTCCTTCAAGAAGTAGGTGACGACGACCCCGTGGGGAGCATCGGCGCCCGCATCCAGCATCTTCCTGACCTTCTCGTGATTGGGTCCCTCGGTCTCGTAGAAGCTCGCCGGCTCTCCCAGACCCAGCATGTAGCTCTTCGCGGCGGTCGGCTCCGCCGGTGAGAAGTCTGGCGCCACGCGATACGCGGGCGCGGGCTTGAGGAGCTGCACGGGGCCATCGGGCGCTTCGTCTGCTAGCTGGCGCAGGCCGCCCAGACCGCCCAGGATCCAGAACGACCTTCCGTTCGTGGACACGACGAGCTCGTCGCCCTTCACCGCAAGGTCGGTGACCGGCACCGCCGGCAGGTCGAGGCGCAGCGACTGCCAGGAGGCGCCGTCGTCGGCGGATACGTAGACCCCGGTCTCGGTGCCGGCGTAGAGCAGGCCGGGCCGCTCGGGGTCCTCGCGCACCACCCGCGTGAAGTCGTCCTCCGGGATGCCGTCGCTAATCCTGGTCCACGAGCTGCCGTAGTCTTTGGTCTTGTACAGGAACGGCCTGAAGTCGTCGAACTTGTAACGGGTCGCGGACACGTACGCGGTGGCGGGATCGTGCGGCGACACGGAGATCGTGTCGATGCGCGTCCATTCCGGGATCTCCTCCGGGGTCACGTTGCTCCAGCTCTCCCCGGCGTCGCGGGAGAGGTGCACCAGGCCGTCGTCGGAGCCCGCCCACAGCAGCCCAGCCTCGTGGGGGGACTCCGCCAGGGCGAAGATGGTCCCATAGTGCTCGACGAAGGTCGTGTCCAGCGTGATCGGGCCGCCGGAGGGTTCCATTTTGCTCACGTCAGCGCGGGTGAGATCGGGGCTGATCGCCTCCCAGGAACTGCCCTCGGAACGGGAGCGAAACACCATGTTGGCCGCCACGTAGAGCAGGTCGGGGTCGTGCTGGGAGATGAGAATGGGATAGGTCCACTGGAACCTGTACTTGTGGTCCTTTGGCCCCCATCCTCGCACCCGCTCGGGCCACACCGAGACGATTCGGGTCTGCCCCGTGGAATGGTCGTATCTCAGAAGGGAGTCGCCGCCTCCTGGGGAGCTGCCTATCGCCCCGGAGTAGACGATATTGGGGTTATCGGGCGTCACCGCGATGTGGCCGCTCTCGGAGCTGCCGACGGTGTAGGAATCGGAGAGGGGAATAGCGCCTTTGAAGCTCCGGCTGGGCACGCTGATGGCGCTATTGTCCTGCTGCGTACCGTAGACCCGATAGGGGAACTGGTTGTCGGTGGTCATGTGGTAGAACTGCGACGTCGGCTGGTTGTAGATTGTCGACCAGCTGTCGCCGCCGTTGAACGAAACGCAGGCGCCGCCGTCGTTGCCCTCGATCATGCGCTGCGTATTTTGGGGATCGATCCACAGGTCGTGGTTGTCTCCGTGCGGCGTGGGCACCTGGGTGAAGGTGCGGCCGCCATCGGTCGACTTCAGCGCCTTCATGTTCAGAACGTATACCGTCTCGGCGTCCGTGGGGTCGGCGAAGACGTGGCTGTAGTACCAGGGGCGCTGCACGAGGCTCCGGTCGTCACTGACTAGCTCCCACTTGTCGCCGCCATCGTCGGAGCGGTACAGCCCCGGCACTTCCGCCGACTCGATGACAGCCCAGACCCGGTCCGCCCTGGCGGGAGAAGCAGCAACTCCCATCCGCCCGCGCAGCCCTTCAGGTAGGCCGGGGTTGTACGTAATCTCGGTCCAGGTGTCGCCTCCATCGGCCGAGCGGTAGAGGCTGCTGTCGGGCCCTCCGCTGGTCAACGTCCACGGCTGCCGGAGCGCCTCCCATATCGCGGCGTACATGACACGCGGGTTGCCAGGGTCTATCGAAAGATCGGCGGCCCCGGCCTTCTCGCTTCTGTAGAGCACGCGATCCCAGTTGCGCCCTCCGTCTTGCGTCCTGAACACGCCCCGCTGCTCATTGGGGCCGAAGGCGTGTCCCAGGGCTGCAACGTAAACGTGGTCGGGGTCGGAGGGATGGACGCGCACTCGGGAGATGTGTCGCGTGTCCTCGAGGCCGACATGGGCCCAGGTCTTCCCGCCGTCCGTGGACCTGTAGACGCCGTCGCCGTGGGAGACGTTGCCCCTGATGCACGCCTCGCCCATCCCGGCGTAGACGACGTTGCGGTCGGATTCGGCGACCGCGATAGCGCCGACGGAGGCCGTCTTGAAGAATCCGTCGGACACGTTTTTCCAGTAGGTACCGCCGTCCCAGGTCTTCCAAACTCCCCCACCGCAGGCGCCGAAGTAGAACACAGCAGGCTCCACAGGGTCGCCGGCGACGGCTACTGTCCTCCCTCCCCTGTGCGGCCCGATGCAACGCCACTGGAGCGCCTTCAGCAGTTCTGCGTCCAAGCCAGGACTCTTCGATGTGCCTGATGTGCCGCCGTTCGCCATTCGTTCTCTCCTTGCGGTGAGGCTGAGTTGTTTAGGTGGGCTGGAACGGGCGGTATTCTCTCACGGTTGACATCGGCGTTCAATACGCCGAGGACCAGCGAGTCCCGGGCAAGGCAAGAAGTACGACTACGGTGTGAACGCTCCGTCTCCTCCACTTACAGTCTTGACAGCAGATGCGTACTTCACTTATAGTTAGCGCACGTCGAGACCAAGGAGGTCAATATGGGCGCGGTACCAGACGACTCTTTCTATCAAAGTTTCTCTTCTGAGGTTCGTGGAGCCTTGGCAGCTAAGCTACAACTCGCTTATGACGAAGTAGCGGAGAGGCATGACACAAGGATCGGATTTAACGAGAACACGTTTGCGATCAGCGTATATCATGTCACGGCATACCAAATCTCTCTTGTAGAAACGGAGTTCGGGCGGCTGGTCCGCGTCGAGTCGCGGAATCCCAAGTTCAGGTTTCGGGTAGGAGAGTATGTGATCGCGTGTCACCGCGTCGGGAGGGCCATGGGCGACAATATCGGGTACTCTTTTCCACCATCAGAGAGTGCGGCAGCAGAGATGGTTCCGTCAACATATCCAGGTCAGTTGGCGCTCCCTTTCTCGAATATCGATCCAGATATTGGACTGCAACGGTCAATAGTACTGGCACACTTCGGCAACCCTATGGAGGGTTTCATCAAAGCCTACCTGTGCTTTCCCACCGAGGCACTAAACGGACAGATAGTAGCTTGGGGTTTCGTAGACCCGCTCCTAGAGAGCATGGCGCCCGCGGAGATTAAAACACCGCCGACTCCCGGGGGGCTTCCGCCTGTTGAGCCGGTTGGGGAATATCAGCTTCGAATGAAAAGGCGAAAGGGAACCAGTGCACGGACCGAGTGACGCATATACGATTGCCCATCTCTTTGAGCCCTCAAAGTTGACCTTGGCAAGGGAGCGGCAGGGCCTGGCTCGCAGTCAACTAGCTGGGATCGTAGGCAAAACGCCAAGTGCAATCAGCCAGTTTGAGTCCGGTACGGCCCGCCCAGACTCACGGACGATTACCGCTCTAGCGCTGGCTCTTGGGGTACCCGCGCCATTCTTCGCACGAGGGCTTATGGCGACCGCTGTTAGCCTGGAGGATTGTCACTTCAGAACAATGCGCTCGGCGAGCCAGCGAAGCCGTCGGATGCTGTTGGCGGCCGGGACACTGATTTCGGAGCTCGCCACTCGCCTGGAAGAGTACGTCGAGCTACCGGAAGTAAGGACAATCACGCGTGACATTCCGATCGAAGGGGTGGACGACATCGAAAACCACGCAGCTGAGGTGCGCCGAAACTGGGGGCTTGGCCTTGGCCCGATTCCCAACATGGCGAAGCGGCTAGAAGCTCAAGGCATCGTCCCGTACCCGATATCCGAAGGGGCTGAAGAGGTGGATGCGTTCTCGTTCTGGCGCCTTGGTCGCCCCTACATATTCCTGGTCACGAGCAAGCATTCGAGCAGCAGAACGAGATTCGACGCAGCGCATGAACTCGGCCACTTGACGATGCATTCCGATGCGAGTCCAGGCAACCCATTACTCGAACGCCAGGCCCATAGGTTCGGCGCGGCTTTTCTCATGCCCAGGGAGTCGTTCGGCAAAGAGTGCCCCACTAGATTCATATGGGAGCACTTCAAAGAACTCAAACAGCGATGGAAGGTCTCGATCAGCGCGATGGTCAGGAGGGGGTACGAGCTGGAAAGACTTTCTCAGTCTAGCTACCGAAGGGCTCACACATACCTCAATAAGACGAACCAGCGGCGAAACGAACCATTCGAGCCGAGCGCTGAGCTGCCAACCATGCTTTCTAACGCTGTGGAGATGCTATCTGAAGAGCAGCAAGCCGAGATCGGTGCTGAAATGGGCTACCGTTCAGAGC
Source organism: Dehalococcoidia bacterium (assembly GCA_965247255.1). GTDB lineage: Bacteria > Chloroflexota > Dehalococcoidia > Lucifugimonadales > CAUZJF01 > CBDFGS01. Next base: position 44,650 of record CBDFGS010000011.1, on the reverse strand, counting down.
AATTAAGGGCTCTAACGCGCATGATTTGACCGTACCGGAGCGCCGGGCACGGCTCGGTTATTCTGATCCGTGCCGCCTTCTCAGCACCCAAAGCGGCACGACGACGAGGGCCATAACCAGCAGTGGGGTCACTAGCAGCCAACCGGCCAACGGCGACCGGTCCGTGGATTGTTCCCGGTCTACGATTGCGTCGCTGCCCGTCACCGTGAACGGCACCGCGACCGTAACATCTCCAAGCGGTCCGCCTAACTCCAGGGAGAGTAGCCACTCGCCCGGCTGGGGGACCTCCATGGCGAGGTCGAAGTGGCTGATTCCGGGGAGTATTGTCTGGGGCTGAAGGGGGCCGATGACGTGGCTGACGGGCTCCGGTCCGGTGGCGGTGACGCTCAGCTCGGTTGCCACGTTGACCAGGCTGGTGTGACCGTCGCCGTTGGTCGAGACCACCGCCTTAACGATTACCCCTACCAGGACGAGGCCCGGCCGCGGTGTGGGAGGGTTCACCGTGACGGACACCATGTACTCGGCCACACGTCCCTCGAAGACCAGCACCCCGCCATTTGCTTCCGCTTTGGGCGGCAGGCCCATACACACCAGGAACACCATGACCAGCGCCGGCAACAGCCCGAGAAACGACGAAGCCCGCTCGCGGCGGCGGATGTACGCGGCCGCCATCACCTAGCCCTTGGGAGTCGTCTCGACGATCGGCTGCGCGAGGATCCATAGGCTGATCATCGTGTAGCCGACCATCAGCACCAGCATTGGGAGCTGGCTCAGAAGCGCCGGGCGTCGCTCCTTCACGACACGGAGCGCGGTCACGTGGGCGATGTACACGGCCACGACGTGTCCCACCACGATAGCGCCGACTGCCACGAACCATGCGAACCTGGCGTTGACGATGCTAATGTTCCTTTCGTAGCTCACTGTGCCGAACAGGTCCCAGCCCCAGCCGAAGGGGTCCGAGGCCAGAGGGATGATGAGCTGCCCCTGAATCAGCAAGAAGGAGAAGAAGTGGGCCAGGTGGTACGCCAGGGCGATGGGGATGAGGGAGTACACGAAGGCGGAGGCCATGTCGATGCCCGCCAGTCGGCCGCCGCTCACCGCCGACATCAACGCGGCAAACGCCAGGTAGACCCCCAGAAATAGCATCGGGAATACGAGCAGCCCCAGGGTGTCGATGGCGGTGACGCTGGGCACGGTCCCGTACAGGGATATCTGAATGTCCGACCAGAGAGGCGTCGCGGTGAAACCGTCGAAGGTCACCGTCGACAGCAGCAGCACGACGAAGGCCAGCATCGAGGGCGAGACATCCTCGTTTCTGAGCAACCCCACCGCAAAGGGACGCAGGTTCAGCTGTCTCTCGTCGCTCGCGGCGCTGCTGAAGCAATGGGCGCAGTCGATGCACCGCCCATCTCGGTCCAAGCAATCGACCGAGCAGGCCTGGCACACATTCTTGGACACCACCCGAATCTCCGTGGGCGCGAACCTCGCCAGAAAGCCGAAAGCGAGCGAAAAGGCCTCGCCGTGCCTGAGCCATTGCTCCTTGCCGTAGAGGAGCATGCCACCCCAGGTGATGAGCGAATACACGAGCGCCATCTGACCAATTCGGAATGGGAAGGAGGAGTCACCGTAGGCAATCTCGGCCCAGGCGAATACCAGGAACAGTAGGACGCCGGGCCAGACACCCCGCTCCTTCGGGTACAGGAATCGCAGGGAGAGCTCTCCCTCGGGATCGGCACGCCGATAGAGCCAGTCCGCCAGGTCGAATGTGGCCGACCAGGGGTTGATCACGGCCCACAGATTGCCGATCAAGGCAGATGCATATGCCAAGCCGACCCACCAGACGACCCAGACCATCGTCGGCGCGATATTCTCCAGCGGTGATGGGTTTCCGAACAGCCCGGCGAATATCACCACCAGGAACAGGACGACTGAGACTCCCTTGACCGGAAGCACGACGGCCGGGTGGACCAGCGCCCTGCCGGCACGCCACCGCAGCAAATTGAGCCGCGGATAGTCGCGGTGACCGGGTGACCCACGCAGAAATATGCCTATGACAACGAACGAGAAAGCCACGGCCGCGCCGGCCCCGACGATGTAGAGCCACAGCGGTACCGGCAGGTCGTAGCGCTCCCCAAAGCCATGGGCGTGCACGGGCCGGGTCCCCAGGGCGGCGACCAGCAGGGCGCAGCCCGTCGCTACCGCGCCAAGGCGTACTGGGAAACGCATGGGGTCAAAGCTCTTCAATGCGTGGCAAGGCCGGTCAGCGAGGCAGGACCTCTAAGCGACCGATCTGGCTCTCCTCCTGTTCGTGATCGTCCGCACCATCCTGGTGTTCAACGCTTCGCTCTTCTCCTTTTTCGCCGGTCCCCTCTTGCTTCTCAACTTCTGTTTGTTCTTTGTGCTCTCCTGCTTCGTCGTGGCTCCCTTCGACGGAGTGGACTGTGAACGGAAAGCTGCCGGTAGCGTCAACGGTGAACTGAAGTGTGGCCGGCTCCTCAGATTTGACTTCCTTCTCGATGTCGTAGCCGTGCAGGTGGAAGTTGAGATGCTCATCGCTTGAGACCACTATCGTCACATTATCGCCTTGCTTTGCGCGGAGGACCGAATCAGTCTCATCGACCCGCCGCTCCTGGATGTTCACCTCAAAGGTGAGCTCCTCCGGCTCACCCCCGCCGCAGGCCGCCGCGGTCAGCAGCAGAGCCCCGGTCAGAGCGACCACGAGGGCTCGAATGTGAAATCGTCTCATGCTCTACATTGCCTCTTTCGAATCGTTGATCGTCCGTCGGCGGGCGCATCAGGCCCGTCGCGGCCGCGACCGACGACGCCCACGTATCTTCTCCGTGACGGACTTGCTGGCAAAGATGAACACCAGGGCCATCAAGACTATCCCGACTCCCATGACGCTCCAGTCGACGCCAGGCGGCCCTTGAACGTCGACCGAGACATTCACGACCGCTTCCCCCAGCGCGCCGCTCATCTCGATTTCGAACTGCCAGTCGCCTTCTACCTCCACCGGCAGGACTGAGGAGTATGCGTTTGCGCCGGTGAAGTCTAGCTCCTCGGCGAATCTTGCTCGCTCCTCGCTCTCTTGTAGCGGTCCCGTTCCGCTCACCCTTACGGTGGCGCCGCTCACCGGCGTTTCGTCGGATTGTTGCGTGAGCTGAACGGTCATGTGAAAGCTGCCGGCCAGCGGAATTGCCTGGACCTTGACCGCGTACGGGCCTGCGGGTCCGGAGAAAACCTCCCGGACACGCGCGTGTGGGCCGTGGGCAGCCGCGTCCGCGAAGGGCACGAGCGCCATGAGGACCGCGCCGATGCACAACGCCATAAGCCGGACATTCTGGCGCGTTGCCGCTTTGGAGGGCGGATACATGCTTTGACTCTCGAATATATGAAGAAGGGAGATTAGACAGCCTAGCACCGCGCCCGGCCTGTGAGTAGGTCCCTATTAGCTAGACGGGTTGACGAGAGGGGAGATTCGAGGTGGGGGAGGATCGGGCGCAATGGTGTTCGATTCGGGGCCATCTATGCGTTGTACGAGAATCAGGACGGAGACGTCCAGAACTCCGAGCAGCGTAGGTAAGTCAGGGAGCGTTGAGACCAGCTCCTGGCCGGCCGTCCCCTCTTCGCCCGGCGGAAGGAACACGATGCCTTCGCGCTGCAGACCCGCACCGGCTTCGTGGTCGTGTGCCGTCTCGAACGGGTGCAGGTGATCCGCGAGGGCGACGGTCAGGTTGGCGTGCTGGTGGCCGGGCACCCGCTCCACAAAATGGTGGTCCAGCGCATGCCCGACGAAGGGGACCAGCAGGGCGCCGGCGAGCAGCAGGACGAATGCCGGCCTACCGACCCCGACGGCTGCTCCAAGTAGGTAGGTCACTCAGTCAGTATAACAGCGGGAGAGCATGCTTCTTCAAGCTCCGCACGAACGGTTAAATGTACTGCGCTCGACTTTGCAGAGGCCCTCGTGGCGTAGGCTATGCCTTGCTCTTTGACTTCGACTTCGTCGGGGTGGCGGGGGCCTCCCACCACTCGGCGGCTGAGTCTGCGCCGGGAAGGGGGTACATGCTGGCGATACCCGAACGCATCACCAACTGGTTAACGCTCTTATGCGCAACGAGCACCCCCTCGTCGTCGAAATCGACGATTTCGCCTTTGAGCTGGAAGCCGCTGTTCAGATAGACGCTCACCTGCCAATGGCCGCCTTGGGCTTGAGTCAAGAGCCGGTCTGCCAGGCTCCCGCCGTTTCCTTTTCTAGAGTTGGTCACGTCTCTCCTCCTGAGTTTTATAGCCAGTCCGTTGGGTTGTTCTGTGGGGGCGCCGGGTACGTCACAGCGCCCACAACACCGTAGCAAGGATGAGGTAGCAGGTCAAAAGCTGGGCCCCCTCGACCCAGTTGCTGGAGCCGTCGAGAAGCACCCCTATCATGAGCAACAGCCCGAGCCCGAGCGCGATCAGCTCCACCGGGGCGAATATGAGCCCGGTAGTCTGCCCCATCGCAGCGCCGATGAGCACAACGATTGGAAGGATCAGACCCGCCACCTGCGCTGCGGAGCCCACCGAGATGGTGAGGCTCAAGTCCATCCTGTTCTTGAGGGCTACGGTGATCGCTACGATGTGGTCGACGACGTTCCCGAAAATCGGGATTATTATCAGTCCGATGAACGTCTGTGAGATTCCTGTCTCCTCGACAACCGGCAGGATACTCCCGACCAGAAGCTCGGAGATCATGATCATTCCCGCTGTGGTCCCGGCAAGCACAAACATACCCGTTCGGGGCGACCATTTCGGGCCGCCGAGATCGCCCTCCTCCGTTGGCTGTGACTTTAGCGAATAGACCACCGACATCGCATAAAGGATGAGCAGAAGGAAGGCCAGCGCCGGCCCTAGGACCGATAGGCCGGACTTCGCGTCCCCCGGCGCCGCTGCAACCAGAACAGTAGGCAGGGCGATAGCCGCCAGGACGATCGCAATCAGGGTGAAGTTGACTTGAACGAGGGAGCGGCTAAATTTCAATTCGCCGTGTCGTAGCCCGGCCAAGAGCAGGCTGGTCCCGAGCACCAGCAGAAGCTGGCCGAGAATGGAGCCTATCAGCGCCGTACGCACGACGATAAAGAGGCCCTGGCTCAACGCGAAGATGGAGATTATCAGCTCCGCCGCGTTGCCGAAACTCGCGTTGAGCAGACCGCCCGACACAGGCCCCAACTTAGCGCTGAGCGCCTCCGTCGCCTGCCCCAGCCAGTAGCTCAAGGGCACGCAGGAAAGCGCCGCGCAGACGAATACGAAAACTCCGTCTGCCCCTAGCCATTCTCCCAGGACCGCCATTGGCACGAAGATGAACGCCGCGTTAACAAACCACTCTGCCTTGAAAGCTCTTCGCTTGTTCACCACGCCGATGATTACGGTGCTCAATGCTCTCTCCTATGCTTCCTTCTCTCACTCTCAGTGCTGCGCTTCAGAGGTGACAATCTTCGAGTTGCCTTGCTACCAAGGCCACCGGACTACGCGCTGCGCTTGGAGTGACACGAGCCGTCTGGTCCATACCGTGCGCGCCTGTTCATCACAAACGTTTTTCTTTATCGAGTACCCGCTCCTCGCTGCGCTTTACCGTCAAAAAGCCGACCAGTCGAACGAGCATCAATCCCCATATCGCCAGCATGAAAACGCCGAATATGTATCTCAGTGCGACGCTGGAGAGGAGGTCGGAGAGCAGCGCGCCAACGAGGGCGCCGAACAGGGCCGGAATCGCCATCAGCAAGAAGACGCGGCGGTCGATGGTCCTTTTGCGGGAGTGGGCGGCCGTGCCCGCCAGAGAGTCTGCGAGGGCGACTCCTATGGCGATGCCCTGAGCGGTGTGATGGTCGATGAGGAAAAATGCGACGAGACTCGGTACGACCAGGCTCGCGCCGCTGATGCCAAGAAGCCCGCTAAGAAAGCCCGTGACGGCGCCCAGCAGGCCAAGGGTTAGGACGTCGGCGGCCATGTCCGGAGCGGCCAGCGACGGGAAGAACTCTTTTAGGGTGAAGTACGGCAGAATCACGACGAAGATGACGCCCATCCACCGCTGTGACAGGCGTCCCGACATCATGGCCCCGAGGACCGCCCCGGCAGCGCTACCAGCCGCGATAGGCCACGCAAGCCCGAGGCTGAGGTGACCGAGAGAGGCGTAAGCGGCGACGCCGATCGCGGAGATGACCAGAACGGTGGCCAGCGTTGTGCCGGAGACCTGTGACGCGCGCAGCCCCGTGGTCACCAGGAGTAAGGGGGCGATAACGGAGCCGCCGCCGATGCCCAGCAGACCGCCGAATACACCGCCGGCGAGGCCGATTATGCAAAACAGGGACGACTTTAGAGCGGCAGTTGCCCGGGGAGAGCGCCATGCCGTTGAGAACCCGGCTAACGCCCTGGCAAGCGGCCCAAAGGGGCCTATATCGGCCGCGTGGTGCCTGACACCCATTATCCTTACGCCTTTTCGCGCCTCAGGGGCGCTGGCATTTGCAGGGCTCCGTGGCGCCTAGCGGCGCATGGGCCCGGCTTTCTACGGGTGACCGGTGTCACCCATTTAGGACAGCGAGAAGTCTACAATCGCGGCGCGAGGCATGTCAATGCCTACACCGTCCTAAATCTTGTGGGCTGCACCTAATTCTCGGGGACGGAGCGTCGTTGTGATCGACGGAGGCGTCGTTGTGATCAGGGTGCTCGGGCGGTCCGCGACGAGCGCCACTCGCTTCGAGGATCCCTCGCCTGAGTTCCGGTCGCCGCTCGAGGTCGGCATAGTGGACGCGGCCGAAGAATGTGGGCCGTGCACTTCCAGGGGGATGACGGGGAGTGGGAGGCAGTATAGGCTAGGGACGCAGCAAGCTCCCCGGACCCCGGCGCCCGTTCATGGGCGATGCTGCCACTCCATGCGCGGAAGGATGATATGACGCAATCACAACCCACATCTAACGCCACCCACGGCGCGGCGCGGTTTCGGGGCGACCTGGAATCGATAATCGAGGGGCATTCCGTTGTGCACCGATCCCCGGCCACGATCTGGCAGGACGGGCTGTACCTGGGCAACGGTGACCTCGCCGCGACGGTGCATGGCGGTCCCGAACGTACCCGTATCCTGCTCAATAAGGGAGACATTTGGGACGAGCGAGCTGATTGGCTCGACGACATGTACTCCCCAGAACAGTTCGATTGGCAGAGGCTCAAGGACGTTCTCACGCGAGCGATAGATACCGGCGACTGGTCGGAATACGAGGGCATGCCAAGTCCCCGGGCTAAAGTAAGAGAGGGCGACTCGCGCTTCTACCCCTGCTACCAGCCCGCCGGATACCTTGAAATTCTCGGTGAGCCAGGCGCGGGTCCCGGCTTTCACCAGCAGCTCTCGTTCTACCGCGCGAGGGTGGACTGCAGCTTCGAGAGCGGACAGTCGCAGTATGGGTACACGGTCTACGCACACGCGGACCGCAATCTCATATCGGCCGAGCTTCGGACTCAGGACCCCGGCGCATGGCCGCTGGGCTTCCGGCTGCACCGCAACCTCGTCTCGTTCCAACCGGACAAGAAGGCGGACCCGGCGCTTCAGGACCCTGAGTTCGGGTCGGATGGAGACGCGATGTGGCTAACGATGGCCTTCCCTGACGGTTTCGCGTACGCAGTTGTGATGCATGCCCCTGGGCTGGAGCTGGACTTCGAGCCGGATGAGGGCGGGGTAACAGCCTGGATCAGGGACCGATCGGAGAGCGTAGTACAGGTGCGCCTAACCATCGTCACGGGGCAGGATGCCGCGGCGGACCAGCTTGTGGCGCGCGGTCGCGAGCAACTCCAGGGGCTCCCTGCCGAGGATACTCTCGTCGCTTCCCATGAGAAGTGGTGGGCGGACTTCTGGAAGAAGGGGTGGGTATCGCTCCCCGACAAGCTCATCGAAAACCTATGGTACGCCGAGGTCTACAAGATGGCCTCATGCTCACGCAAGGGAGGACAGGCGCCCGGGCAGCTCGCATACTGGAACGGCTTTTCCGACCCACCCTGGCGCGGAGACTACCACACCAACATCAACGTTCAGGAGAACTACTGGCCCATCTACACCGCGAACCGGCCTGAGCTTGGATGGCCATTCTACGATCTCTACCTGGGCATTCTGGACTTCATGATCGAGGACACCAAGCGTTACACGGGCATGCCGGGCGCTCGGTTCGTCCGGGGTCACGGCCGGTCGGGCCGGCCCAACGGCCGCGGACCCAACTGGGAGATGTGGCCGGGAGCGGGACCGTGGCTCTGCGCGCACTTCTGGTGGCACTATCAGTTTACCCTCGACAAAGAGTTCCTCGAAGGCTGCTACCGGATGTTCAAGGCGTGCTTGGAATACTTCGTCGCTTACGTTGGGGCGCCCGACAAATCGGGTCGATACAACGTTATCCCGTCGCTCGCCCACGAGCAGACTTCGCGACCCCCCAGGCGCGGGACAGGCCACGCCTGGGGCAAGAACTCCTCGTACGACCTGGGCATCCTTCGCGACCACTTGATGCGCACGATCAGCGCGAGCGAGATCCTCGAAGTCGACGAGGCAGAACGTGAGGGATGGAGACACCTGCTGGAGAATCTGGCGCCCTATCCCGTGTCGGAAGGGGGTTACTTCCAGGAGTGGGAAGGGGTCGACCTCTGGGAGTCCCACCGGCACCTTAGCCCCCTATACCCCATATATCCCGGCGAGGAGATGCATCAGGGGAGCGCTCCTGATCTGGTGGAGGTCGGCCGCAGAAGTGTACAGCGGTTCGTCGACCGCGGGTCCGACGCCTACACGGGGTTCAGCTTCGGCTGGCTGGCCGCTGCGGCCGCGCGCATGGGGATGGCCGATATCGCTCTGGATGCGCTGCAAGACCACATCAAAGCCTTCGTGAACGTCAATGGGTTCAGCATGTTGGGCCCTTCTCAGGCCCCTGGGCTCGCTCCATACATGGCGAACAGAGGGCCGGGATGGGATACCAAGCTCCCTAATTGCGAGTCGGGCGGCTGCTTCTGCGCGGGAATCAATGAGCTACTGTTGTGCAGTCCGAGCGGGAACCTTGCTTCCACGCCTGTCATACGGGTGTTCCCCGCTGTAACCGATGGCTGGAGCGACGTCCGATTCTCTCGCCTCCGAGCCCAGGGAGCGTTCCTTGTGACGGCGGAGAGGCGCGGCGGGTCTACGGCGTACGTCCTGCTGGAGAGCGAGGCAGGGGCTCGATGCCAGTTGGCGAGTCCCTGGCCGGGTGCGACCGTTGCTGTGGTGGACGGCGACGGCCAGGAGGTCTCGACTCAGCGTGACGGCGAGGTCATCGTCTTCGAGACCGGCGCTGGAGAGTGGTATCTTGTCTACCCGCGAGACGAGGACCCGGGCCGACTGGAGCTTGTTGATTTGAGAGCAGATACGGAGGGGGGTGTCCGGCTCGGGATCGGCGCGCCGTCCGGCCCAAGAGACTAGGTTGCTATTAGCCATTAGTCTTTAGATTCCTCACTCGGGTCGGAAGGAGGATGCTGTTACGCAGTAGCCACATCGATCCCCTCTCGGGGCATGTGCGGGCTGTCCGACGGCTCCTTGCCGCCATAGAACCACGAGATCGGCAGGACCTTCAGCTTCTGGTTGAAGTCTCCCGGCTGAAGCTGGCTCCTGGGTCCGCCTTTCAGTACCATCTCCGCCTTCGTCGGATGAGGCTCGAAGGTTGAGTAGCTGTAGGTGATGAACACACGGTCCTCGAAAGCCGTAACCGAAGCGTACGACCAACGGCCGAAGAAGTCGCCCGGCACAATGTATCTTCCATCCCGCTCCGGCGCAGCAACTCCCGGCTGGTAGGAAATCGTCTCAGGACGCAAGGGCCGGACGGGCGGGGGCTCCACAAACGTCCTCTCATGTATCGACTCTACGTTCTGGTAGAACTCCCAGACGCTGCCGCCGTTGCGGCTGATGGCCGACGATATGCACACGCGGCTCAGGCCTTGCCTGACCTCCTCTTCTCCTTCCTGGTTCCAGATGAGCAGTAGGTGCCCCGTGGGCGGCAGGGAGCAGATGGCGCCCGGAGTCGTGCTTGCCGCAAAGGGCGATGGCTGGGGGCGCGTCCACGTGAGCCCGTCGTTGTCCGACCATGCCTGGAACAGGCGGCCAAGACCTGTCCGCATCACCATGAACAGCGTCCCAGGGGTCACCTCCGCCAGCGTGGGTTCTATTACGTAACTGTAGGTGCAGCTCTCATCGAGAAGGGCGATCAGATCGCCGTCCTCGTTCCTGTCCCAGGTCCGACCCTCGTCGTCCGAGTGGACGGTATAGACGGCCGCGAACCGGGGATCCAGGTAGTGGCCCACCACCGGAAGCGCCTGGCCTTTCACGAGTCTGCCACCGGTCGGCTTCCGGTGCGGGTCGAACAAAGTGGACTGGCCTATGGCGTACTCCACCGGCATGACGAGGCGGCCGGAACTGGTGCGTATCATCGAATTGTGCTGCGAGCCGATGCCGTTGGGGGCGATGCGGACTGGGCTCTGCCACGTCTCCCCGCCGTCGTCGGAGCGCCAGAAGACTAGATATGGCCCGTTGCCCTTGAGGTGGGCCGCATGCGCCTCGGCACTACGTTCCAGCTTCTGCTCCCGCGTCTCCCCGTGGGGAGCGACGGGTGGCTTGCCCATCTTCCCGGCAAGCCCGATGCTCTTGCCGGACAACCCCACTAGCGCGTGACCATCAACAAGGTTCCCGTCCGCGTCCGTCTTCTGAAAGGGCTCAGACCATGTGATACCGCCATCCTCCGATAGTGTGAACTCCGTGTACGCATGGCGCAGTATCCTGCCATCCTCCAGCTCGACGAATGTCGAGAGGGTGGCGTAGGTGGTCTTGTGCTCGGCCAACATCTCCTCAGGTCGCGTCATCGGAACGTTGGTCATTGCTACCTCCTTTGGCTGGTTTGAAGTGTCGCGATTGTAGCAGCCTGGTTGCGTCGACAGCGGCTACAATACAGGCGCCAAACCAGACTATCTCAAGGAGTGAATACAAATGGCGGACCGACAGATACCCACAGGAGCCGAGATACAGTCGTACCTGCGAGACGGTCGCAACTGGGGCCGTTGGGGGGACAAAGGTGGAGCCGGCGCCGTCAACCTCATCACCCCTGCCAAACGCGTAGAGGCGGCGCGGCTGGTCATGTCCGGGAGGGTGGTGTCGCTGAGCCGGCCGCTCCCGGTGGACCCTTCTCCACAGAACCAGAGGCCGGTGCACCACTACATCAAGACCGCGACGGCCGAAGACGGTAGAGGTAGCTCATTGGACTACCTGGGCGTCTTCCACCACGGAGTCAGCCTTACGCACTTCGACGCGCTTTGTCACAACTGGGACCAGGATGGGATGTGGGACGGGCGCGACCCGGCCGAAGAGATAACTTTCGACGGCGCAAAATACGGCTCGATCGATGAGTGGAGCGACGGTATTCTTACTCGCGGCGTACTGCTGGACGTGCCGAAACATCGCGGCGAGCCCTTTGTCACGGTCGATTCGCCGGTCCACGGTTGGGAGCTTGAGGATATCTGTCGGGAGCAGGGCGCCGATGTAGGGTCTGGCGACGCGTTACTGGTCTACTGCGGACGAGAGGCGTACGCGGCAACGAACGTCGACGCGTTCGCCGAAGGGGTCGACATGCCTGGGCTCCACGGGTCATGTCTGCCGTTCATTCGCGATTCCGACGCGGCGGTGCTTGGGTGGGACATGCTGGACGCGGCCTCCAGCGCGTCCGAGGTTTCGATGCCGGTCCACGGCGTGCTCTTCGCCTACGGAGTTGCGATCCTAGACAACGCTCTTCTGGAGCCGCTGGCCGCAGCCTGTGCTGAAGAGGGCCGTTACGATTTCATGCTGAGCGCTAATCCACTCGTCATAAAGGGGGGCACGGGCTCGGCGGTGAATCCGATCGCGGTGTTCTGACCCGTAGCCTTGCTGGTGGCCTCTCTGGGTCATCTTGCGGTCTGTTGCGCCTGGTCCCCCAGGGACTCCTGAAGACGCAATGAGGTCACATCTCGCCGAGCCTCAACACCCGCTGGAGCGAGATCCTCTGAATGAAGATCAGCAGCGCGAGGCTTACCACGGCGAACACTAAGATCATGGCCGCGTACGTCGTCAGGAGCGCTCCCCAGTTGACCTGCATGATGAACGGCGGCACCACCTCGTCGCCCCAGTCGTCGTGGCCGAGGAACGGCATGATGGTCGCGCCAAGCCGCCCTCCCATCCAGGTGCCCAGCGCCATTCCCGTGGCGATGACCAGCACCTGCTCGACCCATAGCATCGCTACGAGTTGCCGCATAGACAACCCAACGGTGCGCAGCATTGCGAACTGGAGCTGACGGTTCCGGAACGACACGTAGGCGTGGATCACATAGCCCAGGCAGCTGAGGATGAACACGGCGCCGAACGTCAGGAACAGCAGCGCCTTCCAGCCCGCTTCCACGAGCGGGTCGGCCTTGGTGTTGGCGATGCGCTCGGCCCTGTCGGCAACCGAGGTTTTCGTGTAGCTCCGGACCCCCTGCAGCCTCTCCAATAACAGCTCTCGTTCCTTGCCAGCGGTCGTGGACGAGATCCATAGCTCGTTGGGGCCCATTCCGGCGTCGGCAGCGGTCCCGGGGTTGGAAGCTCCGAGATTCACATGGCTGGCCAGAGTCGAGAGCTCTGCCACCAGGAGCTTCTCGCTGGGGTCGGTCATCGTTGGAAAAAAGGACACTGTGCCGGCCAACCGCACCGGGACCCGAGTCCCGGCGATCCGCGTGTCGAACTCCTCCCCTACTTTGTGCCCGGTGGACCTGACGAACGACTCGCTGGCCAGCACGGGCAGACGGGAGTTCAGCTGGCCGTAGAAGATGCCTCGTGGTCTGAGGGCCGCGCCCTCAGACCACGAGAATAGAGCCAGTCCCGCATCGCCAATCGCGCTGGACTCCGCCGCGCGCAGCACGTCTGAGACCGCTTCCGTTTCGACCCTCAGCACGCTCCACTCCTCGACGTCGTCGAAGTTTTCGATTGTCCGGGTGTCCCCGCCATCCGTAGTGATGCTTATTCCGTCGACGAGAATCGACCCTTCCTGCAGTGACCTCAGTACGTCCCCGCCTCCTCCAATCTCGCTCACCGCGACGGAGATGAGAGTCAGCGGGACGTCGGGCTGAGTTAGCGTCGTTTCCAGCTCGACCCACTCGCCCGATTCAAGCGTACCGAGCGGGTAGTTCTTGTACCAGCCGTTCACGTCCTTGACGCGGGCCGTCACCCTGACGCTGGGGCGGGGCTGGTCGGGCTTCAACCTTACGCGAATAAACCGCGCATCTTCCCCGAGGAGGATGCCGGGCGGGGGATCGGAGACGATCAGAGACTTCAGGAGCGACTCGAATGGCCTGCTCGAGAAATCGTCCCGAAACCATGCGACGTCATCGAAGGTCTCCCCCTCAACAGCGAGCATGGAGAAACTTGTGCCGTAGTTCTCCGATAGATCGAGTCCGACCGTTCGGTGAACGGGGCTGACGGTGTGAACGTCGGCGACCTGCTCGTAAGCGGCCACGGGCGCCGGCCTCGGTGTGGCGACGGGCCGCGCGGCAGGGGTGGGAGTGGGGGTTGGCGCGGCGCCTCCAAACCTCCTGCCTCTCCCGGTAAACGGCCGCGACTCATTGACTATCCCCACGCCCTGGACCCTGATGTCGCTGCCGGTGGCGTAGAGCACACGCTGCTCAAAGCTTAGCTGGAGCGTAGCGCCGAAGCTGGACGCGAAGATGCCCAGGCCTGCCGTCAGGATCAGCAGTAGAGACAGCCTCGCATAGTGGGTCGGGTTGCGCGCCATCTGCCACAGACCCATCACCATTCCCACGGGAAGCCGTGGCGACAGGACCCTGCTGGCCAGGCCCATAGCTGCGGGGAATAGTCTCAGCAGCACCATCGCCGAGGCGACCAGCACGAGGCCCGGCAGGGCCAGGAGCAGCTGATTGACGGCCACATCGCCCAACAGGTCGGACGCCAGGACCGAGCCTTGCTCCGTTAGCTGTCGAAAGAGGTAGATGCCGACTAGCAGCAGCAGAACGTCGATGTAGTAGCGTTGGAACGCCGGCCGGCGAGCGGGTCGGGCAGCCTGCTGCCTCTGACGCGTAACGCCGATCCTGGACGCCTGAATTGCGGGAAACATCAAGGCTACGAACGCCAGCAGCCCGCCCAGCGCACTCATCAAATAGGCGCCGTCAGACACGGCGACGAGCAACCTGGCGCCTCCCGTGAGGTCGTCGAGGACCGGCGTGTAACCGAGCAGGCTAATGCTCGCGGCAGCCAGCACGGGCCCACCAACCACTGCCAGGACCGCTATCGTCGCCCCCTCGAGCGCGAACACGGTGAGGATCTGCGATGAGTTGGCTCCCCTGCTGCGCAGCAGGGCTATCTCGCTGCGTCGGTCCTCTACGATCAGGGCTGAGAGGGAGGCGACGTAGTACAGAATGACGACAGCGATGAGGATCAGGACCACGAACATAGGGAGCTTGCTGAAAAATATGCGCCGGTCGTACTCCTCGAGCGCGTCGTCGAGGATGGTCGTTTGGCTGTAGCCGGGTATGGTGTTCGTCAGCAGGCCGTTCATCGAGTCCAGGCCGAACAACGCCGGTCCCGCGTTCTTCGCGTTCAGCCTGCCGGCATCGACCTCCAAGAGCCACGCATAGGCGCCCACCATTCTGGGGAAGGCCGGCCCGAGTACCGACTTGAAGGCGCTCTCCGTGACGTGAAACGGTACGGTCCGAAAGCCTTCTCCCGTGTCCGCTTGGAGCACAGTCCGCTCGATCTCCCAGATATCAGCATCGGGATCGGTGCGTTGGAAGACCCCGGTGGTGCGAACGGCTACATGGGGCGTTTTGCTGTCCCATGTTGGAACTGCGGACATCACGTCGCCGACGCCAACCTCGAATAGCTCGGCGGCCTCTTTCGGTATCAGCGCTTCAAACTCCGGAGGCTCCCCCACGGCGTTCAGCCCCACGGCGTTCAGCCCCACGGCGTTCAGTCGCTCATCCCGGGGGAGGCGACCCCCCTGAAGGAGCGTGACGTGCTCGCTCAGGCGAGGCATGAAGGCGATGTAGGACCGTTCTTTGCCCTCGCCGGCGCGGGCCTCCTGGCCGGGGCTGGTGAGGAACATCGTAGGGGTCTTGCCGGCTCTTACCGGGTCTCCCCGCAGCAGCCAGCCGACGCTCTCGTTGATCTGGGCCTCGATGATCGAGGACACCTTTCGATACTCTATGGCCGAGACCGGGCCCTTGTGCGCCTGGACGGTTATGTTCAGTTCACTGTCGGTATGCTGTGCGAGGGTCCGTTTCAGAGCCAGCTCTCTGAGGGCCTCGAAATAGATGACCGTGCTGGCCATGATGGCGGATGCGAGCAGCACTCCGAGGACCACGGACGAGAGGAGGCGCCAGTTCGCCAGGCTCCTCTTGACGACGAGCCTCCACGCGTTGACAAGCTTGCCCGTAAGGCGGACGGCGGTGAGTACGCTCCCACGTCTCGTCGAAGGCGACATCTAGTCCTCCCCCAGCCGTAGAGTCATGTTCGGATCGATGCGGGCCGCCGCGCGGTGGAGTACCACGATAGAGGTTATGAAAGCACCCGCCATCACCGCGAATGCCGGTATCAGCAAGTCCCAGTCGGTGACAAGTACAAACGGAGGCACAACCGGTTCGCCGGTCTCGGTCACAGCAAGAGGGGCTACCATCAACCTGCTCATCTGGAAACCGGCCCATGTACCAAGACCGATGCTGATAGCTGCGATCGCCAGGTGCTCGAACCCGAGCAGTCCCAGCAGTTGTCGCCGAGAGAGTCCGAAGGACTGCAGGAAGCCGATCTCCAAACGGACCCGATGGCCGGCCGACATCAAGTAGACCCCATATCCGGACGCAGCCGTCAAAAGGCCCACAGCCAGAGACAATACGACGATTGTTCTCCAGCCCGCTGTCGCCAGAGGGTCCTCCCTGACCGCCGCCAGCCGGGCGCGCCCATCCTGCACCGCGAGCAGCATGCCCGATCCCGCGCTCCCGGCCACGGTTTCTCCAGCGTCGAAAGCGCCCGGCGTCATGTCTACGTAGAGCTCGTTGGACGCGATTGGGGGCGAGGTGCTGAGGACGTTCACGTGGCCCAGGAGGCTGGCCAGCTCAGCCAGTATGAAGCCGTCCCCGTTCAGCCCCATCGTTGGGAAGTAGCGGACGATGTCCTTGACCTGCACGGGGACCAGCCGCCCGGATATTTTCGCTACCGTGACGTCGTCGATGCTGACACCGGCCGCTTCCGCAAGGCGTTCGCCGATTACGACCGGCATCGGTCCCGCCGTCGGACTCGGGTAGAGGCCGCGCAGTCGCTGCAGAGTCTCCTGGCCAAAGGAGAAAGAGGCCACGCGCCCGCTTCGATCTTCGTCTTCGACGATGGACACCCGTTCCTCAAGGAGCGGCGTCGCGTAGATGGGGACCCAACCGGTCTGGTCTTCGAAGTCTTCGAGCACCACCACCTCGCCGGAGGGCTCCATCCTTACATGGAGGTCATCCAGGCGGATCTCCCCCGGAGTGCTGCGTGGGCTTCCATCGTAAATGTTCACCGACATCAGATAGACTCGAGTCCCCAGCAGCAAGGAGGGGACGGCCGCGGTCATCAAAGTCCACTCGGGAGTCTCAAGGGGACCCATGGCGACGGGCGTCACGGAACCGGAATCGTCGGCCAGGAACAAGTGGAAAGTGACGCTGTCGAGCGATTCCCGGGGTTTGACCCACAGCCCTATGGTGGTGGCCCCCTTCGGAATCTCCAATGCGCGAGCGGCGGACGGCAAGAGGTCCGACATTATCTCCGACAGTGGGCGCTCTGAGAAGTCCGGCCGATACCACGACAGGTAAGAGAAGTCCACGGATTCCAGGCCCAGCACCTCGGCGTGGTGCCGGCCGATGCTGCCGGACGTGCGCAGCGCCAACGATGCGCCGGCTATTCCGGGCGTGTCGAGGTACCGCTCCTTCAGGTCCCTAAGCGGAAGGACTCCGGAGTGCTTCCTGACACGAAGGTCCGCCGCAATGTCGTACCGGATTCGTTCTTCCTGGCTGAGTTCAAGGGTTCCTCCAATGGTGGTAGCCAGGATGCTCAGCCCGGTGACCAGTACCAGGAGCAGCATTAGCAACGTGTATTGGAGCGGGTTACGCGCCATACGTCGAAGCCCCATGGACAGCCAAACAGGAGCGACACGTGCGAACCCGCGGAGCGAGATGAACATGACCTGTGCCGGGACCAGGGCGATGAGCCCGATCATCGGCACGAAGAGGAACTCGCCGGGTGTCAGGGGCTCCAGCCTCACCAGCGCGCCAACCAGGGCGGTCTGCCCGATTAGACCCGCTATGCGATGGACCGGGCGTCTAGTGATAGAGGTGCGCCAATAGACGACTCCGACTGCGAGTAGCAGAAGGACCGGGCCCGGCCAGGACATCGCTTCCCCGGCCCGCGTTTCCCTGATTACGATGGCCGCCGATGGGACCAGGACCACCGCCACAGCGAGCATGTGCACCAGAGCCGGAGACTCGCCGCTGGCGAAGCGCATCATCAGCGAAAAGAAGCGCGTGAAGACGAGAGCGACCATTACCATGAATAGCGCTGGCGCTATCAGGAGCGTCATGTCGATCCCGACGTCTTTGAAGGGGCCTCCCGTCACGAACCGGCCTCTTGAGTGGAGCTCCCAGAACGTCAGTCCTCCCATCACGAGCAGGGCGATATCGAGATAGTATCGGTGAAAGAGAGGCAGGCTGGGGGGACGAGCGGAGCGCAGTTTGTGCAGCAGCAAGCCGCCTCGGGCGGACATAGTTCCCGCCATGACGAGGACCAGCAGCGACAGGAGTCCGGTGGCTGCCGCGGCTAGAAATGGCGCAGGCTGGATAGCGACCGGGAGGGTCGACCCACCGGTCACGTCTTGAAAGTAGGGTAGCTTGCCGGCGAGGGCAACGAGGGCCATAGCCGCGAAAGGAGCGACCGACATCGCGACTGCGGTCATCACCAGCCCTTCCAGAGCGTAAAGTCTCAACAATCGGAACGCGCCGACGCCCCTGGAGCCCATCAGCGAAGCGTCCCTCTCTCTTCTTTGGGCAAGGTAGGAAATAATCATCATCAGGTAGAGGAGCACCGTCGCAACCATGACGGTGAGAAGGAGAAGCAGGGGCACCTTGAAGATGAAGATTCTCTGATCGAGGCTGTTCAGCAGCTTCGGCACGGCGCTCGTGACCACGTCCGACCCTGGTATCGAGCTTTCTATCTCCTCCTCGAATGCGCCGAGGCGTTCGCGGGTCTCGGACAGCGACCACCTCTTCACACCATCTTTCTCTGCCAGCACGAACCAGACCGAGCTCACGCGCGAGAGGATTCGCGCTCGGGCGAATGCGTCTATCATCGCGTCCTGATTGACGAACAGCGTCATGAAGGGTTCTTCGTCATCCACCAAGACCCCCTGGGGAGGCCGCAGAGGGGCTTCCGGGTCGTTGGGCTCCGGGGCCAGGAACACAGTTGCGTTATCCCAGTACTCATCGGTTGGGTGGTCGGGCTCCAGCACACCGACGATCTGCACCGTTAGGGTAGTCGGCGATCCTAGGTCCCGAATGAGCTCGAGTTCGTCCCCGGCGGCCAGCTCGAACACCTGGGCGGTCTCCGTTCCGATGACCGCCTCCAGTATCGGCCCTCGCTGGCCGGCCCGGACTTCGCTCAAGGCCATCCGGCCGTCCACGAAGCTTGAGTGCGCCCCCAGGTCCGAAATGCTCTGCAGGTAGCCTCGCGAGACCAGGTCTTCTGTGTCCCTCTCCTGGGGCAGCGGCCGGCCGGGCACGCCGACGAGGTAGATCGCGCTCCTGATGGCCCTCTCACGCCCGACGTAGATATCGGAGATATGTCGCTCGATTGCGTCGGACACGAGTTGCTCGCGCTGCTGGGACGCCATCTCAGAGAGCGGCTCGCGGGGAGCGAACACGTGGAATTGCAGGAAGGGCGAACGGAGCTTATCCAGCGCGGAGTTGAACGACACCTGCTCTAGCGAGGCCAGGTATACGGGAGCTACGGCGCTCAGAGTGGCTGCAACGATGACAGCGAGCAGCACCGCAAGCAGCAACGCACGGTCGTGCGCCAGCCGCTTGGCGATCAAGTGAGGCACGGTCAGCTGTTTCATGCACGCCCGCCGGAAACCCAAAAATCCGGGTCTGATGAAAGTCCCCGCGCGCGGACCGATCTGGAGATCGCGGGTAACCTATTTCAACGCCGCTTTAGTCGCGGCGGCTGCCGGCTGCGACAATGGTACCACGGGGCTTAAACGCGTTTCAGGGCTGAGACCTTGAGGCCGGAATGGCCTGACCCCTCGCCCTCGTCTCGCGGTCAAATGTCGGGGAGGGGGCGACTTACCTTCTATCGCCGACGTCTTTAGGGAGGTCCACGCTATCCTAAGCTGCCGCCGTCCGTTACCATCTATAACGACCAAGGGGAGCGAGCACAAGGTTACCCGGCAAAGTGCGGTGAGAGCGGGAGATTCGCGACGGACGATCACCTCCGCGTGTGCGCCCTTATCTTTCAATGGAAGGAAATTTGCCTGTTGCATCTCACCCGGTCGCAGGCAGACTGAGACGACATGAGCGGCCGGTCAGATTCAAGATGGCGTAGGTGGCTGGAACACCGCCACCGGTTTCGGAGGCGGCTCAGGAAGCTGGCGCCGGTTGCTTCAGGGGCGCTGGCCGCGATGCTCGTCTTGTTTATCTACATCACGGTCAGAGCAGAGCCAACCCGGGTAAGCATGGATGACGTCGAGGAGAGTATGGCGGAAGTGATGGCTTCCGCCACGCCGCCGCCGGCGGTCTCTGCCGAGGTTTACCAGACGGTCCTGCCCTCGCTAGTCATCATTCGTACGGGGAGCTTCAGCAGCGAGCGTGCCAGCGATGAAGAGGAACACGGAGTAGGCATCGGAAGCGGTGTGATCATCAACAATGAGGCTGCTATCCTCACTGCGTTGCACAATGTCGAAAACGCGATCGAGATACAGGTGATATTCGCGGACGGCACGCGATCGTCGGCCACCGTTGTCACCGAGCAGCCCGAGAACGACATAGCGGTTCTGATGCCGGACGAGCTGCCGGAAATCTTCGCGCCGGCCACCGTTGGAGGTTCCGGTCGAATGCGGATTGGAGATGAAGTATTCGCCGTCGGGAATCCCCTGGGGCTGGCGGGTTCGTTGAGCGCGGGCGTAATCTCAGGTTTTGACCGAAGCTTTTTGCCCACGGGCAGCGACCGGAGACTGGACGGACTTATCCAGTTCGACGCCGCCGTCAATCCCGGCAACTCAGGCGGCCCGCTGATGAACCGCTACGGTCACGTCATCGGCATCGTAACGGGCCTGACCAACCCAACGAAACAGAAGGTCTTTATCGGTATCGGCTTTGCGGTACCGATAGACGTGGCTGCGCGCGGCGCCGGCGGACCGGCGCAGTAGGTCTCGGTCTCCAGACGTAAATCGAACGGAACAGGTGGACGGATTGACCAATAACGAAAACCCGCGACCCATGGAGCGTGTGTTGTACGAGGTCAAGAAGATTATCGTCGGGCAGGACCACCTCCTGGAACGCCTGATCGTTGCCCTTCTGTCCGGCGGCCACATTCTTGTCGAGGGCGTCCCCGGTCTGGCCAAAACGATGGCAGTCAAGACACTATCACAAGCGCTCGGCGGGGAGTTCCATCGCATCCAATTCACCCCCGATCTTGTGCCCGCCGACCTGATCGGCACCCGTATCTACAATCAGAAAACAGGCGATTTCAGCACATCACTCGGCCCCGTCTTCACGAATCTTCTGCTGGCCGATGAGATCAACCGGGCTCCGGCCAAGGTCCAGAGCGCTCTACTCGAAGTCATGCAGGAGCGTCAGGTCACAATAGGCCGCGAGACGTTCCCGGTCCCCGATCCGTTCCTCGTGATGGCGACGCAGAACCCGATCGAGTCGGAGGGAACATACCCCCTCCCGGAAGCACAGGTCGACCGGTTCATGTTGAAGGTGGTCGTTGGCTATCCCAGCAGTACCGAGGAGTTTGTGATCGTGGAGCGCATGACGGGCGTGCTGCAGGCGGTGCAGCAAGTACTCAACACCGAGCGGCTTCGTGAATTGCAACGGCAGGTCCAGAAGGTCTACGTAGACCCCGCGCTTATCGAGTACTCGGTCAATGTAGTTACCGCCAGCCGCGACCCCGAGGCTTCCGGGCTCGAGGACCTCAAGCGATACATACTGTACGGAGCGAGTCCGCGGGCCTCTATCAACCTCGTGGTGGCGGCCAGGGCGTTGGCTTTTGTACGAGGACGAGACTACGTGCTGCCTCAGGACATGCGCGACGTCGCCCTCGATGTCATTCGGCATCGCCTGGTCCTGTCTTACGAGGCGCTCTCAGACAACGTCAGCAGCGATGACGTGCTGGGCAAGGTCCTCGAGGCGATAGACTTACCCACGGTACCTCTCGATGAATACAGAAACAGCCGTTCTACACAACGAATCAGCAACGCCTGATCGCGTCCTGCGCCGCCTCGAGTGGCACGTTGTTCGCCGCCTCGATGGGATCCTGCAGGGGGACTATCGCAGCCTGTTTTTTGGCCGCGGCCTGGAGCTTGCGGAGCTTCGCGAGTATCAGATGGAGGACGACGTCCGCACCATAGACTGGAACGTAACGGCACGCATGAACGCGCCCTATGTGCGCCAATACATGGAAGACCGGGAAATTAGAGCGTGGTTCTTGCTCGACCTGAGCCCCTCGATGGAGTTCGGCGCCCCCAAGAGACCCAAACAAGCCGTAATGATCGACTTCGTAGCGGCGCTAATGCGCCTTCTAACACGCAACGGAAACCGCGTCGGCGCAATCTTCTACGACAACCGTATCGAGCAGATCGTCCCTCCGCGCGGCGGCCGGTCCCAGGTATTGCGGCTAATCAACGACCTGCTGAATCGAGAGCCGTCTCCCGGCGGCTCGATGACGGACCTGACGCCTCTGCTCGAGACCGCGGTCAATGCCATCAAGAGGCCGTCCCTCGTTTTCCTGGTCTCCGATTTCGTCTGCTTGCCCGGTTGGGCTCGGCCGCTAAAACTGCTTAGCCAGCGCCACGACCTGCTCCCGGTCCGACTCTGGGACCCCCGAGAAGTGGAGTTGCCCGATGCTGGAATCATCCTGGTGGAAGACTCGGAGACGGGCGAGCAACTCACGGTCGACACGCGCGACAAGAAGCTGCGCCGGCGATTCAACGAGGCGGCCCAGCGCCGTGAAGCGGAGATGAGCGATACTTTCGCAAGGGCCGGGGTGGTCCCCTTGTCGCTGTCCACGGAAGAGGACTTGGTGCCGGCCATCTTGCGGTTTGCCACGCTGCGCAAGCGAATCCCGCGGCAGCGGCGGTAGCGGGGTGTCATCCTTGTCATTCATATGGCCGTGGCTGCTGATACTCTTGCTGCTCGTCCCTGCGAGCGTGCTCGTTTACCGGCGCCTTCACCATCGAAGGCAGCGCGACGCCGCCCACCTGGGGACGCTGGGTCTCGTTCGAGACGGCGGCGGCGCCGGGCTTCCCGGGCGGCGACGCCACATCCCGGCGATCGTCCTTTTGTTTGGGATAGCGCTCTTGCTTGTGGCGACGGCCCGGCCGCAGATGATGCTCTTACTGCCGGAGATGGAGGGCATCGTTATGCTGGCGTTCGACGTGTCGGCCAGCATGGGGGCCGACGACCTGGAACCGACGCGAATGGACGCCGCCAAAACGGCGGCACATGCCTTCGTCGAACGGCAGCCCAGCCATATCAAGATCGGCGTGGTCGCGTTTAGCGAGGGGGGACTGGTGGTACAAACGCCGACCGACGACAGGCAGGCGATAGATGCAGCGATCGACCGCCTGGTACCGCAGAGCGGTACGTCGCTGGCACACGGCATCCAAGCCGCTCTTCATGCCGTTACCGATGTTCCTAGCGCCGGACCGAGTGTGTCCGGAAGTGAGCAACCTGACGATGCGCCGCAGCCACGAGGGGCGTTCGAAGCCGCCATCATCGTTGTGGTTACAGATGGGGAGAACACATCTGAACTCGATCCTTTGGAGGCTGCACAGGAGGCTATCGAGCAGGGTGTTCGGATCTATACTGTAGGGGTAGGAAGCCCAGCGGGCGCGACGCTCGAGATAGATGGATTTAACGTGTTTACACAGCTGGATGAGAGCGCCCTGCAGGAGATCGCGCTCCTGACGGAGGGCGAATACTTCACGGCGGCGAACGCCGATGAGCTTAGCGCAATCTACGAGAATCTGAACACCAGGTTTGCGGTGAAGCCGCAAGAGATAGAGGTGACGTCGATTCTCGGTGGCGCCAGCGCGCTGGTGCTGCTGGTCGGTGGCGGACTATCGCTGTTTTGGTTCGGCCGAATTCCATGAAGAGAGGTCGATAGAAGGTATGCTCTGGCCTGCGTTCTTGTTCCTGATGGGCTTGGTCCCCCTAATCGTCCTTGCGTACGTGTGGGTCCTGAAGCGACGTAAGCGGTATGCCGTCCATTACTCGAGCCTCTCGCTCATCCGCGAGGCACAGCCCGGCCGCTCGGCTTGGCGACGCCACCTGCCGTTCGCGCTGTTCCTGCTCGCGCTGGCAAGCCTGGTTCTGGCTCTAGCGCGCCCCGTTGTAACCCGTAACGTCACGTCGAGCCAATCGAACATCGTGTTGGCTCTGGATGTCTCACTTAGTATGTGCAACACCGACATCGAGCCTAACCGTCTGACGGTCGCCCAGGAATCGGCTGAGACCTTCATCCGCAATCAAGACCCGGATACGCGGATTGGCCTGGTTGCTTTTGCCGGATTTGCTGAGCTGATAGTGCCGCCGACGGCCGATAAGGATGTGCTGCTCGAGGCCGTACGCGGCCTGACGGCCGCATACCGCACCGCGGTCGGCAGCGCCATCGTGCGTTCCCTCGATGCCATCGCGGAGGTCAATGCGGACGTAGCGCCGGTGAGGGTGTTCATGCGGCCGTCCGAAGGCGCTCCCGGTCCCGCGGTGGATGGGACACACCAGCCCGACTTCATCGTTCTCTTGACGGACGGGGCCAGCAACAGCGGGGTGTACCCTCTGGACGCCGCCCAGGCAGCCGCCGATCGAGGCGTTCGCGTATATACCATCGGATACGGCACGCCTCAAGGGTCGGTCTTCAGGTGCACTCCGGAGCAGCTCGGGGGAATCGAGTTCGGTGAAGGTTTTCGCCGTGGAGGATTTCGCGGAGGATTCCGCGGAGGTTTCCGGCGTGGCCGGGGCTTCGGGCTGGACGAGAGCACGTTGCAGCAGGTTGCCATGATGACGGACGCCGAGTACTACGTTGCCGAAAGTGCCGAGGAGCTGCTCGAGGTCTTCGCCGACGTCCCGTCGCACCTGGTGACGACGAGAGCCACAACTGAGCTTACCGCTGCGTTCACGGCGGCTGGTGCTCTTTTGGTGCTTTTGGCGGTCGGGCTTGCCCTGCGTTGGCAGCCAATCTCGTACGCTGCCTCCGCCACAGTCCAGAAGCCGGGCGATTAGCTCGTCCCTCAGCGCGATGGCGTCCCGCCCGAGGCAGCCTCATCGCGCTGATGACCGGCCGAATCGACATCACGTGGCTGAGGGCATTCCTCGTTTCCACATCCCGCTTGCCATGCCCATGCGCTCAGCGATCGCGGCGTGCAGCTCAGCGCTGGATTGAAAGCCCAGTCCCTTCGCCAGGTATCCTGACTCTCGGGATTCCGCCGTGGGGACAGTCAGGTCTTTGGCGTGGCCGCGCACCACGCGCAACGCGTCTATGAGACGCCGTTGGAACTGGTAGGCCTCGCTGATCTCCCTGGCCTGGTCTGTAGGAACGTGTCCCCCCTCGGCCAGGCGGTCAAGAGCTTCCACTGTCCCCGTAACTCGAACAGCAGGGTCCATATGGCCGGCCTCGATTTGCATCGCCTGGACAAAATACTCGAGGTCGACCAGCCCGCCGGGGCTGTATTTCGCACTCACGGCTCCTGCAGGTACGAGCTCCGAGGCCTGACGCCGCCTGAGGTGCTGGATGTTCCCTAGGTCCACGGGCGTGCCTGAGTAGACGAAAGCGTCCCTCGCCTCAACCACCCGACGGCCAAGGGTCGCACTGCCGGTAACAGGACGCAGCTTTACGAGCGCAAGACGCTCGAATTGTCGGGCTGGTCCGGCCTCCGTGTAGTATTGCCTGAATCCGCCAAGACTCGTGGCGAGGGCCCCCGCTGTCCCATGCGGCCGCAAACGCATATCGATCTCAAAAATACCCTTTTGCCTCGCAACTATAGTCTCTGTCAGCTCGCTGACAAGCTCGCGAAAGAAGCGTGAGGCCTCTGCCGTCCTCTTTCCCTCCTCATCGTAGACGAGAACGAGCTCTATGTCTGAACCGTAGCCCAGTTCGCGGCCGCCGAACTTCCCCAGCGCGCAAATGCAGAACGAGGAAGACTCGCCGTTCTCTAGCACAGTGGCTGGGAGCCAGCCACTAAGCTTGGTCTTCGATAGGTCCGCGGCCTTCTCAACCACAATCTCGGCCAGGTCCGTCAGCTCCTCAGAGAAGCTACGAAAACCGATGCGATGGGTTATGTGCCTCAGGTCTATCCGAAACATCTCACGGTCCTTGAACCTGTTCAATTCAAGGACCTGGTCTTCGTACTTTGGGCTCTTGAACAGGCCTTCATCGACGGCTTCTTGGAGCTGTTTCTTGGACCTCTGTTCCTCAAGCAGCGGCGCCTCTACGAGGACCGGGAAAAGGTTTTCGTGTTGCATCCGAAGGAAGTCTTCCCAGAGGAACTGGCTCCGCCCCAAGAGGTCGGTGAGGGTCTCGAGCACCGCTGGAGACTCCAGATCGAGGAGCTCACTGGTCCAATTGGCGCGGGACAGGACCTGCTGGGTCAGCGCGTGAAACTGGTGCAAGGCCTGCGCAGGGTTAGCGGACCGCGGCAGAAGGTACGTGAAGTGTTTGATCAGCGCCGTCGCGAACCTCAGCTCGTCGATGCGATGCCGGTCGGTGATCTTGCGTCCTCTGTAGTCGGTGAGCCAGAATGTGTCTCGCGCCTCTCCCCCGACAGTCCGAATCTCCGCCCGCTCGATGTTGACTCGGGCCATCGTAAGCGCGTTCGCGAGCGCGAAGAGGAACCCCACGGTGTCCGTAGACCGGACGCTAAGCTGAGTGTAGATCGAGGACACTTCGTTGGAGACTTCGATCTTGATAGGCAGGAGTTGGCCGTCCCCGTCCCTCGGCCGCCGAATGCCCGCGCTAAATCCGTCTATAACCTCATCCCTGACGATATCGGGCCCTTCTGCCACCAAACGCCCAACCCGGGACGAGAGGTCCTTCCGAAACCGGCGCCAAAGCTCCAATTCAGCAGCAGCTTCGGGAACGCGCACCTCGAATATGTCCAGTATCTTCGTCGTGGGCTGACTCGTTAGCGAGAAGCCGTGCCGCTCTCGCCTCCGTGGCGACCTGAAAGGCTTGGAGCCGCGAGGGGAGGGGAAGTGAAGCGTGAAGAGGTCCGCACGGGCGATGTCCAGTCCGTACACCGTAAACAGCCCTGCTATGATGGACAGGGCTCCCACCCTGTCCGAGGTGCACACCGTCACGACCGAGCGCTCGCCGCTCGACCCTTCCACCTCGACTGCGATGTCCTCAGGCCGCACGATAGATTGGAGCAGTTTCGCGTGGAGGAGCTGCTCCTTTGGCGCAAAACGGTCATAAACGTCCCCGAGTTGAGCGCGGATGGCTTCGGGGCTCACGGTGTCACGAGATGACACGAGGAGTCCTCCTGGACCGGTGAATGTGGGGGAAGACCGATTTGCCGGGGCGGGACGAATGTGTTGTACGCATTACACAGGTGGCCGGACCTCAGATTGGGCCGGAGGCCGGCCCGATAGCGCCCCGATTACCCTTGGGGGAAGCCTCATACATGAGTGATGTGGACAGGCTGCTTGCCGCGTTCGCAGATGGGTCGCTGGTTCGCCCCTCCGTTGGGGGGCTGAGCATCGTCGACCTTTCTCGGGCCGCCGCCCGTGTTGCCGGCGCCCCGGACGTTCAGCCGACACCAGGCTCAGACAAGCTCAGCGACCTTATCGGCCGCTCCGATCACCTCATCTTCATCATAGTAGATGGCCTTGGAAAGAGTCTAATTCAGCAGCTCCCCAGCGACTCGTTCCTGGCATCACATGAGGCTGCCGAGCTCACCACGGTTTTCCCCAGCACCACCGCGACCGCACTCACATCAATCGCCACTGGCGCGTGGCCCAATAGCCACGCAGTCACGGGATGGTGGACGCATCTTGGTGAGATCGGAGGAGCCGCGGTAATCCTCCAGTTTGTCAGACGCTCGGACGGCCGGTCGTTAGCAGACCTCGGCGTTGAGCCGGAGACGGCATTCCCTGTGGCGTCCCTTGTATCCCGGATCCCACGAGACACGCTGATGTTTCTCCCTGAGGCCTTCGTCGACAGCGTGTATTCGTTGTACATATCCGGCGGGCGTCAGAGGGTTGGGTTCAAGAGCCTCCGCGAAGCGGTGACAGCGGTGGTCGAGAGGGTGCATCGGGCGACCGGTCCTACGTACACCTATCTTTACGCTCACCGGATCGACGCCGTGGCCCATGCCTACGGATCGCGGCATCCGGAGACGCGCGCAGCCCTTCACGAGCTGGACCGGCAGTTGGAGCGGCTGTGGCGCGGTCTCGCGGGTAGCGGACGAATAGTGCTCAGCGCCGACCACGGTTTTCTGGACATACCGCGGAGCGCCAGGCACCGCGTCGGATCAAACGACAACATCATGGACACACTCCGATTCCCGCCTTCCGGGGATGCGCGGGTGCTGTTTCTACATGTCCGGAGAGGGGCCGAGGGTGGTGCAGCCCAGCGCTTCAGGGAGCGATTCGGCCAAGACTTCATGCTGATCCCGGTGGATGAAGCGGAGAAGCTGGAGCTCTTTGGCCCGGGAGACCTATCGGCCACGGCAAAGAGCCGGATGGGAGACTTCATCGCCGTATCGAAGGGCCCTGACGTGGTCGAGTACCAGCCATCTGGCGGCACCCCCAAGACAATATCCCAGGCTTCCCATCACTCAGGGCTCACCCCCGATGAGATGCTGGTGCCGCTGATACTCGCCTAGTATCAGCCGGCGAACACGCCTAACCGGGCCAAGCTCCACAAGGATGTCGGGCAGTGGCGCGAGGCCAATGGCGATTCGTGTTCTTGGTGGAGACGGGGGAGGGTCGAAGTCCTACCTTCAATATTTTCGATGGGCCTCTACCCAGTCGCGCTATTGTGACACAGAGGTGGCCAAGGCCACTCTGTTGACGCGTTCCCAGTCTACGCCTAGCCATCTTCTTTTGCGACGACTTTCCTACATTTGCGCAGTTGTACGCTACCGCGGCTCGGTCCCAATCGTCGGGGACGGACTACCACTGCCTGCGACACTCCATCCCTGCTCCAACACGCCTTCCGCACTCACCGGGCGCTCTATGGAGATCGGCGCGTTCAGATCGGTGAACTTTACAAATGTGCTGAAGGTCGACGATCCCTCGAATCGACTGCCCTCCTGATCACTCACGAACGTCGGCGATTCGGAGTCCAGCTTCATCTGCCGAAGCGACGAATCTCCCGCGTCGATCCACAGTTCGACGTCGATGTTAGCTGTTCGTTGGAAGTCAAGCATCTGCACCATCTCCTCGTAGCCCGGTGCGTCTGGGTCGAGGAGCGCCGTCTGGGCGTCGACTATGCGACCGATGTCGACTCTTCCTCGATAATGCAGCGTATTTATGCCATCGACCGTCTCGTCGGCCAGGCTTTCCACGTTGACGAGTGAGTCGAGGATCTGTAGTGTACCTGCCCTGGTGGGGACCGGGTTAAAAACGTCGTATCCGTCCGTGTCAATCACGATGACGGTAACGTCAGTCCCAGCGGTATCAGGTGTGCGGGAAAACTGCTCGTCGCCGACGATGACGAACTCCTCCAACCCGGCTGGTGTCGTTATGGCGCCGCGGTACCTGTCTGGCGCGACGAACTCCCAATCGAAGGCAACCTCTGATGTCGATTCACCGAAGGATTGCACCGTTGTCCCAGACATCCTGAACGACTTCAGCGCCTCGGTCGCCGCGTATGCCGACTCGATCCCGACTCCAGGCCCACCGCCCGTTAGTTGTAGCGCCAGCGGGATGATAACCATAGCTGCAACGGCAGCCATGACCAGAGCGGGACGCGGCAGTCGCCGGAGGCCAAGTCTCACCCATGAGTTGCCCTGTACTTCTCCTGAATAGACACCCCCTCGCTGGGGGCCAATTGCCCTGATTGAAGCCATTGTTGTCTCCTTTATATCTGATTCTGCCGGAACCGTAGCCAGAAGGCCGACCTTGCTCCGCACCCAGGTGAACTCGGTCAGCTGCGCCCGGCATTCTGGGCAGCCGGACAGGTGCTCTTCGACGAATTCCCTTTGCGTGCGTGCCAACTCGTCATTGGCATACGCCGACACCAGTTCTTCGAATTCTGTGTGGTTCATCTCTCGTCCCCTTCGGAAAGACGTGCATAGGCCTCGCGAAAGTCCTTGCTTCCTCTCGCGATTCGCTTCCTCACCGCCTCTTCAGATGTGCCGACGATCCCCGCTATCTCCCTGTACTTCAACCCCTCCACGAAATGGAGGACCATGCACGTGCGGCGGTCTTGCGGCACGCTCAACATCGCCTGCTGCACCGTCAACCGTTCACCCACAGATTCGGAGAGTGTATCGCTGCCCGGTTCGTCGGCGCTCTCCGATTCCGGTAGTGGAAGGAACGACAGGATTCGTCGTCTCCGGTGGTACTGTCGCGCGTTGTTGGTGGCGATCTTGTACAACCAGGCCTTGAAGCTAAAGTCGGACTGGGTCTTTAGGATTCCGCGGTATGCCTGAACGAACGTGTCCTGCGCGAGGTCTTGCGCGACATGGTAGTCGCCAGTCATCCTGAGAAGGTATCGTGAGATGCGTGCCTGGTAACGCTCTACGATGTGGCCGAACGCGTCCGGCTTTCCTGTCCTCACCTGCTCTATGACCAGTGCATCTTCCAACGACGTACACCCCGTTTTCCTGCTTCCCTGGCTCCGTTTTCCGGCGCTCCATGCTACCAGACAGTTGCCGGAGACTAAGCCCGAATCCACCGAAGGACGGCCTTGGGGACAGCCCTTGAAGAAGCCAGCGGGTGCTCCTCTGAATCTGGGATAATGGTTTTGGAACAGAAACCCGCCCGGAAACAAGGAGCACCCAATAGATGCTGCCACAGAACAAACCCGACCGTATCCGCATCCTCTTTGACGACCATCGCCTGGTGGCCAATGCCGGCCTGCTCCTGCCGGCCACCCTAGCCCGGCACCTGGGCCTGCGGGAACTCGTCGACCATCACCTTGACCTCGGCGGAGCGCCGGGACGGGCGAACACTGGGGACAAGATGCTGACGCTGGTCGCTTCCGCGCTGGCAGGCGGCGACTGCATCGACGACGCCGATGCGCTGCGCGCTGGTGGGACGGTTGGTGTTCTAGGCTGCGTGGTCAAGGCGCCATCCACCCTGGGGACCTTCCTGCGCAGCTTCCGGTGGGGGCATGTCCGTCAACTCGACCGCGTGAGCCGCCAGTTGTTGGCCCGGGCCTGGGCCGCTGGGGCCGGACCCGGCGACTCGCCCCTGACCATCGACCTGGACTCGACCATCTGCGAGACCTATGGACTGGCCAAGGAGGGAGCGCGCCACCACGGCTATACCGGCGCCCGCGGCTATCACCCGCTGCTGGCCATTGCCGCCGGCACCGGCGAGGTGCTGATGTCCCGGCTGCGCGAGGGCCGGGCCAACACCGCCCGTGGCGCCGCCCACTTCCTGCGTGAGACGGTGGGGCGGGTGCGCTACGGCGGGGCCAGGGGACAACTCACGGTGCGGGCCGACAGCGGCTTCTACGCCCACACTGTCGTTGCCGCCTGCCGGGAAATGGATGTCCGCTTCTCTATCACCATCCGCCAGCGCGCCAGGCTGCGGGATCTGATCGAGGCGATACCAGAGGAGGACTGGACTCCCATTCCCTACTGGATGGACGGCGCCGCCGATGTCGCCGAGACGACTTACACCCCGTTCCAGACCAAGCCGGACGCCGCGCCGGTGCGGCTCATTGTCCGGCGGGTGAAGCCGACGCCCGGTTCCCAGCTCGCCCTCTTCGCCAGATACAGCTATCACGCCTTCATCACCGACCGCGATGGGGAGACGCTGGAACTGGAGGCCGATCATCGCCGCCACGCCGAGGTCGAGAACGCCATACGCGACCTCAAGTACGGCGTCGGGCTGAACCACATGCCGTCGGCGCGCTTCGCCGCCAACGGCGCCTGGCTGGCGGTCCAGGTGATGGCGCATAACCTGGCCCGCTGGACGGCGCGGATTGGTCTGGGCGAGCGGACCGTGATCACCAAGACCCTCAGGCGGCGGGTCTTCGCTCTGGTGGGACGGATCACCCGCTCGGCGCGCCGCCTCACTTTGCATCTCCCCCGGCGCTGGCCTTGGGAAACCCAGTTCACTCGCGCCTTGGCCCGGCTGCAAGCCATTCCGTTCCCGGCCTGACGGCCAGCCTGCAACTGACCCAACGTCCCCGCAATCTCGCGCCACCCCGGTCGCGAGAGTCCCCTGCTGCGTATCCTCTCGCCTTCCCGCGCATCGCAACTCCCGCATAGGGCCTTAGCCCGAATCCACCGAAGGAGGGCGTCGGGTTAGCGTCCTGAAGCAGCAAGAAGGTGCTCCTGTGCTTCTGGGATAATGGTTTTGTAGCAAAAAACAGACCCTGGAAAAGGAGCACCCAATAGATGCTGCCACGCAACCACCCCGACCGAATCCAAATCACCTTCGACGACCGCCGCTTGGTGGCCAATGCCGGGCTGCTCCTTCCGGCCACCCTGGCGCGGCACCTCGGCCTGCCCGAACTCGTCCGGCAGCGCCTCGACCTGGGCGATGCCCCGGGGCGGGCGAACACGAGCGACAAGATGATGACGCTGGTGGCGTCTGCGCTGGCTGGGGGCGACTGCATTGACGACGCCGATGTGTTGCGCACCGGGGGGACGGCCAGCACCCTGGGCGGCACGGTGAAGGCGCCATCCACCCTGGGCACCTTCCTGCGCAGCTTCCGGTGGGGCCACGTCCGTCAACTCGACCGGGTGAGCCGCGAGTTGCTGGCCCGGGCTTGGCAGGCCGGGGCGGGACCCGGCGACGGGCCCCTGACCATTGACCTGGACTCCACCATCTGCGAGACCTACGGACTGGCCAAGGAGGGCGCACGCCACCACGGCTATACCGGCAAGCGGGGCTATCACCCGCTGTTGGCCGTCGCCGCCGGCACAGGCGACGTGCTGATGGCCCGGCTGCGCGAGGGCCGGGCCAACACCGCTCGCGGCGCCGCCCACTTCCTGCGTGAAACGGTGAGCCGGGTTCGCTACGGCGGGGCCAGCGGGCAGCTCACCATGCGTGCCGACAGCGGCTTCTATACCCACGCCGTGGTCGCCGTCTGCCGCCGGATCAATGTCCGCTACTCCATCACCATCCGCCAGCACAAAAGCCTGCACAATCTCATCGAGGCGATACCCGAAGATGCCTGGACGCCGATTCCTTACTGGATGGACGGTGCCGCCGATGTGGCCGAGATCACCTGCACCCCCTTCCAGGCCGAGGCAGACGCCGCGCCGGTACGGCTCATCGTCCGGCGGGTGAAGCCGACGCCCGGTTCCCAACTGGCCCTCTTCGCCAAATACAGTTATCACGGCTTCATCACCGACCGGGACGGGGAGTTGCTCGAACTGGAGGCTGACCATCGCCGCCACGCCGAGATCGAGAATGCCATACGCGACCTCAAGTACGGCGTCGGGCTGAACCATCTCCCCTCGGGCCGCTTCGCCGCCAACGGCGCCTGGCTGGCCGTCCAGACGATGGCCCACAACCTGGCCCGCTGGACGGCGCGGATCGGTCTGGGAGAGCGGATAGCCACCACCAAGACCCTCCGGCGGCGGTTCTTCTCCCTAGCCGGACGGCTCACCCGCTCGGCACGCCGGTTGACCCTGCATCTTCCGGATCGCTGGCCTTGGGCTGAGAAGTTCAGCCGCGCCTTGGCCCGGCTGCGAGCCATTCCACTCCCGGCCTGACGGCACCGTCGGCGACCCACCCACCGGACAACCGAAGATCCCCGCAGACTCGCGCCAGCCCGGTCCGAGAGAGTTCCCTGCTGCGTATTCTCTCGCCATCCCCCGCATCGCAGCTCCCGCAGACGGCCATAGGGGCCCCTGTGCGGCGATGAAGACCGTCCGCCGACCTCCCTACCCCAAATGGAACCCAGGCTATTTCCCCTGTAGCTCCCTCACCCCCCCCTTCCGCTTTCCTCACGCCGTCCATCGGTGTCCTTCGGTGGATTCGGGCTTAGGGGCCCTGTGCGGCCACTGAAGACCGCCCGCCGGCCTCCCATCTACCCCAAGACCCCAGGCCATCTCCCCTGTAGCTCCCTCACCCACCCCCTTCCGCTGCCCTCACGCCGTCCATCGGTGTCCTTCGGTGGATTCGGGCTAAGCTGAACAGGTGTAGGCTTGTTTGGTAGCCTGCGGACCACGGGTAGCCGGCCTTCCGGTTGCCCTGGTCCGCAGGCTACCCGCTAATTGGCGGCTCTTACGGCTTCAACAGCCGTTGGTGCTGACGGTCCCTCGCCGCTCTGAGACACCGGGGCCGCAATCAGGACCACTGCCCACATCACAACTCCGACGGCTACTGCGGAAGAACCAAAAGCCCTGACCCCGACTCTCGCACTCCCGCGATACGAGACGATGCCGCCTGCGATCAACCCCGCTCCGAGTATGGCCAGTGCCATAAGATACATCCCGTCCGTTATCCAGTCCATGTCGAACCTCCCTTTGAAAAAGTGCTTCTACTTACTACAATGCTTGGGGAGGCCAAAACCGGACAACATGTTGAAAACAAGTCAAGGGCGGTGCGAGGCATGTGTAGCCATCGCTCCCTTCTTCGGCAGGCTACTGACGCAGGCCGCACACTGTAGTTCACGCCCGAGGAACACACTGCCGCTCAGTGTGCTGGAGACCGCGAGATTACTGGTTGGTTGACACTGGGAGGGATGAACTCGCACTACTTATTAGTAACAACACTCTGATACGGGCTCGGGTCAATAGCATGGACTTATACCGACCTTGTGCGCCCCCGCATAGGCGACCTGTCTCTCGATCGCAGACGTTGCGGCATTGACGTCTCCTTCCGAAAGGTGGGCTAAGGTAACTTCCATCAGCGCATGCGCGGAGCTCACGTAGGAGGCCCTCTCGCCGGGGAAGCGCTGTCATCGCTGGCTAGGGGGCAGGTGTCGAACGAGCAGATCGGCTCGCTGAGGAGCGTTGCTTCTCTGGCCGTGGAAGGCCTGAATGAGGGCGGCTCGGCGACATCTGCAGCGCCGTACCGAACTACGTAGACAAGGCTGGTGGCGCCGGCCCTGACGGCGATGTGTTAGCCCGAATCCACCGAAGGACACCGATGGACGGCGTGAGGAAAGCGGAAGGGGGGGTGAGGGAGCTACAGGGGAAATAGCCTGGGTTCCATTTGGGGTAGGGAGGTCGGCGGACGGTCTTCATCGCCGCACAGGGGCCCCTATGGCCGTCTGCGGGAGCTGCGATGCGGGGGATGGCGAGAGAATACGCAGCAGGGAACTCTCTCGGACCGGGCTGGCGCGAGTCTGCGGGGATCTTCGGTTGTCCGGTGGGTGGGTCGCCGACGGTGCCGTCAGGCCGGGAGTGGAATGGCTCGCAGCCGGGCCAAGGCGCGGCTGAACTTCTCAGCCCAAGGCCAGCGATCCGGAAGATGCAGGGTCAACCGGCGTGCCGAGCGGGTGAGCCGTCCGGCTAGGGAGAAGAACCGCCGCCGGAGGGTCTTGGTGGTGGCTATCCGCTCTCCCAGACCGATCCGCGCCGTCCAGCGGGCCAGGTTGTGGGCCATCGTCTGGACGGCCAGCCAGGCGCCGTTGGCGGCGAAGCGGCCCGAGGGGAGATGGTTCAGCCCGACGCCGTACTTGAGGTCGCGTATGGCATTCTCGATCTCGGCGTGGCGGCGATGGTCAGCCTCCAGTTCGAGCAACTCCCCGTCCCGGTCGGTGATGAAGCCGTGATAACTGTATTTGGCGAAGAGGGCCAGTTGGGAACCGGGCGTCGGCTTCACCCGCCGGACGATGAGCCGTACCGGCGCGGCGTCTGCCTCGGCCTGGAAGGGGGTGCAGGTGATCTCGGCCACATCGGCGGCACCGTCCATCCAGTAAGGAATCGGCGTCCAGGCATCTTCGGGTATCGCCTCGATGAGATTGTGCAGGCTTTTGTGCTGGCGGATGGTGATGGAGTAGCGGACATTGATCCGGCGGCAGACGGCGACCACGGCGTGGGTATAGAAGCCGCTGTCGGCACGCATGGTGAGCTGCCCGCTGGCCCCGCCGTAGCGAACCCGGCTCACCGTTTCACGCAGGAAGTGGGCGGCGCCGCGAGCGGTGTTGGCCCGGCCCTCGCGCAGCCGGGCCATCAGCACGTCGCCTGTGCCGGCGGCGACGGCCAACAGCGGGTGATAGCCCCGCTTGCCGGTATAGCCGTGGTGGCGTGCGCCCTCCTTGGCCAGTCCGTAGGTCTCGCAGATGGTGGAGTCCAGGTCAATGGTCAGGGGCCCGTCGCCGGGTCCCGCCCCGGCCTGCCAAGCCCGGGCCAGCAACTCGCGGCTCACCCGGTCGAGTTGACGGACGTGGCCCCACCGGAAGCTGCGCAGGAAGGTGCCCAGGGTGGATGGCGCCTTCACCGTGCCGCCCAGGGTGCTGGCCGTCCCCCCGGTGCGCAACACATCGGCGTCGTCAATGCAGTCGCCCCCAGCCAGCGCAGACGCCACCAGCGTCATCATCTTGTCGCTCGTGTTCGCCCGCCCCGGGGCATCGCCCAGGTCGAGGCGCTGCCGGACGAGTTCGGGCAGGCCGAGGTGCCGCGCCAGGGTGGCCGGAAGGAGCAGCCCGGCATTGGCCACCAAGCGGCGGTCGTCGAAGGTGATTTGGATTCGGTCGGGGTGGTTGCGTGGCAGCATCTATTGGGTGCTCCTTTTCCAGGGTCTGTTTTTTGCTACAAAACCATTATCCCAGAAGCACAGGAGCACCTTCTTGCTGCTTCAGGACGCTAACCCGACGCCCTCCTTCGGTGGATTCGGGGTTAGTCTTGAGCGCAAGTCGAGCCGCGAGCGGAGCAATGGCCCAACGAAGTCACCAGGACAGATGATCCTCCCTCCGAATTCCCTGTATCGCCCGAACCACTGCTTCAAGCTCCTCGTTACGCAATCTTCCCTGGAGTGACTGTGTCTGTTAACATCCGAGTCCTCCTTTGTGTTGTAGATATTGCAGGCGATCAGAGCAAACGATTGGATTTTCCCGAGCCCTATTTGGAAGGAGACTGGAATGGAAGCGTATTGCATGAAGTGTAGGACCAAGCGTGAGATTCGCAGCCCTCAGCAGATCACGATGAAGAACGGCAGACCGGCCACCCAGGGCACCTGCCCAGTGTGCGGGACAAAACTGTTCCGAATCGGCAAGAGTGGCTAACGAATCGGCAGGAGCCTTCTAGGCGTTGTCGTTCGTCGTGGCTCTGCAGCCATTCTGGTGACGCCAGGGGGTTTTCCTGGGCCGACGGAATGGGAATGTCGGCTAGGCGCCCATCTCCGGGAGTCGCACACGAGCGACGCCGAGTTCGAGTTGCCCGTGGAAAACGACGTCTCAACATCAGGCCGAGCGAGAGCCGTCGTGTCGGCGCGAAGCGCTCGATCAGGGCGTCTAGCCGGGTGAGCTATCCTCCGGTCTCGACGGCGGCTGTGAAGTCCAGCTCCAGTTGGACGTTGTCTACAACGCTCAACACGAAGACGGCCCAACTGGGGATTGTCATGTTGAAGTATCCGAATGTGAAGTAACGGTCACTCCGACTATCGTCGCTCTCCAGACTGCTCACGTCTACGGCTATCTTAGACCGTTCCGCGATGATGCCACCCTCTTCGTCGAAAGCGATCGAGCCGGTCAGCCCCTCGGTCACGCCCACGGCGTCGCTTGGAAAATTGCGACCGACTAGCTGCTCTCTCACTCGGTATCGCGCCTCACTCCCACCGGCAATCAGGATCGACAACGCGGGGGTACCGGCGTGACGTCGATCACGGCGAGGCGACTACCTGCAATGACACGGGCTGCGGGACTTCTACGGTGTGGCCGGTCGGCGTGAGCCTGCCAGTCGATTGGTCGATGCGGAACGACACGACCGTGCCGCTGGCCTGGTTCGCGGCCAGAAGGAACGTCTCCGTCGGGTCGATCGTGAAACTGCGTGGTGTTTGGCCCTCAGTAGATTTGTGATCGACGTAGCTGAGCCGGCCGGAATCGGCGTCGATGGCGAAGGTGACTATGCTGTCGTGTCCGCGATTGGACCCGTACAAGAACCTCCCCGAGGGCGAAACGTGCAGATCGGCGCAGATGTTGTAGTCTTTGAAGTCCTCCGGGAGCATCGAGACCGTCTGCGCTTCAATCAGCGTCCCTGTCGTCTCATCGTAGTCAAAGGCCGTGAACGTAGATTCGAGCTCATTGGTCACGTAAGCGTGTCTTCCGTTGGGGTGGAAGACGAGGTGGCGCGGCCCGACACCGGATCTTACCTCGACCCAAGGCGGGTCATGCGGGACCAGTTTTCCCGCCTCGGCATCGAGCCGGTAGACCATGATCTTGTCGAGCCCCATGTCCTGGACGAAAATGTAACGATTGGCTGCGTCCGGGACGATTGAGTGCACGTGGGGGCCTTCGTGACGCCTCGGGCTGACGCTGGACCCCTGGTACTGAATGAAGTCGGTGGCCTCCCCGAGCCGACCGTCTTCCTGGATCGGAAGGACGGCCAGGCTCCCGCCGAAAAAGTTGCCCACAAACACCAGTCCGCCGGTACCATCGACTGACAGGTAGCAGGGGCCGGCGCCCCCGGAGGGTTGCCGGTTCAGGTAGGTCAGCTCGCCCATCCCTGGGTCTAGCGAAAAGGCGCAAACGGCGCCGCCCGGACGGCCACTGTATTCGCCGACCTCGTCGATGGCATACAAGAAGCGCTTCCGAGGGTCGACGGCAATCCAAGAGCAGCTGAGCCCATGTCCGGATTTGCCTACGAGCTCCAGTCCGCCGGAGGACGCGTCCAACCGGAAGATGCTAATCCCCTCGCTCTTACGACCTGTGAAGCTACCGATGTAAACGAGAAGCTTTTCGATACTGGTTTTGATCACGGTATGTCTACGCCCACCTTCCAGCACGTCCATACTCGGGACTTGGGTACAGAAGAGGTCGCGATAGGAGCTGCCGTTCTCGTCGTCTATTCTCAGACCTAGAGATCAAACCCGCTTAAACCTGAGGGCGCCCAGTGTACCGGGACCTCTTCAATCTTCGACACGAGTGAACGTTGACTTGCCGAATGCGTGACCTTGCGCTGGTGATAGCGGACAGATTGAGCGATGTGACGAGGGAACTGTTGCTGAAAGAACATCCGACAGATGGTCGGAATCCCAGGCAATAAGTACTCTATTGCGAGAACTGGAGCTCTACCTCCCCGACCTTTATCACATCACCGTCGTACAGCACCATTCCCCTTAGCGGAACGCCGTCAACCATCGTCCGATTGGTCCCGGCCATATCGAAGACGATACAGCCATGGGGGGTCGGGCGCACTAGGGCTTGTCGCCGACCAACGGTGCCATCGTCGAGCCGAGCGCCTTCTCCTCCGGGTTCCCGTCCGATTACCACATCGTCCTGTCCGATCGGGAAGGTTTGCCCTTCCGATGGGCCTGATCGGACGGTCAGGACGCGGTCCTTGAAGGTGAGCTCGCTTGAGCCCATAGTCAGCCGGCTACCATTTCTAAGGAAAGCGCCAGTCACGGGCTCTCCGTTCACCCACGTCCCACCAGCACTGCCGACATCAAAAAGGACGTAGCGTCCCTGACTGACAACGATTACCCCATGCTCTGGGCTGACCGATGAGTGGTCTATTCGAATGTCCCTTTCTGAGGCGCTACCAATACTTATGCGGTCCCCATCGAGTTCGTAGGAACGACCTGACTCCCCGCTCTGGAACGCCAGGGTCCCAGACTGTGTCGGTACTCGACCGATGTCGAGCGTCGCAACACCTTCGCCTGGGAGGCGATTCCCGCACTTGGCGCAAAATCGCAGCTCTGGAGAAGGCGTGTATTGCGATCCGCACTCAGGACAATCGGCCATGCTCATAGACCTTAGCCGTCTCGTGTCAGGGCTAGGGACCGTTAACGCAGTTGAGCGTATCAGCGCAGCCCCACTCGTCAGGGCTCAGCCAAATATTCGAGCCCAGACGTACTTTATTCTACCGGGCAACCGCACGCCGTGGAAGGCTTGGAACCCAGAGGGCGTCCTGACAGTCGTCCGTCCGATCATTCCCGCATCTTCGATACACGAGTCTCTTCGGCTAAGGTAAACTGGGGCTCCGAGCTAGCTCTGGAATCCCCTGGCAATTCGAAGTGCGGGAAGTCCGCCAGATACTTCCTTCGTCTTAGCTTTGAAAACGCTGTCTTTTGCCGATTTCATGCGTGAGTCAGATACGATCAAGATTCTCATAGTTGCTCATAGATTATCTTGCCGTCTCATACAATCTCAGTTATAATGTGGGGTACCATGGGGGGTGGGGGTGGCATGGCCGAGAATCGCAAGGCTCGTCCGTTGACTGCGGCGCGAGTGAGAACGGAGAAGCGGCCTGGCCGATACCACGACGGTCAGGGGCTTTACCTTCAGGTGGACCCGTCTGGCGCACGCAGGTGGCTTCAACGTATTGTGATACGCGGCAAGAGGACTGATCTCGGACTTGGCGGGTGGCCTCTTGTGTCCCTGAACGCTGCGCGTGAGAAGGCGCTGGAGAACCGCAGAATCGCGCGTGTAGGCGGCGACCCTCGAACGGAGAAGCGAGACGTACCGACCTTCGCTGAGGCTGCCGCTGAGGTCATCAAGCTCAATCGCCCGACGTGGAAAAACGCAAAGCATGCGGCCCAGTGGAGTTCTACTCTCAGGACATACGTCTTTCCATATTTTGGCTCCAGACTAGTAACCGAGGTGTCGGGTTCGGATGTCATGAAGGCCCTAACCCTGATATGGACCGCCAAGCCAGAGACGGCGCGGCGAGTGCGCCAGCGCGTAAGCGCGGTGATGAAGTGGGCTATAGCCAATAACTACAGGCCGGATAATCCAGCTGGCGACGCCATCGAGGCCGTGCTTCCCAAGACTTCGCGGACCCAGGTGCACCATAAAGCTCTACACTATGCGGATGTCCCGGCAGCCCTGGACGCCATTAGAGCGTCCACCGCCGGGCCCGCCACCCGGCTGGCCCTGGAATTCGCCGTGCTGACCGCCGCCCGCTCCGGTGAAGTTCGCGCCGCCAGGTGGGAAGAAGTCTCTCTGGACTCCCGGGTCTGGACCGTTCCGGCGGCGCGGATGAAGGCGGGCAGGGAGCACCGCGTACCGTTGTCGAGGCGCGCCCTGGACGTCCTGGAAGAGGCGCGCAGCCTGGATGACGGTCCCGGGCTGATTTTCCCCGGACGTTCGGGCAGGCCGTTGTCGGATATGACTTTCACGGCGTTGCTCCGGCGGCTGAACATCCCCTGCGTTCCCCACGGATTCCGCAGCAGCTTTCGGGACTGGGCGGCTGAGAAGACAGACGCACCGCACGCAGTTATGGAGGCGGCGCTAGCACACGTAGTGGGAAACTCTACCGAAGCCGCCTATTTTCGCTCTGACCTGTTCGACCGGCGGAGGACGCTCATGGATCAGTGGGCGGAGTACCTGGCTGAGCCGAGAAGACTGCCGAGTGGAAGATGATCTACAATCGCCGAATCTCCATTGAGAGGCTGAACGGACGGCTCAAGGGCCACCGGAAGCTGAATCATGTTCGTGTTCGGGGGCATCTTAAGGTTAGCGTCCACGCGATGTTGTCCATAATAGTATGTCAGGCACAGGCATTGGCGACCGGCACACGTGCATCGGTGCGCAAGGTGGCTTGAGGCAGATTCCATATCTAAATCCTTGACAACATCAAGACCATGAATACAATGGGGGCGTCTGAATTGGCGCCCTTCAATGACGGATTGGGTTTTCGAGACACAAGACCGTGACGACAACACTGTTCGGCTTTCAAGAACCCGCTGGAACGGGCATATCCTTGTCAAGCATCGCGAAGTAGGCCAATACCTCGCAGAGACACAGGATGTCATACTTTCATCAACCATAGGAACAGTCGATGGCGGAGGCGCCTACCATCTCTCTACCCTTGGAGCACCTTTGGGTGCTGAGTCGTTGAAATGAATCGTGAGTACCGTTCCGGTCTTAGTATCCCCGGTGTCCTCGTATCTAACAACTACTTCGAGGTACAGGTTTTTCCATTTCCCGCCAACTGTGATTTGAGATGGCTAGTAAAGCCTTAATGGCTAACATCAAGGAATCCAACGAATCCTTTCTCAGCCGTGCGCGACTAGAAATGCACGACTTTCAATTTGATCATGACGCCGATATTCTCTACGTCGCGATCGGGGAGTCAACTGAGGCTTTTTCTGTGCCCCTAGAATCAATGGGAGAACAGGTGTATCTGCGTGTAGAAGTAGGTACATTCAAAATTGTTGGCCTCGACATCATGCGCTTTAAGCAAGCCTTTCTTGCGAACGACCCACATGCCAAGAAAGTATTCGACCCCATTTTTGGTTTCTTCGGCGACTCTGACTGGCGATTTCAAACGGAACCCCGAACAGGTCAAGTTTCTGTATTTGTGCCTCCAGCCCATGAACCGGCGCAGTACCTTGATGCTTACATTCCAAGGGCAGCCTCCGATTTGGTCCCAGCCTAACCATCTCACTCGTCTGACACGGACCCCGCCTTCGTTCTAGACCTCTTTGATTCCCGTCCACGACCTTGGCCGAATATTGCATAACGCTGAACATGACTGCAAATCGAAAGCCCTATAGTAGTGCATTCATCTTGACACTTCAGCCGCCTTCTCGACTGGCCGATCAGAGATAGGCGCAGCCTATCCCACGTGCGTCCCATCGGCGTCGTAGACGTACATCTTATTGTCGACGGCGTCCACCACGTAGAGGTATGCTCCATCCCAGGCGATACCATAGGGGTGGTTGTTGCCGGTGGCGAGGTCGAAGTCGCGGTCTGACTGGTAGTTCCCATCGGCGTCGTAGACGTACACCTTATCGTCGCCGG
Organism: Dehalococcoidia bacterium; assembly: GCA_965247255.1. Taxonomy (GTDB): domain Bacteria; phylum Chloroflexota; class Dehalococcoidia; order Lucifugimonadales; family CAUZJF01; genus CBDFGS01. Next base: position 2,340 of record CBDFGS010000011.1, on the reverse strand, counting down.
CGTCCACCACGTAGAGGTATGCTCCATCCCAGGCGATACCATAGGGGTGGTTGTTGCCGGTGGCGAGGTCGAAGTCGCGGTCTGACTGGTAGTTCCCATCGGCGTCGTAGACGTACACCTTATTGTTGACGCGGTTCACCACGTAGAGGTATGCTCCATCCCAGGCGATACCATAGGCGAAGGTGTTGCCGGTGGCGAGGTCGAAGTCGCGGTCTGACTGGTAGTTCCCATCGGCGTCGTAGACGTACACCTTGTTGTAGAGGTAGTCCGTCACATAGAAGTGAGCTCCATCCCAGGCTATGCCCCGGGCGTGGGTGTTGCCGGTGGCGAAGTCGAAGTCGCGATCTGACTGGTGGTTCCCATCGGCGTCGTAGACGTACACCTTGTTGTAGGCGGTGTTCATCGTGCTGAGGGTCACCACGTAGAAGTATGCTCCATCCCAGGCGATGCTAAAGTGGTGGTTGTTGCCGGTGGCGAGGTCGAAGTCGCGAGGGCCCCTTCGCCACGTCCCACTGACCTTGGTCCAAAAATGGGCCGCCTTCCATGTCCCCGCCACCTTCACCTTGGCGGCCGCCGTCTGCCATGCCCCCGCTGCCTTGACCTTGATCGGCATCGCTAATACTCCAGCCACATGTCGCCGTCGACACCGTCCGAGCTGGTGGGGGCCGAGTCGCTCACCGTAACCCGCCTATACCCCAACGAGGCCAGGACAGCAGGTGTGATCACCCCGGTGGCATCGGTCCCGTCCCCTGCATCCGTGGCTAGCCTGACAACCCCGCGCTCCGTGGCGGAGGCATTGGGGGGCGACGTATTCAGGCGCTTCCAATGGGACTCGCCGCTGTCAGTAACCGGATCGACGTTCGTGGAGTCCTGGACGCTTACGTAGAACAGGGCATCGCTGCCCGTTACCAGTGCCGGATGCTCGTATGAGATAGAGGAGTCCCATTCAAGCCCAGCACCGTGGACGTTGATCTCCACTCCCAGGGCGGTCTCCTCTCTATGCAGCTCGTTGAAGTGCTCCCGCTTGGGCAGCGACCCGCCGGGCTGGGAGTGGCGGATGTCCCAGCCAATAGAGCGGTCTATCCCACCGTCCTCCGGGTCCTCAACGTCCCCTGTGGCTGCCCACTTACCGATTTTTAGTGCGTCCGGGTCTCTTGCCATGACTACTCACTCCTGAAGCTAATGTCGTCCCAATAAAGCACGTGCGGGGCCGAACGGTCGGTGACTCTCAAAGCCAGCCGGATGTTCTGACAAGCGGCGGAGATAGTCGTCGTGGCTTCGAGATATTCCCAGGAGTCGTAGGCGGTCGGGTTCTCCGATCTCGTATTCTCCCATGTGGTGGCGCCCTCTGAATCCACCTCGCCGCACATTAGCTCTAGCTCCACATCGGAGAGGAGCAGGTCGCTCGCGGGGACGTAGACCCACGCCGAGAAGGTGATCTGGGTCATAGGCAGTAGGTCGGCGTATGCGACGTTGAAGCCAATGAAGACGCTTGCCGAATCTGAAGCGCCCTGTGCAACCGTGATCTTCCAACTGTGGTTGCCGGAGTGGGTCTGCTCGTCGCTCCGTTCGTACTCGCTAACGTTGGTATGGCTAGAAGTATGGCCCGCCACGACCGGCGGCTCGTCTCCCTCACAGTCTCCACCGACCACGTACTCCCACACGACCCTAGACAGCTCGACACCCGCCGGAGAAGGCAACCCCCCAGCGATATCGAGCGCCTCCAGGAGGCTCCGGGAGTCGAGGCCCTGGTACGCTCCCTGGACCTCCGCCGTCATGTCGCCACCGTCCATATAGCTCACCCCAGGGAACACATGCCCCACCGCATCGCTAAGACGCTCCACCGTACCATCCGCAAGCAGCGCCTCCGCCCGCATCATAAGCAGCTTCCGGTAGAACTCGTCTCCCACCGGCACCCTGGGCGACAACGCCTCAACCACCGTGGCGAACGGACCCTGGCCAAAGCCGACGCCATCAGAGCCGTGGAAACCAAAAGAGGCAAAGTTGGCGATGTCCGTCGCCGGACGCGGAAGCATCAGCCGTTCCCCAATACAGTCCAACCAGAACCCTTCAGCGATGTCGATGCGGAGACGTTCCTCCATCTCCCCCAACGGATTGACCAGGTGGTCGTCCATCACTCCTTGAAGCGCATCCACCAAGGCACGCATACGCGGAGCCTGTTGCCACTGCTGGATCAGCAGGCCAGCATTGGCGTGAACGTCGATCCTCTTGGCCAGGTCGCTCATGATGCCAACACCGTGATGGTGATGTCTTCGGGGATAACCGTCAGCCGCTCGGTCAACTCGATGTCGTCCTGAATGGTGACGGAGCCCTGGACCC